>NZ_JAMQBJ010000010.1:0-4456 GCF_023701425.1 Proteus sp. FZP2095
GCACCACCGTAAGTTTTAGCTAAAACTGTAGTGATTGCAGCAGTCAGAGTTGTTTTACCGTGGTCAACGTGGCCGATAGTACCAACGTTAACGTGCGGTTTTGAACGTTCAAATTTTTCTTTAGACATTTAAATTGTCCCTCTAAGACACGGAATCGGTGGTTACACCACATCAACCAAGCAGTAAGTAAATTAGCGATTTGCTAGTGCTTGTTAAGATTTTAATCAGGGAGGCAAGAACATGAAGGAGTGGTGCTGATAGGCAGATTCGAACTGCCGACCTCACCCTTACCAAGGGTGCGCTCTACCAACTGAGCTATATCAGCACATCTGGAGCGGGCAGCGGGAATCGAACCCGCATCATCAGCTTGGAAGGCTGAGGTAATAGCCATTATACGATGCCCGCAGAACTCGGCTACCTGACTTAAAATCAGCTTTGTATTCTACTTAAGTGTTTACTAATTTAAAACACTTAAGTTAGGAATTAATGGTGGTGGGAGAAGGATTCGAACCTTCGAAGTCTGTGACGGCAGATTTACAGTCTGCTCCCTTTGGCCGCTTGGGTATCCCACCAAACCTAATTTTTAATGGTGCCGGCACCAAGAGTCGAACTCGGGACCTACTGATTACAAGTCAGTTGCTCTACCAACTGAGCTATGCCGGCTAAGTGGTGCGCATTCTAGGAGGACTTTCATCATGATGCAACAAAAAAATTGCGATATTTGTTCTTTTGCTTAGATTTTGTTCGTTTTTAATTGAATTGTTGATTTTTTAGGAAAAAAACGACCAAAATGCCAACAAAAATTCATGATAGATTAGCAAGCTAATTTATCTATTCAGTCCCAAATTTATTAATCATCAATAAATTTTTAGAAAAAAGATTATTGCACCCTTATTAGTCTACGCTAAAAAATATTTTTATGACTATTTTTTGTACTTTTTTTACAAATTTATTCAGTTCGTGTCAAAAAAAGTAGAAAAAATTAAAAAAATATCTACGCCTAAGAGACATCACTCGTTATGATGCTGTTTATTTTTTATCGGATACGGGTGTTTTAAACAGCCTGTCCAACCTGCGAATATTAGGCAGATGTTGGCTTATGAATAACAAAGAACGCTTTATAACCCCTTATTTAGAATTTGACAGGAAGCACTGGGCAACGTTAAGAGATTCCGTTCCTTTAACGCTAACCGAAAAAGAGATTGTCGATTTAAAAGGGATTAACGAAGAAATTTCTATTGATGATGTCATTGAGATTTATCTTCCTCTTTCAAGATTACTCAATTTTTACATAAGTTCTAATTTACGTCGTCAAGCCGTCTTAGAGCAGTTTCTTGGAACAAGAAGTGCCAAAATCCCTTATATTATTGGTATAGCCGGCAGTGTTGCTGTTGGTAAGAGCACCACAGCTCGTTTACTACAAGCACTTTTAACCCGTTGGCCAGAACATCGTAAAGTTGATTTAATTACTACTGATGGTTTTCTTTTACCTAATGCGGAGTTAAAGAAACGCGGGATAATGAAAAAGAAAGGATTTCCTGAATCCTATGATATGCATAGCCTTGTCTCTTTCGTTTCTGATATAAAATCAGGCAAGAAACAAGTAACAGCGCCTGTCTATTCTCATTTAGTCTATGACATCATCCCGGATAAAAAACAGGTTATTGAACAACCTGATATCTTAATTCTTGAAGGATTAAATGTATTACAGAGTAATCAGGATTATCCTCATGATCCGCATAATGTTTTCGTATCAGATTATGTAGATTTCTCTATTTATGTTGATGCTGATGAAGAATTACTAAAACACTGGTATATCAGTCGCTTTTTAAAATTTAGAGAAGGTGCGTTTACTGATCCTGAATCGTATTTTAATAATTACTCTAAATTAAGCAGAGAAGAATCTATTGAAATAGCATCTTCAATTTGGCAAGAAATTAATGGTTTGAATTTAAAACAAAACATATTGCCAACGAAAGAAAGAGCGAGTCTTATACTAACCAAAGGCCAAAGTCATACGATCACCAACGTTCGATTACGTAAGTAAATCTAAACAATTAGTGGTACTTGATCTCAATATCATTGTATTTCAGTTATTCAAAGTAATATCGATAAACAAAAAGCTTTCCAATTTAGGAAAGCTTTTTTAGTTTTAGATGTTCAATGCAATTTAAAGCATTACAATGCAATTCTCAATGAAATTTCACCACCTATATAAGGTATGATTTTTCCATCTTGTTCCAAAAGTAAGGCACCTTGGTCATTGATACCTTTGGCAATACCAAAGATCTCTTTTTCACCAATAATAAGCTTCACTCGGCGATCCATAAAGTTATCTAAACGTTTCCAACGCTCGATAAACATAGATAACCCTTGTTTTTCAAACTGAACAAATGCTTCCCTTAGTGCATTAGTAATTTCACAAGCAAGTTCATTTCTATCAATTTTGATACCAACTTGCTCTAAATTAATCCATTGCTGGTTAATGGCTTCAGTTTGATTTTTACTCATTGCAATATTGATACCAATACCCGTAACAATATGAGCAACATCACCGGTTTTCCCTGTTAACTCAACAAGAATACCTGAAAGCTTTTTATCATTTAAATAGAGATCGTTAGGCCATTTAACTTTAACGCCATCTGCACCAAGCTTTTGTAATACCTCAGCCATAATAACGCCGACAACCAAACTCAATCCTATTGCAGCAGCAGGTCCTTGATCGAGCCTCCAATACATACTCAAATATAAATTTCTACCAAAAGGCGAAATCCATTGGCGTCCTCTTCGGCCTCGTCCTGCTGACTGGTATTCAGCAATACAAACATCACCCGATTTTAATTCGCTAATACGCTGTATCAAATATTGGTTAGTAGAATCTATAACAGGAATAACACTGGCTGGTTCACCTTTAATGTTTTTGTTTACACTATCCGCATTCAACAAATTCATAGGAGCATCTAATTGATAGCCCTTTCCTGCGACAGTTTGAACATCTATACCCCAACTACGCAATGTTTGAATATGTTTATTAATACCTGCGCGTGTCATTCCTAAGCTTTCGCCTAGTTGCTCTCCTGAATGGATGTTTCCATCAGCAAGAATTTCAATTAATAATAAGGGAGTTGGTGTTTCTTTCATGAAATAGCGTCCACTGCATTGATTTCGCCATATTGGCCAATAAAACGGACTTCTGGCTCTAATTGCACACCAAAGCGCTCAAAGACTTTTTGACGTATACATGCAGCTAAATTAACAATGTCTTTGCCTGTTGCTAGACCCTCTTTATTGATAAGAACAAGTGCTTGCTTCATATGAACAGCAGCACCACCAATCTGATGGCCTTTAAGACCACATTGATCAATCAGCCAACCTGCAGCAAGTTTTACACCATCTTGTTGAACATATTGAGGACAGAAGGGATATTCTGCTTTTAAATGTTGTGCAATGCGAGTATCAACAATTGGGTTCTTGAAAAAACTACCTGCATTACCTGTTATGGTAGGATCTGGTAGTTTACTTGTTCTCATAGAGCACACAGATCCAAACACATCTTTTGGTGTTACTGTTTCTAATGATAATTTTGATAAATCGCCATAGGTAAGAATAGGCTCCCATTTTTTGCTAAGCTGTAACCCTACAGCAACAATGGCAAAGCCTTTCTGGTAGTGATGCTTGAAAATACTATCACGGTAACCAAACTGACATTCATCATTAGATAATCGATGAACATGACCTGTACTTAGCTCAACTATATCAACATAAGCACAAACATCTTTTAATTCTTTGCCATAAGCACCGATATTTTGTATTGGTGCTGAACCTACATTTCCTGGGATCAGCGCTAAATTTTCTAGTCCATAGATATTCTTTTTTAATAGAAATTCAACAAGTGCATGCCAATTTTCGCCCGCACCAACATGAATAGACCAATATTGCTCATCTTCAGTAATCTCAATTCCAGTAATACAATTGCGGATAACAATACCATTAAAATCTTCTGTAAATAGTACGTTGCTACCACCACCTAGAATAAGGGTGGGCAACTTCTGCTCATGGGCATTTTGCCAGCATGTACAAAGCTCATCTTTATTATTTGCAGTGTCTATTTGGTGAGCTTTTGCTCTCAAACCAAATGTATTAAATGCTTGCAATGAAACCGATTCTTTCATGAAAGTCTACCTCATTTAGCTGATGGCTTAGTTTAACAGCCAAGCATCGCTGAGGATAGCAAAGTGATAGGTGATTAGTGTGGGGATATTACATCTGTATTTCAAATTTCTTAGATAGCAAAAAAGCCAACCCAGTGGGTTGGCTTTCTCGTCTTATTTGATGCCTGGCAGTTCCCTACTCTCACATGGGGAGGCCCCACACTACCATCGGCGCTACAACGTTTCACTTCTGAGTTCGGCATGGATTCAGGTGGGTCCGCTGCGCTATGGCCGCCAAGCAAATT
>NZ_JAMQBJ010000011.1:0-4371 GCF_023701425.1 Proteus sp. FZP2095
GCCGAAACGAAATGACACGCCCCAGCGATGGCAAGTGAACCCCAGTGAACGTGTTTCGTTTTGGGGGCAAAGCCCCCCGTCAAGCGAAGCGTCTGACCACCACATTTTTGAGCGACCAAATACAGGGCGAAAAAAGGGGGTGGTCAGACGAACGCAGTGAGTTTGACGGGCTTGGGTGAATGGCTTTTTTCGCAGGCGTCCAGCCGAAGAAAATAGCCAGAGGGCGGAGCCTTATGTCATTCATTTTCGTCCAGAAAATGAGTGGCATTGATACTGAAAGTATCATAGATGTAGATTGGTAAAATGATGATTTCATCCGTTATTTTACCCGTTATTCTATCCGTTATACCTAAATCGGATAAAATAACGGACAGAATAATGGATAGAATAACGGATAGATTAATGGGTAAGAAATGACACAACGTCATCTTGTGTCTATCTCTTATTCTGTATCTTATTCTCTTTATTATTCTGTGTATTAGAGAGAAATTAGATAGAATAAGATACGGAATAATACACAGGATAATAAACAAACATGACATTAACCTGCCTTTTCCTCGAGCTGTTTTAGCATCGAAACATCACCTAATAACCGTTGATTTTTACCTGTGAAAAAGATGATCGGACTGACATTTGCATTATCGATACTTCGACTTAACTGAATCCCCATCGCCTGATAATCATCATCGTTTGTACAATGGTATAACGCTAAAACAAGCTGACATTGTTCGGGGGTTCCACACTCTATTGCCCAGCGGATCAACTCCGAAAAGGTCAATCCGTTCGGTTTCCAGTGTTTTTTATGCCGTGACGCTAACGCCTTAAATTTTTCACGCCCTCGATTGTATTTTTCTGCCCCGATCACCGGATCTTCACAACGAACCCCTTGAACCGGTCGCTTATCAAATGACAATTCCCATAATTTTATTTCTTCGATGTATTCGTAATCTGCCGGTGATGCCAAACGAAATAATTGAGACATAGTGATCCCCTCCGATGATGTGTGAACGGAGATATTATAAGGCTTTCGGGAAATTCCGCTTCCTCGACGTGAAACAAGTTCACGCCTTGCGGCGAGCGTTGCGAGTTGAAAACATAAAGGATTTTTTTCTGAACTCTAGAAGGTGCAGAGCCGAAATGATTGTGACATCACTTCGGCTCTGCTAATCTAATTCGCGTGCATTCGTTGCTTCGATTAGACCTCGACAACCCAATCTTAGCAATGGGAAGCTAGCTTGTCACTACTTCCTTAAAACCATTCAAAGACACTAACTCAAATGCACCACTTGATTGACTCGGACTTAGCCCGGTCTCCGAAAGGATAAACAGGCAAATTGTGGTAGTAAAACGTACCGGAAAACGAAATTCCGGCTCTGCCTCCGAATCACGCTGCGGTATCGAAAGATTACAGTGCGTACCTGATAAGAGCACCAATCAACGGACTAGGGATTTCTTGGATTGCACCGTCGAAAGAAGCCCAACCTAACCAAAAGCACCAGACTTAGCTAATGGAACAAGCTAAGAAGCCATGACCCAATCACCGATCATGGAGAAAAGCAAAGACAGAAAGATGCTGTCGCTTCGCTCCGTTTTGATTAGTACCACATTGGGGCATATAGGGGATTATTGTTTCGAAAACAGGAAAATTTAGATAAAGGATATTAGAAAATAATACAAGCGCCCAACAAATGAAACGATAAACATTACAAAAATTGTAATTATTAAGGATTCTGGCGAGTAATAACTTATTTTCTTCATGACACATAAACTTACATTTAATGCTAACATGCTAAAATTTCTAAGGATAAGTATTAATGAAGATAAGGTTAACATTACTATCGTTTTCTGTTTTTCTTTCTGGTTGTGTACATACAACACCTATGCCTGTTCAGGTTTCACAGCCAGGGGATTCTATGATGTCATGTCAATCTATCATTAGTGAGATGGAAGATATGGCTAACTTAGTAAAGTCAAAAGACAGTGAACTAAATGGACAGATAGCTAAAAATTCAGCTTTAGGTGTAACAGGGGCGTTATTGCTAGTTCCTCTTTTCTTTATAGATACCAGCGATGCAAAAACAGTGGAAGGTAAAGCAGCTAAAGATCGCTTTAAAAAATTACAGCAACTTTACGTCGATAAAAAATGCGAATATGAAAATAAGCATTTACTAAATGAAGAACGCTAACCCCCCCCTGAAATAATTACGTATAATTCCTTTTATGTAAAACGCTACAAGTCTCTTGTGTGGCGTTTTACATCCATCATTATCTACCCTTTCTATTTTTTCATCTCATTACGCTATATCACTTTAAAAAAATAAGGAATTTTTCATGATTCCGTTAATTTAGTGCTCTATAATTGACAGAGTTAATTAAATATCAGCCAAAAATCAAGGCAGTAGAATGATTGAAAAAATAAAAAGTTTTATGACCGAGCATCCTAAAGCGACAACAAATGAGCTCCTCGATCACATCTATGACGAGATTATGGAATTAAAAAAACAAGGTAAAAGTTGGTCTAGCATCATGGATGAAATCAGCCACTCTGGTTTTTACGTTAGTGAAACCCCGTTTTATAAATTTATCAAAAGTAAAAAATAACAATTATAAATATGGATTATTTTAAGCCTTACGTTAATGATTTCACCTGAAATAAAACATTGTTAAAAACGCACTAGAAAGGCACAGAAACCGTTATAAACTTTCAGGGTGGATTTGGGTGCTTGATAGGGTGATCGTGTCTTAAAATCGATTTGATGGGCTTTGATGCGGATGAACGGGCGGTTTTTGTAAGCTAACTCGCCCGTTTAACATAATGGGTCTTATGGGAATCAAATTATCTGATATAAGCTTTGTTTTTTGTCCAAATGTTATGACCCGTTTTTTTTACTTTTGTGAGGCTTCCTCGATGAAAAATAAATTTTCCTCTTGCGGCGAGCGTTGCGGATTGAAATACGGTGAAATTTTTTGTGATACTCCAGAAGGCACAGAGCCGAAATGATTGTGACATCACTTCGGCTCTGCTAATCTGATTCGGTGCATTCGTTGCTAAGATCAGACCTAGACAATCCAATCTTAACAATGGGAAGCTCGCTTGTCACGACTTCCTTAAAACCATTCAACGACATTAACTCAAATGCACCACTTGATTGACTCGGACTTAGCCCGGTCTCCGAAAGGATAAACAGGCAAATTGTGGTAGTAAAACGTACCGGAACACGAAATTCCGGCTCTGCCTCCGAATCACGCTGCGGTATCGAAAGATTACAGTGCGTACCTGACAAGAGCACCAATCAACGGACTAGGGATTTCTTGGATTGCACCGTCGAAAGAAGCCCAACCTAACCAGACTTAGCTAGATTAAAGAGCTAAGAAGCCATGACCCAATAACCGATCATGGAGAAAAGCAAAGACAAGAAGTCGTTGTCGCTTCGCTCCATTTTGATTAGTACCACATTGGGGCATTAGGATTTTTTTGCTTTAATTTGGAAGTTCATGGTTCGCTCGATAATACATAACATACTGTAACAGGCGCTCATCTACAGATGACGATATAGCTTGTAGCATGCTACCGCTAGAATCCATAAGATCACTTTTTACAGACCTGTAGCTTGAGTAAGTGTCTTCAGCCACTGAACAATAAGCTCTATCTAGATAAGCGTATGACAACTTACGAATATCATCCCTACATTCATATCTAACAACAGATACAACCTCTGAATTAGAGCCAGTGTTGATATACTTATCTATATTTTTTCTAAAACATTCTTTTGAACTCAAATATTCATTTTTCGCTATGCGGAGAAATTCATCACATAAATTTTGGTCAACACCACTATAACGTTCATATGATGATGAACACGCTGAAATCACTAATAAGGACATTAGTCCCAAAAATTCTTTTTTCATTACTTTCACTTGCCTGAAATTAAAAACAATAGTCTAGCGCTAAAAAGCATTCCTATAATCCCTTTTATGTTAAACGGGCGAGTTAGTTAGCAAAAACCGCCCGTTCACCCCCATCAAAGCCCCTCAAAACGATTTTAAGACACGATCACCCTACAAAACACCCAAATCTACGCTGAAAGTTTAGAACGGTTTTGCGAGCTTCTGAGTGCGTTTTTAACATCATGCAAACTGACAAGTAAAACGATGCGAAATCGCTGAAAGACACAAACTTGTTTTGTGGCAAGAAGCGATTTGACCAACCGAGTAAAACGAGGGCGGTAGGCTTTTTGTTTTTCTCCTGATGAGCGTCCAGCGAAGAAAGGGAAAAACAGGGGGAGCCGAAACGAAATGACACGCCCCAGCGATGGCAAGTGAACCCCAGTGAACGTGTTTCGTTTTGGGGGCAAAGCCCCCCGTCAAGCG
>NZ_JAMQBJ010000012.1:0-3540 GCF_023701425.1 Proteus sp. FZP2095
AGTACCAGCGTACGGCCCACAGAATGATGTCACGCTGAAAATGCCGGCCTTTGAATGGGTTCATGTGCAGCTCCATCAGCAAAAGGGGATGATAAGTTTATCACCACCGACTATTTGCAACAGTGCCTTCAAACCAGTGACAGCATTACTCATTCAATCTTGGAACTCATCAACAATATGTTGATTGATCTTCTGGCAACAATGGCCCGCCTAGACAATGAGAAACGTATAGAACGTATTAAGCAGGGCCTGGCACGTTCGGGTTACAAACCAACAGGCAAGAAGGCAAATGAGGCTAAACATAAACGAATAAAAGAATTGCTAGTAGTTGGCAATATGACTAAGGAAGAAATTGCCAAAGCAGTGAATTGTGGAGTTGCAACTGTCTATCGAGTTGCTAAAGTTATCTAAAAGAGGCTTATCTCAACGCGCCCCCAATGGGGCACCGCTGCATTCAGGTTACTTCACATAAGAAATTTTATGTTAAATGATTGTTAGAAATGCCCCTTGATCGAGGCATTTTCTATAAAGAATACTAAAAACTAATTAAAGCCAACCAAGTTTCAAAACAAGGCAGTTCTCAGCAATCATATTTTTAAATTATATAACTCCCAACTGAGCTTTTGCTCCAACGATAAGGCTTTCATTTTGAGTTTCTAAGGCAAATAAACCATACATCAAAGGAGAGGCCGCTGCTCTTTCTAAAGTCTGTTCATATAGTTTATTCCAAACTTTACCCCCTAGTTTTTCATACTCGATGATTAGAGTTTTGAGGCTTTCTTCTCCAAACAAAGTTACATGCCCAGCAAAATCAATCGCTGGGTCATCTATATGGGCTGTTGACCAATCAATAACGCCTGAAACAGCTCCATCCTTTGAAGCTAGTACATGCCCAGCATATAAATCGCCATGTATAAATTGGGTGAAATCTGCCCATAGAACATCATTATCCAACCATTTTCTGTAGCGGGTTTCCAATTGCTCACTTATACCAATTTCAGATTTTACTAACTGCAAATTGTTTGCTATTTCAGGTCTTAAATCTGAAGGTTTCATAATTTTCAAATCATTTTCCCGAACTTCTTTTTCAGGAATACTATGGATTTCAAATAAGGTTTTTGCCAAAGATGTTATGTATTTCGGGCTATCTTTGTCCATATTCCAAATTATTTCATAGGTTTCAGCATCCAAATTTAAAACAGGATTATCTTTAAGTATGGGATAAGCCACTAATTCTGTAGATGAAATTCTCCAATCAGGAACCTCTACAGAAAGATGTTTTTTTACCAATTCTAAAATGCGTTTTTCTTTCTTGATTTGTTCCCTCATGCCATCACGACGAGGAATACGCAGCAACCATTGTTGCCCCTTTGTATCAAGAGCAAAAACGACCTTAAAATCAATGCCCATTTCATTGAAATTCATTTTGTCCGTAAGCAACAAGCCGTGTGCTTCAGCAAGTGATTGAATATCTTGAATTGTCATTTTTAATTTCCTTTAAAGAGTTCAATAATTAATGTTCGGATTAGATTGGCTATCATTAACAATCTCTCTCAAAAGTCTTGATGATTTTGTGGTCTTTGATCTCGTAGATAATGTCAGCAATATTATCGACCAATTGCTTGTCATGAGATACGAAGATAATAGTTCCTGCATAGGACTTCATCATTGTTTCTAATGCGGCAATACTTTTTAGGTCAAGATAGTTTCCTGGTTCATCCATAAGCAAAATATTATATTTTCCTAAAAGCATTTTGGATAAAAGCAGTTTGATGATTTCACCTCCCGATAAGTCGGATAAGTTTTTTTGAATATCATTCGCTCCGATCCCCATTGAAGCCAATACTGCACGAATTTCCGCAACTGTGTACTCGCACTCTTCCTGCATAAAGGAGAGCACAGATTTATGCGTGTTAAATTTATATCCTGTTTGTGTAAAGTAGCCAATTTCAGCTTTTGGAGATATGGTTAATCCATCAGCACGTTCTGATATCATTTTTAACAAGGACGTTTTCCCTGTTCCATTCGATCCAGTTATAGCGACTTTAGCGCCAAGCGGTATTATAAAGTTAGCGTCATCAAAGATAGTACGGCTACCAAATTTTAAGCTCAGACCATCTGCCGTAATCGGGAACTTATTGTGCAGTTCTAGGGCTGAACTTTGACGAAAACGAATAGAACGCAAATGCTCTGGTGCTTGAATATCTTCTAATGCAGCCAAACGCTTTTCCATACTCTTAGCTGCCTGATACAGTTTTCTTTGCTTGGTGCCAGTCATTTTTGCATGCCCAAGTCGTCCAGCACTTTCGGTAGAGTTTTTGGATTTTTCTCCTTTTTTCTTATTGTCTAATCGATTAGCTTGCTGGCGTTTTTCTTGCACAGCAGATTCTAATCGCTCCCGTTCCTTCATCATCAGCTCATATTCTACGGCTTGGTGTTGTCGCTCTTCTTCTTTTTGACGCAAGTAATCCGAGTAACCACCCCAATATTCCGTAATTTTACCGTCTTTTAACTCCCATATCTTGTCTACAACCATATCAAGAAAATATCGGTCATGACTGATAACAAGTAATGCTCCATCAAATGCTTTAAGTTGACCAATAAGTAGATCTATTCCATTGAGATCAAGGTGGCTGGTTGGTTCATCCGCTAGAATGCCATGTACTTGTTGGGAAAATGCGGCAGCAATTTTTGCACGAGTTTCCTCTCCGCCACTCATTGTGTCGTTTTGTACATTGGAAACACCAAGGCGAGATAACATTGCCCGGTCTTCGACCGTTTCTATTTCGATTCCGCCCAGTTGGCTGATATGTGCAAAATCACCAAAACGCTGTAATGTCGCTTCGGCTAAAACAATTTCGCCATTAAGTACTTTGAGTAAACTACTCTTTCCTGCTCCGTTATCACCCACAAGACCAATACGGTCATAAGAGTGAATTTCCAATTCATCAATATCCAAAACATCACGCCCAGCATAATCCAAGCGTATGTTTCTCGCTTTAATAATTAAACTCATTTTTATTTACTCCTGTTTAGCTCTTGAAATTTTTTATGCAGCAAACAGGATTTAGGTGAAAACAAAAGCTAGCATCACAGTGTCCTCCCAAAAAAAAAGCTATTCATCCACAGGGTGGACAAATAGCTAGTCAATTAAGTTATAACTGGAAACTATGCACTAAAAGCATACTTATAAATTAAGCATACTTTTACTTTATATATCCGCATATATTCTTAAAGACACAACAAAAGCCCACCATTATAAAATAGTGTCACTATGCAAATAGTTGTGTCTTAACGAATGCGGATAGAATGCATAAACTTACCTAAAAAATAAAATTCAGTTTTATGATAACTTTACTGTTAAAAGAAGTCTAGACAACCTTGTTTTATGCTTGGATATAAGGCTTATTTTAGGCACTGTTGCAAAGTTAGCGATGAGGCAGCCTTTTGTCTTATTCAAAGGCCTTACATTTCAAAAACTCTGCTTACCAGGCGCATTTCGCCCAGGGGATCACCATAATAAAATGCTGAGGCCTGGCC
>NZ_JAMQBJ010000013.1:0-2769 GCF_023701425.1 Proteus sp. FZP2095
GCCGAAACGAAATGACACGCCCCAGCGATGGCAAGTGAACCCCAGTGAACGTGTTTCGTTTTGGGGGCAAAGCCCCCCGTCAAGCGAAGCGTCTGACCACCACATTTTTGAGCGACCAAATACAGGGGCGAAAAAAGGGGGTGGTCAGACGAACGCAGTGAGTTTGACGGGCTTGGGTGAATGGTTTTTTTCTCAGGCGTCCAGCCGAAGAAAATAGCCAGAGGGCGGAGCCTTATGTCATTCATTTTCGTCCAGAAAATGAGTGGCATTGATACTGAAAGTATCATGGGGTGCAAGTTAGTAAAACTATGATTCTACCCATTATTTCACCCGTTATTCTGCCCGTTATACCTAAATTGGGTGCAATAACGGGTAAAGTAATAGGTAGAATAACAGGTGGATTAATGGGTAAGAAATAACACAACGTCATCTTGTGTCTATCTATTATTCTGTATCTTATTCTATGTATTATTCTACCTATTACAGACGAAATAGATAAAATAAGAGATAGAATAATAGATAGGATAATACATAAAATAATAGGTAAACCTAACGTCAGCGCACCTTTTCTTCGAGCTGTTTTAGCATCGAAAAATCACCTAATAACCGTTGATTTTTACCTGTGAAAAAGATGATCGGACTGACATTTGCATTATCAATACTTCGGCTTAACTGAATTCCCATCGCCTGATAATCATCATCGTTTGTGCAATGGTATAACGCTAAAACAAGCTGACATTGTTCTGGAGTTCCGCATTCTATTGCCCAGCGGATCAACTCCGAAAAGGTCAATCCGTTCGGTTTCCAGTGTTTTTTATGCCGTAACGCTAACGCCTTAAATTTTTCACGCCCTTGATTATATTTTTCTGCCCCGATCACCGGATCTTCACAACGAACCCCTTGAACCGGTCGCTTATCAAATGACAATTCCCATAAATTTAATTCTTCGATGTATTCGTAATCTTCTGGCGATGCCAAACGAAATAATTGAGACATAGAGACACCCTCCGATCATGTGTGAACGGAGACAGTATAAGGCTTTCGAGAAATTCCGCTTCCTCGACGTGAAACAAGTTCACGCCTTGCGGCGAGCGTTGCGAATTGAATTTATGAGGTTTACCAAGCTCCAGATGTAACAAAGCCCCGTGACAGCATCACAGGGCTCTGGTACTCTAAATCTTGTGCATTCGTTGCTCAGATTAGACGTCGCAATCCAATCTTAGCAACGTGAGAGGCGCTTGTCACGTTCTCATTAAATACCAGCCAACGACATTAACCCAAATGCACCACTTGATTGACTCGGACTTAGCCCGGTCTCCGAAAGGATAAACAGGCAAATTGTGGTAGTAAAACGTACCGGAAAACGAAATTCCGGCTCTACCTCCGAATCACGCTGCGGTATCGAAAGATTACAGTGCGTACCTGATAAGAGCACCAATCAACGGACTAGGGATTTCTTGGATTGCGAAGTGTCGAAAGAAGCCCAACCTAACCAAACTTAGCCAGATTAACGAGCTAAGAGACCATGACCCAATAACTGATCATGGAGAAAAGCAAAGACAAGATGAAGATGTCGCTTCGCTCCGTTTTGATTAGTACCACATTGGGGCATTAGGCGTTTTTTACCTAGATTTTATCGGTGAACAATAACACCTAAACTCTCAACAAGCTGAAGCGCCTGCTCTCCATCCAACTTCACTCCATCTAAATTAATTCGCCTTGCATCAAGCTCGCCAAGCGCCCCACCCGTTAAATCACAACCAGTAAAATCAGCCAAAGACCAATCAAACGATGAAAACTCCCCACAAGAAAGATCGGAGCCACGAAACACGGCGCCAGTTATCACAGTGCCATTCCAGCGATTTTCCCACAGTTCGCACTTTTCTAATATGACTCTAGAAAAATTAGCGTAACTAAGATTTGTCTTGGTTATATAAGCACTACAAAACCATGACCTTGTAGTTATCATATTCATAAAATTAGCCCCTCGAAAATCAGCTCCTTGAGCTAAACACTCACTAATTTCAAGACCTAAGGCGCTAATGTTTTTAAAATTACTCATTGATAAATCGCAGCTTTTAAAGCTAGCGTTTTTTAGTTTGGCTCTATTAAAATCACACCCTTCCAAGCTATTCCTGTCGTAAAAACTACAATCAACAAATTCAGTATCAGTTAAATCAACCCCTGAAAAATCACAATTTGAAAAGGCAATATTTTTAACTCTATTCCCCGTAAATTGATCTCGTGAAAACTTTTCATTGATAAAGTGCTTTTCCATACATGCTACACCTGGTTATTTATACAGTGTAATCATTGTACATTAATTTGAACAACCTTAAACTCTAGCTAAAATTGATTCATACAATCCCTTTTATGTTAAACGGGCGAGTTAGTTAGCAAAAACCGCCCGTTCATCCCCATTAAAGCCCCTCGAAACGATTTTAAGACACGATCACCCTATAAAACACCCAAATCTACGCTGAAAGTTTAGAACGGTTTTGCGGGCTTCTGAGTGCGTTTTTAACATCGTGCAAACTGACAAGTAAAACGATGCGAAATCGCTGAAAGTCACAAACTTGTTTTGTGGCAAGAAGCGATTTGACCAACCGAGTAAAACGAGGGCGGTAGGCTTTTTGTTTTTATCCTGATGAGCGTCCAGCGAAGAAAGGGAAAAACAGGGGGAGCCGAAACGAAATGACACGCCCCAGCGATGGCAAGTGAACCCCAGTGAACGTGTTTCGTTTTGGGGGCAAAGCCCCCCGTCAAGCG
>NZ_JAMQBJ010000014.1:0-2349 GCF_023701425.1 Proteus sp. FZP2095
AGGTTAACCGTATAGGGGAGCCGTAGGGAAACCGAGTCTTAACTGGGCGAATGAGTTGCAGGGTATAGACCCGAAACCCGGTGATCTATCCATGGGCAGGTTGAAGGTTGGGTAACACTAACTGGAGGACCGAACCGACTAATGTTGAAAAATTAGCGGATGACTTGTGGATGGGGGTGAAAGGCCAATCAAACCGGGAGATAGCTGGTTCTCCCCGAAAGCTATTTAGGTAGCGCCTCGTGAACTCATCTTCGGGGGTAGAGCACTGTTTCGACTAGGGGGTCATCCCGACTTACCAACTCGATGCAAACTGCGAATACCGAAGAATGTTATCACGGGAGACACACGGCGGGTGCTAACGTCCGTCGTGAAGAGGGAAACAACCCAGACCGCCAGCTAAGGTCCCAAAGTCATGGTTAAGTGGGAAACGAAGTGGGAAGGCTCAGACAGCCAGGATGTTGGCTTAGAAGCAGCCATCATTTAAAGAAAGCGTAATAGCTCACTGGTCGAGTCGGCCCGCGCGGAAGATGTAACGGGGCTAAACCATGCACCGAAGCTGCGGCAGCGACACTAAGTGTTGTTGGGTAGGGGAGCGTTCTGTAAGCCTGCGAAGGTGTACTGTGAGGTATGCTGGAGGTATCAGAAGTGCGAATGCTGACATAAGTAACGATAATGCGGGTGAAAAACCCGCACGCCGGAAGACCAAGGGTTCCTGTCCAACGTTAATCGGGGCAGGGTGAGTCGACCCCTAAGGCGAGGCTGAAAAGCGTAGTCGATGGGAAACGGGTTAATATTCCCGTACTGGTGGTAACTGCGATGGGGGAACGGAGAAGGCTAGGTTGTCCGGGCGACGGTCGTCCCGGTTCAAGCATGTAGGCAGAGTGATTAGGCAAATCCGGTCACTTAATGCTGAGGTGTGATGACGAACCACTAAGGTGGTGAAGCAATTGATGCCCTGCTTCCAGGAAAAGCCTCTAAGCTTCAGGTTACCAACAATCGTACCCCAAACCGACACAGGTGGTCAGGTAGAGAATACTCAGGCGCTTGAGAGAACTCGGGTGAAGGAACTAGGCAAAATGGTGCCGTAACTTCGGGAGAAGGCACGCTGGCGGTAAGTGAAGTCCCTTGCGGACGGAGCCGAAGCCAGTCGAAGATACCAGCTGGCTGCAACTGTTTATTAAAAACACAGCACTGTGCAAACACGAAAGTGGACGTATACGGTGTGACGCCTGCCCGGTGCTGGAAGGTTAATTGATGGGGTTATCCTTAGGGAGAAGCTCTTGATCGAAGCCCCAGTAAACGGCGGCCGTAACTATAACGGTCCTAAGGTAGCGAAATTCCTTGTCGGGTAAGTTCCGACCTGCACGAATGGCGTAATGATGGCCAGGCTGTCTCCACCCGAGACTCAGTGAAATTGAACTCGCTGTGAAGATGCAGTGTACCCGCGGCAAGACGGAAAGACCCCGTGAACCTTTACTATAGCTTGACACTGAACATTGAGCCTTGATGTGTAGGATAGGTGGGAGACTATGAAGTGTGGACGCCAGTCTGCATGGAGTCAACCTTGAAATACCACCCTTTAACGTTTGATGTTCTAACCTAGGTCCATAATCTGGATCGGGGACCGTGTCTGGTGGGTAGTTTGACTGGGGCGGTCTCCTCCTAAAGAGTAACGGAGGAGCACGAAGGTTGGCTAAGCATGGTCGGACATCATGCGGTTAGTGCAAAGGCATAAGCCAGCTTGACTGTGAGAGTGACGGCTCGAGCAGGTACGAAAGTAGGTCTTAGTGATCCGGTGGTTCTGAATGGAAGGGCCATCGCTCAACGGATAAAAGGTACTCCGGGGATAACAGGCTGATACCGCCCAAGAGTTCATATCGACGGCGGTGTTTGGCACCTCGATGTCGGCTCATCACATCCTGGGGCTGAAGTAGGTCCCAAGGGTATGGCTGTTCGCCATTTAAAGTGGTACGCGAGCTGGGTTTAGAACGTCGTGAGACAGTTCGGTCCCTATCTGCCGTGGGCGTTGGAAGATTGAGAGGGGTTGCTCCTAGTACGAGAGGACCGGAGTGAACGCACCACTGGTGTTCGGGTTGTCATGCCAATGGCATTGCCCGGTAGCTAAGTGCGGAAGAGATAACCGCTGAAAGCATCTAAGCGGGAAACTTGCCTCGAGATGAGTCTTCCCTGTCACCTAGAGTGACCTAAAGGAACGTTTAAGACTAAGACGTTGATAGGCTGGGTGTGTAAGCGTAGCGATACGTTGAGCTAACCAGTACTAATGAACCGTGAGGCTTAACCTGACAACACCGAAGGTGTTTTGTCTGAGAGACGACAGTAGATGAAGTA
>NZ_JAMQBJ010000015.1:0-1293 GCF_023701425.1 Proteus sp. FZP2095
GGCCAGGCCTCAGCATTTTATTATGGTGATCCCCTGGGCGAAATGCGCCTGGTAAGCAGAGTTTTTGAAATGTAAGGCCTTTGAATAAGACAAAAGGCTGCCTCATCGCTAACTTTGCAACAGTGCCAATTTATGAGTAAAGGATTATGTCCACGATAAGCACCTGGGTCGATTCCTGGGAGGCGGCCATGAGGGTAGGGAAGCGCCGTCCCGTCAAGTCAGCGTAATGCTCTGCCAGTGTTACAACCAATTAACCAATTCTGATTAGAAAAACTCATCGAGCATCAAATGAAACTGCAATTTATTCATATCAGGATTATCAATACCATATTTTTGAAAAAGCCGTTTCTGTAATGAAGGAGAAAACTCACCGAGGCAGTTCCATAGGATGGCAAGATCCTGGTATCGGTCTGCGATTCCGACTCGTCCAACATCAATACAACCTATTAATTTCCCCTCGTCAAAAATAAGGTTATCAAGTGAGAAATCACCATGAGTGACGACTGAATCCGGTGAGAATGGCAAAAGCTTATGCATTTCTTTCCAGACTTGTTCAACAGGCCAGCCATTACGCTCGTCATCAAAATCACTCGCATCAACCAAACCGTTATTCATTCGTGATTGCGCCTGAGCGAGACGAAATACGCGATCGCTGTTAAAAGGACAATTACAAACAGGAATCGAATGCAACCGGCGCAGGAACACTGCCAGCGCATCAACAATATTTTCACCTGAATCAGGATATTCTTCTAATACCTGGAATGCTGTTTTCCCGGGGATCGCAGTGGTGAGTAACCATGCATCATCAGGAGTACGGATAAAATGCTTGATGGTCGGAAGAGGCATAAATTCCGTCAGCCAGTTTAGTCTGACCATCTCATCTGTAACATCATTGGCAACGCTACCTTTGCCATGTTTCAGAAACAACTCTGGCGCATCGGGCTTCCCATACAATCGATAGATTGTCGCACCTGATTGCCCGACATTATCGCGAGCCCATTTATACCCATATAAATCAGCATCCATGTTGGAATTTAATCGCGGCCTCGAGCAAGACGTTTCCCGTTGAATATGGCTCATAACACCCCTTGTATTACTGTTTATGTAAGCAGACAGTTTTATTGTTCATGATGATATATTTTTATCTTGTGCAATGTAACATCAGAGGGCACTGTTGCAAATAGTCGGTGGTGATAAACTTATCATCCCCTTTTGCTGATGGAGCTGCACATGAACCCATTCAAAGGCCGGCATTTTCAGCGTGACATCATTCTGTGGGCCGTACGCTGGTAC
>NZ_JAMQBJ010000017.1:0-820 GCF_023701425.1 Proteus sp. FZP2095
GGCACTGTTGCAAATAGTCGGTGGTGATAAACTTATCATCCCCTTTTGCTGATGGAGCTGCACATGAACCCATTCAAAGGCCGGCATTTTCAGCGTGACATCATTCTGTGGGCCGTACGCTGGTACTGCAAATACGGCATCAGTTACCGTGAGCTGCAGGAGATGCTGGCTGAACGCGGAGTGAATGTCGATCACTCCACGATTTACCGCTGGGTTCAGCGTTATGCGCCTGAAATGGAAAAACGGCTGCGCTGGTACTGGCGTAACCCTTCCGATCTTTGCCCGTGGCACATGGATGAAACCTACGTGAAGGTCAATGGCCGCTGGGCGTATCTGTACCGGGCCGTCGACAGCCGGGGCCGCACTGTCGATTTTTATCTCTCCTCCCGTCGTAACAGCAAAGCTGCATACCGGTTTCTGGGTAAAATCCTCAACAACGTGAAGAAGTGGCAGATCCCGCGATTCATCAACACGGATAAAGCGCCCGCCTATGGTCGCGCGCTTGCTCTGCTCAAACGCGAAGGCCGGTGCCCGTCTGACGTTGAACACCGACAGATTAAGTACCGGAACAACGTGATTGAATGCGATCATGGCAAACTGAAACGGATAATCGGCGCCACGCTGGGATTTAAATCCATGAAGACGGCTTACGCCACCATCAAAGGTATTGAGGTGATGCGTGCACTACGCAAAGGCCAGGCCTCAGCATTTTATTATGGTGATCCCCTGGGCGAAATGCGCCTGGTAAGCAGAGTTTTTGAAATGTAAGGCCTTTGAATAAGACAAAAGGCTGCCTCATCGCTAACTTTGCAACAGTGCC
>NZ_JAMQBJ010000018.1:0-792 GCF_023701425.1 Proteus sp. FZP2095
GGCTCCTACTGCTTGTACGTACACGGTTTCAGGTTCTTTTTCACTCCCCTCGCCGGGGTTCTTTTCGCCTTTCCCTCACGGTACTGGTTCACTATCGGTCAATCAGGAGTATTTAGCCTTGGAGGATGGTCCCCCCATATTCAGACAGGATAACACGTGTCCCGCCCTACTCGTCGAGTTCACAATAACAGCATCTTCGGATACGGGGCTATCACCCTTTACTGCCGGACTTTCCAGACCGTTCTCCTGATGCTGCTATTGATTAAGACTCTGGGCTGTTCCCCGTTCGCTCGCCGCTACTAGGGGAATCTCGGTTGATTTCTTTTCCTCGGGGTACTGAGATGTTTCAGTTCTCCCGGTTCGCTTCATTAACCTATGTATTCAGTTAATGATAATATCCATTGGATATTGGGTTTCCCCATTCGGAAATCGTCGGGTATAACGGTTCATATCACCTTACCGACGCTTATCGCAGATTAGCACGTCCTTCATCGCCTCTGATTGCCTAGGCATCCACCGTGTACGCTTATTCGCTTAACCTCACAACCCGAAGATGTCTTCTAAAACGGATTGCTACGCTTCATGATTTCGACGTTGGGCAGTGCTCGCAATGCTCACATACTTTAAGTATGCTCCGCTTGCTGTGCGCTGTCCGCCTTGAAATCATTTTGCTCGCATATCCTTTCTGAAGAGTATTTTCAGATTTGAGATTTTGAGAGACTCATCAATATACCTCGGTGATATATTGATTTGTTTTCAATTTTTCAGCTTGTTCCAGATTGTTAAAGAGCA
>NZ_JAMQBJ010000019.1:0-685 GCF_023701425.1 Proteus sp. FZP2095
AAGAAGTAGGTAGCTTAACCTTCGGGAGGGCGCTTACCACTTTGTGATTCATGACTGGGGTGAAGTCGTAACAAGGTAACCGTAGGGGAACCTGCGGTTGGATCACCTCCTTACCTAAGAGATACGTATTATGTGTAGTGCTCACACAGATTGTCTGATGAAGAACGAGCAGAAATACCGGTATAGGCTTGTAGCTCAGGTGGTTAGAGCGCACCCCTGATAAGGGTGAGGTCGGTGGTTCAAGTCCACTCAGGCCTACCAAATCGTATTGATACTGCGTTGTGAAATCACTCGTTTACTGATGTAAACTTCGTGACTTCACGCCTTGTCTCACTGCGATTGGCTCAATTCTTACTTAAAGGAACACTTCCAATAAGAAAGAAACCTGAGAAACAAAACGGTATTAAAGAATGCATTATGGGGCTATAGCTCAGCTGGGAGAGCGCCTGCCTTGCACGCAGGAGGTCAGCGGTTCGATCCCGCTTAGCTCCACCATAATCTCTTGAATATAAAATAATAATTCAGAGTATATTAGCAATAGTATACTGCGAATTATTTTGCTCTTTAACAATCTGGAACAAGCTGAAAAATTGAAAACAAATCAATATATCACCGAGGTATATTGATGAGTCTCTCAAAATCTCAAATCTGAAAATACTCTTCAGAAAGGATATGCGAGCAAAAT
>NZ_JAMQBJ010000001.1:0-2140350 GCF_023701425.1 Proteus sp. FZP2095
CAGAATTTGCTTGGCGGCCATAGCGCAGCGGACCCACCTGAATCCATGCCGAACTCAGAAGTGAAACGTTGTAGCGCCGATGGTAGTGTGGGGCCTCCCCATGTGAGAGTAGGGAACTGCCAGGCATTAAATAAGACGAGAAAGCCAACCCAATGGGTTGGCTTTTTTGCGTTTGGAGGTTTAGCTACTCTGAATAAAAAAATTATTTTAGTTGCTGATAAAGTAATGAACCTGCAACTGCTCCTGTAACATCGTAAGCAAAATCATGCCAACTCCAGCCAGTACCTCCTGGACGACTATCATAAAGCTCTTTCGCTACACCTAAACTAATCGAAAATGAGAGCCCTATTAATAATCCCTCTCTATGACCATAATTTTGATGATCTGTATACGCATTCGCACCCGCGGATGCTGCCATTGAAAATAAGAAATGCTGAGCTTTATCTTTGCCTTTCCAATTATCATTGGCAAAATGAAATGATTGGCAACCATTTAAAGTCATTATTGATAATAAAATAATCAGAGAACAGCATTTGAGCTTTAGTTTCATAAAAAATAAAAGCCTTTTCACTGATAACAATGTTTTTAATATAGAAGATTATTAAAGATAAGGGATGATTTGAGAAAAGAATTTTATTAAACAAAAAAGCCTTGCTGTAATTTAGCAAGGCTTATCAAATGAAGCATCAATTAAAGTATGCGGCTGATTAATCTATCAACACGAATACGTCGTAAGCGTTTAATTAATTTCTTCACTTTTAGAGGATAAAGCTTAATACTTTCTAGATCTTGGTAATGTTTCACGACAATAGTATGTTGGCGAATACATTCTAACTCTTTGTGTCGTTGCTCATGTAATTCATGTTTAGGATCATGAATTAATATGGCATTCTCTAAATCTAATCCCCATGCACGCGGATTAAGATTATTACCAGTAATTAATTGCCAGTTATCATCTACCCACATACCTTTTAAGTGATATGTATTATCGCTATCTTTCCAAAGTCTTACTGTTAATTGGTCGCTATCAATAAACCGCTGGAAACGTTGGGTAAATTTACGCAAGTTCATTTCATAGAGATAAGGCAATGCGCCAATAATTTTAAATGGTTCTTCTGGCGGAATATAGAAGTCATTTGCTGTTTTATCACCAATAATAATTTCGACTTGCTTGCCATTTCTTAATAAATGGCTGATTTGGCGTACAAGGATCGCAGGTAAATTAAAATAAGGTGTACAAATAACAAGTTTTTCTTCAGTAGAAGCCATAAGGTGAGAAATTGTCTTATTTAAGATATTTTTCTTACCTAAACCCATTAAAGGTGTTACTGCCAGCTCGTTGTTAGAAGCATTGGCTTTAATATCATAGCCATCACGAGTACGTAAATTGAAACGAAATTGACGAATACAATTTTTAATTTCGGCACAACGAACTCTATCTTTGATATCCAGTCGTTGAATCGCTTCTGATTGCAAAAGATCAGACACAATAAATTGTTTCATTGTGGAAGCTAATTCGCTATTTTGGATAATGTGGTATCTGTCATAACGATATTTATCTAGTTTATGCAAGTAAACATTATTAATACTTGCGCCACTATAGATAATTGTATCATCAAAGATAAAACCTTTAAGATGTAATACACCTAATGCTTCACGAGTGTTTACGGGAATGCCGTAAATAGGGATCTCAATATCAGGGTGTTGCTGTGCAGTATGATAGTACCAATCTGCATTTGTAGCATCAGCAGAGACACCAATACGCCCACGTTGAGCACGGTGCCAGTCAACAATAACGGTAATGGATAATTCAGGACGTTGTTGTTTTGCGGTGTAAAGCGCATCAAGGATCTCTTCACCAGCCTCATCGTGCTCTAGGTAAAGAGCTGTAATAAAGATCTCTTTCTTTGCTTGAGCAATGTATTTCAATAAGGTGCTGCGAAACGCGGACGTCTGATAAAGCGTTTCAACATCAGCAACTGACTGAGCTAATTTAGGCAGTTGTGCAAGGTGTTGTTGATGCTTAGCAAGTTTTAGTTTAGACAACATCACAGTGCTTAATTCTCTTGTTTATGATGGCAGATGGAGCCATCGTCCATGTAGATTTTCTTTAACCGATCTTCTGATCATAACATTAGTTATATGGGATGTACGCATAAAATCATCATATATAGCTAATTTATCAAAGGATGCGCGAACAATCACATAAAGATACTTTCTCTAATGATTATAGCATTGGGCTATCGTTTGAAGATCCAAGCTGTAAATCAAGATTGACTATTCCTTCATCAAATTGTACTTCAACAGAAAATCCCAATTTTTTCGCTAAACTTATCATGTTGCGATTTTCAGGCATTGTTATCGCGGTTAAACGTTTAATACCATGTTCTCTAGTATAGTTGATAAGTTTAGTCATAAGTTGATGACCTAAAGTATTTCCTTTTAAATCAGAACGCACAAGAATAGCAAATTCTGCATGCTGATTATCTGGATCTGCCATTGCACGAGCAACCCCAATGATTTCAGGATGATCTTTTGGATTTCGGATCGCAACAAAAGCCATTTCTCGATCGTAGTCAATTTGAGTCATATTTGCGAGATCGTCATGTGTAAACTCACTGATCTCACTAAAATAGCGATAATAAAGATCTTCTTTTGTCACTTGGTTTATAAACGTTTTCAGTAACGGTTCATCTTCCGGCAAAATAGGGCGGATAAAGCAAGGATTGTTATCTCTTAGGAAGAATGTTTCTTCTAATTCATTGGGATAAGGGCGAATAGAGAGTCTTTGATGAGGATCGCCTTGTAGTGGTGATAACTCCATCGCAACATCGAGCAATGTAAAATCATTACCTGAAGCCAGTAGAGGGTGAATATCTAATCTGATAATTTGTGGACAATCTAAAAGTAAGTGAGAAACCTGTACCAAAAAATGACTTAGACTTAATATATTTAGAGGCTGTAAAGCGCTTCTAGGTTGTATCTTTCCGCTTTTTATTGCATTAATAACCAGATAACGGGCAAGTGCCATATTAAGAGGTGGTAAAGCAACAGCAGCTTTAGTTTCTATTTGCCACTCAACCCCCCCTTCACCTAAGACAATTAATGGGCCAAAAATAGGATCTTGCTCTATTGCGACGCGCAGTTCCTGAGAGCCAGCGCGATTTGCCATACTTTGCACCAATAAACCCTGAATTTGTGCTTGGGGGTAAAGTTCTGTAACACGCCCTATAATGGCATGTGCTGCTGATGATACTTCTGTACTGTCTCGAAGATAAAGCATAACACCTTGTACTTCGGACTTATGCGGGATATCAGGAGAACGTAATTTCAGAGCAACAGGATAACCAATTTTTTCAGCGATATTGACAGCTTCTTGTGCGTTATGAGCAATCCAAGTAGGAAGTGTATTAAAACCATAAGCTTCCATAATTGGTTGAACTTGGTGTGTATCTAATCGATATTGCTTATTTTTTAATGCCTCTTCAATGCAACGATGTGCTTGCTGTGTATTCATTTTGATATCTAGAGGCAGTGCTGGTGTTTCTTTTAGCTGTTTTTGATTTCGACGATATTCCACCATATGCATAAATGCGGTGACGGCACCTTCAGGTGTTCGATAGGTTGGAATTCCAGCTTCACTAAATAATTTACGTGATTGTTGAGATGAATATTCTCCGCCCCAGTTAGTGAAAACGGTAAGCCATTTACGTCTAGGGTGTTTATTGATGGCTTCTATGACTCGTTGTGCTGTTTCAATGCTAGGGGCTATGGCACTAGGTGTGTGAATAAGGAGTAATGCATCATGATCATGGCTATCTAACAAACAATTCAATGCCAAAATATAACGATCAACGGTTGTATCATCACCTAAGTTTAGTGGGTTACGAATAGCATTTTCTTCTTGAATAACACTTTGTAGCTTTTGTTTTGTATCATCTGTAAGTTGTGCAAGCTTTCCTGAATGTAAAAATAGCTCATCAACGGCCATTGCAGCAGGTGCAGAGCCATTACTCATAATCATCAATCTTTCGCCTTTTAAAGGCGTCATATAGCTAAGTGTTTCAACGGCAGAAAACATCTCATGAGTATCTTGTACTCGCAATAATCCAGCACGTTGAAAAGCCGCATCATAAGCCACGTCATAACTTGGTGTATCACCTAATAGCAGTTGAGCTTTTTGGGTTCGACCACTTTTTATCACCAGAATAGGCTTGTTGCGCGAAGCACTACGCGATGCTGACATAAAACGCCGTGCATCTTTTATATGTTCGAGATGCAATAAAATTGCACTAGTTTTACTGTCTCTTGCCAGAAAATCCAGTAAATCATCAACTTGGATATCTTGGTTGTCACCTAATGCAATAAAATAAGAAAAGCCAATATTGCGATAATAAGCCCAATCTAAAATTGTGTTGGCGACAGCAGCTGATTGCGAAATAAAAGCGAGTTTTCCTTTTTTAACTGGAAGAGGCGAAAAGCTGGCATTTAAACCTTGCCATGGAGCTAAAAGCCCCAAACTATTTGGGCCAAGTAAACGGATGTGATATTGCTGGCAAAGTAATTTTATTGGCTGAAATTGTTCAGGTTGTGCAGAAAGTACAATTACAGCTTTGCAACCAGACTCACCTAATTGTTTCAGTAATTCAAGGTTGCGACGATGATGTGTACAAATAATCGCGAGATCAGGTACTTGAGGTAATTTATCAATAGAAGGATAAGTGAAGACACCAGAGACAGAGCCGCGAGCAGGATTAATTGGAAACACTGGGCCATTAAATCCACCACTGAGCAAATTTTTCATCATGGTGGTTCCTGCTCGACCTAATTTTTCAGAGGCGCCAATCACTGCAATAGATTTAGGACGTAATAGTGCTTCAAGACCTCGTTGGCTCATATCCACTCCAGAGTTTCATTATCAACTGCTATTCAATGTAGCTGATTTGATCTTCTTTTGCCTGACTCCGGTCTGGTTTTCCAAGTAAATATTGTTGACGAAAGTAACTAAAATGAGAAAAAAGCTGTTGTGAGGCTTGAATATCGCCGACATTCTCTAAAATAGAAGCAGCAACTTCTGCTGTACAATGTTGATCTTCTTTTGCTGCTTGGCGAAGTACGTACTCACATTTAATTGCCTCATTTAAAGAAAAAAGAGGCAATGAATCGAGATAAGGGCTTTTGCGAAACATTTTGCGGGCTTCACTCCAAGTGCCATCAAGGAGGATAAATAAAGGCGGTTTGCTATTGGCTGGGAGTTGGTTGTATACAACACGTTCACTTGATGCATAGCTTTCAGGGAATACAACATAAGCTTGTCTGTCAGGTGTATTGATTAGATCAAGCAAGGCCTGTTCTGGCTCAGTTCGGGACCATAAAAATGCCTGTGTGTCTGGTAATACATCGGCAATTAATTTCCCCGTATTACTTGGCTTCATCACTTCAGTATCATACATCAATAAACAAAATTGGCTTTTTGCTGGTTGATTGATGATCGTGTCACAAAGACACTGTTTTTCAGGTAATAAGCAAAAAGTACAACGTTTTGTACGAAAACCTCGCGCTTTAAAAGGGCGGGTTGAAATCGAAAGTCGATATTGACGAAGTCGAGAGACTGCATTGTCATGCATAACAGATTGACCAATACTTATAAAAAAGAATCGAATATTATCATGTTCAAAACAAACAAACTATTCAGTGTATTTTTATCATAAAAATCATACTGATATATTAGTTATCTATGAGATGAAGTTAATTATCAATTGATCCTGATTAGTTTATCGATTCCTGTGCGTGATTCTCTCGGTGACAGTTGCTAAACTATCATGTAATCTGCGCCCCTATTGCAGTTGGAGAGACAAATGAACGATTCTTATGAAGGTAAAAACGGCAAAGTAAAAGTAATGTATGTCCGTAGTGAGGACAATGCCGATAATAAACCTAAAAAACCATCCCGCCGTCCTGAAAATGGTCGTGGTGATAAAAACCGTGGTGATAAACGTGACGATAGAAGTCGTGACAATAAACGCGGTGATAACAAATTTTCTCGTCGTGATGACCGCGGTGCAGGTAAGCCTTCAGGGCGTGGTACATCACGTAATGAATCAAAACCTTCTCGTGATAGTGAAGGCGGAAGTTTTTCTCCATGGAAAACGGTTTCTCGCCCTGCTGGTGAAGAAGCAATCAAAGAGCACGATGGCATTACTGGTAAGAGCCAGATCGATCCTGAACAGTTGCGTCGTCAGCGTTTAGAAGAGACGCGTATTTATGGTGAAAATGCTTGCCAAGCAATGTTTAAAAATCGTCCTGATGCGATTGTTCGTGCTTGGTTTTTACAAGATGTGACACCACGTTTTCGTGATGCGCTAAAATGGATGGCTGCAAACCGTAAAGCCTATCACGTTGTTGAAGAAGAAGAGATGGTAAAAGCCGCTCGTACTGATCACCACGGTGGCGTGTGCTTCTTAATTAAAAAACGTGTTGGTCATGATGCAGAAACCTATCTGAAAGATGCACCTGAACATGATTGCGTATTAGCACTTGAAGATGTGGGTAATCCACATAACGTAGGTGCAATTATGCGTAGCTGTGCGCACTTTGGTGTGAAAGGGGTTATCTCTCCTGATTCTGCTGTATTAGAATCTGGTGCTGCTGTTCGTACCGCAGAAGGTGGTGCAGAATATATCCAAGGTATTGATGCTGATAACTTTGCTCAAACGTTAGATAAATTTAAAAAAGCGGGTTATACGCTGGTGGCAACATCAAGCCATAAAGGCAGTGTGCCATTATCAAAAGCACAATTACCAGCGAAAATGGTTCTGATCTTAGGTCAAGAGAAAGATGGCTTAAGTGAAAGCACTTTAAATCAAGGTGATATGAGCATTTACATCGGTGGTACTGGTCACGTTGAAAGCTTAAATGTCTCTGTGGCTTCTGGTGTGTTATTAGCAGAATGGTGGCGTCAGCACCAAGGCTAATTGCTTTATAGTTTTAAATAAAGAATGATAAAAAACCGCTTAGTCATTGTGATTTAAGCGGTTTTTTATGCATAAGATCTACGTGAATTGCGTTATTTTCCCGGTGAGAATGGGGGTTTAGCAAACCAAACCACGATCATCATAATAAGGAAAATACCAGCAGCTAACCAAAAAATCTCATTGGCTGAAATAATTAATCCCTGTTCTGTAATCGTCTTGGCTAAATATGCAGATGCTTGTTCATTTGAAAGACCAAGATCATTCATTTGTTGGTATGCCATTTGCGAATCAGGATCGAGTGGATTAATTTTTTCTACAAAGGTTTCATGGTGAAGTGATTCTCTTTGTGTCCAAATCGTTGTAGTTAACGATGCGCCAATAGCCCCAGCCAATGTTCTTAAGAAGTTCGAAAGACTTGATGCTGATGCCATTTTTTCTGGAGGTAGTCCAGATAATGTCATTGTCGTTAATGGCATAAAGAAACACGCAACCGCTAAACCTTGCCAGAATTGAGGCCATGCCACAGTGGCAAAATCCATTCCTGGCTCGAAGGTATAAGCTCGCCAATAAAAACACACAGAAAACATAATAAAGCTAAAGCTGATGATATAGCGTAAATCTACTTTACCACCAAATTTACCTATAATCGGTGTGATAATTAAAGGTAATAAACCTACCGATGCTGATGCTAATCCCGCCCATGTTGCTGTATAACCAAAGACCTCTTGTAAAAGCAGTGGTAGTAAAACAATGGTGCCAAAATAGATCATATAGGCGAGGCTGAGCGTGACACAGCCAATGGTAAAGTTTCGACTCTTAAAGAGAGAAAGATCTATCACTGGATGATCGTCTGTTAACTCCCAAACAATTAAGAAGCTAAGTGCAACAACAGCCACAATAGTGAGGACTATAATTTCTGTCGAATTAAACCAATCGAGCTCTTTACCCTGATCGAGCATGATTTGTAACGCACCAATACCTACGATAAGTAAAACAAGGCCAATGGTATCTATTGGTTTAATTTCAGTTTTTGTTTCTCGTCCAGCTAAGGTGTTTGATATACACATAATAATCAACACACCAAATGGAACGTTAATAAAAAATATCCATCCCCAATGGTAGTTATCACTGATGTAGCCACCTAAAATTGGTCCTAAAATAGGTGCCACAACAATGGTCACTGACCATAGTGCAAGCGCCATGTTTCGTTTGGCTGGTGGATAGTTATTCAATAACAAACTTTGCGATAAAGGAATTAGTGGCCCAGCAACTAAACCTTGAAGCACACGAAAGAAAATAAGCATTTCAAGACTTTGTGAAATACCACAAAGCCAAGATGTTAACGCAAAAAGTGCCGTTGACCACATAAAAAGTCGAACTTCACCAATACGTTTTGCTAACCAACCTGTGATAGGGATAGAAATAGCGTTTGCCACCCCAAAAGAGGTAATAACCCAAGTCCCCTGAGAGTTAGAGGCACCTAAGTTTCCTGCAATAGTTGGAATGGCTACGTTAGCGATTGTAGAATCGAGAACTTGCATAAAGGTGGCCAACGCAAGGGCGATGGTCATTAAAGCAAGTTTTCCTCCTTGTAATGGCTCTTTGATCACCTTTACACCTCGCCTTTATTGTCCTGCATTTTGTTCAATGATTTCATTGATCAGTTTATTAATCTCTGACATATCAATGTTTAAAGCATCAGTATGATAAGCAGGTGCTTGGCGTTCACTGTGTGATAATACTTTTCCATCAAGGTTAATCGTATCGACTGTCACTTCAGAAGAAAGGCCAATACGCAGAGGCTTTTCCGCTAATTCTTTTTCATCGAGTGAAATGCGAACAGGTAAGCGTTGAACGACTTTTATCCAGTTACCACTGGCATTTTGCGCAGGTAATAATGAGAAAGCACTACCTGTTCCCATATCTAAACCTAATACAGTGCCGTGATAAATGACTTTTTTACCGTAAAAGTCAGTTGTTATCTTTGCAGGTTGACCAATTCGCATATTCGCGAGTTGAGTTTCTTTAAAGTTGGCATCAATCCACATACCCGTTACAGGAACAACGGCCATTAAAGGTTTACCCGGTGAGACTTGTGCACCAACTTGAACGCTACGACGTGAAACATAGCCATCTGTTGGGCTTAAAATTTTAGTACGTTCTAAAGCCAGCCATGCATTACGAACATCAGTTGATGCTTGTAAAACAGAAGGTTGTTTTGCAATTGGTGTATTTAAGATAATTGCTTGATTAGCATTATATTGCTCTCTTGCAACTTCTAAAGCCGCTCTTGCGGTAGAAACAGCTTCTCTAGCATGTTGAAGTTCTTCTTTACCAATGACGTTGCGTTCACCTAAAACTTCACGGCGACGAAGATCGTTTTGTAATTTAGTGAGCTCTGTTTCACGTAAAACGATATTTGCTTTTAATTGACGACCATTGATGATTTGCTGATGCATTTGGCGAACACTATTAGCTAATGCTGTTTTTGCTTTTTCTAATGCCAGTTTTTCATCACTTGAATCTAATAAAACTAAGGGTTCACCGGCTTTTACAAAATCGGTGTTATCCACATAAACAGTGGTAACAGAACCAGAAATCTGTGGCATCACCATGATTTGATTGCCAGTCACATAAGCATTATCTGTCGTTTCATGATGCCTTAACACCATAAACCAATAAGCGGTGTAAGCCGCACCAGCAACAATAAATAGGATGGTTAGCAATAGTAGAACATTTCGGCGAGTTCGTTTTTTATTGCGAATGGGAGCCTGAGGGGGGGTAGTTTCCTCATTAACACTCATTTAGAAGATCTCCATAAAACCAGAAAAACATCATTAGATATGTTTCCAGTATTAAAACTGGAAACATAATTATAAAGTCAATCTTAGAATAATTATTAGCGTGAAGGTAAATTATAAATGCTAATGGGTAAGTATGTTTGCCGATTTATGGCTTAAATAGGATTAGATCAATAAAACTATTTATTATGCTGCTTATTCACAATCTTTTTCAGCCAAAGTATCTAATTGTAATAATAACTTACGCATTAGCGTTTCAAGCTGTCTTTGTTCAGATTGATCTAATACAGACCAGATTTGTTTTAAGCACTGATGTTGCGGTGGCAATAAGCTATTTAAAAACTCTTCACCAGCATCAGTCAAATGGAGATGTAAACAACGGCGGTCATTATGGCTTTCACGACGTTCAATCCAACCTTGCTTTTCAAGCTCATCAGCAATGCGTGTTGCATTTGTTCTTGAAGAGCCTAAAGCTGCACTTAATTCTGATGGTTGAATACTACGATTTTCTGTCGTATCTAAAATCATTAGTGCCATAAATAATGTCTCGTTAATACCCTGAGACTTCAACATATTATTACGACTTTCAAGAAGTTTGCTTTGAACATGCATAGAAAGGCGAGTTAACAAAATTTCTTGATAAGGAATATCTTTGTTAAGCGATTTCTGTTGTGTAGCGCGAGTGTTTAGTAATTCTTCTGTTGGCGTAAATGAGCTTTCCATTTTTAGACACCTTGTTAGTTTCGAAAATTAGGATAACGCTGTTATCAACATGTTAAATGGTATATTAAACACACAATTTAGCAATTTTTATTATTTATAGTCACTATGTTTTTTTGATTATGTTACCTGATTCATAAATTTTCTGAATGATAACACAAAAAAAAGAATAGGTACTTATCTCTTTACAATAAGTTAATAAAATCAATTTATCACTTATCTGACAATGAATAGTAGTCTATTTGCGAAAAAAGGGATCATTTTTTACGATAAAACACGTAATAAATTTATTATCACTACCAATGGTTGCTATGTGGATAATATTGATGTGAAATTATTTATATAGTGCTTTATTGGTAGGATTGATATAATTTTCTTAATAAAGAATGGGATGATGATATACATTAATAGTAATCACGCGGTTAAAACATTCACATTTTATTCTGATTAGAGTGGGATTGAAGAAATAATATAACCCATCCTTGGGTCTGAAAATTATTCGACGTGGATTATTGGATCATTTTTATAACCTAAAAACCAAACAATAAGACCGATAACGCCGATGATTAATCCGGCGATGGATACACCTGTCCATCCATATTGATGATAAGCATAGCCTGATAGTAAAGATCCTAATGCACCACCAATAAAATAGCTTGTCATATAAGCGGCAGTTAGGCGGTTTCTAGCATCAGGTAAAATACGGTATATGGTGCTCTGATTTGTGACATGAACACCTTGAACAGCTAAGTCTAGCAGGACAACGCCAATAATAAAGCTGATGAGCCCAATCCAGTGATAATAAGGTGCAATAATGATAAAGCCCCAAGAAAGAAATAGGAGAACCAGCCCTACAGTGGTGGTTTTCTTGCCTTTTCCTTTATCCACTAATACGCCTGCTTTTCCTGCCATTAATGCACCTGCAGCACCCACAAGACCAAATAAACCAATCACGGCATCTGAGTAATTAAAAGGTTCAGATGCCAATAAAAAGGCCATTGAGGTCCACAATAAACCAAAGTGAGCAAAAATAAGTGCGCCAACTAATGAACGAGTTCTTAATACAGGCGTTGTTGCAAATAATTTGAAAATAGAGCCTAGCAACTGAAAATAATTTAAGTTTGTTTCACTTTTATAAGTCGGCAAGCAACGCCATAAAGTGATAGCTAAAATCGCCAGAAAAATACTTGCTACCCAGAAAATACCTTGCCAATTAGTAAATGACGCCATTAACCCAGATGCAGTTCTCGCCAGTAAGATCCCGAGTAAGAGACCACTCATAATCGTGCCGACAGCTTTTCCTCGTTGATGAGGTGCTGCAAGGGTTGCAGCAAAAGGAACAAGAATTTGAGCTACCACTGAGAACATACCTGAGAGCGCAGTTCCTATTAACATCACCCAAATATTAGATGCCATAGCAGTAATTAATAGGCCACTTGCTGAAATTAATGTCATGGTAATAATCAGTGAGCGACGTTCAAAAATATCGCCAAGAGGCACTAATAACATTAACCCTATGGCATAACTTAATTGCGCGGTGGTAACAATAAATCCAGCCAAAGTTGCAGATATGTGGAAATAGTTTGCGATTGAATCCAGTAGCGGTTGTGCGTAGTAGTTACTGGCAACAACCATACCTGTAGCAACCGCCATAAGTAAAATAAGACCTTTGCTTAGCGATGTTTGTGGTGCGGTGTTTTCCATAATACTCATAACAAATCATTTATAAGGTAAATGATAGTAACATGAGTTATTTTTTTGAGAAAAGAATTACTGTGATAGAGATGTTCAATTAATTTGATACAAAACCTTAGACTTTATTCTTATAGCATATTGTTTTATATAATAAATAAACATTAATTTTAGCTTATTAATAACTAAAAAGCGTAAAAAAGAGCATAACCAAACACCATATCCATTGAACTGAAACGCCAAGCAAGGCAAAAGAAAATAGACGTTTAGTACCTAGCCAGCGATCTTCCATTGTCTGTTTTTTGGGTCGTTTAGGAAATAACGTAGAGAGGCTTTCATCAAAACTAACATCATCTTGATAGCGATAAAGTACTTGAAAAAAATGACTATCAAGCCATAAACGAAAAAGGTGATATTGCGTAAATAAAAATAAAAGAGAAGCAACAAAGAAAGTCAGTTTATTATGAAAATGAAGGCTAAATACAGGCCATGTGCTTATATAAGGTAATAGTGATAAAAGCAGTAAATAGCGCCAACTTTGTGTTAAAGACACAATCACTTTACCGCTGGTTTTTGTTGTCAGCATCGTTATCTCGTTATTTATTTTGTTGGAAACGCGAATACCAAATTTGTAATGCCTCTTGTGTTTCTGGATTTAAAATCACTTGAGGGCGTATTTGATAAACCTGTTTTATCGCTTCTTCCAAAGTATCTACTGTGCCACTGTTAACTAACCATGCAACGACAATAGTTGCACTGCGCGAATAGCCTAATTTGCAATGAATATAAACTGTTCCTACTTGGCTAAGCTGTTCCAGAGACAACATGGCTTTGCTGATATCATCAGGAGATAATGGTAATAAATCGATTTGAGGTTGCGCTAAATAAAGCTGGTTTTGGCTAAACTTGTTTCTTGGCCACTCACAGGTTAAATCAAAGACGGCGTTCGCTTCTAATTTATAAAGGGGGCGTCCACCTAATAAAATACCTTCAGTCACTAAACTAGGTGTTTGGCAACGAGTTAAATAATAGCGATAAGTACACCAAGCAAAAAAGCGATAAGGCAATAGGATTATCTGTGCAGAAAGGGGAATTTCACCTTGGGAGTTTTTTTGAAAAATAGAAGCGCCTGCCCCTAAATAACCTAAAGTCACAAACGTTAATGCGATTGCAGGCCAGAGAAAAATCCAAAAGAAACCTTGTAAGCCAAAAGATAACAGATAAAACACCATTGCTGATAACGCATAGTTTTTACCAATACGTAAACTGCGTTTACTGCCTGTAAAATGCCATTTCCAACGAGAGTTTATTGGTAATAAATAACAGATAAACACGCCGACACCAAAGCCCGTAATAATATCGATAAAGTGATGTTGCCAGGTTGTCAGTACAGAAACAGCAATAAGCAATGACCATAAATTTAAAAACCATTGCCATGATTTTGGAGTATGTGCGCGAAAACGTAACCAAAGTATCCACAACAAGATTATGTGCAAAGAAGGAGCTTGGTTATAAGGTAAATCGAAACCTTCTAATTGGGTAAATAACCAACCAGAAATCCCTTCCGTTGTTGGGCGAATAAAACTAAATTTTAAAGGGAATAATAAAAAACCAGCACAAGCAATAAGAGAGGCAACAATTAAACGTAACCCATGTATAAATTGTTCTCTTAATGTTGTACAAATAATCAGTGAAATACCATAGGCAATATTCACACTCCAATAAGGAATGATTGTCCAAGGTAAAAAGGGGATCGCTTTTTCCCATGAATAAACAAAAGAAGGAACATCAGATAAAGTGGAAGTATAAGTGTTAACTTGCATATAAGTTAAATAGAAAAATGGAGCAAGAAACAACAGCCATACAATACCAGCAAGCCAGATACTTTTTCTAGATGATGTTATTTGAGTGTGTTGGGTTCCACCCATATTAAAATTCCTTTCTTTGCTTATGTTTCTATTTTTACCATGAATTAAAATTATCGCTATATGTTGCCATATAGCGATAGCTCGGTTATTGATGGTGCATTCTGTTAGCGACGTTTTGCTATCGATACACTGAAAATACCCCAATGATCAATTTGTTGATCTAACTTTTCAAAACCAGCTTCATTAACTAAAGCATCCATTTCACCTTGACTACGGCAACGCATGATCCAAGGTTGTCCGTTTTGGTGACTAGGTAATACACGCGCAATCATTTCAAGCTGAGGGTGCCAAGGTTGGCAGGTATAAATTAATAAGCCGCCACTAGGGATCGCCTGCGATAATCCTTTTAAAGACTCTTTTAGCAGATGATTTTCAGGGAATAATTCATAGAGACCACTGACAATACTTAAAGTTGGTGACGGAGAAACCGCACTCAAGCTTTCTGCATCAAAGGCGTTACCTTCTTCAAAACGCACTTTGTCTTCTAAGTGGCGTTCTTTAATCGCAATATTGCCTTGTTCAACGTTAATGGCGCTATAATCACGCATTAAAATCGAATCGACCTTACCATAATCATTAACTGCATCAAAAAGATAGCGCCCTTGTCCTGCTGCGATATCCATAATGTGCACCGGCATATTATTTTGTATTAATTGGCGAATTGCGTAGCGGATTGTATTTTCAATATTGATTTTACGTTGGCGAATTCCTTGCCAACCAATACTATTTAAATATTGTCTATCAACAACCCGACCAAATAAGCCTTTCCCTTGAGGTTGATTACGGTAGACATAATCCAGCGTCGATCCGGAATCAAAACCTTTATCGTAACCCAGAGCAACACCTTCTGATGCTTTACCTAAAGTACTCATAGAACGGCTAAGTACTTTGTAATAAAGTCTTTTTGGGCAATATTTAGGGAGTGGCGTCTGTAATGCACGATAAACATCTGCACTATGACTCCAAGTATCTTCATGTTGGTAATCATGTTGATAAAGTGGTTGTGCAAATAAGGTTTCAATAAAGCTACGCATTTTATTGATAGGAATAATTCTGTCTTTCTCACCTAAAGTATCGTGGTAAAAGCCAGGTAAGACATGCTTTTCTTTGATAGATGTGTTTAAACGTTCATAGAAAAGATGTTGAGGCTTGGCGTGGACCACATGGTCATTGCCTGAAATAAACAACTGTGTTGGTAAAGTAATTGCACTTGCATCTTCAACAACACGATCAGCCGTTTTATAAAGCTCTAATAAAATATTGACGGCAATAGGGCGAGTGATCAGCGAGTCTTGGTTAAAAGAGTCGATGCGATTTTGATCATGGGTTAAGTATTTAGCTTTCACGTATGAATTAACATAAAAAAGCCCGCGAACTTTTTGCATCAAGGCAAGACCTGTGCGTGCAAAAGGAACATATAATTTCACTTTAAATGCAGGGGAAGCTAACACCATACCGCGGATCTTAGGGGCATAATCGTGTACCCAACCAGTAACTAAAACGGCGCCTACACTTTGGCCAACAACCAGAATATTCTCCATTGGAATATTATAGTTGGATGAAATGTAATGAACGAATTCGTCTATATCTTTTATTGAAGTTCCCATTGATGGGCTATAACCGCGAGCGCCTTGATTTTTACCATGACCTCGAGCATCCCAAGCAAACATTGAAAAATCAGGAAGATCTAACTCATCCACTAGATGAGAAACACGACCTGAGTGTTCATGACCTCGGTGAAATAAAATGATTGCTTTTGATTCAGTGGTAATTTGAGCAGGCCAATAGCGATAATACAGAGGTGTTTTATCGCTGGTGGTAAATTCAGACTCAATCATATTCCTTTGAGTTTGATATTGCGGTTGTTGATTCATAACGATGTGTCCTTATCTTTATCTGTCATCATTGCTTCTTTTAGTGCGCGATGAATTCGGTGATAACAAGTCAACAAAAGTAATAAATTAATAATAATAAAAAGATAATGCGTGTTTTCTGATAATGTCAGGGAGGGGAATAATCCGATAAAAAAAGCGATAGCACCGAAAATAAAGGCTCTATCACTTTTTCCCATCGGGCCATCATAATGACGAGAAGCATGAATAGTTTGGGCAAGCACGCCTAAAAACTCAGTCATTATCATTAAAAAGAGTGCCAGCATGATCCACCAATAGGCTTGTGGAAAAATAAAAGCAAAAGGTAGATAGAGTGCAATGTCTGAAATAACATCGCTGGCTTCATTTAATATCGCCCCAAGTGCACTTTTTTGATTATGTTCTCGTGCAAGCATGCCATCTATGGCATTAAGCGCCATACGAAAAAAGAGGACGAAAGGGAGCAATAAAAATAAATGGGGATAAGGATAAAGCAAAAGTAATCCACCAATAGCAATGGATAACAGTAAGGCAAAAAGTGTGACCTGATTTGCTGTGATCCCTTTTGTGAATAGCTGTTCTACATAAGGGCGTAGTAGAGCTTGAAATTTGGGCTTTAGGTCATAAATTGTCATGACGCATCCTTGTGTTCAAAAGTGCGTATATTACCTCATAATTATAATTTTATTATTAGCTGATTTTTATCTCATTGAATATCTTTATTTCAATACTTTAATTTATTTACGATTTAAACATAAAACTAAGGCTTAAAATTCACTTGAGTTAATAATTATTTAGCTCTCAAAATAAAGAGAAAATAAGATCCGCAAAATTGTAATTATCAGACTGTTCCGTATCTGTTTTATTCTCTTTATTTTAAAAATGATTAATTTTTCTTTAGTGATATGTACGTAATTATAATTAGGGAATTAAGTGAGGAAAATGAAAAAAGAGATATTAAATACCTTATAATAACTAATGAAATTAGTTCAATTTATTATAAATATTATTTTAGATGAAATTTAAATCTAATAAGAGTGTATCGATAGTGTAGTTATCTGTATTGAGTGATAAGTGCAAAAAAACTAGATAATGATAATTATTATCATTATCATAATTAGCGCTGTTAGTTACATCTATAATCATCTATCAAACTAATAACCATACAAAAAGATACTACTATTATGATCCATTTCTTAGCAAAAAATGATGCTTATCGTCAGGGAATTGGGATATTTTCATTTTCGTCATCAGCGATAGCATTATTATTGACTTCACTCACTTCGTTAAATAGCTATGCAACTGAAAGTGTAAAACCAGAAATAACGACATCCACAAAGTTGGAAAGTCCTGCACAACCAAAATCGCGTGAAAAGATTATTATTGAACCTATCTATGTATCAGGTGAACTCAACTCAAGTGTTGATGCGGGAAGTACCGTTCTAACATTAAAAGATATCGATAGAATTCAGCCTAATAATATTGCAGAGCTGGTGGATAAATTACCCGGAATTTCATCATCGGGTTCACCAAGGCCGGGCGGTCAAACATTAAATATCTGGGGGATGGGTAATCCTGAAGATATTAAAATTACCCTTGATGGTACGCCTAAAACCTTTGAGAAATATCGCCAAGGTTCAATTTTTATTGATCCTGAATTAATCCGTCGTATAGATGTTGATAAAGGGCCTCATAATATTACTCAAGGAAATGGCGGTTTTGGGGGGTCGGTGAGAATTGAAACCAAAGATCCCGATGACTTATTACTACCCGATCAGAATATTGGGATGTTTTTAAAATATGGCCACCATACTAATGATAGACAAAATCGTTATAGTGGTGCGGTATACGGTAAATTACTGGATGGGCAAGCAGATGGATTATTCTATTTTAACCGTCGTGAAAGTGACGATCTGCGACGTCCTGACGGGACTAAATTTGGCTATTCACAGTCAGATCAGGATTCTTTTTTAATTAAGACCAATATTTATTTAACGGAAGCACAAACATTAACGTTATCAGCATCACGATCAGAAAGTGATGGATGGACGCCTTGGGCGGCTAAACGTGATGAACTAGCTAAACCTAGCCAAGCTGAAGTAGATAAATATAGTTTTGATGCGGCGATGAAACGTAAATTAGTTTATCGTGATCAAAAAGATGACACCTTTAGTGTGAAATGGAATATTCAGCCGATTGATTCCGATTTAATTAATTTAACACTTACCTACGGTTACTCAAAAACCAAACAAAATGATAGTCGCCCAGAGACCGCGAGCTCCTATTTTAGTGGCAGTATGGGCAATCAAAGTTGGGTAGATTATCGAAATCATCAAATTGAAATTAAAAATGAAAGCACAGTTATGCAAGGTGCTTTAGAGCATAAGGTATTAGTAGGAACACGTTGGCATCGTAATGATCGTGATGTTTTAATGTTTACTCGCGATAAAGCTAAAAATCCAAATTATAACTATGGATATTATGCGCCACCTTATATGCCAGAAGGTACGCAAACGACAACCAGTTTCTATATTCAAGATTCGATGAGCTATAGAAATCTGACGATAACTCCTGGCGTTCGCTACGATATCGTTAAAAATCAAGGCAAAGGAAGCCGAGCGATTACCTATCAAGATCCTGATCCCTATTATGGGCATGATTACTCTGATGTGACTTATAGCGGGGCAACACCTCATTTAGGTTTATTATGGAAAATGAATCAGAATTTCAGATTCTTTGGTGATTTAACCTATACATGGCGAGCTCCATTGATTGATGAGCAGTATGAAGTTCAAGGAAGAGTTTCTAGCTTAACAGGAACGAGTCGTCATCTAGACAAAGAAACAGTAAGAGCTGCACGAATTGGTGCAATTGCGGATTTTGAAAGTGTTATTCAGCAAGAAGATCAACTGCAGTTAAGAACGACACTATTTGATACTCGTGGTAAAGACGAAATTTTCCGACGTCGCGGTGTCTATTGTGAAAGTCAAAAGGTGGATGGACATAATGGAAATTGCCCACCTTCGATTGGTAATTACCGTAATTTACCGGGCTACCACATCCAAGGGTTGGAAATCGAAGTTTTTTATAATAGCCCTAATGTATTTGGCCGTTTAGCATATTCAACAATGAAAGGAAAACGTGACCAATCACCGCGCGACCCGTGGTTTGGTCAAAAAACATGGATTGCTGAGATACAACCTGATGCTTTACATGCCACCCTTGGCGTAAAAGTACCAAGTATTAACGTTAATATGGGATGGACGGGGGATTTTATTGGTGCTCAGCGTCGTTCTCCAATGGATGCCGATCCTGATGCTGGCTATTGGTCACTACCAAAAAGTAAAGGTTATGCAATACATGGTCTATTTGCGAATTGGGAACCTTCTTTTATAGATAATACGGAAGTTCGTTTTACGGTCGCGAATTTATTTAACCGAGATTATTACCCTTATTTAGGTGAATCAGTTTCAGGGGTAGGACGTGATTATCGATTTACTGTGGTAAAACGTTTCTAATATTACTGAAAATAAAAACAGATAAACCCCATAAATATTATGGGGTTTATTGACATTAAGAATTCAATATTCGATATATTAAATTAATAACCATGTGATGTAGAAGTTGCAATCATTGCCATCATGGTTGTGAAGAAGAAAATAAAGAAAAGAATAGCCATAACAATACTAATAATAAAGTAAACAAAGCCCGCTCTGTTCCATGTTTCTTGTACTTTCATAAAGGTTTCAACAGAATCGTAATCACCACTTTTCCAAGCCCATTCATTCCCTTTAATACCACAGACAAAAATCCAAACAAGATTAAGTAAAGGAACAAGCGCTAATAATGGAAGATAGGATTTATTACCAAAACCCCAAATAATATTAAACATGAAAGCACCCCAGTTCCAACGTTTAATTTCTTCAGGTACTGGTTTGTTAGTGTAAGACACAGTTTATTCCTTATCTAAAATAATAAATATAAAAATGAGAATGCCAAAATGGCTACTGGAGAAAAGGATAATCATAATTGAAGAAATGAGAGAATGAAAGAAAGGGAGAACATGGCTTTGAATAAAAAGAATAATCTTAATAATAAAGTAGTATTAAGATTATTTTTAATTTTTATATAAACTTATTTTATCTAACTGCATGTAAATTTAGTTTTTTATGAATAAAAACAGGTCACAATAATGCGACCTGTTTTGTGACAATCTTAAATGAAGATTGTTTATTGATTATTTTGCAGCTGCTTGAGCTTGTTCAATCCAACCATCAAAGGTTTTTTGATGTGCTTTGATCCACGCATTAGCATGACGTTCAATATCTGCCTGTGATTTTTGACCATTATGCATACGTAAGTTTTGCGCATTAATATCGGCAACAGACACTTTCATAACTTCAAAGAGTTTTGCCGCAGCGGGATTTTCTTCAGCCCATTTTTTATTTGCTGCAATATGCATGGTACTTGGCGGAAAGCCATAGTTTTTACCATTTGCTAATGTGGTATCGGTTTTATCATCACCCGGTAATGAAGAGAAAGGCACTTGTAACCAAACAACATCTTTACCCGGTTTTAATACATCACTTATCCAGTAAGGCGTCCATGTGTAATAAAAAATGGGCTTGCCTTCTTTATAACGAGTAATGGTATCTGCCATCATGGCTGCGTAGTTACCTTGGTTATGTGTAACAGATTTTTCTAATCCATAGGCTTTTAAGTGATTATTGATCGCTTCTTCACAACCCCATCCCGGATTACAACCGGTTAAATCGGCTTTACCATCACCATTGGCATCAAACAATTTAGCAATTTTAGGATCTTTAAGTTGCTCAATATTCGTAATGTTATATTTCTCTGCCGTTTTCTTATCAATCAAGTAACCTTGAGCGGCATTAACGACATAATCCCCTTTACGATAAAAGGTATTATCACCTCCTGCTGCTGCATATTGTGAATTATGAAGGGGAACCCAACTAACAGCCATAAAGGTGGCATCACCATTAGCAATAGAGGAATAAGCAACGTTATAGTCAACTTCTTTAATTGGCTGAACGGTGTAACCTAATTGTTCTAGTGCTTTATTAACGATTAAAGTTTGAAAGGTTTCTTCAGAAATCGTACTTTGCACGGGTTGAACCGAAATTCCTTTTCCAGGTAAATCAGCAGCGGATAACTGGGTGCTTATCAGTGTGGCGGACAATACTGTTGCCCAGATAACTGGATTACGCATAGTTTTTCCTTCTGTTGTTATGGTAAGAGATAAATAGCGACAGCGAACTGTCGCCTCTATTTCTTATATTGATTGAACGTGGTGTTCTTTATTGATTTTTAATTAATAGTAAAAATATTTATTACGATGCTTTTTTGCCAAAGAGTCGACAAATTAAGCCGATAGGCCCTGTCATATACCAGCATCTATTGCCTTTATGACGGCTGTTTTGACCTAAAGATTGTGTTAATCGGTCAAGGATAATGGCGAGGATAACAATACCGGCACCCCCTACGGCAGCTAATCCCATATCAAGACGACCTATACCGCGTAATACCATTTGACCTAACCCACCAACGGCAATCATTGATGCAATAACAACCATTGAAAGTGCTAACATTAGTGTTTGGTTTACACCTGCCATAATTGTTGGCATGGCGAGTGGTAATTGCACTTTAAACAGCATTTGACGAGGATTTGCACCAAATGATTGTGCTGCTTCTATTAAATCTTCAGGAACTTGTTTGATCCCTAAAATGGTCAATCTCACAATTGGAGGTAAGGCAAAAATAATAGTGACCACAACGCCAGGTACGTTACCTATACCAAATAACATGACGATAGGAACTAAGTAGACAAATGCAGGCGTTGTCTGCATCGCATCGAGTAAAGGCCGAACAATTTTGGATGCTCTATCACTGTTAGCCAGCCATATTCCTAATGGAAGCCCAATAATAAGACAAAACAGTAACGAGGTGAGTACCAGTGCAAGGGTAACCATAGCTTCAGACCAAGCACCAATTGCACCAATTAATATTAATGAGATAAAAGAAGCGATACCCATAACTTTGCCTGAAAGCTGCCATGCAATCAGAGAAAACAGAATAATGGCGATAGGTGCTGGCATTGAGGTTAAGAAATTTTCAAAACCACTTAAGACCAAATCGACCGGTACACGGATACCTTGGAAAACAGGGCGAAAATGCAACACAATCCAGTCAATCGCATCAGTAACCCATGAATCTAAGGGGATCAGCGTATTATGAAACGGATCCATTAGATTGAATGAATCAGGTGCTACATCCGTTGGTGTTGCATCTAACCAATCACTGCCAGCGGATGAGGTATCAATATTTTCAGTACCACTGCCAGCACCCCATGGATCGGCATCTGTTGATGAACTGTCAGTACTACTCCAAGGATCACTTTCTGTTGTAGTGGTATCAGTTGTTGCCCAAGGATCATCATTTACGTTATTGGTTGTCTCTGGCGTAGTATCGCTTGTCGCGGTTTCTTGGATATTTGTATCCAAAGCCACATCTTTATCTGTTGTATTACTCATTTGGCGTCTCCTTATCCAGTGCTTGTAGTAACATTCCTTTAGAAATTAAGCCGATATAACGGTTTTTTTCATCAATAACAGGAATTGCACAGGGAGATTGTGCAACAGTTGAAATCAGCTCGTTTAACGGTGTATCACCATTAATAGCACAAGGCTCAGATAAAATAGCTGACTCAATAGGTTGTTTATTTTTCAGTGCCTCTTCAAGAGATGTGACGGAAACAACGCCAACAAATTTTCTTCCTCGCTCAATGAGATAGCCAAAATTTCTATCTTCATCTTCGAGTACTTTCAAGGCGGAGCGAGGACCAAAACCGGGCGCAACATGCAGTAAGGTTTCAGGACGACGTTTAGCTATATCTTTTGCACTAAATACGTGGCTAATATCAACACCACGGAAAAACGTACGCACATAATCATTTGCTGGATTATTGAGTATTTCATCTGGTGTGCCCGTTTGAACAACAACACCACCTTGCATAATGGCAATTCGGTCGCCAATACGCATAGCTTCATCCAGGTCATGGGAGATAAACACAATCGTGCGTTGTTTATCTCCTTGTAAGCTTAATAACTCATCTTGCATTTCTGTACGAATTAATGGATCGAGTGCTGAAAAGGCTTCATCCATCAATAAAATATCTGGATCGTTAGCAAGTGCACGCGCAAGGCCGATACGTTGACGCATCCCACCAGAAAGCTCATCAGGCCAAGAGTTTGCGTAACTGCCCAAGTTGACTTGCTCTAAAGCATCCATCGCTTTTTTATAACGCTCATCTTTGCTTAATCCCGCGAGATCCATTCCAAATGCAGTGTTATCAAGTACGTTCATATGGGGCATTAATGCAAATGACTGAAACACCATACTGATTTTTTTACGGCGTACTTGTCGTAACTCCTTATCCGACATGGTGGCAATATTTTCACCATCAATAAGCACCTCTCCCTTTGTTGGAGAGATCAGACGATTGAGAAGGCGGACTAGTGTGGATTTACCTGAACCAGATAATCCCATGATGACAAATATTTCGCCTTCTTCAATTGCCAGATTTGCATTTTGAACGCCCACCGTAAGCCCTGTTTTATCAAAAATCTGATCTTTATTCATACCAGATTTTAATAATTCAAACGCGCGTTTAGGGTGTTCGCCAAATACTTTGTAGAGATTTTTTACTTCGAGTTTAATTGCCATGCAATATATAGTTTCCTATTTAAATATTGAAAGGAATAAATTAAATATTAATTAATAAGTGTTGTTATTTTTCCTAAATAAGATTTTTAGTAAGGGAATTACCCTACCACAATGATTGAGTCTGACAACCCTATGTTCATTATAATTAATTAAATAATTTGGCTGTATTTTCGTTGTTTTTAATATAATTAATAATTAAATAAAGTGAAATAAATAAAATTTATTAAAAGATGTATTTACCTCTAACTGACTGAAATAACTTTATTTTTAGAGGTATTGCAAATTTAATTAGGATCTCAATAAAAACGAAAACTTAATATCAAAATAGAAGAGAAATAGAGATGAAAATTAAATGAAAAAAAATCAATACATATTAGATAAATTAATATTTAATACCTTGTGATAAGGTTTATATACTAGAAATAGGCTGGGATAATTCGAAAAAAATTGATTTTTTGACAATATTGAACGGCAAAAATCCATCAATTAGATTGTTTAGTGAACAAATTAAAATACACCAAAAAATAGTCTATATTTTTCAGTGTATTATGTTTTATGTGTGATACATAATTAAATTGAATGTATTGTATTGTTTCTTTTACCTTCAATTAATCCAATAAATCTTAAAAATCCCAATCATCATCTTCAGTGTTAATGGTTTTACCAATAACATAGGATGATCCTGAGCCAGAGAAGAAATCGTGGTTTTCATTTGCATCTGGTGATAATGAAGAAAGAATAGCAGGACTTACATTGGTTATTTCATCAGGAAATAAAGCTTCATACCCTAAATTCATTAATGCTTTATTTGCATTATAATGAAGAAATTTTTTGACATCTTCTGTCCAGCCTACAGTGTCGTAAAGATCTTCAGTATATTTCACTTCATTGTCATATAAATCTAATAATAATGAGAAAGCAAAATCTTTAATATCTTGTTTCTCTAATTCAGATTTATTTAATAACTGATTTTGAAATTTATAGCCAATATAATAACCATGAACGGCTTCATCTCTAATAATAAGGCGAATTAAATCGGCTGTATTAGTTAATTTTCCTCGGCTTGACCAATACATTGGTAAATAGAATCCTGAATAAAACAAAAAAGATTCTAAAAAGACGCTGGCAATTTTTTTCTTTAAAGGATCTTCATCTTGATAATAACGCAAAATAATTTCTGCTTTCTTTTGTAAGTAAGGATTTTCCTCACTCCAACGGTATGCTTCATCGACATCGGATGTTAAGCAGAGTGTGGAAAATATCGAACTGTAAGAACGAGCATGCACCGCTTCCATAAAACAGATATTAGATAATACGGCTTCTTCATGAGGCGTGAGTGCATCAGGCATCAAAGTCGGTGCACCTATGGTATTCTGGATCGTATCAAGTAAAGTTAGCCCTGTAAAAACACGGATTGTAAGTTGTTTTTCAGCTTGAGTTAGGGTGTTCCATGAAGGAATATCATTAGAGAGTGGAATTTTTTCAGGTAACCAAAAATTCATGGTTAAACGATTCCAAACTTCTAAATCTTTTTCATCTTCAATGCGATTCCAATTAATTGCATTAACATGGCTTAATAAAGGTAATGACATGCTATGTTCTCCTTATTGTTATTATTAAAGTGCGCACGAAACACAGCCTTTGATTTCAGTACCTGCTAATGCAGATTGTCGGATACGAATGTAATACAAGGTTTTAATACCTTTACGCCATGCATATATTTGCGCTTTGTTAATATCTCGGGTTGTTGCTTCATCAGAAAAGAATAATGTGAGCGATAAACCTTGGTCGATATGTTGAGAAGCCTCAGCATAAGTATCAATAATTTTTTCAGCCCCAATTTCATATGCATCTTGATAATACTGACGGTTTTCATTGGTCATAAAGGGGGCTGGGTAATAAACTCGCCCAATTTTACCTTCTTTTCTAATTTCTATTGGTGCGGCAATAGGATGAATACTCGATGTAGAGTGGTTAATATAGGAAATAGATCCCGTTGGTGGTATCGCTTGTAAGTTTTGGTTATAGATCCCATGCGTCATAATAGATTGCTTGAGAGTCTGCCAATCTTCTTGTGTTGGAATATGAACATTAGATTGGCTAAATAGCTGGTGGATTTTTTGTGTTTTAGGCAACCATTGTTGTGATACATATTTATTAAAATATTCACCCGTTGCATATTTCGAATTTTCAAAGCCTTTAAAGTGCTGTTTTTTCTCAATCGCTAATTGGTTTGAAGCTAACAACGCATAGTAAGTGACGGTATAAAAATAGATATTAGTGAAATCTAACGCTTCCTCAGAGCCGTAATAAATCCCTTCACGCGCTAAGTAGCCATGTAAATTCATTTGTCCTAAACCAATGGCATGAGACGCGAGATTGCCTTTTTCAATAGAAGGAACGGACTCAATTTTTGTCATTTCAGAAACATTGCTTAATGCTCTAATTGCCGTGCTGACGGTATGTGCAAAGTTAGGTGAATCCATTGCCATAGCAATATTCATAGAGCCTAAATTACAACTGATATCATGACCGATATGGCGATAGCTTAAGTCTGGGTGATACTCACTGGCACTGTTGACTTGTAAAATTTCAGAGCAAAGATTGCTCATATTAATTCTACCCGCGATAGGATTAGCTCGATTTACAGCATCTTCAAACATGATATAAGGGTAGCCAGACTCAAATTGAATTTCGGCAAGTGTTTGAAAAAACTCCCTCGCTTTAATTTTCTTCTTACGAATTTGCGCGTTATTCACCATTTCACTGTATTTTTCGCTAACACTTATTTCGGACATAGGTACGCCATAAACTCGTTCTACATCATAAGGTGAGAAGAGATACATATCTTCATTGCGTTTTGCTAATTCAAACGTGATATCAGGGATAACAACGCCTAAAGAGAGGGTTTTTATTCGAACTTTTTCATCTGCATTCTCTCTTTTAGTATCAAGAAAATGATAAATATCAGGATGGTGAGCATGAAGATAAACAGCACCGGCACCTTGTCTTGCACCTAATTGGTTTGCATAAGAAAAAGCATCTTCAAGCATTTTCATGACAGGAACCACACCAGAAGATTGATTTTCTATACGTTTAATCGGCGCGCCTGCTTCACGTAAATTGGTGAGCAAAAATGCAACGCCACCGCCTCGTTTAGAAAGCTGTAACGCGGAATTTACCGAGCGACCGATAGACTCCATATTATCTTCTATACGCAATAGAAAGCAGGAAACCAATTCACCACGTTGTTGTTTTCCACAATTTAAAAAAGTCGGCGTAGCGGGTTGAAAACGACCACTAATAATTTCATCTACAAGATGAATAGCAAGGTCAGTATTGCCTTGTGCTAGCGTGAGAGCCACCATACAAACTCGATCTTCATAGCGCTCTAGATAGCGCTCTCCATCAAACGTTTTTAAGGTGTAACTGGTATAGTACTTAAAAGCACCAAGGAATGATTGAAAGCGAAATTTTTTACTATAAGCATGTTTAAATAGCTGTTTAATAAAGGTAAACTCATACTGTTCTAACACTTGTGCTTCGTAATAGTGTTGTTGTACTAAGAACTCGAGTTTTTCTTTTAGATCATGAAAAAATACAGTGTTTTGATTTACATGTTGACGAAAAAAATGGTGTGTCGCTAATTTATCTTTATCAAACTGAATATTACCTTGCTCATCATAGAGATTTAGCATGGCATTCAATGCATGGTAATCCAGTTGTTCTGTTGATTGTGTCATGTTAATTATCTCGTAATGCATTGGTCAGTAAGACTTGACCAAAATGTACTTAAACCTATTTTTACGCGATATACATCTTCTGGTGTGCCTAATAATTCAAATCGATACAAAAAAGGGACTTGGCATTTTTGTGCAATAATATCGCCAGCTAATCCGTAAGCTGCACCGAAATTAGTATTTCCAGAAGCAATGACTCCACGTATTAATTGACGGTTTCCAGGAATATTTAAAAATTGAATAACCGCCTTAGGAACTGCACCTTTAGTACCACCGCCACCATAAGTTGGGCAAAGCAACACAAAGGGTTGCGTTGCAAGCAATGTTTCAGCTTCAATAATTCTGGTCGCATTTAAATTGAGTTTTTGTACAAAGCGATGGCAGTTTTCAGAACGACTTGAAAAATAGATCAAAGGTGCAGTTTGCATGAGGAGCTCCTTTAGAGCGTGATCTGTCTGATTTTATCAGGGCAGAAACCCGACCAATGTTGTTCACCGTGAACTACAACAGGTACTTGGCGATATCCCATAGAAACGATACGGGCGAGAGCTTGTGTATCTTTGGTAAGATCAACTGCAACAAACGGAATGTTTTTCTGTTTTAAAGCACGTTCTGTGGCACTGCATTGAACACAATTCGGTTTGGTATAGAGGATAACAGACATAAAAATAACCCTTATAAAAATATGGATGCGTCTGTTTTCACATCCATAATGAGAAGTACTTAAATACTATATATAGAGTTATTTGTTTTCAACCATACAATATATGGTGGTTTTCATTTTTGATAATGATTATCATTAAAATTAAACAGTTAGTGCACTAATTTTATTTTTAGATCGCTAGATTGATCAATTTTTATTAGATATACGAGTAATTAGATGATTGCTTTATCAATCAAGCATGATTTAATCTGGTTGCTAAAGACAAATCAGCAGAGAAAACATTATGTACCAAGACTATCTCGATGCACCTAAAGGCTTTCCAAAACCCTATATCTCTATTACTGCAAATGAAAAAGGGATCACGAGTCTCTATTTTGTGAATGACAAAGAGGTTGCTGTAAATTCAAGTCCTGTTATTAACCAATGTATAAAACAATTAAAAGAGTATTTTGCAGGTAAACGCACGACATTTTCGGTGCCATTAGCGCCAGAAGGAACGGAATTTCAAAACCGTGTTTGGAAGACATTACAAACCATCCCTTATGGTGAAATTTGGAGTTATAAAAAATTGGCGCTTACATTAGGTTCGGTCAATTATTGCCGAGCGGTAGGAATGGCAAACTCACGCAACCCAATTTCTTTAATTATTCCTTGTCATCGAGTTATTGGTCATAACGGTAAGCTAGTCGGCTATACTGGTGGATTAGATATTAAGCGTTGGCTACTTCAATATGAAAAAGTAGAAGTCGATGAATAGTTCAGATTGTAAGTATTAAGTATTGTTTCTTAAGTGAACTATGCGTTAAGGCATGGGATTTGTCTGAATATTAATCATTTGGCAGAAAAAAAATGTGAGTTTCGTGATCTAGACTGTGGACAGGGAATCATCATTTTTGTTTTACTATAGCTAACGCAAAACGCTTGCGTTTATTTTCTATTTTAAAGGTAAACTTGATGTCTAAATTAAAAGGTAACGTTAAGTGGTTTAACGAAACTAAAGGTTTTGGTTTTATCACTCCAGAAGATGGCAGCAAAGATGTATTTGTACACTTTTCCGCTATTACATCAGAAGGCTTTAAAACCCTTGCTGAAGGTCAAAAAGTAGAGTTTGAAGTTACTGACGGCGCGAAAGGGCCATCTGCTGCAAACGTTGTCGCTATCTAATTAACGACTTCTTTGAGACAAGTAAAAACCCGTTATTTAACGGGTTTTTATGTATCTAGAGCAAAGCCCGTTATTTAACGGGTTTTTAAGTATCTAGAGCAAAGCCCATTTTATAACAGGTTTTTATATTCCAAACATTACATCTCGCGTAGTAACCAAAATGCAAATGCGGTCATTAAAAATGAGCCAGCCAAATTAGCGCCCATCGTACTTAATGCCCATCCTATCTTCCCCTCAGTTAAGAGTGCGACAACTTCGACAGAAAAGGTTGAAAATGTTGTCAGGCCACCACAAAAGCCAGTAGTTAGCATAATTTTCCAAATAGGATCAATATGTGGTGCTTTGCTAAACCAAGCGATACCAAAGGCAATGATAAAAGCACCAATGCAGTTAGCAATAAAGGTACCTGTGGCAAAATGAGGAAAAATAGAATTTAGGCGGTAGCTAATCAGCCAGCGTAATACACTACCTAAACCACCACCTATAAATACAGCAATTGCAATATTAAGCATGAGAGATAAATTGTTATTTAACCTCAATCCCCTGAGCTTGAAGATCAGCATGATAAGACGAGCGAACAAACGGCCCACAAGCTGCATGGGTAAAGCCCATCGCAAGTGCTTGCTCTTTCATATATTCAAACTCGTCAGGACTGACGTAGCGTTGAACAGGAAGATGGTGACGGCTTGGCTGTAAATATTGCCCTAATGTCAGCATCGTTACCCCATGTTTACGCAGATCACGCATAACGTCAATAATTTCTTCGTTGGTTTCCCCAAGACCGACCATCAAACCTGATTTTGTTGGAATATCTGGGTGAGCTTGCTTAAAACGCTCTAACAATGTCAGCGACCATTGATAGTTAGCACCTGGACGTACTTGGCGATAAACGCGAGGAACATTCTCTAAGTTATGGTTAAAGACATCTGGTGGAGTGTCAGTGAGGATCTCAAGTGCTTTATCCATACGACCACGGAAATCAGGAACTAATGTTTCAATACGGATTGTTGGGTTTTTTGCACGAATTGCAGCAATACAATCAGCAAAATGTTGAGCTCCGCCATCACGTAAATCATCACGGTCTACGGACGTAATTACGACGTAGCGTAACCCCATATCTTTAATGGTTTGAGCAAGTTTTTCTGGCTCTTGAGGATCCGGAGCATTAGGGCGGCCATGAGCGACATCGCAGAATGGGCAACGGCGTGTACAAATTGCGCCCAAGATCATAAAGGTTGCCGTTCCGTGGTTAAAACACTCAGCAAGGTTAGGACAAGAAGCTTCTTCACAGACGGAATGAAGGCCATTTTTACGCATTGCTGCTTTGATACCCTGAATTTTACTTGAGTCAGCGGGTAGCTTTATTTTCATCCAATCAGGTTTGCGTAGCAGTTGTTCACGTTCTGTAGCGACTGTTTTAACAGGAATAAGTGCCATTTTATCGGCGTCGCGATATTTAACTCCGCGTTCCATCTGAATAGGTTTACTCATAATTGTGCCAGTTCCAGTTATCTAGAGTGATTAACACGATGTGACTGAGGTAATCAGGGTTTTAAAAAAATATGACAAATGTTAAAAAAATTATAGCATTTTTATTGCTGTGGTTGAAATCCTAGTTGTGTACAAAAATGCTTAACTAATAACGGTGCTACCTGTGTCGTTGTCGTATTCGGTGCAAAATCAATTAATTGCGTCATTTTTAGATCAGAATAACCACAAGGATTTATTCGAGCAAAAGGAGATAAATCCATATCGATATTGAGCGCAAGTCCATGAAAGGAACAACCTTTACGGATACGCAATCCTAAAGAGCAAATTTTATCACCCTTCACATAAACGCCAGGTGCATCAGCGCGAGCATAAGCTTCTACATTAAACTCTGCTAGCGTATCTATAACGGTGTTTTCAAGAGCGGTGACTAATTGACGAACACCTACATGATTGCGTTTTAAATCAATTAAAACATACATCACTTGTTGACCAGGGCCATGATAAGTTACTTGGCCACCACGATCAGATTGAATAACAGGGATAGCTCCCGTATTTAATAAGTGTTCAGCTTTACCTGCTTGGCCTTGGGTAAAAACCTGTTCATGTTGAACTAGCCATATTTCATCAGGTGTGTGACTTTCCCGTTTTTCCGTAAACTGATGCATAGAATCAGAAACCGGTAAATAGGGTTTCACACCTAATTGGCGAATAATGATTGTCTTGTCTTGCACCGTGAAAATCTTCATTTGTAGCGTAATTGTGAAGAGCAGTATAACGCTCCAGTAAATGAACTACCAGATTGAGATGTTTTTTTTCCGAGATAGAGTGAAAAATGAGGAAATGCCGAATAAGAAAAAGCGCCTTAATGAAAGGCGCTTTTAAAAAGTCATTTGCTAAAAGAAGAGGTTACAGAACCATACGCACCAGTTCAAGTTCACCTAATTCTTTATATAATGTTTCTACTTGATCAATATGAGTTGCGTTGATGGTAATAGAAACAGAGTGGTAATTACCTTTACTACTTGGCTTTACTGAAGGAGTGTAATCACCAGGCGCATGGCGTTGAATGACTTCAACGACTTGATCTACTAGTTCTGGTTTTGCATGACCCATCACTTTATAAGTGAAAGAACATGGGAACTCTAATAGTTCATTTAATTTTGTTTTCATCATAATGTAATTCCTTAAGACAACAGGCGTTGTTGTTTTAATAATTTATTTCTACACCTAATCTTAGCAAATAAAAAGCGCATTCCTTACATAATAAGGAATGCGATACTGGTAATTAGGGTAAATATGGGAATGGTAAATGTGTTTCTGCCAATATCTGTATAAAAGTTATATGTGGTCACATTTATCTTTTTCAAGCCTTAGCCAAACCAGTGTGAGAATAATAATTTGATATAGTCGATAATACGGCTAAAGAAACCACCTTCTTTTACTTCATTCATCACAACTAGCGGGCGCTGTTCGATAACTTGACCATCAAGTTGGAAATTAATGGTTCCCACAACTTGATTTTTAGCTACTGGCGCATGTAATTCTACATTATCAAGAATATAGCTTGCTTTTAAATCTTTTAAACGACCACGAGGAATAGTTAAATAAACATCTTTATCTACCCCTAATTGTACTTTATCTGTTTCACCATACCAGATAGGTTCAGCTGCGAATTCTTTACCCACTTGCAATGGTTTTACAGTTTCAAAGAAACGAAAACCCCAAGTAAGTAATTTTTTACTTTCAGCATCACGGCCTTTAGATGAATGCCCCCCCATAACTGCAGAAATTAAACGCATATCACCTTCAGTTGCAGAAGCGACGAGGTTATAACCTGCTGATGCTGTATGACCTGTTTTAATACCGTCAACATTTAAACTGGTATCCCACAATAAACCATTTCGGTTAGTTTGGCGGATATTGTTGTAGGTGTATTCTTTTTCTTTATAGATGGCATATTCATCAGGTACATCGCGAATTAATGCAGCACCAATTAGTGCCATATCGCGAGCCGAGCTATATTGCCCCGGAGCATCAAGACCATGAACGGTTTGGAATTGTGTATTTTGTAAACCGAGGCGTTTAACGTAATCGTTCATCATGGTTACAAATGTATCTTGGCTTCCGGCAATATAAGAGGCCATTGCGACACAAGCATCATTACCTGATTGTAAATTAATGCCACGGGTTAATTGTGCGACAGTAACTTGGTCGCCAGGTTTTAAGAACATTAAAGAAGAGCCACGAAAAACAGGATTACCTGTTGCCCATGCTTCTTCACCAATGGGTACGATATCGCTATTAGAGATTTTACCAGCACGAATGGATTGACCGATAACATAACTGGTCATCATTTTGGTTAAACTTGCAGGATCACGGCGAACGTCAGCGTTCATTTCAGCCAATACTTTCCCAGAATTATAATCAATAAGAATATAAGATTCGGCTTCGATACTAGGAACAGCTGGTATCATTGTTTTTAGGGAATCTTCCGCAATACCTTGATGGCTTACTGTGAGTAAAGCAAAAGTGGCACTTAATAGGCTTGTTCTTAGTAATTTTGCTGGGAGTATCTGTTTCATTCTGTTTGTTTAATCCAAAAATTCAGGGAAAAATAGGGACTGATAAATAAAATATCAGCAAACCCAGACGATTTTACGCTTGAATTTGCTGATATAAAAAGGATTTTACGTAAAATTATCCTTTATTGGGTAATAATAAACCCAGTGATATCTTTAACTTGTTTTAGCTTGTTTTTTATCATTTCAGCTTGATCTTTAGATGAATAAGGGCCTAGTTGCACTTTATATAATCCATCTATTTTGTTGATCACACCTTGGGTATTAAATAGTGACGATAAATCATTGAGCCAAAACTGTGCATTATTTTCGTTACTGAGAGCACCAACTTGGACATAAAAGCCTTGTGCTATGGAATTTGAAGGTAATACTGGTTTTGGTGCTTCCGCCTTTGCAGGAGCTGGCGTTGGAAGTGGAGTAGGCGCTTTTACTTGCACTGGAGCCGATGGCTCAACAGGTGTAGTGTTGTTGACTGGCGTTGATGTTGCTAATGGCGCCGATGTTACTGTTGCTGGCTGAGCATTAAAGTTAGGGCGCTCAGGCAATGCGGTTGTTTTCTTCTCTATCTGCGCACCATGTGTACCAATACCGCTCATATGGCCATTTGGGTCAACAACAATTCCTTCAATAAGCAATGGTGTTGTCGGCATTAAACGTAAACTATCAGAAACCGCTGGAGTGACTTGGATCTGTTTTCCATTGACGTAAGGGCCACGGTCGTTAATACGTACAACCATTGTGCGCCCATTAAGCAAGTTTGTAATTTTCGCATAGCTTGGGATCGGTAATGTAGGATGAGCGACTGCAAACTCATAGGGATTAATGCGTTCACCAATGGTAGTTAAACGACTCATCGCTAAACTATCATAGACAACAGCTTCTCCTCGCTCACTAAAGTTTGCAGGATCAGACACAATACGGTAAACCACCCCATTTTTTCGGTAATCTTGATTCGCCGTAGGGTGATAAGGCTCGTAACGTGGCTCTGCACCGAGAACACGTTGAGCTGGCACATTGGGTAATGGTGCTGGCTGTTTATTGGTATTCGGTTTATCAATAACACACCCTGACAGTAGCAATGCACTGATACTAATCAAAACCCATTGCAGACGCATAAAGACCTCATTATAAACTTTTCGATAGTAGTTTTCGGTGTGTATGAATCGACATCACGATACCAAACCCGGCCATTAATACAATAAGGGCCGAGCCTCCATAACTCATTAGCGGCAACGGAACACCTACAACAGGAAGAATGCCACTCACCATCCCTATATTGACAAAGACATAGACAAAGAAAATTAGCATTAACCCGCCAATCATTACTCTACCAAATGTATTTTGTGCTTTCGTTGCAAGGTAAAGGCCTCGCGCGATTAAGAGTATATAAAGAGTCAGTAGTATCAAAACACCAATTAATCCGAGTTCTTCCGCCAATACAGCAAAAATAAAGTCTGTATGGCGCTCAGGTAAGAATTCTAATTGAGATTGAGTGCCTTGTAACCATCCTTTTCCATGTAATCCACCAGAACCAATGGCAATTTTAGATTGGATGATATGATATCCTGCCCCAAGCGGGTCTGATTCAGGGTCGAGAAGCATCATTACCCGTGCTTGCTGGTAATCATGCATGAGGAAAAACCAGAGTATGGGGATAAAAGCGGCAACAAGAATAATAGCCACGGTGATAAGGCGCCAACTCATTCCCGCAAGAAAAAGAACAAATAAACCCGATGCGGCAACAAGAATGGATGTTCCTAAATCGGGCTGTGCGGCGACTAATAAAGTTGGTACAAAAATAAGTACCAGAGCAATAGCCGTATTACGTAATGTAGGAGGGCACACATCGCGATTCATAAATCGAGCGACCATTAAAGGCACCGCTATTTTAGCGATTTCTGAAGGCTGAAAACGAACAATACCTAAATCTAGCCAACGTTGTGCTCCTTTACTGATTTGCCCAAAGACATCAACAAGAATAAGTAAAATAACACAAAAGAAATAGAGATGAGGAGCCCAGCTTTCATAGACTCTTGGTGGGATTTGCGCCATGACTATCATGATCATGAACCCCATAGCAATCTGTCCTAACTTACGTTGCATCATTTCTGGATCTTGCCCGCTGGCACTCCACATAATAAACGCGCTGTATCCTAATAACGCAAGAATACAAAGTAAGAATAACGGGTCGATATGGATCCGTGTCCAGAAGGATTTTTTCTTATTATTTTCAGTCATGAGTATTATTCCTCTGAACCACGTGGTGCTGGTGGAGATACTGGCAATACAGTGTTGTTATCACCAAGGAGAATGTGGTCAAGAATTTGTCTTGTAATATCACCGACAGAAGGGCCTGCACCACCATTTTCTAGGATAATAGAGATGGCTACAGTTGGCTTATCATAAGGCGCAAAGGCAATCATCAATTTGTGGTCACGAAGATGTTCTGCCAATTGGCTAGCATTGTAGGTTTCGTAACTAAACACCTGCGCAGTTCCCGATTTTGCTGCTATTTTATAAGGTGCATCAGCAAAACTTCGGCGACCTGTGCCATTCGGGAAGTTAGCCACACCATACATACCGTGTTTTGCTAGTTCCCAATAACCTGAGTTGATATCGCCAATTTGGCGGGTTTCAGTATCAACATAAGGCAACATTTCATTGCCTAGTTTGGTACCGTAAAGTAGGTGAGGGGTTTTAACTTGACCGTCATTAATCAATGTCATTAAAGCTTTCGCCATTTGAATTGGCGTTGCTGTCCAATAACCTTGCCCAATACCTACTGGGATCGTGTCACCTTGATACCAAGGCTTTTTATAACGTTGCTGTTTCCACTCACGTGTTGGCATGATGCCATTACGCTCTTCAGAGAGATCAATACCTGTATATTCGCCATAGCCAAAGCGGCCCATCCAAGTTGATATACGATCAATTCCCATATCATAAGCAACTTGGTAGAAGAAGGTATCCGCAGATTCTACGATAGATTTTGTGACATTAAGTTTTCCATGTCCCCAACGTTTCCAATCTCGATAACGTTTTTCGGAGCCAGGGAGTTGCCACCAGCCGGGATCATGAATTGTTGTATTGGCTGTAATTACACCTTCACTCAATGCTGCAACAGACATAAAGGGTTTCACGGTTGATGCAGGTGGATAAAGCCCCTGAGTTGTTCGGTTGATCAGTGGTCTATCCGGGTTGTTTAGTAATCCTTGATACTCAGTATTTGAAATCCCACCAACAAATAAGTTTGGATCGTAACTTGGGTTTGATACCAGAGCTAAAATTTCACCATTGCGAGGATCGGTTACTACAACCGCAGCTCGGCTTGTAGTGAGTAATGTTTCAATATAGGTTTGCAGTTCAAGGTCGATGGTAAGATAAATATCTTTACCTGCTTGTGGCGGTTGTTCGTGCAATTGGCGAATAACTCGACCACGGCTATTAACTTCAACCTCTTCATAGCCTGTTGTGCCGTGCAAAGTAGACTCATAATAACGTTCGATGCCTAACTTACCAATATCATGAGTTGCAGCATAGTTAGGTGATAAACCTTCTTTATCAAGACGTTCAACATCTTTATCATTAATTTTTGCGACGTAACCAATTACATGCGTCAATGCTGAACCATAAGGATAATAACGACGTTGATAGCCTTTGATTTCTAAACCGGGATAGCGATATTGGTTGATAGCGAAACGCGCAACTTGTACTTGGCTTAATGTTGTTTTTAAGGCGATAGAGCTAAATCGACGTGAGCGCTTGCGCTCTTTCTCAAATGCAGCAATATCTTCGTCAGTTAAGTCAACAACATCCCTTAAGCTTTCCAGAGTTTCTTGTAAGTTTACTACCTTTTCAGGCACAATTTCTAATTGGTAGATAGTACGATTGAGCGCAAGAGGGATACCTTTGCGATCGTAAATAATGCCTCTGCTGGGAGCGATCGGTACTAATTTAATTCTGTTATCATTTGAACGTGTCTGATAATCATCATGGCGAGCGATCTGTAAGTGATTGAGGTTAAAAACCAAAACACCACTCAATATAATAATTACTGAAAATGCGACAATTACACGTCGGATAAATAGCTTTGATTCCGCAGTATAATCTCGAAACGGGGTACGTTTTTTTCTTTTCATCCCATTTGACTTCACTTACTGACCCGCCAATTTATTGATTATTCACGATGATAAGGATGGTTTGTGGTAATGCTCCATGCTCGATAAAGGCTTTCTGCAACCACAACACGAACAAGGGGATGTGGCATTGTTAAAGGAGATAAAGACCAGCTTTGTTCAGCTGCTGCTTTACAAGCGGGTGCTAATCCTTCCGGGCCACCAATGAGTAAACTGACATTTCTACCATCAAGCTTCCATCGATCAAGTTGTTCTGCAAGTTTTGGCGTATCCCAGCGAGCGCCAGGAATATCGAGAGTGACGATACGATTTCCTTTACCTACTGCAGCTAACATCTGTTCACCTTCTTTTTCGAGAATACGTTTAATATCCGCATTCTTTCCTCGCTTGCCTGCAGGGATCTCGATAAGTTCTAAAGGCATATCTTTGGGGAATCGATTAAGATAATCCATAAAGCCGGTCTGTATCCAGTCCGGCATTTTTGTACCAACGGCAATGAGCTGTAATTTCAAACTCAGCTCCAGAGTTTTTCAAGTTCGTACATACGGCGACTATCTTCTTGCATAACGTGTACCATGGCTTCACCAAGGTCAACGACAATCCAGTCAGAAACGCCTTGTCCTTCAACACCTAAAGGTTGTAATCCCGCTTCGCGGCAATCATCAACGAGATTATCTGCAACTGACATGAGGTGTCTGCTTGAGGTACCTGTACAAATAATCATGTAATCAGTTACACTTGATTTTCCGCGGACATCTAATGCAATAATGTCTTGAGCTTTAGAATCTTCAAGTTTATCAATAATAAATTGCTGTAATTCAGAACCTTGCAAAAGGATCACCTTTAATCTAATGGGTTGATTTAGTCGAAAAAATAATAAACGCTATTTTAAAGGAATTTATACCAATAAATCTATTTTACTGGATGATTAATTCTAGTTAGCAATAACAAGAACATAAACCTTATTTTCTTGTTTTTCGACGTTTGATTTAGAAAAATTCATATATGCCTATTAACTGCGTCATAATAGATAACAAAAAGAAGGCAGATAAGAACTTTTCCGTTTAGACGACAGTTTTACCTTACAGTTCCCTTAAGGGAACAGAGGGTGAGAATAACAGCTAAACCTCGTCTGTCAATGCTCATGAAACACCTAATTAGGTGTGTTTTTACTTTGTTAGCGTCAGATTATACCGTGTAATGCTCAGACTTTTTAATTGGAGAGAAAAAGAATGGAAAGAAAAGTGAATTATCTCGGGATATCTTCAGAAATTATGAGTAACACTAATCACCAATTACAAGAAAAGTTAGCATTGCTTTGCGATACTGTTCAGGCGGAAAAGATAGGTATTATGCAGATAGAGGCTCAAAATAGAGATAATCTATTGCCACTTTATGGTTATATCGGAAAAAAAGGAGACAGCCTTTCCTCACCCCCAAATTTTACTTTACCTCAATTAAATATTGATCAATTTTTACAACCTATTGTTCTAGACCATTTTCTTACCCAATTTTTCACACTATTTGATTACCAACAACAGGTTAATCAATCATTAACTAAAGGGGCTTTGGTTAAATTTCATAGCCGATATAAATATTTAATTATGACTTATTCACAAGTGGCTTATCGAGAGTTGGGGCATGATATTGCTAATTTTTCTGATTCCATTCCCCTTGAAGAAGTTGCATCGAAATATCAGGGAAAGCTAATGAAGGCATTGAGTGTTGCAGCAAATAGAGAAGGGCAAACTAATGCGTTAATGCATATGGCTGGGTATTTTAAGCGGGATCTAAACTCACAACAAAAACAAGAAATGACACAGACAATTTTACAATATCGTCAAGGTATCGTGCCTTTATCTAAACCTTATGATTTACTCAAATATTGGTTAACAGTTTATCCTGATGAGTATTTGAACCATCAACGCTATTTTTCACCTTATCCCTTCGCTTTTAATTATTTAAGAGAGCAACTTTAGTCTTAATTATTTATAGAGTTGTTGCTGGCGAATATAGTCTTCAACAGAGTTAGGTAGTAAATCGTGACAATCTAAACCTGCTTTGTGACGAGCACGAATATCTGTTGCTGATATATTATAAAGAGGCGTATCAGCCAGAAATATTTTACCCGCAGGTAAACAGTGAATATCTTCTTGCTGATGAGTTTGATGTTTGGTCAGCCATTTTTGCATTTGCGCTGAGTCGAAATGTGTTTGATAACCAGGGCGGGCGCAAACTAGTAAATGGCATACTTCGAGCAGATCTTCCCATTGGTGCCATGTGTTAATCGAAAGTAATGAATCTTGACCAATAATAAAAGCCAAGGGTTGTTTATCGCCGATTTCTTTTCTGAAGTCTCTTAATGTCTCAATAGTATAAGAAGGTGTTGGTTTCTCAAGTTCACGAGTATCGACTGTAAATGAAGAATATGGCTCAAGAGCCAGACGTACCATCTCAAGACGTTGTTGAGAAGAGGCCTCTGGTTGAGGACGATGAGGAGGAATATTGTTAGGTAACCAAATCACTTCTTTTAAACCAATTAATCCGGAAAGAGCTTCAACAGGACGCAAATGCCCATAATGAATAGGATCAAATGTACCACCATATAAAGCAATGGCTTGGTTAATTAAAGGTGTTGAGGGATTGATTTTAGACATGACTTACAAATCCTTCCGGCAATGCTTTTCCACAAAGTAATAAACCCAGAGCACTAAGAGAAGGCCAAACTGTCTGTCCATAATCTTGTTTAATAGTAATTTCAATTGTTGCAAGTAATCGTATTGCTGTCAGCAATTGATGTTCAGATAAACGTTGTAGTGCTGCTGTGAATATTGGGCGTCGGTTTTGCCAAATTCGATGTTTATCGAAAATCGTTTTTAACGAAGCCGTTTTAGATTCTCGATGTAGCGTAATCAACTGCATTAACTCACGTTGTAAAGTTCTGAGTAAAATAACAGGTTCAGAGTCTTCTCTTTTGAGTTGTTGCAAAATATGCCATGCACGTTGTGTTTTCCCGGCCAGTAAAGCATCAACCCAGTGATAAGGGGTAAAATGTGACGCGTCATTGACTGCAGCTTCTACTCTTGGGAGCGTTAGCTTACCGTCAGGATATAACAGAGAAAGACGCTCAATGGCTTGTGCTAGTGCCAATAAATTTCCTTCATAACAATAGCAAAGTAATTGATTACCTTGTTCATCCAGCGCTAACCCTTTTTGTTTTGCTCGCCGCGCAACCCAATTAGGTAATTTATCAAGCTCAGGTGTCAGACAAGAAACATAGGTTCCATGTTGGCTTAATGTTTTAAACCATTCACTGTTTTCTTGTGCTTTTGTGAGTTTATTGCCACGTAAAATCAACAATAAGTCTTGATGTAATTCTTGAGATAGGCGAGTAAGTTTCTCTGACATCGCTGCATTGGGGCCATTTTCAGGCAAATGCAGTAGAAGAGATTGTCTTTGAGAAAAAAGGCTTAGCGATTGACAAAGCGAGTAAATTTCATTCCAGTCCGTATTATTATCAAGGGTAAATTGATAATGTTCGACAAATCCTTGGGATTTAGCAACGGATTGAATAGCATCTTGAGACTCTTGGAGTAACAGAGGTTCATTACCCCAGAGTAGGTAACTTTGGCGCAGCCCCTCTTGGAGCTGCGCATTCAGTTGTTCTGGATATAAGCGGATCATTTGGCGGGTGAGATTATCTGTTTTGCCTGCTCAGCTTGTGCACTCTTTTGCCGTTCAGCATTGTGAACAACTAATAATTTACGCACTAATATTGCTGTCGCTTGTTCACGCATCTCTTGCTTGATAATGTCATTTTCAGCATCTTTCGCTAATGCTTCTAATGGGTTATCGAAGAATGGACGTGAAACCTGTGATGAAATTGGGTAAATCGTACCATCAGGCATAATCACTTGTGCATCAAGCACAAATGTTAATTGACGTTCTGCTGATTTACCGTCTTGATACACAGAAACGGTCTCTTTACTTTCTGATGAACCGACAATTTTTAGAATAGGGATATTTGCCGTTGGATTTTCAACAAGCTGAACACCACTCAGTCTAAGTTGTTGACGCATTACACGAGATAATGGGCCATAAGGGTCACCAGAGCTAAGATAAAGCGTTTTTAATTCTGCTGGAACCTGAGTTTTACCTTGAAGGTGAAAACCACAGCCAGCGGTGATTAACACCGCTAAACCGAAAAATAGCGAAAGTAGATATCGCACTAGGCCTCCTTATCAGCCAATAACGATGTTCAGTAATTTTCCTGGAACATAGATGACTTTACGAATAGTCACATCTTCCAAGTATTTAGCAACACTGTACTCTTTTGTCGCCATTTCCTGAACATATTCTTTTTCTGAATTAGCCGGAACAGTGACTCGACCGCGTACTTTACCATTCACTTGAACGATGATCAGCTTGGTGTCATCAATCATTGCTTCTTCATCAGCAACAGGCCATGGTGCAACATCAACGTCCTCTTTTCCACCTAATGCCTGCCACATAACAAAACAAGCATGAGGGATGATTGGAGAAAGCATACGAACAATGGCTTCTAATGCTTCTTGCATTAAAGCACGATCTTGTTCTGTTTCTTGTGTTGCACGAGTTAATTTATTCATTAACTCCATAATGGCGGCAATTGCGGTATTAAAGGCTAAACGACGACCTACGTCATCAGATACTTTCGCAATCGTTTTATGTAAGTCACGACGCAAATCTTTTTGTTCTTCTGTTAGTGCAGAAAGATCAAGAGACTGTGTCGCTCCTTTTTGAGTGTGCTCGTGAACTAAACGCCATAAACGACGTAAGAAACGGTTTGCACCTTCAACGCTAGATTCCTGCCATTCCAGAGTTAATTCTGGTGGAGCAGCAAACATCATAAATAAACGAACGGTATCTGCACCATAACGTTCAACCATCGTTTGTGGGTCGATACCGTTATTTTTAGATTTAGACATTTTGCTCATGCCAGCATAAGTCAGTTCATGACCTTCACTGTCAGTTGCTTTAATGATGCGGTTTTTCTCATCGCGTTCAACGATAGCTTCAGCTGGAGATACCCAATGACGAGCACCATCTTCACCAGTGTGGTAGAAGGCATCAGCTAATACCATGCCTTGACACAGTAAGCGTTTTGCTGGTTCATCAGAGTTCACTAAACCTGCATCACGCATCAGTTTATGGAAGAAGCGGAAATACATTAAGTGCATGATGGCGTGTTCAATACCACCAATATACCAGTCAACAGGTAACCAATAATTAGCTGCTTTTGGATCTAACATGCCTTTATCGTAATCTGGGCAGGTATAACGAGCATAATACCAAGAAGATTCCATAAAGGTGTCGAAAGTATCAGTTTCACGTAGTGCTGGCTGACCATTGATTGTGGTTTTTGCCCACTCAGGATCTGCTTTGATTGGACTGGTGATCCCGTCCATTTTTACATCTTCTGGCAGGATCACAGGCAGTTGATCTTCAGGGACAGGAACAACAGTGCCATCTTCTAAAGTAGCCATTGGAATTGGCGCACCCCAGTAACGTTGACGAGAAACACCCCAGTCACGTAAACGGTAGTTAACTTTACGCTCACCAACACCCATTTGTGCCAGTTTATCTGCAATTGCGTTAAAGCCAGATTGGTTGTCTAATCCAGAGAACTCACCAGAGTTAATTAGGCTATTTTTCTCGGTTAATGCACCTTCAGATAAGTCAGGTTGATTACCTTCAGCATCTGCAATAACAGCTTTAATTGGTAAATTGTATTTAGTTGCAAATTCCCAGTCACGTTCATCATGACCTGGAACCGCCATTACAGCACCTGTGCCGTATTCCATTAATACAAAGTTAGCAACCCAAATGGCGACTTTCTCTTTAGTTAATGGATGAATAGCATAAAGGCCTGTTGCAATTCCTTTTTTCTCCATTGTTGCCATATCGGCTTCTGCCATTTTCATGTTACGGCATTCATCAATGAAGTGTTGAACTTCAGGGTTATTTTGAGCGGCTTTTTGCGCTAATGGGTGACCTGCTGCAACTGCAACATAAGTGACACCCATAAATGTGTCTGGACGCGTTGTATAAACGGTCATTGTGTCGTCGCTATCAGCAACATCAAATTTAATTTCGACACCTTCAGAGCGACCAATCCAGTTACGTTGCATGGTTTTAACTTGTTCAGGCCATTCATCTAACGTATCTAAATCGTTTAATAGCTCTTCAGCATACTCGGTAATTTTGATAAACCACTGTGGAATTTCTTTACGTTCAACAGGGGTATCACAACGCCAGCAACAGCCATCAATAACTTGTTCGTTGGCTAAAACGGTTAAGTCGTGTGGGCACCAGTTAACAGCAGAGGTCTTTTTATAAACTAAGCCTTTTTCATATAACTTAGTAAAGAACCACTGTTCCCAGCGATAATATTCTGGAGTACAAGTAGTGACTTCACGATCCCAATCATAACCAAAACCCAGTTTTTTTAACTGGTTTTTCATATAATTGATATTTTCGTAAGTCCATGGCGCTGGAGCGGTGTTATTTTTTACTGCGGCACCTTCTGCAGGTAAACCGAACGCATCCCAACCGATAGGTTGTAAGACGTTTTTACCTAGCATACGTTGATAACGGGAAATCACGTCACCAATGGTATAGTTGCGGACGTGTCCCATGTGAAGTCGGCCAGAAGGATAAGGTAGCATTGACAGGCAGTAATATTTTTCTTTGTTATTATCTTCTGTCACTTTAAATGTATTGTTCTTTTCCCAGTGTTCCTGGATAGTTTGCTCTATATCTTCGGGACGATATTGTTCTTGCATGGCACCGATAATCCTATGGTGAATTAATGGCTACCGGAGGGTAACCGCTATTATGAAATTAAGACTTGCATAGCATAGCTGATTTTGTCTAATAGCCACAACTATTGATCTCAATGAAAGCCACTGTTTGCATAACTTTTTCAAGACAATTGCGAGATATCTTGGAAATAGTTAAAGCCAAAAGACAATAAATGCGTATTTTGTGAAAAAATAATAGTGATGTTGCGAGAAAAGAAGATTACTTGATATTTAATTGCGAGGTTAATCTAAATTATTATTTGGGGCTGACGTGCTAAAAAAGCACGCCAGCAGAGGGGATGTGGAGATTAGTGCAGAATTTTAGCGAGGAAATCTTTTGCTCTATCTGATTTTGGATTATCAAAAAAGTCATTTTTAGGTCTATCTTCCACAATTCTACCTTCATCCATAAAAATAATACGGTCGGCAACTTTTTTAGCGAACCCCATTTCATGGGTTACTACCATCATCGTCATACCTTCATTTGCCAGTTCGACCATTACATCAAGCACTTCATTAATCATTTCAGGATCAAGTGCTGATGTGGGTTCATCAAACAACATTGCAATCGGATCCATGCATAATGCGCGAGCAATGGCGACGCGTTGTTGCTGACCACCTGAAAGCTGGGCTGGGTATTTATTAGCATGGTTTGATAATCCTACACGTTCTAATAGTTTTAACCCTTTCTCTTTTGCGGCAGTTTTCTCTCTATTAAGCACTTTAACTTGTGCCAGTGTAAGATTTTCAATAATAGAGAGGTGAGGGAAGAGTTCAAAATGTTGGAATACCATACCCACTTTTGCTCGTAATTTAGCAAGGTCTGTATGTTTATCATTTACTTTTATTTCATTAACAAGGATCTCGCCTTGTTGTATAGGCTCTAAGCCATTCACTGTTTTGATCAGTGTTGATTTACCTGATCCAGAAGGCCCACAGACAACAACAACTTCCCCCTTTTTAACTTCAGTGGAACATTCAGTCAGTACTTGAAACTGACCATACCATTTGGATACGTCTTTTAGGGAAATCATCTAGGTAGTCCTTTTTTTAAGAAAGTTCACTAACATCGAAGCGGCGAAACTAATGACAAAATAAACAAAACCAGCAAAGAGGATCATCTCAACTTGTGTTCCATCTCGTTCTCCAATATTTGCCGCTGTTCTGAAAAAGTCAGTAAGACTTAAAACGTAAACTAAGGATGTATCTTGGAATAATACAATTCCTTGAGTCAGTAATAGCGGGATCATGGCTCGAAAGGCTTGAGGTAAGATCACTAAACGCATTGTTTGTGATTTGGTCATACCTAACGCGAGTGAGGCTGAAAATTGTCCTTTGCTAACACTTTGGATACCTGCTCTTATAATTTCAGAGTAATAAGCCGCTTCAAATAAAGAGAACGCTATCATTGCTGAAATTAAACGGATATCACTTTTCGGAGAAAGGCCTAGAACATTTTGTAATATGTTAGGCACAATTAAATAAAACCACAGCAATACCATGACTAATGGGATAGAACGAAAGGTATTAACATAAGCGGCGGCAAACCAGCTAATAGGTTTAAAGGTTGATAGGCGCATAACCGCAAGCACCGTTCCCCATAAAATACCGACCACAATAGCGGTGATAGTGATTTTTAGTGTGATAGCCATTCCATCGACTAAAAATGGTAGGCTCGGAACAACAGAACTCCAGTCAAATTCGTACATTATTGACCTCCTGCTGTGCCGGGTAAACGTACACGTTTTTCAAGCCAACTCATGATTAGCATAATGATGACATTGATAAATACATAGGCGAGTGTGATAGCAGTGAATGACTCATACGCTTTTGCTGAATAGTCGAGAAGTTTATTCGCTTGTGCCGCCATATCAATAAGTCCGATAGTAGAAGCAATCGCTGAGTTTTTCACGAGATTGAGCATTTCGGATGTCATTGGTGGAATAATGACGCGGTATGCATTGGGTAATAAAACATAACGATAGGTTTGGGGTAAAGTTAAGCCCAATGCTAAGCCTGCAGCTTTTTGACCTCGAGGTAATGAGTTTATTGCGGCTCTAACTTGTTCACACATACGTGCTGCGGTAAATAAACCTAAGCAGAGTGCTGATGAGACAAAAAATTGCACATTGGGCGCTAAGTCCATTTTAAACCAGTCGCCAATAGATTGAGGCAATAATTCAGGAATGACGAGATACCACGTAAAGAATTGAACAATAAGTGGTACGTTACGGAATAACTCAACATAAACAGTGCCTAAGCTTGAAAGCCAACGATTAGGTACGGTGCGTAAAATTCCAAATAAAGAACCGACAAGAAAGGCGATAACCCAAGCGCATAGAGATAAGGCAATAGTGACTTGGAAGCCAGAAATCAGCCATCCTAAGTATGTGGTGTTTCCGAATGGGGCTTCTTGGAAGAATATCCCCCAATCCCAATCAATCGACATGATTTCACCTCCGGTGAAAAAGAGGGGCAGGGAACGGCTGCCCCAAACTTCACTGATCTGTCTGTCCAACAGATACTTTATAATTATTTATTTTGCATCAACTAATTATGTGTTTTTAGTTCAATGCTTTATCATTTGGTGATGCAAATAAGGCTTTCATTTCATCCGAGATGGTGAATTCTAAGTTAAGATTTTTAGGTGGGATAGGTGCATTAAACCAGCGATTAAATGATTTTTCTGCTTCACCTGATTTTTGTGCTTTAGCGATAGTTTCATCAATTAACGCTTTGAATTGAGCGTCATCTTTACGCAACATACAGCCATAGGCTTCTTCTGATTGTGGGGTTCCTACAATTTCCCACTCACCCGGTTTTTTCGCTTTAGCTCGTTCACCAGCCAGTAATGCGTCATCCATCATAAAGGCAACTGCACGACCTGATTCAAGTGTACGGAATGAGTCTCCATGATCTTTTGCGCTGATAATGCGCATATTCATTTTTTTCTCATCATTTAATTTGTTGAGTAACATTTCAGACGTTGTTCCTGATGTTACAACAACGTTTTTACCTGATAGATCAGCAAAATCTTTAATTCCACTGTCTTTTTTTGCCAGTAAACGTGTGCCTACGATGAAAATAGTATTAGAGAAGCTAGCTTGTTGTTGACGAGCTTCATTGTTAGTTGTTGAACCACACTCAAAATCAAATGTGCCATTTTGTAATAATGGAATACGATTCTGAGAAGTAATAGGAATGAGGCGAACTTGTAAGTTTGGTTTTCCTATTTTGTCTTTCACTGCCTGTACAATGAGGTTGGAATAGTCTTGAGAATAACCAACTACTTTTTGTTGATTATCATAGTAAGAGAAAGGAACAGAGGATTCTCTGTGTCCAACGATGATAATATCGTTGTCATTGATTTTCTTTAAGGTTCCAGTGAGTTCTTCTGCTTGCACAGTTACTGCAGCCCCTAAAATCATTAATGATAATGCTAGTTTACGCATGCGCATAATAACTCCTGTCGTGGTGATAAGTGATATTTGTGTTTTGCTTCTTGTTGCTTTTTTGTTTTAATTTGTTTTGATAATGTTAATAGATAGAACAAATAACATACTGTTGGGAAGTGTAATTTGTGAAATACGAGAGGTATCTCCCAATAAAAGAATGAAATCAAATGTAGTTGATTATTTTTTTGGAAGTTGTTTTCAATATTTAAAATTATTGTAGTAGAAACCTTATAGAAATAAAGGTTAAAGATGAAAAATTTAGGTAATAAGAAAAATAAACTAAGTAGGGATTTGTAAAGTTTGTCTTAAGGAGTTGTTTGTCTGTGGATTACCGTTAAGATAGCGGGTCATATTGATGAGGAACATCTATGAGTAATTGGCGGTCAGGTCGCTGGCTAGTGGTGATAACAGTTTTGCTGATCTTGTGTTGTATTGTTCAGCGTTCATTAGGTGCCCACATCATTAGTGAGCGCTTAGCAACGGCTGTCTCTCAAACACAATACCCACTATCAACACCGATTGCTGATGAGAATAGCGTTACAGGGCACAGTTATTCATTGTCTACCTGTGAATTAAGCGCCAAATCGTTGTTATCTGTTCCTCCATTAACAATTGAGCCATTTTTCCATTCATGGGCTGTATTGCTATTATTAAGCATGTCTGCCATCTATGTATCGCGTCAGCGTAATCAGAAAAAACACCATCATCCACCTCCTCCAATCAGACTTCACCTTCATTATTGTATTTTGAGGGATTAGAAATTTCCTTTTAGCTAAAAGATTGCGCGTCTAATTTGGGCGTGGCTCTATGTGTAGCGTTGTAGGAATTTTTAGGGAGTTGTTATGTTTCGTTCTTTTGTTATGGCGTTGATACTAACGCTATTTACTTTATCTACCTCTCAAGCAGCAAATACAGGCTGGCTAACCATGCCTGATAATTCTCATGCACAAGTTAGGGCGACAGCACAAAAGTCCCCAGCAGGTGACGTGAAACTTTTACTTGAGGTACAGCTTGAGTCTGGATGGAAAACGTATTGGCGTTCTCCAGGAGAAGGTGGCGTTGCCCCTGAAATTAATTGGTCGCAAGATGTAAGCGCAATAACTTGGCATTGGCCATCACCTTCAGCTTTTGATGTGGCGGGTATTTATACTCAAGGCTATGACAAACAAGTCGTTTTTCCTATTGAGCTATCCTCTGTTCAGATTGATCGTTTAATGGGAGTTTTAACTTTATCAACATGCAGTAATGTCTGTATTTTGACTGATTACACTTTAGACTTGGATTTTACAGAACCGGTGCCAGCTGATTTTGAATGGCAATATAATCAGGCAATGGCAAAAATTCCTGTTGGAACAGGATTAGTATCATCAGTTTCTTCTGATTATAACAATAGCCAACTCACTATCTCTTTACAAAAAGAGCAAGGTGCTTGGGTTAAGCCTAATATTTATCTCGATCCCCCTGAAGGTATGCTTTATGGCATTCCCAAATTAGATCATCAAGATAAAAACCTATTAGTCACCGTTGATGTGACTGATGATTGGGGCGATGCTGCCGGTGATATTTCTGGTAAGGCGCTTTCTTTTGTTATTACTGACCAAGGTTTTTCTCGCCAAGTTAATGACACCATAGGACATGGAGGGTCGGAGATTGCTCCCGTTGCCAATTCAGGTGTTGGGTTTTGGAGTATTCTTGCTTTTGCGCTATTGGGCGGCTTAATTTTGAATTTGATGCCTTGTGTATTACCTGTACTTGCGATGAAAATGGGATCAATTCTGCATCTTGAAAATCGTGATAAAGGGGTTATTCGCAAGCAATTTTCTGTTTCTGTTCTAGGCATCTTAGTATCATTTTGGGCGCTAGCTCTGTTTATGACAGGTTTACGTTATAGCCAAGAAGCCTTAGGCTGGGGGATCCAATTCCAAAGTCCTTGGTTTATTGGTTTTATGGTATTAGTTACTGCTATTTTTACTGCAAATCTATTTGGATTATTTGAACTGCGTTTAAGTAGCAATATAAATACTAAAATGGCAACAGCTGGTGGACAAGGATATAGCCGACACTTTTGGGAAGGTGCATTTGCAACTTTACTTGCAACGCCTTGTTCGGCACCATTTTTAGGAACCGCTGTCGCTTATGCACTTATTGCGCCTCTAAATGAACTATGGCTTATTTTTACCGCTCTAGGGATTGGAATGAGTTTGCCTTGGATCTTAGTGGCTATATTCCCATCTATCGCCAAAGCGCTACCAAAACCGGGTAAATGGATGAATCGCCTAAGAATGGTATTAGGCTTTATGATGTTATTGTCCAGTATTTGGTTAATTACGCTCTTAATCCCTCACTTTGGTATGCCTATTGTTGTAGGGATTTTTATTGCAATTGCTTTGTTTTTGTTACTCGCAATTGCACGGCACTACGGTAAAAAAGTGGTTCTTATTTCCACCGTTATTGCGCTTTTTTTAGGTGGGAGTACTTATCTATTTGTCGCTCAACCTGAAAGTCAGACACTGACAGGTAAAGATATGGTAGATTGGCAACCTTTATCTGAAGAAGCGATACATCAAGCATTGGCTGATAATAAACGAGTGTTTATTGATGTAACAGCAGATTGGTGTGTAACCTGCAAAGCCAATAAATACAATGTATTATTGCGAGAAGAGGTTCAGGCCGCACTTTCAGCGCCAGATGTTGTCGCATTAAGAGGGGATTGGACTAAACCCTCTGATAAAATTACTCAGTTTTTAAAACAACGTGGTCAAGTTGCAGTACCCTTTAACCAAGTTTATGGACCTTGCCATAAAGATGGCGTGGTTTTACCTCCTATTTTAAATAAAGATTCAACATTGACAGTTCTTTCAGAGGCTAAAGGAGCCCAATAATGAAAAAAACACTTTCTGCACTGGTTATCTCTTCGTTACTTTTTGGTGCAAATGTGCAAGCTGCGGCATTAAGTGCTGATCAGGAAAAAGAAGTTCGCGCGCTGGTTCGTGATACGTTGATCAAAAACCCAGAAATTCTGGAAGAAGCTATCACTGCATTACAAGCACAGAAAGCAGATGAGCAACAAGCTCAGTTCCGTACTGCTTTAAAGGCAGAGCACGACGCGTTATATAATGATGCTGCAAGTCCTCGTATTGGTGCAAAAGACGCTAAGTTAGTGTTGGTTTCTTTTACTGATTATAACTGCCCTTACTGCAAACGCTTCGATCCATTATTAGAACAAATCACAAAAGATTATCCTGAAGTTGCCGTGGTGATTAAGCCATTGCCGTTTAAAGGTGAAAGTTCTGCAAAAGCTTCTCAAGCTGTACTTTCAGTTTGGAAAGAAGATCCAAAAGCATTCTTAGCATTACACCAACGTTTAATGCAGAAGAAAACAATGCTAGATAATGCAAGTATTGATGATGCAATGAAAACAACCAATACAAGCAAAGTGAAATTGACGGATGAAAGCTTAAAAGCGTTACAAAACAACTTGGATCTTTCTCGTAAATTAGGTATTCAAGGTACACCTGCAACTGTCGTTGGCGATATGGTTATTCCAGGTGCCGTTGATTATGCTCAGCTAGAAGTGATTGTAAAAGAGCAACTGGCTAAAGTGAAAAAATAATGCGTAGTCGTTTACGAAAGTGGAGTAAAGAACTGATTGTTCTGGTTGTCATTTTCGTTATAGCTTCTTTTGCAATGGATTGGTGGCGACAACCGACGCCACCATCCTTAACGAATTTACCTGAACTTTATACTGTTGATAATAAAGTTGTTTCGTTGGCTGAATTGAGTGCTGAAAAGCCCTTGTTAATCTATTTTTGGGCAACGTGGTGTGGAGTTTGTAAACTAACAACACCTGCAGTAAATTCGTTAGCACAAGATGGTTATAACGTGACATCTGTTGCGATCCGTTCTGGTGATAACGCAAAGTTAGCGCGTGGTATTCAATCTAAAGGGCTAGTTTTTCCTGTAATAAATGATAGTCGAGGGGATATTTCTCAACAGTGGGAAATTAGTGCAACACCTTCATTTGTTATTGTTTATAAAGGTGAAATGGTAGGCTTTACGAGTGGTTGGTCATCTTCGTGGGGATTAAAACTACGTTTATGGTGGGCTTCTATCTAAATCAGTTATCAGAATTTTAGTAAAGAAAAAATGGTACCGGGTAAGCTGACAATAAAATAGATTATTTCATAAATAATATTTTTACGTCTGCGTTCAATTTTTGCATCTTCGGTATTTTGGGCAATTAATGCTTTTTCATTGGTAATGCATTTTGCTGTATTAATATGTATTGGCACAATATTAATAGGAATAACGGTTTGATTATTTTTATTAGCAGGAGTTAATTGAGCTAATGTCCAACCATATTGATGCTGTTTATCTCCAAACGCATTTTGCTGAATAACATAACCATAATAATCTTTACGAAAACCTTTTTCTTCGTTATCGCTGGAAATCTTATGAGCATATTGCCAATAAGATTGAATATCTGCTGATGAATGAATTAATTGAGATAATGCTGGTGGCTCAAGTAAGGTGACATTAACGCGTTTAGACTCAGTTTCTTGTTTTTGTTGATCGGCAATCGCTGTTTTCCAATGTACAGGTACAATGGTTTTGTCTTCAATAAGTTGGTTAATTGACTCTGGTTGTTTTGATAATACCCAGCCAAATTCATGTTCTTGTTGATTGAACATCTGGCGTTGGAGCCATTTATTTTCTTTATCCGTACGAAAGCCCTTTGTTTCATTATCTGTTGATATTTTTTTGGCTCTTTGCCAAATAATATCGAGAATATGTTCAGGATAATGCCCCATATAAAGCCCCTTTATTAGAAGAAGCTCAACTTAACTAATATTAATCTAGTTAAGTTGAGCTTTATTCATCTTAATTACGGCGTTTAATAAAAGCGATGATAAAGAATAATCCAACTAGTATCCACAAAGGTGTATTACCCCATTTGTAATAAGGGGTTAAACCTGTTGTTGGTGTGACTTTTTCCGCTAAAGCTCCTTCTTCAAATTGAGGAAGTTGAGAGATTACATCACCATTGGCAGCGATGAAGGCGGTAATGCCGTTATTTGTCGAGCGTAATAATGGTCTTCCTAACTCAAGAGAACGCATTCTCGCCATTTGAAAATGTTGCCAAGGACCAATTGAATTACCAAACCATGCATCATTAGAAATCGTTAATAAGAACCGTGTATCAGGTTTGAAATTAGCGCGAACTTGCTCACCTAAGATAATTTCGTAGCAAATAGCTGCAGTTATTTTAGCATCATTAACAGTAAGCTGAGGTTGTACATATTCACCTTGGCTTAATGATGACATCGGTAAATTAAAGAAAGGCGCAAGTGGGCGTAATAGTGATTCTAATGGTACATATTCACCAAAAGGAACAAGGTGATGTTTGTTATAGCGATCTGTTGCCGGGTATTGATAAGCATAGTGTTCACCTAATGTGATGACACTATTGTAAAAACGATAGCCTTCTAATGTCGGCCGAGCATCAATAATTCCCGTCATTAAATGGGTATCTTGCTCTCTTAATTGCTTATCTAATTCTGCTAAAAAGTTTTGTTGTTGAATTTCAACATCAGGGATCGCAGATTCGGGCCAAATAATGAGATTTGCATTACCAATAAAAGGGTGGCTTAAGGTGAGATAGGTCTTTAATGTGCTCTCTAATGTACCTGGTTCCCATTTTAAAGATTGTGCGATATTACCTTGGACTAATGCAATTTCTTGTGTTTCATCAGGCAAAGGTTGATACCACTGATAGGATTTAAAGCTGATAGGTAATACTAATAAAAGCAGTGCAACCACAAGGCCGTAAATTGATTTACGATAGATTGTAAATGCAATTAATCCACTAATAACGGTTAAAAGTAGCGTTATCATGGTGACACCAAAAATAGGTGCAATACCTTTTAAGGGGCCATCAATCTGGCTATAACCAAACTGCAACCAAGGAAAGCCTGATAATACCCAACCTCTTAAAAATTCTGTGATTTGCCATAGCGCAGGAGCGGCAAATACAAACCGCCAGAGTGTTGGTTTGGGGAAAAACTTATTCAGTGCTCCTGCAAATAATAGCGTGTAGAGTGATAAATAGAGAGCTAATAAAATCACTAAAAAGATATTTATTGCAAACGGCATACCACCAAAATCAGCGATACTGACGTAAACCCAATTTACACCGCTACCAAATAATCCAAATCCCCAAGCAAAACCAAGGAATGCACCTTGACGAGCTGTGCGGTGAGTGATTATCAGTAATAAGCCAAGTAGTGAAATTAACGCTGCAGGCCAAAAATCAAATGGCGAAAATGCTAATGTGCCAATGGCACCGAAAAAAACCGCCAGAAGGGCGCGAACCCACTGGCGGTTTAATAAAGAGATCTTATTCATTGATATCCTATGCATCATTACCTAGTTCAGGGATTGGTGCATCATCGGGGATATGCACATAAACCTGAATGATCTTACGGCTATCTGCCATAACAACTTTAAATTGGTAATTATCAATGGTAATAGTTTCACCACGAGCAGGAAGGTGACCAAAGGCTTGCATAACTAAACCGCCAATTGTATCAACTTCTTCATCGCTGAAATGTGTACCGAACGCTTCATTGAAATCTTCTATCTGGGTTAAAGCTCGAACTGAGTAAGCGTGACGACTCAATGGACGAATATCAATATCATCCTCATCATCATACTCATCTTCAATTTCGCCTACGATAAGTTCAAGAATATCTTCAATTGTGACGAGCCCAGATACGCCTCCGAATTCATCGATCACAATCGCCATATGATAGCGTTGGGAGCGGAACTCTTTTAATAGGCGATCAACCCGTTTACTTTCAGGCACAACAACAGCAGAGCGTAAGACTTTATCCATACTAAATGGCTCTGCGTCAGTACGCATAAATGGCAATAAATCTTTTGCCATTAATAAGCCTTCAATATGATCTTTGTCTTCGCTAATGACAGGGAAACGGGAATGTGCTGAATCAATAATCACATCTAAACATTCATCAAGGGTTTGATTGCGTTTTAGTGTGACGATTTGAGAGCGAGGGATCATTATGTCCCGAACGCGTTGTTCAGCAATATCCATTACCCCTTCAAGCATGTCGCGGGTGTCAGGATCAATTAATTCTTTCTGTTCAGAATCGCGGATAAGCTCCATCAGATCATCACGGTTTTTAGGTTCACCGTGGAACCACTGATTAAGCAGTGTGAGAAACCCTTTCTTAGGACCAGGGTTATCGTTACTCGAAGATTGGTCGTCGCTCATGGCGTTTTAACTATTTTTCCTCATTGAATGGTTAATTAGATATAGTATTTATCATAAAAATAAGAGAACTGTTACTCTTTTTCAATTAAATAGGGATCTGCATAACCTAAATTTTGTAAGATTTCTGTCTCTAAACCTTCCATTTCTTCGGCTTCATCATCTTCAATATGATCATAGCCCAAAAGATGTAGACATCCATGAATAACCATGTGTGCCCAATGTTCTTCAACAGTCTTACTCTGTTCAACCGCCTCTTTTTCTACTACTTGACGGCAAATAATCAAATCACCTAATAGAGGCAATTCAATTTCAGGCGGAGCCTCAAAAGGAAAAGAAAGTACGTTAGTCGGTCTGTCTTTTCCGCGATAAGTGAGGTTCAGTTCGTGACTTTCTGCTTCATCAACAATGCGAATAGTCACTTCACTTACAGGTTGAAATTGCGGTAACACCGCTTCCAACCATGTCATAAATTGGGCTTCAGTAGGAAGCCCTTGCGTATTTTCACTAGCTACTTGTAAATCAAGGATAACTTCACTCATGATTTTCTCTCTGAAGCTTCTCTTTTTCTGCTTTGATAGCTTGGCGACGTTTTTGATCTTCCGTTTCCCAAGCTTCATAGGCGATAACGATTTTGGTAACCACAGGATGGCGAACAACGTCTTCACTGTGGAAAAAGTTAAAACTTAAGTCATTGACATCAGATAAAACTTCAATGGCATGACGTAAGCCTGATTTATTGCCTCTTGGCAGGTCAATTTGGGTAATATCCCCAGTGACAACCGCTTTAGAGTTAAAGCCAATACGCGTTAAGAACATTTTCATCTGTTCGATAGTGGTGTTTTGGCTTTCATCAAGAATGATAAAGGCGTCATTTAATGTGCGTCCACGCATATAGGCGAGGGGCGCGACTTCAATGACATTACGCTCTATTAGTTTCTCAACTTTTTCAAAACCTAACATCTCAAATAACGCATCATAAAGTGGTCGTAAATAGGGATCGACTTTTTGACTTAAATCGCCCGGTAAAAAGCCCAGTTTTTCCCCGGCCTCAACCGCAGGACGCGTTAATAAAATACGACGCACTTCTTGACGTTCTAGAGCATCAACAGCAGCAGCAACAGCCAGATAAGTTTTCCCTGTACCCGCAGGCCCAATACCAAAAGTAATATCATGGGTCTGGATGTTGGCAATATATTGTGCCTGATTTGGTGTGCGAGGTTTTATCACCCCTCGCTTAGTTCGAATATTGGTCGACTTCCCAAATTCAGGAACATGCTCATCACTTTGCTCAAGCACACGGCTTTCTTTGATTGCTAGGTGAATTTGTTCAGGGTCGATATCGGGGATCACGCCTTTAATTGGCGAAGTTTCCACATACAGGCGACGTAAAATACCTGCGGCTGCATTGACACACAATGATTTTCCCGTGAGTTTAAAACGGTTATCACGATGATTAATCTCGATACCTAAACGGCGCTCAAGTTGCTTAATATTATCGTCAAATGGGCCACATAGGCTCATTAAACGGGCATTGTCAGCTGGCTCTAAGAAGATTTCTTGGGTCGCTACCTGTGCATGTGCTATTACTGTCACTGATTATCCTTTTGTTAAATCTGATCAATTAAGGTTGGTAAACACCTACCCCTAATTCATCTTCTTTACGTGTACGTGCAATAACGGATTCTGGAGATTCGTGAATACGTAAATCCATTTGATCTTCCGTTCTAACGACTTTACCACGTAGTGAGTTGGCATAAACGTCAACAATCTCAACATCAACGAATTTACCAATCATATCCGGTGTACCTTCAAAGTTAACCACACGGTTATTCTCAGTACGACCAGAAAGCTCCATCACATTTTTACGTGAAGGTCCTTCGACCAGAATACGCTGTACAGTATTTAACATTGCACGGCTAAAGTTCATCGCTTGCTGATTGATGCGTTGTTGTAGCAGATATAAACGCTGTTTCTTCTCATCTTCACTGACATCATCAGGTAAATCTGCAGCTGGTGTGCCTGGACGTGCTGAATAGATGAAACTAAAGCTCATATCGAAATTAACATCCGCAATTAATTGCATGGTTTTTTCAAAGTCGTCTTGAGTTTCACCCGGGAAACCAATGATAAAGTCTGAACTTATCAGAATACCAGGACGTGCTTTGCGTAGTTTGCGAATGATGCTCTTATATTCAAGCGCAGTATGGTTACGCTTCATTAATGTTAGAATACGGTCAGAACCACTTTGTACTGGTAAGTGTAAATAGCTGACTAATTCTGGTGTATCTTCATAAACGGCAACAATATCGTCAGTAAATTCGATAGGGTGGCTGGTAGTAAAGCGAACGCGGTCAATACCGTCAATTGCGGCGACTAAGCGTATTAATTCAGCAAAACTACAAATTTGACCATCAAAAGTTGCACCACGATAGGCGTTAACGTTTTGACCTAGCAAGTTTACTTCGCGCACACCTTGTGCCGCTAATTGAGCAATTTCAAATAGCACATCATCACAAGGACGGCTAACTTCTTCACCGCGAGTGTAAGGAACTACGCAGAAAGAGCAGTATTTGTTACAGCCTTCCATAATGGAAACGAAAGCAGAAGGGCCTTCAGCGCGAGGTTCTGGTAAACGGTCAAATTTTTCGATTTCAGGGAAGCTGATATCGACAACTGGGCTTTTAGTCCCTTTAACCTGATTAATCATTTCAGGCAAACGGTGTAAAGTCTGTGGTCCGAAGATAATATCGACACACTGCGCACGTTGACGGATGTATTCACCTTCTTGAGAAGCAACACAACCGCCGACGCCAATGATAATATCGGGTTTATTATCTTTAAAATATTTCCAACGTCCTAACTGATGAAAGACTTTTTCTTGTGCTTTCTCACGGATAGAACAGGTATTTAGCAGTAGAATGTCCGCATCTTCGGCGACATCGGTTAACTGATAACCGTGGGTGCTTTCGAGTAGGTCTGCCATTTTGGATGAATCGTACTCATTCATCTGACAGCCCCAAGTTTTAATGTACAGTTTTTTTATCGTCGACATTGTGTAAATCCGGTATTTTCAGTGAGACAATAGCTAATCATTGGAAAACGTTGCGTGTAATAAGCCAATAAGGCGGTTATTGTAGTCATTTGTGTGGTCAGTGACTAGAGCAAGTCGGCGCTAATTCTCTATGGCGTTTAGTTTAATAGAAATAAACTGAAACAGCGCTTACCTATTATTTAAAGTAATGAGTTATGGCATAACAATGATGAGTAATGTAAAAAACGATTTTGATGCAATCATCGCTGGTGGCGGGATGATTGGCGCTGCTGTTGCAATTGGGCTGGCGCAAGAAGGATTGCGTGTTGCAATGATTGAACGACAGTCTCCAGCACCTTTTGATGCGTCATCTCATCCTGATATCCGTATTTCTGCGATTAGTTGCGCGTCCGTTAGTCTATTAAAACAATTAGGTGCATGGCAACATGTTTTAGCTATGCGTTCTGCGCCTTATCTTACCTTAGAAACATGGGAAGAAGAAAATGCCCATGTAATCTTTGATGCTAAAAGCTTAGGTTTACCTGAATTAGGATATATGGTTGAAAACCGAATTTTGCAATTAGCTCTTTGGCAAGAGGCTGAACGTTATAGCAATATCACCTTATTATGTCCAAATAGTCTAAGTAAAATGACTTATTTAGATGATAAATGGAAAGTGACGCTTTCTGATGGCAGTGAAGTCACTACAAATTTAGTGGTAGGTGCGGATGGTGCAAATTCTCAAGTGCGCCAATTTGCGGGTATTGGTAGCAATGGCTGGCAATATCGCCAATCTTGTATGCTGATCACGGTGAAAACAGAATTACCCCCTGAAAAGGGCACATGGCAACGCTTTTACCCTTCAGGACCTCGTGCTTATTTACCGCTTTTTGATAATTGGGCTTGTTTGGTTTGGTATGATTCGCCTGACAGAATTAGAAAACTGCAAAACATGTCGATGGTGCAGTTAGAAAAAGAAATTCAACACGCTTTCCCTGCGCGATTAGGTAAAGCGACACCTATTGCGGCAGGTTCATTCCCATTAACACGTCAGCATGCAAGTCGTTATGTTGATAAAGGAATTGTTTTGTTGGGAGATGCTGCTCACACCATTAATCCATTAGCAGGACAGGGCGTTAACTTAGGTTATCGTGATGTGGACTGTTTCTTGGACTTAGTGGCTGAGGCTAAAAAACATTTTGAGCCTTGGGATTCAATGGCGTTATTGAAAAAATACCAGCGTCGTCGTATGCCTGATAATTTAGTTATGCAAGCGGGTATGGACGTATTTTATCACGCCTTTAGTCACCAACTACCGGGTTTAAAAGTCGTTAGAAATATCGGCCTTTTAGCCGCTCAACATGCAGGAAAAGCGAAAGAAGCGGCATTGCGTTATGCGTTAGGTATTAAATAATTAGAAATGCGATGATCTGAGTTGGATATCAACAATAAGATCATCGCATAATTGTTACGCTTTTAAATGCTTGGCATGAAAAGCAATATGCTCGCCAATAAAACTCGCCACAAAATAGTAACTGTGATCGTACCCTTGATGTAAATTCAATTGATAAGGGAACTGTTTTGTATCGCAAGCTTGTGCAAATAATTCAGGCTTCAGTTGCTCTTGATAGAAAGGATCATCAAGTCCGACATCAACACGCATAGGTAACACACTTTCTGCTTGGTTAATTAATTCAACCGCATCATATTGTTGCCACTGTGTCATATCATCGCCTAAATAAGCGCTAAACGCTTTTTTACCCCAAGGAACAACTGATGGTGCCACAATTGGAGAAAACGCTGACACACTGCTGTAGCGTGCCGAATTTCGCAATGCAATCGTTAATGCACCATGTCCACCCATTGAATGTCCACTAATAGCTCGTTGATGAGTCACTGGAAAATGCGTTTCTATTAGCGCAGGAAGTTCATCAACAATGTAGTTATACATATTGTAATGAGCATTCCACGGCGATTGTGTCGCATTAAGGTAAAAACCAGCACCTTGTCCTAAATCATAAGCACTATCATCAGCGACATTTTCACCGCGAGGGCTAGTATCAGGTACCACTAAAACAATGCCGTGTTGTGCCGCAAATTGTTGAGCACCTGATTTAGTAATAAAATTTTGCTCGTTGCAGGTTAAGCCTGATAACCAATATAAAACAGGGTATTTTTGCGCTTCTTCCATAGGAGGAAGATAGATGGCAAATTTCATCTCACAATTTAACGTCTTTGAAGTATGTTGATAAACTTCTTGCCAACCCTCAAAACAGGCGTGACGTTCAATCCTTTCCATTTTGACTCCTTTAAAAACAAAGACAAACCTATGAGACATAGGTTTGAGAATGATTAATCGAAATGAATAACAGTTCGGATTGATTTACCTTCGTGCATTAAATCAAAAGCTTCATTAATTTTTTCTAATGACAGTTTATGAGTAACAAAAGGTTTAAGTTCGATATTACCTTTCATTGCATCCTCAACCATTCCGGGTAATTGACTACGTCCTTTAACACCGCCAAAAGCAGTACCTTTCCATGAGCGCCCTGTAACTAATTGGAATGGACGGGTTGAGATCTCTTGTCCTGCACCGGCTACACCAATAATAATGGATTGACCCCAACCGCGGTGTGCACTTTCTAACGCGGCTCTCATGACATTAACGTTACCAATACATTCAAAAGTATGGTCAACACCCCATTGTGTCATTTCAACGAGTACTTGTTGAATAGGCTTGTCGTAGTCGTTAGGATTTAAGCAGTCAGTTGCACCAAATTGGCGCGCTAATGCAAATTTTTCAGGATTTGTATCGATAGCAAAAATACGACCAGCTTTGGCTTGTCTTGCACCTTGAAGAACGGCAAGACCAATACCGCCTAAACCAAACACAGCTACAGAGTCACCTTCTTGCACTTTTGCTGTATTGTGAACCGCGCCAATACCTGTTGTTACGCCACAACCTAATAAGCAAACTTCTTCGTGATTGGCTTCTGGATTGATTTTTGCCAGAGAAACTTCGGCCACCACAGTGTATTCGCTAAAAGTAGAGCATCCCATATAGTGATAAATAGGCTGTCCGTTGTAAGAAAAACGTGTTGTCCCATCTGGCATTAAACCTTTACCTTGCGTTGCTCTGACTGCAACACATAAGTTTGTTTTTCCTGATTTACAAAATAAGCATTCGCCACATTCAGCGGTGTACAGCGGAATAACGTGATCGCCCGGTTTAACACTGGTGACACCTTCACCGACTTCGACAACCACACCTGCGCCTTCATGACCAAGAATAGCAGGGAATACACCTTCAGGATCATCACCAGAAAGCGTAAAAGCGTCTGTATGGCAAACGCCCGTGTGGCTGATTTTTATGAGTACTTCACCTGCTTTTGGTGGCATCACATCAACTTCAACGATTTTTAAAGGTTCTCCTGGTCCAAATGCGACCGCAGCACGAGATTTCATGGTGTATCCTTTTTTGTTATTAACGCAGGTAAGTGCGGATAAGTGAAATAGCATCATCAACGGAATTTTTTTGATCTTCAGGAGAAGCGACGGCATCCATAAGACCTTCACGTAAATGACTTTCGAGCACACCGGCCATCAGGCCGTTGATAGCACCTCTGATGGCGGCAATTTGTTGTAATACCTGACCGCATTCGTTTTCATTTTCAAGGGCAGTTTCTAATGCAAGAAGTTGCCCTTTAATTTTTCTTACACGAGTTAACGCGGCTTTTTTTTCTGCTGGTGAGTGTGGCATACATAATCCTTAAATATACTATAGGGGAGTATAGTATTTAGAGGGGGGGTATGTACAGAGAGAGCAATAATATGTGGAATGATGAGAATAAAAATGCTGGTGTGGAGCTTATTGCTCTTTGAGAGAAGGGGAATAAAAAAATGGAGAAGAAATGATATTTAGATAACGGATAGGAAAAACGTAAGAGACAAAAACAAAAAAGACCCGCTATGCGAGTCTTATCTGTTGATTCGTGATAAACACGTTAGTAATCAATGGTGCGGGAGGCGAGACTTGAACTCGCACACCTTGCGGCGCCAGAACCTAAATCTGGTGCGTCTACCAATTTCGCCACTCCCGCAACAACTTGGAGAAAAAAAGACTCGCTCAGCGAGTCTCTCTTTCAAAATATGGCTGGGATACCAGGATTCGAACCTGGGAATGCCAGGATCAAAACCTGGTGCCTTACCGCTTGGCGATATCCCAAAAAATGGTGGCTATGACGGGATTCGAACCTGTGACCCCAACATTATGAGTGTTGTGCTCTAACCAGCTGAGCTACATAGCCGTATTGAATCTAGCTGTCTTTCTGTTGAAAGATGGCTGGGGTACCAGGATTCGAACCTGGGAATGCCAGGATCAAAACCTGGTGCCTTACCGCTTGGCGATACCCCATCCGCTAATTCAATTGTCAACACACTTATTTATCAGAAATATGGCTGGGATACCAGGATTCGAACCTGGGAATGCCAGGATCAAAACCTGGTGCCTTACCGCTTGGCGATATCCCAACTGATAAATTCTTGACGAGGTTAAAATGGTGCGGGAGGCGAGACTTGAACTCGCACACCTTGCGGCGCCAGAACCTAAATCTGGTGCGTCTACCAATTTCGCCACTCCCGCAAAAAGATGGTGGCTATGACGGGATTCGAACCTGTGACCCCAACATTATGAGTGTTGTGCTCTAACCAGCTGAGCTACATAGCCATCTTTTTTTTGCATAACCTTCGTCGGCGTTGCGGGGCGCATTATGCGTATTACAGACAAATCCGTCAACTGCTTTTTGCATTAATTTTCGAGAAACGTGTCCGTTTGCTCGATGGTTAATCATTTTGTCGAAAAAAGATCCAAAAAACAACCTTGTTGATGAAAAATATCTCAAAGAATAAGGCGCAATAGTGTGTGAATAAAAAGAAAAAACAAAGCAGTAAGAGAAATGATATTAAGTCAAAGAGGGGAAAGATGGAGAACAATGGGTATAAAAAAAGAAATGAGGTGAAAAACTCACGCTACATTTCTTTTTCTTTGAATATTACTGATTGAATTTTAGACTTATTTCACAATAAAAATCAGAAAAGTACAGATTCAACGCAAAAAGTATAATTTATCAACGATAAATTACTTTTCTAACAGCTGTTGAAGTAATTCTCCGTTAAGCATCGCGCGTTTAGTCAAGGCAAAAGCCCCTATGGCAGAACGATGATCAAGCTCTGATGTGACGACAGGAAGCTCTTCTCTGAATTCTTTTAATACTTGTGTATTAATGCAACTTTGAATTGAGGGAAGTAAAACTTCAGCTGCTTCAGTCAATTCACCCGCTAAAACTACTTTTTGTGGGTTAAATAGGTTAATGGCAATTGCAATAGCTTTACCTAAGTGTAAACCCACTTGTTTGATGGTTTCGACTGCTAGTGGGTCATTTTTAACCGCGGCTCGACAAATATCTTGGATTTGGCACTGTGTTGGCGATAAATACTGGCTTGGATAGCCTTGCTCTAATTGATAGCGCACTTTGGCTTCGATAGCTGTATTGGATGCGATCGTTTCTAAACAACCAAAGTTACCACAATGGCAACGCTCACCTAGAGGATCGATTTGAATATGACCAATCTCGCCTAAGTTACCACGTTGATTGAGCAGAATTTTATTATTAATAATAACACCAGCACCTGCACCACGATGGATCCGGACTAGTAATGAGTCTTCACAATCTCTTGTAGCACCAAAATAGTTTTCAGCTAGTGCAAGACTGCGAATATCATGCCCAGCATAGCAAGGCAGGCTAAAACGTTTTTCTAAGCTATTTACAAGAGCCCAATTATCCACTTTCATATGAGGCATATAACGAACAATGCCTTTATTTGGATCAACAAGACCGGGTAAGATCACAGAAATTGAAATAAGCTCACGAATACGACGCTGATTTTGTTTAATAAAATCATCAATTGCATTGATAAGCAGAGCCTCAACTTCATTTTGAGTACTTTGCTCTAAAGGGTAGTGTTGCTCAATGATGACTTTTCCACTTAAATCATAAAGAGCAACAGTGGCATCATTACGCCCTAATCGCACACTGACGGTATTAAAATTACGGTGTTCAACAATAATAGAAATTGCGCGACGTCCACCAGTTGATGCTTGTTGATCAACTTCTTTAATTAAGCCTCGTTCAAGCAACTGACGAGTAATTTTAGTCACACTGGCTGGCGCTAGTTGGCTTTGTTCGGCTATTTGGATACGGGAAATTGGCCCGTGTTGATCAATCAGTCGATACACAATCGCACTGTTAAGTTGTTTAACAAGATCGATATTGCCAATTTGCGTTTCAGTGTTGTTATGACTCATCAGCATATACATCCATTAGTTATTCAGTTATTTCGATACCATTGACAAACGTTGTACAAAGGTTGAAGTCCTTATCAAAAGAAGCAAGGTTAGCAATTTTTCCAGCTTCAATTGTTCCCAATTCTTTTTCCATTCCAATTGCACGAGCAGGATACAGTGTTGCCATCCGCAATGTTTCATCTAATGGAATGCCTACATGGATCACGCTATTTTTAATTGCACCAATCATGGTTAGTGATGATCCGCTTAATGTGCCATCTGCATCGACACAAAGGCCATTACGATAATATATGGTTTTACCAGCAAAAACGAAGCTATCCATCTCATTTTTGCTAGGATCAAGCCCTGCAGGCGCAGTTGCGTCTGTGACTAAAAGTAGTTTTTCGCCTTTCAAACGCTTACTGTTACGAATATTTGCCCATGAAACATGTAAACCATCAGCAATGATACCAGCATAAACTTCAGGTGTATCATAAATGGCACCTACAAGTCCTGGGCCTCTGCCTGTAATATAAGGCATTGCGTTGTAAAGGTGAGTCGATAATGAGATACCATTACGAAATCCTTTACGTGCTTCTTCATAAGTTGAATTAGAGTGACCGGCAGAAACAATGATACCTGCTTTGATTAATTGACGAACATACTTTTCATCAACCATTTCTGGTGCAAGGGTGATTTTGGCGATGACATCAGCGTTATCGCACAAATAGCTAATCATCTGAGCACTCGGTTGACGAATAAATTGTGGATCATGAGTCCCTTTTTTAATCACATTGATATATGGGCCTTCTAAATGTAATCCCAACACTTTATTTTCATGTTTCTTCATATAAGCACGCGTTGCTTCAATGCCTATTTTCATCAATTCATCAGAACAGGTAATTAACGTTGGTAAATAGCTAGTGCAACCTAAGCGTTCATTCGCTTTTTGCATAATTTCTAATGTTTCAACGGTGACATTTTCAGGCGTGTCATTAAATTGCACACCACCACAACCATTTACCTGTAAATCAATAAAACCAGGAGAGACAATTGCACCTTTCATATCACGAACAGCGATATCTTTTGGCAGTTGATCCTGTGGGCAAACCTGCTCAATACGGGAGCCGTTAATAATAATGGCGTGGTTTTCTAAACGGTCGTAACCTGTATAAATAACAGCATTTGTTAAGGCAAACATACCTTTGTCTCCTGATAAGGGAAGTCATTCTAAAAAGCCGATATCAGCCAGCAAATTCTGGCTGATAAGTAAGAGAGCTTAGCCTTTTCCGCTACTTAATCAGTAGGTACTTATTTTACTAAACTTAGTCTTGGTATTTCTGACACTCTTGCGCTTCAATCTGTTGGAAGTAACGCAATGTTTTTACACGTAATTCCATTGTTGCAGGATCATCACACACTAAAATTGCTTTAGGGTGAAGTTGAACACAGGAAATCGTCCATAAATGGTTAACAGCGCCTTCTGTTGCAGCATGTACTGCTTGCGCTTTATTAAAACCAGTTGCCAAAATCATTAATTCTTCAGCGTCTAATAATGTGCCTACACCAACTGTCAGTGCATATTTAGGAACATGATTAACATTATTGTCGAAGAAACGTGAATTTGCTAAGCGTGTATCTTCAGTTAGCGTTTTCATTCGAGTGCGTGAAGAGAGTGATGACGCAGGTTCATTAAACGCAATGTGACCGTCGTTACCTACACCGCCCATAAACAGATTGATTTTGCCATAAGACTTGATTTTAGCTTCATAGCGTTCGCATTCTGCTTGTGGATCTTCAGCATTACCATTTAATAAATTGATATTTTCATCTTTAATATCAATATGATTAAAGAAGTTTTCATACATAAATGTACGATAACTTTGTGAATGATCTGATGGAATACCAACATATTCATCCATATTGAATGTCACAACGTGTTGGAAGCTGACTTTTCCTGCACGATGTAATTCAATTAACTCTTTATATGTCGCCAATGGCGTGCCACCAGTCGGTAAACCAAGTACGAAAGGGCGCTCTGCTGTTGGATTAAACGCGTTGATTTTCTCAACGATATAATTTGCAGACCACTTACCAACTTGTTTTGCCGTGGATAGGGGGATTAACCTCATAGTAACCTCATAGAAAAAAGACAAATCTGATAACTCAGTAACGTGTTATTTCATCGTGTGATTATCAGTGGCTCATCTATAACACGAATTTCTTTTCATTTTTAGCTGATGATCGAAATGTCCCGCCAAAAGATATTTTTAATCATAAAATAAGCTTTCTGACTTAGCCAGCATTTCAGCTAAAAATTATACGACATTAGTGACTTTAATCACAAATTATGACTAATTAATTTGCGATACGAAATAATTTTTTTAGACTAAAAATGGAATTAAATAATTAGCTCATCAATTTTATTATAAAATATGAATGAGTATGAATAAGATCCCGCATAGGGGCTATCCAAGGGGGAGTTTGTGAATATTTTAAGTTATCTGCAGAAGATAGGACGGGCACTGATGGTGCCTGTTGCTACATTACCTGCAGCAGCAATTCTGATGGGGATTGGCTACTGGATTGACCCAGTAGGCTGGGGTGGCGATAACGCGCTTGCTGCCTTACTTATCAAATCTGGTGCTGCTATCATCGACAATATGTCAGTCTTGTTTGCTATTGGTGTTGCTTATGGTATGTCGAAAGACAAAGACGGTGCTGCCGCTTTAACAGGATTTGTAGGGTTTTTAGTCGTGACAACGCTTTGCTCTCCAGCAGCAGTGTCAATGATCAAAGGCCTGCCTTTAGAAGAGGTTCCAGTTGCTTTTGGTAAAATAAATAACCAGTTTGTTGGGATCTTGGTTGGTGTACTTTCTGCCGAGCTTTATAATCGCTTTAGTAGCGTTGAACTGCCTCGCGCACTGTCATTCTTTAGTGGCCGTCGTTTAGTTCCTATTCTAACCTCATTTTTAATGATCATCGTCGCCTTTATTCTGATGTATATCTGGCCTGTGATTTATGGCGGATTAGTCAGCTTCGGTGAAAGCATTAAAGATATGGGAGCATTAGGTGCGGGTATCTACGCATTCTTTAACCGTTTATTAATTCCGGTCGGTCTACATCATGCGTTGAACTCTGTATTCTGGTTTGACGTTGCAGGTATTAACGATATTCCTAACTTCCTAGCAGGTCAGCAAGCTATCGATTCTGGCTTAGCAACTGTGGGTGTAACCGGTCGTTATCAAGCTGGTTTCTTCCCAGTAATGATGTTTGGTTTACCGGGTGCGGCTCTTGCGATCTATCACTGTGCACGTAAAGAGAACAAAGCAAAAGTTGCTGGTATCATGATTGCAGGTGCATTTGCTGCCTTCTTCACAGGTATTACTGAACCGCTTGAATTCTCCTTTATGTTCGTAGCACCTGTGCTCTATGTTATTCACGCATTCTTAATGGCGATTTCTGTTTATATCGCTGCAAGTATGGAGTGGATTTCAGGGTTCGGCTTTAGTGCAGGCTTAGTGGATATGTTCTTATCTTCACGTAACCCACTGGCTGTTCATTGGTATATGCTGATTGTTCAAGGTATTGTTTTCTTCTTTATCTATTACGGTATTTTCCGTTTCACTATCACCAAATTCAACTTGAAAACTCCGGGTCGTGAGGATGACGTGGTTGGTGATGAAACTGCTGATGGTTATGATGAAGATATCAAAACAGCGCCAGCAAATAGTAAAGAAGGTATTCAACAAGAAGCTCGTCAATATATTGCGGCTATCGGTGGCTCAGATAACTTAACGGGCATTGATGCTTGTATTACCCGTTTACGCTTAAATGTAAAAGATGCCACAGTTGTTAATGATGCCTATGCAAAACGTTTAGGCGCATCAGGTGTTATTCGCTTAAACAAACAAAGTGTTCAAGTGATTGTGGGTACACGAGCTGAATTAGTCGCTAACGCTATGCGTGATGTATTAACACAAGGCCCAGTTGCCGCTTATGAAGGTACATCTGCTTCAACTGTGTCTACTGAAAAAACACCGGTAAAACAAGCTAATGCTAATGCAAAAGTGTTACTTGAAATGATTGCGCCTTTTGATGGTGAAGCTGTGGCATTGAAAGATGTACCAGATGAAGCGTTCTCTAGTGGTGTTGTTGGGGATGGTATAGCAATCAAACCAACCTCTAATATCGTGATGGCGCCTGCGACAGGTACTGTTGTTAAGATTTTTGATACAAACCATGCATTTTGTATCGAGACTGACAATGGTGTCGAAATCATTGTGCATATGGGAATTGATACCGTTGCATTAGGTGGCAAAGGCTTTAAGCGTTTAGTTGAAGAAGGTGCAGACGTTAAAGTCGGTCAACCTATCTTAGAATTAGATCTTGAATATTTGAACGCTAATGCCAAATCGATGATAAGCCCTATCATTGTTAGCAATATCGATGATTTTGATAAGATTGCTGAACAAGTTGCCGGTGTTGTCGTTGGAAATAAAACGGTTATCTACAACGTGTTAAAATAAATTCTATCTAGATATTTAATCCTCTATAAAGAGATGGTTAAATAAGACGATAAAACGGGGAGTCTTTCGAACTTCCCGTTTTTTTATCTCTATTTTGATAAATATCTCAGGGGTGTATTTAGCTAAGGTATTTATGAAACCTGCTTATTGGATTATAGTGGGTTAATTATGCGTTTTGCTTTGAGGAAAAAATGACCATGAATGAGGCAGATGCCCGCCCAACGAACTTTATTCGTCAAATTATTGACGAAGATCTGGCTACTGGAAAACATAATAGCGTTCACACGCGTTTCCCACCTGAACCTAATGGCTATCTTCATATCGGCCATGCGAAATCAATTTGCCTGAATTTTGGTATTGCTAAAGATTATCAGGGAAAATGTAATCTACGTTTTGATGATACCAATCCAGTAAAAGAAGATATTGAGTACATCAACTCAATTCAAAAAGATGTTCAGTGGTTAGGTTTCCAATGGGAAGGTAGCATTCATTACTCCTCAGATTATTTTGATCAACTTTATCAATATGCGATTGAGCTGATTAATAAAGGCTTAGCTTACGTTGATGAGTTAAGTGCTGAAGAAATTCGTGAATACCGCGGTACATTAAAAGAGCCAGGTAAAAACAGCCCTTATCGCTCACGTAGCGTAGAAGAGAACTTAGCACTGTTTGAAAAAATGCGTGCTGGTGGCTTTGAAGAAGGTAAAGCGTGTTTACGTGCGAAAATTGATATGGCATCACCATTTATTGTTATGCGTGATCCTGTGCTTTATCGTATTAAATTTGCTGAACACCACCAAACTGGAAATAAATGGTGCATTTATCCAATGTATGATTTTACCCACTGTATCTCTGATGCACTGGAAAATATCACACATTCTTTATGTACTTTAGAATTCCAAGATAACCGCCGTTTATATGATTGGGTTCTGGATAATATCACTATCCCTTGTCATCCTCGTCAATATGAATTCTCACGTCTTAATCTTGAATACACTGTGATGTCAAAACGTAAGCTGAATCAGCTTGTGACAGAAAATATTGTGAATGGTTGGGATGATCCTCGTATGCCAACAATTTCAGGCTTACGTCGCCGTGGTTATACCGCAGAATCTATCCGTGAATTTTGTCTACGTATTGGTGTGACGAAACAAGAAAATAACGTCGAAATGGCAGCCCTGGAATCTTGTATTCGTGATGACTTAAACGAAAATGCACCACGCGCAATGGCAGTTATCGATCCTGTTCGTTTAGTGATTGAAAATATGCCAGAAGGTGAAGAAATTCTTATTGCGCCAAATCACCCGAATAAACCAGAAATGGGTACGCGTGAAGTGCCATTTAGCCGTGAGATCTATATTGATCGCGCTGACTTCAAAGAAGAAGCAAACCGTCAATATAAACGCCTGGTGCTAGGTAAAGAAGTACGTTTACGTAATGCTTATGTTATTAAAGCGGAACGTGTTGAAAAAGACGAAAAAGGCGAAATTACGACCATTTATTGTACCTATGATGCAGAGACTCTAAATAAAGATCCTGCTGATGGACGTAAAGTAAAAGGCGTTATTCACTGGGTAAGTATTCCACATGCTATTCCTGCTGAAATCCGTCTTTATGACCGCCTGTTTAGCGTACCAAACCCAGCGGCAGAAGATGATTTCTTATCAACAATTAACCCTGAATCATTAGTTATTCGTGAAGGTTTTGTTGAACGTAGCTTAAAAGATGCAGCTATCGAGAAAGCGTATCAATTTGAGCGTGAAGGCTACTTCTGTGCTGATAAGCTTTCAACAGCGGATAAACTTGTGTTTAACCGTACTGTGGGCTTACGTGACACTTGGGCGAAGATTTCTCAACAAGGTTAATCTGACGTACTTTAAGTCACATTAGTATCTTAATGAATAAAATGCTCGGTAATTGCTTATCGAGCATTTTTTTATCAGTTTTACAGCTTATTTCTCTTCATTTTTCATCTATTGATATTAAATATTTACTATTCATAATTTAATTAATCTCTTATTTTTTCTTTTTTTAGGTGATAAATTTCTATTTGTTTCGTTTGAAATAGTTTATTCACTATCGCTTTATTCTTTTGTTTTTTCAGATCATCACGCTAAATAAAGCTGTAATAAGAAAAGTGTGATTCACACCTCATATTTTACATCGTTAAAAAAGATTATTTATAAATACTACTTATTATTCCTTTTTATAAAAACGAAATCTTATATCGTTTAAAGATTGGTTTGTAAAATGCAATAAAATCAAAGTATTATATTTATTTTTAATTAATCCTTATAAAAGCAAGAAAATGAAACGATCATTTAGTTATGTGTCCTTTGTCATATTTTGATAAAAATTCTTTTTTTTAGGTTGATAATTCGCGTCGCGAAAAATATGCTGTTTCTAACCTAATTTAGGTTTTTTCCCCATTTGGGGTTTTATATTTGGAAATAGGCATTGTGCTTATTTCTTTTTTAGTCAAAGTCAAAGAGGAAACAATGCTATGGTTATGCAACATGCTAAACCAGGCAGGGTGGCACTTGCCGTTATGGGCGCATTGCTTGTAACTGCACTACCTGCAAAAATGTCTCATGCTGAAGGGTTTATTGATGACTCAACCTTAACAGGCGGTCTTTTTTATTGGCAACGTGACCGTGATAGAAAAGAGTTAACACCAAATAGCCCTGATTACGGCAAATACAAAGCTAACTTACACCATTCTACTTTCAACGCTAATCTAGATTTCTCATCAGGTTACCTCGGTAATTTTATTGGTATTGATTTAGCTGCCTTTGGTGCGGCTGAATTGAATAACAGTGGCCCAGCGGCACCTAACGAAATCGGTTTTAGTGATGCAAAAAGTCGCTGGGATGAAAAATGGACTGGCGATCGCAGCGGCATGAGCGTTTATAAAGCGGCTGCGAAATTCAAATTAGGCAACTTCTGGGCTCAAGGTGGATATATTCAACCTAAAGGCCAAAGCTTATTGCGTCCACATTGGAGCTTCTTACCGGGAACTTACCGTGGAGCTGAAGCGGGTGCTGTCTTTGATTTCGATAAAAGTGGTGAATTGTCTTTCTCCTATATGTGGACCGATGAATACAAAGCACCATGGTATCGGAATATGTACAATTTCCGTAAAGCTGATCTAGAAACGAATATCAGCTATCTTCACTCTTTCGGCGCCAAATATGATTTTAAAAACAGCCTAGTATTAGAAGCTGCATTTGGTCAGGCCGATGGTTATATCGATCAGTATTTTGGTAAAGTTTCTTATGATTTTCCAATTGCTGACAATGCATTAAGAACGTCTTACCAATTCTACGGTGCTAAAGATAAAGTTACCGGTGGAGGTGTTAATGACGTTTATGATGGGCTGGCATGGTTACAAGCACTAACTTTTGGTTATACCTACAATGTATTTGACTTCAAAGTAGAAGGAACATGGGTTAAAGCTGAAGGTAATCAAGGTTATTTCTTACAACGCATGACCCCGGGCTGGGCAACCTCTAATGGTCGTCTTGATGTCTGGTGGGATGGCCGTTCTGACTTTAACGCCAATGGTGAAAAAGCACTTTATGCTGGCGTTATGTATGATCTGAAAAACTGGGATCTGTCAGGCTGGGCAGTAGGTACTTCTTATGTTTACGCATGGGATGCTAAGCCAAGTGGTAAAGCGATTTATGACCAAGGTCAGCGTATCAGAGAAAGTGCATGGAATGCGGATATTATGTATACGGTTCAAGAAGGTCGCGCTAAAGGTACTCTCTTTAAGCTTCACTATACCCGTTATGATAACCACTCCGATATTCCAAGTTATGAAGGTGGTTTTGGTAATATTTTCCAAGATGAAAAAGACGTTAAGTTTAACGTGATTATGCCATTCACTATTTTCTAATATCATCATAAGGATAAAGTGTATTAATTGCACTTTATCCTGAATAAAACTAAAAAAGCTAAATACGATTACGATAAGTAAAAATAAGTAGTAGAAAGGTAGGGATGTAGTAATTAAAAAGAGCTTTATAAATAAGCCTTGTTAATAAAGTGAAATTATCAGCAGCAGTAAGAAGTAGAAAAGTAGAAGTAAAAGAGTAAAAGCAGTAAAGAGTCGTTTTAAAATCGCAGTATGTAGTAAAAGTAATGAAGTAAAGTCGTCATGTCATGTCGTCTGAGATAAATGTGAGTGGGTTATGTTTATCTCCTGTGTTTTAGTTATTTCGCAGAAGTTGCGTAAGGTATTTACCCTAAGTAAAGGCAGTCAGAGTGGGTATCGTAGTGGGGGGTAAATACCTTTATTTTTTCATTCCTTTCTTTTTCGTCCTTTTCATCCTTGTAGGTTTTTTTATTCTATGGCAAATTTCTTGCCATTCATTTTATCTTACCTCACCTTATTTATTATTCTGCATTGCATGCTGTTTAATAATGCAAATTTTCAGGAAGAAGCATGTTAAAGCGATTGGACGATTTTTTATTAGAACCACCATTGAAGCCCTTTAAAGGTATAAAACGATTTATTGTTGAATTTCTTTTTTTTGGTGTCAAAGAGGCGCGTTCTTGTTTATTTGCCGGTTTTTTCTTTTTTATTTTATTTGCTACACCAAGTAAAGGTGTCTTTGGTATACCCCGTTATGATGTGCTTCTTATTCTTGCTATCGCTTTTCAATTATGGATGGTGTGGGGAAAGTTAGAGACATGGGATGAATTAAAAGCGATCTGTTTTTTCCACATTGTTGGTTTTGTGATGGAATTATTTAAAACATCAGCAGCGATTGGTTCATGGAAATACCCTGATTTTGCTTACACGAAATTGTGGGAAGTTCCTTTATTTACCGGATTTATGTATTCCGCGGTAGGAAGCTATTTAATTCAAGCATGGCGTTTTTTAAAAGTGCGAATTGAACATTATCCGCCTTATTGGCTGGCAACATTAGTTGCTCTTGCGATTTATATCAATTTCTTTTCTCACCATTTTATTGGTGATTATCGTTGGTACTTAACCGCCTTTATTTTAGGTCTTTATGCTCGTAGTGTGGTTTATTTTACACCTTATGATACAGAGCGAAAAATGCCCTTATTACTTGCTTTTGTTCTGATAGGTTTCTTTATTTGGCTTGCTGAGAATTTCGGAACATTTTTTGGTGTTTGGCAATATCCTAACCAAATTGGTGCTTGGTCTGCTGTACATGCAGGCAAATGGGGCTCTTGGTCACTATTAGTTATTGTTACATTTACTATTGTGGTTCATTTAAAACATATTAAACACAGTATCAGTGTGACTAAGTAGAGTTATCCTCGGATTTTAGGCAATAAAAAAGGAACTGTAGACAGTTCCTTTTTTTTACTGAGAGATTATCCAGAATGAATTATTTCTCATCATGTGCGTGGCTATCTTCTTTACAATTGCCTTCAGCGCAGTGGCCATATAAATAAAGGCTATGATTGGAAAGCTTGATACCATGACGTTCAGCGATGTTTCTTTGGCGTAATTCAATTGCATCGTCTGTAAACTCGATAACTTTGCCACAATCAAGACAAATTAAATGGTCATGATGGTGTTGCTGAGTTAATTCAAATACTGATTTACCACCTTCAAAATTATGTCGGGTAACAATACCAGCATCATCAAATTGGTTTAAGACGCGATACACTGTTGCCAGACCAATCTCTTCACCGATATCGATGAGTTTTTTGTAGAGATCTTCAGCACTGACATGATGGCACTCAGGATCCTGGAGCACTTCCAAGATCTTTAAGCGAGGAAGTGTAACTTTTAACCCAGCATTTTTTAACGCTTTATTATTGTCGGTCATGCGGATTTAATCCTGTTGCTAATGGTGAATTTAATTTTTGTGCTCACAAATAGGTTTTATTCGTTAATACTCGGGTGAATAAATAACCTCATTGATTATAGGCATGATATTTAAAAATAAACACCCCACCTATCACACTATCTTAGCACACCATTGAATAATTATCATTCTCAATATTGAGTATTTCTTTTATCCCAGAATTTCGTCTAGGCTCATTTCTTCTTTGATTTGAGCAACCCAAGCATCAACACGCTCTTCGGTTAATTCTGGTTGACGATCTTCATCAATCGCAAGACCGATAAAGTGATTATCATCTGCGAGCCCTTTAGAGGCTTCGAAATGATAACCTTCTGTTGGCCAATGACCTACGATAACAGCACCACGAGGCTCAATAATATCGCGGATAGTACCCATTGCATCACAGAAATATTCTGCGTAATCCTCTTGGTCACCACAACCAAAGAGTGCAACAAGCTTACCATTGAAATCAATATCTTCTAGTGTTGGGAAAAAATCATCCCAATCACATTGTGCTTCACCATAATACCAAGTAGGAATACCTAGTAACAGAATATCGAACGCTTCGATGTCTTCTTGACTGGATTTTGCAATATCATGAACTTCAGCATTATCAGCGCCCAGTCTTTCTTGAAGCATTTTGGCAATATTTTCAGTGTTGCCAGTATCACTGCCGAAGAATATTCCTATGATTGCCATAAAGTGAGATAACCTCTTTTATTCTAAATTCGTTATATTTCAAATTGTAGCGTTATTGACTACGTATATTTTCACAAGTCACATACTGCTTGTATGTTTCTAATGACTCATTCACTTGCCACCTAGCTACACTTCAAAATATTTAGAGTATATTTGTCTGTGTTTGAACAATTACTAGTGAAAGATAAGCATTGTGTTTTCATAATAGAAAACTAAAAATGTATTTTGACGAAAATAGCAGGCTAATTCTGTCGAATTTGTGTGGTTTATCTGCTAGCTATTCTTGTTTTGATGCATTTTTAAGGCGTGATTTTGCGCCAATTGCTCTAGTAATATTTCTTCAATAAGCTCACTACGACTGACGTTTCTTTCTGTCGCCAACTCATTGAGAGCATTTACAGCATCTTCATTTAATTTTAACTCAACTCGACGTAAACCATTAACTCTGTCACGTCTTAATTGATTGCGTTTATTAATTCTAAGCTGTTCATCCCGAGAAAGCGGGTTTGTTTTAGGTCGCCCAGGTCTGCGTTCATTTGCGAACAAATCCAGTGTGGTGCGATCAGTTTGTTCTTTTGCCATAAATTTTGCTGTGAAAGGGCGTATACCAATGACTAATTGCGAAACGCCCAATAATACCCCACATAGTGATGTCTCGCCACTGCTTCCTGACTTTAACCTATTGTGATTTGGTCTTTTTATCAACAGACACTGTTTTTAAGTACAATAATTATACATTCTACTAAATTATCATTTTTTCAGTGGCATTATTTTAAGTCGTTAAGTTTCTTAACTAAGCTTTCTCTAAAAAACGACGAATTGCCTTAATAACGGTATCTGGTTTTTCTGAATGAACCCAATGCCCAGTGTTTGCAACAACAAAAGCGGCCGCGAGAGGAAATTGGCGAGCTATATTTTCACGATATTCATCTAAGATATAAGGTGATAAACCGCCTCGAATAAATAATACAGGATGATGCCAAGCAGGCACTTCTTGCCAGCCAATAATGTCTGAATAGGCATTTTTTATTGCAGGTAAATTAAATAACCACTCACCATTTTTGAATGATTTTAGTAAAAATTGGATCACACCTTCTTCTTCAATAAAAGGACGCATGATTTCCACCGCATCTTGACGGCGTGTAACTTGAGCTTTTGTTACGGCTTCAAGTGCAGCAAAAATTTTATCATGGCGACGAACGTTATAAGCAACAGGTGACATATCAATCACAACAATATTGGCGATTCGCTCAGGGGCTAATGCTGTCATCGCCATCGCAATTTTGCCTCCCATTGAGTGACCAATAATAATGGCTTTTGAGACATTTAAACTATCAAGTAATGTGAGCACATCTTGCGCCATATCTTGATAATTCATACTTTCACTGTGAGGAGAATGCCCATGATTACGCACATCGATTTGTATCACGGTATTATCTTGGCGAAGTGCGCGACCTAAAACGCCTAAATTATTCAGATCACCAAAAAGGCCGTGGATCAAGACGATAGGTAAATTGGATGCAGGTGTCGTTTCAGGTTGGTGTAATTGATAATTTAATAATGTATTGAGTTTCATATTAATGACCAAAATAATTGCGATTTTCTTCTATGATGACATGCACAAGGTGCTAAGCCAACTTATCGTAATAATATGAAAGAGTGATGAAGTTCAGAAATAATTGATAAGGGAAATTTATAAAAAACCATAAAAACACCATTATCTAGATATATATTCCAAATTTGTTTAAAAAGTTGAAATCTTGACATTACTCAAAAATAAATAATTAGAATTTTATATTATTTTGGGGCTGGGTGGTGTGATATAGCGGAATTTAAAGCTGACTTTGTGCGAATAAGTTCAAAGAATAGAAGATGATACCGAGATAAACAATAGGATAAATACCGAGCTTAGCCTTTAAAACGGTAGGATCTTGAATAAATCCTCTTTAAGTTATTGAAATTTTACCTATTTTGTTTTTAAAGATTATATCTTATAATCCTAATTACTTTTTTTTGAAAACAGTACTGGGTAGCAATGAAAAAGATAGAAATTGATGACGAACTTTACCGCTATATTGCTAGCGAAACTAGACATATCGGTGAAAGCGCTTCAGATATTTTAAGGCGTCTACTGAAGCTCGATGCCAAACAGCCCGCACAACCAGTCGTTGTCACTGAGTCAGTACAAACTCCTGTGATTAAACAGGAAGCTGAACCTAAATCGATTACACCAGCAAAAAATCCGATCCGTGAAATGCGAGAACTGCTGTTATCTGACAGTTATGCAGAAAAAACAAAATCAGTTGATCGCTTTTTACAGATCCTTTCTACGTTATATAGCCTAGATAGCGCTACTTTTACTCAATCTGCTGAAACAGTACATGGACGAACACGTATCTATTTTGCTGGTGATGAACAAACACTACTCGATAGTGGACGTCATACAAAACCGCGCCATATTTCAGGCACGCCGTTTTGGGTTATCACTAACTCGAACACAGAGCGTAAAAGAACGATGGTACAAAGCATCATGCAGGATATGCAATTTCCTGCAAATGAGATTGATAAGGTGTGTGGAACTATCTAACCACTATTGTTAATTGATGCATTGCAAAGGCTTTTGTTTAAAGCGTGATTGTGATGTCAAATAGGAGAAGATTTGTGGCAATTCATCCAAGAGCAGGGCAGCATACTCGTCAAAGTGATCTGATTAATGTGGCGCAATTAACGTCTCAATATTATTCACTTAAACCACAAGCTAGCAATAACGCTCATCGTGTGAAATTTGGTACATCTGGTCATCGCGGAAGTGCAAATCGCCATAGCTTCAATGAAGCACATATTTTGGCGATTGCACAAGCTATTGCTGAAGTACGTGCTAAAAATGGAGTAACAGGGCCATGTTACGTGGGTAAAGATACCCATGGACTGTCAGAGCCTGCATTTATTTCTGTTTTAGAAGTGCTTGCTGCCAATAAAGTTAAAGTGATTATTCAAGAAAATAATGGTTATACACCAACACCTGCGGTCTCTTTTTCTATTTTGACATACAACGAAGCACATCAAGATATTGCTGATGGTATCGTGATCACTCCATCTCATAATCCACCTGAAGATGGTGGTATTAAATATAATCCATCAAATGGTGGACCTGCTGATACAGATTTAACTTCAGTTATTGAGAAACGTGCCAATGAACTACTTGAGAATAATTTAGCGGGCATCAAACATCTTTCTTATGATGAAGCATTAGCAAGTGGTTATATTCAAGCTCAAGACTTAATTATGCCTTATGTCAAAGCGTTAGGTGACGTTGTTGATATGGAAGCAATTAAGAAAGCTGGTTTAAAATTGGGTGTTGATCCATTAGGTGGCTCTGGTATCGAATACTGGAAATGCATCGGTGAGTATTATGGCCTTGATCTTGAATTAGTTAATGATCAAGTTGATCAGACCTTCCGTTTTATGACCTTGGATCATGATGGCGTTATTCGTATGGACTGTTCATCACCTTGGGCAATGGAAGGTCTATTACAATTGCGTGATAAATTCGATTTAGCTTTTGCTAACGATCCTGATTACGATCGTCATGGTATTGTGACTCCTTCTGGTTTAATGAATCCTAATCACTACTTAGCTGCTGCAATTAACTATCTTTTCCGTCATCGTCCACAATGGGCTAAAGATGTAAAAGTGGGTAAAACACTGGTTTCAAGTGCAATGATTGACCGTGTTGTGGCTGATTTAGGTCGTGAACTAGTAGAAGTACCAGTTGGCTTTAAATGGTTTGTTCAAGGTTTATTTAGTGGTGAGTTTGGCTTTGGTGGTGAGGAAAGTGCAGGTGCATCTTTCTTACGCTTTAATGGCAAACCATGGTCAACCGATAAAGACGGCATCATTTTATGTCTGTTAGCTGCTGAAATGAAAGCGGTAACAGGTAAAGATCCGCAAGAGCATTATAATGAATTAGCACAACGCTTTGGTTCACCTAGCTATAACCGTATTCAAGCATCAGCAACTCATGAACAAAAAGCGCTGTTGTCACGCTTATCACCTGAAATGGTGACTGCAAGCACATTAGCAGGCGATCCGATTACTGCACGTTTAACACATGCATCAGGTAATGGCGCATCTATTGGTGGCTTAAAAGTGATGACTGATTACGGTTGGTTTGCTGCTCGTCCTTCTGGTACTGAAGAAGCATATAAGATTTACTGTGAAAGCTTCCGAGGCCCTGAGCATCGTGAGTTAATTGAAAAAGAAGCGATTGAAATAGTAAATAATGTTTTTGCTAACAAATAAGTTAGTGCTATAAACTATTTATATAGAATACACTCTCCCCAAAGGTAGAGTGTATTTTTTTAATTATTGAATATTTTTAGATCACAGCATTGATATCCATCATTGAGGTTGATTTAGAATTAAAAATAGAGTGGATAATCAATACAATGCAAAATAATTTTGTTTTACGAAGTGTACGTTACATGCTGGACCTAAGTGATGCACATGTTGTTGAAATCATGAAATTGGCTGATTTCACAGTTACAAAAGAGTTAGTAAATAGCTGGCTGAAAAAAGATGATGAACCTGAGTTTGTCGAATGTGACGACAATGCAATGGGACATTTTTTAAATGGTCTAATTTTTTATCGTCGTGGAAAAGATGAAAACTTCCCAGCACCTGAAGTTGAAAAGCGTATTACAAATAACATTATTCTAAAAAAACTGCGTGTCGCTTTTGAATTAAAAGATGTGGATATTCTAAAGATTTATGAGCTTGCGGATTTCCGTGTTTCTAAGCCTGAATTAAGCGCTGTATTTCGTAAACCAGGACATAAAAACTACCGTAACTGTGGCGATCAGCTTGTAAGATACTTCCTGAAAGGATTAACCGAAACCCTACGTGGTAAAGGTAAAGCAGTTAAGAAATAAGTTCAGAGTATTTTAAGCTATAAAATTCTCTATTTGCCGATGACACCCCAAAATTGGTTTTCAATATTGGGGTGTTTTTTTATGGTATTAGCTGGCAAATTAATAAATTTATTGCTACCGTTGTATTACTAAGTAATACAATATAGGAAGGATTTATGGCACGAGTAACTAGCGTAACTTTGGGTGAACATTTTAATGGTTTTGTTGGTGAAATGATTAATTCAGGGCGTTATGGAAATACCTCCGAGGTAATCAGAGATGCTTTACGTATGATGGAAATCAGAGAAGAACGGATCCAAATAGTTCGAAAAATGGTACTAGATGGTGTGAATTCACCAGAAAGTGAAAACAACATGGATGATATTTTTGCAAAAGCTGAAAAGGACTTAAATGTATAAACTCTCTAAATTAGCAGAAGAAGATATTTATCAAATTGCACGTTATACCATTCAGCAATTTGGTGTAACTCAGGCAAAAAAATATCATAATGAGTTAAAACAGGCATTTGAGCTACTTGCTCGAGCACTTTGGATTGGGCGAGAGTGCAATTGGGTGTGTGATGGTATGAGACGATTTGAGTTTAAAAAACACTCAATTTATTATCTACCAAAAAATGATACCTTATTTATCGCTCGCCTTATCCATCATTCAATGGACGTTGATTTTCTTGATTTCCCTGAATAAGTCTTTCATTACTCACTGCTAAATGTATTATTCGGTTGTATATTATTTCGCAGTAGATGTATGTTATTAATACTAAAACCCGCATTCTTGAATATCCTACCTCTCTTCACTTATTTGATTTTTTTCTTTTTTGATAATTTATCTTCGAAATTATTTACTACAACTTTCATTAGGTAAAAATACTGATCTAATTTTGTTAAAGATTGTGTTATTTATGTTTCGCTTTTGTTTCTATTCTGAAATTTAATTACATATCAAGCAAAATAAAGGTGATTTTTCGCACGAATTGAGTGGTCTGATCAGTAGTAAAATTTCATCAAATGAGGTAAAATTTCAGTTATCAAATTAATCTCTATACAGGAGAGCACTATGCCAGCTTATAACGAATATACAAAAAAACATGTTTTAGCCCGTCGTACTGGTGCTGTTGCGCTAGGTGTTGTGGCATTTCCTGTTATGATTTTCCATCCTAAACGCGCACAATTTTATAGCTATATACACCGTGTATGGTCTAAAACAAGTGATAAACCAGTTTGGCTGGCAAAATCGGAAGTGGCGCTAAATAGTCACAAATAACAGAATATTAAGATAACGCCTGCAAAAGTAGGCGTTATTTTTATCCCTTTTTAAGCACTTTTCTGATGCGACCTTCTTGTTTTTTCTTATCCTCAAATAATCTTCAATTTTTACGTTACAATAAACAATAATGAGTCATTTAAACGAATGCCATTAATCTATTGCTATTTATCTTATTGTTATATAAATAGTGGCATTCGTGATAACAGGGAAATAAATGAAATGAAGAATACTGATCTGGAATTAGTGATTAATGAGAAGTTAAGTATTGAGAACTTTCAAGATTATGCGCCTAATGGACTTCAAGTCGAAGGACGCCCTCATATTCAAAAAATAGTAACGGGTGTGACTGCAAGCCAAGCATTACTTGATGAAGCTGTGCGATTAAACGCTGATGCAATTTTAGTACACCACGGTTACTTTTGGAAAAATGAGCCCGTTGTTATTCGTTCAATGAAGCGCAACCGCTTAAAGACATTACTTTGTAATGACATTAATCTTTTTGGTTATCACCTGCCGTTAGATGCTCACCCAATTTTAGGCAACAATGCTCAATTAGCGTTAAAAATGGGCGTTAAAGTTGAAGGTGAAATATTACCGTTAGTACCTAAAGGTGTGTTTGATTTACCTTTAACGCCTACTGAATTAAAAGAACGTTTAGAAAAAGCGTTACAACGCAATGTATTGCATTGTGGTGATAATGCTCCTGAAACTATTCGTAATATTGCTTGGTGTACGGGGGGCGGACAGGGCTTTATTCAAGATGCAGCTGAACAGGGTGTGGATGCTTTTGTAACAGGTGAAGTATCGGAACAGACTATTCATATCGCAAGAGAAATGGGTGTTCATTTTTTTGCAGCTGGACACCATGCGACAGAGCGTTATGGTATTAAAGCATTAGGTGAATGGCTTGCTCAAACACATCACTTCGATGTGACATTTGTTGATATTGATAATCCAGCATAAGCCGATTCATTCTTATTTTATAAGCTATCTCTCTAATTAAAGAGAGATAGCTTTTTTTGTATATATAAATCCCTCTGCTATGCAGGGGGATATTTATTACTCATTAAGCTGAATAGGTAATGGACTTTGTAATTGTTGCAGATTATCGCATAGCCAAATTAACTGTAATAAAGCCTGAGAGTCACGTGTGGTTAATGTCAGATAACGAGCTAATTGGTTGGCAATTAATGTCATTCCTAAATCGTCAGCAGTATGCTTGCTTATTTCTAACTGCTCTTTTTGCATTTCAGAAAGTAATTCCCGTCCAGTACATGCTTGGGCTTCTAATACAGACAAAATAGGGCGACAGAACTTTTGTGCTAATGTTGGTTCACTGTGATGCATTGCCGTTTGTTGCTTACGCTTAGCCATATATTCTTGAATACGACTAATAAATCCTGATTGTTTTTTCTTTCGTGGAAATTGGTCAAAATCGAGATAAAACATTTCAATGCCTTTTTCCGTTTTGAGCCAAAGAGTCGTTGGCAATAAATCCATATTTAAATCACGTCGAACAGGCTGAACAGTGACAGCTACTATCTCTAGTTCTCGTTTAGTGAGATAACGTAATTCTTCTAGATTATTTTGCATTGTTCCTTCCCAATAAAGACGTAAGAAGGCTGAATTATCATGATTGTCTGAAACATCCCAAATAACGCATTGCTCTATTTCATACCAAATTAATGGCTTATAGCTTTTGATATGTAAGACGAGAGGGGAAAGAAATCCTTCAGGTTGATTAGCAAAATAGTCTGGTAGCTCTTGCCAATTGTTGATCCCTAATTCAGTTTGTAGATTGTGATAATCGGTAATATCAAGAAAATCCGTTTGGTTTTGTGCAAAGCTTTCGCCAATAGTTGCCAGTTTTCCTTCATCAGAAATACGCGGCTCTTGTAATAAAAAAGGGCGGCGCATTAATTTATCGGATGTTTGTTTCCATAACGACAAACTATTCCAAACACTATAACGATTAAACAGAGTATCAAGTTGATTTGGGCGTGCTTGAGTCGCTTGTAAGAGTTGTTTCTCTTCTTTATCCCAAAAGGTAAAGGTTGCTCCTAACGCACCACTTTGTGCTGTCCACCAATTTGCACCAACAGGGATAAGAGAGAGGCTGGTTTTTTTATCGTCATATTGACGACGAAGTTGCCCTCGTAACGTTTTTAACTGTTCTGGCGTCGCATTGGATAATTGAAATAGATAGGCTGAAATATGAGCCAGCAAGCGCAAGACATTACTTTCATCCATAGTGAAATGTCTTTCTGCCAACAGTTTGACTTGAGAGCTTAATGATCGTAAATAAGACGCTAAACGAGGTAAGCCTTCTGCTCGAGCGGACATATTCAATAAGTGCAATTGAGTGGCGCTGCTTAAGCTGATATGTGATAGCCCTTGGCGTAATAAATCATAAATAAATTGTTCAACCGTCGTGATTAACGCCGTTTCTTCTTTATTGAGAGGGCGCGTTGAAGATTGCGAAATGATTAAATCTTCAGGCCAACTCCATAGTTGAGCATGTTGTTCAAATATTTTAGCCACAATAGCAAGGTGGAATGCTTTTTTCTGTGAGTCAGAAAAAGGTGATAACATGCCGTCGTAGCCACTACCTTGTAAGAAAATAACAGGCTCATCAACATCAGGGAGTTGAATTTTTAATTGTGTCCCTGTGTCTTCTAAATTCAATGTTATTGTTTCCCACTGCTCAACTAATTTAATCGCCACACGACAGGCTGGTTTTCCTGCTTTTTTGATTAGAGCTTCCGGCTCAAGCGTAAATAGCGTAGGTAACAGAGGTGTTATTTCAATGGGCTCCGCAACAGTTTCTGGTGATGTTTCATTACTATTATCGTCGTTTGAATTATCAGCACTATTATTTATTTGTAGCCATAAAACAGCAGCTAAAATATGTTTGCAACAACCTGATGCAGAGCAATCGCAACTGGCTTGTTGGATCCCTGCTTCGTGTAAAATAACATTTTGCCCATCGCTACTAAACTGCCCTGTATTGGCGTCAGTGAGAGAAACTTTTTCGTTATCAACATCTTTTTTGGCGCGTCTTAATAATCCTGCATTAGCAAATACAGTGAGCGCATCTTCATCGTAATGAAAGTAAACAGTTTGCCAACTCATTGCATTACCTCTGCCAACCATTGTGCGAAATGTTCAGGTGTTAACGCTGCAACTTGCATGCCTCTATCTGCAAGCTTTTGTGCAATTGCAGAGTCATAAACAGGTTGAGCCTCATCATCAAGTGCTGCAAGACCCAATAATTTAACTTGTTGGCTATTAAGGCGTTGCGTGCAATCTAATAAGCGATTTAATGAGCCACCTTCTTCAAAGTCACTAATAAGTGAAATAACCGTGCGTTTATGGTTTTTGACTAAACTTTCACAGTATTGCATTGCACCTGCAATATCAGTACCGCCGCCCAATTGTACGGTCATTAAAACTTCAACGGGATCGTCTGCTAAATGCGATAAATCAACAACTTGGGTGTCAAAAACCACTAAAGAGACATTAACAGCGGGTAAAGAGGCTAAAATGCTGGCACAAACAGCCGCATACATAATTGAGCTAGACATTGACGCACTTTGGTCAACACAAAGTATGACATCCCACGGAAAATGTTGTTGCATTCGTGAGTTGAAGTAAGGAGTTTCAATCACTAAACGGCGATTTTGAGTATCGTAATGTTTTAAGTTTGCAGCGATGGTTGCACGCCAATCAAAGTTGCGACTATTAGGTACTAAAGAACGTCTAAAACGATTACGGCGACCTGTTAATGATTGGCGAAAGTTATTGCGAATTTGACGCAAAATATCATCGACTACTTTGCGAATAATCGTTTTAACCGCATCTCGCGTTTCTTCACTCATGCGTCCACGTAAACTTAATAATGTTTTCGCTAACGCTTTTGTTGGCTCCATTGCTTTTAACGTATTGGGATCTTTAAGAAAACTACTGATTTGATAACGTTCAATAGCTTGTGATTGCATACGTTCAAAGGTGCTATTAGGGAATAGCTTACGCGCTTGATTTAGCCAGTTTACCGCAGTAAGTTGCGATGCATCGAGTGATCCATGACGCCCCCGTTCTTGGCGAAGACCTCGGCGCTGATATTCACGACGATAGAGAAAGTCGAGTGTGCGCTCAACTTTTAAATCATCAGCATTAAAAGTCGCTTGCCCAAGAGCATCATCAGCATATTGACCTAAAATCAGGCGCCAGCGTTTTGCTTGCTTTATTTTATCTTCAGGCACATCGTCATTATGCTGACTCATGATTTGTATCTCCTTTCTCTATTTTCTTAGCATCAAACCAAGAAATCATGCCTTGTTCCATTATTCGCTGTTGTAATTTTTGGTTGAGTTTAGTGGCTTCAAGCATCTGTTTAGCACTAAATTCTGACTGCCATAAAGATAGCGCTTGCGTATCTAAACCAATATCGTTGGCAATATATTGTGCAAGCTCTGCATTTTGTTTGGGATTAAGTTGACTAAAGGCAAAACGCAGATCAGGCAAGATCTGAATAAATCGTTCTTCATCCCATTGCTGTAGCAAAGTATTTAAGTGATCGACCAATAACGGAAGGCGAATAACTAGTTCTGGCGCTGTTCGCATCATACCAACGAAATAATCAATGGCATGTTCAGGAGAGCTGCCGGTGCTAAAGGTCGTATTTAGCGTGGTAACTAACGTATTTTCATCAATATATGAACCTAAATAACGTAAGGCATCTACTGCACCTTTTAATAAAGGCACTGTATCTAATTGACCATCAAGGCGATTGAGTTGCTGATAGAAATCACTTTTATAATCATGCTGATTATTGAGCGATGGCATAAATTCAATCAATTCACGTAAAGAGAGCAGAGCTTGTAAATTGTTTTCTTGTTGTTGCTCATCACCTTGAGCCAGTTGTTCTAAACAAAAGAAAGCTTGTGGAATAACTTGATGTAGGCGATTTTCAAGTGAAAGTTCATCCGTAATATCAAGATATTGGCGACCTCGCCATAAATGGATCAGTTTATGTCCACACTGAGTCAGTGACTCAAGACGAAAATCTTGCTGAATATAGCTATCTAACAGTTTAAAGAGTGATGGAATGCGCTGGTGGAGTCCAATTAGTGCTGCTTGGATTAATAACGTAACTGCACTCTGGCTCGAACGACTTTGCCCTTGTTCTTCAAGCTGTTTCTCCATTGATAACAGCTTATTTAGAGCGATAGCTTCAAGTTGAGAGCCTTTCTCTGATAATGAAATCAGTTCACCTTCTACATTAGGTGTCCAAGCGTATTGCCACTCTTCAAATAACAGATCTAATTGATGGCCAGAAAGAAAATCAGGACCATTTACACGGTGTGCAAAATGGATCTCCAAGAAAGCCAATAAATGTAAAAAACGACTTCTTAAGCGATGCTGCGGGTTACGATAAACATCGCATTTAGTTGTTTTTGCTAAAGTATCATCAAGTTTGAAACGAAAAGCTCTAGCTCGTTCATAGGTTTCATTAACTAAAGGAGGCGTTGCCGTACCTAATGGGATTTTACCTAAGAGATAACCTGAGAAACAGGTTTTGATTTCAGCCCATAATTCACTTTGGCTATCATCTAAGCTGCCTTTAATAAAGGCACTTTGTAAACCATCGAGCAAGTCATAGCGACCTGTACCAGCGTGATCTCTTAATAAAGCGAGACGTAAACTCTGTTCGGCTGCGAGTTTTACAGCTAAATAACTCGGTGGATTATCAAATTGTTTTTCTCTAATTGCCTGAGCCACTGAGCTCAGAAAAGCAATCCCCATTTTATTGCGATAAACTTGGGTTGGCTGTTTGGCGACATTATTATTTTCTAACTTATCATGATGTTGTTGCATCAAACTTTGCCAAGCTTGTTGATAAAATGCAGGAGAAGGCATACCAGAAGCATAACCATTAAGTGCATCTAGTCTGTCAAAACTGTAGCGAATAAGCCAAGCTTGCTCATTTTCACCCATTTTTTGCATTTTAGTGAATTGCTTTTGTTTTGTGCTAGAAATGGCGAAAGATTGAGATTGTGAGTTAGCTAGGCCTTCAATTAGTGCAAGGGTATGGAATCCCCCAGTGACGATTACAATTTTGGCATTGGGTTCTTGCTGTTTGATGGTTTGAATATGGGCGAGCATATGCGCTTCACGTTGTGAAGAGCCTTCAGATTCAAGCACTTCAGGCTCATAGTCAAGACGTGCAAGTGCACACCAAATAAAGGTGTCATTAAAAAGTGTTTGCCAATCAGCTAAGGCTTCAATACTACGTAATTCAAAAAGATGCTCCCAAACATCATCATGATCACGACAGTGGCATTTTTTAGCTAATTGCGCGATAAACTGGCTATGTGCTAAATAACGTTCTTTTTGTAAGCTTCGACTTTGCGAGTCGCTATACTCTTCGTTATTAACTTGTGCAGCCCAAGGTAAATCAATAAAACGTGTTTTAGCATTGATGCGCAAACCACCTCGCAAAGCTTGCCATTCAGGCGAATATTCACAAAATGGAAAATAGGCAGAGTGCAGTGATTTTTCTCGCTCTTCTTGGTTTCCATCATTATGCAAATACTCAGCTTGACCCATAATCGCAACGGGAGGCAGGGTATCTTTATCGGTTAGGCTAGGAATAAGTGAATTAAAGGTATCTGGGCCTTCAATTAAAATATAGTCAGGTTTTACAGAATCAATTAATGATAAAACCGCATAAGCACAAGCAGGGCTATGGTGGCGTACAGGGGCAAAATAGAGATATTGTTGCTGTAACGACGTCCATTTCAGTCGTGCTTGGTCAATTCTTTCTGGCAAAGGTATTGAAGGTAGCGTCACCGTGTCGATCCCTTTTCTGGGTGAAAAGGCAGAGTGAATTAACCCTGCCTTTAATAGATAAATAACGTATTTTAATGTGTAGCCATGAGTCTTAGCGTTTTATTGCCAGAACTCTTTTGATGCTTCAAAGAAAGCTTTCCACTCTTTACTGTTTCTTGCTCTCTCTCTAGCTACGTTGTCCATGTAATAACGAATACGTTTGATATCATCAGCATTATCTTTTAATACAACACCGATTAACTGGCGGGCAATTGCGCCTGCATTCATCACACCATCACCTAAATAATGCGCTTCTAAGGCACAAGCGTAAGCAATATTCACAGCTTCTGCGGTTGACATAACTGCATCTGGTGTTTTGATATTACCGCCATCTTTCGTGTTACCTGAGCGCAACTCTTGGAATGTTGTGACCAGTAATTCCACAACATCTACTGGTACAGTGATTTCATTGGCTAAAGAGCCTAATTCATTCTCAAGCTGTGATTGGATCAGGCTGATTTCAAATGCAGGATCACGTATAGGTTTCACCGTTTCAAAGTTAAAACGACGCTTTAATGCGGCCGACATTTCATGAACACCGCGATCACGTAAGTTTGCTGTACCGATGAGGTTAAATCCCGGTTTTGCACTAATACGTGCACCATCCCCCATTTCAGGGATCATCAATTGTTTCTCTGACATCAAGGAAACTAACACATCCTGGATTTCAGGAGGACAACGAGTTATCTCTTCAAAGCGAACAATTTTGCCTTGTAACATACCTTGATAAAGCGGTGATCCCACTAAAGCGCGTTCTGTTGGGCCTTCTGCTAATAGCAATGCATAGTTCCAAGAATATTTAATGTGATCTTCTGTTGTGCCGGCAGTTCCTTGGATAGTTAATCCTGAATCACCACTGATAGCAGCAGCAAAAAGCTCTGAGAGCATCGATTTTGCTGTACCCGGTTCACCAACCAGCATTAAACCTTGTTTACCCAATAATGTGACAATTGCACGATCAACCAACGCATCATCGCCGAAAAACTTAGGTGTGATGCTTAATGCATCATCACCTAAAATAAATTGGCGTACAGCACGGGGAGAGCGAAGCCATCCTTGTGGTTTAGGATTATTAGCATCAGCTTTTGTTAAACGCTCTAACTCTTGAGCAAATCGAACTTCAGCACTTTCCCTAATTGCTTGTTGATCTGCGGGTGCTTTTTTAGCCATATTCTTTCCTAATTATCCCTATCTTTTACCAAGGTGTTTTCTTTTCCCATTCAGGATCAAATCCTGCGCAAGCTTCAGCGACTTTTAGATAATCCGCATAGCTTTCTGCTAATAGAATCGGTGGTACATTTTTTAGCTCAACATTATTGCGACCCCAGTAATCTTGCTGATTTTTCTCAAAACTTAAATCAAATAAGACAGCTGGAATATTTTCTTCTGGAACATAACTACCACTGAAACCGATATTGACGTAATAGTTTAAACTAGAGAAGAATTTGTAATAGTGAGAGAAGGAGCCCCCATCTTCTGCTGGGCCTCGTTGATAACCCATTTTGGTTAAAATACCGCGTAAAGTGAAGGTGTCTGTGATCCAACCTTTTCTATCTTCCACTTCAGTTTGTTTCAGATCTAATTCTGGGATCTTATGTTCCATTTGAGAGAATAAGAATTTTATTTTGTAATCTTTAAAGTGAGCGATCCATGCCTTACGCTCATCTTCATTGACCAATGCTGCGTGAGCAAGTTGGATCAACGAATCGTTTTGTAAAGTCACTTCATCATCTTCAAGATCAAGCAATGCACCGTCATCAGAAGGGCGGAATGTATTGATAACCTTGCCATCTTTCACTTCTTGCCAAACCAGTTGTTCAATCAGTTTATGCATGATTGGGTGAGCTAAGATATATTCTTGCCAATCGGCGCTTAACCACTGACGTTGAGCACACATGGCTTCATATAAACGCACACTTTGTAATTCAATAACTTGTTTGAGTTCTTTTTTACTTGAAGTGAAAAGTTTTTTAGCTTCTTTAATCAGCTCTGCATCATCATTTTTGCGCGCTGCAGGTAAGGCTTTAACTTCTTTACCTTCCGGATTAAACAATACCAGCTTTTGTTTTGCATCCATCTTCGCCGTAAAGATACGCTCACCATATTCCAGCACTAATGTCCCCGTATCATCAAAGCCAGCAGTCGGAATGGTTCTGTCTGCTAATTCATCTGCACTCCAGCCATTACGCTCCGCGATTTGCGTGACTAAATTCCGGGCTTTTTCCTGAACAGATGCCGTGCGATAACGGCGTGATAATGAAAGAAGAAGCTGAATAATAATTGGATCATTGCTTGATGCTACAGCGTCAATCATGGCTTCAATTTGAGCTCGGCGCTGATAGTGATCACGCATATAGTTACGTAATACAGATACTGCAACATGACCTTCAATACCGCAGATAAGCGCTAACATACCTTTATCGCTGATTGCAGAGCCTAAATAACGACGTAACACCTCGTTTTTAATCTCTTCAATCACTTGTTCTAACGTGTAGTTTTCATATTTAGCGTAATATTCAGGATAACGTTTAGCCCAGTTTTGATAATTGCTTAAACGCCCTGGCGCTTCACGTTGTGCTTCGACCATCGCTTCTTCAAGTGACGGACCCTTAATATCCTGAGCAACAAAGGTATGCAGAATAAAGCTTGAAAGTTTATGTTGGCTATCAGTAGAGAGCAGACCAATATAACGTTGTAATAACGCGTTTCCTCCTGGCATTTTTAATTTCACTGCCAGAATAATCCACCAACGAATAATCGCCGGATCAACTGCTTTCTTGTTTTCCCATGTTAATGCAGGAATTGCCTCAAAATTAAACCAAGCAAGGCTTGCAGGTGCTTTGGCTTTAAGGCCTTTTTCAGCTTCTGCTAATAACGTTTTTGGCGATAAGTAGCTCGAAATATCTTCACCTAATTGCTCTAATGCAGTGAGTAAAGAAGCTCGTACTACTTCACGTTTCTCTTTTTTCAATAAGGCATTAAGCGCAGGTAAGGAGTCCGGATTATTTAAGCGAGCTAACCATTCAATGGCTGTAACACGGATCTCTTGTTTACTAGAGGTTAATCCTTCTTGTGCACTTAAATGAATATTAGGCAGTGTTTCTAATAATTTTTGTGCAGAAACTCGGTGTGTTTTATTTTCACCTAATGCCAATTCCATGATGCGAGGAACAAATTGTGCAGGAATTGTTGGGAAACGTCCTAATACTTCAATACCTTGTGAAATCTCAAATTGGCGATAGCGATGTTCGCTTTGGTTTGGCATTAAGTTTAGCGCTTCTGCGATATAATCAGTATGTTGAGAGAAGAAAGGCCAAATTTGTTCTGGTTTACGAAAACGGCGTAAGCCATCTTGATAAGATTCTAAGCATAGTGCCGCTGTGACACGGGCTGCGCGTTTGAAGCTACATCTTTCTAATACATTTTCAACTTGTCGTAATTCAATATCACTAAATAAACGCTCTGGAATATCACCATTAAAGTAGTGAGAGGAAAAGTGATCAGCATGTTGGCGGTTGTTGGTTATCACACGCACAGCATGGAAGAATGTGTATTCTGGCAAATTAGGAATACGATTTTTGTGTTTAATAATTTGGATTTCATTCGACTGAATAGTACCTTGCCCACTGTTGAGCTTATCAACTAATGCACGACATTGTTTTTCATCAATCTTAGATAAATCTTTATAATGACGCTGTGCCCAATTATAAGAGTGTTTCGAAGTTTTATTTTCTTCAATTTCGCGTTCAGCATTTTCTTTCGCTTTAGCTAACATCTCATTGAAGTTATTGACCATAATATCGCGGGTACTATCGGGTAATGGTGTATCTTCTAATGGTGTAAAATCAGGTGCTTCGATGGCATCAACGGTGTTTGCGTTATCAGCAACGCTAAAACGTTGTAGAGCACTTTCAATGCTCTTGATGACCGCTTTTGAGGTTTCATGTTTTAACGCTTCTTCAAGTACATCACGGTTTTCACCTTGGCGAGCAAATAAATCAGCCGCTTGTGTACGTTGTTTTGGTGTACCATTCATTAAAACATGGGTTAAATTTTCTTTTACAATTTCAGCCGGTAAGGTATTCAAAATAGGTTCTGCGGCTTTTTTCACCGTTTTTAAACTGCTGGTGGCAAGTAAAACAATAATATCTGCAAAAGTATCGCGTAATATCGTATTTTTATTTAGATGGTTAATTAGCTCAACTAAACCATTTGCTGACAGTTTGTCAATCAATTCCGTTCTAATAAATTCTTGATGTGAAAGTAGATAATCTTTTAAATCATGAAGTTCATAAATACGCTTAAGATTAGAAGCATAATATTCAGAGATATCTTTTCTATCGAATACTGCGAATAATGCATTTTCGCCTGGAATATTGGCCTCTGCTTCGACCATATTAGCGATAAATTCCATACTCCAATGTTTACGATGTTCTAAATTAAGATTACGTGCATTATCATAAGTGGTGTAAAACGCATCAACTAATAGGTAAATAACCCAAGTTGGCACTTCAGTTGTTGTCACTTTGATATTGATATCCTGACATGCAGCTGCAATGACTTTTGCATAACGGGCTACTTGTTCTAAAGAAAAGCTTTCGCCAACCTTTGAGTAGAGCTTATGACGGGCATTAAGGCCTTGGGTGATAACTTTACTATACTTTCCTGTATCAATATTACTGGCATACCACCATTCTAATGTTCCTGCACGATGAAAATAAACAGCTGCTTTTGCAGCATCCAGTTTATTTAATTCAAAAAGAATTTCAGGATTTTTGCCTGTAAGTACATAATCTAATGCACGTTTAGGCAAACTCTCATCAAATATTGCAAGTAATACCAGTGATTCTTGAAGATATTTCTCAGTAATATCGACGTCTTTTTTCCCAAAAATAGGGAAAATATCTAAGATTTTTTTTATCACGCCAGTTCCTTAAGCTATGTATGGATAAACAGTTTTTTTTACCATGAAATAGCGAAACGAACAATTTGATTATCACTAGGTAAAATAAAATCAATATGTACCATTTGTTAAATTTATAGATGTAAAAGCTAAAAAAGCTAACCTCGCTTTATTAATATTCAATTCTGCAATATATAAAACGCTATATCAGGAAAAAGTGCTGAAAATGAAGAAATGATAATAAAGGCATTTTTTGTGGATTTTAAAAAGATTAAGAATTGTCTGTTGAATGAAACAAGTATTAACACCTAGGTAAATAGATTAAAAATTAGCAGAAAAAAGGGCAAAATAAAAAGAGCTCACATTAAATATAAGGAGCTCTTTTATATTTATTATTTTGTCGTTTGACGAGAAAAAGAGAGTAGCAATGATCCTAGACTACAAATCAGTAAAGTGATTGCTAAGCTTTGTCCCCATCCTGCAAGTGCAAGCCCACCACCAATTAACAAATAGTAGAACAAGCCTAATAATGCACCCGCAGTACCTAAACGATCTTTATATTGTGCTAATGCTGTGGCTAAGATATTTGGAATAGCAATGCCATAAGCAACAACACTCGTCATCATTGGAATAATAAAGCTAATGTGGTTACGTAATAAATAAACACTCACGGCACTAACTAATGCAATAAAACTCGCAAGTAAAACTAGTTTTCCACATTGCCAATGATGGTTTAATAGAGCTTTATTAATATAAGAGCCAACACCGACACCTATTGCTAATACAATGCCGCTATAACCAAAGGTATTTGCACTATAACCTTGTTTATCAAACATAAAAGGTGCTAACTGATAATAGGCAAAAAGGCTAATATTAAAAAAGGCAATTAATAATACTGTTTTAGCAATCTGCTTATCCTTGAGCATTTTTATTGCAGTTTCTCCTAATGGTGCTGTTTTTATTGTTTCAGGGCGACTTTCAGGTAAAGCAAAAGTACTCCATAACAGTAAAATAACAGCAAGGAGGGCAAGACCACTAAACACACCTTGGTAACCAGCATAGCTGACTAACAATGAACCACTTAACATACCTATTGCTGGGCTTAGGGCGATGACTGCTCCCATCACTGAGAAAACTTTAGCCAGCTCATCGCCACTATATACGTCACGCATAATGGTTTGTGTGCCTACTGAGCCTACCGCAGCACCAAAAGCGGAAAGCATTCGCAATCCAAGTAATACTGAAAAATCTTGTGTCATAAAAACGCCAAGACAAGCAACAGCATAAATAAGCAATCCAGCTAACATTGTCGGACGACGACCAATGACATCACATAATCGACCCCATATAATGACGCCCAATGCAAACGCAAAGAAATAGAGCGAAAGTGTTTGCCCAGCTTTGTTTGCACTGACATGAAAGCCGTTTGCAATATCAGTAAGTGCTGGGCTATAAATGGTTTCTGCAATTTGTGGAAACATCATTAACGCAATTGCTAACCATAAAGAGAGTTTTTTGTTCATCTTTTTATCCTACATCCTTAAATCTTGATGAGCAGAATACAGAGATAATGAATGTCTTGTTATAAATATAAAGACATATTATTTTTCAAATAGGACAAGTGATGGCTTGGCTTAATCAATACGACCACTTTGTGCCAGAAGAGCATCTTGCATCAGTCGTTGGTATTGCGGCAGAAATGGGAAAACACGACTCAGGGTTTCATTCTCATGATAGAGGGCAGTTATTATTTACGCAGTCAGGGTGTATGCGGATTACTTTAGCTTCTCGTGTTTCTGTATTACCTCCCATGAGGATTGCGTGGATCCCTCCAAGACTTGAACATCGAGTCGAAATGTATGCCTCTGTTGGATATCGTTCTGTTTATATTAGTGATGAATTCCATAATATTTTTCCAAGCGAGAGCGAGATCTTAACGATTTCACCTCTTTTACGAGAAATATTAGAACGAATTTCTATTGCTGATTTTGATACTCAATGGGAAGAAGGGCGCTACGCAAATTTATTGGCCGTTTTTTTTGATGAAATCACTCAAGCACCGCGGCAACCCAATCATTTATTTATGCCTAAAGATAGACGCCTAAGTCGTTTATCCTTTGATGATTTACCGCCAGCATTACAAGAAATGGCAAAGTATGTAGGGGCGAGTGAAAAAACGATCACACGGTTGTTTTACAAAGAGACGGGGCTGAGCTATCAACAATGGCGCCAACAATGGCGGTTAATGAAAGCCATTGAATTATTAGCTACTCATCATCGCTATATTGATATTAGCCAGATATTAGGATTTGCCAGTGACAGTGCCTTTATTACCTTTTTCAAAAAAATGACAGGGCAAACACCACAAGAATATTTGAAAAGCTGATTGAATTTTATTGATAACTTTAAAACATAAAGCCCCGATTTAAACGGGGCTTAGTAAGATAAATAATTAATAAAATTCAATTATTTCTTTTTAATTTCACTTTTGAAATCACGCTCATCATAGCCAGTATAAAGCTGACGAGGACGCGCAATTTTCAGACCATCTTCGTGCATTTCATTCCAGTGAGCAATCCAGCCAATTGTACGTGCAATCGCAAAGATAACAGTAAACATATTGGATGGAATACCTAACGCTTTCAGAATAATACCAGAGTAGAAGTCAACGTTAGGGTACAGTTTTTTCTCAATAAAGTACGGGTCGTTTAGAGCAATACGTTCTAATTCCATTGCCACTTCAAGCAAACTGTCATTGAGGTTTAATTCTTTTAACACTTCATGACAGGTTTCACGCATTACCGTTGCACGAGGGTCGTAGTTTTTGTAAACACGGTGACCAAAGCCCATTAAACGGAAGGAATCATTTTTATCTTTTGCACGTTTAATAAATTCAGGAATGTGTTCAACCGTTTTGATCTCTTCCAGCATACGTAGACAAGCTTCGTTAGCACCCCCGTGAGCTGGTCCCCAAAGTGACGCGATACCCGCTGCGATACAGGCAAATGGGTTTGCACCGGAAGAGCCCGCAGTACGTACAGTTGAGGTTGACGCATTTTGCTCATGATCGGCATGAAGGATGAAAATTCTATCCATTGCGCGTTCAAGTACTGGGTTAACGACATACTCTTCGCATGGTGTTGCAAACATCATATGCAAGAAGTTACCTGCGTAGGAGAGGTCATTTCTTGGATAAACGAAAGGTTGACCAATCGAGTATTTGTAACACATTGCTGCCACTGTTGGCATTTTTGATAGTAGGCGATAAGCCGTGATATCGCGGTGAACTGGATTACTGACATCTAATGCATCGTGATAGAACGCAGCTAAAGCACCTGTAACACCACATAATACAGCCATTGGGTGTGAGTCACGACGGAAACCATTGAACAGTCGGGTAATTTGCTCATGGATCATGGTGTGACGCGTTACTGTGGTTTTAAATGTATCATATTGCTCCTGTGTTGGTGCTTCACCATACAGAAGGATATAACAGACTTCCAAGTATGTTGATTCCGTCGCTAATTGCCCGATAGGGAAACCACGGTGAAGTAAGATACCGTTCTCACCATCAATAAAGGTGATTTTTGATTCACAAGAGGCGGTTGAGGTAAAGCCGGGATCATAGGTGTAATAACCTTTGGAGCCGAGAGTACGAATATCAATAACTTTGGAACCGAGTGTAGGGGATAGAACGTCCAAGTCTACAGATGTTTCAGCAATCGTTAGCTTAGCTTTGTTATCAGCCATTTATAATCTCCTTAGCGCTTATATGTCTCCTAACAAAGTCGAGGGTATCTTCATAAAGATGCACTTCGATAGTGAAACTATAGTTGATGTAAGGTACCCAGCCGAGTTTTATTTAATGCCCGTAATGTCTAGGTCTATAGTGTGTCACTTATGTTAAGGAGCTTTTGATGTTATGTTTTTTTAGGTGCTTTTTTATGCAATGCACTTAGAATTAGTACTGCTATCACTTTTACATAAGTTTGAGGTTTCTGGAAGCGTGTTTGCGCACAAAAAAAACATAAACATTAAAATAATGCAGTAAATGTAAGAAAAATGTTGTGTGTGTGTCAAAAATGATAATCAGTTTTGCATCGGATGTATTAAATAGTGATCCTTCTCACTGTTCGAGGCAAATGTCGGGCACACAAGTTGTGTGGTAATTGTAATAAGTTTGTGAAGCACTTATACTGCGCGCAGGTCTCCGGAACCGTTGTTGTATGGAGAACCAGCGTAACGAATCCACACTTTCTGTAAAATAGACGGATTTAACATTTTACTTAAAATGTGCCTTTGTACCCCATTCGCTGTTTGATTTCCATCCAGGTCCGGAGGAAGGAAAAATTATAAAAGCTGTGTGGGCATAAATTGTGAAAAAACAAAGACCTGTCAATCTGGATTTACAGACGATACAGTTTCCACTCCCTGCTATCGCATCGATCTTGCATCGTGTCTCTGGGGTTATCATGTTAGTCGCAGTTGGCATCTTGCTGTGGTTACTTGGCACCTCTCTCTCCTCTCCTGAAGGATTTCAGCAAGCAGCTGAAATTATGACTGGCTTCTTCGCGAAATTTATTTTGTGGGGCATCCTAACGGCATTGGCATATCACATTTGTGGTGGTATTCGTCATATGTTAATGGACTTCGGCTTTATTGATGAAACCTTGATTGTAGGCCGTAATTCAGCGGCAGCATCAATGGTTATTACAGTGATTTTATCAATATTGGCGGGGGTATTAGTATGGTAAGTAATTCTTCTACTTTAGGCCGTACTGGCATACAGGATTGGTTATTCCTTCGTGCCTCAGCCATTATTATCGTTTTATATGTTCTTTATCTTGTGGGATTTATTGCTACAACAGAAATAACCTATGAGGTATGGCGCGGATTCTTTAGCTCATCCTTAACCAAAGTGTTCACCATCTTGACTCTGCTTTCTATTCTTATTCACGCGTGGATAGGAATGTGGCAAGTGTTAACGGACTATATTAAACCGCTGGCATTACGCCTGACTTTACAACTGATTATTGTTGTTGCGCTGTTGGTTTATCTTATTTATGGAACAATTGTGGTGTGGGGTGTGTAATGAATCTGCCAGTAAGAGAGTTTGATGCTGTTGTTATTGGTGCGGGTGGCGCAGGTATGCGTGCCGCTTTACAGATTTCTCAAATGGGTCTGTCTTGTGCACTGATTTCTAAAGTTTTTCCTACTCGTTCTCATACTGTTTCCGCTCAAGGTGGTATCACTGTTGCACTCGGTAATACCCATGAGGATAACTGGGAATGGCACATGTACGATACGGTAAAAGGTTCCGACTATATTGGTGACCAAGACGCTATCGAATATATGTGTAAAACCGGCCCTGAAGCAATTTTAGAGTTGGAACATATGGGACTCCCATTTTCTCGCCTAGATGATGGCCGTATTTATCAACGTCCATTTGGTGGTCAGTCAAAAAACTTTGGTGGTGAACAAGCTGCTCGTACAGCCGCTGCCGCTGACCGTACTGGGCACGCATTGTTGCATACCCTTTATCAGCAAAATTTAAAAAATCACACAACCATCTTTTCAGAGTGGTATTCACTAGATCTAGTGAAAAACCAAGATGGCGATATTGTCGGTTGTACTGCAATTTGCATCGAAACGGGCGAAGTCGTTTATTTCAAAGCAAACGCCACGATTTTAGCTACTGGCGGTGCGGGTCGTATTTACCAGTCAACTACAAATGCGCATATCAACACAGGTGATGGTGTTGGCATGGCAGTTCGCGCAGGTGTTCCTCTGCAAGATATGGAAATGTGGCAATTCCACCCAACCGGTATTGCGGGTGCTGGTGTGTTAGTGACTGAAGGTTGTCGTGGTGAAGGCGGATATCTGTTGAATAAAGACGGTGAACGCTTTATGGAACGTTATGCACCAAACGCCAAAGACCTTGCTGGTCGTGATGTGGTTGCACGTTCAATCATGATTGAAATTCGTGAAGGTCGTGGTTGTGATGGCCCTTGGGGGCCTCATGCGAAATTGAAACTCGACCATTTGGGTAAAGAAGTTCTTGAGTCTCGTTTACCGGGTATTCTTGATCTTTCTCGTACTTTCGCACACGTTGACCCAGTTAAAGAGCCAATCCCTGTTATACCTACTTGTCACTATATGATGGGGGGTATTCCAACAAAAGTAACGGGTCAAGCTATTCGTGTGAACGAAAAGGGCGAGGACGTTGTTATTCCTGGATTGTTCGCAGTCGGTGAAATTGCTTGTGTATCTGTTCATGGTGCAAACCGCTTAGGGGGTAACTCACTGTTAGACCTCGTGGTATTTGGTCGTTCAGCAGGGGTTCACTTAAAAGAGTCACTAATGGAACAAGGTACTATGCGTGATGCGAGCGATTCTGATGTTGAAGCGGCATTAACGCGCTTAAATCGTTGGGAAAACAACCGCTCTGGTGAAGACCCAGTTGAGATCCGTAAAGCACTGCAATCTTGTATGCAACATAACTTCTCGGTATTCCGTGAAGGTGATGCAATGGCTAAAGGCTTAGAAGAACTGAAAGTTATTCGTGAGCGCTTACAAAATGCACGACTGGATGATAATTCAAGTGAGTTTAATACACAGCGTATTGAGTGCTTAGAATTAGACAACCTGATGGAAACTGCTTACGCCACTGCGGTGTCTGCAAACTTCCGTACAGAAAGTCGTGGAGCTCATAGCCGTTTCGATTTCCCAGAGCGTGATGATGCGAACTGGTTATGCCATACATTATATCAACCGCAAACCGAAACAATGACACGACGTGAAGTCAATATGCAGCCAAAACTGCGTGAAGCCTTCCCACCTAAAGTGCGTACATATTAATTAGCGGTGTTATTGAAGTTGCGGAGACTTAAATATGAAACTTGAATTTTCGATTTATCGTTACAATCCCGACGTTGATAATGCGCCGCATATGCAAGATTACACCCTCGAAGTTCCTGAAGGGCGTGACATGATGCTGTTGGATGCATTAATTCAGCTAAAGGAAAAAGATCCTACCTTATCGTTCCGTCGTTCTTGTCGTGAAGGTGTTTGCGGCTCTGATGGTGTGAACATGAATGGTAAAAATGGTTTGGCTTGTATCACACCTATTTCATCTTTACAGAAAGGAAGTAAGAAAATTGTGATCAGACCGTTACCCGGTTTACCAGTAATTCGTGATTTAATAGTGGATATGACCCAGTTCTATACACAGTATGAGAAAATTCGTCCGTATTTAATTAATAATGGCAAAAATCCTCCTGCTCGTGAGAACTTACAGTCACCAGAACAGCGTGAAAAGCTTGATGGACTTTACGATTGTATCCTTTGTGCTTGTTGTTCAACCTCTTGCCCGTCATTCTGGTGGAATCCAGATAAGTTTATCGGGCCTGCTGGATTGCTAGCGGCTTATCGTTTCTTGATTGATAGTCGCGATACAGAAACTGAATCTCGTCTTGATGATCTTAACGATGCGTTCAGTGTGTTCCGTTGTCATGGCATCATGAACTGTGTCAGCGTATGTCCTAAAGGACTCAATCCAACAAAAGCGATTGGTCATATTAAGTCAATGTTGTTAAAACGTAGTGCATAAAATAATAACCGCCCTAAAATAGTTAGGGCGGTTAATGGAAAAACTAAGTTAGACGTTTGCGGTAAAAATAGTAAGGCACCTTTAAACACTGTAAGACAGTGCTTAAAGGTTCCTTGAGAGCTAAAGCTCCATATTTAAAGAACCTGCGAGATAGCGGGTCATAAGAGAACCTTGCAATCGACACCGTTTAATCACGGTATTAGTTATCCACGGCGAACTAAAGCTGTATAGCTTAAGGGATCATAATGCAGAACGGCGCAATGAAGGACTGGCTAGAATCAACTTTTCTAGCAGGAGAGAATCAGTCTTACATAGAAGATATCTATGAAGATTACCTAACTGACCCAAACTCTGTTGACGAAAGTTGGAGAGAGATTTTTCAACAACTGCCCGCAAGTCAAGGCATAGAACAGTCGCATTCTCAAACCCGCGACTACTTCAGACGCCTCGCAAAAGAATCCACTCGATATCATACCTCGGTAAGCGATCCGGCAATGGACTCAAAACAAGTTAAAGTTTTGCAGCTCATCAATGCCTTCCGTTTTCGTGGTCATCAAAACGCTAATCTCGACCCGCTTGGTTTATGGAAACAAGAATCTGTTCCAGATTTAGATCCTGCTTTCCATAATCTAACTAAAGAAGACTTTGAAGAAACCTTCAACGTCGGTTCTTTTGCTATCGGCAAAGAAACGATGAAATTAGGTGATTTATATGAAGCACTGAAGCGCATTTACTGCGGTTCAATTGGTGCTGAATATATGCATATCACTAATACTGAAGAAAAACGCTGGCTACAACAACGTTTAGAATCAGTAAATGTTGCAGACCAATTCACTAAAGAAGAAAAGTTACGCTTCCTGACAGAGCTAACGGCAGCTGAAGGTTTAGAGCGCTATTTAGGCGCGAAATTCCCGGGTGCAAAACGCTTCTCTTTAGAAGGTGGTGATGCATTAGTTCCGATGTTAAAAGATTTAATTCGCCATGCAGGTAAACAAGACACTCGTGAAGTGGTTCTTGGTATGGCGCACCGCGGACGTTTAAACGTTCTGGTAAATATCCTAGGTAAAAAACCAGCTGATTTGTTTGATGAATTTGCGGGTATTCATAAAGAACATTTGGGAACGGGTGACGTTAAATATCACCAAGGTTTCTCATCTGACTTTGCGACTGAAGGGGCTCAAGTCCACCTAGCATTAGCTTTTAACCCATCTCACCTAGAGATTGTTAGCCCAGTTGTAATTGGTTCTGTTCGTGCTCGTCGTGATCGCTTAGATGAAGCTCGTAGCAATATGGTTCTTCCTATTACTATTCATGGTGATGCGGCCGTGACTGGTCAAGGTGTTGTTCAAGAAACCCTGAACATGTCTCAAGCACGCGGTTATGAAGTAGGCGGTACGGTTCGTATTGTTATCAATAACCAAGTTGGTTTTACGACTTCAAATCCAAAAGATGCCCGTTCAACACAATATTGTACTGATATTGTGAAAATGGTTCAGGCGCCAATTTTCCACGTTAATGCAGATGATCCTGAAGCAGTAGCTTTTGTGACTCGCTTAGCATTGGATTTCCGCAATACCTTTAAACGCGATGTTATGATTGATCTCGTTTGTTACCGTCGCCATGGTCACAACGAAGCGGATGAGCCAAATGCGACTCAGCCTCTGATGTATCAAAAAATCAAAAAGCATCCAACACCACGTAAAATTTATGCGGATAAACTGGTTGCCCAATCACTTCTTGATGCCAATGATGTGACTGAATTGGTTAATCTTTATCGTGATGCGTTGGATCGTGGTGACTGTGTTGTTGAAGAATACCGCCCAATGGGTCTGCATTCTTACACATGGGAACCGTATCTAAACCATGAATGGAATGAAGAGTATCCTCACAAAGTAGAAAAAGCACGCTTACAAGATCTTGCACGCAAAGTAAGCACTGTTCCATCAGAAATTGTGATGCAATCTCGTGTTGAGAAAATTTATGCCGACCGCGCTGTTATGGCAGAAGGTGAAAAACTACTCGATTGGGGTGCAGCAGAAACATTAGCGTATGCCACTTTAGTTGACCAAGGTATCACCATTCGTCTTTCTGGCGAAGATGCGGGACGTGGTACATTCTTCCATCGTCATGCGGTCATTCATAACCAAACAAATGGTTCTGTTTATGTACCATTAGCCAATGTTCATAATGCTCAAGGACAATTTAATGTCTGGGACTCTGTATTAACAGAAGAAGCTGTACTTGCGTTTGAATATGGTTATGCCACAACAGAACCTCGCGGTTTAACAATTTGGGAAGCACAATTTGGTGACTTCGCAAACGTTGCCCAAGTCGTTATCGACCAATTTATTAGCTCTGGTGAGCAAAAATGGGGTCGTATGTGTGGTTTAGTCATGCTGTTACCGCACGGTTATGAAGGCCAAGGCCCAGAGCACTCCTCTGCACGTTTAGAACGTTATCTGCAACTGTGTGCAGAACAAAATATGCAGGTTTGTGTGCCATCAACTCCGGCTCAGGTTTACCATATGTTACGCCGTCAAGCGTTACGTGGTATGCGTCGCCCACTTATCGTAATGTCACCAAAATCACTGTTACGTCATCCATTAGCGGTTTCTGAATTGGATGAATTAGCAAATGGTAAATTCTTACCTGTCATTGGTGAAATAGATGATTTAAAACCTGCTGATGTGAAACGTGTTGTTATGTGTTCCGGTAAGGTTTACTACGATTTATTAGAACAGCGTCGTGCTAATGAGCAAAACAACGTTGCCATTATTCGTATTGAACAACTGTATCCATTCCCACACGAAGATATTGCGCAAATTCTCGCACCTTATGCTCATGTAAAAGAGTTTATTTGGTGTCAAGAAGAGCCCCTGAATCAAGGTGCTTGGTACTGTAGTCAGCATAACTTCCGTGATGCTATTCCAGCAGGCGCAACATTACGTTATGCAGGACGTCCTGCATCAGCCTCTCCAGCAGTTGGTTATACCTCTGTTCATCAGGAGCAACAAAAAGCTCTGGTTGAAGACGCACTGAAAGTTGAATAAATAAGGATAGAAAATGAGTAGTGTAGATATTCTAGTACCGGATCTCCCTGAATCAGTTGCTGACGCATCGGTCGCAACTTGGCATAAAAAACCTGGTGATAGCATTCAACGCGATGAAGTGCTGGTTGAAATCGAAACAGATAAAGTTGTTTTAGAAGTACCTGCAAGTGAAGCAGGTGTTTTAGAAAGTATTCTTGAAGAAGAAGGCGCTACTGTTGGTTCACGCCAATTACTAGGTCGCATTCGTTTAGGTGATAGCACAGGCATTCCTGCTGATGTGAAACCTGCTCAAGATAGCACTCCAGCACAGCGTCAAAGTGCTGATATTGCTGAAAAAGGCAATAACGATGCATTAAGTCCAACTGCGCGTCGTTTAGTGGCTGAACACGATATTAACCCTGCGGATGTGAAAGGCAGTGGTGTAGGCGGACGTTTAACTCGTCAAGATATCGAAGGTCATGTTGCGAATAAATCAACTACACAACCAGTAGCAGAAGCTCCTCAGGCACTGTTATCTCACCGTAGCGAAAAACGTGTACCAATGACACGTTTACGTAAACGTGTAGCAGAGCGTTTACTAGAAGCGAAAAACACCACTGCAATGTTGACAACGTTTAATGAAATCAACATGCAGCCAATCAAAGATTTACGTGCTCAGTATGGTGAAGCATTCGAAAAACGCCACGGTGTACGTTTAGGCTTTATGTCTTTCTATATTAAAGCAGTTGTTGAAGCGCTGAAACGCTATCCAGAAGTGAATGCTTCTATTGATGGCACTGATGTGGTTTATCATAACTACTTCGATATTAGTATTGCAGTATCAACACCTCGTGGTCTGGTAACGCCAGTATTACGTGATGCAGATGCTATGAGCATGGCGGATATTGAGAAAAACATCAAAGCATTAGCTGTAAAAGGTCGTGACGGTAAGTTAACTGTTGAAGATTTAACAGGCGGTAACTTCACTATCACAAATGGCGGTGTTTTCGGTTCATTAATGTCAACTCCGATTATCAACCCACCACAAAGTGCCATTTTAGGGATGCATGCAATTAAAGATCGCCCAATGGCAGTAGACGGTCAGGTTGTTATTCTACCAATGATGTATCTGGCTCTGTCTTATGACCACCGTTTAATTGATGGTCGTGAGTCTGTCGGTTTCTTAGTAACCGTTAAAGAGATGCTAGAAGATCCAGCTCGTTTATTACTGGATGTATAGGTAATAAATATCGCTTTTAGGCAGGAGATGCTCCTCCTGCCTACTTAGCAACAGACACAAGCATCAAAGAAGTACAGTGTGTTCGTGAAGCCAGATTTCTCTGGCTTATAGTCAAAAAAATAAGAAAGCCCGACTTTCAACAAGATTATGGATAGAACATCATGAATTTACACGAGTATCAGGCAAAACAGCTTTTCACACGGTATGGATTACCAGCACCTGCTGGTTTCGCCTGCTCCACGCCGCGCGAGGCAGAAGAAGCTGCATCAAAAATCGGTCAAGGCCCTTGGGTCGTGAAATGTCAGGTTCACGCGGGTGGACGTGGTAAAGCGGGCGGCGTAAAAGTCGTTAAATCTAAAGAAGAGATCCGCGCATTTGCTGAACAATGGTTAGGCAAACGTTTAGTCACTTATCAAACAGACGCTAACGGTCAGCCTGTTACACAGATTTTGGTTGAAGCAGCAACCGATATCGCTAAAGAGCTTTATCTTGGTGCGGTTGTTGACCGTGGTACCCGTCGTGTTGTCTTTATGGCATCAACAGAAGGTGGCGTTGAAATTGAGAAAGTTGCTGAAGAAACGCCAGAACTTATTCATCGCGCAATTATTGATCCACTGACTGGCCCAATGCCTTATCAGGGAAGAGAATTAGCATTTAAACTGGGTTTAAAAGGCAAGCAAGTTAGCCAATTTGCTAAAATCTTTATGGGATTAGCCTCTATTTTCTTAGAGCGTGATCTCGCTTTAATCGAAATTAACCCACTGGTTATTACTAAAGAAGACGATCTGATTTGTCTTGATGGCAAATTAGGCGTAGATAGCAACGCGTTATATCGTCAGCCAGAAATGCGTGAAATGCACGATCCTTCACAAGAAGATCCTCGTGAAGCACAAGCGGCACAATGGGAACTGAACTACGTTGCATTAGATGGCAACATTGGCTGTATGGTTAATGGTGCGGGTTTAGCGATGGGTACAATGGATATCGTTAAACTTCACGGTGGCGAGCCTGCAAACTTCCTCGATGTAGGTGGTGGTGCAACAAAAGAGCGCGTAACTGAAGCATTTAAGATTATTTTATCAGATGAAAATGTCAGCGCTGTATTAGTCAACATTTTCGGCGGTATTGTTCGTTGTGACTTAATCGCAGACGGTATTATTGGCGCAGTTGAAGAAGTTGGCGTTAATGTTCCTGTGGTTGTTCGTCTTGAAGGAAACAATGCAGAGTTAGGCACAAAAAAATTAGCAGATAGTGGATTAAATATTATCGCTGCTAAAAGCTTAACGGATGCCGCGAAACAAGTTGTTGCAGCAGCGGAGGCAAAATAATGTCTATTTTAATTGATAAGAATACCAAAGTAATTTGCCAAGGCTTCACTGGTAGCCAAGGAACATTCCACTCTGAGCAAGCTATTGCTTATGGTACGCAAATGGTCGGTGGTGTTACGCCGGGTAAAGGCGGTACTACGCACTTAGGTTTACCTGTATTCAATACAGTACGTGAAGCCGTTGAAGCAACAGGTGCAACGGCGACAGTTATCTATGTACCTGCACCATTTTGTAAAGATTCAATCTTAGAAGCGATTGATGCAGGCATTAAACTAATTATTACTATTACAGAAGGTATTCCTACACTGGATATGCTGACTGTTAAAGTTAAGTTAGATGAAGCTGGCGTACGTATGATTGGCCCTAACTGTCCGGGTGTTATCACTCCGGGTGAATGTAAGATTGGCATTATGCCAGGTCATATTCACTTACCAGGTAAAGTAGGTATTGTATCTCGTTCAGGTACATTAACTTATGAAGCTGTTAAGCAAACAACGGATGTTGGTTTAGGTCAATCAACCTGTGTTGGTATTGGTGGAGACCCAATTCCGGGTTCTAACTTTATTGATATTCTGAAGCTATTCCAAGAAGATCCACAAACAGAAGCGATTGTGATGATTGGTGAAATCGGTGGTACAGCGGAAGAAGAAGCGGCTGCTTATATCAAAGATCATGTCACTAAGCCTGTAGTCGGTTATATTGCTGGTGTAACAGCGCCTAAAGGCAAACGTATGGGACATGCGGGTGCAATTATTGCTGGTGGTAAAGGTACTGCAGATGAGAAATTCGCTGCCCTTGAAGCTGCAGGTGTTAAAACAGTTCGTAGCTTAGCCGATATCGGTGAAGCGATTAAATCACTGATCAAATAAGTAACAATTCTGTTAATAATTTCAGATTGATACTATCTCGAATGTCAGTTTCTAAAAAAGGAGCTGGCATTTTTTATTTTTAGTTTCATTTAAAAAGCTATATCAATAGTTAATATTGTAATTAACACATCAATATCCTACCTGAATTTATTATAATAAACTGTTTTATATTGTTTTTTTTGAAAATTGATCTGTATGCGAAATATTATTTCTCTATTTATTAACGTTCTTGTGACGCCTAAAAGTAATGATATAAGCTATGAATAGATACCCTAAATTGTTAAAAATAATATTTTAAATGCATGTTTTTAGTAAAAAAGAGCATTAACAGAAAAAATGAACACTTATTTTATGCTGTTCGCAATATAGGTACTTCTATAAATATCGTAATAATTAGCTTTAAACCTGTACTAGGATCACGCTGTAACACTGATTTTTACTAAGAAAATAGACTTTTAAACATGTTAATGAATGTATGAGGAATAGGGGAGATAGGGTCTTTAATGGCAAAAAATATCTTTTTATTATGTTAGAACATCAAAATGACGATTAAAGGGGAATTATGATCTCCTTATTACTATAAGAATCGATAATAAGAAGTTGGTTAGTACCTTGAAAATCACTTTGTTTGAATACGAAAACACAATGAAAGATTTTTTTATTTTTTCTTGCTATCTTTAAATGAATGACTTGCTTTTGTTTATTATCTTATTGATTATAATAATATTTTATTTTTTCACATTAATAGCAGTTTTACGTTCTATTTGTTAAGTACAGATTTATTGCATTTCATTTATCTAGAATAAAAGAGAAACTAAAAAATAAATAATATTAAAAATTGATAATCAAGATTGGACTTTTTATATATATTTATTAGATAAAATAATAGAGTGATTTTTTTTATATTTACATTTTTGTAAATTTCAACTTATTAATTAATAGATTATTTTTTTAAAATATTTATTATTTACCTGCAAAAAAATGGAATTGATATTAAAATTAATAAAACACAATTAAAAGTGTTTATTTTTAAGTCTTTTATGAAAATAAAAAGTTAATTTTATTATGGAAAATATAAGGAGGTAAATTACACTTAAAAATAAAAACAACATTGCATTAACACAATGATAACTATTGGGTAATTTATTCGCAACTAGTTAACATTAAAGTGTTTTTTGATGTGGGTCAAGTTATTAATTGTGGCAAAAATTTCTGAATATGCTTAAATTGGCACACGATCAAATATGCTGTTACAAACCTAAAAGTCGTATTGTTGACCTAAGCTCAGAATTCAAATCTGGGTCACGCAAAATATATTTATTATATGTAAATATAAGCGTACTATTTGTAAGGTATTGTGTTTTTGGTCTTTAATATTCGTTGTTGTTTTTAGAGGCATTTATTGCTGGTAGTTATGAGGCTTTATAATTTAATAAAGTCGGGTTGCCGCAAGTCGGTGTCTTCCTGCTAGGAGCAAGGAGTCAAGATGTTTGATATTGTCGAACTGTCACGGTTACAGTTTGCCTTAACAGCAATGTATCACTTCCTGTTTGTCCCATTAACGCTGGGTATGGCGTTTATGCTGGCAATCATGGAAACGATATATGTTCTGTCGGGTAAACAAGTTTACAAAGATATGACAAAGTTCTGGGGTAAGTTATTTGGTATTAACTTTGCTCTGGGTGTCGCAACTGGGTTGACCATGGAGTTCCAATTTGGTACTAACTGGTCATATTTCTCTCATTACGTCGGTGATATCTTCGGTGCGCCTTTAGCAATCGAAGGTCTGATGGCGTTCTTCTTAGAATCAACTTTCGTTGGATTGTTCTTCTTTGGCTGGGATCGCTTAGGTAAGAAGCAGCACTTGATGGTAACTTGGTTAGTTGCTTTCGGTTCTAACTTCTCTGCTCTGTGGATCCTTGTTGCGAATGGTTGGATGCAAAACCCTGTCGCTGCAGACTTTAACTTTGAAACCATGCGAATGGAAATGTTGAGTTTTGCTGATCTGGTTTTAAACCCTGTCGCTCAAGTTAAATTTGTTCACACCGTTGCTGCTGGTTACTGTACTGGTGCATTCTTTGTTCTGGGTATCAGCTCTTACTACCTGCTCAAAGGTCGTGATATCGGTTTTGCAAAACGTTCTTTCGCAGTTGCTGCTACTTTTGGTATCGCTGCTGTATTATCTGTTATCGTACTGGGTGATGAATCTGGTTACGAAATGGGTGACGTACAGAAAACCAAACTGGCTGCAATTGAAGGTGAATGGCATACAGAAGCAGCTCCAGCTGCATTTAATCTGATTGCATTCCCTAACCAAGAAAAAATGGAAAACTCGTTTGCATTACAAATCCCTTATGTCATGGGTATTATTGCAACACGTTCTTTCGATACGCCTGTATTAGGTCTTAATGATCTGATGGGTCAGCATGAAGTTCGTATTCGTAACGGTATGAAAGCTTACGAATTATTAAGCGAATTACGCGCAGGTAATACTGATCCTGCTATTCGTGCTGCATTTAATGACGCTAAACAAGATTTAGGCTACGGCTTACTACTGAAGCGTTATACTGAAAATGTTGTCGATGCAACAGAAGAACAAATCAAATCTGCTGCAAAAGACACTATTCCTAATGTCGCACCACTATTCTGGTCATTCCGTATCATGGTTGCCGCAGGCTTCCTGATGTTACTGGTTGTTGCGATTTCCTTCTGGACAGTTCTGTCTAACCGTATTGGTAACTATAAATGGTTACTACGTGCTGCTCTGTTTAGTATTCCATTACCGTGGATTGCAGTTGAAGCAGGTTGGTTTGTTGCAGAATATGGACGTCAACCATGGGCGATTGGTGAAATCCTGCCTACGGCTGTAGCAACTTCTTCACTGACACAGGCTGATATCCTAGTATCTATGGGTCTTATCTGTGGTCTGTACACACTGTTCCTAGTTGCTGAAATGTTCCTGATGTTCAAATTTGGTCGCCTTGGGCCGAGTAGCCTGAAGACGGGTCGCTATCACTTTGAACAGAAGACAGCTTCTTCTCAAAGTAAGTAACACAGGAGTCCACTATGTTTGATTATGAAGTATTGCGGTTTGTTTGGTGGCTACTGGTTGGTATCTTACTGATCGGATTTGCGGTCACCGATGGTTTTGATATGGGTGTTGGTGTGTTACTACGCGTTATCGCGAAAGATGACACTGAACGCCGTATTTTAATTAACTCTGTTGCACCTCACTGGGATGGTAACCAAGTATGGTTAATCACAGCAGGTGGTGCATTATTCGCTGCATGGCCAATGGTTTATGCCGCGGCATTCTCAGGTTTCTATTTCGGTATGATCTTCGTACTGGCGGCATTATTCTTCCGCCCAGTAGGTTTTGACTACCGTTCTAAATTAGAATCACCAAAATGGCGTGGCATGTGGGATTGGGGTATCTTTATTGGTAGCTTCGTTCCACCATTAGTTATCGGTGTTGCTTTTGGTAACCTGTTACAAGGTGTTCCATTAGAAGTCGATAGTATGCAACGTGTATCTTATAACGGTACGACTAATGCGCTGATTAATCTGTTAAGTCTATTAAACCCATACGGCTTACTCGCAGGTGTTATTAGTTTAATGATGATCGTTGCACATGGTGCAAGCTATCTTCAAATGCGTACTACTGGTGAGTTACATGAGCGTACTCGTAAAGCAACTTACATTACCTCTTTAATCACTTTCGTTGCTTTTGCATTAGCAGGCGTGTGGTTAATTTATGGTATTGATGGTTTCGTTATTACAAGTGCTATTGATACCGCAGGTCCTTCATCTCCACTGCTGAAAACAGTTTCTCACGAAGCTGGTGCTTGGATGAATAACTACAACAACTATCCAGTATTATGGGCTCTGCCTGCATTAGGTCTGTTATGTCCTTTACTGGCGATTGTTGCAACTAAAGCAAATAAAGGTGGTTGGGCATTCCTGTTCACTTCACTGACAATTGCTTGTGTTATCCTGACTTGTGGTGTGACTATGTTCCCATTTGTGATGCCTTCAAGCACTTTCCCAGATGTGAGCTTAACAATGTGGGATGCAACTTCTAGCCTGTTTACTCTTCAGGTAATGACAGTTGTTGCGATTATCTTCGTACCTATCGTTCTCCTTTACACCATCTGGTGTTACTGGAAAATGCATGGTCGCCTCGATAAGAAATTTATCGAAGGCAATAATCATACTCTGTACTAAGGAGCATAGAGAATGTGGTATTTTGCATGGCTTCTCGGAACGCTCTTCGCTTGTAGTATTGCGGTGATCGCAGGACTGGCTTTCGAGCACGCTGAAGCGAAAAAAACTTCAGAAAGTGAAGAATAATGTTGGATAAAAGCTACCAACTACTAGACAAGGGCCCTATTAGGGCTCTTGTTTTAATCATGGCGTTGGTAATGGCATTTTGTGTCATGTGGGATCCTAGCCGATTTGCAGCGAACACCAGTTCACTAGCAATTTGGCAAGGGATCCTTCTTATTTGGTCTGTGTGTGCTGGTGCAACTTTTGGTTTAGCATTTCGCCCTAGACATGTTGTCGCAAAATGTTTATTACATCCAATCCCTGCAATTATTATTTTAGTTGTTGGGCTAAGTTACTTTTTCTTCTAAGAAAATACCTTATTTCTGCTCAGTGTATGAGAAAGAAATAAGGTATTTTATCTCCTAACTATTTCTTCTAAATTCCCTCTCGCATCTAGCGTTATAGCTGGATATTTTCTTTTAAGTAATCAATAAAGAGACGTGTTTTTCTTGGAATATATTCGCTATAAGGGAAAATAATATTAACGGATTGTGTTAACAGGGAAACATCAGGAAATAGTACAACTAATTTTTTTTCTAATAACTCTTGTTGAATGTACCAATGTGGCAAAATAGTCATCCCAGAGTGTGCGAGTACCATTTTTTTTAATGCCACAATGGTATTGGTCTCAAAATAAGCATCTTGAGCTAACTGAGAGAGTAGGGTATTAAATTCGGAAGATGATGAAAGCTTACTTTGACGTAAATTACTATTTGCTAAATAAGGAATAGCGCTCAAGTCGTCGATAGTTTTTATTGAGAACTTCTGCAATAAATCAGGAGAGATAACCAAATTTATCTCATAATCAGCCAGTTTTGTAGATCGGTAATTGCTGTCTTTTAATGTGCCAAGGCGGATCACGAGATCAAGTTTATGATTTATTAAGTCCTCAATGGAAGAATTAAACGCATACTGCACTTTTAGCTTTGGATGTAATTGCATAAATTGATTAAGTAACGGCAAAATATAGTGTTCACCAAATTCCGCAGTCGAACTTAGCCGCAACGATCCCTGTAATTCTTGATGTCCTAATCGTGCCTTATCCAATGTTTGTTCTAACTGACTTAACACGAGGCGGAAATCTTGATAAAGCATTTCACCTGTTTCAGTGAGTGAGAATCGTCGCGTATTACGATTGAGTAATGACGAATCCAATTCTGTTTCTAATGCTTTGATATGAATACTTACCATCGATTTACTTAGGCGTAAATATTTTGCTGCTTGAGTAAATGATCCGGTGTCAACAACCGCAATAAAAGAGCGAATTCGATCAATTTGGTTTTGCATGATTGTTTACTCTGATTAAACAATAAATTCTATTTTGTCAGATAGACGAAATTCGTCAATCTTCCGTACTCTATGCGCGGAGGATTTTTATGACTTACCGCTATCGAATTGCATCTATATTTCTGCTGGGCTTCTTTATAGATTGTATTAATATTTTTATGTCAGCCATTGCATTACCTGCAATTGCCGATGATATGCAGATCTCTATCGTTTCTGTTACATGGGTTTCAAATAGTTATATTTTGGGATTAACGTTAATTATTCCATTGAGCCACTGGTTATCCCAACGTTTTGGAATTAAAGCATTGATGGTAACGTCAATGTTGATGTTTAGTCTATCCGTTGCATTAGTGGGATACTCCCACTCTTTTAGTGAACTTATTTTTTGGCGTTTTATTCAAGGCGTGAGTGGTGGATTGTTAATCCCAATAGGGCAAGCATTAACCTTTCAATATTTTCAAGGATATGAGAGAAGTAAAATCTCTACGCTAATTATGGCAATAGCTTTAATTGCACCTGCAATATCGCCAACATTAGGCGGATTTATTGTTGATGTTGTTTCGTGGCGTTGGGTTTTTTATAGCAATATTCCATTCTCATTGTTAACCGCATTTCTAGCTTTTATCTGGGTAAAAGAGCCTTTACCTAAAGAAAATGCTATGCCTGATATTAAAGGTATCATTCTTATTAGTCTGATCATTGTATCTGGATTGTTCGCGTTATCTGCTTATGGTGAATACCACTCAACATTATTTGCTTTAGTGATTGCCGTATTCTCAATAATTTTTGCTGTACTTTATTATTACCATTATCGACACCATTCATCACCGGTTATTAATTTAGCATTATTAAAAAATAGAAATCTATCACTCTCTATTTTTATTTATTACTGTATTCCCGGTGTTTTTACTGGAGTAAATATTCTCGCTATTTTTTATTTACAACAATATTTAAAATTTACAGGTCAAGGTACGGGTGTTTTTATGTTGTTGTATGCACTGGGTGCTTTTATTTCAATGACAATAAGTGGTGCGCTTTATAATAAATTAGGAATGAAACGCTTATTTATTATTGCATTGCTATTACATAGCATTGGTATTTCTTTATTAATATTTATAAATAGTAGTAGCGATATACTATTACTTATTATTGCTTATCTAATTATTGGTATGGGGGGCGGGATTGGCGCTAACACCGCACAAACCACGGCGTTGTATGATTTTGGTGCACAAAAATTAGTTCAAGCAAGTGTTATTTGGAATATTAATAGACAGGTTGTTTTTAGTGTCGGGGCAACTATGGTTGCTATGTTATTTAATATTCTTTCTCTTTTTTATTTACCACAAACAGCTTATAGCATGACTTTTTTAATATGCGCATTAATAGGCATATTACCTCTTATTTTATTATTTACATTAAAGAAAAAAGTTATTACGCAGGAAATACAAGATGAATATTAATATTGACTCAATTATAGAAAGCATTAAATCTTTGCATGACGAGATTGAAATGGTTTTTACGCAATATCCCCTATCAGTCGATGCTATTACAAAAATAGAAAATCTTTTATCTCAAGAGTTTTCAATGGTAGGGATCAGTGGAAAAGTAGTGAGTTATGATGATGTTATCGCAATGTTCAGACAAAATGCAGGAAAAAGAAGTGGCCTGAAAATAAAAACAGACAATTATAAAATAATTTACCAGTCCGATTGTTTGGCGCTTGTCAGATATCAAGAAACACACAGTGAAAATAAGAAAATTCTTATACGCGAATCTGTGGCATTATTGAGACGCAATTCTCATGATGAGTGTTGGCAGTGGCACTATCTTCATGAAACACCAATCTCAAATAATTGATTGATTTATATGAAAAACCAGTTTTTTAACTGGTTTTTTCTGCCATTAAAAATAATACTACTAAATAAGACAATCTATGAATTTCTAATTAGCAAGCATTTTTATGCTGTCTTAATAAAAATATTTTTTCTATTCAGAGCACAAAGCATATTGCGTGTTGCAAAGAAGAGTTTATGATTGGCGCCTGAAAACTGTGTTTTCTATTCTTTACGTTACTATGATTCCCTTAGAGCGACCTCTTAAGTATAGTTAGGTAACTTATAACTACATTATTTATGGACTTAACTCGGGAAATGTAAAGGAGGTAATATGCAGTTTCTTTGGCCTGTTCGTGTTTATTATGAAGATACTGATGCCGGTGGTGTTGTTTATCACGCCAGTTATCTGAAGTATTTTGAACGTGCTAGAACTGAACTACTCAGAGAAAAAGGTTTTCATCAGCATGATTTACGGGAGTATGATCATGTTGTATTTGTTGTACGTAAATTATCAATAGAATATATTGCGCCAGCTCGACTTGATAATCTTTTGCAAATAGAAAGTGAAATTACCACATTGCGTGGTGCTTCAATGATATTTTCTCAAAAGATTATTAATGAAGATGGTTGTGTATTGTGTAGCGCAGAAGTGCTTGTTGTCTGCGTAGATTCATCAAAAATGAAGCCAGTAGCGCTTCCTAAGTCCATTATCGCGGAGTTTAAGTAGTGGCTGACATGAATGTTATCGATCTCTTTCTAAAAGCAGGGCTTTTAGTCAAGTTGATCATGTTGCTTTTAATCGGATTTTCTATTGCATCTTGGGCGATTATTATTCAGCGAACTAAAGTTCTGAATGCCGCCGATCGTGAAGCTGCAGATTTTGAAGATAAATTCTGGTCAGGTACTGATTTGGCTCGTTTATATAAAGATAGCCAAGCTCGTCGTGATGAGTTATCTGGCTCAGAGCAAATTTTTCATTCTGGCTTTAAAGAGTTTGCGCGTTTGCATCAAGCAAGCGTTCATGCACCTGATGCGGTTGTTAATGGTGCATCAAGGGCAATGCGTGTCTCTTTCAATCGTGAATTAGAATCTTTAGAAAATCATATTCCTTTCCTTGGTACTGTTGGTTCTATCAGTCCATATATTGGTCTGTTCGGTACAGTTTGGGGGATCATGCACGCATTTATTGCATTAGGTAGCGTTAAACAAGCAACATTACAAATGGTCGCCCCCGGCATTGCTGAAGCTCTAATTGCAACAGCTATCGGTTTATTTGCGGCAATCCCCGCAGTTATGGCTTATAACCGGTTTACGCAGCGTGTAAATAAACTGGAACAAAGTTACGATAACTTTATGGAAGAGTTCCTGACGATTTTACATCGCCAAGCTTTTGCCTCCGCAGAAAAGAAATAGTTAACGCAGAAGGAGAGAGCTGATGGCACGGGGTCGCAGTAGCCGCCGAGGCGTAAAATCAGAGATTAACATTGTTCCTTTGCTAGACGTATTATTAGTGCTGTTACTTATTTTTATGGCAACAGCACCTATTATCTCGCAAAGTGTTGAGGTTGATCTTCCTGAAGCAACAGAGACACAAACTGTTTCAAGTAGCGATAACCCTCCTGTAATTGTCGAAGTTGCAGGTGTTGGGCAATACAACATTCGTGTTGATCAGGAAGTATTAGAATTATTACCACAAGAACAGATTATGGCTGAAGCCAAACGACAATTGGAAAAAAATCCGAAAGTTGTATTTCTTATTGGCGGTGCTAAAGATGTTCCTTATGATGAGATAATTAAAGCACTCAACATGTTACGTCAAGCAGGTGTTAAATCTGTAGGTTTAATGACTCAGCCTATGTAATTAGGTTGAAATAAGTTTGGATGATAGCGTGGGAAAGAAGACGAAACCAATCCGAAGTAAATTGAGCGGTTCAGTTATCTTGTCTACCGCCTTGCATTTACTCGTTATCGCATTGCTTATCTGGGGGTCATTAACTCAGAAATGGGATTTAGGTGGTGGCGGTGGAGAAGACGGGCAAGTTATTGATGCTATTATGGTCGATCCTAATGCTGTGGTACAACAGTATAATCAGCAGAAAGCACAACAAGCTAACGTCCAAAAAGCCGAGCAAGAGCGTAAAGAGCGTGCAGAGCAACAAGAAGAAGAGTTGCGCCAGCAGCAAATAAAAGAACAAGAGCGTTTGAAAACGTTAGAAGTTGAACGTTTACAAGCTAAAGAGGCGGCAGAAGCTCAAAAACGTGAAGCTGCATTAGCCGCTGCAAAAGCAAAAGAAGAACAAAAAGTTGCAGAAGAAGCGGCTGCGCAAGCGAAAGCAGAGCGTGATCGCATCTTAAAAGAACAAGCGGATGCTAAACAACAAGCTGAAGCCGAAGCAAAAAAACAAGCTGAGTTAGCAGCAAAACAAAAAGCGGAAGAGGCGAAAGCTAAAGCCGAGGCAGATGCTAAAGCTAAAGCAGAGGCCGATGCAAAAGCGAAAGCTGAAGCGGATGCTAAAGCAAAAGCCGCAGCAGAGGCAAAAGCTAAAGCTGCTGCGGAAGCTAAAGCCAAAGCAGCAGCCCAGCAACAGAGTAAAGCCGTCGATAGTTTGCTTGATGGTTTAATGGCTGATGGCAATAAACAAAGCGGAGCATCAGCTGCAGGGCAAGGTGGTGGAAATCGCACTGGTGCAAATGATGCTGGTATTGATCGCTATACAGGGCAAGTGAAAATTGCTATTGAGCAGAAGTTTTTTGATTCTGATTTATACAAAGGTCGTAAGTGTGATCTTAAAATAAGTATTGCACCAGACGGAATGTTGGTAAGCGCGAAAGCGGTAGGTGGAGATCCGGCTTTATGCCAAGTCGCATTACAAGCGGCTAAAATGGCAACATTACCTAAGCCACCAAAGGATATTTACGAGAAAGTAAAATCACCGACAATTGAGTTTAAGCCATAAAACTGTCTGATAGTAGGAAAACATACACTAATTTATAGCTATTTTAGAATGTTATTGATGCGTTGTATGGTGTTGTTGAAAAGCGTTTGTTACTATTCTGTGCGTTATTGCGTAATAACCGCAATAATAAAAGGGAGACATGATGAAGCAGGCATTAAATGTTATTTTCGGACTTTTAATTTTATGCGTAACCACTCTGGCCAACGCTGAGGTTCGAATTGAAATTACACAAGGGGTGAATACTGCTCGCCCTATCGGTGTCGTTCCTTTTAAATGGGAAGGTACTGGTCAAATGCCAGAAGATGTTGCTGGTATCATTGCAGCTGATTTACGAAATAGCGGAAAATTCAATCCGATTGATGTATCTCGTATACCTCAACAACCGGTTACTGCTTCTGAAGTCCAGCCTGCACTTTGGACGGCATTAGGCATTGATTCTGTTGTTGTGGGACGTGTGCAACCATCAGCGGATGGTCAATATTTAGTTAGCTATCAGTTAGTGGATGTTGCTGGCTCACCGGGTGCAGTTTTATCTCAAAGTGAGTTTAAAGTGCCATCTAAATGGTTACGTTACTCTGCACATACTGCTAGTGATGAAGTGTTTGAAAAACTGACTGGTATTCGTGGTGCATTCCGTACACGTATTGCTTATGTTGTTGTGACAAATGGTGGCGCATATCCTTATGAATTGCGCGTTTCAGATTATGATGGATTTAACCAAGATCGTGTTTATCGTTCATCACAGCCATTAATGTCACCAGCATGGTCGCCAGATGGTGCTAAACTTGCATATGTGACCTTTGAAAGCGGTCAATCTGCTTTAGTAGTACAAACATTAGCAACAGGTGAAATTCGCCAAATTGCATCATTCCCAAGACATAATGGTGCACCTTCGTTTTCACCTGATGGTTCTAAACTTGCATTTGCTCTTTCTAAGAGCGGTAGCTTAAATCTGTATGTTATGGATTTAGCGAGTGGGAATATGACTCAGGTAACCAATGGCAGAAGTAATAATACCGAGCCAACTTGGATGCCAGATGGACAAACTTTGGTCTATACTTCAGATCAAGGTGGAAATCCTCAGATTTATAAGGTTAATATTAACGGTGGAACACCAGAGCGTATTACTTGGGAAGGTAAACAAAACCAGAACCCAGCAGTAAGCCCAGATGGTAGTTTCTTAGTTATGGTGAGTTCTGAAAGCGGTAGGCAACATATCGCTAAGCAGGATCTGGAAACGAATTCCGTACAATATCTAACAGATACGTTTCTGGATGAAACGCCAAGCATCGCGCCTAACGGCACAATGGTTATTTATAGCTCTACACAAGGCTTAGGCACCATTTTGCAGCTAGTATCGACTGATGGACGTTTCAAAGCGCGTCTTCCGGCGACTGATGGTCAGGTTAAAGCACCTGCCTGGTCACCGTTTATGTGATGCATAAAAATTATGTATGGCAAACAAATAAAGGAACAAATAGAGATGCAATTAAACAAAGTGTTTAAAGGGTTGATGTTAGCATTACCACTCGTTGCTGTTGCAGCATGTAGCTCAAACAAAAACGACGATCAAGCTGATACAAACAATGTACCAGTTGTTGAACAAGGTCCTACTGCTGAAGAATTAGCACGTCAGCAATTAGAACAACTGAAACAACAAAACATCGTTTACTTCGGTTTCGACAAATATGACATTAGCTCAGACTACGCTAACCTGTTAGACGCACACGCTGCATTCCTGCGTGCAAATCCATCAGTACGTATCACTGTAGAAGGTCATGCTGACGAACGCGGTACTCCAGAATACAACATCGCTCTGGGCGAACGTCGTGCTAACGCTGTGAAAATGTACCTGCAAGGTAAAGGCGTATCAGCTGATCAACTGTCAATCGTTTCTTACGGTAAAGAAAAACCAGCTGTACTGGGTCATGACGAAGCCGCTTACGCGAAAAACCGTCGTGCAGTACTGGATTACTAAGAGAACGGCATGAACAACAGTAACTTCAGACCTTTCTTGATGAGTCTGTTGTTACTGGTTGGCGTAGCGGCTCCTGTAGCCGCTATTGCCCAAGCGCCAATCAGTAATATCGGTTCGGGTTCGACCGATGAACGACTCGCCCAACTTGAGCGTTTTTCAAATGCTCACAGCCAGCTTTTGACCCAATTACAGCAACAACTCGCTGATTCTCAGCGTGATATTGATATGTTACGTGGTCAAATTCAGGAAAATCAATACCAGTTAAATCAAGTTGTTGAACGCCAACGCAATATCTATCAACAATTAGATAGCCTTGGTGGCGGAGCTTCAACATCAACAGAAGCCACTCAACCTGATAATACTGCTTCTTCAACATCTCCTGCTGCAACTAACTCAGGAAAAGGTGATGAGAAGACCGATTATAATGCAGCAATTGATATTGTATTGAATTCTAAAGATTACGATAAGGCAATTGTTGAATTAAACAACTTTATCAATAACTATCCAAAGTCTAGCTATCAATCAAATGCACAATTTTGGTTGGGTCAGATGTATTATCTAAAAGGTAATAAGGATCAGGCGGCAAGCACGTTTGCTATCGTTGTTAAAAACTATCCAAAATCTCAAAAAGCAAGTGAAGCCTTTTATAAAATAGGTTTGATCATGCAAGAGAAAGGGCAAAAGGATAATGCTAAAGCTGTTTACCAACAAGTGATTAAGCAATATCCAAATAGCGCTGGCGCTAAGTTAGCGCAAAAGCAGCTAGGAACACTCTAATTATTGACCCCGTAATGTAAAATGTTGCATTTTCGGGGTTAAATGATTGTTTTTTCAACTGTTGAACTTTTTTTTGAAAAAAAACGTTGCACAAAAACATTAAATCAGTATTATTACCCGCCGTTGCCACAGAGAATGTGGCCGAGTTCGAAAAAGGGTCGTTAGCTCAGTCGGTAGAGCAGTTGACTTTTAATCAATTGGTCGGGCGTTCGAATCGCCCACGACCCACCATTTTCGAATACCAATCCGTTTTTATTGAAATGGGTCGTTAGCTCAGTCGGTAGAGCAGTTGACTTTTAATCAATTGGTCGGGCGTTCGAATCGCCCACGACCCACCATTTCAAACCTCTCCTGTATATCTATCATTCCCTAAACTATTATTTCATAAATACTAAACAAACACTTAGTTACCTTTTCGTTTCTTGATAGTGCAATTTATCGCTTTATTAAGTAGTGAAGATAGTTTTCTCAAAATGGAAAAAACTACCTAGCCTTAATCTAAAATGACATTCAAATCAGTAATGACAAATAATTGATGACGTGATTTGGGTGTATTCATTTTCAGTCAAAAATTCATTATCGATTAACCAATCACTGACCAATTCTTGCGTTTTTATTGCTGTATCAATAGGGTGATTGAGGCGTTTCGATGCATCAAGAAAAAATGCCATCATAATCGAAAGTGTTGCTGCTGATTCATAGGGGGTACTCATTGCAAGAGTGCTTTCCAATGATCGTAATGAATAAAATTTAGGTAGCCATTCTTTTAAGTTTTTCCCTTGATACCACACATCTTGTGTTGGCGCATTGTGTAACGCAACTTGTTCAAGTAACTCCATCAGCCATTCACGCATATCATGTATACGATAATTTGCAGACCAAAATTCATGGCGTAGAATGGCTATAGCGACTTGTGTCGCCTCAAACCAGAATTCTTGAGCATTATTACATGCTTGCTCTTTTGAAAGCGTAGGGGGCGTTATAGTGCCAATTTCAGGAAGCCCGTCACATAAACTCGTTTTATCAAGTAAGATTTGATATCCACGCTGGTAAACTGGGCTAAGTCCTTCAGTTTTCATGTTAAAAATACGCTCAGGCTCTGCCATCATAATGTCTATTTTGCGACCTTGAGCTAAAACATGTAAATAAATAGGCCAAAACTTACTTTTGGGATCTTCACACTCCAACTGTAAGCTGACAAGAGCATCACCGAATTGTGATAACCAATGTTGGTTTTTTGCGAGCTCTGTCGCACCATAACCGATAAGCTCTATATCAATATCAGAATAACTGTCTATCTTTCTATTGCGTCCTAACGATCCTGTTAGTACTACCGCTTCAATTCTAGGATCAAGGAGTGCAAAAGATAGCATGCGATCGATTAAACGTGTTGTTGGCTCCATATTTCTCTCTAATAAGTAAAATGTAATAAAGTTATTTGTCGTTTTTATTGTTTAAAAAGTAAAATTAGAATATTTTGTTTAGTATATAAAACATTTGTTTGTTGTTTTTCTAAATAAGAAGCACAATGTTTAATATTAGAAACTAAGTACCATTATAAATATGAATTTATAATATATCTTTACTACTTTGCAAAGATGTCGCAATAACCCATATTTTCTTTGTTTTTTCTATGATTAAGTCGGGGTTGTAAAATGGATGTGATGAGTTGGTTTAGTATCAATAATATTTTAGTCAATATCCCACTCGGAGATGGTGGATATCCACTCTCATGGATTGAAGCTGTTGGCACCATCGCTGGTCTATTGTGTATTTGGCTTGCAAGCCAGGAAAAAATTATCAACTATTTATTTGGACTTATTAATGTCACCTTGTTTGCCATTATTTTTTTCCAAATTCAGCTATATGCAAGCTTACTCCTTCAAATATTTTTCTTTGCCGCTAATATTTATGGATGGTATGCATGGAGCAGAGTGAATGACTTTGAGCAAGCTACGCTGAGAATACGTTGGTTAAAATCGAGTCATCGTCTCTTCTTAATCGTTGTTTCGATAGTGGCTATCGTTGCGCTTACTTTTAATATTGATACCGTATTTGGTTATTTAGCTGTTGTTGCTGTTGATATATTAAACGTCTTTGGTGCGAGTTTAGCTACACCAGTTCTTGAACCTGATGCTTACCCATTCTGGGACTCTACAATGACGGTTCTTTCCATTGTGGCGATGATCTTAATGACGCGGAAATTAGTTGAAAACTGGCTAGTTTGGTCAGTTATTAACGTGATTAGTATTGTTATATTCTACAAACAGGGCGTTTATGCAATGTCTGTTGAATATATCATTTTACTGGCTATCGCTATCAATGGTTCTCGTTTGTGGATCAAAACAGCAAAACGCTCTAGCAAAAATAATTATCTCTCCTAATAAAAAAGGCTGGTAGAGTTATCTTTCTCTCCAGCCTTACTATTCGTTGTTTTTATTCTTATCTTTACCGCAATTTTGAATCATTATTTCGCTTAAATGCGCTATTTCCCTTTATATTGAAATTTTTAGAAAGGTGACTATAGATGCTTTAGGTTGAAAGGGTGTTTACAGATAGAAAATGAATGGTTAGATTGGAAAAGCAATAATAACATTGACTAGATAACATAGAGTGGATACACGGGAATGAATTATCAAAATGATGACCTTAAAATAACACAAATTAATGAACTCTTACCGCCAGTTGCTTTATTGGAAAAGTTTCCAGCAACTGATAACGCGGCTTTTACAGTTCGTCATGCCCGTGAAGCTATTCATCAAATCCTAGCAGGAAAAGATGATCGTCTATTAGTGGTAATTGGACCTTGTTCTATTCATGATCCGAAAGCTGCATTGGAGTATGCGCAACGTTTAAGCCTCATTAGAGAAGAGCTTAAAGATAAACTTGAAATTGTTATGCGTGTTTATTTTGAAAAACCACGCACAACAGTAGGCTGGAAAGGCTTAATTAATGATCCTCATATGGATCATACCTTTGATATTAATGAAGGCTTGCGTATCGCTCGTAATCTTTTATTAACTATCAACGATAGTGGCTTGCCAACTGCTGGCGAGTTTTTAGATATGATAACACCTCAATACGTTGCTGATTTAATGAGTTGGGGTGCTATTGGAGCTCGTACTACTGAATCTCAGGTACACCGTGAGTTATCTTCAGGTTTATCTTGTCCTGTTGGTTTTAAAAATGGTACAGATGGAACTATTAAAGTTGCTATTGATGCAATTAATGCCGCAGGATCGCCACACTGTTTTCTTTCTGTAACCAAATGGGGTCATTCAGCCATTGTGCGCACAGCGGGTAATGGCGATTGCCATATTATTTTACGTGGTGGTAAAGAGCCAAATTACAGCGCTGAACATGTTGCAGCGGTAAAAGAAGGGCTTAAAAAAGCAGGTTTACCACAAAATGTGATGGTTGACTTCAGCCACGCCAATAGTTGCAAGAAATTTGAGAAACAAATGGAAGTTGGTGCCGATATTTGCCAACAAATTAGCGCAGGCGAAAAAGCATTAATTGGTGTTATGGTTGAAAGTCATTTAGAAGAAGGTAATCAATCATTAGAAAGTGGTGAACCTCTGGTTTACGGCAAAAGCATCACTGACGCTTGTATTGGCTGGGATGATACAGAAACTCTGTTACGCCAATTAGCAGATGCAGTTGTCGCTCGTCGTAATAAAGCGTAATAATTAAATTAAAAGTATAAAAATGCCACTTTAAAAAGTGGCATTTTTTTATGTAACTCAAAATAACAGTAAAATTACTTCGCTTTACCTTGGTTAGCAACAGCGGCTGCTTTTGCTGCGATTTCGTCAGCATTACCTAAGTAGTAACGTTTGATTGGTTTCATGTTTTCATCAAATTCGTAAACTAAAGGTACAGCTGTTGGGATATTCAGCTCAAGAATTTCATCTTCGCTCATGTTGTCTAGGTATTTAACCAGAGCACGCAGTGAGTTACCGTGAGCTGCAATAATTACTTTCTCACCAGAAGCAACACGTGGTTTGATAACTTCTTCCCAGTATGGTGTTACACGGTCGATAGTTAATGCTAGGCTTTCTGTTAATGGCAGTTCTGCCGCGGTTAAAGATGCATAACGAGGATCTTTACCTGGGAAACGTTCATCGTCTTTAGTTAATTCTGGTGGAGTGATAGCAAAACCACGACGCCATTGTTTAACTTGCTCATCACCGTATTTTTCAGCAGTTTCAGCTTTGTTTAAGCCTTGCAGAGCACCGTAATGACGTTCGTTTAATTTCCAGCATTTTTCAACTGGCAGCCATTGTTGATCAACTTGATCAAGAATGTTCCACAGGGTGTGAATTGCGCGTTTCAGAACAGAAGTATATGCATAGTCAAAAACGAAACCTTCAGCTTTCAGCAGTTTACCTGCTTCTTGCGCTTCATTACGGCCTTTTTCGGACAGCTCAACGTCAGTCCAGCCTGTAAAACGGTTTTCTTTGTTCCATACACTTTCACCGTGTCGAACTAGCACAAGCTTAGTTACTGCCATAGTTTAGACTCCTATAATTACTTTCTTAATATAAGTTTAAAATTAGCACTTCAATCATTATATGGATCATCGACAAGAACGCCAAACATAAGTGACAAAACAAGGGGGATTAAGTCAAAAATGTCGTTTGTTCGATGAATTATTGCGCAGTTGTCACACCTTTTGCTTAATCGTTCAAGCTATTAATCTAGCTGGATCGGTGTAAAAAAACAAAATATCCGTTTTGTATAAAAAATAGACGAAAATGACGTCCATAAAAACGACAGTTCCTTTATTTATTATTGTTTAAATAACAAGCAAGAAAATGTCGATTTAAATAAAAATTCAGACCTAAGTTTAGCGTTAATTTATAAAATCATTGCCCTGATTATGGCAGTAAAAATCAACATTTAACAAATTTCTTGCTGGTAACGATAAATTTCGCCTTCTTTAATAAAAGTCAATCGATGAGTAATACATAATGGCGCATCTTCTTGATGGTGGCTTACAAACAAAAGTTGCGTATTACTGTGGCTTATCATGATATCAATAAAACGCTGTACTAAGAGTCGGTTTGTTGTGTCTAATCCTTGCAGTGGTTCATCGAGAATGAGCAAAGTAGGGTGCTTAACTAATGCTCTAACAATTAAAACTAAGCGTTGTTGACCCCACGACAAGGAATGGAATGGATGATTAGCATGTGCGGTTAAACCAATTAACGCTAACCATTCATCAGCGAGTTTAAACTGTTTATCTGTAATTGCTTGATAAATGCCTATAGAGTCATGAAAACCTGAAATAATGACATTTTTTACCGTTGAAGAAACACGGTAACTCTGATGTAAGGCATTACTGACATAACCAATATGGCGTTTAATTTCCCATATTGTTTCACCACTTCCTCTTTTACGGCCAAATAGCGTTAAGTCATTGCTATAGCCTTGAGGGTGATCACCCGTAATTAAACTTAATAATGTCGATTTCCCTGCACCATTAGGGCCTAAAATCTGCCAATGTTGCTGAGGTTTTACCTCCCAGTTTAAATGGTGAAGAACAGGTTTGTCGTTATAGCTCACTACACCATCGTTTAGCACAATAGGAGAAAGAGTCGGCGATAGTTGAGGAATGGCATCAGGCGAATCTTGTTCAGGTAATGTGAGATTTTCTAGCGTTTCACTGTGAGATAATTGGCCTATTACTGAGTCAGATAAAACTTGTTCTTTCTTGCCGTTGGCTACCAATTCACAATTAATCAGTAGACCTGCATACTGAATAAAATCAGGAATATCGTTAAAACGATTTAGAATTAGTACGATAGTTAGATTTTGTTGATGTAATAGTGTTAACAATTCATTTAAAGCATGGCGAGAATCCACATCTAACCCATCAAAAGGCTCATCTAAAATAATTAAATCAGGTTTATTCATTAAGAGTTGAATAAGCAATATTTTTCGAGATTCACCAGTAGAAAGATATTTAAATCGTCTTGATAGCAAGTATTCAACACCAAATTGTTTGGCTAATAAAAAGCATCTGTCATCATCTTTTACCTGCATTTGGATAACTTGAGCTACGGTTAAGCCAGTGTCTTCTTCACCTTCACTTAATAAATCTGTGTTATTACGACGCCACTCTTCTTCAATCATTTTTTGTAGTTTTTCAAAAGAGAGACTAATCGGGCGAGAAAATGTATTGATAAACTCACCAGAGAGCAAAATACCTTCTTGGCATAATGCATTTGCTAAGGCGGTTTTGCCACTTCCATTACTGCCTACAAATGCCCAACTTTCACCTTCATTTATGGCTAAATTGTCAATTTGTAAACAGAGTTTATCGCTTAAGCGGAATTGTGTTTTGTTGAGTTGTAAGTATTTCATTATTATTAGCCTTATTTTTTTAATGTAAGCTAAGTGCAAGTTAAGTATCTAGCAATATAGGGTTAATAGAAACTTGTCAATATTTGCTGAAAGAACTTTTTCTAAAAGCCTTATACACCTACTATTTAATGATAACCTTTAAAATGCGTTTCTTATGTAAATATATAAATATCTCTTTAAGGATGATTTATATATGCATAAATTTAAAAACATAAACTTATTTTGTTTTATATTTTTACTCATTAGTAAGAATAGTTTTTCTTTGAATAATGAAAATGTAAACAGTAATTGCTTTCTTATTGATAAAGTTGATCTTACAGGAAGTACTCCATTAGATTATAGAAATATATCTAAAGTGATTTCACCGTATCTACAACAATGTCTAACATTAAATGATATGCAAGAGGTCGCTAAATCAATTACTAATAATTATATTGAAAAAGGTTATGTTACTTCACAAGCTATTATTCCAGAGCAAGATCTCTCTAATAATAAGTTAGTAATAAGGATTATTGAAGGCAGAATAAAAAATATTTCTATCAATGGTATTTCATCTAGATTAATTGATATTATTTTTCCTTCCTCAAAGGGGAAAGTTTTAAATCTACGAGATTTAGAACATGGATTAGAACAGCTTAATCGGTTAACAACAGCGCAATATGCCTTGGATATTCAACCAAGCGATAGTGTGGGATATTCATCTGTAACTATTAATCGAAAAGCTAAAAAACTCCCTTTAAAGAATCGATTAACAATTGATAATTCAGGAACAGAAACAACAGGAAAGATCTTACTTACTAACACGACAACAATAGATTCTTTATTTGGCTTGGGTGAACAGTGGATTTTTTCACTAAAAACAAATACAGATTTCCCTCATGCTCACTATTCTCGTGCTTATACTGCAAGTGTGAATATCCCTTATGGCTATTGGTTTTATCAATACCAGTTATCTGATAGTAGTTCATCTTATTCCTTCCAAAATAATCACAAATATATTTATAAAAACAAAAATAGAGATCAGCAATTTGATATTAGTCGTCTAGTTTATCGAGATAATAAACAACGAATAACACTAAAGGGAACGTTAAAGCATAAGAAAGCAAAAACACAGTTAGCACAACAAAAATTATTAATAAATAGTCCCACATTGACTTCTTTATCATTCAGCCCTGAATATACTTTAAGTTTACATAATGGATATTTAATCATTAATCCAACTGCTGAGTTTGGGATCTCTCTTTTTGGTGCGACACCTGATTATATTGCTGATAATTCACCTCGTAGTCAATATCGAAAATTAAGTTTAAATTTAAGCTATCAATATTTATTGACTGATCAGTTTTCCTATCTCACTTCATTTCATAGTCAATATACGCCTGATAATCTTTATGGTTCGGAAAAAATAGTAATAGATGGAATAAAAGCTGTTCGTGGATATAAAGAAATAAATTTTAATGCTAATAGTGGGTTTTATTGGCGCAATGAAATAAATATATCACCAATAACTTCATTTTTAAGTAAGTGGAATTTTATTTTTGCACTTGATTATGGTGTCGCCCATTCAGATCAATATGAAACAGAAAAGAATAAAATAATTGGAAGTGCAATAGGTGCTTCTTTCTATCATTCCACTTTTTCTTCTCAGATATTAATTAATAAACCTATGTTTTATCCCAGATCATTAAAGCCAGATTGCTGGTCTTTTTATTGGTCCATTTCTCTTGCTATTTAAATGTTAGGAGTTTTTATGTGTGAAAAGGATATTTCTTGGAAACAACGTTTAATAAGTTATATCATCGCTTATGTCATTGCTATTTATCCATTACATCCAGCTTGGAGTTTAGCAATTACGCCATCCGATAAAACGATTAAAGTTAATCAACAAAATACTGTTCCTATTATTAATATTTCAACACCTAATAATCTTGGTATTTCTCATAATAAGTTTCATTCGTTCAATGTTAGCAAGCAAGGTGTTGTACTTAATAATGCGACAACTTCTGTTAACACACAATTAGCCAAACAAGTGAATGCAAATACCCATTTAAAAGGTAGTGCTGCTCATTTAATTATTAATGAAGTAGTGGGAAATGGACGCTCACAATTACAAGGAAAACTGGAAGTTGCAGGAGAACAAGCGAAAGTTGTTATTGCTAATCCAAATGGCATTACGTGTGATGGCTGTTCGTTTATAAATACCCCAGCAATTACGCTCACAACAGGAAAACCTCTTTTTAACCCTCAAGGTGCTTATTCGGCAATAGAAGTGAAAAAAGGTGGTGTTGTTATTGGTACGCAAGGTATAGATCTCCAAACTCAGGATTATGCCGACATTATCAGCCGTAGTATTGAATTAAATGGAAAAATTAACGCTAAAACCCTTTCTTTAATGCAAGGAAATAACCGTATCGATTTTGATAAAGGTACAGTAAATAGCATTAATGGTGAAGGCGTTAAACCTACGCTATCTATTGATACGAAAGTGCTAGGTGGAATGTATGCCAATCAAATACGTCTAGTCAGTACAGAAAAAGGTGTTGGTGTTAATTTAAGTAATATTAAAACAAATCAAAACAGTGTGAATTTAACCGTTGATGGAAAAATTACCTTTAATGGCAATATTCAATCTGATCAAGATATTAATGTTAGTAGTAAAGAACTACAAATTAATAGTAATACAAAGTTAAAAGCAAAAAGAGATATTACTTTAGCAACTAATACGCTGATTAATCATAGTGAAGTTATCTCAGATAAACTCACTAATAAAAATGAAAAGGCACTTATTCAAGCGAAAGATAATTTATGGATACAGAGAAATGCGCAGGGTGATCCCAGTAGTTTAATTGAAAATCAATCCGCCACGATAAAAACAGAAAAGGGTGATTTGATTATTCGGACAAAGAAGTTGGTTAATACATCTTTAAGTGATTTACCCATTATTTCAAGTATTGAAGCAAACTCTACCGCTAAAAGAAGTTTTGTCGCATCATATTGGGGAAATAGTCAAGGTGTTGTTTCTATAAACACCTATTATCCCGAATTAGAGAATTTTCCATATAAAAAATGGTTTGGGTATCTAGATTTAACAAGTACGGACGTTATTAATACTGAAAGGTATAAATATAAGTATAGTAATTCTATAGGATATATAGATTCAGGAAAAAACATTTATATTAAAGCTAATGAATTGGTTAATAAATTAGGAGTGATACGGAGTAATAAAAATACTATTTTAACAGGAAGTAATGCTGTAATTTCAAATTTAGGATCTGGAGAATTAAATTTATGGTACAAGTATAAGACTGCATATGATCATTTAGGGGTATATGCAGATGAGGAGGATGATGAAGATAATTACGATATCCTTTATGTAAGAGAACCATTGAAGTTTGAATTAGTTAATAAATTTTATTCTTGGTTACCTAATAGAAATAATTCGTTAACAATATCATCAAAGGGTAATTTAATTTTAGATTTTAAAGATAGTATTAATATAGAAACGAAGCCACCATCTAAATATTCACCAACAAAAAGATTGATCAATAAAATTCCATCTGGTTATGAAATTTTAGCTGATAATATATTAATTAATTCTAGTTCTATTAACGTATCTTCAAATATAAAATCAAATAATGATCTATCTATTATTTCTAATGATGATATTACAATAAAAGATGCGCAACTCTCATCTGAACATTCATTAAGTTTAATTTCAAATAAAAATATAGAACTTAATCAAGTAGATTTAACAGCAAAAGATAGTGTTGTTCTTGCCAAAAATGGAAACATTGATTATACATTAAACCCTATTTCTGCATTTAATGAAAATAATATTTTAACTCCCCCTATTATTAATGTTCCTAATTCTATCTTATTTCAGTCGGGAGGAAATATTACTTTTAATAATATTGAGGTTAATAATGCCAATTTTTTCAATTTAATTTCATCTGGTGATATAAAAATTCAGAGGAATGAATCAGAATTTTTTAAGATATTACCTTATTTCCATTTATATACTCAAGAACCTGCATTATCAAAAACGGAAAGCTGGAAAATGCGAGGTGATATTACATTCACTTCCGGTAAAGATATTATTAGTCAAGGAATAAAATATAATAGTAATAAAGCCATAACCTTTAATGCCGGACAGGATATTTTTCTTTCCTCTAAATCAATAAAAGATGCCGATCCTTTCTTTAGTGATATTCATTATCCTCAATTACAATCTAAATTATTTTCAGACAATAACCTTATTTTAAACGCCGCTCGTGATATTGATTTAACTTCAACCATATTAAATTCAAAAGATAAAGTCATTGTATTAGCCGGTAGAAATATAAAGCTGGGTGCAAACGCTTATTCTGCTATCAAAGATCCCCACGAAGATTCTCAAGATATTCAGTATAGCACAGCGGCTATTACAGGAAATAAAGGCATTTCTATTGCGTCATCAGGTGCGTTAATAACAGAAGGAAGCTCACTCAAATCAGATGGTGACATTACGATATCCAGTGGTGGTAATATTCAATTGGGATCGGTAAAAACACATTTTCGTAAAGAGTCGGGCTCTAAGTTAGAAGAACTTCACAAACAAGTCAGTACTGAAATTAATAGTGGCAATAATTTAACTCTATTATCTGAAGGCAGTATTTTATTTCAGGCATCAAATTTGACTGCCAATAAAAAGATAGATATTGCAGCTAAAGGTGGATTTCTTTACGCACAAGCGATGGAAGAATCGAGTTATTACGAAGAAGAGAATAAAAAATGTAATCGATGGACTTTATGTATTACCAAAAAGAAATACACGAAAAAACGTCATAATACAAATAATAAAGTTACCGAGTTTATCGCTAATGGCGATATTAATTTATTTGCTAAAGATGATATCACTTTAGAAGCTACTAAAATTGATACAGCAAAAAATGCCAAGTTAACCAGTAAAACAGGAAAAGTTAATTTTAAAGCAGTAAAAAACACGGCCTTTAAACAAGTTATTACCAATTCAAAAGATATTTATATTACTCAGCGTGATCAGGGATATACCAAAGGAATATGGGTATTACCTGAACTTTATATTGGTGGAATGCTCACAATTGATGCCCCAAAAGGTATATCTGCGGATATTAAAGCTAAGAAAAAAGAATCACTAGAACAAGCATTAACTGTTTTAAGTAATACACCAGAATATGTTTGGCTTAAAGATCTCCAACATCAAGAAAATATTAATTGGAATTTAGTTAAAGACACTTATTCCAATTGGGATGATAAAACTCAGCAATTAAATCCTGTTGTCGGTGCGGTCATTGCTATCGCGGTAGGGGTTGCAACTTACGGTACTGCAACGGCGGCAACCATTGGTGGAATGGCAAGTGAAGCCACCATTGCGGCAGGTGCATCAGCCAGTGTGGCTTCGACGGCATCGGTTGCGGCACAAGCGGGTTTTGCCTCTTTAGTATCTCAAGCTACAGTCTCTTTAGCTGAGAACAAAGGCAGTATTTATAAAACTATTGAATCACTCGGTCGTAGCGACACTGTCAAGTCTGTCGTTACAAGTATGGTGGTTGCAGGGGCATTGCAAGGTCTTGACCAATTTATGGGTTGGGATCAGGCAATCCAAGGAGGAACCTTACCCTCAACAGGTAAGTTATTGCTTACTGATAACGCAACATGGAATCAAGTTGCACAGCGTGTTGCCTCACACTCAGTCGTCAGTTCAACCCTGGGCACTGCCATTCAAGGCGGTAGTTTTATTGATAATTTTAAAACTGCACTATTAAGCAATATTGGCAGTCAGTTCCATGCAGAAGGTGCCAACCTAATTGGTGATAACGGTGCTGTATTAGGACATGCGGGAAAGGTGTTAAGTCATTCCATCGTGGCAGGTATTAGTGCAGAAATTGCAGGAGGTAGTGTTACAGGAGCTGTCGCGGGTGCCTTAGCGGCAGAAATAGCGGCGATATCACTACAAAGTAAATTATTTGAGCCTAGTTATTTAAATGAAACTGACAGACAAGTTGCATTAATTCAAGAGGCACTACAGGGCAATGAAGGAAAAACACAGCTCACTAAATTAATTGGTGCACTGACAGGCGCTATTGTGACTCGTAAGCCTGAGGGCGTATTTTCTGCGGCTAATTCTGCTGAGTTGGTTTATCGGCATAATTACAGTGAGCATATGTTTTCTAATTTAGCCTTAGAAAATAATAAAGATATGATCGCAGCTTCGAAGGGAGATGTTGCAGCAGCAGAAAGAGTTGTAAATCGACAAAATGCAGGAATGGTTGCAATCGCTTTTGGCTTAGGAGGAAGTGCAAGTTTTATTGCTGGTCATACTGTCATTGCAGCAACACCTGAACTTATCACTATTGCTCAAGTTGCATTTAATACCTGTAAAGCTAACTGGGTTTATTGTACTAATCAGCTAGGTATTAATATTGCAGGGATATCGGCTCCAGAAGCAGCAATAGCAGGCGTCACTTTTGGCAGTGGTTATAAGGTGTTAGCAAGTTCAGAAGAAAGTGCTAAAGCTTTTTCGAGCATGTTAGCTAATAGCTCAAAGTCTTTAATAACGTCAGGCAAATTAAATATTACTGCTATAAAACCGATAGTAGAACAAGAAAAATTATTAATAGCAGCAAATAAAAAAGTTATTGAAATAATCAACAACGGGGAACTTATAACATATTCAGGAGTAACTACGAATGGATATAAAGTATCTAATGGAGCCAAAACAGTAGTTTCTAAAAATGAATTAGAATATCCTATTGTTCAATCTAGGATTAATATTGATAATGGTAACTTAAAGCGTGGTTGGGTACATGTGATTCATCGGCATTTTTCAGATAAAAATGCTAGCCAATTCACTATAAGTCAAGTAGATTTAAAGCTAATACTTCAAAGTAATGATATTTCAAAAATAAAAATTAGTAGAATCATCAATAGTAAAGATGAAAAATTGTATGAAAGAGTTATTATATTAGATAAATATATTGGTATTGATAAATTTACTAAAAACTCAACGAATATCATAACAATTTTAACGGATAATTTAGGTAATTTAGTAACGGTAACGCCAGGAAGACTAAAATGAAATTAATTGGTTCTAGAAAAGAAATGATTATTAAGGATAGGTTAATTAAAAATGAAGGTTCTATTCTAAAAAATGAAAAAATTAATTGTCTTTTAAAAAATAGATTCTCTAATATAATAAGTGTATATTGTTTGGAGCATGTTTTAGAAGAAGATTATGATCTGTATACATTATTAGTTAATAAAGATTCTATTGTTGAGTTTGAATTATCTAGATTTAATGGTGAATTTAAAGATATCAATATATCATCATTAGATTTATATTCAAAAAAAATAAAGGATAAAAAATTAAGGTTAAAACTACTTGTTGCGGTAAATTTACCAAAATAGGTAACTGTTTTCGTTTTATTGTTCCAACTATTTATGCAACGATAGAAGATATTCCTGAAGAGTTAAGAAAATATATTGTAGTCTCTGATAGTATTGATTTTACCAAAGATAGATTGCTCGATAACAATAAAGTTAGTGATTATTTTACTCGCATGTATTCAAAATAAATAAATTAGATAATAATCTTTAATAGAAATATTAATCAATCCAAAACCATTACTTAATATTATTTTAAAAATAATAATTAGGTGGTGGTTTTTATTTAAAAATACTTAAATTGATAAATATTCTGGAGAAAGAAAGGAAAGTGCTGAGATTTTACCAAGTTATGTTAAATCAAAAACTCTATAACTAGGTGTTCCTGCAAGAACAACCAAAGAACAATGGGATGCAATAAATAATTCTATCAAAAATGCATCTTCAAAAAATATTAAGATTAATATTACAATAGTTGAGGAGTAAATAGTGTCTATATCAAAAAAAAATAATTCAAGAGCAAATGTCTATTTTAACAATGATTATTATATTATAATAACCCTTTCAAAAAGTGGTATTTATTTGATGGATTTTAAAAAAAAGGTTATAAGGTTTTATCCAAAGATCCACTTGATGCTGATTTGGGTTTTTTTACAAGAAATGCATTAATCCAAAGCGAAATATTAGATGCTAATTCATCTGAATATCATGAAATGCGTAATGATGAAAAATCATATTCTGAATGGATAAAGAAAATAATTAAAGAGTATGATTATAAAAATAAAACGACACTATTCAAAAATATGAACTTATGTAGTGTAAATGTGACTGATGGTATCATATCTATTATTCCTTATGATCACTTACGATTGGATAATTGGATTGGTAAAAGCATACCTAACAACGCAATTATTACGTTAAAAAGCAATTGTAATGATGAGGTTTTAGGTGCCTCAATAAAAGAAGCATTTACACGTTGTATTAGTCGAAAAGTTTAAATGGATGCTAAATAAAATAATCTTATGATAATTATGAGTAAGGTGATTTTTCATTATATGAATAATTATCAATTAATAAATTATTTACATTCTGTCTATTCAGAGCTTCCTATCAATATTCATAAAATAAAGGGGTATTCTGATGATGAGATAAAAAAATTGAACGTTTATATCGTATTAACGTAACAGAACAACTATATGGTTTTCTAAGTTGTATGGGGCGTTGCAGTGGTGGTTTTTTGGGATGATCCTCTCATTATGATGCTAATACAGGTGAATATATTAGTGTAAAGATATTAAATACCCAAACAGCCTCAAGACTTAAAAATCCACAATCAATAGAAAATACATTAAATACATATATTTCAACTATGGATAAATATAGTGGCGATGGGCGTGGAATTACAGAAATTTCTAAAAAAGATGTAAAATTAAAAACATTAGAATTAGGAGTTCCAGAAAAAACCACTAAAGAACAATGGGATGCTATTAATGACTCTATCAAAAATGCATCTTCAAAAAATATAAAAGTTAATATTACGATTATTGAGGAATAATTAATTTTTAAATTAAAAAATAATAAATTAAGAGCAAGTGTTTATTATAATGACGCTCATTATATTTTATTAACTTTTTCTGGTCATTCTATCTATATAATGGATCTAAAAAAAGGCTATAAAGTTTTACCTAATGATATTCTTGATGAAGAATTAGGTTGTTATGCAAAACTCGCTCTGATTAAAAGTGAACAAATTAAAGGAAGTTCAGATAAGTTTAATCAAATGTATAATGATAAAAAACCTTATCAAGACTGGATAAAAAAAATAATTAAAGAGTATGATTATAAAAATAAAACAGCACTTTTTAATAATATGAATCGATGTAGCTTAGAGCTTACAGATGATGAAATTACTATTAGTCCTCAAAACCATTTACGTATGGATCATTGGGTCGGCGAGGGAATACCTGATAGTGCAATTATTACGTTAAAAAGCAATTGTAGTGATGAGGTTTTAGGTGCCTCAATAAAAGAGGCGTTTACGCGTTGTATTAGTCGGAAAGTTTAAATGGATATTAAAATCATCTTATATCAACCAAGTGTAAGGTAACTTTTTATAATTTTATCAATTAAAAACCATCACTTAATATTATTGTTAAAATAATAACTAAGTGATGGTTTTATCTTTTATTTAAAAGCAATCATATTAATGATTAACACAGTGTTGCGACAATCACCTGATCAGCATTAAATAAAGCGGTTACGCTATCATTAATATGCAGTTTTTGCTCTTTAACGTGCTGATTAGAACATGTGGCACAAACTTCTTGTCCACCTTCTAATGTCACCACTAATTCGCTGTTTTCACTTCCGGTCTCAATTTGAGTGAGTGTGCCTGAAAGCGCATTATCATATTGCTGTGTTAAAGAAGTTCCTTTTTCAATATTGACCCAAGGTGCCTTAATTAAAATCAGTACTTCTTTACCTTTTTTAAGCCCTAGGCGATCAGCGCTTTTCTCTGTCAAAGCAGCACGAATAGTTGTTTTTCTATCTGCAAGTTGCACATTAACATGTTGTTGAACTTGTAGGTTATCACGCTCAATAATCGTACCAAAAAATTGGTTTCTAGCGCTGGTTTGTAGTGAAAAACGAGAAATAGCCGCTAAAAGACTATCCAGAGGGAGTGAATCATCTTTCAATACATCAAAGGCTTTTTGCTGAATTTGACCGAGCAGATCGTAAAGTTGAAGTAAGCGCTCACAATAATGTGTGAGAGTTGCACCACCGCCACCTTTACCGCCTGTTGCTCTATCAACAAGAAGTTCGTCTGCGAGTTGATTCATTTCATTAATGGCATCCCAAGCACTTTTATAACTAATGCCCGCCATTTTTGCCCCTTGGCTAATTGAACCCGTCGCCTTGATCTGTTTTAACAATGCAACGCGACGAGGATCGGCAAAGAGCTTATCTTGAAGTTTAAGAGTTAATAATATTTCTGCTTGCATAATGATAGGCTTCTTCTTTTTTTGTGTGTTTATCGCATTTTTTGTGCCGACACAAAGCGATAATTCTCTAGAATATATACATCTATAGCGTTATTATTCGTCATTCGTGAAGAAATGCCAACTCTGGCTTTCCGAATATACCATGATAAAGAGGTTATCATGCTTGAATTGTTGAAAAGTTTAGGGTTTGCTCTCTTGATGGTACCTGTTGTAATGGTACTGATTATGGGCATCATTTATGGTTTAGGTGAAGTGTTTAACTTGATTTCACCAAGTCAGCCAAAAGCAGACAAAAAATCATAATTTCTCCCTCCCTGATTTAGAACAGCCCTTTATTTTGTAGAGGGCTGTTTTTTATCTACTCGTACTCGTCATACTTCAAGCCACAGCGTTGTTGACGGCGTTCATTCGCACTAGTCACATACTTGTGTATGCTCCTAGCGACTCATTCACTTGTCGCCTAGCTGTGACTTGAATTATTTAGAGTATATAAGTTTATCTATCTTCATCTTCATCTTCATTTTCTGTTTCTTTTTAATGGCTATATTTATTGATATATAACCAGTTTCTAACATCTAATTCTTTCATTTTACGCTGTATCTTGGTATATACAGCGTGTCATCCTTTAATTTAAGTGGAATTAGAACATGAAAAAATTATCAGGCAAGTTACTTGCTGGCGCAGTTATCTCTTTTGCTTTAGTAAGCCAAAGTTTTGCATCGGAAAAAGTAACGGTATTTGCTGCCGCTTCTCTTACCAATGCTCTTAATGAAATTTCGGCACAATATAAGCAAGAAAAGCAAACTGAAGTTGTTGCATCTTATGCATCTTCTTCAACGCTGGCTCGCCAAATTGAACAAGGAGCACCTGCAAATCTGTTTATTTCAGCAGATCAGCAGTGGATGGATTACGCAATCGATAAAAATTTAATGGTTGCAGATTCACGTCATACACTATTAGGTAATGATTTAGTACTCATTGCCCCTAAAGATAGTAAATTAAATGACGTTGTTATTAATAAGGAAACCAAATGGAAATCCTTACTTAATGGCGGAAAACTAGCTGTTGGCGATCCGGACCATGTGCCTGTTGGTATCTATGCAAAAGAATTATTAGAATATTTAGGCGCATGGGATACAGTAAGCCCAGATATGGCGCGTACTAATAACGTGCGTAGCGGTATGGCGCTGGTTGAACGTGATGAAGCACCATTAGGTATCGTATACGATTCTGACGCGGTTGCGAGTGATAAAGTGAAAGTGGTCGGCGTATTCCCAGCTGATAGCCACAAACCTGTTGAGTATCCAATGGCAGTTGTAAAAGGTCAGGACAATAAAGCAGTTCGTGATTTTTATGACTATCTGAAAACACCTCAAGCCGCAGAAATCTTTAAGAAATACGGCTTTAGCCCACTGTAGGAATTATACTTTTGGAGATGTTAAGTGAATACGAATGGCAAGCCATCATACTAAGCCTTAAGGTATCGACTATTGCAGTTATTATTAGTCTACCTTTTGGTATTTTTATGGCTTGGCTTTTAGTTAGGGTACGTTTTCCTGGTAAATCATTGCTTGATAGCATTATTCATTTACCTTTAGTTCTACCTCCTGTTGTGGTCGGTTATCTTTTACTGATCAGTATGGGGAGACGTGGATTTATTGGTGAATGGTTGTATGACTGGTTTGGTTTTAGCTTTACCTTTAGTTGGCGAGGCGCAGCACTTGCATCCGCAGTTGTTGCATTTCCACTGATGGTTAGAGCGATCAGATTAGCATTAGAAGCTGTCGATCAACGTATGGAACAAGCGGCAAGAACCTTAGGGGCATCACCGATACGCGTCTTTTTTACCATAACGTTACCTTTGTCTATGCCAGGGATCATCGCAGGGATTGTGTTGGCATTTGCGCGCTCGTTGGGAGAGTTTGGCGCAACAATCACTTTCGTCTCCAATATTCCGGGGGAAACAAGAACGATCCCTCTGGCAATGTATACCTTAATTGAAACACCGGGTGCGGAAATGGATGCCGCCCGTTTATGTGTTATTGCAATTATTTTGGCGCTCGTCTCTTTAATGGCTTCAGAGTGGCTAACTCGTTGGGGTCGTAAAAGATTGGGGGGCGTATGCTAGAGATGAATTTTAAACAGACGCTAGGATCACTGCGTCTGGAAGTCAATACTGAACTACCAACAGAAAGTATTACCGCAGTCTTTGGTTTATCCGGAGCCGGTAAAACCTCATTGATTAATGTGATTGGCGGTTTAACCAAGCCAGATTCAGGACGGATTGTATTAAATAATCACACACTGGTGGATACAGAAAAGAAAATTTATCTGCCACCTGAAAAACGCAAAGTGGGTTATGTATTCCAAGATGCACGACTGTTTCCTCATTACACAGTAAAAGGAAATCTGCTTTACGGTATGTCTCCAACAATGAAAGTGCAGTTTGATCGCATTATTCATTTGTTAGGTATCGAACATTTACTTCCGCGTTTTCCGATAACATTATCAGGTGGCGAAAAGCAGCGTGTTGCCATAGGGCGAGCGTTGTTAACAGCACCCGATATTATGCTAATGGATGAGCCTTTAGCATCGCTTGATTTGCCGCGTAAACGTGAGTTACTGCCGTATTTAGAGAAACTCTCACAAGATGTACAAATTCCTATTTTGTATGTGAGTCATAGCCTTGATGAAATTATCCGACTTGCAGATAACGTCATTGTGATGGATGCAGGAAAAATTAAGGCGACAGGCAAGCTGGAAGATGTATGGGCAAGTAGTGCATTACGTCCGTGGTTACAAAAAGAGACACTCAGCAGTATCGCGAATGTGATGGTAGTAGAACACCATAGCCATTACGATATGACAGCAACGGCTTTCGGTAACCAAGTGCTGTGGTTGCCTCAAATTGAGGCTAAAATTGGTCGTGATGTGCGTGTTCGTATCGATGCTTCTGACGTATCACTGACTACCACTCGTCCATCAAATAGCAGTATTCGTAATATATTGCATATGAAAGTGGTTGAAACCATTAAAAATGATGGCCAAGTTGATGTGAAACTAGTCAATGATGGTAATTATTTATGGGCGAGGATCACGCCTTGGGCAAAAGGTGAATTGAATATTCAAGAAGGACAATGGCTTTATGCGCAAATAAAGAGTATTTCACTAAGCCGTCATCTTTGATTTATCAATTGTATTTGTCGATAAACAAAAGACCTCATATTAAATGAGGTCTTTTACTTTTGGGGGAATGGTAAAAATAAGACTAAGACAAAATATATTTATGAATAGTCTCTGCAATACCCGGTTGTGAGTTTACTTTGGTGACCATTTTAGCGCGAGCTTTTACTTCATCTGAAGCATTACCCATTGCAACACCTAATCCCACATGTTCTAACATGCTAAGGTCATTAAAATTATCACCAAAAGCAATAACATCACTCATATTCATGCCATTTGCTTCAACCCAACGTTGTAAACGACGACCTTTACTGTTGCCTTTTTTAGCTATATCAACTTGATCAACCCAAGACCATTCGCACTCTAAACCGACTTGTTGCTCAATTTTTTCAACTAAAGTGCGTAACTCATCGTGATCAGGCGTTGTTGTCGCAATTTTCCAAATAGCATTAACATCATGCATTGCTTTATAAAAATCGTCGACTTTAACGAGATTAGGGCGCTGTGTCAGAGGAAGAGTATCAGACCAATTAAGTGTGCGTTGTACTGCTGAGGTAAGTTGGTCATACATCATTGCATCGTCAGCATACACTAAATGGTGTACATCAGTTTGTTTAACGAGATCTAATACTGCTCTGGTTTCTTGTGTAGTTAGAGGGTCCGACTCTAATACTTTTTTACCAATATAATCATAAAGGTAAGTTCCATTACAGCAGATTGCAGGGGTATCAAGATCGAGTGCTTGATAGAATGGATGAATAGCAACGTGATGACGACCTGTTACAATTAAAACTTTAACACCTGCTTTTCTTGCAAGATTGAGTGCTTCTAAAGATTCTGGCAGGATACGTTTTTGGTCATCAAGCAGAGTGCCATCAAGATCCAAAGCAATAACGCGATATGACATAAATAAGCCCCTTGATAGTATTGAGATGCAATGTCGTTGATGGTACACGTTAACCAATAAAAGATAAACTAGCTTAATCGTGACAGGTTATCGTTAGTTGTTCTATTATTCTTTATAAATCAATGGGTAATCGGCTTTGAGGAGAAGGGATGAAACAGGTAGTTTACGTAGCAAGTCCAGAGAGTCAACAAATCCATGTTTATGCATTAAACACTGAAGGTGAAATGGATTTATTGCAGGTTGTTGAGGTTGCAGGGCAAGTACAACCAATGATTGCAAGTGCAGATGGGAAATACCTTTATGTGGGTATTCGTCCTCATTTTAGTGTGGTGACATTTGCGATTGCGGACGACGGCCAGTTAGAGCAAAAGGCTATCACTTCCATTCCAAGTACGCCTGTCCATTTATGTTTAGATAAAACAGAGCGTTTCTTATTTGTTCCTTCTTATCACCAAGGCAATTTGGCAGTTTTGCCTATTAATGAGAAGGGGATCCCTCAATCAGCTATTCAAATTATTGAAGGATTAAATAAACCTCATTCATCCAATATCGATTGGAATAATAAACAACTGATTGTTCCTTGCTTAGGTGAAGATCATATTCGTTTATTTAATTTATCAGAAAAGGGTTATTTAACAGAGGCGGGCACTGAAGAGCTGACAACAGCACAAAATGCAGGTCCTCGTCATATGGCGTTCCATCCTAATGGGGATGTGTTTTATTGCCTGAATGAATTAGATGCGACAATTAATGTATACCGTCGTATGGGGGATTTATATCGTTTAATGCAAACGGTCGATATCGTTCCTGAAACCTTTAACAGTACCCGTTGGGCGTCAGATATTCATATTACACCAGATGGCCGTTTTCTTTATGCCAGCGAGCGCTCAGAAAGCTTTATTTGTGCGATGGCAATTTCAGAGTCGGGCGATTATCTGCAACCTGTGGGTTATTACCCAACTCAAACACAGCCTCGTGGTTTTAATCTTGATAATACAGGAAATTACCTGATTTCTTGTGGTCAAAAATCAGATTTTGCCTCTGTCTCTCGTATTGATAAACACACTGGCGCATTAACTGAATTAGCCTGTTACCCAGTAGGTAAAGGTGCAATGTGGGTTACCGTCGTGACGAAATAACTGTCACAGTATAAAAATCACTGTGAACCTCTAGCAGAATATTGCCTTGCTAGAGGTTTATTTTTTTATGAAAGATTTATGAGAGACTAACCACTTTTTCAATAGCTTGAGTGAGTTTAGTGAGGCTTACTGGCGGCATAATAAACGGTGGCATAATATAAATAAGCTTGCCAAAAGGTCTGATCCAAACCCCTTCATCAACAAAGATTTTTTGTAATTTTGCCATATTGACTGGCTCATTCATTTCGACCACACCAATCGCACCTAAAACGCGCACATCTTTGACACTTTTAGCCTGTTTTAACGGTAATAACTCGCGTTTTAGTTGTTTTTCAATTTCTGCAACTTGGTTTATCCAATCGCCTTTTGCTAATAGAGATAAACTGGCATCAGCAACAGCACAAGCCAAAGGATTTCCCATATAAGTAGGGCCATGCATAAAGCACCCTGCATCACCTTGACTGATGGTTTCTGCAATATGACGCGTAGTTAAGGTCGCAGATAAAGTCATATACCCACCTGTTAATGCTTTACCTACACACATGATATCTGGCGATATTTCAGCATGTTCACAGGCAAATAACTTACCTGTTCGACCAAAACCAGTGGCTATTTCATCGGCAATGAGTAGTACATCAAACTCGTCACACAAAGCTCTTGCGTGCTTTAAATATTCAGGATGATAAATTCGCATTCCACCTGCACCTTGAACAATGGGTTCAAGCATAACCGCAGCAATTTCTTGATGATGTTGTTCTAACGTTGAGCGTAATGAGTGGATATCAGTAGGGTCCCACTCTTCATAAAAACCGGTTTTTGGTGCATCCACAAAGAGATGATTAGGTAAGTAACCTTTGTAGAGACTGTGCATCGAATTATCGGGATCACACACTGACATGGCACCAAAGGTATCGCCATGATAACCCTGTTTTAACGCCACAATACGTTGACGTTTTTCACCTTTTGCCTGCCAATATTGCAAGGCCATTTTCAGTGCGACTTCAACAGCAACTGAACCCGAATCTGCTAGAAATATACACTCAAGAGGATCTGGTGTTATCGCCAATAATTTACGACAAAGCGAGACTGCTGGTGGATGAGTAATACCACCAAACATCACATGAGACATATTGTTTAGTTGTGTGGTAACTGCATTATTAAGCTCAGGATGATTATATCCATGAATTGCTGCCCACCATGAAGACATTCCATCAATCAGTTTTCTACCATCAGCCAAGACTAATTCAACGCCTTTTGCATTGACGATAGGGTAAGCAGGTAAAGGATTACTCATCGAGGTGTATGGATGCCAAATGTGGCGTAAATCGAAAGCGATATCTTCAGGTGTCATTCTATTTTTCACTTAATCATGTAAACCAATGGTGATCAATTTTGGTTGACATGATAACCCTATTATTTAAACTGGCAATCACTTTTAAAAAGGAGATTGCATTGTGAGCGTACTAAAACGTTGGACACTAAAAGAAGCCAGAGCACTGTTTGATATGCCATTTTTAGATTTGGTTTTTCAGGCACAACAAGTTCACCGTCAACATTTTGACCCTTCACAAATCCAAGTGAGTACTTTGCTTTCCATTAAAACAGGGGCTTGTCCTGAAGATTGTAAATATTGTGCCCAAAGCGCGCGGTATAAAACAGGATTAGAAAAAGAGCGCTTAATGGAAGTGCAACAAGTAATTGAATCAGCTAAAAAAGCCAAAGCAGCTGGTTCAACGCGTTTTTGTATGGGAGCTGCATGGAAAAATCCGCATGAGCGCGATATGCCTTACCTTGAGCAAATGGTGAAAGAAGTTAAAGCGTTGGGTATGGAAACCTGCATGACACTCGGCAAATTAGATGATTCACAAGCTAACCGCTTAGCAGATGCCGGGCTGGATTTTTATAACCACAACCTTGATACCTCACCCGAATTTTACGGCAGTATAGTGACAACACGTACCTATCAAGATCGCTTAGATACGCTTGATAAAGTACGCAATGCTGGCATCAAAGTCTGTTCTGGCGGGATTTTAGGGTTAGGCGAGGAAGTTAAAGACAGGGCAGCAATGTTGGTGCAGTTAGCTAATTTGCCACAGCCTCCTGAAAGTGTGCCTATCAATATGCTTGCCAAAATAAAAGGGACACCACTTGCAGATAATGAAGATGTCGATCCTTTTGATTTTATTCGTACTATTGCCGTTGCTCGTATCATGATGCCTCGCTCTTATGTGCGTCTTTCTGCTGGGCGTGAGCAAATGAGTGAACAAACACAAGCATTCTGTTTTATGGCTGGCGCTAACTCTATTTTCTATGGTTGCAAATTATTAACGACAACCAATCCAACCGAAGATAAAGATCACCAATTATTCCGCAAATTAGGCTTAAATCCTGAACGATTAGCAGTATCTATGGGTGACAATCAGCAAGAAGAAGCTTTGATACAAGCTGTTGCCAATAAAGACACTGAACAATTTTATAACGCGGCACTGTAATGAGCTGGCAAACCTATTTAAATGAACAACTTAATGTACGTAGAAATACGCCATTATGGCGAAAACGCAAAGTGATCAAACAAGCGGATGGGCGTTTCTTGATCACCACATCCGGTGAAAAATACCTTAATTTTTCAGGCAATGATTATTTAGGCATTAGTCAGCATACGGACGTCATTAAAGCATGGCAACAAGGTGCTGATGAATACGGTGTAGGTAGCGGTGGATCAGGGCATATTACAGGATTTACACAAGCTCATGCGCAGTTAGAACATCATCTTGCAGATTGGTTAGGTTACGATAATGCGCTATTATTTTCATCCGGTTACAGTGCTAATCAAGGTGTCATTTCGGCATTACTTGAAAAAGACGATGCAATTATTGCAGATAAACTTTGTCATGCTTCTTTAATGGAAGCTGCAGTATTATCACCTGCTACATTATGGCGATTTTTACACAATTCTCCTGAGTCTTTATCTCAACGTCTTAATAAAACGTCAGCTAATAAAACCTTAGTGGTAACAGAAGGGGTATTTAGTATGGATGGAGATAAAGCACCATTAAGAGAAATAGCAACAATAAGCCAAAAATATCATGCATGGTTAATGGTCGATGATGCGCATGGTATTGGCGTTTTAGGTAAAGAAGGTCGAGGCAGTTGCGATGATGCAGGGATTAAACCTGAAATATTGGTAGTCACTTTTGGTAAAGCGTTTGGTGTCAGCGGGGCGGCAGTGCTTTGTAATAAGCCAACCGCAGAGTTTTTTGAACAATATGCTCGGCATCTTATTTACAGTACATCAATGCCACCGGCACAAGCTATAGCCTTAAACTCTGCTTTGAATGTTATTAAGCAAGCGGATAATGAACGGGAATATCTTCAACAATTAATTGATACCTTTCGCCAAGGTGTAATTTCACTTCCGATTAAATTATTACCTTCAAAAACGGCTATTCAGCCATTAATTATTGGTGATGAACAATTATGCCAAACACTTTCAGATTATCTGCAATCTAAAGGACTTTGGGTAAAAGCAATTTTCCCCCCCACCGTACCCCCTCAAAGTGCACGTTTACGAATAACGTTAACTACTCGCCATCACCTTTCAGATATTAAGCTGTTAATCGAGACGCTTCATGCTTTCTTCAGTCAAAACAGATAAACAACGTATAGCTCAAACTTTTGGTAAAGCAGCTATTCATTACGATAATCACGCTAATATTCAGCGCTATAGTGGCAATAAATTAATGGATTTAGCGCATCATGATAGTGGCAATATTGTGTTAGATGCAGGATGTGGAACAGGATATTTCAGCCAAAAATGGAAGCAACAAGGCAAGTTTGTCATCGCACTTGACCTGTCACACAGTATGCTACAAGTAGCAAAACAACAACAGCGAGCTGATGGTTACTTACAAAGTGATATCGAACACTGCGCGATTGCACCACAAAGTGTGGACATTGTGTTTAGTAATTTAGCGATGCAATGGTGTGAGGATTTATCTGGTGCTATTAAAACATTAATGAATACAGTCAATGTAAAAGGTGCACTTTATTTCTCAACACTCACTACGTTGACACTGCAAGAAGTTAGAGATGCTTGGCAATCTCTTGATAAACACCCTCATGTAAATCCCTTTTTATCGCTTCAAGATATTGAGAAAGCGTGTCGTGGTTTTCATTGCCAATTTTCTACTGAAACTGTCACTGAACAATACGACTCATTACATGCGCTCTTTGCTTCTTTGAAGGGGGTTGGCGCCAATTTTGTGCAGGGTGATCGACAAAAGGGGTTAATGACACGACAAAAATTCCGTGCACTAGAAAATGTGTGGAAAACAGAATCAGGCAAATATTTACTTACCTATCAAATTGTTATAGGAAAAATATCACATGGCTAAGACATGGTTTTTAACAGGTACAGATACAGAAGTAGGTAAAACTGTGGTAAGCAGTGCTCTGTTACAATGTGCAGCGTATCAAGGATATCAAACTGCGGGCTATAAACCTGTTGCATCAGGAAGTGAGTGGCTAAATGAAGGTTTACGTAATTCAGATGCACTTATACTGCAAAAATTCAGTACGGTAAAATTAGATTATCAGCGTGTTAACCCTTACTGTTTTGAAACGCCTACATCGCCACATATTGTTAGTCAAGAAATGAACCAGCCTATTGATTTTGATGTGATGTCAGAAGGATTGTCTTACTTAAAACAACGAGCTGATTGGGTTTTAGTCGAAGGAGCAGGGGGGTGGTTTACACCACTATCAGAAAACCAATTTTTCTCTGATTGGGTTATCAATGAAAAGCTACCTGTTATTTTGACTGTGGGTGTTAAATTGGGTTGTATTAATCATGCGTTATTAACGCAACAAGCAATTATTCAATCTGGTTTAACATTGGCGGGTTGGATTGCGAACGAAGTTGAGCCAGCAGGGCGATATCAGAAAGAGTATCTAGCAACATTAAAACAGCATATAAAGGCTCCTTTTTTAGGCAAAATACCCTATTTAAACGAAGTAAAAGAGCATAATTTCACTCCTTATCTTGATCTTTCCTGTTTAAAACTAAGTTGATAGGCCATTATTAAGTAAGTTATAAAAGTCCATTTTTTATACCAATAAAAAAATAAAAAAAATAAATTTCGCCAATTTTGAGGGATATTTTAAGGTAGAAAAAAAGACGTAACCTACCGAGAGATAACAACTTTGTGTAGTTATCCACTATTCCTGTGGATAACCTTGTGTATTACCATTATAAAAATACTCTGAATAGAGAGAATACAAGGCATTGCTAAAGATTGGTGTTATTCTCAACTTTTATTTTTAATTCTTATATATCAATTAATTAAATAAAATCAATAGAGCGAATGGTGTCAGTGTGTCTCTTTGAATAATTCACAAAAAAGGGGGTTGCTTTTTGAAAAAATTCCAGTTCCAAAACTGGGGATAACTTATGCTAATTATTCAGACAAATTTTATTAGATAGAGATTGAAGCTGGATTTTTATCCAGTATCATAAGGAGTGTCAGCGAGGAGAAGAAAATATGAGCAAAGATTTTAAACTGCATTCTGAATTTAAACCGGGTGGTGATCAACCTGCCGCTATTGCCTCACTTTGTGAAGGATTAGATGATGGTCTTGCTCATCAAACTCTTTTGGGGGTAACAGGTTCTGGTAAAACTTTTACGATTGCCAATGTGATTGCCAATCTAAATCGTCCGACTATGGTGTTGGCGCCAAATAAAACATTGGCAGCACAGCTTTATAGTGAAATGAAAGAATTCTTCCCTGAAAATGCAGTGGAATACTTTGTTTCTTATTATGATTATTATCAGCCTGAAGCGTATGTTCCAAGCTCTGATACTTTTATTGAAAAAGATGCTTCTGTTAACGAACATATCGAACAAATGCGTCTATCAGCCACTAAAGCCTTGCTAGAACGTAAAGACGTTATTGTTGTGTCATCGGTTTCTGCTATCTACGGTTTGGGTGATCCTGATAGCTATTTAAAAATGATGCTTCATCTGACTAACGGCATGATAATCGACCAACGTGCCATTTTACGTCGTCTTGCTGATTTACAATATACTCGCAATGATCAAGCTTTTCAGCGCGGTACATTTCGTGTCCGTGGTGAAGTGATAGATATCTTTCCTGCTGAATCTGATGATTATGCATTACGTGTTGAGCTTTTTGATGAAGAAGTCGAACGTCTTTCACTGTTTGATCCTTTAACGGGGCAAATTCACTACAATGTGCCTCGTTTTACTGTTTATCCTAAAACGCACTATGTCACCCCGCGTGAACGTATTCTTGAAGCGATGGAAGAAATCAAAAAAGAACTTGCAGAGAGACGCAAAGTGCTTTTAGCTAACGATAAACTGGTAGAAGAGCAACGCGTGACACAGCGTACCCAGTTTGATCTCGAAATGATGAATGAGTTGGGATATTGCTCAGGCATCGAAAACTATTCACGGTATCTATCTGGTAGAGGCCCTGGCGAGCCACCACCAACTTTGTTTGATTACCTTCCTGCTAACGGTTTATTAGTGATTGATGAATCACACGTTACTATTCCTCAAATCGGTGGAATGTATAAAGGCGACCGCTCTCGTAAAGAAACCCTCGTTGAATATGGCTTCCGTTTACCTTCTGCACTTGATAACCGCCCATTACGTTTTGAAGAGTTTGAGGCATTAGCACCACAAACAATTTATGTTTCAGCAACGCCGGGTAAATATGAGCTTGAAAAATCGGGTGATGAAATTGTTGAGCAAGTTGTAAGGCCAACAGGCTTACTTGATCCCATTGTCGAAGTGCGACCAGTTAGCACGCAAGTTGATGACTTACTTTCTGAAATTCGTGTTCGTGCGGCAAAAAATGAACGTGTGCTGGTGACAACACTGACAAAACGAATGGCTGAAGATTTAACGGAATATCTTGAAGAGCATGGCGAACGTGTTCGTTATTTACACTCTGATATTGATACTGTTGAACGTGTAGAAATTATTCGTGATTTGCGCCTAGGCGAGTTTGATGTCTTAGTGGGTATCAACTTACTTCGGGAAGGTTTGGATATGCCAGAAGTCTCTTTGGTGGCGATTTTGGACGCTGATAAAGAGGGCTTCTTACGTTCAGAGCGCTCATTAATTCAGACCATTGGTCGTGCCGCTCGTAACCTTGAAGGTAAAGCGATTTTATATGGCGATAAAATTACTGATTCAATGGCGAGAGCCATAAGTGAAACCGAACGCCGTCGTGAGAAACAACAACAGTTTAACCTTGAGCATGGCATTGTGCCTAAAGGGTTAAACAAGAAAGTGGGCGATATCCTTAAGATTGGTCAGCCTTCTCAAGGACGTAATAAGAAAGGGCATAAGGCAGCGGATATTCAGGAAAATTATCCGTTGTTATCAACGGCTGAATTGGAGAAAGAGATCCAACGCTTAGAAGCCGAAATGTATCAATATGCAAAAGATCTTGAGTTTGAGAAAGCGGCGAGTACTCGTGATAAATTGCAAGCATTACGGGCTCAATTTATTGCTAACTCTTGATCAGAGAAATTAAGCTCACAAATTGATAAAGGGATATCCGTATTTTTACGGGGATTATCCCTTTTTATCTTCTATCTTCCCATTTTTACCTTGTTTGATATTCCCTTAATGGCGTTCAACTGTTTAAATACCACAACAAACAAAGCGTCAATTATTTACAAAGATAAAAAAGACATTAAGGACAGTGAATGAGTGGTTATGTTTATGCAGGGTTTCCCAGCTCTGCAGGGGTAATTCTTGGTGTTATTCTTCTTATTATGCTTTTTAAATGGCTACGCAGATTTGCTGTACAAGATAGTGAGTTGCAAAAACCATCAACAGCAGAGCAGGAGCCTATTTTATCTGAAGCAGAAAATACGTCAGATCAATTGTTACCCAATGAATGGGGATTATATGTTGCAGCGCCTTATGCCGCAATGAATGAGTGGGCATATAACGAATATGGGCAAGGTAAAGATGACGGTGGATTATCAGCAGGTTGGGGAATAAACGACCGTTGGGATTTAGTCTATCAACTATTTTGGTTGCTTACTCAAGGTCACACTAATGATTTTTATCAGCTACGTGACCAAATTTTGGATGGCAAAGAAGACGATGTTCAGTCATTAAAAAATGATATTTTACTTTCTGAGTTAACTGAACACGATAAAAATGAGCGTTTATGGCAAATCGATATGATGAGCACAAATCGCATGAATATCCAAAATGTGAAATATCTTATTTGGGATCTCTGCCGTTTTAACAAGCTCTGCTTAGAAGGTTGTCAACAAGGTTATATTACTCAACAAGAAGCCCAAACATGGTCATTAATGAGCGCATCAATGTTGCGTCGCATTTATGATGGTTGGGAAGATATGTGGAGAAACTTTATTGCTGCTCGTTGGTTTTGGGCAAGTGGTGATCAAGATTGGGTATCTTCTCATCAAGCTTTTACGGATGTTATACAAAATATTCTAAATGCTGAAGATACACTAGCAACAGAAGAAAATTGGATCATGGATTTACCACCATTAGATTTAACCTCTTTCTCTCGTACAGTGGCAGGTCTGGGTTTAATGAAAAATGATATCCCAATGACATTATCTGAAATTGAAGAAACCATCAGCCAGCGTATTACATTAAAACAACTTAATAGCTAATAACGCGCTGAAAACCAATAATGATATTGTTTTTTACCAACAAAAAACCGCACTTGCTGTTTCTTGCAGATGCGTTTTTTTTATAAAAGTAGGTAATTAAATCCTATTTAATAGTTTGAGGTGATGCATTACGTTGTCCTAATTGCTGCAACGTTAACTCAATAGCTTTGCCTAATAGATGGCGGTCGTGACGATAAGGAATGTCTTTGGCTTCTAATTGCGCTTGTACAATTAATCGACCTTTCATCGATTCATATTGAGTTTCAGGGCTAATAATCACCGCATCTATTGTTTGTAAACCAATATAATTCTCCATCATGGCGATTTTATCAGACATCGTCATACTGGCAGCCGCAGGGCTTAGTTCTTTGCCTAAATTACCAATATAAATCGTTGTTGCACTGCTACGGCGTAATGCTTGAGCAAGCTCTGGTAATAATAATAAAGGCATTAAACTGGTAAAAAAGCTACCCGGACCAATTAAGATCAAATCTGCTTGTTCAATCGCTTCAATGGCTTCTCGTGTTGTTGGGACTTTAGGGTAGAGATCAAGCTTTTGGGGGATCTTAGGTAAAATATCAACATTGACTTCACCATAAATCTCATTTCCTTGGTCGTCTATCGCCATAAGATCAACGGCTTGTTCAGACATAGGGATAAGGTGAGCATTCACTCTTAATAATCCACGAATTAGATTAATGGCTTCTAAAGGGCGAACGCTTAAGTTATCGAGTGCTTTAAGCATTAGATTACCTAAATTATGCCCAGCCAGTTCACCAGTACCAGAAAAACGGTATTCAAACATTGCAGAAGCAACGGAAGGTTCTGTAATTAACTGATTAATACAGTTGCGCATATCTCCCCACGCAATACCGCCTTCCTCTTGGCGAATACGGCCAGTAGAACCGCCATTATCTGTTGTTGTAACAATACCAGTAAGACGAGAGCCTAAGTAGGAGAGTGCTGAAAGCACACGTCCAAGGCCATGACCACCACCAAGGGCAACAACACGATCTAAATCACTTAGCGTGCGATTTCGCATATTTGTTCTACTCATCTTTAAAAATTTGCCGCTAATTTATCACAATTAAATTTTAAGCCTATGATCACGACGTGATTTCATCACATTCCTAGTTGAATTTTATTTTTGATAGCTTGATATTTAATCAATGAAAGTGTTTTTACTTATGTTATTAGGGGAACTAAAGTGTTGTAAGTCGTTGTATTATAAATTATATAGCGAAAACATTATTCGCTTTTTACATAATTAGCAGGTAGAATCCACAATAAATATATAGGTATTAGAAACCTGTGAAAAACAGGTAAAGATAAACTCCTAGCCTTAACGTCTAAGTCGTGTATTGACAAGATATGATGTTCTGGCCGTGACGAAGCAAGTCACCAGGGTGCAAGGTAGAAATGTCTGCATCTCCCGATTTGGAAAGGTGTTATTATGCAACAACTCGTTGATGCGTTTTCCCGCAAGTTTTTCTATTTACGTCTTTCAATTACAGACGTTTGTAATTTCCGTTGTACTTATTGCCTACCTAATGGCTATAAGCCTAACGGTCATAAATCATTTCTTTCGTTAGATGAAATCAGCAGACTGACACAATCTTTTGCCGCATTAGGAACAGAAAAAATCCGCTTAACTGGTGGTGAACCGACAATGCGCCGCGATTTTACTGATATTATCGCGACAATCAAAGATAATGCCGCAATTAAAAAAATCGCAGTAACAACCAATGGCTATCGTTTATCCAGAGATGTTGCCCAATGGCGTGATGCGGGTTTAAGTGCAATTAATGTGAGTGTTGATAGCCTCGATCCTCGTCAATTCCATGCTATTACTGGGCAAGATAAATTCAACCAAGTGATGGAAGGCATCGATGCCGCATTCACTGCAGGTTTCGAAAAAGTAAAAGTTAACGTTGTGCTAATGCGCAATGTGAATGATAAAAACCTCCCTGATTTTCTTAATTGGATCAAAGACAGACCTATCCAACTGCGCTTTATCGAATTAATGGAAACTGGTGACGGTAGTGATATTTTCAACCGTTTTCATTTATCTGGTGAAGTTATTCGCCAACGCTTACTCAATGAAGGTTGGTTACAAATTCCTCGCGCGCGTAGTGACGGGCCTGCTCAAGTATTTACCCATCCTGATTATCAAGGTGAAATTGGTCTTATCATGCCTTATGAGAAAGACTTTTGTTTAACGTGTAACCGTTTACGTGTTTCCGCTATTGGTAATCTCCATCTTTGCCTATTTGGTGAAAATGGTATTCCTCTACGCGACTTACTTGCTGATGATAGTCAACAAGAAGCATTACAACAGCGTATTCAGGGTGGCCTTCTTCATAAACGAGAAACCCATTTTCTTCATCAAGGTGATAGCGGTATTACACCGAACTTATCTGTTATTGGTGGGTAGTTTTTCGCTCTGTTATTTCGTTAATTTCAGGAGTTGTGCATGTCTCAACTAACTCATATTAATGCTGCCGGTGAAGCTCATATGGTGGATGTTAGCGCTAAAGCTGAAACAGTGCGAGAAGCACGTGCTGAAGCCTTTGTTGAAATGTCAGCAGAAACATTAAGTATGATCACCGAAGGTAAACATCATAAAGGCGATGTATTTGCGACTGCAAGAATTGCAGGTATTCAAGCAGCGAAAAGAACATGGGAATTAATCCCGTTATGCCATCCGCTGTTATTAACTAAAGTTGAAGTACGTTTAGAAGCACTCACTGAATCTAACCGTGTACGCATTGAATCTGTTTGCCGTTTAACCGGTAAAACAGGGGTTGAAATGGAAGCATTAACTGCGGCATCAGTAGCAGCATTGACTATTTATGATATGTGTAAAGCGGTTCAAAAAGATATGGTGATTGGGCCTGTACGTTTATTAGAAAAAACAGGTGGAAAATCTGGTCACTTTAAGGTGGAAGCATGATTAAAGTTCTCTTTTTTGCTCAAGTCCGTGAATTAGTCGGTGTTGATTCTCTTGAATTAGATTGTGAGTATCACACGGTAGATGATTTACGTAAGGCATTAATCTCTAAAGGTGAACGTTGGTCACTCGCGTTAGAAGATGGCAAGTTACTCTCTGCGGTAAACCAATCCTTTGTCCAAGGCTCTCACGTTATTAGTAATGGTGATGAAATCGCTTTTTTCCCACCTGTTACAGGAGGATAAGATGAGCGCATCAACTCGTATTTCAGTACAAACTGAAAATTTTAGTGTTGGTGATGAATACCAATGGCTTTCAGAGTGTGACAGCGATGGTGCTGTTGTGACATTTACTGGTAAGGTTCGCAATCATAATCTCGGTGATGAAGTGAGTACGCTCACGCTTGAACACTATCCGGGAATGACTGAAAAAGCACTGACAGATATTGTGAATGAAGCGAGAGGTCGTTGGCCTTTGCAACGTGTCAGTGTTATTCATCGAGTGGGCACATTAAATATTGGCGAAGAAATAGTGTTTGTGGGTGTCACTAGTTCTCATCGTAATAGCGCCTTTGAATCTGCTGAATTTATTATGGATTTCTTAAAAACACGTGCGCCATTTTGGAAAAAAGAAGGGCTTTCTGAAAATAATGATAGATGGGTTGATGCACGCCAAAGTGATTATGACTCAGCTGAGCGCTGGGAATAAATCATTACACTCAATTAAACACTACATTACTTTACCTAAATTTATTTTATGGTGACATTTCATACAGTTTATTTCATGGAAATGTAAAATCAGTGTGATAAAATTAAATTCTAATGAGCCCATAATGGGCTCTTTACTGAAATAAACGTTATCGTTAAACCTAACGTTATCACTATGATTAAAGGGTAATCATCATGGATCGATTTTCACGTTCTAATGATTCAATCGTACAGCGCACAGGTTCTGGCCTACAAACCTTTATGGCTCAGGTTTATGGTTGGATGACTGTTGGTCTGTTATTAACTGCGTTTGTAGCACTCTACGTTGCATCAAGCGAAGCATTATTATCAATGATTTTTTCTAGCAAGGTCGTCTTCTTTGGTCTGATCATTGCTCAGTTAGGGTTAGTTTTCGTGTTATCAGGTATGGTTCATAAAATGAGTGGTGCAGTTGCAACCTCATTATTTATGCTATATTCCGCATTAACAGGGGTAACTATCTCTAGTGTATTAATTATTTACACTGCATCATCAGTTGCGAGTACATTCTTTATTTGTGCGGCAATGTTCGGTGCATTAAGTGTTTATGGTTACACCACTAAGCGTAGCTTAACGGGTATGGGTAGCTTCCTGTTTATGGGGCTTATCGGTATCATTATTGCTTCTATCGTTAATATCTTTATGCAAAGCTCAATGATGAGCATGGTTATCTCTTACGCGGGTGTGTTAATTTTCGCTGGCTTAACTGCTTACGACACACAAAAATTAAAAGATATGGGTAATGAGATTAATCAAGAAGATAAAGAAAATATGCGCCGTTACTCCATTATGGGTGCATTAACGCTTTATTTAGATTTCATCAACCTGTTCTTAATGTTACTGCGTATTTTAGGCGACCGTCGTTAATTTTAACGATATCTGCGGATAACGTAGTTTAAAAACAGCATAAAAAATAAATCCCATAACTTAATAAGTTGTGGGATTTTTTTATTTAATAAATTAATGGCTATCGTTTTAAGCTATTTTTCTTTGAAAAAGATAATACGCAAAAGTACCTGTGCCTGCTGCAATTACTAATAAAGGCCATAAGCTGTGCCATATAACAGTAATATCGGCATTTTTAAGGTAAATCTGTTTTGTGATATCAGTGAAATGGCGAATTGGGTTTATCCAAGTGGCATGTTGTAGCCAAACAGGCATATTTTCTACCGGTGAAATATATCCAGATAATAAAACCGCAGGCATCATAAACACAAATACACCAATAAAAGCCTGCTGTTGGGTCGAACTTAATGCGGATATTAATAAGCCAAAACCCACCAGCGATAAGCCATAAATAAGCATGGTAAAATAAAATAGGATTAATGAACCTGAAAATGGAATTTGATAACCGAATATCCCAATAATTAATACGATTGTGCCTTGAACAGCCGCTACAACCATTGCTGGAACCGCTTTGCCAACAAAGATTTGCCATGTTGATAGTGGCGAAACTAATAGTTGATCTAATGTGCCTTGTTCACGCTCTCTAGCAACAGAAAGTGAAGTAACTATCATCACGCCAATAGTGATAATCAACGCTACTAAAGAAGGCACAATAAACCATTTATAATTTAAATTCGGGTTATACCAATTGCGAACAACAAGCTCTGTTTTATTCAGTAAAGAAGGTGTATTGCCTGCTAATTCAGTTTGATAGTTTTGTACGATTTGTTGCACATAATTAGCGGCAATTTGCGCACTATTAGAATTTCGACCATCTAGGATTATTTGCAATTTAACAGGAACATGGCTTTCTAGATCAGCACTGAAATTCTGCGGAAAACGAACTAATAAAAGCGCTTTGCGATTATCAATAGTTTCTTTTATTTCATGTTCATTTTTAAGCAAAAGAGTTTGAGAGAATGCACTCGCTTTGGCGATACGTTGGGTTAACTCGATAGATTGTTTACCATTATCCTCATCAAAAATGGCAATAGAGGCATTGGTAACATCTAACGTCGCGGCAAAAGGAAATAAGATCATCTGAAAGATAACCGGCATTATTAAAATAATACGTGTTTGAGGCTCTTGTAATAATGACTGTAACTCTTTCATTATCAGGGTGAGAAGGCGATAAAACATAAAAGCTCTCCCTTTAATCTAATCGACGACGTGTTGCTAACGCCGTTAATCCAATAAAAAATATCGCCGATACAATTAATAGCCACATATCTAGCATCAATATCAACGGAATATCGCCAGCTAAAAATAGCGTTTGCAAACTACTCACAAAATAACGTGCAGGAATAAAATAGGTCACCACTTGAATAAAGATGGGCATACTATCAATTTCAAAAACAAAGCCTGATAACATAATTGCGGGTAAAAATGCGGCATTTAGCGAAATCATCGCGGCATTAAATTGATTACGCGTTAACGTGGAAATAAGCAATCCCATGCCTAAAGCGGTAGCTAAAAATAGTGAGGTGATCCCACCTAAAATCCACAACGATCCTCGATAAGGTACGCCAAGCACAAACACGGTGACTACCATACATAACACCATGACAAAACTGCCTAACACTTGGTAAGGAATAAGCTTTGAAAGTAAGAGTTCTGTGCGTGTTATTTGGGTGGAAAGTAGGGCTTCCATCGTACCTCTTTCCCATTCACGGGCAATCACTAACGAGGTAAGAATAGCGCCAACTACGGTAATAATAATAGTGACAGCGCCCGGAATAATATAATGTTGACTAATTGCGGCAGGGTTAAACCAATAACGAGGCTCTATTTCAATTAATGGTGTAGTATCTATTCCCTTACTGATGGCTTGTTGTTGCAACCAAATTTGCCAAACCCCTTTGGTATAAGCTTGAACAAAGTTTGCGGTATTGGGCTCACTGCCATCGGTGATCACTTGAATAGGGGCTTTAGTATCTTGTCGAGCGAGTAATTCGGCAAAATTAACGGGAATAACCACAATACCTCGAATTTGTCCCGCCTGCATTTTATCAATTAATAATTGTCGATTATCGCTAATAGTTGCATTGATATATGGCGAATTTGTGAAGGTATAAACTAACTCTTGCGTTGGTTGGCTTTGTTGATTAGTTAAAATACCAATATTTAATTTGCTTGAGTCTAAATTGATGCCATAACCAAAGATAAACAGCAAAGTAAGTGGGATAACAATAGCAATTAAAGCACTACTGGGATCACGAGTAATTTGCTTGGTTTCTTTTAAACACAGAGCGTATAGACGTCGCCAAGAAAAGCGGGCATGAGAGGATTGAGCTAAATTACGCATGTTTTTCGCTCCCTTTATCATTTTCACTTTGAAGTTTTTTATCGTAATCCAGCACTAATCCAATAAAAGCATCTTCCATTGAAGGGGTTGGATTATCGTCACTAGCAACCATTTTTTTGAGAGAATCAGGCTCGCCAGCGGCAATGATTTTTCCGCGATAAACCAAACCAATACGATCACAATATTCTGCTTCATCCATAAAGTGAGTGGTAACCATCACGGTCACTCCTTTATCAACCATGCCATTAATATGTAGCCAAAATTCCCGTCGTGTTAGTGGATCAACGCCTGATGTGGGCTCATCTAAAAAGAGAATATCAGGTTCGTGCATTAATGAGCACGCAAGAGCAAGGCGCTGTTTATAACCTAAAGGTAAGGTTTCAGTGATTTGATTTACCATAGGCCCTAAGCCAAAGGCGGTTATCATATCGTTGATTTTATTGCGCTGTTGTTTGCCATGTAAGCCATAGACACCAGAGAAGAATTTCAAGTTTTGTCCCACTTTTAAATTGCCATAAAGTGAGAATTTTTGTGCCATATAACCTAAATGCTGACGTGCTTTACCTGAGCTCTCTTTTAAGTCCATACCTAACACAAGCGCTTTGCCGCTAGTGGGGACTAATAAACCACACATCATTTTGAAAGTTGTCGACTTACCAGCACCATTAGGGCCCAACAAACCGAAAATTTCACCTCGTTTAACTTGAAAATCAACATGATCGGTCGCTGCAAATTGACCAAACATTTTGGTTAACTGCTGTGCTTCAATTACCGTTTCATTAGGTGCAGGAGGGATCTGTGGCATAATTTCAGCTAATTCAGATTTATGAGAAGGGCCACCTCCTAATAAATCTATAAAAGCATCCTCAAAACGTGGTGTCGCGGGAATAAGCTTCGTATCAGACTTACCCAAAGCGTTCAGTAATTCAGTTTGATCACTCTGTTTTTTCAAGATCAAACGAACGGATTGTCCTTGAATAACGCCATCAGTGACTTGAGGTTGAATAATTGCTTGTTGCAATACTTTTCTACGCTGATGGCCTTCAACATTGAGCAGAAAAGAGCGACCTGCCATTTTTGCTGTTAGATCTTGAGGAATGCCACTGTAAAGTAGCTCTCCTTTGTTAAGTAAGAGAATGTTTTTACATTGCTCAGCTTCATCAAGATAAGAGGTACTCCATAGTATCAACATACCATCGCTGGCCAAAGCATGTACCATTTGCCAAAGTTCACGGCGTGCAATGGGATCGACTCCCACGCCTGGTTCGTCAAGAAGCAGAACTTTAGGGCTACCTAACAAAGTACAAGCAAGACCCAGCTTTTGTTTCATCCCTCCTGAAAGATTGCCTGCTAGGCGAGATGTAAAGCGAGTGAGATCGGTAAAAGTGAGCAGTTGGTGATAAACTTTTTTGCGCTCATCACCGACAACATTTTTTAAGTCAGCATAAAGATTGAGGTTTTCTAATACCGTTAAATCTTCATAAAGACCAAATTTTTGTGGCATATAGCCAAGAATAGCTCTGACATCAACACTCTGCTTTTGCGGATCCATTCCTAAAATATGAATATCACCCGCATCAGGTTTTAATAAACCTGCAAGCATACGGATTAAGGTTGTTTTGCCCGCACCATCAGGGCCAACTAAACCTGTTACAGAGCCACCTGTAATGGTGGCTGTTAATGACGAAACAGCAGGGCTTTCTAGCCCTGTAAAGCATTTCTCAACACCTTGAAGTTGGATTGTGTAATCAGTGTGTTCCATTTTTCCCCCACACTTAATGAGAGGAGGCAAATTTTAAGGTGACAGGCATACCTTGGCGCAATGCGTCATCAGCATCCGTTACAACCACTCTGAGACGATAAACTAAATCGGTTCTTAACTCCGGTGTTTCCACACTTTTTGGGGTAAATTCGGCGGTTGGCGAAACAAATCCAATTGTACCGTGATAAGGCTTATCTTTACGCCCATCGGTGTATAGATAAACCTCTCGATTAGGAACGGCTTCGCTTAAGTGGGTTTCACTGATATAAGCTCTGACCCAAACTGGATTGGTTAATGACACCGTAAATACAGGGCTTCCAGCAGATAACATAGTGCCAGGCTCTACAGCACGAGTTAGCACCGTACCTTGTGATGGAGAGATTAATTGCGTGTCTTGGAGGTTTAATTCAGCTTGAGCAACGGCGGCTTTAGCTTGCATAACTTGTCCTTTCGCCGCATCAATGTCTTCTTTTCGATAACCATTTTGATACTGATTTAGTTTATCTTGTGCCGCCTTCAATGCAGCTGCTGCTTGATTTCGATTATTTCTTGCGCTATCTAAATCATTGGCTGAAATGACCTTTCGGTTAGCAAGATCTTGTTGGCGTTTATAAAAGTTATCTGCGTATTGCCAAGCTGCTTGCTTTAATGACACATCAGATTGAGCTTGCGCGATTTCCTCAGTGCGATATCCCGCTTCCATTAAAGCGAGCGAAGCAATTGCACTATCACGCTCACCATAAGCTTTATTGAGTGCATTGCGATAGGGCGCATCATCAAGCTTGCCTAATAATTGCCCTTTTTGGACAGGAGCACCTTCATCAACTTGTAATGTGTCTAATCTTCCAGTAACACGAAAACTAAGGTTGACTGTACGTATATCGACATTGCCATAGAGCACTAATTCAGACTCTTTGTTTTCTTCGTAATAATAGATACCTGCAACAATACCGATAATAATCATTAAGATGATAAAGAAGCTGATTTTTTTAGTTTTCATAATAACTCTATTTATGCATGATGTGGGTGAGTGTAAATCTCTCTTAATCCATTGAGTAATAACGTAATATGTGTTTTTAAAGTATTGGAGATAACTTGATACTCATTCTTACCAATTCTATCCCATCCTGTTTGTCTTAGAATGGTTTCCCTTACTAAACGAAATGATAGCACTTCTCCTAAAATAGCGTGAGTGTGTAACATCGTTGTAGGTAGTGCAGGATCTAAACCAATATAGATAGCTAATAGTTTGTTTACACGCGTTAAAAGAGGCGATAACGCTTGCTGGTGGATCAAAGAATAGGCTTCGGTTGGAACGAGCTGTTCTCTTGCCATAATGCGGCTAAGATGAATATTGGCTTTATCAAGTACCAGTTGAGCATATTGTAAAAAGCTATCTGTAATAAGCGTTTGTAGCAATGGTAGATGCTCTGTGGGATTGGGCCGCTCAAGAAATTCGTCAAGAATGGCAACGGTAGGTTCAAAATCAAGGCGAATAAGATCAGCAATATGCTGTGCAACGGCGAGATATAACCCTTCTTTGGAACCAAAATAATAAGCGATAGCGGCAATATTTTGTTGAGCAGCTTGTGCAATTTGGCGTGTTGTGGCGGCATCTGGCCCATTTTTACCAAAGATCTCACATGCCGCTTCCAATAATTGTCGTTTTGCTAGTTCACCGCGCGTCGTCTTCTGTTGGGTGTCTGACATAATAGAAGATACCTTACTTAAGTAAAATGTAACAAAACCAATGATATTAAAAACAGCGATAACAAGGCGTATTATATTAGATGATATTGAACAATAGGGAAAATTTGTGATAAATAATCAAATAAAGGTGATGTGTAATAAAAAAAGTGCAATCTATTATTGAAAATTATTTTTGTATTCTGAATACAGCAAAAACTGTTAGAATAGGGGTTATTAGGTTAACCTAACAAGGTTCATTCTCTTTCATCACTGTCTATATTGAAAAATGATAGCTCCTATAGAGTAATATTACCTATAGATTGACAGTATGAAAGCCCGTCATTTTAATTTCAATCACCGTGTTATACGTTCTGGTTGTAGGAGACTACTGTTTTGACCGATTTTACATCGCTTGGTTTAAGTGAGGCGCTTCTCCGCGCTATTGATGAACAAGGGTATAAAACCCCAACCCCTATTCAACAGCAGGCGATTGAGCCGATTTTGGCGGGTAAAGACGTATTAGCGAGTGCGCAAACGGGCACAGGTAAAACAGCAGCTTTTACATTACCAATATTGGAAAAGCTGTCTCAATCAGCAACCAAAACAAAAGGTCGTCAACCCGTTAAAGCGCTGATTTTGACACCAACGCGTGAGCTGGCAGCTCAAATTGCTGAAAATGTAAAAGCGTATAGCCGTTATATTCCAATTCGTTCGTTAGTCGTTTTTGGTGGAGTAAGCATTAATCCACAAATGATGAAATTACGCGGTGGCGTTGATGTACTGATTGCAACACCGGGACGTTTACTCGATCTTGAACATCAAAATGCAGTTGATCTTTCTCGCGTTGAAGTTTTAGTGCTTGATGAAGCTGACCGTATGTTAGATATGGGTTTTATCCACGATATTCGCCGTGTAATTAATAAATTACCGAAAAAACGTCAAAATTTACTATTTTCAGCGACATTCTCTAAAGAGATCACTGGTCTTGCCAATTCTCTATTAAATGATCCGGTGAGTATTTCCGTTGCACCAAGAAACTCAGCAGCGGAATCTGTTGATCAACATGTGCATTTAGTTGATAAAAAGCGTAAAACCGAGCTGTTATCACATTTAATTGGTTTAGAAAATTGGTCTCAAGTGCTGATTTTCACCCGTACTAAACATGGTGCGAATAAACTTGCTGAACATTTAAATGCAGATGGTATTAAATCAGCTGCTATTCATGGCAATAAAAGCCAAGGTGCGAGAACTCGCGCATTAGCTGATTTTAAAGAGGGTAAATTAAAAGCATTAGTTGCAACAGATATTGCCGCTCGTGGTCTTGATATCGACCAACTGCCGTATGTTGTCAATTTTGAATTACCACAAGTCGCAGAAGATTATGTTCACCGTATTGGTAGAACAGGCCGCGCTGCTGCAACGGGTAAGGCTATTTCACTTGTCTGTGTTGATGAACATGGTTTATTAGCTGATATTGAGCGTTTATTAAAACGTGAAATTCCACGTTTAGCGTTAGAAGGTTACGATCCTGACCCTTCAATTAAAGCAGCGCCTTTGCATAAAAAACCAAAGAATAATGCACCACGTAGAAGTGGCGGTGGTCATGGGCGTGCAGATATTCGTGGTAAAGACAATCGCAACAATAGTCGTAAAGATGGCGATAGTGAAGGCAAAGAGTCTGGACGTAATAAAAGCAAAGAAAACTACCGAAATAAAGATGGCTCTCGTACTGGAAAATTAGGGCCCCGTCGTTCACGTAAAAGTGATGAAGGTAGTGATAATCAAAGCCCTTGGTCAAAAGCTAGAAAAGAGTTTTGAGGTTATAAAAAGTGCGAGTTCTATTAGCGCCAATGGAGGGGGTTTTAGACCCCCTTGTGAGAGAGTTACTCACCTCGATTAACGATTACGATCTCTGTATTACAGAGTTTGTACGAGTTGTAGATTCATTATTGCCAACGAAAGCATTTTACCGCTTATGTCCTGAATTACATACCGAAAGTCGCACAAAAAGTGGCACGCTAGTACGGGTGCAATTATTAGGACAACACCCACAATGGTTAGCTGAAAATGCCTTTAGAGCCGTTTCTTTAGGCTCTTGGGGGGTTGATTTAAACTGCGGTTGCCCTTCAAAAACAGTCAATGGTAGCGGTGGTGGTGCTTCACTTCTAAAACAGCCAGAAACGATTTATCAAGCAACGAAAGCAATGCGTGATGCAGTGCCTTTAGAGTTACCTGTATCTGTTAAAGTGAGACTTGGCTGGGATTCTTCTGTGTATAGCCATGAAATTGCAGATGCTGTGGTGCAAGGTGGTGCTACGGAAATCACCATACATGGCAGAACAAAGGAAGATGGTTATAATGCCGAAAAAATTAACTGGCAGGCCATTGGAGATATTCGCCAAAGACTTTCAATACCTGTGATTGCTAATGGCGAAATTTGGAACCGTGAAGATGCATTAGCTTGCTTAGCCACAACTGGTTGCGATGCGATAATGATTGGCCGCGGTGCAATGAATACCCCTAACTTAAGCCGTGTTGTAAAAGGCATCGAAGCTAGAATGCCTTGGCAAGAGGTGATTGAATTATTAAAGCGTTATGTTCGATTAGAAAAGCGTGGTGATACGACGATTTATCATGCATCACGTATTAAGCAGTGGTTTAGCTATTTACGTAAAGAGTATCCAGAAGCTGATGAGTTATTTAGGCAAATTAGAACATTAAAAACGTCACCAGAAATTGCAGTGGCAATAGAGGCGTTATAGTTTAAAAATCATCTTATCCGATAAAAAATAGTGCTAATCAATCAGCGCTATTTTTTATAAATAAACTAACTCCTATCTTAAATATCACACCATTTATCACTCATTATTGGAAAAAATCACTCTTTAGACTTACACTCAATAAGTGACATTTTGGGATGTATTGTTTATATCATGACTATTTTTAGGGGGAAATATGGGAATTATTGCTTGGATCATCTTTGGTCTGATCGCAGGTATTTTGGCGAAATTCTTAATGCCTGGCTCTTATGATATTGGTCTGATATGGACTTGTATTCTGGGTATTGTGGGTGCTGTTGTTGGTGGTGCAATTAGTAGCTTCTTTGGTAAAGGTAAAGTTGATGGGTTTAACTTTGGTAGTTTCGTCGTTGCTGTCATCGGTGCCATTGTTGTGCTCTATCTTGCAAAAATCTTCGCAAGTTAATACCTTCACACCCAATAGATATTGATAATAAACCCGCATAATGCGGGTTTACTTTTTTAAAGCATCAACGGATTAATTAACATTCACAAGGAAGGGTACTTTCAGCACCCCATTGCGCCCAAGAGCCGTCATAGAGCGCAATAGATTGGCAACCCAATACGGTTAATGCTAAAAATAAAATTGCCGCAGTCATACCTGAGCCACAGGTAACAATAATAGGCTGTGATAAATCAACACCTGCTTGTTCAAATATCTGCTTTAACTCAGCTTTCTGTTTTAATTGCCCATTAATAACTAACTCATTCCACGGAACGTTTTTACTGCCGGGAATATGTCCACTGCGCAAGCCCGGGCGAGGCTCTGGTGCTTTACCATAAAAACGATCAGCAGAGCGAGCATCGATCATCTGTTTTTGCTTGGTCTCTAAATTATCAAGAAGTTGTTGTTTATTGGCATAACGCTGTGCATGACGTTCAACCATAAAAGGAGACTGTGCTGGTACTTTTATTGCCTCACCTTGTTCTGTTGCAAATTCAGCCTCAATCCATGCTTGTAAACCACCAGCAAGAATACGTACATTACGACAACCTAGTGTTGTTAATGTCCACCAACCTCTAGGTGCAGAAAATAAGTTACCTTGATCGTAAATAATCACGGTAGTGGTATTAGAGATACCTAATTGTGTCAATGTTTCTGAAAATAGGGTATCAGAAGGCAACATATGTGGCAGTGATGTGGTTTTATCTGCGACTTCATCAAGATCAAAAAAATGGGCATGTGGAATATGACGCTCAAGGTAAAGTGCTTGATAGTCAATCTGTTGAGTTGGCATTGGTGCGCTTACATCAAGGATCACAAGATCAGCATCATTTTGATGTTCAAATAACCATTGGGGAGTAACAAAGTAATCGTATTCCACGGTGCGACCTCATTTATTTAGCAGAAGGTGAGCTGTCTGGGATAGCTGGAAATTGCTGTGTAGGTGATGTTTCAGGTTGAGCCTGCTCTGTTTCTATTGGTGTTGTGGAGCGCGTATAGATATTTAAGCCGGCAAGGAAAACACCACCGATAGAACCAAAAGCAAGTAGCGCGATAATCACAATAATTATTTTTTTCATAATGTTCATTTGCAGATGAATGTTGCGCAAAAGTATATCGAGATATGAAGTTGAAACAAGTACTAAGTCGGTTTAATCAGCAAATGATAATGGCTAAAACGTCTTATTTTTAGGCAAAAAAAGGATTAAATAGATAAATAAACAGGCTATTTATTTTTTATAAATAGCCTGAGTAGAGTTAATGTTGACGTTAATTATTTCAATCAAAGGTTACAGTCAATGATAAGAAAAAATCCCTTAAACTCAGGAGTAAATGAGTTTAAGGGGAAGGGTAACGCAACTTAATTAGGAATATAAAAACCAGAATGTCATTGCTAAGTTCACGATAGCCGCGACAGCCATAGGAATGGCGGTACGTTTAACTATTTGGAAAGGTGAGACATTCGCAATACCTGCAATGGCGACAATGGCTGCGGTAATTGGTGAAACGGTACGGCCAAAACTGGTCATTATTTGCATTGGTAAAATTAAGGTAATGACATCGACTTTTAAGAAGGCGGCAATTTTGGGTGTTAAGGCGGCAAATGAGAAGAATGCCGCATTACCTGAACCCATTAAAAAGGCTGCTAATGCAAGAATGGCACTCATTACAATGATCATGGCTGCAATACCAAAACCTGCATCTTGAGCTGAGCTAATTAACGTATCGACGGCACCACTTTTTAGTAAACCATTGGCAAAGAACTCACCAGATACAATTAACGATACCACTAAAACAAACTGCTTACCCATTCCTTCAAAGAACAACATAAAGCTATTCATTACTGCTTTTGCATCGCGTAAGCGAACATATTCAAAAAGAAGTGCAATCACAGTACTAATAATCATCGCGGTGGTGACTTCTAATTTAATATAAGGGTGTAGCAATGGACTGAAGCCGATAATCAGAACTAAAGGGATCACAGGTAATAAGGCATAAGACAGTGGAATTTTATTGCCTTCTTCTTTTACTGCATCAATAGTTGTTGGGTCAAAAACAAATCCTTCACGTTTATCCCACCAGCGTTGAATAAAGAAATGAGTGATCGCAACAGCAATAATAATAGGAATTGTGATCGGTAACTGGTGTTGAACAAAGTAGACGGCAGGTTCAATATCCGCTGTTTTCGCCGCCATAATCACGTTACCAGAGCCAGGGCCATGGTCGATAAATTGGCAGCATCCAATTACGGCTAAAGCGGAAAGAGGACTAATACCAGAACGAATTAATATCGGATACATGGTGACCATTAACAGCATACCTAAACCTGCATGGCTAGGAATAAAGATAACCAAGATTTGGGTGACTAAAAATGAAATCACTAATAATAAGTAAGGCGATTTTATCGCTTTTAATGGTCTTTCAAAAATAGCAAATAAAGCACGGCTTGCGCCAACGTGTTCCATATAACGAGAGAAACCCGCAATTGCCATTAATGTTAAACCAAGACCCGCTAGGCGAGAACTCATTATATTCGTAAAGATTTGGAAAATATCAAAGTATTTAAATTGGGTGGATTTATTTTCTGGCAATAACGGATTAAGGTCGAGAGATGCAGTTAAGAGTAATAGCAATAATCCGCCGAGTAATAATACTGGCTGAGGTTTATAACCTCGCGCCAGTAAATAAACCACCAACGCTGTTACCAGCGCGGCAATGATTAAACCTGTCATAGTGAATTCCCCGGTAATGATGCAATATTTTTTGTTATTGGTTTAATGCTAAAAAAGCTTGTGTAATATCTGCAATAAGATCATCTGTTGCTTCAAGGCCAATATGTAAACGGACAAAAGGGCCATGACCTTCTCGCCAATCAGACGCTGTTCTCGCACCGACAACATTGGCAGGTAAAGCGAGGCTTTCAAATCCACCCCAAGAAGCACCAATACCAAAAAGCTCAAGCGCATCAATAAATTGTTCTGATTGTTTAGTGGTATATTCTTGTTTAAATTCAATGGTTAATAGACCGTTACTACCTTTGCAATCACGTTTCCATAAATCATGACGAGGGTGATTAGGTAATTCAGGGAACCAGACTTTTTCAACTTCAGGGCGAGTCTCTAACCACTGTGCAATGGCTAGTGCTGATTTACCATGCGCCGCGATGCGTTGACCTAATGTCCTCATACCACGAAGAACTAATGCTGCATCATCTGGGCTACTGGCTTGACCTAATGCTTCAGGTAATGCACCAATTTTTTTCCATGCTTTTTCATTCGCAACCATAATGCCCATCATCACATCAGAGTGACCGCATAAATATTTGGTTGCCGCGATAACAGAGACATCTGCGCCTAATTCCAGCGGGTTATAGAGCCATGCAGAGCCCCAAGTATTATCAACACCGACAGGAATATCTCTCTCATGAGCAATACGGCAAATTTCAGGCAGGTCGAGCATTTCATAAAGGAGTGAGCCCGGTGATTCGACAAAAATAAGCTGTGTATTTTGTTGAATTTTTTGTTCAAAATCAGAGCCATCGGTTTTAAAGAAACTATAAGCGATATTATTAGGCTCAAGAAAAGCCGATGCAATTTTACGAACAGGCTCATAAACAGAATCAGCAAATAAAACATGTCCACCACTGCGGGCATATCCCATAATTGTGACGGCAATAGCAGCTAATCCGGTAGGGAATAACTGAGCACGATAGCCGCCTTCTAATTCGGTTATTAAAGCTTCAAGGGCAAATGCGGTTTCTGTACCACGCGCGCCGTAACTTAAAACACGCTCTGTTGCACGACGATCACGAACATCACGCCAACTCTTAATCGAGTCAAAAACGATGGTGCTGGCTCTCATTACGGGTGGATTGATGGGGCCTGAAGTTTTTATTTCTTGGCGTCCACTGTGTATCAGTTTTGTTTGTTTATTTTGTTTCATTATTAATATCTCCAAATATAGAAATAGAGTTCCCCGGTAATTAAATAAAAGGATTAATTACTGTTTGCGCTTATTTTGTTTCTATTATTTATAACAAACTTATTTATTTTTAAAATAGCTATTTTCTAAAAATGATGATCTTCCTCTAACTTTTTAGCATTAATTATTCTAATTAAATCTTAAATGTTATTTAAGATTCAAAAGTTATAAGTAATAAATAAAGAGTTATTTATAACTGGTTGAATTAATGTTATTTTTTAATTGATTAGAAATATTTAAAATTAGATTAAAATTATCAAAGTGTTTTTATTGAGATTATATTGCATAAATAAAATAACAATCTAACAAGTCGTTTGATTAAAAAAACGATCTTTTTTATTATTCTTTTAATAGGGGAAATAATTATGGGAACCAGCGTTTTCGATTCGGTTTTATTAAAGAATTTATGGTCAACAGAAGAGATGAGAACTATTTTTTCGGATAAAACTAGAATGCAAAACTGGCTTGATTACGAAGCCGCATTAGCGATTGAACAAGCTGAATTAGGTTTGATCCCAAAAGAGGCTGCAAAAGTGATTGCAGACACCGCGAAACTTGAAAAGCTCGATATGGACTATGTATTAGAACAAGTGCGTCTTACTCGCCATCCATTAGTGCCAACAATTCGTGGTTTAGAACATGCTTGCCCAGAACACTATGGAGAATACGTTCACTTTGGTCCAACAACACAAGACGTTATTGATACTGGCCTTGTTCTACAACTAAAAGATGCTCATCATACTTTCTTACGTGATATCAAAGTATTAGGTCGTGCCTTACTTTCATTAAGTGAACAACATCGCAACACACCAATGGTTGGGCGTACATTAGCCTTACAAGCTCTGCCAATTACATTTGGCCATAAAACCGCAATTTGGCTAACTGAGTTAGCGCGTCATTATCAACGTCTTAAAGAGATCGAACCTCGCTTATTTGTCGGTAGTGTTGTTGGCGCGGTGGGTACAAAGGCCTCTTTAAGCGATAAAGCTGATGAATTAGAAGCTCGTGTATTAAAACGATTAGGTTTAGGTGTACCTGAAATTTCATGGCAACCTGCGCGTGATAGATTCAGCGAATATGGCATGTTAATGGGTTTAATTAGCGGAACTCTAGGTAAAATTGCTAATGAAATCCTACTATTAGCGCATAACGAAATTGATGAGTTATCCGAGCCTTTCAGTAAAGGACAAGTGGGCTCTTCGACCATGCCACATAAGCGTAACCCAGCTATTGTTGAAAATGCGGCCTGTGTGAGTAATACCCTAAAAGCGAATCTTTCTGTTTTAACGGATATGATGAAACACCAACATGAGCGTGATGGTGCTATCTGGAAAATGGAATGGAAGATCATGCCAGAAATGTGCCTGATGCTGTCTGTTATTTTCGATAATATGAAAACAGTAATTGGTGGACTGAATGTGCATGTTGAGAAAATGCGCGAAAATATGGATATTCTGGGGGGTTTTATGCTGGCAGAGCGTGTGATGTTTGCATTATCTGATAAAGCAGGTAAACAAACCGCACATGAAATTGTGTATGAAGCATCAATGTCTGGGCAAGAAGAAGGCATAACTTTCGTTGAAGCGATTAATCGCGATACTCGTATTCGTGATCACATTACTCAAGAAGAGCTTGATGCACTTTTAGATCCAACGACATATGTCGGTAATGCACCAGCCCAAGTTGATCGAGTAGTCGCACAAACCAAAGCCTCTGGCTGGTTAAATGACTAAGTGACTTAATTACATCCAACCTTCTTATTATCTAAAAGCCGGTGATATTGCTGGCTTTTTCTTATCTATCCCGAGGTGTTTATGACATTGAGTCAGCAGTTAGCCCAATTTATTACTACAACCACTTTCTCTGATTTACCTGATCAAGTTGTTAGCCGAGCCAAAATTCATTTATTAGATACATTAGGTGTCGCACTTGCAGGAAGTGTGCAACAAAGTGCTATTCAAAGTCGTCAAGGTGTGGTTTTTTTACCTGATAGCCAAGGTAACATTCCGATTTGGGGAAGTTCGCTAACAGCAAGCACTACGGTGGCGGCACTGACAAATGGTATTGCATCACATGCCTTAGATTTTGATGATACACACACAGATTCAATTGCACATGGTAGCGCGGTATTAACACCGATTGCTTTTGCATTGGGTGAGTCTATTGGTGCGTCATCAAAAGATATTTTAACGGCATGGGTGATTGGCTGGGAAGTGGCTGCAAGAGTTGGCTTAGCAAGCCATAGTGGATTTCATCAGCGAGGTTTTCACGCTACAGCAATTGCGGGTATTTTTGGTGCAACAGCTTGTGCCGCTTCACTATTAAAGTTAACGCCAGAACAAACTGTGAATGCATTAGGGTTAACAGGAAGCCAAGCAGGAGGAGTAGCAGAGTATCTAACTAACAGTTCATCTTCTAAATGCTTTCATGCGGGATGGGCTGCACAATCAGGTATTATCGCAGCATCATTAGCAAAAGGAGGAATGACAGGCCCAGACACAATATTTGAAGGTCGTTATAGCCTTTATCAAACACATGGTATTAAAGAGCAAGCACAACCAGAACAAGTGGCATTAGGATTAGGTGATGTGTGGGAATTTTTAAATGTTTCTATTAAGCCTTATCCGGTATGCCATTTCGCTCATGCGACTGTGGACTGTGGGCGTAATTTGCTGAAAAAAGGGATCGCGGCTGATGATATTGATAGTGTTGAGTGTGTTGTCGATCCAGTAGCGGCTGCTTTGATTTGTGAGCCACCTGAAACAAAATGGGCACCTCAAACCGCGTATGGTGCTAAATTTAGTTTGCCATGGTTATTTGCTGCGGTTTTTCTAGATAATGCTTTGACGCTCTCTTCATTATTACCTGAAAACCTACAACGGGAAGATATTCAGTCACTAGCGAAGCGTGTAAGTTATCGTTATCCCGAAAAAGGGGAAATCCCATTTCCTACCTATTTCCCTGGATTAATTTTCGTGACATTAAAAAATGGTGAGAAGATCACGGAGAGATTAGACATTCAATACGGTAATCCGAAAAATCCAATGACAGATAAAGATGTGATTAGTAAGTTTTACGATAATGCATCTTTGGCGATAGAAGCAGAACAATCAGCACAGTTAGTTGAAAAAGTACTGCATTTCGAAAATATTACTATTGCAGAAATAACACAGTTATTACGTATTAAAGAAGTGATTGATTAAAAATAAAGTAAATAAGATGATGAAGTGAGGGATTGGTTCTATCTACCAATCCTTTTTTATTGTCTTGCACACATAAATTCAGATGTACAAACTATCTTCTCACCAATTTTCACCGTACCTGAAAAGCTAACAATTGTGCGTCGTTGTCGGCGAAATTGGATCTCGATATAAAGTTGATCACCTGCTTTTACCACGTCATAAAAACGCGCATTTTTTATACTGGCAAAATAACATTGTTGATCTTTACCCATTGGTGAAAGGTAGTAATGGGCAAGAACGCCAGAAGCTTGAGCCATACTTTCAAGTAGTAATAAAGGTGGATAAAACTCACCAAAAACAACCGTATCATTGGTTGTGATATTTTTAATGGCGGTTAATTTGCCACTGGCAAGTTCAGCTGGCTCAGAAATAACGCGATCAATTAATAAGAATGGATAACGATGAGGCAATATTTCCATTATTTCACTGACGGAAATGGGCATATATTTTCTCCTCGTTATGGTGATAGGGTAAACTCAGTTTTACAACAACGGCGGTTATTATTTCATTCTTATTCAATATGGTACAGTATTGAGCTGTATTTTTGATGAGAAAATTGAGTTAAACAGATAACAAAGACCAGAATAGGAAAAATCTAGCCTTTGTTATTTCTGAATAAGAATAATTTATCAATCAAGGCGAGCAATGATTTGGCGTAGGTCGTTCATTGCGGCTTCATTTAAAGGCTCTTGCGGTAAAATAGGAGAGCCCACTTCAAAACCTTGAATATTTAGGGATGCTTTAATACATGATGCGAGCGAGTACTTTGTAAACGCTTCATTGATTTGCCACATCTCTTTTTGTTTTGCTAAAGCGACATCAAAATCGCCTTTTGTTGCTAGCTCATACAGTTCAACACATTGCTTTGGCAATACACAAGCAGGGCCTGCCATCCAACCTACACCACCAAGTTTTAACACTAACAATGGAATATGAGCTGAAGCACTAAAGATTTTAACGCGCTCACTAAACGTATTGATCATGGTGAGCAGGCGACCGGTATTGCTGGATGCATCTTTAATATATTCAATATTCGGGATATAGCTAAGCTCATTGAATAAAGAGATAGGAAGAACATCGCCCAAAAGTCCCGGGTTGGTATAAATTGTCATGGATTTTTCAGGAAAAGCTTCAGCGATAGTTCGGAAATAACTAGCTTGTGCAGTTTCGCTTAACGGGTACATTTTTTGTGAAATTAAAACCATGCCATCAACGCCTAATTGAGCGTATTGTTCAGCTTGATGACAAGCATCAGCAGTTGAAAAACCTGCAACACCCGCAATAACGGGAATTCGACCTGCGGTTTGATCAACTGTAATACGCACAATTTCATTGCGTTGTGTTTGAGAGAGATAAGCGTATTCACCAGTGCTACCTAATGGACTTAAACCATGAACGCCACACGAAATCAGATGTTCGACTAATCGGCGTAATGAAGCTTCGAGAATGGTGCCTTTTGTTTGATCAACAGGTGAAACAAGGTAAGGAAAAATGCCATGAAATTGGGTCATAATCGGTGTCCTGTTTTATGGTTTTAATCTTTTATTACTTTGGTTATCAACACGACTTAAGGGCTCTAGGATCTCTACTCTTTTTGAAGTGTTATGTCGGCATGATTAATCACTTCATTTTGTTCATTTTTTAATGAATCAAACAGTATTTGAGCTGCTTTTCCTGGGCTATTGGCATTCAGATACAGGTTATAGCTAATTGCGGGTAAAGGAGGTAGGCCTTCTTTTTCACCTAAAATACGTAAGTCATCACCTGAAAGCTCAATTGAACGTGCCATAATGCCTAAGCCTGCACGTACGGCGGCTCTAGCACCCGAAAGCGTGGTAGCAATATAAGCGATTCGCCAACGAATACCTTGTTGATCAAGGTGATTTATCATCATATCGCGGTATGTACTGGGTTCATCTAATACAACTAACGGTAAGGGTTCATCAAGATCAAATCTGAAGTGCTTTCCGCAATACCATAAAGAGGGGGAAACACGTAATACAATTTTGGGATAACCCACATGTTCTTCAGTGGAAATGGCTAAATCCAGTTCGTTGTTTTCTAACATAGACATTAAAAATGGGCTACGTTTAACAATAATTTCCATGATGAGGCGAGGATAGGCTCCAGAAAAACGCGCGAGAAGATCAGGTAAAATCGTGTTTGCCGTATCATCTGGAGAGCCAATTTTTAAGATCCCATCAATTTCTTCATGCATCAATGAAAGACAGGCTTCATCATTCAAACGCAAAATACGGCGAGCATAATTAAGCAGTTGCGTACCTGCTTCTGTCAGTGTTTTGTTTCGCCCTTGGCGAGCAAACAGCTCTTTGCCTATCAGCGATTCAAGTCGTTGCATTTGCTGGCTTACAGCAGATTGTGTACGACAAACAGACTCAGCCGCCGCTGCAAAGGTATTTCCATCGACAACAGCAACAAAGGTTCGGAGCAAATCAAGTTCTAAGTTAAAAATAGGGCGCTTTGCAGAGGTCATTATAGATATCTCTTAACTGGTGTTGTGTTTAATAAAACCAAGAAATCACATTTTTTATAAGACTATTTTAGATGTTACGTAATGAATACTCATACTATGAAGAGTTGAATTAATAATCTATAACAAAGCTCAATAATTTCGAGATGTTATCCATTCTTTGATGAAAAAGGAGAGCAAATGAAGGTAACTACTGATTTTTATACAGTGTTATGAGACAATGGCGCCTTTATTAAAATCAGTTACAGAGTGGTTATGTCCCTTTCTCAATCAGTTAAAAATCAAATAAGTCAGTGGTATAAAGCCCTACCTGAGCATATCGAAGGGTTTATTCCGCGTGCGCCACAGCGTGAAATGATAGCTGAGGTGGCTAAGACTTTTTCTGATGAAATGGGACGTCATTTAGTGATAGAAGCCCCAACTGGCGTGGGTAAAACACTCTCTTACCTTATTCCAGGTATTGCTATTAGCCGTGATGAGAAAAAACCACTGATAATCAGTACAGCCAATGTGGCACTGCAAGATCAAATTTATAGCAAAGATCTACCATTACTTAAAAAAATCATTCCTGATCTTACGTTTACTGGCGCTTTTGGTCGTGGGCGTTACCTATGCCCTCGCAATTTAGATGCGATTTGTGCAACAGAAGGTGAGCAAATTGACCTTATGTTTTTGCTTGAAGATAAAGTTGATGTGGCGACAAGTGCAGAAAGAGAAATTTGCCTAGAACTGAAAAATGATTTTACTAGTTTTGGTTGGGATGGTTTGCGTGATCACCATAAACGCGCATTAACAGATAGTTTATGGCGCAAAATCAGCACGGATAAGATGAACTGTTTAGGGCGTAATTGCCAATATTATCATCGTTGTCCTTTCTTTATTGCTCGCCGTGAAATTGATGAAGTGGATGTGGTTATTACCAATCACGCTTTAGTGATGGCGGCAATGGAAAGTGAATCTGTGTTGCCTGATGCTAAAAATCTACTTTTGGTACTTGATGAAGGGCACCATATTCCTGATGTTGCGCGAGATGCCCTTGAAGTCGAAGGGGAAATAACCTTAGTTGCTCTTAATAATCAGCTTGATAATATCACTCGCCATGTTAGCCAGTATTTAGCGCAATTTATTCCGGTAAGACCGCCTAAATTGGCTGATCCTATTCGTTTCGATGCCCATATCGCTAAGTTGCGTGAAGCTTATCAAGAGGTTGATACATATACACGTGCATTATTGCCAGAACGTAGTGAGCAAGATGAATACCTTTTCCCGTTAGGTGAATTGCCTGAACAACTTCTGTTAAGTTGCCAGACATTATTTAAGCTAACAGATGGTTTAAAAATGTTGGGCGAAGCTATTTTAAATGATTTAACAGAGCGCACAGCGAAAGAAGATGTTGTACGTTTACATCGTGCTATTTTAACTACCAGTAGGATGGTGGGATATTTAGAAAACATGGCAAAGCTATGGCGCTTAGCTACATTAGAGCAAACCTCAAAAGCGCCAGTATCCAAATGGCTAACGCGCCGTTACGATAAAAAGCAGTCTCATCTCTATTTTCATTGTGCTGGCATTCGTGTTAGCGAACAACTGACGCAATTGTTGTGGAAAAATATCCCACATGTGGTTATTACTTCTGCGACATTACGCTCATTAAATAGCTATTCTCGTATTCAAGAATTAACAGGCTTAAGTGAGCATTTTGATGATCGCTTTATTACGTTGTCTTCGCCTTTTGAACATAAAGAGCAAGGTAGATTAGTTATTCCTAAAATGCGTTATGAACCGACCATGATCCATGAACGTGAACATTTAAAAGAGATGGCGCGTTATTTTCGACACTGCATGGAAGAGAATAACCACAGAGGCCAATTGGTTTTATTTAGTAGCCAGCGGGCAATGGAAGGCTTTTTAGAAGAAGTGAAAGATTTACGTTTGTGCTTATTAGTGCAAGGTGATCAGCCACGCTATCGATTAGTCGAAACACATTGTAAGCGTATCGATGCTGGTGATAATAGCGTGTTGATAGGTTTGCAATCTTTTGCAGAAGGGCTCGATTTAAAAGGGGATTATTTAACGCAGGTGCATATTCATAAAATTGCTTTTCCGCCTGTGACAGATCCCGTAATTGTGACAGAAGGGGAGTGGCTTAAATCGCTAAAACGTTATCCTTTTGAAGTGCAGAGTTTACCGAGTGCATCGTTTAATTTAATTCAGCAAGTTGGACGCCTTATTCGTAGTCATCATTGTCACGGTGAAATAGTGATTTATGACAGACGCTTGCTAACAAAAAACTATGGTTCGCGTTTATTAACCGCGTTACCTATTTTCCCTATTTATCAACCAGAGATGCCTAAAGATAAATAAAAAAGACTACCTAGAGAAAGAGAGGTAGCCTTTTAACGTCATAATTTCAATTTGTTATTACGAATTAATTCTCAATATTGGCTTCAATAAACCATAAGAATTTATCAAGATCACGCGATGCTGCAGTAAACATATCAGCGGTATCTTCGTCTTCAACTTCGTCAATGGCTTTACGAATATCATTTGCAACGATAGCGTAACGATCAGCCAGTGCTTTTAAGTGATCCTGCACATCATGAATATCCAATGGGTATGCTTTTAATGGTGTTTTTTTACTCACCACTTGTGGAGTGCCTAAAACAGTGCCACCTAATTGAACAATACGCTCTGCAAACTCATCGGTGTGTTCATTAATCGTGTCACGGAAACCATCGACCATTTCATGAACGGAAATAAAGTTTCTACCGCGCATATTCCAATGAGCTTGTTTTGTGATGAGAGATAGGTCGATAAACTGCGTCACCATCTGTTGCAGTAATTCGATAGCATGTAATTTTACACTGTCATCGAGATTATTACGGGTATAAAGCAGGGTTGAAGGTGTGGATTTGACTAATTTAGCAGTACTCATAATCGTTCTCCCTAAATAATTAATAACTCAATATCTTAATTTCTGTTAATTATGATAGTAAATTATTAATGGTTAGTCTTATCGATTGATACTATTAAATTGATAGGTCATCTATTAAAAAAATCTAATCTATCGAAATAGTCTATTTAGGGTAAGACAATGTGTGAAAAATAGCAATGATAGGTCAGTAAAGTTATTATTTAATAAGTAAAAAGGATCATAAGATCCTTTTTAAATAAATATTTATTTATAAGAAAAAAATACGGTTAAATAATTATTTAACCTCTTCAATTTTGGTTTTACTTTTTATGGTTGCCGTTGAACCAATTGAAGCTAACACAATAAAGGCGAGGGCAACCCATTGTATTAACGTCAAATGTTCGTGTAAGAAAATAATACCAATAAAGGCACCCATACAAGGTTCTAAGCTCATTAAAGTCCCGAATGTTTTAGCGGGTAAGCGTGTAAGCGCAATCATTTCTAAAGTATAGGGGAAAGCAGTTGATAGAATCGCAATAGCTAATGCAACAGGTAAAATTGACCAGCTAAACATAATATCTGGGCTACTTTGTAACATACCAATAGGAACGAAAATAAAGGCCGCAACTAACGAGCCAATAGAAACCGTTGCTGCGCCGTAACCTTTGCCTGCACGTTGTCCGAATACAATATATAACGCCCAACCTACACCAGCACCCAGTGCATAAAGGATACCTAGAGGATCTAATCCATGAATATTATCGCCAATAGGCAACAATAATCCTAAACCAGCAATGACTAAAATTATCCATAAAAAGTCGATGGCTCTGCGCGATGAAAACATAGCAACAGCTAGAGGGCCTGTAAATTCAAGGGCGACCGCAATACCTAAAGGAATGGTTTCAAGGGCGAGGTAGAAAAGGTAATTCATCATCCCTAAAGATAAACCATATAAAAACAGTGGTATAATCGATTCTCGAGTAAACTTAAGTCGCCACGGTTTAAAAATAAAAAAGAGGATCAAAGTGCCCAATAACAGGCGTAACGCCGTTACAGCGGGGGCACCAATAACAGGAAATAGGCTTTTAGCAAGGGATGCGCCGCTTTGAATTGAAAGCATGGAGAGAAGCAAAAGAAGCACAGGGTAAAATACCTGTAATTTAGCTGAGTGTCTGGCTGACAACATCCTATAAAACCTCGTCAATAATCAATCGTATGTGTTCTCTGTTAGCTGATAACAAAGGATCGCATAATATAAAATAAAATCACCAGCTTTAATACAGTTATTCCTTAATAAATATTTTTTGTTTTAATTCAGTTTAGTTAAATTATCTTAAATATAAATTAATTTATTTTTAATAAAATAAAAAACAGCCTCTTATAAATATAAGGGTTGATAATCATTAAATATATATGTGCGATAAAAAGTGTAAAAACACTTTTTTTAACCTTTTTTATTAAAAGTACCTTCAGTATAATTCCAAACTCGTTTTAACTAGCTAAAAGAGAATAAAAAAATGAGTAAAATAAAATCTATCGCAGTGTATTGTGGTTCTAGTTTAGGGGCTTCACCTATTTATAAAGAACAAGCAATTATTTTTGCCAAAGAGCTGGTTAAACGTAATATTACCTTAATTTATGGTGGTGCAAGTGTAGGAATTATGGGCACACTCGCCGATACAGTATTAGTCGAAGGCGGAAAGGTAATTGGTGTTATTCCTACGTTGCTAGAAGGGCGTGAAATTTCACATAAAAATCTGACCGAATTACATGTTGTTGAAACAATGCATCAGCGTAAAAGTAAAATGATTGAACTAGCTGACGGTTTTGTCGCTTTACCTGGTGGCTTTGGTACATTAGAGGAGTTTAGTGAAGTCTTTACATGGAGCCAAATTGGATTGCATCAGAAACCATTAGGCTTACTTAATATCAATCAGTTCTATTCTCCATTATTAATGATGATTGATAAAATGGCGGACGAACAATTCTTACATGAAAAATATCGGAATATGGCGATTGTAGAACAATGTCCTATTCAATTATTAGATAAATTTGAAACATATATTGCACCCCCTGTAAAAACCTACAACAAATAAAGGTAAAAAATGATAATAATAAGAAAAGCAATTTTGTCTGATGTAGAAGAAATTAATACGCTTTACACTTATTTATTTAATGAAATGGCGAATTTACAACCAGATCGATTAAAACCGGGTAAGCAAGATGAAGCTTTTATTATTAATGGAGTAAAAAATGATAAGTTTCATCTTTTAGTGGCAGATTTAGACGGTAAAGTCGTTGGATTTAGCATGGCGCAAATTCAAGAAACACCAATGTTTAACTGCTTGGTTCAGCGTAAATATGCTTATATTTATGATATTGTTGTCGACCCTTCTTTACGTAGCCAAGGCGCAGGCAGTTTATTATTAACAGCGATGAAAGAGTGGGCTAAATCAGAAAAAATGACGCATCTCGAGTTATCGGTATTAGCTGAAAATGGTGCAGCAAAACGTTTTTACGAACGTGAAGGATTAAAAGAAGTGAGCACAGTGATGGGGATTGCTTTATAGCAGATCCAATTTACGTTAATTTTCATAGGATTAAGCGCATAGATAAAAATAAACCCGCTTTACGCGGGTTTATTACTTATATTATTCAGCTAAATTGTGGGTTTCCCCGCAATGATCGTACACAATACCCTGACATTTTCAACATCTTCTGCCGATATTTCAAACAGGTTTCTATCTAATACAATAAAATCGGCAAATTTTCCGACTTCTAATGAGCCAATTTGAGTATCCATATCCAAAGCTTTTGCCGCATTAATAGTGGCTGCGCGTAGGACTTCAATTAATGTTAGGTTACGATCATTATCAAGACGAGGACTTGTTGCCTCTTTTTGACGAGTCATTGCGACTTTAAAATCGTACCATTCATTAAGTGGATCAATTGGCCAATCGCTACCAAAAGCAACAGTAACGCCAGCATCAATAAACTTGCCAGCAGTCTCTAGATAGTCACAGCGAGATTTACCCAGCATTTCAATATCTTTTTCGATATTGCTCTGTTCTGCCGCCGCCCATTGGAAGGAGATAAAAGGGTAGGTTTTTAATTGTGTAAAACGAGCGTAATCTTTTTCACACATCAATTCATTATGCGCAAGCCCCGGTCTAATGTCTTTCTCAGGTAAGGCTTCACGCATTGCACTAATGGCATCAAGAGCCGTACTAATTGCACCTTCAGCAACAGTATGAATATGAGGGTGATAACCAGCACGGGCAATTTCGGTGACTAGCGGCGTTAAGATTTCAGGTGGAAAATAGAGATCGCCAATATGTTCAGAATCTTGCCAGTGTGGCGTTTCATCAGTGCCAACATTGATACGATAAGGTGAGTGTAAACGGGCTGTCATAATCGGCGCTTGTAATACACCATCAAGGAAAAGCTTGATATGGCGGATTGCAACACTAGGTTGAGCATTTTCGCTGATTTGATGCCATTGTGAAAAACGAGTGGCAGCATGGTGTACAGCGTTTGGAATATCTTCAATACAAGGTACATCATCCGGCGTGATTTCAACGGCATTCTCTACGCGAAGAGTCAGTTCACCTGCTTTTCTTAATGTATTAAAGGCGCGTAATTGAGGCTCGCCTACACGTGCATCCATTATAGTGGTCACGCCTTGTTCATTTAATAATTTTTGAACATGACGGGCTATTTGCAGATTTTGTGCTTCAGTCAGTGGCGGTAACTTGTCAATGGCTTGCATTGCTGGCGCATCTTCAAGAATACCAATAGGTGTTCTGTCACCATCACGTTCAATATTTCCATCGGGTGGATCGGGCGTTTCAGCGGTGATATTTAACAACTCTAAAGCACGAGAATTAGCAAGAACACTATGACAATCGCTAGAAAAGAGCAAAATAGGGCGATTCGTATTTAAGGTATCAAGGTGATAACGTGTCATTTGCACGCCTTCAGGTTGCATACCTTCACGATACCATGCGGAGACTTTTAACCATTCGGTATCACCATCAATAAAGTTTTCATCAAGGTATTTCTGAATACGCAATAAAATGTCATCGATAGAGAGCGATTGATAATCAAGATGGCAACCCGCTAACGTTGCACCTCCCCAGAATGGGTGCATATGTGCATCAATAATGCCCGGCATGACCATTCTTCCCTGTAAATCAATCTGTTCAGTATTTTCATTACAGTAAGAAAGTAACCCCTCTTTTTTACCAGAAGCAATAATTACACCTTGGCTGATCGCGATAGCATCAACAATATTGTTATTATGATCAGCGGTATAAATAAGCCCGTTGTAATAGAGAGTGTCTGCAATTTGAAATGTCATTCTTCTACCTTGTATTGCTTTTTAAGTACATAAAACGCGTGCTTAAATGATTATTCTGCTTATAGGGCATCCTGTTGCGTTTTGACGCGGGCGATAATGTTTTGAAAATATGCCGTAAATAATTAATCAATATAAAACAGGTATGTATAAGAGTACAACCTACTTTTATTAATGTTTCTAATTTTATTTTTTATTATTTAATTTATTTTAATAAGCTAAAATAATTTAGACTTATAAAGTAATGTTAAAAATATTTTAATTGAAATGAAATAAATACAATGATTTTATAATTAATTATGAGTTTGTTATTTATATTTTTATGTAAGTTATTTTATATAAAAATATCAAATTAAAATTGCTTTATAATTTAACATGGTAGTTTTAAATTATATTCTTACTTGTTTAAGTAATTTATTTGTATAGTGGTTTTTATAGGGTTTTTATAGGGTTTTTATAGGGTTTTTATTGTGTGAATGAGATTTTTATTACCATCTAATAATTTTAAAATTAAATAGTTTAAATATATTTAATTTTTACAAGAAAGGAGTTTGTAATGAAAGTGGCAGTAATTGGTTGTGGGGGCATTGTATTAAAAGAACACTTACCTGCAATGATTTCATTAGGTGTTAAAATTCATGCTTTGTGTGATATATCTTCAGATAATATTAATCAAGCTAAAGAAATTCTTAATTATGAAATTCCAATCTATTCTTGCTATAAGATGCTAATAGGTAATATTCAACCTGATACGTTGATTATTGCTTTGCCTCATGATTTATATTGTGAAACATTAAAGTATTGTAGTAATTATTCTTTGAAAATAATAAAAGAAAAACCATTCGCGCTTAATTTAACGCAAGCGAAATTATTTAGTGATTTTTCTCGTGGAAAGAATTTTAAAATATTTACGGTTTGTCAAAAGAGATATACACCATCTTATGAATTACTTAAAAAAGAAATGGATAAATCAGGCGATAAAATTTCTCAAATAATGATTAATTATATCATTTCAAGTAAAAATCCTAATGCAAATTGGAGAGGACAATTTTTAACCTCTGGCGGTGGCGTCTGGTTAGATATGGGATATCATGTTGTTGATATTATAAATTATTTATTCAATGGTGAGAAGATTACTATTAATTATGCAAAATTAATAAACTCATCAGAAGGAGAATATAACGTTGATGATATTGCTTTTGTTGAATTTGAATGTGCTGGGGTAACTATTTTCGCCAATATTTCATGTGTAGGAATGGAAAAAAATGAAGATATTACTGCCTATGGGAGAAATAGAATATTTCATGCCAATAAAGAAGGTGTCACTATTAAAAATAAAAAACAAAAAGTAATTAATTTTTATAAAGCAGAACCAATATCACCCTTTATAAGGATGTATCAAAGTTTTCTTTTTGATGGTGGTGAGGCCGGTTTTGAAAAAAATTTAAATAATTCAATATCTATAATGCATGTTTTAGAACAAGCAGTAAAAAAAAGTAATTTTAATAGAACTATATAAATGAGATATCTAACTATGAATTCAAATTATTCTAAATTCTTACATCCCCAAATTTCTGATGAAATAAAAGAGAGTGTGCAAAACCAGCTTATTGAGGATATCTCCATTTATGATAACGGTGGTATTTATGAACGAGTTGAAAATGAGTTCAAAAAAAAATTTAATGTAGAAAATGCTGTTGCAGTTAATTCTGGAACAACAGCTCTATTTTCTATGTTCTACGGTGCTGGAATTACTCATGGTGATGAAGTTATTGTTCCTAGTTATACTTTTTTTGCAACTTGTGCGCCCCTTCATCAACTGGGAGCAGAATTGAAATTTGCTGATTGTGGAGATAATGGCAATGTTGATCCTAAGGCTGTAGAAGCTTTAATTACTAGTAAGACAAAAGCTGTAGTGATAACCCATATGTGGGGTATTCCATGTGATATGGATGAGCTTATAGATATTTGCAAACGCAACAGTTTGCTTCTTCTGGAAGATAGTTCACATGCACATGGTGCAATGTGGGACGACAAGATAATTGGTAGCTTTTCTGATGGTTCGGCATGGAGTTTTCAAGGTAAGAAGATCCTGACTTCTGGTGAAGGTGGTTTTTTTGCAACTAAACATCGCAGAATATATGAGAGAGCTATCCTAATTGGGCATTTTAATAAACGTGCAAAAAAAGAAGTTCATAATGAGGATTTAAAAGATTTTGCTATTACTGGTACTGGGTTGAATTTGCGAATGCACCCATTAGGAGCAGCCATTGTTATGCCTCAAATGGCTCACTTTGGGCAAATAATGGAGGAAAAGCGAGAAACGGCAATGTTAATGAAAAAAGGCATTGAGTCTATTAATGGCTTAAAAATAGTCCGTATTCCTGACAAAGCTAATCCTGCTTGGTACGCATTACCTATCATATTTGATAAAACTCAATTTACAATTGAGCTCCATGATTTTGTTAAAAAATTAAATGAACTTGGTGCTGTAGAGGCTGATATTCCGGGAACAACTTGCCCACTTAATAATTATTTTTTATTTCACTCTCCACAGAAGATATCTCAAAGTTATTGTAAAAAAGTACGCATTCAAAAATGTCATTTCGAGAATGCCATTAAATTTCATAATAGTATGTTCAAATTAGATGTTTGGTATGGTGAAGAACGCTACAATTTTATTGATAACTATTTATCCATTATTAGAACTGTTGCGGAGTTATATAAAAAATGATTGAGCCTTTAGTTCCTTATAACATATTAAATTCTTTGGATAAATATGATCGTATCGTAGTTGGCGGCATCATTAAAGTTGATGACATAAACGATAAAGTACTTTTTCTAAAACGTTCTCAGCATGAGTTTATGCCTAATGTTTGGGAAATACCTTCAGGTGGTATTGAAGAGGGAGAATCCATGCTTCAAGCACTTAAACGCGAAATAAAAGAAGAGACAAATCTAGATATTTTATATGTTGAGAAATTTGTCAGTGCCGTTGATTATCTTGCCAGTGAAGCTAAATGCCTACAAATAAACTTTAATGTACGTTGTTCTGGGAATGTGAAACTAAGTGATGAACACTCTGAATTTATCTTTTCAAGATTAGATTCTTTCTTGAGTAATTTAGATGAGTTTATGCTTAAGATAATTACATTAGAGTGAATACCTCTCTCTTCGAAAGGTGATAAGGTAAGTTTAAAGAAGTTAGACTTACCTTATCTAGGATAGAAAGCGGTTAGTTATCGGGTGAATTGGCAGAACACACTTCACAATGTGGATTTTTAGGTAATTTGAATTCGCGAAATTGCATACGCATTGCATCAAACATTAATACCTTACCATGTAAATTTTCACCATAGCCGGTGAGTAATTTAATGGCTTCAACTGCTTGTAATGTGCCAATTGTACCGACTACAGGTGCCATTATACCCGCTTCAACACAACTTAACGCATTATCACCAAAAAGATGGCTTAAACAGCGATAGCAAGGCTCATCATCTTGGTAGGTGAATACACTGATTTGACCTTCCATCCGAATAGCGGCACCAGAAACGAGAGGCTTTTTCTGATGAAAGCAGAGACGATTAAGTTGCTCACGTACTGTCACATTATCAGTACAATCCATAACAATATTATGTTGGCTAATAAGCTCTGCTAAAGCCTCGTCTTCAAGTAATGCATCGACGGTTTCTATCGTGACATGAGGATTAATTGCTTCTAATGTCGCTTTTGCAGATAGCACTTTTGGTTGACCAATCGTGGCGTCGCGATGAAGAATTTGGCGCTGAAGATTAGAAAGAGAAACTGTATCAAAATCTAATAATGTGAGTTTTCCCACACCTGCGGCTGTAAGATATTGCGAGGCACTACATCCTAAGCCACCTGCGCCAACAATCAATACAGAAGCACTTTTCAGTGCCTCTTGACCATCAAAATCAAAACCTCTTAATACAATCTGGCGATTGTAGCGCAGCGTTTCTTTATCGGTTAATTCAATACTCATAAAGGCTATTCACTTTTTAATAGAGAATTAAATAGCTCAATAGTAACCGTTTCACCAGCTGCAACTTTACCGCGTTCACGCTCTAAAACGATAAAGCAATTAGCGACACTAAAGGAGCTATAAACGTGTGAGCCTTGATGACCAGAGGTATCGACTTGCCATACACCTTCGGCATTAATACTTGCAATACCGCGTTGAAAATCAAGGCGACCTGCTGATTTTTTTAATGGTGATTGAGCAATAGCTTGGAAACGTTGTGGCGCTTTCCAATGGCTAAAGCCTGACAACCGCGCGATCAGAGGCTGAACCAATTGATAGAATGTTACGGTCGCTGATACTGGATTACCTGGTAAACCGCAGAACCATGCATTATGTAATCGACCAAAGGCAAAAGGTTTTCCCGGTTTAATGGCAAGTTTCCAAAAACCAATTTCACCAATTTCATCAAGAATTTGTTTGGTGTAATCGGCTTCACCTACAGAAACCCCCCCACTGCTGATCACTAAATCTGCTTCTTGATCAGCTTTTTTAAAGGTTTCACGCAGTTTTTCTGGTGAATCAGGAATAACCCCTAAATCTAAGACTTCACATCCTAATTTTTCAAGCATTAAACGTACCGCAAAGCGGTTTGTATCATAAATTTGACCTGCTTTTAATGGCTGGCCAATGGTTTGTAATTCATCGCCCGTTGAGAAAACAGCCACTTTTAAACGACGATAAACTTGTACTGTTGCTACACCTAAAGAGGCGATTAAAGGTAATTGCGCTGTTGAAAGCTTAGTGCCAGCCGGTAATACAATGTCGTTTTCTTTAATATCTTCACCAATACGGCGAATATTTTGGCCTTTTTTAGCAGGATGTGGAAAACGGACACCATTTTCAGTCACTTCAGCTTCTTCTTGCATTATGACAGTATCAACACCCGCAGGAACCATTGCCCCTGTCATAATGCGTACACATTGCCCAGCAGGGAGTTCTCCCTCAAAAGGAATACCTGCGAACGATTTACCTGCAACAGGAAGTGGAGTTTGAGCTTCTAAGTCAGCGTAACGAAGTCCATAACCATCCATTGCCGAATTATCAAAAGGCGGAACATTCAGTGGGGATGTAATATCTTCACTTAGAATATAATCTGCGGCGTTATTTAATGGAATGTTAAGGGTATTGGTAATTGCCAGCGGTTTTTCAAGTAGTTTTTCTAGCGCTTCATCAAGAGATAATAAACCGCTAACGTGACATTGACTCATCATATACTCCAAGATCTATCGAAATGTTCTGTTTTATTTCATGATACTAATCTATCACGATGAACATCATCATGTCAGAGATCATCTTGTGAATAGAAAGAAATGAAACGTCTTATTGTAAAAATGTTAACTGTTTGGGGTTAATGTGTTACTTGTTCTGTTATTAATGGGCGGCACATTAAAATGATAAAACAAAATAATGGATATCCATGAATACTTCAAATCACCAAAGTCATTCAGCACAAGCTTTTCATATCGCTTTTAGTGGGTTTCTTGCTTTAGTGGTTGCAATGGGGATAGGGCGCTTTACATTTACACCTCAAGTGCCATTGATGATTGCAGAATATCAATTGACGCTAACAAGTGCGGGTATTGTCGCCGCATTTAATTATCTTGGCTATCTCGCGGGCTCTTATGATGCGATGAAAGCCGTTAAAGGTGTGGGATATCGTTTGTGGGCAGGTCTTTGGGGCGCGGTGATAATCACTCTGTTGTCTGCTTTTTTAAATGATGCTTTTACACATAGTATTGCGCGCTTTTTTATTGGCTGGGCAAGTGGTTGGACGCTAGTGTTGGTGGCTTCATGGGCTAATGAGTTACTGGCTCGTCTTAATCGGCCTGCATTAAGTGTGGCAGTTTATGCAGGAACGGGTGCAGGTATCTTTATTAGCGGTATTCTCGCCGTGCTAATTATGAAATGGCAAATGAGTGCTATGGCGGGGTGGTTAATTTATGGTTCTCTTGCTTTTATTTGTGCCATATATGTGAGCTATCATCTTCCCAAACCTTGGAAAATGAGCAGAGAAGAAGTAAAAGTTGCCCCTTTAACGCTCACTCCAGCGATGAAAAAGCTGATTTGGGGTTATACCTTTGCCGGATTTGGCTATATTTTACCTGCCACATTTCTTTCTCAAATGGCGGCAGAACGTTTTCCGGGTAGCTTGATCGCGCAATTTGTTTGGCCTGTTTTTGGTGCTTCAGCTGCATTGTGTATTGGGATCGCCATTTTAACGCGTAACATACTAAATACGCAGTTACGCTTAGCTATTACGCTTTGGTTACAAGCATTAGGCATTTTGATTGCAGAGTGGATGCCGACGATAACAGGGCTTGCGATTGGCGCTTTCTTAATTGGTGGCGGTCTTATGTGCGCTGTACAACTTGCTTTTTTACGAGGCAGAGAATTAGCACCTGATCATGGGCGTTATATGGCGGGGTTACTCACCACTTTTTATGCTATTGGACAATTAGTTGGCCCCGTAATTTCTTCACTTTCAACCGCATTAACAGGAAAATTAGAACCTGCACTTTATGTTGCTTTTATTGTGTTGATAATCGGTGGTTTTCTGGTGTGTGTAAAAGAAAAAGAGCATCAGTAAACTAAAAATAGCTCATACAAAAATGCAATAATTTCATAACGAAAAATGCGGTATCGCTGGATAATGTGATTGAGGTCATCTAAAGTGTAGGCTGTTGTTGCTAAGAGTGATAACTGCTACTTAATTAATGTGTTTATCGGAGAGTCCAATGTCATCATTAAGTAAAGAGGCGCAATGGGTGCATGCTGCGTTAGTTGAACGCGGTTTGGAAACGCCTCTTCGTGAACCAAAACTCTCTCCAAGTGAGAGTAAACAGCAAATTGAACATCATATGACAGAAGTGATGAAGCTGTTAAATCTGGATTTAAGCGACGATAGTTTAGCTGAAACACCTCGTCGTATCGCTAAAATGTATGTTGATGAAATTTTCTCAGGGCTGGATTACCACAACTTCCCAAAAATCACGCTAATTGAAAATAAAATGCAAGTTGATGAAATGGTGACAGTACGAGATATCACATTAACAAGTACTTGCGAACATCACTTTGTTACCATTGATGGTAAAGCGATTGTGGCTTATATCCCGAAAGATAAAGTGATTGGGTTATCTAAAATCAATCGTATTGTGCAATTCTTTGCTCAACGTCCTCAAGTTCAAGAACGTTTAACACAGCAAATCCTTATCGCATTACAAACGTTACTAGGCACAAAAAATGTGGCTGTTTCTATTGATGCGGTTCACTACTGTGTTAAGGCTCGTGGTATTCGTGATGCAACGAGTGCAACAACAACTACCTCGTTGGGTGGATTATTTAAATCTAGTCAAAATACGCGTCAGGAGTTTTTGCGCGCTGTTCGTCATCTTTGAGATTTTTAAATAAAAATGAATGAATCGTCTCATCAACGTATTGAAGCTCTCGATGCGTTGAGAGGAATGGCGATCCTTGGCATTTTATTGCTCAATATTTCAGGTTTTGCATTATTAAGAGTGGCTTCATTTAACCCATTACATTCGGGGGAGGCCTCTTTTGGTGATCGCATAACATGGATGGCATTAAATCTGTTTGCTCAAGGAAAATTCCTCTTTATTTTTGCGTTGCTATTTGGTGGTACGCTTTATCTCCTTTTGCATAAAGGAGCGCGTTTTAATATATCGCGGTTAGTTGTGCTGGCATTGATTGGCCTTATTCACACACTATTTATTTGGGAAGGTGATATTTTATTTCCATATAGTATATGTGGTTTATTTGTTTTTGTGTTTATTAAATCAATAGCGACAAAACACCAGTTTATATTGGGAGTAATACTCTATTTTTGTGGCGCACTTATTTTAGGTGCGTTGTTTTACTATTATCGCGACTTTATTGATACCGTTTGGTACAGCACGCCATATTCTCAATTGGCTGAATCAGATTGGAAAACAGGGCCTTATTTAAATAGTGTTTATTATCGTTTGAATGAGCTAAGTCTTTTTATTTTTAATCTAGTACGTCAATACAGTTGGTTTTTGTTTGGTGCGATGTTGATGGGCTCTGCACTAATGGCGTCTGGTTGGTTACAGCAGAAATTTAGTCGTGCTCATTATGGTCATGTGGCACTTTATTTCCTCACAATCAGTTTAAGCTTACAAACAACTATTGTGCTGGTGGATTATTACCTTGATTGGGATTACCGCTGGGCTGCTATTTTGGCACAACCTTTAACCATGCTGATCCAAGTGATGCAAAGTTTGGGGTATATTGCGCTGTTTTATTGGAGTTGGGATATTATTCAACACTCTTATCTTGCCTATGCTTTACGTTGTGTTGGCAAAATGGCGTTAACAACCTATCTAATGCAAAGCCTTATCGGGATTTATTTATTTCAGCGTATGGGGCTATTTAATCAATTTACTCTGCCGGAATTGATGCCTTTTGTTGTTGCCATTTGGGCAATCAATATCACTTTTGCTGTGATTTGGTTACGTTTTTTCCCACAAGGGCCAATAGAGTGGATCTGGCGTAAATCAGCCTCAAAATTAGCGCAATTCTTTTAGGTTTTTTCATGATTATTTTTGTTTAGAGGAAGTGATTCGACTTCCTCTGGTGAAACCGCAGGATAACCTTTAATGCCTTCTGGAATAGATTGTATTGCAGGAATAGTTTCTGGTGGCCCTAAAAAGCGTGGTTCACGGTTTAGAATATACACATCAATCATTGCACCAGCTCTGGCAAATACTTCGCGTACACGTACTTTAAACATGCTTTTAGGGGATGCAACAGCAAAGCATTGTGCGTCAATTCCTTTTTCTAATGCGATAAAAACGGCACGTTCACAGTGAAAACGCTGAGTGATAATGGTAAATCCATCTGTACCAAATACCTCTTTTGTTCGTACTACTGAATCAAGTGTTCTGAAGCCTGCAAAATCCATCACAATACGAGAGGCCGGAATGCCTGCTTTAATGAGATCTTTACGCATCGTATTCGGTTCATTATAGCTGTGCTTGGCATTATCACCGCTGAGCAATAAATACTGAATTTTGCCACTATTATAAGCATTAACAGCGCCTTGGATGCGGTATTGATAAAACTGATTTATATAACCGCTGGTGTAGTACTTCGATGTGCCTAATACCATGCCTACCTTTTTAGCAGGTAGCGTATCCACATCTTCAAAGATATAAGGATTGGTTTTCCAACCGATCCAGCGATCGCAGGCAATCAAGATGACAGCAAGCAGAATAAAAAGTGTGAGAAAGAGATAAATGAGGCGTTTTAGCATTTCCTTGCCTTAATGACGCAAATAATGAATGACTTTCATAATGCTTAAGGCTACTTGAGCGGAGATAGGGAAGCAAGAAAAAAGCGCTTCATATTAAGTAATGATGCGCTTTTCAGAATGGTACTTAGTGTTTCAAGCTACTTAGAACGAGGTTCTTTTGTAAATACGGTACTCTGGTGACCAATAGTTACGTTCAATAGCTTCTTCTAATGCTGAATCAGAAGTTACGGTAGCAACACCTTGTACTTGAGCTTCTTTTGCAACTTGTTTTGCGATATAACGCGAAACTTGCTGAATATCAGCCAGTAAAGGTAACAGAGAACCATCACCATCTTTTGCCATTGGTGAGCAATCAGCTAATGCACGGCTTGCAACCATTAACATGGCATCAGTAACACGTTTTGCACCACATGCGATAACACCTAGCCCAATACCTGGGAAGATATAAGAGTTGTTGCATTGTGCAATTGGATACTCTTTATCTTTGTATTTAACCGGTGCAAATGGGCTACCCGTTGCGACTAAAGCTTGTCCATTAGTCCAATTGATAATATCTTCAGGACGCGCTTCTACACGAGAAGTCGGGTTAGATAATGGCATTACGATAGGGCGTTCACAGTGTTTGTGCATTTCACGAATAATTTCTTCAGTGAATAAACCTGCTTGTCCTGAAACACCAATCAAAATAGTCGGTTTTGCATTCTTAACCACTTCTAACAGTGAAATCGCATCGCTTCCGGTTTCCCAATCAGCAATAGTTTCACTTTTTTGGATAAGTTTGCTTTGGAAATCAAGTAGATTTGGCAGTTTATCTGTTAATAAGCCAAAACGGTCGACCATAAAGATACGTTGACGCGCTTGTTCATCACTTAAACCTTCGGACTTCATTTGGGCAATGATTTGCTCAGCAATACCGCAACCTGCTGAGCCTGCACCTAAGAAAGTGACAGTTTGGTCTTTTAATTGGCGGCCAGCAGCACGACTTGCTGCAATTAAGCTACCTAAAGTAACAGACGCTGTACCTTGAATATCATCGTTAAAGCAACATAGCTCATCACGATAACGGTTTAATAAAGGCATCGCATTTTTTTGTGCGAAATCTTCGAATTGCAGTAAAACATTTGGCCAGCGACGTTTAACAGCTTGAATAAACTCATCAACAAACTCGTTATATTCATCACCTGTAATGCGAGGATGACGCCATCCCATATACAGAGGATCGTTTAAACGTTGTGGGTTGTTAGTACCCACATCAAGTACAACAGGCAGTGTGTACGCCGGGCTAATACCACCACACGCGGTATATAAAGAGAGTTTACCGATAGGAATACCCATACCACCGATACCTTGGTCACCTAGACCAAGAATGCGTTCGCCATCTGTTACAACAATGACTTTTACGTTCTGTTTCGTGGCGTTTTGTAGCATATCGTCGATATTGGCACGGTTAGGGTAAGAGATAAATAAACCACGAGCACGACGATAAATATCAGAGAAATGTTCACAAGCTTCACCTACTGTTGGTGTGTAAATGATAGGCATCATTTCAGTTAGGTGAGATTCCAATAGACGGTAAAATAGGGTTTCATTGGTATCTTGGATATTTCGTAGGTAAATATGTTTATCGTTATCGTTTTTGAAATCAAGATATTGGCGATAAGCGCGTTCAACCTGTTCTTCGATGGTTTCAACTGCTTCAGGCAGTAAACCATGTAAGTTAAAGGTGCTGCGTTCTTCTTCGCTGAAAGCACTACCTTTATTTAACAGGGGAAATTCAAGCAGGATTGGACCTGCATACGGGATGTAGAGAGGGCGTTTACTTTCGTGTTCCAGTTCCATGAAAAATACTCTTGTAAGGCAGTTAGTCACATGACAATTGTAGATCCTACAAAATAATAAAAATATGTACAGCTTATGTTATTTTTTTATGATTTTTATGCTTAGAAATGAGAGATAGATACGGTTGTTACAACTTTTTCTGGTAAGCATCAGCAAAATTTACATGCTGATGCTTTTTTAGGAGAGATTTTTAGAGGAATAAGTTAAAACTTTTTACAAAGTGATACGTTGCATTTGGCGACAACCTAAAGCAGTTAATGTTGCTTGTGTTGCATCCCATTGCGTTAAAACTGTCTCTGTTTTTTCGATTAAGACAGCAGATTCAATATCCATAACACTCTCACCCGCCATATTTAACAAAATTAATGCGGCTTGTAGTGGCGGTAAACTTGGGTTGAATGCGGCATTTTCTGCGTAACTACCTTGGAATATTTTGCCATTTTTCATTTGAACAGCAATACCACTGTGCGACTCACTATAAGGAGCATGGCTACGATTCGTGGCTTGTAGCGCTTGTTGTGCTAATTCACTAGGGTTATCAATTTTGTAACCGTGATTAACTTTGTCCATTAATAAAGAGGTGATATTGAGATCTTTCGGGCCAAAGCTATCAGGTAAATAATCACCTAATGTTGCCATTTTTCTTCCCGGTAACTGAATTTGAATATGGGTGCCACTGTTCAATTCGTTCATAAACTGGCGACAGTGACCACAAGGTGTATAGTTAACGGTAACGGAGATCAAGCGAGATTCACCTTGTAACCACGCATGAGTCACAGCACTTTGTTCTGCGTGAACAGTTTGTTGTAGTGGGGCACCTGCAAATTCCATGTTGGCACCAAAGTAGAGATTACCACTTTCACCACGAGCAATAGCACCAACATTAAAATGAGATATCGGTGTCACTGCACAAGCAGCCGCGACTGGTAAAAGTGCGAGGGCTAAGGCATCATCATTACATTGTAACTGTGTTTTTATGGCATTGACCTGCTCTGCTGTAAACATTGCAGGGAATTCATCCTGCTCAAGATAAGGAGCAAGTGCTTGTTGTAACTGAGGGGATAAATCTGACCAAACTGCCTGAAAACGAGTATGCATACATGAGTCTCCCATTAATCTTTCTGTATTATAAGATTCTAGGCATCTTTACTCATTCTTATATGTGATGAAAATCATATTTTCAATGAAACAATTGCAACAAATTCATTAATTGAGAGATGTATCTCAAATTTATAGCAAAAATCCCCGAAGTAAAATTAATTAAATCGGGGATTTGAAAGGTAGAGTATAAAAAATATTAACTATAAAGATGCAAAATAATAGGGAAGATAAATGGTGCGGTAAGGGATGTAATAATCCCGCATGTCATTAATGCCAATGAACTATAAGCACCTTCGATATAATCCACTTCTGCCGCTCTTGCTGTTCCTACTGCATGCGAAACGGTTCCCATCGCTAATCCCCGAGAGGCGTGAGTTGGAATTCGCAATATCTTGAATAGAGTGTGACCAAAAATGGCACCTAAAATACCTACTGCAATAACACATGCAGCACTGATTGCAGGAATACCACCTATGGAGTCTGCAACTGCCATTGCGATAGGTGTTGTGACTGATTTAGGTAAGACTGATGCGGCAATTTCGGGAGTTGCTCCTGCCCATAAGGCAATCGCAGTACCACTGACCATGGCTGCAACACTACCAATAAAGCAAATACTTATTAGTGATTTCCATTGTGCGCGAATTTGATGTAATTGCTGATAAAGCGGAATAGCTAAAGCAACAACGGCAGGTTGTAATAAATCATTTAAAATACGGCTACCTGCAAAATAGTGTTCGTAAGGAGTATGTGTAATTAATAAGATAGGAATAATAACCGCAATACCAATAAGTAAAGGGTTCAATATAGGTAATTTATAACGAGCAGCAAGTTTACGTGATAAATAAAAGATAATTATGGTTAAAGGAAGTGACCACCATATATTCGTTAACACTAACATTTTTTCTTCTCACTTAATGCTTTATCATCATCTTTTTCTTTTGTTTCAATAATATCTTCAACTAGATCTGGTTTTGAACCTACGATAATACGCTCACGATGAACATAATGTGAACAGTAAGCAACCAGTGCCATAACCCCAAACGTACTGACTATACAGGCTAAAACGATAGGGAAAAGTTGCTGACTAAGTAAATCATAATAATTCATTACGGCTACCCCGATAGGGATAAAGAGCAATGACATATTTTTCAGCAGGATATTGGCGCCAGGTTTAACCCAACGCAAAGGAATAAGCTGGAAAGCAAGTAAACCAAAAAGGATCAGTAACCCAATAATACTACCTGGAACCGCGAAGGGTAGAAGAGCTGAAATAAGATTACCAGCAAAAAGACAAAGATAAAGTACCAAAAAAGATCGTAGATAATGCCAAAGTGTAATCTGCAATCGTGCCCGTTTAGATTTCATAAGTAAGTGTCCCAAATCAACTAACAGAATTATCATACACCGATTTTGAAAGTGTGCTATGGATCACAATAAAAAAAGAGCGGGGCTCTAATAGAACCCCGCCATATATTTATTTGGCAAATGAATCTTGGTTGTTATTTCACTTGTTGACCCGGTTTTGCACCAGAATCTGGGCTGAGTAAGAAAATATCTTTATCGCCAGGGCCTGCTGCCATTACCATGCCTTCTGAAATACCAAAACGCATTTTACGAGGTGCTAAGTTTGCTACCATTACCGTTAAGCGACCTTCTAACACTTTAGGATCTGGGTATGCAGTACGAATACCTGAGAATACTTGGCGAGTTTCGCCACCTAAGTCCAAAATTAATTTCAGTAGTTTGTCTGAGCCTTCAACAAAGTCTGCTTGTTTAATTTCAGCGATACGCATATCGATTTTCGCAAAATCATCAAATTTGATGGTTTCTTGAATAGGTGCATCAGCCAATGGCCCCGTTACTTCTTTTACTGGAGCAATGGTACTTTTTGATGCTTCAACCATTGCGTTAGCTTTATCCATTTCAATACGGTTAAACAACGCTTTGAATTTAGTGATTTCTTGGCCTAACAGTGGTTGATCAAGTGCATCCCATGTTAATTGGGTTTGTAAAAAGGCTTCTGAACGTTCTGTCAGTGAAGGTAATACAGGTTTCAGATACGTCATCAATACACGGAATAAGTTAATTCCCATAGTACAGATTGCTTGTAACTGAGTATCTTGACCTTCTTGTTTTGCCACTACCCAAGGGGCTTTTTCATCGATATAACGGTTAGCTTCGTCAGCTAGTGCCATAATTTCACGAATGGCTTTACCAAACTCACGATTTTCAAATGATTGTGCGATAGTTTCTTTCATATCAACAAAGTGTTGATAAAGTTTAGCATCATCTAAAGAATCAGCTAATTTGCCATCAAAACGCTTGCTGATAAAACCTGCTGTACGCGATGCAAGGTTCACCACTTTATTAACAATGTCGCTGTTTACACGTTGAACAAAGTCTTCTAAGTTTAGGTCAATATCGTCAATGCGTGATGAAAGTTTTGCAGCATAGTAATAACGTAGGCAATCCGCATCAAAATGATCAAGATAAGCGCGAGCAGTAATAAAGGTGCCACGAGATTTTGACATCTTCGCACCATTTACTGTGACATAACCATGAACAAACAAGTTTGTTGGTTTGCGATATTCGCTACCTTCTAACATTGCAGGCCAGAATAAGCTGTGGAAATAGACGATATCTTTACCAATAAAGTGATAAAGGTCAGCTTTGCTGTCTTTATTCCAAAATTCATCAAAACTTAAATCACCACGTTTTTCACATAAGTTTAAGAATGAACTCATGTAGCCAATCGGTGCATCTAGCCATACATAGAAATATTTACCCGGTGCATCTGGAATTTCGAAACCGAAATAAGGCGCGTCACGAGTGATATCCCACTGTTGTAAACCACTGTCGAACCATTCTTGCATCTTATTCGCAACTTGTTCTTGCAGTGCACCAGAGCGTATCCACGCTTGTAACATGTTGCTAAATGCAGGTAAGTCGAAGAAATAGTGTTCTGTTTCGCGCATTACAGGCGTTGAACCTGATACGACAGAGCGTGGATTAATTAATTCTGTTGGGCTGTAAGTTGAGCCACAAACTTCACAGTTATCACCATATTGGTCTTGCGCTTTACATTTAGGGCAAGTGCCTTTTACAAAACGGTCAGGCAAGAACATGCCTTTTTCTTCATCATAAAGCTGAGAAATTGTTTTGCTTTTGATGTGACCATTCTTTTTCAGTGCAAGATAAATTTTAGTCGATAATTGGCGACTCTCTTCACTGTGTGTAGAGTGATAATTGTCATAACTGATATTGAAGCCTGCAAAATCCTGCTGATGCTCTTTGCTCATTTCTTCAATCATGGCTTCTGGAGTTATGCCCAATTGTTGAGCTTTCAGCATAATTGGGGTGCCGTGGGCATCGTCAGCGCAGATGAAATGAACTTCTTTGCCGCGCATTCGTTGATAACGGACCCAGATATCTGCCTGAATGTGCTCAAGGATATGACCGAGATGAATTGAACCGTTAGCATAAGGTAACGCGCAGGTTACCAATAATTTATTCGCGACGTGAGACATAGTAAGGATCTTACTTCCATAAAATTAATAAAAGGGACTTTGATGGTAACCGATCCATCATGATGTCGCTAGGGCAATAATCGAGTTTTTGCAAGAGAAATTTCAGTTGGCAAATTGAGGTAAGGCATTATCGTAGTCATCTACTATCTGATATGATAGATACACTCATATATTTAATAAATAATGAAAACGAGAGGAGCCGGGATGAGTGATAAATCCCCCGAGCAGACCACCCCTGAGATTCTGAACGAAAAAGTTTCAGGTGTCTTGTCTACTTTTGAACACCCGACATTGAAACGTAATCTGCTTTCTCTAAAAGCACTACATCAATGTGCGATGATTGACGATGTTCTTCATATCGAATTAGTGATGCCGTTTGTTTGGAAAAAACCTTTCCAAGTCCTAATCGAAGAAAAAACAGCTGAACTTCGCAACATCACTGGCGCAAAAGCCATTGAATGGAAACTCAAGCACAATATTTCAACCTTACGTCGCGCAAATGATCTGCCTGGTGTTAATGGTGTTCGTAATATTCTTGCAGTGAGCTCTGGTAAAGGTGGCGTAGGTAAATCAAGTACAGCAGTGAACCTTGCATTAGCACTTGCACAAGAAGGCGCTAAAGTGGGTATTCTTGATGCTGATATTTACGGCCCGTCTATTCCTAATATGTTGGGTACGACAATGGAGCGTCCAACGTCTCCTGATGGACAACATATGGCGCCGATTATGGCTTATGGTTTAGCGTCTAACTCTATCGGTTATTTAGTCACTGATGATAATGCGATGGTATGGCGAGGTCCTATGGCGAGTAAAGCATTAATGCAAATGCTCCAAGATACGCTGTGGCCTGACTTGGATTATCTGGTTATCGATATGCCGCCGGGAACAGGTGATATTCAATTAACCTTATCTCAAAATATCCCAGTAACCGCTGCTGTTGTAGTAACAACACCACAAGATATTGCGCTGGTGGATGCGATGAAAGGGATCGTCATGTTTAAGAAAGTCAATGTACCTGTATTAGGTATTATTGAAAACATGAGTGCACATATTTGTAGCAACTGTGGTCACCTTGAACCTATCTTTGGTACTGGTGGTGCGGCGAAATTGGCTGAGAAGTATCATTGTGAATTATTAGGTCAAGTTCCTCTTCATATCTCTTTACGTGAAGACTTAGACCGCGGACAACCAACAGTGATGCGTGATCCTGAAGGCGAGTTTGCTGATATTTATCGCGAAATCGCATCGACTGTTTCTGCTCAAATGTATTGGGATGGTGATGCTATTCCAACGGAAATTTCTTTCCGCGCAGTGTAATTACAGTAAAATAATACATTGAATTATTTACTGATTAAAATGGAGAGTCATTAGGCTTTCCATTTTTTACATGTGATTTCCGACTGTTTTTGATAAAAAACAAATAGATTTCTGGTTTTACGCTGGAACCAGAGTGATTTCAAAACTATAATCTGCGCTAGCGTAATATTTACATATTATTACGTTATCCCTCTTTTTATTTCAAACCAGGTTTTTGATTATGGCTGACACAGCACATCAGTGCACAATTGTAGGTATCGCTGGAGCTTCTGCTTCGGGTAAAAGTCTTATTGCAAGTACACTTTACCGCGAATTAAGAGCACAAGTAGGTGATCATAATATCGGTGTGATACCAGAAGATTGTTATTATCGTGACCAAAGTGATTTAACGATGGAAGAACGATATAAGGTCAATTATGACCACCCAAATTCGATGGATCACGCACTTTTATATCAGCATTTGTGTGAACTCAAAGCAGGAAAAACCATCGAACTCCCTCAATATGACTACGTTGCTCACACTCGCAAAGCAGAATCCATTTCTTTTCAACCCAAAAAAGTTATTATTATTGAAGGCATCTTGTTATTAACAGATAAACGCCTACGTGAAGAGATGGATTTCTCTATCTTTGTTGATACGCCATTAGATATTTGCTTAATGCGTAGAATTAAACGTGATGTGAATGAACGTGGACGTAGCTTAGACTCAGTCATTGAACAATATAATAAAACCGTTCGTCCTATGTTCTTCCAGTTTATTGAACCTTCTAAACAATATGCCGATATTATTGTCCCTAGAGGGGGTAAAAACCGTGTTGCGATTGATATTCTGAAAGCAAAAATTGGTCAGTTCTGCGAATAATAGATTCATTTGTGGGCAGCTTTCATGCATGATGAAACTGCCTGTTTAATTTGAAGAAGGAAATAAAATGCGATTATGCGACCGTGATATTATTCAGTGGCTGGATGAAGGTAAATTAGTCATTGAACCCCGCCCGCCCATCGAGCGAATTAACGGCGCAACAGCAGATGTTTGCTTAGGAAATCAATTTCGTGTTTTCCAAGGTCATACTGCAGCTTATATTGATTTAAGTGGTCCTAAGGCAGAAGTAAATGCAGCGCTAGAGCGTGTAATGAGTGATGAAATTGTTTTACCTGAAGGTGAGGCATTCTTCTTACATCCTGGTGAATTAGCGTTAGCTGTGACACTTGAATCAGTCACATTACCTGATAATGTGGTGGGGTGGTTAGATGGACGCTCATCATTAGCTCGTTTAGGTTTAATGGTGCATGTTACTGCTCATCGTATTGATCCTGGCTGGCATGGACAAATCGTATTAGAGTTTTTCAATTCAGGTAAACTCCCTCTCGCATTAAGACCGGGTATGGTTATTGGTGCATTAAGCTTTGAGCCTATGTCTGGTTCTGCTGATAGACCTTATAATCGTCGTCAAGATGCAAAATATAAAAATCAACAAGGTGCAGTTGGTAGTCGGATTAGTGAAGATTAACTATCTTTATAATCATTATTATCATATTTCACTAAGCGGGTAATTGTATGAAAAGGTTTCTGACAACACTGGCTATTTTGCTTGTGGTTATTTTGGCAGGCTTAACAGCGTTAGTTTTACTCATTAACCCCAATGATTTCCGCGGATACCTTGTTGAAAGGGTCGAAAAACAAAGCGGTTATAAACTCACATTACAAGATGATATGCGTTGGCATGTATGGCCAAAGTTAAGCATTATTAGTGGTAAAATGTCATTGACAGCACCTGGTGCTGAAATGCCTTTAGTTACAGCCGATAATATGCGTCTTGATGTTGAGTTATTACCGCTACTTTCTCATCAACTTGAAGTAAAAGAAGTCATGCTTAAAGGTGCCGTTGTTCGCCAAACACCGGAAAGCAAAGCTATTCCTAAAATATCACCGCCTTCTACTCCTCGAGATATTTCTCACCCAGTAATCGAACCTAGAGCCAATAATTGGCAATTGAATATCGCCAAAGTAAAAATTTCAGACAGCTTAATTATTTGGCAAATGAAAGACGGCGAGCAGCTTAATTTACGCGATATTAATTTATCGTTGAAAACAGACGAGAAAAAACAAATTAGTCTTGAGATGAGCACGAAAATGAATCGTGACCGTCGTGAGATCACCCTAAATGTTGCCGCTAATGCGGATATGAACAGTTATCCTTACCAAATTGCAGGTAATATCACACAGTTAGATTATGCTTTATCAGGAATAGGGATCCCTGAAAATGGCATAACAGGAAGTTTAACTTCAGATTTTACGATCCAAAATGAGGGGGTGAGAAAGGTTTCACTTGATAACTTAAATCTCACTGCTAATGATAGCCAACTGCAAGGTAATATCAGTGCGGAGTTTTCAGGTAAAACTCGTTATCAGGTTGATTTAAAAGGTGAACAATTAAATTTAAATACGTTGTTACCAGAGTTAGCAGTGGCTAAAACAACGGAAACCGCATTATTGTCCCCTAAAGATAATAAGACACCATCATCATTTTCATTATTTAATACTGCACATGCAGCGCCAGCACCAAATGCCACAATTATGGCAAAGCCGGTTATTACTTCAGTTACTATTGAAAATAAAGAATATGATTTAACGCATTGGGGCGATATTGAGTTTACGCTGAAATTAGCACTGAATAAGCTTCTTTATAAAGATTTAGAGATTAATAATTTTAAAATTGATGCTTTAAATAATCCTAAGTCGCTGAATATTCAAACCTTAACAGGACATGTCCTTCAAGGTGACTTCTCACTTCCAACAGTTATCTCTACAAGCATTGTGCCAGCACATATCAGCATGGATGTCACAATGAACAATATTCCATTACAACCGCTATTGCGTGTGTTTAATCAACCTGAAAATTTCAGTGGATTAATTTCGGCAAAAGGGAATTTAGAAGGTGCGGGATATAACCGAAAAGCCTTTTATAATTATTGGCAAGGTACGCTCAATACATCTGTTAGCCAATTTAAAATGCAAGGATTAAATGTTCCGCAGGTTATTCAGCAATCAGTCGCTCAAGCGACAGATAAAGTAATTTATCCTGAAGATATCGAGAGTTACACCCAAGCAGATAATGTGATTGCCCAATTTAAATTAACCCCAAAAGGACAATTGACGATTAATTCCCTTGATGCTCAAGCTGATACTTATCAAATTAAAGGGCAGGGTAAAGTTAACCTTCAACGCCATGATCTTGATGTAACACTATTGGTTAATATTAAAAAAGGGTGGGGTAAAGAAAATGAATTTATTCGCCAACTGGCTAAAATTGATATTCCTTTAAGGCTTTATGGGGATTGGAATGCGGTGCAATATGAGCTCAATGTTGAAAAATTACTGCGCGATCAATTACAGCAAAAAGCAAAACAAGCCATCGATAATTGGCTAAATAAGCAAGATGCTGAAAGCCCAGAAGTAAAAGCACTTAATCAGTTATTGAAGAAAATCTAATTTCACGAATTTTAACTTCATCACACTCTTAATAAAAGCACACTATTTTGATAATTGTGTGCTTTTTGCTTTATATCTATCATTTAATTTATATTTTGAATGAAAAGTAAGCATTCGTGCTATGTATATGTAAAAAAATAGTCGTTTTTTTTGATATATGTCATACACTGCAACGTTGCCTTTGGGCAGAGTGTGTCAATCGCACTAAACGCAAAAATGATGATAAAAATAAAAAACTTCATTTTATAAATGACTACTTTAGACAGGATAAATAAATGATTGAAATTCTTATCGGCGCCTTCGTTGCTGTAGGTGTTGGACGTTATATTGTAAAAGGCTATTCACCAACCGGTGTTTTAATGACGGGTGGTCTGTTATTACTGATCATCAGCGTTATTATGGGAAGGGCTGTTTTACCTGCAAGTGCAACTGCAACAGGCTACGGTTTAATCGATATTGTTGAGTATGTGAAAAATCTACTAATGAGCCGTGGTGGCGATTTAGGTATGATGATCATGATACTTTGTGGTTTTGCTTCTTATATGACACACATTGGTGCTAATGATGTTGTTGTTAAATTAGCATCACGCCCACTAAAAATGATTAACTCACCATATCTTCTGATGGTTGCGGCTTACATTGTTGCATGTTTGATGTCACTGGCTGTTTCATCAGCAACAGGTTTAGGGGTGTTGTTAATGGCAACTCTATTCCCTGTTATGGTGAATATGGGAATTAGTCGCGGAGCTGCAGCTGCAATCTGTGCGTCTCCAGCTTCTATTATTTTAGCGCCAACATCAGGAGATGTTATTTTAGCCGCTGAAGCGTCTAAAATGCCGCTGATTGATTTCGCATTTAAAACCACATTACCTATCTCTATTGCTGCAATTATTGGTATGTGTATCGCTCATTTCTTCTGGCAACGTTATCTTGACCGTAAAGAGCATATCGAAACTGAAATGTTAGACGTGAATGAAATCAAAACTCACGCACCAAGTTTCTATGCGATTTTACCTTTCACACCAATTATCGGTGTTCTCGTTTTTGATGGTAAATGGTTACCAGAACTTCATATTGTTGCCATTATTATTATCTGTATGATTTTAGCGGCTGTTATCGAATTTATTCGCAGCTTTAGCGCAAAACAAGTTTTCGAAGGTTTAGAAGTTGCTTACCGCGGTATGGCAGATGCATTTGCTCAAGTTGTTATGTTATTAGTCGCTGCTGGGGTATTTGCTCAAGGTTTAACGACGGTTGGCTTTATTAATGCATTAATTGAAGGTGCTCAGTCATTAGGTTCAGGTGCGATTGTGATGATGATTGCATTGGTATTAATTACCATGTTAGCGGCAATGACCACAGGCTCTGGTAACGCACCATTCTATGCATTCGTTGAATTAATTCCTCGTCTAGCAAGCAATATGGGTGTTAACCCAGCTTATTTAACTATTCCAATGTTACAAGCCTCAAATTTAGGCCGTACATTATCACCGGTTTCTGGTGTTGTGGTTGCGGTATCTGGTATGGCAAAAATTTCACCGTTTGAAGTGATGAAACGAGTTTCTGTCCCAGTATTAGTAGGGCTGGTGATTGTTATTGTTGCGACTGAAATTCTGGTACCAAGTACATTAGGTTGATTATTAACTGATTAAATTAATCTAAATTTATTGTTTTAAATTTTATTGGCGGGCTTTGTAATTGAACAAAGCCCGTTTTTTATTGGCTTAAGAAAAGTCGTATAAAAAATAATTATTTAAACTGAATAAAGGCATCTGCGACTTTTTTAGCACCTTCATAAATTTCAAATTTTTCTAATTTTTCTAATAAGTGATGAGGGGCATGTTCAACTAAAAACTGCATATTGCCCTCACTTATCCAATGTTCAGACTCTTGTTGTGTATGAGTGATTTCAATCGCAAGACTCCAGCGATTTGGCTCATAGGGCAGTTGAGTCGTTGGATAATAAAAACCAGCTGAAAGAGGTGGTAATAGCCTTCCTCCTTCAATAGAGGTTAACCAGACTATTTTAACGCAGACATTGGTACGCATATTATTTTCCAGTAGGTACTATCTTCAGATAAAAAATATCCGCCTTAAAGGCGGATATTTTGCTATTTGATAAGAATTACGCTTCGTCAACGTTTTCTTCATCTTCTGGTGTGGGCTCAACGATCCGAACTTTATTAATCCGGTGGTTGTTCACTTCTAACGGCTCAAATTCAATGCCATCAATAAGGATCTTTTCACCAACAGTTGGAACACGTTGTAAATGTTCCATTAATAAGCCGGCTAAGGTTTCATACTCACGTTTTTCATCCAATTTAATTGGAATATAAAGCACTAAGTCTTCAAGTGGTGTAAAGCCGTTAACTGTCCATGAACCATCTTCATTTTGAACCAAGTCGTGACGTGAATCGTTTTCTTCAGAACTGACTGGTAAGTTACCCGCGATGGTCTCCATAACGTCAGTTAGCGTCACGATCCCTTCTACTGAACCAAATTCATCTACGACAAACGCAAAGTGAGTATGCGCACTTCGGAATTGCTCTAACGCTTGCAGCAAGGATAAACCTTCAGGGAAAATCAGCGGTTGTGTGACCAGTAAACGTAAGTCTAGTGGTTCATTACGTAACTGTTGGTTTAACAGTTGGATCACATTAACAACCCCAACAGGTTCATCACTGTGTTGTTCATCAGTAATCACTAGGCGAGAGTGAGGATCCTTTTCCAATAATTGGCGGATATCATCTTGTGTTGCGTTCAAGTCTACATATTCAACATCATGGCGAGAAGTCATGATACTGTTCACATTACGTTGACTTAAACCAAGCACACGTACAATCATTTGACGTTCTTGAGGATCAAACACCTCTTCAGCATCAGAGACTAAATCAGATGTGTGATGATCTAATTCGGATGATTCAGGCTTACCATTAATAATACGTAACACCGCTTCTGCTGTTCGTTCACGTAAAGAACGAGAAGCTGATAAGAAACGGCGACGGTTAAATTGTGCTAACTGATTAAAGACTTCTATCATGATAGAGAAGCCAATCGCTGCATACAGGTAACCTTTTGGAATGGCGTAACCAAAGCCTTCGGCAACTAATGCAAAACCAATCATCAGCAAGAAGCTTAAACACAAGATAACAATGGTTGGGTGGTTATTGACGAAGTTTGTTAAAGGTTTACTTGCCAGGATCATCAAGAGCATTGCGATAGTAACAGCTGCAATCATAACGCCTAAATGATCAACCATACCCACAGCAGTTATTACTGAGTCAAGCGAGAATACTGCATCCAGCACGATAATTTGGGCAACAACAGACCAAAAGCTAGTTGTTTTACGTTGTTTTCCCTCGTTGTGATCTTTACCTTCTAGCCGTTCATTAAGCTCCATGGTGGCCTTGAACAGCAAGAATATCCCTCCGAGAAGCATAATTAAGTCTCTTGCACTGAAAGGATGATCAAACAGTGTAACAAGAGGTTTTGTCAGAGTGATAAGCCAAGAGAGGCTAAATAACAACACAACCCGCATAACAAGGGCACACAATAAGCCTGTTATACGTGCTTTATCTCTTAGTTTTGCTGGGAGTTTATCTGCCAGAATAGCAATAAAAACAAGGTTATCAATACCAAGTACGATTTCGAGAACAATTAGGGTGGAGAGTCCTACCCAGATCGTCGGATCCAAGATCCATTCCATACAGTTTGTTTTACCTTCTATAAAGACGGCATATGCCGACAAGGGAATAATGAGCAATTTGCAGGAATTTTTCAATAATTTATTATTAATATAAAGGTAATAATTTCATTTTGCGTGAAAGAGTGCGATATCGATTGCATCAATAACTACCACCAATGATGAGAGTGCGTTACTATGTGATCAGGTTAACACATTGTCAGTACAGTGATACTGGCAGGTTTATTTTCAGACGGGAGTTATTTTCATGTCAAAACAGCAAATCGGCGTGGTTGGTATGGCAGTAATGGGACGTAACCTTGCGCTAAATATTGAAAGCCGTGGTTATTCTGTATCCATTTACAACCGCTCAAGCGATAAAACCAACGAAGTTATCGCTGAAAATCCAGGTAAAAAACTGGTTCCGAATTATTCTATTGAAGAGTTTGTTGATTCGTTAGAAAAACCGCGTCGTATTTTATTAATGGTAAAAGCGGGTGAAGCAACGGATAAAACAATTGCTGCTTTGACGCCGCATTTAGATAAAGGCGATATCCTTATCGATGGCGGAAATACTTTCTTTAAAGATACCATTCGTCGTAACCGTGAATTATCAGCACAAGGTTTTAACTTCATTGGTACTGGTGTTTCTGGTGGTGAAGAAGGCGCATTAAAAGGTCCTTCAATCATGCCGGGTGGACAAAAAGAAGCTTACGAATTAGTTGCGCCAATCCTTGAAAAAATTGCGGCTGTTGCTGAAGGTGAACCTTGTGTGACTTATATCGGTGCTGATGGTGCGGGTCACTATGTGAAAATGGTTCACAACGGTATCGAATATGGCGATATGCAACTGATTGCAGAAGCGTATTCAGTATTAAAACACTCTTTAGGTCTAACTAATGAAGAATTAGCAGAAACCTTTACCGAGTGGAATAAAGGTGAATTAAGTAGCTACCTGATTGAAATTACTGCTGATATTTTCCGTAAAAAAGATGACGAAGGTAAATATCTTGTTGACGTTATTCTTGATGAAGCGGCAAATAAAGGTACAGGTAAATGGACTAGCCAAAGCTCTTTAGACTTAGGTGTACCAGTTACTCTTATCACTGAGTCTGTATTTGCTCGTTATATCTCTTCATTAAAAGATCAACGTGTTGCTGCATCTAAAGTATTATCAGGCCCAACACCTAAAGCATTCTCTGGCGATAAAAAAGCCTTTATTGAAAATGTACGTCGCGCACTGTATTTAGGTAAAATTGTCTCTTATGCCCAAGGTTTCCAACAACTGAAAGCTGCATCAGACGAATATAACTGGGATTTAAACTACGGTGAAATCGCGAAGATTTTCCGTGCGGGTTGTATCATTCGTGCTCAATTCCTGCAAAAAATTACAGATGCTTATAACGAAGATGCAAGTATTGCAAATCTGCTGTTAGCACCATACTTCAAACAAATCGCTGATGATTACCAACAAGCTCTACGTGATGTTGTTTGTTATGGTGTACAAGCAGGTATTCCTACTCCAACATTCTCTGCGGCTATTTCTTACTACGATAGCTATCGCGCAGAAGTGTTGCCAGCAAACTTAATCCAAGCTCAACGTGACTATTTTGGTGCGCATACTTATAAACGTACTGATAAAGATGGCGTATTCCATACTGAGTGGATGGAATAAATAGATTTAATATTAGGTTATATAATTAAAATATAACAAAGAAAAGGTGCTCAAATTGAGTACCTTTTTTATTTAATGAAAATAAATATCCAATTATTTATATTGCAGGGTATAAACAACACTACTATTAACTTTACCAGCAGTTGTTGTGCTTGTGCATAATATTGAATGGTATAAGGTAAGGTGGCTAAAAAGTGTCGACCTCAATCTTCACATATCATTTTCTATTGGCAGATCTTTCTAATAGAGGTATTGCTCTTTCTTCTCCCCAGCTTTGTAGTGCCGCTAAAACGTGAGAGAGTGATTCTCCATCTTCACTGAGTTTATATTCAACTTTGGGCGGAATCTCAGCGTACACTTTGCGCTCAATAAGTCCATCAGATTCAAGTTCACGTAACTGTTTAGTCAGCATTCGAGGCGTTATTGAAATAAGTTTTCTTTTTAGCTCATTAAATCGCAGTATTTTTCCCTGTAAATGGTAAAGGATCATACCTTTTCCTTTACCTCCCATTAGCTCTAAAGACGCTTCAACAGGGCATCCATCATAGGTGTAGTCGTTATATCTATTCTTTTTGACAGTATCCATTTGTATCCTATATACATAAATTGTACGTACTTGCCAGATAGTAAATTATAATTAAAATGTGCCCGATACAAGTGTCTTACTTTGGAATAGGTGTAATAAATGAATTTATTAAAGATATTGAAAACACGTTATGCGACAAAACATTTTGATAAAAACAAAGTGATCCCTGAGCAAGAATTAGAACAAATTAAAGCATTATTACAACTAAGCCCATCAAGTGTGAACACTCAACCATGGCATTTTATCATCGCGAAAACTGATGATGCTAAGCAGAAAATTGCTGGCTCAACAGAAGGGGGGTATGAGTTCAATAAAGAGAAAATATTAAGTGCTTCACATGTTGTGGTTATGTGTGCAAGAAATACGTTATCTGAAGAATATCTCTCTCATTTGCTTGAATTAGAAGATCAAGCAGGACGATATCCAGAAGCTGAATTTAAAGAGCAAAATAATCTCGCAAGATCATTTTTTGTTAATCTACATGAAAAACAACTTGGTGATTTATCTCATTGGATAGAGAAACAGGTTTATTTAAATATGGGATCACTATTACTAGGTGCTGCAACGTTAGGAATAGATGCTCTTCCAATGGAAGGCTTTGATTTATCAAAAATAGATTCAACATTTTCTTTAAATGATAAAGGTCTTCATGCTGTGGCAATTGTTGCATTAGGTTATAGGGAAGAAGATGATTTCAACTACAATTTGCCAAAATCAAGATTGCCACAAAGTGAAATTATCACAGATATTTAGATTTTAAGTTTTTGATTTAAACCTCACTTTATTAAGAGAGGTTTTTTCATTATAGCTTTTATTTTAGTTAATGATTATCGTTCTTGCTTAAGAAGAGAGTACTTAAATACTCTCTTTTTATTTGTTCTTTATTAAGAAATATAAAAATTATTGTTCAGATGCTTTTATACAATGTGTTTTTTCATTTATTTTATCTGATGTAAGAGCAGTATCTAAATGGGTCTCTTTGGATATTTTCCCACTAAAAACATCATTCATTCTCTCTTTATCTAAGGCATTTTCCCAGCGAGCAACAACAATACAGGCGCAAGCATTACCCACAAGATTGGTCAATGCTCGGCACTCTGACATAAAACGGTCGATACCTAGAATTAATGCCATACCTGCGACAGGAACACTAGGCACTACTGATAATGTTGCAGCTAAAGTAATAAAACCAGCTCCAGTCACACCAGCCGCGCCTTTTGAGCTAATCATGGCAACAAAGAGTAATGTAATTTGTTCGGTTAATGACAAGTCTACGCCTGTTGCTTGCGCAATAAACAGGGCTGCCATAGTCATATAAATATTAGTACCGTCTAAATTAAAGGAATAACCCGTAGGAATAACTAAGCCGACGACTGATTTTTTACAACCCAGTTTTTCCATTTTATTCATTAATGTAGGTAGTGCGGCTTCAGATGAAGAAGTACCTAATACAAGCCAGAGCTCATCTTTTATGTATTTAATTAAAGAGAGGATAGAAAAGCCATTATATTTAGCAACCGCACCCAAAACCACTAACACAAAAAGTAATGCTGTTAAATAAAAAGTAATTACCAACAACATTAAATTGCCAATGGAAGAAATACCATATTTACCTATTGTAAAAGCCATTGCGCCAAAAGCACCAATCGGCGCTAACTTCATTAGCATACCAACCATCTTAAAGACGGGCTCACAAAGGTGTTGTAAGAATTTTAATACAGGTTCGCCTCGTGAACCTATTGACGCCAACGCCAAACCAAAAATCACAGAAACAAACAGTACTTGTAAGATATTACCGTTTACTAGTGGGCTAACGATGGTATCAGGGATGATATTCATGAAAAAATCAACAAGAGAAGAGTTATGTGCCTGTGTGACATACATTTCTACTCGGCTACTATCTAATGACTCAGGAGAGATATTTAAACCATCACCAGGACGAATAACATTGGCAGTGATTAATCCAATGATGAGCGCAATCGTAGAAAACGTAAGAAAGTAAATCATTGATTTACCTGCTACTTTTCCGACGGTTTTCATATTATTCATACCAGCAATGCCTGTCACTACGGTTAGAAAGATAACAGGTGCGATGATCATTTTTACTATTTTGATAAATCCATCACCCAAAGGTTTGAATGACTCACCAATATCAGGGTAAAAATGTCCTAATAGAATACCGAAAATGATAGCAATAATAACTTGGATATATAACACACGATAAAAGGGGAGCTTGCGGGATGAAGTCTGCATAAAAATTCCCTGTAACTGAAAGATATTGACTAAATAAAAAAGAAATTATGATGTAAATTATTATTTACATTTATTTTGTTGTGACAGGTAACTTAAAGGTATGCGTAAATCAGGTCAATAAAATAAAGTTGATTTTATCAAATATTGTGCTCTTCATCTAAAAAATTAGATTTAATTTCAATTTATTGCTATTTGTGGAATTTATTTTTCTTAAATCAATAAGTTAATGAAATTATAATTTGTTTTAATTTATTGTATTTCTTTAAAATTATGTATATTTTGCTTTGTTTTTTGGTGAATAAAATAATTAAAATGTAAAAAATATAGGGTGAGGAGGGGAAAATGGGGGGTGTGATTATAATTATTTGTTTTTATTGAATTTTTTGTTAAGGAAAAAATGAGTTACTGATAAACCCTTCAATATAAATAAACTCTAACCAACAAACAAATAAGCATTCAGAAAGAACAATAATAAAGGCGAGTATTGAAGGAAACTCTGAAGTATCTCTTACCAAGATAAAAAAACGAAGTAGCATGATTGCAGAAAACAGAGTTTTTATTGCTAAAGCAAATGCAACAAAATAAATAGCGATATATAGAGAGAAAACACGGTGACACAACAACGATATAAAAAAGAACAATACTACTAACAATTATTATGGCAGAACCACCCAACCAATATTTAAAAAATCATAAAAATAAGCAAAGAATAATCTATGAGAAAAAGAGACAATAATAAATAAATTATAAAAAAGACAAGTGTTTGTTCGTAGTGGTAAGGAATATAAAAAATAAAAGAGCACATCAGCGCTCTTTTATAGATCATAGAAAATGGTCTTTATTTTACTGGGATTTTAATTGCATTGTCAGATTCAATTTCAATAGGCGCTAATGGAGCATCTTCAATAAATTCACTTGATGCTCTGCCACTAAAGACATCATTCATTCTTTCTTTATCTAAAGCATTTTCCCAACGAGCAACAACTATGCAGGCGCAAGCATTACCCACAAGATTAGTTAATGCACGACACTCTGACATAAAGCGGTCAATTCCTAGAATTAATGCCATACCCGCGACAGGAACACTAGGTACAACAGATAAGGTGGCAGCTAAAGTAATAAAACCAGCACCAGTCACACCTGCTGCACCTTTTGAACTTATCATGGCAACTAAGAGTAGTGTGATCTGCTCTGTCAATGAAAGATCAATACCTGTCGCTTGTGCAATAAATAGAGCCGCCATGGTCATGTAGATGTTAGTACCGTCTAAGTTAAAGGAATAACCTGTTGGAATAACTAAACCGACAACTGATTTTTTACAACCTACATTTTCCATTTTACGCATTAAGCTAGGTAATGCTGCTTCTGAAGAAGAGGTACCTAATACTAACCAAAGTTCATCTTTAATATATTTAATTAACGAGAGAATAGAGAAGCCGTTATATTTTGCAACAGCACCTAACACGACAAGAACGAATAATAATGAAGTTATATAGAAAGTTAGAACAAGTAATACCAAGTTACTGATTGATGAAATACCATACTTACCAATAGTAAAGGCCATTGCACCAAAAGCACCGATAGGGGCTAATTTCATTAGCATACCGACCATTTTGAATACAGGTTCAGAAAAGTTTTGTAAAAACTTAAGAACCGGCTCTCCTCGAGTACCAATAGACGCTAAGGCAATACCAAAGACCACAGAAACAAACAGAACTTGTAAGATATTACCGTTAACTAATGGGCTGACAACAGTATCAGGGATGATATTCATTAAGAAACCAACAATCGAAGAGTCATGTGCTTTTGCTACATAACTTTCTACTTTGCTTGCATCTAATGAGGCAGGGGAAATATTCAATCCATCACCAGGACGAATAATATTCGCGACAATCAAACCAATAATTAATGCAATGGTAGAGAAAGTCAGGAAGTAAGCCATGGATTTACCCGCGACAGTACCTACCGCTTTCATATTATTCATACCTGCAATACCTGTTACCACAGTTAAGAAGATAACAGGTGCGATGATCATTTTTACAATTTTGATAAATCCATCACCAAGCGGTTTAAAGGATTCACCCACGTCAGGGTAAAAATGCCCAAGCAAGATACCGAGTAAGATGGCGACGATAACTTGCACGTATAGCACTTTATAAAGTGGTTGTTTTTTAGTTGAAGTTTGCATGAAGATTTCCCTGCACCTATTGGTACATTGTTTATATATTTATTTGTATGTTAGAAAATAACCGACATGTAAATAAGATTTTACATTATTGTATTTTTATTGGAGCTAACTTAAATGTACGAGTAAATCAGGTCAATAACATAAAATCTATTTAGTTAATTATTGAGTGCTGAATCGAAAAAAATAGTTAAAAATTTCTGTTTTGTACATTCTGTAGCGTTATAGCCAAGGTAATATGAAATTAATGGAGTTTATTCTGATTTATTGATTATTTTTGGTGTTAAATGTTGGCGTTTTTTTAGGTTAGATTATCTAATATTACTTTCTGGTGTGTAAATCTATATATACAATAAGAATAGATATCATGATAACAATTACCCTTAACTGAATTATGATTAGGGTAATTGTTAAAAATAAATCAGTTATTTTTATTACTCACTTTCTTCATCTCGAATAAAAGAGATTAATTCAGGTTGTGCAATACGTTTGTAATCTTGCGTATTAAGAATAATTGAACGCTCTAATGTACCTGCATTAAAAGCTAATTCATCAAACCGTTCAAAGAGCAGAGGGTCAGCCACAAGTTTTAATGAAGGGTGGAAACTAAAAGGAGGGATAGCACCAAATACACATTGGGTAAGATCGTCCACTTCTTTAGGGCTGGCTAGAGATGCCCTTGTTCCACCAATTTGGTGAGCGAGTTTTGATAGATCGGCTTGTTTATCAGCAGGCAATATCGCAAGAACATGTTGTTTAATACCGTTACCTTTTATATGGCAAACTAGTCCTTTTGCTCCCTGTCCTAATTGTGTTCCTCTGATTTTTGCAACTTCTTCAGAACGACCTGCGGTAGGGTGTTCCATAACACGATAAGTAGCGTGGTTTTTATCTAATAAAGCAGTAAGTTGCTCAAAAATAGTCAAAGACATCAATGACTCCTGATTTAATAAGTTATTTCTTTAGAGGCATTATACGACTTTAAAAAAAATTTTCTGCTGTGATGTTCACGGCTGGTTTTGATTATTTTGATAAGCTTTTCAAATTATTTTATTACAAATAATAACATGTTAATAGTATTATCCTATTGAATTAATAGGGGAATTAGATTACCAATATTATATTCGTGTACTAATATTATAAATAAATTGATATTTATTCATTATTTTGATGATGATCAATTTAAGAACAAAAAGAATAGAACATATTAAAACGTAGATTTAATTACTAAAAAGGAAGTCAATAATGGCAGTTTCAACATTCTATATCCCTTCTGTAAATAAAATTGGTGCTGGCTGTCTTGCTGAAGCTGTGAGTTCAATGAAAGACTTCGGTTTTCATAAAGCGTTGATCGTCACTGATAGCATTTTAAATCAACTGGGTGTTGTTGATAAAGTCAGTAAGTTACTGACAGAAGCTGGTATTTCTAGCGTAACTTATGACGGAACTGCACCAAACCCTACTGTTGAAAACGTAGAAGCGGGTTTAGCTCTGCTGAAAGAAAATCAATGTGACTGTGTCATTTCTTTAGGTGGTGGTTCTCCACATGACTGCGCGAAAGGTATTGCGTTAGTCGCTTCTAATGGTGGAAAAATTGCAGATTATGAAGGTGTTGACCGCTCTGAAAAACCTCAATTACCACTTATTGCTATTAATACCACAGCAGGTACAGCTTCAGAAATGACACGTTTTTGTATCATCACAGATACTGCGCGCCATATTAAAATGGCTATCGTTGATAAAAACGTTACACCACTCTTATCTGTAAATGATTCAGAATTAATGATTGGTATGCCAAAAGGTTTAACCGCTGCAACAGGTATGGATGCATTAACTCATGCTGTTGAAGCGTATGTTTCAATTGCTGCAAACCCAATTACTGATGCATGTGCATTAAAAGCAGTCACTATGATCAGTGAATCTTTACGTAAAGTGGTTGATAATGGTGGTGATGCACAAGCTCGTGAAAACATGGCTTACGCTCAGTTCTTAGCAGGTATGGCATTTAATAATGCTTCTTTAGGTTATGTGCATGCTATGGCTCACCAATTAGGTGGTTTCTATAACTTGCCTCATGGTGTATGTAATGCGGTTTTATTACCTCATGTTCAAGCTTATAACATTCAAGCAGCCGCAGGTCGTTTAAAAGATATTGCGCAAGCAATGGGCGTTGATGTTTCTGCTATGAGCGATGAGCAAGGCGCTAAAGCATGTATCGAAGAAATTCGTAAAATGGCTAAAGATGTTGGTATTCCAGCAGGCCTGAAAGAATTAGGCGTGAAAGAAGAAGACTTCAAGACATTAGCTGAAAATGCGTTGAAAGATGCTTGTGCAATCACTAACCCAGTGCAGGGTTCTGAAAGTGATGTTATCGAGTTATTCCGCAAAGCAATGTAATGTGTAAGAAATAAATAACAACTAATGTTTGTTATTTTATCTCTTAACCGCGTAATAAAAGCACCTCAGAATTTTTCATGAGGTGCTTTTTTGTTTATGTATCGCTTTCTAGTCTGCTAGCTCTAGAGGATGTTGATTAACTGGAAATTATTCAGCTTTTTTATGGCGCTCTTGAAGGCAACCTATTACATCAGAGAGTGATAATGATTGATCTTGTAATAGCACCATTAAGTGATAGAGCAAGTCTGAGGCTTCATTCTTTAGCTCTTCTCGGTCATTAACAGTGGCAGCTAACGCGGTTTCTACGCCTTCTTCTCCCACTTTTTGGGCTATACGTTTTGTACCGCTGGCATAAAGGCGGGCAGTATAAGAGCTATCTGGTGAGGCATTTTTGCGGTCACGTAATAAATTCTCAAGTTCATAGAGAAATCCCCATTGGCTTTGTGCTGGGGCAAAACAACTTTCAGTGCCGTTATGGCAAGTAGGACCGATAGGATTAGCTAAAATAAGTAAAGTATCGTTATCACAGTCAGGATAAATATTGACTAATTTTAGGAAGTTGCCTGAGGTTTCACCTTTTGTCCATAAACGCTGTTTAGTGCGTGAATAGAAGGTAACATTTCCACTTTTTAGAGTGACATTTAATGCTTCTTTGTTCATATAACCTAGCATTAATACATCGCCTGAAATGGCATTTTGGATAACCGCAGGCATGAGATTATCGACTTTTTCCCAATTTAATTGCGCTAATGTTTCATTATTCATTATATTCTTACCTTAACGTCATTCTTTGCAAGATACTGTTTTAGTTCGTTGATATTAATTATTTGTTTATGAAAAACAGAGGCTGCAAGAGCGCCATCAACATTGGCTAATTTAAATGCATCAAGAAAGTGTGACATTTCGCCAGCTCCCCCTGATGCAATAATAGGAACATCTGCAACTTGGCGTACTAGAGCAAGTTGTTTTAGGTCATAGCCTTGTCTCACGCCGTCTTGGTTCATCATATTTAAAACAATTTCACCCGCGCCTAGCTTCTGAACTTCACGTACCCAATCGAGGGTTTTCCAGTGCGTTTGTTGTGTTCGTTTTTCATCGCCTGTGAATTGATAAACTAAATATTCACCGGTTTTTTCATCAAACCAAGTGTCAATACCCACAACAACACACTGCACACCGTAGCGATCCGCTAAACGAGATATTAGTGAAGGATCAGAAAGTGCAGGGGAGTTAATCGAAATTTTATCTGCTCCAAATGAGAGAATTTTCCCTGCATCTTCAACAGAGCGAATACCACCAGCAACACAAAAAGGAATATCAATCACTTCAGCGACACGCGATACCCAGCTTTTATCAACAACACGGCCATCAGAAGATGCTGTAATATCATAAAATACCAGTTCATCCGCACCTTCTTTGGCATAGCGTTCAGCGAGAGGAACAATATCACCAATGATTTCATGATTACGAAATTGAACACCTTTAACAACTTGTCCATCTCGGACATCAAGACAAGGAATTATGCGTTTTGCCAACATGATATCGCCTCTTTTAATGTAAACTTGCCTTCTAATAATGCTCTACCAACAATAATACCGGCAACACCTGATGCTGGAAGATCTGCGATATCTTGTAAATCACCAATACCGCCCGACGCTTGGAATAAAATATCGGGAAAACGCTGGCTAATTTCTTTATACAGTTCGACGTTAGAACCCGCTAATGTGCCGTCACGAGAAATATCAGTACACAATACATGCTTTAAACCCACACTTTGATAAAGCTCGATGATATCTTCAAGTGTATAGGATGAGTTTTCTTGCCAACCGCTGACAGCTACCCATTTTTTACCTTGTTTATCAATACGAACATCGAGGGCTAACACAATGGCATCTGCACCATAGCGTTCAAACCATGTTTTTACCATTTCAGGTTGGCTGACTGCAGTTGAGCCAATAACAACTCGACTTGCCCCTGCATCAAGTAGCGATTTCACATCATCTTCTGTGCGAATGCCACCACCTACTTGTACAGGTACAGTGACACAAGCAACAAGTTCTTTTAACAGCGGAATTTGGCGAGCTGAAGGATCTTTTGCACCTGTTAAATCCACTAAGTGAAGTAATTTTGCACCATCTTTCTCATATTGTTGGTAGCGAGTCAGTGGATTATCATCATAATTACGCTGTTTTGCATAATCACCCTGATGTAAACGAACTACTTTTCCATCAATTAAATCTAATGCTGGAATAATCATAACGGATTACATCTCCAAAAAGTTCTTGATAAGTTGAGCACCGGCTTTTCCTGAACGCTCTGGGTGAAATTGCACTCCATAAAAATTATCTTTTTGAATTGCACTACTAAAACGCGAACCATATTCAGTTTCAGCAATCGTCGATTCATTGAGCGCTAAAGCGTAGCTATGAACAAAATAGAACCAAGCATCATCACCAAGATCACGAAAAAGAGGATGTCCTGGTTTTGCTAATACTTGGTTCCAACCCATATGAGGTAGTGGTAATCCTGCCGTATCAAGCTTATCAATGGTGCCATCAACTAAACCTAATAAAGGAATATCTTTACCTTCTTCGCTTAGTGAAGCCAATATTTGCATTCCTAAACAAATACCTAAAACAGGTTGTGTTAACGCTTTAATTAGCGGAATTAGCTCGCGTACTTTGAGTTGTTCCATCGCGGCCCTAGCAGTTCCAACACCGGGTAAAAAGAGTTTATCCGCAGATAACACAACATTTTTTTCATAGGAAATAATTGGATCATAACCAAGTCGCTTCACGGCGTAAGCGACAGAGGCTAAATTGGCACAACCCGTATCAAGAATAACCACTTTCATCACAGAACACCTTTTGAACTTGGTAAAGTATTGCCTTCGACACGAATGGCTTGGCGTAATGTACGGCCAAAGACTTTAAATAAGCTTTCAGCTTTGTGGTGATCGTTTTTGCCTTTCGATTTCAGGTGTAATGTGCATCCCATGGTGTAAGAGAGTGAACGGAAAAAGTGTTCAATCATCTCTGTACTTAAATCACCGACACGCTGATATTTAAATTCGGCTTTGTATTCAAGGTGTGGACGACCAGAGATATCTAACGCACAACTTGCAAGGCATTCATCCATTGGTAATGTAAAGCCGAAACGAGCAATACCTCGTTTATCACCTAATGCTTCACGTAATGCTTCACCCAAAGCAAGACCGGTATCTTCCACCGTATGGTGATCATCAATAACTAAGTCACCTTTAACATTGATGTTCATACGAAAGCCGCCGTGTGTGGCAATTTGATCAAGCATATGATCAAAGAAACCGACACCGGTGCTGATCTGGCTATTGCCTTCACGATCAAGCCAAACATCGATCGCAATTTGTGTTTCTTTAGTTTTTCTCTCAACGTGGGCATAGCGATCTTTTTTCGTTAGTTGCTCTGTGAGAACAGCCCAGTTGAGTTCATTGGCATTATAAAGCAGGCCTTTGATACCCATTTTTTCAGCTAACTGAATATCAGTTTGTCTATCGCCAATGACATAGCTGTTATCTTTATCGAGTGCGCCATCAACTAAATACTGGGTGACAAGCCCTGTTTCTGGCTTGCGACAAGGGCAGTTGTCTTCAGGTTTATGAGGACAAATTAACACATCATCAAAAGTGATCCCTTGAGATGAAAAAACTTGCATCATTAAATTATGAGGCGGATCGAAATCTGCTTGAGGAAAGCTTTCAGTGCCTAATCCATCCTGATTGGTGATCATAATGAGTTTATAACCCGCTTTTTGCAGCGCAGTCAGTGCGGGGATCACGCCATTTTCAAAGGCAAGTTTATCAAGTCTATCAACTTGGTAATCTGTTGGTGGCTCAGTGATTAAAGTGCCATCACGGTCAATAAAAAGAATTTTTTGGCTCATGGTTGAGATCCCTCAGTTGCGATTTGTTGTTATCGTTTTTAATGTTTTATGCGTTTGTAGTTTGAATATTTTTTATAGCATTAATCACGCTATCACATTCTTCAGCTGTACCGATAGAAATACGCAAACAGCCATTAAGCCCATATTGACGCTGTTGATCGCGTAAAATAATCCCTTGTTCCCATAAAGTACGGAAAACCAGAGTCGCATCAGTGAATTTCACTAAAATATAGTTGGTTTCGCTGTTATAAACCTGTTCAACATTAGGCAATTTTTTTAACGAATCAGATAAAATGGCTCTGTTGCGTGAAATTTCTGCCACTCGCTTTTTCATTATCTCAATGCCTGCTGCTGTTAATGCTTGTGCAGCAATATCTGCAACAGGTGTTGAAAGTGGGTACGGTGCGATCACTTTCAGTAATAATTCAATGACAGGTGGGTTGGCCAGTGTAAATCCACAACGAAGCCCTGCTAATGCAAATGCTTTCGATAAGGTTCGTAAAATAACTAAATTTGGATAATCCTCTAGCCACGAAACAATTGATGCTTGTGGACAAAACTCAATATAAGCTTCATCAACTGCAACGATAGCTTTACCTTTAGCAAGCTCCAATACATCGCGGATCAGTGAAGGTTCAACAATATTTCCTGTCGGGTTGTTAGGGCTGCACAGATAGATAAGTTTTACATTATCAAGCTGTGATGCGATGGCTTTGACATCTGGACTCCAATTAGCAAGTGTAGGGACAACACGCTGTTCTATACCGAAAGTTTCAGCACTAACGCTATACATTCCATATGTTGGTGGGCAATAAAGTACGGCATCTTTACCCGGCTCGCAAAAAGCACGAATAAGAAGCTCAATAGCTTCATCTGCACCACGGCTAACTAAGACTTGGTTAGTCTCTACACCTGCATATTTTGCGTAGCGATTAATGACGTTAACAGGCTGACATTCAGGGTAACGGTTTAAGTTTTTTTCATTAAAAGTAAAGTCAGGCGCGATAGGGTATTCATTTGCATTTAACCAAACAGAACCATTTCCCCCTAAGCGTCGAGCAGATTGATAAGGTGTTAATTCACGTACATTTTTTCTTGCAAGTGTATTGATATCAAATTTAGTTTTCATCACTCTTTTTCCCCTGAGCTAAAGCGTTAACACGAAGTGTGACAGCATTTTTGTGTGCAGTGAGTTGTTCCGCTTGCGCTAATATTTCAATGGTTTGTGCTAAATCAGATAAACCCTGGGCGGTGAGTTTCTGTACTGTCATGCGTTTCATAAAATCAGCTAAGCCTAAGCTTGAGTAGGTTGCTGTATAGCCATAAGTCGGCAGAACGTGATTAGTACCAGAAGCATAATCTCCTGCTGATTCAGGTGACCAAGCACCAAGGAAAACAGAGCCAGCACTGGTAATGCTATCAACACGAGCATCAGCATCATTGGTTTGAATAATTAAGTGTTCTGGGCCATAGCTGTTACTGATTTCAATACACTGGTCAAGATCACGAGTAATAATGACCCGGCTTTCTGCAAGTGCTTGTTTCGCGATTTCGGCACGGCTTAATAGTGCCAGTTGTGTTTCAGTTTCAGCTATAACGGCTTTGGCGAGTGTTTCATCAGGTGTTAATAATACAACCTGTGAATCAGGGCCATGTTCAGCTTGCGAAAGTAAGTCAGCAGCAATAAATGCAGGATTTGCGTTCGCATCAGCAATCACTAGCACTTCAGAAGGCCCTGCTGGCATATCGATTGCAGCACCTTGTAGCGATTGACTTGCTTGACGCTTTGCTTCAGTTACATAAGCATTACCGGGGCCAAAAATTTTATCAACTTTAGGAATAGATTCAGTACCAAACGCCATGGCTGCAATCGCCTGCGCGCCACCGACTTGGAAGATTTCATCAATACCAATTTGTTGAGCAATATATAAAATTTCATCAGCAATAGGGGGCGGTGAGCAAAGAATCACTTTGCGACAACCAGCAATACGGGCTGGAATACCTAACATCATTACCGTTGACAGTAATGGCGCCGAACCTCCGGGAATATAAAGTCCTACTGCATCAATGGGTCTGCTGACTTGCTGACAAAATACGCCAGGCTGCGTTTCCACGTTGATAGTGTTAGGAATTTGCGCCTCATGAAAGCGACGAATATTATTCATCGCTTGTGCTATCGCCTGTTTTATTTTGCTATCAAGTTTTGATGAAGCTTCATCGATTTGCGATTTTGACACCAAAACACTTTCCGGCGCTGCCTTATCGAATTTTTGGCTAAGTGCTTTAAGCGCTTTATCCCCATCATTGCGTACCTGTGAAATGATGCTAGCAACTTGTTCTGTAATTGAACCTGATGCAGAAATAGCAGGGCGAGTTAATAGCACTTGTTGCTGTTCTTTAGTGCATTTATTCCAGTAAGTTAATGTATTAAAACCCGTTTTCATCATTTCACCTTATTCCATCATTTTTTCAATTGGTAAAACAAGAATTGAACTTGCACCTAATGCTTTAAGCTTTTCCATTGTTTCCCAGAATAGGGTTTCGCTACTTACCATGTGCATTGCAACACGATTTTGGTCACCCGCCAGAGGTAAAATAGTCGGCCTTTCAGCTCCCGGAAGTAATGCAATCACCTCTTCAAGGCAATCACTTGGTGCGTGTAACATTATATATTTTGATTCTCTTGCTTGAATAACACCTTGGATACGTGTCAGTAAGCGGTCGATAAGTGCTTGCTTATCAGCTTCCATTTCACCATCGCGTTGGATCAAGCATGCTTTTGAGCGATAAATCACTTCAACTTCTTTTAATCCATTCGCTTCTAATGTTGCACCAGTAGAAACTAAGTCGCAGATAGAGTCAGCAAGGCCCGCACGAGGCGCGACTTCAACAGAGCCATTTAATAAACACGATTTAAACTTGATGCCTTTTTGATCTAAATAACGTTTGAGCAGATTTGGATAGGAGGTTGCGATACGAGTATTATTTAAGCATTCCGCACCTTGATAATCGAAATCGACAGGAGTTGCCAGAGATAAACGACAGCCACCGAAATCGAGACGGCGTAGCGTCAGGTAACTTGGGTTTTCACCTTGAGAGCGACGTTTTAATAATTCTTCTTCTAAAACGTTTTCACCGATGATCCCTAAATCAACAACGCCATCCATTACCAACCCTGGGATATCATCATCTCTAACACGTAAAATATCGATTGGCATATTTTCAGCGTAAGCAATCAGACGTTGTTGATTTAAGTTAATTTTGATGCCACAACGCGCTAAAAGAGCACGGGAATCATCGCTTAAACGTCCTGATTTTTGCATTGCGATTCTTAATCTTGCTTTATCTAACATAATATTACCCTATCATTATCCGTATTTTTGTGGTGAAAATTAGCTATAAAAAAACCCCGGAAGTTGCCTTCCGGGGTTTTAGTTGTTATCTGCATTCAGACCACCGGAAGCGTTTCTTAAACGTCTTCCAGCACTCATCGCCTGAAAGACTAGTCAGGGTGATGGTGATGATGGTGGTTTAGTTGAATGCTATACATAATTATTTTCCTAGCTAATAACACTATTTGTTATTTAATAATGCCCGTTACTGTTAATCTGTATTTAGTAACCTGCATTTAGAATTTGTCTGCCTTTCAACCTACATGATTTGTAAAGCAGAAAGCAACCTATTTTTTAATAATAATTTAATTATTTTGTAACCTTTTGTTTTTAATGTAATTTTAATATTTCTCTTATTTACTTAATGGAACAAGTAGGCGAGTATATAGGGAGGTACTAAACGTTCACGAAATATAAGTAGTATTTATAAGTAATGGCGAAACGAAAATTTTATAGCATACTTTGACTAAGCCATTTAAGTAGGGGAGCAAAATGAAACGAATAACCATCGTAGGATTAGGTTGGTTAGGTTTACCACTTGCCGTTGCGTTGCGTGATGCAGGCTATCAAGTTAAAGGGACTAAAACCACCGAAGATGGCGTAGAAGCAGCAAGAATGAGTGGCGTTGACTGCTGTTTAGTGAATTTAACACCCGCAATTGAATGTGATAGAGATGATTTTGATTACTTAATGGAAACGGACGTCCTGATTATCACGTTACCGCCAAGTGCAGCTGGTGGTGGTTATGATTATGTTGAAGCCATTCAAACGCTGGTAGATAGCGCAATGTCTCGACATGTTACGAGAGTCATTTACATTAGCTCTACTTCTGTATATGGCAATCAAACAGGTAACATCACGGAAGAAATGGATATTCGACCAGAAACACAATCAGCAAAAATGTTAGCGGAAGTTGAGAATTGGCTACATCGTTTACCGTTGACCACAGTTGATATTCTTCGATTAGCTGGATTAGTCGGGCCGGGGCGTCATGCAGGACGTTTTTTATCAGGTAAAAAACAGGTCAAAGGCGCTCATCAATGCGTTAATTTAGTCCACTTGGATGATGTGATTTTTGCTGTTGAACAACTTCTTGCACAGAATGAAGGTGGTCATTTATATAATTTATGTGCCCCCATTCACCCTAAAAAGAAAGATTTCTATTCAAGAGTGTCAAATCAACTCGACCTTATTCCGCCAGAATTTGCTGACGAAGAGAAGCCTTTAATACGAGAAATTGATGGTCAGGAGATCTGTCGAGATCTTGGATTCCATTACCATTATCCAGATCCCGACAAAATGCCGATGAATTAACTTAATTGACAGGTAGTAACACGATATCACGGAAAATAGGTCTTTCACTTAATTGTGCAAACCAACGCTCAATGTGAGGGAAGTGAGGTCTATCTTTGCAAACTTCTAACCATGGATAGACCAATGGTGCGATCGCCATATCAGCAAGGGAGAATGCATCTCCTGCAAAGTAATCTGTTTTTGCAAGTTGGTCATCAGCAATTTTAATTAATTTATTAAGCTTCTCTTTTAATGTGTTAACAATCTCAGGGTTTTGTTGCTCTTTAGGTGTACGAACAATCGTGATCATCATTTGTTGAATGGGAGCAAATAAGCTGCCATTTGACCAATCCATCCATTTTTCTACATTTGCTCGTTGTTTAGGATCAATGGGATAGAGTGTGTTATTTTCATATTTTACACATAAATAACGAATAATGGTGTTAGACTCCCATAAAGCAAAGTCATCATCTTGTAAGGTTGGAATTGAAGCGTTGGGATTCATAGCTAAATAATTGGCTTCATTGAGTCCACCAAAAGGGCCTCCAACATCGATTTGTTCATAAGGAACATTTAGTTCCTTTAAGCACCAAAGAACTTTTTTAACGTTAGATGAGTTTTTTCTACCCCAGACTTTTAACATAAAGGTCTCCTAAACCACGATAAGTAATAAAATTTCCCTCTATAGGGCGCTAAATATGAATATAAGATAAATCTCTATATATCAATGTTGGCGTCTTATTCCAGAAAGCCATATAGTAGGAAAGCTTTAACAAATTGATATAAAAGGGTGATCGGTAATGAAAAAAAATATTCCATCTGTTCTGGGTAAGGTTACCGCGGGAATGGGTTTACTGCTAATTATTTCTAGTCCTTCATTTGCGGTAAATAATCCGGTGCCTCCTCAAATAGAGGCAAAATCTTATGTATTAATGGATTACAACAGCGGAAAAATTCTGGCATCAGAAAAACCTGATGAGCGTTTAGATCCTGCCAGTCTTACAAAAATTATGAGTAGCTATGTTGTTGGACAAGCTATTAAAGAAGGCCGTATGTCACCTGACGATACGGTGATTGTAGGGCGTAATGCATGGGCAACAGGAAATCCGGTATTAAAGGGATCATCATTGATGTTCTTAAAACCGGGTGATCAGGTCAAAGTAATTGATTTAAACCGAGGCATGGTTATTCAATCAGGTAATGATGCCAGCATTGCTTTAGCAGAACATGTTGCAGGTAGTCAGGAAACCTTTGTTGATTTAATGAATTCCTACGCTAACAATCTTGGTTTAAAAAATACACACTTTAAAACCGTTCATGGGTTAGATTCTGAAGGACAATATACCACTGCACAAGATATGGCATTACTTACAGTAGCTATGATCCGCGATGTACCTTCAGAGTATGAAATTCATAAAGAAAAAGAATTTACATTCAACAATATTCGTCAGCCAAATCGTAACCGTTTATTGTGGAATAAGAATATGAATGTCGATGGTGTGAAAACAGGTCACACTAATGGGGCAGGGTACAATCTTGTCTCTTCGGCAACGGAAGGTAATATGCGCTTAATTGCTGTTGTTTTAGGAACACCATCAGATAAAGTACGTTTTGCTGAAAGTGAAAAATTATTAGGTTGGGGTTTCCGCTTTTTTGAAACGGTAACACCAGTAAAAGCAGATACACCACTGACTACACAAAAAGTATGGTACGGCGATAAAGGCGAAGTTTCGTTAGGTGTTGCTAATGATGCTTCAATCACGATTCCTAAAGGTGAATTGAAAAATCTAAAAGCCTCTTTTACTCTAACGGATCCAGTACTAGAAGCACCATTAACGCAAAATCAGGTTGTAGGTACAGTTAACTTTTTATTAAATGACGAGATCATTGAACAGCGCCCATTAGTGGTAAAAGAAACTGTTAAAGAAGGTGGTTTCTTTAGTCGTATTTGGGATTTTGTTGTTAAAACAGTATCTGGTTGGTTTAATGCTATTTTTGGTTAATTCCCCAATAATAGCTTTAACAAAGCGTTACTGAGTTTCTCACCCAAAAAGAAAGACTAGTTGTTATTTTTATAGAAAAATCCGTAATTATTTAATGATTACGGATTTTTTATATTCAATAAAGTAAGGGAATATCTCTAGTCTAGAACTTAAATAAGCCCATCGATTTTACCTTGATTATCAACATTCACTGTGATAGCAGCAGGGGTTTTCGGTAATCCAGGCATTGTTGTGATAGAACCTGTTAAAGCGACAACAAAACCAGCACCAGCAGAAACATATACTTCACGAACGTTGATTGTAAAATCAGTCGGGCGACCCAATAAGGCGGGGTTATCTGAAAGTGAATATTGAGTTTTTGCCATACAAACAGGAAAATGAGAAAAGCCCATACTTTCTATTTTATCCAACATTTTGCGAGCATGTTGGCTATAAGTCACACCATTTGCACCATAAATTTCTTTTGCAACGGTATTGATTTTTTTACTCAATGGTATGTTATTAGGGTAGATTAATTGAAATTGGCTATGCTCATTTTCAAGAGTATCAATAACTTGGTTAGCTAATTCAATGCCACCTTCGCCTCCCTTTTCCCACACTTTGGTAATTGCGAATCGACAACCTCTATCTTGGCAAAATTGTTCGATAAACTGATGCTCTGCAATACTATCAGTGACATAAGCATTAAGAGAGACAATCACCGGTAAGCCATATTTTTTAAGGTTTTCAATGTGCTTTTCAAGATTCACAATCCCTTTTTCAAGGGCAACTAAATCTTCATTATTCCATTCACCTTTACTTAAACCACCGTTATATTTTAGCGCTTTAGTGGTTACAACAATGACGGCACAATCAGGGCGTAATCCACTGATCCGACATTTTATATCAAAGAATTTTTCAGCACCTAAGTCGGCACCAAAACCGGCTTCTGTTACGGTAATATCTGCAAGTTGAAGTGCCAATTTTGTTGCTCTTACGCTATTGCATCCATGTGCAATATTAGCGAAGGGGCCTCCATGAATAATGGCTGGCGTATTTTCGAGTGTTTGTACTAAATTAGGATTAATTGCATCTTTTAATAAACTTGCCATTGCTCCGACAGCTTGCAAATCGTTTGCTGTAATAGGATCACCATTATAAGAATAGGCAACAATAATACGAGAAAGCCTCTGTTTTAAATCGCCAATATCTTCTGCTAAACAGAGGATAGACATAATTTCAGAAGCAACAGTAATAACAAAATTATCTTCTCTTGTGATACCGTCTTTTTCGCCACCTAATCCCACAACAATATTACGTAAAGCGCGATCGTTCATATCCATACAACGTTTAAACACGATTTTTTTAGGATCGATATTTAAAGGATTTCCCTGATAAATTGAATTATCAAGCATGGCTACAAGTAAGTTATTGGCAGAGGTTATAGCATGAAAATCGCCAGTAAAGTGAAGATTGAGATCTTCCATTGGAACGACTTGCGAATAACCACCTCCCGTTGCACCGCCTTTAATGCCAAAGCAAGGACCTAAAGAGGGCTCACGTAGCGCAATAATGGCATTCTTTCCAAGATGGTTAAGTGCTTGTCCTAGTCCCACAGTGACCGTTGTTTTACCTTCACCAGCAGGCGTTGGGTTAATGGCTGTAACTAAAACTAACTTTCCGGTTTTTTTTGTCGCAACTTTTGACCAAATACTGTGGCTAAATTTAGCTTTGTATTTGCCATAAAACTCGATATCGTCTTGATTAATATTTAAATTTTTAGCAATGTCCTGAATAGGTAAGAGGTGTGCTTCTTGGGAGATTTGAATATCTGATTTCATTTTAGTTCTCGTTTATCCCGTTTATTGATGTCTCTAGTGATCTTTACTTATCAACTTTAGACAATAATCTAAATATCACCAATAGATTGATTAATTTGTAGTTATTTACTTTAGATAACGCGTTCATTGTCACGCCATTTAAATAATATTTATTGTTAGCTCCTACTTTTACTTTAAATTATCACTATTGAGTGGTGCTTTGCGTTTTTGAAAAAACGTATTTTAACTAAGGATGACAATTTAATCTCATACAAAAAAGATGATATAAAAAAAAGGGTATTGAGATTGATATTAATAAACAAAAAAGGCACTGATATCAGCGCCTTATATATTATAAATATCTGTATTGAGACTCTCAGGTTTAGTCACAAGAAATTTTAATGGCTAATCCACCTTGAGACGTTTCACGATATTTAGCGTTAATGTCTTTGCCTGTTTCGTACATTGTTTCGATAACTTTATCTAAACAAATACGAGGATCACTGACACGACGTAAAGCCATACGAGATGAGTTTACGGCTTGTACGGCCGCGATAGCATTACGTTCAATGCAAGGAACTTGTACTTGTCCTGCCACTGGGTCGCAGGTAAGTCCTAAGTTATGCTCCATCGCAATTTCTGCTGCGATACAAACTTGTTCTGGACTACCGCCTAAAAGTTCAGTTAATGCGCCTGCTGCCATTGAGCAAGCAACACCAACTTCGCCTTGGCAACCCACTTCCGCACCTGAGATAGATGCATTCATTTTGTAAAGTGAACCAATAACACCAGCAACTAAGAAAAAGCGGGTGTAAGAGTTTTCATTCACAGGGCGAATAAATTTATCATAGTAAGATAAGACTGCTGGAATAATGCCACAAGCACCGTTTGTTGGTGCTGTTACAACACGTCCTCCCGCCGCATTTTCTTCATTCACGGCAAGGGCAAACATGTTAATCCAATCAACAACTGTCATTGGATCGGTTGTGGTTTTATCTTCGGTTACTAACATACGGCGTAATGCAGAAGCACGGCGAGGTACGCGTAAAGGCCCAGGTAATAAGCCTTCGGCATTTACACCGCGCTCAATTCCAGATTTCATCACTTCCCAAACAGCTGCGAAATGAGCCGAAATCTCTTCTTTACTGCGTAATGCTAATTCGTTTTGCATCACTAATGCAGATAAAGAAAGCCCAGTTTCTTTGCAATGACGACGTAAATCAGCCGCATATTGATAAGGATAAGGAACTTGAACCGAATTTTCTTCAGGTTGACCAAAATGCTCTTCATCAACAATAAAACCGCCACCAATTGAATAGTAGGTTTTCTTCAATAAAACCTGTTCACCGTTATACGCGGTGATGGTCATGCCATTTTCATGGAGGGGTAGGTTGGTTGTATGGAAGTTCATACCGCCCTCAACCGGAAAATCGACTTCTTTAATGCCATTTGCCAGCATTAAACGACCAGTTGTTTCTACTTGTTTAATAAATGGGGCGATAGAATCAATATCGACAGTATCAGGTAAATTTCCTGCGAGTCCCATAATAATAGCAATATCAGTTGCGTGACCTTTACCTGTTAAAGATAAAGAGCCATAAACATCAACGATAACGCGGGAAACAGAAGAGAGGAGATTTTTTTCAGCAAGTAAATCAACGAATTCCTTACCTGCTTTCATTGGGCCTACAGTGTGTGAGCTTGAAGGACCGATACCAATTTTAAAAATATCAAAGACGCTAACCATAATATTCGCCTCCCTAATTAATTTAAAGGCGCAACTGTGTGATTATTAGAGTGTTAAGTGTCAGTTTTGAAATCTAAAGCTGTGATGGCTACTTCCTTTCGGAAAGTAGCCATCAGATGCCTTATTAGCCCATGAAAGAGTTAATTAAGCTATAGAAAACTGCTGAGATTGCGATAAGACCCATGATTACAACGAATACGTTGCTAATATGGCCTGCATATTTTTTCATCGCTGGTACTTTACGGATTGCATACATAGGCATAAGGAACAGTAACATTGCAATGATTGGGCCACCTAAAGTTTCAATCATACCTAAAATGCTTGGATTTAATGTTGCAACAATCCAAGTTGTAACCAGCATAAACAGTGCAGTGATTTTGTTTAAACGATCTTTCTCGATTGTTTTACCTTTTTCACGCAGTGATTTGATGATTAAACCGTTGAAACCTTCACGAGCACCTAAGTAGTGGCCTAAGAAAGATTTAGTAATCGCAACGAAAGCAATAAATGGAGCAATATAAGCGATAACTGGTGCTTCAAAATGGTTAGCAAGGTAAGACAGGATACTGATGTTTTGTGCTTTAGCTTCTGCTAAGTTTTCTGGTGTTAAGCTAAATACACAGCTAAACACGAAGAACATTACAGTGATAACCATCATGATGTGCGCATAAGCTAAAATGCGTGAACATTTTTTCTCAGCATTTTCGCCGTATTCTTCACGTTTCGCCACAGCAAACGCAGAGATGATTGGAGAGTGGTTAAAAGAGAACACCATTACAGGGATAGCTAACCATAAGGTTACTAATAGTCCTTGACCCATACCTGATGTTGTTGCGTGATCAAAAGAGAGAGTCTCAAGAACCGCACCATTCCACTCAGGGATCAGATACAGTGCTAAGATCATTAGAACTGCAACAAATGGGAATACTAATACGCTCATTGCTTTAACGATAGCTTGTTCACCAAAGCGAATAATCGACATGATACCAACAATAAGTACCAGTGATAAAATTGCGCGAGGTGGTGCAGCCATGTGCATTTGGTTCACAATAAAGCTTTCTACTGTATTGGTGATAGCAACACTATAAACCAATAGAATAGGATAAATTGCGAAGAAATAGAGCAGAGTGATTAATTTACCTGCTGTTTTACCAAAGTGTTCTTCAACAACTTCAGTGATATCTTCACCTGGATTTTTACCTGATAACACAAAGCGGCACATACCACGGTGTGCAAAGAAGGTCATTGGGAATGCAAGTACTAACATGATCAACAGAGGAATTAAACCACCAATCCCTGCGTTGATAGGTAAAAATAGAACACCAGCACCGATAGCCGTACCGTATAAACCTAACATCCATACTGTATCTGACTTACGCCATGCTTTGTAATCACCTTGGGTGTTACCCGACGCGATAGAACCAACTTTGGTTGTATCCATAATACTCTCCGAAATAACGCGGTAAAAAAAATAATGAATAAAAAATAAGAGCGCGATTGTATTTCTTTTTAGAAAAAATCACGGCATAAATTTAATTATGAATAAATGAGTGCATTGAGTACCTGGTGTTATCTCAATATCTTCAATTACCACAGATAAAAATCTTTAAATTTCAAAAGAATTAAGCTCTTTCAAAATTTGAAAAAATATTCAATAAGTTTATATCCAGACTTAAGAGGTGCAGAATATAGTGTTTTTCAGGATAAACTACCGTGATCACCATCTCAAATGCTAAATATAACTGAAAAACCTGAAAATGTAACATTTTTTATATTTTGTGTTTTAGAGGGGGGGTTTTAAAACATTTTGAAATAATTTTCCAATTTTAAAGTAAGTATAAAATAAAGCTAAATACTTAAATATTCATATGTTAATGATTATTTTTAGGTGTTTTTATTATTTGGGAAATAAATGATTAAAATCAATTAGGTTATTTTTATTTACAATTAAAACATTACGTTAACCATTTATCTTATTGAAATGTAACAATAAATAATTTTCTTTAATTAATGTTTAAAAGTAGACAAAAGAATATAGAAACGATGTGATATGATTATTTATTAATGAATTTCTTTTATTTTATGAAATGAATATAACTATATTTCGTTTATAAGTAGAATATTGTTTATAAATACGACAGCGAATTTGTTAATAAATGAGTTTGGTAGGTTGTTATATAACGAATATAAAAGTTTTATTTTGATTAAAATAACAACAAATTTATTTTCTAGACAAATAATATAATAATAGAGAATATTTTTATTTATATATTAATATATTGAAAGGCGGTATTACTTAAGCTGAATATAAAAAAGACCACAATAAATGTGGTCTTTTTCAGTATTAGAAAGGTTAGGCCTTTGTCCAACCTTTACGAATAGGATAGGCAAAACAGAGCTGATAGAGCCTTTGTACCCATTTTTGGAGTATATCGCCACCTTTAGACCAGAAGATCTGGCAAAGGCCACAAGAAAGTAGAGCAACGATAAAAGCACCAATCATATCGATTGGCCAATGCACGCCAAGATAGATACGCGCCCAAGCAATAGCAACACCTAAACCGAGCATAATATATCCAATACGTTTGCTGTTATGCCAAAAGAGATAAGCTAAAGCAATGGTGAAAACAAATGTACCATGGTTACTTGGGAATGATGGTGTCGCATCGTGGGCAAGAAAATTGTAACCAATGTTGGTGGCAAAAGGACGTTCATGAGGAGCAATAGCACCAATCATCCAAGAGATAGAAAGTGCGATCCCTAAAGAGACAGCTGCTTTGCATGCTAATGTTCTTTGTTGACTAAGATGGCTTTCACTACCCCATAACCAATAGAACACTAAAGATAACGGAAAAAGATAGACAAGGTACTTAGCAATAACTATCGCCGTACCGATTTCTAAAGGAGATGCCGCAGGTGTTGCATTCATCATTGAAAATACGGCTAAATTGAATTGTTCCAGCAAAGTAGGCTCCATACATGTCGTACTGATAAGCGATGTTTATGATACATAATACGCAAGTTTTTAAGGGTAAATGAGGGAGTAATAGGGGTAAAGTGTTTTTTTCTTATTTAATTGTGCTTTTTTTAAAAGATTTGTCAGTTTTATATCAAACCGAGCTAAAGCACTCTTAAAAAGAGTATTGCGCTTATATTATTGCTCTCACATCATTCTTTTTCTTATCGTCAACGAGGTATAACTTTATGTGGTTCCAGAAAAATATTGTCCTTAATTCAAGGCCAAGAGGATTTCACTTAATTACACAAGCATTGATTCAAGAATTACCAGAGCTAAGACAATATAAAATCGGAATTGCTCATTTTTTTATTCAACATACATCGGCTTCATTAACGATTAATGAAAATGCGGATCCAACAGTGCGAAGTGACTTTGAAAGCTTCTTTAATCAAAGCGTAAAAGAGGATGAAGATTACTATCTTCACAGCTATGAAGGCAGTGATGATATGCCAGCGCATATTAAAAGTAGTTTACTTGGACAAAGTGTTACGGTTCCTATTAGTCAAGGTGAGTTGAATTTAGGAACTTGGCAGGGGATTTATCTTGGTGAACATCGAAATCATGGCGGTAGTCGTCGTATTATCGTAACCTTGCAAGGTGAGTGTTACTAAATTTCAGGCAATAAAAAACCCGACAGCTATTTCACCAAAAGGGTTGAAACTATCGGGCTCCTCAATATTTGGGGACATCAAAGAAAAGCAGTGGCACTAATTCAGACTCCGAGTTAGAAAGAAAGTTCGCAGACTAATGAAAAAAAATAGAATTTTTTTTAGAAAAGAGGAAAAATAAAGAAAAAATAGGGAGTTAAAAAAAGAGAAAGCGCTAAAACATATTGATAAATAAGTTGTTTTAGCGCTTTTGAACTAAATTGAAATACCAAAGTTTTCTTTTGAATAAGCTTCAAAATCTGTGCAACCACCAATATGTTTTTCATCAATAAAAATTTGTGGCACAGTTTCAACTTCTTTTCCGACAGTTTTAGATAAATCAGCTTTTGTAATTCCTTCAGCATGAATATCTACATAGCGGAAATCGAAATCATCAAGTTGTTTAGATAGTTTTTCAGCCAGTTGTTTAGCACGTACACAATATGGGCAACCCGGACGACCAAAAATAACAACAAACATACGACACTCCTTATTGAAGAAATAAAATTCAGGCATAATAGTTTCTATTGGTTGTTACTATGCCCTTTTATTAGGCTAAACAAAAACAGTTATTGCCTTTTAGTGTGATAAATTATACCAATTTGCCGAATAATGAGATAGGACTGCGATACAGCATTTAGCGGAGAAAAAATGGAAAAGCCTTCAAATCGAGATATGAAATCACTGTCAGATATGCCAAAACCCATTATCATCATTGAGATAATCGGTATTATTTTATTAGTGGTTGCTTATCTTTATATCAACCAATATATGACTTCTCCGCAGTGGTTAGGAACGTATACAGGACAATTAACGCTAGTTGTTTTGGGCGTTATCTGCATGATCCCGCCTGCTATCCATATTGTATGGCGTGCTATTTATCGATTAACTTTTTTAGGAATTGATCATAAATCTGCAAAGAGCAAAAAGAAAAAAGAGAATAACGAAGAATAGTTAACTGTTTTTTCTCAAAAATGCATTAGAAACTAAGAAAATCCAATATGTAAATTGGCTTAATTTTCTTAGTTTTTCTATTTATTAGTGCCTTCAAGATAGAAAAAGTGGCAAAATAGCATCAATGCCAACAGGCACTCTTTTTTTTGCGCGTAAAGGTTATTTGAATGAACGCTGTTGTGACTACCGATCTGGATCAGCTAAAGTCTTGGCTTGATGAACTACAGATTGCTTACTATGAATGTGACTCTTGTCAGGCGTTACATTTACCACATCTTCAATATATCAGTGGTATTTTTGATGCCAAAATTGATATTCTTGAGGATGTACTTGTATTTACCGCTATCGCTGAATTAAAACCCTCAGCAATAGTGCCTTTAATGGCTAATCTTAGCCAAATTAATGCAAGCTCTTTATTTATTAAAACATTTCTAGAAATTAGTGATGAGAACTTACCAAAATTAGTTTTCTGCCAATCATTTCCGGTTGCCGCAGGTATTTCACTGAATCAATTCGACCTGTTCTTACAAAAAGCAGAAGAGCAATCTGCTGAAGTCGTTAGCGAAATTTTTAATAACGGTTTCTTGTATGGTGAAAAACAAGAAAGTGAAAACGAAGAAGATGATGAAGACGAAGATGTTGAGATAAATAGCACATCAACCGACTCCTCCTATACTGTACATTAATACTAATCTCCATAACGGTCATAAAATCTTATGCAATGCGCACGATTTAGTGCGGGTGAATGTCATTCTTGTGAATGGCTTTCTCTTGCTTATCCTGAACAAATCAAGAAAAAACAGCACAGTCTATTAGCATTACTTCCAGAAGATTATGCTTTTGATAAATTAGCGCCTGTTGCAAGCCAACAAGCGCAGTTTCGTAATAAAGCAAAGATGGTAGTCAGTGGGAGTGTTGAAAGACCCGTCTTGGGCTTAAAAACTAAAGACGGTATCGCTGTTGATTTATGCGAATGTCCACTATATCCAGTTTCTTTTGTACCCGTGTTTTCTATTTTGAAAATATTTATTGCAAAAGCAGGGCTAGTACCTTACGACATTGAACGCCGCCGTGGTGAACTCAAGTTTATTTTATTAACTGAAAGCCGAAGTAATAACACCATGATGTTGCGCTTTGTTTTGCGTTCAGAAAAAAAACTAGAACAACTTCGTAAAGCACTTCCTTGGTTACAAGAGCAATTGCCTCAATTAGCGGTTATCTCTGTTAATATTCAACCTGTGCATATGGCTATTTTGGAAGGTGAACAGGAAATTATTCTGACAGAAAAAACGTTCTTGGATGAATCATTTAACCAAATTCCATTGCATATTCGGCCTAGAGGTTTTTTTCAAACCAATCCAGCGGTAGCTTCATCACTTTATGCTACAGCCGGTCGTTGGGTAAGAGAATTAAATATCACGCATTTGTGGGATATGTTTTGTGGCTCAGGGGGCTTTGGGTTGCATTGCGCGGATAAATCAACCCAATTAACAGGTATTGAAATTAGTCCTGAAGCTATTGAATGTGCACGTTTATCAGCTCAGGAATTAGGGTTAGAGCATGTCGAGTTTCAAGCATTAGATTCAACAGGTTATGCCTTAGCTAAAGAGTCTGTTCCTGAGTTAGTGCTTGTTAATCCACCAAGGCGAGGTATTGGTGAGGCATTGTGCGATTATCTCAATAAAATGAAACCTCGCTTTATCCTTTACTCAAGTTGTAATGCTCAAACGATGGCAAAAGATATTCAGCAACTTTCTCACTATCGAATAGATAGAGTGCAGTTGTTTGATATGTTTCCTCATACTTCCCATTATGAAGTCCTTACGTTATTGGTATTACAAGACAGCTAAGATATTTATTACAAAATAGTGATTGAGTGTTAGTATAAATCAGCATTTAACGCTCGATGGATAACATCGGGCGTTTTCTTTTTTATTAGATGGGCATTCTATTTTATGCAGAATTTAAAAGCGTTGTTATTAGTGATGGTGTTATTGGGGCCTTTGGGGATCGATCTCTATTTACCGACGATACCTGCGATTGCCCAAGATTTAGGGAGCTGTATATCCCTTATTCAATCTACTATTGCTTTATTTATTTTAGTCTTAGGTGTAGGGCAACTTATATCGGGGCCTTTGGTGGATAAGTTTGGTCGTAAACCTATCGCTATCGCTGGGATCTTTATCTATATTGTGGGTTCTATCATAGCAACGATTTCGACAGACTCAGCGCTTTTTATTATTTCACGATTATTACAAGCTTCAGCGGTGTGTTGTACTTCCGTTGTGGCGTTTACCTGCGTTCGTGACTGTTTTAATGGTAATGAAGCTGCCCGTGTTTTCGGTTTTCTAAATGGTACACTCAATATCATTCCTGCATTGGCGCCACTATTAGGTGGATTATTGGCAGAGTATTGGGGATGGAGAGCACCTTTCGGGTTCTTAATTTTCTATTCAGTGTTTGTATTAATCTTGATCACCCGTTTTTTACCAGAAACAAAGCCTGAAAATACAACTCAATCAAAGCAAAAATTAGGTAAAACATACTTTGAGATTTTATGCAGTAAACGCTTTTTGACTTTTGCTTTAGTGAATGCGGGCACAATGGGAATGGCATTAACTTATGTATCATTTGCTCCAATTGTATTAATGAATGATGCGAAACTATCAGCACTGATTTTTTCTATTGTTTTTGGTGTAAATGGCTTTTGGATAATGTTTGTCAGTTTTTATGCAAACCGCGTTATTCACCGTGTTGGTAGACCTATTTGTTTGATTTTAGGGAGCGGGTTAATGGTATTAGGCTGTGTGAGTTTGTTAGGTAGCTTGATATTTTTCCCTGCTGAATTACAAAATCATTGGTTGATTTATATGTTGCCTGTCGCAAGTGCTTGCGCTGGTCTTGCTTTTATTATGGGGCCTGCGACAAGTTATGCTCTTGAGCCTTATTCACAAACGGCAGGTATTGCCTCTGCATTAGTGGGTTTTATTCAGATGGCGGGTGGTGCAGCCTTTGGTTTAACAGCACTGGCTTCACCAGTGCAACCTAAATTAGCGTTAGCAATTGTGATGTTATTGGGCAGTTTATTAGCATTGAATGCTTATCGAGTAAGCCACAAAGAAGCGCTAATAGAAAAACAGGCTACGCAAGAATAGAACATATATTTATTGTTTATTCAAACATAAAAAAAACACCCCAGAGTGAAAAATACTGGGGTGTTTTTACATTGACAGTTTGGCTCACTCGTTTTTAATTACGATGCTCAAACTCTAACGCTTTCTTCTCAATTAATCGCATTAAGAGTGTCAGTATTCCGTTGATACACAGATAAATAATACCTGCTGCTACAAAAACCATCACATCATAGCTTTGACCAAAGACTTGTCGGCTATAACCTGTTAATTCAAGTAAGGTGATAGTACTGGCAAGTGAGGTACTTTTGAATATCAAAACTACTTCGTTTGAATATGATGAAAGCGCACGTTTAAATGCGTAAGGTAATATCACTCTTGCTGTTTGTACTGGTGACATTCCTAATGCTTGGCAAGATTGCCATTGTCCAGAAGGAATAGCTCTTACAGCACCATAAAAAAGCAAGGTTGAATAAGCTGCACTATTTAATGCTAATGTAACCATCGCACAGAACCACGGCGTTGATAATAACTCCCACATTGTTGGGAAGTTTTTCAACACAGGAAATTGCCCTGGACCATAATAGATTAAGAAGAACTGCACCAATAAAGGCGTACCCGTAAATAAGGTAATGTAGGCTTTGACTATTTGGCTAATGATAGGTGTTTTGAGTGCCAAAACAAAAGTCATTAAAACTGAAAGTGTAAATGCAACCAATAGAGCCACGACTGTTAAAGACAGGCTTGTTGGTAATCCCGGTAAAATATCAACAATATAATCCCACATTATGAGGCACTCCGTTCAAATCGAGTCGTTCTCATTTCTAACCATTTCAGGATATATTGACTGACCAAAGTAATTGCCAAATAAATCAATGCAACAATGCTATACCAAGTAAAAGGCTCTTGAGTTCGGTTAGCAATACTTTGTGTTTGTAACATTAAATCATTAACACTGATTAATGAGACTAAAGCGGTATCTTTTAATAAAACTAACCACTGATTACCTAAACCCGGTAAAGCATGACGCCACATTTGAGGCATAATGAAGCGGAAGAAAATAGTAATACGGCCCATACCTAATGCTTGGCCGGCTTCCCATTGTCCTGTTGGTACTGCTTTTAATGCACCACGTAAAGTTTGCGAAGCATAAGAAGCATAAAGAAGTGAAAGAGCGATAACACCGCAATAGAAAGGTAATGATTCAGTATCACCAAAATCAACTTGTAAGGTGAAAGCTCCGAGATCAATTCCATCCATTAGCATCATGACACCTTGTAGGGTGCCATAATAGACAAAAAGAACCACCAGCATTTCTGGTAGTCCTCTAATTAGTGTTACCCAGCATGTTCCTAAGAAAGCAAAGGCTTTCCATCTCGCGGATTCCCAAGCTGTAAACAGCATGGCTAGAATTAATCCGAGGATAAGAGCAGAAATAGCAAGTGAGACCGTTGTGACGGCCGCACCTGCTAGAGTTGTTATTTCATTCATCTATTAAGCTATTATTGTTATTCAAACCATTTTTTATAAATGACATCATAGGTGCCATCAGCTTTTACTTCAGCTAATGCTTTGTTTAATTTATCTTGTAAATCAGCATTACCTTTTCTTACTGCGATCGCAAGGCCTGTACCAAAGTAGTTAGGATCTGCAACTTTGTCGCCTACAATACCTAATTCAGGATTCTTTTTCAGCCATTCATTAACAACCGCAGTGTCACCAAAGATAGCTTCGATACGACCATTTTTAAGGTCTAATACCGCATTTTGATAACTGTCATAAGGAACAGTTTTCATCTCTTTGTGTTGTTCATTGATGAATTTCTGATGGGTTGTCCCATTTTGCACACCAATTTGTTTGCCTTTTAGGCTCGCTACATCAGAAATCTTACCGGTTACTGTGATAAATACTGCTGAGTTATCATAGTAAGAATCGGTGAAATCAACTTGTTTTTGACGCTCTGGCGTAATATCAATACCCGCCATTAACGCTTCAAAACGACGGAATTTCAGACTAGGAATTAAACTATCAAATGACTGATTGGTAAAGGTACAATCAGCATTAATTTTTGCACACATTGCATTTGCTAAATCAACATCAAATCCCACAATTTGATTATTCGCATCAATCATTTCAAATGGAGGATATGTTGCTTCAGTTGCAAAACGAATTGTCTCTTTCTCAGCCGCAGTTGCAGAAAGTGTAATACTGGTCAGAAGTGCTGCAAATAATATTTTTTTCATTGTCTGATCCTGATTTAGTGTGACAAGTAATTAGCAAAAGCTTCCGTTTGTGGAGCAGTGAAATGATGGTTATCACCTTGCTCTATAATACGGCCGTTTTCCATATATACAACTTTGCTCGCGGCTTTGCGTGCAATTTCAACTTCATGGGTCACAATGACTTGTGTAATACCCGTTTCAGATAGCTCTTTAATAATATCAACAACTTGAGCTGTAATTTCAGGATCTAATGCTGCCGTAGGTTCATCAAATAAGAGAACTTGAGGCTCCATCATTAATGCTCTTGCAATAGCAACACGTTGTTGTTGTCCTCCAGATAAATGCAGAGGAAAACGTCCTGCGTAATCACTCAAACGTAAACGCTCAAGCAATTTCATCGCTTTTTCTTTGGCTTGCGGTTTTGATAAACCTAATACACGACAAGGTGCTTCAATTAAATTATCAAGAACCGTTAAATGTGGCCATAAATTGTATTGTTGAAATACCATACCCACATTTTGGCGTAATGAACGAATTGCCTTTGCGTTAGGCTGTTGGCTAAAGTCAAAATGCAGACCCGCAATTTCTAATTCGCCTGAACGTGGCATTTCTAATAAATTAAGAACTCTCATTAATGAGCTCTTACCTGCACCACTTGGTCCTAATAGAACCATCGTTTCACCAGCTGAGCATTCTAGATTAATATCATAGAGTGCTTGGTGCGAACCGTAGAAACAATTTATGTTTTTTAATTGAATACTCATGCGTTTTTTCTGAATAGTCATTAACTGGTTCAAATAATAAAACGGTAAGAATAATTATGCAACTAAAACTGCATAATAAAGTGGTTTTTTTACGTAAAAATGGGTAATTCGGCTATTTTTTTTCACTGCCAGGTGAATTTTTATCCAGTTTGTAAGCGTTAGTACTTATTATTTTAGCCATACCTTTGAAAATAAATAAGTGCGCAGGCATCATGGCAAACCAATAAAGCAATCCACTAAAACCTGCTGGGTGCCACCAAGCGCGAACATCTATTGAGCGAAGATTACCACTGTCGTGGATCGTGAAAGAAAGTCTGCCTAAACCGGGAGCTTTCATTCCAAATAATAGTGTGAGCTGTTTTTCTGGCTCTAGTTTGATTACTCGCCAACCATCAATCATGTCGCCAAGCTCTAACGTTTCTCTGGAAGGGCGTCCGTATGTGACTTTATTTCCAACAATATCGTCCATAATGGCGCGAGTTTTCCATAGCGCATTACCATAAAAATAGCCCTGTTCTCCGCCGATTTGTTGTACTGTACGCCAAAGAGATGCCGCGCTTGCTGGTGTAGATACTGTACAACCTGCATTTTTGGGGTAATAACCATAACCGGGTTTCCAGCGACTACGAACAGCCGGAGAGTAACCCCAGTCTTGGTTGTCTAAAGCGGCTTCTTCATCTGCGAGTGTTTCTTGTACTGCTTCATCAAATTTAATGAGAGTTTGAGGAATAAGTTTACGTAATGGCTCATCGTTGGCTGGGAGATCGTATTTAAGCCCTTGAATAAGCTCTTTAGCAATAGAGGTTGGTACAGAGGTTATCATACTGATAAAACCCGCAGAAATAAGACTACCCGGCATAGGTAGCGGGATCAGCACTCGCTTTTTACCTGAGATCTTAATAAAGCGCTCAAAAAGGGTTTGATAACTAATGTATTCAGGACCACCTGCATCAAAAATACGATGTTGATGAGTGGGATGATGAATAATTTCAGTTAAATAGTGAATTAAGTTTTTGAGAGCAATAGGGGAGGATTTAGAACGAACCCAACGTGGTGGTGTAAGAATGGGAAGGTTATAAACCATATCACGCATAATCTCAAAGGCAGCAGAGCCGGGACCAACAATCATTGAGGTACGAATTTCAGTCACAGGAATAGTGCTGGTTCTTAACACTTCACCTGTAAGTTTTCGGGCAATAAGATGAGGGGAATATTGTTGATCTTCATGTTGTAAGGCACTTAAAAAGATAATTTGTTTAACATCGGTGCCTTCTAACGCTTCTACAACGTTAATTGCTGCTTTACGCTCTTGTTCAACTAAATTATGTGCATCACCCATACTATGAACAAGGTAATAAACGATATCAGTATCATGCATTACTTTGTTTAAGGTTTCTGGATCATGTAAATCAACAAAGATACAGCGCGTATTTTCCCAACCTTGAGACATCATCCAGTCAACTCTACGGGCACCAGCGGTGACCTGATGACCTTGTTTTATCAGAGCTGGAATAAGATTTTGACCAATATGTCCACTTGCACCAAGTACTAATACACGCTGTTGATTCATTGTTAATCCATTGTAAAAAGAGAACGTTATCGTTCTATTGTTACTGATTTTTCTATGAAGTAAAGAACGCCATCAAGATTGGTGTGATTAAACTTAAAACGAATCCATGCACAATAGCCGCAGGAACGATGGATACACCACCACTTCTTTGTAAAACAGGCAAGGTAAAGTCCATAGATGTTGAACCACAAATCCCTAATGCTGTATTTCTATAACGATTAACAATAATAGGAATAAGCATGATTGCCGCTAACTCACGCATTAAGTCATTGAAAAATGCAGTACTACCAATAACGGGGCCAAATGCATCGGTAAGCACAATACCTGATAATGAATACCACCCATAACCGGATGCAATGGCTAATCCCATTTTCATCGGTAATCCTAGTAAGTAAGCCGCTAAAGCTCCCCCAGCAAGTGCGCTACCCCCCATAACGACGGCAACAGTTGTTCCACGACGGTTGATAAGAATTTGCTTTGGGCTCATTCCACTATTGCGTAATTGTAAACCGACCAACCAAAGTAAGAAGATAAGTGCGCCTTGGCTGGCATGAGAGGCATAATGAAAAATTGACCAGCCTGTTAAACCGACAAAGAAACCTACAACAACGACACCGCATAACTGCAGTGATTCAAGTACCATTTTTATGCGAGAAGGAGGTTTGGACTGTTTATGGGCAGGGACATGCCAAGGATCTTTTTTATCCAGTAGCCATAAAAATAGTAAATTGGCGCCAAAGGTACATAAAAAGAAAACACTGGCATAAGAAAGAATTGAGACTAAGTTTTCGCCAATATTATCTAGCATGGCTAAACTTACGCCCATTAGAAATAGGATAACGTAAACCATCGCGCTAAGTAGGCGGTTTGCCAAATGAAGTAATGGGCGATTGTTTAACTTAATCAAATACCCTACAAAAAGCGGAAGTAGGATAATCAATAACCCTGATAGCATTTCTATTCCTTACTGAGTGTGCTCAAATTATAAAATAAACTAATAACGTGATTAGGATTATAACATTTACTTATTATGTTGTGGATACAGAAATTAAGATAAGCCTAAAATATTTATTAAAGGTAACGAGCCTACCACGTTTAGGTGTAAGTGACTTTAATTGATTGAAAAGCGAACAAAATGGGTATATATCGAATAGTTGAGTAAATTTTATTACGGCTATCTTGAACTGTGATTTAATGAAAATATCCATTAAGTGAAATTATTAGCTGATTAAGCATAAAATGCAGATAGGAAGAATAAAATAAAACCATAGCTTAGTCGTAACTAACGAGGGAATTTATGTATTTAGAAAGAGTGGAAATAGTTGGATTCCGTGGACTTAATCGTCTTTCATTACCTCTTGATATGAATACAGTCTTAGTGGGTGAAAATGCGTGGGGTAAAAGTTCATTACTTGATGCGTTAACACTCAGTTTGGGTATTGAAACCTATCAATATGCATTTACCCCTGATGATTTCCATCGTTTGCCGAATGAGCCGGAAGAAAATGGCAAAAAAAGCCTACAAATTATTTTAACATTTACCGAATCTCGCCCTGGACGTCATCGATCTTACCGTTTCCATAAAATAGCGCCTGTGTGGGTCGAAAATGGTGATGATCTTAAACATATCTATTACCGGATCAGTGCTGAATTAGATGAGCAGAAGAATGTAAAAACATTCCGCTATTTTCTTGATAAAGAAGGAAAGCAAATTCGTTTGCTTAATGGACAAACTCAAGAGATTATTGCAGAGATTGTTAGACTTTATCCTGTACTTCGCTTACAAGATGCGCGTTTTGTTCGTGATCTTGCTTCCGATGTTATCGATTCTCATAATAATCCTCATCGAGAAGCGTTTAATAATAAAATGAGCGAGTTAACCAAAGCCTTAGTCAAAAATCCTGATGAATTATCAGATGAGGATTTACGTGAAGGGCTGGATGCAATGCAACAGTTATTAGGGCACTACTTTGCAGATCATGGCTCGTTATTGTTTAAATCACGAACTCGGCATCGAAAAGTCAATGAGCCTCATGTTCGTGGCTGGCATGCTTTAGAAAATATTAATAAAGTGTTGGCAAAACCTAATCAGAGAAGTATTCGATTAATAATCTTGGGGATGTTTTCTTCTATCTTGCAGTCTCGTGGTAGTGTCGCGCTCGATCCTTATGCAAGACCTATCGTGATTGTTGAAAACCCAGAAACACGTTTGCATCCTATTATGCTTTCGGTGGCTTGGGGATTACTCAATCTTTTTTCATTACAACGGATCACAACCACAAACTCAGGTGAGTTGCTGTCACTTGCTCCATTAGAGAGCGTTTGCCGTTTAGTACGTGATACCGATAAAGTCGCTGCTTACCGCGTAGGGGATCAGCAACTTCATTCTGATGAAGAGCGACGTATCTCTTTTCATATTCGTTATAACCGACCTTCTGCGTTATTTGCACGTTGTTGGTTATTGGTCGAAGGTGAAACAGAGATTTGGTTAATGAACGAATTGGCAAGACAATGTAATTATTTCTTTGAAGCGGAAGGAATAAAAGTCATTGAGTTTGCTCAATGTGGACTTAAGCCATTATTAAAGTACGCAACCTATATGGGTATAGAATGGCATACCTTAGTGGATGGTGATGAAGCAGGTAAGAAATATGCCGCTACCGTTAAGGATTTTGCGTTAAAAAGCAATGACGCAGAGCGTGATAGATTAACGAAGCTTCCTGCATTAGATATGGAACATTTTTTATACAAAGAAGGTTTTCGTAATGTATATCATGATGTTGCAGGTGTGCCAGATAATGAAAAATGGCCAACTCGACGCGTGATCATTAAAGCTATTCAACGTTCATCCAAGCCTGATCTAGCACTAACGGTGGCTAACAATGCAGCTCAACGTGGAGTAGATTCCATCCCATCCATACTGAAAAGTATGTTTTCTCGTGTGGCATGGCTTGCAAGAGGTAAGGCGAATTAATTCGCAACACTTGTATAAGCAAGATAAATTCACGAGATCTACACTTATTTTATTTAGCTATGAGAATAAAGTCTCATAGCTAATGCTTTGTATGATTTATCGCATCTTTATGTTTAGAAGGAAATTTTATGGCTTTTTTATCTTTAAAAAAGCGAGGGGGAATGTTTACCCTTATTTTAGTTGTTGCCGCAATCGCTACGTATTTTGTTTGGCCAAAAGAGAAGGCACCAATATATCAAACACAACAGATCACAAGAGGTGTTCTGTCTAAAGAAGTCACTGCAACGGGTAAGCTTGATGCAGTGCGTAAAGTTGATGTGGGTGCGCAGGTCAGTGGCCAGTTACAAACTTTGTTTGTGAAAGAGGGCGATGTAGTTAAAAAGGGTGATTTGTTAGCGATTATTGATCCTAAGAAAGCGCAAAACGAAGTCACTGAATCGCAGGAAACCAACAATGAGCTTAGAGCAAACCTTCAACAAGCACAGGCAGAATTGCGTTTAGCTCAATTAACTTATCAACGCCAATTAAAGCTCATTGGCACTCATGCAATTGCACAAGATGAACTTGATCGTACTAAAACGGATGTTGAAGTTAAAAAAGCACGCATCATCACTTATCAAGCACAAATTAAAAAGAACCAAGCTACACTAGATACGGCGAGAACTAACCTGCAATATACACGGATAACCGCGCCTATGGATGGAGTTGTCACTTTTATTAAAACCCTTGAAGGCCAGACGGTGATTGCTGCGCAAGAAGCACCGACTATTTTAACACTAGCTGATTTAGACACGATGCTGGTAAAAGCAGAAGTATCAGAAGCTGATGTCATTTATTTAAAGCCTGAGCTTAGTGCTTCTTTTACGGTTTTAGGTGCGCCCGATAAAGCGTTCAGCGGTAAGTTGAAAGATATCCTACCTACACCCGAAAAAATTAATGACGCTATTTTTTACTATGCCCGTTTTGAAGTACCTAATGAACAGCATTTATTACGTTTACAAATGACAGCGCAAGTTAAAATTCTTATCGAAAATAAGAAAGATGTGCTTCTTGTTCCGCTTTCTGTATTAGGTGATGATGCAGGAATTAATGAATATTATGTTGATGTATTAGTTAATGGTCAGCCAGAAAAACGCACAGTAAAAATAGGCATGCGTACTGATGTTTATGCAGAAGTTCTCAGCGGATTAAAAGAAAACGATGAGGTTATTCTGGGTGAAACTTCAGGAGAAGCATGATGCCTGCATTATTAGAGCTCAATGAGGTTAGTCGTTTATATACCAATGGTGAAGAGGAAACCATTGTTCTCAATAAAGTCTCATTAACGATTAATGCAGGGGAAATGGTAGCGATTATTGGCGCTTCTGGCTCTGGTAAATCGACGTTGATGAATATTTTAGGCTGCTTAGATAAACCAAGTAGCGGTGAATATAAAGTTGCAGGTCAAAGTGTTGCGAAAATGGAAGGTGACCAACTTGCTGCATTACGCCGTGAGCATTTTGGTTTTATCTTCCAGCGCTACCATTTGATGTCCCATTTAACTGCAGAGCAAAATGTCGAAATTCCTGCGATTTACGCAGATAAAAATGCTACCCAAAGAAAAGAAAGAGCTCGCGAATTATTAACGCGCTTAGGATTAGGTGATCGCGTTGATTATCGCCCTAATCAACTTTCTGGTGGTCAGCAACAGCGTGTAAGTATTGCGAGAGCGTTGATGAATGGTGGCGAGGTCATTCTTGCTGATGAGCCAACAGGTGCATTGGATAGCCATTCTGGTAAAGAAGTTATGTCTATTCTTAAGCAACTCAATGAGCAAGGGCATACGGTGATTATCGTAACCCATGATCCTGTGATTGCGGCACAGGCTGAGCGCATTATAGAGATAAAAGACGGTAAAATTATTAATGATAATTTCCATCAAACAACGGCAAGTAAAGTTAAAAAAGAGACAACACCTGTTTTAACGTCTTCTTATTTGGGGCAAATATTTGGGCGTTTTACACAAGCATTAGATATGGCTTGGCGTGCAATGGTGGTGAACAAAGTACGCACTCTGCTAACGATGCTTGGTATTATTATTGGTATTGCCTCTGTCGTTACGATTATTGTGATTGGTGATGCAGCTAAAAGCATGGTGCTGGCAGATATAAAAGCGATTGGCTCTAATACTATTGATATCTATCCCGGAAAAGATTTTGGGAGTGATTCACCGGAAGATAGACAATCATTAACACTGCAAGATGTTTTCGCTTTAAAGCAACAATCTTATGTACAAGCTGTTACACCACAAGTTCAATTTAGTACTCGATTACGCCGTGGAAACCAAGATTCACCGGCATCTGTTGCGGGAGTGAGTGACGACTATTTCACTGTATATGCCATGAAGTTTTCGCAAGGCCGCTCGTTTACACCTGATATGATCCAACGACAAGCTCAAGTTGTTGTTATTGATGAAAATACGCGTCAACGATTCTTTCCTACCAAAAAAGAGGTTATTGGTGAACAAATCATTATTCGCAATATTCCCTCTACAATTGTTGGCGTCATTGCTGAGAAAAAATCGGCATTTGGTAATGGTCAATCCCTCAAAGTATGGGTGCCTTACAGCACATTAAATAGTCGTATTTTAAATCGAAGCTATCTTGATAGTATTACAGTAAGAGCAACTGAAGGTTATGACGCCAGTGTTGCAGAACAACAAATTATTCGTTTATTAACGATTAGGCACGGTAAAAAAGATATTTTTACTTATAACCTTGATAGCTTTATTAAGGCTGCCGAAAGTACTACTCAAACAATGCAACTATTTCTCACTTTAGTAGCCGTTATTTCATTAGTGGTAGGTGGAATTGGTGTAATGAATATTATGCTGGTTTCAGTAACAGAAAGAACGCGAGAAATTGGTATTAGAATGGCTGTTGGTGCTAGAGCGAGTGATGTGATGCAACAATTCCTTATCGAGTCTGTATTAGTTTGTTTAGTCGGAGGAACACTAGGAATTGGCCTTTCATTTGGTATCGCTATGGTGGCAAGTATTATGTTGCCTGATTGGCATTTTGTATTCCAGCCTATTGCATTAGTGAGTGCTTTTGTTTGTTCAACGGCCATTGGGGTTATTTTTGGATTTTTACCAGCAAGAAGTGCAGCAAAAATGAACCCAATAGATGCCCTAGCGAGAGAATAATCCAAACTATAAGATAAAAGCCCTTAAAATATAAAGGGCTTTTATTTGAATGAATTAGGTATTCTATTTAGCTAAAAATACCCAACTATTGAGAGTAAAAGGTATTTTTATCGGGTGTATTTATACTGTAAATTATCTTCTATTCAATAATAGGAATGATAAGGTCAGCGTGATCACCTTTAGGCCCTTTTATCGTGCTATAATTAACTTTCTGCCCCGCTTTAAGTGTGCGGTAACCTTCCATTCTGATTGTTGAATAGTGGGCAAAAATATCATCGCCACCTTTTGCAGGGGTAATAAAACCAAAGCCCTTAGCATTATTGAACCACTTTACTGTACCTGTCTCCATACTTAGCTTCTCTCATATACTTGTATTTATTTGTTTAACATCACTTTCAGTATATTTACTGAGCTGTTCATAAAACATACTCTATTTTATTGTTTCAATCGTCAAGAGGTGAGGGGGATAGAAAGTGTTTCGAGTAGGTGAAATTTTGATGTAGCTAACGCTTTGTAATTTTTTGAATGTAAAAAGTAGGAATAAAAAAGCGTTGATAGGCAGACTTTCCTGTGAGATGGTAAACTAAATGTCATAATTGAAAGTGACGTTTAATAAAACTATGAGTAATGCAAAACAATGGGTCAGTTTGATTTTTTAACAGAAACCACGTTAAGGGAAGATGTTCATCAGAAAAATGAGCCACCAGCAATGTATAAGGTGATCTTGAATAATGATGATTACACCCCCATGGATTTTGTTGTAGAAGTGCTTACGATGTATTTTTTCCTTAGCGAGGAAAAAGCAACACAAATTATGTTGGACGTTCATCATAAAGGAAAAGGAGTTTGTGGGGTTTATAGTGCGGATATTGCCGAAACAAAAGTGGCTCAAGTTAATCTGTATGCGAGAGAAAATGAATACCCACTTTTGTGTACTCTTGAACAGGCATGATCCGGTTAGTCTTTTAAGGAGGAGGTGCTTATGCTTAATCACGAATTAGAGCTGAGTCTTAATGTTGCATTCGCGAAAGCCCGTGATAACAGACACGAATTTATGACTGTAGAGCACCTGTTGTTGGCGCTATTAAGTAATAAATCGGCACGCGAAGCATTGGAAGCTTGTAAAGTCGATCTGGCAGTCTTACGCGAAGAACTTGAAGTTTTTATTCGTAAAACAACCCCAATTTTGCCTGAAAATGTGGACAGAGAAACACAGCCAACGCTGAGTTTTCAGCGTGTATTACAGCGCGCTGTTTTTCACGTTCAATCATCAGGCAAAAACGAAGTCTCTGGTGCTAACGTGCTGGTGGCTATTTTTAGTGAACAAGAATCTCACGCAGCTTACTTATTACGTAAACACGACGTTAGTCGCCTTGATGTCGTTAACTTTATTTCTCATGGCATTTCGAAAGAAGATCAACAAAACGAAGATCTTTCTGACATGAATGATATGAATGCGCAATCTCAACAAGAGATGCCGCAAGGCGACGATCATATGGATAATTTTACCACTAACCTTAATCAGTTAGCGCGCCAAGGTAAAATTGATCCCCTAATTGGGCGTCAAGCTGAATTAGAAAGAACAATCCAAGTGTTATGTCGTCGCCGCAAAAATAATCCATTATTAGTGGGCGAATCAGGTGTCGGTAAAACAGCTATCGCAGAAGGGCTTGCATGGCGTATTGAGCAAAATGATGTTCCTGATGTGATGAAAGGTTACACTATTTATTCACTCGATATTGGTTCGCTTTTAGCGGGAACTAAATACCGTGGCGATTTCGAAAAACGTTTTAAAGCATTACTGAAAACCCTCGAAAAAGATGAAAAAAGCATCTTATTTATTGATGAGATCCACACCATTATCGGTGCGGGAGCTGCATCGGGTGGGCAAGTTGATGCGGCAAACTTAATTAAACCATTGTTATCTGGTGGTCGAATTCGTGTTATAGGCTCTACGACTTATCAAGAATTTAGTAATATCTTTGAAAAAGACAGAGCGCTTGCGCGTCGCTTCCAAAAAATTGATGTGACTGAACCATCCCCAGATGAGACCGTCTTGATCATTAAAGGATTGCGCCAAAAATACGAAGCACACCATGATGTACGTTATACCAATAAAGCCATTCAGGCAGCGGTGGACCTATCGGTTAAATACATCACAGATAGACATCTACCTGATAAAGCTATCGATGTTATTGATGAAGCAGGCGCAAAAACACGTTTAGTTGCACCAAGCAAACGTAAAAAAACTATTAATGTCTCAGATATTGAATCAGTCGTAGCTAAAATTGCACGTATTCCTGAAAAAACAGTTTCTAGCAGTGATAAATCAATGCTAAAAAATCTCGACAACCAATTAAAAATGTTGGTATTCGGTCAGGATCAAGCGATCCATGCCTTGTCTGAATCGATAAAGATGAGTCGAGCAGGATTAAGCCAAGATAATAAACCGGTGGGTTCATTCTTATTTGCAGGCCCTACTGGGGTAGGTAAAACGGAAGTCACTGTACAGCTAGCTAAAGCATTAAATGTGAAGTTGCTACGCTTTGATATGTCTGAATATATGGAAAGACATACGGTCAGCCGTTTAATTGGTGCTCCTCCTGGTTATGTTGGTTTTGATCAAGGGGGATTATTAACAGACGCTGTCATTAAAAATCCATATTCCGTAGTGTTACTTGATGAAATTGAGAAAGCACATCCGGATGTGTTCAATATCCTGTTACAGGTAATGGATAACGGTACATTAACGGATAACAATGGTCGTAAAGCAGATTTCCGTAATGTCATTTTAGTGATGACAACCAATGCAGGTGTGCGTGAAACACAACGTAAATCAATAGGGTTTACAGAGCAAGATAACAGCACTGATGCGATGGTTGAAATCAAAAAAGCCTTCTCACCTGAATTCCGTAATCGTTTAGATAGTATTATTTGGTTTAATGCATTATCGCCAGAAATTATCTCTATGGTGGTGGATAAATTTATTGTCGAACTACAAGTGCAGTTAGATGATAAAGGGGTATCGCTAGAAGTGAGCCAAGAAGCACGCCAATGGTTGTGTGATAAAGGCTATGATAGAGCGATGGGTGCAAGACCAATGGCGCGTGTTATTCAAGAAAACTTGAAAAAACCATTAGCTAACGAGATTTTATTCGGTTCTCTTGTTAATGGTGGATCGGTTTCTGTGACACTAGATAAACTGGCAGGCAAATTGAATTATGAGTTTGTTAGCCAAGAAAAATTGGCCAAGAATGAAGATGCCGTTATCTAAGGATAGCGGTTAATTTCACTAAGCTATAAAAGCATACACCACAGGTGAGCATCAATAAATGCCTTGCCTGTGGTGTTTTTTTCACCCGTTATATGACAATAACGGGAGAGAACAGATTGGGATCAACGGCTACGGAAGATGATACGGCCTTTGCTCAGGTCATATGGGGTCAGCTCAACGGTAACCTTGTCGCCTGTCAGGATACGAATATAGTTTTTACGCATTTTTCCTGAGATATGAGCGGTAACGACGTGTCCGTTTTCTAATTCTACGCGGAACATCGTGTTTGGCAGAGTATCCAGTACTGTGCCTTGCATTTCAATGTTGTCTTCTTTGGCCATCTAATCCTCTAAGTTTTAATAACCATATTTTTTAAACGGCAAGATAATGCCGAAAATATTGTCCTATGTAAAGGAATGTTATTGGATAGCAATGGTGTTCACCTTGCTATTGTATTTAACATCCTTACCGCAACTTGCGTTTTACTTTGCTAAAGTAAAAGTAATAACAGAAGTTGTAATTCTTTATTTTGTGGTATTTGTAGCAATAAAATAACAGCACCCTAACCACATAATGGGTGTGTAAGATAAAATTTTTGTATAAACCTTTTTGCATAAATAACAGAATGACATTCTTAATTCTGTCTTAAATAAGAAGGGCTTTACAAAAACAAGCAGTGATTATAATTCCAACGATTGCTGATACCAACACTTTTTATCAATAATCACTTTTTTCCAACGAGATAACGCAATTAAATAATGTTCACGTGAAATCTCAGAGGCACCTAACGAGGCAGTATGAGAGTTTAGCACCTGACAATCAAATAGTTGACCCCCATAACGAAGAAAATGGTTATAAAAAGCAATAAAGGCACATTTAGAGGCGTTATCCCTACGGCTAAACATAGACTCGCCACAAAAAACAGCACCCATATTTACTCCATATAACCCTCCAACGAGCTCATCATCTTCCCAAACCTCAACAGAGTGGGCTTCACCTTGTTGATGGAGAGCTTCATAACCTGCTTTTATATCAGGGCCTATCCATGTTCCTTCTTCACGTACAGAACACGCCTCAATCACTGAAGCAAAGGCATGATTAAGTGTAATTTTATAAGGCTGATGACGAATAAATTTACGTAAACTACGCCCAATATGCAAATCACCAGCGGGTAAAATGGCTCTTGGATCGGGTGACCACCATAATGGTTCTTCATTAGGGAAGTACCAAGGAAAAATACCCGATTGATACGCAACACGTAATCGCGAAAGGGAGATTTCTCCCCCTATCGCTAATAAGCCGTTGGGCTCTTTTAAAGCTAAATGAGGCTCTGGAAAATCCAAATCACAATCATCTAATTGAAACAACGGCATATTATGCCTCGTGAACTGGTGTTAATAGAGCCTGTCTTTGATGAAATTTAGCATAATGCCCCTGTTGTTGTAACAACGAAGCATGAGTGCCTGTTTCAACGATTTTTCCGCCATCCATAACGCAGATTTTATCCATTTTATCTAAACCGTGAAGTCTGTGAGTGATCATTAATACAGCTTTACCTTGGCAATGCTGATGCAAGAGTGCGAGGATCTGCTGTTCTGTATCGGCATCAAGGCCTTCTGTTGGCTCATCAAGCAATACAAGAGGTGCATTGTGGAGTAGGGCTCTTGCAAGTCCTAAACGTCGCTGCTCGCCACCAGAGAGCTGTCTACCACCATCACCCATCCATGCATTTAAGCCTTCATCATTTTCAAGTAGTTGCCCAAGACCGACTTGCTGAAGAACATGTTTAAGCTCTTCATCTGTTGCCTGTTCTTTTGCCATCAATAAATTTTCTCTTAATGTATGGCTAAAGACATGAACGCGTTGAGGAACAACGGACATCATTGAGCGTAATGTCTCTTCACCATAATCAGCAATAGGTAAATTATTTAAGCTGATTGTGCCGTGAGTCGGATCAAAAGCGCGATTGATTAACTGCAATAGTGTCGATTTACCACAACCTGTTTTCCCTAATAGGGCAATGTGTTGTCCTGCTTCAATCGTTAAATCAACGTGATTGATGACTTGCATTGGCTGGTTTGGATAAGTAAAGCAAATATTGTGCATTATCAGTGTAGCGCTATTGTTTGTTTCTCCCCCTTTTTTAGGAAAAGTGACATCAGGTTTTTGCTCAATTAAATGAGAAATACGTGTTGCTGATGTCATTACTTGTCCTAAATGCTGGAAAGCAACAGTAACAGGGGCTAATGACTCAAATGCTGCCAATGCACAAAATGTAAATAAGGCAATTAACGCTTCAGGCATAAAGCTATTGTCGATACCGTCAGCTGCTAGCCACAAAATTAATGTCGCTGTTAGTCCTGATGCGAGGATCATCAATGATTGCGATAAACCTGTTAAGTTTGCCTGTTGTGCTTGTCTGCGTAGCCATTTAGCTTCAAGTTGCGCTAAATTTTGTCTAAAACGAGGTAATGCGCCAAAAACAGTTAGCTCAGCTTGTCCTTGCAACATGCTGGTTAACACTGTGCGGTATTGGCCTCGTAAATCAGTAAGATCTCGTCCAATAGGTTTACCTGCATAATAGAATACGAAAGGTAAAACAATCAGCAAGGTAAGCATAATGCCACCTAGCGTATTGGCCAAACGAGCATCAATTAAACCAAGGCCAAACATAATTGTCATAATGACAACAAAAGCGGCAATGATAGGGGAGATAACGCGAATATAAAGGTGATCTAGCGTTTCAACATCAGCAACTAAGCGGTTAAGCAACTCACCTTGACGAAAACGAGCTATTCCACCCGGTGAAAGAGGGAGGATCTTTTTAAAGGTGAATACGCGCAAGTGCGATAATACGCGAAACGTGGCGTCATGACTGACAAGCCTTTCAAAATAACGACCCGCAGTACGAAAAATTGCCGCACCTCGAACACCTGCCGCAGGTAGCATATAGTTAAAGCTATAAATGCCGGCAAAACCAGCAAGAGATGTACCCGCTAAAAACCAGCCTGATAGTGTTAAAAGACCAATACTCGCCAGTAAAGTCAGAATAGCAAGAATAATCCCTAGCAATAACATAAACCCGTGACGGCGATAGAGTGCGAGAAAAGGAAGCAATACTCTCATGATTAAAGTTCCTCTTTACGATGAGCAAGAAGGCGAGCAAAAGCGCCATTCTGTTGGCTTAACGATGCATAAGTACCAGTTTCAATAATTTGGCCTTTTTCCATCACCCAAATTTGGTCATAACCTAAAGTCTCTTCAAGTAGATGAGTAATAAGCAAGGTCGTTTGATTTAATGAGGCATTATTAAGCGCATGCATCACACGTTGTTCGCTATGAGAATCAAGGCTTGCTGCAGGCTCATCTAATAACAAAAATTGACAAGGTGACAATAAAGCACGAGCAACAGCAATACGCTGAGCCTGACCAACAGAAAGGCGTGCAGCACTATCGCCAATAATCGTATTTAAGCCGTCAGGTAATTCATTAATAAAATCGCTGACATAGGCTTTTTCAATGGCAAGATTGATTTGTTCATCGCTGGCATTAGGATTGCTTAAGCGAATATTATCCAGCAAGGTTTGTTCTGGTAAATTAGGATTTTGACCAACCCAGCTTAAACATTGACGCCAAGCTTCAGGGGAGAGCTGTGTTAATTCAATACCATTAACTTTTAATGAGCCACGATAAGGTAAAAAACCGAGTAGTGCATTTAACAACGAGCTTTTACCTGCACCACTAAGACCCACAATCGCAATTCGCTGATTAGGATTAATGGTAAAGTTTAATGGGCCCGCCAGTTTGACACCTTGATGAGATAGAATTTCTAGCTCATGGGCTGTTATCTCGATACTGTCTGTTGCATTGATACGCTCATTGCCTATGAATTGTGGCTTTTCACCTTCGGCTTCTAAAAATTCAACCAAAGATTCAGCCGCACCAATCGCTTGTGCTTTTGCATGATAGTACGTTCCTAAATCACGCAACGGTTGGAAAAATTCAGGGGCTAAGATCAACGCCAAAAAGCCTGAGAAAAGGGTAACACCTAAACCATAACTACCGAAATTAAGCTCACCTAAGTAAGAAAAACCAAAGTAAACCGCCACAACTGCGATGGAAACAGCGGTAAAGAATTCCAATACACCTGATGAAAGGAAGGCCATTCTTAGCACTTCCATTGTTCGTTTACGGAAATCTTCTGTTGCTTCAGTAATCTGTTTAACTTCTGCATTACCACGGTTAAATAACCGTAATGTATCTAATCCTCTTAATCTATCGAGGAAATTACCACTTAAACGACCTAATGCGAGAAAATTTCTACGGTTAGCATCTGCTGCACCTAATCCAACTAATGCCATAAATAACGGGATCAGTGGGGCGGTGAAAAATAGGATCAAGCCAGCAGCCCAGTTAACAGGGAAGATGGTGATAAGGATAAGAATAGGCACAATAGTGGCAAGATACATTTGCGGAATATAACGCGCATAGTAATCTTGCATATCTTCTATTTGTTCTAGAATAATTGTTGCCCAACTCCCCGCTGGTTTACCTTTAACCCAAACAGGGCCTAGCTCTTCAAGTCTATCAAGAACAATTTTACGAATTTGTTGCCTGACCGCCATACCACAGCGATAACCTACACGCTCTCGTATTGCCATCACCACAGCTCGTAAGATAAAAATACCAATAAGGGTGAGAAAGGTAGGTATATGCGTATCACGACTTAGACTGTCCATGATAAATGCTTGAAGTAAAACAGCTAATAACCATGCTTGCGCAATAATTAATAAACCGCTTACAACACCTAGGATCATTGATAGCCGTAGCCATCTACGGGCTGGAGCACTTTGCTGTTTCAGCCATCGAACCAATTCACTTTGTTTAGTTTTATCCATAAGAAAAGATTCAAATCTGCAGGTGAGATACAAAGTATCAGAAAGGCCAAGGGTAAGTAGTTATACGCTTTGGCAACCAGGCTAGTATGTTACATGGTAAAAGGCGCTACTGAAATAGCGCCTTGAAAGGAAGTGATGATTTTAGTTGGATTTTAGTGCGTCTAAGTAACGTTCTGCATCTAAAGCAGCCATACAGCCTGTGCCAGCAGAGGTAATTGCTTGACGATAAATGTGATCCATTACGTCACCAGCTGCAAAAACACCCTCGATAGAGGTTTGTGTTGCATTACCTTGAGTACCTGATTGTACTTTGATGTAACCGTTGTCTAATTCTAATTGACCGTCAAAAATAGCGGTGTTAGGGCTATGTCCAATCGCAATAAAGACGCCCATAACATCTAATTCTTCGGTTTTATCACTCTTAGTGTCTTTTAAGCGAACTTTCGTTACACCCATATCATCGCCAAGAACTTCGTCTAAGGTACGATCAGTATGCAAAATAATATTGCCACTGTTTACTTTATCCATTAAACGGTTAATTAAGATCTTTTCAGAACGGAAAGAATCACGACGGTGGATCAGATGAACTTCTGATGCAATATTAGATAAATAAAGAGCTTCTTCTACAGCCGTATTTCCGCCACCGACAACGGCAACTTTTTGGTTACGATAGAAAAAACCATCACAGGTTGCACAAGCAGAAACGCCTCGGCCTTTAAAAGATTCTTCTGAAGGTAAACCGATATAGCGTGCAGAAGCACCCGTTGCGATAATTAATGCGTCACAAGTGTATTCTTGTTCATCACCAAATAGGCGGAATGGGCGGTTTTTCAGATCGACTTTATTAATATGGTCAGAGATAATCTCTGTATTAAATTTCTCAGCGTGCTGAAACATGCGGTCCATTAAGCCAGGACCTGTTAGCCCCTCAGGGTCTCCGGGCCAGTTTTCGACTTCTGTTGTTGTTGTCAGCTGACCGCCTTTTTCAACACCCGTAATCAGTACTGGTTCTAAGTTTGCTCTTGCAGCATAAACGGCGGCGGTATAACCCGCAGGGCCTGAACCTAAAATAATAAGTTTGCTATGTTTGATGGTGCTCATGTGTACCTCATCTCTGATTAGGCGTGATGCGAATTGAGGGATTGTAGGAGAAATAAGACGTTAAAAAAAGCCAATGACGAGAAATAGACATAATATTTTAGCTATTTTAGCAATAGTTAATACTAATATAGTTTAATAATTATAGAGTTATATTGGGCTAACATCATCGAATTAACCTGAAACATTTTGCTTTACAATTGATGTTTATCTTGCGTATATAGAGAATAACATAGCGCCTTGTTCTGATTTTTACTCATTTGCTTTGACAATCCGCTGTACATTTGCGAAAACATGATTGTTAAAGATAATTATCCTCGGATGTTATACGTAATATTTTTTAGACAGACAGGGTATAGGATAGTTACTTTACGATATTTGCTAATGAGTATTTAGATAAAATAGAACTTTTATCTGGCATTAAAAGAAAATAGATTGGTAGTTTGCTCTGACCGTTTGATACCGAAGTTTCGACAGTGATGCTGATGGTGTACAGGTATGGGTATAGGAAAATAAAGTAAGAGAAAAAGAGAAAGAGAGTATAGAGATGATTGATAATAAAAAACGTCCGGGTAAAGATCTTGATAGAATAGACCGGAATATTCTAAATGAGCTTCAAAAAGATGGTCGTATTTCAAACGTTGAGCTATCTAAACGTGTAGGCTTATCACCAACGCCTTGTTTAGAGCGTGTACGTCGTTTAGAGCGCCAAGGATTTATTTCTGGTTATACAGCACTGTTAAACCCACATTACTTAGATGCATCATTATTAGTATTTGTGGAAATCACACTAAACCGTGGTGCACCAGATGTTTTTGAACAATTCAATATGGCTGTTCAGAAACTTGAAGAAATCCAAGAATGTCATTTAGTTTCTGGTGATTTTGACTATCTGTTGAAAACTCGTGTACCTGATATGTCCGCTTACCGTAAATTACTAGGTGAAACACTGTTACGTCTTCCGGGTGTTAATGACACACGTACATACGTGGTTATGGAAGAAGTTAAACAAAGTAACCGCCTTGTAATTAAAACTCGCTAAGCCAACTTAATAGGTTGGTGCAAAACAGGAAAAATTTAGGTACACTCCTGTTTATGCATACAGTTTCAACGCTGGGACATCTCAGCGTTGTTCCGTTTTAATTCACCCTAAGTTAAACCTGGAGAGCCCTCTTTGAGCCAGGAATATACAGAAGATAAAAATATTCGTTTAACAAAGATAAGCAACCGTCGCCGTATTTGGGAGGCTATTCTCATCCTTATCGGCATTGGCGCTGTCTTTTTAATGGTTTCATTACTTAGCTTTCATCCCTCTGATCCTAGCTGGTCACAAACCACTTGGAATGAGCCTATCCAGAATTTAGGCGGCAGTATCGGAGCATGGTTAGCTGATATTCTATTTTCTGCATTTGGTTTACTTGCCTATGCAATTCCTGTCGTCGTGGTTTTTGGGTGCTGGAATTCTCTACGCTACCAACAAAACCGTGAATACACCGACTTCTTTTCCCTTGCACTTCGCACGATTGGTGCCTTGGCTCTGATCTTTACCTCTTGTGCATTAGCTGATCTTAATTTTGATGATATCTATAATTTCAGCTCTGGTGGTGTAATTGGAAGCTTGTTTAGCAAAGCTCTATTGCCGTGGTTTAATGTTTTAGGCGCTACTCTTGCCCTGTTATCTGTTTGGGCTATTGGTTTTACTCTGTTTACTGGTTGGTCTTGGTTAACAATCACAGAAAAAATTGGTGCCGTTATTTTGGGAAGTGTTGGTTTTATTACCAATAGAGGCCAAAATGAAGCTGATTACGCAGATGAAGAAGAGGAAGATGGCACTCAAGATGTTGCTACAGAAATAGCTGAAAATTCAAATCAAAAAGAAAATCAGCAATCTGAATTAGGAACAGAAGAGAGTGATGATATTTTATTTTCTGCACCTTCAGCACTTGAACTAGCTCGTCAGCAAGAGACAGACGCATTACAACCTAAAGCAGAACAAGAAGATGATTTGCCATCTTTCTCTGCAACTAATGATATAGCAGATGAACATGTACAAACATTGACGCAACCGCAACCAGCTCCTCTTGTGTCAGCACCCGTTTCGCAACCAACTCATACAGAAGAACCAGAACATTATCGTTTTGATATTCCAGAAGCATTTTTAAAAAAAGAAGCTCAATCAGAAGTGAATGCTCCTCAGGATTCTGCTTTGTCCTCGATACCAGAAGAAAGTACACCTTCTGTAATGCCATATGTTGAAAATGAACCTATGGCACAGCCATCATCTGTATCAACAGATAGTTTTATGCCAGCAGGCAAAGAAGTTGAACCTACATTCTCGCTAGCACCTGATACAGACTCTTTAACACAAGCAGCTACGGTGGTAGCTGGTGTGACGACTAGTGCTCTTGTTAGCCATGGTTCTCAAGTTAAACAAGGATTAGGCCCTGAATTACCTCGCCCAAATCCAGTGCGGTTGCCTACACGTCGTGAGCTTTATGGCATTCATATTCCTTCACAACGCGAAGCTGAATTACGTCGTCGTGAAGAGGCTATTCAGTCTGAACCTGAAGATGAGTTAGCTGATATTCAAGAACAAGCAAATTTTGAACAAGAGTTGCGCCAGCAATTCCTCGAACAGCAACGTGAACGTTATGGTGAAAACGATAGTACTGATCCTGAAGATATTATTGAGCCTCATCAGCCAAGTATCACAACACCAATATCTTCATTTGGTCATAAACAAGATGAATATCGTGATGAGCCAACAGTTACCGCGAATACATTCTCTTCCACAGAAGAAAATAACAACGATATTGATGAAGATGAGCAATATCAGCAACAGTTGGCAGCACAATTTAAGCAACAATTGCAGGATCGTTATGGCGATGATGTTTCGTTAGATGATGACGAAGATGAGGTTTTACCTCAAATATTAACATCAGCGCCTTCATTGCAAGCAACAACGGGTTATCAGCCTCATATTCAACATTCGTTTGCCTCACAATCAGCGCAACCGACACAAACTATTGAGAAAAAAGTTGAATACCCAGCCAGCAATGCATTTTTACAAATTTCACCTCGAGATGAAGAAGAGGAAGAGTACAGCCCTAAAATTGAGCTAGAAAGAGAGCTCACTGCATTAGAGGCATTCTCACCAATTGATGATCTATTGGATGAAGATCCGATAGAGCCAGTATTTACACCAATTGTTTCTGAACCTGTTACACCACAAGCTGCACCTCAATCACGTATTGAGCCACAGTCTAATATGGCGCAGCATTTTGCACAGCAACAGCAACAGCAACAGCAACAGCAACAGCAACAGCAACAGCAACAGCAACAGCAACAGCAACAGCAACAGCAACAGCAACAGCAACAATCTTTAATTCATCCATTGTTGATGCGTAATGATAGGCCGTTGCAAAAGCCAACAACACCAATGCCTTCTCTGGATTTACTAACAACACCGCCAGTAGAAGATGAACCTGTTGATATGTTTGAGCTTGAGCGTATTGGTAAACTTATTGAAGCACGTCTTAATGATTACCGAGTTAAAGCCAAGGTTGTTGGTATTTCACCGGGGCCTGTTATCACTCGTTTTGAACTTGAACTTGCTCCGGGTGTAAAAGCCGCACGTATATCAAATTTATCGCGCGACTTAGCGCGTTCATTGTCTGCTATTGCGGTACGTATTGTTGAAGTTATTCCGGGGAAACCTTATGTAGGACTGGAATTACCTAACAAAAAACGTCAAACCGTATATATGCGTGAATTGTTAGATAGCGAGGCATTCAGAGATAGCCGTTCTCCATTAACCGTTGTTTTAGGTAAAGATATTGGCGGTCAGCCAGTTGTTGCCAATCTAGCTAAAATGCCTCACTTACTTGTTGCTGGTACAACGGGGTCAGGTAAATCTGTCGGTGTGAATGCGATGATCATCAGCATTCTCTATAAAGCGAAACCAGAGGATGTTCGCTTTATTATGATTGATCCTAAAATGCTTGAGCTTTCAGTTTATGAAGGTATTCCACATCTTTTAACTGAAGTTGTTACTGATATGAAAGATGCCGCAAGTGCTCTGCGTTGGAGTGTGGCTGAAATGGAACGTCGTTATAAACTAATGTCAGCATTAGGTGTGCGTAATCTTGCAGGTTATAACGAAAAAATTAAAGAAGCTGAAGCAATGGCACGTCCTATTCCTGATCCATTCTGGAAACCAAGCGACAGTATGGCAACAGAAATACCAACGTTAGAAAAAGAACCTTATATTGTTGTTGTCGTTGATGAATTTGCTGATTTGATGATGACAGCAGGTAAAAAAGTTGAAGAGTTGATTGCTCGCTTAGCGCAAAAAGCACGTGCTGCGGGTATTCACCTTGTGCTTGCGACACAAAGGCCTTCTGTTGATATTATTACAGGCTTAATTAAAGCTAATATTCCGAGCCGTATCGCATTTACTGTATCGAGTAAAATCGACTCTCGAACTATTTTAGACCAAGGTGGTGCAGAGTCATTACTAGGCATGGGTGATATGCTTTATGCACCTAATGGCTTTGTGCCTGAACGTGTTCATGGTGCTTTTGTTAGTGATGATGAAGTCCATGCCGTAGCAACTGACTGGAAAGCTCGAGGTCGTCCTCAATATATTGAAGCCATTACAAAATGTAGCGAAGAAGGTGAAGGCAATAGTGGCGGTGGATATGATGATGGTGAAGAGCTTGATCCTTTGTTTGACCAAGCCGTAGAATTTGTAGTTGAAAAACAACGTGTTTCTATTTCTGGTGTACAACGCCAATTTAGAATTGGTTATAACCGCGCGGCAAGAATTGTGGAACAGATGGAAATGCAAGGTATTGTGAGTGCGCCAAACCACAACAATACTCGTGATGTACTTTCACCACCACCTTCAGATATGTAATATCTTGAAAACACAGTTATCAGCTAATGAGATAGCATGGTAATCTGCACAACATCATCAATAATTTATACGCCGACATTATGTCGGCGTTATCTCATGCCGAGGCTTGTAGAATGAAAAAAGTATTATTTGCAGTGTGTGCGATGACATTAATAAGTAGCCAAGCCGCTTGGGCTGATGCACGTCAGGATTTGCAACAACGATTAAATAAAGTAAATAGTTTTCAAGCAAACTTTAGTCAAACTGTGACCAGCAATGAAGGCTCACTTATCCAAAAGGGGGAAGGAAGTTTAAAAGTACAACGCCCTGATTTGTTTAATTGGCAAATGACTGCTCCGGATGAGAGTACGCTAATCTCCGATGGTAAAACATTGTGGTTTTATAACCCTTTTGTCGAGCAAGTCACAGCAACTTGGCTTGAAAGTGCTACAACCAATACGCCTTTTATGCTGATCGCCCGTAATGACAGTAAAGAGTGGCAAAACTATGATGTAAAACAGTCTGGTGATCGTTTTGAGTTAACTCCTAAAGTAGAAAATAACTTAAAACACTTTACGATAACTGTATTACCTAATGGACAAATTCAGCAATTCGCTGCCACAGAACAAGACGGTCAAGTCAGTAATTACCAATTGACTGCACAGACTGCTGCGCCAATCGATGCTTCCGCGTTTCGCTTTACACCTCCTGCGGGTGTGACTGTGGATGACCAACGTCAGTGAGGATATTTTGAGTAATTTATCACTCGATTTTTCACGCAATGAGTTTCAACCTTTAGCCGCAAGAATGCGACCTGAAACGTTGGAACAATATATCGGACAAACTCATTTACTTGCCGAAGGTAAGCCATTACCTCGAGCAATTAAAGCGGGTCAATTGCATTCCATGATCTTATGGGGGCCTCCTGGCACGGGTAAAACAACCCTTGCTGAGATCATTGGTCGGTACGCGCAAGCTGATATAGAACGATTATCTGCGGTGACATCGGGTATTAAAGAAATCAGAGAATCTATTGAAATTGCACGTCAAAACCGCAATGCAGGGCGCAGAACGATCTTGTTTGTTGATGAGGTTCACCGTTTCAATAAGAGTCAACAAGATGCTTTTTTGCCTCATATTGAAGACGGTACGATCACTTTTATTGGTGCAACAACAGAAAATCCCTCTTTTGAATTAAATTCCGCGTTGCTATCCAGAGCAAGAGTTTATCTATTACGTTCATTAACCGAAGCTGATATTGAGCAAGTGCTACAACAAGCACTAGACGATCCAGAACGAGGTTTAGGCGGGCGTAATATTATTTTGCCAGATGATACGCGCAAAATGATTGCACAACTGGTTAATGGTGATGCACGTCGTTCATTAAATTTACTTGAAATGATGGCGGATATTGCTGAGGTTGATAATCAAGGAATACGAGTATTAACGCCGGCATTACTGACAGAAATCAGTGGTGAACGTAGTGCTCGTTTTGATAATAAAGGTGATCGCTTTTACGATCTTATTTCTGCATTACATAAGTCAGTCAGGGGATCTGCACCTGATGCTGCTCTTTATTGGTATGCAAGGATCATAACAGCGGGTGGCGATCCGCTTTATGTGGCTCGTCGGTTATTGGCGATTGCGTCAGAAGATGTGGGAAATGCTGATCCTCGCGCTATGCAAGTGGCAATTGCTGCATGGGATTGCTTTACTCGAGTGGGTCCCGCAGAAGGTGAGCGCGCTATTGCTCAAGCAATTGTATATCTGGCTTGCGCACCAAAAAGTAATGCCGTTTATACCGCATTTAAAGCAGCTATTGTCGATGCAAAAAGTAAGCCAGATTATGATGTACCTGAGCATTTACGTAATGCACCAACAAAATTAATGAAAGAAATGAGGCTTGGTGCTGAATATCGTTATGCTCATGATGAGCCTAATGGTTATGCTGCTGGAGAGGTCTATTTCCCTAAAGAAATGGCAAATACGCAGTACTATTACCCAGTAAAAAGAGGGTTAGAGATCAAGGTTGCAGAGAAATTAGACTGGCTATCTCAACAAGATCAAAATAGTGTTACAAAACGCTATCGCAAAATGTAAAGATGCGGTAAGGTTATTAAATTATCATTAATTTCTTAACTATGCCTTGTCTCAGGTATCTTTTTATAAGATAGGAGAGAAGGTTTTTATTAATCTATCAATAAGCACAGGATAAGCATGCTCGATCCAAATCTACTGCGTAATGAGCTAGACGCGGTCGCCGAAAAACTGGCTCGCAGGGGGTTCACCCTCGATGTGGAAAAAATCCGTCAACAAGAAGAACGCCGTAAGGTGTTACAGGTTGAAACTGAATCCCTGCAAGCAGAACGTAATTCTCGATCGAAGTCCATTGGTGCGGCAAAAGCGCGTGGTGAAGATATTGAGCCACTTCGTCAAGAAGTTAACCTGTTAGGTGAAAAACTTGAAGCTGCAAAAGCCGAACTTGAAGTGCTTCAAGCGGAAATTCGTGATTACGTTTTAACTATTCCAAACATGCCAGACGATGCTGTTCCAAATGGCAAAGATGACAGCGAAAACGTTGAAGTTTCTCGTTGGGGCACACCAAAGACTTATGATTTTGAATTAAAAGATCATGTGACTTTAGGTGAACTAACAGATGGTTTAGATTTTGCTTCAGCGGTGAAAATCACCGGCTCACGTTTTGTTGTGATGAAAGGTCAAATTGCACGTCTACATCGTGCTATCACACAATTTATGCTGAATCTGCATACAGAAGAGCACGGCTACCAAGAAATGTATGTTCCTTACTTGGTTAACCACGCAACGCTGTACGGTACAGGTCAGTTACCTAAATTTAGTGAAGACTTATTTCACACTAAACCGTTAGAAGAAGAAGCAGAAAGCCAATACGCGCTTATTCCAACAGCGGAAGTACCTGTGACAAATATGGTAAGAGACGTTATTCTTGAAGAAGACGATCTACCATTGCGAATGACTGCGCATACGCCTTGCTTCCGTTCAGAAGCAGGCTCTTATGGTCGTGATACTCGTGGCCTTATTCGTATGCACCAATTTGATAAAGTTGAGCTGGTTCAAATCGTTCATCCTGAAAAATCAATGGAAGCATTAGAAGAGCTAACGGGCCATGCTGAGAAAGTGCTGCAACTACTGAATCTGCCATATCGTAAAGTTGTGCTTTGCACTGGTGATATCGGTTTTGGCGCTCGTAAAACATATGACTTAGAAGTATGGGTTCCGGCTCAAAATACTTACCGTGAAATTTCTTCATGCTCTAACTGCTGGGATTTCCAAGCTCGTCGTATGCAAGCGCGTTTCCGTGCTAAAGGTGACAAGAAAACGCAATTAGTTCACACATTAAACGGTTCTGGCTTAGCTGTAGGTCGTACTTTAGTTGCAATTATGGAAAACTATCAAATGGCTGATGGCCGTATTGAAATTCCAGAAGTGTTACGTCCATACATGAACGGTTTAGAATATATCGGTTAATAATTCTCTAATTAATTGAGTATTAATAATTTAACCCTCTGCTTAGGCAGGGGGTTTTTGTTTAATGATATAGAAAGAAATTAAAAGGTATATCTTTATTTAATGCACAATATCTCAATGAGGTTTAGATAAATAAGGTAATAGAGAAAAAAATATCTCTATTTTTCTTTCGTTTTCCATATTAACAAAATCGTCCATTGCAATTTCTATATAATCAATGGTTTTATTATGAATAGTAAATTTATACATTAAATGTCCACTCCAACTACGGTGAACATAGATACAATTTTCTATACTATAAGAGAGCCATTTATCTTCCATACATGAAGGTAACCAACCATTTAATATATTTCTTTCTGCCTCTTCAGTTAGAGAATAATTAATATAATGAATTAATGGTGTTTTTTCAAAGTACTTTAAGTTTTTTAATATTTCTTTATTTATCATTTTATTTATTCCAAAAACTTTAATTCTTCTACAGACTACTGAAACAGATTTAACTTTTCAAAAAGAATGTACAAGAACTTGGATGTTTTAACATAAAAAGGGAGCATAATATTGTAATTAAATAAAAAGTGATAGCTAGGTTTTCACCATTTATTCTTAATAAAAGATTTTCTAGCCTTCTTAGTGTCATCTAAATATAGTTATAAAATGTAGAAAAAGATGATTATAAAAAAATTCTTACTAAATAAAGTAGGATTAAATAAAAATATAACGCAATCCTACGTTGGTTAAACTGGTCACGGCATATCTAATTTATGTTGCTAAATTATACCTATCGCTCGAATTTACCTCAGTTACGTTATGACGTTTCTATTTCATTAGAACCCTACAAAAGAGCATATTCTATGATAGTTTCTAAACAGCAGTTACATCAATTAATAAAAAATAAATTACATCATGCAGGATTAAGTGAGTCTCATGCGGATACGGTGGCTGATGTCTTAGTCCATGCTGATGCCAAAGGTATTCATTCTCATGGTGCAGTACGTGTAGAGTATTATGCAGAGCGGATAAGTAAGGGTGGTACGAATAAGCGTCCTGATTTTACTTATACTGAAACGGGACCTTGTAGCGCTGTATTTGATGGTGATAATGGTGCAGGGCATGTTGCAGCGAAAGATGCAATGGAACGTGCTATCAAAATGGCACAAGACAAGGGCGTTGCTGTTGTTGGTGTAAGACGAATTGGTCATAGTGGAGCACTGTCTTACTTTGTTGAACAAGCATCAAAAGCGGGTATGGTAGGTATTTCGTTGTGCCAATCTGATCCAATGGTTGTTCCTTTTGGTGGCTCAGAAGTTTATTACGGCACAAATCCTATTGCATTTTCTGCTCCAGGCGTAGGTGATAAACATATTACATTTGATATGGCGACAACCGTGCAGGCATGGGGTAAAGTGTTAGATGCGCGTTCACGCCATGTCGATATTCCCGATACTTGGGCTGTTGATGAAAGTGGTAAATCTACAACCGATCCCTTTGCAGTAAAAGGGTTATTGCCTATTGCAGGCCCTAAAGGCTATGGCTTAATGATGATGGTTGATGTGTTGTCTGGTGTTTTACTTGGGCTTCCTTTTGGTAAACATGTCAGTTCGATGTATCACGATTTAACACAAGGGCGAGAATTGGGTCAATTGCATATTGTGATTAATCCCGCTTTCTTTACTGATGCTACTCTATTTAGAGAACATATCTCACAGGTTATGGGCGAATTAAATGCAATTAAACCTGCACCGAATGTAGATAAAGTTCTCTATCCTGGTGAGAATAGTCAAATAGAAGAGCAAAGAAGCGAGAAAGAAGGCATTGAAATTGTTGATGAAATTTATGATTATTTAATATCTGATATGCTTTATAACAAATCCTATAACAATAAAGACCCATTTGCGGGTTAATGATAATAGCTATTTATTCTAGACAATAAAAAGCAGTAGAGTTTACGCTCTACTGCTGTTTTATTTAAGTAAGTTAATGTTAATAATTAACTAACTAATTTACCAATATTAGATTCAGCGGTTTTATTAAGAGAAATTGTTCCATTTCCACCATTATTTCCTTGGCTACTTACATTATGGTGATAAAAAATATCACGATAAGAGCCATACATTGCAGTGTAAGAAAGAGGAATAGTGATTAATAGCCCTAAACCAAATGGAATAACACTAATAGCGATAATAAAGAACAGTAAAATAAAGAAGAAGAACCCACCCGCTAAATTTATTTTTACGGCTGAAAGGCTTGCTTTAACCGCAGGGAATGCTTTATAGCCGTTGACTAATACAAGAGCCGGGACAAACCAATAGGCGGCTGTACTCAATGTGCCAAAAATAGCAATAATAACAAAAAATAATATAAATCCAGATGAGTTATCCATCAACATTTCAACAATAATCTCTTCAGGATAATCGCTATTGATAGCATAAAAAACATCCATCATGGCGGCACTGCTGACGATAAATGCAAGAATAAAGCCTACAAGTAAAATGAGAAAACTAATACCGTAAGCCCCCATCAAACTAAGATAACGTTTGTTATAGAAACCAACAAATAAGGAATCAACATCAATACGTTGAGTTTCATACTGTTGGTGAGCAATTGCGACGACACCAGCAGCTAATACAGTAGTAACAAAAGGTGAGATAATTGGACCAATTAGCGGAATAAATCCAAGAATGGTCGATATAATAAGGCTAACAATAAAGTAGATAATAATAACGCCTATCCACATCCAAAAACGTTCTTTTATTAAATCCCATCCCAGTCCTAGCCAGCGAACACCACCTGAGGCACCTCGAGCTTGAGGAATAGGCGTGAATACCTCTTGTGGCTCTGTTAGCGATGAATTGTTGTCTTGTTCCATTTCCTGTACCTTAATCCCGATATCTTTGTTTATAAATATAAGCCCTCTATAATATCTTTTTGTTTTGTTATTAATCAACTGTATTAAAGCTAATATAGGTTAAGGATAATCTTATAAAGGCGATTTAGGTTTGTTGATATATTTCATCTTTAACAATAAAAAATAGCGCAAAAATCATTAATCTCATGAAAGGTACATTATTTTTAGAAATTCTTTTTAAGAATAAGATACATAAAATGAAAAGAACAAAGAGAAATGAAAATAGAACTTTCTTGTATCAATATAGTTTTACTCTATAAATAAAAAAGCAGTGCTTAAAAACACTGCTTCTTAAATTAATTTCAAATAGAAAAACTTAATACATGACTTTATGGCCGTAAGACTCAAGAATTGATTTTACATTTTCCATCGTCTCTTTTGACGGTGGATGAATACCATCGAGTTTGTATTCTTCTCCTAAAGCTACCCATTTATGTTTGCCGAGTTCGTGGTAAGGAAGAAGTTCTACTTTCTCGATATTTTTCATATCTTTAATAAACTCGCCTAAACGATGAGCAGAATCATCATCATCAGACCAACCAGGCACAACCACATAACGAACCCATGTTTTTTGGCCTCGTTTTGCTAAATAACGTGCGAATTCAAGTGTACGCTGGTTTGATACACCAACCAGTTTCTGATGGATCTCATCATTGACTTGTTTTAGGTCGAGCATCACTAAGTCGGTGGCATCCATTAATTCATCAATAACAGGGTCATAACGACGAACAAAGCCGTTAGTATCTAAACAGGTATGGATATTTTCTTTCTGGCAAGCACGGAACCAATCACGTACAAACTCTGCTTGCAAAATTGCTTCGCCGCCTGAAGCAGTAACACCGCCGCCAGAAGCATTCATAAAATGACGATAGGTAACCGCCTCTTTCATTAGTTCATCAACTGTGACGATTTGCCCACCATGAGTATCCCATGTGTCACGGTTGTGACAATAGAGGCATCTCATTAGGCATCCTTGAAAGAAAACAATGAAACGTATTCCGGGACCGTCAACAGTACCGCAGGATTCAAATGAGTGGATACGACCAAGTACGGACATAACAGGGTTACTCCAAAACTGTCTAATAAAAAGGCCCCGAAGTAGGGGCCTTTATTCTAAGCGATTTTATCTACTTTCTCAGTAAATAAATGCATATAGTTATCTTAATTACATTGTTTGTGTAAATGTACGGGTGATAACGTCTTGCTGTTGCTCTTTAGTCAGTGAGTTAAAGCGAACTGCATAACCAGAAACACGGATAGTTAACTGAGGATATTTCTCAGGATCTTCCATTGCTTCTAACAGCATTTCACGGTTCATCACGTTGACGTTCAGGTGTTGACCACCTTCGATGCCTGCTTCATGGTGGAAGTAACCATCCATCAGACCAGCAAGATTCGCTTTACGAACATCATCATCTTTACCTAATGCATTAGGTACGATTGAGAAGGTGTAAGAAATACCATCTTTTGCATAAGCAAATGGCAGTTTCGCAACAGAAGTCAGAGAAGCTACTGCACCTTTTTGGTCACGACCGTGCATTGGGTTAGCACCTGGTCCGAATGGTGCGCCTGCACGACGACCGTCTGGAGTGTTACCTGTTTTCTTACCGTAAACAACGTTTGAAGTAATAGTCAGGATTGACTGTGTAGGTACCGCATTACGGTATGTACGCAGTTTCTGAATTTTCTTCATGAAACGTTCAACTAAGTCACAAGCGATGTCATCTACACGAGAATCGTTGTTACCGAATTGTGGGTATTCGCCGTCAATTTTGAAGTCAATCGCTAAGCCGTTTTCATCACGGATTGGAGAAACTTTTGCATATTTGATTGCAGACAGTGAGTCAGCAGCAACAGACAGACCTGCGATACCACATGCCATTGTACGATATACATCACGGTCATGAAGTGCCATCAGAGCTGCTTCATAGCTGTATTTATCGTGCATATAGTGGATAACGTTCAGCGCAGTGACGTACTGAGTTGCTAACCAATCCATAAAGTGATCCATTTGGTTCATCACGGTATCGAAGTTTAATACTTCATCCATGATTGGCGCATGTTTTGGACCTACTTGGATTTTCAGTTTTTCGTCAACACCACCATTGATGGTATACAGTAAGGTTTTCGCTAAGTTTGCACGAGCACCGAAGAACTGCATTTGTTTACCAACAACCATTGGGCTAACACAACATGCGATTGCATAGTCATCGCTGTCGAAGTCAGGACGCATTAAGTCATCATTTTCGTACTGGATTGAAGAAGTATCGATTGAGACTTTCGCTGCGTATTTTTTAAAGTTGATAGGCAGTTGTTCTGACCACAGGATGGTCATGTTTGGTTCTGGTGATGGACCCATTGTGTACAGGGTATTTAAGAAACGGAAAGTATTCTTAGTTACCAGAGTACGGCCATCTAAACCCATACCTGCTAAAGATTCTGTTGCCCAGATTGGGTCACCAGAGAACAGCTCATCATATTCAGGAGTACGTAAGAAACGAACCATACGTAATTTCATGACTAAGTGGTCAATTAATTCCTGAGCTTGTTCTTCTGTCAGTAAACCTGCATCAATATCACGTTGGATGTAGATATCTAAGAAAGTAGATACACGACCAAATGACATTGCAGCACCGTTTTGAGATTTAACGGCGGCTAAGTAACCGAAGTAAGTCCATTGTACTGCTTCTTTAGCGTTTTGAGCTGGACGAGAAATATCGTAACCGTATTTCGCAGCCATTTCTTGGATTTGACCTAAAGCAGCGTGCTGCTCTGCGATTTCTTCACGCAGTTGGATAGTCATTTCCAGATCTTCGCCTTTTTCCATTCTTTCTTGTAAAGAGGTGAATTGGGCAAATTTATCTTTACGCAGGAACTCAATACCGTACAGTGCTACACGACGGTAATCACCGATGATACGGCCACGACCATATGCATCTGGTAAACCTGTTAAAATACCAGATTTACGGCATTTTAAGATGTCTGGAGTATAAACATCGAAAACGCCTTGGTTGTGAGTTTTACGGTAATCAGTAAAGATTTTTTTCAGTTCTGGATCCAGCTCACGGTTGTAAGCATGGCAAGAACTTTCAACCATACGGATACCACCGAATGGGATGATCGCACGTTTCAGAGGTGCATCAGTCTGTAAACCTACGATTTGTTCTAAATCTTTAGTGATGTAACCCGCATCGTGAGATGTGATAGTTGAAGCAACAGAAGTATCAAAATCAACCGGCGCATGCGTGCGGTTTTCGATTTTGATGCCTTCCATAACTTGTTCCCAAAGTGTATCAGTTGCTTTAGTGGAACCTGCTAGGAAAGATTCGTCGCCTTCATATGGAGTGTAGTTTTTTTGAATAAAGTCACGAACGTTAACACCGTTCTGCCATTCACCTTCAGAAAAACCTTTCCATGCTTCAGCAAATTTTTCATTTAAATCAGACATGATACTTCTACCTTTTTACAATGGAACTTAAGAAATCAGTCATACCTGCACGGATTAATGTTTATCACCGCGCAGATGCATTAACCAGTATACCAGACCGACTAGGACTGCTCCGCCAATAATGTTACCGATAGTGACAGGTAATAAATTATTAGAGAGAAAATTTGATACAGTTAAATTTGAAAATTGTTCGGATGATGCACCTACTTTAGTCCAGAATTCTGCTGGTGCAAAATTCTTAATAACAATACCTAAAGGAATAAGAAACATGTTAGCGATACTGTGCTCAAAACCACTAGCAACGAACATACCGATAGGTAAAATCAGTGCAAAAAGCTTATCAATCAGCGTACGGCCTGCATAGCTCATCCATACTGCAAGACAAACCATTAAGTTAGCTAGAATACCTAAACAAACTGCTTCAATAAACGTGTGCTCTAGTTTATGTTGCGCAGTTTGTAAAACATTCAACCCCCAAAGCCCATTTGCTGCCATATGTTGACCAGCAAACCACATTAAGGCGACAAAAAAGAGTGCGCCAACAAAGTTGCCAAGATAGACATTTATCCAGTTAGCAAACATTTTGCCCCAAGATATACGTCCGGTTGCTTTAGGTATAATAGTAAGAACAGTTGAGGTGAATAAGTCCGCGCCACAAACGACAACAAGCATTAACCCCAGAGAGAAGCAGATCCCACCGACTAATTTAGCCAGCCCAAAAGGAACAGATGCGGTACCTGTAGTAGCAGTAATATAAAAAACAAAAGCAATTGATATAAACATTCCCGCAGTAAATGCAGATAAGTAAGTCATTGGGATCTGTTTATTTGCTTTATAACAACATGCATCATCGGCAACTTTTGCCATATCAGCAGGTGATAATAAATTAAAAGGGCTGTCAGCTTTCATACTAACACTCTCTTATATGTTGGAATAATTATAGCACGCAATAATAGTAGCAAAGGGGCTTACTTCTAAAATTGATATGGATCATGGTCGCTCATTAGAATCCTGTTTTTAGTGCGTAAAAACCCGCTATTTTAGCTATAACTATTTGATTAATAAAATAAAAAAATTTTTTAAAAATTATCAAAAAATTTTAGACTAGCTGGATAAATAAAGTAAAAAGTAAATATAAAGTATTATTTAAACCCCGTATGTTAAGAATTAAAAATCAAATTTAACGCCTTATTTACTTTTGTCATAAATATAAACATTACTTTATTTGTGGTTAATCTTTATTGATTACTCCAGACATATATCCATTATAAAAATAAGGTTTTTAAATTTTTGAGATCTGGTTAAACAAATAGCAATTTAAACTGTATTTAAGCTATATTATTAGTGCAAAAGTTCAATATATATTTATAGTGTCGCATTAAATATCTCAAATCGTCAATTTTGCCATATTTTGACAATTTTGTCGGATGGCATATTTGTCAAGTTGACAAAATTGTCAAAAATTTATTTTCAACAAAATAAAACACTCTACTTTTCAATAGAGTGTTTCAATTTAAATACGTGCTTATTATTCAGTTAAATTTAGTTATTATTTAATAAATAACCTTAAACAAAATAGGCTTATTTAGCCGATTGACGTTTTGCTTTCTGTAATTTCTCATAGGCTGCAAGTAGCGACTGATGAATAGGTAAATTAGCTAAATCAGGATCAATAGTTTGTAATCCGTAAAATGCTTGTTTACCTTGCATTGCGTTTAAGGCTGCTTGTAATGTTTTTTCGCCATACATACGAGAAAATGCGTGCATATATTGTGCTGGTTCACGTTCAGTCTCTTGTTGTAATAATAAGAGATTGTGTAAACAGCGATAATAGTTCTGACGCTCAGGTGTAAATAAAGAAGCATTAAAATCTTGAGTCCATTCAACCCAAACAAGCGCTTGATCAAGATCGCCACCTGCAAGCGCTAACATTGATTTTAATTCGCCTACTCGTAAATGGCTCCAACCATTATCTTTACCCGGAGCAATACCAATCATCTCTCTGATACGTGTAAAGTCATCTAAGCCATCTTCATCAAACTGACCAATAAGAGAAAGGTACTCTTCTTTAGTGCCTTCGCTTGTTGGTAACGAAAGAATAGTATCACGCCAATGTACACCCATAATGTTATTGGCTAACTGTAGATCTTCAGCGGGATAAATATCTGATAAGCCAGGTACTAAAATACGACAAGCGTAAACACCCAAGTGTGAGTAGTCCATGATGTAGACTTCTGCATCACATTGTTGGCAAAGTGACATTAAGGTGTGGAATTCTTCTTTTGTCGTACCACTAAAGTTCCAATCAACAAATGTGTAATCGGCATCTTTCTTAAAGAGATCCCAACTAATTAAACCACTTGAATCAATAAAGTGCGTTTCAAGATTAGTGTGATCACCGACTTCTTCATCATCAAAACTTGGCGGATTAAAGACATCGAGATCTTTAAGACTACGGCCTTGTAATAGTTCTGTGACAGTACGCTCTAAAGCTACACCAAAATCAGGGTGAGCACCAAAAGAGGCAAAGCATGTGCCATTTTGTGGATTGAATAACACAACACAAATAACAGGGAATTGTCCCCCTAAAGATGCGTCAAAGCTAAAGATTGGGAAACCTTCTTTCTCTAATGTTTCAATCGCTTCAATAACAGCAGGGTAGCGAGCTAAAACTTCTTTAGGAATTTCAGGTAAGCTAATTCTTTCAGTGATAATGCGATTTTTTACATAACGTTCAAAAACTTCAGATAATCCTTGAACACGCGCTTCATTCTTTGTATTTCCTGCTGACATACCATTAGATGCATATAAGTTAGCAATAATGTTTACAGGAATATAAACAGGTTTTTCATCAGATTGACGTATAAATGGTAGTGCGCAAATTCCGCGATCATGATTACTTGATTGTAAATCAACTAACTCACTACCGCATAACTCACCTTCAGGATCATAAAATTCACGTAAACGAGCATCTAATAAGCCCGCAGGAACAGAATCATCTTCTGTTAGTGGGAACCACTTTTCACTTGGATAGTGAACAAATTCACCTTCTGCAATATCAGCACCTAGCCAGAAATCAGAGAAGAAATAATTGGTTGAGAGACGTTCAAAGTATTCGCCTAATGCGGAGGCTAATGCTGCTTTTTTACTGGCTCCTTTACCGTTGGTGAAACATAAAGGGCAATCTTTATCGCGAATATGAACAGACCAAACGTTAGGAACAGGGTTTAACCATGAAGCTTCTTCAATGTTAAATCCTAAGTCGGTTAATTTTTGCTGAAAGCTAGCGATAGAATCTTCCAGTGCGGCATCTTTGCCAGGAATAAATGTTTGTGACATGGCAGGTTTCATCAATATTTTGCTGGTGATAGTTAGGGGCACATGATACTGAAATCCCCTGTGATGCACTAATAATTTCTCTCATTTACCCAAGGCTAACTATATTTATAACTCATAATTTGTTTTATATATGAGTTTTTTTAATAAATTCGTTCGATTTATCACGGAATTAATAATTTTAAATCATCATAATTGGATTTATTTATAAACTCATAAGGGATAAGTTCGATGATGAAAAAAACATTGCTCGCCAGCCTGTTAGCTGTAATCAGTGGTTCTGCTTTTGCCTTACCTAATATCACTATTTTAGCAACAGGTGGCACAATTGCTGGTGGTGGCGATTCCGCAACAACATCAAGCTATACAGCAGGTAAATTAGGCATTGATACATTGATTAATGCAGTACCTGAGGCTAAAAAAGTTGCCAATTTAAAAGGCGAGCAAGTCGTGAATATCGGCTCTCAAGATATGAATGACCAAGTATGGCTTAAGCTGGCTAATAAAATTAATGCAGACTGCGATAAAACAGACGGCTTTGTGATCACTCATGGTACAGATACCATGGAAGAAACAGCCTATTTTCTTGATTTAACCACTGCGTGTAAAAAACCTGTCGTTATGGTGGGTGCAATGCGTCCTGCAACAGCATTAGGTGCTGAAGGCCCTTTAAATTTATTTAATGCTGTTGTGATTGCGAGTGATAAAGCCTCTGAAGATCGTGGTGTATTAGTAACCATGAATAATGCGGTTATCAGTGGTAAAGATGTTGTGAAAATGAACACGACTGAAGTTCAAGCATTCCAACCCGTTAACGCTGGTGCTCAAGGTTATGTGCATAATGGTAAGGTTCATTACTACACTGCAGCATTACCTCGAGCAGATAAACCCGCATTTGATGTCAGTAAACTGACTGAATTACCAAAAGTTGGTATTGTTTATAATTACTCCAATGCCTCTAATTTACCAGCAAAAGCCTTTATTGATAATGGCTATAAAGGTATTGTCAGCGCAGGTGTTGGTAATGGTAACTTATATACTGATATTTTTGATACTTTAGCTGATGGCGCTAAAAAAGGTGTGGTTGTTGTGCGAGCAAGCCGTGTACCAGTAGGCTTTACTACACAAAATGGTGAAGTTGATGATGCAAAATATGGCTTTGTTGCATCAGAGCGCTTAAACCCACAAAAAGCGAGAGTATTGTTACAATTATCTTTAACACAAACGCAAGAGCCTGCGAAGATCCAAGAGAATTTCGAAAAGTATTAATTTAAAAGAGTTTGAATAATAACAAGGCCTCATTTATGAGGCTTTGTTATTTTTAAAGAGTGAAATGGCTAATTGGTTTGGGCTCGAGAGACAACAACTCTTGCGGTAAAAAAAGCAATTAATGGCGTTATTGCAAAAACAATAAAGAGCCAATGTGCCGCATTTTGAGCGCCTATCATGCCACCCGGATCTGTTAACCCAGCCATATTAACCACCGTTCCTGAAATAGAGGCACCAACAGCCGTTGAAAACAATTGGATTGTGGTAATAGATGTTGCTGCTTTTTGAGCTTCTCGCCCTTGAGAAACATGCAATACACGAGTTAAATAATGAGGCCACGCCATACCAATACCGGCACCTGTAAAAAATAAGGCTATACAAATAATGATAATTTGCCCATAAGGTATGGTTAGAACATTAGAGATAAATAAGCCAAGGATCACAATGGCTGAAAAGTTAATCATTGGACCAAAACGCATTAATTTTTGAGCAGTATGTTGTTTTCTTGATGAAGACACAATGGCAGAGAAAGACCAACCTGCACCCACCAATGCAGCTAAATAACCCGAAAGCAGAGGGGTAATATTATGGATAATTTGCAAGAAGTAGGGCACAAAGACTTCTGTTTGTACACTTATCCCTAATAAAGCCATAGTGAGATATATTGGTGCTAATGGTGCAGAAAAAGAAAATGTCCCTTTAGGAAATAAGCCATCATTTGATTTTTTATCAATATTGACTAACAGTAAAATAAAGATCACCGCAAATATAATGGATAAGGTGTTATATAAAATAACGTTATAAAGACTACCAATAGAAATAGATAACACAGCGAGCATTAATAAAATAAGCTGTTGATAAGGTAATGGCGTTTTGGCGACAATATTATCAGTATTATTCTCGGTAGGAAGAATAGTAAATAATAAAATAGCGTAAGGAATGCCTACAAATAAAATAGACCAAAATGCACCACGCCAAACATCATATTCAGCAAATATTCCACCTAATGCGGGGCCTAATAGTGTCGATATTCCCCACATACTAGACATTAACGCCATAGCTCTGGACCAAAGTGGTTGAGGGAACATGACTCTGACTAAAGAGTAAGCAAGTGCCAGCAACATTCCTCCGCCAGCCCCTTGAATAAATCGCCCTAAAAGTAATATCTGCATTGAAGGTGCTGTTGCACAAATAACAGAGCCTGCTAAAAAGCAAATAGTGGCAAAAAGATAACTATTGCGAGGGGCGAATGCACTCAGTAATCGTGAAGTTAATGCAGAAGAGAGAATTGACGCCAGAATAAAAACAGTGGTGTTCCATGCATATAAATTAAGCCCACCGATATCACGTACAATTGAAGGTAGCGTTGTGATCGTAATATAGACATTAATTGCGTGTAATGCGACACCTCCTGCTAAAGCGAGCGATTTTAGACTATTTTTTCCATGAAGAAGCATTCCCCAGCTTGCTTCTTCTTTTTTATTTACACTCCCCGACATAAAACACTCCTAGCCATTATTTTTATGCTCTGCATATTATGCGTTAGTTCACAATAATCATTGCGCCAATTTAACGGGAATGATACAACCGATAAAGGTCATTTTGTAAAAACATATTCAGATAGGGTGAATTTGAATGAGTCAGGTATATAACTTTAGTGCAGGTCCGGCTATGTTACCGGCAGAAGTCCTTCGTCGTGCAGAATTAGAATTATGCAACTGGCATGAACTAGGGCGTTCGATTATGGAAATTAGCCACCGCAGTAAAGAGTTTCTTGAAGTTGCTCATCAGGCAGAACAAGATCTTCGTGATCTTCTCAATGTGCCAGAAAACTACAAAATTCTTTTTTGTCACGGTGGTGCTCGAGGTCATTTTGCTGCTTTACCTCTCAATTTATTAGGCGATAAAGTAAGCGCTGATTATATTGATGGTGGTTATTGGGCAAAAAGTGCAGCCGAAGAAGCTGAAAAATATTGTTCGCCAAATATAATTAAAATTAAAACAGAAGTTGATGGCAAAATTGGTGTTAAACCAATGAAAGAGTGGCAATTAAGCGCTGATGCAGCTTATGTGCATTATTGCCCAAATGAAACCATTGATGGTATTGCCATTCATGAAGAGCCAGATTTTGATGATAGCAAAATTGTTATTGCTGACTACTCATCTTCGATTTTATCTCAACCGATAGATGTTAGCCGTTTTGGTGTTATCTATGCGGGTGCACAAAAGAATATTGGTCCTGCGGGGTTAACTATTGTCATTATTCGTGAAGATCTATTAGGTAAAGCGCGCAAAGAAACACCTTCTGTGTTTGATTACACAGTGCTTGCTGAAAATGACTCCATGTTTAATACACCACCTACCTTTGCTTGGTATTTATCAGGTATGGTCTTTAAATGGCTGAAAGAGCAAGGTGGTTTACAAGAGATGGCAAAACGTAACTATGAAAAAGCAGCGCTTCTTTATAGTGCAATTGATAATAGTGATTTTTATATCAACCGTATTGCCACAGAAAATCGTTCACTAATGAATGTGCCTTTCCAAATGTCTTCTCCTGAACTGGATTCCGTATTTTTAAAAGAGGCAGAAGCTCAAGGTTTAGTCGCATTAAAAGGTCACCGTGTATCAGGTGGTATGCGCGCTTCAATTTATAACGCAATGCCATTGGAAGGTGTTCAAGCATTAGTCGACTTTATGGCTGATTTTGAACGACGCCATGCGTAATAAATAAAATCTAGAACTAGAATAAGAAAGCCTGCTTAAAATACAGGTTTTCTTATTATTCAATCTTTAAGATGTTAATAATTAAAATTGAGTTACCAAGTACAGAATAATAAATAAAAATATAAGTGCCTAAATAATTTTATATTTAATTAAACAGCATCCCCCGCTTAATTTACTTGTTTATTGGAGTTTTTACCTGTTTATGGAATCGTTAACATTACAACCTATCGCTCATATCGAAGGTGTTATTAATTTACCAGGATCAAAAAGTGTCTCTAACCGTGCGTTGTTATTAGCGGCTTTAGCTAAAGGTAAAACTCGTTTAACTAACTTATTAGATAGTGATGATATTCGTCATATGCTTAATGCACTAAAAGCATTAGGTGTGCAATATCAATTATCAAATAACAATACGGTATGTGATATTGAAGGACTAGGAAGTGAATTTAAAACAAATTCGCCATTAGAACTCTTCTTAGGTAACGCTGGTACAGCAATGCGCCCATTAGCGGCTGCATTAAATCTCGGTCAGCATGATATTGTTCTTACTGGTGAACCTCGTATGAAAGAGCGTCCAATTGGGCATTTAGTTGACGCTTTACGCCAAGGTGGTGCAAAAATTGACTACCTTGAACAGACTGATTATCCACCAATTCGCTTAAGTGGTGGTTTTTTAGGTGGCAATATTGAGGTTGATGGTAGTGTTTCTAGCCAGTTTTTGACAGCTTTATTAATGATGGCACCTTTGGCAGAGCAAGATACGACTATCGCCATTAAAGGCGAATTAGTATCAAAACCTTACATTGATATTACCTTAGCATTAATTAATACCTTTGGTGGAAAAATTGAAAACCAAGACTACCAGCGCTTTATTATAAAAGGTGGCCAACAATATCAATCACCAGGAAAGTACCTTGTAGAAGGTGATGCTTCATCGGCATCTTACTTTTTAGCTGCTGCTGCTATTAAAGGCGGTACGGTACGTGTTACAGGTATTGGTAAAAATAGCTTACAAGGAGATATTCACTTTGCTTCTGTACTTGAAAAAATGGGTGCAAAAGTACGCTGGGGTGAGGACTATATTGAGTGTGAGCGTGGAACGTTAAAAGGCATTGATATGGATATGAATACTATCCCTGATGCAGCAATGACCATTGCTACTACGGCACTTTTTGCTGAAGGCGAAACGGTTATCCGCAATATTTATAACTGGCGTGTAAAAGAAACTGACCGATTAGCAGCAATGGCGGCAGAGTTACAAAAAGTGGGGGCGATTGTTGAAGAAGGGCACGACTACTTAAAAGTAACACCACCAAAACAGTTAACCACTGCGGATATTGAAACTTATAACGACCATCGTATTGCGATGTGTTTTTCGCTGGTAGCGCTTTCTGATACACCAATTACTATTCTTGATCCGGGATGTACCGCAAAAACCTTCCCTGATTATTTTGAGAAATTAGAAACACTTTCTCAACGTAATAATTAATGTAAAAATCATTAATTAAAATGAGTCAAAATTAAATCAGTTAAATCGGCAGTATTGAATCTTTGGGAGAACAATACTGCCGATTTTTTATTATAATTAGATTAATTTTTCTAAAAAATACGCCACCTCAAAAAATAATATTAAATAAGACTCTTTAGTGCTTATCTGCTTGTTTCTTCCTATACATTGTATGCGTATAATGTCGCGCATATATTAATACTGTTTTTCTCTGTTTGAATACTATGCCTATTATATCAATGTAATAAGAGCAACAAACACAGAAATGCAGTACCCACGAAAAGGAGAAACTCATGGCGGTTATCGTCCCTGTTATAACTGTTGATGGGCCTAGCGGAGCAGGTAAAGGAACATTATGCCAAGCATTAGCGCAAGCATTTGGCTGGCATTTACTCGATTCTGGCGCTATTTATCGTGTATTGGCATTAGCAGCTTTACATCATCACGTTGATATTACTTCCGAAGATGCATTAGTACCTTTGGCGGCAAATTTGGATGTGCGTTTTATTCCTAATGAGAATGGCTTAAGTGTCATTCTAGAAGGTGAAGATGTTTCAACAGAAATTCGAACAGAAACAGTTGGGAATACGGCATCACAAGCTGCAACTTTTCCTCGAGTAAGAGAAGCATTATTGCGTCGCCAGCGTGCATTTCGTACAGCGCCGGGCTTAATTGCCGATGGTCGAGATATGGGCACAATCGTTTTTCCTGATGCTCAAGTGAAAATATTTTTAGAAGCGAGTGCAGAAGAGCGCGCGCGTCGTCGCATGTTACAGTTGCAGGAAAAGGGCTTTAATGTTAACTTTGAGCGCCTTTTATCCGAGATAAAAGAACGCGATTACCGTGACCGGAATCGTGCTGTTGCGCCACTTGTTGCGGCGAAAGATGCATTAATTCTCGATTCTACAAGCTTGTCTATTGACGAAGTCATTGAAAAATCGTTGACTTATGCTAAAAAAAATCTGCAATTATCAGCGTAATTAATTTTTATTTCGTTTATACTAGGTAATTATCAAAATCGGGTTGACGTGTTAATGAAAACACAACAATGCCCGATGACCTTGTCACAAAGGATGTAACGAGGTATGTGAAACAACCCCATTCGGCCGGATGCTAAATGGACGTTAATTAAATTTACTTGAAGATCATTAACATGACAGAATCTTTTGCTCAACTCTTTGAAGAATCCCTAAAAACAATCGAAACTCGTCCTGGCGCTATCGTTCGCGGCGTTGTAGTTGCTATCGATAAAGACGTTGTTCTGGTTGATGCAGGTCTGAAATCAGAATCTGCTATTCCTGTAGAACAATTCAAAAACGCTCAAGGCGAATTAGAAATCCAAGTGGGCGACGAAATTGATGTTGCTCTGGACGCGGTTGAAGATGGCTTCGGTGAAACCGTTCTGTCTCGTGAGAAAGCTAAACGTCACGAAGCGTGGCTGATGCTGGAAAAAGCTTACGAAGAAAACGAAACTGTTGTTGGTATCATCAACGGTAAAGTTAAAGGTGGTTTCACTGTTGAACTGAACGGCATTCGTGCGTTCTTACCAGGTTCACTGGTAGACGTTCGCCCAGTTCGCGATACAACTCATCTGGAAAACAAAGAGCTTGAGTTCAAAGTCATCAAATTAGACCAAAAACGTAACAACGTTGTTGTGTCTCGTCGTGCGGTTATCGAATCTGAAAACAGCGCAGAACGCGATCAGTTATTAGAAAACCTGCAAGAAGGCATGGAAGTTAAAGGTATCGTTAAGAACCTTACTGACTACGGTGCATTCGTTGATCTGGGCGGTGTTGACGGCTTACTGCACATCACTGATATGGCTTGGAAACGTGTTAAACACCCAAGCGAAATTGTCAATGTTGGCGACGAAATCACTGTTAAAGTCCTGAAATTCGACCGTGAACGTACTCGCGTATCACTAGGTCTGAAACAACTGGGCGAAGATCCATGGGTAGCTATCGCTAAACGTTATCCAGAAGGTACTAAACTGACTGGTCGTGTAACTAACCTGACTGATTACGGTTGCTTCGTAGAAATCGAAGAAGGTGTTGAAGGTCTGGTACACGTTTCTGAAATGGATTGGACTAACAAAAACATTCACCCATCTAAAGTTGTTAACGTTGGTGATGTTGTTGAAGTTATGGTTCTTGACATCGATGAAGAACGTCGTCGTATTTCACTGGGTCTGAAACAGTGCAAATCTAACCCATGGCAGCAGTTTGCAGAAACTCACAACAAGAACGACCGTGTTGAAGGTAAAATCAAGTCTATCACTGACTTCGGTATCTTCATCGGTTTAGACGGCGGTATCGACGGTCTGGTTCATTTATCTGACATTTCTTGGAATGTTGCAGGTGAAGAAGCAGTTCGTGAATACAAAAAAGGCGACGAAATCGCTGCTGTAGTTCTGCAAGTTGATGCTGAACGTGAACGTATCTCACTGGGCGTTAAACAATTATCAGAAGATCCATTCAATAATTACCTGTCTGCTCACAAAAAAGGTGCTATTGTTTCTGGTAAAGTAACTGCTGTTGACGCTAAAGGCGCAACTGTAGAATTAGCTGACGGTGTTGAAGGTTACCTGCGTGCTTCAGAAGCTTCACGTGACCGCGTTGAAGATGCAACTCTGGTTCTGAATGTTGGCGAAGCTGTAGAAGCTAAATACACTGGCGTTGACCGTAAAAACCGCGTTATCAACTTATCTGTTCGTGCTAAGGACGAAGCAGACGAGAAAGACGCTATCGCTTCTGTAAACAACAAAGAAGAAGTTGGTTTTTCAAATAACGCTATGGCTGAAGCTTTCAAAGCAGCTAAAGGCGAATAATTTAAGTTATTAACGGAAGGCAACGTTAATCGTTGCCTATTTATCGGTAGTTTAGGGAGGTAATATGACCAAGTCTGAGTTAATCGAGAGACTTGCAGGCCTACAATCTCATCTTTCGGCTAAGACGGTTGAAGAAGCTGTAAAAGAAATGCTTGATCATATGGCTGATACTTTAGCTGATGGTGAGCGTATCGAAGTCCGCGGATTCGGCAGTTTTTCTCTACACTACCGTGCGCCGCGTACGGGTCGTAACCCGAAAACTGGTGATAAAGTAGAGCTGGAAGGTAAATACGTTCCACACTTTAAGCCAGGTAAAGAGTTACGTGACCGTGTAAATATTTATACGGAATAATAATTCCTGTCGAAATGGCACGATGTTAGTTAACTTTCTCAAAAACGGTACTTAGGTGCCGTTTTTTATTACCCATTATTATCACTTTTAGTTTATTTTTCTGCTCCCTAATTTTTTTCATCTTCCATTTTCAATCCCAACCTTAGATTGAACGATTCGTTTTATTGATTTTGTCTCACTAGCACCTTTCTTTTTTATTACTTTATTCTGCTTTCATTTTAATTTCTCTATCTAATTACCTATATCACTTAGTTGTTTTTCTTTTTACGAGTTTCTTCTCAAAAATTATTGTATGTAACAAGAGATCTTTTTCTTTTTATAAAGCATCACTAAAAAACGACCTAAAAGCCTATCTTTAATTAAATGATAACATCATGATATTTAAAGAATGATTGTAGGCAAGGATGCTAGAAATGATTTTATTGAATCGAATGATAAAGTTTTTTGAATTAAAGATGGTATCAATAAAACGGAGGTGCTTTCATTCAGCCTATTTTCGAAGACTCTATTTCACGAAGTTAACTTTAGACAATATAGCTTTGGCAATGATATTAGGTTGCTTACCTTTATTAGTTCAATATACGCTTTTTAGTCAGACTATTTATTCTATTATTATTCTTGTTGCACTATTTTTATTATTTATTCCTTTTTGCTTATGTCGCTTTTCAGCGATATTTCTATTTTTCTGGGTTTATTCAAATATGGTTGCGTCATCGTTAATGACGAGAACAGAACAGTTTGCTGATAATATGGCAACATTTGAAACCAAGGTTATGGAGTATCGTCAATTAACAGATGGCAATATTATTATCAAAATACCCATTACGAAGACGACGCTCTTTTCATCATCTGTGTATGCAAACGTATATTGGCGAAGCCCGCCTAAAAACATAGCTGTAGGACAATATTGGAAGTTTAAGATTCAATTTAGAGCTGTACATAGTTATTTAAATGAAGGTGGGTTTGATAGCCAAAAATATGCCGTTTCTGTGAAGGAAACATTAACGGGTAAAGTGATGACAGCCAAGTTTATCCGGGATGATATATCACTACGTACTCAACTTATTCAGAAAATCACCGCTCATTGGCAAACAGCAAAAAATAAAGGTGAAATTATTGCTTTAGTCTTAGGTGATAAGCGATATATTGAACCTGAGAAAAAAGATCTCTATATGAAAACAGGGATTGCCCATTTAATTGTGATATCGGGTTTACATATAGGGTTAGCAGCCTTTTTTGGTTGGATTATTGCAAGAGGTATTCAATTTTTTTTCCCTATCAGATGGATTAATCCAAGGTTTCCATTAGTTATAGCTTGGCTATGTGGTGTTTTTTATACTGCGTTATCAGGTTGGGGAATACCAGCAACAAGAGCTGTTATTGGATTAACTGTTTGGGTGATTTTACATTGGGGGAGTCGATTATTTTTACCTTGGCAATGGGCACTTTGGAGTGCGGCACTTATTCTTATTATTGAGCCTCTTTCTATACTTTCAGCTAGTTTTTGGCTTTCATTTTCTGCTGTATTTGCCATTATCTTTTGGTATTGGATGTACCCATTAAAAGCTAAATATAACCATCAAAAACGGTGGTTTATTTTAAGGTTGGTACATTTACAATTTGGTTTATTAATTATTTTATTACCATTCCAATTATATTTATTTAATGGCGCTAATTTTTTTAGTTTTATCGTTAATTTATGGGCTGTTCCTATTGTTTCTTTTATTACTGTGCCATTAATAATGCTCGGATTATTGACATTCTTTCTCTCATTTTTACAACCAATAATCTGGCACTGGGTTGATCTTTCTATTAACCTTGCTTTTTGGTGTGCTCCTTTATTTTTACCATATTGGCAAAATAGTGGTGCCATTCCTTTATTATTAGGATTTTTTGGGATTGGTACTATTTTAATCATAAAAATGTCATGGTGGCGTTATCATTTTATTTGCATTGTGGCTATTGGTACTATTTTATACGGTGAATTCATTGCCTCTTCACGTTACCAATGGCGAATATCTATGTTAGATGTTGGACATGGCTTAGCAGTTATTCTTGAAAAAGAAGGGGAAGCGGTTATTTATGACACGGGAATGCGTTGGAAAAATGGAGGTTCGATTGCAAAGAGTGTCATCATTCCTTATTTAAGACATCATCGACTTACGCCAGTTGCATTGATCATTAGTCATGATCATCTTGATCATACAGGAGGAATGGAAGATTTAATAAAAACTTATCCTAATTTAAGCATTCGTAGTAGTTTTGACGAACCTTCGCATTTACCTTGCTTAAGTATAAATCATGGCAGTGGAAAGGGCTTCAATTTGATGCATTGTGGCCACTGGATAAATTACTCTCCCCGAAAAATAATCAATCCTGTGTGATCAATGTTAGTGATGGGAAATACAATATTCTACTAACTGGAGATATAGAAAAAGAAGCTGAAGCTCAATTGGTAAGAGTAAAAAAAGATCAACTAAAAGCAGATGTCTTACAAGTTCCTCATCATGGTAGTCAAACATCATCCACATTGATGTTTATTCAAGCAGTATCACCAAAATTTGCACTTGTTTCTGCCGCTCGTTATAGCCCTTGGCGTTTGCCTTCTGATAAAGTACATCATCGTTATAAAAAAGAAGCTATTAATTGGCTAACAACCTCTATTAGTGGGCAAGTTTCTATCGAGTTTAATCAAGATAATATTGATGTATTTACCTATAGGCGAGATATTTTGCCTCGTTGGTATCATCAGTGGTTTGGTGTTTTGACGTTTCCCGAGTAGAATGACCGGCTAATTATTAAAAGTTTGGTAATATATATGAATGATATAGATCTATCAACGTGGCAAACATTCCGCCGCTTATGGCCAATGATCCGGCTTTTCAAAGCTGGTTTAATCACTGCTGCAATTGCATTAATCATCAATGCGGGTGTGGATGCATTTATGATTTCTTTATTAAAACCACTTCTTGATGAAGGTTTTGGTAAAGCCAGTAATGACGTATTAAAATGGATGCCTTTTGCCGTTATTGGTCTGATAGCTCTGCGTGGTATATCTAACTTTATTTCAAGTTACTGTCTTTCTTGGGTTTCTGGAAAAGTTGTAATGAATATGCGTCGCCGACTGTTTTCTCATATTATGGGAATGCCGGTGAGCTTTTTTGATCAGCAATCAACAGGGACTTTACTCTCTCGTATCACATATGATTCAGAACAAGTTGCCTCTTCATCATCAGGCGCATTAATTACCGTTGTACGTGAAGGTGCCTATATCATCGGACTATTTTGTTTGATGTTTTATTATAGCTGGCAATTATCCCTGATCCTTATCGTTATCGCACCTATTGTTGCTGTTGTTATTCGTATAGTATCGACTCGTTTTAGAACGATCAGTAAGCGTATCCAAAATAGCATGGGACAAGTGACAACTAGCGCAGAACAAATGCTAAAAGGGCATAAAGAAGTTCTGATTTTTAATGGTCAAGAAGTTGAAAATAAACGCTTTAACCATGTAAGCAATCATATTCGCCGTCAAGGTATGCGTATGGTTGTCGCATCATCAATTTCAGATCCTATTATTCAGATAATCGCTTCTCTTGCATTAGCATTTGTTCTGTATGCAGCGAGTTTCCCTGAGATAATGGATACATTAACAGCAGGTACAATTACTGTTGTATTCTCCTCAATGGTTGCATTAATGCGTCCATTGAAATCACTGACTAATGTGAATGCTCAATTCCAGCGTGGTATGGCTGCTTGTCAGACGCTATTTACTATCCTCGATATGGAGCAAGAAAAAGACACAGGTAAGCTTGAACTAAAAAAACCAACTGGTGATATTGAATTCCGTAATGTGACTTTCCAATATGTCACGAAAGATACGCCAGCACTGAAAAATATGTCATTTACCATTCCAGCAGGTAAAACTGTTGCATTAGTTGGACGCTCAGGCTCTGGTAAGTCTACGATTGCAAATCTGATCACGCGTTTTTATGACATTAATGAAGGTGAAATATTAATTAATGGTCATGATATTCGTGAATACACATTGAAATCTTTGCGTAATCAAGTCGCGTTGGTTTCTCAAAATGTGCATCTTTTTAATGAAACCGTAGCAAATAATATTGTCTACGCATGTGAAGATCAGTATACCCGTGAAGATATTGAAAAAGCGGCGAAGATGGCACATGCAATGGATTTTATCCAAAAAATGGATAAAGGCTTAGATACTGAAATTGGTGAAAATGGTGTATTACTTTCAGGTGGACAACGTCAGCGTATTGCAATTGCAAGAGCGTTATTACGAGATTCGCCAATCCTCATTCTTGATGAGGCTACATCAGCGCTAGATACAGAATCAGAGCGTGCTATCCAGTCAGCACTTGATGAATTACAGAAAAACAGAACCTCTTTAGTGATTGCTCACCGTTTATCAACTATTGAAAAAGCGGATGAAATATTAGTTATTGAAGATGGTGAAATTGTTGAACGTGGCGCACACCTTGATTTGATTGAGAAACAAGGTATTTATGCACAACTTCACAGGATGCAATTTGGCAAATGATTGAACGGATTTGGTCTGGTAAATCTTGGTTTTATATCCTACTGCTTCCATTTTCATGGTTGTATGGCGCGCTTACATTATTAAGGCGTTTTGCATATCAGAAAGGATGGCTAGCATCATGGAAAGCCCCAATTCCAGTTGTGATTGTTGGCAATTTAACTGCAGGCGGGAATGGCAAAACACCTGTTGTGATATGGCTTGTTGAGCAATTAATACAACAAGGGTTTAAACCAGGAGTTGTCTCTCGTGGTTACGGCGGAAAATCAGACCATTATCCATTACTTTTGTCATCAGATACGACACCTGCCATGGCAGGTGATGAGCCTGTATTGATTTATCATCGAACAGGTGCTCCCGTTGCAGTTGCACCTAATCGACGAGATGCAGTAAAAGCGTTATTAGCTCAACATGAGCTTGATGTGATCATCACTGATGATGGTTTGCAGCATTACGCATTACAACGTGATTATGAAATTGTTGTCATTGATGGGAAACGTCGATTCGGCAATGGTTGGTGGCTACCTGCAGGTCCTATGCGAGAGCGTGCAGGGCGATTAGATTCTGTGGATGCAATTATCGTGAATGGTGGAATAAGCCAGAATAATGAGATTGGCATGGTGCTGGAAGGTGATACTGCAGTTAATCTTAAAACAGGAGAAAAAAAACCAGTTCAGCAAATTAAAAAGGCTGTTGCTATCGCTGGAATTGGTCATCCTCCTAGGTTTTTTAACTCGTTACATGAAAAAGGGATAGAGTTAATTACAACAAAAGCATTTAGTGATCATAGTGATTACAGTGTTCAAGAATTACAGGATTTAACACCTGACTTAGAACCTCTTATTATGACAGAAAAGGATGCTGTTAAATGTCAGCATTTTGCTCAAGATAATTGGTGGTATTTACCCGTTAGCGCTGAATTAAATAGTCAATCTGTGCTAAAACAAGTTAGCAATTTAATTTACGGCTCGAAAAAAACTTGTATCTGATCTGAAACAATGATATTTATAGTGGAAATCAGGATAGCGTTACATAAAAGATTACCTACCTACAGTCGCATATCGCTTTTGTCGTAGTTCAATTTAATTCGCCACTACCCTATCTACTCAAAAGCCTTGTGTGGAGAGTTTGTGGATCTTGAATGTAGGGTTAATATTTTGTGCAGTGAATAGCATCAGCTTTTGTGCACAACGGATGATAAAAATAATTTCTGATGGTGACTAATTATCTCTATATTTGGTTATCTTTTTTATCAGTGTGCAACCAATATCATTATGTCATCTTTTTGTCATATTGATACTGTAAGTATTTATTGAGCTTTATAATATTTATTAAGCTTAGCTATCACGGTTTTGAACATTTATATCGAATAATAAAATGCACTACTTAAATTAATGTGTTCAGAATTTAATTGGGGTTTTTATATAAGAAGACTTAATAAAAAGTAGGATGCATTTGTATAGGAAAATAAAACTATACAAAGAACAAAAGGAGTTTATCTATCATGACATTACAATTAAGAATGGGTCGCGTAAAATGGTTCGACAATAACAAAGGTTATGGTCTTATTGTTGCAAGAGATATTGAACAAGAAGTTTATGTCAATAAAAAAGCGATTGCCAATACAAAAAATAAAGCACTAACAGAAGGTCAAGATGTTGAGTTTTCTGTTATCAGAACAGCAGCAGGTTTAGAAGCCGCTGATGTTATCGGGTTTTAAATAAGGTTTAGCCTTGTTAAATATGTAGATAAAACGATAGTTTAGCATTAAGATTAAATTATCGTTTATACCTAATTTGAGGTGGATAAGCGACAATAGTTTATCACCAAGCCGAATAAGTAATATAAAAGAGTCGTTTCGTTAATTAGAATGCAATAAAGATAATGAAAAGGTTAAATTATTATCAATAAAAGCTGAATGTAATTCTTTATTAATGATGTTGCAGACTCAACGATAAAAAGCCACATTAATGTGGCTTTTTTGTTGCTTATAGTAAAAGAGAAAATAATAAATTTATTAATAACTAAAATAATTTTCGAATTATCACTAAACGGGAGGTTTTGAGTATTAACGCTGATCATTCCTTATGATATCCTTTTGCCATATAAAATGATTAACCCTTGAGAGGGACAAAATGGATCACCGCTTACTCGAAATTATTGCTTGCCCAGTTTGCCACGGCAAACTTATCTTTGATAAAGAAAATTCAGAGCTTATCTGCAAAATTGATCATTTAGCTTATCCTGTTCGTGACAATATCCCCGTTCTTCTAGAGAATGAAGCAAGAGAATTATCACTAGAAGAGGAAAAGTAACTTCATGTTCACGGTCATTATCCCTGGTCGATATGCATCGACCCGTTTACCGGGTAAACCCCTCGCGGATATTCATGGCAAACCTATGATTGTTCGTGTAATGGAACAAGCTATGCGCTCTGGTGCAAACCGTGTCATTGTTGCAACCGATAATTTAGATGTTGTTGCAGCAGTTGAAAATGCGGGTGGAGAAGCCTGCATGACTCGCGAAGATCACCATTCGGGCACAGAACGTTTAGCGGAAGTCATTGAAAAATATAAATTTTCGGATGATGAGATAATCGTTAACGTACAAGGTGATGAGCCTCTTATTCCCCCTGTGATTATTACTCAAGTAGCCGAAAATTTGGCGAGTTGTGGTGCAGGAATGGCAACATTAGCAGTGCCTATTGTTGACTCAAAAGAAGCTTTTAACCCTAATGCGGTGAAAGTCGTGATGGATGCAAAAGGTTTCGCACTTTATTTTTCTCGTGCAACCATTCCTTGGGAAAGAGACCGTTTTAATTTATCACATGATGAAATTGGTGAGCATTATCTTCGTCATATTGGGATTTATGCTTATCGTGCAGGCTTTATTCGTCGATATATTACTTGGGAGCCAAGCCCATTAGAATCTATTGAAATGTTAGAGCAACTGCGAGTGCTGTGGTATGGCGAAAAAATCCATGTTGCAAAAGCATTAGAAGTTCCGGGTGTGGGTGTAGATACTCAAGATGATCTTGTTGCCGCCAGAGCTGCATATCGAGCACTTAACCAAGAGTTCTGATTTTTTAACAGTAACAAATAAATTTCAACGGCACTTAAATTAAGTGCTGTTTTTGCATCAGTTAGCAAAAATATTTCTAATTATTGGTTTTCTTCTTTATCAGATTGATGACTTTCATTTTCAGGAATAATTGCGGGTTGGCCAGCTGGTTTTACTGATTGCCACACCGACCCTAGAAACTCATACCATGCACGTTCACTGTGTTGAAAATAAGTCGCAGAAGGAAAATATTTTTCCCAAGGATGTAATGGTGAAGAGATAGCCAGTTGGTTAGCTGGTGCAACAATAGGTTTCATGCCTCGGGCTAAAAAGAAACGTTCCGCGCGTGCTAAATGATTGGCAGACGTCACAAGTAAAAATGGTTTCTTACCAATTAATTTATCAACTTCATAGGCTTCTTCTTCAGTATCTTTCGGTGTTGATAATGCGATAGTTCTCTCAGCAGGTACACCCAAAGATTGCGCTACCTGAGCTGCTACTTCTGCACTACTTATTTGATTAGCACCGGCACCACCTGTAAAAATCATTATCGCATTAGGATTGCGATAATAAAGTCTTACACCTTCAGCAACACGAAATAAACTATTATTAAGAAGATTAGAACTGGGGGCCCAATCTGGGTTATAAGTAAATCCACCACCTAAAACAACAATGTAGTTCACATCTTGTTGCGAATTTTCTCGTAATTCATAACGAGCTTGATACTCTTTTTCACTAGGCATTAATAGTGTATCGGCAACAGGTTGTATGCCTAAAATAGTTAACAGAACAAGCACAACAGTGAGTAGGCTTTTTCCAGTTTTTTGCCAACGAGTAAACCAAAGTAGTGCTAATGCAAAAAAGGCGATTAATAAGAGCAAAGGCAAGGGCATCAGAAAGCCTGCAACATATTTTTTGAGCAAAAACAGCATAAATCATCCTAGATTGAGTGAAATACATGCAATTGATAGTGAAAGCTTAGTGAAAACTAGGGGAATTCCAAGACGTTGTGTCAAAATAGCTAACACAACAACGTTTCACTAAGTTTTCATCAATAGAAATAAAGAACCGTTTAATTATTTATAAAACGATAAACGTTTGAACGTTAATTTTTTCATTAATAAGCGTTATATTTATACTGCGCTTTGCGAATAATCTGATTCATGACTTATTTCTTGAGAGAAAACAGTCAGTATCATAGAACACTGGTAAAATTGCCGTCTTTATTTATGTACAGTGTCTCATATTTTTGAATTTATCAGAACGCAAAGAGCGCAAGTAGTAAGTTGTTATCATGAGGCGTTTTAATGTCAGATCGTAATTTTGACGATATTGCAGATAAATTCTCCCGCAATATCTATGGCACAACAAAGGGTAAAATACGTCAAGCGGTGATTTGGGAAGATTTACAACAATTATTGGCCCTCTTACCTAGTCGAAGTTTGCGTATTTTAGATGCAGGTGGAGGTGAAGGTTATTTCTCTCGTCAGCTTGCTAAATTAGGACACCAAATTATCTTATGTGATTTATCACAAGAGATGCTTAATCGTGCACAAGAGGCTGCGATTGAAGAGGGTGTTGTCGAGAACATGGCGTTTATTTGTTGTGCTGCTCAAGAGATTAAAGAGCATATAGATGAAGGGGTTGATTTAATTCTATTTCATGCAGTATTGGAATGGATCACGGATCAGAAAAACGCCGTAAATGTTCTTACCGATATGTTGTTACCTAATGGTATCTTATCGCTGATGTTTTACAATGCGAATGGCATTGTCATGAGAAATGCGATTTTAGGGAATTTTCATCTGGCAAATCCTGAGATCCCGCGTAGAAGAAAAAAATCGCTATCACCTCAAAATCCATTGCAACCCGAAGATGTTTATCAATGGCTAGATGAGTTTTCAATGACAATATTAGGAAAAACGGGTGTCCGTGTTTTCCATGATTATTTGCAAAGTCGTCAGTTACAAAATAAAGATTTTCCATCGTTGCTTGCATTAGAGCAACGATATTGTCGGCAAGAGCCCTATATCAGTCTGGGGCGTTACATTCATGTCATGGCACAAAAGCGTGTAAATTAAGGATGTACTATGAGTGATTTTACCCAGACAGTTCCTGAGTTAGTGTCTTGGGCGAGAAAAAATGATTTCTCAATCTCACTGCCACCAGAAAGATTAGCTTTTTTGATGGCTGTCGCTGTATTAAACAGCGAGCGCCTTGATGGCGAAATCAGTGAAGGGGAGTTAATTGATGCCTTTCGAGAAGTATGTAAAGGCTTCGAACAACCCGCAGAATCAATCCAAGTTCGTGCAAATAATGCCATTAATGACATGGTAAAGCAGCGACTTTTTAACCGTTTTACCAGTGAATTGGTAGAAGGTAATGCAATATACCGTTTAACCCCGTTGGGTATTGGAATTAGTGATTACTATATTCGCCAACGTGAATTTTCATCATTGCGCCTATCTATGCAACTTTCCATTGTGGCGGGTGAGCTGGATTCAGCAGCCAGCTCTGCGGAAGATGGTGGTGATGAATATCATTGGCATCGCAACGTTTTTGCACCTTTAAAATATTCAGTGGCAGAAATTTTCGATAGCATTGATTTGTCTCAGCGGATCATGGATGAGCAACAAAATACAGTAAAAGAAGATATTGCTGCGCTATTAAACCAAGACTGGCAAGCCGCCATTTCAAGTTGTGAACAATTGTTATCTGAAACCTCGGGTACATTAAGAGAACTACAAGATACCCTTGAAGCTGCTGGTGATAAACTTCAAGCGAATCTCTTACGTATTCAAGAAGCAAACATGAATTCTGGTCATGTTGAGCAAATTGATACATTAGTATTTGAACTTCAAAGCAAGTTAGACCGCATTATTAGTTGGGGTCAGCAATCTATTGATTTATGGATTGGATACGATAGACATGTCCATAAATTTATTCGTACAGCGATTGATATGGATAAAAACCGTATTTTCTCTCGTCGTTTACGTCAATCCGTACAAAACTATTTCGACAGCCCATGGGCATTAACTTACGCTAATGCTGATCGGTTGTTTGATATGCGTGATGAAGAACTGGTTCTACGTGATGAAGAAGTCACGGGTGAGTTACCTGAAGAGCTTGAATATCAAATGTTCAGTGAAGTGAATGAACAAATAGCGCAATGGGTAGAGCAAGAGCTTGCTTCTTACAAATTGGAACAACGAGCATTAGATCTCAGTTCAGTGTTAGTTGAATACCTTAATCGTTATCCGCAACAGAAACATTTCGATGTTGCACGTATTGTTATTGATCAAGCAGTACGATTAGGTGTGGCGAAAGCTGAGCTCGCAGGATTACCTGCAAAATGGTCAGAAATTAACGAATATGGAGCTAAGGTACAAGCGCATGTCATCGATACATACTGAACAATTTATGCCAGCAAAACTGGCGCAGGCATTAGCGAACTCACTTTTTCCTGAACTGGATAGCCAGTTACGTGCAGGTCGACATATCGGTATAGACTCTCTGGATAATCATGCTTTCTTGATGGATTTCCAAGATGAGTTATCAGACTTTTATGCGCGTTATAACGTCGAATTAATTCGTGCACCAGAAGGTTTCTTCTATTTGCGGCCTCGCTCAACCACACTTATTCCACGCTCTGTTCTCTCTGAAATGGATATGTTGGTGGGGAAAATTCTTTGCTATCTCTATCTTAGCCCTGAACGATTAGCGAATCAGGGAATATTCACCGTTCAAGAGCTGTTCGATGAATTAAGAACATTAGCAGATGAAACCAAGCTTTTACGTTTAGTGAATCAGCGCTCAACAGGTTCTGATCTTGATTTGCAAAAATTACAAGAAAAGATGAGAACTTCGCTAAATCGTTTACGTCGTTTAGGCATGATTTCATTCTTATTAAATGATATGCAACGTTTTTCTATTACCGAATCTGTTTTCCGCTTTGGTGCCGATGTGCGTAGTGGCGATTCTCCACTTGAGGCTCAAATGCGAATGATCCGTGATGGTGAAGCAATGGCGCTTGAAGATAGCTCAGAAACTCTCAACGATGATGAAGAAAATGAAGATGAGCAATTACAATCCAGTGAAAATGATGCGGAGGGAGAAAATAAATGATTGAACGGGGAAAATTTCGCTCATTAACACTTATCAACTGGAATGGGTTTTTTGCTCGTACTTTTGATTTAGATGAGTTGGTGACTACGTTATCAGGTGGTAATGGTGCGGGTAAATCAACCACGATGGCTGCATTTATCACAGCCATGATCCCTGATCTTACTTTGCTTCATTTCCGTAATACCACAGAAGCAGGATCGACAAGCGGGTCACGTGATAAAGGGCTATACGGGAAACTGCGTCCTGGTGTGTGTTATGCCGTATTGGATGTGATTAACTCGCGTCACTTACGTGCTGTGGTTGGTGTCCGTTTACAGCAAATTGCAGGGCGTGATAAGAAAGTTGATATCAAACCCTTTATGATCCAAGGGCTGCCAATGGCAGAAAATCCAACAGAAATTTTGACTCAAGCTGTTGCGGATCGCCAAGCTCGTGTTTTACCGCTGAATGAATTAAAAGAAAAAGTTGAAGCCATTGATGGGGTTGTTTTCAGACAATTTAACTCTATCACTGATTTCCATGCGGTGATGTTTGATTTAGGGGTTATTCCTAAACGTTTACGTTCAGCGAGTGATCGCGCCAAATTCTATCGTTTAATTGAAGCCTCATTGTATGGCGGTATTTCAAGTGCGATTACACGCTCTTTACGTGATTATTTACTGCCTGAGAATAGCGGTGTAAGAAAAGCTTTCCAAGATATGGAAGGTGCATTGCGTGAAAATCGAATGACGCTTGAAGCCATTCGTGTCACTCAATCTGATCGTGACTTATTTAAGCACTTAATTACAGAAGCGACATCTTATGTTGCTGCTGACTATATGCGTCATGCCAATGAACGACGAATTCATTTAGATGAAGCTTTAACCGTGCGCCGTGAGTTATGGAGCCAGCGTAAATCCATTAATAGTGAAGCGTATCGTTTTGTTGAAATGGGTAAAGAATTAGAAGAGCAACAAGCATTATCTTCTGATCTTGAAGCGGATTATCAAGCGGCAAGTGACCGATTAAATTTAGTACAAAATGCAGTTCGCCAACAAGAGAAAATTGACCGCTATGTTGCTGATGTTGAAGAGATAACTTTTCGCTTAGAAGAACAAAGCGAAGTGGTTGAAGAAGCCGCATCTAAGAAAGAAGAGCTTGAAGCACGTGTAGAAGCGGCAGAAGAAGAAGTCGATGAACTGAAAAATCAGTTAGCAGACTATCAGCAAGCATTAGACGTACAACAAACACGAGCTATTCAATATCGCCAAGCTGTGCAGGCTTTAGAACGTGCTAAAGCACAATGTGATATTACGGATTTAGATGAAACTAATGCAGAGCAATGGGCTGAACGGATCCAAGCAAAAATTCAAACCATTACGCATTCATTACTTTCTATGGAGCAGAAACTTAATGTTTCTGAAGCAGCGAAAACACAATTCGATCAAGCCTATAAACTGGTGAGTTCAATTGTTGGTGAAGTTGAACGTCAAAATGCATGGGATGCTGCAAAAACGGCATTACGTGAGTGGTCTTCTCATCGACATCAAGCGGATAGGGTTCATCCTATTCGTATGCAATTAGCTGAATTAGAACAGCGTTTACATCAGCGAAACAATGCAGAACGTCAACTTGAAGAATTTAACAAACATCATGGTAAATCGATGGAGCCTGATGATCTGTTAATTCTTCAAGATGAATTAGAAGCAAAAATTGAAGAGCTTAGCGATTACGTTAATGAATCTGGCGAGCAGCGCATGCAAATGCGCCAAGAGTTAGATCAACTTAAACAACAAATTGAAAAACTGAGAAAACAAGCACCTGCATGGCTTGCGGCACAAGATGCGTTAACACAATTATGTGAGCAAACTCGTCAATCTTTTGAAACCGGTCATCAAGTAACAGAATATATGCAACAGTTACTTGAAAAAGAGCGTGAAGCCACTGTATTACGTGATGAAACTGCAACTCGTAAACAACAGACTGAAGCGCAAATTGAACGTTTAAGTCAGCCAAGTGGTGCTGAAGATGGGCGATTAATTACGTTAGCTGAACGCTTTAATGGTGTTTTATTATCAGAAATTTATGATGATATTACGTTAGATGATGCGCCTTATTTCTCTGCATTATATGGTCCAGCACGTCATGCGATTGTTGTACAAGATCTATCACAAGTTCAGGCGCAATTAGAAACGCTAGATGATTGCCCTGAAGATCTCTATTTTATCGAAGGTGATCCACAATCTTTCGATGACAGTGTATTTAATGCGCAAGAGTTGGATAAAGCCGTTCTTATTAAAAGTTCTGATAGACAATGGCGTTATTCTCGCTATCCTGAAATCCCGCTGTTTGGTCGAGCTGCGCGTGAAAATCAGTTAGAAATTTTATCTCGCCAGCGCGATGAGCTTTCTGAACTTTACGCGACACAAGCTTTTGATGTACAGAAGATCCAACGTGCTCACCATGCCTTTAGTCAGTTTGTGGGACAACATATTTCTGTAGCATTTGAGGCGGATCCTGAAGAGGATATTCGTCAACTCAACCAAAGACGTAACGAGCTAGAAAGAGCATTAACACAATACGAAGAGAGTACTCAGCAACAGCGTCAACATTATGCGCGCGCTAAAGAATCTCTAAATCTTCTTAATAAACTTATTCCTCAAGTTAATATCTTGATGGATGAAACACTGATTGATCGTGTTGAAGAGTTACGTGAAGAGCTGTATGCCGCTGAAGAGTCAATGCGTCACTTGCAACGTCATGAAAAAGCATTAGCAACGTTAGAGCCTATCGCTTCAATCTTGCAAAGTGATCCACAAGCGCATGAACAATTAGCCCAAGATTACGAACAAGCAAAAGCAGAACAGCAACGTTATCAGCAACAAGCTTTCTTGCTGGTGGAAGTGGTACAGCGCCGTCCTCACTTTAGTTATAGCGATGCCGTTGAAATTGTCAGTGAAAATAGTGATCTTAACGAGAAGCTACGTCACCGCTTAGAAATGGCAGAAACAGAACGCGCTACAGCAAGAGAACTTTATCGTCAGCAACAAGCGCAATGTGCTCAATTTAATCAAGTACTCGCATCATTAAAAAGCTCCTTTGATACTAAATCTGAATTACTCAGAGAGCTTGAGCAAGAGATGCGTGATACAGGGATCCATATTGATATAGGTGCAGAAGCCAGAGCCAAAGAACTGCGCGATCAACGCTATTCTGCAGTAAGTGCAAACCGTACACGTATTAGCCAACTTGAGCGAGATATCGCACTAAGTGAAGCTGAGCGAGATAATCTCACCAAGAAAATTCGTAAACTGGAACGTGACTACGTTCAAATTCGTGAGCATGTTGTGAGTGCAAAAGCGGGTTGGTGCGCGGTTATGCGATTAGTAAAAGAAAATGGAATGGAGCGTCGTTTACATCGTCGAGACTTTGCTTATCTTTCTGCTGATGAATTACGTTCAATGTCGGATAAAGCGTTAGGTGCATTACGCCAAGCGGTTGCTGATAATGAATATTTACGTGATGCGCTACGTCGCTCAGAAGATGCGAAATATCCCGATCGTAAAGTTCAGTTCTTTATTGCGGTATATCAGCATTTAAGAGAACGTATTCGCCAAGACATCATTAAAACGGATGATCCAGTTGATGCAATTGAACAGATGGAAATCGAGCTTGCTCGCTTAACTGAAGAGTTAACTAGCCGTGAGCAAAAATTAGCGATTAGCTCACGAAGCGTCGCGAATATTATTCGTAAAACTATTCAGCGTGAGCAAAACCGTATTCGTATGCTAAACCAAGGTTTGCAAGCGGTTTCATTTGGTCAGGTGCGTGGTGTCCGACTCAACGTCAATATCCGTGAAAGTCACCAAGTGTTATTGGATGTGTTATCAGAAGAAGATAACCAGTATCAAGATCTATTTAAAAACCAAAACCTGACTTTCTCCGAAGCAATGGCGAAACTTTATCAGCGTTTAAACCCTCAAGTAGATATTGGTCAACGTATGCCACAAACTGTGGGTGAAGAGCTGTTAGATTACCGTAATTACCTTGAAATGGATGTTGAGGTTAATCGTGGACCAGAAGGTTGGTTAAAAGCAGAAAGTGGTGCTTTATCAACTGGTGAAGCAATTGGTACAGGGATGTCAATTCTGGTGATGGTTGTACAGAGCTGGGAAGAAGAATCACGACGTTTAAGAGGAAAAGATATTTCTCCTTGTCGTTTGCTCTTCCTCGACGAAGCAGCACGTCTAGATGCGAAGTCTATCGCAACGTTATTTGAGCTTTGTGATCGTCTTGATATGCAATTAATTATTGCAGCACCAGAAAATATCAGCCCAGAAAAAGGAACAACCTATAAATTAGTACGTAAAGTGTTCAATGGTACTGAGCATGTACACGTTGTTGGATTAAAAGGTTTTGGTCAACAGGCTGAAAAAGATAAAATTGCATCATCAAATGTTGCTGAAATAACAGAATAATTTTATTTCATTATTCGCCTCAAAGGGCAAGAACAAGGGCGCTACGGGCTTATGCTTATAGCGCCTTCTTTTTTAAAGTGTTACATAGATCAAAAAATGAAAGTAAATTAACAAAAAAATGAAATTATAAGTAGCATAACGTGCGCTATATCTCATTTAAATGTAATCATGATGTTTATGATTGTTCCCGTATGTGATTAATATAAAAATTTAAAGGAAAGAGAATGCGTAAAGTCACGTTAGCTTTTAGTGCAATTGCTTTGGCGTTAAGCTTAAATGGCGCAGCAATGGCAAAAGTTCATATGCCAGAAGTGGTAAGCCCTGGTGTTACGGTTGCACAACTTGCACAACAGCAACCAATTAACTGGGTTTCTGTTGCAGATATCGAGAAAAGCTTAGCAGGCCAAGCACCAATGGCTGTGGGTTTTGATATTGATGACACCGTTCTGTTCTCAAGCCCAGGTTTTTACCGCGGTAAACTGGAATATTCTCCAAACGATTTCAGCTACCTGAAAAACCCAGAATTCTGGGAAAAAATGAATAACGAGTGGGATAAATTCAGTATGCCTAAACAAGTCGGTATCGATCTTGTTCAAATGCACTTAAAACGTGGTGATACTGTTTATTTCATTACTGGTCGTACTCAGACTAAAACTGAGACTGTGACCAAGTATGTACAAGAAGGCTTAAACATTCCTGCTGATAAAATGCAGCCTGTTATTTTTGCTGGTGACCAACCTGGCGCAAATAATAAAGTAAGCTGGATGCGTGATCATAAACTGAAAATTTACTACGGTGATGCTGATGCAGATATCGCAGCAGCAGATGAGCTGAACATCCGTGGTATCCGTATTCTGCGTGCAGCTAACTCTTCTTACCAACCACTGCCAAAAGCAGGTCAATTTGGTGAAGAAGTAGTTATCAATTCAGAGTACTAATCTTTACCCTTTGTTTACCTTTATTTGTAAGGCGTAGGAAACTGCGCCTTTTTCTATTTTAAAATACCTTCCATTTAAATAATCTTATTATCCATTCACAATTCTTTATTATTCATTAATAGTCTATTTTTAATTTGTCTGTTTTTTGTTCTTTTATTGTGCCTTTAATTAAATTATATATTTTGAATATAAAAAAGACTAAATAGTCTTTTTTTGATGAAATAAAATCAAATTTCTATCAGGGGCTTACAAAACTTTAAAAATATTAGTTTATTCCTATAAAACTCTTCTCCAAGCTCATCTAATATTCTAGGATACCAAAATAATAATAAGGAATGAGGGTAGAGGATTTATGGCGTATCAACCAATTAAAAGAGCAATCGCATATTCAGTTGTTATAGGTACACTCCTTTCTGGGCATTATGCAATGGCCACAGAAACAGAGTCAGTGACTTTATCTGCACCCGAAACAGAAAACACGACATTAGTTCCTGTAGCTAATGAAGCTATGCCAGCACCTGCAATTGTAGCAATGAATATTCCACAAGTGACCGAGTTAGAAGCAAGAACAAAATTGCAATCGTGGATCCCAACAGGATATGAACCGTTATATTTAGCCCAGCTAGTGAAAGTTTACCAAGCGAATAACTTAGCATTAATCTGGCAAGATGAAAAAATAGTACAGCAATTACAGCAACAAATTGCTGAAGTCGCTATTTCAGGTATTCAGCCCCAATTTGGGCAATGGTTAACACAATTAGGAACGCCTGAATTAACAAAAGAAGCACGTGATCTTATTTTATCAGATGCTTTTTTAGGCTATATCAGTTTTGTTGAGCAAGTGAATAAATCAGGCATATCTTTACTGTATCGTAATGTGATGAAAACATTACCATCACCCACTGATAAATCAGTCGTAGAATTACAGCAAAATATCCAAAATAACACCTTAGGTAGTTTTGTTATTTCTTATGCACCATCTCATCCTTATTACAACTTAATGAAAGAAGAAGTGCGTAAGCAGTTACATAGCTCAGTTGTTTGGCCAGAAATGCAAGGAACAACATCATTAAAGCCAAATCAATCATCACAAGAAGTTATCCCTCTAAGACAGATTTTACGTAATTTAAAATTAATTCCTGAACTAGATGCGAATGAGCAGGAAATAGCAACAACTCTTTATGATGCACCTTTAGTTGCGGCTGTTAAATTATTTCAAACTGCGCATGGGTTAGAGCCTGATGGGATTATTGGGCGACAAACTCGAGTGTGGTTAAATATGACACCGGCACAACGTGCGAGTATTATGGCATTAAATATTCAACGTCTTCGCCTGACACCTGCCATTGGAGATACAGGAATTTGGGTTAACATTCCTGATTTTTCACTCTATTTTTATGCCAATAACGAGCTTATTCTTGATTCAAAAGTTATTGTCGGTCGCCCTGATAGAAAAACACCGATTATGAGTAGCGCATTAAATAATGTTGTGGTTAATCCACCTTGGAATGTGCCAACAAGTATGACTCGTAAAGATATTGTACCTAGAGGTAAAGCAGATCCTAGTTACTTTAGTCGTAAGGGATATACTATTTATTCAGGGTGGGGGAATGATGCTTATCCTATTAACCCTTATGACATTGATTGGCAAAATATGAGCGCAAATAACTTCCCTTACCGAATTTGGCAGGCTCCGGGGCCAACAAACTCATTAGGGCGTTATAAATTTAATATGCCAAATTCAGATGCGATATATCTGCATGACACACCAAACCATTCACTGTTCTCAAAAAATATGAGAGCAATAAGTTCAGGCTGTATTCGTGTTAATAAAGCGTCTGAACTTGCTTCAATTTTATTGGGTGATGCAGGATGGAAACAAGATAGAATTGATGCAGCATTAAAACGTGGTTCAACACAATATGCGCCAATTCCTGAACGTATTCCGGTTTATTTATATTATCAAACAGCATGGGTGGCTCAGGAAAATGCACCTCAATATCGTGCAGATATTTATAGTTATGACAAAGTCATTACTAATGCACAACCTTATTTAGAGAATATTAAGAAATACTTTTAATATAAATAAATATAAATTGAATAAAGGATAGCTAATTCAGCTGTCCTTTATTTTTATATAAATCAATAGGATAAAAATGTTTTTTTATGGTCGTTAATAAGATAACTAGAAATATAATAAATTATAAAATATTTTTAAAATTTCCATTAAAAATAGAATGATAAAAATAGAGATTAGTATAAATAACTAAATTTATAAAATTACTAATGGCATTAAATTGAAATGAAGTGTTATTTACAATACTATACAAACGATAAGAAACAATTCGAGAAAAATATTGTCATAATAAAGGTTCTTCCTCCTGAAATAATTTGTTGAGTGCATATACTATGGATATCATCGATTCGCATCGCCGTAAGTGGCTGGGGCTTGGTATGGCCGCAGTGGGGTTAGGGTTATTGCCTTCTCATGCATTTGCTTCATTAGCAACACCTCGTCCAAAAATTCTTCGCTTTAATAATTTAAATACCGGTGAAACTATTAAAGCCGAGTTTTTTGATGGAAAACGCTATAATAAACATGAACTTGCTAAATTAAACCACCTTTTTAGAGATTATCGTCAAAACAAAATCAAAACCATCGATCCCGCATTGTTTGACCAAATCTATTTACTGCAAGTCATGCTTAATAACAATAAGCCTGTTGAACTTATTTCTGGTTATCGTTCATTAGTCACTAATAATAATTTGCGCCAAAACAGTAGTGGTGTAGCAAAGAAAAGTTATCATACACGTGGACAAGCAATGGATTTTCGTTTAGTGGGCACGGATCTTTCTAAAGTTCGTCAAGTCGCATTAAGAATGAAAGCGGGTGGTGTAGGCTATTATCCAAGAAGTAATTTTGTGCATATTGATACAGGACCTGTTCGCTCATGGTAATCTATTGAGAATTAGTTAATAGAGAGTGGAGTGATTCATGATGTATCACATTGTACCTGTGACAAATTATATGCAAAATTGCACCCTTATTTGGTGCGATGAAACGAAGGAAGCGGCAATTGTTGATCCCGGTGGAGATGTCGAAACGCTAATTGCGGAAATCGAGGCACGCCAATTAACATTAACCAAAGTATTATTAACACACGGACACTTTGATCATATTGCAGGCACCTCTCAAATTGTCGAGCACTTCAATGTTCCTGTTTATGGTCCTCATAAAGATGATAATTTCTTATTAGAGGAATTAGAACAGCAGTGTCGTATGTTTAATTTTCCTTGTGGAAAATCATTTACACCAGATAGTTGGTTAAATGAGGGTGATACCGTAACAATCGGTAAAACAATTTCGTTAGCTGTTTTACATTGCCCTGGGCATACACCGGGGCATATTATTTTTGTAAATCATCAGAATAAGATTATCTCTATGGGAGATGTATTATTCAAAGAAAGTATTGGTCGTACCGATTTCCCACGTGGAAACCATGCTGATCTTATTGCTTCAATCAAAAATAAAGTCTTACCTTTAGGCGATGATTATCTGTTTATTCCGGGACATGGCCCTATGTCTAATTTAGGGCATGAACGCCAATATAACCCTTTCTTACAAGATGAAATGCCAATCTGGTAATAGTACGCTGATATAAGCGAATAAATATGAAAGCTCTTTATTATAAAGAGCTTTTTTATCAGTAAAAAATATAATTTGTATTTCTATTACGTTAAATAAAAATGCCACGTTGTTAATAACGTGGCATTTATCTTAATTACACTTTAGAAGGTAATTAGAGTACTGCAACAATGGCTTCACATAGTGGAACCATATTCTCAAGAGTTAAACCAGCAACGTTAATACGACCAGATCCCACGATATAAATACCGTATTCAGCACGTAAACGCTCAACTTGCTCTTTATTTAAACCACTAAATGAGAACATACCATTTTGGTCGATAATAAAGCTAAAGTCTTGCTTAGCACCTTTTTCTTGTAGCGTGGTTACTAACAGTTGACGCATACGCTGAATACGTTCACGCATGGTTGTTAGCTCTTCAACCCATTCTTCTTTTAACTCTGGGTTGGAAAGAATAGTTGTTACTACAGAAGCACCGTGTGCTGGTGGATTTGAGTAGTTTGCACGAATAATTGCTTTTGCTTGGCTAAAGGCTTTTTCAGCAGTGTCACTGTCTTTGGTGACAATGGTACATGCACCTACACGCTCATTGTAAAGACCGAAGTTTTTAGAATATGAACTTGCAACAATAAGCTCAGGATTTTTTTCTGCAAAGAGGCGTAAGCCTTGTGCATCTTCTTCTAGACCACGAGCAAAACCTTGATATGCAAAGTCAAAAACAGGTAACCAGCCTTTTTCTGCTGATAGTTCAGCTAATTGGCGCCATTGTTCTTCAGTTGGATCAATACCGCTTGGGTTATGACAGCAACCGTGGAACAGAACAACATCACCTGCTTGAGCTTTAGCAAGGCTTGCTAACATGCCTTCAAAATCTAACCCATGATTTTCTGCATCGTAATAATCATAATTGCAGATCTCAAGACCCGCAGTTTGGAAAATATTATTATGGTTAGGCCAAGTTGGATTACTTATCCAAACACGTTTTGCAGTGGTTTGTTGAGCAATAAAATCAGCAGCAATACGTAATGCACCTGTACCACCTGGGGCTTGAGCTGTGCGTGCGCGTTTTTCAGAGATAATAGGATGTTGTTCACCAAACAAAAGTGCTTGGGTCACATTGCCAAATTCAGGGATACCGCTAATAGGAAGGTAGTTTTTAGTGGTTTCGTTTTCTAACAGGTATTTTTCTGCTTTCTTAACTGTGGTCAAAACAGGGGTTTTGCCTGTTTCATCCTTGTAAACACCAATCCCTAAGTTAATTTTGTTTTCACGAGGATCAGAACGGAAACTATCAGCTAAACCTAGAATAGGATCGGCTGGTGCAGCAATGATTTTCTCAAACATAGTGTAATTGTTCCCTAAGCTCAAAACGAAGCCGAAATATGAGTATCAAGAGTAACGCTATGAGGCCTTTTTGCCAACTGTTTGTAGATAAATTAACAAGAAGTTGTGAACTAAGTGAGAATAAATAGCAAATCAAGATGTAAATAAGTGAATATCCTGTGATTACATTAACATGTAAAAATAATCACTAAAAAGACATAATTGTTTAGTATGATAAACTTTTTGAGATTATTAAAAATAAAGAAGTTACGATATTTTTCATTGAATAAATAAACAGATCTACTGCAAATGCAAAAATAAAAAGAAAGAAAATATTAAGAATAAGAAGAAAAAAGCGAGCTAAATAACAAGAGATTAAGATTGGAAGTAAGGGGACAAATAAAAAAGCAACACCGAAGTGTTGCTTTTCAAATCAATTAACTTGACTGTTTAATTACCTAAGCGGTAATTAGAACTGATAAGTCAGACCTAAACCAACTACGTTGTCGTCGTTGATGCCCAGTTTGTTATCAGATTTCAGCAGGTTGATTTTGTAATCAACAACTGCAGTCATGTTTTTGTTAAATTTGTAGAAAGAACCTACAGAGATATATTTAACTAAATCTTCATCACCAACATAAGCAATACCAGTGTCTGTTGTTTGGTTCAGACTTTTACCTTTAGATTGAACATAACCTAAAGATGGTTTCAGACCTAAATCAGCAAAGTCATACTGCGCAGTTAACTCAATGTTTTGAGTTTTGTTAGCAATGCCTTTATTGAAGCTAGTCATGTTACGAGTTTCACCGTACATCGCTGCTAAGTAAACATTGTTAGCTGCGAATTTAGCACCAACGTTCCATGCTTCTGCACGAGAACCTTTAGCAGTGCTGTTATCTTGCTGCCAAGAAGTACGAGCAGAGCTTGAATAACCACCACCCAGAGTTACGCCCCAGCCTAAGTTATAAGCTGTAGAGAAACCGAAGCCGTCACCATTAGCTTTTTTACCATCACGATTGTTGATAGTATTTTCGTTGTTTTTGCCTTGGTATTGCAGAGCAAAGTTCAGGCCATCAACATAACCGAACATATCAGTATTACGGTAAGTTAAAACACCAGTAGTACGGCTAGTCATGTAAACGTCAGTTTGTGCCATGGAGTCACCGCCCCATAAAGGCAGTACGTCTGTCCATGCGTTGGTGTCGTAAATTACACCGTAGTTACGACCGTAGTCTAGTGAACCGTAGTCAGCAAATTTAAAACCAGCATAAGCAAAACGAGCACGTGAATCAGTGTCACCTTCAGCGTTACTTGTACGGATTTCGTATTCGAAACGACCAAAACCAACTAAATCTTTATTGATTTGAGTTTCGCCTTTGAAGCCGATACGTGCACGAGATGCATCACCGTCTTCACCTGAGTCTTTATCAGCGAAGTAATGACGAACGTCAACTTTACCGTAGATGTCTACTTTGTTGCCGTCTTTGTTGTACATTTCAGCTGCGTTTGCTGCACCAGCAAACATTAACGCTGGGATTACCACTGCAAGAAGATTGCGCTTCATCATTATTATTACCCTCATTGGTGTTATTCAGACACCTTTGCCACTGCCAGAAATAGTTTCTTAATTTTTATGGAACTATTTATGAGAGTTAAGTGTCGTCTGTGTCGGGTGACAGTGTTCCATTGGTAAAAAATTTTATCTACCCCCAATTTGCTACAAAAACGAAAAAAGTGTAACAAATTGTAACTATGTATTTCAAAGTGTGTATTTTGGGGAACTTTTGAATCAAATAACAGCCATGCATAAAAAAAGCCAACCTTGAGGTTGGCTTCTTCATTTAAGTAAAACTAGTACAATAAAACAGCAATGCAAATTTCCAGTTGAATACTAATTAATCACTAAATTAAAAATCTGCATTTCTTGGTGTACGTGGGAATGGAATAACTTCACGAACGTTTGCGACACCGGTCACATAAGCAACTAAACGTTCAAAACCTAAACCAAATCCTGAATGAGGTACAGTGCCATAACGACGCAGGTCGCGATACCACCAGTAGTCTTCTTTGCTCATTCCCATTTCGTCTAAACGTTTATCAAACATATCTAAACGCTCTTCACGTTGAGAACCACCGATGATTTCACCAATTCCCGGCGCTAATACGTCCATTGCTGCAACTGTTTTACCGTCTTCATTCATACGCATATAGAATGCTTTGATATCTTTCGGGTAGTTTTTCACAACAACAGGTGCTTTAAAGTGTTTCTCTGCAAGATAACGCTCATGCTCAGAAGAGAGGTCAACACCCCAATAAACTGGGTTTTCAAATTTCTCACCACAGTTTTCAAGCACAGTGACCGCATCGGTATAATCGATTTGAGCAAAATCAGAAGTGATAAAGTTCTCTAAGCGTGTGATAGCGTCTTTATCGACACGTTGTGCAAAGAATTCCATATCATCTTTACGCTCTGCTAACACTGCCGCAAAGGTGTATTTCAGCATTTTTTCGGCAAGTGCTGCGATATCGTTAAGATCAGCAAATGCCACTTCAGGCTCAACCATCCAGAATTCAGCAAGGTGGCGACTGGTATTTGAGTTTTCAGCACGGAATGTTGGACCGAAAGTATACACTTTGCTTAATGCAGAAGCGTAAGTTTCACCATTTAGCTGACCAGAAACAGTTAAAAACGCTTCACGGCCAAAAAAGTCTTCACTGAAATCGACTTCGCCTTTATCTGTGCGTGGCAGATTGTTCATATCTAATGTAGAGACACGGAACATCTCACCTGCACCTTCTGTATCAGCTGCTGTGATCAGTGGCGTAGAAACCCAGAAGAAGCCTTGTTCATTGAAGAAACGATGTAGTGCTTGTGCTAATGTGTGACGAACACGAGCAACTGCACCAATTAAGTTAGTACGAGGACGTAGGTGAGCAACTTCACGTAGGTACTCAATACTATGACGTTTGGCGGCCATCGGATAAGTTTCCGGATCATCGACCATTCCTACCACAACAACATTGGTGGCATGAATTTCAAAGTTCTGTCCCTGGCCCGGAGATTCAACAATTTTACCGGTGACTTCCACAGAACAGCCTGTGGTTAAGTGCAGCACTTCATCTTGATAATTCGGTAAATTATTATTAATGATGGCCTGTACTGGATTAAAGCAGGAACCGTCATAGACGGTAAGAAATGAGATACCAGCTTTTGAATCTCTTCTTGTACGTACCCAACCGCGAACGGTGACGTCTTCGCCAACCGCGATACGGCCTTGCAGTACGTCGACTACAGGCGCAACGATCATAAATAAATCTCTCTTCGTTTAATTAAAATAATTGTTTGGTTAATTCATTCTGCCCCTGTCGGACAGTTTTTCTATGTTACTTGCAATAGCGCAGGAAACAAGTAGGAAATTTTAGTTTAAAGAGTCAATAAAGAAGAGAAAAGCTTTTGTATAAAATAAATTGATAAAAATAGATGAAATATTGATGAAAGTAGTGGTTATGGCAGAGGTATAATAAAAGAAAGGGCAATTATTACCCTTTCTTTTATTTATAAAGATTTTTCGTTAATTAACAGGCTTGTTTAACCAAAGGAACATCAAAGGCTTTGCGTAGCTTGTCAACAAAGTCATTGTCTTCACAAATGGTTTTGCCTGGACTATCTGATAATTTAGCAACTGGCTTACCATTACACTCCACCAGCTTAATCACAATATTAAGCGGTGTGATTTCAGGAATGTTGCAAGTAAGTCGAGTACCAATACCAAAGATCAAACGAATACGCTTATGGAAATGTTTATAAAGTACCAGTGCTTTTTGAAAATCGAGACTATCAGAAAAGACTAATACTTTACTCATTGGGTCAATGCCCAATTTTTCGTAATGCGCGATCGCTTTTTCACCCCATTCAATTGGATCTCCTGAGTCGTGACGTAAACCTTGGTAGCTCTCTGCAAAGGTTTTATCAAAATCACGCAAAAACGCATCCATTGTAATGCAATCTGTTAATGCAATACCTAATTGATCTGGATATTCATCTAACCAAGACTGCAAGGCGGCGCGCTGGCTGTTTGCTAGTTCAGGGCTAATCTGTTGATGAGCTTGAAACCACTCGTGAGCCTGTGTACCCACTGGGGCTAATTGCATCCGTTCAGCTAAATGATAGTTACTTGTACCAATAAGATAGGGAAAATGATTTTTCAGCTCATCCACAATGGCACACTGAACATCATAAGAAAAACGGCGACGAGTGCCAAAATCCATCAATTTGAAATCAGCTAAGTCAATCTGTTGCTCAGCAGCATCACGGTAGAAGATATCAATTAATTTACGTAGTTGATTAACTGCATCGTCAGGAGTGACTTGAGGCGAGCGAGCACGATGTACAATTTCACTCACTAAAGCCAACAAAGGAACTTCCCATAGAATAACTTCACGCCAAGGGCCTGTTATTCTGATCGTTAGTTGGTTTTCAGGTGTTGTTGAAATTTCGACTTGTTCTGGTTTAAAACGGAAATGCTTAAACCATTGCAGATAGTCATCTTTGAAAAAGGGGAGACTCTGAAGATAGTCAAATTCTTCATTCGTTAATGACAGGTCTGCCATCATATTAACTTGATGGCGTAAGGTTGTTGCATATTCACCTAGACGTTCATCACTCCGGCAACGGAACTCAGCAACGACAGGAATATCACTATAATGGTGGTAAACCGCTTGTTGCATGTGGAGCTTATATGCATCGGTATCCAACAGTGATGTAATAATCGGTGTAGCGTCTAAAATCATAGCGCGTCAAGCATCCTCACGGAGCGTTTTTATGTCTGCTAAATCGTTAAGGTTGGAGAGTATACCCGAATATGACGACAAAGCGTCACTATTCAACAATATTTCTCTGCGACATAAAAACAAGCTGTAAAACTTAGATGAGTTTACCACGTTAAACATAATTTGGGAGTATATTAGCATCATTTACCAAATAAATTGATTACATGTATTAATAAACTGTTAACATTCTGTTGACTTTTGATGTTTTCAATTGAATATTCGACTGGCTAAACAGATTTTTGACGAGTAAGCTTTGGTAATATAACCGTTAAATAGTCGTGTTAACTAAAAGGTTTTTTCTATGACACAACAAAGAATCGCGAAATTTCGCAAAGATTATCGTGCCCCTGACTACACAATCACCGATTTACATCTTGATTTTATCTTAGATAAAGAAAACACTCAGGTTACAGCGATCAGTCAATGTAAACGTCTAAACTCAAATGCAACAGCATTGGTATTAGATGGTGAAGACTTAACATTAAAGTCAATTGCAGTAAATGATGTTGCTTGGACACACTATAAAGAAGAAAACGGCAAACTCATCATTGAACAATTGCCAGAGCAATTTACATTAAAAATTGTTAACGAGATTAATCCATCGGCTAATACAGCATTAGAAGGGCTGTATGTTTCTGGTGATGCATTATGTACACAGTGCGAAGCTGAAGGCTTCCGCCATATTACCTACTATTTAGATAGACCGGATGTGTTAGCTCGCTACACCACAACAATTACCGCAGACAAAAAACAGTATCCTTATTTATTGTCAAATGGTAACCGTATTGCACAAGGTGAACTTGATGATGGCCGTCATTGGGTAACATGGGAAGATCCACATCCAAAACCAAGTTATTTATTTGCGGTAGTGGCGGGTGACTTTGATGTATTACGAGATACTTTTATCACCAAAAGCGGTCGTGAAGTCGCTTTAGAGCTTTTTGTTGATAAAGGTAATTTAGATCGTGCCGATTGGGCAATGACATCATTGAAAAATGCGATGGCATGGGATCAATCTCGCTTTAATTTAGAATACGATCTCGATATCTATATGATAGTCGCTGTTGACTTCTTTAATATGGGTGCGATGGAGAATAAAGGACTGAATGTCTTTAACTCTAAATATGTACTAGCCAAAAGTGAAACGGCAACGGACAAAGATTATTTAGGAATTGAGTCTGTTATTGGTCATGAATATTTCCATAACTGGACAGGTAACCGTATCACTTGTCGTGATTGGTTCCAGTTAAGCCTAAAAGAAGGTTTAACGGTTTTCCGTGATCAAGAATTTAGCTCTGATTTAGGCTCTCGTTCTGTTAATCGTATCAATAATGTACGGGTGATGCGTACTGCTCAGTTCGCCGAAGATGCAAGCCCTATGGCGCATCCAATTCGTCCTGACAGTGTGATCGAAATGAACAACTTCTATACTTTAACGGTATATGAAAAAGGTTCGGAAGTGATCCGAATGATCCACACCTTATTAGGCGAAGAGCAATTCCAAGCTGGCATTCAAATGTATATTCATCGTCATGATGGTAGTGCTGCAACTTGTGACGATTTTATTCAAGCAATGGAAGATGCCTCTAATGTTGATCTGACTTTATTCCGTCGTTGGTATAGCCAATCAGGTACGCCACAACTGACAGTTCGTGATAGTTATGATGCTAATAAAAAGCAATACACTTTAACTGTTAGTCAAATGACGCCATCGACAGCAGATCAAACTGAAAAACAGCCGTTACATATTCCATTAGATATTGAATTGTATGATAGCAAAGGCAATGTGATCCCACTGCGTTCACAAGGTCAAACTATTTCTAATGTATTAAATGTGGTACGTGAAGAGCAACACTTTATCTTTGACGATGTGCCAGAACAACCGATCCCATCTTTATTACGTGAATTCTCTGCGCCTGTAAAACTAGACTATCCATTTACGGATGAGCAACTCTCATTCTTAATGAAATATGCACGTAATGCATTTTCACGTTGGGATGCAGCCCAAGCATTATTAGGTCGCTATATAAAAGAAAATGTTGCTCGAGTTCAAAAGGGTGAAACCTGCATTTTGCCTGAAATGGTGGTTGATGCTTTCCGTGCAGTATTACTTGATAAAGATATTGATCCGGCATTAGCTGCACTTATTCTGACATTACCAACAGATGTTGAAGCGGGCGAATCATTTAGTATTATTGATCCTGTCGCTATCCATAAAGCGCTTGGTTTTATCCGTAAAACACTGGCAACTGAAATGGCCGATGAATTTTCTGCTGTTTATCATTCAATGCATATTGGTGCTTATCGTGTTAATCATGATGATATTGCAAAACGTGATTTACGTAATGTTTGCTTAGGTTATTTAGCAGTTGAAAATGAGCAAACAGGCAACAAACTTGTTGATGCGCAATATCACAACAGCGATAACATGACCGACGCGCTAGCCGCACTTAGCGCTGCTGTAATGGCTCAGTTACCTTGCAAAGATGCGTTATTACAAGAATTCGATGATAAATGGCATCAAGACGGTTTAGTGATGGATAAATGGTTTAGTTTACAAGCCATGAGTCCAGCAACAGATGTGTTACAGACAGTACGTAGTCTGTTATCTCATCGCTCATTTACACTTGCAAACCCTAACCGTACTCGTGCGTTAATTGGCGCATTTGTAAATAATAACCCAGTCGCTTTCCACGCTGAAGATGGTTCTGGTTACTTATTATTGACAGAAATTCTGACTGACTTAAATAGCCGTAATCCACAAGTTGCATCACGTCTTATTGAGCCGTTTATCCGTCTCAAACGTTATGATGCAACACGCCAAGAAAAAATGCGTACAGAGTTATTAAAACTGAAAGAACTTGAGAATTTATCAGGTGATTTATATGAGAAAATCACCAAAGCTTTAGCTGATTAATATTACGTTTTATATCACTTTATGAGTGAGTGAATAGTATAAAATCAGCATGATAATTAGATCCCCAGCATAGTCTGGGGATTTTTTATGGCGAATTGTGAAATTGAAACGTTTACTTTTCGTGCTTTTATCTATATGATGCACGACGCTTAAATTGTCGTAGACATATCATTCCTAATACCCGATATTCTCAATGGAGATCGTATGTATTATTCCTTAGTAAGGAAGGCATTGTTCCGGCTAGATCCTGAACGAGCCCATGATTTTACCTTCCGTCAGTTAAAACGTTTATCTCATTCCCCATTTCAATTTCTTATTCAGCAGTCACTTCCTTCAAAACCCGTTTCCTGTATGGGACTCTCATTTAAAAATCCACTTGGTCTTGCTGCCGGTCTTGATAAAAACGGTGATTGTATAGATGCATTGGGTGCAATGGGATTTGGTTTTATTGAAGTTGGTACGGTGACACCTCGTCCTCAAGTAGGAAATGACAAACCTCGTTTATTTCGCTTAGTGGAAGCTGAAGGCTTAATTAACCGAATGGGCTTTAATAACCTTGGCGTCGATAACTTAATTGAAAATGTAAAACAATCTCGTTATGGTGGCGTACTGGGGATTAATATCGGTAAAAATAAAGATACCCCAGTAGAGCAAGGTAAAGATGATTATCTGATTTGTATGGAAAAAGTCTATGCTCATGCCGGTTATATCGCAATCAATATCTCATCACCAAATACCCCCGGTTTGCGTACTCTACAATACGGTGAAGCATTAGACGATCTGCTATCAGCAATTAAAAATAAACAATTAGAGTTGCAGGGAAAATACCAAAAATATGTTCCTGTTGCTGTTAAAATTGCACCTGATTTAACACATGAAGAATTAATTCAAGTTGCAGATAGCTTAGTCCGTCACCATATTGATGGTGTTATTGCGACAAATACCACATTAGATAAATCATTAGTCAGTGGATTAGATCACTGTAATGAAGCAGGGGGATTAAGTGGTCGCCCGGTACAATCAAAAAGTACACAAATAATTCGCCAATTAAATGAAGAATTAAAAGGTGCATTACCTATTATTGGCGTTGGTGGAATTGATTCATTAACAGCAGCCAGAGAAAAAATGGATGCAGGTGCTTCTCTTATTCAAGTCTATTCAGGATTCATTTATCAAGGTCCTGCACTTATCAAATCTATAATTAATCATATCTAAATACATTTTATAATGAGTTAGGGGCTTTTCTTCTGCCTCTAACTCGTTTATATTGCCCCTAGTTGGTTATTTTTTATTAAATTGCACTGATTGTGCTTAATTAATAGTAAAATGAATCCTGTTTTTGTTAGGTGATATTAAATATTTTATTTAGGTCATTTAATTTTGATTGTTTATCAGAGTATAAAACAGGGAATGAATCGAAGGGGGATTAATTAGTGATAATAAAACCCGATGATCGCTGGCGTTGGTATTTTGATGTTGAGCAACAAAAATTAATGCTTGATTTAGCAAATGGTATGGTTTTTCGTTCCCGCTTTCCAAGCAAAATGTTGAGTGAAAGTGCTCGGCAATCAGCATCTTTTACCGTCGATGATGCAGCTCTTTATTATGGATACGATGAGCAAATTCGACAAATAGATATGCCATCAGAATCAAGAGCTGAATTAGCTTTAAATGCATTAATAGCCCATCGCTTTTTAAAGCCACTGATGCCTAAGAGTTGGTATTTTGAAGTTAACAATAATCAAATCAACCCTTATTTATCTCAAGTGGTAGAAGCTTCATTAAAGGAAAAAGACGAAATAGCTCTTTTTTTAGTGATTGAAGTGGGGGCTCAAGCTTGTTTATGTTTATTAGCTCAACCGCAGTTAACATTATTTGATAGAACACTTAATTTTTGTGACCCAATAAAAATTATGAATGATAGGTTAAGCAATTACCATAAAGAGTCAGAGTCAGGATCATTTTTGTACGAGAAAGTTATTTAACAAAAAGAGTAAAAAGGACTTACTCTTTTTATCGTTACTCATTATTTATAACATTCTAAAAACAAATTCATCTCAAACAAAACTCCCCAAAATCAAATCCTCATTATTCTCTTTCTGTATCTATTTTCTAGAAACAAATAAATAAGTTTATTGATAATTCATTATTGAGTTTTTAATAAGATAATTCTTATTAAACAAACTGTTTTATTTAAAATAAAAAAGAAGGTAAAGGCAAATTACCTTCTTTTAATTTGCGATAAAGATAAGTGTTATTTTTTATTAAGCGAAAGTTTGACATTACCGTTAGGAACACAGCTACAGGCTAAGATTTTACCTGAGCGTTTAATTGCGCCAGCTTTTAATGCATTAACATCACCTTCATCTAATTGGATAACACAAGAGCCACAAAGGCCAGCTCGGCAACTATAAGGAATGGCATAACCATTATTTTCAAGCTGTTCTAACAGAACTTCTTGGTTATTACCTTCAAAAACCTCGCCGTTAAATTCAATGCTGACAGTCTGTTCTTGTGTGTTTTCAATGATAGGCGCTGATTGTGTTTCCACAGGAGCTGTTACAAGATATTGTTTCGCTTCTTTATAAGCTAATACCTCAACAGTATCTCCTACACGAATAATACCCGTTTGACGAATAATGATATTTTGACCAAAATCGACATCACCAGTTTCATCACTACGGAATGTTTGCAGTGTTGCGAGTGGTTCTGTGTTAGGATGCTTAATGCCTTTATCAATACTAATTGTAGTCATGATGCAACGGCTACAAGGTTTCATCAGATCCATCACAACAGAGCCAACACGAATAGTCTGCCAAGTATCTTCTTCAAAAGGCTTTGCACCAGTTACGAGGATATTGCCTCGAAATTGCTCAATATTAATTGAAGCAGGACAGCGCTGTTGTAAGTATTGAAATGAGGCTTCATTAATTAATAAGTAAGGGTAGCCATCAGCGAAAGAAACAGCGGTTTCTGGATTTTTTTTCACTCGGCGTGTCGATTTTTCGCCAGTCCAACGAAGTTGAACATCCATTTTTAAATAGCGACTGAACCACTGATTTATTTCATCTGGTGCCACATACGCGGTAAAATGGTTGCCCCAAACTTCTGTCGGTTGCAATGTGGTCTCAAAATCTTGATAGGTGATAGCAATACCTTCACCATCAGGTGCTTGAATATAAATACCATTTGCCATGACAGTGGGAATAAAACACAGCAAAACGGGAAATTTTCGTGCCGTGATAAACGTCCCTTCTGGGGTGGTTATCATAAAATCGCGATCAAACGTGAATCCGCTCTCACGAGCAAATGCATGAGAAAGTCGAATTCCCTTCATTGATTTAACTGGGTGTATATAAAGGCGTGAAACGTTGATCATCGGTGCTCCCAAAAGACATTATTATTTTTTATAGCCAGTAACTTTATGACAACGTAATACAATTAGCTATAATGCCCAACAATTTTATTTTAGGTGGTAACAATATTATGCGCTCTCTGTTTGCCAGCACAGGCCGAGGTCTGGAAGAACTATTAAAATCTGAACTTGAACACCTTGGTGCTCAGGCTTGCCAGATAACTCAAGGCGGTGTTTATTTTCGTGCTGATGATAAAACCATGTATCAGTCTTTACTCTGGAGTCGTTTAGCATCGCGCATTATGTTGCCGTTAAATGAGTTCAATGTTTATAGTGATCTAGACTTATACCTTGGTGTGCAGGCAATTGATTGGAGTGAGATTTTTACTGTTGATCAGACTTTTGCTATCCATTTTAATGGTACGAATGACATTATTCGTAATAGCCAATATGGTGCATTAAAAGCGAAAGATGCCATTGTTGACTCATTCCAACGTAAAATAGGGCAACGTCCGGATGTCGCTAAACAATCTCCTGATATCCGTTTAACCATTCATCTTCATAAAGAAAAAGCCTCGCTATCTTTAGATTTAAGTGGTGATGGTTTACATCAGCGCGGCTACCGTGACTTAACAGGGCAAGCACCTTTAAAAGAGAATTTAGCTGCCGCAATTATTATGCGTTCAGGCTGGAAACTGGACACACCACTGATCGATCCAATGTGTGGCTCCGGCACATTATTAATTGAAGCCGCAATGATGGCGACTGATTGTGCTCCAGCATTAAATCGTGTGCATTGGGGATTCCGTCATTGGTTGGGTCATGATGAAGCGTTATGGAAAGAAGTGACCCATGAAGCTTTTGCCCGTTTCCGTGAAGGTAAAAAGAATACCACAGCGCGTTTCTATGGTTTTGATGTTGATAAGCGCGTATTGGATATGGCAAGAGCCAACGCACGCAGAGCCGATGTTGCCGAACTGATCACATTTGCTCACGGTGATGCAGCTAAACTGACAAACCCTGTTTCAGCAGAAATCAAAGGGACAATTATCAGTAACCCACCTTATGGTGAGCGCTTAGAAAGTGAACCAGCATTAATTGCATTACATAGCCAATTAGGAAGAGCAGTAAAAGCACACTTCCCAGGTTGGAGATTGTCACTATTTAGTGCATCACCAGAGTTGCTAAGCTGCATTCAATTACGTGCTGAACGAGAGTTCAAAGCAAAAAATGGTCCTCTTGATTGTGTACAAAAGAACTATTTACTTTCTGATACACCATCAACGATTAACACTGGGCTTGCGGAAGATTTTGCAAACCGTTTACGTAAAAACGAGAAAAAATTCGCGAAATGGGCAAAACAACAGCAAATTGAATGTTATCGTTTATACGATGCTGATTTGCCTGAATATAATGTTGCTGTGGATCGCTATGGAGATAAAGTAGTTATCCAAGAGTATGCGCCACCTAAAACAGTTAATGAACACAAAGCTCGTCAGCGTTTATTCGATGTAATTAGCGCAACAATGGAAGTACTGGCATTACGTTCTGATCAACTGATTTTAAAAACCCGTCAACGTCAAAAAGGCAAACAGCAGTATGAAAAAATGGCCGAAAAGGGGGATTTCTTCTTAGTTGACGAATTTGGTGCAAAATTCTGGGTGAACTTAACAGATTATCTTGATACAGGGCTGTTCTTAGATCACCGTATTGCACGAAAAATGCTAGGTGAAATGAGCAATGGAAAAGATTTCTTAAACCTCTTTGCTTATACCGGTACTGCATCTGTACACGCTGGGATTGGTGGTGCAAAAAGTACGACGACAGTTGATATGTCACGTACCTACCTTGAATGGGCTGAGAAAAACTTCCAAGCAAATGGCTTATCTGGTAGACAACATCGTTTAATGCAGGCTGATTGTTTACAATGGTTAATGCAAAGCAATGAACAATTTGATGTGATCTTTATTGATCCGCCTACATTTTCTAACTCAAAGCGTATGGAAAATACCTTTGATGTTCAACGTGATCATATTGAATTGATGAAACATCTAAAACGTTTGTTGAGAAAAGGCGGAACAATTATGTTCTCAAATAACAAACGTGGATTCAAAATGGAACATGACGAGTTAGCAAAAATTGGGTTATGTGCAAAAGAGATAACACAGAAAACATTATCACAAGATTTTGCGCGTAACCGCCAAATTCACAATTGCTGGCTGTTAACTCATGCTGGTGAGGAATAATTTACAATGCCGTTAATTAGTTTGACTGGGGCGTATTTATCTTTCAGTGATGCCCCTCTATTAGATAACACTGATTTATTTATTGAAGAAAATGAGCGCGTTTGTTTAGTTGGGCGTAATGGTGCGGGTAAATCAACGTTATTAAGGGTGTTATCTAAAGAGCAACCTTTAGATGATGGTCAAGTTGTTTATGAGCAAGATCTTGTGACCGCTCGCTTACAGCAAGATCCCCCAAGAGATATTGAAGGTACAATCTTTGATTTTGTTGCAGAAGGTGTTGAAGAAGATGCTAAATATCTAACGGCTTATCACCATATTTCTAAGCTGATTGAGACAGATCCTTCTGATAAAAACCTCAATAAAATGGCGGAGCTACAAGAAGTACTTGATAACCGTAATTTGTGGTTGCTTGATAGCCGAATTGCAGAAGTGCTAGAAAAACTTGGTTTAGATGGTGAAGCTGAGCTTTCTTCTTTATCAGGTGGTTGGCTAAGAAAAGCAGCCTTAGGGCGTGCGTTAGTCAGCGCACCAAGAGTGCTGTTTTTAGATGAACCAACAAACCACCTTGATATTGAAACGATCCTTTGGCTTGAGAAATTCTTAAAAGATTTCCAAGGAAGTATCGTATTTATTTCCCATGACCGTTCATTTATCCGTAATATGGCAACGCGTATTATCGATCTTGATCGAGGAAAACTTTCTTCATGGCCAGGAAATTACGATAAGTATCTTGAAAGCAAAGAAGAAGCATTGCGTGTTGAAGAGCAACAAAATGCAGAGTTTGATCGTAAATTAGCGCAAGAAGAAGCGTGGATACGCCAAGGTATCAAAGCACGGCGTACTCGTAACGAAGGCCGTGTACGTGCTCTAAAAGCATTACGTGTTGAACGTAGTGAACGCCGTGAAGTGTTAGGCAGTGCACGTATGCAAGTCGAAGAAGCTACGCGTTCTGGTAAAATCGTATTCGAGTTAGAAGATGTTAATTATAGTATTGGAACCCGCAAGTTAGTTCGTGATTTTTCTGCCAAAGTACAACGTGGCGATAAAATTGCTCTGGTGGGGCCGAATGGTTGCGGTAAAACCACTTTATTGAAACTTATGCTAGGTGATTTAAAAGCAGACAGCGGGCGAGTTCATTGTGGTACTAAGCTTGAAGTCGCTTACTTTGATCAGCACCGTGCAGCACTTGATCCAGATAAAACTGTGATGGACAACCTTGCTGAAGGTAAGCAAGAAGTAATGGTAAATGGTCGTCCTCGTCATGTACTTGGTTATTTGCAAGACTTTTTATTCCCACCTAAACGTGCAATGACACCTGTTCGCGCACTTTCAGGAGGTGAAAGAAACCGTCTATTGCTAGCGCGTTTATTCTTAAAACCAAGTAACTTACTTATTCTCGATGAGCCAACTAATGATCTCGATGTTGAAACATTGGAATTGCTAGAAGAACTCGTTGATGCTTACCAAGGCACTGTTTTACTGGTTAGCCATGACCGTGAATTTGTTGATAATAGTGTTACTGAGTGTTGGATCTTTGAAGGTGATGGTGTTATTAACAGCTATGTTGGTGGATATTTTGATGCTCAGCAACAAAGAGCACAGTCGGTTTCACTAAAGAGTGAGGCAAAAAAATCACGTAACGTACCAGAAAAAGCTGAAAAAGAAGCAAAAGCGAAAGATAGCTCTAAAAAGAACACTCGCACTAACAAGTTAAGTTATCATTTGACGCGAGAACTGGAGCAACTTCCTGCAAAATTAGAAAGCTTGGAAACGGAGTTAAGTGCGTTACAAGAAGAAGTGAGTGGGGCGGATTTCTTTACGCGTCCTCATGAAGAGACAGAAAAAGTTTTAAAGGCGCTTGCAGATAAAGAACAAGAGCTTGAAACTGCTTTTGATAGATGGCAAGAGCTAGAATTGATGCAAAACGGCGAATAGCCAACCGAAAACGGGGCATCACGCCCCGTTTTATTTTGTGGAACAAATATTCTTTTATTGATTATTCTAAATAAGAGGTGTCGCAGTGTGCTCTGGTCAACAACATCGTCATGAACATAAACATGAGCAAATATTATGTCCTCAGTGCGATCTGGTGGTCAGTGTTCCTCAATTGGTGCAAGGAACAAAAGCAACATGCCCTCGTTGCCATACCGTATTAACTGCACGTTGGCGTCAGCCTTTTTATCAACCTGTTGCATTAGCTATCAGTGCATTATTTATGCTGTTAATGGCAAGTCAGTTTACCTTCGTGAGCATGGAAGTTGCTGGTATCGCTAACAATGTTACATTGATGCAAATCCCAACAGTTATGTTCAGTGAAAATTACGTCGAATTAGGTGCATTTTTCCTACTATTTGTCCAAATTGTGCCTGCTTTTTGTATGGTAGCAATCTTACTTCTTTGTATACCTATTCAATTACCTAGAAAGCTACAAATTTGGTTATCACGTATTTTATTCCAATTAAAATCGTGGTGTATGGCAGAGATTTTTCTTGCAGGAATTTTAGTTAGCTTTGTGAAATTAATGGCTTATGGTGATATTGGGCTAGGACTTAGTTTCCTGCCTTATGTGCTTTATTGCTTATTTCAAATTCGAGCATTCCAGTGTCTTGATAGACATACTTTATGGGAAAAATTAGAACCTCGTCCAAGTTATCCTGATATTAAATCAGGTAAATCTGGGTTAAAACAAGGGGTTAGATTATGCCGTTCATGTACGGCAATTTTACCTGCAGATCAATATGAATGTAGCCGTTGTGAAGTGAAAGGACATGCAAGAAGACCTAAAAGTTTACAATGGACGGTCGCTTTGTTGATTACGTCATTAATTCTTTATATCCCCGCTAATTTATTACCCATTATGGTCACTGAATCTTTAGGTAATAACATTTATTCAACCATTATGGCTGGGGTTATTTTGTTATGGGAAGATGGCTCTTATCCTGTCGCAATGGTGATATTTATTGCCAGTATTATGGTACCCAGTTTAAAAATGGTCGCTATTGCTTGGTTATGTTGGGATGCACATAAATCTAATGGGAAAAGAGATCCTGCTAGAATGCATTTTCTCTATGAAGTTGTTGAATATGTAGGGCGTTGGTCGATGATTGACGTCTTCGTAATTGCTGTTTTAGCTTCATTAGTCAGAATGGGACGTCTGATGAGCATCTATCCTGATTTTGGAGTGGTGCTATTTGCATTGGTAGTAGTGTTAACTATGTTCTCTGCAATGATGTTTGATCCTCGGTTGACGTGGGATAAGTGTACAACCGATGATGATAAACCCACGATTAAGGAGCCTAAGGGTGACTGAAAAGAATAAAACTGCTTTAACTGAAGCAAAAATTAACAAGCTAAAAAGCTGGTCTCCAGTTTGGATCATACCACTTGTCACCTTACTGATTGGTGCGTGGATACTTTATTATCATTTCAGCCATCAAGGTCCAGAAGTTACATTAATTACCTATAATGCAGATGGCATTGAAGCGGGTAAAACCAAAATTAAAAGTCGCAGTGTAGATATTGGTCTAGTTGAAAGTGTCACGCTCGATAGTAATTTTAGTCGCGTTATTATTAAGGCTCGTCTTGATAATGAGATGAAAGAATTATTACGCGCAGATACAGCATTTTGGGTTGTAAAACCTCAAGTCGGTAAAGAGGGAGTAACGGGATTAGGCACTTTACTTTCCGGTGCTTATATAGAGTTACAACCAGGGTTAAAAGGTAAAGAAGAAAATGAATTTAATCTTCTCGACTCGCCACCGTTAGCTTCTCCAGATGCAAAAGGTATTCGCATTAATTTAGTTAGTGAAAGAGCCGGCCAATTAAATGCGGGTGATCCGGTTTTATTTAGAGGTTATCAAGTTGGCTCTGTTGAAACGAGCGAATTCAATATTGATAAACGAGACATGCATTATCAACTCTTTATCAAAGCACCTTATGACAAAATGGTGACATCAAATGTTCGATTCTGGAAAGACTCTGGCATCGCTTTTGATATGTCTTCATCGGGTGTTCGTGTTGAGATGGCATCTCTTTCTACACTTTTTAGTGGTGGCGTGAGTTTTGATGTTCCCGCAGGATGGGGACCAGGTGATCCTATCGCACCTAAAACAGAATTTAAGCTTTACGATAATGAAAAGAGTATTCAAAATTCGTTATATACAGATTATCGTAGTTACATTATGTTCTTCTCTGATTCTGTAAGAGGATTACAAGCTGGAGCTCCAGTAGAATTCCGAGGAATTCGTATGGGAACGGTTGTTCAAGTGCCTTATTACACTAAAGGTATGCAACAATCGCTTGATAAAGATTTCCGCATCCCCGTACTTATTCATGTTGAACCAGAGCGTTTTGCTAATGATGTCGGTGAAAGTTTTGATTTCGTCAAAGAAATAGCCAATGCTTCTAACAATGGATTAAGAGCATCATTAAAATCAGGTAACCTTTTAACAGGGGCACTCTATATTGACCTTGATTTCTACCCTGATGAAATGCAATGGAAAGGCCCTCAAGACGTTGCTGGCTACCAACAAATTCCGACTGTCAGTTCTGGTTTAGCGCAAATTCAGCAAAAAGTGATGACATCACTGGACAAGATCAACAATCTTCCTGTTGAACCAATGCTTAAAGAGATGACAGCAACATTATCTGAAAGCCAAAAAGCCGTCAGTGAAGCTAAGGAAACACTGAAGTCATTGAATGCCATGATTGGTAGTGATGAATTTAGAAATCTTCCTAATGATATTCAGCAGTCATTGAAAGAGATTAATCGTAGTATGCAAGGCTTCCAGCCGGGTTCTCCTGCTTATGGAAAAATGATTGATAATATGCAACAGCTTGATCAAGTGTTAAGAGAGATGCAGCCTTTATTGAAAACATTGAACAATAAGAGCAACGCATTGATTTTCGAAGCGAAGGAAGGTAAAGATCCAGAACCAAAGAGGGCTGAAAAATGATGAAATACATCATTGGTATATTTGTGTTGATGTTAACGGCATGTTCAAGTCAGACTAATAAAACGTATTATCAGTTGCCAGATGTTTATCAAGGTGGCGTATCAGAACATGTTTCGGTAACACAGTCAGCTAAGAAGCCTCAAATTTGGGTTCAGCCGATCCGTTTATCTAATATGCTAGTCAATGCTGGAATTGTTTATCAAACGACGGATATTAACTATACCGTGGCTAATCAGCACCTATGGATCAATCCACTTGATCAGCAATTACAACAGAACCTTATTTCAGGTTTAACAAAAGCATTGCCAGATACCGTTGTTGCTAACCAACCTGTTGAAGATAATTTGGCGAAGCTAACGGTTACCGTTAATTATTTCCAAGGCCGTTATGATGGACAGGTAATTATTTCTGGTGACTGGATTTATACTGAGAACAATAAAGTGATTAATCAGCCATTCTCTTTAGTTTTAACGCAAACAGAAGATGGTTATCCAGCTTTAGTGCGTACATTAGGACAGGGATGGGAGCAAGTTGTTTCTGATATAGCGAAAGCAATTCAAGCTCAATATTAATCAGCTTAGTATCTATTGGTTTAAGTTTTCGTTTATTGAAACCCAATATTCTCTTAAATAGTATTTAAATTGAATATTGGGTTTTGTTTATTAAAAAAACAAAGGGAAGAACATGTTAAAAATCCTCAAAAAGAAATATCCTACGGCGATCAGTTGGTCATTTGGTGATAATGCGCAGTTAGCGGATGATCTGGCTATGCTGGTGGTAGAAGGAAAAAAAACGGCAACGTGTAGTTCATTAAATGGCTTTTTTAGTGACAGCGTTATTCCTGTTATTGGGGGCTTTAACATTATTCTAAACAGTCAAAATGAACCTGTTTGCGTTATTCGCACACGTTCTTTACAGTTAATCCGTTTTGACGAAGTCACCGAAGAATTGGCTAAGAGAGAAGGTGAAGGGGATTTAAGTTTGGCGCATTGGCAGGAAGGGCACAAAGAATTTTTTAGTCGGGAGGGGACTTTTTCTGAAGATATGGAGTTGGTATTTGAAGAGTTTGAATTAATAGAAGTATGTAAGAGGTGTTAATAGCCTCTTTTATTTTCAACAATAGCTAATTCCTTAATAAAACAAAGGTAATTAAAAAGAGTTTTCTACAAGAAAATAAAAATAGAGCAAAAAGTTATATTTATAAAATAAGTCTCATATTGACATAAATTTAAATAAAAATATCATTTTTTCTTATTTAATTTATTGGTTTCGTAAGATAAACCTAAAAAGGTTATTTTTCATTTGATTTTTTTTGTTAAATATCAATTAGCTATGTTCACACATAATATAGCTCATTAAAAGAACTAGCTAATACTTCAATTGAAGCATTAAACAAAATAAATGATAACAATAGTTATCAAACTTACGGTTGGCTCAACATCACAAATATGACATTTGTATTAACTTCTTTACTTGCTTAAATGCTCAATAAAGCGTATCAATTTATAGTGATTGTTGAAAAAACAATCATTATCTTTCCGCTTAAACTTAGAACGTGAGGGTTGTCTAGATATGAAAAGACAGAAACGAGATCGTTTAGCAAGAGCATTATCGAAAGGTTATCAAGCTGGTATGCAAGGTCGTTCAAAAGAACTTTGCCCTTATTTCGCCATTGATGCGCGTTCACATTGGCTTGGAGGCTGGCGACAGGCCATGGAAGATCGCCCGAGTCTGGTAAAATAAATAACCCGTCGTAGTGAAATAGATAATAGCTTATTTTTAGTTCTATTAAATATTATCACTAAGATTTTACCGACAATCAAAACGAGGGTTATTTATATACATTCCTATGTACACATTGAGCATAGGACAATTTGAGTATAAATAACAAACAATCAATTTGGATATAAAAAGGCTTACATATTTTGTAAGCCTTTTTACGTTATATTATTACTTTTTGAATTTTGTTTCATGAAAACTTTTGCGTAAGCGAAAACCATAAATAGTAAGAATTCTATACTTATGTTTTATAACCAATTGATTTGTTATAAAGGGAAAATAGACTATTGGAATAGATAAAAAATACCGTGTACTTTATATTACACGGTATTTTTATAATGAACTTTTGAAATTATCGATCTTAGAATGCTGTAGTATCTTTAAATAAGCCAACTTTCAAATCTTTTGCTTCATAAATTAGCTTACCATCAACATACACTTCACCATCGGCGATACCCATAATCAGTTTACGATTGATAACACGTTTGAAATCAATTTTATAGGTAACTTTTTTTGCTGTTGGTAATATTTGTCCGGTGAATTTAACTTCACCAACACCAAGCGCACGGCCTTTACCTTCACCACCAAGCCAGCCAAGATAGAAGCCAACAAGTTGCCACATGGCATCTAGGCCTAAGCAACCTGGCATAACAGGATCATTGACGAAGTGGCAATCAAAGAACCATAAATCTGGCTTGATATCGAATTCTGCTTCGATAAAGCCTTTATTATGGGTGCCGCCATCTTCTGTCATTTTAATGATGCGATCCATCATTAGCATATTACCAGATGGCAGTGGTGGGCCATCTTGGCCAAATAATTCACCACGGCCTGAAGCAATGAGGTCTTCTTTAGAATAAGATTCGCGTTTATCAACCATTGTCTATATAGCCTTTATCAAGTGTAAGACAACAGAATAGCTTACACTTGTACGCTGAACAACTCCGATCACTTGAAACAGAATTATCTGAATAGACGTAAGAACCAAGGTAATTTAGGTCTATCCTGATTATTTGCGAGTGTTATACGATCATGAATAACAGCTAACAAGTGTGAGTCTGATTGTTCTGGTTCACATTGCTCTTCATAATATGGCTGACGAGTCAGTAGCGTTATTGCTTCTGCTACATGAGTGACAGGCCAAATATGAAATTTCTCTTCTTTTACTGCTTGCTGCACATTTTCGCTAAGTACAAGATGACGAATATTAGCAAGAGGAATAATCACGCCTTGCGCACCGGTTAACCCTCTTTGTTGGCAGATATCAAAGAAGCCTTCGATTTTCTGGTTTACGCCACCAATCGGTTGAACTTGACCAAATTGATCGACTGCACCTGTAACGGCAATTTGCTGATCGATAGGTTGTTGTGCCAGCGTGCTAATAAATGCACATAATTCAGCCAAAGAGGCGCTATCACCATCAACTTCGCCATATGATTGTTCAAAAACAATCGAGGTACTAAATGGTTGTGGTTGGTCTAAACGTAATTCTGAGTTCAAGTAAGCTTGCATAATCATCATTCCTTTAGCATGAAGATTGCCACCAAGCTCAGCTTTTCGCTCAACATCCGTAAATTCACCATCACCTATATGTGCAACGCAGGTAATGCGAGTTGGTTCTCCGATTAAATCAGGATATCCCGGGTAATCTAAGACAGAAAGTCCATTGATTTGGCCTACAGCTTCACCTTCTGTTTGTATCATGACTTGGTCTTGTAAAATCTCATCACGACTACGCTCTAACAAATAACTGTGTCGCCATAGGCGATTTTCTTCTGCTTTTTTTAATGCATCAGCAGTTAGATAAGCCTCATGATTAAAACGTATTGCATAACGGAGCTGGCGTAAAAGCCACTCTAAATCTAAGCTCAGTATTAGCTGATCTTCATGTTGTCTTGCGGCTTGTGTTAGCAAGACTTCCCAAGCATCCGCAGATAGAGAAGGGAGTCGATATTTTTGGCACAGTGAATTTACAAAGCCACACCATTGGGCAAGTGCTGTTTCGTCTTCTAAATACATGTCGTATTCATATTCACCATATAAAGCAGTGCTACTTAGCTCAGGCTCCATAAATTCAAGCTCTTCAAGGCTTAGCCTATCACCAACTAAAATCACACGAAGATTGAGTGGCATACTTTCAATAGGTAAAGGTAGAGACTGATTGTCATTCCAGACAAGCCACTCAAAACGCTGCTCTTCAACCATTTTTTTAAGGCGAAACCACATTAGTGGTTGTGCGAGTAAAGACTTTATAGAGAGGACTAAAATGCCTCCATTTACTTTATGCAATAAGCCTGGGCTAAGAGTAACTTCGTCTTTATGGCAATAGAATGAACCAAAGAGTTGTTCTGGTTCTATCCATTGGCAACAAGTAATAGATTCTGATGATGAAAATGCGCCGAGTACATTTTCTTGCCAATTGATTTTATTGGTTTCTGCTTGATAACTGCCAATGATAGGATCAGCTTTGATCCCTGATTGCGTTAATGTGTCTGTCAACATATCAAAGTAAGCAGCAGAATCATCCACTTTTAACAGCATAAACTGCCCTGAATCTGCATTGTTTAACCATTGCAGGCTTTCATACAAGCGAGGTTGAACCTCACGAAGTAGAGATGCAGGTAATTGAGATGCTGTTTGAAAGAAAGTTTGGTAGGAGGCGTAATCAGGACGTAACGCCTGCCATTCTAATTCGTTGTTTTTCAAGGTTACCGTTTTTATTATTGATTAGTGAAAAGAGATAATTAGATATCGTATAAGTTGATATCTATCCTGCAATAAGACGGTTCTTTAACTGTCATCAACTGCATAGGCAGGGAATATGTATCGCTACGACCTTATAAACACGAGCTAATAAGTGGTCATTAAGGTTTTATGATAGCGACGCTCGATTCTATCATAACGTGCTCAGAAAACTATCCCTTATCAAGGCTTGTTATTAATTGATAAGCAAGATTATCTAAAATAACTTCGCTTATAAAATAGTCAAAAAATTTCGGTTCAGTGGCAGTATTTTTGTAAAATTGCTGATATGCTACTATATAGTTACGTTGTCACGGGATTTTGTATGAAATATCAACAATTAGAGAATCTAGAATGTGGCTGGAAGTGGGCTTATCTAGTAAAAAAACACCGTGAAGGTGAATTAATTACCCGTTATATAGAAAAAAGTGCCGCTGATGAAGTTATTGAGCAACTGTTGCTTCTTGAATCGCAACCATTAAAAGTTTTAGAGTGGATTGATCTGCATATGAATCCTGATTTATCTAATCGGATGAAGCAAACTATTCGTGCTCGTAGAAAGCGTTATTTTAATGCTGAGCATCAACATACACGCAAAAAATCAATCGACTTAACGTTTAAAGTTTGGCAACGTTTATCTGCATTGTCACAACGAAGAGGGATCACATTATCAGAAACGATAGTGCAATTAATTGAAGATGCAGAGCGAAAAGAACAATATGCATTGAAAGTGCATAGTTTAAAAGATGGGCTTATTGAGTTATTAGAACGCGATAAAGAAAAATGAGTTGCATTAATTTTGGTTAACCGACTTTGATAATTTATTTTTATAGTTGTTTTTGTTCTCTGTTTTTATTGTGATATTTCATACCTGTTCGAAAACATTTTTGTCTTTATGTTCCTACCTTAATTTTATCTCTATAAAGAAAAACCCTGCCATTGGCAGGGTTTTGAATTCATCAACAGTAGATTATTCTACTATATGAATTATTGACCAGGTTGAACAACAACTTCAGTTGTACCTTGGATTTCAATTTCAACACGACGGTCTGGCGCTAAGCAATCGATCAGAGCTGAACGAGCTTTAACGTTGTCACATGTGTTGCCAGTAACTGGATTTTCTTTACCACGACCTTCTGCAGAGATGCTGTTTGCAGGGATACCTTTAGATACCAGGTAATCAACTACAGATTGAGCACGTTTTTCTGACAGAGGCAGGTTGTAGTTTTGTGAACCGATACGGTCAGTGTAACCAATAACTACTACACGACCTTGAGTTGGGTCGATGTTAGCCAGTTCATTGTACAGACCATTCAGAGCTTCTTGACCTTCAGCTTTCAGAGTAGATTTGTTGAAGTTAAACAGAACGTCTGAACGCAGAGTAAAGGTTTTGTTCTCAACAACTGGAGCTGGAGCTACAACTGGAGCTGGAGCTACAACCGGAGCTGGAGTTTCTTGGTTGAAGCGGTAAGCAACACCAACACTCAGCATGCCATTATCTGGACGTGCATTCAGAGTACCTTTATCACCGATGTTGTTGATCCACTGATATTCAACACGGGTTGCGATGTTTGGAGTGATCGCGTATTCAGTACCTAATGCGAATACTGGAGAAACACCAGTGTCGTTATTAGAGAAACGTTCTTGTTTTGGAGATAAAGAAGTAGCGTTTTTAGTTGCAGAAGAATCTGCACGCCATACCATACCACCTAAACGTGTATAAACGTCTAAGTCATCCATTACTGGATAGCTTAATTTAGTGGTTAATTGGATACCTTGAGCACGGAATGCACCGTTGTCATATGAACCTTTATAAGTCATACGACCTAACCAGTCATAACCTAGTTCAAAACCTAAGTATTGGTTGTACTGATAACCAGCAAATGCACCTGCACCTAACTGATCACGGTGAGTGTTACCGTTACCGATAGAAGTTTCACCGAAATGGTTACTAGTACCTTGGTATTGAGACCAACCTAATTTACCACCAGTATACCAGGTATTGTCTTTTGGAGCTGCTTGCGCTGCAGTTGCGAAAGCTGCCACTGCCACTGCTAATGCGATAGCTGTCTTTTTCATTTTACGCCTCGTTATCATCCAAGTTAGGCATTTGGCTTTAAGCCTTATTATTTGCCCTTGGTTAAATTATTGTTAGGAATCCAATGCTTTCATCAAATGATGATCCCAAAAATGGGATTTAAAGCATAACCTTAACGACATAAAGTCTACAATGAACTTAAAAAGTTACAAGTAATCCTTTAAAATTCGACTTAAAATTTTAAAAAGATCCGCCTTATTCCACAATGGGAAAGATTCTGTATTTTTGTTAAATTTATTGTAACTATATGATTTAGGTTATAAATACATTTGACTTATCTTAAATGATATCAGGGCATCTTGAGTATTAGGAAAACTCTTAAATTTCACTAATGGTAGTGAATTGAATGAATTTTTACGGAATTCAAATGTCGTTTAGATGCATTACTACTTTCTAAATGGATATTCGTATTAATTTGCTGTCGCATAATAAACCCGAGGGTTTTTCCTTTACTGGCAGCAGATTCTAACCGTTTCATCTCTTCTGACGATATTTCTGGTAACCAACCGAGTACTACACTGTAATTACCACTCATCAGTGCTTTTTCCATTAAATCAACAGTGGTTATCATATTTATATGATTTAATTGGATTATTTTGTTAAGTGGTAATCCTGCATTTTTTAACCAAGTACGATTTAGCTTTTGTTGTGGGTTTAACCACAATAACCAGCGTGATTCATGACTATACTGTTTCAATAGTGGTAAAAGTATGTGATTAATGACGAGCGGATTTTGGTAGAGGAGTTCACTCACCATGCCTTGTTTATTATTACTATCGTAAGTCGCCACTGTTGAAGGGATAGATAGAGGTAATACCTCATTTGAGATCTCTTGGAGAATGGCGTTCTGTCTTGTCGGAGATGATGTTGAGAGTTTCATATTTACCTCGTTCCATATGCACTGTATGAATATACAGTATCTCTATATTTCGCTTAAATCAAGCTCATTTTTTTGAAAGTTCCTCTCAAATTTCATGTAAATCTCTATTTTTAAGTCGTTAACTATTGGCAATAAAAAGGAAATTCTTTATTGTCTTTCTTGCTATGTCTTATGCATGTTTTTGAATTCAAAGATAAAATTTAATCTTAAAATTTGTGTTGGAGTTTCAATGTTATTTTTACCTGAGCAAAGGAAGGCTCATTTGTTATCGCGTATTGCGCAATATGGAGAGTTAACGACAAAGTCTCAATTTGGTGGTGTTAGCTTAATGATTGATGAGGTTATGTTTGCTATCACGTCTGGTAATGAGTTTTATTTAAAAGGAAGTGGTTTTTTAGAAACTCTCTATAAGGCAACAAAAATGAGTTCCTATACCTATTTGAAAAAAGGAATTCCTATCATATTGCGTTATTACCACATAACGGATTCGTTATGGGAAAATCAGCAAAAATTAGATCAATATATTGATATGTCATATCACTACAGTATTCAAGAATATTTAGGGCAACGAAAGAAGCCTTGCAGAATAAAAGACTTACCTAATCTAGGTGTGATATTAGAAAAAAGATTGAATCAAATTGGTATTAATCAAGTTGAAGAACTGCGCTTAATCGGTGCTAAAGCGTGTTATCTAAAACTAATGCATAGCCAAAATTTGAGAAATAGTGAACTTTTACTTTCATTGGCAGGAGCAATTGTTGGGTGCCATCGTTCAGTATTGCCTAGTCAACTTAAAATGGAGTTATTAAATTGGTATAACGAATTGTCTTTTCAATAAGATAAAAGTAATGACCGTTATTTTCTCTAATGTGCTTATGGGAATTAGAGAAAATAACGTCAATTAGAGATTAGACTTGAGGTTGATGTAGGCTATTTGATTCGCTTTGCTCAATAATTTGGATACAACTAATAATTTGTGGCAGTAAATCTAATAGTAATCGGATTTGAGTGAGTACTAATTGAATACGAGGATTATCTGAATTAGGTAATAGATTGATCCTTTCAATTAATTCTACATGAGATTGCTTAACCTCTTCATTTTGAAGTTTTTTTCGACGTAAAGCCGAATCGATATAACAAACAGTATCATTAAGCAAAGTGAGTACATTCTCATCTTCTATTTTTGAACGATGAACGCCAAGTGCAGAAATATAACTGAGTAAAGTATGATTTAAGCAAAGCAACTGGAAAGCGACTTCTTGGAAAGCTTGATAACTTTTTGGCTCTGATGACATATTGGAGATCAGTGATGCTAACTCACCATCACTGCTATGGGCATTTCGACGAGCAATTCGATAACTCAAGCTATTATCTTTTCCTTGGTAATACTGAATAAGGATGGCATCAAGATAATAGCAGTTATTTGTCATTGTTTTTTGAATAACAACAGGCAATTGGCGGAATTTCCAATCAGGCCAAATAAAGCTGACGGCAAACCATGCTATAGCACAGCCTATCAAGGTATCGATAATACGAGGGAGGGCAACGTCATAGCCTTCACCCAGTAAATTGAAGCTTAATAAAACCAATAAAGTAATAAATAGTGTTGCATGTGCATATTGTATGGTTCTAAATGCGAAAAAGAGCGTACCAGTTATCACAATTAAAACTAACTGACCTTCGATTGAAGGAACAAAATATAAAATAGGGAAACCGATTAAAATACCAATAATAGTACCACTCACACGTAAGGTAAGACGTCGACGAGTAGCATTGTAGTTGGGTTGGCAAACAAACAGGCTGGTCAATAATATCCAATAGCCTCTATCCAATTGGAAAAATTGAATAATGGCATAACCAATACATAACACGAGTGACATCCTAACGGCATGTCTAAAAAGTGCCGATTTAGGCGTGAGGTGCTCTTTTATTCTTAGTGCAATATCGCGCCACCCAGTTAAACCATCATCAGATAGTTGCGTCTCTTCCTTTTGGTCATGAGATATTTGGTATTGCTCTGTACTAATACTTCGTAAAAGCGCATCAATACCTTGAAGATTTTGCAGTAAGTTATTTAAAGGTGTTATTAATTGAGGCTCTGAAGTCGTGTTTTTTAAATGATTTAATGCATTTTCTAAATAATTTATAGCGCGTTCTAATGAAGGATTATGCTGATATTTTTTATGCCAAAGAATAGATTGTGCAACTTGTTCACAAGCTCGTGCCTGCATAGAAAGTAGACGTTGAAAACGAAATAACACATCGCTATGTCGCAATTCATTACTTAATAGTTGGTATTGAACATGTGACGAACTTGCTCGTTCATGAATATCTTGAGCAACAAAATAGTAATGAAGTGTGAAACGACTACTACGTTGGCCCCTGTCACCTTTTAATCGACTTAATAATGTAACTTTAGTTTGGTTCATAGTGTCAATTAGTTGGCTATTTGCCATTGCTAAATTATAAAGCGAATGTTGATAGTCATCTTCAATATCAGGATCAAATAATGTTGCTTTAGCTTCGAGGTAAGTTGCAAGTTGTTGGTAGCAGCGTGTTAAATTGTCCTGAACTGGACGAATTGGGAATAATAAGTGACCAACTAATGTTAAAGAGTTATACCAGATAGCCCCTAACAGTAATAAAACGGGTTGTTCATACCATTCAGGGAAAATAGGCATACCCAACATAGTATAAATTGCGATTAATAAAGCACCAAAAGCAATAGTCGCGTAACGTTGCCCTAAAGCACCTAATAAAATGAATCCCCAAGTAGAAATGGCTAAACCACAAAAGAATAAAATAGGATATGGGTAAAGCAGCCCTATTGATGCTGAAGCAAGAAGAAAACAGCATAAGGTGATAACGAGGTTTTTTAAACGGCCAACGAGCCTATCATCTAAGTCAGTTAATGCAGCCGCTACCACGCCTAAAGTTAGAGGAATTGTATATTTAGGCTCTTGCCCTAAAATCCAAGGAAACAAAGTCGTTCCTGTAAGCGCGATTATTATGCGAATATAATATAAAAAGTGGCTATTATAGATAAATCGGCGGGCGCCATTTAGCAAAGTGAACACAAAAAGCCCTTAAATAAACAAGATGAAGATAATTACCTCTTAGAATATAGGGTTTATCACCGATTAAAAAGAGCTTAACAACAGACTATTTGTTATTTATTGCAGGAATTACGTATGGAACTGAAATCCACCCCGATGGGACAACGTTTAGCACAACATCCTTATAATAGAGTCAAATTGTTAAATGCAGGTATTGAAGTCAGTGGTGAAAAACATCAGTATTTAATTCCTTTTAACGAATTGATTAATATTTTTTGTAAAAAAGGGATTGTGTGGGGGGAATTAGAATTCTTATTGCCTGAAGATAAAGTTGTTCGATTACATGGAACAGACTGGGAAGAAACTCAGCAGTTTTATCGTTATCTTTATCAAACATGGCAAAATTGGAGCAAAGAAATGAGCGAAATAAGTGCTCAGGTTCTTGAGAAACAGCTCCATAATATTAATGAAATCACTCAATCAAATAGATGGATAAAACAGTCTAAATTGAGTGAAATTCAACAATCTATCAAAGAAAGCTTTTCTGCTATTCCTCTTCCTCTTGAACGCCTTACTCAATTTGATAATTGCCAAACACTTTACCAGCAATGTTTGGAATGGCTAAAGCAAGGTGAAACACTTATTAATAAAGAAAACTCTGCATGGGTAACTCAAATATTAAGTGAACATGCGGAATTTTTTAATACGATTGAATCATCACCATTAAATGAATCACAATGTCGAGCCGTAATTAATGGTGAAGAAAATATCCTTGTTCTAGCGGGTGCGGGAAGTGGTAAAACATCAGTATTAGTCGCGAGAGCAGGTTGGTTATTACGTCGTCAGTTAGCGCAACCTGCTCAAATTTTATTGCTTGCTTTTGGGCGTAAAGCTGCACAAGAAATGAATGAAAGACTTTCTAGTCGTTTAAATGCCGATATTATGGCAAAAACATTTCATGCACTAGCATTATCCATTATTCAACAAGCGACAAAAAAGCAACCTAAAATTAGTGAGCTTGAAACAAATAGTGAAAAAAGAAGATCTCTATTATTAGGTGAATGGCGAGAGCAGTGCCAACAGAAAAAAGCACAAGCAAAAGGGTGGCGAGAGTGGTTATCTCAAGAATTTGAATGGGATATCCCCGACGGTGAGTTTTGGCATGATAAAAAATTAGAAAACCAAGTTGTTGTAAGATTAGAGCGTTGGGTTGGTTTATTAAGAATGCACGGTGGTAGCCAAAAATCTCTGATCGAAAGTGTACAGCCTGAATATACAGAAGCCTTTAAAAAATATTTAAAATTATTATCACCATTATTAAAAGCTTGGAAAACGGCATTAAAAGAAGAAGAAGCGATCGACTTTTCGGGCTTATTACATCAAGCTATTAATCTGATTGAAAAAGGGCGTTTTATTAGCCCATGGAAACATATTCTTGTTGATGAATTCCAAGATATTTCACCCTTAAGAGCTTCATTATTAACGGCATTAAAACAGCAAAATAAACAAACATCTCTATTTGCCGTGGGCGATGATTGGCAAGCCATTTATCGTTTTAGTGGCGCAGAATTATTATTAACGACTTCTTTTCATCGCTCTTTTGGCGAAGGTGCTGAATGCGCACTAGATACGACTTATCGTTTTAATGACACGATAGGAAATATTGCCAATACGTTTATTCAACAAAACCCAACTCAATTATCTAAGCCTTTAAATAGCTTAGTGAAAGGTAATAAAAAGTCAGTTGCACTGTTATCTGACGATCAACTTGAAAATTTACTAAATAAAATGAGTGGTTATGTAGAAGAAAATGAAACTATTCTTTTACTCGCTCGTTATCACTATTTAAAACCAGAATTATTAAAAAAAGCAAAAACACGTTGGCCTAAATTAGACCTACAATTTATGACTTTTCATGCTTCAAAAGGGCAACAAGCGGATTACGTTATTATTTTAGGTTTACAAGAAGGTAAAGATGGTTTTCCAGCACCGGCAAGAGAATCGATTATTGAATTGGCATTACTGCCTAGTGTTGAAGATTATCCTAATGCAGAAGAACGACGTTTAATGTATGTCGCTTTAACAAGAGCAAAAAAACAAGTATGGCTATTATTTAATAAACAACAGCCATCTTGTTTTGTTTCAGAGCTAAAATCTCAAGGTGTTCCTATACAGCGAAAACCTTAGATTATTTTAATCTCTCTTTTAAATAACCTTCGTAATCTGGAATTTTAATTGTAGATTCTTGTGAAAAGAGAGGTGATGAAATTAAAAAGTTCGCAGTTGCACGATTTGTTGCGACTGGGATGTTCCAGACTGTAGCTAAGCGTAGAAGAGCTTTAACATCTGGATCGTGTGGAACGGCATTTAATGGATCCCAAAAGAAAATCATAATATCAATTTTCTTTTCGGCGATCATTGCACCTATTTGTTGGTCGCCGCCCATTGGGCCACTTAGCATTTGAGTAACAGTAAGGCCAGTGTGGTGATTAATTAAATTACCAGTAGTTCCTGTTGCAAATAACTTGTGTAGAGACAGTTGTTCACGATTATTTTCAACCCATTCCAGTAATGAGCTTTTACAGTGGTCATGGGCAACAAGCGCGATATTCTTTTCTTTTAAGAGCGTGCGGTCAATTTGTTCCATTTGATACCTTTAAAAATAAATATAGTTATTGTTCCAGTTTTCAAAATACCTTTTTTTTATCTTATAAGCTATGAACAGATCAAGATACTATGATGTATCATAATATTTTCAATCTTCATGATGAACGGAGTAGATAAATGGTGGATTCAGACATTTATGACATTTTAAGAAGCGTTAAGACCATTGCGCTTGTTGGTGCGAGTAATAAAGAAGATCGCCCAAGCTATAAAGTCATGAAATTCCTATTAGAACAAGGCTATGATGTTATTCCTGTTAATCCAGGTATGTCAGGGCAAACCTTATTGGGGCAACAATGTTATGCTTCATTAAAAGATATCCCTGTTGCTGTTGATATGGTTGATGTTTTTCGTCAATCTGATGTTGCATTAGAAATTGCAAAAGAAGCAATTGAAATTAAAGCCAAAGTATTATGGTTGCAAATTGGTGTTATTAATGAAGAGGCTAAAGATTTAGCTGAAGATGCAGGTTTACGTGTGGTAATGGATCGCTGCCCTAAAAAAGAAATTGAAGCGCATGGCCTTCCTTGGTAATACACCAAAATAAAATCGCCGAAAACAAATCGGCGATTGTCATTTCATTCAGATCACTACTTATGTAGATTAATTGAGTTAATTTCTTAATCGTGGTGCCTGTAATTGGCTACGAATTGACTGTGATAACTCATCCAATGAGTCATTATCTAAGTGTTCATCTGAAACTTCATAAGTTATCTGCGCTTCAGCAAGATAAGTATGAACGGGTTGTCCTTCATCATCTTCCATCACAACATGGTACCAAGGTGCTGCTCGCAAGGTCACATTAGATGCAATATCATCCTCATTAGGTTGATCAAGGGAATATTCAGCATCCACATCGACAACAACGCCTAAGTAGCCGAGTAATTTATGTCTAACTTGCTGTCCTATCCCAAATTTGCTGGCGGTCATCATAGTATCACCTCCATATAGCCTTGCTTATTGGTTATATATATGAGGGCACAAAGTGAAATTTCAAGGATTTGAAAAAAATATAATCCTTTGCTTTCATTATGAATAAAGAACCTCACAAAATCAGATTATCTATTGTATAAAGAAAAGACAATAACCTAGACAGAATTTTTATTTGAAAAATACTATTAGAAGGGCATATGAAAATCGGTAGAGAATATATTATTCAAGGGCGAGTTCAAGGTGTTGGTTTTCGTTTTTTTACTTATCAATGGATGAAAAAACAACCAATAACAGGATATGTTTGGAATCGTGATGATGGTAGCGTGGGAGTAAAGGCTTTCGCGGAAGAAAATGCGTTAAAAGAATTTGAGGATTGGTTAGAAGCTGGTGGCCCAAGAAGTGCAAAAATTACATTTTGGTCAGCAACATCTTGTGAATATGAAAAAATGGCAGACTTTTCAATCCACCATTATGAGTAATATTGTTTTAATGATTTCTAATTATCTTTATCGAAAGATAATCTTAAATACATTTAACGGGTTTTGGTAAACCGGCAAGTTTTGTAGCTTGTTTTGCAGGGCCTTTAGGAAATAAACGATAAAGATAACGGCTATTCCCTTTTTCATCGCCATATTTTTGTGCAAGTGCTTTTACTAGCATACGAATAGCAGGAGAGGTATTAAATTCTAAATAAAATTGGCGAACAAAACGGATAATCTCCCAATGTTGTTCTGTAAGCTCAATTTCTTCTAGTTCAGCTAATGTTGGAACCATATCTTCATTCCACTCATTGCTATTTTTTAAATAACCGTGACTATCTGTCTCGATTTCTTTTCCGTTAAATACAAACATGTGAGTAGCAACCAATCAAAAATAATACCGCTAATTTAGCAAAAAGAAGGAAAATACCCAAGTAGAACCCATAAATCGTTGATAAATTAAGCCATTGACTTGTAATGCGTTTAATTTTACGGCAAACAGTACAATAAGGGCTTTACAACATAAGCTTAGGTGTTTATATTGCTCCCAATTGCGGAGGGGTGGCCGAGCGGCTGAAGGCAGCGGTCTTGAAAACCGCCGATGGGAAACCATCCGAGAGTTCGAATCTCTCCTCCTCCGCCATCTCATCATCTCCTAGTGTCTCCTGAAGTCTCCTAATCCCAGTAAAATCAAGCATTACAACAAAATCATTGTTTTCTGATGTCTCTTGAAAGCTCTACCATTTTTTGTATAGTTTTTTGTATAGTTTTTTGTATAGCTAGAGTGGTTGTTAAGTTATTTTAGAAACTCTAATATACTCAAGGTATATTTAACAATTGAAAGTATGGAAACGAATTTTTTGTTAAAGCCACTTCAATTACTGCTGGTATAGCTGAGATAGCGTTGATAGTCTTTGCCTTTAGTTTAATTAGGCCTGTTGGTATTTTAGGATATTTTTTGTTTAATTTTCAATAAAATATTAATCAATTATTATTGAGAGAAAGTAACCTTAACTTTTAAATAATATAATAAAAATTGATACAGAGAAGCTACACTTCTCTGTATTTTTCTATTTGATTGTAGTTTACAAAGATAAAATTCGTTCAGATATTAGTGACATTAATTTCTCCGATTGAACATCGGTGATTATCATCGTATTCATACGACATTCATTTAAATTGCTATTATTTTTAGGTGGTCTTAGATCATCATGGACTGTTGCAAAACTTAAACCAAAAAGTTTGCGTGATTCATATTCAATATCAATATGTCCATTTATACCAGTGAAAATATCCGGGCGGATTAGATAACCTATTACACAAGGATCATGTAAGAAGGGATCAAATGCAGCATATCCACGAGACATTTTTGCTGCTGTTCTAGCAATGACATTACCTTGCTCTAACGACTGACATAAACCTGCTCGAATATCAGCTTTATGTGTGACATCTAATCCCAACATAGTAATGTGTTCTGCTGTATCAAAGACAATATGTGCCGCGTGTGGATCGACATAAAAATTGAATTCGGCTGCTGGTGTTATATTCCCATTACAAAATGCAGCCCCTCCCATTAGAACAATATCTTTCACATTATCCTTAAGTCTTGGTTCTTTTAGCATTGCCATGGCGATATTAGTAAGTGGTGCTGTCGGGCAAAGAGTGACTTCTTTAGGATTAGACATCACAGTATCAATAATAAAATCGACGGCATGTATATCGGGATAAGTGTAATTAGATTTTGGTAACATCACACCAGCAAGGCCGTTATTACCGTGTACTTGTGTCTTATTTCCCCGACGTGCTATCAAAGGTCGTTCACACCCTCTGGCTAAAGGAATATCAGGTCGAGACACAAATGAAAGAATATTACGAGCATTCTCATGAACTTTATCTAACTCAACATTTCCAGCGACTGTTGTGATCCCCAATACTTTTATTTCTGGTGATGCCAACGCCAGTAAAATAGCAATAGCGTCATCTACACCTGGATCACAATCTATAATAATTTTAGTCATATACTTCTCCTTTGATAAATTACGTAACATATTGAATAACAACTAGAATTAAAAATATGACTCATAAACTAAATATTAATTAATAAAAATACCGACCATAGTTGCAGATAAGCAACTCACTAACGTTGAACCTACAATCAGTCTAAAACTATTCGCCGCTACTATTTTTCCATGTTCTTTACTGATACTGGCGACACAAGCAATAATCATTCCGACTGAACCAAAATTTGCGAACGAAATTAGGAATACAGAGATAATGGCATCTGCTCTTGGGCTCAGATCATCCAATTTGATATAGTCAACCATTGCAACAAATTCATTCGTTAAAATTTTTGTGGCAATAATTTGCCCGAACTCAATACTGTCCTGCCAAGGGACACCAAGCACAAATGCAATAGGAGAGAAAATATAACCAAGAAGGCCTTGGAAACTTATTCCTATGAGGCGTAAAAAAATATCATTCAACATGCTAATTAGAGCAATAAAGCCAAGAAGCATTGGAACTATCGCTAGAATTAATTTAAAACCATCGAGCATATGCTCTGTTAGTACTTCAAAAAAACTATGATGTTCATTTTTAGGGCCAGAAAAATGGTTCGATATCTCAATAGGATCATTAGGGTTAATAATGGAAACAATAACGAAAGTACTAAAAAAGTTTAGGCAAACACCAATAAATACAAACTGAGGTGATAACATTTGAGTATAAGCGCCCAATATTGCGATATCGACAGTAGACAACGAACATGCAGCTATTGTATACATCTGTGGTTTTGTTAAATTGGGTATGTATTCTTTAATCGAAACATATACGGCCATCATACCTACAATGACAGCACTAACTGCTGAAAACGATTCAAGTTTACCTACTTTGGCTATTTTATTAATAAGGTATCCGATAGTAAGAATAATCAAACGTAGAATACCAAAATATTTTAATATCCCAATAATTGAACAAATAAATACTAAAGGCATTAGAGCAACAATAACGAACACAATAGGTGTTTTTGTGCTTATATCTCCAAATACAAAATCAATTCCTTTATTTGCATGATGTACTAAATACTCTATACCTATATTCGTCGTATTAAGTATTGAGATCCCAATAGATGTATGTAGAAGTATAAAAGCAACGGAGGCCTCTATTAATAAAAGAATAATAATAGGAATAAATTTTCTTTTTATTTTATTAGCATTAAAACTAATAGAAGATGCCACTATAAAAATTAAGAGAAGGCTAATAATGAAAATTAAATATTTCATAACGACCTCGATTATATAATTTATTAACGGGGTGGGTTATTTGTGCACTTCCCTTACATACGCTCTTTTTTTAATCTGGCATCAACACTTGTTCTAGATGGCATTGATGATGCACCTTTTTTTTCAACGGCTAATGATGCATAAGCAATAGAAAACTTAATTGCTTCATCCATATTTTTACCTTCTATTAATTTTGCAGCTAAAGCACCTGTAAATGCATCACCAGCACCACTTGTATCAACGACAGATGCATTCATCGCTTTGTAATATTTCATCGTGCTACCATTGAAATAAAGAGCACCACTGTCACCAAGTGTCATTACTATTTCTTTAACACCTAAGTTGTGTATTGCTTTTATGGCTTCCTGTGCTGAAATAACGCTATCAATTTTAATGTTTGATATTAGTTCTGCTTCTGTTCCATTTGGTATTAATAAATCAATAGATGGCAAATGTGAGACAATTTGATCTGAATAGGGCGCTGGGTTAAGAATGACATAACATCCCGATTTTTTTGCTATTTCAATCGCAAACTTGGTCGCTTCTATATTATTTTCTAATTGAGTAAGAAAAACACTTGCCGATTGTAGATTATTAATATCTGAAAGAATTTCAGCTTTAGTGATTGTTGCATTAGCCCCTAGATCAATAACAATGCTATTGTTACCAGTAGCGTTCTCAACCATAACTAATGCATTTCCTGTTTTTGCATTGGCATCCTTAATTAATGTATATGAACTTATTTTTGTAGTACCGAAATATTTCTCTGCAGTAGCACCAAATGAATCGTCGCCTACTTTAACAAAAAAATGTACATGATCATTTAATTCAGCAGCCGCAACCGCTTGATTTGCACCTTTCCCTCCAGGGAAAAAGTTTGTCGAAATTGCTTTGATTGTCTCTCCAACAAAAGGAAATCTTTCAACTTCTGTGACAACATCTAAATTGAAAGATCCTAAAATATATAATGAACATTTATTTGCAGTTTTTTTATCTCTACCTTGTTCTTCGCAATCAATTTGAAGCATTCTGGTTTCATCAATAGTTCTATTTATTATTGGTTCTAATTCAATTTTTTGTAATCTCACTCCACCATGAAATTTAGTTGCTATACCTAATAACTGTAATTCATCTATGTATCTTCTTACGGTTCTTTCCGATACATGAAGTAGAGCACTGAGTTCTTTTACGTAGATAGAATTATCTTTCACTAATTTTTTTCTGATAAATGCAATACTACTCTTTTTTTTCATATCACCCCTCATTTGTTAAAAAATGTTTTACCATTTGTTAAGATGATAGAGATTAATTAAGTTTATTCTGCATGAGTAGTCACGTTTTTTGCTCGTAATTGGACAATTATCTGTCCGTTTAGATAAATTTTAAGGAGAATATTTGGATAACGCAGTTTGCTTATGTTAAATGGACGGGTTAGTTAAAATCGTCCATTTAACGTCAAAGTGGTTAGCGAAACCATATCAGACCCGAATATTTATTGTTGGATGCCGTTCTATTAAAACGAATTTATTTGGTAGTCAGATAAAGATGATTTTTATTGATGATGCTAATGATAATTGTTAGCATTAACTCTCTATTATGGAGAGTATACTATGAAAAATAAATATCACCTGTTAGCAATATCCCTTTCTGCATTACTTCCTTTTACCGCATTGGCTACAACATATCCAGTTACAATTACCGATACAGATGGGCAAAAAATAACGTTAAAACATGAACCTAAACGTATTGTATTACAAGATGGTAGAGATATTTTAACGCTGGCTTTGCTTGATAGAAATAACCCGTTTGAAAGAGTTGTAGCATGGAATAATAATCTAAAAAAATCGGATCCACAGACAGTTTCTTTATTAGAACAGAAATGGAAATCTAATATAAATGCGATCCCTGATATGGGATTTAATGACAAAGGTGAAGTTAATGCAGAGCGAGTTATTGCGCAACAACCTGATGTTTTGATCGCTCAATTAAGAGCCAAACCCGCATTAGAAGGATCGGGCGTTGTCAGCATTTTAAAAGAGGCCAATATTCCTATTATTTATGTTGATACTTTTTTAGATCCAGTCAAAAACACGAAAGAAAGTGTTGAGCTTCTTGGTATTATTTTAAATAAAGAAAGTGAAGCTAAAGAATATACAGACTTTTATCAACAGCACTTAGATAGTATTAAAAATAAAACTCAAGAAATTAAAAATAAACCAAGTGTATTTGTAGAAGCAAAGGCTGGAGCTAACGGTGATGGGTGCTGCTTTACACATAATAATGCAGGGTGGGGGGGGTTGATCCAAGCTGTTGGTGGGGACAATATAGGCAGTCATTTCTTACCAGGCGCTTCGGGTGTTATTTCTTTAGAGCAGGTTATTAGCACTAAACCTGATGTATATATTGTAACGGGATCTCGCTGGATCAATAAGAATAATATTGCTGCACCATTTGGCTATGGGGTATCTAATAAAGAGACTCAGGAAGGTTTCAAACGATTGAAGAGCAGAGTTGGATTTAATCAGATCGCAGCAGTTGAAAATGAGCGATTATATGGTATATACCACAATTTCTATAATCATCCATATAACATCGTTGGTTTAGAATATTTAGCAACCTTCATTTACCCTGAACAATTTGCAGAATTAAAGCCAGAAAACACCTATAAAGAGATAATAGAAAAATATACCACATTACCTAATGCTCAATTTCTTTGGGCAGCAAAAGCAGATAAATAAAAATTTTAATTATAGCCCTTGTTTTTAAGGGCTTTCTATATTCATTTACACTTCGGCCAATCAGAGTATCTGACTTAATAAAGTTAAAATAAGGCTGATCATTATAATAATGAGCAATACACCTAGAATCGTTCTTATTAAAAGGCAAGAAAGTGTTGTGGGTGGCGCTTTAGGAAAAAGTGCAGAGAAACACCAATAGGCTAATATAGTGGTCAAAAAAATTGCAAAAAGTATAGAACTAATAAAAAAGATCATTTATTGATACTCTTCTTGTGTCAATAATAAATAACCGTTCGGTTATCGCTTTATTTTTGAACATCTACGATATTTATCGTTCTATACAGTTTTATTAATATTTTCCAATACGCATTAAAGCATCTTCAACATCTTCATCATGATCAATTGTAAAAGCAATAAAATCCTCAGTTTTTGGGATTTTTTTGTAAGTCTCTGTTTGCTTAAACAGGGTTAGACATTCTGAAAATATGTAAATAATTTTTGTTAAAACGTGAGAGTAAGAGCCGTCTTCATAAGACGTATGATAAAGTTGTTCTAAGTATGTTTCATCGATAGGATAAATAGTACTAAAGCATTGGTATTCCCAATCACCTGTATTGTATTTTAAGCTTTTTATCTCTTCATTTGAATGATAAATGTGACTATCAGATTGATTTTGATAGTGTTTTAATGTTTTTTGAAAATATTCTTCAGTGTTAAAGCAAAGATTTACTTCTCCATATGCGGCATTTAAATCGAACGCAAAGGCGTAAAAGACTTCGCCACTTTTTTCTGTTAAAAATTTCTCTGTTTCTGTTATTGCAAAAGAGACAATATCATTTTTTATATTTTTAATTATTTCATCATTTAATATCATCATTGAATCATAATCCAGTTAGATACAGCGACAATCATAATAATTGCTCTGCATGAAGATAATTAGAATAGTATATTAATATTATAACTTAATGATATAAAATAATGAGTTCCTACTTTTGATTAGTGATAAAACACCTAATGATAGTTCAAAAGGTGTTTTTGTGTAATTATTGACGTGCAATTACCCGTTTTTCTTTACGATTAAACCAATTTTCACGTAATTTATCGTAACTAAGATTAAATGCATAGGTATAGAAAAGGAAAAAGGCAAAGAAGCCAACTTCTAATAAGAATGCATTCCACAGTGACATATTTAATAAAAATGCCAATATTGGTAACCCAATGATCACAAAACTTAATTCAAAGCCAATGGCGTGCATGACTCGTATTTTCGTTGGCCTTAGGCCTTTGATTAAAGGCCAATAGCGGTCAAAAATCATGTTATAAAATAAGTTCAATAACATAGCTAATGTTGATAAAACAATAGCAACAGTTCCCATTTGAAAAATTGTGCGACCCAAAACCCATGCACTAAGTGGCGCTGTTATTGCGATGGCTATCACTTCAAATGAAACAGCGTGAAAAACGCGCTCAGTAAATGTTTTTTGATATTGGCTCATATCCCACCTCAAATTAATTATTTAGCAAAAAACGAGTGCAATTATTGGTGATATTTTGTATATATACAAAATAAGAGCCATCGAAAAAACCGATACCATAATGAACTATTCTATAGAAACTTTGCGTACATTCATTGAAGTAGCTTCGTTAAAATCATTTTCTGCAGCAGCACGAAAATTAAATAAAAGCCAATCTACGGTCAGTAGTACTATCGCCGGATTCGAAGATGACATGGGATTTGAACTATTTGAGCGTAAAGGGCGAGAGTCAACACTGACTTTTGCAGGACAAAAAGTGTTAAGCTTGGTTGAAGATATATTATCGGCTGATGAACGATTACAGGCATTAAGAATAGAACTATCGCCTGAAATGGAGCCTCGTTTAAGTTGTGTATTCTCTGATATGTATCAACCACCTTATTCAGAGCAACTTTTGAAAATTCTAGATAAAGAATTCCCACATCTTGAATTTGAGTTTCTTGTTGCAGAGAATGATGATGTGATTAATATGCTACAAAATAATCAGGCGCATATTGGTATGATGGAATCACGAGTAGAATATCCTGCTGATATTGCTTTCGCTCGTTTGCCTGTAAGTGGTAAGTTGGGACTATATGCACATAAAACGCACCCACTTGTAAGAGAAAAGAAAATCAACTATCAACATTTAACAATGCATCGTCAATTAAAACTAAGCAGTAGTGCCCAATTTACCATTAATAGTGAGAAAAACTGGCTAGCACCTAACTATTTATTATTACTTGAAATGGCAGAGCAAGAAATGGGATGGGCAATATTACCCACATGGTTAGTTGAGCAATTTGGACATGATTTGTTAGTCAGCCTCGATTATGACCAATTTCCCAAGAAAATAGACATTGATTTAGTGTGGTCAAGAAGCAAGCCACCAGGAAAAGCAGGGTATTGGATGATAGATAGGCTATTAAAAAATGATCTTCAATTTACTCTCTAAGTATTAATCAATCACCTTCATTATCAATAGATATAGTAAAGGTGATATATTCCTTTCACTACGCTAGATCACCAACCACAAACATTGGTTTCTTCATCCATATCATAACCACGTACAATATTGATAAGATCTTTCACCATTAAACTGGACATATCAGCATCTAATAAATCAGCTAAAAAGCTATTTTTATCAACAGAAACACCGTTATTTTTGTTTGTTAATACTAAGGTAAGTTCTTGTGAGTCAATATTTACCTTATTTTTTAGCTCATTAACTAGAAGTAAAACTTCTTTATTAGCAATTTCTGGAATATATAAAATTTTAGGATTTAGAAATATTTTTTGAGATTTTTCTTGGCCATTGGCATTAATTAATTCTAATAAATAGCCTTTATTTTCATTTTCCATATTATTATTAACCTTCGGCAAGTATTTTAGGATCGACATAAAAATCGACATTAAAAACAGTATCTTCAGTTCGAGCTTCTATTTTGTGCCATGTCTCTGGTGGAAATACACCAAACTCACCGGCATGGATCACTAACGTTTCTGTAGGCTCTGGGCTAAATTCATCTGTATATGCGTAATAAACAATTACTCCTTGCATCACAGATAGCTTTGGGTAAACCCCTTGGCGAGTTCCTTTATCTAAATGTCTTTCCCAAATAGATTTAGGCGCAGTGTCTTTAGTCCAAAGTGGCGTTGATCGCACATGAATATAGTGAGTGGGAATTATAATTCGTTCCATTTTACCTCTCTAAAAATGAGTGTCTCATTTTTTATTTTCTTATTATTTAAGAAGAAAATTTATCGTTAATAATGCAATAAACTATTGTGCTGTTGAATAAAATCTACCTCTTTCAATAAGGTATTTCAAATGCAATTTTAAAGAAAAAAATAATAATATAGTGCTAGATTAACTAATATCATGTTTTCTTTGATTAAATTATTTTTTAAAAATTAAATTATTTTTTAATTGCGGTCGTTTTTTAGGCGTTTGGTTGGTGTTACTATAGAGTTTTTACTCATCAACATAATTTGTTTGTTCTATAATTAACCAAGTCTAGGGTATTAATATTTAATTCATTATTTAACATAATTGAGATGTCACTATGGAATTAAAGGATTACTACACCATAATGGGTGTCAAACCCACTGATGATACTAAAACGATTAAAACAGCTTATCGCCGTTTAGCGAAAAAATATCATCCCGATGTAAGTAAAGAGCCAAATGCTGAAGAGCGTTTTAAAGAAATTGCTCAAGCCTGGGAAATATTAGGCGATGAACAACGAAGAGCTGAGTATGATGAGCTTTGGGCTCATCGTAACGATCCTAAGTTTAAGCAATTTACACAACAACATTCGAATACAAAAAATCAACAAAGCTTTAGCCAAGAAGATTTTGATGATTTTTATGCTTCATTTTTTGGTCAACACTCTCCATTTGAAGGTCGTCGAACTCAACAAGCACCTAAACAGCGTGGACATGATTTAGAGATAGAATTAGCCGTTTTTCTAGAAGAATCGCAGGAAGAACATAAGCGTACGATTAGTTATCACTTACCTGTTTATAATGTTTTTGGAATTTTGGAAAAAGAGATCCCTAAAACTTTGAATGTTAAAATTCCAGCCGGAGTTATTGATGGGCAACGTATTCGTTTAAAAGGTCAAGGAACACTAGGTGAAAATGGTGGAGAGAATGGTGATTTATGGCTAACAATTCGTATTGCGCCTCATCCTCTATTTGATATTAAGGGTCATGATTTAGAAATAGTTGTTCCAGTTGCACCTTGGGAAGCTGCATTAGGTGCAAAAATTCCTATACCTACAATAAAAGAAAAAATCTTGTTAACTATTCCGGCGGGAAGTCAGGCAGGACAAAAACTACGTATTAAAGGAAAAGGGTTAGTTAGTAAACAGGCTAGCGGTGATTTATATGCAATTTTAAAAATTGTTATGCCACCTAAATCCGATGAAAAGACACGCGAATTATGGCAACAAATTGCAGATAGTCAGACCGATTATAATCCACGTAAAGACTGGGAGAATAAATAATGGGTCACTTAACAACAACCGTATTTACTGTTACTGAGTTTTGTCATCATACTGGAATATCAAATGATGAACTCAAAGAATTTGTCGCTCTTGGCGTTATTGAGCCGTTAGAAATTGAAACTCAAGAGTGGTTTTTCGATGATAATGCTATCGTGGTGACACATCGTGCATTAAAGCTTCATAAAGAGCTCGCATTAGATTGGCACGGCATCGCTATAGCACTGACTTTATTAGATGAAAATGAACAGCTAAAACAAGAGAATAAGCAATTACGTCAGCAGTTAATGCGATTTATAAATGAATAATCATTAATCAAATAGCTACTAAAAGAGTAAACACTTTAGTGGCTATTTTTTTGTTTAAATTTTATTTTTACTTGTTTTTTAATTCCTTATTGATTGATTATAAAAGTTATTTCTTATTATTCCTTTTGATTTCTACGATTAGACAATTTTCTTTAAAACTAAGAAAAATGGTACCTAGATCATATTCATAAAATAACCCATGAATTATGATTCTCATAACAAAATACTTATCTTATTGTCTTTATTTTTTATAATAGGTTTATTTTTGTAAGGGAAAAATAATGAAATCTATCCAAATCAATAAATTAATAGAATGGCGTAGAATGTTTCACCAGTTTCCAGAAATTGGCTGGACTGAATTTGTGACGACAGGCACGATAATCAGCGTATTGCGAGAGATGAATATTGATGTCAAAGCGGGACCTCATATTATTTGCCGAGAAAGTATTTTAGGTCGAGATGAAAAATTAGTTAGAGAGGCCATAAAAATAGCCGAAGAAAAAGGGATCAGTACTGAGTTATTGGCTGAAATGGATGGTTTAACAGGGTGTATGGCTATTATTGATACAGAAATTCCTGGCCCGACATTTACGTTTCGTTTCGATATTGATTGTGTTTATGTTCAAGAGTCAAATGACGATACTCATCTGCCTAATAAACAAGGATTTGCTTCGTGCCGTTCTGGATTAATGCATGCTTGTGGTCATGATGGGCACACTGCAATAGGGCTTGGTCTTGCTCATTGGTTAAAACAAAACATTCACGCTTTACGTGGGAAATATAAATTGATATTCCAACCCGCAGAAGAAGGAGTGAGAGGTGCAAGAGCAATAAGCGACAGTGGAGTATTAGATGATACTGATTATTTTATGGGGATGCATATTGGATGTAATTTGAAAAAAGGTGAAATCGCACTCGATCCTTTTGATTTTCTTTGTACCACTAAATTAGATATTTTTTTAAAAGGAAGATCTACCAATGCTATTGATGAACCAGAAAAAGGAAATAATGCATTAGCAGGAGCATGCTTCTTAGCTAATGAGATATTAGCAATACCAAGGCATGGCAAAGGTATGACGAGAGTAAATATTGGAACCTTAATTGCAGGTGAAAATCGTAGCCTTATTCCTAGCTCTGCGAAAATGCAACTAGAAGTTCGTGGGCAAAATGCTGAAATAACACAATACTTATTTAATAGTATAAAAAAATCTGTTGATGGTATTGCAACTACTTACCAATTAGAAACAAAAATAGATATTACGGGCGAAGCGACAAATTTCAGAAATGATCGAGAAATGATAGATATCATGCAAGGCGTTGTTGATACGCATCCAAATTTATTAAATATCGTATTACCTTTAGGAGGAAGTGAGGATGTCTCATTAATGGTAAGAAGGGTACAAGAGAAAAAAGGAAAAGCGATATTCTTCTTAGTAGGCGCAGATCAGAGTGATGGACATCATAAAGAAAAATTTGATATCGATGAAGAGGCGCTTTCCATCGGGTTAACACTTTTTACTGAAGGTATTCTCTCTCTTCTTGAGATGCATAAATAAGAGAAAGGTCTCTTCTATTTGTCGATATTGTATAGAATGAGACCTTAATAATTATTTAATTGGGATCGAAAATAAAGAGGCATCAGGTTGATGTTCTTTAATAAATTCAATATAAAGTTGTGCTTCATGTTCTGTTTTTTTCGATGTAAAAAAACAAATATTACTCATAATCGTCGGTGTAAATTCTCTATAAACAATATCTTCTGTTTCAATAGTAGGAAATGAATTAATTAAACTGATCCCTAAGCTATTTTTTACAAATGTCATAGCTGTATCTTGATCAGAAACTTCAGCAATAATGTTAGGCTTAGATTTTGATTTATTGAGCGCTCGATCAATAACTGTGCGCCCAATATTACTTTTAACTAAAGCAATAAAAGACTGTTCATGTAAGTCATCAGGTGTGATGGTATTTTTTGTAGATAATTCATGTGTTTTAGGGATTGCACAAATAATTCGAGTTTCTCTTATCGGAGTTTGAGTCAAATTATAATTGCTATTAATGGTCATATTATCAGTAATGACAATATCCGCTTGCTCTTTTGCTATTAAAGAAAGTAGCTGCTCACTTCTAGATATTTCTAAATGGACATTAATTTGATATTTTTTGATAAACAGAGCAGTGGCTTGATTGATAAAACCATAGGCTAATGTCGGTGGAACTAGAATTCGCAGACTTCGTTTTTTTTCTTGATGGTGAAAATGGCTCAATCGACTGAAAGATTCAGCGATATTGGCGATCTCTTCATAAAGCAATAAGGCATCAGAGTTTGGGATTAGTTTATTATTTTCACGAGTGAATAACTTTTTACCACAACGTTTTTCGATCTGGTTTAATGTCTGGCTTACTGCTGGTTGAGAAATACCCAGCTGTTCTGCTGCATTAGTAACACTTCCCTGATCGATAACGGTTTGTATAATTTCAAGGTCACGTAAAGTTGCCCATCCCCCTGACCAAGAAGTTCTTTTTATATTAATTGCCATTGTATTTTTTTGTTTTAGTCAGTTTATCTTATGTACGATTATACCGTTAATGAATTGATTGTTAAACAATAGTTATGAAAGAAAAGTTAATTTCTTTATTAACACAAATTATCATCAGAGTTAATGTGTTGTCATTAAATTTAATAATAAAGAGCTTTGTTATAAATAAGCGTTAGTTAAATTACATCTCTAAAAAAATAATAACAAATATTTTGTTTTTATTTTTATTTTAATAGATCTTTTTATAAATCTTATTGATATTAATATGATGTGTTTAATTAATTTTTTATTTCAAAATATAATAATCATTGAGATGTAAATCACGGAAACCTACACATTTTCATTGTTAATATTTCGCATAAAATTAGCTATCTAGTTTTTTATTTTGATTCTAAAAAGATACTTAATTGATATATAAATTATAAATAACAAGCAAATGGGGGAGTTTTATGTTTTTATTCAAAAAAGGTATTATTGCTTTATCCGTTAATATTGCATTAGTTTCTTCTGCTTTAGCCTGTACAACGTTGTTAGCGGGAAGCGAAGCGACAAATGATGGTTCGTTGATTATTGCTCGTAGCGCAGATAGCGATGCATTAAAAGCACAACATTTTGTTATTCATCCGGCTAAAACGAATCAAATGGGTATTTACAGCACCAAAGAGCATAATGGTGCTAATAATTTCACTTATCCATTACCTAAGAATTCATTACGTTATACCACTGTACCGAATTGGAAAACACAACTCCATGGTGCAACAGGATTTAATGAACTGGGTGTGGGGGTTAGTGGTACAGAATCTATTTTTGCTTCACCTAAAGCGCTCTCTTTTGATCCCTATGTTGAAGAGACTGGAATAACTGAAGATGATATTCCAGATGTCTTACTTTCAAGAGCAAAAACAGCTCGTGAAGCGGTGGAATTATTAGGAAGTATTATTGAAAAACAAGGTGCAGGTGAGGGATTTGGTGTTGCTGTTGTTGATAAAAATGAGCTTTGGTATTTAGAAACAGGAACAGGACATCATTGGATTGCACAAAAATTACCTAAAGATAAGTACTTTGCGACAGGAAACCAAGGCCGATTACAACACTACGATATTAACAGTGATGATGTTTTAGGCTCTAAAAATCTAGTGGAATTTGCTGTTGAGAAAGGGCTATATAATCCTGAAAAAGAAGGGGCGTTTAATTTCTCAAAAGCTTACACACGAGATGATGAACGAGATCGTACTTATAATGATCCGCGTGTGTGGGTTATTCAGCAACAATTTAATCCATCATTAAAACAAGCTGTGGATGATGGTCGTAATTTCGCGCCTTTATTAACACCAGAAAAAAAAGTATCTGTTGAAGAAGCTAAAGCGATGTTACGTAATCACTTTGAAGGAACAGAGCACGACCCATATACTAATGGATTAAATGGTGAAGAATCTTGGCGTCCAATCAGTGTATTCAGAACTTATGAAGCGCATGTTATGCAAGTTCGCCCTGAGCTTCCTCAGGAAATAGGTGAAGTGACCTATGTTGGTTTAGGCATGGCGGATTTAACTGCATTTGTTCCGTATTACAGTGGGTTGAAAGCTTATCCGCAACATTATGGAATAGGAAACAATCAAGCGGATAGTGATTCTATTTACTGGAAATATCGTAAGTTACAAACATTAGTAATGACAGATTATCCAAAACTCGCACCAATAGTGAAAAAAGCTTATCAAGAGTGGGAAGCAAAAACTGCATTAGAGCAAAAAGAAATGGAAGCTAAATATCTCACTATGGTGGAAACAGATAAAACTGGCGCAGATAAAATGCTTAATGAATTTAATCTACGAGTCATGGCTGATGCTGAAAGATTAACTGAAAGTTTAATGAATGAATTGTTTACAATAAGAACAAAAGATATCCAAGACGATATTTTCTTTGCTAACAAGTCTAAAAAAGACTGATAGAGAAATATCGTTCTAAATACAGATTAAATAAAAGATCCCGATTTGGGATCTTTTCAATAATAAACGATTAAATGACAGGAATGTAATAGCTAATTTCTTTCAAATAAGGTCCACTTTTATCAAGTAGTTTATCGTAACTCACTGACTCTTTTAGTGTATATCGTTCAATATCAGGGCCAGGCCTACGTAATAAATTCATTTTTGGTAAAACTTTGGTATACACAGTATAAATAATGTCATCATAACCTGTTATTGAGTCTAAAATTTCATCAATGAAAAAAGTAATTTTCAAGTAATTACCACTAGGTAATTCTAATTGTGACATTGCTGAGGTATTAGATATTGTTGATAGCTTTTTCTTATCAACAGCAGTGCTATAAATATACATTGTGTCATCTAATGTACTTGCAGATGCTCTGTGCATTGCATATAACTCGGTCGGTATAGTATTTACATCTTTCAGGAATTTAAGCCAAAATTCTCTTCTGAACCTTTTTTTGTCTGAATTCCACGTTGAAATAGGTTTGTTATAATGGTGTGACATGCCAACTAATTTTAGAGGCGGAAAGGTAACGACTTCATATTTAGCTTTTAGCTCAACAGTTTCTAGTGCTGGGAAAATAAGTTCGCTAATATCCCAACCAGGTTTTTTTCTATACTCGGAAGGGGTGATATTAAATTGTTTTTTGAATGCGCGACAAAATGTTTGTTGAGAGTCAAATCGGTATTTCAATGAAATATCTAGCAGACTGCAGCGTGTTATACGTAAGGCATAAGCACCACAAGATAAACGGCGGGCGAGTATGTATTTTCCTAAAGATATTCCTGTATATGCTTTAAATAAGCGCTGAAAATGCCATTTTGTATAGCCAGATTTTTCAGCAACGATATCTAATGATAAACGTGAATCAAGATTTTGCTCGATCCATACAATGATATCTTTGACGACATTCTCTTGAAGCATGAATATTCCTATTATTTTTTTCTATCGATATTTTTCAACAAGATCGACTTAATTTATTGAACTACAATAAATTTATAGGTGTTAGGATAATAGCATATCGTATAGCGATAGTTGCATTGAATAAAGTAAAATAGGCGGGAAGTAATGTAAAGTTATGTATTTTAATTTATTTGAATTAAAATTAACATTAATTCAAAAATTGTATTTTAACTCAATCATCAATGATTGATTATTTTTTATTAAAATTAATCTTAAATTAAAATATTCATATATTTTTTAATTTTAATAAAATGCGGAGATATCCTATTTTATCTTTAAAAGATAAAGTCTAGTCTAAATTTATTAGTAAAACCTTACTTGGTTATTTTAGGAGATGTAAATGAATAAGTTACTTTCTATTTCTGCTATTGCTTTAGTTTCTTCATTAATAACAGCTCCTGCTTTGGCAGCTAAAACGGATACTTATAACTGTGAAGGCCAAAAAATCAGAGTTTCTTTCCCCAATGAACAGCTAGCTGTTATGTATTACAGCGATGAAATTATTGTTTTAAAAGAAGCTGTTGCGGCCAGTGGTGCTCGTTATGTTGGTGAAAACTTCCAAATTTGGGGTAAAGGAAAAAATGAATTTAATTTAGCAACCATTTCAGAAGATGATGCAGTTAATGGGCGAGTTGCTGAAGATAAAGGTCGTACCTGCATATTAGTAAAATAACGTAGAAACCAGTTATAAATAAAAAAGGACAATTTATTGTCCTTTTTTATTAAGAAAAAGATTAAGTAAATATAATAGTTAAAAATAAAAAACAATAAGTATAGAAAAATGATAATGCATTTTTTATCACACAAATAAGTTGGTTATAAAAAAACAAATCAGTTATAAAAATAGTCTTATTGTGATTGCTAAATGGTTTTTTTATGATTATTGAATATGCATCCAAACATACTTGTCACTTATCCAAAATAGAGAAAGAAATACTATATTCCTTGTTAATAGAAAGTTTTGGTGATGGTTTTTCATTAGATGACTTTCAACATGCATTAGGTGGTATGCATGTTTTTGCTTATTATCAAGAAAAAATGGTAGGACATGTTGCTATTGTTCAAAGAAATATGGCGATTGATAATAACCCTATATCGGTAGGATATGTTGAGGCAATGGCTGTTTTAAAGGACTATCGCCGACAGGGAATAGGTAAAGAATTAATGACTCAAACAAATGATATTATCAAGTCTTGTTATCAACTTGGACTACTCTCTGCTTCTGAGAAAGGTGTGCAGTTATATTCTCTGTTAGGATGGCATAAATGGGAAGGTAAGCTCTTTGAATTAAACCAGGGTGTTTACAAACAAACAGAGGGTGATGATGAAGGAATTATGGCATTGAGTACCATAAATGAAATTGATTTAACTTCATCGTTATATTGTGATTATCGTAGTGGCGATCAATGGTAGAGCCCTTACTTATTACAGCTAATTTGATTATACTCATAGAGAGTAGTATAAAATTTACTATTTTTTGTTTTTCAAAAAACAAAAAATAAATTTCGGTTTATCCATTTATCTGCAACGAAACAAAATTTATTGCGAGTTTATATGAAGTCTTACCCTTAGCTAGTCTCAACATTAATTTTTAAAAGTAGAAATTTAAAATAGGCATTGCTATCCAATATGGCAGGTAATGTGTTATCAAAAATTAATAAAAGACAAAATCTAATGAAAATTAAAAACTCAAGAAAATGTAATGTGTCATTACCAGATAATAGAATTTTAACGTGGTATGAATCTGGTCCAGAGCAAGGTAAGCCAGTATTATTTTGTACTGGTGCAGGTATGAGCGGTTTATTAGGTGTAGACATTGACCTCTTAAATAGACTTAATATTCGACTGATTGCGCCAACTCGTCCTGGATTAGGTGATTCTACTTTTGATCCTAAAAAATCGTTAAAATCTTTTTCTGAAGATATTTTATTTTTATTAGATCATCTTAGTATCAAAAATATTAATGTTATGGGGTTTTCACAAGGTGCTGTTTTTGCGATGGCGCTTTGTGTTTATTGTCATGTTGATAAATTACTGATTGTCGCAGGACAAGATCAATTTGATTATCCTGATACACAAAAAAAGCTAACAGAAGATGTTATCAATATGCAACGTCAAGCTGTTGGAACACCAGATCTGTTAACCAGTTGGATTAAGCAAAATATAACAGCTAAATGGTTAATGGATTTTATTCTAAATTACAGTGCTGATGTCGATTTGGCTATTTATAACTCAGCTGATTTTCTCTCTGTTTATCAAGAATGTATGGCGGAAGCCTTTAAACAAGGTAATGATGGATACACTCAGGATTTGCTGATTGTGATGCAACCTTGGGGATTCTCACCTGAAGAAATAAAGACACCAACAACTTTATGGTATGGAATGAAGGATACCAGCACAGTTCATTCTCCTGATTTTTGCGAATTATTATTTGAACGTTTTCCTAATGCAGAGCGTCATTTATGGCCAGAAGAAGGAGGAGCACTTCTATGGACAAAAACAGAAGAAATTTTATTAGAACTTGCTGATTAAGATGATGTAGTACGTTAATGATAAAGTAGATACAAGTTATCTTAAAAAATAACAGTATCTACTTTTTTATTCATATTCTTAAATTAAAATAAAGAGATAGCTGAAATAGATAATTGTTTTTATCTTATAATTATTTTCTAATTTAATGTGTAAAAAGTTATTTTTAAAATAAAGATGAAAATAATTTGCTATAAAATGAATTATATGACTTAATAGCGCCACTGGTTTGGAAGTACAGACCTATTTATGTTAGTGCAGTTTTAAGTAGTTCACCGTTTAGCGTTATCCCTGATACCTCTTCGTTGCGAATTCCTTCAAATAGTGACCATAAGTAAAAATCCGAAATCAAACCGAAAACAGTGCCTTATGGCAAACTAATTAATTAAAGGAAATCTTATGTCTAATACAATGACTGGTACAGTAAAATGGTTTAACGATGATAAAGGTTTTGGCTTTATCACTCCTAAAGATGGTAGCAAAGACGTATTCGTACACTTTTCAGCGATCCAAAGCGACAGCTTTAAATCTCTGAAAGAAGGCCAAGAAGTTTCATTTTCTATCGAAAATGGCGCTAAAGGTCCAGCAGCAGCGAACGTAATCGCTCTGTAATATATTGAGTTTTATTACTGTGTATATTGCTGATGCAATATCAATACAAGTAAGACTTAAAGAACCTCACTTCGGTGGGGTTTTTTTATATCAATTTCCAGTCTATTTAACTTTAAAGTTTATTTAGTAAAGTGTAAAAAATAATTTTATTAAAGTTATGTAAATATTTGATGTGAGTTAATTTAATTATTAGAAGTGTATTTACCTTAATTACCACTAAAATTTACAGATAAATACATTAATTAATAAAGAAATCCTTATAATGGTTAAATAAAGGCATTAAGTTATTACCTTCTCAATCAAAAGAAAGAAAAATTTTTTATTAGAATAAAAGATATCAGATAAATCATAAAAAAATAATTTAAGATAAAAAATAAAAGTAATATTTAATGACTTATCTTAAATAATTATTGTCTAATTCAATGTGGCTTAAATGCTTTTTAGTTCCTAAAGGACAAACTTGTGTACGCTAAAAATATTTTTTCATTGCATTTATTACATCCCAAATATTTCTTAACTTGGTTTGGTGTTTTTATCCTTTTTTTATTAGTACAGCTACCTTATTCGTGGTTGCTTTTTTTAGGTAAACATCTCGGATTGTTATCTCGTTTCTTTGTCAAAAGAAGAGTTTCTATCATAAAGAAAAATTTAGAATTATGTTTCCCTAATAAAGATGAAAATGAAATTAACAAGCTTGTTATGGATAATTTATCGTCACTAGGTGTCGCATTATTTGAAACAGGAATGGCGTGGTTCTGGAGTGATCGTCGATTAAAAAACCTCTTTGAAGTACAGGGGATCTCCAATTTTACTGATGCAAGTGATAAAAAAGCTGGAATTTTACTCATTGGTATACATTCTATGTCACTAGAATTAGGTGGGCGTATTATGGGGCTTTGTTTCCCTGTAAATGCGATGTATAGGCCACATAATAATAAAGCGATGGAGTTTATCCAAACTAAAGCAAGATGCCGTTCAGATAAAGGCATGATAGATAGACGTAATCTAAAGTTTATGGTTATGGAGTTAAAAAAAGGAAAAGCAATTTGGTTTGCTCCAGACCAAGACTTTGGTTTAAAAGGAACAACATTCTCTCCTTTCTTTTCTGTTGAAAAAACATCAACCTCAAAAGGGGTTGCAATACTAGCGAAACTATCAGGAGCACCTTCTTTAACTGTCACTTTAGTTAGAAATGAAAATCAGAAAGGTAAAAAGTACAGCTTAATCATTGGTAAAGAATTAGTTAATTATCCTTCTGAGGATATTCAAAATGACACGGATAGAATGAATAAGCTGATAGAAACTGAAATTATGCGGGCGCCAGAACAATATTTATGGGCTCACCGTCGTTTTAAAACTCGGCCGGCAGGTGAAGCCAGTTTTTATAATTAATGATTAATATATAAAAAAAAGACCAACACATTATGTGTTGGTCACAGTAAATACTGGAAGCAATGTGAGCAATGTCGTTGTGAAAAACCAAGTAAAATAGTCAACTATTCACAAGGTAAAAGATAATCATTATCATCCGGCTTGTCAACCCTAGGATTTGTATGGATTTAGAAGATAAGAATAAGGGTGATAAAGTAAAGATAAGAAGATAAGAAGATAAGAAGATAAGAAGATAAGAAGATAAGAATTTTTATAAATAAGTTAAAACAGAGTTAGCAGATATAGAAATAAACTATATCTGCCTAATATATTATGACCATAATAGAAAATACCATTTATATAGTAATGAATTCTAATTCTTGGAAAATATATACTCGTTATTTAATAATAAATATTATTTCTATTTAATAGAGATTAATTTTTATTAAAAATATAGGATTTTAAAGGTGCTATATTAATTATATACGATATCCATTATCCCTACATTTTCTTTGATCCAATTCATACTCATTGAACCTTTATTTTCACCTAATTGAGCATTAAATATTTTATTAGGTTCGATTTTATGTAAAGTTTCTTCCATTTCAATTCCATTCCAGCAATTTGCTTTAAAAGTATTTCCTACTGATTCAGTCATACAATTTCCCTCTACAATAGAGCCTATAAATGTGATTGTTCCTGAGCCGATGACTTTATTGTTATTTGCCATAGTTGGAGCTGATAATAAAAGTGCTAAACAAGTTCCGATAATAAAATTCTTTTTCATTCTATATTCCTCAAATATTCTTTATTTGGTTAGCTTTTGATTTATTTATTGTGTTCGATAAATAAATATCTATTCGTACCGAGTTGATGGAAGGAATATTAGAGGAAAAAAATATATCAATCTGTAAAAAATCTTGATGGTTAATGACAGCTAGATAAAGATTTATGAATGATTTTGTGATTTTTTCAGTACTTTATTATTAGCATAAATTAATTTAAGGTTGTCTAACTATTTGAAATATAGTAAATAAACTTGTTTTTTATTATTTTTGTTAATAAGTTAACTTTTTTTGATATTAGTTAAATTGCTTAATTTTTTAGTGATACATTTTGTCGTTAAAATAGAAAACTTATAAAATGAGTAATTTCAGAGTTCAAAAAAATTTGTCAAAATATTTCTACGAAGTGACTATAAAAGTAAAAATTATATCTTTATTTGATGGTTTTTATCTGGTTGAGTATTGATATATTAATTTATCACTTTATTATCATTAAAAATAAACAACAAAAAGAGAATAGACTATTTATGCAGAGTTATCATTCGCTATCAGCCCAAGTTTACCAAATAGATAAACCTATAGGGTGTAGTTTTGGTGACGTAGAATATTATCAAGAACGTCTTAAGGATGTTAATGGCAAAATCTTAGAACCCGCTGTGGGAACTGGGCGTATTTTGATCCCTTTATTAAAGTCTGGATTTAATGTAGAAGGATTTGATCTTTCAGATGAGATGCTTTATTTCTGTATGGAAAATCTAAGAAGAAATGGATGTTCTCAAGATAAAGTGACTAAAGATAATTTGTTGACATTCCAAGTTGAGACTCTTGTTGATGCAATAATTATTCCGACTGGGACTTTTTTATTGTTAGATAGCGAAACAAAAGCATTACAGTCACTTCAACAATGTTATAACGCATTAAATCCAGATGGACGTTTATTAATTGACATTAGTTTGGCGCATACCTTTACTAAAGGCCAGTGTTCTAGTCGACAATTCGAAACGTCGGAAGGAGATTTAATTACCTTACAGATAGTAAATGCTGAAATAGATTATATTAATCAATTAACAGTATCTCATCACCGTTATGATAAATGGAGAAATGGGAAAATAATTGAAAGTGAATGGGAAGTGTTTAAATTGAAATGGTTTGGTGTGTATGAATTTAAACGACTCCTTGAATCTATTGGCTTTGAGAAAATAACAATTTCTGGAGATTATCAATATTTACGCGAACCAAATAACGAAACAGAAATTATTACTTTTGAAGCTTATAAATAGAAATCAAACAGGATATTGACAATAAGGCCATAAAATAATGGCCATTTTTAATGTCATTAGTATTTTTTCTACTTTTTTGAAAAGATCAAATGTTGTCTTTGCTATGAAAAAAGAAAACAAGAGAACGTTTAGTTTTAAAGAAATAGTGATTTTATTTGCTAGTATTAAAGTGAGTTCTTAAGATAAAAAAATCCCCGCACAAGGCGGGGGAAAATTAAATATCTATCAGTGATGAAATACTAAAACCAATAGTAAGGGAAAAAAAGATATCAATCTGTAACAAACTTTTAAAAAAATAATAAAAATAAGTGTGAAATTAAAAGTATTTTTTGAAAAAATCATAGTTACTTGATATTTTCATAATGTAATTAATTGTTTTTAATTGATTTTTAATTTGTTGGGGATGTTGGGTTGGAGTATGTAATTAATAATCATGTTAATTTAACAATAAAATTTATATACATTTAGCTGAGAGTATTGATAAATACCTTAGTTTTTAAAACAACAAAAATACGTATTTATAACTATTTTAGGTGAAAGGCAGGCAATGATAATGATTGGTTATTGCCTGATTAGAATAGATGCAAGAAGATGATAGGGTGTCTATCCATCAACTACCATTGTTTTACATCAATCATATTGTTTGATGGGGATAGTTTTGCGATATAAGAAGAGATATTATTACGAATATAAGGATTTTTTTCTTCAGGATACATTTTCCAAGCTTTTTTTAAATAATCCAATAGCTCATTATTGATATAATTTGATCTCGATAATGCCTGAATTGCACCTAAGCTGATCTCTTCATTCTCAGAGATTGCAAGTTCATAAAACGCTGATATTTTATCTTTTAAATTAATATCATGTGAAGCCGCATAAATTGCACTTCTTATTATTTCTACATTTGGGTGAGTAAAGAATGGTTGAAAATCTTCAACTAAAATAGCGTTTAATTCGGTCAAAGAATAACCGATAAAACGCAGTGTATCTTCGTTATTAGTTACTTTAAGTATAGGGAGAAGACTCTCTTTGAAAAGAGTATATTGATCTTTATATTTAAAGTAAATAATAGGAATAACGATATCTGTTTTTTCATCAAATGGAGCAACTAAAGCTTGCTGAATATAAGGCAGTGCTTGTTCTTTAAAATAGGTGGCTAAAACATTTAATGAAACTTTATATAATTCAATATCTTCAGTTTGTAGTTGTTGCCCTAAAAAATCCAAACTATTGTTGGATAATTCAGGTAGTTTAGTTAGTGAGTTAATTGCACTAATTTTTTTCGTAATATCTTCATTATTTTGTGCAAATTGAAGTAACATTTCTTCATTACCTCCCATTCGATGACCAAACCAGCTTGTGTCATAGCCTAAAATTACTTCATCTAACCAACGTTCATACCATTGTGAAAATGAAGTTTCATAGGAAAATGTGTAAGGAGTATCTGAATTAACCCAATCGGAGGTATATAAAATATGCCCTTTATAATCTCCATTAACTACTAATAATAGATCGTATTCGCAACCACAAGTACCTAAATAAAGCGTACCTTGATGAACTCTATCGCAAATAGTATCAAAGTCTTCATCACTACAGTCTTCGGGTACATGACATAATGCTTTCCATTCATCGATATCCATTTTAGGGCTAAGTAAGCAAGGTAGGGCACAATTTTGTATGCCATTCCTATCGATTGCATCATCAAAAGCATATAGGCCATAGTAAGGGCCAGCGCCACCATAAGAGCCGGTGCCGCCGTTGCCAATTTGAGTTATAAAAGCGATATAATCTTCAGGAAATTCACATCCTATTTTTGCTTGTAGCTGATTAACTTTCTCTTTTGATAGCGGAGAATTTAGCTGATATTTATGATTATCAGCACCAAACTCTTTATATTCATGATCAATACTAGTAACTAGTGCTAATTTCTCACGGATACGTTCAATAGGATTATCTGCATACTTTTTATTAAGTTGCTCCCATTGCTGCTCTGGTGTTAGCTCTTTGTTTTTTCTAATGATCGAGGAAATAAAACCCATAATTTAAAATCCCTATCGATGTATGGTTTAATTATAAAGTGGTTATTTCATAATCCTTTTAGACAGTGATAACCAAATACAATATTATTATCTTACTTAATTTTTACTATAAACTATTTTAGCTTCAATAAGATAATAGCATTTTGTATGAAAGCTTATCCTTCATTTAGTGTTAAGTGGCGTATGGTTTTATGCAGATAAAAAAAGACCAACGCTAGGAGAGTTGGTCAATAAATACTAGAAGCAATGTGAGCAATGTCGTTGTGAAAAACCAAGTAAAATACTCAACTATTCACAAGGTAAAAGATAATCATTATCATTTGATATGTCAACCCTATGAAGATTATGGTCACTATTTATTCACACTAAAAGTCAATAAGTTCTCTTACTTTATAGAAACCAAAGTGGGAATTTTATTATTAATAACAATAAGATCACTATTTTCTGATTGAGGGCTTATTGTATTTTTAACAGCATGCATTTTTTTCATTTTATTGACTAAATCTTTAAAGTGTTTCGAGCGTAAATGTATCGTTTTCTTAACCATGAGTTTTCTCCTTATTGATGATAGTCATAACAATAATAAGGATACCCACTAAATGCAAATGATAATCACTACTATTTGGTGTGGTATATAATTTGATGATAGATGCTCATAAGTAGGTAAACAGTATTATTTTGTCTGCACTTTTGTGTACAAGTTTTCTTATCTTCAGTCTTTTGAAAGAGTGATATTATGAAGAATAAAAGGAACTAATAGGGAATTTTTGCGATGGCGTATGATTTGACGAAGAGATTAGTCATAGGGCTTTCTTCTAGTGCATTATTTGATTTGCAAGAATCAGATAATATTTTTCGTACACAAGGGGAGGAAGCTTATCGAAAGTATCAACATAAAATGCAGGATATGCCTTTGGATAAAGGTGTTGCATTTCCTTTTATTAGTCGCCTTTTGAAATTAAATAACATTAGACCTGACGATCCTCTAGTTGAAGTTATTTTATTATCCAGAAATGATCCCGACACTGGATTAAGAGTGATGAATTCTATTGAACATTATAACTTAGGGATCACTCGAGCTGTATTTCTTCAAGGAAAATCGCCTCATATTTATATTCCAGCATTTGATATAGAGTTATTTTTATCTGCTGATCATGATGATGTTTTACAAGCGATTAATGCAAATTATCCAGCAGGGCAGATATTAGCCGGTCATGTTAATGATGATGATGCTGATGAATTAAGAATTGCTTTTGACTTTGATGGTGTGATTGCTGATGATGAAGCAGAGGTTATTTATAAAACTTCAGGCGAATTGTCTCAATTTCATAATCATGAAGCCAAAATGGTTGATGTACCTCATAACCCAGGACCATTAAAAAAATTCTTACTGCGTATTTCTGATATTCAAAAATTGGAATTAGAGAAAGTAAAACAAGATCCTACTTATATTCCATTACTTAAGATCTCTATTGTTACTGCGCGCAATGCACCATCTCATAAACGAGTTATTAACACGATGAGAGCATGGGGAATTTCTGTCAATGAAGCTTTTTTTATGGGTGGGGTAGAGAAAGCTAATGTTCTGAGAATTTTAAAACCACATATATTCTTTGATGACCAAAAACTGCATTTAAAATCATCATCTGAATTACCTTCGGTGCATATTCCTTTTGGAATAGCTAATAAGAGTGTTGATAATAAATAAGATACTTTTAATGAATTGAGTGTCTGGTATATATAGCATACACTCAATTTTTCTTTTGTCTAATTATGTTTTTAATTCAGTTTAAATAATAAAATCGCTCAATACTGGATCTATTTTATAAGAGTGGTATGGTATTAAATAATTACTGAAAATTATAAATTTAAAATGTTTATAATTAATTTAAAGAGGCTGAAAATTTAATTTAAATAAGGAAAATTGAAGTGGATAATAATCATAAATTTTTTTCTGACGATGTGTGCCCTAAAACTGCATTATATGGTCAATTTTATGGTGATAATCACTATGCTGGCCGAGATTACGAACGGAAAATATATTATGGGAATAAATTCCCAAAAACTAAGAAAGGTTTTTATTTTAAAAAATTAATGAATTTTTAATAATAAAAATAACAAGCAAATATGATAGAGTCTATTCTTAATAGAGATATCCATGTGATTTAAACTGATATATATTTAAAATAAATTGATGATTGCGTAACTAATATAATTTACTATGCTGAAAAATAACAGCGTAGCAAAATTTATTATTAAATCTTTTCAATATCAATAGGTTGATAACCTTAGCATAACGGTTTGAAATGTTCACCTGAATTATTTGGCATTAGATGAATGTGAAAATCACCGATTTTGCTCAATAAAACGCAATCATCAACATCTTTCAGATTGTCTTTATGTTGTTGCTGACTATCTACTAAAAGTGTTGCAATAGCTCTCTCTTTATCTCCAAACCATGCTTCTTTTAACGCAGGCCAAGCATCTGTATTTTTTCTTTTTTTATCAATGTGTTATTAATTAAATAACCATATTGAGAGCAAGTGTAAAAATTAAGATGATTAATTTTTATGAACTAAATTATTTATTTTTAATCTAAATATTAGTTATTAATTTTAAATATTATTTGGAGTAGATATGAGATTACTTATGCTTTTGAGTGTTTTTTTGATTTCTGCTTGCTCATCAACTGGAGCAATAGAATCTCAAGAAAGTAAAAGCCATAAAGAGGATCCATATTCTGATAGCACATTAAATAGTATTAAGACTAATCAGAATATTTATATTGAACAGCAACGTAGTAAAGGAAATTTTTAAGTTGTTAAAATAAATGATTGCTTTTGGGGCCACCTAAGTGGCCTTTTTATATGCATAAATATAAAACATGGCATATTAATAGAAATTTTTTAAATTTCCAGTATAAGAATAAGGTACGCATTATTATTGTAATTGAGGGTATTAAATAATAACTTCATAAAAAATAGTAAGAATAAAAGGGTGCATCGGGTAGATGACAAATAAAAAAGAGAAAAAAAGTAATGGAATCTTAAGGTATACGGAGCTATATTTATATTCAGATAATTTATGAGATGAGGCTGTGATGAATAGAAAAGAATTAATTAATTATATTAAAGAAAACTATAATGCAGAGCCTGAGTGTTTATGGATTAAATATCCAAATTATATAGTTTTTAGGCATAATAGTAATTCGAAGTGGTTCGCAGCTATAATGGATGTTCTAGAAAGTAAATTATCTGATAATGGTAGTAGGAATATGGTCGATGTTATAAATTTAAAAGTTATGCCAAATTTAACGGGATCATTACGATTGAAAAAAGGAGTATACCCAGCTTACCATATGAATAAAGAGCATTGGATTTCTATTAGCCTCTCATCTGAATTTGATGATAACGAATTAAAATCTTTAATTTCTGAAAGCTATAATTTGACACAATAATTTTATTAATATAGCTTACTCAATTTTTAAACACTTTCTAATTATATAAGTTAATTTATTATATAGCATTTTCATATACGCCTTTATTGAATTTTATCTAATATTAGTCATTTTAAATGTGCTTACATCTTCTTTTTGAGTAAGCCTCTGAGAATGTAAAAATCGGTGAGTATATAAATGATAGCTTGTTAAAAAACGACTTAATCATAATGAGAAAAAGCCTTTCTTATCGTAATAATAGTTATTCCTCCAAAAAATATAATGAAGGAAATAAGCAAATAAAATATTATAAAATTAGCATCACTCTCTTTAAAGATCATCATTACTAATAAAATAAATAGAAAAAATAAAAAGAATTTCTTATCACTATTGATCATGCAATACACGTAAGAAACAAAAATAGACACTAAAAGGAAAGTAAAATAGGCGATAAGTAAAGCAACAAACTCTAGGCTGTTAAAAAAATTAGCAGGTATTTCTTCTTCGTGGAATATCATTATCAGCACGATGGCGGTTGCTATAAAACTCATTAAAGTAAAGATTAAAGTGACAAATTTATTAGTATATAAAAATGATAGTTGCTTAAAATAAATAACTTTTATTGAAATTTCTAAAGAAGACACCAACACGATAATACTGATAAAGAAAATGGCAGAAGAAGTAGCTAACCAAATAATATTATCATAACCAAATGTAGATATACTGAGATAGAGCGATATCACTAAAGATAATACTGGGGATATAAATGTTAGCAACTTTTTCTTTTTTTGTTTGTCGTTCATATTACTATCCATTATAAAAACAACAAGATACCAATTAGATATTAGAAATTGATAACAGAGTGATTATATAAGTCGGTCAGTCCTATCGATCATCGGCACTATTCTGTTTTTAAATACCACGTATAATTTTGACGCTGATACTTATTTTAATTTGATATTATTATTTTTTGCCCACTTCCTTAATCTCCCATTAGCGTTAGCATACGGTGAAGATGTGTTAAATGATATCATCCTACCCATCGTCCATTTTGTGTACCATGGTTTGCCATATAAAATATCATCAGTTCTCTCATTAATAAGCTTCACAATTTCATTTTTTGTAGTCTGAAGTTCAGCTACTAACGAGTCATAATTTAATTCACTGTAATCTGAGTAAAATTTTTGAGCAAGAAGACCAAGTTGGTTCCACTTATAACCCGTGTCTGGAAAATCGACAGGTAGACCTTTAGCATCAGATGTGATCCATTTTACAACAAGAGAATTCCATCCGAGTAAATATGAAACAAGATCACGAACACTCATCTCTGTTCCTTTGGCGTGCCCATCCATTGAATATTCTGAGGTGATTTCTGCCGGTATCACATTAAGATAACTAATTAATTTATTGAAATTTTTATCAATAGCTAAGAGTAATTCAACTTTTGTTTGTGGTACGCTCATAAGGAATTCCATCTCATTAAAATAGAGAAATTATAAGGGGGTGTAGTGTTTGAAAACAAATTAATTATGTACTATCCACCACAATATGGGAAAGACTCTTTTATAAACAGTGTAACCGTTAATTTTTGAATATAATTGGATCTCTATTTTTAAATAGTGAGCGATTTATTCTTTACCACACTTAATTTTATCAGAGCTCCGCGATTGTGGAGCTGTTTTTGTTAATTAACTCACTTGTTTAATATAAAAGAGATAGGAATATCTTGAAATTTAGACTTTATGCTATTTTTTAATATTTTATATAAGGTATCTATCAGCTATGAGTTCCACCTTGTTGAAGGAGGAATACCGTCTGATTTTATATATAAAAAATGGGATCAAAACAGAGTAAAATATCAGCTTCAATATGTTCATTTGTGCTTTTAAATTTAATTATCTGTCCATTCACCGTTGGTTCCAAATTTCCGTCAGAAATAGGTGAGAATTGGATTTTAACTAGGGTAAATCTGATGGGAGTTTTACACCAAGCAAATTTCAGGCATAGAAAAACCAACCTTAAGAGGTTGGTTTTTCTAAAGAATTTTGGTCGGCATGATAGGATTTGAACCTACAACTCTTGATACCCCATAAAACTGACTTTAAGGTATCTAACACTTTGATTATAAATTTAAATAATACATTTTATGTAGTTGAATACAGTTCCTAAATTAGCTGAATTCATTGTATATAATTGATATCTAAACCAAATGAAAGTGATGAAAAATGAAATATAAACCGATGCCGAAAGAACTTGTTTTGTTGGATGTTGAGAAAATCAATGGCTACTTATGTGCTGTTGAGTCACTGAACAGAGAGCCAAATGTTGCTCCTGACTATGAATGCACTTATGTGGAAGAAAAAACGACGTTACTTAGTTCGGTTCAGTCAGTGATTATTCCTCATAGCGATAAACATTCCATTGAGCATTGGAACGTTTCGTTAGAGCAACTCAGTGAAAACGATATGATTAAAATAGTGGAAGAATGGTTTTTTCAGCTTGGTATTGCTGCAAGGCATTCGGAGTTACTAAAGAATTTAGTCGTTGGTTTTAGAGATTTAATTCAGCCATACACTATAGGTTCTTCAATATATAGGGTGAATATGATCCCGCCAATTTGGTACGCAATACGCTGGGATAATTTTGTGATTCATTCCAAGCATGGTTCTCTTTTATTTGAATTTAACTTTAGTGATTAAATTATTTGTGAGCAGTTGTACTGCTAAGAGAGGCAAGACCAATGGCAAAAACAGTAGTAGAACGTAAAGTGAAACAACGTAAGTGGTAAAGGGAGTCTGGCGTTACCAAGATTGAATTATTTATTGATGAGCAAGAATAAGTTTTATAATCTTATTAATACTACTTCGCTTTTAAATACTGTACTGAATTCCCGTCCGGCAATTTCTTACTTCTCTCACGATAAAAAGCTAGCCGTTCATTAAAATACTCACGCAAATGTGCTGGTTGCTGTCGTTCTATTTCCGAGGCTACAACTGGCATATTTAAACGTTCTTTATATGCAATACCACTCGCAGATAGATCGACGTTAATTTTGTCTTTTTCTTCCTGAGTTAGCTCAGCTAGATTTTTCATTTGATAAGCTCTGTTAATGGGTTTGAGGTGAATTATAGCATAGAAATAGGGCGAGAATTGAGCTTTAACTAGGGTAAATCTGATGGGGGTTTTACACCAGTTTTACACCAGTTTTACCCCTCGCAAATTTCAGGTATAAAAAAACCAACCGTAAGTGGTTGGTTTTCTTAAATATTGTTGGTCGGCATGATAGGATTTGAACCTACGACCCCCGACACCCCATGACGGTGCGCTACCAGGCTGCGCTACATGCCGTTTGTGCCCTGTATATTACTGTTTTTGAGTGCTAAAGCAACCCTTTGCTAATTAAGTGACGTAATTTTGTGCGTCACTTAATAGCGTTAGCGTTCAATAAAACGCTTCTGTTCAGCCAGAACTTGCAGTAACAATTTTAAATCAGGTTTTGCAGAACTGATCTCTTGTCCTGATTTATCAAATAAAGCGTATCGACCATGCTTATCTATCAACAAGGTATTATCTTGTAAAAAGACCACAAATGCCTCTTCATCGCCTGTGAAAATCCATGGATGATTACGAGTGCTTGCAAATAAATCTTCACCTTGTGAATAGTTGTCTGCTGGACTAATGACATGTAACACATGCTGCATCAAGGTCGTCATTACATCTTGATGGCTTGTCATTCGATCAATAACCTGTGGCGTCATATTTGGCCAATGTATCATTAATGGCACCTGTGACTGGCTTAAATTAAAGGTGGTTTTATCTGACAGCCATTGATTAGTTTGCTTCTTATCGTTGTCTTGATGATAGCTAGAAGTGACAACCACAACAGTATTATCTAGTACTTTGGTTTCTTGTAATGTCTTAAATATTGTCTCTAGTTGATCATTTAATGTGGCTCGTTGAGACGCATTATTGGTATGACCATTAATTTGTAAGAAAGAGAACCAAGGAGTTGTTTGGTTGTTTTTGACTAACCAATTACTCCAACTATCAATAGTGGCATTATTATTACCACTACGTGATGTTGGGAGGGAGAAATCTGATAGCACAGCTTGTTTAAACAGTGGCGTTTGGAAACCATTCGTTGAAAACATGGCTAATTGATAGTTTCGATAACTTAACGCATCGAAAAGCGCAGAGTTCTTTCTGCTACTTAATACACTGTCTAAATAAGAAGGTGAAATACCATAAAATAGTCCAAATAATGCAGTGTCATTATTTATACCTGATGAATAATGACGCGAAAAATAAAGGTTATTTTGTGCAAATTGTTGCAAGCTTGGCAATTCAGGCACCTCTTCAGTCCCTAAGCCATCAACCACCACCACCAGCAAGTTATAAGAATAGGTATCCTTGGCATAGATTAATGGAGCAAGAGGGTAGGTGATACCTTGTGCAGCTGGATTACCTTCACTGATAACACGTTGCTCATATTCTGATTGATTAATAAAACCGTGGCGCTCAAGGAATTTACGCGCTGTCATTGGGTAGGATAACGGCAAATTAGCACGTTGCATGGTGATTGGGCGATAAAAGTTAGCGTCAGCCCAAATTGACATAGAATGAGATACTATAAAGCAAGTAATAAAGACACCCGCTAATGGTTTACCCCAGCGTTGGCGATTTAAACTGCGTAATTTTTGCCAACTCCATGTTGCAAAAAGCATTTCAATCAGAAAGATGATGGGAATGCCAATGAAAATAAGTTGCCATTCTCGCGCCATTTCACCTTCATCTGGGTTAATCACGAGATCCCAAACAAGTTGAGTCAAATGGAGTTGAAATTGCTGGTAAACGGCGATATCAAAAATAAGGATAGTTAATCCTGCGCTGGCAAGGGCACAGGAAATAACTCTAAGTAGCCGTTGAGAAACAGCGACAAAGGTGAGGGGGAAAAGGATGAGTATATAGATAGCAAAGACAATAAAACTAAAATGTCCCATCCAACTCACAATAGCGTAAAAACGACCAGCAAAGGTTGCAGGCCAATCAGAAATAAACAGGTAACGGCTTCCAAGCAGTAAGCTTAGAATAATATTAAATAGCGCAAACCAGTGACCCCAACTGATCATTTGGGATACTTTTTCACGATAGGACTGAGGTCTCGTTACCATGTCTATAAATAATTTTTCTGTGTTTATTAGTGAATATTGCCTTCATCAATTGAAGCACGCAATGCGTGAACAAAGGAGTCAGCAATCAGCATTCGTTGAGCAGGGGCAATACTTGTATTAATTAAGTTTGTCACCATGTTCCCCAACACCATCAAAGAAAGATCTGTAGGAGTATGATGTTTTTCAAGAACGCTGACAAGTTCTGCAAGTAATTGCTCAACTTGTTCATCACTATAACGGGATTTTTGTGGCATAAAATCTGAATTCCTACTAAATGGATAAAACGCTATATATTACCGTATTACTAGGGCTTTTTCCGCTATTAAATTAATTAATTTTCCCTTGATACTGAAAGTAGGGAGTGTTTGAATACGCGCACGAGAAAGAGACGCAATAAAAGAGGACGACCATGAGTCTAGATATTAACCAATTAGTTTTGCATCAACTTATTAAGCGAGATGAGCAGACATTAGAAGTTGTGCTACGTGATTCACTCTTAGAAATTGAACCAGTTGTTCAGGAAATGATTGAAGAGTTACATCGTGTATACAGTGCAAAAAATAAAGCTTATGGTCTGTTTAATGAAGAAAGTGAATTAGCAGAAGCGTTGCGTTTACAACGTAAAGGTGAAGAGAATTTTTTAGGTTTTTCACGAGCAGCAACGGTGAGACTGAAAGACGAATTAGCAAAATATCCTTTTGCAGAAGGTGGTACCGTTCTATTTTGTCATTATCGCTATTTAGCGGTAGATTACCTTTTAATCGCTGTACTGAGCAGTTGTAACAGTATGTGGGTAAACGACAGCCTAGATGTGTCATCAACACGTTATTTAGATATTCCTCATGCAGATATTATTGCTCGTATCGATTTAACTGAGTGGGAAACCGCACCCGACTCTTTACGTTATTTAACGTTTTTAAAAGGTCGAGTTGGACGTAAAGTCTCTGATTTCTTTATGGACTTTTTAGGTGCGCAAGAAGGTTTAAACGCCAAAGTTCAAAATAAAGGCTTATTGCAAGCAGTTGATGATTTCTGCGAAGCTTCAGACATGGGCAAACAAGAGCGTCAAACTTGTCGTGAGCAAGTATATAGTTACTGTAATGAGCAATTACAATCTGGCGAAGAAATTGCCTTAACGGAGCTTGCTGAAGAATTACCGTCTCTAGGCGACCAAAACTTCGCTCAATTTACTGAAGAAAAAGGCTATGAATTAGCTGAAACATTTCCAGCAGATCGCAGTACGTTACGTCAACTGATGAAGTATTCAGGAAGCGGTGGTGGATTAACTGTGAATTTTGATGCGAAATTATTAGGGGAGAGAATATTTTGGGATCCAGCAACAGATACACTCACCATTAAAGGCACACCACCTAATTTACGTGATCAGCTACAACGTAGAGCATCAGAAAAATAATTAAGTAGTAGAAACAAATAACGCCACATAAGTGGCGTTATATGCTCGGCGTCCCGAAAAATAAAGCTCGAAGGGTGGCTTATTAAGCGCGCAGGAAGTCGATATGAGTAATTTTTGGCTTATACTCGTGACGTTGCACTGCTTTAACTTTAACTTTAGTTTCTTTACCATCGATTACCAGGTTAACGAAATCTGAATAGAATTCTGATTTGTGTTCTTGGTTGATAACTTCGTTGTGATCTAAATCGATAGCGATTGGCTCTTCATTTCCGCCATAAACGATAGCCGGAAAACGGTTAGCCACACGCAGGCGGCGGCTCGCACCCTTACCCTGCTCTTTACGTACAGTTGCTTTGATAGTTAACATCTTTTTTCTCTTATAAAAAAGAAAGAAAATACATACTTGTTACAGGCGACCCAGCAACAAGCTCGAGATTTGGTTTATCTAAAAATAGATAAAGCGGGGCGCATTTTAACGAAAAAGTCCCCTAACAGCAAATATAAATCCAGATTAATACAAGGTATCTGCTTTTCGGTAGCGACCAGCATAGTCAAAAATCTTATTTCTTATCTTCCAGAAGCTCTCTTTTTTACCTTTATGAGCGACAATAAAGTCAGGGTGACGCAACAAATCAAATTGCTTAATAATGTCGTTGGCATTATGCCAAATAAAAGGAACGCCTGGTGCGCGTTGATGTTCACGTAAAAATTTTAATTCAAATACTTTTCGTTGAGCAGGAGTTGTTAGTCGAAAACGTTCAGAGACGGAGGTGCCTTCTTCATCGTAATAATTAATTTCTAACCATTCACCTTTAACATCATTTCCCGATTTAAATTGCATTCCACCACAGCGTAAGACTAATGCTCCTTTGAGTTTTAATGCTGCTTTAAGCATATCATCAGGATCAACCAAGATTTCGTCGCAATGAATGCAGCGACGTGCTGCAATATCATTTTCCTCATTGCAATGTGGGCACAATTTAAAGCGGAAACGAAATTCACACTGCTGTTTTTGCCCTTGTTCATTGAGCTCCCAGCCTTGGCAACGTCGACCATAATGTTCAATGATATCGCCATCAGCATCTACAATGCCCCAAAAGGTGTTGGCAAATTGGCAAATAGGACAGAAAACTTGTACCGGCTTACTATTCGGATTGGGTTTTTTAGTACCGACTTCGGGTAGATAGAGATCATGAGGATTACCTGCATAATCTAAAATTAGGCATTCGGTTTTTCCTGCAAATAATCTTAATCCTCGCCCTACAATTTGTTGGTATAAACTCACAGACTCAGTGGGACGTAAGATAGCGATTAAATCAACATGTGGAGCATCAAAACCTGTTGTTAATACGGCAACATTAACCATATAGCGTAATTGTTGCTGTTTAAAACGAGAAATAAGATGGTCACGTTCAGAAGAGGGGGTATCAGCACTGACTAGCGCTGCTTCATCCTGTGGTAAAAAAGAAAGGATCTCTTTTGCATGTTCAACCGTTGCCGCAAATATCATTACACCTCGGTAATTTTGTGCATATTCAATAATTTGAGCAACAATATGAGGTGTGATGCGTTTTTGTCTCTTTATTTCACGGTTTAGATCTTCTTCATTAAATATCCCATTTTGACTTGTTCTTACTTGGCTAAAATCGTATTGCAAAATAGGCATATCTAGGCGAGTTGGCGGAACTAAAAAATGATTGCTTATCATATAGCGCAAAGGCAATTCATAAATGCAATCACGGAAAAAGCAATCTTCATTGCCTCTGATCATACCGTGATAATGATATTGATAAATCCAGCCTGTAGGTAAGCGATAAGGTGTTGCAGTTAATCCTAAGATCCGTAATTGTGGATTAATGGATTGTAATTGTTTAATGACTTGCTGATATTGGCTATCTTCAGACAAACTAATGCGATGACATTCATCAATAATAAGAAGGGAAAAAGTATCACTAAATTGCGATAAATTACGGGCAACAGATTGAATACTGCCGAAAACCACTTTTCCGCTACTCTCTTTTTGTTGTAAACCCGCAGCAAAAATATCCGCAGATAGACCATAAGCCTCATATTTGCTATGGTTCTGTTCTACTAATTCTTTTACGTGTGCTAAAACCAAGACACGCCCGCGCGCTCTTTTAGCCAGTTCTGCAATCACTAAACTTTTTCCTGCGCCAGTAGGTAATACAATTACCGCAGGTGTATTGTGTTGACGAAAATAAGAGATTGTCGCGTTAACAGCGTCAAGTTGATAAGGTCTGAGTGTAAAAGCCATAACTCTACATAAGAAATCAAACAGGGCGTCAGCGTAACATTTTTTTATAAGTAGCGCGAATAAGGGGGAGTAAAGGACGTGATAGTTTATTTATAAATTAATTAGTTGTTTTATTGTTAATATTCATTTTTAATAGATACCTCATATCAGATGGTATTCTTCCATTTTTCAGAGAAATTCATGCGATTAGATAAATTTTTGTCCCAGCAATTGGGTATTAGCCGTAGCTTGATCCTTCGTGAATTAAGAGCAGGGCTTGTAACAATTGATGGCGAAATGGTGAAAAGCGGTTCAACCAAAATTGCGCCAGAGCAAGAAGTAGCTTACGACGGTAATGTCTTAACTCAAATTTTAGGGCCTCGTTACTTTATGTTGAATAAGCCAATCGGCTATGTGTGTTCAACAGACGATCCTGTTAATCCGACTATCCTTTATTTTATTGATGAACCTTTGGCCCATAAATTACATGCTGCTGGGCGTTTAGATATTGATACAACCGGGCTTGTTTTATTAACAGATAATGGTCAATGGTCACACCGTATTACGGCACCAAAACATCACTGTGAGAAAACCTATCTGGTTACGCTAGAAGAGCCAATTGCAGAAGGTGTCGCTGAACGATTCCAAAAAGGTGTTCAACTTAACGGTGAAAAAGATCTAACAAAACCAGCCACGTTAGAAATTATTACACCAACAGAAGTCAAACTCACTATTAGTGAAGGCAAATACCACCAAGTAAAACGTATGTTTGCAGCAGTGGGTAATCATGTAAGTGCTTTACATCGTGAGCGTATTGGGGATATCACATTAGATGAGACTTTAGCTGAGGGCGAATATCGTCCATTAACAGAAGAAGAGATCAACAGTATTCACCTACCTCAATAATTATTATTTATCCTGTCGTTTTTGGGAGTTTATCTGCGTGCAACAGCAACGTTCGTCGTACCTTAGTCTCATTTTAATACTGGGACTTATTTCCATGCTTATGCCATTGGCTATAGATATGTATTTGCCAAGTTTACCCACTATCGCGCAAGATTTTGGTGTGCCTAGTGGCAAAGTGCAAATGACATTAAGTATCTATATTTTTGGCTTTGCTATTGGGCAATTAGTCTATGGACCTATGGCTGATAGCTTGGGGCGTAAGCCTGTCATTTTGGGTGGCGTAATTGTTTTTGCTTTTGCCTCTAGTGCATGTGCATTATCTGAATCAATCGATATGCTAATTGGTATGCGTTTTTTACATGGCTTTGCGGCAGCCGCGGCAAGTGTTGTGATTAATGCATTGATGAGAGATATGTTCTCTAGAGATGATTTCTCTAGAAGTATGTCTTTTGTTGCACTTGTTATGACCATCGCACCTTTATTAGCACCACTATTAGGTGCTTGGGTGATGAATTGGTTTTCATGGCATGCTATTTTTTGGAGTATTGCGATAGCTGCTGTAATTGCATCTGCATTAATTGCTTTTTATATTCCAGAAACATTACCAAAAGAGCGCCGCCAACGCTTTAGCTTAAGAGTAACATTTAGCCAATTTATTAGTCTGTTTAGAACACGTCGTGTCCTTTGTTATATTTTGGCTTCAGGTTTTTCTTTTGCTGGCATGTTTTCATTCCTTAGTGCTGGCCCTTTTGTCTATATCGAATTACATGGCATTCCATTTGATCAGTTTGGATTATATTTTGGTTTTAATATCATCTTCTTAATTGTAATGACAAGTATCAATGGGCGATATGTTCGCCGATTTGGTGCATTGAAGATGTTGCGCCTAGGCTTAACGATTCAATGTGTTATGGGGATCTTTTTATTACTGGTGGTCGCTCTTCATTTACATTTCTATTTCCTTGTTGTGGGTGTAGCAATGTATGTGGGTGGGATTGCGATGATCACATCGAATGCGATGGCTGTTATTCTTGACGACTATCCTCATATGGCGGGGACGGTTTCTTCTCTTGCAGGAACAGTGCGTTTTGGTGTTGGTGCTTTAGTGGGAACAGCTATTGCTATGTTACCAGCAAAATCAGAATGGCCAATGGTAAGCTCTATGGCATTTTGTGTACTGTTTGCAATGGGTTTCATCTTACTTGCACGTCGTTATAAATAAGAATATCACGCTATAAATAACAGAAATTTATAGCGTGCTCCTCTTTTTCTGCCTCTGTTTCCTCTAAAAACACCACATTTTCCTCTGCGATATTTCATGAATCGTTTCAAATTAGTGTAATTTTTTGATTTGAATCAATACTTAATGTTGTTATTTTGTTAAATTAAGTAAAATTTATTTTAATAATCATCTATTATTGTTTTGTTGATATGAAGTATCGTGATAAAAATTGATGGATTGTTTTACTTGAATACGTAATATTTTATACAATTATTTTATATGGTTGATAAAATGTTAAATAAATGAAAGAATAATTGAAGGGATTAAGCATCACAGGTATGAATGCCTGTAAATACTAAACTAAATGAATGGTTTGATACGTCTCTTCGCTTTTTTTGTAAAACAATTGTAACAATCGTATTCTATAATTAACAAAGTTCTAATATGCGTGTGAGCAAGTCAGTTCAAACTCGTATTGATGATGTATTAAATTAACGTGTTGATGAAACAGGATTGATTTGTGGATAATGTACAACTTTCGGTAGTTCATAAGCTGCCGCTGAGTTATCGGTGGCTAGCAGGCTTTGCAGGCACAAGAGTAGAAATACTGCCTGAAAATGATGCTGGAAAGCAAACTACGCTGATTGGCTTAAAATTGTTAAGTCATGATGGTATGACACTGGATGAAGCAATACAGAATTTGCGTCAGTATCTGAGTAATCTTCATATTGATAGCGTTGTGATTGAATGGGATGGAGCTCCTTGCCTTTTCCTTCATAGTGACGATGAATGTGCTGCTTTATGTTGCTTAAAAAATGCTGGTGTCGCTATTGCTGAGCCATTCCCAACGGCATATTCTTATTTATAACACTTACTTAATGTTATAAAACCAATAAAGCCACAGTGTGGTTTAAGCATGATAAAGAATATAAAAAAAGCCTCATTAATTAATGAGGCTTTTTTATTGCAATAAGATATAAGGGAATTAATTATCTTAATACATTCTGCGAAAGGTTGTTTTCAACAAGTGTGGCATCATTGTTTTCTATAACACGTCTTGCTGCATAAAAACGTTTATTCCAGTAGGTATTAGACATTTCTGACACTGTCACACCATTGCTGGTGGATGCATGTACAAATTTATCATTACCGATGTAAATCCCAACATGGCGCATAGTTCGGCCTGTTTTGAATAGAACGAGATCGCCTGCTTGTAATTTTGATTTATTAACCTGAGTACCAGAGAACTGTTGGTCTGAAGTTGAGCGAGGGAGTTCTACACCGAATTGGTCAATAAAGGTTCTTTGAACAAAGGCAGAACAATCGATGCCTTTTTTAGTGTTTCCGCCTAAACGATAAGCGACGCCTTTCCAGTCTGCATATTGGTCAAGTATCTTAGATTTTATATCGAGATTCTTCACCAATGATTCAAATTCATCTTGTGATGCTTGGGAAATAGATGTGCTTGATGATGTATTAAGTGGGGTGGTGCTTGAATTCGCTAAGCGTGGATTTGCGTTCTGTGAGCTACATGCCGATAGCGTAGCTACAACAATGAACGCCGGTATGAGCTTAAGCATTCTCATATACGGTTTTGTTCTCATTGTGACAGATTTCCCTTACATCCTTACGTGCAGAAGTGCACATGAATTATTCACCAAATAACCAGAGAATATAGTGTAATTTAACTCTGGCAACCTTATTTCGCGAAAAACGTGCTCTAAAGCACGTAAATATCCACATTAAACAATAAATAATGAGGAAACCAGAAAAGTGTACAGAAATAGGGACTAAATGGCGAGAGAAAAGAAGCTTAATTTACAAAACATTAGATAATAAAGTGCTAATACTTAAAATAGATCTCATTTTGTCATAATAATATCATTTAACTGTCAAAAAATGACCAAAAGAATAAGTGCAATATTACACTCATTCTTTTTTTATTAATTAGATGTGTTTTCTCTTTTATTTTTTAAAAGGAAGATATTTTTCTAATTGTCTGATAATTATATCCGATAATGGTGTAATTAATAACCAACTCGTCGTAATTAAAGTTAAAGAAATAGAACCCACTAAGATATCTGATGCCCAGTGTGCGCCAGCCATAACTCGTGGTAATGAAAATACGACTGTAATAAGAAGAGCACATAAGAAAGAACGAAACGAGAGATAACGTAATATAAAGCTACAGAAGATAAGTAGCATTAAACCATGATCACCTGGGAAGCTATCGCCAGAGGCATCTTTTGTTGGAATACCTGTCACAACACCCACTCTATGTACATCTTGAAAATGAAGTGTCGGGCTTGGTCTTTCAATTGGAATATTTTGTCCAATTTGATTGATGAGCACTGCACTTATTACCATCACTAATCCCACAATTATAAGATGGCGTTTGCCCATATAATCTTTTTTACGGAATGTATTGTAATACAACGCGCCCATTGCCAACAAAATAACCAAGTCAAACTTTCTATTATTAATATAAGCCACAAAAGAGGCGAAAAAAGTATCTGGTAAAATGTGCTGATTAAAAAAATAAAAAATACGAGTATCTATTGATAGCCAGAATCCATGTTGTGCTGGAAGATACCAAGAGAGAAAAATAATTAATCCTGTGAGATTAAGTAAAAAAATAACAAGTGCTTTTTGGCGAAAATTAGAAAGTTTCATAGTAATCAAATGGCAAGCTTTAAGTGTTTTTTTGTGACACTTGTCACAAAGGTTCAAAATTTAATGATAGGACTATAGTCAAAATAAAAAAATATATCTTTGCAATTTATCGCTTAAGTGGATGTTATTTTTTTGTTTCTTTTTTGTTGCTCCTCGTTAATCTCTACTTAACCTAAATTTTAGGTATTTTTTTTCGATAGTCGTAATTTGAGTAATTTATAATTGTTTTCTATTCTTTAATTAAAGATAAAAGTTAAATAAAAAAAGTTACAGGCCGATATTAGTTATGTCTTTAATAACATATTGGCTTGTGACTCCTTACACTCCAATAACAAAGGAGATTCAAAATGAAAAAGATATATATTACAGCTATATGCTTATCTTTATTATTTAGCATTCCATCTTTTAGTAAAGAAAATAAAGTCATCGGCTCTGGAACTATCACTTTTGTTGGTGCAATTGTTGAAGGCAATTGTTTAATGGATGCGGATAAAAATACTTTTAAAACAAGCTGTTGGAATGGTAGTGAAATGCAAGAATCTCAATATCAGTTAGAAAAGAATAAGCACTTTAGCTCTAAACTGATTAACAATAAAGGTTCTATCAATATTAGATGGATAAATGATCATTTAGCTATAATGAATGTTGTTTATAACTAAATTTTCATTGTTAAATAATAAAAGTTATAGAGTTAATTAAATTTTTTTTAATGCTTCTCTATAGTGTTATTTATTATTTTAAATATTTGGCTTAAGTTTTATCAACGTTGATTTCTTATTTATAAATATCGAGCGTTTATATTTGATAGACATCAAATATTCTTCTTATGTCTATATGAATGTCATATTTTATTGCTATGATGAAAATATGTCGGGTAGGTGTGATCCCCATACCTGCTAGCGCAAACAAGAAGTGAGGTCGTTATGAGAAAATATCTGACCGTAGTATGCAGTCTTCTCGTTTCCAGTTCGATATCATTGGCTTGGGCGTCTGATCCCATGCAAACAACAGGGCAGATTTATCTGCGGGGTGCGATTGTGGATCCTGCATGTGAAATGAATTACACACTTGATAAAGCTGAATATCAATGTTACAAACACAACAAAGTGTTTACATCTACTCAACCCATCATTCCAGCGTCTTTTGATAAATCCCAACAAACTATTATTTTGCCTCAAGATATGGGCAAGGCTGAGATCCGTTGGATGGATAATACCCAAAAGAATGGTGTTATTGACGTTCAGTATTTTTAAGGCATCTGTGGGGAAATAGAAGTAGGTAGTAAAGATAAACAAGTCAAATAATCGTTTGTCACATTGGGTTTCTTTACGATTATCTGACCTATTTAAAGCAACATTAGCTATGCGCTAATGAGTATTTTGACTGTTGATTAGTCAGCACGGCCCATATAGCGACGTTCAGCAATATGAATGCGAATTTTATCGCCAGTAGAAAGATATTCAGGAACCTGAATAACTAACCCTGTTGGTAATGTCGCAGGTTTAGTACGAGCACTTGCAGATGCGCCTTTAATACCTGGAACAGTTTCAACAATTTCCATATCAACAGTTTGTGGCAGTTCTAATGCTAAAACTTGACCCTCCATTGTTAATACTTGCATTCCTGCTAAGCCTTCTTCAGGAATAAACAGTAATTCATCTTCAATTTGATCTTTTTTGAAGGTATACGGTGTGTAATCTTCATTATCCATAAAGATATACTCATCACCATCAATGTAAGAAAAGCTAACAGCGCGACGTGTTAAGCTGATGGTATCAATCATATCATCGCCTTTAAAACGCTCTTCTACTTTCTGGCCTGTACGGATATCCGTAAAACGCATTTTGTACAGCGTACTTGCGCCACGAGCACTTGGTGCTTGAATGTCGATATCTTTTACCAGTAATAATTTGTTGTTATAACTAACAGCCATACCACGTTTAATTTCATTGGCTTTTGCCATATAAAACCTTCCATTAAATAACATTGACGATAATGGCGACAAAATTACTCGCAGTGCAGAAACTTGGCAAGTTATTCGCACATTTTTTTATAAGATTTGATAAAAAAATAAAGCCAGCTCAAGTATGGGCTGGCTTTAGATATTAACTTTTAGAAAAGAAATTAACGGTAGATAGGAAGAAGATTAAAGTTCGCTAAAATATGTGCACTGGCATTGATAACACCAAATAAAATAACGAAACCAATCATAAACATACCACCGGGAGCTTTAAAGCTTTGACTTTGATTACGCTCGCGGCTTGCTTTTGCCATTAATGCAGGGATAATCGCAGCCCAAATCGTTGCTGCAAGTCCTGCAAAACCAATGGCATATAAGAAACCATCAGGAAAAATAATTGCTAAAATAGTCGGTGGTATAAATGTGACTAATGCAGATTTAAATCGACCACTTCCTGTATTTGAAAACTTAAAGAAGTCCGCTAAATAATCGAATAATCCTAATGATACGCCTAAGAATGAACTTGCTAATGCCATATAAGAAAACAAGTCTAATAACATTGATACAGTGGCATTGGCGGTTGTTGAGCGCATCTGTGCTAATAAGTTACCAATATTCCCACCATCAGCAATTACCTGCTTGAAACCTTCGCGAGGAATATTACCTTGTACAACAAACTGCCATAAAATATAAATCGCCAGTGAAATCAATGTGCCAATAAGCAAGCTTTTCATGACGGCTTTGCCATCTTTACGATAATACGTTACTAAGCCCGGAATATTACCGTGATAACCAAACGAGGTTAGTAAATAAGGTAATGCTGCTAAAGCATAAGGTAAGTAACTCGCATTGCTTTCATTGGTATTAAATAACACAGGCATTTTTACTTCCGTAAATAAGCCACCAATGGCTAACACAAAGGCAATTACCATACCGCCAATTAAAATAGTGCTAAGCCTATCCACAGCACGTGTTGATAACCAAACAAAAAAAGCAACAATTAAGGCAAAGACTAAGCCGGCAATGGCTTGTGGTACACTGATCAGACCTGCAAAGTTTTGCACGATAATGGAACTGCCAGCAGAAATATAAGCGTAAGTTAAAATATAAAGAACAAACGCAATCGATAGTCCATTAATTGTACTCCAGCCTTTTCCTAATAAGTCTTTGGTAATGGTATGAAAGCTTGAGCCTAAAGGATAATGAAGGTTTACTTCTAAAATCATTAACCCAGACATAAATAAACAAAACCAGGTGTAGATCAGAAGAAAAATAGAACCGGTAAACCAGACACCGGAAGTCACAATAGGAATGGAAAACATGCCTGCACCCACAGCGGTACCTGCAATGATCATTGCGCCACCAAGTACAGATGGGCGCTTTGTTATTGATGTGACTTCTGACATAAGATGTCCTTATAAAATTGACTCAATGTACTAGCTTGATGGTGTAAAGAATACACGTTTGCTATAAAGGTGTAAATAGAGGTTATTGTGCTTTATAAAAGAAAAAAGTGAGTAAAAATAATACAGTAGGAAAAGGTGGTTATATAAATCAATAGATTAGTGTGAGGATTATCAGAAATAATAAAGAAACACAGCGATAAATAAGTGAAAATTTACGCAGAAATAGATAATTCGAACATTATTCTGAACAAAAAGATCCAGAATAATGAACGTGATAGGGTGTTTTTAATTAACCTTGATAAAACTGCTTACTTTTCCATAATGCAATAGAATTGCGACTAGCTTCGAAGTGTGGTTCAGGTAAATCATCTGGAGAACACCAGCGGATTTCAGAGCATTTATCTGGTTCCATCAATTTAGGCTCATCACCTTGGTGTTGTGCGATCATACAAATAGAGACTGTGTGTTTACCTTCTAACTGGTAAGTTTCTAGATTATTGCTGATACCAATCACTTGTGGCGCAGTGATCACAATCCCAATTTCTTCTTCTATTTCGCGAATAGCACATTGCTCAAAAGTTTCCCCTTCATCAACATGTCCACCAAAAATTGACCAATAAGGGGCATGTTTTCCACAACGTTTTCCTAATAACACGTCACCATTTTTATTAGTGATAATTACGCCAACACCGACTACGACTGACATTTAAGACTCCTTTTTTCTTTTTTATATAGTTATAGTTAATGTATGAAATAAGTCGTTTTTTACGGGCAATATTCTCCTTTGTGGAGGGAGCGAGTGCAAGGATAAAAAACCAAATTCACTGAATAAAAGGTTAATTGATGCTATATATAGCACCCTAAATATTCATAATAAAAATGATTGGGGAGTGAAGGCATGAGTCGCCGTGTCGCTACGATCACCTTAAACCCTGCTTATGATCTTGTTGGTGCTTGTCCAGCTATTGATGTAGGTGGTGTTAATTTAGTCCAAACTGCTGGGCTTAATCCTGCGGGTAAAGGTAATAATGTCGCAAAAGTCTTACGTGATTTGGGCATTGATATTACTGTTAGCGGGTTTATGGGACGTGAAAATCAAGAAGAATTTCAGCACTTCTTTAGTGAAAATGGGATGGCTAACCGTTTTTATCTTGTGTCAGGACGAACACGCATTAATGTCAAGTTAACCGAAGGAAAAGGGCAGGTCACTGACTTTAATTTTTCAGGATTCACCGTATCAGAGCAAGATTGGCAGCGTTTTGCAACGGATTCACTTAATTGGCTTGGGCATTTCGATATGGTTGTTGTCAGTGGAAGTTTACCGAATGGCGTTGATCCTGAAGCCTTTACTCAATGGATGATTAAACTAAGAAGATTATGTCCGTGCATCATTTTCGACAGTAGTCGTGATGCTTTAGTTGCAGGGCTAAAAGCAGCACCTTGGCTAATAAAACCTAATCATCGTGAATTAGAAGCGTGGGTAGGGCATTCACTAACTGAAATGGCAGATATTATTAAAGCCGCTCATCAACTACGCGATAAAGGCATAGCACATGTCGTTATTTCACTGGGTGAAAGAGGGGCTTTATGGGTAAATGCATCTGGTGCATGGCTGGCAAATCCACCACATTGTGATGTGATAAGTACCGTTGGTGCAGGGGATTCGATGGTTGCTGGATTAGTGTATGGTTTATTAATGAGTCAAACGAGTGAGCATACTTTGCGTCTTGCAACTGCGATTTCTGCGTTATCAGTCAGTCAGCCTGATGTTGGAATAAAAGACAGAAGTCAACTCGCTGAAATGATGGCTAAGATAGAGCTAACACCGATTAAATAAGATAATTTGCGGTTTATTACTATAATACAAAAACAGTATAAAACGAAAACTATAAAAAACGAAAATTGTATAAACCGCAAATTTTATTAATGCTGCTACTGTTTCTAGTGCTGTTGTGACTTTAGCCAAGCAATTTCGTCAGGCCAAATATCTGGATTAATGGTTTCTAAAATCAGCGGAATACCATCAAAACGCTTATCTTGCATAATATAGCTAAAAGGGACTTTACCAATATTCCCTTCACCTAAACTGTGGTGACGGTCTACTCGACTGGCTAATTCGCTTTTTGCATCATTAAGATGCATTGCTTTTAGGTATTGAAAACCAACTATCTTTTCAAATTCAGCAAATGTTTTTTCGCAATCTTCAATTGTTCTTAGATCATAACCAGCGGCAAAAGTGTGGCAAGTATCAATACAAACGCCTACACGAGATTTGTCTTCTACACCATCAATAATGGCGGCTAGATGTTCGAAACGATAACCTAAATTTGTACCTTGCCCTGCTGTATTTTCAATCACGGCAGTGACATTTTTAGTTTTTTCTAAAGTGATGTTAATTGATTGGGCTATTTTTTGTAGGCACTTATCAACATCAATCTTATTTAAATGGCTTCCTGGATGGAAATTAAGTAACTCAATACCCAGTTGTTCACAACGCTGCATTTCATCCAGAAATGCGTCTCTTGATTTTTCAAGAGCATCTTCTTCAGGGTGACCTAAATTAATGAGATAACTGTCATGGGGTAAAATTTGAGAAGGGGTATAACCATAAAGTTCACAGTTCTTTTTAAATTTATCAATGACTTCTGCGGATAATGGTGCCGCTTTCCACTGGCGCTGATTCTTAGTAAAAAGGGCAAACGCAGTAGCTTTTATTTCATGTGCGCGTAATACCGCCTGATCGACGCCACCAGCAGCACTGACATGTGCGCCAACAAATTTCATCATTTCTCTCCTTAGATTTATTTCACACCATGATAACAAACATACAGCGTATAACATCATATTGAGGTGATAAAAGCAAAAAAGCGCAACTAAAAATAGTTGCGCAATAATGAAAAGTACTTCTCAAGGCGAAATTTTAAGGGGGATTATTTATATCGATATTCTTATTAAGACATCAACACTGTTTGAATAAAGATATTAATTATCGCACCACCAAGGGTTAACCAGAAAAATAAGAATAAGGCTAATAATAATGGTTTGACGCCAGCTTGTCGGATAGCGCTAATATGCGTTGTTAAACCTAATGCTACCATCGCCATTGCTAAGAGAATGGTATCAATAGTCACAATGTAACTAACAATAGACGCTGGAATTAAATTTAAAGAGTTAAAACCTGCCATTAAAATAAAGAATACGGCAAACCAAGGAATAGTAATTGGGCTTTTCTCCGTCGCTTGTACGCCATTGTTTGCCTTACTTTTTTTCTTACTTAAATAAGTTGAAAGAATAATTAAGAACGGTGCTAACATCATTACGCGGATCATTTTACTAATAACCGCAGCATTTTCAGCATCAGGGCTAATTGAGTGTCCCACAGCGACGACTTGAGCGACTTCGTGAATAGTTGAGCCGGAGAAAATACCAAAGGTTTCTTCTGTAAAGGGTAACCAGCCTGCAAATGCATTTAAATGATAGAACCAAGGGTAAAGGAAAATACCGATAGTTCCGAAAATTACAACAGTAGAAACCGCAACGGCAACTTGGCTTGCTTGTGCTTTAACAACAGGCTCTGTCGCCATAACAGCCGCCGCACCACAAATACTACTACCCGCACCAATCAAAATGACAGTTTGTTCATCTAAGCCGAAATATTTGCGGCCAATCCACATAGCGATAAGAAAAGTCGATGTCAGCATAATGGCATCTATAATTAAGCCTGTTGCACCTACATCTGCAATTTGCTGAAAAGTCAGTCTAAAACCATACAAAATAATACCTGTACGTAATAAATAGTGTTTAGCGAATTTGACACCTTCGTCACTATACGGTTTTGCGACAGGATAAAAGGTATTACCTACAATAATACCGAATAGGATCGCCAGCGTTAATGCGCCTAAACCCATACTCGAAAACCAAGGAATATCACCAATATAAATAGCAAGCGCAGTTAATACGCCTGTTAGTAATAAACCAGGAAGCCAGCGATAGACTGGAGTGAAACATTTTTTCGCCAATGTAATAGGTTGACTTTGCTCTGACATAGAAAAACCTTGCTTATATGAATTTTGCATAAGCATATAACAATCAATCTTATTTATTAAACTCATTATTTTTATAATAATAACCAGTAAAATTAATATAGGTGTATTTTCTTAAATGTACTTGGTATGTTACTGGTTTGTGGATAGTATGTTATTACAATGACAGCTCAAAGGTGGAATGGATATGCGAATTACGTTGCGGCAACTGGAAGTCTTTACTGAAGTTCTCAAGAGTGGTTCTACAACGCAAGCATCACAACAGCTTGCTTTATCTCAATCTGCTGTCAGTGCTTCTTTAACTGATCTCGAAAGCCAACTCGGTGTGCAGCTTTTTGATAGAGTGGGAAAACGGCTTGTCACAAACGAACATGGACGATTACTTTATCCTAGAGCACTATCTTTACTCGAACGAGCAACCGAAGTTGAGCAATTATTCCAAGCTGGGAATGGTGCTTTGCGCATCGCTGCAAGTACAACAATAGGTAATTATATTCTTCCTCAAATGCTGGGGAATTTTCATCGTAATTATCCTGATATTCCGTTAGAAATGAGTATTGGAAATACCGAAGAAGTCGTTAAGTTAGTGAGCGAATTCCGTGTTGATTTAGGGCTAATTGAAGGCGCTTGTCAAAGTTCTGAACTGATTAGCCAGAAATGGCTTTTAGATGAAATGGTTATTTTTTGCTCTCCCGATCATCCGTTAGCTAAAGCATCAAAAGTGACTTTAACTGATTTACAGTCAGCTCCTTGGATTTTACGAGAAAATGGTTCAGGAACTCGAGATGTGCTTAACCATCTTCTATTTGCTTCTTTACCAGGTTATCGCATTGAAATGGAATTAGGTAACTCAGAAGCAATAAAACATGCCGTTATGTATGAAATGGGGATCAGCTGTTTATCTCGCCGAGTGATTGAAGAGCAGATTAATAATGGTTCATTAAAAGAGATAAAAGTAGAAGGGTTGGCATTACAACGTACCCTATATCTGGTTTATCATCGCCAAAAACATGTCTCTGATGCACTGAAAAAACTTCTGACATATTGTAATGCTGAACACTTAATCGGCAATTTTTCATAAATTGCTAATAATTGACGCCCGATCATGAAGGTATCTTATAATCCTAGATCCTTGCTATTCACGAACGACAGATTTGCTACAATCCTCGTTAGAAAAGTGAATATAAAAGTGGAATGTTATGTCAGAACAACAAAATAGTACTGCTGGTTCGGGCGCAGTACGCACTTTGCGCCGAGAGTTAAAAGCGCGACATTTAGCGATGATTGCTATTGGTGGTTCAATTGGTACAGGACTTTTTGTCGCATCTGGCGCAACTGTTGCTCAAGCAGGGCCGGGTGGGGCATTACTCTCTTATGCATTAATTGGACTAATGGTCTATTTTCTAATGACAAGCCTTGGGGAATTAGCCGCATTTATGCCTGTTTCCGGCTCATTCTCAACATACGGCTCTAAGTATGTAGAAGAAGGTTTTGGTTTCGCATTAGGCTGGAACTATTGGTATAACTGGGCAGTTACAATTGCTGTTGACCTTGTTGCTGCACAATTAGTGATGCTCTATTGGTTCCCTGATGTTGATGGTTGGATCTGGAGTGCTCTATTCCTTGGTGTTATTTTCTTACTCAACTATATCTCTGTAAAAGGGTTTGGTGAGGCAGAATATTGGTTCTCTTTGATCAAAGTTTCCACAGTAATTATCTTTATTATTGTGGGTATTGCGATGATCACTGGCATTATGAAAGGTGCCGAAAACGCAGGTTGGCACAATTGGGAAATTGGTGATGCACCTTTTGCGGGTGGATTTGCTGCCATGATTGGTGTTGCCATGATTGTTGGTTTCTCATTCCAAGGTACAGAATTGATTGGTATTGCGGCGGGTGAATCTAAAGATCCGGCTAAAAATATTCCCAAAGCTGTACGTAAAGTGTTCTGGCGGATCTTACTGTTTTATATCTTCGCGATTTTAATTATTAGCTTAATTATCCCTTACACTGATCCTAATTTACTGCGTAATGATGTAGGTGATATTAGCGTTAGTCCATTTACACTAGTCTTTAAAAATGCGGGATTATTATCTGCAGCAGCTATCATGAATGCAGTTATCTTAACGGCAGTACTTTCTGCTGGTAACTCAGGCATGTATGCATCAACGCGTATGCTGTTTACATTAGCAAGAGAAGGCAAAGCACCAAAATGCTTTGGTAAATTGTCTAAAAATGGTGTGCCACGCAATGCGCTTTATGCGACAACGGTTGTTGCTGGCCTATGTTTCCTAAGTTCAATGTACGGAAACCAAACTGTTTACTTGTGGCTATTGAATACCTCAGGAATGACTGGTTTTATTGCATGGTTAGGTATTGCGATTAGCCACTATCGTTTCCGTAAAGGTTATGTTGCACAAGGTCGTGATTTAAATGACTTACCTTATCGCTCCGGCTTCTTCCCAATTGGTCCTATTTTTGCCTTTATATTGTGTTTAATTATTACATTAGGTCAAAATTACCAAGCTTTCTTAGAAGATACGATTGATTGGTATGGTGCAATTGCAACCTATATTGGTATCCCATTATTCTTATTAATTTGGTTTACTTATAAGATTGTGAAGAAAACCCGCTTTATTCGTTATAACGAAATGGAATTTCCAACACATATTGCGAATAAAAAATAACCTATAAATCAAGCTATTAAAACGTCCGTTTTTGTGATTGTGATCACTATAAAACGGGCGTTTTTCTATTTTTTGACCTGTCAATTATAAAAAAACATACAAAAACTTTAATTATATCGGCAATCGCATTGATAATTATTATTATTTGCTTTATTGTTGGCGTACAATTTATTTGCTGAAAAATAAAATAATGGCGCTATTAGTTGTAAATAATATGCTTAATGTAATGAGTCTGATAATAATTAGTCCTTCTAGTGCTCAATACAGCCAACCAACAGCTCATCGCCATATAATAAATTACATAGCGAATATAATTCACCGTATAATAATTTGGCGACTCACTTCTTTGTTGAATAAATTGTCTCAAATTAATAATTGGCTTTTTGTACATAAAAAACAGTTGATGGGTTGTACGGTATGTTTTTGCTTACTTAATGGGTTGGTAAGAACAGAACAACGTAGAAAAAAAACTAGGTACAACAATTGATATGAGTATTATGTCAGAGAGACTCACCACACAAGAGCATGAAAAAAATACATCAGATAATGTGAAAGCCCATTATCGAAAAATGATGAATAAACGCATGCTATGGTTGGGAGTTATCATTTTAATTATTTGTGGTTCAGTGGTGTTAGATTTCACTATGGGGCCTTCTGGTTTATCACTTGATAAATTATTAACAACCCTTTTTCAACCTGAGCTTGTTGATGCGGGTTCTCGAGTGATTGTATGGGATATCCGCTTACCTTATGCCTTAATGGCGGTTGTGGTAGGGATGTCGCTAGGATTAGCGGGTGCAGAAATGCAAACGATCCTAAATAATCCGTTAGCAAGCCCATTTACATTGGGTTTATCAAATGCAGCTTCATTTGGTGCTGCATTGGCGATTGTTTTAGGTATTGGTATTCCCGGTATTCCTGACCAATGGTTTATTTCGGCGAATGCGTTTTTCTTTGCATTATTATCAGCCTTATTATTAGACGGAATAACTCGCTGGACACGTGTTCCAACATCGGGTGTTGTGCTGTTTGGTATAGCTATGGTGTTTACCTTCAATGCATTAGTCTCCATGATGCAATTTATTGCAACAGAAGATACTCTCCAAGGTCTAGTTTTCTGGACTATGGGAAGTTTAGCGCGGGCAACATGGGTAAAACTCGGTATTATGGCTGGCGCATTTGCGGTCATTATGGTGATTTCGTGGATGAGCTCATGGAAATTGACTGCATTGCGATTAGGTGAAGATAGAGCGATTAGCTTTGGTATTGATGTAAAGCGTTTAAGATTAGGTTCATTATTGCGTATTAGTATTTTAACCGCGCTTGCAGTTGCCTTTGTTGGGCCCATTGCCTTTATTGGTTTGGTTGCACCTCATATTGCTCGCATGATGTTTGGTGAAGATCATCGATTCTATTTACCAGCAAGTGCATTAATAGGTGCTTTAGTTTTATCATTGGCATCAATTGCTTCTAAAAATTTAATACCGGGTGTCATTATTCCTGTGGGTATCGTGACATCGCTGGTGGGCGTGCCATTTTTCCTCAGTATGATTTTACGTCATAGGGGGAATATCTAATGATGGAAGGATTAAAGATCCAAGATTTTAGTACTGGATATGCTAAACATCTTATCATTAAGACGCTGGATGTAGAGCCATTACCAAAAGGAAAGGTCACTGTATTATTGGGGCCAAATGGTAGCGGAAAATCAACCTTACTAAGGGCGTTGGCGGGATTAAATAAATCATCAGGTATTGTCAGTTTAGATGGCAACGATCTTGCGTCGATGAATTTTGCACAACGTGCGCAAAATGTAGTCTATTTGCCACAAACATTGCCGGCGGGTGTTCATTTACATGTTTTAGAATCCATTATAGTGGCGCAGCGAGCTTCAGGTGGATTACATAATGAACATAGTGAAGCTCAGGTAATGCACTTATTACGTCAATTAGGTATCGAGCATTTAGCATTACGTTATTTAGATGAATTATCGGGTGGTCAAAAACAATTAGTTGGGCTTGCTCAATCATTAATTAGACAACCTTCTTTATTATTATTGGATGAGCCATTAAGCGCATTAGATCTTAATTACCAATACCATGTAATGGATTTAGTCGCTAAAGAAACGCATCGTAGAAATATTATTACTGTTGTTGTTGTTCACGATATTAATATCGCCTTACGACATGGCGAACATATATTAATGTTAAAACAAGGGCAATTAATTGCACAAGGCGCGCCGGATAAGGTTATCACAGCACAAAGCCTTGCTGATGTTTATGGTGTTCAAGGTAGATTGGAATATTGTTCACAAGGAATACCTCAAATTATTATTGATGGTTTAGTGGATAAAATATAGAGAAGTAAAAGAGAAAAGAAGTAAATATAGGGATGCAGTAAATAGGGATATAAAAATAATATTAAAATAACCAAGGGTAATTAAATTTATTTATTACCCTAATTTCTGAGCAATTGTCGATCTGTCCATCTATATAAAACTGAGAGAATATATATTCTTGGAGAATCGGGAATGGTAGTGTTAAATAAAAATAAAATCGCGCTTGGCGTTATTGCAGCTATTGCATCAAGTTTTGTTATGACTGCATCCGCAGAAAATGTAGAAAAACTGCTTGTTACAACAGCGGCTGGGTTTAAACAAACGGTTGAAGATGCCCCAGCATCGGTTTCTGTTGTTACACGTGAACAACTAGAAACTAAATCTTACCGTGATGTCACCGATGCACTAAAAGATGTACCAGGTGTATTAGTGACGGGGGGAGGTAGTAGCTCTGATATCAGTATTCGTGGTATGGATGCAAAATATACCATGATCCTTGTTGATGGTAAGCGTATTGCCTCGCGTGAAACGCGCCCTAATAGTGATAACTCTGGTATTGAACAAGGTTGGTTACCACCTTTACCTGCGATTGAGCGTATTGAAGTTGTACGTGGCCCAATGTCTTCTTTATATGGTTCAGATGCAATGGGTGGGGTTATCAATATTATTACCCGTAAAGCGCAAAAAGAGTGGAACTTTAGTCTACGTGCAGACAGTACTATTACAGAGCGTAAAGATTCAGGTAATACTAATCAAGGGAGTTTTTATGCTGGTGGTCCATTAATTGATAATGTACTTGGTTTAAAAATTCAAGGGCAATATTCTCATCGTAGTGAAGACAAAATTGTGAATGGCTATAACCGTCAAATCACAGCAACGGGTGGTGGTACTTTAAGTTGGACACCAGATGAACAAAACACGATTGATTTTGAATTTAAAAAAGATAACCAACATCGTGATTCTCGCGTTTGGCATTCAAAATCAGGGTTACCTAGTCGAGGAAAAGCACCGGAAAGCAGCTTTACTGATTATGAGCTAACCCATTATGCGTTAACTCATGATGGTGTTTATGATTTTGGTACGATGAATACGTATGTTCAGCGTGATGAGAGCCGTAACCCATCTCGTAAGATGGATTATGACGACACAACAGTGCGTAATCAAACCGTCTTTATGTTAGGTGACCATACATTAAGTGTGGGAGCACAATATCGTTATGAAGAGCTAAAAGACGAAGGTAATAAAATTAAAGGTGGTAACAAGCTAGATCGTTATAGTTGGGCGTTATTTGCTGAAGATGAGTGGGCAATGACTAACGATTTCGCCTTAACGGGTGGCTTACGTATGGATAAAGATGAGAACTTTGGTACTCACTGGACTCCTAGAGTATACGGTGTATGGCATCTTGCTGATGAGTGGACATTAAAAGGTGGCGTATCTACTGGTTATCGTTCACCGGATCTACGCCAAGCAACGGCATCATGGGGTCAAGGTACGGGTGGCGGTAATTATGATGCTGTTATTTACGGTAACCCAAGTTTGAAACCTGAAAAATCAGTCACTGAAGAAATTTCAATTATCTGGGATAACCGTGAAAATCTGACGGCAAGTTTAGGTCTTTTTAATACCGACTTTAAAGATAAGATTATGGAAGAACGCCGTTGTGACAGCCGTACAAATAAAGACGGTTCTAAAATGACGGATCTTCGTGACTGTACATTAGCAGACGGTGTTGGCAATAATGGGAAACCTTATGACTTTGTTAGTGATAGAACTAACGTAGATAAAGCGAATATGCGTGGTATTGAGGCGACCTTTAACTGGACAATATCACCAGAGTGGAATTTAGCGGCTAACTATACCTTTACGGATACTGAACAAAAAAGCGGTGATTTCAAAGGTAAACCACTGAATAAACAGCCTCGTCATATGGCTAATGCAACCTTAAACTGGGAAACAACGCCAGAAATGGAAACGTGGGCACGTATTAACTTCCGTGGTAAAACCTCTGATTACTTATCACGTACTTCTATGTCACATGGCACGCCTTCTTATGCGTTTGTTGATATTGGTACCAGCTACAGTTTAACCAAGCAACTAAATGTTATTGGTGGTGTTTATAACGTGTTAGATCGCCGTATTGATCAAGAACATTTTAATACTACTTTAGAAGGTCGTCGTTACAATATTGGTTTGAACTATAACTTCTAATTTTTCACCCTCAGTTTGTGTCACTAAGACTCCACTTGTGGAGTCTTTTTTTATCATTCATTTCTTTTTATTTGTTCAAAATTAGTACTGGAAAATTTAAATATTGAGGTTTATATTTAGCTCAATAATTCATCTTATTCATCGTTTTATTCTGAGTATTAGATTGTTATTTCTACTTAGTATCTACCGTTTTTTTCTTAATTTATTCTCTTACTTTTTATTTATATAAAATAGGCTGTTAAAAAATAGACATTTTTTATTAAAAGTCTACTTTTGAGGGTAAAAAGAAGTGTGAGTTAACAATTCTTTAGCATTAATCTTATTAATGCATTTTAAATGCTTTATTTTGATGATCTATTGATGATGTAAATTTTGTTGTAAGGTTTAATTCTTACTTATCAATGTATTATGTTTTTGTCCCCTTCGAAGTAGTAAAGACTTTCGAAATATTTAAAGCTTAATGATTGTGATAAAAGCACAATTATTGTTAATTAAATGTGGCGTCATATGTTGACTTAGTTTGCGAATTGAAAAGATCGTAAAAAAAGAGGGCTTTTTGATGAAAATGTATTGCTATTTAAGTCTGAGACGTGCAAAATGCGCCCACTAAAAATATGACTGATGCGTTTAAAGTGCATCGGTTTTTTTTTGCATTTTTACTTATTACTACACCAAGAGGTCAGATTCATTTGAGTCTGAATAGATAACATAATTTGATTAGCAGCCAGCCCCTTAGAGAAAGGGTTGTCATGATAGAGGAATGCTAATATGGTACATTTATTCTCTTTCGCAGTTGGGCCTAACGGCACTGCGGGCAATGATGACTACGGAGCACGGCGTCTCCTAAACACATACACATCCTTAAAAACTTCATTCTATTCTGTTTATAGGCAGATGCGAAGTCTTCCCAGTAACTGTCGGTTGAGTTTATCTAATACTCAAACCGAGGTTATGGGAGGGTTCGCTAATGTCAGATAACGTCATCTCCTCTATCGGCACTAACCAAACTGGTGCTAACAATCGAGTTCAACTACGTAAAACCTTGACGCTAATGCAGGTAGTCATGATGGGGCTTGCTTTTTTACAGCCTATGACTATTTTCGATACATTTGGTATCGTTTCTGGCATTACCAATGGTCACGTAGCAACATCGTATGCGATTGCATTGATTGCAATTTTATTTACAGCTGTAAGCTATGGAAAATTAGTTAAGCGTTTTCCTTCAGCTGGCTCTGCGTATACTTATGCTCAAAAATCCATGAGTCCTTATGTTGGCTTTATGGTGGGTTGGTCATCTTTACTCGACTATTTATTTATGCCAATGATCAATATCTTATTGGCGAAAATCTATTTGCAAGCAATATTCCCGGGCGTTGAACCGTGGATTTTTGTATTTGGTTTAGTGGCTTTAATGACGTTCTTTAACCTACGTGGTATTAACGTTGTTGCTAACTTAAATACAGCAATTGTTATTGTACAAGTTGCAGTAATGGTTGTGTTTGTTGGATTACTTATTCACGGTGTATATAACGGAGAAGGTGCAGGGGAGTTATGGACCTTTAGACCGTTTGCGTCTGTTGATGCTGAAGTTATACCTATGATAACCGGAGCGACAATACTCTGTTTCTCATTCTTAGGTTTTGACGGTATCAGTACATTATCAGAAGAGACACCAAATGCAGGTAAAGTTATCCCTAAAGCGATTTTCTTAACTGCGCTGATTGGTGGGATTATCTTTATTGCTGTTTCTTACTTTTTACAATTGTATTTCCCAGATATTTCACGATTCAAGAATCCAGAAGAGTCACAACCTGAAATAATGCTGTATGTTGCTGGTGCTTTATTCCAGTCTATTATTTTAGTGTTCTCATGTGTGACTGTATTAGCATCAGGTATGGCGGCTCACGCAGGTGTTGCGCGTTTACTTTATGTTATGGGTCGCGATGGTGTATTCCCGGAGAAGACATTTGGTTACGTACATCCTAAATGGCGCACTCCTGCATTTAACGTGCTATTAGTGGGTTTCTTAGCCTTAGGTGCTGTGTTCTTTGACTTAGTGACTGCTACGGCATTAATTAACTTTGGTGCGTTAGTTGCGTTTACTTTCGTGAATCTGTCTGTTATTTCACAGTTCTATATTCGCGAGCGTCGTAATAAAGGATTAATGGATCATATTAATTACCTGATATTACCTATCATTGGTGCCGCTACAATGGGTGTCTTGTGGATAAACCTTGAACCAGGTTCTATGGAATTAGGTCTTATCTGGGGTGCAATTGGTATACTTTATATGGTGTGGATCACGCGTCGGTTCCGTCGACCAATGCCACAGATGCCAGAAAAGTAATATTCTAAGAATTGTCATAATGATAAATAAAATGGCCTCAGCAATGAGGCCATTTTTTTTGTATTGAATAAACAGTATTAGAATCAAGCAGGATAATAAATAACCAGTTGATTGATTTATATACAATAAGATTAAGGGTATTTACTCATTCAAATAAAAAAATTAAAAATAATTTTATATGGGGGCTAGGGTTTTTCTTAAGTATTTATAATTAGGTTAATTTACTTGTTTAAGTTAAATTAAACAATTTTTATATTAGTTTGAATATATCTATATATATGAAAAACAAACTTTATATATTCAAAATATATTTTTTTACTTTTTAAGTATTATATTGATGCTCAATTAAAGATTAGTCAAATATCCTAAAAATAAAGAAAATACTTTATAAATAAAGTGTTTTAAATAATTATCATTATGCAATTTAAACTTACTCTATGAGTAAATTTTGATTGTTGTGCTACTCTTTAATTAGGATTAGAAAATATATTTTCTTAATTCACATCTAATTAAGATGATTAAGGGAATAATACTAATTCCAATAGGCGATTTATTTAAAAACGAAAGGTAACAATATGTCTTTAATTAAGAAAGTTGCTCCGTTTATCGTGTTGTCTGGATTTATGGTTGCAGGTAATGCTTTTGCTGCGACACAGGGTACAACGGTGTCATTCGAAGCATTAATTCGTGCCGCAAGTTGTGATGTTTCTTCAACAACAGAAGGTTCTAGAATTGATTGGGGAACCTTCACAAGTGATGAAGTGACTGGCAAAAACGTCGGTGATCAATTAGGAGATAACAAGACGTTTAATTTAGAGCTTTCTAATTGTACAGCAGCATTAGCAGCTGATGGAACAATCAATCTTTATGCTCGTGGTAATAAATCAAACTTTGATTCTGAAATGTTTGCTAACGCAACAGCAGCTTCTTTAGCTGTAAAATTGCTAGCAACAGCAAGTAATACTTTAGTTAAACCAAATGTTGAAACAGGTCTGACATTAGGACAAGAGATCATTAAAGACGGCACTGGTCGTATTCCGATGACAGCTGGTTTGTATTTAACAAATGGTGCAGTAACTAGTGATGAATTAAAAGTACCAGTTACTTTTACTGTTGCTTATAACTAATATTACTTAATTTTTAGAGGCTCTATTAAATAGAGCCTCTCATTAAAGAAGAAATATAATGATTAAAATTACAAACAGAATAAGAAAAATTTTTGTTATTTTACTAATGATTATATCTCCACTCGCTTATTCCAAAGGTGTGGGTTTAAACGCTACACGTATTATTTATCCTGAAGGTGAGAATAGTGTAGGTGTTATCGTTCGTAATGAAGAACCAAAAGTAAATTATTTGGTACAAGCCTATATTTCCTCTGATGAAAATCCAGTTGTATTTCAAGTCACTCCACCTCTTTTCAGAATTAATAGTTTATCAAGGCATGAAGTAAAAATTTATGCCATGAGCAATTCTTTACCGAAAGATAGAGAAAGTATTTTTTACTTTCATGCAAAGATGATCCCTGGACAAAACAATAATTCTGACACAGCGGGTCTAAGTGTAGGATTTGATAATGTCATAAAGCTTTTCTACCGACCTAAAAACTTACCGATGACGTCAGAGGATGCGCAAAAGAAATTAAAATTCAGTGTGGAAGGGAAACAATTAAAGGTAGTCAATAATTCCCCTTATTACATCAATTTTGCTGGGTTCTCTGTCAATAATATAAAGCTAGATGTTAGTTTGGCTAATAACAATGCCATGATCGCACCTTATAGTTCGATAAAATATGCCTTACCTACAGGTGTAAATAAAGGAAGTGTTCAATGGCGTACAATAGATGATTTAGGTGGATTTAATGAACATAAAGCCACATTTTAAACTAATTGTATTGGGAGCATTATTAAGTTGTATCTCATTTTATGGGTATAGCGCTGTTGATGACTCTGCGGTTGTCATTGTAAAAGGTTCAGTAACAAAAGGTACATGTGCTTTTACTTTATCAGACCAAACAGTGAAATTTTCTCAATCAACATTAATGCAAAATGTTGATGAAATAGGTGTAAAAGAAGAAAACAAAATACCTTTTTCTGTTAACTATCTTTGTCAAGATTATGTTGATGAAACACCTGATATGGAAGTTGTTATAAAAGCGGGTTCAGGAACACAAATTGCAAATAACAAAATATCACCGGTGAATAATCCAACTAATGCGAGTTTTGCTCTATATGACTGTCAAGGTGATCATTGTTCTTTAGTTAATTTTAACTCTGGAACAAGTTCTGTTTATATTACAACGGGAAATGGTAATAAAAATAAAGATTTTGAAGTGGAGCTCGTTAAGAAAGATAGTTCAGCGGTTAATCCCGGTACGCTAAAAGCAATATTAGCATTAACACTTATACAACCTTGAGAAAGTAAATATGAACATATTTCTATTGAAAAGGAGTTTGTTAAGTTTATTTATTACACCAGCACTCTTTATTAGTTTTAGTGCTCAAAGTATTGAATTTGACTTTAAAGTAACCATTGATAAACAGACCTGCAAGCTCTCAGTTTCAGGAACAAGTAACAATGAAGTTAATTTTGGTAGTATTCAATCGAATAAAATTAAAAATAATCTTATAGAACCTATCCCGATAAAGGTATTACTGAGTGACTGTAAAACGAATGACTTTTTTGATACCTATGTGACGATGAAGGCAAAAAGCACTTTAAATACGATTACTTTTAATGATGATCTCAATAAAAGTTTTGGTATCAGAATATCAAGCAAAAATAATGTTGCTCAATCTAATACTAATACGGATTTTTTTAAATCTGAAGATACGGTTTGGAATAACATAAGTATAGATAAATTAGAAAAAACACTTTATACCTATGTCAAATGCAAAGACCCTACAGTTTGTGATCCTGAAACTGGAGAGTTTTCGGCAACGTTAACTTTTTCGTATATCGTTGATTAAGATATTATATGAATAATTTTATTATAAAAATTTCCATGGTTTTAATATTAGCTTTTAGTTATTTTAATGCTAACGCTCAAGGGGTTAGTTTAGGAAAAACACGTGTTATTTTTTCTGAAGGTAGTTCAAGTGAAAGTGTATATATTTCTAATGATGATAATCAACCTTATTTAATACAAGCTGGCGTTACTGAAAAAATTGATGGAAATTTGTCATCTAATTTTATTGTTACTCCTCCTGTGTTTCGTTTAGAGAATAGGAGCGTATCATCTTTACGTATTTTATTAAAAGATACTCAAGATTTACCCAATGACAAAGAGTCACTCTTTTATTTGAATACAAAAATTATCCCCTCTACTAAACGACCTGATGAAAGTGAATCACAGGAATCAAAACTAGTATTAATAACTAATTTTGTGATTAAAGTAATTTATCGACCTGAAAATATAGCAAGACCTTCAGAACAAGATTACAAAAAAATCTTTATTAAAAAAAACGAAGGAAAGTGGTTTTTAGATAACCCAACACCGTATTATATGACATTAACATCAATTAAAGTTAATAATGAAAAATATAATAAAACTCTCTTGTTAGCACCTTATAGCAAAGCTGAGTTGGTAGAAGTATCAATAAAAGAAGCTAGTTGGCATGTAATTAACGACTATGGTGAATTATCAAAAGAATTAAAATATAAGGACTAATGAAATGAACGTTTTAAATAGTCGTATTTTTTCTATTGCTGCTTTGATATTAGGTTTTTTTTATTGCCAATTAGCATGGTCTGCTAATAATGCATTTGAATTTTCATTACAAAGAATGACATATAATGAAGGTAGTAAAAGCATTTCTATCGGTTTAAGAAATAATGAAAAAAAAGCGTATCTCGTTCAAGCGAGTATGAGATGGTTAGATGAATCTACGGGGTTACAATTAATTGATAAAAAAGAGAACCCTCCTTTTATTTTAACTCCATTATTACAAAAAATAGAGCCTGAGGAATACTATGAGTGGGTAATTAAGTTTACTGGCTCAGAAAGTGCATTACCAACAGATAGAGAGAGTGTTTATATTTCTCAATTTCGATTAATACCATCTACATCGGAAGAAACTCCAAATGTGCAGATGAATTTTATTAGAGCATTAAACTTTAAAGTATATTACCGGCCAAAATCTCTTGAAGGTATAAAAATAAAAGATGCAGAAAAAAAATTATCATTATCAATTGATGGTAATAAGATAATTGCTAAAAATGATTCACCTATTTATTTGGCTTTTAACACAATAAAAATAAATGGAAAAGAGATAGAGCTGCAAGAGTTATCGAAAAATGTACCTCCATTTGGTACACAAGAATACTTATTTTTTAATAAAAAAAATGTTACATCTATTCATTGGCAAGTATTAGATGAGTTTATGTTCCCATTAGATGAAAAAATGAAAACAGTAAATTAATAAATTTATAAAAATATATGTTTTTATAAAGCTAAAGGTTAAGAGTGTAAAAATGAATAAATCAATGGCAATGTTTAGATACAGTTTTTTTACATCACTTATTTTGTTCTCATTTAATTCTTTTGCAGAGGATTATTTTGATCCCGCATTACTTGATGGGCAATTAGGTGCATCTGCAAATGAAATTGATTTAAGCCAATTTTCACAAAAAGATGCGTTACCTGAAGGTAAAATATCTTTATTAGTTTATGTCAATAGTAATAATAATGGTGAGTTCATTATTAATTTGGTAAAAGGGCCTAATAATAAAGTGGTGCCTGAAATAACCCGAGAGTTATTAGATGAATTAGGTGTTAATACTAAAGTGATACCTAAGTTAAATATGTTAAAGAGTGATCAGGTTATTTATGATATTAATGAATATATTCCTGATGCATTAATAAAAGTAAATTTAGCAGAATTAAAACTAATCACTAGTTTTCCTCAAATTGTTATGTCCAATGATGCTGTTGGCTATATTGATCCCGCCTCTTTTGATAGTGGTGTTTCTGCCATGTTTATCAATTATATGTTTAGTGGAGGGCATTCTTCTAACGATAGCCATTTTGATAAAGTTAATAATAATGGGAAACAAAAAAATGATAATTTCTTTGCTCAACTAAGAGCTGGTTTTAATCTTTATGATTGGCGTTTACGTTCGACAATGACACAGACGTATACCCGAAATTCAAATAATGTAGAGACTCAAAGTAATAATAGTAATAAATTTTCTAATACATATCTTTCTCGTAATCTTTATTCTTTACGATCGGAATTTATTATTGGTGAAACTACAACCGGAAATGATGTCTTTGATAGTATACCAATGAAAGGTATGCGTTTAGTTTCTAACGAACAGATGTTGCCAGCGAGTCAACAAGGTTTTGCTCCAGATGTGAGTGGGATTGCTCAATCTAATGCGCAAATTACTATCCGACAAAATGGGAATGTCATTTATCAAACTTATGTTGCACCCGGCGCATTTAAAATAACCGATCTTTACGCGAGTGGTTCAGGAGGGAACTTGGATGTCACAGTGAAAGAAGAAGATGGTTCAGAAAGGACATTTACAGTTGCTTTTTCATCATTACCCGTCATGTTAAGACCGGGTGGTTGGAAATATGAAATTAGTACTGGGCGATTTGATGGTGGCACAACGGTTGGTTCTAAAAAAGCAGATTTTCTGCTTGCTAGTGGTATTTATGGTTTACCTCATGATGTCACTCTTTATGGTGGGTTATTAGGTGCGAAAGATTATTATGCTATTTCTTCTGGGATAGGAATTTCATTAGGTAATTGGGGGGCTCTGTCTACAGATATCACACATGCTCATGCTGACTTTAATACAATAGGCTCCCAAAATGGGCAATCTTATCGATTCCGCTATTCTAAGAATATGACCACGACAGGAACCTCTGTTGACTTAACTGCATTACGTTTTTCAACTAAAGATTATTACGATTTTAATCAATTTAATACTGAAGATTATCGGTTAAAAGATGGTACTTCACCGTGGTTAGGTGAACGAGAAAAAAGTCGTTTTACAACGTCATTATCACAATCATTAGGTCAGTACGGTAGTATTTATTTATCTGGTAGCCGTTATAATTATTGGGAACAAGATAAGAATGTTACTCAACTTACGACAGGATATAATGGCAATATTCGTGGTATTAACTTTGGCGTTAATTACAGTATTGATAGAATAAAATCAGATGATAGCTGGCCTGAAAATAGGCAAATTAGTTTTAATGTGAGCGTTCCATTTAGTGTGTTTAGTAATTCGCCTGCGCTCAGCAATTTTAATAGTACTTACATGATAAACCATGATAATAATGGAAGAACTAACCAGCAAGTCGGATTATCTGGTAGTGCATTTGATAACTCCTTATCTTATGGTATTTCTCAATCTTGGGCTAACCAAGGCCAATCTAATAATGGCTCAGTATATGCTAATTATTCAGGTAACTACGGTACATCCTCTCTAAATTATAATTATTCAAGTGACTACTATAATGTTAATGGCAGCATGAATGGTGGTTTGCTTTTACATTCAGGTGGTTTATTGCTAGGTAGAAGTATGGGCAATAGTATGGCCATTGTTGAAGCGCCTGGAGCAAAAGGTACTGAATTAAGTTCAGGAAATGGTGCGATTAATGGACAGGGATATGCGTTATCACCGTATCTTACAGAATATCGCCAAAACACAATTGCATTAAATGTAAATACATTGCCTGATAATACGACTCTACAATCCACATCTCAAAATGTAGTTCCGACAAAAGGCGCTATTGTTAAGGTTACCTTTAAAACAAAGATTGGTTTCCAGGCTATTTTAAATCTTTCTCAGAATAAAAGTGTTATCCCATTTGGCGCTATTGCTACGTTAATTGATGCTGATAATCCTAATGATTTGAATACAGGTATTGTTGGTGAAAATGGCCAGCTTTATATGAGTGGGCTTCCTGATAATGGCAAGTTGTTAGTGAAATGGGGTAATAAAAATCAGCAAAATTGCAACGTTTCATATAGTGGCTTAAGTAATATTGAAGTCAATAGCAAGCAACCAATAAGAATTTTATCTCTTTCTTGCCAATAAAAAATAATCCTTATTTTATAGGTGGATGCATAACAATGAAAATGCGTAATTTAATGATGGCATCACTAACTTCAGTATTAATGACCTCGTCATTTAATGTTTTAGCTGGAACAGATAGGGGGGCTATGACATTAAGCTTAACTGGGGTGATTGATATGAATATTAGCCCTACACAAGTTCAATATATAAATGGTACATTGACTGGGAATAGTAGTTTTCCTGGGAGTCCTGTTTATGATAATAGCAGTAACTCTTCTTGGGATACTAAGTATGCGATTATTTCTTTAAGTCAGTCAAAAACGAGATGTGATTCTACATTTGTTTCTAAAATTCCAGGGCAAACTAATAAATACGGTCTAAAATTAACGCATTCCAATAATACAAGTACGGCAGTTTATGTAACACCACAATTTAACTTCAATGTCAGTTTATCTAATTTTAGTTCTAATTATCAAAGTGCTTATTCGGGGCAATTTTTTCAGGTGAATAGTAGTCTCGTTGATAAAGAATCATCTAGTATTAATGTATGTTTTGTGCCACATAATTATGCAACGACAACAGTTCCTGGTGGTGGCTCAAAAGTTGTTAGTGTCACAACACCAAGTTCATTTCCTGTTTATATTGATGCTAATTTAACGCCAGGTAAGTTAACGTATAAAGGCACTCCTTTTTATGTAGGTAGTTTTGGTCGGAGTGCTAGTGGTGACTTTTTTTCACAAGTTAACGTAATTGCTGATGTAACAGTAAAACGTTCTTGTGCTGTTACAGGTGTATCTAATCAACAAATTAATGAAAATATGACATTTACAAATGAAGTCATTAAAGACTCTGTATTTACATTATCCTGTGGGGGGACAGGTAACCCTGTAAATATGTCAGCGGTGATTAAAGAGGGAAGTTTAGACCCAAGTAATGTAAATAAATTAGTCTTAGCTCCTATTAATGGTACTGTATCTAACAAAAAGCCTTGGGTTATAGGATTGCCTTATAAGCAAACTTCAATACCAAATTTAAAATGTGCTGATGAAAATAATAACAACTTATTAAAGTTCAATAATACTGATATTGAGCTAAGTGGAACCAATATGGGGAATAATCAACCTGATATATTTGGTATCAAATGGGCTCTTTGCAAACCAGATGGGACAAAAGCAGGTGAATACCGCGGAAAAGTAGATGTGAATATTTTTGTCCGTGGATAAAAATCACAAATTTAGAAAAGAAAAATAAAAGTGGACCTTAAGGTCCACTTTTTTATGGAAGATATTTTTATTTCTATTGATTTAAGCTAAGAGTTTATTTTAACTCGAATAAGAATTTCAATAATGAATAAATTATTTCAATTTAAGTTATTTAAACTAAATAAAAGGCTATAATTTAATTTAAAGTGCAATTTATTTTAATTTTTATAATTAATTAAGATTAATATTAATTAATTTATTAAGTGATTTTTTTGATTATATAAGGCTAATTTTTTAACATAAGTTGATTTTTTTAATCTTTATATTGTCAAAGTTGCGGTATTTTATTTGTTATTCGTTTTTTGATATTTACTTTATATATTTTAATATTAATAATGTTAAAGATTAGATGTATCTTAAATACAATTAAAATCACACACTCTATTTATTGCACAATATGAAAAAAATTATACTCTTTTTAAATTTATGGGTGTTTTTTACGCTATTTAATATTCCCATATCTTCAGTAGATGCTTCTGAAAAAGCGACTGAAATCTTTAATCAGCAACAACAGCATAATCAAAGCCAACAAGAAGCACTTTATCAACAATTAACACCTGAAATACCTAATATATATTTTGATATTGGAAAATATGAAAAAACAGAGAATAAAACAGAAGAAAAGCTTTGCTTCCAAATAGAGCACATTGAAATAACAAATGCCGAAGTTATTCCCCATTGGGTTAATTTATCCCTTTTAAAAACTGAATTTATAGGACAATGTTTGGGGGTAAAAGGAATAAACGCTTTAGTGACTCGTATGCAAAATCGGCTATTAATGCATGGGTGGATCACCACGCGTATTGTTGTACCTGAACAAGATATTAGCCGCGGAACTTTATATCTAACAATAGTTCCCGGCATTATTCGCAATGTTAAGTTTACAGATGACTCTGATAAATACGCCTTGCTGTATACCAGTATGCCTGCACATAAAAAACAACTACTCGATTTACGAGATATTGAACAAGGGTTAGAAAATCTGCAACGATTACCGGTTGTTAGTGCAGAAATGGAAATTAAGCCAGGTGAAAATGCAGGCGAAAGCGACATTGTGATAAAGCGAACACAATCTCGTTTCTGGCATACTTCATTGTGGATAAATGATGCCGGATCACCTGCAACAGGGCGTTATCAAGGTGGTTTAATGTTCGCACTAGATAATCCTTTAGCGCTGAGTGATTTGTTCTATTTATCAACAGAACGTGATTTAGACTTTGTTGGTAGTAAGAATAATCAAAATATTATGGCGCATTATTCAGTGCCTTTTGGCTATTGGTTATTCGATATTAACGTCTCTAAATATGATTACTCTCAGACAGTAGCAGGCCATATTAAAGATATCCTCTATTCAGGAGAAAGTGATAGCGTTAATGCAGGTGTGTCATACATTCTCTTTCGTAATCAAAATAGTAAAACAACATTACGTTATGGTGTTCAAGCCAAAGTATTACGAAATTATATTGATAATACCGAAATTGAAATACAACGCCGACGAGTGAGCCATTGGCTAGTGAATCTCTCTCATCGTCAATATTTTAGCTTTGGGACTTTGGACGGTAGTATAAATTACCAAAAAGGAACTCGCTGGTTTGGTTCAATGGCGGCTTACGAAGAAAAGTATCTTGATAATTACTATGCAACAGATAAAGCGAATATTTTAACGTGGCGAGCTGAATTAGATATTCCAATATCTATTGCCCAACAGCAATTTAAATACCAAGCAAGCTATCGCAAACAAATGACTCACGATGCATTAACCCCCATTGATCAATTTGCAATTGGTAATCGTTGGTCTATTCGTGGATTTGATGGTGAAAGAACGCTAAGTGCAAATGAAGGTTGGTTTTTACAAAATACATTGAGTTGGCGATATCCTGCAACAGAACAGTTTATTTACCTTGGTGCGGACTATGGTGAGTTAAAAACAAATACGGATAATCCTCGATTATTAGGTAAACATCTTGCTGGTGGTGTTGTGGGTATAAAAGGTTCGTTATTTTCATCCACAATAAAATATGATTCATTTATTGGCACGCCATTATCTAAACCTGATGGCTTTAAAACGGATTATGTTAATTTGGGATTTAGTATTAATTTTAATTATTAAATACAAAATTAACTCAAATATTAAATAAAAAATAATAATCAAATAAAATTTTGTTGTCTTGATGGCAAGGATCTAACACATGAATAAATTATGTTATCGCGTTATTTATAATCGTACACGACAGTTAATGGTTGTCGTTTCTGAATTAACTAAATCAAGTGGTGAAAATAATAAACGAAATAATATTATTTCATCGCCTATTCGTACATCACTTAATAGTGTGGCCTTTATTTTACTGTTAATGCAGGGATTAGTGAGTTTTTCAGCACAAGCAAGTCAAATTATTGCTGATCAACATGCGCCCCAAAATCAACAAGCAACGGTATTACAAACAAGTAATGGGCTTGCTCAAGTTAACATTCAGCAACCGAATCAACATGGTGTTTCTCGTAACCAATTTACACAATTTGATGTCGATAATAAGGGCGCAATTTTAAATAACAGTTTGCAAGATACGCAAACTCAGTTAGCAGGAATGATAACAGGCAATCCTTGGCTCGTTAATGGTGAAGCTAAAGTTATTTTAAATGAAATTAATAGCCAAAATCCGAGCCAATTAAATGGTTTTATTGAGGTTGCAGGCCAACGTGCTGAAATTATTATTGCAAACCCAGCAGGGATCAGTTGCCAAGGTTGTGGCTTTATTAATGCAGTAAATACCACATTAGTTGCAGGTAATGCACTAACGCAAGATGGTGCAATCACTGGATATGAAATTAACAATGGTAAAATTGTTATTTCAGGAAATGGATTAAATGATACAGCGAGTGATTACACGCGTATTTTAGCGCGAGCGGTAGAAGTAAACTCACGTCTTCAAGCTAATAAATTAGAAATTACGACAGGGAAAAATATATTAGATAACGAAGGTAATATTGTAAATCAAGATGATAAAGCTGAAAAACAAACTGACTATGCAATTGATGTTGCACTGGTTGGGGGTATGTATGCCAATAAAATAAAGCTTGTTGGTACTGAGCATGGTGTAGGTGTACATAATGCTGGAGAAATTGGTGCTGATATTGGTGGTTTAACGCTTAATGAAAATGGGCAGTTAGTTAATAGTGGTAAAATCCAATCTTATTCAGAATTAGATATAAAAACAACGAGCCTTAACAATCAGGGATCTATCGTTGGTAAGCAAAACCTAAATGTTACTGTTGAAAACCATTTAGCAAATAGTGGTACGTTACAAGCTAAAAATAATATTCAAGTTGATGCAAAAGGAACTGTTTCTCAAGCGGAAGCAGGTAAATTTCTTGCACAAGAAAATATTCAGATTGATGCTAAAAACTATTTGGCAGAGAAAAAAAGCCAGTTAGGTGCTGGCGTTGATAATAAAGGTAATATCTCAAAACCTGCAACGTTGACATTAAATATAAAGGACGAATTAAATTCTGCGGGCCAACATTTAAGTAGTAGTAATATTGCTTTTAATGCTAAGAGTATTGATCTTTCAAATAGTCATACTCAGGGTAAATCACTGCAAGTAAAAGCGGCAGAAGGCCACGTAACTTCTGACTCAGCTCAGGTTAATGCTGAAAATATAGTGCTTGATGCGGGTACTTATATCTCAAATCGTCACGGTGAAATTAAAGGTGAAACGGTTTCACTTATGGCACCTCAATTGATTGATAATACCAAGGGGAAAATTACACAAACAGGCTCTCGTGAATTATCTTTCAATGCAAATGAGTTAAATAATCAACAAGGTGAAATTAACGCACGAGGTGTGCTGACTTTTAACAACCAAATATTAAAAAACCAAAAAGGAAATATTCAAAGTTTAGGTAATCAATTAATAGTAAAAACAACCGAACTGAATAACCAGCAAGGTATTATTTCTTTACCCAAACAAGGGTTATTAGCTATAGAAACCCAGCATCTTTCTGGAAGAGAGGGAACATTATTATCAGCAGGAGACTTATCTTTACAAGGTCAACTGCTTGATTTAGAAAAAGCAACAACGCAGGCTGATAATATAACTATTACTGCAACTAATCTGAATCATGATAATGCGACCTTAAAGCAAACAGGAGATAAGACAACATTTATTACAGTTAAACAAACACTCAGTAATCAACAAGGTAAAATCCAGACTCAAGATCAGTTAACGCTTAAAGCAAGTATAATTAATAATAATCAAGGCGAAATCAGAACATTAAATAATGATCTTGCTATAACAACGCAACAAGACTTGATCAATACTGAAGGTAAATTAATTGCAACTGCTCAGAATAAAATCGATGCAGGTCAATTAGATAATTCAAAAGGTCTTGTACAGGCTGAAAAAAATATTTCACTTACCTTAATGAATGAGCTGAATAATCATTCAGGTAAGATTATTACGTCTGAAGATAGTCAAATCCAAGCAGGTCGATTGAACAATCAGCAAGGTGAAATTGGTGCGAATACATTAAATATAATGTTGAGTAACGAGGCGAATAATAAAAAAGGCATTATTCTTGCTCAAGATACGCTCCATTTTACAGCAAAAGGTATCGATAATAGTGAAGGTAGTATCCAATCTGAAAGTAACATGTGGATTGATACCAAAGGATATACATTAAATAATCAAAATACCCAGCATTCAGGCGGCATAATTAGCCGTATTGCATTAAATTTACTAACAGGAAATATTAATAATATTCAAGGCGTTATTAATGCCAGAAAAACAATTGACTTACAAGGAAAAACAGTCAATAACCTAAAAGGTCAAATAGCAACTAAGGCGAATTTTACTGCTGAGACTCAAGGCTGGAATAATACTTCAGGATTAATACACGCATTAAATATTACAATAAATACTAATAAACAAAAGCTTATTAATCGGGATACACAAGATAATCAAGGTATTCAGGCCAGTCAAAAACTACAATTAAATACGGGTTTTTTAGATAACTATAAAGGTGATATTGGCGGAAAAACCGTATTGTTAACAACAGAAGGGCTAGATAATGAGCAAGGTATTATTGATGGAAAAACGTTAGATCTGAACACAGGTAAATTTACCTTGATTAACCAATTAGGGAAAATAAGTTTAACTGAAGGTGCAGATTTAAAAACGGGTGAAATTAATAATCAACAAGGGTTAATTATTACAGGTAAAGATTTAACAATTAATAGCCATCAGCAAATAATCAATAATCGTGAGACAAAAAAGAGTGGTGGTATTGTTAGTCAAGGAAAATTAACACTAGAGAGTGGAGAGCTTGATAATCAACAAGGACAAATGCTTGCTAAGCAAGCTATAAATTTAACAACCCAAACTGTAAAAAACAATACAGGTAAAATTGTTAGTGAATTATCGAGTTTAACATTTAAAGGATTATCGTTAGATAATACTCAAGGCCATCTCTTTTCTTCTAAAAATTTGCTATTAACGTTAAGTGATAAATTAATCAATCACTTTACGAAAGAGAACGACCAAGGTATTGAAGCACAAGGGTTATTAACTATTACTAGTGGAAATATTGATAGCACCAAAGGGCGTATTGTTTCTGGTGAAAAATTAATATTAGAAAGTAGTGATCTTATTAATAAACAAGGAATTTTAGGTAGTCTAAATAATAATTTATCTATTACTAGTAAAGCAATAAATAATGATGATGGCTCAATCAGTGCTTATGATATTACTATTAATACACAAGGTGAACATTTAAGTAATCAAAGCCAGCAAAATAGTAGCCAAATTTTTAGTAAACATAACCTTACGATTGAAAGCGGTACAATAGATAATACTAAAGGTAAATTAGTTGGTAAAAATACAATTAATATTACGAGTGATGGAGATTTAAATAACCAACAAGGTCAAATATCCAGCACTCATTCTTTAGATATAACGACAAACAGCTTAAATAATGCTCGGGGGCAGATTTCCTCAAATAAAGCTATCACGGTAACCTCCGATAATAATATAGATAATACAGAAGGAAAAATAGAAGGACGTGATAGTATTAGGATTGAAAATAATGGCCAATTTAATAATACATTAGGCGAAATTATTGGGAAAAATAGTGTCGGTATTTTATCTCAGGGTGATTTAATTAACTACAAAGGGCGTTTAGGGAGTGAAAAATCATCAGTAACACTAAATACCTATAAAATTGATAACCGTTATGGTGTTATATCAGCACAAAGTACTTTAGAGTTAGATTCCAATAAATATACTATTAATAATACTGATACTAGCCAAAGTGGTGGTATTGTTAGTCAAAAAAATATTATCTTAAAAAGTGGTGAATTAAATAATGAAAAAGGTCATTTAATTGCTAAAACTGACCTGAATATTGATACTCATCAGCAAAAAATAATTAATAATAATGGAATTATATCTGCTGATAATGGCATGTTAACGGTAGACTCAACGGCTATAAATAATATATCTGGGTTGATTTATTCTCTTAAAAACATGCTTGTTAATACTCAAGATCATGATATTGATAACAGCGATACTAAGAATAATAAGGGGATCTTAACCAAAGGAAATCTATTATTAAATGCAGGTAATATTTTTAATGTGCAAGGTAACTTAAGTGCTGAAGGCTTAGCAAAGATAACTTTTAATATATTAAATAGTGAACAAGGAAGACTTGCTAGTTTACAAAATAATCTAACCTTAACAGGAAATCAGCTTAATAATAACAAAGGATTAGTTTACGCATCAGAAGAACTCAAAATAATACTAAAAGAGTCACTCAGTAATAATGAAACAGTTGATGAGCTAGGTATTATTAGCCATGGTAATATTGAAATTACAGCGAAAAACTTTGATAATCAACAGGGTCGTTTGATTGCCAAAAAAGATAATCAGCTATCTTTGAATGAAATTAATAATCAGCAAGGCACAATAGCAAGCCAAGCTGAAAAATTAATAGTAAACAGTCAATCATTATTTAATTCTTCAGGATTAATAAGTGCTTTTTCCTTATTGGATATTAATACCCACAAACAGAAAATAGATAATCAGCAGGGTGTAATAGTTAGCCAGTCTGACAATATCACTATCAATAGTGGTGAAATAATTAATAATTCAGGCTTAATCACGGGGATAAAAAATGTAGAAATTAACACTCATGATCAACATTTTGATAATAGTCACACAAAAGAGAGTGGCGGTATTATTAGCAAAGGAGAGTTAACGATCCATGTAGGTGATTTTATTAATGAAGATGGAAAAATAATATCGACAGCAAAGCAATCCCTTTTTACTCAAGATATTAATAATAAAAAAGGAAAAATAGGGAGCTTGCAAGAGAGTGTTTCTATTGAAAGTCTGGCTATTAATAATCAAAATGGATTAATTAGTGCTAATAATAATCTAACTATTACCACTCATGATAATGAATTTGATAATAGTAACTCTTTATCTAATGCAGGTGTGATTAGCCAAGGTACACTTAATTTATATACGGGAAAATTAAATAACCAGTCTGGATATCTATTTTCTGCAAAATCACTATTACTTAATAGTTTTGGATTAAATAATCAAAATGGCGAAATTGCCAGTCAATCTAATGGCCTTAAATTAGTAACACAAGCACTAAACAATCAAAAAGGGACACTTTATTCGGCAGGCTCTTTCTCGTTAGATACTCAAAGTAATCAATTAGATAATAGCCAAACCTTGACTAAAGGTATTATTAGTAAAGGTCCGTTGATACTAAAAACGGGTGATATAATTAATACTCAAGGACGATTAGTTTCGGACGATAACGTTAATATCACAAGTGGTAAATTGATTAATAACCAAGCACAGCTTGGTAGTCAATATGGTAAGTTAAATCTGACCACAGCAGAAATTGAAAACAAGAAAGGTGTAATTACTGCGAAAAATGACTTAATCATTAAAGCACAACAACAAAAAATTAATAACCAAAATGGAACAATAAGTACCTTAGCTAAACTGGTTATAAATAGTGGTGATTTGATTAATCACTTTGGAAAGATTGCATCTGATCAATATGCTGATATTACAGCAAAACAACTCGATAACACAAAAGGCACTATTGCAAGTAATAGTGATAAGCTGAAATTACAAACAAAAGATGTTAATAATAATCAAGGTCTGATTTATGCGGAAAAAGTATTAACAATTTATGCTGATGGCGAATTAAAGAATACTGATAATAAAGCAACTTCAGGTATTGTTGCTAAAGATGATCTTAACCTGAAAGTTAAACAACTTAATAATCAGGAAGGATTAATTTCAGTAGTAGGAAATTTAGATCTAACTAGCTTTGAAAAAATAAATAACCAACAGGGATTAGTCACTATTGGGGGAAAAACAGATTTAACAACTTCCCAACTAAATAATTTTCAAGGAAAAGTCTCATCTTGGGGTTTATTAAAAATAAATCATGGTGATTCTCTATTCAATAATCGTGAAGGTAATTTAGTTTCTTCTGATAATATTTGGCTAAAAAGCGGCATATTAGATAATCAATACGGTAGCATTACTGCAAATAATGCGGTAACGATTAATAGTGCTAATTTACAGAATAATCAAGGTACATTATATGCAAAATCGACTTTAAAAATTAGTGCTCAAAAATTAGATAATACAGAAGGATTATTACAGTCCGATGATCAGCTATCAGTAAATACAAATAAAAAAATACTAATTAATACTAAAGGTAACGTAATTAGTGGTACGGAAACACAATTAAATATTGGTAGCTTAAATAATCAAAAAGGCCATATTCAAGCAATTGAAAAGCTTAATATTCAATTAAATAAACAAGTATTAGATAATCAACAAGGAACGTTGTTATCTAAAAAAGATCTTTTTATTCAAGGAAATAGTGTAAATAATAAAGACGGAAGTATTGTTAGCGGAAATAATATCAATATTACGTTGGAGCAAGGTTTTAATAACCAATTAGGACAAGTTCAATCTCAAGGTTTGTTAGTCCTCAATGCTCAGAAACTAGATAACCAACAAACTCAAAATGATGAATTAGGACTAAAGGCAAGTAATATTCATATTTCAACTAATGAACTTTTTAATCATCAAGGTGTTATTCAGGCGAGTGAATTATTAAAATTAATACCAGCAGAAAAACTAAATAATCAAAGTGGTTTGATTTCTGCAAATGAATTAACTATAGGTGGATCACCAAAAAATAACTTAGCCATTGATAATAAAAAAGGGCTGTTAGCTACAACGTCACAGCTTTGCTTATGGGCTGAAAATTTAACCGGCGATGGTGACGTTATCTCGGGAGGTAACAGTGAAATTCAGCTCAAGAATGCTTTTGTATTAGATGAAAATGCCACAATTAAAGCTCAAGATTCATTAATATTTTCTTCAGAACAAAGAATTGATAATCGTGGATTTATTTATGCAGGTGAGCAACTTTCACTGAAAGCAACAAGCTTTACTAATTATGAACCTGTAAAAAATAATGAGATCATTACAGCACGTATTGCAAGAAGTGCTGATGAGTATGAAAAACGTAATGGTGAAGTGAGTGCTAAAAATCTAGCGATTACAGTATCAGATAATCTGCACAATACAGGATTGATTGATGCCTTTGGGGGAAAACTTTCCTTAATTGCAACGACAATCTATAACCAAGTTGGTGGTCGTATATATGGCGATAATATTTATATAAAAAGTCAGCAATTTGATAATAGTGCGAAACTTGATGAGATTGCGCCAGTATTAGCATCTCGTGAAAATTTACAACTTTTCAGTAATACGATAAATAATCGTAATCATGCCCTGATTTATAGTGGCGATGATATGGCAATTGCTGGTTTTGATACCGAAAATCTGCCAGAAAGTATCGCTGCTGATGTCCTTAATAATGAAAGTGCATCAATTGAAGCAAATGGGAATTTGTTTGCCCATATTTCAGAAATTAATAATCGTGATCTCTATTTAAAAATAAGTGATCCTGAAAAAGTGTCTGAAATTCCAATGTATCAATTTGGTGTTGATTACAGTAGTGATAAATTTGACGCTGATGATGAAAAAATTTGGTACAACATCAATACGCGTGAACATTTATTACATGTTAATGGTAGACAATATAAAGATTTTTATGAATTTAAATATAATATCGTTACAGAAGAATCTAAATTATTACACCGTGATCCCGCATTAATATTAGCGGGCAAAGATATCACTCTAAAAGGTGATAATTTAAATAATATAGATAGCCATATTATTGCTGGCGGAAAACTGATTATTGATGGAATGCATATTAATAATCAGGAAACTGCTGGGCAACATATTGAATACCATGAAGGTACAGCAATAAAGCATAAACGCCCAGGTAAGCGTAGAGGAGGTAAGAAAAAAAGTAGCTCTACTTCACATTCTCAATATGGGCCGTTTGAAGTGGTTACTGATTTGCCATTGGGCTTATTAGAATATAAAGAAAACAGTAATCAAACGTCAGATAAACGTCCAGAAGCAAGTAAAACTGATGAAGTTATTATATCGGCTAAGCCAAGATTTGGTCTTCTAACTATTAAAGAAAAGAATATTGATGTTCATACTGAAAATATTGCTTCTATTACCTTAGATAAAAGTACCGAAAAATTAGCTAATGAATTGTCGTTAACACAACATCAAGATAATTTATTGACTGAACAAAATGATTTTATCTTATCAGGGAAGATAGAGACAAAAAAACTTGATGGAACTATTGAGCAAAAAACAGCTGAAAATAAAGCTTTAAAAGTAGGTAATGAAGTCTCTATTACTGAAATTAAACAAACTGAAATTAATCAGCCAAAATTAATCCTACCTGAAATAAAACATGTAGATAAACAGCCTTTAGTGCAACAGCCTATTGGTAAAATTATTACAGTACCTCAATTAGATAAACCAACAGAAAATAAAACTATTGAGGTTAATATTCAAACAGTAGCACCAATATTGAAATTACCTGAGAATCGTTTATTTAACTTAAAGAAAGGAACAGATAGCCAATATATTGTTGAAACAGACTCTCGTTTTACCAATAAAAGAGAGTGGTTAAGCTCAGATTATATGCAGAATGCATTATCTGTTGATCACAATAATACACATAAACGTATTGGTGATGGTTTCTATGAACAACGCATAGTACGCGATCAAATTATCCAATTAACGGGTAATCAATATTTAGATGGGCATAATGATAATGAGCAGCAATATCATGCATTGATGGATGCAGGTATTCGTTTTAGTGAAGAGTTTGGTATTAAACCGGGTGTAACACTAACACCAGAACAAATGGCAATGATCACGGCTGATATGGTGCTATTAACCAGCAGGGAAATCACTTTACCTAATGGTTCCGTTGAAAAAGTGTTGGTGCCACAAGTTTATGCCAGAGTATTACCTGGTGATTTGCAAAATAGTGGCGCATTGCTTTCAGGTAGTGAAGTTATTTTAAATAATATTCCAGAGCTGAAAAACCAAGGTACTATTTTAAGTAAAAATGGATTACAAGTATCAACAGATAATTTAATAAACCAAGGTCTTATAAAAGGAAAGACCGTTGATTTAACAGCGTTGCATGATATTAAAAATGAGGGTGGCCAAATTGCAGGGCAGAGTCGCGTTAATTTGCAAGCCGGTGATTCTCTTATTAGTACTGCAACAACAAAGGGTGATGAGACTAATCAATGGATAAATCGTGGTGCTGCCATTTATTTAACTGAGCCTGATGGCGAAATTGCATTAAAGGCAACACGTAACTTAGAACTGACGGCAACAGATATTTTAGCAGGTGGTAATAGTCGAGTTTTATTAAATGCAGGTGAAAATATTGAGTTAGGAACTATCAATACGGTTCGCCAAGAAAATATAGATTGGGATAGTAAAAACTATCTGCATAAAACCACGCAAGAAGAGATAGGTTCTCGTCTTTATGCGGGTGATATTACATTGCAATCGGGTAAGGATATTCATCTTACAGCAACAGATATTCAAGCCACAGGACTGTTAGGATTACATGCAGGTAATGATATTTCGCTAAATAGTGGTTACTCCTCAATTGATCAAATTGCCCATAGTGTCACAAAAGACAAATCGTTTGGTTCATCGGAAACACGCACGACACATGCTGAAATTCATAATAAACAAGCAACAGGCTCTCTATTAAAAGGGAATGAAATTTCGGTTTCTGCAGGCAATAATTTAACGGCACAAGGCAGTGAAATTATAGCAACACAAGATATTAATCTTGATGCAGGTAATCAATTATCACTAACAACGGCACAAGAATTAGAGTTCCAATCTTATGAAGAAAAGATCAAAAAATCAGGGATTGGTGGTACTGGCGGTATTGGTTTTACCGTCGGAAAATCAACTTTTGAACAACTGAATAACAGTGATGCGATTACTTATAAAGGCAGTGTAATCGGCAGTACCGAGGGCAATATTCGCATAAATTCGGGTGATAATCTCACTATAGATGGCAGCGAAATGATTGCCAAAAAGGAGATATCTCTTACTGGGGATTCTGTTGATATTTCTTCTTCTGAAAATAGCTATACCGAATTAAGTCGAACCAAAAGTAAACAAAGTGGTGTGACGGTTGCCCTAAGCGGTACGGCAGGAAGTGCCATTAATGGCGCTATTGCAGGATACAAAGCCGCTAAAGAAACTGATGATAGCCAAATTAGTACCTTACAAAGTATCAAAGCTGGACTTTCGGGGGCTCAAGCAGTGGGGGCTGTGGCGTTAGATAATGCCCAATCAGGTACAGATAATGAAAGCACAACGTTAATTGGCGCTAATGTTTCTTATGGTAAAAGCTCGTCTGAATCAGAAACCATACACCAACGAAATATTGCTCAAGGCAGTAGTTTAAGTGCAGGTGAAAACCTCTCTATCATCGCAACAGGTAAAGAAACAGGCGATATCACTGTTACGGGCAGTGAACTGCAAGCTGGCAACGATCTCTCGTTGATTGCTACCCGTGATATCACTTTACAGTCAGCACAAAACCAAGAAACAACAGACAGCAAAAACGAAAGTAAAAGCGCTTCTGTTGGCGTTGGTGTGACAGTGGGCTCTGGCGGTGTTGGCGTTAACATTAATGCTAATGGTAGTCGAGGTAAGGGATTTGAAGAGGGCGATCACACCTATTACACCAATACGACGCTAAATGCAGGGCAAACTCTCACCTTACAAAGTGGTCAAGATACAACCCTAAAAGGCGCACAAGCTCAAGGTGATAAAGTTATTGCGAAAGTGGGTGGGGATTTACATCTTGAAAGCCAGCAATCCATTGATGACTACAAATCGAAGCAATCGAGCGAAAGTGTGGGTGGTAGTGTCAATGTGATGGGCACACCGGGAGGTTCAGCCAATATCTCGTTTAGTCGCGATAAAATGGACAGTAAATACCGTTCAGTGGAAGAACAAACCGGCTTATTTGCAGGCAATCAAGGATTTGATCTTACCGTGGGTAAACATACCCAGCTTGATGGTGCGGTGATCAGCAGTAAAGCTGATGCAAAAAATAATCAGTTAGATACAGGTACATTAGGCTTTAGTGATATCCATAATTACGCAGAATATAAAGTTGAGCATCAATCTGGTGGTGTAAGTACTTCAGGTGGCGTTGAAGGGAATATGCTGGCGAATATGGGCCATGCATTAGCTATGGCAGGCAACCATAGTGATAGCGCTGAAAACACCACTCAATCTGCGGTATCACAAGGGACATGGACAGTGCGTGATAGCGACAATCAACAGCAAGATATCGCGCAATTAAGCCAAGATACCGATAATGCTCACAGCACGTTAAATAAAATCTTTGACAAAGAAAAAGAGCAAAATCGCCAACAAAAACAACAGTTGGTGGGCGAAATTGGGGCGCAGGTTATCGACTTAGCAACCACGGTGGACACTATTCGTGGTACGAACCAAGCGAAAGCTGATTCAAAACTCGATAATCTTTCTGATACGGCTTACGACAATCTCTATCAAGCCCTTTCAGGAACTAACGATAACGTTACTGAGCGTGATATTCAAAATCACCTCTTCCAGCAAGCCTTACAGGATTATACTAACCAATCCGACTTTGGTACGGGGGGTAAATATACCCGTGCTATCCAAGCCATCACCGCATTTACGCAAGGTGTAATGGGCAACAATATTGTTACCGCGATTGCTAATGGTTCCGCGCCTTATCTTGCTAATGAAGTGAAAAACCAAATTCAAGGCAACAGTGTTGAAAGTGATATTCAGCGCACGATAGCACACGGATTACTCAATGCAGGCCTTGCACTGGCAAAAGGTGAGAATGCAGTAGTGCAAGCTTCTGGCGCAATGACAGGGGAAACAGTGGGTATTTTATCGCACTCACTTTATGGCAAAACCTCCGAAGAGCTGACTGAGACTGAAAAGCAGAATATAAGTGCATGGGCAACGTTAACTTCAGGGATTGTCGGCGGTTTAATCAGCGATAATAGCACCGGAGTTGCCAATGCCGCCCAAGCTGGGAAAGTGGTGGTTGAGAATAATTATTTAACAGCCAAACAAATAACTTCATGGCTTGAAAAGTATTATCTTGCTTCTACAGATGAGGAAAAGAAACATTTAGTTGAATTAGGAAATAATGTCGATGCAGAACAACAGCAAAAAGCGATAGAAACTAGGATTACTAAAGAGCATTTGGTTCAACAACAAGATGAATTAATTTTACTTATTCAATCAGCAGATTGTAATGCTCATTGCAAATCAATTGCTGAATATAGTATCAGAAAACTGGATCCTATCATTGAAAATTATAGTGAATTACAGCGTGGTAATAATATTCCACGAGCCGTTGTTGCAACGACAGCATTAGGTTTACCAATAATGAGTAAGGCTATTAGCCCTTATGTATCGAGTTGGTTAGGTAGCACTACTGTTGCTAGCCGTGTGGTAGGTGTAACAACTACGGGCACAGCAAATTTAGTCATGCAGGTGCATAATATTAATACAGACCCAAAAGCGAGCTTTAGTTATGCAAGCTTTGGTTCTTCTTTGTTAACAGGAGGAATAACTCCTGGAATGGGGTATTGGGGAACGCTCACAACCAATACTACTGGTGCTGGTATTTCAAGTTTAATTGATGGAGAATCACCTTGGGTCTCAATGGGAGGTGCATTAGTTGGTTCAACAGTCGGCTATGGAGGTACAAAATGGTTATCTCATCGTCTGGATAATAAATATAATTCGTGGTCTAGCGGGCTTAAAGAGCGTCCATTAGTTGTAATGCCATCAATTACAGCTCCGCCGAGTGTATCAGTAATACCAAATATTATAGGAAGTGGTGCTGGTGCTCTGGGTTCCGAAGGTGCGAATAAAATAGTTATAGATAAAATAAAAAAATTGAATGACGAGGAATAAAAATGAGATTGCTTAAATATTTTCTTCTACTTTGGGTTGCATTCTCTTTTATGGTTTTCCTTACTCTATTAATAATAAAAGCTCTAATAGAATTAATCTTCTATTTCTTAATAGAAAGTAGTCTTTTTTCTATTACTAAAGAGAATTTTATAGATTATATATGTTTGGGAATGGGATTTGGTTTTTTCTTTAGCATAGTGGCTTGTTTAGTCAGTTATCTTGAACATAAAAGACACTAATTTTTTTTACAAAGAAAAAATGAGCGCTACACTAAGTTTTGTATGATTATTTCACTCCTCAGCCAACTGAATTATTAGCAATTTGATTTGCTGGAAGAGGGGGGAATATCAAACTCATTCAGCCATCCCCCCTCTCAATAGTCAGTTTTGAGCTTGTGATTTAGTACTAATACTTTGGCATTATTTTATTAGTATATTTTTCTAATTTAAATTACGAGCAATCTCTATCAAACCCTTTCAGAAAATAACAATAAACCTATAAGTTATGGATGGAATCAATATAAATTGTGGAAAACAGGAGGTTGGGATCCCAAATATAACCCTAAATTGCAAGGTGGAGCTATAAAAGGATTATATGGACTTTCGAAAGATATGAAACCCTATCCTTTGCCTGGTATTTTGGGAAATATAGGCTCAGCCTTTACAACAGAGACTACAAACTTTCTGATGCAAGAGAAAATTAAGGAAGTTGAGGAAAAAAATAGTGAATCAAAAAACTAATCAATTTGAATACTTTCTTGTTATGACTATTTTGTGTGTGGTAGTCCTGTTTATTATGGGGCTGGTTATATACAGCATAGGTGAGTGTATAATTTGGTTATTGATTGGTGGAGATTTTATTTTTTCAATCGAGTTTTTAAAAAAGATTATTAAAGCAAGTCTATGGGCTGGGCTAGTCGTTGGAATAGGGATGTGGTTTATAGAATATAAGTTACGTAGATGATGTTAAGATCCCATCTCAAAATGGTGGGATCTTTCTTTTGGTTATCACTCCGTCTCAATAACCTTGGCTTGTTAGCCCGTGGTACTCATCAATCCTTTTAGAAACCAACGATAACGTTACTGAGCGTGATATTCAAAATCACCTCTTCCAGCAATAGGGGCAATCACGACAGGAAGTGGAGCATTAATGGAGTATGGATTAGGTAATTTTATAGTAAAACCTGTAACTAATTGGGTTGGTAAGATAATAACAAAAGGCAATAATCCCAGATTTAATGAAGTGTTGAGAAAATATTCAGAGTCAGAGGTTAAGGGAAAATCTTATATTATGCAGGAAGTATCCGAAAGTAAAATTTCTTCTGGAGTTAGTAATATGAGTGGTAGTTTTTCGGCTGAATATGGTGCATCTAAATTACAAGAATTAATAGATAAAAGAGAAGAAAAATGAAAAAAAGTGTTACTTTTTATTTTTATGATTATTTTATATTCCATTATAGGAGGGGGAGGTTTATTTCTGATAGGGATCACTTTTGATTTTTTTCTATTTGTTTTTTCTTATTTTTATTCGGATATTCCAATGTCAATATCATTTGAAGATTATAAAGTAGAGCGATTATTAAGGATGAGCATAGGAGGTGGAATTATTCTTGGTATTAGTGTTTTTATTATTCAATTGTCGGAAATGAAAAAAAGATAATTTAAATAATCTTTACAGTTGCATAAGTGTATATTTAAAAAATATAGTGCAGGTATAATTGATCAAGTAGATACTTTAAAATGGATAGCATGGTTTGATTCGTTAAGTACAGAAGATAGACGGGAACTGGTTAATTTTGTTAAAAATGAAAGGGAATATAAATTATGGAAAACAGAAGGATGGGATCAAAAATATAATCCAGAACTACAAGAGGGAGCAATAAAAGGTTTATTCGGGATTTCAAAAAATATGAAACCCCATCCACTTCCAAGCATTTTGGGCAATATAAGGTCATCAGCAATAACAGAAATGACTAATTCAGAGATCCAAGAAATAATGAAAAATATTAATGAACAAAAAAGAGATGAAAATAATGAATAATAAAATTAATTCTATTGAATTTTTTTGTTGTGGCAGTTTTATCTTCAGTTGTACTCTTTTTTATAGGAATATTATTCTACTTTTCAATTCATGGCATTTTTTGGTTATTTATTGGTGCTGATTTCTCTTTCTCATTTGATTCATTAAAAAAAATCATTAAGGTTGCTACAATAGGGGGAGTGGGTGCTGGTATTGGCAGTTGGTTCATTGAGTATAAATTAAGAAAATAAAACTATTTGAGTGGATATTTCTTCATTCTGTGGTTAATAAGATAAAGAGTATTTAATTAATATTAAACTTAAAGCTATTACTTTTAAGAAAAAGATGTTAGATAATAAAAGCATTAAGATAAATTTTTATAAAAAGGATTTTGGTAATGGGATAATAACGAAAGTTTAAAGAATTAAAGATAAATTTTCTAACTATAGGAAGTAGTAAAACAGCTCTAAATTTTTCAGAAAATAATCCTAAATTGACCATAAATATCTATCAAGGAATAACAGGGCAAAGACCATGAACAAGCAAACTCAAATTTGTTACTTTCACTCAGTTTATCCTGAGTTATTTATAAATTATAATAAAATAAAGGGTTATAGTATAGATGAAATAAAAAAAATAGAGAAACTTTATGATGTTGAAATAAAAGGTCAATTATATAATTTCTTAATATCTTTAGGGAGATGTAGTGGTGGATTGTTTAGTGATAATGCACTAATTTTTTATCGAGAAAATATGGGGGTTAGGTCGCATATATTTTTTCAATATTCGTTCTGTGAAGAGTTATTTAATCTGCAATATTATGATTTTCTAAAAGAAAAACCATTTGTATTCTCATTTGAAAATGAAACGCAATACTTTTTTACCTTAACTAAAAATGCTAATAATGATTTAGTGTATCATTATGATGAGAACCAAGAAACTGTAATATCAACAGGTTTAAATTTTAATGAGCACCTTCGTAACTTAGTCAATACAGATACACGGATGTTTATTGAAGATATAACAGATGATCTTGTTGGTGAATTAATAGTCATCAATTAATGAATTATCTAGTCAAAAGAATGGAAATTTAAACTCAGAAAAGATAATTATTGAAACATGTGATAATTGTAAAGTCACATGGCCAAAGGAAATAAAATAATGAATACATCAAACAGTCATTGGGAACCCGGTTTTGGTACTATTTATACTTGGTTTGCAATGGATAAAAATGGAAAGATAGCTGTAATGGTTAATAATTGCTGGGGTTGGTTACCTAATTCTCTTATATCAATTAATAACTTTGAAAATTTATTAGATGAACTTAATGAATTTAAGTGGGAAGAATCAGAAAAATACACTACATATCCTGAAAATAAAAATGGAAAAACTATTCTTGATTTATACTCATCTCTTGTATATCGAGATTTCAAACATAGAGAAGATATTGAATATTGGGTAAATAGGCATCTGAGTGGAGAACTTAATGAAATTAATATGCCATCTAGAAAAGGCTTTTTTATATATCACGGTATAGAAGGGAATGTGGAAGGGGAAGATTATCCTGTTGGTTTTACTGGAAAAACTAAAATGGGTGATTATTTTAGGTACTTAGTACCAACGATATACGCTTCAATCCATGACTTTCCTGAAGAATTACGTCATGGAATAGCAGTTTCTGATATCGTTGATTTTTCTATCGAAAGAATATTAAATAACGACAAAATTGATGAGTATTTCCCAAGGATATATTGTAAAAATTAATACCTTGGTTTTCATAAAATATAAATGAAGATATTTTTTCTAGAATATAATCTGTGTCGATAATAAATATTTTGGTATAATACAGTGATGATTGGTTTGAATGCAATCTGGAATATCTTTTTGGCAGATATAAAGATCTATAAAAATAATGGCTATTTAAATAGCCATTATGCCAACAAATTTTAATCTTCTACCTAAATTGCTTTATTCGCTCTCCACATAACGAATAAGAGGATAATTTTAAACTCTCATAATATGTAGAGCAACTTATCATTGTGGATGAGCTATAGTCAGAGTTAAGAATTCCTCAATAAGATCCTCATTCCTATCATCTATCCGCGTTGAATACTTCACTTTATTATGAGGAGAGTGTCAAAAAATCTTAATCAGAAAGAGATAGATACTTTCATATCAACGCTATTATTTTGCTGATTTTTTGCTGTTAATCCACTATATCCAATTGATACTCTTGATATTTCATTGATTTTAATGGTTGTTCCTGCTTTAACTACAAGAGCATCCTGTGCCGTATCAACGCTATTAGCAGTAAATGTTGGTTGGGTATTAGTGAAGCGTAAATTGATACCTCGTTCCACATCGTTGTATTGGTGTAACCAACCTAGTTCACCATACAGAGAAATATTAGATTTACTGTTAAGTTTCCACTGGTTATTTAAACGTAATCCTGTAGTAGATGTGGTTGAATCTAGACTTTGTGAATGGGCTTGCAAGGCTGCACGGCCTCCTTGCTCGTTAATGGTAGCGTTTTTTGTTTTGGCGTATTCAAAATTAACAAAAGGCTCTAATTGTGCATCGGAGAGAGTTATCGGATAAGCTGCTTCGATAAAGATCTGGCTGGTATTTCCATCGTAGTGCGCGTTATTTTTATCTGATTGTGAGGCATAGTTGACCGTTTTTGACGTATGGACACGATGAAACGTATTAGATGCGCCTGTACGCAAGGTGAAGGGGGCCAAATCATAACCACCATAAAGTGATAAATGATAATTTTCGCTATTGGCGTGACTGTTATAACCCGAGAGAGAGGTTTTGGTGAACCCCGTTGCGATGCCAAGTAACATTTTATCGTTATTAAAACGTTGGTCTGCTCCTAATAGTATGCCATAGGTTGAAGTATCATAACTATTCGCATTACCATCACTTGAACTATCTTCCCAATTATATAGAACTTTAGCCCAGACATTGCCTTTATTGTCTATACTTTCTTTTTCACCTTTAAGGTCTTCTGCATTTTTAACCTGAGTGAGGAGTGTTTCTTTTATTTGCCGACTACTGTTGAGTTGATTAGATAAAACATCGGCATGAATTTGACCTGTTAATTCGTCATAGGCAGAGCGGACATCATGCTTTATATCCATTCTTACAATGCTTTCATAGACTGGATGCCCTGAAGGTAATACCTCTATTGCATTGGCTATTGATGTTTGATTGTTTGTTTTTGCCAAACTTGAAAATGCAGTATTATTTCTTCCAATATTTAATATTACTGCATTTTGATCATAAGATAGCGTTGTTCCTATAAAAAGGTAGTTTGGGTTTACATCAGTAAATTTACCATTAATACCTTTATTTGCCGTTAAAATGGTATATTTTGTGTTATATAAACTTTGAACATCATTTTTTGTGAGGAGATTTTGGTTATTTTCAAGAGATACATTAACCGTTCCTCCGTTAAGTACTGCGGTACCGAGACTGGTTATTTTGTCGCTATCACCTTGTGTGTTTATTTCAACATGGTAGTGACTACCAGAATTAAAAATTACAGTATCGTTTATATTTATCGTACCAATTGAATGGCCTGGTGATACCATGCCTCCTGAATTAACCTTCAACTGATTAATTTTTCCTTTACCAGAAAGTATACCCTTGTCATTGATACTAACTTGAGAATTTACACTTCCATCATTTAATAGCAACGTACCTTTGTTAACATCCAGCAAAGAATTTAATTTCCCTTCAAGTAACAATGTTCCCCCATTAATGGCAGAATTTTTTGAATAATTATTTTCACCGGTGAGTAGTAAATTGCCTTGATTAACCTCGACGCCAGCAAACTGGTTATTGCCAGATAAGATCAATGTGCCATCGCCTTGTTTGATTAATTTACCAGGCCCACTAATATCATTTTTCCATTCATCAAGTTTACCAAACTCAGCGAAGTCAAATTCATTAGTTGTTTGATTAACAATAAAATGATTATAGAAATATGAAGGTCCATTATAGGTTTTAGGAAGATTAATTAATCCCCAGCTAGAATCTGGATCATTTTCGTTTGAAGCCCAGCCAGCTAAAGAATTACTTGGGTAGGCTGTACTCGCTAAAATAGATTGCCTCTGCTCTTTGGTTAAATATGCAAAACGTAAACGCAGTAAATTGCTGGCTGATCCGGGAATTTTATTGGGAGAAATTAGGGATGAAGTTTCAGGATCTTTTGTTCCATAATAACCCGCTTCATCGTTAGTAATTTCTTTTGACGGTGATAAGCAATTTTGATTTTTACATTGGTTAGCGACATTTTGGCGGACTTCTTTGGCAAGCTTAACAAAGGTACGGGTAGTGTCATCATTGGCAAGCATCTGTGATAATAGATAATAATTTCCTATTCTCGATGCGATGGTATCTGTTGCAAAATGTGCTCCTACGATGACTCTACTTTCACCATATTCGATTGCTCGGGCAAATATTTCGCTACCTTTTTCAGGGAATAAAATGGATAGCACTGCAGCTTGTTTGTACCCGTTCCACGTATGGCCACTTGGATAAGAAGAGCCTGTTATACTGGTGTAGTTATCAAGATAATTACCTTCTTTATCAATAACCTGATAAGGCCGACCACGTGAAAAAAGTTCTTTTAAAATAAAATCTATCGAGCGTGCTCTTTTTTTGTTTGGATCATAAGCATATGTACCTGTGTTATGTAATATGTTCAGATCTTGGTAAGCTTGAATATCGTTAAAATTGATCGACTTGGCGTTGTTGCCAAATAAAATATTGGCATAGGTATTAAAAACATAAGAATGATCCTGTGACTTATCAGCTTCGGCGAGTTCCCTCCGTTCACCAGTGATAGCTTGATAATTATTGCTTATTATTCTATCTAGTTCGGCTGTTTTTGACTCTTTTTCAGGGGGAGCTGTGATAACACCAGTTTTGATCTCTTCTAGCCAATTATTACGTTGGTCTATAATACGTTGTTTGGTTTGTAAAATATCTGTTTCAGACCATGATGAACTCGAAAAAAGTAAAAAAAAGAAGCTTAACGAGGTAGGTATTACAATGTTTTTCATAAAATAAGCCATATTCTCCAAAAAATTTGGAGTTAATTTATATTATTTATGTTTAGTTTTTATGACAGGAGTTATTATATTAAGAGATGGATTTAAAGTGGGTTTTAATTTATTCAATAAGAATATCTTGATGGTTTTCTACTAGCAACATACGACTATCTTAATATGATTAGATTAATTTAGGGATGAAATGTTGGCATGTTCTATATATTTAAAATAAAAATTAGACCATGCCAATCATTTAATTTATACCTAACTCAATAAAAGAAGATTAGCTAATCTTTTATCCAGTTCTCTTTTAAAATACTTAATTTATTCATTTATTCATTTATTCATTTATTTTAGAATGAATATAACGAACTTTTAGACTCTTTTAATTTTTGTGCTAATTCAGAAGCTTCATATCGTTCTGTTACTATTTCGATATAAGAGGCATTCTCTGCGGTTCCAGCGAATTCAAGTGCTTTATTTAATTCATCTATTGTTGTGACTTTTTCACAATGCCAATCTCTTGCACCAAAAGCTTTAGGTAACTGATGATAATTCCATTGAGCAAGGTCGTTATAATAAGCTTCGGGGTAATCACATAATAATCGTTCAATTAAGTAACCATCGTTATTTAAAACAAGGATGATTGGTTTTAATCCAAAACGAATAAATTGGCTAATCTCTTGTACGGTTAATTGATGTGAGCCTTCACCTGTAATTAAAATAACTCGTTTGTTAGGTGCTGCAAGTGCAGCACCAAATGATGCAGGTGTTGCCCAACCAATAGAGCCCCATAATGTTTGATTATGGAACTGTGCACCATCTGGTAACAGGGCAAAACCTAATCCCATTGATGATGTACCTGTTTCAGCAATAATAATATCGTTAGGCTTAAAGAACTTTTCTAAATGAGGATAGAGATACTGAGCAGTAATTTTACCATTATCAGATAACACCGCTTTACCTAATCCTTTGGCTTTTATCTGATGATAGATTTTATTCGGTAACCTTTCAGTCAGTGCTGAGAGTACGTCTTCCATATAAATCGATGAGTAGATAACGGAATCGGTTTCAACATATTCTGGCATGATGCTGATAAATTGTTCTGATTTAATATTGGCAGTAAAACTTCCTGTATTAAAATCAGTCATCATTGCACCAATTCCTAATACGTAATCACTATTTTCTACAAATTCTCTGACTTCAGGTGTCATTAATTTGCCATCATACATACCAATATATTGGGGATGAGATTCACTTAAAATACTTTTATCCATAAACATAGTGGCATAAGGTAAGCCGGTTTTATTAATAAAAGACTGAACATTATCTGATAACCCTAAACGCGAGGATAAAATACCTGGTAATACGCAGATATTATTGCTGTGTGTAAGCTTTTCAGTAATGAGTGATACCACTTTTTCTAGTATTTCTTGATCACTCATTGGTTTTTTCGGTGTGGTAACAGGTGAATGTTCTATCACTTGCATAGTGGCATAATCAGAAGGTAAGCCAATATAAACGGGACGACGCTCTTTTAATGCAGTCGCAATTAAGCGTTCCATTTCTGTAATACAATTTTCAGGTGTTAATATTGTGTGAGCACAAGCAAGACGTTGGCCTAATTGATAAAAAATATCAAAATCACCATTACCTAATGTGTGATGAACCAGACGCTTACTTTTTTGTACACCACTTGCTGGCATACCAACTAAATGAAAAATAGGTAAGTTTTCTGCATAAGAGCCAGCAATAGCATTAATCGCACTTAATTCACCAACACCAAAGGTTGTTGATAATGCAGCCATACCTTTAATACGGGCATAACCATCAGCAGCGTAAGCTGCATTTAATTCGTTGCAGTTACCAATCCAACGCATATGGCTGCTATTGCAAATAGTGTCTTCTATAGGAAAGGCATAATCGCCGGCAACACCAAAAACATCACTTATTCCTAAGTCATATAAGCGGTTTAACATATATTCAACGACAGTCTTATTCATATTACCTCCAGAAAATCAGAATAATAGTCTATAAAAACAGAAGAATGCTTTTACATTATGCTTAATGTTTTATCGCGGATATCATTTGATATGAAATGGTTTATTATCATTGAGGGTATAACTAAATGTAATAAGGTGAGCGTTGCTAATGGATATTCGCACATTGCGCTATTTTGTTGAGGTTGTTCAATTAAATGGTTTTAGCCGAGCCGCTGATGCACTATTTATCACTCAACCTGCGATTAGTCGTAGTATTAAAAAATTAGAAGATGAGTTAGGTGTAACTTTATTAGTGAGAGAAGTTGATGGTGTCAGGCTAACGGATGATGGTGCAATACTATTTGAACATGCAAAACAGATACTTGCGCAATTTAATAATATGAATAAAGCATTACAGGATAAGTCTGGGCCATTAACAGGGGTATTAAATGTTGGATTACCTCCTGTAATAGCCTCGACTTATTTTGCTGATATTATTATGGCATTTAGTTCTCTTCATCCTCAGGTTGAACTAAAAATATTTGAACTAGGCACCAAGCAAATGGCCGATGCCATGAGAGAAGGAAGAGTTGAAACAGCCGCGGTCGTATTGCCTTTTAATGAAGATACTTTTGAATTAATACCTTTTTCAGAAGACCACTTAATGTTATTAATGTCGCCATCCCATCCTTTGGCTATAAAAAAGGAAGTTCATTTTAAAGAGTTGATTAATGAGCCTTTTATTTTCTTTTCTGAAGATTTTCGTATTAATGATTTAATTTATAGTGCTTGTGGTATTTACAATACAATGCCTATTATTGCGGGGCGTAGCAATCATTTAGATTTAATTATTGCAATGGTAAAAGCGGGTGTGGGAATAACGCTTTTACCTAACAGCATGTGTAATAAAAACCCTATTGATGATTTGGTTGTTGTTCCAGTGGTCGAGCCAATATTGTCATATCAAATAGCACTAGCGAATAATAAAAATAACTATAAAAGCCGCAGTTGCCAAGCATGGGAACAGTTAGCAAGAAAAAAGCTAATAATAGAATAAAACATTAAAATGGAGCTTATTTATATTCTATTTAAGAAATAAATATCAAAATTATCTTTAAATAATAAAATGATTAAAAATAAATAAATGTTATTTTTTAAGAAACGCGGATAGATGTATAAAAGCAGTTACATAAATGATAAGTTTATATTTTGCACGTAGTCCTACGAGTAATAATAAAACGGGCAAATAAAAGAGTAATCAGACAAGACAGGAATAGGATAGGGAAAATGAATGAGAATAATAGTTCTGTAAATCAACATTTTATTCGCAAACTTGAAGGTATTGTTGGTAAAAAACAGGTATTAACACAAGCACATAAAACAGAACGTTATCGTAAAGGTTTTCGTTCAGGACAAGGTAAGGCATTAGCTGTTGTCTTTCCCGCTAATTTATTAGAACAATGGCGAGTTTTTAAAACCTGTGTTGAAGCCGATAAAATTATTATTATGCAAGCGGCGAATACTGGATTAACAGAAGGCTCGACACCTAATGGTGATGATTATGATAGAGATATCGTAATTATTAGTACATTACGTCAAGATAAAATACAGGTTCTCTCAGAGCATAACCAAGTTATCGCTTTTCCTGGCAGTACGTTATGGCATTTAGAGAAGGTGTTAAAGCCATTAGGGCGTGAGCCTCATTCTGTTATTGGATCATCTTGTATTGGTGCGTCGGTAATAGGGGGAATTTGTAATAACTCGGGTGGTGCTTTAGTTCGCCGCGGACCTGCATATACCGAATTATCACTTTATGCTCGTGTCAATGAAAAAGGGGAAGCTGAATTAGTTAACCATTTAGGTATTGATTTAGGTGAAACGCCAGAAGAAATATTAACTAATTTAGATAATCGTCATTATCATGAGAAACAGATACAAACGACAGAAAAATTAGCTTCTGACCATGAATATCATGAGCGTATACGCGATATCGATGCTAATACACCATCTCGTTTTAATAATGACGAACGTCGTTTATTTGAAGCCGCCGGGAGCGCAGGAAAATTATCTGTATTTGCCGTGAGATTAGATACTTTCCCAGCAGATCATCGCACTCAGGTTTTTTATATTGGTACGAATAATCCGGACGAGCTTGAAGATATTCGTCGTCATATTTTAAGTCATTTTAAAAAGCTACCTGTTGCTGGGGAATATATGCACAGAAGCTATTATAAAATGGCTGAAGTGTATGGAAAAGATACGTTTTTGGTGATTGATAAATTAGGCACAGATAAAATGCCAATATTATTTGCCGTAAAAGGGCGAGTAGATGCGGTATTAAATAAAGTGCCTTTCTTACCTAAAAACTTGGTAGATAGAACCATGCAATTTATGAGCAAACTATGGCCTGCTCATTTACCAGAGCGTATGACAGATTTTCGTGACAAATATGAACATCATCTTATGTTAAGAATGGCTGATGATGGGATTGATGAAGCTGCGACTTATTTAAAAGAATACTTTAAATCAGCATCAGGCGATTATTTTGAATGTACTGAAGAAGAGGGAAATAAAGCCTTCTTGCATCGTTTTGCCGCCGCAGGTGCTGCTGTCCGTTATCATGCCGTTCATGTTAATGACGTAGAAGATGTGTTGCCATTAGATATTGCATTGCGTCGAAATGACAGAGATTGGTTTGAAAAATTACCACCCGAAATAGAGAGTAAATTACTTTATAAACTCTATTGTGGGCATTTTATGTGTCACGTTATGCACCAAGATTACATTATTAAAAAAGGTGTTGATGCGAAGGCATTAAAAGCAGAAATGTTGGCGTTATTAGATCAACGTGGAGCAGAATATCCCGCAGAGCATAACGTGGGTCATATGTATTATGCTAAGCCTCAATTAAAAGCATTCTATAAACATAACGACCCAACCAATAGCATGAACCCGGGTATTGGTAAAACCTCAAAATTAAAATATTGGGGAGATGAGTGTGGTTGTGGACACGCTCATAGTGAGGCTAATACAGAGAATAAAGAATAATAGTTTTATATTGAGCTTATTTAAGCAACAATAAAGGCAGGATAAAACCTGCCTTTATTTTATCAATTAACTCGCAATCTCTTGAGCATATAAATAAAGCTCTTGTAGCTGTTTTAATTTTTCCTCGTTATCAGCGTGTTCTTCAGCTAATAACTGAATAGTATTAACATATTCGGTTAGTTTTTCTGGCGTTAACATCTCTTTTCTATGAGCCAACCAACGTTGTTGTTCATCATAATCAAGTGTTGAAGGATAATTTCTTGCACGATAACGGAAAAATAGAGGTTCCATTCTCGCATCTTCAAACGTTAAATCTAAAGCTGGTAAATTCTGTGGTTGTGTTGAGCGAATAATCTCCATCGCACTACGATCATTTTCACTGAAAAAACCATTATAAATCTGTGAGTCAACATTATCGGATACAGCAAAAGGTGTTTGCTGTGCAAATATTTCCACGACTTTATTGCGTATATCAGGATGAGAAAACAAGATCGCTTGGTTTTTTAAACAGGCATCAACATCTAAACCAATTCTATCTGCATCTTGTTGTCTTAATGTATTTTGCGGTGCGACAATTGGGCATTTATTAATATGTAACAATTTAATTGGAACAGGTGGCTCATCAGCTGATAATTCACTACGTGGTGTATATAAGCGCTCACGTAATTGGTCTGAGTCGAGGGTTAATAGAGGAGATATATCTGCGGCTAAGTCACACACAATAACTGCATTACGATTATCAGGATGCCACGCTAATGGGGCAACAAGACTTAAATTAGAACGTGCGGCACCAAACATACCTGAAACATGCACAATCGGTGTCATTGCTGGAATATCAATGAGTGCCTGAACTTTACGTTTATCACGTAAATTAAAAAAATAATCAAACATACGCGGTTGCGCTTGTTTTAATTTTTTTGCCATCGCAATGGTGGCATAAACATCAGACATTGCATCATGGGCATTTTCATGAGAAATACCATTGGCTTTAGTTAATAACTCTAAACGAAAACTTGGAAAACCGTCTTCATTTTCAGGCCAAATAATACCTTCAGGGCGCAATGCATAACAGGCACGTAAAACATCAAGTAAATCCCAACGCGAATTTCCTTTTTGCCAGCTATAAGCATAAGGATCATAAAAATTGCGATAAAGAATATTACGAGTAACTTCATCATCAAAACGAAGGTTGTTATAACCCATAATACAACTATTAGGTTGGCTAAACGCTTGATGGATCTGGCGAGTAAACTCTGCTTCAACCAACCCATTTTTTGCCGCAACTTGTGGTGTTATTCCCGTGATCATCACGGCTTCTGGATGAGGTAGATAATCATCATTAGGTTTGCAATAAATAACGAGAGGATCTTCAATAATATTGAAATCCATATCAGTTCTTATACCTGCAAATTGAGCTGGGCGATCTAGGGCAGGATTAGTGCCGAAGGTTTCGTAGTCATGGATGTAAAATGTGGGCGTTTTCGCTGAATTAGACAAGGTTTCCTACCGTAAATTTATTGATGATTTTTTAAATCATTACTCAATGAGTTGTATTGGGCTTAATTAAGACCATGGTAAACCATAATGCGGTAAACGTGAAATGTCGGATCAAATCACACTTATGTAGTGTTTAATATAGGGTGTCACAGTAAGGATAAGTAGGAGCGTACCACCACTAATATTGATCTTTTGGATGACAATAGAATAAAACTGCAACATGCATATCTATCGTATTATTTTAGCTATTCATCTTTATCGTCTTTTTATTTGTTGAAAAATTGCATACCTGAATAAGGATGCTGGCGACAAGCTTCTAAGCGACTTTTTAAATCACCCACATGGACTTCAAGTTTATGATGGTCAGGATCGTAAAAATAGAATGAATCACCTTCACTTTTATTTTCTTTCCATGCAGTAATGCCATGGGATAAAAGATGCTGTTTAAAGGTTTCAAAATTATTTGCAGATAAACTGAAAGCATAATGGGTGTAATCACTGTCTTCAGTAATATGGCGTTTATCGTGAGATAAACATAGCCATAAAGAACCCAGTTGTAGGTAAGCGCCGTTATCCCATAAAGCAAGGGGCTTAAAACCTAATATTTCAGTATAAAAGGCAAAGCTTTTATTCACATTATTGACGGCGAGGGTTAAGTGGTTTAAGTCAGTTAGCATGTCTTTAAGAGTGTTATGAAAGATACAGCTATTTTAGCAAAGGAAACTAAAGAAAATGGATTATATGATACCTATTTGTGCGTTTTACTGTGAATAACGGTAATAAAAGATAAAGTGGATCTAGAACACATAGTTTAATTTGTTAACGTTAACTTATGTGCTTTATATCACATTAAGGAGATATAATTGTTTGTTAACTTAAAAGTTAACGTTAACATTCTGAGGTGGAATGACTTTATAAGGCACTAAAACAATGAATAAAGACTCAAAAAAATACTATGCGATCTTAAGTGCACTGTTATTTTTCTTCTTTTTTACCTGGTCATCATCATTTTCATTAGTTTCTATTTGGTTAAATCAGTATGTAGGATTAAAAGCGACTGATACTGGATTAATATTTTCTGCAATTTCTCTGATTGCGTTATGTGCTCAACCTTTATATGGCTTTATTCAGGATAAATTGGGGTTAAGAAAGAATTTGTTATTAGTGATTGCTGTATTGCTTATTCTTTCTGGGCCTTTTTTTCTAGGTTTCGCATCAATACTACGTTGGAATATTTTTGTTGGCTCCATTTTAGGGGGCTTATATGTTGGAATGACATTTAATGCGGGTATTGGCGTATTAGAGTCATATACAGAGCGTGTTAGTCGTATTCGTGGTTTTGAATATGGCAGGGCGAGAATGTGGGGATCGTTAGGTTGGGCATCAGCAACTTTTATTGCCGGGCACAATATAAATATCGATCCTAATTACAATTTTGTGATGGCTTCTATTTCTGGCATTGTGTTCTTAATTCTTTTAGCACTATTAAAAACCGATAAATCAGATGCATTTAATCAATTAGAACATGGGAAAACATCAGCGATTACCCTCAAAGATGCCCTAAATTTACTTTCATTACCTCGTTTTTGGGCACTTATATTGTTTGTCATTGGTACTTGTGTTTATGGGGTTTATGACCAACAATTTCCCGTCTTTTTCTCATCGCAATTTGCGACCTTACAACAGGGGAATGAGATGTACGGATATCTGAATTCATTGCAGGTATTCTTAGAAGCTGGTGGTATGTTTATCGCACCTTTTCTTGTAAATAGAATTGGTGCTAAAAATGGCTTATTACTAGCAAGTAGTGTTATGGCAGCGCGTATTATTGGTTCTGGATTAGTTGAAGGACCTGTCTTGATCTCTTGTATGAAGTTATTACATGCGGTTGAATTACCGATTTTATTAATTTCAATTTTTAAATATAACAGCCAACACTTTGATAAGCGTTTATCTTCAACACTCTATTTAGTCGGTTTTCAATGTGTGAGTTCTATTGTAGCGACATTATTATCACCATTAGCGGGTTATGGTTACGATCATTATGGTTTTGCACCAACTTACATGGTGATGGGATGCATTGTGATAGGAACAACACTTCTCTCAGCTGTGCTTTTACGTTCAGATGCGAAAGCACTATTGCCACTTGATGGCTTACAATATGAAGATAAAAATAAAGCACAACCTATTTAATCGCTCATAAGTTTATCCTTTGTAGTATCGATTTGGGCTACCTGTAAAAATGTGTAGCCATTTTTTTATCATTAATTAAGTGAACATTTACGGGTTAAAGAATGTTGACTATATTTATTAATGTATATAATCCTAATTAATTGTTAATTAAGTAAAATCAATTAAATTTGTAAACTTTGCTTGTTTATTGACACGATTAAGCGATAATCTTAAACAGAACTATTTATCTTAAATATCAATTGTAAAGGTGTAGGAAATGGATAACGCAAACAAGCCGTCTTTCCAAAACGTACTGGAGTTTGTGCGTATGTATCGTCGTAAGAACAAAATCCGTCGTGAGATCACTGACAATGAGAAAAAGATCCGTGATAACCAAAAACGTGTTCTTTTATTAGACAACTTAAGTGAATACATTAAGCCAGGTATGTCGATTGAAGATGTACTGGGGATCATTGCTAATATGCGTAGTGATTATGACGATCGTGTTGATGATTACATTATTAAAAATGCCGATCTGTCTAAAGAGCGCCGTGAATTGTCTAAACAGTTAAAAGCAATGGGTGAAATTAAAAATATTCCTGATCTAAAAGATTGATTGCTTTACTCAGAATAAGAAATTGAAGGCCTCTGAATTGAATATTCAGGGGCTTTTTTATTTTTGGCAACAATAAATAAATTAACTGAATATTTGCCAAAAAAAGAACCCACTAAATAGTGGGTTCTCAATTTAGAAGTATTATCAAGATATTCTTAATAACACTTTTTTATCAGTTTTTGCTTTCAGCTTTCGTCATTTCTGAAGAAGCGTGGTTAGTAGAACAATGTCCACCTGCACCTGAGCGGCCTTTTTTATCAAAAGCAGGGCGAGCTTCCCATGCTTTGATTTGAATTGCCACAGGCGCTTCATCAGCGGCTGGTGCTTTTGTCATTGGTGAGCTTGCATGTAATTGGCGTGCAGCTACAACAGGCTCTTGACGAATAACAACTTCAGCTGGTTTGCGCTCTGTTACTGCTTCAACTTCCACAACCGGTGTTGCGCTTTCTACTGGCTGACCTTCAACGACAGTTTCAACGACAGCTTCAACAACAGCTTCAACAACAGGGGTAGCAACACTTTCAACAGCAACTTCTTTGTGTTGTTCAACAGTTTCTTCAGTTGCTATCACTGTTTCAACAGGTTGAGGTTCAGATATTGATGTTTCATTTTTTACTGGTGCAACCGTATCTTGTGCAACTTCTTCCGGCACGATATTTGTTTCGGTTTGTTGTGAAGTTTCATGCATGTAAGCTTCAGTGGTATTCAATACTGCTGAAATATTCTCTTTACGAGTAACATGCTCTTCTGTATTCACGTCATTGATTGCATCATTGATCACGTTAGTTTCAACAGGCTCAGCTTGTGGTTCTACTGCAACAATTTCAGCAACAGCATCAGTGGTTGATTCAGTGCTAACTGTAACAGAGTAAGTTGACTCCGTGGTTTCTGTCTGTGCGATATCAGCAACAATGGCTTCTGAAGCCGCTGGTGCGATAGCTACCATTTGTGGATCTTTATGAGTAATAATGTGGTTTCCAACAGAAACGTCATTGTTGTTTTCAACATTATTCTCAATAAATGGTGCATCACTTACAGGAGTGACGGGGTAGCGAATGAAGACTTTACCTGAAGCCAGCTCAGGAGAAGCAACTGCCATTGCCAGAGGCATTGGTGATACTGTTAAGGTGCGCTCATCACGATAGCGACGACGACGTTGACCACTTACACGTAGATGACGAGGTGAACGGCGAGAACGACGTGGCATAACATTATCTTGCCCGTTATTATCTTCGTTTTTATTGTCATCTTGTGATTTAGTTGCGTCAGGTAGTGCTTTTACAACTTGTGCTTCATTTGCTTCAACTTTCACAACAGCAACTACTTTAGGTGCTGGTTTTTCAGTTGGGGCAACTTTAGTTTGTGTAGTTGCAACTGGTGGTTCAGAAACCGCTTTTTCGGTCGCAACAGGTACAACGGCTAATGTGTTATCATTGTCAGTCACACGTACAGATTGTGTTAATTGACGACGATTACGGCGTTGCATAGCAGGGCGACGAGGTTCTTCTTTCTTCTCATCAGCACTATTTTTTGCAACCGTATCATTTTCAGAAAGAGCTGCCTGAGCTTTAGCTGCTTCTTGTTGCTGTTGACGTTTCTCTTCTTGACGACGACGCTGTTCAGCACGTTGTTCACGACGCTGCTGGCGACGAGCTTCGCGTTCTGCAATCTCTTGTTCACTACTAACTTCAGTTGTTGGAGTTGTTTGTGGTTTCTGATTGCGATTCTTGCGATTGTCCTCGTTATTCGCGTTATCACGATTACGATCGTTATCACGGTCACGGCGATTATTATTGTTACGTCGATTATTGTTATTACGACGATCACGACGGTTGTCGTTATTCTCTTTCTTGTTTTCCTGTGGTTTTTCTTGTGTTACCGCAGGCTCTGGTTCGCTACCAAATAAGTTTGAGAAGAATTTTGCAATAGAAGCAAAGAAACCAGTACTTTGAGCTTCTTCTGTTTTAGCAGGTTTAGCTTGCGGTTGAGGCGCCTTTTTATTTTTTGCTGTTTCAGCAACAGGTTCTTCTTGTAATCCAAAGGCTGAAATAGCAGGTTGTTCAGGTGCTTTACGCTCTGTAACAACATCGTCTTCAGCTTCATTTAACTGACTTTCATGGAATTGCGCTAAGTTGTAGCTAAGGGAAGTAATTTCTTCGCCTTTACGTACACGAATAACAGAGAAATGAGGGGTTTGCATTTGGTCATTAGGAACAATAACCACTTTGACATTAGATTGACGTAACTCGATGTCGGTAACAGCTTTACGTTTTTCGTTCAGTAAATAAGAGGCGATTTGAACAGGTACAATTGCATGCACTTCATGGGTATTTTCTTTAAGTGCTTCTTCTTCAATAAGACGTAACACAGAAAGTGACAGTGATTCATTATCACGAATAGTACCAGTACCTAAGCAACGTGGGCAAACGTGATGGCTAGATTCACCTAATGAAGGGCTTAAACGTTGGCGAGACATCTCTAATAAACCAAAGCGAGAGATGCGTCCAATTTGAATGCGAGCACGATCTTGACGAACAGCTTCACGCATTCTGTTTTCAACTTCACGCTGATGGCGCACTGGCGTCATATCAATAAAGTCGATAACAATTAAACCACCCAAGTCGCGTAAACGTAATTGACGTGCAATTTCGTCAGCTGCTTCTAAGTTAGTATTAAATGCAGTTTCTTCGATATCACCACCACGGGTTGAGCGTGAGGAGTTGATATCAATCGCTGTTAATGCTTCAGTTGTATCAATAACTAAAGCGCCACCAGAAGGAAGGCGAACTTCACGCTGAAACGCAGATTCAATCTGTGATTCAATTTGGTAATGACTAAATAGAGGAACGGCGCCAGTGTAATGGCGAATTTTGCTAGCAAAATCACCACGGCCAATCGCTTCAATATGACTACGCGCCATTTCAACGACTTTTGCGTTATCAATTAAGATTTCACCAATATCAGGACGTAAGTAGTCGCGGAATGCGCGAACAATTACATTACTTTCCTGGTGGATTAAAAATGGTGCAGGGCGATTCTCAGCCGCTTTCTTAATAGCATCCCAGTGTCTTAGACGATAGCTTAAGTCTTGTTGTAGTGCTTCAGCTGATTTACCAACACCAGCTGTACGTACAATCAGACCCATGCCATCTGGGATTTCAAGGCTAGATAAAGCTTCTTTAAGTTCAGTACGATCTTCACCTTCAATACGGCGAGAAATACCACCTGCACGAGGATTATTTGGCATTAATACCAAATAACTTCCTGCAAGGCTGATAAAAGTGGTTAACGCTGCACCTTTATTACCACGCTCTTCTTTATCAACTTGAACGATAACTTCCTGGCCTTCTTTTAAGACATCTTTGATGTTAGGACGACCATGGGAGTGATAATTACTAGGAAAGTATTCGCGGGCTATTTCTTTGATAGGAAGGAAACCGTGGCGTTCCGCACCATAATCAACAAAAGCGGCTTCTAAGCTGGGTTCAATTCGAGTGATTTTACCTTTATAGATATTCGCTTTTTTCTGTTCATGACCGGGGCTTTCGATATCCAGATCGTACAAACGTTGCCCATCGACAAGGGCAACACGCAACTCTTCCTGCTGAGTCGCGTTAATTAACATTCTTTTCATATTGTGACTTACTCGTTATTTTCACGTTTTATAATGTGCCACTAACATACGTAATTACACTATTGATAACCGATGACCTCGTGTCTTTTACAAATGCGTCAACCTCACGGTTGTCGATTGTATAGAGGTGCAATATGTCGGTGAGTCTGATTTTTAGTTCAAAAATTCAGCACTCTTTAATTGAACACAATGTTTCAACTCAATAAGCGATGTATTTATGGCATACTAAATTGTTTGATTTTCGACTATGTCTTACGCCATTGCTGCATTTTGAAAATCAAACAAACAAAATTTTCATAAATATACCTGATAAACATAATCAGGAGAGTCTGCATTATTCCATTGGTGTTAGGGTTATAGCAAGATGACTTTTCTGCTTTGGTGACTTTTTCTGTATAAATATGAGAGATTAGCTAATGTTTCGTCTTTTTCCCATTATTCAGGTTAAAATAGACGACAGAATTGATGTTATTTTGTGCACCATAAAGTTGTTTGTAATTTTTATTTTAAGAGAGCCAAAGAATCGCCACTATGAAATCATTTAATCAAGTTCAGTTCGTCACCATTGATGGCGATGAAGCAGGCCAGCGTATCGATAATTTTTTACTGGCACGCTTGAAAGGTGTACCAAAAAGTATGATTTACCGAATTATCCGAAAAGGAGAAGTTCGAGTTAACAAAGGGCGAATTAAACCTGAATACAAAATTAATGCAGGCGACAGCATTCGTATTCCTCCTGTACGGGTATCAGAAAAAGAAGAGATCGCTGTATCACCAAAACTTGATAAAGTTTCGGCATTGGCAGATTGTATTTTATATGAAGATGACCACTTAATGCTCATCAATAAACCCTCAGGAACCGCAGTGCATGGAGGAAGTGGGTTAAGTTTTGGTGTGATTGAAGGCCTACGCGCATTACGTCCAGAAGCCCGTTTTTTAGAGCTTGTTCATCGTCTTGATAGAGATACATCGGGTGTTTTATTAATTGCAAAGAAACGTTCAGCGTTGCGTGCATTGCATGAGCAATTACGTTTAAAACAGATGCAAAAAGATTATTTAGCCTTAGTTCGTGGGCAGTGGCAATCTCATACTAAAGTTGTTCAAGCACCGTTATTGAAAAATATTCTTCAAAGTGGTGAACGAGTGGTTAAAGTGAGTAATGAAGGAAAACCTTCAGAGACTCGTTTTAAGGTTGAAGAGCGTTTTGAATTTGCCACACTGGTGAAAGCCAGCCCTGTGACCGGAAGAACGCACCAAATTCGTGTGCATACATTACATGCAGGTCATCCTATCGCATTTGATGATCGCTATGGTGATCGTGATTTTGATTCACAATTGGTAGGAACAAAGCTTAAGCGCTTATTCTTACATGCAAGTTCTTTGACATTTACTCATCCTTCAACGGGTGAACAAATACGAATTGAAGCGCCAATGGATAATCAGTTACGCCATTGTTTACAAGTATTACGTAGTCAAAAATCTTAAGCCTGAAATATTTTGTTTCAGCAGAAAATCCGAATACCCAATACGCCCAGTTAACTGGGCGTATTGTTTTTCTTAATTCACTAAGAAAGTGAATAAAAAATAGGACTAACCTTCGACTTTTGTCATGCATTGCTCAACAATTTTATCAATATCCCACTCTTTAGGCAGTGATTTTGAGCCATTTTTGCGCATTTCCATATCTACTCGGATAAATTCTGTTATTCCGTAATTTTTAATAATATTGTCATAAGTGCATTCACACACTTCGGCAATTTGAGGAATTAGTGCATCATCAGTAATACCCGAACCTAATATGCAACTACTGACAAAGTTCTTTTTAAATAAGGATGTGTTGTCCTCTTTTTTGTCTGAAATCACGCTGTCTTGGATAGTATTTTCGGTGGTAGTTGTTTTCGTTGTTGAAATTTCAGTATCTTTTTCATCAGAACAACCCACTAATGCTGTTGCCATCACTAAAGCTGTTAAGACTGATGCTAATTTATTCATAATACGCTTTATCGCTACATAAGATTAAAAAATAAGATGATCAGATTTATTTTTGGTCATCAGAGAAAAATAATGGGTTTATTCTTTGCGAGAGTAACATTTTATTCAATCGGATAAGTGGTAAACCAATTAAAGAATTTGGATCATCGCCAACAAGTTTATCAAATAGAGTAATGCCTAACCCTTCAGATTTAAAACTTCCTGCACAATTGAAAGGCATTTCTTTATTTAAATAACTGATAATTTCTTCATCAGTTAAATGACGAAAGTAAACTTGAAATAATTCACAATGCGTTTGATGTTCTAAAGTTAGGCTATTATATACAGTTAATCCGGTGTAAAACGAAACACATTGCCCTGAAGCTTGTTTTAATTGTGCAAAGGCATTATCAAAATTATGGGGTTTCCCCGTGATCTTTTTATTCAGCACACAAACTTGATCAGAACCAATTATAAGGTGATGTGGAAATTTTGCTTGTAAAGCGCTGGCTTTTTCATAGGATAAGCGGCTGACAAGATCTTGAGCACACTCTGTGGGTTTCGGGGTTTCGTCAATCTCTGGAGATGCCTGTATAAAGGGCATTCCAAGCTTTTTCAGCAACTGAGCTCGAAAGGGTGAAGTAGACGCAAGAACGAGTGGCAACATATTTTTTTTAAAATCCGTAGCAAAATGATGCCTGACATTCTAAACTATGCGCCGCTGATAAAGCGAATTTTGGTGGAAAGGTGTAGATAACCCGCCTTTTTCTTTGACTATATTCCATTACAAAGATAATATGCGCGCCTTATGCAAAAGGTAAAATTACCCCTGACCATTGATGCGCTGCGAGCAGCTCAAAAGAATTTAGACTATGACGGTCATTATTCTCCAGAGCAAGTAAGCCGCTTAGCTGAATCGGTGGTCAGTGTGGACAGTAATATTGATGTGGCTTTATCATTTGATATTGACCATCAACGTCTTGCCGTGATTAAAGGACATTCCGATGTGGATGTGACTTTAGAATGTCAGCGTTGTGGTGGCCATTTTCCGTATCATGTTCACGCAACATATTGTTTTAGCCCTGTTGTCAGTGATGAACGGGCCGAGGCATTACCGGAAGAATATGAACCAGTCGATGTAAACGAATTTGGTGAAATAGATTTGCTGGCGATGATTGAAGATGAAATAATCCTCAACTTGCCAGTAGTTCCGGTACATGATTTTGAACACTGTGAAGTGTCCGACGCGGATATGGTGTTTGGTGAACTCCCTGAAGAATTATCAGAGAAACCAAATCCATTTGCCGTATTAGCCAGTTTAAAGAAAAGTACTAAGGAGTAAGGTCAATGGCCGTACAACAAAACAAACCAACTCGTTCTAAACGTGGTATGCGTCGCTCTCATGACGCGCTGACAGTAACTCAGGTTTCTGTTGACAAAACTTCTGGTGAAACTCACCTGCGTCACCATGTAACTGCTGACGGTTACTACCGTGGCCGCAAGGTTATCAACAAGTAATTAGCTTTATAGCTCGTTGATACCTTGACAAATCTAACCATAGCGTTAGATGCGATGGGCGGGGACTTCGGTCCTCGCATCACAGTGCCTGCTTGTTTGCGGGCGCTGGCATCTAATCCTCATTTAAAAATATTGCTGGTAGGTCAACCAGACTCTATCTCCCCTCTGCTTGCAAATCAAAATGCTGAGCTAATCTCCCGTTTACAAGTTATACCCGCAGAACATATTGTCGCCAATGATGCTAAACCTTCACAGGCTATTAGAGCAAGTAAAGGCACATCAATGCGAGTGGCACTTGATCTCGTGAAAACAGGGGAAGCACAGGCTTGTGTAAGTGCAGGTAATACTGGCGTATTGATGGGATTAGCAAAACTTCGACTTAATGCTATTGATGGAATTGATCGTCCTGCACTGGTTTCGGTATTACCTAACCAGAAAAAAGGTAAGACAGTTGTTCTGGATTTAGGCGCTAACGTTAATTGTGATAGCAAAATGCTGGTACAGTTTGCGGTAATGGGCGCAGTTATGGCCGAAGAGATAGCAGAGATTGATTCACCGAAAGTGGCGCTTTTAAATATTGGTGAAGAAGAGAGTAAAGGATTAGATAATATCCGCGAAGCTGCTACGGTATTAAAATCGACACCGAATATCAATTATATTGGTTATGTTGAAGGTAATGAATTACTGACAGGCAAAACTGATGTTTTGGTGTGTGACGGCTTCGCAGGTAATGTCTCCCTTAAAACGATGGAAGGAGTTATCAGAGTTTTCCTTTCATTGATTAAATCTTCTACTACCGAAAATAAAAAAACGTCGTGGTGGATGAAAATATTGAAGAAATGGTTACAAAAGCGACTAATTAAGCGTTTTGGACATATGAACCCCGACCAGTATAACGGTGCTTCTCTGTTAGGATTACGCGGTATCGTCATTAAAAGCCATGGTGGCGCAAATGAAAGCGCGTTTACAGCAGCAATAGAACAGGCTGTTCATGCCGTTGAGCGAAAAATTCCAGAGCGAATTGCTTCACGGCTGACAACAGTATTACCCAAGAGCGATTGATAGAATGTATACAAAAATCTTAGGTACTGGTAGTTACTTGCCTGTACAAGTGCGAACTAATGCCGATTTAGAAAAAATGGTTGAAACATCTGACGAGTGGATTGTTACCAGAACGGGTATTCATGAACGTCGAATTGCAGCAGAAGAAGAAACGGTTGCTGTAATGGGGGCGGGTGCTGGCGAAAAAGCATTAGAGATGTCAGGTATTGATAAGCAAGACATTGGATTGATTATTGTTGCAACTACATCGGGCTCACACGCATTTCCAAGCGCGGCTTGCCAAATTCAAAATGCATTAGGGATTAATGACTGTATTGCTTTTGATGTTGCGGCTGCATGTTCAGGTTTTGTTTATGCATTAAGTATTGCGGATCAATTTATTAAAGCAGGCTCTGTTAAAAAAGCATTGGTTATCGGTGCTGACAGATTATCTCACGCTTTAGATCCAGAAGATCGTGGCACGATTATCCTATTTGGTGATGCAGCCGGTGCTGTGGTTGTTGGGGCATCAGAAGAAGAAGGCATTATCTCTACCCATTTACATTCTGATGGACGTTTTGGTGAACTATTAGCATTACCTTATCAGAGTAGAGAAAGTGACGATTTACCTGCTTACGTTACTATGGCAGGAAACGAAGTATTTAAAGTCGCAGTTCGTGAACTTGCCCACATTGTGGATGAGACACTTGAAGCTAACAAAATTGATAAATCTGAACTGGACTGGCTTGTGCCTCATCAGGCAAATTTAAGAATTATTTCAGCGACAGCGAAAAAGCTGGATATGACAATGGATAAAGTAGTGGTGACATTAGATCGCCATGGCAATACGTCAGCAGCATCAGTCCCAACAGCATTAGATGAAGCTGTAAGAGATAATCGCATTCAACGTGGTCAGTTAATTTTACTGGAAGCATTTGGTGGCGGTTTTACTTGGGGTTCTGCACTTATCCGTTTTTAATATTATCAGGAAAATAAACATGACTGATTTTGCAATGGTTTTTCCCGGTCAGGGATCACAATCTGTTGGAATGCTTGCAGAACTTGCAGAGCAATATCCAATCGTGATTGAAACATTTGCTCAAGCATCTGATGTATTGGGTTATTCTCTTTGGGACTTAGTTCAAAATGGCCCAGAAGAAGAGCTAAACAAAACCTGGAAAACACAGCCAGCATTATTAGCAGCTTCTGTTGCTATTTGGCGTGTATGGCAAGAAAAACAAGGTAAAATGCCACAAATGATGGCAGGTCACAGTCTTGGCGAGTATTCTGCTTTAGTGTGTGCGGGTGTTATTGATTTCGCAGCTGCAATTAAACTAGTAGAATTACGCGGTCAACTGATGCAAGAAGCCGTGCCTGCGGGTACTGGTGCAATGTATGCGATTATCGGTTTAGATAATGACGCTATTGCAAAAGCCTGTGAAGAAGCAGCGCAAGGACAAGTTGTCTCGCCTGTAAACTTTAACTCACCGGGCCAAGTTGTTATTGCGGGCAACAAAGAAGCCGTAGAACGTGCTGGTGTGTTATGTAAAGAAGCGGGTGCTAAACGTGCTTTACCATTAGCGGTAAGCGTGCCTTCTCATTGTGCTTTAATGAAACCGGCTGCTGATAAGCTTGCGGTTGCATTACAAGAAATTGAATTTAAACAACCTGAAATTCAGGTCGTTAATAACGTTGATGTGATAGCGCAAACTGATGCAAATGCAATCCGTGAAGCGTTAGTTCGCCAGCTTTATAATCCGGTTCGCTGGACTGAAACGGTTGAACTTATTGCCGAAAAAGGTATCACACAACTATTAGAAATCGGGCCAGGAAAAGTATTAACTGGCTTAACAAAACGTATTTCTAAAGAGATGAACGCTGCAGCAGTTAATGATATTGCGTCATTAGATGTTGCATTAGGAAATGACTGAGGGATCTCATGGGATTTGACGGAAAAATAGCGCTAGTTACTGGTGCAAGCCGTGGTATTGGCCGTGCGATTGCAGAAGATTTAGTTGCACGCGGTGCGACAGTAATTGGTACGGCAACGAGTGAAAACGGTGCGCAAGCTATCAGCGAATATTTAAACGGTAAAGGTAAGGGGTTTGTGTTAAATGTCACAGAAAACGACTCTATCGAAAAATTTTTAGCAGATGTGCGTGCTGAATTTGGCGAAATTGATATTTTGGTCAATAATGCAGGTATTACTCGTGATAACCTGTTGATGCGCATGAAAGATGATGAGTGGCAAGATATCATTGACACTAATCTTTCATCAGTCTTCCGTCTGTCTAAAGCAGTTATGCGTGCTATGATGAAAAAACGTCATGGTCGTATAATTACCATTGGTTCTGTTGTTGGAACCATGGGTAACGCAGGACAGGCAAACTACGCGGCGGCAAAAGCGGGTGTAATTGGTTTTAGTAAATCATTAGCACGCGAAGTTGCTTCCCGTGGCATTACGGTGAATGTTGTTGCTCCGGGCTTTATCGAAACTGATATGACTAGAGCATTAACAGATGACCAAAGAGCAGGTATTTTATCTCAAGTCCCTGCTAACCGTTTAGGTGATGCCAAAGAGATTGCCAGTGCTGTAGCTTTCTTAGCGTCTGATGAAGCAAGCTATATCACGGGTGAAACATTGCATGTCAATGGTGGCATGTACATGATCTAATTATGGGGACGTCTTTATATTTGCTTTTTGCGTACAATATAATGCAAAATATAGCGAATAAAGTAGTCCACACAGTCGGGATTGGTTAGATCTTTTCCTGTATTTATAAACTAAGAAAATCATCGCGCAAGCGAGTTTTGATAGGAAATTTAATAGTATGAGCACTATCGACGAACGCGTTAAGAAAATCATTGTTGAACAACTGGGTGTTAAAGAGGAAGAAGTTGTAAATTCAGCTTCATTTGTTGATGACTTAGGCGCTGATTCTCTTGACACAGTTGAGCTGGTAATGGCTCTGGAAGAAGAATTCGATATCGAAATCCCAGACGAAGAAGCAGAAAAAATTACTACAGTTCAAGCTGCTATTGATTACGTTGAAAACGCAGGTAAATAAGCTTGCTAATCTAGGCGGTCACTCGACCGCCTATATTTTTAATCCTAAACATTTTCCCTCCTTGGAGGATAAGCGTGTCTAAGCGTCGTGTAGTTGTGACCGGACTAGGCATGTTATCTCCTGTCGGTAATAACGCAGAAGCTTCTTGGGAAGCAGTGTGTGCCGGACAGAGTGGTATCGGCCTTATCGAAGATTTTGACACCAGTCATCATGCGACTAAATTCGCTGGATTGGTAAAAGATTTCAATCACGAAGATTATAATCTTTCGCGTAAAGACGCGCGTAAGATGGATCTTTTCATTCAATATGGTATTGCAGCAGGTGTGCAGGCCATTGCGGATTCAGGTCTTGAAGTAACAGAAGCCAATGCAAGTCGTATCGGAGCTGCTATTGGTTCTGGTATTGGTGGCTTAGGCCTTATCGAAGAAAACCATACTTCTATGATGAATGGTGGCCCTCGTAAAATTAGCCCATTCTTTGTGCCTTCAACCATCATTAACATGGTTGCAGGGCATTTAAGCATTATGTATGGTCTTCGTGGCCCTACAATCTCTATCGCAACAGCGTGTACTTCAGGTGTTCATAATATTGGACATGCTGCACGTATTATCGCTTATGGTGATGCAGATGCAATGCTGGCAGGCGGTGCCGAAAAAGCAACCACACCATTAGGTTTGGGTGGCTTTGGTGCTGTTCGTGCATTATCAACACGTAACGATAATCCTCAAGCGGCTAGCCGTCCATGGGATAAAGATCGTGATGGTTTTGTATTAGGTGATGGTGCAGGTGTTCTTGTTCTTGAAGAATACGAACACGCTAAAAACCGTGGCGCTAAAATTTATGCTGAAGTAGTTGGTTTTGGTATGAGTAGCGATGCTTATCACATGACTTCACCAGCAGAAAATGGCGAAGGCGGTGCGCTGGCGATGACAAATGCACTGAAAGATGCAGGTATTGCCTCATCAGAAGTGGGTTATATCAACGCACACGGCACATCAACAAATGCAGGTGACGTTGCTGAAGCGCAAGCGGTAGAAAACGTATTTGGTAAAGGCACTGATGTATTAGTTAGCTCAACAAAATCTATGACAGGTCACTTATTAGGTGCTGCGGGTGCAATTGAGTCTATCTTTACTATCCTTTCACTGCGTGATCAAATCGTACCTCCAACAATTAACCTAGATAATCAAGACGAAAATTGTCATCTTGATTTTGTTCCACATAAAGCACGTAAAGTTGAGAACATGGAATATGCTCTGTGTAACTCATTCGGCTTTGGTGGTACTAATGGTTCAATTCTCTTTAAACGCGTATAAGCCGTTTTTTGTAGAAAGTTGAAAAAATACCTAAAGGCCCAGGATTATTCTGGGTCTTTTATTTTGTCCTTTTACTGCCAGTTGTTTTATTATGTGCGGATTGATATCAATAACATAGATGTAAGGTGTGTTAGATGTATTGGGTAAATGGACAACAGCAACAAAATGTAGATGCCAGTGATCGAGCAGTACAGTTTGGTGATGGCTGTTTTACAACACTGGCTGTTGAACTGGGTGATCCCGTTTTATTATCTGCACACATAAACCGCTTAAAACAAGGCTGTAACGCTCTCTTTTTACCTCATCCTAATTGGTCTGAACTTGAAAAACAGATCATCGATGTGGCTTCTCTGGCTCAAACAAAAAGTGTTATTAAAATTATTATTAGTCGTGGTTATGGTGGACGAGGATATTCCTCCAATGGATTTATAACACCGACGGTAATAATCTCACTGTCCTCTTATCCTACCCATTATCTCCGCCAGCAAAACGAAGGTGTATCGCTTGGTATTAGCCCTGTTACTTTAGGGCAAAATCCTTTGCTGGCTGGGATCAAGCATCTTAATCGTCTAGAACAAGTCCTTATCAAATATCATTTAGAAAAAACAGAATTTGATGATGTTTTAGTGTGTGATAATGAAGGATATTTAGTTGAAGCTAATGCGGCGAATCTTTTTTGGCGCAAAGGAGATAGTCTTTTTACACCAAATCTGATTAATTCAGGGGTAAATGGCATTATGCGCCAATCTATTTTTCAATTAGCTCAAAAAAATCATTGGAAAATTGATATTGTGAGAGAAAAACCTGAAACGCTTTATCAGGCTGATGAAATATGGTTAACAAATGCGTTGATGCCAGTGATCCCCGTTTCACAAATCACTTTTTCAGATGATAAGTGCTATAAATACCCTAGTAGGGATTATTATCATGTTGTTTTACAACACACTTTGTCACTTAAATAGAATTTAATGAGTTATAAATGAAGATAAAAAAAATAGTATGGATAGTTTTTTTTGCCTTATTGATTAGCCTTGGTGCAGCTGCATTGTATATGATGCAACATATTCGGGGTCTAGAAGAAAATATTGTTGTAAAACAAGATGAAATGCTACTGACTGTACCAGCAGGAACAGGGCGTGTTGCTATGGAGCAACTATTAATAAAAAACAATCTGCTTAATGAAGGAGATTATTTTCAGGTTTTATTAAAAGTGAAACCTGAATTAAGCCAATTTAAAGCAGGTACTTATCGTTTAACAAAAGGAATGACATTGCATGATGTCTTACTGCTTATCAAAAGTGGTAAAGAAGCCCAGTTCTCAATCCGTTTTATTGAAGGAAGTCGCTTAAAGGATTGGCAATCTATTTTTGAGCAAGCGCCTCAGCTTGCTGCTGTCGCACACACAATGGATAGTGATAAGTTACGTGAAGAAATAGGAATAAAACCAGAAATTTCTAATCTAGAAGGTTGGTTTGCACCTGATACATACCATTACACTGCGGGTACGACCGATGTCGCAATTTTAAAACGCGCCTACCAGCAAATGGAAAAAACATTAGAAGAAGAGTGGATTAAACGCGATAGTGATTTACCGTATAAATCGGCTTATGAAATGCTTATCATGGCATCAATTATTGAAAAAGAGACGGGTATTGATGCAGAAAGAACAAAAGTCGCGTCTGTTTTTGTTAATCGATTAAAAACTAATATGCGATTACAGACCGACCCAACGGTTATCTATGGTTTAGGTGATAAATATAGAGGCACGATTTATCGTAGTGATTTAAATGGTTATACACCTTATAACACGTATCAAATTGATGGCTTACCACCAACACCAATAGCAATGCCAGGTGTCGCTTCAATTAGAGCTGCTGCACATCCAGCGGATACTCGTTATCTCTATTTTGTTGCAGATGGAACGGGTGGTCATAAATTTTCAACCACACTTAATGAACATAATAAAGCCGTCGCACAATATCGACGCTTACAACAAAGATAATTATGAACAACAGTAAATTTATTGTAATTGAAGGACTTGAAGGCGCTGGAAAAACCAGTGCGATCCAAACGGTTGTTGATACCCTAAAAGATAAAGGTATTACTAACCTAGCATTTACTCGTGAACCGGGTGGCACACCGCTTGCCGAAAAATTACGTGAACTTATTAAACAAGGTATTGAGGGTGAAAAAGTCACGGATAAAGCAGAATTATTGATGCTATACGCAGCGCGTGTTCAGCTTATAGAAAATGTGATAAAACCTGCGCTTGCGGATGGCCAATGGGTTATTGGTGATAGACATGATCTCTCTTCACAAGCTTATCAAGGTGGCGGACGTGGCTTAGATAAAGATCTTATGTTGTCACTTCGTAATACTGTCCTTGGTGATTTTCGTCCTGACTTAACCTTATATCTTGATTTAGATCCTGCTATTGGCCTTGCCAGAGCGCGTGCTAGAGGTGAGCTAGACCGAATTGAAAAAGAGTCAATGGATTTCTTTTATCGTACTCGCGAACGTTATCAAGCATTGGCTAATGATGATGATTCCATTATTACGATAGATGCCTCTCAAGCGATTGAAAAAGTACAAGCAGATATTCGTCAAACATTAACAGCGTGGCTAGTTCAGCAGGAAAATAAATCACTATGAATTGGTATCCTTGGCTAAATCAGGCATATCGACAACTTATTAGCATGTATCAAGAAGGGCGAGGTCATCATGCTTTGCTTTTACATGCGATAGAAGGCATGGGAGGAGAAGCACTCTCTTATGGGTTAAGTCGTTGGTTAATGTGCCAGAATAAACAGGGATTAAAAAGTTGTAATGAATGCCATAGCTGTCGATTGATGCTTGCTGAAACACACCCTGATTGGCATGTTTTACAAAGTGAAAAGGGTAAGTCCTCGATTGGTATTGAAGCAATAAGAAAAGTCACTGAAAAGCTGGAACATCATGCTCAGCAAAGTGGCTCTAGAATAGTTTGGATAAAAGACGTTGAAGCGTTAACAGAAGCTGCTGCAAATGCATTACTCAAAACGTTAGAAGAGCCACCTAAAAATACCTATTTTTTACTGAATTGTCAGCAACCAGAGGTTTTATTAGCGACATTGCGTAGCCGTTGTTTTTATTACCATTTAGCAACGCCGGATCTTCAACACGCAACGCACTGGTTACAGCAACAATTACCAAACATACCTTATGCGAATAGTGTGACAGCATTGAATTTATCGCAGAATGCTCCAATTTTGGCGCTTTCATTATTGAAAGATGAGTGGAAAGAAAGAGAGACTTTTTGCCAAGCGTTATATACCAGCATACAACAACGTAATTTATATGCATTTCTGCCACAATTAAATCAAGATAATGCTGAGCATCGCCTGTATTGGTTGTTATCACTGCTGCTTGATGCATTAAAATATCAAACCAATGCACAAACCTATTGTATGAACCAAGATCAGCAAGCATTGATTATGGCGTTATCACAATGGCCTTCGGATATTTTATTATCCACTATTGATGGATGGAAACAGTGTCGTTATCAGTTAATGACCATTCCTGCATTAAATAGAGAATTGTTACTAGTAGAACAACTGCTAGATTGGGAAAATCAGCTAGCCACAAAAAATTAATTAGCTATATATTAATTATGATTTAGCTGTAATAAAAAACACCTATAAGTTGTACCAGATAAATGAGAGTAAGTTATGTTTTTAGTTGATTCACACTGCCATCTCGACTGCTTAGATTATGAAAAATTACATGAAAATATTGATGATGTTGTCGAAAAAGCACAGCAGCGTGATGTTCAATATATGTTAGCAGTAGCAACCACATTACCAGGTTTTAAAAGTATGCGTGAGCTAATCGGCAAACGTGACAATATTGCCTTTTCTTGTGGGATCCATCCTTTAAATGTAGACGAAGGTCATGATGTTGAAGAATTAGCTCGTTTAGCAACCGCACCTGATGTTGTAGCTTTAGGTGAAACAGGGCTAGATTACTATTACCAACAAGAAAATGCGGCACTACAACGTGACATTTTCCGTGAACATATTCGTATTGGGCGCCAAGTTAATAAACCCGTTATTGTGCATACACGCAGTGCTCGTGAAGATACATTATCCATTTTAAAAGAAGAAAAAGTTCAAGATTGTGGCGGTGTTCTGCATTGCTTTACAGAAGATAAAGAGACTGCAACCGCATTACTTGATCTTGGAATGTATATCTCTTTTTCCGGCATTGTGACATTTAGAAATGCTGAACAAATCAGAGAGGCCGCTCGTATTGTTCCTCTTGATAGAATTTTAGTCGAAACAGACTCTCCTTATTTAGCGCCAGTTCCTCATCGAGGAAAAGAAAATCAACCGGCTTATGTCCGTGATGTTGCAGAGTATATGGCAGTCTTAAAAGGGGTGAGTGTTGAAGAGTTGGCGCAACAAACAACGCGTAACTTTGCTAAGCTCTTTCATATTCAAAACTTACCTGCTTAATAGAATTAATCAGGAATTAAAATAAATAATAAGGTGATGGAAATGGCAGAAGAAACAATTTTCAGTAAAATTATTCGTGGTGAAATCCCAGCTAATATCGTTTTTCAAGATGATACAGTGACGGCATTTCGTGATATTTCACCTCAAGCACCGACTCATATTTTAATTATTCCCAATAAACTTATTCCTACTGTAAATGATGTTACTGCGGAAGATGAACAAGTATTAGGACACCTTTTTGTTGTTGCTGCAAAAATTGCACAACAAGAAGGTATTGCTGAAGATGGTTATCGCTTGGTGATGAACTGTAACAAACATGGTGGACAAGAAGTTTTCCATATTCATATGCATTTGCTTGGCGGAAAACCATTAGGGCCACTATTAAACCAATAATGGATATAATGCTAACAGCAGGATAACAGGAAGTAATACATGATAAGACAAGGTAAGACCATTTGTTCATTACTTATCGCTGTGTTTATGATGACATTGCTCTCAGGATGTTTATCATCTCATTCAGATAATAAACTCTATTTCAATCGTCAGCAGGCTATTATTATGGAGCCTTCGGTATTAGTTGTAGGCATTGTTGCCGGTCAGCCAACTATTGAACACCATGCTAATGGCACAAAAGCGACAGTCATGTTATCAAATACACAATCTTACCCTGTCTCTATTCGCTATCGTTTTTATTGGTATAACGAACAAGGGCTTGAAGTTTCCCCTGCTGGGAATGTAAATGATGTGACTATTCTTGGTGATGGTGATACCGAAATTAGTGGTGATATACCAGATAAGACCATTAGTTATGTCAGAGTTTATCTCTTTACTTAGGATAAGGTAACGCGAGCATGAAAAGAGTTCTATTTGTGGCGATCTCTGTGTTTTTATTAGCAGGTTGTCCATCCATGTTGCCACAACAACCGCCAGTACCTGTTGAGCCTGTTACGCCTACAGAGCCAGTAGAGCCACCTAAACCCATAGAGCCACCGATTGAAGTTGTGCCAACACCACCTAAAATCACGAGTATTAATTGGAATGCAGCTGTCACTCCTTTAATTAGAGAAATGGCTGTTACTGGTGATTTAGAAGTGGGTAAGCTTATCGTTGTTGATAATGTTAAAAATAATTCAGGCGGGAATATTCAAGCGGTAAATGCAACCAATACCATTATTGAATCAGTTAATAGTATTAGCGCATTACAAACCGTGCCTTATACACAAATGATGTCAGCACGAAAAGCACTTGGTTTATCCGGTGAAGATAGTTTAGGTCTTCGTAGTGCAGCGATTGGTTTAGCCCGTTATTTGAAAGCTGATTATATTTTATTCTCAACCGTTGATGGTAGAAAAGATAACCGTGTGATCAGTATGCAATTAATGTCAGTTTCTTCTGGTGAAATTCTTTGGAATGGACGCCATCAGGTTGAGTGATCCGAATTACTCAAGTTTGCTTAATGCCTTGCAAGCGCTTTTTCCTGCAACGGCATTAAGTAAATGGAAAATTACGGCATTAGAAGGATCAGGAGGTGGCGCTTTTCGCGTGCAATGTGCAGATATAGATTGGGTTGCTCGCTATTATGGTGATGAAAAAAAAGCACTTTATGTACATGGAAGAAAAGAATACGCCATTTTAAAACAGCTTTCAGGATCTGACATATCACCTAAAGTTGCCACTCGTTATAAAGAATGGTTTTTTCTTTATTGGTTACAGGGCGAACATTTAACCCATCAATCACTTTTTAGCACTTATTTAAAACCACTGGCTGAAAAAATAGCCATACTTCATCAACACACGCCGTTAGGTTTCCCCCTCAACTTAAATCATGAGCTATTAGTTTATTGGCAGAATATTGATAGGAAACGTTTGTCTGCTAAATGGCTACATTTACAACAACATTTTTTACGCCAACCGCGATGCAATCTCATAAAATACGCGCCTGCTCACATGGATTTGCACGTTGAGAATATTCTTCTTAGTGATTCCGGTATAAAATTTATTGATTGGGAATATGCTGCCGATATTGATACAGCGGATTCGTTGATGACGTTCTTCGCAACAAATCAACTCAATGAATCGCAGCAAAATCTGTTTTTAGATTATTATTGTTCGTATCATTGTCATTATGCTCAACTCAAAGAGACGAATGTTTCATCTGTGAAGGAGTTGAGAGAGCGTATTCTTTCAAGAGAGCCATTCATTTTTTATATGATGCTAATGTGGTATGAAGTTCGTTGGCAACAAACAAAAGATGGATCATTTTTAATAATGTCTGAACCTTTACGTCGCTATTTTAGTCTGACGAGTTAAAGACATTATCTTGTCACAATTACAAAGAGAGGAATGTTATGGGTCCGGTAATGCTTGATGTTGAAGGATATGAACTCGATAGTGAAGAGCGTGAAATTTTAAAGCATCCTCTTGTCGGTGGATTAATCCTTTTTACCCGCAACTTCCACGATGCTGAACAATTAAATGAATTAGTTCGACAAATTCGTGATGCATCTCATGAGCGCCTTGTGATTGCAGTAGACCAAGAAGGGGGACGAGTACAGCGTTTCCGTGATGGTTTTACACGTATACCGGCCGCTCAATCTTATGCGGCATTAAATGAAGGTTATCAAGCGAGCCATTTAGCACAAGAAGCTGGATGGTTAATGGCATCAGAAATGATAGCTATGGATATTGATATCAGTTTTGCGCCTGTACTCGACTTAGGTCATAGCTGTATTGCCATTGGTGAGCGTTCTTTCCATGATTCACCGGAAGTTGCAATGACAATGGCAGAGAGCTTTATTAAAGGTATGCGCTCTGCTGGCATGAAATCAACAGGTAAACATTTCCCTGGTCATGGTGCGGTCAGAGCAGATTCTCATAAAGAAACGCCTCGCGATGATCGCTCTTTAAATGATATTCGCCAGCGTGATATGTCTATTTTTAAAGATTTTATTCAACGCCAGTTATTAGATGCCATTATGCCAGCTCACGTTATTTATTCTCAGGTTGATGAGCGTCCAGCTAGTGGTTCATCGTACTGGCTGAAATCCATTTTACGTGAACAATTGGGCTTCCAAGGCGTTATCTTCTCTGATGATTTATCGATGGAAGGTGCTGCTATTATGGGAAGTTACGCAGAAAGGGCACAACGTTCACTAGATGCTGGTTGTGATATGCTTTTAGTGTGTAATAACCGAAAAGGGGCGGTGAGTGTGTTAGATAACCTGTCCTCAGTCAAAGCAGAACGCGTTTCCACATTGTACCATCACCGAGGTCGTTACACATTGAGTGAGCTACAAACCTCTGATCGTTGGAAAAAAGCGAATCAGTTGCTGACCCAATTACAGGAGCAATGGCAGGAGCGAGCATGATTATATATTTACATGGTTTTGATTCCACAAGTCCTGGAAATCATGAGAAAGTTTTACAGCTACAGTTTATTGATCCTGATGTCCGTTTTTTAAGCTACAGTACGTTGCATCCTCGTCATGACATGCAACACTTACTGAAAGAAACGGATAAAGTGATTAAATCCACGAAAGAGCCTGTATTAATTTGTGGCGTAGGATTAGGTGGATATTGGGCAGAGCGTATTGGTTTCTTATGTAATATTCGTCAGGTAATGATTAACCCTAATCTTTTTCCTTACGAAAACATGACAGACAAAATCGACAGACCTGAAGAATATTTAGATATTGCAACGAAATGTATTAAAGATTTTCGTTCTAAAAACAAAGATAACGCTTTAGTGATTTTATCTCGTAATGATGAGATTTTAGATAATCAGCGTTCCGCTGATGAATTATCGCCTTATTACTCTGTCATTTGGGATGAAGTGCAAACGCATAAATTTAAGAGCCTCTCTGAGCATCTATTTAAAATTAAAGCGTTTAATAGCAAAAACTAAGACTAAAGTCATATGTTTAAAATGGATGGTGTTTGTTCCATCCATTTTTTTGTCTAATGTAGCTAAAAATGCTCATACTTTCCTTTCTATCTATCTTTTTTCAACATTTGTTTTGATCCTTTATTTTTATCATTTCAATTATCACGACTGATTTGAACAGGTCTCTTTATCCTTGTTGTTTTAATTCATTGTATTTATTAATAAAAATGAATACCCCTGTGTTTTTAATGGTGATTTATTCATCACTCAAAGGCAAAAAACGACTCTATTTTTCAAAAAATAGATATGAATATTCAAATATTTTTGATATAAATCAATTTTGGTATGACCATCTTTCCAATTAACTTGTTTAAGAACAAAAATAACAGCCGAAACGATTTAACTGTCGTTATTTAAGTAGATTTCACTAAGGCTATTTAAATAACAACAGTAAATATCTTTATGGAGTGACGTTAAATGTCATTAAAAAAAATTGTTATTGTCGGTGGTGGCGCGGGTGGTTTAGAACTGGCGACCAAATTAGGCAATAAATTAGGACGCAGCAAAAAAGCAGAAATTACCTTAGTGGATCGCAACAATAGCCATTTATGGAAACCCCTGCTACATGAAGTGGCAACGGGCTCTTTAGATGATGGTGTTGATGCTTTAAGCTACCTAGCACACGGTTATAACCATCATTTCAATTTCCAATTAGGCTCATTAACGGGGCTTGATCGTGAACAGAAAAACATCACACTGGCTGCTATTTATAACGAAGAGCAAGAGCTACTCGTACCTGAACGCACGTTAGACTACGATATTTTAGTGATGGCATTAGGCAGTAAATCAAACGATTTTGGTACACCTGGTATTAAAGAAAACAGCATTTTCTTGGATAGTCCGCAACAAGCACATCGTTTCCATAACGAAATGTTGAATTTGTTCTTAAAATACTCAGCAGATACCAATGCACAAGAAGAAAATCGTAAGGTAAATATTGCGATTGTGGGTGGTGGTGCTACGGGTGTTGAGCTTTCGGCTGAATTGCATAATGCAGTACGCCAACTTAATAGCTATGGATTAAAAAAATTAGCGCCTTCAGCATTAAATATTACGTTAGTTGAAGCAGGAGAACGTATTTTACCTGCATTACCTGTGCGTATTTCTAGTGCTGCACATCAAGAATTAACAAAATTAGGCGTACGAGTGATGACCAAAACTATGGTCACAAGCGCAGATGATGGTGGATTAAACACCAAAGAAGGTGAGCATATTGATGCTGACTTAATGGTGTGGGCAGCAGGTATTAAAGCACCTGATTTTATGAAAGAGATTGCAGGTCTAGAAACCAACCGTATTAATCAGTTAGTTGTTAAACCCACCTTACAAACAACTTTAGATGACTCTATCTTTGCGATTGGTGACTGTGCATCTTGTCCACGAAAAGAAGGGGGGTTTGTTCCTCCAAGAGCACAATCCGCTCATCAAATGGCAAGTCGTTGTTACAGCAATATTTTAGCAATGTTAAAAGATAAACCGCTAAAAGATTATGTGTTTACCGATCATGGTTCACTTGTTTCACTTTCTAAGTTCAGTACTGTAGGGAGTTTAATGGGAAATTTGATGAAGGGCGATATGATGATCGAAGGGCGCATTGCGCGGATTGTTTATATCTCTTTATATCGAATGCATCAGATTGCTTTGCATGGTTACATCAAAACAGGGCTTATGATGCTAGTAGGATCAATCAATCGAGTGATTAGACCTAAGTTGAAACTTCATTAATTTATCTTTTGCTTTGTAGATAAGACAAAAGTTACTTTTTTAAACCCTCATATAATATGAGGGTTTTTTATCTATTTTTTCTTTTAAATTAAATAATTAAATGAGAATATCTAAATAAGGTAAATAATCTTAGCATAAAGCACTAGATGATTTATCTGTTTATATCGAAAATAACCAATAACTCTAAAGCTCAATAGAACAATGATAAATATAATTTTATTATTAAGGTTAAACTTGTAATATTAAAGATAGTATTTGTTTTTATTTATTACGCTAAATTATTTAAGACTTTTCTTAAATAAAAAATGGTGTTTAATTCATTAATTCATCAAATAAAATGTTATGGTATTTCGTAGACTTGTATTAGAAAGATAATAAGTGAAAATTATTAGAGATAAGCTTAACTTGTTATTTTTACTCGTATTTAAGTGAGTAAAATAATTTTACAAATCTTAAAAGTAAATTTTATGATATGAGTTAAATATGAAATATCTCCTATTTTTAGGCGACATTTGTTAACTTGGTGTTATCATAATGCTATATTATAAATAGTATAACGATTTCTATTTTTTCAGCTTAATAAATTAAGAGCTATCTTAATATAATGTGTAAGTCTTAAGAATGTAGTCAGTATTTATTTAATTAAGTAATTAAAACAGAAATAAGTGGTGTATTTAACATGTCATAAATACGTAGTTTACTTATTATGTTAATCAGCATGGATGTTGAATTAAGCTATCAGATAAGAGAATTCATTTATTGAATACTAAATATATTAGCCAGTTAGGGTGAAATAGTGGCTTTTATTACGTATCTGTGGCAATTAAGGATAAGACAAATAAAAAGGGGTAAAAGTGGGTGTTAATGTCAGAAAGTACACACTAATAGGACTAATCATTGTATTAGCTATTCTTTCATTTATTGCATGGAGGTGGGTATTTCCCCAGCCTCAATACGCTCATGTCGTTTCAGCAACACCTATTAAATCGACCGTTTTTGTGACAGAAGAGTATTGTCATCGAATTGGCTTACCTACACCTTTTACACCAGAAAAATTGTCACGATTTCATCCTGCAGAGCAAGAGTGTCGAGTGTTTTATATGATTGAAGCACTTAATAACAGCAATATTGCTAATTTCCCTTATCCTCAATTTAAAGAGTGCATTCCAATTTATCGTCAAGAGCGCAGAATTGTGGGTTATGATGTGCTTTATACTATTGACGGAACACCAGGCAAAGTAAGAACTACATTTAAACCAGGTGAAGTTATCGCATTAGATTCTGATGGTAGGCTGATTTTAGAACAAGAACCTTATTGCTCTATGAATGAAAAAGTGCCTTGTCGCAAAGAATAAACCTAATGATATAAAAAGAAAGGCGTAATGAAGTTACTTCCATTACGCCTTTTTGTTGATCTAATAGCCATTAGAGAGTGGTTATTTTATGTTCATCAAATGCACTTAACATATTATCAATAAAAGTAAGTCGTTTTTCACGCTCAGTTAAATCTGTAATAAATTTCAGTTTTGATGGACCATCTAAGCGGAAAATGGCTGGTTGCTCCTGAAGTAAGCTGATTAAATAGCCTGGATCAACTTTGTTTTTCTCTCCAAACTCAATAAAGCCGCCTTTATCATGTGCTTCAATTCGGGTGATACCTAAGCTCATCGCATTTAAGCGAATAGCGGCATTACGCAATAGATAACGTCCAGCATCAGGCAATTTACCAAATCTATCAATTAACTCTGCTCTTAGATCATTAAGCTCTGTTAAGTCGATAGCACTAGCGATTCGCTTATAGAATGAAAGTCTGACATTTACATCAGGAATATAATCATCAGGCAACAAGGCTGGCATTCTTAATTCAATTTCAGTTTGTTGATTGGTGAGATCTTCAAGTGATGGCTCTCTACCTTCTTTAAGTGCTTCTACGGCGCTTTCTAGTAATTCCATATAAAGTGAGAAACCAACGGTATTCATTTGACCGCTTTGTTCTTCACCTAGTAATTCACCTGCACCTCGAATTTCTAAGTCATGAGTTGCTAATGCAAAACCTGCACCCAGATCTTCCAGCGAAGCAATTGCTTCTAAACGTTTATGAGCATCCTTTGTCATTGCTTTCGGATGTGGCGTCAACAAATAAGCATAAGCTTGATGATGAGAACGACCTACACGACCACGTAATTGGTGTAATTGTGCTAAACCAAAATGATCTGCCCGTTCAATAATAATGGTATTTGCAGTGGGTATATCTATACCTGTTTCAATAATTGTGGTGCAAAGTAATACATTAAAACGCTGATGATGGAAATCATTCATTACACGCTCAAGTTCACGTTCCCGCATTTGCCCGTGACCAATACCTATACGCGCTTCAGGAACGAGTGTAGCCAGTCTCTCGCGGGCTTTTTCGATATTTTCAACATCGTTATACAAATAATAAACTTGTCCGCCACGCAAGGTTTCACGCAAGATAGCTTCACGCACCACTAAATCATCATACTCACGAACGAATGTTTTCACGGATAAGCGACGTGCTGGAGGTGTTGCAATAATAGAAAGATCACGCATGCCACTCATTGCCATATTCAGTGTACGAGGAATAGGTGTTGCGGTTAGCGTTAAAATATCGACGTTTGCGCGCATAGCTTTGATACGTTCTTTGTGACGAACTCCAAAGCGGTGCTCTTCATCGACAATTAATAACCCTAAATCTTTCCATTGAATATTCGGTTGAAGGAGTTTGTGTGTACCAATCACAATATCAATTGTTCCTTCAGCCAGTTTTTCTGTGATTTGTTGTTGCTCTTTTGCACTACGAAAACGCGAGATCATCTCAATATTAACGGGCCAATTAGCAAAACGATCACGGAAATTATCAAAATGTTGCTGAGCTAATAGGGTAGTTGGTACTAAAATGGCGACTTGCTTATTGTTGTTAACTGCAAGAAAAGCGGCACGCATCGCAACTTCTGTTTTACCAAATCCGACATCACCACAGACGAGTCTATCCATTGAAATAGCTTGGCACATATCGCTAAGTACTGCATTGATAGCCATTTCTTGATCTGGCGTTGTTTCAAAAGGAAAACTTTGACGGAAAGATTGGTACTGCTCTTTGTCCATTTTAAAGGCAAAGCCTGTTTTTACTTCACGTTGAGCATACACATCTAATAACTCGGCTGCGACATCACGTACTTTTTCAGCGGCTTTTTGACGAGCTCTTACCCATGCATCGCCGCCCAATTTATGTAATGGGGCATTTTCATCTGCACCACCAGAATAACGGCTGATCAAATGCAGTGATGAAACAGGAACATAAAGCTTGTCATTACCTGCGTAGCTTAACATCAAATATTCAGCTTTAACGCCACCCGTTTCTAGGGTTGTCATACCTTGATAACGACCAACACCATGCTGAAGATGAACAACAGGTTGCCCTATGCTTAATTCAGCAAGGTTACGAATTAAGGTATCTGTATTGATGGCGCGGCGATTGTCTTGGCGGCGGCGATTAATGCGTTCACCTAACATATCGCTTTCACAGATCATGGCTAACTGGCGATGGTTATCAATAAAACCATGCTCTGCAGCACCAATGATAAAGTAAAAGCCTTTCTCTTGGGCGTCAGATAATTCAATGATCTGCTTGGGTGCTATTTTTATCCGTGATAAAAGCTCTTGTACAGTTTCGCGTCGACCTTCACTTTCAACAGAGAAAATCACACTACCTGAAAATTGTTCTTGGAATCGGCGTAAGTTATCTAAAGGTGATTTGCTTTGCGCGTTAATCGATAAATCAGGAAGAGGTTGATAGCCTAAATTGGTCTGTCCTGCTTTTTCTGGCAACGTTTCTGTTTTAAGTTGAATACGAGGCCACTGTTTTAATTCTTTATTAAACTTATCAACATTTAGCCAAATATCATCCGGTGGTAACAGTGGTCGCATAGGATCAACACGACGACTTTCAAAACGTTGATTGATGTCCTGCCAAAATTTTTCTGCAAAATCTTGCAGATCTTGCGTCACTATCAATGTATTTTTAGGGAAATAAGCAAATAAGTTAGATAAAGGCTGTTCAAAAAATAGGGATTGCCAATATTCAATTCCCGTTGGCAATATGTGTTTACTTACTTGCTGATAAATATGTTCAGGATCACGTCTTACATCAAACCGCGCGCGCCATTGGCTACGGAAAATCTCTATCGCATTTGCATCTGTTGGGAATTCATGGGCAGGCAGTAAATTAATTTGATCAACTTCTGTTAATGTCCGTTGTGTGTCGACATCAAAAGTACGCAGGCTATCTATTTCATCATCGAAAAAATCAATACGATAAGGAAATTCACTTCCCATCGGAAATAAGTCTAATAATGCACCACGCGTTGCGTATTCCCCATGCTCTAATACTTGTTCGACATGGCGATATCCCGCTTCATCTAATGTTTTACGTAAATTATCACGAGAAAGTATCTCTCCTTTTTGCATTACCAACGCATGACTTGCGAGATAATCAGTAGGGCAGACTTTCTGCATTAACGTATTGACAGGTAAGATTAAAATTCCCTTGAGAAGTGATGGAATACGGTATAGCGTAGAAAGGCGGTTTGAGATTATTTCTTGGTGAGGTGAAAAACTGTCGTATGGCAGTGTTTCCCAATCCGATAATGTCTCTACTGGATAATCACAAAACTGACGGATTTCATCTTGTAAACGTAATGCATTTTGCATATCACGAGTAACAAGAACGACTAATCCAGAGTGACGTTTGATGATCTCTGCACATTCTAGAGCACAAGCGGCGCCAGTCAGTTGACCTAGCTGACGAGTATCCCCTTGTTTTATAGGAAGTTGATAACGATATTCTGAGGACATAAGCGTGTAATGTGAACTCTTTGTTGTAGTTAACTCCCAACACATCTTTAGCTTAATGGCTAAAGCTTAAACTGGCGGGCAGGTTAAGATAAAAGAAAAACCACAGTTTGGGAATAGAGTGGTTCCATTCAGTAAGACTACCCTTTATTATCCCTGAACACTTCGCATTAGCAACAGGAACAGCACAGATTTCATGTACAATTCTGTCTCATTTTATATAGGGCTCCGTTATATGCGGGGTCGTGCGGTCGATAAGTTCGGTCGCTTCGTCTCATGGCTATCCGCTTTAGGGATTATGTTAGGTGTAGCGGCACTGATCACAGTGACTTCTGTCATGAATGGCTTTGAACGTTCATTGCAAGAAAGTATTCTTGCTTATATTCCACAAGCAATCGTGACATCACCTAACGGGCAATTACCCCGAGATTCAAATATAGCTGAAAGATTACTGACGCGTGAAGGTATCATAAACGTGACCCCTTTAGTAGAAGGCGATGTTGTTTTGCAAAGTAAAGATAATATCAGCGTTGGTGTCATGCTGGGTATAGAAAAAGAGCAAGATGAACCTTTAACGCAGCATATTCGGTTTGGGGATTTTTCAATGCTGAAAGCGGGCGATTATGGTGTGATTTTAGGTAGTGGCCTCGCTAAACAGTTAAAAGCAAAAGAGGGGGATAACATCCGCCTTATTGTGCCAAGTGTAAGCCAATTAACGCCAATGGGAAGATTACCTAGCCAACGCTTATTTACTGTTAAAGGTATTTTCCAAAGTAGTGGTGATGCAGATGCCTCACAAATCTTAGTGAATCAGCAAGATGCAGCACGTTTAATGCGTTATCAGCCGGGGAATATTACCGGATGGCGTCTTTTCTTCTCTGATCCTCTTAATATTGAAAAATACAGTGCGCAACCTTTAGATAAAAATCTAAGTTGGAGAGATTGGCGCGAACGTAAAGGCGAATTTTTCCAAGCTGTTAAAATGGAAAAAAATATGATGGGATTATTATTAAGCTTAATTATCGCAGTGGCGGCTTTTAATATTATTACCTCACTTTCTTTGTTGGTGATGGAAAAACAAGGTGAAGTTGCTATTTTGCAAACTATGGGTTTAAAACGTTCTCAGATTATGTCTATCTTTATGCTACAAGGTGCAGGAGCAGGTATTTTAGGGGCAGTAGCTGGTGGCTTGTTAGGCGCATTACTCTCGAGCCAACTAAATGTTATTATGCCAGCAGTAGGACTTATTCCCCAAGGTGTGGAGTTACCCGCAACACTTGAGTGGGGACGAGTCTTTATGATTGGTTTCTCCGCTATTATCATTTCCCTTTTATCCACTTTATACCCGTCTTGGCGGGCCGCGGCTATTCAGCCAGCAGAGGCGCTACGTTATGAGTAATTCTTCTTTGAATAAACAGCCAATGGCATCAGAAAAACAAATGCAAATTAACAAAGATGGTTTATTGGATTGCCACGCCCTATGTAAACAATACCAAGATGGCTCTATTTCCACACAAGTGTTGAAATCAGTCTCTTTTAAAATGGATAAGGGCGATTTTCTTGCCATAGTGGGAAGCTCAGGCTCAGGAAAAAGCACCCTATTACATTTATTGGGTGGGCTCGATTCTCCAACATCAGGTGAAGTCTTTTTTAAAGGGCAGTCACTTAATAAATTATCCTCTTCTGAAAAAGCAGATCTGCGTAATAGCCAATTAGGTTTTATTTATCAATTTCATCATCTATTACCTGATTTTACAGCACTTGAAAATGTTGCTATGCCACTAATGATTGGTGGCACGAGCGCTTCAATGGCGAAAGAAAAAGCGATGTCTTTACTTGAATCGGTTGGATTAAAAGATCGTGCTCATCATCGTCCTTCAGAGCTTTCTGGTGGTGAGAGACAACGTGTTGCGATTGCAAGAGCATTAGTAAACGATCCTGCATTAGTTCTTGCTGATGAACCGACGGGTAATCTTGACCAGAAAAATGCAGAAGGGATTTTCGAATTGTTGATTAAGTTAAACAGAGAAAAACAAACTGCATTTCTGGTCGTCACGCATGATTTGTCATTGGCTGCTCGTTTTCAGCGCCAACTTGAAATGAAAGATGGTCAACTACAGTCACAAAACGCAATTTCAGGAGTGAAATAATGGCGCAATTGCCACTTGCATTAGTGACCGCATTACGTTTTTCAAGAGGACGAAAACGTGCGGGAATGGTTTCTTTAATTTCAGTTATTTCAACACTGGGCATTATGCTTGGTGTTGCTGTCTTAATTATTGGCTTAAGTGCCATGAATGGATTTGAACGTGAATTAAAAAATCGCATTTTATCGGTGGTGCCTCACGGGCAAATTTATTCAGTAGAGCAGCCATTTATGCAATGGCAATCAGCATTACCTCGTATCGAGAATACTCAAGGTGTTGTCGCTGCTGCTCCTTATGTTTTACTCACAGGGCTGTTAGAGAAAGGAACAGAGTTAAAGGCAGTACAAGTTATGGGCGTTTCACCTGAGAAGCAAGGTGATATCAGCCTGTTACCTCGATATGTTCAAAACAATGCATGGCAAGATTTTAAAGCCGGTAAGCAACAAATTATTATCGGGCAAGGCGTTGCTGATGCACTAAAGATCAAACAGGATGATTGGCTCACCGTATTAATTCCTAATAATGATGATCCAACTAAACTTTTACAGCCTAAACGTATTCGCTTACAAGTCAGTGGCATATTTAAACTTAGTGGTATGCTCGATCATCAATTAGCGTTAATTCCTTTAGCAGATGCCCAGCAATATATGGATTATGGGCAAGGCATTACTGGGATTGAAGTGAAAACGGTAGATCCTTTTTTCGCCAATGAAATTATTCATAATGCAGGTTTAAATAGCAAAGAATATGTTTATGCAAAAAGCTGGATAAGTGATTATGGTTATATGTATAGCGACATTCAGATGATCCGTAGCATTATGTATTTGTCGATGATCTTAGTGATTGGCGTCGCTTGTTTTAATATTGTCTCAACGCTGATTATGGCGGTAAGAGATAAAAGTAGTGATATCGCTATTTTACGAACATTAGGCGCACGAGATAGCCACATTCGTAATATCTTTTTATGGTATGGCTTATTATCAGGCATGATTGGCTGTATCGCTGGTGTGATATTTGGTGTGTTGGTTGCTTATAATTTAACGCCATTGATGTCTGTTATTGAATCATTAACAGGACATAGTGTGTTGTCTGGCGATGTTTATTTCGTTGATTTTCTACCTTCAGAAGTTCATTTAATTGACGTTTTCTCTGTATTTATTACCACTGTGATCTTAAGCCTGATTGCAAGTTGGTATCCTGCACGTCGAGCCACTAAACTAGATCCTGCAAGAATCTTAAGTGGACAATAAGTTTATTGACATATAAAGAAGAAAAAACGCTTAAACTAGTGAAGATAAGAAACGCGATATTTAAATTTGAAAACCAAGGATTGTAATGATGAAACTTAAACTTCGTCATCGTCGGCTTAGGAAGTTTCGTAAAATTAAGAATTTACGTAGACAACATTCACGTTGTCGCTATTTTCATCTAACCCATAAAACGGAACATGAAATGAATTTACCCAAAGTTGTCGTATTAACAGGGGCTGGCATTTCGGCTGAATCAGGAATTAAAACATTCCGATCAGAAGATGGATTGTGGGAAGAACATCGCGTTGAAGATGTTGCAACACCTGAAGGTTATCAACGCAATCCCCAATTGGTTCAGCAGTTTTACAATGAACGTCGTCGCCAATTGCAACACCCCTCTATTCAACCAAATGAAGCGCATTATGCATTAGCAAAACTAGAGCAACGTTTAGGTAAAGAGAATTTTTTACTGGTAACTCAAAATATTGATAATCTGCATGAAAAAGCAGGTAGTAAACATATTTTGCATATGCATGGTGAATTGCTAAAAGTGCGTTGCCCTCAATCTCGCCAAGTATTTGAATGGAAAGGGGACTTAGAAATAACAGATCGTTGCCATTGTTGCCAATTTCCATCACCATTACGCCCTCATATTGTCTGGTTTGGTGAAATGCCAATTGGCATGGAAGAGATTTATCGAGCTTTGGCTGAGGCTGATATTTTTATCTCTATCGGTACATCTGGAAATGTTTATCCAGCAGCCGGTTTTGTCCATGAAGCTCGCTTAACAGGTGCTCATACCGTTGAGTTAAATCTTGAGCCAAGTTTGGTTGAAAGCCAGTTTGAAGAGAAACATTATGGCCCTGCGAGTCAGGTAGTTGATGAATATGTTCATAAATTGTTTGAATTAATTAATGATCCTAAAGCTGATTTGACGCAATAATTATTTTATAGAGTTCCCTATTATTGTTCTTAGAGAGATCTTAGGGGGCAAAATGGATAAATTATTAGAACGTTTTTTTGAATATATTAATTTTGATACACAATCAAAACCATCTTCAAAAATGTCACCAAGCAGTGATGGACAATTAAAACTAGCCAAGGCATTGGTTCAAGAATTAAAAAAACTGGGTTTTTCTGATGTGATGCTCAGTGACAAAGGATGTGTAATGGCAAGTTTACCATCCAATGTATCTTGGCCAGTGCCAGTTATTGGCTTTATTTCGCATCTTGATACATCTCCTGACTTTTCAGGAAAACATGTGAAACCACAAGTTCTTGAAGATTATCGTGGTGGTGATATTGCTTTGGGTATTGGTGATGAAGTGTTATCACCAGTAATGTTCCCAATCTTACATTCAATGATTGGTAAGACATTAATTACTACGGATGGTAAAACATTATTGGGTGCAGACGATAAAGCGGGTATTGCTGAAATTATTACTGCGATGGTGCGCTTAAAAGAAACGAATCGACCTCATGGGGATATTCGTATTGCTTTCACTCCTGATGAAGAAATTGGGCGTGGCGCGCATTATGTAGATTTAAAAGCATTTGGCGCAAGCTGGGCTTATACCGTAGATGGTGGTGGTGTTGGCGAACTGGAATATGAAAATTTCAACGCCGCATCCGTAAGTATTAAAATTGTAGGTAACAATGTTCACCCTGGCAGTGCAAAAGGGGTGATGGTTAACGCATTAGGATTAGCAACGCGAATTCATCAAGAATTACCTGTCGAGGAAACACCAGAAAATACCGACGGTTATGAAGGTTTTTACCATCTGCAAAGTATCAAAGGTTCGGTAGAAAGAGCAGAAATGCATTATATTATCCGTGATTTTAACCGTAACTTATTTGAAAAACGCAAACAAAATATGATTGCGATTGCAGAGAGAGTCGGTAAAGGTTTACATCCTGATTGCTATATTGAGCTAACTATTGATGATAGCTATTACAATATGCATGATAAAGTTGTTCAATTCCCACACATCATTGAAATAGCCAAACAAGCAATGATTGATTGTGATATTGAACCAAATATCAAGCCTATCCGTGGTGGTACAGACGGTGCTCAACTTTCTTACCGTGGATTACCTTGCCCTAATATTTTTACCGGCGGTTATAATTTCCATGGTAAGCATGAATTTATCTCTTTAGAAGGTATGGAAGCGGCGGTGAGTGTGATTATGCGTATCGCTGAAATTACAGCGGAAAGAGAAAAAGCCAAAGTGATTAATTAATTACTTATTGAGCTAAAAAAATAGCCGATATTTCGGCTATTTTTTTGGTTACATTTTTTATTTGCAGTGTTAGCTAAGATTATTTATTTATGTTCTTTTTAATCTTCATGTAACATGCTACCTTCAGTTTTATCTTAAGTGATATTGATAAAACAAAATAGAATAAATTACTAAAAAGAAATATAAAATAAATTATATAGAGTCTCTTAAGTTAAAATAAAATCACTTCATAATAATATGAATGTTAATTATGAGTTTTTCAAACTTAAAATATACGCTATTTTACCGCAATAGATTGATAAATTAGAACAAGTTAATGTCATCTATAATTATTGTAAAATGATAATATAAGGATGGTAGAATGGATACGGCATCAGGGAAATTAGTTAATCCTGTAATTGAAAAACAAATTGATTTAAATAATAAAAAAGAAATCAATATTAATAATGAAAATAAAGTATTAATAAAGACACATGAAAAACAATCATTTATTATTATCTCTAGCTATTTTCTGATAACTTATTTAATCTCATTTTCTCTTTATGCAACAAATAGTAAGCATACGTTATTGCTTTTTTTCTTACAGAGTACATTTTTCGTTGTTATCCCTTTTTTCTTTTGTAATACAAGAGTACTTTTAAAAGAATCGATAAATTATTTAATTCGTTAAGTTTTAAGATAAGATATATAGTATATCTAATAATAAAGAAGCCCTGCCATTAATATGACAGGGCTTTATAGCTTATTATTGGAAATTAGTAATAATTAATCTTCAAAATACCAATAACCTTGGTTAACTAACTGAGTTAATAAACGCACAAATTTTGGATCAGCTAATGCATCGCCCAAGTGTTGTTTATCAATATAATCATATTGGCAAAGCGCATCCACGGCTTCTATATGGTCAGTGTCCATCAATTGACCATTTACAAAACAGTTATCGCCAACACGTAATGCACGAATACCATTTAAACGATGAAGTTGCTCACCTTGTTGCAGTAAATCGTGAATTTCTGCATTTTCATATAAAGGTTCTGGAACTGCGAGATCAAGTTCATGACGAGATTGAGAAATAAATTCACCAAACCAATGACGGAATACTTCTGGTTGAGCAAGTAAATCCTCCATCATATCATGGAGTTTATTTAACTCTTGATGTTGCACTAATGCTGGATTTTCACGCGGTGTTAGATCTGGGTCACTATAACGATAGCTACCTAAATCATTTGCTAGCACATAGTCAGCGAAACCACTGAAAAGTTCACGAGCATTAGGTGCCCTGAATCCGACAGAGTAGTTTAGCGATTCTTCAATCGCATAACCTTCATGTGGGAATCCAGGTGGGATATAAAGAATATCACCCGGTTCTAATTCTTCATCAATAATTGCTTCAAAAGGATCAACTTGCAGCAGATCAGGGTGAGGGCAGTGTTGTTTCATTGGGATTTTTTCACCCACACGCCAGCGACGACGACCTTGCCCCTGAATAATAAAGACATCATATTGATCAAGGTGTGGGCCTACACCACCACCGGGAACAGAGTAAGAGATCATTAAATCATCAATACGCCAATCGGGTAACACGCGAAATGGCTTCATTAATGCCGCACTAGGAAAATGCCAGTGATCGACGGCTTGTACAAGTAAAGACCAGTCTTTATCACCAAGTCCTTCGAAGTGCTCAAAAGGCCCGTGTTTGACTCCCCATTGTCCGTCTTGACAGCTTACAAGACGGCTATCCACTTCATCTTCCATTGCAAGACCAGCAAGTTCGTCAGGAGATAAAGGATCAACAAAACGAGAGAAGCCGTTTTTAATTAATAAAGGGCGTTTTTGCCAATGGCTTTCGAGGAATGATTGCCAATCTAAATTAAGTTTATAGTCCATTGTGTATATCCTGAATTCGGGAAGCCTGAAGCCATAGTATAATGAATTCTAACTTCCTGCTAAACATTCCTTTGAGCAATGTGAGTAATAGCGAGTAACACGATAATAGCTGAACAGATATCATACATAACGCTGTATATTTGGCGGTAAAGAAAAAAGAAAGAAGTTTCTTATCAATAAGGATTATTCGCGATCAGTGGTAAGTCGCTGCTCAGCAAAAGTTACGGTGATACGAGCACCACCTAAAGGACTATCAGTAATAATAATTTCGCCACTGTATTGTTCAATAATATCTACTGCGATCGATAAGCCTAAACCTTGTCCCGGACGCAGTGTGTCTGCTCTAGTTCCTCGCTGGAAAATAGCCTCTCTCTTTTCAGGGCCGACTCCTGGACCATCATCATCAACAATAATTATTACGCTGTTTTCATTATTGCTAACGTTGATTTCAACGAATTCTAAGCAATATTTACAGGCGTTATCCAGAATATTGCCCATCACTTCCATAAAGTCATTTTTCTCACCTAACCACATAATTTCAGGTGAAACATTGAGTGTTAAATCAACCCCTTTTGACTGATAAACTTTACTTAATGCACTACAAAGATTATCGAGCAATCCTGACAATGAATGGAGTTTTCGCGTGGTGATATCATGATCACCATGAATGGATGCGCGGTGTAGGTAATAACCCATTTGTTGTGAAATTCGTTCAATTTGGTCGAGCATAATAGGTTCAGCTTGCTCTATCGTCATTTGCTTGCCTGATCGCAAAGAGCGTAATGTTGATTGCAACACAGCTAGTGGCGTTTTTAAGCTGTGGGTGAGATCAGATAAACTTGTACGATATTTACTGTAACGACTGCGTTCATTACGCAATAACACATTTAAATTTCGCACTAAGCCTTTTAGTTCGGTTGGCGGGTTTTCATCCAAATCATTGCGAGTCCCTTTTTCTAATGCACTGATTTGTTCAATAACTTGCTTTATGGGTCTTAAACTCCAATGTGCAGCCAACCAAATTAAGGGGACAACTAAAAATAGATTTGCAAGAATGATATATAAGAACCAATCCCAAACTTGACTGACTTTTTGCATACGTTGAGGAATAGGATCGATAACCGCGATTGCCATATAAGGCATATTATCAGCCGCAGGATAATGATTAATCACAACAGAGTGAGTTAAAAACTCATTACTGGAATATTCGTCAAGGCGTTTGAGATAAACACGATATTGCGGTAACTGCTGTAACATTAAACGTGTTGTTTTGACATCAACAGAGATTTCAAATAGGCCTTCTTCATGGCGCCATTTATGTTTAATGCTATCAGGTATAGCTTTCGGTAAATCGGGCGGTATCCATAATACACTACCTTTATCATCAAAAATAACCACCAGCGAGGTATTGTTATTATTAAGATTTGTTGGAAATTCAATATTCAGCTTGCTCCTATCCCACTGCGCTAAGCTGTAGTAAAGATTACTTTGACTACGCATCAACATAAAAGTGGTTTTATCCACACTGACAATCGAACCGACAATGGCAACTAACCCATAAGAGAGTGTAAGTGCCAAAATAATGGCACTAGTTGCAAGTAAAAAGCGAGTTCGTAATGAGAGCGGAGAGCGCTGTTTTTTTTGCATATTAAGGTTTCATATCAAAACGGTAGCCTTGCCCGCGTACTGTAACCACCACGTCATCAGGGTATTTTTCTAAGATTTTTTTACGTAGTCGGCCCATCAGTACATCAATAGTGTGACTCTCTTTTAATTCAGCATCTGGATATAACTGACGCATTAATGCATCTTTACTAACAACTTTATTTTGATTGCGCATTAATGTTTCTAAAATTGTATATTCAAATGCGGTTAACTTAATTTGCTCTCCTGAAATCATGAATTCTTTACGTGATAAATCCAATTCAAACGGTTCAATGGCGAGAGTTTGCGATGCAATTCCCATGTTTCTTCGCATTAAAGCCTGAATACGTGCAACAATTTCCTCAAAATGAAAGGGCTTTGTCACATAGTCATCAGCACCTGCATTTAATGCTGAGACTTTTTCTTGCCAACTTTCACGGGCCGTTAAAACCATTATTGGTAGGGTGATATTATTCTCTCGCCATCTACGAATAAGGCTAATACCATCTTCATCCGGCAATCCTAAATCCACAATGGCAACATCAGGTGTACCTTCTGCTATAAAACTATCTGCTTCTTTGGCATCTTCTGCTGCATCAACTTGATGTCCAGCATCACGAAATTGCACAGATAAGTGATGGCGAAGTAAGATATTATCTTCAATAATTAAGATCCGCATTATTCCACCTTGAGTACAATCAGCAAAAATTCACTGTTGTAAAATAAATACAGGAAATGATAGTTAAACTATTATATAAAAATATGGGCTCATCATAGACAATCTAGCGCTTAAAAAACACTGTATCCAGCAAAGTGTTTAAGTTATAGATAGTTTTCTCTGTGTTTTGGTTATAAAAAAAGGCAGAAATTATCTGCCTTTTTAGAGAGGAAAATTAGTTTAACTTATCAACAAGTTGAGTTGCAAAACCAATATAGCTTTCAGGTTTCATTGCTTTTAAGCGTACTTTTTCATCTTCCGGTAGTTCTAAACCATCAATGAAAACGGCCATATCTTGTTCTGTAATGCGTTTACCACGAGTAAGCTCTTTCAGCTTTTCGTAAGGTTTTTCAATGCCATAACGACGCATTACAGTTTGGATTGGCTCTGCTAACACTTCCCAGTTGCAGTCTAATTCTTCACGAAGATGGCTTTCATTCACTTCGAGTTTATTAAGACCTTTCATGGTTGACTGATAAGCAATCAGCGCATAACCAATACCAACACCTAAATTACGTAGTACTGTTGAGTCTGTTAAGTCACGTTGCCAGCGAGAAACAGGTAATTTACTAGAAAGATGTCCCATAACTGCATTTGCTAACCCTAAGTTTCCTTCAGAGTTTTCAAAATCAATTGGGTTTACTTTGTGAGGCATGGTTGATGAGCCAATTTCCCCCGCAATCGTTTTTTGTTTAAAGTGATTTAGTGCTACGTAACCCCAAATATCACGGTCGAAATCGATTAAGATAGTGTTGAAGCGACCAATACAATCAAAAAGCTCCGCAATATAATCGTGTGGTTCAATTTGAGTTGTGTACGGGTTCCATGTAATACCAAGTGAAGTGACAAATTCTTCACTAAATTGATGCCAGTTTACTTCCGGATACGCAGCTAAGTGAGCATTGTAGTTACCCACTGCACCGTTGATTTTGCCTAAGATCTCAACTTGTGTTAGTTGACGATATTGGCGTTCCATACGGTAGGCAACGTTAGCAAATTCTTTACCAATTGTAGACGGCGTTGCAGGTTGACCATGAGTACGAGAAAGTAATGGTAAATCACGGTATTCCTGAGCCATTTTACTAATGGTATCAATAAGTTCGCGCCATGCAGGTAATAAGATCTCTTGGCGTGCTGTTTCTAACATAATGGCATGAGACAGATTATTAATATCTTCAGAAGTACAAGCAAAGTGAATAAATTCAGAAACCTGATGTAAAGCAGGGATGGTCGCCACTTTTTCTTTTAAGAAATATTCTACGGCTTTTACATCATGGTTAGTGGTGCGTTCGATAGTTTTAATACGCGCTGCATCTTCTTCATTGAAGTTAGCAACAATTGCATCAAGGTAATCGTTTGCGTTTTTTTCAAAGGCTGGAACTTCTTTTATGTCGGCGCAAGATGCCAGCTTTTGTAGCCAGCGAACTTCTACCTGTACACGGAATTTCAGAAGACCGAATTCACTAAAAATAGAACGTAACGACGAAGTTTTACTACCGTAACGACCGTCAATCGGTGAAATCGCTGTCAGCGAAGATAATTCCATTGTTGGCAACTCCCAGGTTGAATTTAAAGTATTAACATTGAGCGAGAAAATCATCAGCTTGTCGCAGAATAGTCTTTTGATGCAGTAAAAAATCAAAACGACGACCACCGACTTGACGCCAGAGCACAGCACTACGAATGCCAGTTAATAACAACGCTCTAACTTTAGCTTGAATAATAGGGTTCTTTAAAAGATCAATAGAGCCATGAACCTGAATGCGAGGGCCAACAGGGCTAACGGCATCAACATAAACGCCTGCAAGTGCATTAAATACACCTTCAGACATAGGTTCAAAATAACTTTTTTGGCGCTCTAGTTGAGAAATTTTTTGCGATAAGTGTGAGCTGTAATCATCATTTCTATTGATAAGACGCTCTAGATTGATTAAACCTTGCTGATAAGTCATCAATTCAAGCGTTAGCTTTTCTCTTCTTACCGCCTGATGAATGGCTTTCAGTGTTTGAAAACCTAATTTTAAGTGGCTGATTTGATTGCCATAAACATCTAGTGTTGAAGTTGGGTTGAGATTAAAAACACTGTTAACCATTACTTCAACATCGTTCTCGTTCGCACTACCTTGGTAAGCAATTTGCTGAACGAGACGACTTGCTTGGCAGATGCCTGCCAATGCAAGTGTTATATCACGAAAATCTTTAGCCACATCTACTCCTGAATACGTGTTTCAATGATCCCGCCACCTAAACAGACTTCGTCTTGATAAAAGACGGCTGATTGTCCTGGAGTTACAGCGGCAACAGGATAATCAAAGCGGACTTCAATTTTATCTTCACCTAATGGTGTTACTGTACACTCAATATCAGGTTGGCGATATCGTGTTTTAACAGTACAGCGGAAAGCTTCAGTTATAGGTTCTCTTGATACCCAATGTAACTGCTGAGCAATTAGACCAACAGACATTAATCTTGGATGTTCATGACCTTGAGCGACAACAAGAATGTTTTTCTCAACATCTTTATCAACCACATACCAAGGATCTTCTCCACCATCTTTAGTACCACCAATACCTAAACCTTTACGCTGACCTAATGTGTGATACATTAAACCTTGGTGTTCACCAATAGTTTCACCATCAACAGTCACGATAGCACCGGGTTTTGCAGGCAAATAGCGCGATAGGAAATCGGTAAATTTACGTTCGCCGATAAAACAAATACCTGTTGAATCTTTTTTCTTTGCTGTTGCTAAATCAAGCTTTTCAGCAATTTTTCTGACTTCAGGTTTTTCCATTTCACCAACAGGGAAAAGGCTTTGTGCAATTTGCTCATGACTTAATGTGTATAAGAAATAGCTTTGGTCTTTGTTATTATCAACACCGCGAAGTAATTGACTTTTACCATCAATATCGCGACGACGAACGTAGTGACCTGTTGCTATGTAATCAGCACCCAAATCTTCAGCAGCATATTCTAAAAATGCTTTAAATTTTATTTCTTTATTGCACAGAATATCTGGGTTTGGGGTACGACCAGCTTTATATTCAGATAAAAAATGTTCAAAAACATTATCCCAATATTCAGCGGCAAAATTGATGGTATAAAGCTCAATACCAAGCTTATCACACACGGCTTGTGCATCGGCAAGGTCGGTAGAGGCTGAGCAATATTCTGTATCGTCGTCTTCTTCCCAGTTCTTCATAAACAGACCAACGACCTGATATCCCTGTTCCTTAAGAAGATAGGCTGAGACGGATGAATCTACGCCACCGGACATTCCTACGATGACTTTTTTTTGGCTGTTATCTGACATGACTGGATCTCACTGCGGAAAAATAAGCGCCATACTTTACCATATCACTGACACAGGTGCATCAAGTCTTACTCTGTTTTTGATGCTTTGTTTTTTCCTTTTCTATTATTTAGTTAAAGGGAGTTCCAAAGCTACTCAAGATAGAGAGGGGATAACGTTCATCTTGTTGATAACATAACAGGCTTTCCCTCACCAGCGGTGAACGTAGTTGCTGGCTATGAATAATTTCATCAGCACTAACCCAGAGGCAACAATTAATATCGCTATCTTGAGGTTGTGTTTCAAATTGCTCTTGCGCCTCAATAAGAAAAAGAAAACGTAGAAAAGGGGTTTTATCCGGCGCAATCCATTGATGTAATTTAAGAAAATGTTGAACAGGAAGTGTTAACCCTGTTTCTTCCCATAATTCACGCTGAACAGCCTGAATAAGCGTTTCATTGGCTTCAAGATGCCCAGCAGGTTGATTCCACGTTGCTTTTCCATTGACCGTTTCTTCAACAACAAGAAACTTATTTTTTGCATGAACGATACAAGCGACAGTCACATGAGGTTTAAACAAAATCAATCTCCTTCCATTCACCAGGTAATAAGTTATCCAATGTAATATTTCCCATACTAAATCGGATCAAACGCAATGTTGGATAACCAATATGAGCCGTCATTCGTCTCACTTGATGGTTTTTACCTTCAAATAACGTTATTTTTAACCAACTCGTCGGGATAGTTTGACGTTTTCTAATTGGAGGGTTTCTCTCCCATAGCCATTCGGGCTGTTCAACTATTTCGATTTGTGCTGGTAATGTTTTGCCGTCTTTAAGTTCTAACCCATCTCTAAATTGTTGTAATGAGTCCGTACTTGGAATGCCTTCAACCTGAGCATAGTAGATTTTTCCTGTTTTTTTACCCGGTTGTGTTAATTTTGCTTGTAACTTCCCATCATTTGTTAAGACTAAAAGTCCTTCACTATCTCTATCTAAACGTCCAGCTGCATAAATATCATGAATAGGAATAAAATCTTTTAGTGTTTTTCTGCCATTTTCATCCGTAAATTGCACAAGAACATCGAAGGGCTTGTTGAAGATAACAACTTTACGCTCACCTCTTGGGCGTACTGGTTTTCTTTGTGCTGATGGAGTGTAGTGTTTTCTCGATTTAGCGCTATTTTTAAGTTGATTTGCCATAGTTAATTTTTGTAAAAAATGGGAGATTGATTATACCTTAAAAGAGAAGCGATTGGCGTTAGCTGAATAATCAAGTAGTATTGACAGGTCTCTTACAAAAAATTAACAAAGCGTGCGCTTACATGAAAGGAGAGGTAAATGGAAAGCAAAGTAGTTGTTCCGGCTAATGGCGCTAAAATTACACTAGATGCTAAAGGTAAGCTTGTTGTTCCAAATAATCCGGTTATCCCTTATATCGAAGGGGATGGTATCGGTATCGATGTCACGCCAGCAATGTTAAAAGTTGTTGATGCAGCAGTTGAGAAAGCTTACGGAAAAGAACGTAAGATTGAGTGGATGGAAGTCTACACCGGCGAGAAATCAACGCAGGTTTATGGTAAAGATGTTTGGCTACCAGAAGAAACCTTAGATCTTATCCGTGAATATCGTGTTTCTATTAAAGGTCCTCTTACTACCCCTGTTGGCGGTGGTATCCGTTCATTAAACGTTGCATTACGTCAACAACTAGACCTCTATATTTGCCTACGTCCAGTACGTTATTACAAAGGCACTCCAAGCCCAGTTAAACAACCTGAACTAACTGATATGGTTATCTTCCGTGAGAACTCAGAAGATATCTATGCAGGTATTGAGTGGAAAGCGGGCTCAGCAGAAGCAGATAAAGTTATTAAATTCCTACAAAATGAAATGGGTGTAACCAAAATTCGCTTCCCACAAGATTGCGGTATTGGTATCAAACCTTGCTCAGAAGAAGGAACTAAACGCTTAGTTCGTGCAGCGATTGAATACGCTATCGATAACGATCGTGATTCAGTTACATTGGTACACAAAGGTAATATTATGAAATTTACCGAAGGTGCCTTTAAAGACTGGGGTTATGAGTTAGCACGTGAAGAATTCGGTGGTGAATTATTAGATGGTGGTCCTTGGGTTAAAATCAAGAATCCAAAATCAGGTAAAGAGATCATCGTTAAAGATGTTATCGCCGATGCATTCTTACAACAAATCCTGCTACGTCCAGCAGAGTATGATGTAATCGCATGTATGAACCTTAATGGTGACTATATTTCCGATGCATTAGCGGCTCAAGTAGGCGGTATCGGTATCGCTCCGGGCGCAAATATAGGTGATGAGTGTGCTTTATTTGAAGCAACACACGGTACGGCACCAAAATATGCAGGCCAAGATAAAGTTAACCCAGGCTCTATCATTCTTTCGGCAGAAATGATGTTACGCCACATGGGTTGGACAGAAGCGGCTGACTTAATCATTAAAGGTATGGAAGGCGCGATTGCCGCTAAGACCGTCACTTATGATTTCGAACGTCAGTTAGAAGGCGCTAAATTGCTGAAATGTAGCGAGTTTGGTGACGCGATTATCAAACACATGTAATTGTTGATTTGATAAATAGTTAACGGGAGCTTATTAGTTCCCGTTTTTTATTGTCAATTTTGAAATGGTTATCAAAAAGTTATCAAAATGAATTATCAAAATGTTCTAAAAATATTAAATAAAATAGAGAAAAAGCATTTTTTTTCTTTTCTAACATTACTTTTTATTTTATGTCTATTATTTGCATATGTTGGAGATGAAAATAATTATTTTATTGGAAATATAATCCCTGAGTTAATAGGTGTATGCATAGAACTATTTATTTTTATGCTTATTTTTGATCAGTGGCGATTGAGAGAAAGTAAAAATAATAAAATAAAAGTTGAAAGGCGTTTAAGAGAGTTTTTGATTTTTTTTCTTGATAAGGCTTGTGATGGGTTATCAGAAAATCTAAAGGTAGGAAGATTTTATGGTTCTGATTATACCGAAAATCAGAAAATGTTAGATAACTTCATTCAACATATAGAGCAACAAGGTTTAAATGAAAATGTTATCTTACAAGTTAAGAAATATTGCGACAATCAAAAAGATGTTTTTAACAACCTTATATCTGTTTCTGCTGAACTTGAAAATGAACATTTTAAGTCATGGGCACGAATTTCTTATTTTATAAATGCTATCTCGACTAATGAAGAAAAAACAAGTGTAGCGATGATCGAGATCTTAAAAAATATTAGGCGCTTTGATAAAACATCCCATGACTCTGAATTATATGTAGGTGCTAAATAATTAGATTTTTATTAATAACCAGTCTTTGCCTCTGTCATCATGATATCTATCGGTTTGCTGTTGGTTTTTATGACCCAGCAAATCTTTAGTATTTATACCTTGTGCTCGATATAACCTTTCAGATAAAGAACGCTGTTCATGAAATGTTGCAGGTGTTCCTTCTCCCCAATCAATATCCGTTTTATTTCTCGCTTTTTTAAAGTTAGTCGTTAGCGTATTTGCAGTAACTTGATCACCACGTTTAGCTTGTGAAGTAGTATGAAAGTAATGAATAAGATAAGGGCTAATAACGCGATCACGACAACGGGCAACAACATCACGTAATGACATATTTAATTGTTCAGAACGTAGTGATAATGGAATAGCTAATTTAGTACCCGTTTTTTCTTGAGTAATATGCAAATGATCATCCCAAATATCACTAAACTTCATTGCGGAAATATCACCTAATCGTTGCCCAGTAATTAATGCAAGCAACATCGCGTTCCCGACATAACGATGTTGTTTATCAGCAATCTCAAATATCTTTTTCCATTCATCAAAATTGAGGCGTTGGCGAGTTACTTTTCGTTTCGGTTGTTTAGTGGCGAGGGCAGGGTTATAACCGGGAGGAACTTCACCTGCATGTTGCGCTTCTTTAAATACATCAATTAAAACAGAGCGAATAACTTGTGCCATTCTGTGCTGACCATTAGATTTATATTCATCCAGAATTTCAGCAATATCTCTGGCATCAACAGCGGGTAATGGTTTCATGGATAAGGCTTGCCTCATTAAATCTACCGGCTTCCTTTTTTGTTTATAAGTATTCGGCTTTATATCACCTTCTTTTAAACGCTCTTCTTGAATAATCCAGTATTTATCCAACCAAGTATTAACCGTAATTTCTTTACCTTTTATTTTTGCCACCCGATCACCAATAGCCATAACTTGTCGGCTACGTTGTTCCGCTAACCTTGTGTTAGCTTCAATGGCTATTGCTTTCGCCTCGGCTTCATTATCACCGAGGGCATGATATTTACCTGTTACAGGATGGCGGTAACGCCAATAAACCTTGTTAGCTTTACGACTAAATAAAGGGTAAAGATTTGGAATATTGACGTTATTCTTACGAGGTCTGGCAGCCATCTTTGAGGATCCTTTGTAAAATAGGGTTATCGTTGTTATTGATAACTGGTGATGTCAAATTACCGACAAGGTCGGCATCTTCTCTCACGCGCCAAATGCCACCTTCTTTCCTTGCTGGTGGGTAGAACAGGCCACCACGAGCATATCGTTGTAGCGTTCCTAACTTTGGTGGACGACTTTTATATCTTTCTTGTGCCCACTCCTCTAAAGTCAACATTTGCATATTTTTCTCTCCACACTGTCCGTACACAGTTTAAATAGATATTAGTTAATGCTAATAGCTAGTAGCCATTTTGTGTTTGTATATCTTAATTATTTTATTTAAGTTGAATAATTTGATTGATTAACTAAGATAGTTAAACAAAATGTAACTTTAATTGAAATTTATATATGTTTGGTAATAGAAAAGAAAACAAAGATTTAAATGATGATTCTGAGCTAGATAAAATAGAAAAAATATCTAGCACATTACTTGATTTAGTCGTTGGTATATCGCTAGTTTTTATTGTAACCATCGTTGTCTTTGTTATCGCTTTTACTTACTTTACTTAAAATGGAATATCTTCAAAACCTACGGGTGGTTGTGATAGTGGTGTTGTCTGTGAAGCTGTCGATTTAATTGCACCACCTAGCATCTGCATCGAGCCACCAACCTTTACAACAACTTCAGTTGTGTAACGCTTAACACCGTTATCATCCCATTCCCGTGTTTGCAGTTTTCCTTCGATATAAACTTGTGAGCCTTTACACAAATAGCCACTGGCAATATCTGCAAGCTTTCCAAACAAAACGACACGATGCCATTCTGTTTTTTCGCGATTTTCACCCGTTTGTTTATCGCGCCATTTTTCTGATGTGGCCACAGCTAAATTAGCAACAGCACCACCAGAGGGAAGATAACGAATTTCAGGATCACGCCCTAAATTGCCAATAAGAATTACTTTGTTTACTGATCCGTTAGCCATTTTCAGTTCCCTTATAAAGTTCATTAAAACGTCGGAGGAATAAGGCTTTTGCTTGTGGGGGTGTTAGTGGGTTAACAACAAAATCACTTGCTGGAATACCTTCAAGCATTAACCAGTTACTACCTGTATCAATTTCTAAATCACGCTTTTCTGTGGCTAACATCATTAAGTCAGCAAAATGAACCGCATCAGATTTAGATTCAGGTAGCCCAAACTTTTTGCGGATCATCTTTTCTACACGTAATTCAATTAATTTATATTCAGGCAATAGCTTTTTAAGTGGTGATGACAGGTCTTTGACATAGGCTTCACTGGCATCATGAAGTAGGGCTTCTAAAGCATATTCAGGTGCAACTAAATAGCTGACATATACAGAGTGCTGAGCAACAGAATAGAAATTATCAATCTGCCCATTAAAACGACATTCATTAGCAAGGCCACTGGCAATATCTTGAATATCTATATCTTCGATCCGTACATCGAGATAATAAAAATGTTTATTTGTTGCTGTTGCAATATAAGACATATTCTCTCCACACAATTTTTAGGTAATAAGAATTCCTCTCGAATTAATCGAGATTAAATTTCCCTGGTGTTGCTAATAAAAAATAAAAATGGATTTACACTTCAAATATTGTGCCTGATTATTTTCCCACCTCAGGCGGTGGTGGTATTCTTGGAAGTTCCTACACAACCAAGAGATTATTAAGATGTTAGGTTTTAGCAGAGCATTACAACTAAGAATTCTAGAAGTTGCAGTACAGGATTATCCCAATACAATTCAGCCTGAAAATATACCGTCAGATCTTTCTGACATTGATAATGATATCTTATTAAAAAATATTGCATATCTTAGTGAAGAGGAAATGATAACCGGCGGAGTAATCCATGTAATGGCTGGTGCATTTCCTGAACTTACATTAGTAAAAGCTACTAGACATGCTGTAAATTTACTTACAGAGGAAGGTAGTATATCCACCTCTCTCAAAGTGATTACTGTCAGACTGCATGATGAAACATTAAATGAAATTCGTGATTTCATTACTTTAAACGTTCCTGACCCAGAAGAAAGGAAAGGGTATTTGCAGCGCTTAAAAGAGCTTCCCGCTGACGCCACAAAACACATCGTGCTTCAACTATTGGGTAAGGGATTGAATCAGATACCGGACGCAGTTCAGTGGCTACAAACAGTGCTCCGTTCTTAACAAATTCAGATTCTTCACTATGTTTTACAAACTTAAGCCAACCGACGGTTTTATGTAGTTCTAACCAAAAATCTTCATAAAGATTGTCGGTTGACAGAGTTAGCGCGTTCTTATGAAAGACTAAGGCATAGATCCTGATATTTTGTTTTTCATTAGTAGTATTACCCACGCTAATTTCCCTCCACACAATTGATTCTCTTCACACATAAAAATCATTTACTTTGTATCTGAATAGCACTTTTATTTGTGTACTCTGCTATTTCAGCATCTAGTCTTGCTAATTTATCCACCAGCTCTTCACATCTTGCGTTTAACTCACCGAGGACTTTGATAGACGATAGTTTCTCTTTCATCCAATCAACAACATCTGCATCAGTGAAATTGGCTGGCGGTATAATTACTGGTTCAGTTGTCATAGCTGCTCTCTTCACACAGTTTATTTCGCTTTAGAAATAGAATGCAACTAAAAGTAGATATTGTCAACTACTAAAAGTAGAAAGTGGAGGCATAAAAAAACCAACTTTTAGTTGGTTTTAATGTTTATGCGAATTGTTTAAATGACATTGGTAGGCTTCTTATAAGCTTTCCATGAAAATAAACTTCATGTATTTCATGATCATCAATAAAAAATGGAGGGTAAAAATCATTATCTGATATTACAGCTAACTTCCTACCTTTAACGCGTTGCAATCGTTTAATAAAGGTAGAATCTTCAAAGTTAAAGATATAAATACCATCACCATTGAACTGATTTATTTTGGTATCTATAAAAAGTAAGTCTTTAGGGTTCAGTGTGGGAGTCATGCTATCACCATCCACATTGATGATCATTACGCCGTCTAGATTACTACGACCAAATAACTCATAAATACGTTCTTGTGGTATTTCTATTGATCTAACTACTTCTGGGAATGGATTATTAATATAGCCATTTCCTGCTGACGCAAAAGCCTCGATTTGTCTAACTGTGGCTGTATCTTTATTAAATTCGTTTTGCGGATCAGCTTGTAGACCTACACCATAGTCAAGATATGCGGGGGTTGAAAAAACGGTTTTAGCAACTAATTCCATCTTATCATCTCTAGGTTTGGCTGTGCCTAATGTATATCGACGTGCCATTTCATAAGACACACCAACTTGTTCGGACAATTGCCGAATATCTACATTAACCTCTTTCATTCGCTGAGTTAGTCGTTTAGCGAAACTATCGTATTTGTTATTTTCTACCATAAGTAGAATTCTATCCACCAATCTCACCCTTGTCATTTCTATTTTAAGTTGTTTTATTTGTCTACTTTGAGTAGTATTGATGTATCACTTAAGGAGAGGCATCTATGCACCAAGAAAATTATACAGAAAAAGCAATTAGAACAATCGGGGTGCCATCTGCAGTATCTCGAATGTTTGGCTTTAATTCCCCTCAATCAGTTTTTAACTGGATTAAAAATAACAAAGTACCAGCAGAGCGAGTGATCCAACTATGTGAGTTAGGTGGTTGGGTTGTATCACCGCATCAACTACGACCTGATCTCTACCCAAATAAAACCGATGGTCTACCAAAACAATAACAAAACCGTTTAAAGCAGTTAACTACAAGAATTTATCAATGGTGGTAGGAAATGAGTAACCAATCAATAAAACAGGTAGTGAAAGAAATGTGTGAGGCGACAGCTGGTGGACGTGAGGCAATGGCTGGAGCACTAGGTCTGTCTTTAACATCATTCAACAACAAGCTTTATGAGAAAAACGGTTGTCGCTCATTTGATTTAAACGAGTTGTTAGCGATGCAAGATATATCTAAGACCGTTTTATTTGCTGAATTTGTCGCTCGTGAATCAAATCGTTTACTCGTTGACAGAATTAGTCCTGCGGAACTGGATGAAACGGAATTGTTTGTACTGCGTAGTGGTGTTGACGAAATGCAGGGGCGTTTAGCTTTATTCATGAAAGATAGCTTGGCTGATGGCGTTATTGATAACGAAGAAGAGCGAAAGATAAAAATGATGTTGGATGGATTAATTTCACAGATCCGCACATTTATGAATGCGTTTGTTTCGTTACATCAAAAGAGAAATTAAAGATGGCTATATCCAGAAAGGGTGAAGCCAAAGGTGTACGGCCTCTGGCTTCGGTTTGCAAATTTCAATTGTGTGAAGAGAAATTAGCATGAGTAGATTATCAAACTTAGCATGCCGTACGCAAGTACGGGCTTCAATGCGTGATGGTCGTTTTGTCTATGAAATTAAAGTACCAGAAGGCTATGAAGAAACAAACTACCAATTTATGCGTTGGCTTGTAGATGATTTCAATTCAAAACATGGTTTAAGGGCGGGCAATGAACAATGAGAACCCAAACCAACTTGATCGCTACTACAAAAATCACAGGGGTATCGTTGTCCATGTTGTTCGTTATGACAGAGAAAAACAGCGTGTCATTTTTATGCTGGATGGTTGTGACGATCCACAATGTGAACCCTTACAACGATTTAAAGAGAAGTACACACGTATTAAGTAATGAGGTGGCAAGATGAGTTTATTATTACTAAAAAGTCGCCCTTTAGTCGTTATTCCTGAATTAGCGGTACGTCTTGGTTTAAATGAGGCGATGCTGTTACAGCAAATTCAATATTGGCTAACTGAAACTACTTCAGGTGTTGAATATGACGGCTCACGCTGGATTTATAACACCGTCGAAGAGTGGAAGAATCAATTTCCTTTTTTCTCTGAATCAACGATTAAACGTGCTTTTACTAATTTAAAAAAGCAGGGCGTTTTACGCATCGAGCAAATCAATAAATCGAATCATGACCGCACTAATTATTATGCGATTAACTACGGTCATCATCTGCTGACCGATGAGGTCAATATGACCCAATCGAATAGCGATAACTCATCTAATCGAACAGTTCAAAATGACCTTATCGATAAGCGCAAATTGAAACCTTCAAACAGTTCAAAATGCGCTGTTCTGAACGGGTCAAAATGGCCTGTTCTTACAGAGAATACAACAGAGATTACTTCAGAGAGTACAACAAAAACAGATCATTCGTCGCAGAATTCTGGCGAATCCAGCGACCAGCCGAAAAATGATTTTTTAACTCGTTATCCTGAAGCCGTGATTTACAGCGCTAACTTTCAAAAATGGGGCGATGAAGGTGATTTAAAAACGGCGAAATGGATGTTTGGTCGTGTTAAAAAACTGAATCCATCTGCGCTAGAGCCTACTTGGTATGACTGGGCTAACGATATTCGTTTGATGCGTCAAATCGATGGACGTACCCATGAACAAATTTGCGCTTTGTTCGACTGGGCCAACAAAGATTCATTCTGGCACCAAAACATTTTAAGCCCTCGTAAATTACGTAAACACTTTGATGAATTGATCGTTCGTAGCCAAAAACCAAAGGATGAGCCAAAGGTTCAAATTGATACTGTTGAACGTGACAGCGCTTTCTCTCGCTTGATTGGCTCTCGTTCTAAACCTCAAAACCGTATTGAAGAAATTGCACTTGAATTAGCGGGTAAGACAGGTATTCGCCGTATGAGTGAGTTTTCTGGTCGCCAAGCATGGAACAGTATTTGGAAGCAAGCGACCGAAATGTCACAGGAGGCTCAGTAATGCTAACTAAATACATTTTGTTCGTTGGGTTTTGGTTTGTAGTGACATTACTGATTGGCTTATGGGGGACTTATGCCTGAACTCATGCTCACGTTGCCATTTCCACCTAGTGTTAACTCGTATTGGCGAAACATTAAGGGTAGAACGCTGATCAGTGAAAAAGGGCGTAAGTTTCGAATTAACACGATTGCCTCTGTGTATGAGCAGCTAAAACGAAAACCTAAAGCAATTAAAGAAAATGTCTCTGTCCTGGTTCGCTTATACCCACCAACAAAACAGCGTAGAGACATCGATAACTTTTTAAAAGCCCCGTTTGATGCATTAACACACGCGGGTATTTGGGAAGATGATCAGCAAGTGAAGCACATGGATGTGATGCTAATGGAAGTCGTAAAGGGTGGAAAGTTAGAAATTACTATCCGCTCATTTAATAACGTGATGTACGGTCACGAGTAAAAGTGGAGAGAAATAGCATGATGCAAAGAACAATGGAAGTTTCAGCATTACCCGCAATAAATCGCGAATTAACTATGTCGAGTAGAGAGATTGCCAGTTTAACTGGAAGTAATCACTCAGATGTTAAACGTTCTGCAGATAGACTTTTTATTGCTCGAATTTTAACCCAGCCATTGGCTGAGTTCCCTTTTGAGCATAACGGCAATCAATATACTGAATATCGTTTTAATAAAAGAGACTCCTTAGTGCTGGTGGCTCGATTATCACCTCAGTTCACAGCGAAAATTGTCGATCGCTGGCAGGAATTAGAGTCAAAAATGCAACCGATTATTCCTCAAACATTACCAGAGGCATTGCGATTAGCTGCGGACTTGGCAGAAGAAAAACAAAAACTGGAAAGTGAGCTGGCCATTGCCACACCTAAGGTTCAGTTTGTTGATAATTATGTTTTATCCACTGGTTCTATGACATTTCGACAAGTATGTAAATTACTGCAGGTGAAAGAAACTGATTTTCGCTGTTTTCTAATAGATAAGAAAATCATGTATCGCTTGAATAATACATTTACGCCTTATCAAACCCATGTCGATCTTGGTCGCTTTGAGATAAAAACGGGCACTAATCAAACCAATAACCATGCATTTGCACAACCACGGTTTACCGCTAAAGGCGTGAAGTGGATCGCTGGGTTATGGGCTGAATATAAAGTAGGGGATATCATTTAATGAAATTACTGTTAACTCCCTACATTCAGCCAGAACTTGGTGTTGTACTACTTAAACCAGGCGCTGAATTACTTGAGCAATTTAAGCGACATTCTCGTGTGATTATTAGTGATGTGCCGAAAAGTTTAGATGTTCTCCCGTCGGGAGCATTAACTGGCGATGAACAGCCGATTTTAAACAATAAGCACATCATTCAATTTCTTAATAGCAAAAAAGTGATCCACACCATTGATAAAGTGGCACCGATGGATTCGTGGGTTATTAGTAATATCAAATACTGTCAGATTGATAACGACGAAGACAATTATCATCACCATGAGTTAGTTACGACCTTTAATGAAGAAGGAGTTATTCGCACTTGCTGGCATCACGATAATCATATTCGTCATTCATCTGCGGGTTGGATTGCTGAATTAGCTCATAAAAATCGTATCAATTGGATGTTAGATACTATTCGTAGTCGTTTGAGATTAGATAGTGGCCACCAGCTGACGATACCAGATTTTTTCTCATTTGCGGTTATGCATAACTTGGTTGATGAATTGCCTGAACCAATATTACGCCAGATTTTAAATTGGTCAGATAAACAAGAGGAACGCAAAGTTCATGGTGGTTTTCCTGAAGCTGACATTATTCCAAGTAATGTGACAGCGCTATCAGCAATGAATGAGCGTTTAGATGCAATAAAACCTGTGATTAAAGTTGCTATCGATCCGGAGCCACCAGCGTCATTTCTTCTTAAACCTAAAATGCAACGTTGGGAAAATACCCAATGGTTGCAATGGGTGAAGACTCAACCGTGTTGCGTGTGTGGGCAACAGGCTGATGATCCACACCATATTATTGGGTATGGCATGGGCGGTATGGGTACTAAGGCTCATGACTTATTCACTATTCCATTATGTCGCATTCATCATGACGAGTTACATCGTGACCCAAAACAGTGGGAAGCCACTCACGGTAATCAACTCGAATTGTTATTTCATTTTTTAAACCGTTCGTTAGGCATCGGTGCATTTATTTAACGTGTGTACGGCACGAGGAGTATTAGGCATGAGAGATATGCAGGAAGTTTTATCACGTTGGGGAGCATGGTCGGCAGATAATACTGAGTCGGTCCAATGGTATTCGATTGCTGCGGGATTTAGTGGACTAATACCAAGTAAAGTTAAAGCACGTCCTCAATGTTGTGAAGACGATGCAATAATTATTTCTAGTTGTATGGCGCAATTGAATAAAAAGAATAGTGATATGCATGACCTATTGCTTGATTACTATTTATTCGGAATGACATTTATGCAACTTGCTAACAAGCACAATTGTTCTGATGGGCATATAGGTAAAAAATTACAAAAGGCAGAAGGAATAATAGAAGGTATGTTGATGATGCTGGATGTATCATTAGAGATGGATCAATATGTGGAAAAAGCTATATAAAACTTTACGTACGTAAAATAAGTGATATTGTGATAAGACTGACATCAAGGTCAACCAACTTATAAACCCGCTTTTGCGGGGTTTTTATATATAAAATAAAGTTTGCTATCTGAGTTTATCTATGGCCTAATGGCGTTACTGGTTTGGAAGTACAGGCCTATTTATGTTAGTCAGTTTAAAGTTTTTCACCGTTTAGCGTTATCCTCGATACCACTTCATTGCGAATTCCTTCTAATTAATTCCCATAAGTAAAAATAAAAAACAAACCTTCATATGCCTTATGGCAAATTAAATAAATTAAAGGAAATTCTATGTCTAATACAATGACTGGTTCAGTTAAATGGTTTAACGATGATAAAGGTTTTGGTTTCATCACTCCTAAAGATGGAAGTAAAGATGTATTTGTACATTACTCTGCAATTCAGAGTGATGACTTCAAATCTCTGATGGAAGGCCAAGAAGTTTCATTTACCATTGAAAATGGTATGAAAGGTCCTGCAGCAGGCAACGTGGTGGCTCTCTAAAGGCGCTATTACTATTCGCCTCTATTTTAAATGCCCTTGTTGTAGCGGTTCACAATATAGAACATCACAATTTGATGTCACAGTGAACAATCCACACGGCGCAAAATGTATCTTTTGCAAAAGTGTGATGACAGCTCAAATGAGTTAAGCGTTAAATAGTTGAATATATAAAACCTCGTTTTGGCGGGGTTTTTTTGTTGCTTAAATTTAAAGATGATCCCTTTATATTTTAAAACGTACATATTCATTAGTGTGTGGTAAACTTAGGAGAGTAAACATACCTCATTGCTATCAACAGCAAACCTTGCATTTGCAAGTTTTTATCGAAAATAGATGTGGTATCTAAAGGAATGATTTCCTAAGGAGATGCCTATGAATTGGTCTGCGCTATTACATCTAATCCCCACTTTTTTACGGAATGTAATTATCATTGCTTTATTGCTCTTAGTTGCATTTATGATAGTTCGTTGGTTCAGGTAAATTCATTCCGCCATTAGCTTAACTGGGAGAGTATTTAGTTTTATTTAAACTAAAAGTCGAGGTTCGATACCTTGATGGCGGCCCAATTAAATATAAAGCTTCTCATCTATTTTTTATTTTAATCTATAGAAAACTTGATATTAGGGGCATAAACTCTTAGGAGTTATTATGACAGGACTAAATCAAACAAAAGTAATTAGTCGAGTTTTACAATGGATTAGTAGTGTTGGCCTGATATTGCTTGCAATTATTTTAATAATTTTTTTAGTTAAAGAAACTATTATTCTTGCTAATTTGTTGTTTACAGTTAGTGATCCAGTTTCAATTTATTTATTAGTTGATGGACTTATCATTTACTTTCTGTATTTTGAGTTTATTGCCTTAATTATTAAATACTTTCAATCAAATTATCACTTTCCATTACAATATTTTATTTACATCGCTATCACAGCTGTAATTAGACTTATTGTTGTTGAACATAAAAATCCGCAATTACTTATCGTATATTCAGGAACAATCCTTATTCTAGTTATTGCATTGTATATTGCTAATGCAGAAAGATTGAAGCCAGAATAAGCTAAAGTATCTCATTTAAAAGGTCGCCACGTGCGGCCTTTTTTTATATACGTAGATCATAGTATCAATCACATACTGATTACTTCACATAAAAACTGTTTATCTGTATCTCTTTAACTAAACTCGGACACTCCGTAGGGGGTGACTATGCGCATGGAAAAATTGACCAATGCTACCTACGGAACAGCTGGCTTAACTGCCTTTTTTGCAAGTCTCTCACTTTATGAATGGGGATTTGTAATAGGGATGGGATTCAGCATGCTCCTTGGATTAGCAACTTATTTTATGACACAGCGAGAACAACGAAAACGAACAGCGTTATTTGCTGAATTAGTTCACCGTAATTGTTCTAGTGATCCGCAAGACATAGAAAAGATAGTTGGCGAGATGCTGACTAAAGCTAAAAAGGACATTTAATGAACCTAAAACAAAAGGTGACAGCAGTTGCAAGTGCTGGTGCGGTAAGTATTGCGATAACAGTGATTGGTTACTTTGAGGGAGTGCGTTATGAACCTTATCGTGATGTTGCTGGAATTCTGACTGTTTGTTATGGCCACACAGGGAATGACATTATTCAAGGTAAGACATACACACAGCAAGAATGTGACGAGTTACTTCAGAAAGATTTTATTAGAACTCAACAACAAGTTGATGTCCTGGTTAAAGTGCCGGTAGATGATAAAACAAAAGCTTCTTTATATTCCTTTGCTTTTAATGTGGGTACCACGGCTTTTGCACGCTCTACATTGCTCAAGAAATTAAATGCAGGTGATCAGTATGGTGCCTGTGAAGAAATGAAACGCTGGGTTTATGCGGGTGGCAAGGTATGGCGAGGGTTAGTCAGTCGTAGAGATGCGGAGTCAGCACTATGTCATGGAAACCTTTAATTATCGTTATCAGCTTTATTCTCGTATTACTCATCACGGTCGCTGGTGGCATTTATCTCTCAATTGATAATTCATGTGTTAACGATAAAGCCAGTTTAGACAAGCGCTGTCAGATAGCTCTCTCACATCATCGGTACTAATTATGAAGCATTGGAAACTTTACATTGCCATTGTAATGGTAGGAATTGTCGCTGGTGGTTATATTGCCAACATCATACAAGATATCATTACTCAAAGAGATAATTTAATAGTAGAGAATAAGCAATTAACAAAAGAAAATAATAGTTACTCAAAGCTGTTAAGTGATCAGATATTTCAATTTAATAGATTTAATCAAATAGCGACTACAGCCTACCGCTATGGCATTCAGGCAGATGCAAAATCACAGGAGAAAATCATTGAATATAGAACGATCCTTAAAAAAGAGCCGACTTGTGATTTGCTTGTTCCTCAACATATTACTGATGGGTTGCTCAAGCACACCTATGAGTTACGGTCAATGTATAGAGATACCCAAGACATTGACTCAACCAGTGTTAGTGCCTCTACCGTCCGAACTTTAACATATTGCCAAGTGGTATTATGGATACCTTCCTTGTTATCGACAATAGAAAAAGCTAATGAGCAATTAAAAGCAATACGGGAAATTGAAGCGAAGAAAGTAAAAAAATAGACCCGCGGGTTTAATGGGGGTCTGAATGTTTTAGATAACATGGATCTTATTATTTTGCCCAAGTGAACAGGTCGCTCTTCACTGGAACATCAACCGTACTCCGTTGCTTAAATAATAGCCATTTTATATTTGTAAAGGTTCATAGCCACTAGTTAATAGCTGGTGTTTTTGTATCTGTAGAAAGGATGGTTGATTTCATCAGGCTGACGGGGAAGCCGTAAGTGATTAAGGTAGCGTAGTGATACATGATGATGCAACCGCCATCAGACCTACTAACACCACAATCAGAAATTATTGGTTATTCTGAGAGCGAATTGCAGAGTTAGAGTCAGTGATATTAGAGTTACAAGATTACATTAGAATGGAGTGTTTGTGATAATCCCCTTCAACAAGAGAAGGGGAATTAAACAAAATTGTAAAAACTATTTTTTATTTAATAGATAACCAATAACAAAACCGACACCTGCAGAAATGGCTACCGAAGTTAGTGGATTCTTTTTAATTCCGAGTTGTGTGTTTTTGACACATTCTTGTGCGGAATCGAGTAATTGCGATGTTACTTGTTTTCCAGCACCACAAATTTCTTTCGCATCACCTTTTATTATGTGCTCAGGAGAATCGATTACTTCTCCATATTTAATTTGTGCTTTACCTAGGGTTTCTGTGGCTTTACCTTCAGCTTTCTCAAAAAGTCCCATAATGTTACTCCTATAGTTAATTTGTTTTGTGCAAAAAATATAATTATAAGTGGGTAGATAGTTTTAATATTAAATAATCGCCACTATAAGAAAGGTATATGTAAGGTTGGTAATCACCCGAATAGGAGTGAGCAGATTAAAATAGGGAAACTAACTATAAACTGTTAAAAATATAATTATTCATGACTTTTATTGTCACTGAGTAATCGGGTTATTTTTATAATTTAAAAAATAGCTCATCAGAGATGAGCAACTATTACATTAAAAAATTATCAATTTTTATAGTTCAAGCGAAACACAATGAGTTAAACGACAGTACACTGTTGTTTAAATAATAGCCACTTTATATTTGTAAAGTTTCATAGCCATCAGTTAATAGCTGGTGGCTTTTTTAATGATAGGTCGTTGTGAATATTCAACAAAGAATAGAAATTCGTGCACTATAAGTACAAGTAGAACGACAAGGACAACAAATTACAGACTTACAAAAACAGCTCGATGATATGGAATCAACGAACTGTGAATCAAACATTATTAAAAAAGCGCTTTCACAAGAAATGGATAATATCATCAACCAACAGGCAACAAATGGAGAACCAAAGCGGTTACTTTCCGTATGAGTCTATTCTTGCAAGTAGTTCAGCTTCAGCTTGTTCATGTATTTCTTTGATAGTTTTATTTTTCACGTCATCAACGTAAAGATGTATGGTGAACTCCTCTGCACCATTATCTTTGTTAATTCCGTAGAGAGATACCCTTACATTAGATGTATTGGGATCTGATATTAATTCAGAAAATACTTTGACACTGTTAAATTCTAGTTTCATGCAAACCTCATAGCGAAGTAAACCAGCCATTTCTTTAGTAAGTTTCTCAGGGCTGAATACTTCAAATAATCTAATGGATATTTATTTATACCCTGATATTTGATCAGGGGTCATTGTACTGCCTTTTTTGTTGGAGAGCACTGTGTCAGATAAATTAAAAGTAACGGTAGATACAGCAAACCTAGATAAGTTAGAAGAACAACTAATCCGCATTAAGCAACCAATGCAAGATGTAGGTATCAAGGTCAGTGTTAAACCTGAGCAAAGCAATGATTTCTTTATTGCAGGTTTAGGTAATTGTTTTATGAAAGATGCTGTTATTGATGCGGGAAAGCTAAAGTGCTGTGCATCAAGTGATGCCGTATTAAGCGGTGTAATTACTGGCGGTAAGTTAGAACCAGACATCAAGGCTTAAATGGCAGATTTACGCATGTAAGCTAATCGACAAGATGTTGCTATCAATGAGTTAAAAAGAGTAATGGAAACTCGGCATCAAGCATTTTCGCAAGCCATAAGTGATTTAAATAACAGAACGTGGTGTAGTCAGAAGTAAAGGTGAGAAATCTCACCTTTAAAATCAATGAGGATTATTATCCTCTTTAGGTTATAGGGTATCACATGCCACCTCGTATACCTCGCGCGTGTCGTAAACAGGGATGCGCCAAGACAACAACAAAACGTAACGGTTACTGTGAAGATCATCAGAACTTAGGATGGGAAACCCACCAGCGCGGTAAGTCTCGTCATCAACGTGGTTATGGTGCCCAATGGGATAAGTTACGAGCACGTATACTCAAGCGTGATAAGTATCTGTGCCAAGAATGCTTAAGAGCCGGACGAGCAACTGAAGCGAAAACAGTCGACCATATCATTGCTAAAGCGCATGGGGGTACTGATGCAGACACTAACCTGCAGTCATTATGTATTCCATGTCACAGAACCAAGACAGCAAAAGAAAGAATTTAAATTAAACTATAAGTCATTGATATATATCTAATATATAAAGATATAAAAATATTTGATTTTATATTGAAACTATAGCGTGTAGGTAGGAGGGGAGGGTCAAATCTCTACCACTTTCGCCTTATAGGACCGCCCCCTTACCTCTTTTCACATCACCGCAGGTTAGAAAACTTTTTTTGGGGAACCCCAAGCGATTATTGATAGGAGATTTCTATTATGGCTGGACCGCCTAAAACCCCGTCACATCTGCAATTGGTGAGGGGTAACCCATCAAAACGACCGATTAATAAAAAAGAGCCAAAACCGCCAAAAGGGGTACCCCCAACTCCGAAGCATTTCACTAAGCAAGGTAAGTATTGGTTTAAGCGTATTGCTGAAGAACTTGATACAATGGGTGTCATGAGTCAGATGGATGCTAAGGCATTGGAGTTACTCGTCGAAGCTTACACTGAATATCGACATCATTGTGATGTTCTCGATGAAGAAGGCTATACCTACAAAAACAATACAGAAAGTGGATTGATGATAAAGGCGCATCCATCTGCTGCAATGAAGGCAGACGCATGGAAACGTATTCGCGCCATGTTAAGTGAATTTGGAATGACTCCCGCTTCTCGAGCAAAAGTCACTATGAACACTCCTGCCGAAGAAGATCCTTTTGAGGCATTTTTGAAAAAGCGCAAATGATGAATGGCAATCGTAGCAGATGGAATTCAGTACGCTGAACAGGTGGTTGCTGGAGAAATTGTTGCGTGCGAACTGGTACGTTTAGCGTGCCAACGGTTTTTGAATGATTTAGAGCATGGGCCTGAGCGTGGCATCTATTTCATTGAAGATCGCGCACAGCACATACTCGATTTTTATAGTTTTATTCCTCATGTCAAAGGAGCATTAGCTGGTAAACCCATTGATTTAATGCCTTGGCATGTATTTATCTTAATTAATATTTTTGGTTTTGTTATTCCGTTAATTGATGAACAAACGGGTAAAGAAGTTATAGATGAAGATGGTGATGTTGTCTTTGTCCGTCGTTTTCGCACCGCTTACAACGAAGTTGCACGTAAAAATGCAAAATCCACATTGTCATCAGGTATTGGGCTGTATATGACCGGTGCCGATGGTGAAGGCGGTGCCGAAGTTTATTCTGCAGCAACGACACGTGATCAGGCTCGTATCGTGTTTGAAGATGCGAAGAACATGCTGAAAAAGTCCAAAGCGACACTTGGACGCTTATTTGAGTTTAATAAACTCGCTATCTATCAAGAAAGAACGGCTTCTAAGTTTGAACCGCTTTCTAGTGATGCCAACAACCTTGATGGTTTAAATATTCATTGTGGCATTGTTGATGAATTGCATGCACACAAAACTCGTGATGTGTGGGATGTATTAGAAACCGCCACCGGTGCGCGTCTGCAGTCTCTTCTTTTTGGGATCACCACAGCCGGCTTTAATAAAGAGGGGATTTGTTACGAACTACGGGATTACGGTATTAAAGTGCTTCGTGGCCAAGTGGATGATGACTCGTTTTTCGCGATTATTTACACCTTAGATAAAGACGATGATCCTTTTGATGAAACGGTGTGGCAAAAAGCGAATCCGGGTCTCGGTGTTTGTAAGCGCTGGGATGATTTACGCCGTTTAGCCAAGAAAGCTAAAGAGCAGGTTTCTGCACGGATTAACTTCTTCACCAAACACATGAATATTTGGGTCACGGCTGAATCTTCATGGATGGATATGATGAAGTGGGATAGTGCTCCTGAACTCGCATCACAACAGGAATTACAAACTTATCCGTTATGGGTCGGTGTTGACCTTGCCAATAAAATTGATATTTGTGCGGCCGCTAAAGTATGGAAACAGCCCGATAACGGTCATGTTCATGCTGATTTTAAGTTTTGGCTACCCGAAGACCGACTTGAGCGTTGTTCTAAACAAATGGCAGAACTCTATCGTAAATGGGCTGATATGGGGCATCTCACATTAACCGATGGTGAAGTTGTCGATCATGCTCAAATTAAAGAAGAAATCATTGAATGGGTGACGGGCGAAAACTTAAACGAACTAGGTTTTGACCCATGGAGTGCGACACAATTTAGTTTATCGCTGGCTGAAGAAGGGCTACCTCTTGTTGAGGTTGCTCAAACGGTGCGTAACTTTTCTGAGTCCATGAAAGAGATTGAAGCACTGGTTTATGCGGGTAAGTTTCATCATGGTCAACACCCTGTTATGAACTGGATGATGTCAAACGTCACGGTTAAACCAGATAAAAACGACAATATTTTCCCTAATAAATCCACACCCGAGGCAAAAATTGACGGCCCTGTTGCACTATTTACGGGTATGAGTCGATTATTGGTGAATGGTGGAGATCAGGAACAAAACCTCTCTGATGTCCTCGCTTCTCGAGGTTTACGCTCTCTCTAAGGAAATTTAATGAAATTTTTAACAATAACAGCCTTATTGGTTGGGATTGCGGGTGCCTTTTTGTTGTCATGGGGCGCTTGGTTAATTTACTCACCGATGGGGTATATTTGCGCGGGTTTATTGTGCCTTTTATGGTCATACCTTGTTTCAAGAGCGCTTGGACAACCTAGAAATAACAAGGAGGAATAATGTTTTTTCCTGGGTTATTTCAGAAATCTCAGAAAGAGATGACCTCATCAGAATTGAGTGAGTTAATTGAATTGTCTTATGACACTTATTCTGGTCGAAGAGTCAGTACACAACTCGCTATGCAACTGACTTCTGTATTTAGTTGTATTCGTGTTCTTGCAGAATCGGTCGGGATGTTGCCATGCTCTTTATATGAACAATTAGAAAGAGGAAATAAACGCGCCACCAAAGAACGGTTACACAAATTACTGGCGGTTAAGCCCAATAATTACATGACACCTCAAGAGCTTTGGGAGCTATTAATTGCCTGTTTGTGTTTAAGAGGGAATTTTTATGCTTATAAGGTGTACGCCTTAGGCGAAGTGGTTGAATTACTACCTCTCGATCCTAGTTGTGTCACGCCAAAATTAAATAGCCATTGGGAGCCTGAGTATCAGGTGACATTTCCAAATGGTAAACGTGAAACACTGACACAGCAAGAAATCTGGCATGTGCGGATTTTTACTCTTGATGGTTTAGTGGGATTAAGTCCGATCGCCTATGCACGTCAAGCCATTGGTTTAGGATTAGCCACCGAAGAGCATGGTTCGCGTTTATTTGGAAACGGTGCGGTGACAAGTGGTGTATTGCAAACGGATCAATATCTAAAAGATGATGCTTACGAAAGACTAAAATCTGACTTCGGTGAACGGCACCAAGGGTTAGTCAATGCACACAAACCGATGATTTTAGAAATGGGGTTGAAGTGGCAACAAATCAGTTTATCGGCTGAAGATGCGCAATTTCTTGAAACACGAAAGTTTCAGTTAGAGGAAATTTGCCGTATTTTTCGCGTTCCTCTTCATATGGTGCAAAACACCGATCGCGCCACATTCAATAACATTGAAAACTTGGGTATTGGTTTTATTAACTACTCACTTGTTCCTTACCTTATTCGTATAGAGCAACGCATTAATGCAGGGTTGGTAAAAGCCAGTAAACAAGGCGCTTTTTATGCCAAATTTAATACTGGCGCTTTATTACGTGGTGATATGAAATCGCGATTTGAAGCCTACTCAACAGGCATTAACTGGGGGATTTATTCGCCTAATGAATGTCGTGAACTCGAAGAGTTAAATCCTCGTGAGGGTGGTGATATTTATCTCACACCGATGAATATGACCACTAAACCAGAAACCCAAAAACAAGAGGAGAAAGCGCATGCCGATGACGACTAAACAACGGCTTGATGTGCCATTGAAAATTAAGTCTGTTAGTGACTCTGGTGAGTTTGAAGGCTATGGCTCCGTTTTCGGGGTAAAAGACAGTTATGCCGATATTGTGATGCCGGGTGCTTTTCTTAATTCCCTGAGTCAGTGGAAAGAAAAAGGTGCGTTACCTGCTTTACTTTGGCAACACCAAATGGCTGAGCCTATTGGTATTTATACCGAAATGAGAGAAGACAGCACCGGACTCTATGTAAAAGGTCGCCTGTTAATTGATGACGATCCTTTATCTAAACGTGCACATGCTCATATGAAGGCCGGATCACTCTCCGGCCTTTCTATTGGTTACATTCTTAAAGATTATGAATATGACCGCAGTAAAGATGCCTTTCTACTGAAAGAAATCGACCTATGGGAAGTCAGCTTAGTGACATTTCCTTCCAATGATGAAGCGCGAGTCAGTGATGTGAAGTCGGCATTTGCTCGTGGTGAATTACCCACACAAAAAAGTATTGAGCGAGTCCTGCGCGATGTTGGGCTTTCGCGAACACAAGCTAAGGCTTTTATGGCTAAAGGCTACGATGCACTTTCTCTGCGTGATGTTGAGCAAGAAGCATTAGAAACATTGAAATCTATTTTTAAATAATAAAGGAAAAATTATGCCTATTGATCATAAAGATGTCAGTGAAGTTGCTCAGGAATTAAAAGGTCAGTTTGACGAATTTAAAAAGTCGAATGATAAACGTATCGATGCGATTGAAGCTGAAAAAAGTAAGTTATCAGCAACCGTTGATACCTTAAATGGTAAATTATCAGAACTGGATGAATTAAAAAGCAATTTAGAAGCGGAACTTGCTTCGGTAAAACGTCCAGATGGTAACGTGACGAATAAAGATGTCTCTGAACACAAAACCGCGTTTGAATTATTTGTGCGTAAAGGTACAGATGATGGGCTTGCGGAATTAGAGCGTAAAGCAATGCAGGTCGGTTCAGATCCTGACGGCGGTTATGCGGTACCTGAAGAACTGGATCGTAATATCATTACGGCATTGCGTGATGAAGTGGTTATGCGCCAAGAGTGTAATGTGATTACGGTTGGCACAGAGAAGTTTAAACGCCTGATTAATCAAGGTGGCACAAATAGTGGATGGGTTGGGGAAGTGGACAAACGCCCTGAAACCAACACATCAAAACTCGCCTCTATTGAGCCTGTATGGGGAGAAATTTACGGCAACCCTGCTGCTACTCAAACTATGCTTGATGATGCCTTTTTTAATGTTGAGCAATTCATCACCAGTGAGTTAGCCACAGAATTTGCAGAACAGGAAGAAGCGGTATTTACCCACGGTGACGGTATTAAAAAGCCTAAAGGCCTGTTGGCATACGGCAGTGACGATAAAGGCGACAAAGAGCGTGAGTGGGGTAAGTTACAGCATTTGTTATTGAAAAAACCGACAGAAATCACGGCGGATGAAATCATGAAATTGATTTACACCATGCGAAAGGTTTATCGTACAGGTGCTAAGTTTATGATGAATAACAATACATTATTCCAAGTTCGCACACTGAAAGATGCTCAAGGTAATTACTTGTGGCAACCCGGTCTGCAATTAGGGCAACCTTCTGCATTATTAGGGTATGGCATTGCAGAAAATGAGCAATTTGCTGATGTCTCTGCTGATGCTGTGCCGATTGCTTTTGGTAACTTCAATCGCTGTTACACCATTCTTGATCGTATTGGTGTTCGTATGTTACGTGACCCGTACACCAACAAACCGTTTGTACATTTCTATACGACGAAACGCGTTGGCTCTATGTTGGTTGACAGTAATGCGGTGAAGTTACTGAAAGCTGGAGCCACTAAATAATCTGAGTTTATGTATCTCAGTTTTATATATACCGCTTAATTGCGGTTTTTTTGTGCCTGCGATCGGGATAGATCGCAGGATTTATTGGAGGTTTCATGGCATTCCCAACTATCGATGAATTGAAACGCCAATGCTATATCGATGGTGATCAGGATGATGATTTGCTTCAACAAAATCTATCATCAGCGATAGCAGAAGTGGAAAGATTAACAAACCGAAAATTGTATGATGATGAAATACCTGAAAGTGATCATTATGGCTTACTTCTTTCCGAAGATATAAAAATAAGGCTCATGCAAATGGTTGGTTTTTGGTATGAGAATCGTGAAGGTCAATCACTCCCCGAGTCACTATGTAATGCATTGCGTGAATATCGTATTAGACCTATGCGAGGGCAATCATGAAAGCAGGAAGATTGCGCCAAACTGTCATATTTCAACAGAACGTACCCATTAAATTACCTTCAGGGCAATTTAAAAAAGAGTGGATTAATATCGCTTCAGTGCGGTGCGAAGTAAAACATCTTTCTGGTCGTGAGCTGATATCCGCTAATGCTGAAATGTCAGAGGTTACCGTTAGAGTGTGGATGCGTTATCGACCGGATATTAACAGTACCTGCAGAATGGTTTGGCGTGAGCAAATTTATGATATTCAGTCAGTCATCCCTGATGAGAAATTGACTCGATTAGAATTGCTATGCAAACAAGGAGTTAAACAATCATGAACTTGGATTTCTCCGATCTACTCGACTTATCAAGAGAGTTAGATGTTTTAAGTCTAGCTGAAAGTCATCAAGCGATGCGAAAAGCAACCAATGCGGCTGCAACGTTATTACGTGATGAAATCAGAACGTCCGCGCCACGAAAAACGGGAAAATTAGCACGAAATATAGTGACCCGTAATCACAGAATGCGCAATAAAGGTGAGGTTTCTTCGGGCGTTTATGTTCGAGGGAGTAACGTATCAGGCACAAACAGTGATAGCTCTATGAAAAGTGATCATCCTAATAATGCCTTTTATTGGCGCTTTCTTGAAGAAGGTACTTCTAAAATGGCGCCAAGACCTTTTATACGTCCCACTTTTGATCGTGAATCGGATAAGGCAGCCAATTTAGCCATTAGCGAATTAAATAGAGCGATTGATGAGGCGCTAGGAAAATGACAGAGGCGGATATCTACGCAATTTTATCACCTGTATTACCTGATAAAGTTTTTCCGTATGTTGCTCCACAATCAAGCCCTGCAATAACAGCGCCTTGGTGTGTCTTCTCTTTGTACGATGTCAAAGGCGATGTACTGAAGGGGCAAGCCGAAACAATGACGAATATTCAGGTTGATGTTTATGCCGATACGATTGATGAGGCGAGAAAGCTTCGCTTGTTATTTGCTAATGCCTTAACAAAATTAAGCCCTGTTGAAATTTCAGAGAAACAAGACTACGAGCCAGATACAGGATTGTTTATAGCAACATTTGAGTGCCAAGTTTGGCAATAGAGAGATGTAATCTTTAAAACTTATTTGATACCAAGAGGTGAAGTCAGGAGGTATAGTGTAATGAGTGTTCAGTATGTACTAAGAGGGTATACAATGTCAGAAATTAATTTTGAAGCACTTGGTCGATGCACTCATCTAAAAGAAGCTTTATCAAAAGCAGCAAATGAAAGAAATATTGCACTAAATAACCTAGATTGTAAAAGCGGTAAAACCAGTGAATATGATCTTTCTAGAGTTAAACATATCGATATTCAAAAGCTAAGAAAGGCTATTGATGATATTGAAAAAGCAGATATAGAGCTTATGTCATTAGTGGAGGAATACAATAAGTACGCCTCCCAAGCTAAGTTAGATGAAATTATTATAGTTAGAAATACATCGTACTAACTAAACACAATCACACTAAAGCCACCTTCGGGTGGTTTTTTTATGCCAATAGGAAATGATCATGTCTAGTAAATATGAAAAAACACAAGGCACTAAAATCAGTGTCTCGAAATTACCCGCAACTGAAGTTAACCCTGCTGATGCGGTATTTTTAGGGATTTCTTGTTCAACAAAAGAAATCAGTTATACCGGTGGGCAGAAATCAGATATTGATGTCACCACGCTCTGCTCTGAGGAGCAAGAAGTTACCAATGGATTATCCGCACCTGCAGAACTCACCATTAATGGTAATTTCACCGATGATGAAGGCCAAGAAACATTACGTACTGCGTATGAAAATGATGAAGTTCATGCCTTTAAAGTGGAGTTCCCTTCGGGGATTGGCTATGCCTTTTTAGCCGAAGTGCGTCAAAACAGTTGGAGTGTTTCTACTTCAGGTGTGGTTTCAGCTTCATTTACCCTACGTTTAAAAGGTAAATCTAAGCCGATTAAAAACGGGACTGTTAATTTAAATAAAGGTAGCGAATAACCATGAAAAAACCGTCATTAAAATCACTCGCTTTAAGTGAAAAGAATGCCTTTCGCACAAAGAAAGTGAATGTTGCTGAATGGGAAAATACGGTCATCATGCTTCGTGAGCCGTCATCACCCGCATGGATGAAATGGCGTGAAATTATTAACCATGATAATGCTGAAGATGAACATTCGTTATCTGACATTGAAATTGCACAACGTAATTTACGTGCCGATGTTGTGATGTTTATTGATGTGTTGCGCGATGAAGATGGAGAGGTTGTTTTTGATGAATCAGATATTAACGATGTGATGGCTATTTATGGTCCAGTGCATTCTCGTTTATTAAAGCAAGCACTCGATTTAACCATTTCGGTTGATGATGCAGAAAAAAAGTAGCCCAGCCTGATACTTTCTTTTTAATGACATTGGCGCTCCGTATGGGGCGCACTCTTAATGAACTCACTAGCCAAATGAGCTTGAGTGAGCTTCGGATGTGGATGGCTTTTGATCGCATTAATCCCATCGGTGATATTCGTAGTGATATTCAAACAGCACATATCGTTTCTTCTATTTATCACTCTCAAGGCGGTAAATGCACGCTTTCTGATGTGCTTTTACGGTGGGACCCCAAAGCAACCCAAGAAAGTGATGATGGTTCTAATGATGGGTTAGAGAATTTCTTTCAGTCTATTTCAGAAAATTAATTATTTTTGCGAGGATAAAATGGCAAAACTGCGTGAACTGATTATTAAAATTTCTGCTAATTCTTCCTCGTTTCAATCTGAAATAGCGCGTGCTTCGCGCATGGGGGAAAACTATTATCGGATCATTGAGCAAGGCGGGCGACGCGCCAGTGGTGCATCTCGTGAAATGCAACGCGCTATCCATGATCTAAATGGTGAATTATCGTCCATTAAAAATACCGTATCAGGCGTTGCGGGTGCATTTGCAGGGGCTTTTGCAACACAGCAACTTATCAATTATGCAGACGTATGGAGTCAACTCAGCGGTCGATTAAAATTAGCATCTACCTCGATGGAAGACTTTAAACAAGCACAGCAAGAGTTAATGACGCTGAGCCAAAGAACAGGCACATCGATTGCAGCGAATACGAATCTATACAGCCGTGTTGCACAATCCATGCGTGATGCGGGGTATGCCTCAAGTGATGTTGCTAAAGTCACTGAAACCATTGCAACTTCATTAAAGCTCTCTGGCGCCAGTGCTGAAGAAACCAGCTCTGTTATTACACAGCTAAGTCAAGCATTAGGTTCGGGAGTTCTTCGTGGTGAAGAGTTTAATGCCGTCATGGAAAATGGTGGGCGGTTAGCAAAAATGCTGGCTGATGGTATGGGAACGACGATTGGTGGTCTGCGTGAAATGTCGCAAAGCGGACTGCTCACGATGGATAAAATTGTTCCTATCCTGACGAATACGCAACAGTTACGTGCTGAATTTGAGCAATTGCCAGCCACGGTAAGTGGGTCTGCACAGAAGATTGAAAATGCGTTCATGGCATGGATTGGCAATGTTAATGAAACATCAGGTGCAACGCGTATATTGTCAACTGTAATGGAGGGGATCGCGAACAATATTGATGCTATAGCCTCTGTTTCTGGTGTGTTAATTGGTCTAGGCTTGGCTCGTTATTTTGGTGGGCTGACAACGAGTGTGGCAAATGCAACCATTGGGGTTGGGCGTGCAACTAAAAGCGAAATAGCCCATGCTCAAGCTCAATTGAAAGGAATTAAAATTGCAACAGCAAGATCAAGAGCAACTGTCTATCGCGCTCAGCAAGCCGTATCTGCTGCACAAAGTGTCGAGCAACAGGTATTAGCTGAGAAAAGATTAGCGCAGGCTCAGGCAAAGTTAGATAGAAATATCGCAGCTAGACGTATTGCTCAAGAAAATCTTAATAGAGTGACATCAACAGGTTCTCGATTGATGAGTGGCGCGATGGGGCTAATTGGAGGTGTTCCAGGCTTAGTGATGGCTGGGGCATCTGCTTGGTATATTATGTATCAAAATCAAGAGGAAGCGAGGCGCTCTGCTCGAGAATATGCCGAAACTATTAATCAGGTACAAGAGAATTTAAGAAAGATGTCTCTTCCTGATGTATCTGACAATTACGATAAAACGAACGATTCACTCACTGAACAAAATAGGCTGGTTACAGAGCAAAAAGGTAAAGTTGATGATCTAGAGAAACAAATTAGAGGTTACCAGCAGATACTTGCATCACCTGGACCTAAGATGGGTGATTTCATGATAAATCATCTAACTAGTGAAGCTGATGTTGTTAATCAATTAGCTGAAGCTGAAAAAGATCTTGCAGCAGAAAAAGAACGCCTCATTCAAATGCAAGAGAAATCGACAGGGATTCAGTCTGCATTAAAAAACATTGAAGAACAACGAGTATTCTTAATTCGACAACAGGCTTCAGAGCAAAACAAAGCTCATCAAGCCTTGGTGTTTATGAATGCTGAACAAACTAAGTTCAATCAGATCATGAATATTGGTAACAATATGCTCGCTACTCGGCAGGCATTAGTCAATATTCCTATGCGTATTCCTAATGCACCACTAGATGATAAACAGCAAACGCTAATAAATAACTCTGAACGAGAGAAAATTCTCTCTTCATTAACGGGTGAAGTTAAAGTTATTAAACAGGCCGAATTTTCTGCCGATGATGTGGGGTTAACCAACACGCCAGAACATGCCGAAAATCGCCAGAAATATATTAATAACCTAGTGACTGCTTTTCAAAATCGAGAAAAGCTAAATGAATCTCTTAAAACAGGAAAGACAACACAAAGCGCCTATGAAAAAGCGCAAAAAGAAGCTGAAAGAACCGCAGAACAATATGAGCGGAAAATAGCAGATTTAAGTGTGGCAACAGAGGTTCAGAAGGTTAGGGCTTCACAAGGCGAAAAAGCCGCTTCTCTTTATGCAGCATCACATGAAAATGGGACTAAATGGACTGATAAGCAAAGAGAAGCGATTGAACGCTCATCTGTCGCTCTCGCAGAATGGACACAAAAAGCAGATGATGCCGTCAAAAAGCATCGTGATATGGAAGAGGCTCGTAAAAAACTGCAAGAAGCCACAGTCAAATTTAACGATGAAGCTACGTTAGTGACCAAAACTAACAGCATGAGTTCGAGAGATAAAAGCTACTTTGATGAACGTCAGCAAATAGACCGTATCTATAATGAATCTGCAAAGAAAACAGAAGATATTGAAGCCAGATCTAACGCATTAGATGCATTGGAAAATAAATATCGAAGTATTGCTCTTGCTGAATCTGACTGGACCGCAGGTATAACGCGTGGAATGAAAGATTGGGTTCAAGAAAGTGGTAACTATGCTTCTCAAACAGCCTCTGCTGTTCAAAATGCAATGGGAGGAATGGTTGACACGATCAGCGATAAATTAAATGGTAATAAAGCCAGCTGGAAAGATTGGTCTGTTAGCGTGTTGAAATCTATTCAGAATGTACTCATTAATGCGGCAATAGTGAATAGCCTTAATACAATGGCCGGTGCTGGTGGTTGGATGGGTGCTGTTGGTGGATTTTTAGGTGGTGTTGCCCATGCTAAAGGTGGGGTACATAGTTCAGAAAGCCTTGGTTCTTATAGTAATCAAATCGTTAGCTCACCCACTTATTTTGCCTTTGCTAAGGGTGGTGCACCTAATCTCGGACTTATGGGCGAGGCAGGGAGTGAAGCTATAATGCCATTAACTCGAACTGCAGATGGCAACTTAGGGGTTAGAGTTGTTGGTGGTAATAATCAGGGCGCTACTTCAGCACCACAGGTTTACATTACCATTGACGGTAATGGTAATTCAGAAACTCAATCGACGAATGGATTCGAGCAGTTTGGTGCGGAGATTGGCCGATTTGTTGATAGCCGTTACCGAGAGTTAATGTCTAAAGATATTAGACCGGGTGGTTTAATTTGGAATGCAACTCGAGGAGGCCGTTAAAAATGGAAACATTCACTTGGTGTCCGCGTGTAAACCCGACTGAAGATGTCTCTTACAACACAAGGAAAGTCAAGTTTGGGGATGGTTATGAACAAGTTTCTGGTAATGGTTTAAATTCACGCAGTCAGAAATGGTCAATGGAGTTTGTGGGGGATGAAGACTACATTTCAGCTATCCGTCACTTTATTGATAAACACGCAGGAATAAAGTCGTTTTTCTGGAAACCACCTCTTGAGCCACTTGGATTGTATCGTTGTGATGAACACAAACTCATTCCAAATGGCGCAGGAAATTACACCCTTTCTTTGGTTTTTATTCAGGCATTTAAATCATGATCACAGCCGATTATCAAAAATTAGAGCCGGGCAATACTGTCCGGCTTTTTGAAGTTGATGGTACAGAATTTGGTGTTCCTAATATTCTGAGATTCCATGCATACAATATTCCCATCACGGAAGAGGAAATGCAAAAGGCTAAAGGAGAAATAGAGGCTAAGTCCATTTGGTGGCAAGGGAATGAATATGGGGCATGGCCAGTTCAAATAGAAGGGTTAGAGTCTTCTACAGCGGGTTCTAGTGCTAATCCTAAATTGTCAGTGGCTAATTTAGATAGTTCAATAACCGCATTATGTCTGCATTATGATGATATGTTGAAAGCGAAAGTGATTATTCACGATACACTTTCTCATTATCTCGATGCAGAAAATTTTAGTGATGGGAATGCTTCTGCAGATCCCACCCAAGAGCGAGTATCTGTCTTTTATATTGATAGTAAAAGCGCAGAAACAAATGAATTTGTTGAATTTACACTGGCAAGCCCAATGGATTTACAAGGTGTGATGATACCCACTCGGCAACTACATTCAATGTGTACGTGGTGTTTACGAGGGCAATATAAATCGGGAGATGGGTGTGATTATGCAGGGCAAAATGGTTATTTTGATAAACAAGGTAATCCTGTTGATGATCCATCACTAGATAAGTGCAGTGGTTTATTGAAAACGGGGTGTGTACCACGATTTGGTAAAAATAATCCTCTTCCTTTTGGTGGTTTTGTCGGAACCTCATTGTTACGGAAATAATAATGATGCAAAAGAAAATACGAGAGGCGATATTTTCTCATGCAAAAAAGGAATATCCCAAAGAAGCATGTGGCGTTATCATCCAAAAATCCAGAGTAAAGACGTATTTACCTTGCGTAAATGTAGCTACAACACCTCAAGAACACTTCGTTATTTCTCCTCAAGAATATACATTATGTGAAGACCAAGGTGTCGTTATTGGTATTGTTCATAGTCATCCAGATGCCACGACTCAACCTTCTGAATTAGATCAGGCTCAATGTGATGCACTGGGTATCCCTTGGTATATTGTCAGTTACCCCGAGGGGGATTTTCGTGAAATTCTTCCTCGAGGCGAACTTCCTCTTATTGGTCGTCCATTTGTGCTTGGTTTTACGGATTGTTGGGGCCTAATAATGAGTTATTTTAAGCAGACACATAATATTGTATTACCTGATTATCGTGTTGATTATCTGTGGTGGGAGCAAGGTGAAGATCGCTATATGGATAATTGGCAAGAAGCGGGATTTGTGAAAGTAGAAGGTGAACCACAAGCAGGCGATATGGTTGTTATGCAGGTTCAATCCAATGTTGCAAATCATGCCGGTATTATTCTGGATGATGGTATGTTGTTGCATCACCTTTATGGGAGACTAAGCCAACGAGTTCCTTATGGTGGTTATTGGCGAGATAGAACAATTATTATATTGCGTCATTTATCATTAATTAAATAAAAAGTATTTATTTCTATATTTGCCTTTCATTCTTATTATCAAATTATTAACATGATCACGTTTAATTATAAAAACTGATATGGAGTGATAATGAAAAAATTTGGTTTTTTTACATTTGCTATTGGTGTTATCAGTATAATTATCGGATTGATAATATTAATGAATATTAAAACGGAATATGATTCTGTTAGATTATTTCCTAATGCAGTAGTTTCTATGTCCATCGGTTGTTTTTTAACTTTAATAGGCTCTATTTTTGCAGGTTGTGGCGCTATTGTTGAAGAAATTAGAGGAGGTAAATCATCTCTTACTAATAATCAACAAATAAATAATCAATCAATTGAAAGTGAATGTTTTGATATAGGTAAATGGTCTGCTTCTAATTTTGTCATTAGAGGAAGTGATGGACTGAAATTTGATGAAGAAGCAGTAACTAAGTTTGTCGAAGAAATGAAAAAATCAAAACCTACATATAACGGAGCACAGTTAATAGCATTTTATAAGATGGATATAAACGCTATAACAAACGGTTTTCCAGAATCATTAAGATCAAAATTTACTGAAGATTTTGAAAATAAAGTAAATCATTAATCATTCAAACATCTTAAATATAACCCGCCAAGTGCGGGTTTTTTTATGGAGTTTTTATGCAAGAAGAAAAAATGGTAACGATAGAGTTAAGCGGAATATTAGGCAAAACATTTGGTAAAACTCATCAGCGCATAATTACGACAACATCAGAAGCAATCAGAGCACTTTGTTGTACCTTAAATGGATTTGAACAGTATTTAAATACCAGCAAATCACGAGGATTAACATTCGCTGTATTTAAAGGGAAAAAGAATATCGGTGTTGATGATCTTAATTTCCCGATATCAGAAGAAATTATTCGTATCGTTCCGGTTGTGATGGGGAGTAAAAGAGGGGGTGTTTTTCAGACTATTTTTGGTGCCGTCCTTGTTGCTGCAGCTATATGGTTACCTTGGGGATCAGCATTATGGGCCAGTAACCTTTTATTTGCTGTTGGCGCATCAGTAGCTATCGGCGGTGTTATTCAAATGCTTTCACCTCAACCGAAAGGTCTTGCAATGCAAGATCAGGGTGAAAACAAACCTTCGTATGCGTTTGGCTCTCCTACTAATACCGTTTCTCAAGGTTACCCTGTGCCAGTTCTTTATGGCGAAAGAACTATTGGTGGTGCCATCATTTCGGCTGGTATTTATGTAGAAGATCAGCAATAAATCTATTTGGAATAATCTAATGAGAAAAACAATTCACGGTCAAAAAGGGGGCGGTGGTAGTCCTCGTGTGCCTGTTGAACAACCCGATGATTTACAATCTATTGCTAAAGCAAAGTTACTCATTGCATTGGGTGAGGGAGAATTTGCCGGAGAGTTAACGGCACAAAATATCTTTCTTGATGGCACACCGTTAGAAGACACTGAAGGAAATGCAAATTTTAGTGGTGTAATGTGGGATTTTAGATCAGGAACACAAGCACAGACTTACATTCAAGGATTGCCTAGCGCTGAAAATGAAATCAATGTTGGCTCAACGATTTCGAGTAAAACACCGTGGGTTCATACATTTACTAATTCACAATTATCGGCTATTCGGATTCGTCTAAAGTGGCCCTCATTATTCAAGCAAGAAGATAATGGGGATCTGGTGGGTAATGAAGTTAAATACGCCATTGATTTACAAACCGACGGTGGTAGCTGGAAAACTATTATTGACAGTGCCGTGAAAGGAAAAACGACTTCGGGTTATGAGCGCGCGCATCGAATTGATTTACCTGAGTCGAAAACATCATGGTCACTGCGTGTTAGAAAGGTATCTAATGATGCTAATAGCAGTAAAATCGGTGATACGGTTGTTTTGCAAAGTTACACTGAAGTCATTGATGCTAAATTCACCTATCCTCATACAGCGTTACTTTATATTGAATTCGACTCTAAACAATTCAACGGCTCTATTCCGCAAATAACGTGCAAACCGAAAGGGCGCATAATTCGAATACCCTCAAATTACAATCCTATTGATCGTACCTATACGGGGGTGTGGGATGGTTCCTTTAAATGGGCATGGACCAATAATCCCGCATGGGTTTTCTACGATATTGTTATCTCCGATAGATTTGGTCTTGGACAACGAATAAATCAACAACAGATAGATAAATGGGAGTTATACCGTATAGCGCAGTATTGTGATCAATTGGTACCCGATGGAAAAGGTGGTGACGGCACAGAACCTCGTTATGTCTGTGATGTTTATGTGCAAGATAGAAATGAAGCGTATAACGTGCTACGTGATTTTGCAGCCATCTTTCGAGGGATGACCTATTGGGGTGGCGGTCAGATTGTAACATTAGCGGATATGCCTCGTGATATCGATTATAGCTATACCCGAGCTAATGTGATTGATGGAAAATTTATTTATTCAAGCAGTAGCAGTAAAGAAAAGTATTCCACAGCATTGGTTTCGTATTCAGATCCGCAAAATGGATATGCTGATGCAATGGAGCCAGTGTTTGAACCTGATTTAGTTTCTCGGTTTGGGTTTAATCAATTGGAGGTTACGGCAATTGGTTGCACCCGACAAAGTGAAGCCAACAGAAAAGGGCGCTGGGGAATACTGACAAACAATAAAGACAGAATGGTGACATTCTCTGTCGGGTTAGATGGGAACATTCCACAACCCGGTTACATTATCGCTGTTGCTGATGAACTGTTGTCAGGAAAAGTCACTGGTGGTCGAGTGAGTGCCATCGATGGCAGAAATATCACGTTAGACCGTGTTTCAAGTGCTGTGAGTGGTGATCGATTAATTCTCAATCTTCCTTCAGGACAATCGCAAGCAAGAACGATACAAACAGTATCGGGAAAAGTGATCACTGTTACAACGGAATACAGTGAGACACCAGAGACAGAATGTGTGTGGGTTGTTGAATCAGAAGAACTGTATGCACAACAATATCGCGTTGTTAGTGTTACAGAAAATGAATCTAATCAATTTACTATTACCGCCATTCAGCATGATCCCAGTAAATATGAACATGTTGATTCTGGAGCATTGATTGATGAAAGGCCCATTAGCGTTATTCCTCCTAATAATCAGCAAGTTCCGAAAAACATTATCATTGATTCTTACTCAATGGTCAGTCAAGGCGTTAGCTTTGAAACAATGCGAGCACAGTGGCCACAAGTTGAAAACGCAATCTCTTATGAAGCGCAATGGCGTAGAAACGAAGGTAATTGGGTCAATATGCCTCGTAGCTCCATTAACTCTATTGAAGTTCCTAGTGTTTATTCTGGTCGATATTTAGTCCGCGTTCGAGCCATTAATGCCTCTGAGATCTCAAGCGGGTGGGGATATTCTGAAGAAAAAACGTTAACCGGAAAAATGGGTAACCCACCCAAGCCGGTTAACTTTAGATCGTCACCATTAGTCTTTGGTATTAAGCTAGACTGGGGGTTTGGTGAAAACACCAGTGATACATTAAAAACTGAAATTCAGTACAGTAAAACCAATGATGGTGAAGGTCTGATGCTGTTATCTGATGTTCCATATCCATCTAAAACCTATGAAATGGCAGGTTTGTCAGCAGGCGTAGCATTTTATTTTAGAGCAAGGCTGGTGGATAAAACCGGTAATCAATCTGAATGGACTGAATTTATTCGGGGAGAATCGGAGTTTGATGTAGGTACGATATTGCCAGAGCTTGATGGACACTTTATGTCATCTGAAGCCGGTCAGCAACTTAGTGAACGCTTGGATTGGAATGCTGAGACGGCGCTTCTTCTTAGTAACGCTGATTCTCAACTATCACGAAGTATGTTAATGAAGCACGGTCAGTCACAAGCGGGTATTCGCGAGTTATGGCAAGTTCGTGCAACGGATAACGAAGCCTGGGCACAGGAAGTTAAAGAAATTTACTCCGCTGTTGGTGATAACACGTCTGCAATTAAAGAAACTCAAACGTCAATTACCGAGCTAAATAAAGCGTTCGGTCAAACAACTACGGAGATCCGCACAGAGTTAAAAACAACTAACCAAAATTTAGCTAACACAGATAAAGAAGTTGGTCGCATTCGTGCTGATGTTACGACGAATAAAGAGGCAATATCTGAAACAAATAAAGCCATGGCTAAATCAGAGGAGCAAGTGCAAGCTCAATTTGGCAAACAGCAGGGCATGATTAACCAAAAAATGCAGGCTGAATTTAGTCAATCTGGCGATGGCGTTGTCACGCATTCTATTAATATCACGATTGTTCATAACAACGTGAAATACAATGCAGCAGGACAAGTAATTAGTGCTCAAGTTAAGAATGGCAAGCTTGAGTCATTCTTTGGCTATAACGCAAATAACTTTGCTTGGTATAACCCTGCAAATGGCAAGATGGAATTATTCATGTATGCCAAAAATGGGCAGTTCTTCGTTCGAGATTTATTTATCGAAGATGGCTCGATTACAAATGCAAAAATAGGAAATGTTATTCAATCAAATAATTATGTGGCGGGAAAAGCAGGCTGGATAATTAATAAAAATGGATATGCTGAATTTGATAATGCAAAATTTAGAGGAGAAATTAAAGCCACTAAAGGCACAATGAATAATGTGATTATTGGTGAAGATTGTGAAATTAAGGGCACTTTAAAAGTGGAGAATATCGAAGGTGACATAGTTAAGTTTTATTCTCTTGGTAATGGAGAAACAATTACGATACCGGCACAATCTTTTGACCGTGTTATTCAAGTAGTCACCATAGCGACGACTCATAATAGTAAGTGGTGCCGATTGTGGTTAAACGATAATAAGTTCTTTGAAATTAAAAATGGTGGGAACTATGAAGAATTTACTTATTGGAATTCTCCATCAACAACGTTAAAAGCGAATACGCCGGGCGTATTTAGGTATGACAGCGAAGATAGATATTTCAAAATAACACTATTAGCCTGCAAGCAATAAGGAAAACATATTCATGATATACACAACAGGCACTGTTAACACAGTGTCAGGGTCTGCTTTTGTCAAAGGCACTGGCACTAAATTTAAAAATAATAATCCAGCTATTAATATCGGAATGACTATTTTAATTAAATCGGGAAATACTAATATTCCGTATATGATTAAATCCGTTAATTCCGATACTGAATTAGTATTAGCACAACCCGCATTAGTAACAGCAACTAATACAACATTCTCAATTCATATTACTGAGCCAGATAATAATAGTGATGCAGCAAGAACAATGGTCGCTATTAATAGTTATGTTGAGTATTTCCTTGATGCAATGAACACATGGATGACTCAAACGGGGCAAACAAAAATTGAGATGCCAAATGGCGAAATTGTCACGCTTGATAGTATTAAAAAGATGCAGGGAGATATTGCGAATAAGCTAGATACTAAGAAAGGCGGCATTCAACGTGCTGAAGGTGAATTGCGCTTAAGTAGCGCCATCGGGGTTGTAAATAACAATGAGAGTAATGCGGCATGGATATCTTTGGGGCGTGGGAATCCTGATATTTATGTTAAACGGGAAGGTGCCACTAACTGTATTTATACATTTCCAGATCCGAAACTAGGAAATAGGGCACTGATGGGTGTTGGTGATTTTGGTATTGGTTTAAATGCAAAAACAGGCACAACTCAAGCCGAAAGCACCAATGCAAATAACTTAGACACTAATGGATTTTGGGCATCAGGGGGTGGGAGTAGTGTTAATTTCTACAACCCTTTTGGGCCATTAATATCATCCTCAAGAGGAGGTGGTAGTGATGGAACTGGGCAAGTGTTTCAAATTCAAGCATCCAGTAAAAATCTAGCGTATAGAATGCGAAATGTTAATAACTGGACTTATTGGTCTGAGTTAATGAATGTGCGTAGTGATGGAGTTAAATCATCTAAAGCAGATTTTTTAGATAACGGGTTTTATACATCAACTGGAATTGATAATGATCTTCCATCTACTGTTTACAACGGGATCATATCAGCACACGCTCATCAACCAACGTCTTATCAGATGGGAATATTTGGGCGAAATAAAAAGCTTTTATACACTCATAAAGAAAATGATAATTGGGTTGGTACGTATGAAATTCTTCATACGGGTAATGCTAAACCAGACTCTAACGGCTTCTACAAAAAAGCCTCTCCAATTATCGACATCAGCTCTGACGGCACATTCACAACCAATGATGAATCAGAGGGGGCTACGGTTACTCGATTAGCTCAAGGTGAATATCTTATTGAAGGCGTGCTGGGCTTTAACTCAGACGCAGGCTGGGGTGGAGTTGATGGCGGTATTGAAATTCCACTCGATGTAAATAAACAGCCACTGATATGGGTTAACTCTAAAATCAACAAAGACGGCTCTATTCTCGTTAAAACGTATCACCGTACTCATCCTAACGCACCTGAGTTTGCTCGTAATGATATTGATGGCTTTAGCGACGGGGATTCTATTGATATCCCTGATGGACGTTTTATTTCTGTTCGTGTACAGATGCCAGAGCAATCAATCTATAACGTGAGAATGCGTGAGATGGAAGAAGCACAGAAAGCTGAAAGGCATTATTATTGCGGGGTTAAAATAAATGAGTAAATATGGTTTGAAAGTAATTAATGGAAAAATGCGGAGTATTTAAGTACATTAGAATCATTTGTTTTTTAAACGCATTAATAATATTAAAAAAGGAAATTATAATACAGGAATAAAAGAAACGGATGATCCACCAATGGTCTTTTCAAAATGTACAGCCATACAGTCGGTTATTCCTGCTTCAATTTCGGTTATAAAAAAGGATGGATATTGGAACATTACTTGTCAACAAAACGGTGATGTTCTTTTTGAGTGTTATTTATTCGTCAGAACATCATATTATAATAAAGTTAAACCCAAAAAAAGGGGTATTCAGATATTTAATAATGACAAGTTGCTTCAAGTCTCAGGTGCAAGACCATTAAGAATTCAGTCCATTACAGGGTTTTCTAATGGTAGATCTATTGGTAATGAATTATCGGTGGGTATCCAATGCGCTTCACTGTGTCGAGTTGTCGGATATTACTCTATACTAACATCTCCTTATCAACATGCAGTTATTGAAGTGGGAAGTTGCGGTTCAGGCACTAAAATCGTACCAATGCGATGGCAATTAACGGTATTGCTGGGACCTAGTGCAAATTCAAGTACGGATGATGTGTTGCAGTATATTGATATAAAAGACTATCAATAATAGATAGTGGGAAAATGAGGTTTATATTTATTAGGTATAACACCTAATTTCTTAATAGTACAAGGCAGGTATAAAGAGCCTCGTTAGGAATGCAATATTTTTATATCGATGTGAAGGTGTAAGTTGGATAATAAAATAGTTGAAATAAGGAACTTGGGGTAGCTAATTTAGCTATGAAGTGTAAAAGATTATCAAGGTAAAGTACTATATGTGAACTGACGGTTAGTATTTATAAAAAGCAGGTATGAGTAACTTTTTGAATTATAGCTAACTTATGGATAGATCATTATTTTCGGAAATCATACTAGCGTTACTTATCATTTCAATAGTATTCTACTCCTTTAACTATTTTAAGGTGTGGTAGTAAAATGAAAAGAGAAAAAAAAGTTATAAAATTTATGATGCTATTTTTCATCTCATGCATGGTCATTATAATTGGAAGCTATATTCTTAATTTCAGGAATGGCTCAATATCCAATGATCCATCTGATTGGGGAGTCTTGGGGGATTATTTTGGTGGTATTTTGAATCCATTGATATCCATGATTATGCTATTTTTCTTAATCAAAACGTATTTATCTCAGAAAAAAGAACTTTCTCAGAGTGAGATTGTAGCTGAAGAACAGCGTGAAATTGCACAAAAAACTGCTCATATACAGCTATTAAATACAAAAATATTAGCGTCTTATGAAATAATATCATTATATAGAGGTGAAATGGAAGGAGTTACTGATGCGATGAATGCTCCAGGTAACGATAGGTCTTATACATCAATGTATGGGGAACAATATTCTTCTATTGAAGAGCAAAAAAAATATAGACAATTAATGGCTAGAAAAATAAAAGTAGAATTAGAAAATATAGAGAAGTATTTAGAAGAAATACCCACTCCTATTTAATAGTGGGTTTTATATGAAAAATATAACAAATACACATTGTCGGCTTGTTTTCGCTATATTCAAAACCAGCCTCAAACTTAAATATTAAGCTTTTAGGAAATATTATCCTCACTCGCTAGAATGAAAAAACAATTCGCTTATAGTAGAATTACTTATCCAGAATTCTCACATGCCATTTTATGTGGTGAGGAATTGAGATATATACATTCTGATCGTTATGGTAGCGATTCTAGTAATGTCAAAAATTACTAATAGATAAGATTGAATATGCCAAAGTTGTACAAGTAGATCACGGTATTGTAATAGAAAAAGCAAAAAATTAAGCGCAGTTTCAAATTAGAAGCACTCATTCTAAGGTTAGCGATATTAATATTTTCACTGAAATTTCTACAAAACTGGATGCAAAAAGTGTTTTTTCCTACTTAGTGGTAATTACAACAACCTTAAAAATATTTTTATATCAAATAAAAATGGTTTGAAGTATGTTTAGTAGTAATATTACTTATATAAAAGCTAGTTGAAAATGCTCTTATTCATAAGTTAAGTCTAATAGATTATCGGGAAATAAGTCTGACAAACTATTAGGAAAATGAATAGGCACCAATTCAATAGACACTAACTAATCTTTCTTTATACCGTTTTTTATACTTTACAGGTGACTGTTGATTATTGAAACCGGGTCTACGTTGTAGAACATTTCTATATATTCAAAAGCTTTTTCTCGTGTTTAGTAGATCTTCCGCTTAGCTCTTTCCCATTTTAATAATTGAAAAAAAACTCTCTGTAACCGCATTATATTACAACTCCCCTATGACTCATTTGAACGGCATGATAGGCTTTGAACCTACGCTCCGAATTAACCTCTTTTACTGTATCCTTTATTGCATTAGCTTGCGATGATAGTTCGACAATAGGTGTTCACCTATTATTGTTATATATCTTCCCCATATTTCATATGTATAGGTTTTCACTATAGTAGCTTTATTTTTGTTAACGTACAGATGTTAGAACAATCAATCTATAATGTGACAATGCGTATTTGGCTTTTTTCTTTTTTATGTTAAAAGGGTTGTAGTAATGATTTTTTTGTAATAATCAGGATATCTGTTATACATTTGGTTTAAGGGCAAATAATGTAAGTTCAGAGATACAAAAACTAAAGGAGTGACAAAATGAATATATTGATTATTGGTGCTAGTGGTCATGCAGGAAAGAAAATACTTCAAGAAGCTTTAGAAAAAAACTTGAACGTTACCGCCATTGTGAGAGATAAGAAAAACCTATCAGACATAAAAGGTAATTTCAAAATAATAGAAAAAGATATTTTTGATTTATCATATGATGATTTGAAAAATTATGATTTGATTGTTAATGCCTTTGGAGTTTGGGATGCTTCGCTTTTAAATCTTCATGAAAAAGTAGCAAAACATTTAGTTAATTTATTATTAGGAAAACCACAAACGCTCATTATTGTTGGTGGAGCTGGGAGCTTATTTATTGATGAAAAAGGGAATGCTCTAATAGATTCGGAAAGTTTTCCTGAAAGTTATAAACCTGTAGCCACGGCGATGGCAAAAGGTTTAGCTATATATCGTTCTACTTCTGATGTTAATTGGATTTACTTAAGTCCTGCTGCTGATTTCATCTCTGATGGAGAGAAAACAGGGAAATATATACTTGAAGGCGAGTTTTTTACAACAGATAGTAATGGAGAAAGTAAAATAAGTTACGCCGATTATGCAACTGCATTGATTGACGTTGCTTTATCCGGAAAATACAAGAAAAAGCGTATATCTGTTAGATGGTAACTTTTCTTTCTAAACGTAAGTATGAATAGCACTTTTATATTAAACGGCTTGTGATTACAGATCCTTCATGTGCCGTTTTATCGCTTCTTCATTTTCGTTCAACCATGTATCTGTTGTTCTTGGTTTTCCACCTCTTTTTTCCTTAGGTTCTATCTGCTCCTGATTGAAGTATTTTTCCCTTTTTATAATTTGGTTAAGACTTTTCCATTGCACATCTTTATTTTGGATTTCAGTCTTTTTGTTTTCATCTTTATTATTTCATAAGAATCGAGTGATTTTTAAGATTTTAACTACCTTTTTAGATTTACAAAAAATGGTCAAATACCACTCTATGAGCTAATTTCTTACTTTATAACTCACTAATTTGCCATATAAAAAACTCACACAAATATGCTGGTGGCTGTTGTTTAATATTCACTGTACAACCGATTACTGTATTGTTTTTATATTTTATTGAAATAAAACATGTAGCCACAATTGGGGCATAATAGGATTAGGTTTTTCTTAAGTTTGTGTTTGTTTTGTTTAGCTACGTAAGAACAGCTTGGGCAGGTAACTTCTACTAGTGCGTCTTGAAACATTCTTATCACATTAAAAGCTTTCATATCTTTCACCCATTATAGGGATATCGTAATTCAGTGTACGTTACTTCGTACTATAAAGCTCAACTTTTATACTTTTATTTGTAAAGGCCTATTTTATTGAGCTATATGATTAGTGTATGAATCGTTCTTTATGTAATCACTATTTATTCTCTAATTACCCTTTCATAAAGTTAATATGTGGTTATCAAAATCAATAAAAGCATTATGGTAATCAACTAGTTATAAAAAGGTATAATCATCGTCTTTCGGGTCTATTAAGGGTAAATATTCCTTAATAAACAAGTGGTTAATTGTGGTGGGTTTATATAATGTTACGCCACATGGGTTGGACAGAAGCCGCTGACTTAATCATTAAAGGTATGGAAGGCGCGATTGCCGCTAAGACTGTAACTTATGATTTCGAACGTCAGTTAGAAGGCGCTAAACTACTGAAATGTAGCGAGTTTGGTGACGCTATTATCAAACACATGTAATTGTTGATTTGATAAATAGTTAACGGGAGCTTATCAGTTCCCGTTTATTTTTTGTACTATAAAATTCTTCCCCAAAATATCCCCAAAACTCTTCCCCAAAACTGTTCAATTAAACAGCAATAATTTGCCATTCTTTGCCTCTATCGTCGTGGTATTTATCAGTCATATTTTGTGTTTTATGCCCCAATAATTTTTGTGTATTAATTCCTTGCTCAAGACGAAGCTGAGAGCAATGTTCTGATGATGATGGCTTAAAAATAAATAAAGCGGTATTACATTTAAAGGTAAATAATAGTTACTTGTTTCAGTTAGTTATTATGTACTATGTGAAGAATTATCCTTTGCGTTCAATGGCTTCAAAACTCGGTATTTCTCATAATGAAGTGGCTAAGCGATTGCAGACAGCGGAAGGCTTTATTGAGGGATGTCTATCGGTTGATAACGTAAAATTAGATATGGATAAAATAATTAGAAAACACCACATTTATAGTCTTGCGTAATTACAAAACACAATATATTGTGTTAATAATGGTTTTGATATTATACCTCTTATCTATTAAAAACCTCGTGAGTATAACGGGGTTGTGTTTTTTAGAGGTCTACTTAAGCAGATTTACCGCTAAAAAATAAAGTTTGCTATCTGCATTTTTCTATGGCTTAATAGCGTCACTGGTTTGGAAGTACAGACCTATTTATGTTAGTAAGTTTAAAGTTGTTCCCGTTTAGCGTTATCCTTGATACCTCTTCATTGTGAATTCCTTCTAATTAATTCCCATAAGTAAAAATACAAAACAAACCGCCTATGCCTTATGGCAAATTAAATAAATTAAAGGAAATTCTATGTCTAATACAATGACTGGTACAGTAAAATGGTTCGATGAAGGTAAAGGTTTTGGTTTTATTACTCCAGCTGATGGCAGCAAAGATGTCTTCGTACATTTCTCTGCAATCCAAAGTGATAGCTTCAAAACATTAGCTGAAGGTCAACAAGTTTCATTCGCCATGGAAAATGGTATGAAAGGCCCAGCAGCAGGAAACGTGGTGGCTCTCTAAAGGCGCTATTACTATTCGCCTCTATTTTAAATGCCCTTGTTGTCGCGGTTCACAATATAGAACATCACAATTTGATGTCACAGTGAACAATCCACACGGCGCAAAATGTATCTTTTGCAAAAGTGTGATGACAGCTCAAATGAGTTAAGCATTAAATAGTTGAATATACAAAACCTCGCTTCGGCGGGGTTTTTTGCTATCTACAATCTCATATTAGTTAAAAATAAAAAATTTAGATTTTAGGGCTTGAAAAACTTTCGCTCGTTCATATTTATATTTTGGGCAAATAAGATACCGCTCATAATTCACTAAATACTGAAGGAGGAGTTATATGCCTAATATTAAACCTTTTTCATTATTCCCAACATTATCTGACAACTTACTTTCAAATCGTTTTGATCAGATAGATCGCCTGTTTAGTCAGTTAACAGGCAGTAAGCCCATTGCATCACCAATTCAGACTTATAACCTGAAACAGATTGATGATAACCATTATGAACTGACAGTGAGTGTGCCTGGATATCAAGAAAATGACTTATCGGTTTCATTAAAAGGAAGCCGTTTATTGATTGAAGGGAAAAAAGAAGAAAAATCAGAAGAAGACAATGATAAATGGCTCCACCGAGGCATATCTCAAGGGCAATTTACATTGCAGTTTGACCTCGGTAGAAATGTTAAAATAGATAAAGCGGATTTATCAAGTGGGCTTCTGACTATTGCTATTGAGTATGAGTTGCCTGAAGAAGAAAAACGGCAAACAATAGCGATAGAAAATAAAGATAAAAAATAATTGGATTAGATAACGTGAATAAGATTAGGGCTACGCATAATGTGTAGCCTTAATTGTTTTTGTAAGAGCTTTAAATTGGATTAATTCAAACTTGGGTTGATTAGTTTTATCGATAGAAAATAATTATTTCTTATTTTACTGTCCAAGCTTCTGAAAAATGGCGCTTTGAAAATAATTCAGCTAATCCACAGATTTGTTTTAAGCGTAATACTTCATCTTGTGACATACCTAGTTCATCACCAATCCGTTTATCGCTCCATCCTAATCGGGATAGATCTCTAACTATATCTGACATAGCTGCGACTTGATGTTGTCCTCTTGCTCGATTATGACGAATAGTTGTGGCTATTTGATCTGACATTGTGTGGTTTTTAACATCAAGGATAGTGACGGGTAAATAATTATTAATTCGTTTTTTTAATGTATTTTCTTTACTTAATAAATAACGATGATAGCCATCAATGATTTGCCATTGCAATTGTTTAGTTTTATTTTGTTGTGCAGATAATACTACAATGGGTTGAGTATAACCGTCTTTTATCAATGAGGTTTTGAGTAATCTCTTTTCTGTAGGAGACATAACATTAGGGTTGTAGTCATTTGCTATGACTTGATTTTGCTTTATCCAAAGAACACAATCTATAGGTTCATTTTTGAATGGACTAATTTGATGAAGAAATAATTTGATTTTGTTGATAGCTTCAATTTTTTGCTCATCATTTAGTTTTAGCAGATAATCTTTTAGCGAAGAAAACACTGTTTCAATAGTCATATTCACCTCTTGTTAAATCAACTGCCAATTTTTACGTTTTTCCTGTATCCGTTTGCAATATCGGTCATAACAGTGTGATTTGGTAGGACTAAATGCTAATGTTCTACACCAAAAATCATTACGTAAAATAGTTTTACAGATCCGTCGCCAAGACGGGATTTGTTTACTGCTAGTATCACCGTCTTGTTCATCTGGTATTCCATTTGGGTAATCTCGCTCAGCATACCAATGAAGGTAAACTGCGATTTTATTTCGGTAATGTTCGGCTGTTTGTTCTGGTAAGCTCGCTAGTAAAAAGTGGGCGTAAGATTTCCATGTATGATGGGCGGGTTTACTAATTTTACGTTGCCCAAAAAAGCCTGATTTATTAAGAGGATGGGTGTATAACATACCTGCATCAGCGCCACTCACTCGTTCACAAGCGAGACTCCACGTCTCAGGTTCTAAAACATGGTATAACCATAGCCCTTTACGTTGTTCAGGGCCAAATGGCTCACAAATGCGCATTTGACTTAAACTAACCCCAGCTTGGTGCATTAGATCATAAATAGAATTATAGGGTAGGTTAAAACGTGAAATGTATGTCCAAATATCTTTTACATGCCAGTCATAAATAGGATAGGCCATATAATAAAAACCTTCGGGTGATGCCGTTGTCCATGGGATGTCATCGGCATAACGTAGTTTTTGGTTGTTATTGATAGCAATAAAGCGATTTAATGATTCATCGGTTCTGATCCCTAATAAAATAACTGAACTACGATGATTTCCTGTGATCCACTGATTAAATGCAGGTGTGAAGTCTTCAAAAATCATATTCGGATGATAAAAAGGGAAAAAGTCTGGATCAGTGATTGCGTCTTCTGGCGGTTGCCTTACCCATTTTTTTCCTGGTTCCCAAGCTGTCCAAGTCGGTTCATATTGTGAGATCCCACTTTCCGTCGTGATAGGTAATGCTATCCAGTAAAATCGCTCCGTACAGTCTTCATACAAAAATTTCATTTTTGCAACATGGCTAATGGTCGCGGAGTATTGCACTTCCCAGTCAAGAAACATGACATTGAATTTTCGATGCCGCTTTCTTGCTTCTGCAGCAACAAGATGAAACAGAACAGTAGAATCTTTACCTCCAGAAAAGGAGAGAGAGATTTGTTCAAAAGTATCAAACAACCATTCAATTCGCGTTTGAGTAGCATCTAGCACATTTATTCCAAGAGGAATTTTGTGTTTGCAAGACATAACTATCACCAGAATAAGTTAGTTAATAGTATTAATACTTAATCATATTTAGATTATAAAGGTAAGTGATGATTGATGATTATCACTGAGATTTACTTGAAAAATAGAATAATAAATCATATGTCATTGTTATTATTGATAGTCTCTAATAATGAAAGATTTTTTATAATTAAGATAAATAAATAAAGAAAGTGATTTAGTGAGTAGATAATATTTTAAAAATATTACCTGATTTATTATTCGGTATTTTCAACTATTCATACAATAAATAAAAAATAAAATAGTCATTTTATGATAGGTATTGTATGACATTAAGTACACATGATGGAGTTAAAGTATATACACCAGTGTCATTGAAGCTATATGATTGGTGGGTGCTTAATATTTCTAATAGCTATGCATGGCAGTGTGATACGAATAAATATTTAATTCCACATTTTAAAAATCATCTCGGTGATCGCCATATGGATATTGGCGTTGGAACGGGGTTTTATTTAAAAAAATCATTAAGTTATATAAAAGAAATCTCATTGACTGATCTTAATTTGCACAGTCTGGAACATACTAAAAAGTATATACCTGATGACAAATTAATAAATTGCCTCGAGCATGATGTTTTTCAGCCTTTCTCTAATAAATTAAATGCATCTTATGATTCTATCTCATTGTTTTATTTACTACATTGTTTGCCAGGAACGATGGGTGACAAGAAAAAAGCGATAGAAAATATAAGTTATTTACTGACTGAAAAAGGGGTTTTATATGGCACAACGATTTTAGGGCAGGGAGTCAAACATAATTTTTTTGGTAAAAAATTAATGTCTATTTACAACAAAAAAGGTATTTTTTGCAATTATTCTGATTCGATGGACTCTTTGGAAGAAATGCTTTCCTCTTTATTTCATGACATCTCTATACATGTACAAGGTACTGTAGCTTTGTTCACGGCGAAGAATAAAAAATAATAAGAAATATTATTCTGGGTTAGAGGACTTTTATCTTTATTTTTTAAGGAATGGTATGTTAATGCGTAGCCTGTTTTTTACCTTTTTATTATTAACACCAACGGCATTTGCCACAGATACATTAAGTCATAATATTGAATATTATTCTAATGTTACGTTAACGGATTTTAATTCGGGAAAAATTGAAGATGGTCGGTATTTTTGTGTTAAGGCCATGAATCATGGTGGTGAATTTATCGCTTGTGCAGTATCTAACAAGTCAGATTGGGCTTCTTCTTATGAGCACTTTTTTCAGCAAGCACATTATTACTACACAACAGGTAAAAGCTTTAGGTTATATGTTCAACCTAATGTTTGGACTCATCCCAAATTTACTCGAGTATATTCAAATAAAGCGATAGCAGGGTTCGCTAGTTGTCATAATAGTCGTTGCATGGGACCAGTGAAAGATAACTAATTGATTAATATTGAATTTTATAAATTAGATAAATCCCATTAGAGTATCAGATAGACTTTTTTAAATTAGTGAGAGTAAAAGAATACTCTATAAACGCTAACTTAATGATATTTAGGAGACTATATGAAATTTTTATTTAAAAGTGTTTTTTTTGCAGTAGGTATTTTGTCTTCTAGTTTTGTTATGGCAGATAATGCTGATGAGATAACCAAAATTTCTTATACGTGTGAAAACAATCAAATAATGGAAGTCATTTATATAAATACAGCAAAAGATAGCTATGCAATCATTAATCAAATGGATGAAATGATACCAATGAAGATTATGAAAATGGCTTCTGGTGCAAACTATGAGGCAATGAATAAAAATTACACCTATAAACTTTATACTAAAGGTGACAATGCCGATTTAGTTGAAGGAAAAGATAAACCAGTATTGAGTGGTTGCAAAGCTGGCTAATTGTTGCCTTCTATTGAAAATTATTTATTGTTCTTATAGAGGTCACTTCGGTGACCTTTTTTCGTATAAAAGAGGTAAGCATGGACATTCAGCAAGAAATAAAAATTTGTATACTATCGGCACGAGTAAAACAACAAGAGCAACAAATTGCAGAGTTACAAAAACAGCCCGCTGACATGCAATTAACGAGCTGTGAGTTAGAGGCTATTAATAATGCCACATTAATGGTTATTTCTAATAATCTCATTGAAATAAAAAAAGCTAAGTCGATGCATTAATCAAAGTACCACTCGATGATTACACCAAAGCCGCTTTATATTCCTTTGCTTTTAATGTGGGTACCATCGCATTTGCTCGCTCAACATTACTCAGAAAACTAAACGTTGGTGATAGAGCGAGTGCCTGCGAAGAAATGAAACGTTGGGTATATGCAGGCGGAAAGGTCTGGCGAGGGCTTGTCAGTCGTCGAGAGGCGGAGTCAGCACTATGTCATGGAAACCTTTAATCATCATTATCAGCTTTATCCTTGCATTACTCATTACAGTAGCTGGTGGCATTTATCTCTTGATTGATAACTCATGTACTAAAGACCAAGTTAGTTTAGAAAAGCGCTGTCAGATTGCACTCTCATATCATCGGTACTAATCATGAAATACGGAAAACTCTATACCGTCATTGCGATGGTAGGCATTATTGTGGGTAGTTATTGGGTGATTAATTGGCAAGCTAACAGAATTACCACACTGACAGATACCAACAAAAAACTAACTGTGGCTCTCGAAGAACAGAAATCTATTAATACTGATTATCAAGCACGCATAATGCGATTAAACCAACTGGATATGCAATATACGCAGGAGTTAGCGAATGTTAAGAATGAAATTAGCCGCTTGCGTGATATTAGTGAGCACCATCCTGAGCGGGTGTATATCAAAGCCGAGTGCCCAAAAAGCAAAACCACTCCCGGCAACCACCGCCCGATCTACTGACACCGCTATCAGAAATTATTGGTTACTCAGAGAGCGAAGTACAGAATCAGAGCAAATGATTAAAGGGTTACAACATTACATTAAAACTGAGTGTTTGAAATAAAAATCATTAATTAAATGCTTGTGATTGTTTTGATAAATAAATAATACAATTAAATTTTAGGTTATTAAAAATAATATTGCTTTCAATCCGTATTAATACTTGTTAATTATATGGTTATAAATTTTAATCTTCATTAATTTATCTAATTGTCAGATTTTATTTTTTAATTGTTATTTTTTGTAAATAGTGTTTTTTTTAATTGACTCTGGAGTTGACTCCATACTTATACTCTAATCAGATACAAAAATAAGGACTAACAAATAACCTTAATAAATAGTTATTAATCCCTAGGAGGATTTATGAAAAAGTTATTAGTGGTTGGGATGTTAAGTGCGGCAGTATTAAGTTTATCCTTTAACGCAATGGCTAATTATAATGGTAATCATCAAGTAAATAGTGGTGGGTTTGTTTCACAATCAACATCTGTTACTAGTGTATCAAATGTAGATAATCTCCCAAATAATAGCACAATAATTATCGAAGGATTTATTGTTAGAAATATTACCCATAACGTATATGAATTTAAAGATGATTCTGGAAGTATCCGTGTAAAAATTGATAATGATAAGTGGAATGGCCTTAATGTTTCATCTGATACAAAAATTCGGATAGAAGGAAGAATTGATAACCACCTAGTTCAAGATGAAATAAACGTAGGTAGAATATCCCTAGTAGGGCAATAACAACTCAATCAAGGTCGTGCAAAACATGGCCTTGATTTTAAAAGAAATTATAAAAATAAAAGGGAGTGTAATAATGAGACTATTAAAAGGCCCGATTAGTTATTTATTTATAATAATCTTAATTGCAATATCCTTTATTTATCGTGACTCAATTTTATTACTCTATAATTATGTTATATCTCAACAAGATTCAATTTCTCAAATTTTAGATAGTGTTAATAAAGTTATGACGCTATTTCAGTAAATGAAAATATAGGTGTCGAATTTTCTTTTGTTCATTGTAATAAAAACAATGTATATATATGAAAATGGTATCTTTGTTGATTAATAAAATAGCTCTGTGATTTATAATTACAGGGCTTTTGATAACTTAAAATAGATTTAAAACTATCAATGTGTTCGAAATTGGCTTGTTGGTGAAGTTAAATGTCATTAATGCTTTCATGCGCTTAATTTCTTGTCTTAATATAAATGAAAGTTTTATAATGTGGATGCTGATGTTATATGTAAGTATATTTACCAGATGGCATCGATAGGTGTTAGATAATTATTTATAAATGGAATAAATAATTAAACAAGGATTAAATGATATTAGAATAGAGAGCGAAAACAGAGTCATAACCTCAAGAGAATGATATGGAAAATTGAATAACAGAGATTTTCTTGATAGTTCTTTTTCTAGGAATATTATTTATGGCAGTTGTATAACTTGAAGGATACTCTGTGAAAATTTAATTGCTGAGGCCATAGGCATGGGTATTCTTGCTAGAATAAGTAATTTATTGTCGGTGGCTATACTAGAAAGCAATCATCAATAGAAACACACTACAAAAACAAACTTTCACTCTAAATAAATGCAATACTCCTTGTTATTTGCTATTGATTTAATTATTGATAAACTGAAATTTCGAATAATAGAGGGGGGTTTTATGAGACTTATTCTGGCGTTATTACTACCTTGGTTACAATTTTTCACGATTGGTCGCCCATTCGCTGGCATCTTTTGCCTTATCCTACAAATCACCTTAATTGGGTGGATCCCTGCGGCTATCTGGTCGGTTTATGCCCTTTCTCAATACAATACGGATAAAAAAATTGAGAAAATGTCTCGCGGTGGTTAACGATTAAGCCCCACAAATGTGGGGCTATCGATTAGCTAATACACTCTCAGTGACGCTATCCCACACCTCTTCTTCCGTGATTTTCTTCTTCCACATCGGCATAAAATCCATCAATTCAAACGGAGATGTTTTCGGAACACTGATGACCACCTTCAAGTGGACCAGGGTGAAAGTATTTGAACTTTTACCCATCCCTACTCTGTATTTCATGGTGTTATTGATACCAATGATAATTGGGATTGAGTGGAATGCCATCCGCATTACAGCCAATGAATTTGCCACTCTTTTCAATACTTTTTTTGTTGAGTTATGATGTAGTTTGCAGAAGGTTTGGAAGTTCTTTGCGTCCCAGAATAAGGCTTGGGCTTTTACGATATGTTCTTTATCACCTGATTCAAGTGCTTCTTTAAGACGATGTGGAGTAATCTACTGTGGCAGCAGTAATACGTCCTTGCTCTTGGCACATAACACAAAGTGGATGTTCATTAAGAAACGCTAATCGCGCTTTAGCCCATCGACCACCATAGACATTGCGTTTTTTCATGGTTTATTTCTGACAACATCAGTTTACCAAGGATTGAATTTATGGCGGGAGCATTAGGTAGATTAAATATTGATTTGACGCTGAATACGGCGAATTTCACAAATGCGATCAACTGTAGCCAGCGCCAAACAGAACAATTTAGACAAAGTATTCGCGTCAGTCTTCAAACTATTACCGTATAGCGGCAAAAATAGGTTATTTAGGGTAGCGTATTAGCTTTGTGGCCTATGTTCACGATGAGTTTCTTCGGCATTTCACTGAAGATGAAATCTAACGAGTGATGTTGATAGATCTAATACAAATAAGCCATCAGTTAACTGTGATTAACATATTGATTGTGATATCTACGTCAATATCTTTTATTATGAAATTTTATCGTTAGCATCTAGCTAAAAATTAAAACTAATAATGTTTTTTTAAGTGCATTTCTTGATAAAACTATTTCTCGCATCATTGGTGTAATATTCCAACAATCACTTAGATCTTCATTATCAAAGCTACACCAATGAAAGATAGTATACGTATGATTTGTTTTTTTATTTATTGTGGATAAACTAATGTTTTTCCTAAAAATAAGCAATGAACTCTATCGCAAATATCCTATCAAGAGCGTATTGCTACTCATCTTTAAATGATGGTTTTGTAAAAGCATGTAAGTCAGACCGTTCTGTTACTGTTTTATGACAATATTTTCTCTTTTACAAATGGGGAATTATTATGTCTACAATGAAAACAGAAGTTATTGTTATTCGTTTAACGAAAAAAGAGCGTGCATTATTAGATTCAATAAAAACAGCACCACTACTTGCAGATTGGATGAAAGAATTAGCACTTTCTAAATTAAAAGAGCAAGATATTTCACCTAATAAATAGTTACTAATGCCGACAAGAAGGAATTTAGTCGGCATCATTATTTTATTATTTATACTCTAAAATAGAGTAGCAATAGTAATAATAGATTATAGTTTATGCATGTTAATTTTTAAGGTAATAATAAGTATGGATATTTATAAAACTGAAAATAAGGTGATGGGGAAGGGGATATTAATGGCATTTTGGGTAGGGGCGTTAGTTGTTGTAGGATTGCTTATTTACAATGAATTAAGCTCACATTCTAATTCAGGTGGTTGGTCAAGTTTATCCAGAGCTATAACAGCGGCTTTTATTCTTTTTGGTGCGGGAATTTATTGTTTTATCTGTTTTTTTATTGCATTACATGAATGGTTAGATAATCGTAAAAAAGAGTACGTTAACATAGTAAGAATTAAAATAGCCTTAATATTGCATGGCTTAGTTTCTATAGTTGTAGGGCTACTTGCTTCACCATTATTATTTAAATGATATTAACTTAATGAAATAATCTGAGATAGATGTGAACAAAAAATTTATTGGTTAATAACAGTCTGATATATGTACCAGTTGAAACTGATTAAGTGACATGAAATTAAATAATTTTAGTCTTAAAAAACAGTTGAATAGAGCTAAATAAACTTGATTATGTTGTAATGAAAAATGATATCAATAACTATTGTTAATAAAAAAGCCCAATGTGGCGGCATTGGGCTTAGTGACTCGAATAGATGGGTATAAAAAAACTATTAGAGATCGGTATAAATGTAGTGAATTTTCATTTTATAAATTAACAATAAATGCTTTTTTTTTAGTAAAAAGTGCTTTTTTGCCTTATGTCGTCCAGTTTTAAGACAAATTGACGTTTTTTCATTCTCTTTAGCAACCTATTTTTTTACTTTTTGCTATGTGATAGATGGGCCATGTTCTCCTTTACTGAGAGTGTATAATATAAAAATATTAAGTTATTTTGAAAATTAAAAATATTAATTGATGTTGGTCTTATTTTTAACATAAAGACAATGACAGGTTAATCAGTTTGGGTAAATATTATAAGAGTATTTAATTCACAATTGATAAGGAAGGTAGCTATTTATGTTTCCAGAATATCGTGATTTAATTTCAAAACTTCGTCAGACTGATCCTCATTTTCGTGCTCTTTTTGAACAACATAACGAACTTGACCATAAAATTGTTAGATTAGAGCATAAAGATAGAAGAGGATATGGTGAAGAGGTTGTTGAGCTAAAAAAACAAAAATTAAAACTGAAAGAGGAAATTCATCAAATCCTCAAAAATCCGCCGGAAGAAGAGTGAGTAATAAAAAATAATTACTCTATAAATACATGAAGATGCAGAAACCATCCAACTAAAAAGGGATGGTTTTTCGTTTTTAGAAAGACAATCTATTTTTGAATAAAAAGTTATATAAAACAGATGGTTTTATTTATAAAGAAAAGGCTACATTTGTAGCCTTTTAACTGTCTAGGTTCTAAAAATAATAATGATAATTTGATTATGTACTATGTCAAAATTCGTCTTTCCAAAGTACATCAAAATGATGTGAACTTATTTTATAAACAGCCCTAACATTATTATTAATATACTGTTTATAAATATCATCGTTAGAAAAATAAATAGATACGGCCAATTCACATTCTGATGATATTTTTCGTGGAGCATCAATAATTTTTGAGGAAAAATTATCTTGTTGGAGTTGTTGCTGAAGTTTTTTTACAGCGTATTGCTCATGAAAAAGAAATAAGTGGTTATGCGTCATTTTTGCTAATTCCATTATCTTTTGCTTTATTTACAGCATAGGTATAAATAGCAGCAACAATGACAGCAAACAATAAACCAATAATAATAACTAGTTTACCATTATCCGTAACACCAGCAGGACTTGAGGCATAAGAGAAGTTATGAGCAAATGCAGCTCCCATCAACATACCCATGACGCTTACAGCTGCGTCTGAGTTACCTTGACCTGCATTAGCGAGTTGTCGTAATGGACAACCTGTAATTAATACACCACATAGACCGACAAGCGTCATAGAGAGAAAATTCCATAGTCCATCGCTGTGGGCTATGGGTTGATTTTCAAAACCAAGGTTAAATTTGCCTAAATAAAGATTACCTAAAAAAACAACAAGTGTTAATGCGATTACACCAAACGCCATATTATAGTTACGCGATAAAAATACATGCTTGGCCATTCCAATAAAGCAGAATCTTGTGCGCTGAATAATAAAACCAATAATAAGTCCTGCGATAATAGACATCCACACTGGTGCATGACTTGCTCCAGGGCCTTTTACACTGGCATTGAATATATCACTGTTCCATAAGAATAAAGCAAATAGGAATATACATATAATAGGTAAAATAAAACCTTCTATAGGGGATTGACGATAATTTCTTGGGAGAGAAAATCCTTTTTTAATAAATAAGCTACCTATGCCAATTCCTATTATTAATCCAACTAATCCTATTACAGCATTTAAATCACCGGCACCGATACGAAGCACCATTCTTAATGGGCACCCTAAAAAAACTAAGCAGCCAACCATCATTAGAAAGCCTAATGTAAAACGAATAATAGGTGCAGAGCCTGCCTTTGATTGAAATTCTCTGAAGATAAGTGCGGCAACAAAAGAGCCAAGAATAAAACCGAATATTTCAGGGCGAAGATATTGAACTGTTTCGGTATGATGCAAGCCCATACTTCCTGCGCTATCACGAATAAAGCAAGCTACACAAACACCCATATTAGGTGGATTTCCGTTAATACCAAGAAGTAACGCAATAGCACCAATAACCAATCCAGATAGAATTAAAACCCATTTTATAGACATTAAATGCCTCCGTTGATGGGGGAGTTCCCCTGACTAATAGAACCTATTAAGTACGGAGCAACTATATATAAGAATAACGCACGATTCTTGTATGTAGATCACGTCAAAATTAATAAATTAAATAAGGTAGGTTTTAAAATTTAAAAATGTTAATTAAATGCGCAATAAGTTAATTATTATTTAAATAACTTATTGCTAATAATGAAAATTGGCTTTTATAACGCAGTGAATTTAATTATTTATTTCTTTTTTCCATTTTGTATATGCATCTGTAATTACAGGTGCAATTTTGTCATAATTATCCCATGAGTTTTCAACGTAACATGAAGAAGAGAGTCCTTGGGCTAAAACATGCTCGAAATCTTCGAAATAGTTATTATTTTCTGAACCGTAATAATGTTGTGTGAAAGCATATCCTTTATCACTCAAGTCATCACTAATAAATTTTTTGTCGTAAACTGGATAAGAAATGCCAGACCATCCATTTCTCTTTTACGTACCATTTCTAACTCATCAATTGCATCTTCTTGTTGGTCTTCACTTTCTAGCTATTTTTAATAATCTAAGTCAAATAGAATCCTATATGTATACCTCCATTTTCAGGTGGTAGGTCATCAGGAAAATCACCATATGCGTGCCAGCCGATTCTATCAATTTCCACTTTTCTACCTATTAGTTAGTGGAGATGATTTGATTATAGTGTGTATTATCAATATACAAACAATAGTATTGCTATAAAAATCAAATTACTAGTAGATAACAATCACATATTAGTTTAAAAATAATAAATCAATACGTTAAAATAAAACTGAGAATAACGGGCTAATTTCAATTATCATATTTTGACTTTTTTTATTTCAATCATTATTAGATATGATTATATTTTTTAAATTAAGATAATACTTATCCCTATTTTATTCTTCTTTGAGATAATGCTGACTTAAGAAAAATAATTGAAGTTACTTTCTAACTGCAAATGATACTTAAAGGATATTTATGAAAAAGCTTATTCTAGCATTGGGTTTATTATCAATTTCTTCTATCGCTGTTTCTGCTGATTTATCTAAAGCATGTGAAGACTATTTTAAAGAAACTGACTCTTATGTTGAGTTAATGGCAAAAAATGATGCAACTAAGGCTCAAGCAGAAGCGATGAAAGCGCAATATGCTCAAGCTAAAGAACAATTTGCAGCATTGCCTAAAGATGTTCAAGAAAGTACTTGTAAGCAAGCTTTAGATTCTTTAGAGCAAATGAAAAAAATGTCAGCAGCTCAATAAATTTTATTTATTGTATTAAGCGGACACCTTGTTGGTTTCCTTTTTATTTCAATATGACAGCAATTTAATATAGCCAGTTACTATATATTTTCTTTAGGCATTATTTTTGTTTATTCATATTATTCATGAATATGTTTATTTTTTATAACTCTTGTTATTTTGGTTAAGTGTTTTCTTTGTTCTATGTTTTTAACTAGATTATAGCTAAAATTATTATATATCATCATTTTATGAGCGAGTTTTTCTATTTTTATATAAATGGTGAAATTTATTTTGTTGATGAATTGATTTTGTGGAATAATTATTTATTCCTATTTCTTATTGATATTTAATCTATGTATTACTTTTTGTTTTTATTACTTTCTGTATTTATAACTTCTGGTTGTACCACTAATAAGGCAACTCAAGCCAAATTAATTGGGATACATACTGATAATCGCACTCCTAATAGTCACGAGGTAAATAGTAACTTAGTTTTTATGTTGGGAAAGCAATCTCGTTTTGAAATAGAAGTACAAGAAGAAAAACAAAGACTTGGACAAGTTTTTAAAGTCGGTTTAAATGAGAAAATACCATCAATAAATAATCAGTATTTAAACAATAATAATTCAACATTAAAGCCTATTCAAAAAATAAGTTTTACCATGCCAGTTCCTGAACCTATTTGGAATGAAGAAAAACAAACAGTTGAATTCAAATGGAAACAAAAACCACATTATACTTTTGATGCCTATTAATACTTTAATATAAATTTAAAATTTAATTTCATATGGGGAAATTATGCGCATAGCAATCACTTTATTATTATCATTTCTATTACTAGGTTGTGCTACTGATAACGTTACTTTCAGTACGGGTAATTCAGGAAGTCATAGAATAGGTAGTCCAGTGTGTTCTGCATTAGTTTGTGGTAAGAATACTCGAACACCAGGAGAGCAAAAAGCAATTAATGAAGCTGTTCATGAACAACAGCGAGCTATTATGCGAGGAGAAAAACCTGATTTACAGATCATGGCTTCTTATTAAAATTTAATACTATTATCTATGCCAGTAATTACTACTGGCTGATAATCATTCTCTAAACTTTATTAATAATAAAATTAGCTCTATCATTTATTTCTATTTTAGGTATCTCTATCAAATTATAATTATATTTTCTATAAACAGCTATCATTGCTAAATAGGTTTCTTCTGCTTCTTTCTCTGTTTGTTTTCGTTCTTGATCTTGAGTGTATATTTCAGGCCATGGTGGTGCTATAAACACATTTGTAGCATAACGAAATAAGGTAATTGCCTTATCAAGATGTTTGGGAATAGCTAAACCACATAGGAGTAGATATCCTGCAATATCAGGAATGCCTCTATCATAGAAATAGGGAATTTTATTATTGCTTGCTTCATGCCATGAGCGTAATTCCCAAATTAGCATTGCTTGGGCAAAAGCGTTAGGATCTGTCCATGGTAATGCATTTCCTTCAATAACACTTTGGTCTTGAATAATGGCTCTTCCTGCTTCTAAAGAACAGGGATAGCCTTTATTTTTAAGTTCGTTTATTAGTGTGGTTTTTCCGGAGCCGGGGCCACCAGTTAGTATAATGCGATGTGATTTCTCAGGCATAATAACTCCAATAAGTTTATATAATTTAGAAAGAAAAAGAGAATAAGGATGGTATGTAGGGAGAGTTAATACGGGAGCTGTTAGACATTAAATATACCTAAAAAATAGAACTAGAAAAAGTGCATTAGCATTAAATGTTAATATAAATCTCAAGCTGTTTTATTTTATGGAAGCTCAAAAAAATAGCGTAATAATTTACGCTATTTTTAGAAGAAAAAACTTCATTGATAAATATTAAGGTATACAAGGCTCTGGTGCATAGTTATTATTTGGGAAAGCGTTTGGTAAATAACTACATTTTCTGATTATTTCTTGTGTCCCTTCTTTTGATTCAAAAAGAGCAACACCAATTACACCTGTATTTCTTTTATCACCTTGAGCATTGTAGTTTACATATCCTTCCTCAGGTGCACCAAAGCGAAAAGCGGCAACTTGTTGCTGATTTTTTCTAAAACCTTCAACAAATAGAGTCTCTCCAGGTCTTAATAAATAACCTCTATTTTGATAAGAGCCAGCGGTTCCACTGATAACATCTAGTCCATCAACAGTAATAACAGCTTCGTATATTACTTTATGGCTAGTGTTATGTAAGAAAATAATATATCGCTCATTTTGTTTTCCATATAATAAATATTGATTATTTTGAGCGTGATATAATGGAATTATATTTCTGTGTTCAGTTAAGATTGATAGCTTTACTGGACTTTCGCTAATACGTGCAATTTTTGAATAAGAACTGGAAGATATATCACTTTGATAAAATATAGATGTTGTTTGTGAAGGTGTTTCTGATAAGCGATATGCTTCAACACTTTCAGTAACAGAAGATAAACTTTCTCCCCATTTCGTTGAAAGCGTTCTATTTTCAGTCTGGTCATTAGCAACACTTGAGCTAGTAGGATAGTTTCTCCCAATTGTTGTACAGCCTGAGGTTAATATTAAAATACTACTCAGTAACAAAAACGATGCGATAGTTTTGAATAAATTCATATTTTTTCTTTCATTAGTATTTATACGAAATTCGTTTCTAAAATTTATTAATATTAAATTAGTGCTTGCGTTTTAATTTGTCTCTCAGTTAATTCTTAGGGTGGTAACATTTAAAGAGAAATAGCTGCAATTTAGGATAATTTGAAGTCAAATATTATGAATTTGTAGATGAATAAAATGAAATATATGAAAAGCAAAAAATAGGATTTCTTTATTTTGAGTACTATTTCCCCTTATTTTCTTATTTAGGCATTTTATGCCTACGATAACTATCTAATAGCAATTGAAAGAAGAAGAGTTTGATTCTATTATAGAACGTATATGTTTTATTATGATCTGTATATAAGGATTGTTGTGGGTATTGTAAAAATTTCTGATGAATTACATGAATACTTGCGAAAAGCAAGCAATGTGATGTCTCGCTCTGTTAATGCTCAGGCAGAGTTTTGGATAAAAATTGGCATTCAGGCAGAGTTAAACCCAGATAAAACGTTTCCAATGATTATCAATGAAATGTTGGAAAAAGAAGCCATCAAGCAAGAAGTAGAATAAGAGGAAAGAAGAATGGATAAAATAACGATTAAGACGGCCGATGAAATTGAGTTAATGCGTGAATCAGGACGCTTATTAGCGAAAGTTTTTACAATGCTTGATGATTTTATTGTACCAGGTGTTTCTACACTGGAAATTAACGATAAGGTTGATGACTTTATTGTCAATGAACTTCAATCGAGACCTGCAAGTAAAGGTCAATATGGCTATGAATATGTGCTAAATACATCTATAAATGAAGTTGTTTGTCATGGTGTGCCAAAATCAGATGAGCGCTTAAAAAGTAAAGATATTATTAATGTTGATATCACACTAGAAAAAAATGGATTTATTGCTGACTCTAGTAAAATGTATATTATGCCTGAGGCATCTCCTATTGCGCGGAAATTAGCAAAAACAACATATCAAGCAATGTGGGAAGGTATTAAGGAAGTAAAACCAGGTGCGACATTAGGTGATATTGGTCATGCTATTCAAAGCTTTGCACAAAGTCATGGATATAGTGTAGTAAGAGAATACTGTGGGCATGGAATAGGAAGAGAAATGCATGAAGCGCCACAAGTATTACATTATGGTATTAAAGGGCAAGGTATTGAATTAAAAGAAGGTATGACTTTTACGATTGAACCAATGATAAATCAAGGCGGCGCTAAAATAAAAACCAAAAAAGATGGTTGGACTGTTGTGACAAGAGATAAAAAATTATCCGCTCAATCAGAACATACTATTTTAGTAACAGCAACAGGGTATGAAGTACTCACTTTACGTCCAGAAGAAGTATTACCATAATTGCAAATCTCTTATATTTATAGCCATTTTAAGAAAAAATATTCTTTATATTTTCAAAATAATTTAGTTTTTAATTAAAGTGGCTAGTTGCATCTCCTTAACTTTTCATTTCTATCAATAAATTAAGTTTATAACTCATATTTTTATAAATCCGAGTTGTAAATTACACTTTGGCCACTATATTAATATCAATACTTATTAAGTATTAATGGAACATTATTAAATGATTGCAGGATGCGATTGTTACTCTATGAAAAAAATAAGGAAGTTAATATGGAGAATATTTCGAAAACTTTAGAAGAGTGGGGATCATGGGTAGCCAATGATCAAGATGCTGTTAATATATTGAATAATGATAAAAAAGAAGTTATTCCAGACCGTATAAAATTAAGAAAAAAATGCACTCATCATAATGCAAATGTTATCAATGATTTAATGAAAAGACTGATGGCGTACAACAAAGAAGATTATCAGTTAATTATTAATTATTATGTTTTTGGTAAAACGTTTATACAGCTTGCAAAATATGATCAATGTTCTGATACATATATTGGTAAAAAGCTAAAAAAAGTGGAAGGAATGATTGAGGGTATGCTAATTTTCTCTAGAGTTAATTGAGACTATCAGTAAAAAATCGAAACTGATTAAAATAATGCTTTACGATCGTAAAATAGAGTTTAATCTAATAACACTTAGAAAAAATAAGTTATCAAAATACGATGTTTACTATAATTTTTTACTTCAAAGATTGTATTTTAAATGTTGTATTCTAACTATTATTTTAAGTATTGCTAATAGGATGTTTAGCAAATTAAATAAATTAATTTAAACCCAAGGAGTGGAAAAATATGTCAACTACATATCCAATTGTTTTAGTTCATGGTTTATCTGGTTTTGATGATATCGTCGGCTATCCTTATTTTTATGGTATCGCTGATGCATTAGAAAAGGATGGCCATAAAGTTTTCACTGCATCTCTTTCTGCATTTAACTCGAACGAAGTTCGTGGCGAACAACTTTGGGAATTTGTGCAAAAAATTCTCAAAGAAACGAAAGCAAAAAAAGTAAATTTAATCGGTCATAGCCAAGGCCCATTAGCTTGCCGTTATGTTGCTGCGAAGCATGCTAAAAGTATTGCTTCTGTTACCTCTGTTAATGGTGTAAACCATGGTTCAGAGATTGCAGATTTAGTACGACGCATTATGCGTAAGGATAGTGTGCCAGAATATATTGCTGATGCAGTAATGAAAGCTATTGGTACTATTATTTCTACATTTTCAGGTAATCGAGGTAATCCACAAGATGCTATTGCTGCATTAGAAGCATTAACAACTGAAAATGTGATGGAATTTAATAAAAAGTATCCACAAGGGCTGCCAGCCATTCGCGGTGGTGAAGGCAAAGAAGTCGTAAATGGCGTTCATTACTATTCATTTGGTAGTTATATCCAAGGTTTGATCGCTGGTGAAAAAGGCAATTTACTAGATCCTACTCATGCAGCAATGCGTGTATTAAGTGCATTCTTTTCTGAGCGTGAAAATGATGGCTTGGTAGGTCGTACAAGTATGCGATTAGGTAAACTGATTAAAGATGATTATGCTGAAGATCATCTGGATATGGTAAATCAGGTTGCTGGATTAGTCGGACGTGGTGAAGATATTATTGCTATTTATACAAACCATGCGAATTTCTTAGCAAGTAAAAAGCTTTAATTATCTTGTATACTGGTTGTGAAATAATCTAATACGAATGGCTCTAATTAATTTAGAGCCATTTTTATTATTATTGATTGATATCTTTATTAACGCTGACAGAAATGCCATAGCCTAATAAATAAAGTGCCTGCTCTAGATTATCTACTTTTGAGGTTTGATTAATTTCAAGTAGACGCTCTATTTGAGCACTCGTTAAATTCATCTTTCTTGCAAGATCAGATTTTTTTGTCTTTGTTTCTAACATTGCATTATGTAACGCAATTTTTAAACAGCTAATAAGAGGTAAGTAGACAATGAAATCACCTGCCTGTGCTTTGGATGGTGTAGGAATAGGTAGTTTACTCGCTACAAACTCTTCAAGACCTACATGCAAAATATCAGAGGCTTCTAGTTCAATATCATCTTCTGTATAAGCAACAGCGTGTATATTATCGAAATCACGGTAAGTGATTTCGTAAGTTTCACTTTCTTCATCAAAATGAGCGACTGCTGGATAGCTGAACATAAATAACCTTTTATAAAGTTGAAAGTCATATTTAAAATGAAATTACACAATATAATGTGTTTTCAAAATTCTTGTGTATAGTACTAAAGTGAAACTTTATTTATCTACTTGATATTAAATAGTATGTTAAAGATTAAAACATATTTATCAAAAATTATCTTCATTTCTTGCTAATGTGAGAAAAAGTGAGGTTGATAGTATATCGCTTGTTAGTTGTTAGGTATTTTTAGGAAGGAGTTGTTTATGTATCCCGTTGATTTACATGCTCATACTATTGCTAGTACACATGCTTATAGTACAGTTAGTGAATATTTCCAACAAGCTAAAAAGCAGGGAATTCAATTATTTGCAATTACTGACCATGGCCCAGATATGGATGATGCACCTCATGAATGGCATTTTTCTAACTTACCTGTGATCCCTCGTATTATTGATGGTGTTGGTATTCTTTATGGTATAGAAGCGAATATTAAAAATATCAAAGGTGAAACAGATTGCAGTGAGAAAATGAGTAAGAAATTAGATATTGTGCTTGCTGGTTTTCATGATCCGGTAATGAGTTCATTAGGCCTTGTTGATAATACAAAAGCGCTAATTGCAACAATAGCAAGTGGCTGTATTCAAATGGTAACGCATCCGGGCAATCCCAAATATCCAATAGATATTGCTGAAGTCGCAAAGGCAGCTGCTACTTACAACGTTGCTTTAGAAATGAATAATTCATCATTTATTCATTCTAGAGTAGGAAGTGAGAAAAACTGCATAGAAATAGCGAAAGCAGTACGTGATGCAGGAGGATTAATTGCATTGGGTTCTGACTCACATATAGCTTCTTCACTAGGAAATTTTGATCGAGTATTAGAAGTATTAGCCCAAATAGACTTTCCACATGAGCGTATACTGAATGTAACTCCAAGAAGAGTGTTAGATTTTCTAAAATCACATGGTAAAAAAGAGATCCCTGAATTTAGCCATTTTTAATATTAATCTGAATCAGTAATAAGAAAGCTATCCTAAGATTAAGATAGCTTTTATGCTGTAGGTAGATTTAATACTTACTGATGAAAAACAGTTAATTCTTGTTTTAATCTATCTGATTGTGTTTGCAAAGAATCTAATGAACTGACTAATTCCCGTGTCATTGTTGAGTTAGCTTGTGTTGTTTGATCTAATTGATTTATTGCATCTTCAATTTGGGCAATACCATTACTTTGTTCATTTGTAGAAATAGAAATATCGTGGATCATTTCATTAATATTTTCAGTATGTTTAGAAATATCTATCATATTATCGTTTGCGTCAGCGGCTAACTGAAAACACTGATTTATTTTTTTACTTGAATTAGCGACAAGTATTTTTATCTCTTTTGATGCTAAGTTACAGCTAATGGATAGTTCTCTTACTTCTTTAGCAACAACAGCAAAACCTTTTCCGTGCTCACCCACTCTTGCCGCTTCTACGGCAGCATTTAAAGCCAATAAGTTTGTTTGGAAGGCGATATTGTCAATCGTAGAGGTAATATCGTTAATTTGTTCAGAGAACGTGACAACCTCATGCATATTTTCAACAACGTTAGCGAGCATTTCATTACTTTGATGGATCATCGTATCTGCTTTTGTTACCAGCTCACATGATGTTTGTGTATTTTCTGCATGTTGTTTTGATGTCACACTTAATTGTCGTATTCCTGCTGAGGTTTCGAGTACAGCAGCTGATTGTTGTTCAACTCGAATGGCAAGATTATTGTTCATAACAGCAATATCACTTAGTTCGGAATTAATAAGACCGGAGCTGTTATTGATATTATTGACGATCCGCTTTATCTGGTCTCGCATTTTTTGAATATTAGTAGTGAGAATATTTATTTCAAATAGACCTTTTGTGGTGACATCAGTCGCTAATTCTCCATTACTAATATCTTCGATATTTTTCATTATCGCATTTAAAGGTGAAATAAAGTTTTTTCGCAGTACAACCTGAACTAAGAAAGAAAAAATAACAATTAATATTGAAATGACAATTAAGCTATAAATAATTTTATCGTACAGTAACTCGCCTTCACTCAATGAAGCCGTGTAATAATTTTCTAGTTGTTGATGATAGGTAGTATAAGCTTGTTCAAAATTATCTTGATAGGTTTGTGTTGGTTGATTTAAGTATTCGTATGTTTTGCCTTGTTCTAGAAAGGCTAAAAATTCAATTAATGCGGCATTAAGCTCAGTGTATTTCTGCTCTAGTTGTTGTATATAAGTTTGATTTTCAACATTATGAGGAAAACTCTTGAAACTTTCCCACCCATTTTCAACGAGTTGAAGTTTTTCTTTAGCTTGCTGTAATAATGAAGAGATATCTGTATTCGCAGTAGCCATTTTATTAATAATTAATAAGTGGCGGGAACTGGCTCTATTTAGGGTATTACGCGTTTGTAAGAGGTTTTCCCAAGTGTTATTTAATAGTGATTGTTCGTGGTAGATATTGTTTAGTGTGTTTAAGTTTCTCTTGTAATCATTGACTGAAGAGAGGAATAAAACACAAGCTAGACCAAGAAGTAAGATTAAAGAGCCTGTAATCAGCCAAACTAAAGTGGTTGTTTTTAAACTCGATAGAGTAAAAGAGACGTTTGGCAAATAACGTTGTTTGAAGTTCTTAAACATGTAATGTTATTTCCTTTTTCATAAAAATATAACTGTGTAGTTTATTGATTTTTAAGTTTTATTTTTACTTCCTGTAACTGGTATAGACAAAGAATTAAGAAAAAAATAAAAATATTTTTCTAGGTCACTCTTTGATTTAATGCCATATATCCTTTTGATTTTTTCAAATACTAAAAAATAGTATCGGCATTTTATAAATATTCTTTATGCTTATTTATTGCTCTGATTAATAAATTTATTAAATATATCAATTGGTCTTGCAACACTTTGATTTTTAATTAATTTATCTTAAATATTAAAAGTTAACGATAAACGATAAAAATGAGATAAAAGAGTTATCTCAATAAATAAGTTTTAACCTGTTGATTTGTTATTAATTTTATGTGACTGGTTAGTTTGTTTTTAAACAATTAGATTTAAATAGTGTAAGTATTTTTATTTATAAAATAAAAAAGTAATAATGATTAAAACAGCAATAAATTAAATTATTTTTTGTTGGTTTAAAAGAATAAATAAGAGAGTCTAACGTTAAAAAGGGGAGGGAGGTAAAAAGATCACAATATATAAAAAGTAAGAAAACAGATGAAATCACTATAAACGGAAAGTATATTACCCTCCCGTTTATATATAAAGCTTACATTAATGATGGTCTTAATGATGTATAAAAATTGGATGCAAAATAAGCGTTTAAAGCGAAATCCCTGAGAACGACATAAAACCAAGAGACATTAATCCTACCGTGATAAATGTGATCCCTAGCCCTCTCAATCCTTTGGGGATATCTGAATATTTCATTTTTTCACGTAAACCAGAGAGCGCGATAATTGCAAGTAGCCAACCTATGCCACACCCAGCACCATATATCACTGATTCAGTAAATGTGTAGTCACGTTCAACCATAAAAATGGTGGCACCAAAGATAGCACAATGAATAGTCAATAAAGGCAAAAAGATCCCTAATGAATGATAAAGCGAAGGGATAAATTTATCTAAAAACATTTCTAAAATTTGGACTAATGCTGCTAAAACGCCAATAAAAGTGATATATCTAAGAAAGCTAAGATCAATACCTTCAACTACAGCGTCTTTCTTTAGAATAAAATGATAGATTAAGTTATTGATAGGTGTAGCAATAATAAGTAAGGCAGTAACAGTAAGACCCAGTTTTAATGAGGTTTTTACTTCTTTAGAAACAGCAAGAAAAGTACACATTCCTAAAAAGAAACTTAATGCCATATTCTCAACAAAAGTCGCCTTAATAAAGATATTAAGGTAATTTTCAAGCATAAACCCTCCTATTAGTATATTTTTTTACTAATTCTAGTAAAAACAGTGTATTAATATAAGGGGTATTACAAAAATATCTTTAAAATTAGACCTAAATGACATTTTTTGACTAAGAATATGCTTTATTTGAGATAAGAAAAATAAAATTCTAAGATAAATATAATAAATATGGCACTCAAATAAATTTTTTATTCGACTCGTCATTTTTTACTTTTTAATGGATAAGATAAAACAATGTTAGAAATGATAAAGCACCAATATCTATTGATAGAATATCGGTGCTCCGATTAGAGAATTTTGATAGTTTTTATGAAGATATCTACTGAATAAAATTGTTTATGACTTGAGGTTATTTAACATTAGTGTTTTATAGTTATTTTTCTCAAGATCTTTTTCTGTAAAACCAAATTTTATGGCTAAGTGCTTTAGCTGGTCAGCGTACAGTGAGAGTTTGTTTTGGTCGTCCGTCATGATAGCAAATTCAGCAAATGAGCCTAGTTTATCTAGTTTATCGATAGTGATATGAAACTCATCTAGAAAATAGATTTCTCTTGATTTTGTATAATTGAGAATACAATGGTAACCAAGTGTCGTGAACATAGAGACTGTTTTTTCTGCATCTTCAATACGAACAGCTTCACATTGTGCTAAATCAGGGCCTTTAACGATAAGAAGGTTTATTCCTGCAGGGAGCATTCTTCTTACACATAAACTGATAGTAGGAGCTGAAAATTCAGTATTATCATGCTCCATGTACCAATCGGTTTCTTGATTCTCAGGCGTAAATAATGTGGCCCCTGATTTTTTTAATTCGTTAATAAATTCTTTTGGATTTTGAAGGTGGTATTTTAGTTCGGCTTCAAATTTACCTTGAAAGTGATTAGACATACGTTTTCCCTAATTTAGTGTTAATGCATTATAGCATTAGCAAAGTATCCTTCTGAGGTAAAAACGAAATTTTGGTGTTATTTCATTATTTTCTATTTAAAAAAATTATTATGGAGAATTATATGGAAATATTCAAATAGAGTAATGGATAGAATGTCTATGAAATAAGGAGAAGGAGGGAGCATGTTATTAGTAAAGAAAAGAATAAGAGAAAATAAAAGGGGCCATTGCCCCTTTATTATTACAGAACACCTTCAAACGGGTTCCAGCTTTGATCATTTTTGGTTTCTTTCAAGTAATACGCATAGTTGGCTGTTATAGCCCATAAAACGTTAACTGCGATACCTACAGCATTGATAACACCGTTATTTACAGGTAAAAAGCCAATAATAGTAAAAATAGCAATGTTAATAGCAAATAATGTTAATGCCTTGCGCCATAACCCTAAAATAAGAAAGTAAATAAAACCAAAGAAAAATGCCCAAATATTCATTCCGATAAGAATACGCTTACCAAAAGGAAGTGCTTTATAAGCGGCTTTATATTCTGATGTTTTAGGTGAGCCATATTGATCAAAAAATGAAAAACGCTCTTGCCATTTTTCGGAAATTTCTTTATTCATTTTAATTCCTTTTACCCGGTTGATTAAATTTAGTCTTAATGGAAAAGTATCTTTACATAATTTAACATTATGAACAATATAAATTTATTAAGAGATGATTAATATAAAGGATTATATAAAAAGAATTAAAGCAAATGTATTTTTAATCATTTTTAATAATTATCTTATTGCTTCAGAATATATTTTAAATTGCTACTCTTAAAAATAAGAGTAATAAAATAAAATATTATTTTGAATGGATTTTATGGTGAAAAGAATAAGAAATCTGGCTTATGACGAATACCAGATTTCTTATAAAAGCAGGGAGTGGGTGATTAACGCACGACTAATACAGATGATTCTGCGTAACTGACCACGGAAGATGCGGTAGAACCTAGAAGATAAGTTTTCATTCCAGGATTACGAGAACCAATGACAATCAGCTCTGCTTGAATTTTTTTTGCGGTTTCTAAAATTTTATCGCGAGGATTACCTATTGACACATAAAATTGAGTTGTACTATTGGGAATATCAATATGCGATAAATTTTCTTTTAGCGTGGATAATGCAATTTCAATACGTTGTTTGTCACTAGCTAGTCTATCTTGGCCTGCGAATGCAAATCCGACAAAAGACTCATAACTTGGAATGACTGATAAAAAATGAATATTCAATTTGTTAGCGACAGACAATGCTTTTAGATGAGACACAACCTTGTCCAATAAACCAAGCTCTGTAAAATCAACGGGTACTAACACTGTTTTTGTCATAGTGGCTCCTAATTAACCTTTTATTATGATTAGGGCTTTAATATTAATTTTTTGTGCATACAAATATGAGTTACCTACTAATCTTATCAGTCAAAATGAAAAACTGCACAAAAATTGAAATTATTTTTATTTTTTGAGAGTTATGTGTTTTTTTATATGAAAAAAAGTGAAAAAAACTGCGGTCTGAACCAATAAATATGTAGCAATATCAAATAGAAATTATAGCAAAAGGGAAGTGATAAAAAGCAATAGAACGGATACTTTATTTTTCTAATAATAATTATTATAGATATCACTTTGCATATATTTTCTGATATATGGTAAAGCTTGTTTTTGGATCTTCTTTAATGGATGAAATATAATTTTTATTTAGCTTTAATACAGGAACTTCGGAGCCTAAAGAAAAAATTAATAAATATGAAAGTTAAGGCTAAAATTTAAGAATGAATATTATGTCATTGTATTTCAATGCGTTACATTGTTTTAATGATAATAATTAAATATGGATTCACTCTTAATGATAATAAGTACTATTTAACATTAAAATAGAGAAAAGGTATATTACAAATGAGATTGGTTTTTATTTTTATTACAGTTAATAGATTGAAAAAATAAACAAAAACTATATTTAAATAGCTATATTTTTATTTTTAAGTGTGCATAATATCCATAATGTTAATTTTTATCGCAAGGGACGTAAAATATGTTACATCAAGATATGATCAATAAATTGAATGAACAGCTAAATTTAGAGTTTTATTCAGCAAATCTTTATTTGCAAATGAGTGCTTGGTGCGATGACAAAGGATTTGATGGTGCAGCTAAATTTTTAAAAGCTCATTCTCGTGAAGAAATGGAACATATGCACCGCTTATTTGATTACTTAAGTGATACAGGTGCAATGCCTTTACTTGGCGCTATCGAAGCTCCACCAGCTGAGTTCTCATCATTATCTGAATTGTTCGATAAAACTTACGAACATGAAAAACATATTACATCTGAGATTAATAAATTAGCTCATGTTGCAATGACGACTCAGGATTATTCAACATTTAATTTCTTACAATGGTATGTTGCAGAACAGCATGAAGAAGAGAAATTATTCAAATCAATCCTAGATAAATTAGCAATGGTTGGTGACAGTGGTAAGGCTTTATTCTTGTTAGATAAAGATCTGAACACTTTATCAACATCTGCACATGTTTAATTATTAATAAAGCTTTAGACAGCTTAAGTTAATAAATGAATTATTACGCTCTGCTGTGAATGAATAGCAGGGCGTTTTTTTATTCTTCTGCATTAGCTCTATTCTTATTCCTATTTTTTATCTTTCCCTTACTTTCGTTTGCGTATTTTTATCCTAAAAATTCTTTTTGATTATTATTTATACAGGGTGTTTATTTTACTTTTAGTTGTATTCGGTTATGTATTGAACTGTTTAGACTGTCAATATGGGTATTATATTTTTTCGAAGTGTAAAAATGGGTGATATTTGAAACAGAAACTGGTCTAAATAACATATATTTTGAGTGCTAGTTCACAACCTTTTATTTCTAATATCAAGAAGCGAAGATCTTGACGTAAATTTGCTATAAAATATTTTCATAAATAAAAAAATCACCTGTAATTTAAGAGGTTATTATGTCATTAAATACACTTAAGACATCTTGGGGTAAATTATCGGCTATTGCTGTTTTATTCCTTGGTATGTCATACCAACAAGCATTAGCACACGCACACTTAAAATCACAGTTACCTGCTGAAGGTGCTGCTATTGAACAAGCACAAGCACCTAAAGTTATTACGCTAGACTTCTCTGAGGGTATTGAATTAGCCTTTAGCAAAATCAAAGTCACTAATAGCGATGGTAAAGAAATTACCGTAGGAAAATTGAGTTTAGACCCTGTTAATAATACTAAATTATTATTGCCTTTAGAAAGTGATTTAGCAGAAGGTAACTATTTAGTTAATTGGAACGTTGTTTCTGTTGATGGGCACAAGACAAAAGGTTCTTATCAATTTAGTGTAAAATAATGACACCTGAAGACGTTTATATTTTATGCCGTTTTTTCCATTTAGTGGCAGTCATGTTTATGTTCGGACTGAGCTTCTCTGCTGCCATTCTTGCAAAAGATAAGTTCATTCCTCTTATTCAAGTTCGCTTGCGTCCTGCATTAGCCATTAGTTCTGTCACGGTCTTTATTACGACTTATCTATGGATGGCTGTACAATCCGGTATTATGGGCGATGGATGGGAAGATGCTTGGTCATTTGAAATATGGAAAGCGGTATTAGGTACTTCATTTGGTCAAGTTTGGCAATGGCAATTAGTTTTGGCAACTATTGCGTTAGCTGTTTTATTTATACACCAACGTTATGTTCGTAACTTCTCTATTTTAATTGTTGCTTCGATTATGTTGATCTTACATGCATCTATAGGTCATGGTGCAATGTTTACAGGTTCAGAAGCGATATTTTATAAGCTGAATCAAAGTGTTCATCTTCTTAGTGCCGCGTATTGGTTTGGTGGTTTATGGCCATTTGTTGCTTGTTTACAGTTTTTGCGGAATAAAGATGAGCTTGCAGATGGGATGATCAAACCGATTATTGGTACAATGAAGCGATTTTCACTTTTTGGTCATATTGCCGTTTTATTGGTTACAATTACTGGTATTATCAGTGCCGTAATGTTAATTCCAGGATGGCCGGCAGTACAATTATCATCTGAATATCAAAGTATGTTATGGCTTAAAATTAGTTTAGTGGTGTTAATGCTTGGTCTAGCCGTAATCAATCGTTATGTCTTAGTTCCTCATATCCGTAAGAAAAATAATTTTCAATGGTTACTAGTGAATAGTTGGCTTGAACTGTTACTTGGAACAATGGTTATTTTTACTGTCGCCATCTTTGCGATTAACTCACCTGTATAGATTGTTATATAATCGAAAAAACCTAATGTCTTAAGTGAGATATCCACATGAAACGTTTTTTATTAGTGGGAATGTTAATGCTGTTTTCTTTTCAAGCATTCTCGGCAGCACCTATTTCAACGGTCAGTAAGCTTCAATTTGGTGACGACTGGCCATTTACACGAGAAGAGGTGATGCTTAATTGTCGTTCTGATGGTGCTTGGTTTGTGATTAACCCAGCAACACTGATGCAATATCCACTTAATGAAATTGCAATGGAACAAATGGAAAGTGGAAAAGTAAAAGCACAATTAATTGATGTTATTTTACTGCCGGATCCGAATACACCTGAAAAGAAAAAATCAGTAGAAGTGATACAAAATGCGATTAAGTCGCTCTGCGAGAATAATTAATCAAGTGATTAATAATATGGCTAAGAATTTTTTATTTTATCGCGATGATTTAAATGACAAAAATTAAGAGTGATAATTTTTTCGAATAGAAAATAGTGTGCTGGTAGGTTGTTTACTGGATCTTTACATATTGTTAGCTAATATTTAACAGTAGGTTGTGAGATAGAAAAGTCTGAGTTAGTCCTCGATTTTTGTTTATGCAGTAATCAGCAATTACTTTTTAGCGCACGGCTCGCAATGAGCCATTTCCCTAAGCCAGATAAATGATTTATCTGGCTTTTTTTATTTCGCTTTAGCATCTTGTTACGCTACTTTTAAGATCCAGTGGTGGCTATCTTTATCATAAGCATGGCGATAAAGCAGAATATTTTTATCTTTTAATTGGGCTGGAATACTTGTGTTTTCATCCCATCCATCTAATTGCATACAAAACTCTTTATCATAATCGCATGGAATATGAATATAAGTTAATTGGTTATCGGAAGAGTGTTTCAAAGTAATATCTTCAATTTCATAGCAAGCAATTTTCAACGTTGTTTTTTTCATAATAAAGCTCCGGTTTAAGCGATGTCGTGTTGTGTTCCGTTGTGTTTTATTGGTGGCATTTATTTTAAAGAATGCTTTTGACCAAACAAAATTAAGCATAGTATAAATGGAACCTATTTCCAAAATGTTTTTTCGAAATAAAAAAAGCGGATCATTTTTTGTGATCCGCTTTAAATAAATTATCTGAAATAGGGCAGAATTATCTAATTTTTAAGGTTTAGGTATTGCCGTTCCCCATTCATTCCAATCTTTTGGTTCTTTATCATTTAAAATGAAATTCTGTTCCTGTTTTGCTTTCACTTGTAATGGTGTGGAAGGTGGTGTTGCAAAAGTGATCCCTCCACGTATAAATTGCTTGAATGTACCACTACGAATAACACCACCAGTTAAACCAAATGAGAAGTTATATCCTGATGAAAGCCAAAACTCTGTATTATTTCGAACAAGGTATTGGTATTTTTTACTAATACGGATGTGAATTAATACTCTGTCAGACATGTTTCCTAGTTCAAGACCTGTCACGGCGCCGACCTCAAGACCGCGATAGTAAATTGGCGTACCAATTTGTACTGAACCTGCCTCTGTGGCATTTAATACAAGATTTAATCCATCGAGATAGCGTGAGTCTGTAATGTTGGATGTTTGCAATTCAAATTGACGATATACGCCACCATTACCAGGCTCTGCTTTAATATAAGGTTGAATAAGTGAATCTAAGTTATCTAATCCTGATGCTGTTAATTCAGGAGTAACAACAGCAAAACGACTGCCAGATCTCGCAAAGGTTTTGACATAATCAGGGTAGAGAACTGCTGATACAGTTACCGCTTTTCTATCTGGCGAAAGGATTAATGATTCGACCTGACCAATATCAATTCCTAAATAACGAATAGGCATCCCTTCAGAGAGTTTACTTGCATCGTACGTTTTTAACGTAATTTGTGCACCAATAGCTCGTGCACTAGTTTCTGATGGGTAGAGTTTGTAACGTGAAACGTTATTATTGATATTTTCGAAGTTATCAAAACTGATCGCGCCTTTTAATGCACGATTTAATGGTGTTGCTTCAACAGTTAACCCGGAGCCATTAACGGATACTTTAGCAGCCCCTTCAGTCCAGAAGACACTCTTTTCCGTGAGTAGATGGCGATATTGTTTAGAAATATAAACATCAATATCAAATTCATCCATTAAAGGCCGAACATCGGTAATTTCACCGACTTGGAATTGATGATAAAGAACCACTGAACCTTTTTGGATCCCGGGAAGGCTTGATGCTTTTAAAGTGAGTGTCACGGGTAATTCATTACCATTAACACTGGCTTTCGCAAAGAAGTCATTACGATAAAGGCGATACTGTTCTTTAGGTGCCCCTTTAGTACCTTGAATGAGGTGAATACCTCCTTCAAGCCATTCTTGAGGTGTTGCACCTTGAACTTCAATACCATTTAAACCCATATTGACGTTGATTCGGCTATTGGCAACAAATTTACTATTTTCATAAATATAATGCTTATATTCAGGGGCAATAATTGCATCAAAAATAACTCCATCATCGCTCATATTACGCTGAATGATTTGCCCAATAGAAATTCCTCTGAAAAGAATAGGTTGCCCTGCATCGACTCCCCAGCTTTCTTCACTGGTTAGAGAAATAATTAATCCATCTTCACCATATATTGCTTTGCCTGCATCTACAGAGGTAGCTGATTGTAAAACGAATTGCTGGTTTTCTTGTGCTGGAGGGCTGTTTTCCGGTGAATCAAAAGCAATTGCGCCATTGATTAAAGCAGAAACACTTTCCATTTTTACAGACACACCGCTTTTTAAATTGAAATTACCTTGAAAGCCAGAGACGTTCCAGAAATGGCTATCTTGGCGTATTAAGTGGGCATATTGTTTATCGATACTAAGTTCAATAAAAATACCCTGATTATCAGGGCGAATTGCATAGCTATACACTTTACCAACAGGAACTTGGCGATAATAAACTTGAGAGTCAACATTGAGCGATCCCAGTTTATCTGCTGTCAAAGTGATTAATTGCTGGTTTTTATCGATATTAGCTTGAGGGCGAACTTCTTGAGCAATAAATTTAAATTGTTTTTCACCGTCACCCGGTAACATACTGATATAATTACCACCAACTAAAGCATCTAGTCCAGATACACCAGAAAGGCTGGCTTTAGGTGTAACTAACCAAAACTGAGTGTTTTTGCGCAATGCGGTCGCGAGATCTTTGCGGATATCAGCCGTAACAATAACTCGACGTAAGTCATCGCTTAAAGTGACATCTTTAACAAGACCCACATCAACACCTTGATAGCGAATAGGTGTTCTGCCAGAGACAATTCCTGATGCTGATTGAAAATCAATCGTGATTTGTACGCCCTTATCTTGCCAATGTTGGAAAAGCAACCAACTAGCAATAAAAATGGCGATAACAGGGAGTAGCCAAAATGTCGAAATTTTACGCTTGCGGCGTATTTGGGCTTGTGAGTCCTGAACGTCGTTTTCTTCTTGTTGCATAAGTATCCCATAGTAAACGACTATCCAACCATTCAACGGCAAGGATAGTAAGAATAACCGCAGTACCAAAATAAAAAGCCGCTGGCCCCATTGTGAAAGTCATCAGCTGATCTCGATTAATCAATGACATCATCAGTCCAATCACAAAGAGATCAAGCATTGACCATCGTCCTATCCAAGAGACAAAACGGTATAGTTTCATTCGTAGTAGAGGGTCAATACGAGAATTAAAATGAATGCTTAATAATAAGCCCAACATAATAATAATTTTGAAAAAAGGCACAAAAACACTGGCAATAAAAACAATAATCGCAATTGGTGTATTGCCTGAATTCACTAAGGAAAGTACACCTGAAAAAATAGTGTCTTCACTACGTTGACCATTTAAATAGAAGATAGAGATAGGCAAGAAATTTGCAGGTATTAGTAAAATTATTGCTGAAATTAATGCTGCCCATGTTTTTTGTAAACTCATTGGCTGTCTTGGGGTATAACAAGATTTGCAGCGTGGGCAGTGCGTTGATGGTGTTTTTTTAAAATGATAGTGACAAGCATGGCAAGTTGCAGGGCTTTTTTCTATCTCTTTTTGTGGGTAAAAGCGTTGCCAAAGTTGGTCCATATTAATGTTAATTAGCATTAATAAGCTGAGTATCATTAAAGAAACAAAAGCAATTAAGCCATTGCCAATATAGACAGTTGCATAATCGCCTAATTTTATTGTTGCAACACCAAGTCCAATTAAATAAACATCTAACATTACCCACTCTTTCAGTTTCCCTAACATCAATAAGATCGGGCGAAGATTAAGGCGCAAGCGAGATCCTAAATGGAGATATAAAATAGCGATGGGGAGGCTAAGCGGTGCAGCAATAGCACAAAAGGCTACCATCGTTGCCGTAAGAGGAGAACCTTGCTCTGACATCATGCGAATACCGTCAAGTACATTCGCCGTTATCATTGTGCCTAATAGATGGATTTTAATCAGTGGCTGAGTAAATGCTATTGATGCCAAAATAAGCATTGTAATAGAGAGAATAAGTAGACGAGTTAATGACCAATATCGATAAGATGCAAGTTTTGCTTGGCAACGAGGGCAATAAGCATCCTCTCCACGTTTTAATGTGAGAGGGAGTGTCACGAGGTGATCACACTCCTGACAGCGTATTGATTTCTTTTCCTTTGTTACGATATTGTTCACTATATTGCTCGTTAATTCGCCTAAGTTGGTTTTCTTAAGAGTTATCGTTTGATTAAGTTAAAAAAAAGCACCTATACTCAATGGTTCACAAGTTATCATTTTTATTATATTTATGCCTTTCATTTTACAATACTAAGTGTCTGATTTTTTTTGTGGGTGTTAAGGGAATATGATCGTTTTTTTACCCAATTCTTGAAAATGGAGTATTCAACCTCAAGATAAAATAGGCTAAATTACGAGTATGTTATCTATTTTAGTTACGCAAATAGGGTTAAATGATGCCAAAATCGCTTTTTTATCAGGAACTCACTGATAATTTGTCAGCCTTGTTGTCTGGTGAAAATGATCTTATCGCATCACTTGCTAATGCCAGCGCTCTTCTTTACGAGAAGTTAGATACGATAAATTGGGTTGGATTTTATCTTAATGATGGTGATTCATTAGTCCTTGGCCCATTTCAAGGCAAAATTGCTTGTGTCAGAATAGGTTTTGGGAAAGGAGTTTGTGGAACTGCATACTCTGAAAACAAAATTTTAAGAGTAAGTGACGTTCACCAATTTAGTGGTCATATTGCTTGTGACAGTGCAAGTCAGTCTGAAATTGTTCTACCTTTAGAAGTAAATGGACAAATTATCGGCGTTCTCGATATTGATAGTCCTATTTTTGATCGTTTTGATAAAAAAGATGAAAATGGGCTTAAAGCGTTGTGTGACGTGCTCTGCGAGCATTTGAAAACTTGTCATACAGCAAAATATTGTGAATTTTGTGTAAGTTAACAGGCGTTTGCCATAGAAATTGTTGGCAACACTATTATAATGTCGCTTGTTCATGCCTGCGCTGGTTGGCAAAACCGTTGTAATCAGGAAATTTCATGGAAAATCAACCTAAGTTGAATAGTAGTAAAGAAATCATCGCTTTTTTAGCTGAACGTTTCCCTAAGTGTTTTATCGCTGAGGGCGAAGCTCGCCCTTTGAAAGTTGGCATTTTTCAAGATCTTGTTGAAGATCTAAAAGATGAAACTCAACTGAGTAAAACACAGTTACGTTCGGCATTACGCTTGTATACCTCAAGTTGGCGCTACCTTTATGGAGTTAAAGAAGGGGCAAAACGTGTCGATTTGAATGGTAATGACTGCGGCGAACTGGAAGCTGAGCATATCGAACATGCTCGTACACAATTAGCAGAAGCTAAGGCGCGTGTTCAAGCTCAGAGAGCAGAACAACGTGCTAAGAAGCGCGAAGCTGAAGGTGATAAGGAGACCAGCAAACGTCCGGCAGCGAAAAAGCCAAATAATACACGTCGTCAGCCACCTAAAGAGGGTGAAAAGCGACAGCCTCGTCCTCAAAAAGCGACTCAAACACCTCGTAAAACATCACCACGCCAAAATACCGAAAAGTTAATTCCAGTGAAAGACACCTCAGTTCTTACTGTTGGTCAATCGCTGAAAGTTAACGTTGGTAGCAGCGTGATGGACGCGACGGTGCTAGAGATAGCGAAAGAGGGTGTACGTGTACAGTTGCCTAACGGTTTGGCAATGAATGTACGCACGGAACATTTAAAGTTCTGATACGGAGGCCAACCAGAGCATGAACAAACTTTTAAATGTGGCTTTTGCAATCGGATTAACGTTAACAGGTACTTCTGTTGTGATGGCTGAGAAACCAGCCACTCCAGCAATGGTAACTATTGATCAGTTACCCGAATTAAAGCAAGAGCCACAACATTCTACTGTGAGCGAGCGAGTAACTTCTCGTTTTGAACGCTCTCATTACCGTCAGTTCTCGCTAGACGCGAGCTTTTCTGAAAAGATTTTTAATCGCTATCTTAATTTATTAGATTATAGCCACAATGTGTTGCTAGCATCAGATATTGCCCAATTTGATAAAGAAAAAACCAAAGTAGGTGAATATCTGAAGAAAGGTGAGCTTCAGCCCCTTTATGATCTCTTTAATTTAGCGCAAAAAAGACGTTTTGAACGTTTTCAATATGCTTTAAACCGCCTAGATAAACCCATGGATTTGACTGGTCAAGATAAGTTTGAGTTAGATAGAACAAAAGCACCATGGCCACAAACTCAAGCTGAGCTAGATAAACTTTGGGATGAAAAAGTAAAATATGATTGGCTAACGCTGAAACTATCTGAAAAAACAGATAGCGATGTTAAAGAGACACTAACTAAGCGTTATAAAGCTGCGTTACGTCGTCAAACACAAAGCCAAAGCGAAGATGTTTTCCAAGTCATTATGTCGGCATTCGCACGCGAAATTGACCCTCATACAAGTTATCTATCACCAAGAAATACAGAAGCCTTTGACTCTGAAATGAGTCTTTCTTTAGAAGGTATTGGCGCTGTATTGCAGATGGATGATGATTACCCAATGATCAACTCTATGGTAACGGGTGGTCCGGCTGCAAAAAGCAAAGAGTTGAAAGTTGGCGATAAAATTATTGCAGTAGGGCAACAAAACAAGTCAATGGTCGATGTTGTTGGCTGGCGACTTGATGATATTGTTGCTTTGATTAAAGGGCCGAAAGGTAGCCAAGTAAAATTAGAGGTTATCTCTGATGAGAAAGGCGCTAAACCAAGAACAATCACTTTAGTCAGAGAGCAAATCCGTTTAGAAGACAGAGCTGTTAAGTTAACTGAAAAAGTTATTAATGGTGATAAAGTTGCAATTTTGGATATTCCAAGCTTCTATGTTGGTTTAACCAATGATGTGAAAACACAGTTACAAAAAGTGGCGAAAGACAATGTTTCATCTTTGGTTATTGATTTGCGTGGTAACGGCGGTGGAGCATTAACAGAGGCAATTTCACTGTCAGGATTATTTATTCCAAGTGGTCCTGTTGTACAAGTCAGAGATAACAATGGTCGTGTACGACAAGATTTCGATAAAGATGATGTGGTTTATTATAAAGGGCCACTAGTTGTTATCGTAAATCGCTTTAGTGCTTCTGCCTCTGAAATTTTTGCTGCTGCAATGCAAGATTACGGACGAGCATTAATTGTGGGTGAGCAAACGTTCGGTAAAGGAACGGTTCAGCAATATCGTCCATTAACTCGTGTTTACGATCAAATGCTAAGCCCTGATTGGCCAGGTTTAGGTTCAGTGCAATACACCATTCAAAAATTCTATCGAATTAATGGTGGTAGTACTCAACTCAAAGGGGTAACACCTGATTTATTGTTGCCAAGCTTTGATAGTGCTGAAATGGGTGAAAGTTTTGAAGATAACGCATTGCCTTGGGATAGTATCTCTCCAGCAAGTTATCAGCTATCTGAGTATTCAGATAAACTGAAAGCAGCGTTAACACCATTAACTGAACAACATACTAAGCGCATTGCAAATGACCGAGAGTTTTCATACATCTTTGCTGATATTCAGCGTTATAACGATGCGAAAGCAAAAGGTGAAGATAAATTTGTTATTTTAAACTTCGCTGAAAGAGAGAAAGAAAACAAAGAGCTAGAAGCTATTAAATTAAACCGCATAAATGAGCGTTTTAAATTAGAAGGTAAGCCTGCGTTGAAATCACTCGATGATTTGCCTAAAGATTATGAGGGGCCAGATCCTTATTTAGATGAAACTGCTAAAATTGCAGTTGATCTCTCAAAAGTGCTTAAACCTAAAAAATTATTAAATTAAGTTATCAGTTATAACAACGATACTTAAAGCAACCCCCCAATAGTTGGATAACCAATTGCTGGGGGGTTTTTATATTTATATTAATCGAGATATGAAATTATCATTGCTAATCAATGTTTATCAGGCATTCCATCAAAAACCTTTTTAAGAGAGCTGTAATATCTTTTTGGGGAGGGATCATTCATATTTTTAGTTATTTAGTATATTAAGTTACCAGTAATATGAAATATTATTAATAAATAGATATTTAAATTTAACTTTATGTAACTTAATTTTTAATTCGAAATATATCTTGAATAACTTTGTAAGCTATAAGAGAGAAAACTAGATTAATTTTTAGATAAGAAGTGAGTTTCTTTTCTTATAAGTGGAATAAAAATATAAAGTGGTTATTTATTGTGATTAAGATCTCATTTGATAGCGTGTTTATTGCAATAAATGTAACATGTTGTGACAATGATCTCTTAAATTGACATAAGATTACTATAGTATACAGATTATGAAATATTTGCGTCATTTTGGGATGTTGGCGCATTAGCTAAAATCTTACCTAAATGATGAGTTATCTTTATTCTATGAGTTCAAAATGTATTTTTAGAGCAAAATGTTATAACTGAAATATATATTTTCAGAGTAAGGTTCTCTACGTAAGGGATAATGACTAAAGGCAAATAATCTACAATTTGCTTGTGGAATTTTATTACAAAAAAATAAGTAAATATAAATATGGTGAGATATCCATATTGGATTTTTTATGCCAAAAAATGACTCTATTGCTTGAAATTAGTGCAACTATAAATTTAATCAAAGGTTATTTTTTAGCTAAATAAAGAAATGGTGCTTTATTAAACTTGCTGAATATAAGTCAGCATAACTTAATTCAAATATTTATTAACCAGGTTGCATTAAGATGAAAGTAAAAAAATTAGTATTGTTTATGCTGTCTCCTTGTTTTTTCGCGGTGAGCGCTGCTAATGCTGCGAATTGGGAAAACTCAATTAAAGAAAGCGCATTTATTTCAGATTCTGAACTTGAACTTTCTACAATTAATATGTGGAAATACCTAAAAACTGAAAACCGTTTTGATAAAACAGAACAACGTTATAGAAAGCAAGTTGCTAACGCTTGGGGTCAAAACTTCCAAGCTGATTTCAGATCAGGTTATTTAGGTGGTATTCTCGGATTTGATGTCTCTTATTATGGTGGTATCAAATTAGGCGCAAGTAAAGACTTCGCCTCTCGTGCAATCTTATATAATGATGACGGTGAAGCAAAAGGTTATAACAAAATTGGTCAACGCTTCGCAAAAGTTAAGTTTGATTTAGATCCCGTGTTAATTAATGGTAAAGCAGGTTGGTTTACACTGAAAAATACGGGTGTATTTACGAACTCACAACGCTTATCATTAAACAGCTATAATGGCTATGCAACTAACACCGCAATGGGCGACTGGAACTTAGATTTACTGTTCCTTGACGGTAAAGTAATGCGTCGTGATAGCCCAAATATCGACAGAATGTATTTCAGCGATGGTAATGGCGTTAGACATAATATCGATCATGTGTTGACTGGTGGTATTAACTACAACTCTAAACCATTAAAAGTATTTTATTTCTATGGTCAAGCAGATGATGTATTCCGTCAGCACGGTTTAGAAGCAAAATATAAATTAACCTCAGATGTGACTATTGGTGGGGTTGTTTATTATCACGATTACGGTAGTGATGGAAAACGCACATTAAGCGATCCCAATAAAGGTAAGCGTAATTTTGATAATGATGCATGGCACTTCGCTGGAACTATGGAGTGGCGTATTCCTGAGTCTCCATGGACAATTCGTACAGGTGTGACTTATACCGATGCGAGCAAAGCGAATGGAGTTGGTCAATTTGCTCGTAACCCAATTGGTAATACTCGTGGACGCTTTAACTCACCTGCTTACGCAGATATTGACTATGTGCGTGATGGTGAAGTAATGGGGGCATTAGAAGCAGCATATAAAGTTAACGAGGAATTGTCTGTTGGTGCGCGTACTAACTATAGTGAGTTTAGTTATTCAGGTGAAAGATTAAAACAAGGACAGTTTGGTTTATTTAGTTATTGGAAGCCAACCAAAAATCTTTCTGTTTCCTTAAGCGGTGGTATTGGCTGGCACCACCAGCAAGAAAACGACTATACCACACCAAAACTTTATGATGGTCACTCACAACGAGCTCACTCATTATCAGGCTCTATGACAACAACATATCGTTTCAAAATGTAATTTATAGCGTTAATTGAGCTTATTACTTATATCAAATGCACGGACTTGCATACATTGTAAGTCGTGCATAAAAATGCAGAGACAGTTGTTTTGCCTTTGTTTGTGTCACGAGAGTTATGGTTTTTTATGGTAAACCCATTAGTACTATATTAAACGATACAAACCGTTTCTAAGTTAATCCTTCCGTTCGACAACACAGAAAAGTCACGTCATCTATTATCAATCTCTCTTTATACTTAACTTTTTAATAATGCCTAATATTAGGTGTTCACTGGCTATTTTTTTTATCAAAATGTAAAGTTATATCGTTTTTAATATTAAATAAGTTAAAGGGCTTGATAAAATCTAAAAAAGCCTTATTTATAAGACAGTTTTTGCAATGTGATAATTAGATAAAATAGGAACAGTATCAATATGATGAGAATTGCGTTATTCCTGTTAACAAACTTAGCCGTTATGTTTGTTTTTGGGATCATCTTATCTTTAACAGGTATACAAGGTCGTAGTGTTCAAGGCTTGATGATCATGGCGGGCTTATTTGGCTTTGGTGGTGCCTTTATTTCACTATTAATGTCAAAATGGATGGCATTACGTTCAGTGGGTGGTCAAGTCATCGAAAACCCAACTTCAGAAGTTGAGCGCTGGTTATTAGATACAGTAAGACGCCAATCTGAACAAGTCGGTATTAAAATGCCACAAGTGGCTATTTATGATGCGCCTGATATTAATGCGTTTGCGACAGGTGCTCGTCGTGAGGCATCGCTGGTGGCTGTGAGTACCGGTTTGTTAGCCAGTATGAGCCGTGACGAAGCAGAAGCAGTTATTGCTCACGAAATTAGCCACGTTGCTAATGGTGATATGATAACCATGACCTTGCTACAAGGTGTTGTGAATACTTTCGTTATCTTTATTTCTCGTATCATTGCCCAATTCGTTGCTAACTTTATCTCTAATGATGAAGAGAGCGAAAGTAGCAATGGAAACCCGTGGGTATATATGGGTGTTTCAATGGTTCTGGAAATTGTGTTCGGTATTCTTGCCAGTATTATTACAATGTGGTTTTCACGTTATCGTGAATTCCATGCAGATGCAGGCTCTGCAAAGCTTGTTGGTCGTGAGAAAATGATAGCTGCATTACAACGCTTGAAAACAAGTTACGAGCCACAAGAAGAAAGCAGCATGATGGCCTTCTGTATTAATGGTCGTAATAAGTCATTCAGCGAGCTATTTTTATCTCACCCACCATTAGATAAGCGTATTGAAGCACTACGTAACGGTGAGTATTTGAAATAAAGTTGAAAGTTTAATCGCGAACTCTCAAATGAAAGCGCTCTATATGAAAGTATTGGGCGCTTTCTATTTATAAAAAACAGGAGCTTTAATCTAAATATTCGCCAAAGTATATCGCCACTTTTTCTTCGTCAATTTTCAGATTGCCTTTCCAGCCCGCCCACGGCATTTCCATATCAGAGCGACCTTTGGTGTTATTAAGTTGATTTTCTGCAATGGTAATATCGCCGAAATTAGCCCAATGATCCAAAGATAATGGAATATAGGCATTAGGAATAACACCAATTAAGGCAAGTGAGTGCAGAACACCTCGTTTGGTATATCTATCACCAGAAATTAATTTAGCCTCATTTAGTCGCTTTTCAAATTTACCCGGTGTTTCATCTTCAGGCGCATGGCGTAATAACTGGAGTAATTGCTTGAAGGTCTCTTTATCTGCTTGTGTTGGGCTAACAGGCGTGACGGTGAGTAGATGTTTTAAATTCAAGTAAGCGTAAGAGGGATTGCCTGTATAAGAATTACCGTAATAGAGGCAATATTGAAAATAACTGTCATTAATATGTTTTTGTTGATCACCATCACTACAAATCCAACAGCAGGCATATTGAGGTTTCTCTTCATAATCATGTAATGGCAAATTTTGTAACTTATGAAAAGCACCTAGAACAGAGCGACCTCTAAGATAACTGCCTCCGACACCAGCAATAAAAGCATCTAAGCAACGCTTCTGGGTGAGTAATGGATTGTTTTTTAAGCTATTTAATTTTGAAATAACATCAGAGTGATCAGCAAATATTTCTATGATATTAGGTTGCCAATTGGCCTCAGATAACAAGGTTCGTTCTTTGTCTGAAAGAATATCAAGCTGATACAGTGAGACTTGGCGTTCAGGATCATATTGACTATTTTCATATTTATAGAGCTTACGCAAAACTCGCATAATTTTTTGCACGATCTTTCCTTGTTATCGTTTTTTATTGATATTGATGAATGGCATAAATAGAAGATATATAACTTAATATAGATATAAAAAAAAGCCAGCTCAAATGAACTGGCTTTATCAATAGATGCAGATAAAGTTTATTTTACTGTAAGTTCAGTTTCTTCATCTTGGTTGAAGACTGTTTTGTCCGTTTGTCCCATAATCTGGCTGGTGATTGTACCCGCTGTCATTGAGCCACTAACGTTTAATGCTGTACGTCCCATGTCGATTAACGGCTCTACAGAGATTAGCAGAGCAACTAATGTTACAGGTAAGCCCATTGCAGGTAAAACGATAAGGGCCGCAAATGTTGCACCGCCACCTACACCAGCAACACCTGCAGAGCTAACAGTCACAATAGCAACTAAAGTTGCGATCCACATTGGATCTAATGGGTTAATACCCACAGTAGGTGCAACCATCACAGCTAACATCGCAGGGTAAATGCCTGCACAACCATTTTGACCAATCGTTGTACCAAAAGATGATGAGAAACTTGCGATAGATTCTGGCACACCAACACGCTTAATTTGTGTTTCAATATTTAGCGGAATACTTGCAGCACTTGAACGGCTTGTGAATGCAAATGCTAATAAAGGTCCCGCTTTTTTGAAAAATTTAATAGGGTTTAAACCTGTAAAGCTCACCAGTAAACCATGAACAACAAACATTAAGCCAATAGCAACGTAAGAGGCAACAACAAAACTTCCCAATTGAATGATGTCGTGCATATTTGAGCTTGCAACAACCTTAGTCATCAGGGCCATTACACCGTAAGGTGTCAGCATCATAACGATACGAACTAGCTTCATGATCCATGATTGTAAGCAATCAATCGCGACTAAAACTTTCTCACCACGAGGCTGATCTTCTTTGAGTAATTTCAGTGCAGCCATACCTAAGAAAGTAGCAAAGATAACAACGCTAATAATCGATGTTGAGCTTGCACCTGTTAAATCAGCAAATGGGTTTTTAGGAATAAATGACAAAATAAGCTGTGGCATCGTTAAGTCAGAAACTTTGCCCATATAATTTTGTTCAAGCGCAATCAGGCGCTGTGCTTCTTGTTCACCTTGCACTAAGCCTTCTGCTGTTAAGCCAAATAAATTAGCAATAACAATACCGATTAAGGCAGAAATAGCAGTGGTAAATAATAGTGTACCAATAGTGAGGCCACTAATTTTTCCTAGCGATGATGCTTGATGCAAACGAGCTACGGCACTAAGAATAGAGGCAAAGACTAATGGCATAATGATCATTTGTAACAGCTGTACATAGCCATTACCCACGATATTAAACCAAAGAATAGATTCTTTAATAATAGGATCGTGTGAGTCATAGAATGCGTGTAGTGCTAGTCCAAAAGCAACACCAAAAACTAAACCAACAAGAACTTTCTTTGAAAGGCTCCACTGACGTTGACTTAATTTAGCCAAGATGAGTAATAGCACAACAAAGACGAGTACGTTAATGATTAACGGAAAATTCATCTTAACTCTCCAACGAGATCTTTATTTATATAATTTCGACGATTGTATGCGATATGAGTTCTTAGGTAATAAGAAAGGATATAACAGCACCAATTCGTTATATGGTAACAGGATTGTTAATAACTTTTTATAATTAATTATTATTTTATATAATCGTTTGGTTATAAAAACAAGGAAATTAGGCATAAAAAGATGTAATAATTTATAAATAGATAGAGAAACGTAGTGTTTTGTCAGGGGGTGTTAAAAGTTAGTGCGCTTATCGTGGTACATCTGTAACCAGTTGTTGACTTGCGAAGGCAGGGTAATAGTAAGGTGAGGTGGTAAAAAAAGGGCGCCAACAAGGATCAAAACAGAGATAAATCTCTCTCCTTTTTTATTATTCTTTTTGCCTAAAATAGGTAATGCAAAACGCATTTTTAAAGGCCATAAGAAAGGAACACCAGCGGGAGTTAACATATCGGCAATGAGATGGCTAAGATAGCCCAATAAAAGAGAATGAAAGATATCAGCAGAAATATCCCAATGCGGTGAAACTTGAGTTTCCCACAAAATAGCCAAACCACAAAATGCAAGCAAGCTATGTGTAAAACCTCGGTGGCCACAGAGTTTCGATAGAGGTAGAGATATAATACGGAATAATCGCCCAAGAATAGAACCTGGATGATCTAAGTCAGGAAGAAGTGAGCCCAATAAGACAGCAGGGATCATGTGAAACCAATCACCATGAGCAATTGCTGGCGTTATTTCAAGCTTCTGCGCTAACACAAGTGTTGCGACAGAAAAAAGTAGATGTCCTTCAGCTGTCATTCCATGTCTGTTCGTTTGCTGTTCATTTATACAGTAATAAAGTATAAAAGGTTTTGACGATAACTAACAGTCAAAAAAGACAAAAATTGTCTTAAATATTAAGGAATAACAGAAAAGTTTTATTCGATTGATTTAAAAATGATCGAATTTAGGATAAAAAACTAAAAAGTCAGATGATAAAGGTAAGTGGGCATTAAACGAAATACGCAATTGTAGGCTTTAAAGACAAAAAGAGTGAGGAGAGTTGTGAACATTAAAAATAGAATAAAAAGGATATCTTACAAGGCAGGATATCCTTTTTATTTATGGAAATTAGCCTAATAAATGCAGTTGCGTTAGTTCATTGAGTGACGCAATTTTCACATCAGCCAATCCCCATTGTTTATCATTAAATTGTTCTGTTGCAGGTACAACGATAGAACGCATTCTTGCGCCTTTACAAGCAATCATACCATTGCGAGAATCTTCTAATGAAACACAGTGGATAGGATCAAGATTAAGAGCTTTAGCTGCGTTTAGATAAACTTCTGGATGAGGTTTGCTGTGTGGCAATTCATCGGCAGATACGACGGCAGAGAAGTAATGGCGAATATTAAACAACTCAAGTACACGCTCAAGCATAAAGTCAGGAGAGGCTGATGCCAGTGCAATTTTTAACCCTGATGATTTGCAAAGTTCTAAAGCATGTTCAACACCTGGTAATAATGGCTTTGTTTCTTCAACTGATTTGACAACACGAGAAACCATTTTTTGTTTTGCTTCTTGTTTTGAAACGCCTTGCCAAGGTGATGCTCTATACCATAAATCAATAACTTCGTTTATTCTTAATCCAACCGTGTCGGGCATTGATGAGGCAAGAGATAAATCGACGCCTAATTCAGCAAAGACCTCATGTTCTGCTTGCTGCCAAAATGGTTCAGAGTCGATTAATAAACCATCCATATCAAATATTGCAGCTTCAATAGGGAATTTAAAAGACATGTTACTCTCCATAAATAAGGTCTATGTTGTCGAGTGGCGATTGTAGCAAGAGTTGCAAGGAAAATCTTTTTAATCAGTTTCTTATTTATTGTGTAAAATAAATAGAGAGAATAGCTACTATTAATTTATTGTCGTATTAGCCGTTAATTAGACTACGATAAACAGATAAATATTGACGAATTCTATTTAGTGAGGATGTGATGAGTTATCAATATGCAGGATTGTATGCCATTTTAAAGCGTGTACTTGGTTGGCTTATTTTTATTCCTGCCTTTATTTCGACAGCTGTATCATTGATAGGTTTGGCTGCAATACAACGCCCAAGTGGTGATGGTGTAAATGCCGTAATTAATGATTTTTTTCGTGTATTAGCGGAAATGGTGCAATTTAATACACCTTTCTTAGGTTTTTTCTGGCGAAATTCACCTATTCCCAATACACAAATGGGATTTAGCCAAGAAAATATTACTTTTTTTGTTATCTTTCTTTTTATGTTTATTGGTTTAGCATTTAGTGCATCAGGATTACGAATTTACCGCCAAGTGAAATATCTGAAGGAAAATATACAAGATCAGCTGATTATAGAACGTGCAATGAAAAGTGGTGTGACGGCTGAGGAATTACAACAGAATATCAAATTGCCTCGACATACTATCTTTACGCAAATTATGGTGCTTTATCTTTCACCTCTAGTTGTCATTGCAATAGGCTATTTCTTGATGAAATTCTTAGGATGGTAACCCGGCTTTAAAGTGAACAAGGACGGTTCATTTATATTAACTAAAGGGAAAAATAAACCTCGCATAACTGAATCTGGCGAGGTTATATTTTTAGCTTATATATTTTATCTCAGCACTACTTCGCTCGTTCCCTATTAAGGTGTTGCTAATAGGTCGTCAATTATTTTTCTAACTTCTAAATAATTTTCTTCTCCTCCAAATAAGTTACAACGGTTAAGGAAGAAATAGAGTTGGTAAATAGGCTGACGTGATAAAAACTTATCTGATAGCGGCCAAACACTTTGATAGCCATCGAAAATATTTGCAGGTACTGCTGTGCAAAGCGGTAACATTGCGATATCACACTCTCGATCACCCCAATAACAAGCAGGATCAAACACCGTACCTTCTGATTGACCAATTGCAGCACAGTTTTTAGGCCATAAGTTACCATGAAGCAGAGAGGGTTGAGGGGTATGGTCAGCAAGGCGATGATTGATAAGTTGAGTGATCTCGTCGATATCCCCAAAAATCATGCCTTTCTCGGAAGCCAGTTGTAGCTGAAAGCCAATACGTTTTTCCGAATAAAAGTGATTCCAGCGTTTTTCCCAGCTATTGAGTTGAGGAGTGGTATCGATTTGAGTATCGAAATCAAAGCCATAGCTAGGTTGATCTTCCCACTGATGTAGCTTTGCTAGTTGTTGTCCGAAGCAGTAGGCACTATGAGGTGTAAATGGTTGAACAGGCAAAAACTCAAGAAGTAGGAAGCTGGCATCTTTACTATTACCGATACCAAGAACCCGAGGGGTTCGAATTGTTTGGCTTTTTGCCAACATTTCGAGTTGTTCTGCCTCATTTTTAAAATTAGGCAGAAATTCACGCAAGTTGGATTTCACAAAAATAGGCGTATCACCATAATAAATTTTCCATGTATGATGAATATCGCCACTAGAAAGGTGAATTTTTTCGTTTATCTTTGCTGAAAATCCTAAGTTTGATTCCAGTAAACGACCTATATTCTGCCACATACTTACACCTCGCAAAGTTGTTTACTTAGTAGACCCAAATAAAATAATAACGAGCGATGTTTATACTATGACAATAACACTTTAATTAAATCAATAAAGTATAAAGCTAAAAAACGGGATGATTATCCCGTTTTTGCTAAGATAAAGAATATTATCAGGCGCTAGCGGGTTTTGTTTGTCGCTTTATTTTTGCTAATTTAATCTGATTACAGAGTAGCGCAATAATAAAGAATACAGCTTGCGTTAGCACAATACATGGACCTGTTGCTCCATCAATATGGAAACTAATAAATGTTCCTATAACGCTAGATGCGACAGAAAATACAATTGCTAACATAATCATGCGTGAAAAACTACGTGTTAATAAATACGCGGTGATCCCCGGTGAAATAAGCATAGCGACAACCAAAATAATCCCAACAGCTTGCATTGAGGCAACGATGGTTAATGCCAAAATAGACAGTAATCCATAGTGTAATAACGTGACAGGTAAACCAACAATTCTTGCTTGGTTAGGATCGAAGCAATAAAGCATAAAATCTTTTTGCTTAATAAGCATAATAGTGATGGTGATTACACAGATAATACTAATTTGAGTTAATACATCCGGCGTAATGCCTAAAATATTACCAAATAAAATATGCATTAAATGTTGGTCTGTATCGACACTGGCGAAAATGACTAAACCGACAGCAAACATACCCGAGAATACAATTCCCATCACAGTATCTTCTTTAATACGACTGTGCTCTTTTAAATAACCGGTTGCAAACGAGCAAAACAGCCCAGAAAGAAAGGCTCCTACTGTTAATGGAATGGCGGTGACATAAGCAAGAACAACTCCAGGCAAAACGGCGTGAGAGATAGCATCTCCCATTAAAGACCAGCCTTTTAATACCATATAACAAGATAAAATAGCGCAGGCGATACCTATAATAATGGCTGCAATAATAGCGCGTTGCATAAAGGGATATTGAAAAGGCTCAATGAAAAACTCCATCAACTCATTCATAGTTTCACCTCTTCTTGTTTTGTTGATCCTTTATGTTGATGAGATTGTGTGATCAACTGTTGTGAACTCTGACGAGCACGGCGACGAGCTGCCAACATACCGTGTTTAGGCGCAAATAAGAAAGCCAACAAAAAGAGTGATGTTTGCATTGTAACAATCACGCCACCTGTTGCACCATTAAAGAAGTAGCTAAGATAAGCGCCTACAGCACTTGTGATTGTACCGATACAGATAGCAATAATTGCAAGTCGTTTAAATTGGTCTGTGAGTAAATAAGCCGTTGCACCGGGCGTCACTACCATAGCAATGACAAGAATGGCGCCAACAGTTTGAAGCGCTGCAACAGTACACGCGCTCAAAAGAGTAAAAAAGATAATTTTTAATTTTAGTGGTGATAAGCCGATTGACTTTGCATGAACTTCATCAAAGAAAACTACAAGCAAGTCTTTCCAGATGCAAAATAAGACTAAGAAAGAGATACCTGTAATAATCACAACTTGCCATACATCTTCATCAGCAATACCTAAAATATTTCCGAGAATAATGGTCTGAACGTTGACGGCTGTCGGTTTAAGAGAAACCAGCAACAGACCAAAGGCAAAAAAAGTGGAGAAGATAAAACCGATAACAGCATCTTCACGAAGGCGTGTGATATGACGAATAAATGTCATTGATAATGCAGCGAGTAAACCCGTAAAAAAAGCACCGACTGCGTAAGGCAAACCTAATATATAAGCCCCTGCAACACCGGGAACAACTGAGTGGGAAAGGGCATCTCCCATTAACGACCAACCTTTCAAAATAAGATAGGATGAAAGAAAAGCGCAGACGGCACCAACTAAGGCGCTTACCCAAATCGCTTTCACCATATAGTTATATTCAAAAGGTTGTAGGAGTAAATCTAGCATGGCTAATCTCCTTGTTTGCGCTGGCTTTGATGCGCTGGAGTGTGTTCTTCTTGATGACCATAGAAGACGGCTGCACGTTCATCATCGGTAATGACAGTGAGTGAGCGAGGATCGTCATCATCATGAAGATCAGAACCTGATAGGCTAATGTGGCGTAATACACCACCAAATGCGTGTTCTAAGTTTTTTTGTGTAAATGTCGTTTCAGTTGGACCACTGTCTAACACTGTTCTATTGATCAAAATAACGTGGTCACAAAATTCAGGAACACTTCCCAAGTTATGTGTTGAAACTAAAACTAAGTGGCCTTCTTCACGCAAATTGCGTAATAGCTCAATAATGGCATTCTCTGTTTTAACATCGACACCAGTAAATGGTTCATCAAGTAATAAAACAGTACCTTCTTGAGCCATTGCTCGTGCTAAGAAAACACGTTTTTTCTGACCACCTGAAAGCTCACCAATTTGGCGATGTCCTAAACCTGACAAGCCAACGCGTTCTAATGATGCTTCAACAACCTCATGGTCGCGCTTTGAAGGAATACGAAAAAAGCCCATTTTTCCATAACGCCCCATCATCACAACATCAGAAACGAGGACAGGGAAATTCCAGTCAACTTCTTCTGTTTGCGGAACATAGGCGATCATATTTTGTTTTAATGCCTGTTGGATTGGATTATCGTTTAATGTCACTTTACCTTTAGAGGGCTTTACCAGCCCCATAATGGTTTTAAATAGTGTGGATTTACCACTGCCATTGATGCCCACTAGGGCACAAATAGTGCCGCCAGTGATAGAGAAGCTTGCATCAAAAATAGCCGTATGACCGTTGTTGTAAGTAACAGTGGCATTATCAACAGTCAAAGTAGGATTAGCTTTTATATTACTCATTGCCCAAATCCTTTCGCAATTGTATCTACTGTAATAGTAATTAAATCAATATAAGTAGGAACTTCACCACCTTCAGCGGAAAGTGAGTCAACATAAAGAACACCACCATATTTTGCGCCAGTTTCTTTGCTGACTTGTTTAGCAGGTTTATCTGAAATTGTACTTTCGCTAAAGACAACAGGGATCTTGTGTTCTCTAACAGTATCAATCACATATTTAACTTGTTGTGGTGTGCCTTGTTCTTCTGCATTGATTGGCCATAAATAAACTTCTTTAAAACCGTAGTCATTGGTTAAATAGCTGAATGCACCTTCACTCGTTACTAACCAACGTTCTTCTTGTGGAATACGAGATAATCTTTCTCTTAATGGTGCATCAAGTTGTTTAATTTTTTCTGCGTAATTTGCTGCATTTTGATTATAAATAGCTGCATTATCTGGATCATGTTCAACAAGCGCTTTGCGAATATTTTCAATATAGATTAATGCATTATTTGGTGACATCCATGCGTGTGGATTAGGATTATTTTTGTAAGCACCTTCACTGATTGCCATTGGTGTAATGCCTTCAGTGACAACAACAGCGGGTACGTTACGTAATTCATTAAAAAAGCGTTCAAACCAACGTTCAAGGTTTAAGCCATTCCATAAAATAAGATCCGCTTTTTGCGCTTTTACAATATCTTTAGGAGTGGGTTGATAATCGTGAATTTCAGCGCCAGGTTTTGTGATTGATTCAACAATCGCTGCATCTCCAGCCACGTTTTGAGCGATATCTTGAATAATAGTAAAAGTGGTGACGACTTTTAGTTTATCTTTTGCTTGTGTTGGTGCTGTTAAAAATACGGATGCCATAAGGCATAAAGCCGTAAGTGAAAGTTTGTTTATAGAGCGAAATATATCCATATTATTATTGCCTTATAGTTGCAGAGTTATTTTCTCAATTGATAATGATTATCAATATCATTTCAAAAAAGTCAAGTTATCTCTGTGTAAAAAGCTTCATTTGATAACGACTGGAAATAAGATAACAACATGTATTCCAATAAATGTTAAGTAGATTGTCGATTTTTGTCACAAAAATTAACAATAGTTCGTAACTATTTGTGCGAGAGATTATTTTTATGATTATAGCTATCCCTCAGTGAATTGTTTTTATTACAGATATTCTGATTGAGAGATTTCGTGAAGAAAACAGGAAATAGGATAGATTTGAGATAAAACGCACACACTAGAAGTAGTAATAGATTGATTTATTTCTTGCGCTTTGCCATATTTTAGCATGCATTTTTATGTAGAAATAGAATAATATATCAGCAACCCTTTGATATATAAATATATCTTGTACAACACGTTATGCAAAAGGATAAAACGTGAAAGTAAAAATCATCTTTTCTTTGGTAATTTTGCTTCTTGCTGGTTGTGCGGATCATGCTCGTCAACCTATTCAAAAAGAAACATCACGATTTTTAAGCCAAAAAACAGTAGAGAACCGCGTTAATAATGCTTCAATCTCAACGGCACAATGGAAATCAACACCTTTTGATAACCATATACAGCAAGCATCAAGCCGTTACGATGTTGATGAAACATTAATTAAGGCGATTATCCAAGTTGAATCAAACTTTAGACCTGAAGTGATTAGCAAATCAAATGCAGTTGGATTAATGCAAATTAAAGCATCAACTGCGGGAAGAGATGTTTACCAAAATAGAGGCAAGGCAGGGCAGCCAACAACAGCTCAATTAAAAGATCCAGCCATTAATATCGATTTAGGTACAGCTTATATTCAATTATTAAGAGAACGTCATCTTGCCGGAATTGCTGATCCTGAAACGCTTTATTATGCGACTATCCTTGCTTATGTGAATGGCGCTGGTGCGTTGTTAAGAACATTTGATAAGAATAGGGATAATGCTATCGCTAAAATTAATTCAATGAGCGCGGATGATTTTTATCGTTATGTTGAAAAAAATCATCCAGCATCTCAAGCACCACGTTATTTAGCTAAAGTGAGAGCGGCGTACCATGCAGGGGATAATTAATCTGGCAAATTAGCGGCTGCTTGAGCTTGTTTTAATAAAGCAGGCAAATCAGCAATAATTTCAAGGACACCATTGATCATAAACTGAACGCCCATACAGATTAATAAAAATCCCATTACGCGAGAAATAGCGTCAATACCACTGTGGCCTAAATATTTCATAATGCGGGTAGAGCCACGAAGTGATACCCAAACGATAACGCTAATTAAAAAGAAGCTTGTCACAGGAGCAATATATAATACCCATTGTGCAATATCAGTACGTGATGGGATTGAAGCTGCTGTACTGATTATCATTGCAATCGTTCCGGGGCCTGCTGTACTTGGCATTGCTAAAGGAACAAAGGCAATATTAGTCTCTTTAGGATTACGATGTGGGTTATTATCGTCTGAAATAGGATCATCGACATTAGGTGTGTTTGGAAACAACATACTAAAGCCAATAAAGGCAACTATCATTCCGCCTGCAATACGAAGACCGGGGATAGAAATACCAAAAGTTGTCATTATGATCCGCCCCGCATAGAACGCGATGGTCATAATGAGGAAAATATATACACACGCCATTAACGATTGTTGATTACGTTGTTCCTTTGTCATATTGCCTGAAAGGCCAAGCCAAAGAGCGACAGTCGTTAATGGATTAGTTAAAGGCAAAAGCAAAATAAGACCAAGACCGATAGCCTGAAAAAACTGGTAAACAGAGTGCATGGAATATAAAAGCTCCCCATAACAGATAATTAAGGAGTAATTATGATAACAAATTAAATGAGATAAAAGTTATTTTCCTCGTAATATTCTTAATGTGTATTAGTATTTTTTCATAAGCCATTCTAAATGCACTTTTACCGATCCCCAGTCGTAATCAGTAATGCTATAAACGCAAGTATCTCTTTTTTGACCACCTGTTGTTAATCTATGATTACGCAAAATACCATCCAGTTTTGCGCCAAGTCGTTCAATCGCTCTACGGCTAGTTTGATTTAATATATGAGTACGAAATTCAACAGCAATACACTGTAAATCTTCTAAGGCATATTTAAGTAAGAGGTATTTAGCTTCTGTGTTTATTCCTGTTCTTTGTACTTCTTTGGCATACCATGTTGAACCAATTTCTAATCTTGGTGTTTGACTATCAATATTCATAAAGGTTGTTATGCCAACTACACGGTTATTCGCTTTCGAAATTATGGTAAAAGGTAACATTAACCCTTTTTGTTGCAATTGAAGTTTATGCTCAATATCGCGTTGTAAATCTGTTACTGAAGGAACGGTGGTATACCAAAGCTCATCGGGTCTATCTTTTTCAATTAGCTCATGGAGTTCTGAATAGTGTTCTATGCTAAGAGGCACTAAACGTACAAGTTTTCCTTCCAGTGTTGTCCACTCTGTTATCTTTTTCATAATAATATTCTCTGGGGTTGTTAATAATACTGCATTTCTTAAGAATACTTTTTATACATAACAAATTTATGAATTGATATGGTTATTTAAAAGGCTATTAGAAAATAAGCAAAATTCAGAATGATGAAAATAGAGAAAAAGAGTGTGAGTGATTCTTTCTCAACAGAGAATGACTGCCTCACCACAGGTGAGCTAGCATAATGCGTGTTAATCTATAATCCAGTAATAGAGATATAACCGTAAACACAATAGATTGGTAAAAAGATGACAGATTTAATTGAATGGGGTGATTTTCTACGTGTAGATATGCGAGTAGGAACGATTATTAGCGCAGAAATAAATAAGAAAGCTAATAAGCCGGCTTATGTTATGGAAGTCGATTTGGGCGAATTAGGCATAAAGCGTTCAAGTGCTCAAATTACGGTAAACTATACACCCGAAGAGCTTGTTGGTCGTCGTATTTTATGTGTATGTAATTTTCCAGTTAAACGTATTGCAGGTATAAAATCTGAAGTTTTAATTACAGGGGCACCTGACGAAACAGGGGCAATAGTATTGGCTGAGTTTAACTTACCTTTACCAAATGGCTCTCGTTTGGCTTAAATAAGTATCTTGATAAGACACTCTTAAATAGTGATGTTCTGCTGAGTTTTGATATAGTAATTATTCAATAGCAGGATGGATATAAAGGAGTGTCTTTTGTTATTACCTCAATTGCATTTGCGATGTTATACACAAGAGACTGTATCTCATCAGCATGATAATTTATGGCAGATTATTTTTGGGCTTTCGGGTTCGATGGAAGTTAATTTCAATCGAGAAGACTTTCTGATTTCTAATCAAAACTGCTTGATTATCCCTCCAACTATTCATCATGCCTTTTCAGGCAATATAGATAATAAAAATCTTATTCTTGAACTTCCAGCAACCTCGCAATGGCAATTAAGTGAGAAAGGTGGGCAATTTGCATTATCACCGGCAGCAATTGGGTTATTGGAATGGCTACATCAATATCCTCAACCCCCAGATCAATATTCAACGATCACGCGCTTATTACTTGCTCAAATGGAAATACAAAAAGGTTGGCGCGATAGTTTGGATGCTTGGCTAGCGAATAAATTACATACACCATTAACAACACATGATATTGCTTCTGCTTTTAATACATCAGCGAGTACGTTACAGAGAAAAATGAAAGCAGAGGTGGGAGTGTCTGTGATGCAATATGTCACTCAACAGCGACTTAGCAAAGCCGCTGAATTATTAAAATACACATCAGTAAATATTGAAAATATTGCCCTAGCAGTAGGGTATGATTCACACTCTGCATTTAGTCAGGCATTTCGCCAATACTTTAATAAAAGTCCTACTGAATATCGGCAGGATTAAGCGATTACACCACTTTGTTTTCTGTCGAATAAACACGAGGACATAATTTATCGAAAACGAGTGTGAATAAATAGGTATAGATAAAGAAGAACACTAATATAGTGACTTCCATACTTATTGCTTTGATAAAGCCTACATTATACCACCACATATAAAGTGGAATGGTAAAGAAGAACAGACCTAATTCAAAACTTATTGCATGGGTAAGTCGTACCATGACTGTGCGTTTTTTGATCCTTAATTTCGACTCAATTAATTCAAAGAAAGAATTAAAAATATAATTCCAAATCAGAGCAATAACAGAAACAGCAATTGCAACGGGCAGTGAATTATGTGATTGGCTTTGGCTTAATATTGCCAGTAAAACAGTGCTTAATAAAATCGCGAGAGTCTCAAAGGTAATAGCATAGACCAACTTACGAGGTCGGGGCTTTAGATAAAACACGTTATACACCTTTATGTTAACAATGAAAGTTCTGGCCCGCCCCAGAGAATGTTATTTTTAAAGCCACGGTTTCCGCTTAATGGGTACTGATGGTAATGAAATCCTATAAAAAAGGCAAAGTTTGCCTATAACAAGAATATGCTTAGTGGATTCGGATGGTGATTAGATAATAATCTAGTAAATACAAATAATTATAAATGCAGCGGGTATCATTATTTGGCTGATGAACGTGGCAAAGAAAAAAACTGCTTTAGCTATTTACTTTGACACCTTGAATATAATCATGTCATCAAAAATATAGATGATAAAAAAGAGATAGAGAAAAGAGTATCGAGTCAATTAATACAATGTGATGAGTGAGATTTTTTGTTATTTTTATTTCGTGTCTTCTTGGGGAAATATAGGCAGATAAATGTATAAATCTTTACTGTCTGTGATAATATCCCTCCCTGAGTTGCGATAAGGCTCAGTGATGCTATGGGTATTTATAAAATAAATATGTGTACATAACTGTGTGCAAACCTCGCGAGGTAAAGTGAGAACTTGTCGTAACGTACTGAATATATATGAAATAAAAAGCTTACAAGTGATCTTGCGTATGGGTCACCACTGTAAATAAGGATTTTAAATGCCAATTATTACTCTTCCTGACGGAAGCCAACGTCAATTTGAAAATGCAGTTTCTGTCATGGATGTCGCTGCAGATATCGGCCCTGGACTTGCGAAAGCATGTATTGCAGGCCGTGTTAATGGTGAGCTGGTGGATGCTTGTGAATTAATCGAGCAGGATTCAAATCTGGCGATTATCACCGCAAAAGATGATGAAGGTCTTGAGATTATTCGTCACTCTTGTGCCCACTTATTGGGACATGCAATCAAACAATTATGGCCACACACCAAAATGGCGATTGGTCCTGTTATTGAAAATGGATTCTACTATGATGTGGATTTAGACCATTCTCTAACACAGGAAGATTTAGACGCTCTAGAAAAACGCATGCTAGAGTTGGCTAAAACAGATTATGACGTTATTAAAAAACGCGTAAGCTGGGCTGAAGCTCGTGAAACATTTGTTTCTCGTGGTGAAGACTATAAAGTTGCTATTCTTGACGAAAATATTAGCCAAGATTCTCAACCAGGTCTTTATCATCACCAAGAATATGTTGATATGTGCCGTGGACCACACGTTCCAAACATGCGTTTCTGTCATAACTTCAAATTGCAGAAAATCGCAGGTGCGTATTGGCGTGGTAACAGCGACAATAAAATGCTACAACGCATTTATGGTACAGCTTGGGCTGATAAGAAACAGTTAAAAGCTTACCTAGATCGCTTAGAAGAAGCAGCTAAACGTGACCACCGTAAAATTGGTAAACAGCTTGATTTATATCATATGCAAGAAGAAGCGCCAGGTATGGCTTTCTGGCATAATGATGGCTGGACTATTTTCCGAGAGTTAGAAACATTTGTACGTTGTAAATTAAAAGAATATGATTACCAAGAAGTAAAAGGTCCATTTATGATGGATCGTGTTCTTTGGGAAAAAACAGGTCACTGGGAAAACTACAAAGAAAACATGTTCACAACATCTTCAGAGAACCGTGAATATTGTATTAAACCAATGAACTGTCCTGGTCACGTACAAATCTTCAAACAAGGTTTACGTTCTTACCGTGATTTGCCATTACGTATGGCTGAATTCGGTAGTTGCCATCGTAATGAACCATCTGGTGCATTGCATGGTTTAATGCGTGTTCGTGGCTTTACACAAGACGATGCGCATATCTTCTGTACTGAAGAACAAATTTTAAGTGAAGTAAATGACTGCATCAAATTGATTTATGATGTATATTCTACTTTCGGATTTGAAAAAATCGTTGTTAAGTTGTCAACTCGCCCAGAAAAACGTATTGGTGAAGATGCATTATGGGATGTTGCTGAAGCAGACTTAGCAAAAGCCTTAACTGATAACAATATTGAATTTGAATATCAGCCAGGTGAAGGGGCGTTTTACGGCCCTAAAATTGAATTTACACTTTACGATTGTTTAGATCGTGCATGGCAGTGTGGTACAGTACAATTAGACTTCTCACTACCAGGTCGTTTAGGCGCATCTTATGTTGCCGAAAACAACGAGCGTAAAGTACCTGTTATGTTACACCGAGCAGTGCTAGGATCCTTAGAACGTTTTATTGGTATTCTGACAGAAGAATACGCAGGATTCTTCCCAACTTGGTTAGCACCACAGCAGGTTGTCGTGATGAATATCACGGATGGACAGGCTGATTATGTACAAAAACTCGTCAAAGAATTGCAAGATGCCGGAATTCGTGCAAAAGCAGACTTGAGAAATGAGAAGATTGGCTTTAAAATTCGTGAACATACTTTACGTCGTGTTCCGTACATGCTTGTCTGTGGCGATAAAGAAGTTGAATCAGGCAAAGTGGCGGTTCGTACTCGTCGAGGAAAAGACCTTGGCAGTATCGACGTTAACGAATTTAAAGAAAAGCTTCTGCAAGAAATTAGAAGCAGAAGTCTTCATCAGTTGGAGGAATAAGGTATTAAAGGCGGAAAAAGAATTCAATCAACGCGTCAGAATCGCATCAATGGTGAGATTCGCGCTCATGAAGTTCGTTTAACAGGTTTAGATGGCGAACAGATTGGAGTTGTTAGTCTGAAAGAGGCTCTTGAGAAAGCCGAGGAAGCAGGAGCTGATTTAGTTGAAATTAGTCCTAATGCCGAGCCGCCGGTTTGTCGTATTATGGACTACGGCAAATTCCTCTATGAGAAAAGTAAGACTCTCAAAGAACAGAAAAAGAAACAAAAAGTTATTCAGGTTAAGGAAGTTAAATTCCGTCCTGGTACAGATGAAGGCGACTATCAGGTCAAACTACGCAACCTGATTCGTTTTCTTGAAGATGGCGATAAAGCCAAAGTCACACTGCGTTTCCGTGGTCGTGAAATGGCACACCAACAAATCGGTATGGAAATGCTTAACCGTATCCGTGAAGATTTGGATGAACTGGCTGCTGTTGAATCTTTCCCTAATAAGATTGAAGGGCGTCAGATGATCATGGTGTTAGCGCCGAAGAAGAAATAGTCGGGCAATTCAAGTAATAGCGTCAGCCTTTAGAGGCTGATTGCTATTCGCCTTATTATTTTATGTTATTAACAATGCGAAGTGGATTATAGAAATGCCAAAGATTAAAACAGTACGCGGCGCAGCTAAGCGCTTTAAAAAAACAGCTGGTGGTGGCTTCAAGCGCAAGCATGCTAACCTCCGTCACATTCTGACTAAAAAATCAACTAAGCGTAAACGTCATTTACGTCCAAAAGGCATGGTCTCTAAAGGAGATTTAGGTCTGGTCGTAGCTTGCTTACCATACGCATAAGTATCACTTTTTTAACAGAATATAGACATCTAGGAGTTTAATATGGCTCGTGCTAAACGTGGTGTTATCGCCCGTGCTCGTCACAAGAAAATTTTAAAGCAAGCTAAAGGTTATTACGGTGCACGTTCACGTGTATATCGTGTAGCTTTCCAGGCTGTAATCAAAGCTGGTCAATATGCGTACCGTGACCGTCGTCAGAAAAAACGTCAGTTCCGTCAGCTGTGGATCGCGCGTATCAACGCAGCAGCTCGTCAGAACGGTATGTCTTATAGCCGTTTCATCAATGGTCTGAAAAAAGCATCCATTGAAATCGACCGTAAGATTCTGGCTGACATCGCTGTATTCGACAAAGTAGCATTCGCTGCTTTAGTTGAAAAAGCGAAAGGTGCTCTGGCTTAATTATTTATTAAGCAATGGAAGAGGGAGTTTTCTCCCTCTTTTATTTTGTCTAAATTTGTGGCTTAATGATATAAATTCAATAAGTTAATATTTTAAGAGATATTATCAATGTTAAATATCGCTTTTTTCCGTTTCTTTTTTTACTTTAGCGCCTAATTCAAGGGGGCTTTTGCGCGTAAGAAAAGAAACGAAAAGTAGCGCCTGAGCCTCCAATATGGAGGCTTTTTTGTTTTCAGATCCCAATACTGGGTTAGAAACCAAAAAGGGCAATTTTATTCGTCATCATTGATAACAACTAATAGACCTCATCAGGTCAAAGGAAGAGGAAACGATGCCACATCTCGCTGAACTCGTTGCTCAAGCTAAAGCAGCTATCGAAGAGGCACAGGATGTTGCTGCGCTGGATTCGGTTCGTGTTGAATACTTGGGGAAAAAAGGTCATTTAACGCTTCAGATGTCCACGCTGCGCGACTTACCCGCGGAAGATCGTCCAGCTGCAGGGGCTGTCATTAATCAGGCTAAACAAGAGGTTCAGCAAGCGCTGAATACTCGTAAAGATTATCTTGAATCAGCATTATTAAACGAACGTTTATCTGCTGAGAAAATCGATGTGTCTTTGCCTGGTCGCCGTATTGAAAACGGTGGTCTACACCCAGTAACTCGTACAATTGAACGTATTGAAACTTTCTTTGGCGAATTAGGGTTTTCTGTAGAATCTGGCCCTGAAATTGAAGATGATTATCATAACTTTGATGCGTTGAATATTCCTGCTCATCACCCAGCAAGAGCCGACCACGATACTTTTTGGTTTGATGCAAAACGTTTACTACGTACACAAACATCAGGTGTACAAATTCGTACCATGCAAGATAAACAGCCACCTATTCGCATCATCGCACCAGGTCGCGTATATCGTAATGACTACGATCAGACTCACACACCAATGTTCCATCAAATTGAAGGTTTAATTGTTGATAAAGACATTAGCTTTACCAATTTAAAAGGAACACTACACGATTTCCTGAAAAACTTTTTTGAAGAAGATATGGAAATTCGTTTCCGTCCTTCTTATTTTCCATTCACAGAGCCTTCTGCAGAAGTCGATGTAATGGGTAAGAATGGTAAATGGTTAGAAGTGTTGGGTTGCGGTATGGTTCACCCAAATGTATTACGTAATGTAGGGATTGATCCTGAAGTTTATTCAGGCTTTGCGTTCGGTATGGGTATGGAACGTCTGACCATGTTACGTTACGGTGTCACTGACTTGCGTTCATTCTTCGAAAACGATCTTCGTTTCCTCAAACAGTTTAAATAAGGTGGGATTATCTCATGAAATTCAGTGAACTTTGGTTACGTGAGTGGGTAAACCCAGCGATTAGTAGCGAAGCGCTTTCTGAACAACTGACAATGGCAGGCCTTGAAGTTGACGGCGTTGAAGCTGTTGCTGGTGATTTTCACGGTGTATTTGTAGGTGAAGTTGTTGAATGTGGACAACATCCTAATGCCGATAAATTACGTGTAACGAAAGTTAACGTAGGCGGTGATAGATTACTCGATATCGTTTGTGGTGCACCTAACTGCCGCCAAGGGCTAAAAGTTGCGGTAGCAACAGTTGGTGCTGTATTACCTGGCGATTTTAAAATTAAAGCAGCAAAACTGCGTGGCGAACCTTCTGAAGGCATGCTGTGCTCATTTTCTGAATTAGCAATTTCAGAAAATCATGAAGGTATTATTGAATTACCTGCTGATGCGCCTATTGGCATGGATATTCGTGAATATTTAAAATTAAATGATAATGCGATTGAAATTAGCATTACACCAAACCGTGCTGATTGCTTAGGTATTTTAGGTGTTGCTCGTGATATCGCTGTAATCAACAAAATGGAATGCCAAGTACCTGATATGTCGCCTGTTGCGGCTACATCATCAGCAACATTCCCTGTACGTGTTGAAGCACCAGAGGCGTGTCCACGTTATTTAGGTCGTGTTTTCACCAATATGAATGTGAAAGCAAAAACACCTTTATGGATGCAAGAAAAGTTACGTCGTGGTGGCATTCGTTCTATTGACCCAATTGTTGATATTACCAACTTAATTTTACTTGAAATGGGCCAACCGTTGCATGCGTTCGATCTTGATCGCGTTGAAGGTGCTGTAGTTGTTCGTATGGGTAAAGATGGTGAAAAACTGACTTTACTTGATGGTAATGAAATTACATTAAAAGATGATGTATTAGTTATTGCTGACGAAAAACAAGCATTGGGTATGGCAGGTATTTTCGGTGGTGAATCATCAGGTGTTAATGAAGAAACGAAAAATGTCTTCTTAGAGTGTGCATTCTTCTCTCCATTATCTATCACAGGCCGTGCACGTCGTTATGGCTTGCATACTGATGCCTCTCATCGTTTTGAGCGTGGCGTTGATTCTGAGCTACAATACAACGCAATTGAGCGTGCAACGAAATTACTGCTAGAAATTTGCGGTGGTGAAGTCGGTGAAGTGATTGATGTAACCAATAAAGCACATTTACCAAATATTGCACCAGTCAAATTAACACGTAAAAAATTAGACCGTTTATTAGGCCACGTGATTGATGATGCACAAGTTCTGGACTCATTAACTCGCTTAGGTTTCAAAGTTTCTGTTGAAAATGACGGCTGGTTAGCAACAGTTCCTTCATGGCGTTTCGATGTTCAAATTGAAGAAGATCTAATTGAAGAAGTTGCTCGTATTTATGGCTACAACAATATTCCAGATGTGCCATTACGCGCTGACTTGGTGATGACCAATCACCGTGAAGCAAACTTATCATTAAAACGCGTTAAAACAATGCTAGTAGACAATGGCTTCCAAGAAGCAATTACTTATAGCTTTGTTGATCCTAAGATCCAATCTTTATTACATCCAAATGAAGAAGCATTAATTCTGCCTAATCCAATTTCAGCGGATATGTCAGCAATGAGACTGTCTCTACTAACCGGATTATTGACTACAACTGTATATAATCAGAACCGTCAACAATCTAGAGTTAGGTTATTTGAAGCAGGTCTGCGTTTTGTTCCTGATAATCAAGCAGAATATGGAATACGTCAGGAACTTATGTTAGCTGGTGTGATCGCGGGCAACCGTTATGAAGAACATTGGAATTTAGATAAGCAAACTGTTGATTTCTTTGATTTGAAAGGTAATATTGAATCAATTCTGGAATTGACAGGCCAGCTAGATGAAATTACATTTAAACCAGCTAGTCATTCAGCACTTCATCCGGGACAAAGTGCTGGGATTTATCTGAGAAATGAATATATTGGCTGTATTGGCGTTGTTCATCCAGAGCTTGAACGTAAACTTGACTTAAACGGTCGTACGGTAGTATTCGAAATACGTTGGAATGCAATTGCAAATCGCAGTTTACCACAAGCAAAAGCAGTTTCTCGTTACCCTTCGAATCGTAGAGATATCGCTGTAGTTGTTCCGAATGATGTTGCTGCAGAAGATATTTTAGCCGAATGTAAGAAAGTTGGCGGAAATCAAATAGTTGGCATAAACTTATTTGACGTGTATTGTGGTAAGGGAGTAGCAGAGGGCTATAAAAGCCTCGCTATTAGCATAATCTTGCAGGATATCGAGCATACACTGGAAGAAGATGAGATTGCTGCAACAGTGAGTAACTGTGTAGCAGCATTGAAACAGCGATTCCAAGCATCCTTGAGGGACTAGACCTATGGCGCTTACAAAAGCTGAAATGGCAGAAAATCTGTTTGAAAAACTTGGTGTTAGCAAACGCGATGCAAAAGACCTTGTAGAATCCTTTTTTGAGGAAGTGCGTCGTTCTCTTGAAAATGGAGAACAGGTGAAGCTGTCTGGATTCGGAAATTTTGACCTGCGTGATAAAAATCAGCGCCCAGGTCGTAATCCGAAAACTGGGGAAGACATTCCTATTACAGCTCGCCGTGTTGTTACTTTCCGCCCAGGACAAAAGTTAAAAAGCCGGGTTGAAAGCGCAACACCAAAAGAATAAGATTTAAAAAACATCCAAAACGGCTTTCTTTGAAAGCCGTTTTTTTATCATTTCTAGCTGTATCTAAATCTAATTTTGATGATAGCCGTATTGGGGGTTTATATTTATCAATATGGTCTGAATGGATATTTTTATTTAGATAGCGTGTTTTTATTTTCACTTCTTATTTTGACCCTTCCTTTTTATCTCTTATTTACATCAATACTGTGATAGTTAATCCTAGTTTTTCTTTATTATTAGAGACAGGCTTGTATGTTCTCAATTTAGTTTTTCATCATTGAATGCGAACATGTTATGTTGCTAAAAAATAACTTTATAAATAAGAATAGCAAGAACCGTTGTTGCATGAATAGGGAACGAAATGAATAAAGAAGTTAATCCTCTGATTAAATTTACTAAAAGACAACGCATTGGCGACAGAAAAAAGCTGTTTCTAATGGCACTAGCATTATGTTTCTTATTTATTTTTTCCCTCTCTGTTGGTGAGATTGTGTTATTTCCACATCAATGGTTAACAGATGAAGCCAATTTATTTGTTTGGCAAATTCGTTTACCAAGAATGCTTGCCGTTGTGACTGTTGGTGCAAGTTTGGCAATTGCTGGTGCTATTATGCAGGCTCTATTCCAAAATCCACTCGCAGAGCCAGGATTATTAGGAGTAAGTAGTGGTGCGGGAGTATGTGTTGTATTACTTATTGTTCTACAAATTGGTTTAAGCCCTTGGCTAATAAGTAGTGCGGCGATATTTGGCGCATTAGGGATCACTCTTTTATTAATGTTTTTTACTCGAATAAGAAAACTATCTAATGCTCAGTTATTATTAATTGGTGTGGCATTGGGTGTTATGGCAAGTGCGATAATGACTTGGTTGGTTTACTTCAGTTCAGCTTTGGATTTAAGGCAATTAATGTATTGGCTGATGGGGAGTTTTAGCGGTATTGATTGGCGCCATCAAGTCTTATTTTGGGCTCTTACGCCTATTCTCTTGCTCCTTATTCTACAAGCTGATGTTCTTAATTATTTATCACTAGGTTCATTTAGAGCAAAACAATTAGGCATATCCGTTAATCAATGGCGAAATTGGTTTATTTTAGCCGTTGGATTATTGATAGGGCTGAGTGTTGCTTTAGCGGGCGCTATAAGCTTTATAGGGCTTGTTGTACCGCATTTATTAAGATTATGTGGCTTAACCCATTATAAAACATTATTACCCGCGTGTGCGCTTGCTGGTGGCGGGTTGTTATTACTTGCTGATTTGCTATCTCGCTTGATTTTAAATGGTGCAGAAGTTCCGATAGGCGTGATTACAGCAACGCTTGGTGCACCTTTATTTATCTGGTTATTGGCAACCAAAGAGATGGGGCGTTTGTAATATGGCGTTACTTAAACTTAATAATGTAAGTGTTGATGATCGACTTAACGCATTTACAGAGCAAGTAAGTTATGGCGAGCGAGTCCACTTAATTGGTGCTAATGGCGCAGGAAAAAGTACGCTTTTAATGGCTATCGCAGGAGAGTTTTCTTTTAGTGGCAAAATTATTCTAAACGAAACTTCAATAAGACATTATAAATATGATGATCTTTCTAGAATGCAGAGCATTGTTATACAACAATTGGAAGCTTTGTCATTTATGCCTGTTTTTCATTACCTCTCGCTATATCATAAATTGTCGAAAATGGATGTTCAGCAATTAAATATGCTGTTAAATGATTTTAAAATTGACAAATTATTGTTAAAAAATATTCATCATTTATCGGGAGGCGAATGGCAGAGGGTCAGAATTGTTGGTGCATTTATCCAATTATGGTCAAGTTATGATTTAAAAGGGAAATTAATGTTACTTGATGAACCAACTAATAATTTAGATGTCGTACAGTTGGCGATTTTGGACAAGTGGGTTGATAAGTTTTGCCAACAAGGTGGCGCCGTTATTATGAGTACACATAATTTGAATCATTCCTATCAAAAAGCAGACAGAGTTTGGCTCATAAAAAATGGATATTTGGTTAATTCTGGCGCATCTGCACTCTTATTGGACGAAAAATTATTATCAACTACATTTAATACAAATATCAAGTGCATCAATGATGTTGATCATATTGATTGGCAGGTTTTGCAATAATATGGCTATTGTTAAGCTTATCTCCAAGTAATTATTAAGGTTTTTTTAATGTTTTCTTAATAAGACGGATGTCGGTGAGCAATAGTTTGTATATAATTGTTTTTTTATTCATTCATTAATTAGGCTACATTTTTATGAGTCACTTCCTTCCTTTCTCTCGCCCTGCGATTGGCGATGAAGAAATCAAAGCCGTTGAGGATGTACTGCGTTCAGGTTGGATTACAACAGGCCCTCAAAATCATCAATTAGAGCAAGATTTTTGTGAAAAATTTGGTAGCAAACACGCTATCGCAATTTGCTCTGCCACTGCGGGTATGCATGTTGTTTTAATGGCGATGGGAATTGGCGCTGGTGATGAAGTTATCACACCATCACAAACTTGGGTTTCAACAATGAACATCATTACGTTACTCGGTGCAGAGCCAGCAATGATTGATGTTGACCGCGATACCTTGATGGTAAGTGCAGAAGATGTCAAAAAAGCCATTACACCTAGAACGAAAGCAATTATTCCAGTTCATTATGCTGGTGCACCTTGCGATCTTGATGCTTTACGAAAAGTTGCACAAGATGCAGGAATTCCTCTGATTGAAGATGCTGCGCATGCTATTGGTACTCGCTATAAAAATGAATGGATTGGTGAAAAAGGAACCTCTATTTTCTCTTTCCATGCAATTAAGAACGTTACTTGTGCAGAGGGCGGATTGGTTGTTACTGATAATGACGAATTAGCGAATAGAGTACGTTGCTTAAAATTCCATGGTTTAGGTGTTGACGCCTTTGATAGACAAGTTCAAGGACGTAAACCTCAAGCAGAAGTTGTTGAGCCAGGTTATAAATATAACTTATCTGATATTCATGCAGCCATTGCTGTGGTGCAATTAGGGCGTTTAGATGAAATGAATGCTAAACGTGCTGAGTTAGTTGCACTGTATCGTGAAAAACTCAAAGACTCACCATTAGAGATGTTGAGTGTCCCTGAATATTCACATTTACATGCTAATCACTTGTTTATGGTGAGAGTCGATAAAAATGTGTGTGGTATCGATCGCGATACCTTTATGGAAAAATTAAAGCAAAAAGATATTGGTACAGGGCTTCATTTCCGTGCGGCGCACACACAAAAATATTATCGTGAACGCTATCCTGCTTTATCCCTTCCTCAATCAGAATGGAACTCTGCAACGTTATGCTCGCTGCCGCTGTTTCCTGATATGAGTAATGAAGATGTTATTCGCGTTGTAGATGCGATCAATGAAATTCTTTCGGAGCATATTTAAGTGTCAACATTTGATGAAATCAAGAAAGTATCGGTTGTAATCCCCGTTTATAACGAGGAAGAGAGCCTTCCTCAGCTTTTAGAACGTACAATTAAGAGCTGTAAACAGTTAAAGCAAGAGTATGAACTGATCCTTGTTGATGATGGTAGCAGTGACCATTCAGCTAAGATGTTAGAAGAAGCGGCTGCAATTGAAGAAAATCACGTTATTGCAATTATTTTGAACCGTAATTATGGTCAACATTCTGCAATTATGGCCGGTTTCAATCAGGCTGATGGTGATTTAGTGATCACATTGGATGCGGATTTACAAAATCCACCTGAAGAGATCCCAAGACTTGTCGCGACGGCTGAAGAAGGGTATGACGTTGTCGGAACTCGCCGTCGTAACCGTCAAGATTCATGGTTTCGTAAAACTGCTTCAAAAATGATCAACTCAATGATCACTAAAGCAACCGGTCGTTCTATGGGAGACTACGGTTGTATGCTTCGTGCTTATCGTCGCCACATTGTTGAAGCGATGTTACAGTGTCACGAAAGAAGTACGTTTATTCCCATTCTTGCGAACACATTCGCTCGTCGTACTATTGAAATCGATGTTGCTCACGCTGAGCGTGAGTATGGCGATTCAAAATACAGTTTTTTAAAGCTTATTAATTTAATGTACGACCTATTAACTTGTCTTACCACGGCACCATTACGTTTATTAAGCATTGTCGGCAGTGTGATTGCTGTATCTGGCTTTCTTTTAGCCTTACTGCTGATTATTTTGCGTATTATTTTTGGTGCGATGTGGGCCGCTGAGGGTGTATTCACACTCTTTGCAATCTTATTTATGTTTATCGGAGCGCAGTTCGTTGCAATGGGCTTATTAGGTGAGTATATAGGCCGAATTTATAATGATGTAAGAGCGCGTCCTCGGTATTTTATCCAAAAAGTGGTTGGCGTTAATAAACCCAACGAAGATCAGGAAAAAGACTAATGAAAGCAATAGTATTTGCCTATCACGATATTGGCTGTGTTGGATTAAAAGCACTTGAAAAAGCAGGTTATGATATTCAGGCTGTATTTACCCACACTGACGATCCTAATGAAAATCATTTCTTCTCATCTGTTGCTCGAGTGAGTGCAGAAATGGGGTTGACAGTATTTGCACCTGAAAATGTCAATCACCCATTGTGGATTGAACGTATTCGTGAAATGAAACCTGATGTCATTTTTTCTTTCTATTATCGTCACATGTTAAGTGATGAGATCCTGAATTTGGCACCTAAAGGCGCATTTAATTTACACGGTTCTTTATTACCAAAATATCGTGGTCGTGCACCAATTAACTGGGCGATCGTGAATGGTGAAACAGAAACGGGTGTTACTTTACACAAAATGACAGCGAAAGCTGACGCGGGTGATATCGTCGCTCAAGAAAAAGTCACTATCGCAGATAATGATACTTCTTTGATTTTACATGAAAAAGTAAGAGAAGCTGCTGATAAGTTACTCTCTAGCGCATTACCTCATATTGTATCGGGTGATTATTCAACAACGGCACAAGATGAAAGCCAAGCAACTTATTTTGGCCGTCGTTGTGCGGATGATGGTTTAATTGACTGGAATGCAAATGCAAAAACAGTTCACAACTTAGTGCGTGCTGTTACAGAACCATACCCAGGTGCTTTTACTTTCTTAGGTGAACGTAAAATGATTATCTGGCGTTCACGCACTATTGCCGATAATCAAGGCAAACGCCCTGGTACTGTTATTTCAACAGAGCCTTTAGTGATTGCATGCGCAGAAGGTGCAATTGAAGTTGTTACTGGTCAAAGTGAAAATGGTCTTTATGTTCAAGGAAGTCGTTTAGCGGCTGAAATGGGTATTGTGACGGATGTTCGTGTTGGACCAAAAGCAACTGCACAAGTTAAACGTCGTAAACGTGTTCTGATTTTAGGTGTGAATGGCTTTATTGGTAACCATCTAACAGAGCGTCTATTAAAAGATGATAACTATGATATCTATGGTATGGATATCGGTTCTTCTGCAATTGAGCGCTTTATTGGAAATCCACGTTTCCACTTTATTGAAGGTGACGTGAGTATTCATACAGAATGGATTGAATACCATATTAAAAAATGTGACGTTATTCTGCCATTAGTTGCTATTGCAACACCAATTGAATATACCCGTAATCCATTACGTGTATTTGAATTAGACTTTGAAGAAAACTTAAAAATTGTACGTTATTGTGTTAAATATAATAAACGTATTATTTTCCCATCCACATCAGAAGTTTATGGTATGTGTGATGATAAAGAATTTGACGAAGATAATTCACGTCTGATTGTTGGTCCAATCAATAAACAACGTTGGATTTACTCTGTATCTAAACAGTTATTAGACCGAGTTATTTGGGCTTATGGTGCCAAAGAAGGCCTGAAATTTACGTTGTTCCGTCCATTTAACTGGATGGGGCCTCGTTTAGATAACTTAAATTCAGCGCGTATCGGTAGCTCTCGTGCAATTACACAATTAATTCTGAACTTAGTTGAAGGTTCACCAATTAAATTGGTTGATGGTGGTGAGCAAAAACGTTGTTTCACTGATATCAATGACGGTATTGAAGCTTTATTCCGTATTATTGAAAATCGTGATAACAAATGTGATGGTCAAATTATCAATATTGGTAACCCAACTAACGAAGCTAGTATTCGCGAATTAGCAGAAATGCTGTTAGATTGCTTCGAAAAACATGAGTTACGTGGACATTTCCCTCCATTTGCAGGCTTTAAGAAGATTGAAAGTAGCAGTTACTATGGTAAAGGCTACCAAGATGTTGAACACCGTAAGCCAAGTATTAAAAACGCAGAGCGTTTATTGGATTGGAAACCAAGTATTGAAACTCGCCAAACAGTAGAAGAAACATTAGATTTCTTCTTACGTGGTGCAGTTGAAGAATTAGGCACTAAATAGGAAAAAATAATGAAGAAAGTTGGTTTGAGAGTTGATGTGGATACTTATCAAGGAACGAAACAAGGTATTCCACAACTGCTGGATGTATTTGCCAGACATAACATTCATGCCAGCTTCTTCTTTAGTGTCGGGCCAGATAATATGGGGCGCCATTTATGGCGCCTTTTAAAGCCCAAATTTTTATGGAAAATGTTGCGATCAAATGCTGCGTCACTATATGGTTTAGATATTTTATTAGCTGGGACAGCATGGCCGGGCAAAAGAATTGCTAAGAATTTAGGTTATTTGATGAAAGAAACCCAAGATGCGGGGCATGAAGTTGGCTTGCATTCATGGGATCATCAAGGTTGGCAGGCAAAAGTCGGACGCTGGTCAACAGAAGAATTAATGCAACAAGTTCGTTTAGGTGTTGAAGCACTGGAAAAAGCACTTGAAAACCCTGTAAAATGTTCGGCAGTTGCTGGATGGCGAGCAGATGAACGCGTATTAACAGTTAAAGAAACTTTTCAATTCGATTACAATAGCGATTGTCGAGGAACGCATCCTTTTAGGCCTATTTTAGAAAATGGTTCTATCGGTACGGTGCAAATTCCAGTAACATTACCAACTTATGATGAAGTGGTCGGTACAAAGGTAAAGGATGAAGATTTTAATCAATTTATTATTGATGAAATCAAAAAAGACAGTGGAATACCTGTTTATACTATCCACACCGAAGTTGAAGGAATGTCAAAAGCCGCTCAATTTGAGCAGTTACTGGCAATGATTGCAAATGAAGGCATCGAATTCTGTCCGTTAAGCGATTTATTACCACAAGATAAAGAAACGCTTCCGATGGGTAAAGTTGTTCGATCTGACTTTCCAGGTCGAGAAGGCTGGTTAGGGTGCCAACAAGAGGTCTAACGAAACTATGTTGAATAACCGGGCGAGTAAAATCGGGGCCATCCTCTTGGCTCTTTTTTTTGTTCTTACCTACTTATTTCCATTGAACAGCCGGTTATTATGGCAACCAGATGAAACCCGTTATGCGGAAATTAGCCGTGAAATGGTGGTGAGCGGGAACTGGATTGTTCCTCATATGCTCGATATTCGCTATTTTGAGAAGCCAGTAGCAGGTTATTGGATTAATAATGTTAGCCAATTAATTTTTGGTCACACCAACTTTGCTGTGCGTTTTGGCTCTGTTATTTCTATTCTCTTAAGCACATTACTTGTCTATTTATTGGCAAGAATGATGTGGCGTAACCGCCAAGTCGCTTTTGTTTCTAGTTTAATCTATTTATCCATGTTCTTAGTGTTTAGCGTAGGTACTTATAGTGTATTAGATCCTATGTTGGCACTTTGGGTTACCGCGAGTATGGTTTGCTGTTTTTGGGCGCTTAAAGCCACCACAGTCAAAACAAGGATATTAGCGTGGATAACATTAGGGCTTGCTTGTGGTATGGCCTTTATGACCAAAGGATTTTTAGCGTTAGCTATACCAGTCATTGTCATGATACCTATCACACTGTATCAAAAACAATTTACGCAAATGTTGCTCTATGGCTTACTTGCTGTATTTAGTGCAGCACTAATTAGTTTGCCGTGGGCACTAGCTGTTGCAAAAGCAGAGCCTGATTATTGGCATTACTTCTTTTGGGTTGAACATATTCAGCGTTTTTCGGGTGAAGATGCTCAGCATAGTGCTCCATTTTGGTACTATATCCCAGTTGTTTTATTAGGTGTGATCCCTTGGCTTGGATTACTTCCGGGCGCATTAATGGGGGCTTGGAAGAAAAGACGTAAACGTCCTGAATTATTCTTCTTGTTATGCTGGTTTGTCGTTCCGTTCTTATTTTTTAGTGTTGCGAAAGGTAAGCTACCGACTTATATGCTGCCATTTATGGCTCCACTAGCAATGCTAATGGCGAAATATGGCGTAGATTGTGCCCGTAAATTTAGAATGAAAGCGTTACGTATTAACGGCTATATTAATATCTTTATTGGTGTTGCTGTTGTTATCGCTATTTTAGTTATCCAGCTGGTCTCCTCAAAACCCATTTATATGCCATATGAATGGTCTAAATGGGTATTAGCTATAGTGGCATTCTCATTATGGGGCATTATTGGTTATCTTTGCTCTACGCTTAATGGAAAACACTGGTTATGGGCTGCGTCTTGTTCGCTAGGCGTAAGCTTATGTATTGGCCAAGCAATACCGAATAGCAGCGTAGATGGCAAATTACCTCAAGAATTTATTCGCCAAAATATAGAGACATTAAACACAAGTAAATACATTGTGAGTAATAGTGTAGGTATTGGTGCGGGGTTAGCATGGGAATTACAACGTAGCGATATTTATCTTTATGAAAGAACGGGCGAATTAACTTATGGTGTTGAAGAATATCCAGATTCTCAGTATAAATTAATTAAACCTGATAATTTTGCTCAGTGGTTAGAAGATGCAAGAAAAGAAGGTCGTGTTTCAGTTGTTATTACGTTTAAAGATCCTAAGAAATTAGCACAATTGCCAAGACCCGAAGAACTGGTGACAAACCATCGAGTTGCTATTTTAACTTATGAGAAGCGTAATTAATGTCATTTGTTTTATTGCTAATCGTGAGCTTTTTGACCTGCATAGGACAGGTGTGTCAAAAACAAGCGGTGGTTAGCTGGCAAAGTGATTCATTAACAAAAGCCAGAAAAACGATTTTCTGGCTTTTTGTTGCCATTGTAATGCTTGGCTTGGGGATGCTTTTTTGGTTACGACTATTACAAATTCTCCCACTAAGTATTGCTTATCCTATGTTAAGCATTAATTTTATTGTAGTGACATTAATTGGCCAGTTTGTTTATAAAGAGCCTGTTAATGTGAAACATTGGATTGGCATCGCATCAATTATGGTCGGCATTGTATTGATGAGTATACAAGCATGAAAGGCTATTTATGGGCAATTGGAAGCGCACTGTTAGTAACAGCAGCTCAATTGTTGTTAAAGTTTGGCATGTCTGAACTACCAGAACTACAGCTAGAAAAACAGTGGTTTGATATTACATGGTTATGGGCGAATATAGCGCCAATTGCTATCGTGTTTGTTGGTCTTGTCGGTTATGTCCTTTCTATGGTTTGCTGGCTATTCACTTTACGTACCATTCCTTTAAATAAAGCCTATCCGCTGATCAGTTTGAGTTATGTGTTTGTTTATATTCTTGCAGTGATATTACCGTGGTTTCAAGAAACACCATCATGGACAAAAACAGCGGGTGTAGCATTTATTATGATTGGAGTGTGGTTGATAAGTCAAAAAACGAAAGAGGCACAATCACATTAAATTAATGATTATAAAATTTATTTTCTGATCCTTGTTGTTAATTGTGCGATTTATTCTATTAATCATCACTCATTCATCTTCAATAACTTGTTTTTGCTTAAAAAAGCAGATAGATTTTAAAATCTATGGGAACAATAATGGTGGATGTAATGAGAAAGTCCGTTTTCTATCCTTTCTTACTCTGTATTATTCTGCTGGCTGGGTGTTCATCTAGCCCGTCGAAGCGTATTCCACCAGCTCCTCCCTTAAAAACACAACTTTCCGATCCTATCATGGTGATAGTGCAATTAAAGTCGCAACTTGAGCAATGGTATGGCACGCCATATAGCTATGGTGGAATGACTCCTTCTGGTATTGATTGCTCAGGCTTTGTGTATAAAACTTACAGTGATCGTTTTGATATAAAACTTCCACGAATGACTATTGATCAAACCAAATATGGTACACAAATCAGCAAAAGTGATTTAATGCCGGGTGATTTGGTTTTCTTCAAAACGGGGGGCGGTGAGAATGGGCTCCATGTTGGTATTTATGATACTGATAATACGTTTATTCACGCATCAACTAGCAAAGGGGTAACTCGTTCGTCCCTTGATAACGTCTATTGGAAAAAAACATTCTGGCAAGCCCGCCGATTGTAGTTTCGTGCCATTTAACAGCCTAATATATTGAGAGTTATGGTATCTTATACCTTATTTTCTTCATATAGGTATTCCTTATGTCAGGCAAATTGCGTCTGTTAATTTCCGAGTCTTATGATCCTTGGTTTAACCTTGCTGTTGAAGAGTGTATTTTTAGACAAATGCCCGCTGATCAACGAGTGCTTTTCCTTTGGCGTAACGATAATACGGTAGTTATTGGTCGAGCACAGAATCCATGGAAAGAGTGTAATACCCGCAAAATGGATGAAGATGGTGTGAAATTAGCTCGTCGCTCAAGTGGTGGTGGTGCCGTTTTCCATGATCTTGGTAATACCTGTTTTACCTTTATGGCAGGAAAGCCTGAGTATAATAAAACGATTTCAACTCAAATTATTCTTGATGGATTATTAAAAGCGGGCATTAATGCTACGGCATCAGGACGTAATGATTTAGTGGTTCCTCAAGATGATGGTGAAAGAAAAGTTTCAGGCTCAGCTTATAAAGAGACAAAAGATCGTGGTTTTCATCATGGTACATTATTAATAAATGCTAATTTGTCTAGATTAGCTAATTACCTCAATCCAGATCCGAAAAAGCTTCAAGCTAAAGGGATCACTTCTGTACGCTCCCGAGTGGCTAATTTAGTTGAGCTTAAACCGGATATTACCCACGAAAAACTTTGTGAAACTATCACTGAAAGCTTTTTTGAATACTATGGTGAGCAAGTAGAAGCAGAGATTATATCTCCACAAAAATTACCTGATTTACCTGGTTTTGAAGAAACGTTTGCTAAGCAAAGTAGTTGGGAATGGAATTTTGGGCAAGCTCCTGCATTTTCACATCTTTTAGATAACCGTTTTAAATGGGGGGGGGTTGAGCTGCATTTTGATATTGAGCGTGGTAATGTTATCAGAAGCCAAATATATACAGACAGTTTAGATCCCGCACCATTAGAAGCACTATCTGAGATGTTGGTAGGGGAACGTTATACACCTGAGTCTCTAAAAGGGCTTATTGAGCAACTCATTGTGCGTTATCCTAATAATAAAATAGAGCTTAATGAGCTTCAAGAATGGCTTGTTGCAGCGATAGCGTGATTTTTATCAATGTTAGAAAATAATAAAAAACAAAAACCAGCTAAAAGAGCTGGTTTTTTCATGAAGAATAATATGATGTGAAATTGATTAGTGATTTTCACATGACATAAAGCAATGAGTGTCTGGCATTTTGCCATTTTCTCTAAATTTAGCGGGCGTAGTATTGAAATGCTTTTTAAAGATACGTGTAAATGTTGCTTGAGAGCTAAAGCCATACATTAAAGCGATATCTAAAATAGACATATCTTTTTCTTGTAATGATTTAGCCGCTTCTAATAAGCGACGTTTACGAACATATTCGCCTAATGTACAACCTTTAAAATCTTTAAAAATGCGTTGCAAGTGCCACTTCGAATAGCCGCTTTTATTTGCAATCGTATCGATTTTTATACCTTCGTTACGTTGTAACTGGGTTTCTAACCATTTCAGAATATCATTAACGACATTTTCAGCCATAAAACCTCCCACAAAAATGGTGGGGACACAGTGCCCAAGTAAATAGAATAGTAACGTATGTTATTTATAATCTATTTTAAGCATGGGGAAAATAACAGGTAGGCAAAAAGTGCTTTTCGTGATTGATAATCATTATCACAACGATAGGTGTGGCTTATATAGCTCAAGTAAGGTTCAGTTTGCTGAATCTTTATGATCAAAGATGTTAATTTGTATGACTTTTACTTTGTTGAATTTATTGATTTATTTTTTAACCTAATAGTTCTGTTATACCTTTTATTTTTAGCTTTGTTATGTTTTTTGTGCGAAATAAAAGCTAATCATTGATTAAAGTGTATTTTAAAGTCAATTTATTTGACTAAATGTTGAAAAAGTAAAATAAGATTTATTAATCAATTTGCGTGGTGTACCTTCACTATTTTATTTTCAATTGATCAGTTTATTGAGAATAAAATAACTAAGTCACCCCTTAAAAAATAAAGCTAAGAGGTGACTTAGTAAAAATAACCGCGGTTAACATTCTTTTAAGGACGTAGAAAGACTTGAGGGTAAAAATGTTCTGGATGAGTATTAACACTCACATCTGCACCATACCATTTTTGAATATTCTCTGTTGTGAGTACACCGTATGGTGTACCTTCACAAACTAACTTTCCTTGATGCAGTAATAAAATTCTATCAGCATAAAGAGACGCCAAATTAAGATCATGTAAAACACAACACACCATAAGATTTTGTGTTTTTACTAATTGTTTTAATAAACGTAAGCTATGTTGCTGGTGATAAAGATCAAGTGCGGAGGTAGGTTCATCCAGGAATAAGACAGCTTCTTGTGGCATAGGGTGCCATAATTGCGCTAGAACTCTAGCAAGCTGTACTCGCTGTTGCTCACCGCCTGATAATTGGCGATAGTCTCTATCCTTAAATTTTAAACAGTCCGTTTGGAGCAGAGCAGTCTCAATTGCAATTTTCTTATGTTGTTGTCCATGAGGCGTTCTTCCCATAGCAACCACTTCTTCTACTGAAAATGAAAATGAAAGCTGACTGTTTTGTCGCATAACGGCGCGGTTTTGCGCTAATCGTTGGCTATTCCATTGTGAGTAGGTTTTTTGTTTAAAATAACACTGACCTTGCGTTGGTGTTGTATAGCCTGTTAATAAGCGCAATAGCGATGATTTTCCTGCCCCATTGGGACCAATAATGGTAACCAATTCCCCAGCATTAAGTGAAAGTGACACATCATCAATAATGATCTTGTTGCCAATTTGATAAGTTAAGTTATTTCCATAGAGCAATGGCGTGTTTTGATTTTCAATCATGACATTCTTCCTGCGGGTTGTCGTAAGATAAGCCAAAGGAAATAAGGGCCACCAATTAATCCTGTAATGAGTCCAACAGGGATTTCAGCTGGAGATACTAGTGTTCGTGATAATGTGTCAGCGGCGAGTAACAGTGTTGCACCACCCAAAATGGTGGCAGGTAATAACCATACATGATTACTACCAATACGCATGCGAATAAGGTGTGGAACCACAAGTCCAATAAATCCAATAACACCACTCAGTGCAACAGCACAACCAATTAGGATGGCGCTAAGAAGCAACAAAATAAACTTGGTTCTTCTTACATTTAGCCCTAAGTAATGTGCCTCTTCATCACCAAGTTGTAATAGATTTAATTTATGGCTTTGCCAGCATGCCAAAATACTGACAGGAATGATCACAAGGGTAGCAATAGATAAGGTTTTCCAATCAATCTGGCTTAATGAACCCATCATCCAAAGTGAGAATTGGCGTAACTGTTGGTCAGTGCTAATGTAACTTAATACACCAATAAAGGACATGCAAAGCGCATTGATAGCAATACCTGCAAGCAATAAGCGCGCTAAATTACCATCACTCAATTGATGTAATGAGAAGATAATCATAGCTACAATTAAACCGCCAACAAAGGCGGCGACAATATGGCTATAGAATGCAAAGGCTGGTGAAAAAGAGAAGGGTAGAATAATAACGATGGCAACCATCAGTGCTGCACCGCTACTAATACCCAATAAACCGGGATCAGCTAACGAATTTCTAAATAACCCTTGCATTATCGCACCGGATATTGCTAAAGCGCCTCCAACAAGAATGGCTAATAATACGCGAGGTAAACGGATATCTAGCCAAATTTGCCATTCCATATCATCAAAAGAACTATTCCATAATGTATGAAACGAAAGGGCTAATGCTCCGCTATTCACAGAAATTAATGTAACAGTGGTGAGTAAAAAGAATAAAACTAAAATACTCATCCACGGTGAACGAAAACGAGACATTATTGCTCCAACGCTTGACGAATTTGATGCATGACTTCTGGTGTTGAAAGGGTAAAGCCTAATAATCCCATGTCATCAACAACAACATAATGCTTATTTTTACCTGCAGGTGTGTATTTTATGCCGGGTAATTCCCATAGTTTCTCAATTCCACCAATGCCTTTAATACCTTCTTTGGTTACAAGCAAAATATCAGGTTGGCTTGCAATAACACCTTCTTGAGAAAGTGGGCGATAGCTTGTAAATCCTTGCATAGCATTTTTACCACCAACCAGTGAAATAATGGTATCTGCGGCAGTATCTTGACCCGCTGCCATTGGAATAACACCACCATGACTCATGATATAAATGATTTTCTTATCGATAGGAGTGGTTGAAATTTGCTTGATAGAGAGGGCGAGTTTCTCTTTTAGTTGATTGCCTTCTTGTTCTTTATTTAAAACAGTCGCAATAGTGTCTATTTTTTCATTAATGGCTTCTAATGAATGTGTACCTGTAATGGTTTTTACAGCGACTCCGGCTTCTTTAATACGGCGTAATGCCAAAGAAGGGCGAGCTAATTCGCTGGTAATGATCAATGTTGGTTTGACAGATAAGATCCCTTCAGGATTTAGCATTCGCATATAACCTACATCAGGAAGTGTTTTCACTTGTTCAGGAACTAAGCTGGTGCTGTCTCTTGCAATAATTTGTTCGCCGGCACCCAATGCGAAAACAATTTCTGTAATATCACCACCAATAGTAACGATACGTTCATTAGCTGAAGTGATGAACGACATTACGCTACACAGGATCAAAAGAAGCCATTTTTTCATTAAATCATTCTCCGATTAGGCGATTTTAGTGAGAGTATTCACTTGTTCACGCCATTGTAGTTGCTCCGCAGTGCCTTCAGTACGTTGTCCATAGAGTTGAGCAATTTGCTGCCCCTTGCTATCAAAGATCTCAAGGCTAGTAACAAATCCATCTTGAGTTGGTTTGCGTGTTACCCAACTTTCTGCAATTTCACTTTCAATTAAATGAAGAGTAAAAGCCGGATTGAAAACATTGATCCAAACTTGTTCGCTATTTTCAAATTGATGAGGGACTAGACGGTCAATTTGGCCTGTGAAAATTTGTACACAGCCACGACTACCGACAAATATCATGATCTCGTTTTGTGCTTCTTTGGCGAGTTCTAACAAGGTTTTCAGGGCGTTGTTATCGACTTGATAAGCAAGATCGTCAGGAACAGCTTTGAATGCTTGTTGACGACTTAAGTTATTTTCTTTTAGTAATTTGAAGAATTGGTGAACATCAGTCATTGAACGCCATTGTTGTTCAAGTTGTTCTGCTAATTCATTACTAACAGGTGTGTTTGAGTATGGCTCAACAGGTGTGATATCGAGAGCCGGGTTTTCTTCCAATAAGAATGATTGAATAAGTGCATCCCATTCATCCATATTCGTGTTATCTGTCGTATAGACTTTATGTAATGCATCACCATGCATATCAAAGAACTGAATACTATAACGCGTCCCTTTTGATGTCTCTTCGGTAAATGCAAAAATGCTTGACCAGTAAGCGAAGAAAAAGCGTAAATCCATTGCACGCGGGTTTAAAATTAAACCTGCGTGATCGTTAAAGCGGGCATTTGTGTATTCACCAAGATGTTCATGAACAGCAATATCATTACGAGTAATGGCTTTGACTTCACCCACTTTACTTAAGGATTTTAATAATTCTTGTACATCGTTACGTAAGCGTTTTGCATCATGTCCTACGCGTGCATATGTTAATTCGGCTTCACTTACATTTAAGTATGCTGCCAGATCACGGGCGTAAGGTGCTTTTTTATCCGCTTTTGCTTGCAGGTAGCTCTCATAAAGAGGTTTATTCACAGAAACTCCTATTGTATCTATCGTTGATTTTATTGTTAATTACCATTGATAACTCACAAGTACTTTTGCATTTCGGCCTTCTTGAGGAATACCTGCAGAAGAATAATAAGTTTTATCAAATGCGTTACTCAGTACAAATGAGGTTGTTAGCCCCTTTAATGAGGCATCACCTTCATAACGAAGGTAAAAATCATTAACACCATAACCCGCTTGTTGGCGATTAGTTGGGCGATTAAAACGGTCATGGTTGGTAAAATCCGTTTTTTTGGTAAATTGACCGACCCAACCCACAGAAAAATCAGTATTTGGTACAGGAACATCAAAGCGACTGGTTAATGTATCTGGCTCAATTGAGGTAATTGAGGCATTAGTCGCATTATCTTTTCCTTTGGTATGGTTGTAGGCTAAATCCCAATTAAAGAATTTTGATTGGTAGCTCATAGAAACATCCCATCCCCAAATAGTTGCCCTTGAAATATTTGTTGATTGTGTATATCCCTGAAAAATAGCAACATCTGCATCAATATAATCTTTTGCACGAGTATTGAAATGGGCTGCTTTAATTTTCAGATTATCATTATTAGATAATAAGTCGTCGAATTGAAAACCGAATCCGTATTCAGTTGTTGAATTGGTTTCAGGCTTTAAATTGGGATTTGGACGCCAATAGTTTGTTGGCGCACCGGGGAAAGGTGCATCAAAATGTTTTGCATCGTTATACATCTCCCCTAAAGTTGGCGCTCTAAACGCCTGTGAGTAAGAGGTATAAAGCATCGACCAATCAGTTGGTGTAATACTGATTGCTCCTTTTGATGACCATTTATCCGCAGTAATATCATCATAACGATTGTTTTGGCTTTTATATTTGTCAAAACGCGTTCCTAAAATTAAGGAGACAGGTAAATCACGTAGAGTGACTTCATCTTGTACCCAACCTGACATAAAGCGGATATCGGCTTGTGGGAAGCTTTCTGCATTTTGACTTGGTGATTGTTTTTGTTTATAAACTTCGCCGCCATAAGTCAATTCATGTGATGCAACGCTGTATGTACCTACTTGTGAGCGGTTTTCGAGTTTTACGCCATAGGTTTTTTGTTCTCGACCTTCAAAACCTTTTTGTATCGTTTTGGCATTGATATCAACTTCACTGTAGTAAGCCTGTGTTTTCAAATTAATCCATTGTGAATCTGAAGGATCAAATTGATAGGTTAGCTGAACATCTTTTTGTGTTGTGGTGCGATCAGTTTCTACATTGGCAAGTGTAGGATTTGAGGGAACTTGAGGGTTTTTGGGTTGATTTGTATTGTTATGATAATAGCGGAATTGTCCACTTAACGTGTTGCTATCATCAATTAACCAGCGCCCTTTAGAAAGAAGATTAATAATGGTTTCGTCATTTTGAGCACGATAACCGCCACCGTAGCGGGTATCGCCTTTATCGCGAGCTGATAATGTAACAAGTCCATCAAGGTTATCGTGTCTACCAAAAGCAGTAATACCTAAACCTTGGCTATGTTGAGCAGTATTACCAAGACCAGTAATACGTACGCCACCTTGTTCATTTTTTGAAAGTAGATCGCTTGCATCAACAGTATCGTAAGCAATAACACCGCCAAGAGCTCCACTACCATATAAAAGAGCAGAAGGGCCACGGATAACTTCAACTTGTTTTATAAGTAAAGGATCGACAAAAATACTGTCGATATGACCGGTGTCTGTTCCTTGGCGCACGCCATCTACAAGTGTCAGTATTCCATTTTTACTGTATCCACGCATACTGATGGTTTCACCATTAGTACGACCTGCACCCGAAATAGAAATTCCGGGTACATGACGAAGTAATTCAGAAGCACTTCCTGCGGTTTCTGATAACGCATTGTTATTTTTTATAACCGTTGACATCATGGGCAATGTAAAGCTATCGCGTTCACTACCTGTCGCATAAACAGTAAGTACCTCTGATTTTCTTCCCTCATTAGTTTGTATTTTCTCTTGTGCAGACACACAAGCAGAAGAGACAGCAACAGCCAGCAAACTAAATTTAATCAATAAAGATGACTGAGACATGCAGATGGATCTCCGTTATTTAATGGGCTGTTAAACAGCCCTTTGTTATGTAAATCATTGCTCCTTATCTACCAGCGATAACTGACGGATATTTTGATATTTCTGCCTTCTTGTGGCACACCTAATGCCGAGAAATATTCTCGATTAAAGGCATTAGCGAGTACCAATGCAGCTTGAATATCTTTATTGTTTTGAGATTGATAACTGATTGAGAAATCGTGAATGCCATAGCCCGGATATTGAGCAATAAGCTCTTGCATTCGATTTGTTGTTTTGCCTTTTACGTGAGGTGCTCTTCCTTTATGTGTGCCTTTATTTTCAGTTGCACTAGCAAATTTTCCTGACCATCCTAATGAGAAGGAAGTTTTAGCAATAGGAAGTTGAATAAAGGTTGTGAGTATTTCAGGGCGAACAGGCGAAATGGTTTCATGTGTAGTTAATTCAAGGGTTCGAGTACGGTTATAACCTAACCCAATAGAAATTAATGGATGTGAATAGCGTAAGCCGAGATCAATACCGTCGATAAGTGCTTGTGGAATATTAATAGCTTGCAGGTGAAGTTTTTTCGTTAATACATTAGCATCCCAAATATCATACGTAATATAGTCTATCGTTTTCGTATCAAAATAAGCCGCATTCAGAGAAAATTCATCATTAGATGCTAATAAGTGTGGAAAAGTCAGTTTTCCACCATATTCCCAAGTACGATTTTTTTCAGGACTAAGATTAGGGTTTGGGATCCAAAATCCTTTTGCAGTACGACCAAAAATAGCGGGTATTTCAAAATGAAGAGAGTCGTTAAACATTTCATTTAGCGTTGGCACTCTCATATTGGTTGAATATGAGGTATAGAGTTGTAGCCATTGTGTTGGTGTAAAGGTTAGAGCAATATTTTTACTAATATCGCTTTCACTTGTTTGATGAAAATCGGGTTTATGTTGTTTAAAATCCGCTAAAAGCGAATTTAGCTCACTTTGAGGTTTATTTTTATAATAGTGATAACGCAAACCGGTTGTTAATGCTAAAGGTAAATGTGGTGTTGATAGTTGACTTTCCACCCAACCAGCAACATAAACCATTTTTGCGAGAGGGAAATTCTTTGCTGCTTGGTTAGAAACCATTTTTTGTTGATAAGTTTCTGATCCTAGAATGATTTTTTGATTTAATTTATCTAAATAGGAAAATTGAGAGCTATTCTCAATTTTTAGTCCATAAGTTAATTGTGTCCGATCTTCATTTCTACCTATTTTCCCTTGTTGATTTTTTCTACGTTGATAATCAGAAAGGGAAGTATCGGTTAAAAATATTTGATTAATATTGAATTGTGAGTAATACAAATGACTGGTTAAATTAACCCAACTTTGTGTTTCAGGCTCATAATGATAAGTAACAGAATAATTTTTCTGTTCAGATTTGCGTTCTACTTGGTTACTTTCATTCTTACCAAACCCACCCATGCGATGCAAAACTTCTCTCTGAGTACCTTTATTCTCATAGTGTCGTGCTGAAAAAATGAATGTCTGATTTTCTGTTGGATAGAGATAGGCTTTAGCAAAAAAATTATTAATATGTTCGTGGTTTTCGAGTTTTTTGCCATTAGCTAAGTGAATAGGGCCTCGTTGACGCTGGCTGTAAGCAAATAAACCTTCAGCAATATCGTATCGTCCCGCAATAATCCCTCCATAAGTGAAGTGCCTATCAGCAGATGAAAGCGAGGTAAATAATTTGGCACTGAGTTTCTCATCTATTTTTAATAAGTTACGAGGCTCAAGCGTTTGAAATGAAACAACACCGCCCATTGCCCCATTACCGTGTAACACAGGGGATGAACCATGTTTTATATCAATACGTTTAACTAATGAAGGATCGAGAAAAATACCACCTAAATTATTGATCGTATTTTCTAAAGGTTGCTCGATTCCATCGACTAAGATCTTAACGCCTTTTTGATCATAGCCACGCATAAGGATGTTCGCGCCATTCGTAACACCTGTTCCTGATAGGGTTGCGCCAGCCACTTTATTTAGCATTTCACCAGTGGTTGATGCAGTTTGTGCTTGAGGTATCGAACTATCAAGAATGGAATGAAAGTCGTGAGTTGTTTTATCAATGGAATGACCGACAACAGTGAGAGAGTCCATCTCTGTATTGTCTGATTGTGCAGAGGCAATAGGGGTGTACAACAAGCAAAGAGCTGTCGCTATACCTGAATATTTGAAATGTTTTTTCAGCATACACATACCATAAATGTCCATAAAAAGTCCTTGTATATGGAGTTATTTAGCTGGCTGCCTAGCTGAGGGGGTAGGTGGCTTGCAAGTTATTATCAAAAATGATTATTTAGTCAGGATTAATTTTCCCGCCTTTGTTTGACGCAGTTGATACAACTCTCCGTTGTGTTGAATGTAAACCACGCCATCTTTACCCAATAACTCAATGCTATTGATTGATTGAATTATCGAAGAATGAGAATTCTGTTTAATTAAAGAACTATCCAAATTATTAGCTTTTTTATTCATAACATATCAAGAGTAATAAGCGTTATCATTATGATAATCATTATCGTTAACAAAAGTGTTTAGACAAGCTTTTTTTAACTTAAACAGGTAAATTTAAGCCATATTGTGAATAACTAAACGCTATACGATGAAAATTAAAACAATGGAATAAAAGAGACTTATATTTTTCTCAAAATATAATGTCAATAAAAGGGGGAGTTTGGATGAAAGTAGAAGACAAGATAAAAGGGGTAAAGATTACCCCTGAATAGATAAGTTTATTAAAATCGACTCTCAACGGCTTGTGCTAATAACTCAAGAAGCTGTTCTGTGTCATTCCAACTTAAACAAGGATCAGTGATAGATTGCCCATAATTAAGCGGTTTATTTTGTACGACTTTTTGTGAGCCTTCTTGTAAAAAGCTTTCAGCCATCACACCTACGATCGCTTGTGAGCCATCTTTAATTTGCTGACCAACATTTCTGGCTACTTCTAATTGGCGACGATGAATTTTTTCACAGTTGCCATGACTAAAATCGATAATAAGATACTCTGGTAAATCCACTTGTTTTAGTGCATCCACCGCGTCAGCGATATCGCTTGCGTGATAATTCGGCTTTTTACCTCCACGCATAATAATATGTCCATAAGGATTACCACTGGTTTGGTAAATCGTCATACGGCCATTTTTATCAGGGGATAAGAAAGTATGACCTACACGAGAAGCGCGAATAGCATCAATGGCAATACGGGTATTACCATCGGTGCCATTTTTGAATCCCACAGGGCAAGAGAGTGCAGAAGCCATTTCACGATGAACTTGGCTTTCTGTTGTTCTTGCACCAATGGCGCCCCAGCTAATTAAATCTGCAATATATTGGCCTGTAACCATATCGAGAAATTCAGTTGCAGTGGGCAAACCTAATGTATTTATTTCAATTAATAGCTTTCTCGCAAGGCGAATACCTTCGTTGACATTGCAAGAGTTATCAAGGTAAGGATCAGAGATTAAGCCTTTCCAGCCAATAACCGTACGTGGCTTTTCAAAGTAGGTTCTCATGACGATTTCTAAGCGCTCATGATAACGCTCTTTTAGCTGATTAAGTTTAGTTGCGTACTCTTTGGCGGCTTTAGGATCATGGATAGAGCAAGGCCCTACAATCACTAATAGTCGTTTGTCTTCGCCGGTAAGGATCGCTTCAATTCGTTTACGTGCTGATGTGATATTTTGGGTTATCTCATCAGAAATGGGGAACTCTTTTGCTAAGGTTTCTGGTGTTACCAGACTGTCTAGCACCTTAGTCCGTAGTTCGTCTGTCTTTAACATAATTCATCTCAATAAATATACAGGGTAAGTCTACCCAGTGATTAAGATCACAATAAACGAAATTCAGCTAATTTCAACAGCGTTCACAGAGAAAAACGAATAAAAAAGTCGCCAGAAAGAGTTAAAACATTCTTCTCGCTAATCCCATGGAATCAATTACCTTGGTTGAAATTTCTTCAACAGAATAATTTGTGGTGTTGAGATAAGGAATATTATTTTTTCTAAAAAGGGCTTCCACTTCAGCTAATTCGATTCTACATTGGCGAATTGATGCATAACGGCTATTTTCACGACGTTCACCACGGATAGCAGCAAGACGTTCTGGTGCAATGGTTAAGCCAAATAATTTATGTTGATATTCTTTTAGTTCCGCAGGTAGTTTTAAGAAATCCATATCATCTGCAGTAAATGGATAGTTAGCGGCTTGAATACCAAATTGCATCGCTAAATAGAGGCTGGTGGGCGTTTTTCCACAACGAGAAACACCAATTAAGATCACTTGAGCTTGGTCGAGATTCCGTAATGATATGCCATCATCATGGGAAAGGGTGTATTCGATTGCAGCAATACGAGCATCATATTTGCTAAGGTTTTTTTCAGTTAATCCGTGGGTTTTGTTTAATTTTGGCGATGCATGGATCCCTACTTCTTTTTCAAGTGGTATTACGAGAGATTGCACAATATCCTGACAAAAACCTTCACTACTATTTATTATCTGTTTAACTTCTGGGCTGATAATAGAATAAAAAACAAGAGGCTTAGCACCACTCTTTTTATAAATTTCAGAGATTTTCTGTTTTATTTCTTCAGCTCTTTCCACAGTAGAAACAAAAGGTAATGTATAACTTTTCATTTTTAATGGAAATTGAGAAAGTACCGCATGACCTAATACTTCTGCCGTAATTGCTGTACCATCAGAGATAAAAAAGACTGTTCTATCAATGGGTTCATTATTATCACAATTAATAGAATTCAAGCTTAATATCATAACGCTCACCTTTTTTTAGCTGAATTAGCAAATCAAACAATATTATCTAAAGCATTTTTAGTGATTATAAAGGATAAAAAAATAAAGTTTTCTGGTTGATCGATTCACCTTTCTATATTCAGCATCACATTGTGATACGCTTATTTACGTTGTCGTTTTGACAGCGGGTTTTTCTTTTTTTTCTCTCTCTCTCATAATTGTTTAAAAAAGGATTGTTCTCAATGTCCAGCAATAGCCTCACCCCGTGCAATGTGCTTTGGTATAACCAATTAGGTATGAATGACGTTGATCGTGTTGGTGGGAAAAATGCTTCCCTCGGTGAAATGATCACAAACCTAGCGGAATTGGGTGTTTCTGTTCCTAATGGGTTTGCTACCACAGCGCAAGCGTTTAATGATTTTCTGGAACAGAGCGGTATCAATCAGCGTATTTATGAATTACTTGATAGCGTTGATGTTGATGATGTTAATCAACTGGCTCAAGCAGGTAATCAAATTCGCCAGTGGGTAATTGATACACCTTTTACGCCTCAGTTTGAAAAAGACATTCGCGATGCTTATCTCACATTAAGTGAAGGTGAATCTGAAGCTTCATTTGCCGTTCGTTCATCTGCGACTGCAGAAGATATGCCTGATGCTTCTTTTGCTGGTCAACAAGAGACGTTTTTAAACGTTCAAGGTATTGATGCCATACTCGTTGCAATCAAACACGTATTTGCCTCGTTATTTAACGATCGCGCAATCTCTTATCGTGTTCACCAAGGTTATGATCACCGTGGTGTTGCATTATCTGCCGGCGTTCAACGTATGGTGCGTTCTGATCTCGCTTCTTCAGGTGTGATGTTTACCATCGATACTGAATCTGGCTTTGATCAAGTTGTGTTTATTACATCAGCTTATGGTTTAGGTGAAATGGTTGTACAGGGTGCTGTTAACCCAGATGAGTTTTATGTACACAAGCCAACTTTAGCAAAAGGCCTACCTTCTATTGTTCGTCGTAATCTTGGCTCTAAAAAGATCCAAATGGTTTACGCAGACAGCGTTGAACATGGTAAACAAGTCCGTATCGAAGATACGCCAGAGTCACTGCGCAATCGTTTCTCTTTGACTGATAATGAAGTTCAAGAGCTGGCTAAACAAGCTGTATTGATCGAACGTCACTATGGTCGTCCAATGGATATCGAATGGGCTAAAGATGGACATAATGGTCGTTTATACATAGTTCAGGCTCGTCCAGAAACAGTTCGTTCTAACCAACAAGTAATGGAACGCTATCAATTAAATGAAAGTGGCTCTGTTATTATTGAAGGCCGTGCTATTGGTCATCGTATTGGTACGGGGGCTGTCAAAGTTATCCATAATTTAAGTGAGATGGATAGGATTGAAGCGGGTGATGTGCTGGTTACTGACATGACAGACCCAGATTGGGAACCTATCATGAAGAAAGCTTCTGCGATTGTAACTAATCGCGGTGGTAGAACATGTCACGCTGCAATCATTGCTCGTGAATTAGGTATTCCTGCGGTTGTGGGTTGTGGTGATGCAACAGAATGTATTGCTGAAGGACAAGTTGTAACTGTTTCTTGTGCTGAAGGTGACACCGGGTTTGTTTACGATGGCAAACTGGATTTTTCTATTCAGAGCTCCGCAATCGATAATATGCCTGAATTAGGGCTCAAAATCATGATGAACGTCGGCAATCCTGATCGTGCATTTGATTTTGCAGGCTTACCAAATGATGGTGTCGGTCTTGCGCGTTTAGAATTTATTATTAACCGTATGATTGGTGTGCATCCTCGCGCATTACTAGAGTATGACGACCAAACTGAAGCACTGAAAGCTGAAATCAATGAAATGATGGCAGGCTATGAATCTCCAGTTGAGTATTACATCAGTAAATTAACAGAAGGGATTGCAACATTAGCGGCGGCATTCTGGCCTAAACGCGTTATCGTTCGTTTATCTGACTTTAAATCTAATGAATATGCCAACTTAGTGGGTGGCGATCGTTATGAGCCAGATGAAGAGAACCCAATGTTAGGATTCCGTGGTGCGGGCCGTTATGTTTCTGACGATTTCCGTCGCTGTTTCTCGCTTGAGTGTGAAGCGGTAAAACGTGTTCGTAATGATATGGGCTTAGAGAATGTTGAAGTCATGATCCCATTTGTTCGTACTGTACGCCAAGCTGAAGAAGTTATTGATGAATTAGCGGCAAATGGCTTGAAACGTGGTGAGAACGGCTTAAAAGTCATTATGATGTGTGAAATTCCATCAAATGCCTTATTAGCAGATAAATTCTTAGAACACTTTGATGGTTTCTCTATTGGCTCTAACGATATGACCCAATTAACATTAGGTCTTGACCGAGATTCAGGTGTGGTCTCTGCACTGTTTGATGAACGCAATGATGCAGTGAAAGCATTATTATCAATGGCAATCCAAGCTGCTAAACGTAATGGAAAATATGTGGGTATTTGTGGTCAAGGACCTTCTGATCATGAAGATTTTGCACAATGGCTAATGGAAGAGGGAATTGATAGTTTATCTTTAAACCCAGATACTGTAATTAAAACTTGGGTAAAATTAGCACAATAGAATTAATATCATCGCTATAAATAAAAAGCTCACAATATAATGTGAGCTTTTTTTATACAATTATTAAATAATAGGCAAAAAAAAAGCCTATCATGGGCTGACAGGCAAAGACTACACACAGCAATATTTTATATTCTTTAATCTCGCCAATTAATCTATTAATATGAAAGGCAAAATTATTAATTCGATGAAACATTTGTTTCGTTGATATTTATATTAAGAGAAATGCGTTAATTATGCTCTAAGAATTATCTCAATAAAAAGAATATAAGCTTATTTGAAAGTGAATATAACTTGCTGGTAACAAACGGGTTTAAAAAAATGTAATTTGTTTCAAATTGTAAGTTTTAATATAAAAATATAATGGTTTATTCCTAAATTGATAATCTTTATTAAACTTTACTCTGTTATTTTTAGAGCATGTAAGTAGCTACACTTACATGCTCTATTATTATTTATTCTTTTTCGATAAAGTTTTTATTCATAAATTCTACTGTTTCAGTTAAATCAGGATTAGGTTTTGGTACTTCATTAATCCATGCATTTAATAAACTATGTGCAACAGCGAGAACAACAGGGCCAATAAATAATCCAATCATACCTAATGTTAAAATCCCACCAATAACACCCGTAAGAATTAATACCATAGGCAAATCAGCTCCCATTTTGATTAAATAAGGCCGTAATACACCATCCATTGTCGCAACGGCGCCACCCCAAATCACCATAACAATGCCCCAAGTGGTATCACCTGTCCAAAATAGCCATAAAATGGAAGGTATCAATACTAATAAAGGGCCTATTTGAGCAAGGCAGCAAATAAACATAATGACGGTTAATACAGTCGCATAAGGTACGCCAGACACAGCGAGACCGATACCACCAACAATCGCTTGAATTAAGGCGGTTAAAACCACCCCTAATGCGACAGCGCGAATAGACATGGATGCAAGTAAGATTGCAGCATCACCACGCTGGCCGGCTAAACGAATGGCAAAATGACGTAACCAAGATACGACATTTTCGCCTTGTAAAAATAGTAAGCCGGAAAATAACAACATCACACCCAAATGTAGGGCAAATCGACCAATATTCAAGGCTTGAGCAAAAAACCAATTTGCAGCTTGCCCGACGTAAGGCTGGATTTTTGAGATTAACGCATTACCACCAGAGACAAGGATAGAGTGCCATGTATCATAAAGCTTACTCCCTATCATTGGGATATCGTTAAGCCATAATAGTTGAGGAGGCTGAACACTTGAAGGTGATTTTGCTAATTCTATTAAAGGCGCACTATTATCAATGACACTACTAATTAATAAGATAATAGGGATAACGAAGATCAGTAATATCAAAATCATCATTATCATGGTTGATAGCCAACGGTATTTTACCCGTTTTTCAATAATAAGAAGTAAAGGCCACGTTGCAACAACAATCATTCCAGCCCAAATAAAACCCACAATAAAGGGATTTAGGATCCAAAAACTGGCGATAATAAAAAAAGAAATAAAAAGAACAGTGAATAAAACTTTTGGTATATCTGTATGGATCTGCGGTTTTTCCATGGTTTTAAATCCCTACACGAATAAAAATGCTAGAAGCAGATGAATAAACATTGCAAATATCACGTTGTTTATATCACTACGCAATTTGCCAGAATTGTATGATAAGGTGAACAGGTATCGGTCTGAAAGTACAAAATGAGGCAAAGTACCTCTTAGCATACATTTCAACATCTAAAATTAAGCAATGTGGACTATTAGATTAAAGAGCTATAACAAATGATCCCACGTATATCGCAAGCACCGCAAGTCAGTGAACTCACAACAGAATTTCTTGATACTCTTCAAAAAAACGGTTTCACCGGTGATATCTCCAGCAGTTACGCTGACAGACTCACTATGGCAACAGATAATAGTATTTACCAGTTATTACCACAGGCTGTTGTTTTTCCTCGCTCAACCGCTGATGTAACTATTATTGCTCGCTTAGTTGATGAACCTCGATTTCATTCACTCTCTCTGACTCCTAGAGGGGGCGGTACAGGCACTAATGGGCAAGCGTTAACGGATGGTATTGTGGTTGATTTATCTCGCTATATGAAGCGTATTATTGAGATAAACCCGCAAGAGCGTTGGGTAAAAGTGGAAGCAGGGGTGATAAAAGATGAGTTAAATCTCTTTTTAAAACCTTATGGCTTTTTTTTCGCGCCAGAACTATCTACCAGTAATCGCGCTACATTAGGTGGAATGATTAACACTGATGCCTCAGGGCAAGGTTCAATGGTTTATGGTAAAACCTCTGATCACGTTCTTGGTGTTAGGGCAGTTTTGTTAGGTGGTGAACTGCTTGAAACACGAGCTATGGATACGGCACTAGCTGAAAATATTGCCCAAGAAAGTTCCGCAATCGGCAATGTTTACCGTACCGTCTTATCTCGTTGCAAAGAGCAACGAAAACTTATTCTTGAAAAATTCCCTAAGTTAAATCGCTTTTTAACAGGGTATGATTTGCGTCATGTCTTTAGTGATGACATGAAACGATTTGATTTAACGAGAATTTTAACAGGCTCTGAAGGAACGCTAGCTTTTATTACTGAAGCGACACTGGATATCACGCCAATTCCCAAACAGCGCAGTTTAGTCAATGTAAAATATGATTCGTTTGATTCAGCATTACGCAATGCCTCTTTTTTAGTTAAAGCGAAAGCACTTTCTGTTGAAACGGTTGATTCAAAAGTATTAAATCTCGCCCGTGAAGATATCGTGTGGCACTCTGTAAAAGAGTTGATCACTGATATTCCTGATAAAGATATGCAAGGGCTTAATATTGTTGAATTTGCTGGCGATGATGAAAACCTTATCGGATCACAAGTCGCATCATTATGCCAACGCTTAGATTCATTAATGAAAGAGGGCCAAGGCGGTGTTATCGGTTATCAAGTCTGTGAAGATTTGGCGGATATTAATCGCATTTATGCTATGCGTAAAAAAGCCGTTGGTTTATTAGGTAATGCAAAAGGGCAAGCAAAGCCAATTCCTTTCGTAGAAGATACCTGTGTGCCACCAGAACATCTTGCTGATTATATTACCGAATTTAGAGCGTTACTGGACAGTCATCAGCTCAATTATGGCATGTTTGGACATGTTGATGCAGGGGTATTGCACGTAAGACCAGCTCTTGATATGTGTGATCCACAACAAGAACTATTGATGAAATCTATCTCAGACGACATTGTCACGTTAACAGCCAAATATGGTGGGTTACTCTGGGGTGAACATGGAAAAGGCTTTAGAGCGCAATACAGCCCCGAATTTTTCGGTGAAACGCTCTATCATGAACTGCGTCAAATCAAAACGGTATTCGATCCTCGAAATAGACTGAATCCTGGGAAGATATGCCCTCCATTAGAGGTCGATGAACCTATGAAGCAAGTCGATACCATCAAACGAGGTACTTTTGATCGCACAATCCCTTTATCTGTGCGTCAAGATTTCAAAGGTGCACTGGATTGTAATGGTAATGGACTTTGCTTTAACTTTGATGCCAAAAGCCCAATGTGTCCTTCAATGAAAATCAGCGGGCAACGCATTCATTCACCTAAAGGACGAGCTGCACTTGTAAGAGAGTGGCTACGCTTATTGACAGAGCAAGGCGTTAGCCCAAAACAACTTGAATCTAGCTTTGAAAATAATAAACCAAGTTTAAGAGGTTTGATTGAGAAAACACGTAATACATGGAAAGCCAAACGTGGCGAATATGACTTTTCTCATGAAGTGAAAGCGGCTATGAACGGTTGCTTGGCTTGTAAAGCCTGTTCAACACAATGTCCGATTAAAATTGATGTGCCATCGTTTCGTTCTAAGTTTACTGAACTTTATCACCAACGTTATTTACGTCCGCTAAAAGATCATATTGTCGCGAATGTTGAATTAACAACGCCGATTATGGCGAAGGCTCCCGGATTTTTTAACTTTTTTATGAAACAGCCATTGGTGCAGTCATTAAGTAAACACACGATAGGAATGGTCGATTTACCTTTGCTGTCATCGCCTACATTAAGACAGCAATTGGCTGGGCACAAAGCGTTAGATATGACGCTGGAAGACTTAGAGCGTTTATCTGAAAAGCAACGAAGCCATCATGTGCTGGTGGTACAAGATCCCTTTACCAGTTATTACGATGCAAAAGTGGTTGCCGATTTTATCAAACTGATTGAAAAAATTGGATTTAAACCTGTTTTACTGCCATTTTCACCTAATGGAAAAGCGCAACATATTAAAGGTTTTTTACAGCAATTTAGTAAAACGGCACAAAAAACCTCAACCATGCTTAATCGTGTCGCACAATTAGGTATTCCTATGGTAGGGGTTGATCCTGCATTAGTGCTTTGTTATCGCGATGAATATCGTGAAATACTGGGTGATAAGCGTGGGGATTTTAATGTTCAACTTGTTCATGAATGGCTAAGTAAATTGGTATCTGAGCCAATAGCAGTTCGTGATGATGCTGAAAAATGGTATCTTTTCGGGCACTGTACAGAAGTGACGGCGCTACCACAAAGTATGAAACAGTGGCAGGCTATTTTCCAACGTTATGGGCAGCAACTCGAATTTGTGAGCACGGGATGTTGTGGAATGGCAGGTACTTATGGACATGAACTAAATAATTATGAAAACTCGTTGGGCATTTATCAACTCTCATGGGGAAATGCATTAAAAACATTACCAACAATGCGTTGTTTAAGCACAGGTTACTCTTGTCGTAGTCAAGTGAAACGTATTGATAATATTGAGCTAAAACACCCACTACAGGCACTTTTGGAGATTATGCCATGATATGGAAACGTGAAACGACAATTGAGTATCTTAATCATATTGGACAAAACAATATGATGAGCCATTTGGGCATTGAGTTAACATGTCTTGGTGATGATTATCTTGAAGGAACAATGCCTGTTGATCACCGTACTAAACAACCTTTAGGGCTTTTGCATGGCGGTGCTTCTGTTGTTTTAGCTGAAACATTAGGTTCTGTTGCGGGTTATCTTTGTACTGAAGGTGAACAAAAGATTGTCGGGTTAGAAATCAATGCAAATCACATTCGTTCAGCGAGAGAAGGTAAAGTAAGAGGTGTGTGTAAGCCTATTCATTTAGGACGCTCACACCAAGTTTGGTCAATAGAAATATTTGATGACAAAGATCGTCAAGTATGTATTTCTAGATTAACGACATCTGTTATTTCTTAAAAATAAAAAGACAGACGCATAAAGTGAAATACTCTCTTTATGCGTTTTTTTTGTGTTTATAGATAATGTTAAAAAATAAAAGCAGAGAGAAAATAAAATTATTTCTTTATTTAGATTTTATTTTTAATGATAATCATTATCTTCATAATAAAAGATAAGACGATCAATAATGTTAACTTCTTATAAATTTAATACCACAGTATTATTAATTGCGGGTTTATTACTCAGCGGATGTGATAATAATTCTACCTCTGAAACGAGTAATGATATACGTAATATTCCAATACAAGCTATTTCTGGTTTTAATATGGCTTATCCCACCTCATTTACAATGAGTAGAGAAGATACTGAAAATTATTTTAAATCCTTACCTGATAATGTTCAGGACGTCACAACAGAAATGATGGTTTATAAATCAGAGCCTATTTGTGATTTAACAGAAGTTCGTCTGGTTTATTTTAAAATGATCGATGTAATGAGTTATGATGTGGATGCAGGAGCACAAGGTATTGTAGATAATATTGCCATCATAGATGGCATGAATGAAATATCTACATCGATAAAACCATTAACTATCCCAAATGTGGAAAGTCGACATGTCTTTTTTGAAGGGAAATATGCAAAAGAGAACGTGAGCTATGAAGGTATTTTAGCGGCAGATCTTAAAACGAATCGAGTATGGCAATTGCAATTAATTAGTAACTTCAATAGCCAATCGAACAAACAAAAAAACAGTCAAATTCTTGAATGTACAAACAAATATATTCAAACCATCACTATTAATAAATAACATCGAAGAGCACACAAACCAATAAGAGGTCATCATATAAGTGGTGCTATCTTATCTTCTCTCATCAAAAGCATAAAAATGAATGTGAATAGGCTCAATAAGCTAGCTGTAAAAAGCACATTTTTATGCTTTTTTCTCTAAATTTCAGTGATAACATATAAAGTGTATTTATTTTGCAACTTATATGCGTATTGTGCGAAATATAAGAAAAATTAAAAGTTTTATTTTTTAGAATGAAAAAATATAAAAGTGTTATATTACATTGCGTTAACATGATTTTTTAACAAAACAAGCGTAAAAATAGAACAAAAAATACACATTTACGGAATATCCTTTCAAAAGACATGGTTGAAGTGATAAGGGTTATCATTACCATTAGTGTCAGGAAAGATATCAATCTCCTTTCGAAATGAGGTCAGAAATGACAAACAACGTTGAAACTTTTTCTCTTAATGACACAGCTTGGCAAGGCATTGTATTAACGGATAATGCGGCAAAGCATATCTGCCATTTAGTCGAGAAAAACCCTGAAAAACAAGGGCTTTCCTTAAATATCAAACCCTCTGGTTGTACAGGGTATGGTTATGTTATTGAACTCGCTACTACCCCAAATGATGATGATCTTGTTTATGAACATAATGGTGCAAAACTCTTTGTTTCATTAAAAGCAATGCCATTTATCGATGGGTTGGTTGTTGATTATGTTCGTGAAGGACTTAATCAAATGTTTAAATTTAATAATCCTAAAGCTCAAAACGTCTGCGGATGTGGTGAGAGCTTCGGGGTATAACATAGTGAAGTCAGATTATGTCTCAGAGCAATGTTGAAATTGGTGATGAAGTTCAGGGATGGTTAAGCGATCACCACTATAAAGAAGGTTTTTATACCGATATCTCAACCGACACCTTAGAAAAAGGATTAAATGAAGCGGTTGTACGTGCAATATCGGCAAAAAGAAACGAACCAGAGTGGATGCTGGAATTTCGTTTAGATGCTTATCGCCATTGGTTGGAAATGGAAGAGCCACATTGGCTAAAAGCAGATTATCCATCGCTTAATTATCAAGATTATAGCTATTATTCAGCACCATCTTGTAGTTCATGTTGTGCTAACGGCAGTTGTGCTGGTGGCACAAATGAAGCTGTTACGAGCGATAAACAAGCTGCACAGGATTATTTAACCAAAGAAGTTGAAGATGCTTTTAACCAACTAGGAGTACCTGTAAGAGAAGGGCAAGCCGTTGCTGTTGATGCTATTTTTGACTCAGTTTCTGTTTCAACAACATATCGTGAAGAGCTTGCTGAACATGGCATCATTTTCTGTTCATTTAGCGAGGCTATACAAGAATATCCTGATCTAGTACGCCAATATTTAGGCACTGTTGTCTCAAGCCATGATAACTACTTTGCTGCACTGAATGCTGCGGTCGCATCTGATGGTACTTTTGTCTATATTCCAAAAGGGGTTCGTTGCCCAATGGAGTTATCGACTTATTTCCGTATTAATGCCGCTCAAACAGGCCAATTTGAACGAACTATTTTGGTTGCAGATGAAGGCAGTTATGTCAGTTATATCGAAGGTTGTTCAGCACCTGTTCGAGATAGCTATCAGCTTCATGCTGCTGTGGTTGAAGTCATTATCCATAAAGATGCTGAAGTAAAATACTCTACTGTACAAAACTGGTTCTCTGGTGGTGATAGTGAAGGCGGTATTCTGAACTTTGTGACTAAACGCGCTATCTGTGAAGGCGAAAACGCCAAAATGTCATGGACGCAATCAGAAACGGGTTCTGCGATCACATGGAAATACCCAAGTGTGATTTTAAAAGGGGATAATTCCACCGCTGAATTCTTCTCGGTTGCTTTAACCAATGGCAATCAACAAGCAGATACGGGGACTAAGATGATCCATATCGGCAAAAATACCAAATCAACCATTATCTCTAAAGGTATTTCTGCGGGTAAAAGTCAAAACAGTTACCGCGGGCTCGTAAAAGTACTTCCTGGTGCGCAAAATGCTCGTAACTTCACCCAGTGTGATTCCATGTTAATTGGTACACAGTGCGGTGCGCATACTTTCCCTTATGTTGAGGTAATGAACAACTCAGCACAACTTGAACACGAAGCGACAACGTCACGTATTGGTGAAGATCAGTTGTTTTATTGTCGTCAGCGTGGATTAAGCGAAGATGATGCAATCTCAATGATTGTAAACGGATTTTGTAAAGATGTGTTCTCAGAATTACCGCTGGAATTTGCTGTGGAAGCACAAAAATTATTAGCAATCAGCTTAGAGCATAGCGTCGGTTAACTATTAACCAAATTCTGAGTATAAAGATACCGAAGGCATATATTATGTTAGATATTAAAAATTTACATGTCAGTGTTGAAGGCAATGAGATCCTTAAAGGATTAGATTTGCAGGTGCGTGCAGGTGAAGTTCACGCGATTATGGGACCAAATGGCTCGGGTAAAAGTACGCTATCTGCAACGCTTGCTGGCCGTGATGAATATGAAGTTGATGAAGGTTCAATTACCTTTAAAAGTAAAGATTTATTGGAGTTAGAGCCGGAAGATCGCGCAGGTGAAGGCATCTTTATGGCATTTCAATATCCTGTTGAAATACCCGGTGTCAGTAATCAGTTTTTCTTACAATCTTCTGTAAATGCAGTGAGAGAATATCGTGGTCAAGAGCCGTTAGATCGCTTTGATTTTGAAGATTTTATTGAAGATAAAATTAAATTACTGGATATGCCACAAGATTTGCTAACACGCTCTGTTAACGTGGGATTTTCTGGTGGTGAGAAAAAACGTAACGATATCTTACAAATGGCTGCGTTAGAGCCTGAGTTATGTATTTTAGATGAAACAGACTCAGGTCTTGATATAGACGCATTAAAAATCGTTTCTAATGGTGTTAATAGCTTACGTGATGGTAAGCGAGCTTTCATCGTTGTAACACACTACCAACGTATTCTAGATTATATTAAACCTGATTTTGTGCATGTGCTTTATCAGGGAAAAATCATTAAATCAGGTGATTTTTCATTGGCGCAAAAATTGGAGGAACAAGGTTATGGCTGGCTTATTGACCCTCAATGAAAAGCGTGAAAAACAGCGCCAAGTTGAATTGCGTAATCAACAAGCATTAAAAATGTTTTCAGCGTTATATCATCAACGCAAAGGTAATAATAGCCTCAATGCTCGTAATCATTGGTCTCAAGTTGAGAAAATCGGTTTCCCAGTTTATCGCCATGAAGATTGGCATTATACACCGTTAGAAGAAACGCTCAGTCTGCGCTATCAACAATTGCCACCTTTTGATGTGCAAAGTTTAATGGCTAAATATGCATTATCTTTTGACTGTTATCGTATTGTGATGGTGAATGGTACATTTTCACCAATAGAAAGCAGTAAAGACTTTGGTCCTTATCAAGTCACTTTACTCGATAACCAAAGTGAATTACCTAAAGCGGTAAATGGTGAAATCTTCCTGCATTTAGTTGAAAGTTTAGCGCCACATCCTTTGCTTATTACCCTGAAAAACGGTGTTATTGCGGATAAACCACTTTATATCCTCAATATTACTCAAGGGGATCAAAGCGCTGAGGTAAATAGTGGAAATTATCGTTTTCATCTTGATGTTGGTGCAAATACCCAGATGCAAGTGATAGAGCACTATATTAGCAGTGATAGTGAAAACCGCCATTTTACAGGAGCAAGGTTAACCGCGACGATCGGTGATAATGCCTCTTTTAACCATATCAAATTAAGTTTTGAGAATGGTGTAAGTCAGCATTTTGCCCATAATGATATGACGATAGGCCGTGATGCTCGTGTTAACAGTTACGCTTTTTTATTAGGCGCTAAGCTAAGTCGTCATCACACAAGTTCTGCATTAAAAGGTGAAAATACAGAGCTTTCGATGAATAGCGTTGTATTACCTAAAGCCGGAGAGATTGCAGATACTCGCACATGGTTGGTTCATGGTGAGAAAAATTGCCAGAGTCGTCAATTGCATAAAAGTATTGCGATGGATGCAGGGAAAGCTGTATTTAACGGTATGATCACGGTGACACCTCAAGCATTAAAAACAGATGGTCAAATGACTAATAACAATCTGTTGCTGGGTGAAAAAGCACAAGTTGATACTAAACCACAGCTTGAGATTTATGCTGATGATGTGAAGTGTAGTCATGGTGCTACTGTGGGACGAATTGATGATGAGCAGCTATTTTATCTGCGTTCACGAGGTATTTCCTTAAGTGATGCCCGTAAAATGATCATTCATGCATTTGCGGCTGAATTAACTGAATCGCTAGAAAATAGTGTGATTAAAGCGCAGGTATTAGAAAGAATTAATCAGCGCTTATTAGAGGTATAAAATAAGGCATTATGACGCATTCCATTGAAAAAGCGCGAGCTGATTTTCCAATTCTTTCACAACAAGTGAAAGGAAAATCTCTGATTTATCTCGATAGTGCCGCAAGTGCTCAGAAACCGGCTTGTGTCATTGAGCATGAAAAACAATTTGCCTTAACACAATATGCCGCGGTTCACCGCGGCATTCACACATTAAGTGCAAATGCGACAATGTTAGTTGAAAATGTCCGTAAAAAAGCCTGTGATTTTTTAGGTGCCAATAGTGAAGAAGAGATAGTTTTTGTTAAAGGAACAACGGAAGGGATCAACCTAATTGCGAACGTTTATAGCCAACGATTTTTGAATGATGGTGACAATATCATCATCACAGAAATGGAACATCACGCAAATATTGTTCCATGGTATATGTTGGCAAAACAGTATGGCTTTAATGTTCGTGTGTTACCGCTATTACAAGACGGCACGCTCGATTTTGCTCAATTACCTCACTTAATCGATGAGCGAACTAAATTACTCAGTCTCACTCATCAATCAAATGTATTGGGCACAGTGAATCCAGTCGCTCAAATTATTCGTGATGCTCGTCAATATGCAATTGAGCGAGGTGGTGAATTACATATATTGGTTGATGGTGCTCAAAGTGCAATGCATCAAACAATTAATGTTTCACAACTTGATTGCGACTTTTTTGTTTGTAGTGGACATAAACTTTATGGGCCTACAGGTATTGGTTTGTTATACGGTAAGAAAGCGATACTGGATGAATTACCGCCATGGGAAGGCGGTGGTGCAATGATAAAGCATGTTCATATTAATGGCGATATTACCTACGCAGATGCGCCTTGGCGCTTTGAAGCAGGCACACCTAATATTATGGGAATGATTGGCTTAGGTGCGGCATTAGATTATCTTTCACAATTAGGTATGAATAATATTGCTGAGTATGAAAATCATATAATGAAGTATGCTCAAGAGCAGTTGCAAAAAGTAAAATCCTTAACGCTTTATGGCAATGATTCTCGACAAGGTGTGATAGCGTTTAATTTAGGCAAACATCACGCTTATGATGTTGGGGCATTCCTTGATAATTATGGTATTGCTATTCGTACAGGGCATCACTGTGCGATGCCAATTATGGATTATTACCAAGTTCCTGCGATGTGTCGTGCATCTCTCGGTTTATATACCAATAAAAATGATATCGATGCGTTGGTTAATGCGCTATTACGTGTTGAGATGTTATTAGGTTAAAAATTAAAAAAGAGGTTATTCATGGCAGTTGCCAATTTGCCAGATGAAGCAAAGCTATTACGCAATTTTTCTCGTTGTCAAGATTGGGAACAACGTTATCTCTATATGATGGAGTTAGGTGAGCGCCTTACTCCTTTAACGGATGAACAACGTATTTCAGCTAATTTTATTGAAGGTTGCCAAAGCCAAGTTTGGATAGCGGTTTCTCTTAATGAGAATAAACAGTTAGTGCTGGCTGGTGATAGTGATGCAGGTATTGTAAAAGGCCTTGTTGCCTTAGTGATTATCTTATTTCAAGGTAAAACTATCAAACAAGCATTAGAGACAGATATCAAACATTACTTCTCATCATTAGCCCTAGAAAGCCACTTAACACCATCTCGCACGCAAGGTTTACATGCGATGGTTACAACGCTTATTACGCGTTTTTCAGAATACGCTGTAGCATAAATGTTACCTGATCCCGCATTAATGTTCTAAACTGACTTATTATATGAAAGCATAACAATGATAATGTTATCATCATAATAGTCAGTTTATTTTATTTCTAACACACGGGATAAACGATGAAAAAATGGTTAACTCTCTTAGGTGTATCGCTATTAGGGATGAGTAGTCACTTATCTTATGCGACAGAATATCTACTACCTGCTGATGGCCAGCGTATTATTGGTGAAAATTTTTCATATATAGTTCCCGATGATAAACGCTCTTTAGAGGCTATTGCGTCCGAATACCAAGTGGGATTGCTCAATATGATGGAAGCGAATCCTGGTATTGATCCTCTTTTGCCTGATGCAGGTAAAACCTTAACAATCCCTTTGCAGATGATTTTACCTGACTCTGTGCGAAAAGGTATTGTTATCAATCTTGCTGAATTGCGCCTTTATTATTATCCAAAAGAGGGTGGAACCGTTGATGTTTACCCTATTGGAATTGGTCAATTAGGGCGAGAAACACCTGAGATGGTGACATCGATTTCTCAATTAATTAAAGATCCCACTTGGACACCAACGGCGAATATTCGCAAAAATTATGCAGCTAAAGGGATCACGCTACCGGCTGTCGTTCCTGCTGGCCCTGAAAATCCAATGGGGGCATATGCTTTAAGATTGGCACATAGTCGAGGTGAATACCTTATACATGGTACTAATGCTGATTTTGGTATTGGTTTAAGAGTGAGTTCAGGCTGTATTCGTTTACGCCCAAATGATATTGAGACCTTATTTAACGTGGTACCTAAAGGGAGTCGAGTCCAGGTTATCAATAAACCAATTAAATTTACTGAAACCGCAGACGGTAGACAGTTTATTGAAGTTCATCAGCCACTATCACGTAATGAAGATGACGATCCACAAACCATGCCTCTTACATTCACAAAGCAATTTAATGCTTGGTATGAGAGTGGCAAGGTTAATAAAGATAAAGCTGATGCAGAGCTTATTCGACGCTCTGGTATTCCGGTAGAGGTTACTGCTTACTAGTCAGTGAGGATGATACTATTAAAAACAAAACAGGTGCTTTAGGCGGCTGTTTTGTTTTAGGTTTCAAAAAATAAAAAAGACTTCTTTATAAAATCAATAGTGCTAAAAATACCTTACCATCAAAATGTTTTCTATTGATAATAAGGGAGTTTAATGAAAGTTTTAGTTAATAATGGACACATAATAAAAGAAAATCGTAATATCTCTTCTAGCATGGAAGATGGTTTAAGTGGACTATTTAATGATTTATCTCAGGTGACAAATAGCTGTAAAACGTTTTTAATTGGAGATAAAAAGCTAAAAAGTGAAAATATTCAATCAATGTGCGATGAGATCCTCCAACGACTCATTCCCAAAGAGGGAGCTAGGGAATATGAGTTAATTGGAATAGAGACTTTGCCGGATACGGCTAGTTCTAGAATACCCTACACAAAATCTTCAAAATCAGTGACAGAGCTGTTTTATATTCTAGAGAATGAACTCAAAAAAGTAAGTGATATAGATTATACTGTGCTGACATTAGCTCAAAAAAAATATGTTAATAAAATTATAGATACATTTAAGGCGTTACTTATTCAAGCTAATAAAAATATCAACATTTGCTCAAACCTAGCAACGAATTATAATTTAATTGCTCATATAAAAGGTCTTAATATCGATAAATTTACCAATAAGCAATAACCTTATAAAAAAACAAAGCCCTAACAATGTTAGGGCTTTGCGATTAATGCTTGCCTAAAGCTGTTTCAGCTTATTGGTAAGTCAAATTACTTTTTATAAGTAGTGACTTGGTTATCTAAACGCTGATTTGCACGAGCAGCTTCGTCGTAAGCTGATTTAGCTTCGGCACGAGCAGATTGTACATCACCACTTAGTTGCTGGACTTGAGTATTCAGGCGGCTTACATCAGAAGAGATTTGATCTAATTGTGCATTATTACTAGAAGAACAACCTGCTAATAAGCCTGAAGCCAGAATTACCGCACCTAGTACAAGTTTCGCTTTCATAGTTACAACCTCTATTATTAGTTTGTGTAAAGGAACAAGTAGCATTTATATGAAACCATTAATAAGTATGGCACACATATAGGAAAATGCCGGATTTATTCGTAATAAGTGTATCTTACGTTCCCTATAACAATAGGAAAAATAACACTTATATTGTAAATATTCAGCACAATAAATGCGTGTTTTCTCACAAAATACCTTTATTAGTAAAAATCCTAATCATTAAATAGCTATTTATTGACTGAAAATTACACAAATTTAGACAGGTGATTTACACGTCAACTAATTGATAAATAATTATAAATACGTAGGGTAAGAGATGAGATTAGGAAAGTATATCACTCTAAAAAAGAATAGCAGAAAAAGAGGTTTTTTTGGAAACAGGTAAAGAAAACGCCACCCATTGAGTGGCGTTTAATGTATTCGTACTGTAAAAATTACAGAACGTGAACAGATGAAGTATTTGTTGTACCGCTATCAACCAGGGCACCAGTAACCATAACAACACGCTCACCAGCATGCGCTAAACCACTTGCTAATGCAGCTTCTTTACCAATACGGTAGAAGTCATCAGTAGAGGCGATTTCGTTAACTAATTGAGTGGTTACACCTTTAACTAACAGTAACTGACGAGCTGTTTCTTCGTTGTTTGTTAATGCTAAGATTGGTGCTGTTGGGAAATATTTACGGATAGAACGAGCTGATTTACCACCGAAAGTTGCTACAACAATCAGAGGCGCATCTAAGTTTTCAGCCATTTCAACTGCACCGCGACAAACTGCTTCAGTTACGCGTAATTTTGCAGCTGTTTGTTTGTAATCAAGACGAGATTGCATGATACGGTCTGTACGATCACAGATAGTTGCCATGATGGTCACAGCTTCTACTGGGTATTTACCTTTTGCACTTTCACCTGACAACATAACAGCATCAGTACCATCTAAGATAGCATTCGCAACGTCACCCGCTTCAGCACGAGTAGGGCGTGGGTTTTTGATCATTGAATCTAACATTTGCGTTGCAGTGATAACCACTTTACGTGCAGCGTTACATTTTTCGATCATCATTTTTTGTGCGAAGATAACTTCTTCAACTGGGATCTCAACACCTAAGTCGCCACGAGCAACCATGATACCGTCGGATGCTTCTAAGATCTCATCAAAATTGTTTAAACCTTCTTGGTTTTCAATTTTTGAGATGATCATGATGTTTTCGCCGCCGTGTGCATTTAAGTGAGCACGCATTTCTTCAACGTCAGAACGTTTACGAATGAATGATGCAGCAACGAAATCAACGCCTTGCTCGCAACCAAAGATAAGATCTTGTTTATCTTTTTCAGCTAATGCTGGTAAACCGATAGAAACGCCAGGTAAGTTAACACCTTTGTTTTCACCTAAGTCACCGTTGTTTAAAACTTCACAAACAACTTCTTTATCAGTTACAGCAGTGACTTTCATGCCGATAAGACCATCATCAACTAAAACGGTGTTACCAACAGTTAAGTCTTTAGCAAAACCTTCGTAAGTTACAGCAACGCGGTCTTTATTACCCACAACAGTTTTGTCTGTGGTGAAAGTGAAAGTTTGACCAGCAACTAAAGCGACATCATTACCACCTTCTAATTTGATGGTGCGAATTTCTGGGCCTTTAGTATCTAATAAGATAGCGGCTTTTTTGCCTGTTTTAGCGCAAATGTTACGCAGGTTTTTGATACGGTTGCCATGCTCTTCATAGTCACCGTGAGAGAAGTTTAGACGCATAACGTTCATGCCTGCGTCCAGTAATTGATTCAGTTTTTCTTCAGATTCGGTTTTTGGTCCGATGGTGCAAACAATTTTTGTCTTTTTCATGGCAGTCTATTTAATGGTTGTATTGTAATGGATGAATAAGGATTAATGTCGCTGTTTTCTATTAACAGTATCAACGGTGCAAAACAGGGTGTACAAACTCATATCTAATGGATAAGTTGCGCAACATGTTAATGGTTCAGCAACATCATAAAAATCTTGTCACTATTTTGTATCAAAGGTTGGCAGACATCTTACATTATAGTCTATCATGATTCATTTGTTCTGTTTTCTAAAGATGCCCGTAAATCAATACGCTGAAACCTTTCAACAAAATTATGTTTCGTATTATAGAGGTTAATTTCTATGAAGAAAATCGAAAAAAGGTAAATTTAAGTGATGTGATCAAAATACGGCGCTGATTGCTTGTTTTTTAAACACCTTGTTGCGCAATAAAATATTGCAAGCTAAATTAATTATTTTGTAGGGTAGGTAAGATGAGTAAAAATAAGAAAATAGAGAAAGAGAAATGGTGCGTCCAAGTGGACTCGAACCACCGACCCCCACCATGTCAAGGTGGTGCTCTAACCAACTGAGCTATGGACGCACTGTATTGAGATGTTGTCGAAAAAATAAATGGTGCGTCCAAGTGGACTCGAACCACCGACCCCCACCATGTCAAGGTGGTGCTCTAACCAACTGAGCTATGGACGCATTATCTATTGGGTGACAACGGGGACGAATATTAACGAGATGATTCGATTCTGGCAAGAGGAAAAACACAAATTTATATTCAACTGCTCGTATTTAAAGCTATTTGTTGATATTTGTGTCATTCCTTTGCCTAAATAACCGTTTTTGTTTAACGCTCGGAGCGTAATAATACCACTTCATCAGGTTGGCGTTGGATCCACCAAATACGAGAACCCATCATAATTGCTGAGGCAGTTAAACCTAAAATAAAGCCAATCCAGAAACCAGCAGGTCCCATCGCTTCAACAAAATAATTAGTACGCCCCAATATATAACCAGAAGGTAGCCCAATTACCCAGTAGGCAATAAAGGTAATAAAGAATATAGAACGAGTATCTTTATAACCCCGCAATACACCTGAGCCAATAACTTGCACAGAATCTGATAACTGATAAAGCGCAGCGAATAACATAAGATGAGAAGCTAATGTCACTACTTCAATATTATCGTTATACATTAACGCGATTTTTTCTCTGAAGATGATAGAGGAAATAGCGGTACAACTTGCCAACATTAGTCCAACAGCAAGCGCTGTAATGGCTGAAGTACGCGCTTGCTCTGTAGAGCGTTGCCCTAAGTTATGGCCGACACGGATGGTTGCTGCTATCCCCAATGAAAGAGGGAACATAAACATCAGTGAGCTAAAGTTAAGTGCTATCTGATGACTGGCAACCGCAGTAACGCCTAAAGGTGAAACTAATAACGCAACAACGGCAAATAGAGTTACTTCAAAGAATAAGGCTAAGCCAACAGGTAACCCTAAAAACGTAATACGTTTTATTGTGTGGAAATCAGGGCTTACTAAACGTTTCTGTGGCATAACGTCACGTTGTGTTGGCGCTCGACGCACGTAATAACGCATCATTAAGAACATTGCCCAGAAAACGGAGGCCGTTGCAACACCACAACCAATTCCTCCTAATTGTGGGGCACCAAATTTACCGTAAATAAAGGCGTAGTTAACAGGGATATTAATTAACAAGCCAATAAAACCAATTATCATGCCGGGTTTCGTTTTAGATAATCCCTCACATTGGCTTCTCAATACCTGATAGTAAAGGCAACCTGGTGCCCCCCACATAATGGCATGAATAAATCCAATGGCTTTTTCGGCTAATTCGGGTTCTATATCATGTTGCGCTTCAATAATAAAACGGCTGTTATAAAGAACAGCAATTACCATGATTGATAAAAAAGTGGCGAGCCAAAAACCTTGCTGTGTACGATTAGCAATATGTTTTCGTTGTCCTGAACCATTTAATTGTGCAACGATTGGGGTTAATGCCATTAATATGCCTTGGCCTAATAAAATCGTTGGTAACCAAATAGACGTACCTACTGCCACCGCCGACATTTCTGTGGCATTTACAGCACCCGCCATGACAGTATCAACGACACCCATTGCTGTCTGGGAAAATTGCGCGATGATAACGGGGATACCGAGAGCAAGTAAGCTACGCGCTTCTCTTATGTACTTCTGCACGCATACACCTTTATTTATTATAAGAAAACGAAAGGAAAGGAAGAGAACAAACGTCGTATTGTTAAAATGACGTAAAGAGATCCTCAAGACCGCTTATTCTAATGATAAAAGTTTAATAAGCAACGAAAGAAGTTTAGCTTTTCAAACACAGGATTTTGATAATTTATTAGGTGTTTTTACGTTATATTTAACGGCAATCATCGACAAGGAATAAATACGATAATTGTTCCTTTGTATTAATACGAGCTATGTTATCCTTTATAGCATAAGCCTAAATTGAGTTTACCAGTTTATCGATCCAAGGAGATGTAAGATGTTTACAGGTATTGTTCAGGGAAAAGGGCGGGTTATTGCTATCGAAGATAAAGGCGATTTTCGTACCCATATCATTGAATTACCCAAAGAGTTAGTCGGCAATTTAGAAACAGGTGCTTCTGTTGCAAATAATGGTTGCTGTTTAACGGTCACTAAAATTGAAGATACACATATTAGTTTTGATTTAGTGAAAGAGACATTACGTTTAACTAACCTTGGTGAATTAAAAGTTGGCTCTGAAGTGAATATTGAACGTGCAGCTAAGTATGGTGATGAAATTGGTGGCCATGCTATGTCTGGTCATATTGTAACAACTGCTGAAGTTGCCAAAATTATTACATCAGAAAATAATTTACAAATTTGGTTTCGCATCTTTGATAAAGCATTAATGAAGTACATTTTGCACAAAGGTTTTATTGGTATTGATGGAATAAGCCTAACTGTGGGAGATGTGGTTAATAACCGTTTTTGTGTACATTTAATTCCTGAAACGCGTGATAGAACAACATTAGGTCGCAAACGTCTTGGTGATAAAGTCAATATTGAACTTGATCCTCAAACCCAAGCGATTGTCGATACAGTAGAGCGCGTTATGGCGCAACAAGCACAGCAGCAAGCTTTATTAGCAACACAACAAATTGAAAATGAAGAATAAGCTTCACATAATTAATGTTGTTGCTCTTAAAACAGAACTAAAGAAAAAGCCAGTTTGATTGATAAACTGGCTTTTCTCTTTTTATAAAAAGAATAATTAGCGAGGGATTTGTAAACCGCCAATATGACCTTTAGGGCTTAGTACGATTTGCCATAGCTGAATATCTCTGGCACGAAATGCACCCGCACAGGCATTAAGATAATAGCTAAACATACGTTTAAAACGCGGTGTATAATTAGACTGAATATCTGGCCAACAGGCTAAAAAACGCTGATACCATGCCATTAATGTTTTATCGTAGTCAGCACCAAAGTTATGCCAATCTTCCATCACAAATTTGCTGTCCATTGCGTGAGCAATTTTTTGAATAGATGGTAAGCATCCATTAGGAAATATATATTTGCTTATCCAACTATCTACATTCACTTTATCGCGGTTAGAGCCAATGGTGTGTAATAAAAACAGACCTTCTTCCTTTAAATTACGACGAACCACATCAAAATAAGTGGCATAATTTTTGGGCCCTACGTGCTCAAACATACCCACTGAAACTATACGATCAAACTTTTCATGTAAATCGCGATAATCTTCTAAAATAATATTTACATCAAGTCCTTGGCATCGAGCTTGTGCCAATTTTTGCTGTTCACCAGAAATGGTGACTCCCGTTACAGAAACACCAAAATGTTTGGCTGCATAGCCTGCAAGTCCACCCCAACCACAGCCAATGTCTAATAAGGTCATTCCTGGTTTTAAATCTAATTTTCGGCAAATTAAATCTAATTTATGTTCTTGAGCTTGAGTTAAATTATCTGCGTTTTTCCAGTAACCACAGGAATATTGCATATTAGGATCGAGCATGGCTGTAAATAAATCATTACCAAGATCGTAATGCTCTTTACCTACCATCCATGCGCGTTTTTGAGTTTGTAGATTAAAAAGGCGGGCTGTCGCAATCTTAACAATATCACGTAGATTTTGTGGGAGCTTATTTTCAAGGCCAGCACGTAAAACTTTATGAAAGAATATATCCAGTCGCTCACAATCCCACCAACCATCCATATAGCTTTCACCGAGACCTAATGAGCCTTGTTGCAATACTCTTTTATAAAAATTTTGATTATGAACCTGAATGTCATAAGGTTCTGAACCATTAACTCGAATATCAGCGTGAGTTAGTAGCTCTGTAGCAATCCTTTCATAAGGATCATTGGAGGTCTTTCGGCCTTCTTCTACACAAGATGTACTCATATACTCTCCGGCGTAAACTAAGCGGGTTTTGAGACATAAGCTAAGAAAGAGTGTGTACAGATTGACAGTATTAAAATGGTATCGTGTTCAATATGGGTTGAACGAATAGAATTAATAAGACAACTAATCTGACATAATCAGCTAATAATCTGCTTAATGCCTCAAAATCCGAAAGAAAAATAGATAAAACGCTATTACAGCGTATAGGTAAGTATAGAGACGTAGAATGTTTTTCTCTAGAAAAGAAAAAGGCTATTTTTTATAAAACAGCCTTTTTAAGATAATTCTTAAAAGAATAAACGTGATTATTCTGCGGTTTGAACTGTGTGTTTGGTAACAGATTTATTACGCTGAATAAAGTAGCCAACTGCCATTGGAATTGCTGTTAACGCCATAATTGCTGTGGTGTTAATCAGAGGTTGTTGGCTAATAAATGCAGATACGATAAAACTTGCTAAGCTACAAAGACCCAGTTGAAGCGCATTTTGTAACGCAGCTGCTTTACCACTAATTTCAGGATAAGCAGATAAAGCATTAGATACTGCGATTGGATAAGATGCACCATTCATTGCAGCCATAATACAGAACGGAATTAAAATAGTTGTCAATGTTGGTTCCGTAAATTTAGCAACAAGGTATAAGGCAGTCATACTGACAGCATAACCAATTAATAACAGTGGTAGCAGTGTTTTACCTGTCATTTTTGACAGTAAAATACGACAACCATAACCACCGACCATAAAGGCAATAGTTTGTGGAATATAACTTAAACCGATATCCTGTGGAGAGTAGCCCATCTTTTCAAGAATGATTGGTGAGCCTGCTAACCAAGCAAAGAAACCTGCACTACAAGAAGCGTAAACTAATACGTTACCTGTGTAGAGAGGGGATTTTAGTAAAGTTATAAATGATGCAGAAGATTGGTTTGCATCTGTAATTGATTTTTGTTTAATGTTTTTTAGCATTAGTGTCGGTAACATGAGAACTAACGTTACGGCCATTAACAGCATAAAAATCATACGCCAGCCACCGTGATTTAATAATGAAGCACCAATTAAAGGAGCAAGTGCTGGTGATAATGCAACCAGTGGCATAATTAAAGCAAAAACGTGCTGAGCGCGAGATTCATCAAAACGGTCGATGACAAGAGCTTGCCAAATAACAGCAGCAGAGCAGACGCCGAAAGCTTGTAGGAAGCGCATAGCAAGTAAGCCAGTTGCACTTTCAACCCACAGCATACCAAGGCAGCCTAAAGAGAAAAGGCTTAAACCAATAAGAAGAATAGGTTTACGACCGACTTTGTCAGAAAGTGGTCCCCAAAGTAACTGAGCAACAGCAAAGCCAAATAAAAAGATACTTAAGCTATTACTAATAGCACCTTCGCTGATAGAGAGCTCACGTTGCATCATACCAAATGCAGGTAAGTACATATCAATAGCTAAGTAACCTAGCATACTTAAACCGGCTAGGTACACCATAAAGCTCATAGGTGTTTTTGATTGTGTGGATGTTTTAGAATTCATTTTATTTTCTATGCTATGTGATGTAGAACATTTTATATATTGTAACTAAGACCTATTTTACTTGTGAAACGGGAATATTTGGTTAATGCTGTGAAAAATTTTCAAAGGAATAAACTCTATGTGGTCAGAATACTCTTTAGAAGTTGTTGATGCAGTCGCAAGAACAGGAAGTTTTAGCTCGGCTGCTCAAGAATTGCACAGAGTGCCATCTGCCGTTAGTTACACTGTTCGGCAATTAGAGGAATGGCTTGCCGTTCCTTTGTTTGAGCGCCGTCATCGTGATGTGGAATTAACCGACGCAGGTAAAATTTTCATCAAAGAAGCACGGTCTGTTATCAAAAAAATGAATGACACTCGGCACCTTTGTCAACAGGTTTCTAATGGATGGCGCGGTCAATTTAGTATAGCAGTTGATGGCATAGTTAAACCTGAAAGAACACAACAACTTATTCTCGACTTCTACCGCCATTTTCCGGATATAGAACTGTATGTCTACCCTGAAGTGTTTAATGGCGTATGGGACTCCTTAGTTAATGGCCGTGTTGATTTAGCCATTGGTGCAACAAGAGCCTCACCAATCGGTGAACGTTATAGTTTTAGAGATATGGGATTTATGCCTTGGCGCTGTGTTTGCCATGTTGATCACCCTTTAGTGAAAGCACAACATCCACTAACGGATGATGAAATGCGACCTTATCCAAGTTTATGTTTAGAGGATACCTCGCGCAGTTTACCAAAACGTGACACATGGGCACTCAATAATCAGCGTAGAATGGTTGTTCCGACATGGGATATGGGGCTTGAGTGCTTGTTAGCGGGATTATGCGTTGGAATGGTGCCTTGGCACCGTGCTGAACCTTTAATTGAACAAGGTAAGTTGGTAACTTTGCAACTGGCACAACCATTGCCAGACAGCCCATGCTGCCTGACGTGGGTCGATAAAAGTGAATCACCTGCTTTGACATGGTTGTTAGATTATCTTGGAGATAGCCAAACCTTAAATGAGGAATGGCTTCGCTAGAAATCAGGTAGCTAAATAAATATGAATTAACGACGGTAGTCGATAAAAGGACCGTCAGCAACTGAACGGCGCTCAACTAATCGTGGATGAACTTCGATTGTTTGGGCGTCTTCGCGTTTATTGACGATACGATCAAGCAACATCGATAATGCCATTTGGCCTAGACGTTCTTTTGGCTGGTGGACGGTTGTTAGTGCGGGTGTAAAATAGCGTGCATTTCGAATATTGTCATAGCCAACAATAGAAATATCTAAAGGAACACGCAGGCCAAGTTCATCCGCAGCACAAATTGCACCCATCGCCATCACATCACCACCACAAAAGACAGCAGTCGGTCGATGTTTTTGGTTTAGCATTTGGTACATAGCTTTATAGCCAGATTCTGGCTCAAAGTCGCCTTGTACAATCCATTCGTCTTTGACTGTGATTTTGGCTTCTTCCATGGCTTTTAAGAAACCTTGTAAGCGGCCACCACCTGTATTACGTTCTAATGGGCCTGGGATAATACCAATATCACGATGACCTCGCTCAATAAGGTAACGACCCGCAATATAACCACCATGGAAAGCGTTATCGATAATGGTATCTGTAAAGTCGCCACGCGCTTTACCCCAATCCATGACAACCATTGGAATATTGCGATAGCCCTCTAAAAGAGTAAGAAGGTGATCGGGATATTCAGAACACATGACTAATAATCCATCAACACGTTTTTGTGCCAGCATCGCTAAATAGGCTTTTTGTTTATCGAGGTTATTATGTGAATTACATAAAATCAGTGTGTACCCTTTGCTGTAACAACTATTTTCAACAGCTTCAATCACTTCAGCAAAGTAAGGAGCTTCACTGGACGTGGCTAACAGGCCAATAGATTTGGTGTGATTGACTTTTAAACTACGCGCAACGGCACTAGGTGAATAATTTAATTCTTTTATAGCGGCCCAAACTGCTGCCCGTGTGTTCTCAGCAACAAAACGTGTTTTGTTGATCACATGAGAAACAGTCGTGGTTGATACGCCTGCGCGTTTTGCCACGTCTTTTATTGTTGCCATGGTGTGGAAAACTCCTGACCTTCATTGGTCTCTTTTATCTAATTTTATGGTTTAACTGCCAGTATAGTCATACATAGGGCAAACACTGGCAATAATTTAGCGATTAGCTGTGAATTTTGTATGATCTAGCTCAAAAGTGAAAGTATTAATCAATGTTATAAATTGTGCACTGGTCGCTATTTTAGCAAATTTTGATATGTGATAATAATTAACCATGACAAGGTTATGGTTAAAAATGTGTATTATAATCATTTTGAGGGAGAAATAGATGGATACGGATCTGAAATTTGGTTTGAGTACAGCAGTAGCAGCGCTTGTTATGATTGTTTTATTTTCGACTATGTTGTTCTAATCACTGCTTTATAGAATATTCGATCAATTTAAATAATAGATTATCGAATATCTGAATATAACAAAGGGCTCAAGGCCCTTTGTTATTTTGTCACCAAAAATGAATCTCAATCACTCACCTTTGATTATCAAGCTCAATTAAGCCAGGTTAGCTTCAACAAATGACCAGTTAACCAGTGCCCAGAACTCTTCTAAATATTTAACACGTGCATTACGGTAGTCGATGTAGTAAGCATGTTCCCATACGTCTACTGTTAACAGTGGTTTGTCTGCCCCTGAAACTGGAGTTGCAGCATTAGAGGTGTTAACAATTGCAACTGAACCGTCAGCTTTTTTAACTAACCAAGTCCAACCTGAACCGAAGTTTTTAGCTGCAGCATCATTGAATTGCTTTTTGAACTCTTCAAAAGAGCCAAATGCTTTGTTGATAGCATCAGCAATTTTACCTGTTGGTGCGCCACCTGCATTTGGTGCTAAGCAGTTCCAGTAGAAAGTGTGGTTCCATACTTGAGCAGCATTATTAAAGATACCGCCATCAGTAGATTTGATGATTTCTTCTAAAGATTTGCTTTCTAAATCAGTACCTTTAACCAGATTATTTAAATTGGTTACATAGGTCTGGTGGTGTTTGCCGTAGTGATATTCTAAAGTTTCTTTAGAGATGTGTGGCTCAAGAGCATCTAACGCATAAGGTAATTTTGGTAATTCGAAAGACATTGCGTACTCCTTTAAACTATCTATTTCGGGTTTTGTGCCTGAAATCATTCAATCAAAATCATTTGAATTGATAGAATGAGGCAAATGAATCACTAAGTTGTTACTATTTTGCTAATTATTTTAACAAAAATCTGCTGAAATAACAGCTAAATATCTTTTATCTATAGTTATAAGCCATATAGATTAATTATATTCATAAGAGTATATCCCTCTTGCCTGCACGTAAAGTAGCAAAAGCGCATTTGTAAGAAGAGATGTAAAAATGGGGGGAGTATAAATTTTATTCTATTTATGTGATTTAATGAAATTTGTATATTTATTGTAGCAACCGTATTTCATATTGAATTTATACAAATAGAGTGTAGGAGTTAAAATGAGTTATAACGTAGCACTATTTGATTTTCCCATCCCGAATGATTTTGAAAAAGCGTGTGAATATTTTGAAAAATATGACGATGAAGATATTCAGGAATTAAGCCCATTAATGTTGCGTTTTTACCAAGAAATCTCTCATCTATATCCGTGTATTTGTGAATTACCTGACGATGAAATAGATGACAGCGTATGGTGTGATGGGCCCTTAATCAATAATTTTATGACCAAAATTCCAGTCGTTGGTTTTGTTTACTCTAAAGTAGATGAAGCTCTTCCTGTTGTTATTAAATTAGCAAATAAGATGGGAATTTCAGTCCTTGATTGGCAACAAGGAGCAGTTTTTAATGCTAAATAAATATATTGTAGCTAATTGTTTTAGCTATGATATATGCTGTATTTTAGACTGCATTGGTTTTATTTGTTATTTATAGGAATAGATGAGGAAAAATAAAATAATTATTTCCCTCATCTATTCTATTATTTTTTAGAGCACACGATTATCCCATAATAAGCGTATACATCATTTTCACGACGACTAAGAATAGAAATAATGCAAATATTTGGCGAACTCTAGGAATTGGTAGGCGATAAGCAACTTTTACACCGATGGGTGCGAAGAGTACGCTGGTAATGCTTATTCCGATAAAGGCAGGTAAATAGATAAAGCCGAAGTAATAGTTATCAATATTTGTTTGATTCCAACCATAGATAATACCCATGATTGTGCCTATAGAAGCAATTATGACACCAATCATAGACGAGGTTGCAACACATTTACGTGTATTAAATCCCCAATGACTTAAAAGAGGAATGGTGATAGTGCCACCTGCAATACCAATAAAGCTGGATATAAAGCCAATTAAAGAGCCACCAATGGTTAAGGCTGGCTTTGAAACCGTAGGATCTTTCACATTTTCAATGCGTTCTGCTTCTTTCTTTTTAGTTAATAACCCATAGATGGTATATACCATGAAAATACAGAACACGACTTGTAATATCGTGTTTGACATTTTTTGTACCAGAAATGTTCCCACGAACATACCAATGAGGGTGCCGAGAGATAATAGAGGGAATTGCTGCCATAAAATAGCTTTATGTTTGTTATGGGAATACGCTGAAGATGCTGTAGAAAATATAATGACAGAGAATGAGGTAGATAAGGCAATTTTCATTACCATATCTGTTGGGATAGCTTGTTGACTGACCACATACATAACCACCGGAACAATGATTGCACCGCCTCCTATGCCAAGTAGCCCAGCAAAAAAGCCAGTGATACATCCCACTAAAAGAAACAGTAAAATCATGTCCATAGTTAATACTCATCAGGGTTTATAACAAACCCATTTATATACATTATATCCTTTTAAGAAGGTAGCGTTTTATCTTAATGTATAGATTATGAAAATTAATGTGTTGATTTTGAGATGAAAATTGTTATTTCTTCTCTTGTTACTTCTTAAATATAAAAGAATATATAGCTAAATATAATTCAAATAAAGGAATGTATTAAATATTTAATCTTGGATTTAATAGTAAATTATATTTTAAAACCACAAGATAAAAATAATAAAATTAATTTTATAGGTAAAACAAATCGAAATATGACTATCTTATTTTTATTTATTTATGGAAGCTTAGGGTGGCAAGATTTTTCTTATTTAAAATAAAACAACGAGAACTTATATTACTATTTTTTATGTTCTATACTGTCAGCTCAAAATATTAAGCGATTTAGAAAGAGTCAAACATTTATCCATAATGTAGGCAAGGGCGTTGTTTTATTTGATTAAAATAGATTTTTATCTTATTGAATTTATATTTTATCTATCTTTTTTTGACTTTATAAAGGAATTTGTATGAAGAAGACGGTGTTATTATTATCTATGATCACATTATTATCAGGGTGTAAAATAAACGAGGCTATTCGTTCAGTTAATAGTGCTGTAAACCAAATTGTTCCATCAATGGAATCTCCAGTAACTGAAGCGACTTATGCGGGAATATGTAAGGATTTTAGTGATAATGAGATTGCGGCGAAGAAAAAATGGAGAGGGAAGTGGATTATTTTAGAAGGAAGAGTGACCACAATCGCAAGTTTAGAAGAAGTAGTCAGATATGACCTCTATAAACCAACACCACCTAAAGTTGTTGCTATTTCATTTAATAATAAAGCCAGTGCTTCATATACTTTAAAACCAAGTGAAGAAGATAATGTTCTTAAAATTAAGAAAGGACAAACTGCAAAAATAAAAGGTGAAATAAGCGATATTACTTATACACTGGGCTGTTTGATCCTTTTAGAGAACGGAACCATACAGTAATAAGTCATTTCAATTGAACCAATCGATTCGAGCATTGACAATTTTCTTAATTGAAATGCTCTCAGCCTCTTAATTGAGGCTTTTTATTTCTCCTAACATTTTATTCAGTGATTGTATCGGTAGTAAGAGATGAAATAACAAGATAAAACACACTCATAAATATCTGTAACGTATTGATTTGTTTTTTATGTTTCATTGTGTGTTTTCTCATCAATAGTACTGTGGTTTAGTACCAATCTGTTGTTTTATATCGATAATTAAACTTATATAGAGGTTTCTAATATAAAGTGGTATTCTTCTTTCATGTTTTCCCCTATAAAGCATATCGAATATAAAAGGCTGTAAGGACTTACAAATGACGACTATTGAAAAAATTGAACGCCAGATCAACGAAAACCCAATTATTTTATACATGAAAGGTTCACCAAAATTACCAAGTTGTGGTTTTTCTGCTCAGGCAGTTCAAGCTATCTCTGCTTGTGGTGAGCGTTTTGCGTATGTTGATATCCTGCAAAACCCAGATATTCGTGCAGAATTACCAAAATATGCACACTGGCCAACCTTCCCACAATTATGGGTAGATGGTGAATTAGTCGGTGGATGTGACATTATTTTAGAAATGTATCAGCGTGGTGAATTACAGAAGTTATTAAAAGAGACTGCTGATAAATATCGTGGTGAAGAAGAAGCACAGTAATTCATTTTTATCGTTTCGGTATTGAAACGTATAAAGATAGTGAGATCTTCAACAAAAAAGCCAGTTCACAATCATTGAACTGGCTTTTTTCTGTTATTCATAAATGTACCAGAGACACCATGATTTTAAGGTGTAGGTAATGGCCATCCACCAAGCTTTTTCCAGCGGTTAACTAATTCACAAAAAAGTAATGATGTGCGATTTGTATCGTATAACGCGCCATGTGCTAATTTGCTATCAAAGGGAATACCAGCAGTGATGCAGGCTTTAGCTAAAATTGTCTGCCCTAATACCAATCCGCTTAAAGCTGCTGTATCAAAGGTGGCAAAAGGGTGAAAAGGATTACGTTTTAATCCAGCTCGCTCAGCGGCTGCCATAACAAAGCTGTGATCAAAATTTGCATTGTGAGCTACAATAATGGCGCGGTTACAATCAGCATCCTTCATTCCTTTACGTACCATTTTAAAAATGGCATGAAAGGCTTCATATTCACTGACTGCACCACGTAAAGGATTGGTCGGATCAATACCTGTAAATTCTAAGGCTGCAGGTTCTAGATTAGCCCCATCAAAGGGTTCAACATGAAAATGTAATGTGTTGTCTGGTTTTAGCCAACCTTGTTCATCCATTTTTAATGTAATAGCGGCGATTTCAAGTAAACCGTCTGTTTTCGCATTAAATCCACCTGTTTCAACATCGATGACAACAGGGTAGTAACCCCGAAAACGGTTACAAAGCTTATTGGGATTATTTATATCAGGCATTAAGTTGTACTTATCCGACAAAAAATAGAGTATCGGAAATTGATAATCAGCAAGGCCAGAAAGATAAGCATGTTATCTTTCTGGTTTTAATAAAAATTAGTTACCTAGAGCGTGACTTGCACTTTTGTTTTCGATGAGCTCGATTTTGTATCCATCAGGATCTTCAACAAAAGCAATAATTGTTGAGCCGCCTTTTACTGGGCCTGCATCACGGGTAACATTACCGCCAGCTTGGCGAATGGCTTCGCAGGTTGCAGCAACATCATCAACACCTAATGCTACATGCCCAAAAGCAGTTCCCATTTCGTAGCTGTTTACACCCCAGTTATAGGTTAATTCGATAACCGCACCGGTGCTTTCATCACCATAACCAACAAAAGCTAACGAGTATTTATATTCCTCATTCTCGCTAGTGCGTAGAAGTTGCATACCTAAAACCTTGGTATAAAAGTCGATAGAACGTTGCAAATCGCCCACTCGGATCATGGTATGAAGTACTCGCATATAAACCTCTTGTGTTTTTCTAATGATTAAACCCTACAGATAAACTGATGGCGGAGTACTATAACGCGTTAAAGCCCTAAAGTTCAATTTTACTACGCCTTTAACAGTTCAATAAATCATGTTGTGCAGATAATATCTCTATTAACTATACTCTATTGTAACAAACAATAGGGAGGGAAAATCAAATGCAAGAACAATTAGAATTTTTTGATATTCCTAGTCCTTGTATTGGACGTTGCGAAATGAATGCACAAGGATATTGCATGGGGTGTTATCGTAGCCGTCAAGAGCGGTTTGATTGGTCAAAAATGAATCAATATGAGAAAAGAAATATATTACGACTTTGTCAGCAACGTTATTTAAGAACATTAAAAAGAGTGGGTTCCTCAATTGAAAAAGAGAATGAACAACTCAATTTATTTTAAATATTCCACTTATTTTTTAATATTAAAATAATAATTAACTATTTTTTTAATTCATTGTTTTTATTTATTGTAGTCATGTGGTTTATTATTTTTTCTTTATTAATATAAAGTTATAACTTTAAAGTATCATTCTGGCTTTTTATTTTTAACTATTTGATAATAATGATATTTTTCTTATTTTTTAGTGTTGAGTTTAAAATAATAATAATTATTATGTAAAAAAATATAGATTAGTTTTTATAACAAGGTTATTCTTTATAGACTTTCGTTGCTAGAAAGAAATGGTTTAATTATATCTGGAAAATAATTACTTATCTAATAAATAGGATTATAACTATATTAGTTATTAAAGGTAATATTTTAATTAAAAAGAATAGGTAAATATTGTATTAAAAATGAATATCTAAACTTTGTAATAAGTTGACTGAAAATGCTAATTAAGGAGAGATAAGTGGAATCAACATTAGGAGCTGATTTAGCGCGTTTAGTTCGATTATGGCGTGCTTTAATTGATCATCGTCTCAAACCGTTAAAACTAACCCAAACCCATTGGGTGACTTTGTATAATATCAGCCAATTACCTCCAGAGCAGTCACAAATCCAATTGGCAAAAGCAATAGGAATCGAGCAACCATCTTTAGTGAGAACCTTAGATCAACTGGAAGAAAAAAAACTGATATGTCGGCATACATGTGCAAATGATCGTAGAGCAAAACGTATAAAATTAACAAAAGAATCTGAGCCTTTTATTAATGAGGTTTACACAGTGATAGAAAAAACGAGACGAGAGATATTAGGTGGTATCCAACTAGAAGAAATCGAAAGGTTAATAGGTACAATCAAAAAATTAGAAAAAAATATAAATAGGCTAAATGACTAATAATTTCAAATTTAATATATATTCTATTTAAATCATATTAATTACATGATAATTATACTCTAAAGAGTTCAGTACTCAGCTAGATAACAAGTGAATGAGTCACTAGGACATATAAAGTATGTAACTGGTGTGAGTAAACGATGTCAACAACACTGAAACTTGAAATATGACGAGTATATAACGTAAATCTTTATATAGTTTGAATTGTGATAACTAGATTATATATTCGCGCTCTCTTTCGGTTACTTATTATTAAGTCATAAAATAAAACAGGCAACTTTAATGTTGCCTGTTTTTTGTTGCTAATTGCTAATTATTAGCGAGGAGAAACAGTTAAGTTATTTCCGTTACCAATAACGGCAACACGTTGACCTTGGCTGTAAACAGTATTATCTGCTTTTTGAACGATAGCGACAGTTCTACCACTATCTAAACGAACTTCAATTTGAACACCCTTAGTGGTGTTTAATGCGCCTTGTGCTTGTTGTCCTGCCATACCACCTGCAATTGCACCAGCGGCTGTTGCAAGGTTACGGCCTGTACCACCACCCACAGTGTTACCTAACATACCACCGAGAACGGCACCACCAATCGCACCTAAAATATTCTCATCGCTACCCGCTTGAATATTTACTGCACGCACAGAAACCACTGTACCATAAGTAATATTTTGAGCTTGTTTTGCTTGGCTTGCGGTGTAAGTGTCACCGGACAGTGAATTTGTATTCACACAGCCAGTAAGTACAGTCATTGTAAAAAGACCAATAAGTAAATGCTTAAACATAGTCACTCCTAAAGAAAACCTGAGTTGAGTTGCTCAGATTATACCAATGTTATCTAGTATCAGTTATAGCTTGTTTTTTGCGTATGTCGACACTGATTTTAATAATATATAGCTTACTATATAGTAAAGGCCGATAGTAAAAACAGAAGAGATTTCTGAAAAAAGAGAATATAACATTATATGTTAAAAATTTGCATCATCTTGATTATAAGGAAAAGAACATGATAGCAGGGCGGTACATTGGTGTGATGTCTGGCACAAGCTTAGATGGTGTTGATGTTGTATTAGCTGCAATTAATAATAAGTTCGTTGCACAACAAGAAAATCATTTTCTGCCTTACCCACAAAATCTACGCCAACGAATTTTAGCTGTTTGCCAAGGGCAACCTACTACCTTGCATGAAATCGGCCTATTAGATGCCCAATTGGGCGAGCTTTATGCGCAAGCAATTATAGAGTTACTCGCAAAAGTAAAACTTAGTGCGAGTGATATTACGGCGATAGGGTGCCATGGACAAACCATTTGGCATGAGCCAGAAAGTGATATGCCATTTACTATGCAAATTGGTGACAACAATCGTGTTGCTGCATTAACAGGAATTACGACGGTTGGTGATTTTCGTCGCAGAGATATTGCTTACGGTGGGCAAGGTGCACCTTTAGTACCTGCTTTTCATCTTGCTGTATTAGGGCATTCTGTTGAAAAACGTATTATTTTGAATATTGGTGGCATCGCCAATATTTCATTGTTATTACCAGGTATTGCAGTTAAAGGCTACGATACAGGTCCTGGAAATATGTTATTAGATAGCTGGAATTGGATCCATAACCAGACACCTTATGATGATAATGGTAAATGGGCTGCTACTGGCACTGTAAACCCAATTTTATTGAAAGATATGCTTTCGGATCCTTACTTTTCGCGTTCAGCACCTAAAAGTACAGGGCGAGAATATTTCAATACACAATGGTTAAATTACCATTTAGCAAGAGTACCTAATGTTTTTCCTGAAGATGTACAAGCAACTTTAGTTGAATTAACCGCAATAAGTATTGTGCAACAAATCCAACTAAACGGTGGATGCGAACGTTTACTTGTTTGTGGTGGTGGGGCGCGAAATGGGCAGATTATGCATCGCTTAGCTTCACTATTGCCAGGAACAGAAGTCGCGACAACGGATAAATATGGTTTAAGTGGTGATGACATGGAAGCGTTGGCATTTGCTTGGCTAGCCGCTCGCACTATTGCGAATGAATCAGGGAATTTACCTTCCGTAACAGGGGCATCAAGAGAAACTGTTTTAGGGGCGATTTACCCTACAAATCCTCGTTAAGCGTGATATGCTGAATGCAGTTTCTCAAAAGAGAGAGTGAAAAATGACAGAACTTGATTTTATTGATGTTGCAGATTTACGCCGTGAATATATGAACGGTGGACTACGACGTCATGAATTAACTGAACAGCCGTTAGTTTTGTTTGAAAAGTGGCTAAAGCAGGCTTGTGAAGCGCGTTTGAGTGATCCTACTGCAATGTGTGTCGCAACAGTTGATGAAAATGGACAGCCTTACCAACGTATCGTGTTATTAAAACATTTCGATGAACATGGTTTAGTCTTTTATACCAACTTAGGTAGTCGCAAGGCGAGTCATTTAGAGCACAACCAACGAGTCAGTTTATTATTTCCTTGGTACCCCTTAGAAAGACAAGTCTGTTTTTTAGGAAAAGCAGAAAAACTTTCCCCTATTGAAGTGATTAAATATTTCCATAGTCGCCCTAAAGATAGCCAAATAGCGGCCTGGGCTTCTCAACAGTCTTCTCGCATTTCCGCAAGAGGTGTGTTAGAGAGTAAGTTCTTAGAATTAAAGCAGAAATTCCAAAATGGAGAAGTGCCATTACCGAGTTTCTGGGGAGGGTATCGTGTGACATTTGATTCTGTTGAATTTTGGCAAGGGCGAGAAAATCGTCTGCACGATCGCTTTATCTACCAAAAATCACCACAAGGATGGGATATTGAGCGACTAGCACCTTAATAGTGTGTTAATAAATTTGCCTCAAAAAGTCTTTTTCTACTGGTACTTAATGTAGTGGCGCTTTATGCTATACCACTTATGTTTCACTTATATTTTAAATAGACAAAAAACAATAAACCGATGGAGTCATTGATGTCTAGCAAGAACCTAATCACACAATTGCAGGAGCGTGGGCTAATTGCTCAGGTCACGGATGAGGCAGCTTTAGTAGAGCGTTTGGAGCAAGGTCTTATCGCTCTCTATTGTGGCTTCGATCCTACCGCTGATAGCCTGCATTTGGGGCATTTGGTTCCTTTGCTGTGTTTAAAACGATTCCAACTAGCCGGGCATAAGCCTGTGGCGTTGGTGGGTGGTGCAACGGGTCTAATTGGTGATCCTAGTTTTAAAGCCACCGAGCGCAAACTGAATACCCAAGATACTGTTCACGAATGGGTAGAAAAAATTCGTAAACAAGTGTCACCTTTCTTAGATTTCAACAGTGGTGAAAACAGTGCGGAATTAGCAAACAACTATGACTGGTTCGGTCAAATGGATGTGCTGACATTCCTGCGTGATATCGGTAAACACTTCTCTGTGAACCAAATGATCAACAAAGAAGCGGTTAAACAGCGTTTAAACCGTGACGATGTGGGTATCTCTTTTACTGAATTCGCCTATAACCTATTACAAGCTTATGACTTTGCGTCATTAAATACGCATTTAGGTGTTGAATTACAAATCGGTGGCTCTGATCAGTGGGGTAATATCACTTCAGGTATCGATTTAACCCGTCGTTTCAATCAGAAACAAGTATTTGGTATGACCGTACCATTAATTACTAAATCTGATGGAACTAAATTTGGTAAGACAGAAGGTGGTGCGGTTTGGTTAGATCCTAAGAAAACCAGCCCATACAAATTCTACCAGTTCTGGATTAATACAGCAGATGCTGATGTTTATCGCTTCTTGAAATTCTTCACATTTATGAGTATTGAAGAAATTAATGCACTTGAGGAAGAAGATAAAAATAGCGGTCAAGCGCCTCGAGCTCAGCGTGTATTAGCAGAACTAGTTACTGGTTTAGTTCATGGTGAAGAGGGGTTAATCGCCGCTAAACGTATTACAGAAAGCTTATTCTCTGGTGCAATTGCAGACTTAACACAAGCTGACCTTGAACAATTAGCACAAGACGGTATGCCAACAATTGAATTAGAAAAAGGCAGTGATTTGCAACAAGCGCTGGTTAACGCAGAATTAGTTCCTTCTCGTGGCCAGGCTCGTACAATGATTGGCTCTAACGCAGTTTCAATTAATGGCGAAAAACAGGACAACCCTGAATACGTCTTTGAAGAAAAAGATTTCTTATTTGGTCATTACTCCATTTTACGTCGCGGTAAAAAACATTACTGCCTCGTTATCTGGAAATAATTGACAGTAAAGGGCAGCCGATGAGTTGCCCTTTTTCTTAATAACAATAAATAAACGTATATACCTCGCCTATGATGATAAAGCTTGGGTGTTGTGTGTATTCACAATAATCGGTTTATGTCATGAAAAATATACTCTCTATTCAGTCACATGTTGTTTTCGGCCACGCCGGTAACAGCGCCTCTGAGTTTCCAATGCGTCGTATGGGGGTGAATGTTTGGCCTCTAAATACAGTGCAATTTTCAAATCACACGCAATATCCAGAAAAATGGACTGGGTGCGTTATGTCAGCAGAGCACATTACTGATATTGTTGATGGTATTGCCGCAATCGGTAAACTCTCACAATGTGATGCAGTGTTAAGTGGTTATTTAGGATCGGCTGAACAAGGTTTGCGTATTGTTGATATTGTGAAAAAAGTGAAACAAGCGAATCCTAACGCATGGTATTTCTGTGATCCTGTAATGGGGCATCCTGAAAAAGGGTGTATTGTTCCTCCTGCTGTTTCAGGTGTGCTGTGTGAAGAAGCATTACCTATTAGTGATATTATTGCACCTAACTTATTAGAGCTTGAAACATTAAGTGGTGGCAAAGCCCTTCATAATGTTGATGAGTGCGTAAATGCCGCTCGTGAATTGTGTAAACAAGGCCCTAAAGTTGTATTAGTAAAACACTTATCACGTGCTGGATATCGTCATGATCGCTTTGAAATGCTGTTAGTAACCGCAGAACATAGCTGGCATGTTAGTCGTCCATTAGTCGATTTTGGTGAGCGTCAACCTGTGGGGGTTGGTGATTTAACCAGTGGTTTAATGCTGGTGGATTTACTCAAAGGTGTTGAATTACAAACCGCATTGGAACACGTTGCTGCGGCAGTTTATGAAGTGATGCTAAAAACAAAAGAGATGAATGAGTATGAACTGCAACTTGTTGCGGCTCAAGATCAAATGGTGCATCCAACGCATAGATTCTGTGCGACACAAATAGATTAATAGTTCTATAACAAGCTTAAAAAATAGCTCAAATTATTTTATATAACTTGAGCTATTTAAATCAAAAGTTACTCTTTAATTAATCCTTCAGTGACCAGTGCACTGTGCACATTAGGGCGTTGTGCAATACGTTTTAGGTAGTTTTGTAGGTGTGTTAAATCAGTTAAATCTAAACCAACATGCGGTGCCCATTGGCTTAATGTAAATAAATAGGCATCAATAACTGTAAAATGCTCACCACATGCGCATTTTTGTTTGCTCAATACATCATTAATATAAGCGAATTTACTTTTTAATTTAGTTTTAACGATAGGTACATAGCTTTCAGGTGTATCTGGTGAAAATAACGGGCCATAGCCTTTATGCACTTCACTTGCGAGAAAGTTTAACCACTCAATTTGATGATAACGTTCTAGTGATTTTGGTGGTGCAATTAAATTTCTATCCGGTTTTAAGTCTGCAAGGTATTGAACAATTGCAACACCTTCAGTCAAAATATCACCATTATCTAATTGAAGAACAGGGACTTGGCCTTTTGGATTGATGGTTAGAAAATCTTTCCCCGATTCTGTTTTCTTAGCACGTAAATCGATGCGCTCTATTGAAAAATCTAAACCTGTTTCACGTAAAACGATATGAGGGGAAAGCGAGCAACTACCGGGTGTGTAGTACAATTTCATGTTGAATAGCTCCCTATCAATAAGGTGGTGAATTAACTTACAGATATCAGAATATCTTCACTAATATAAGATGATAAAAGGTTCTAAGAAATTAGCAAACTCAAATGATGCGAATAAAAAAGGCTTTTGTAAATCTGTGAACAAGGCTGTTAATTGATGAAAATATACGAAATAAATACTCCTTATATTTATAATATATAAGGAGTATTTTATTATAACTCTTCAAACGAAGGTAAGAATGAAATATCAAGGTAATAAATTTTGGGATTCTTTTTATCAACATAGACTGTAATAAGCTCTCTATTAATATAGGGTGTGGGATCAAAGAAGATATAACCACTCTTATAACGAATTAATCGATTGTTTAATGTATCATGATAATCAGCAATAATTTGATAGGGAGAGCGGTGATTAAAACTGATATTACTATTAATAATAATTTCAGAAATTTTTACATTAATAGGCATTCCATCGCGTTTTAATCGTTGATCCCTTGTAGCTCTTCTTCTGATAAAATACAAAGGGATAAGCCCTGTTGATGCAAATAACAACCCGAAAATACTTAATATAGTCCCAGCACCATATAAGCCTAAAAAGTTGTTAATAGTCGCTCTTTGTGGATCATTTGGAAGATAAATAACATTAATTTTTTCACCAAGATAAAAGCGGGATTGACTGCTACCTTCTGGTGAACGAAACGTTATTTCTCGATTATCTTCAGTATTGAATTGAATAATAGGGTGATAAAAATAGTCACCATCAGAAGATTTACTCACACTTTGGTCAATAACAATACCTGTTGTTTCTATTCCATTCCTTACTACATTTAATTCAGATTTAATTACAAATAAAGCTACAATAAAAATAATCGCACCAATAAGAGCAAAAATATAAAACAGAAATTTGAATTTCTTCATACATTAAATCCTTTTATTAATATGTGATTATTTTATCGCTAATATGAAGAAAAGATTATAGGAATAAACTAAAAAAACAAAAGTGAAATTTATCTAAAACGTAGCATTATTAAAAATGAAAAGGATAAGAACTATATTGGATAAAATTTCGATAGTTAATGGCGTTAAGAGTAAAAACAGTAGAAACAACTTAATAAAAACCAGCCTTCACAATGAGGCTGGTTTTTATTATTCATAGAACAGAATTATTTCAGTTCTAATTCATTCATAGCAGCGATGCTGAAACCACCATCTACGTGAACGATTTCACCTGTAATACCACCAGATAAGTCAGAGCATAGGAATGCTGCTGTATTACCTACATCTTCGGTTGTTACAGTGCGACGCAGAGGAGTGACTGACTCGCAATGGTTTAACATTTTACGGAAATCTTTGATACCAGATGCCGCTAATGTACGGATTGGGCCAGCAGAGATACCGTTAACACGAATACCTTCAGGACCCATAGCATTTGCCATATAACGAACGTTAGCTTCTAAAGAAGCTTTCGCCAGACCCATAACGTTATAGTTAGGGATTGCACGTTCAGCGCCTAAATAAGTCAGAGTTAACAGCGCTGAGTTTGGATTGAGCATTTCACGGCTTGCTTTCGCCATAGCAACGAAGCTATATGCACTGATGTCGTGAGCAATTTTAAAGCCTTCACGAGTTACTGCATTAACGTAGTCGCCATCTAATTGGTCAGCAGGAGCAAAACCGATAGAGTGAACAAAACCATCATATTTTGGCCAAACTTTTGCAAGTTCTGCATACATAGTATCGATGCTTTCGTCTTTTGACACATCACACTCTAATACGATATTTGAGTCTAATGATGCTGCAAATTCTTCAACGCGTGGTTTAAGTTTTTCATTTTGGTAAGTAAATGCAAGTTCTGCACCTTGGTCACGCATAGCTTTGGCAATACCATAAGCAATTGATAATTTACTAGCAACACCAGTAATAAGAATGCGTTTGCCGGTCATAAAGCCCATAGCTGTATCCTTGTTTTTTCGTAAATCGCGATAATAACATCATTCACAGTTTTATTTATCTGTTAGGTTATCACGCTTATTGTTAATAAACGTGGCTGATTCTACCACGACATTTGTAAATTTGTTTAATTTCCCTAGCACCTCCGAGGAGTTAAGGGAAAAGGGCGAAATAATGTGCAATTAACATTATGCTTATATTGTTTACACTTAAGTTAAATCTTGACGCCAAGCTTCTGCTGTTAAGGCTTCACCAAAGTGACTTGCGACTAATCTTCGTGTAACTTCATGTAATGGCGATGCAAGAACTTCCGCTGTATTGCCACGTTCAACGACTTCACCATTATCCATCACAATAATTTTATCGCTAATATGTTTTGTCATGCCTAAGTTTTGTGTCACATAAATATAGGCAATATTATGAGTCTCTTGCAGTTCTAACATCAAATTTATAATTTGTGAGCGCAAAGACATATCCAGCGAAGCTATAGCTTCATCGGCAATAATAACTTGAGGTTGTAATATTAATGCTCGTGCAAGCGCAATTCGTTGGCGCTGGCCTGATGCAAACATATGAGGATAATAGTTTGCATGTTCAGGTAAAAGACCCACTTGACGTAATGTTTGATAAATTCGTTTCTCACGCTCAATTGCACTTAAGTCTGTATTCAGGCGTAAAGGGATTTCTAATGTTTGACCAATACGCTGTCGTGGGTTTAATGAGTTAGTGGGATCTTGAAATATCATTCTAATTCGCTGACTACGATAAGGGTAATCACCAAAAGTGAGTTGATGCCCATTAATAAAAATATCACCACCCGTAGGTTCAGTTACACCTGATAGCATTCTCGCGAGTGTAGATTTTCCTGAACCATTAGCGCCAATAATGGCTAAAGTTTGCTTGGGTTCTAGCGTAAAACTCACAGGTTTGACGGCTTCTAACTGTTGACGCCGAAATAATCCAGTACGATAGCGAAATGTCTTTGACAGGTTTTTCACCTCAAGCAGTTTATCGAACATCAGTTGGCTCCACATTTAATGGAAAATGACAAGCCACGGCATGGTTTTTAAATAAACGTAACCGAGGTGCTTCAATACATTGCCGCTGTGCATAAGGGCAACGAGGCCCTAAACGGCAACCCACTGGTAAGTGCTCAAGTGAGGGGATTGCACCAGGTAATGTATTTAAGCGGCTCTTATGTGTCAATGAGTTGGTGAAGTCAGGAATAGAGCGGATCAACGCTTGAGTATAAGGATGATAAGGTGTTACTAGCAACTCGTCAGGGGATGCTGTTTCGACAGTTTGCCCACAATACATAACCGTAATTTTATTCGCCAATTTGCTCATCCATTGCAAATCATGGCTAATCAACAAAATGGTCATATTATTATTTTGATTGAGTCGAGTCAGTAAACGAAAGATTTGGGTCTGTGTTGCGGGTTCCATTGCGTTAGTAGGCTCATCCGCAATCAGTAATCGAGGTTGATTTGCAATAGCAATAGCAATCATCACTTTTTGGCATTCACCCTCAGTTAATTCATAAGGATAACTACGCATAATGTCTTTATGATCTTTAATACCCACACGGTGCAATAGTTCAATTGCGCGGCGTTTTCGCCAATGAAATCGTTGCCACCAATGTCCTTTAAAAGTCCAGCCAGGAATTGCTTGTATAAGCTGTTGCTCAATTTTTGTGGCGGGATCAAGACAAGATTGTGGCTCTTGGAAAATCATTGAGATATTATGGCCAATGACACGACGCCTTGCTCTTGGTGATAATTTAAGTAAGTCAATATCATCAAAACGGAAACGATCGGCGGTCACACTGATATTATCTTTCGTAACGCCACAAATCGCTTTTGCAATTAAGCTTTTACCTGATCCCGACTCGCCAACAAGGCCTCTCACTTCACCTTCATTTAAGGTAATAGAAACACGATCTACCGCTTTTACTGGGCCATCGGGAGTCATAAATTCAATGGTTAAATTGCGTATGTCTAATAAAGGCATTATTCAACTCCCTCATTTATTGCACGCTGTAAACCATCACCTAAAAGGTTCACCAGTAAAACGCTTATCATAATAGTGGCGCCCGGAATTAAGACTGTCCAAGGAGCAACATAAATTAACTCTAAGGAATCGCCTAACATCGCTCCCCATTCGGGTGAAGGAAGTTGAGCACCTAAATTAAGAAAACCTAATGCTGTAATATCAAGAATAGCAATTGAGAATGCACGTGTTAATTCAGAAACTAATACAGGCGTGATATTCGGTAATACGGTGTACCATAAAATGGAAATGTTTGATGCACCATCAAGTCGAGAAGCAATCACATACTCTTTGTTTAATTCATCATTAACAGCAGAGTAAATCATTCTGACTAAACGAGGTAACAGCGCCAACCAAATCGCTATCATGGCATGACCAAGACTTGTTCCTACAAAAGCCACAACAATAATAGCAAGCAGCAGGGATGGAATTGATAACAAAGTGTCTAATATATGATTAAGAATGGCGGATTTTAAGCCATGGGACATACCTGCAAAACAGCCGATAATTAACCCCATTAGGGTCGCTGCAAAAGTGACAATAAATGCGCCACCAAAGGTCATGCTTGTACCAATTAAAATTCGGCTAAATACATCGCGTCCTAGATCATCTGTACCAAAAAAATAGGAGACATTGCCGTTTTGATACCAAGACGGTGGCGTTAGTTGATGGCCAAAGAACTGTTGATCAAGCGCATAAGGCGCAATATAAGGGCCTATAATACTGAGTGCTAAGAGAAAAAGAACGCCATAAAACCCTACCATTGAGATAACATCTTTAGAAAAACATTGCCAAATCACCGCTGCGGGTGTGGGTGTTTTTTTCTCTTTATAAAATTGGCTATCTAAAGGCATATCCCACCTTGTGTTTCATTGGGTTGCTCATTGCACCCACAATATCGGATAAGACGTTGACAATAATGACCATTGAACCCACCAACATTACGCCAGCTGAAATTGCAGAATAATCTTGTTGGCGGATTGCTGTGACTAACCAACGACCAAGCCCTGGCCAGTTAAATACAATTTCTGTCACCATAGTGAGTGTAAGCATGGTAGAGAACTGTAAGCCTAATTTAGGGATGATAGGGGGTAATGCATTATGAAGAATATGACGACGAATAATTGTAAAACGTGAGAGGCCCCGAGTTGCAGCTGCCTTCACGTAATTTTCTGACATAATTTCTTCAGTACTGTTACGCATTAATCGGATAACTTCAGTGGTTGGTGCAATAGCCAGCGTGATAACGGGTAAAATCAGATGCTGCAATACGTTCATGATCATTTGTTGACGATAAGGTGAATCAGATAACCATGCATCCACTAATGCAATACCTGTAATAGGTTGTAAGTTATAAAGCAAATCAATGCGACCTGAAACAGGTAGCCAACCTAACTTTAATGAGAAGAAAAGAGTTAACAGCAATGCAAGTCCAAATACAGGGACAGAAAAACCTAAGAGTGCGAAGTTACTGATAATAATATCAGCGGATTTATTACGCCAAACCCCTGCAATAATACCAGCAGGAATACCTACAATAAGGGCAAAAAGAAAGGCTAATGTACAAAGCTCCATGGTTGCTGGAAGTGCTTCCACTAATTGTGCTTTTATAGGTTCACCATTGATAGAGGAAATACCAAAATCAAAGTGGATCATATTATGGGCATAAAAAAAGTAGGCATCTGTGAGTGATGCACCACTTAACGGGGCATTGGGCGTGTAATAGCTCAAGCTAAAGCTCACTAGCGACAAAAAGAACAGTGTCACAAGTAATAAAAGTAATCGACGTATTGAATAAATAATCATGGATTATTTTATAGCCTCTTTCTTGTGATTTTGTTCGTCTACTTCTGCCTCTCGATAAACTCCAGCAAAAGATGCATTACCAAAAGTACTTAATACCAATCCTTTAATATCATAACGATATGCTTGCATACGTAAAGAATTAGCTAAAGGTAACACCGGTAACTCTTGAGCAAGAACATCCTGAGCTTCATGATAATAATCCATCCTTGAAGCAAGTTGCTGACTATAAAGCGCTTTTTTTAAAATATCATCAAAGCTAGGTAAACACCAATGACTCAAGTTAGTTTGTGAGCCAATGGCTGCACAGCTAAAGAGAGGACGGAAAAAACTATCGGGATCGTTACTGTCAGTTGACCAACCAGATAGGGTCATATCATGGGTGCGATCCATCATGCTCGTTTCTTGATATCGACCTTCAATAGGCCGAATATTCATTTGAATACCAACTTGCGCTAAGTCTGCTTGAATAAGTTCAGCCATTTTTAATGGGCTTGGGTTATAAGATTGCGAAGCGCTAGGTACCCAAAGATTTAATTTCAGTCCATCAAGGCCTAGCTCTTTAAGGATTTGTTTCGATTTCTCAGGGTTATACTCTGTAATTTTTGCTCGGTTATCATAAGCCCAAGATGCACGAGGAAGTACTGATGCTGCCGTTTCAGCCGTACCATAATAAATAGATTCCATTAAACGTTCATTATTAATGGCATAAGCAATAGCTTGACGAACTTTAAGATTATTGAGGGGGGGTTTACTGGTGTTAAAGGCTAAATAAGCGATGTTCATACCAGAACGCAACGTTAATCTTAGTCGCGGATCGTCACGTAAGACTTTTAATTGGCTAGCAGCTGGATAGGCTAGAACATCACATTCACCCGTGAGTAATTTAGATATACGGCCTGTACCACCTGCACCCATATCAATAACAATCTGTTGCATCTTTGGTTGGCCTTTCCAGTAATCTTTATTTCTAAATAAACGAACAAATTGTCCCGGTTGATATTCATCTAGAAAGAAAGGACCTGTTCCTACTGGTTTCCAATCAAGCAGCGATTGATCGCCTGATTTTTCTAAATTCTGTGCGTATTCAGCAGAAAGAATAGGGGCGTAATGTGTTGCTAAATGCCATAGAAAAGAAGCGTCAGGCTCTTTTAAGCTAAATTCTACAGTGTATTGGCCTAGTCTTTTTATTGATTTGATATTATTGGCAAAACTTAAGCTGTCAAAATAGGGATATTTACCGCCATTAACTTGATTGAAAGAATTTTGTGGATTAATCATCCTTTCAAAACTAAAAATAACATCATCAGCGGTAAGTTTTCGTGTTGGTGTAAACCAAGATGTTTGTTGAAAAGAGACATTTTTACGTAAATAAAAGCGGTAGGTCGCGCCGTTATCTAATGTTTCCCATCGAGCTGCGATTTCAGGGATCAATCGATAAGTGTAAGGGTCAACATCTAAAAGACGGTCATAGAGCTGTGCAGCTAGAGGATCAATAATTAATCCACTACTTGATAATTGTGGATTAAAGGTATTTACACTGCCATCAACACAATAAACAAAGCCATTTTGATTAATTGGAATTGGCTCAAGCGTTATAGATGGCGCTTGTGTTTTGGGTGCTACATCCGCGATACAAGTTGCACTTGTAAAGGTGAGTAGCAAAGTACCAATAAATAAAATAGGGCGCATAAATAATGTCTTTTAGAGAAACGATTTTGCTATTGTAACTTAAAAAACTTTCTATCCCCAAATAGTCCAAAAAACAAAGTGAGAAAAATTCTCAATAAAATGCTTTACAAACGCTAATGATAAAGATTATCATCCGTATTGTCCTTTGTCGGTAAGAGGTTTTCCGTCAAGGGCACGACATTGCTCACATTGCTTCCAGTATTTTTTACTAGCCAGCTCGGGTGCTGGCTTTTTTTTTGTCTATTGTTTACTAGATTCTCTAGTGATTTAAAAAACTAAATTTATCAATATATTAAGTTACTATTTGATGTTTTTTAATTAGCCCTCTAAATTGATCGTAGCTTAGTGATAATTTTTCAGCCGCCTCTTTCTGGTTATATAAACACTCTTTTAATGCTTCATTTACTAATTTTTTTTCTACATCATTTTGCCATTGGCGTAAATTCAACGGTAATGTAGGTATTGAAAAATTTTCTTTAGGTGAGTTTTTTAATATGGGTGTTTTTGGTGTTTGAAGTCCAGCAAAGGGATCAATAATAATATTATTGAGTACATTATCACTGGTTCCATGACGATAAACTGAACGTTCAACAACATTTTTTAGCTCACGAATATTACCTGGCCACGAATAATCTAAAAGTACTTGGCAGGCATTATCACTAAAACCAGGAAAGAAGGGTAAACCTAACTCTTGGCACATTGAGATAGCGAAATTTTCAGCAAGCAACATAATATCTGCACGTCGCTCTCTTAATGGGGGGAGCCTAATCACATCAAACGCCAATCTATCGAGTAAATCGGCTCGAAATTTACCTTCTTCTGCCATTGCGGGTAAATCTGCATTTGTCGCGCAAATAAGCCTAACATCAACATGTAGAGATTGACTGCCTCCAACACGCTCTAAATGACCATACTCAATGACGCGTAAGAGCTTTTCTTGTACAAGCATAGGCGCTGTCGCCAGTTCATCAAGAAAAAGAGAACCGCCATCAGCACGCTCAAAACGGCCTTGATGACGATTTTTAGCGCCCGTAAAAGCACCAGCTTCATGACCAAACAGTTCAGAATCAAGTAAATTATCATTAAGTGCAGAGCAGTTGATTGAAATAAAAGGCCCTTGCCACCAAGGAGCAAGATAGTGTAATCGATGAGCGATCAACTCTTTACCTGTACCTCTTTCACCAATAATTAATACAGGCTTTTTTAATTGAGCAAGTGCTGAAGTTTGTTCTAATACATCAATAAATTGACTATCAACGCCGATTATTGTCTCTAAATTTTCATTCATTGGTTAAATCCACCATATTGAGGTGTTTTTTGCCAGTTTATCAGGTGTTCGAAAAATAGGCGAGTAATATAAATCACCAATTATTAATAAGTTAAGTGAATTTCAAAAGTTGGCACGCAAATTGTATTAATAAAAGTATGCAGGCGTTACGACAGTACGCCATTATTGAAATAATTCAACGTTACTAATTAGCATAGCTATTAAGGATGACATCATGGGTATATTTTCACGTTTTGCTGACATTATTAATGCCAACATCGCTTCTTTATTAGATAAAGCGGAAGATCCTGAGAAAATGATCCGCTTAATGATCCAAGAAATGGAAGATATGTTAGTTGAAATTCGTACAACTTCTGCACGTACTTTAGCTGAAAAGAAAGGATTAGAGCGCCGTATCGAACAAGCTGAAAAACAGATGAAAGATTGGCAGGATAAAGCAGAGCTGGCTCTTATTAAGGAAAAAGAAGATTTAGCTCGTGCAGCATTAATCGAAAAACAACGTGTAGCGTCAGTTAATGACACATTAAAACACGAGCTAATTATTATTGATGAAACGTTAACTCGTTTAAAAGGCGAAATTAGCGAATTAGAAAACAAACTGACTGAAACACGTGCAAAACAGCAGTCTTTAGTTGTGCGTCATCAAGCAGCAAACTCATCTCGCCAAGTTCGTCGTCAATTAGACAGTGGCAAAATGGATGCAGCAATGGCGCGCTTTGAGCAGTTTGAACGTCGCATTGATCATATGGAAGGTGAAGCTCAAAGTTACGGGTTAGGTAAAGAGAAATCATTAGACCAACAGTTTGCTGAATTAAAAGCTGATGATGAAATTAGCGCGCAATTAGCGGCATTAAAAGCTAAAATCAATACCAACAAAGAGTAACAGCAAGCGTAATAACCATCTTATAAAGGATATGTAATGGGCTATATATTTCTGGGAATACCACTGACCATTTTTATTTTGTTTATTCTTCCTATCTGGCTGTGGTTGCATTACAACAGCCAGAAAGGTGGAGGTAATGTTCAGCTAACCCAACAAGAAATGCAGCGACTGAGCGCGCTGGTGGATAAAGCTCAGCAAATGCAGGAGCGCATTAAGACATTAGAACAAATACTTGATGCAGAACATCCTAACTGGAGGCAATCATAATGACGATGCAGAGCAAACAATTGTATCGCTTGCCACAAGAGGGCGTGATCCGTGGCGTATGTGCAGGCCTAGCCCATTATTTTAATATTCCTGTTTTGCTTGTCAGGGTTATTGCGGTGATTGCGCTGTTTGCTGGCTTTTTCGGTTTAACTATTATTGCTTATCTTGTCTTAAGTTTCTTTATGGAGCCAGCTCCTGATAATTACAAGCAAGGTGAAGATCAGCAAGAGAGCTTAAAAGAAATTTTAAGCGGAGTTGATAACCAATTGATGCAAGGTGAAAAACGTTTACAACAAATGGAACGTTATATTACCTCTTCTACTTATCAGCTAAATAAACGTTTTCGAGATTTGTAATATTTTTGCCATTTAATCTGATAAGACGCTCCATTTTAGGAGCGTCTTTCTTTCAATTCGTTTGTCTTTTCAACGCTTGTATTATGAGAGAGTAAAATTTTTGATTGAGGAGAGCATTGTGAATTCTAATCAAGTATTCGTTTCTTTAAAAACAAATAAACTCACCCAACTAGCTAAAAAAGGGTTAACATTTGGGTTAATGTTATTCACTTTATTTGGGCCAGCAGCAATTACAGGCGGTATATTAAAACGAGTAAGTAGCAAACCGCTACGTTGGCTGGTTCTATTGATAGCTGAACCTGTTATTAAGGCAGGCTTTAATAAGCTATCGCGTCAAGTGTCTTGGGAGAAACATGAAACGCCTACAAAATGAACTTACAGCTTTTATTAATCGCGGTGTTGATAGACATCTTCGTTTGGCCGTAACTGGGTTAAGTCGAAGTGGTAAAACAGCATTTATTACCTCGTTAGTTAATCAACTTATTAATGTGCACACTGGGGCGCGTTTACCGCTATTTTCGGCAGCACGAAATAAGCAGCTACTAGGTGTAAAGCGTATTCCTCAACATAATTTAAATATTCCCCGTTTTACTTATGATGAAGGCATGGAATCGCTTTATCATACGCCTCCAAGTTGGCCTGTTCCTACTAAAGGGGTTAGTGAAATTCGTTTACAGCTTCGTTATCGTTCTAATGAATCTTTAACACGTTTTATAAAAGAGACATCTTCACTTTATTTAGAAATTGTTGATTATCCCGGCGAATGGTTATTGGATTTACCTATGCTCGAACAAGACTATTTTGAATGGTCAGAGCAAATAAATAAGGTCAATAGCCAAAGAACATCACCAGAACAAAATTGGCAATTACTTCTTAAAAAGTGTGATCCTTTTGCACCAGCTGATGAAACGTTATTAGCTGATATTGCCTCTGCTTACACTGATTATTTATTAGCATGTAAAAAAGAAGGGCTTCATTTTATTCAACCAGGACGTTTTGTTTTACCAGGCGAATTAGCGGGAGCACCTGTTTTGCAGTTTTTCCCTTGGGCTGATTTACAACAATATGATATTGCTAAATTAAAGAACGCAGATAAACGTACTAATATTGGCATGCTTAAACAGCGTTATGAATATTACGGACAGCATGTGGTAAAAGGCTTTTATCGTGATCATTTCCAAGGATTTGATAGACAAATTGTTTTGGTTGATTGCCTACAACCTTTAAATCAAGGAGCGGATGTTTTTAATGATATGCGCCAAGCATTAACACAATTAATGCGCAGTTTTCATTATGGAAAAAGAACCTTACTTAGACGCTTATTTTCACCTTGTATCGATAAACTTTTATTTGCAGCCACAAAAGCTGACCATATCACTGTTGATCAACATGAAAACTTAGTGTCATTGCTCCAACAGCTTATTCAAGATGCTAAACAAAATGCTATTTTTGAAGGGATCAGCATTGATTGCATGGGGCTCGCTTCTATTGCAGCGACTGAAAGTGGGATCGTTGATCATCACGGTGAAAAAATTCCAGCATTAAAAGGTTTTCGTTTAAGCGATAACAAACCTTTGGTGTATTTCCCTGGTGAGGTTCCTAAGCGATTACCAGAAAAAGCATTTTGGGAAAAACAAGGTTTTAGTTTCGAATCTTTTAGACCACAGCAAATATCACGAGATAGTGCGGTTCCTCATATTCGTATGGATAGTGCAATGGAATTCTTGTTAGGGGATAAATTAAAATGAATGAGCCATTAAAATCGCGAATTGATTTTAAAGAGCCCATACTTCAAGAAGAAGTCATCTTGAAAAAAGGTGTTGGCTTTAATGAAAATGAGCAATTTTTACCTATTGATCCACAATTAGATGAAGAGAATGAAGGGCAATTAGAAGGTGATGTTCAATCAATTTTAAAACCGAAAAAAAGTGTCTGGAAACGGCTATTAACGATTGCGAGTACTATTTTAGGGATTAGTGTTATTGCTCAAACTGGACAGTGGATTTATGACTCATGGATAAATTCTGATTGGATTGCATTAGGTGCAGCTAGTGCTGGGGGGTTAATTGTTGTTGCTGGCATAGGATCAGTTATAACTGAGTGGCGTCGTATTTATCGTTTACGCCAACGTGCAGATGAAAGAGATAAAGCAAAAGAATTACTTTATAGCCATGCAATGGGAAATGGTCGACCATTTTGTGAAAAACTTGCTAAACAAGCGGGTATAAGTTCTCAACATCCAGCATTAATTCGTTGGCAAAGTGCATTACATGACACACATAATGATAAAGAGGTATTAGAACTTTATAGCCAACTTGTTCAACCGATTTTAGATAAACAAGCAAGAGCCGAAATTAGCCGTTCTGCTGCTGAATCAACCTTAATGATCGCGGTTAGTCCGCTGGCGATGGTTGATATGGCCTTTATTGGTTGGCGTAATATTCGTTTAATTAATCGCATAGCGGAGATTTACGGTATCGAATTAGGCTACTATAGTCGTTTAAAACTCTTTCGTCTTGTTCTGGTTAATATTGCATTTGCGGGTGCGACAGAACTGGTTAGAGAAGTCGGGATGGACTGGCTTTCACAAGATCTTGCAGCTCGATTATCAACAAGAGCTGCTCAAGGTATTGGTGCCGGTTTACTAACAGCACGCTTAGGAATAAAAGCAATGGAACTATGCCGTCCTTTACCGTGGATTGATGATAATAAACCTAAGTTAGGCGATTTTAGAAAAGAGCTAATAGGAAAATTAAAAACTACAATTGGTGGCAAGAAAAAGGAATAAATTATTATTCTTACCTTTTAGCAATTTTAAATAAAAACCGTAGAAGCCTTCTGCGGTTTTTTTGTATAAAAATTGGTAAAAGTATTGTTTATATAAAATAACCCTAATGAAGGAAGTAATAAGATATTATTTTAAAATAAGGCATTAAATAATATAAAGTGTTTTTATTATTTTATTGATAATGAAGGTATTGTTTCAATAAGAAATTATTGTGATAAAAAATTTTAAAAAGAGTAAGTTATTATGGATAAAGGATAATTTATAACTAATTGTATTTAAATGTTAATGTGTGCTCTTGTAGTGAAATGTTTGTAATTTTATTTATAATATTCCTTTTTTGAAAGAAAATAGTATTGAGTTTAGTATGATAAATAGCGTTAAATACCATCTCAAAAACGCACCACAAAGCTATTTTTTCAATATATTTTTAAATGTCTAATTTGTAAGCGACTTGCTATTTAATAAATAGAGAAGTTTTTTATTTATAAAAAATAGAAAAGTGGTTAATAAATAATCCTTCTAATTAGGTTAAAATATGAAAGAAATACAAATGTCAGTAATAAAAAAACTTTCTAAACAAAGGCGTCAACTCTATTTGAGTTCGGCATTTAATGTCTCAAATATTGATAATCAACTTAGTATTTTAATCCCTATCCTTAGTGAAACGATCTGTGAGATAAAAAAGAGGCAACATCAAAAGAAATCTAAGTCATTTCAAATAAAAGAGATGTCCCAATTTTTTGAATATCTAACTGAGCCAGATAAGAAAGAAAAGGCAATAAATGCATTAGAATATCTCCTTTTCTGTTTTGATAATGGATGTAAAACTATCAAAAAAGTGATCCGTCGAGAATTAAGCCCTTTAGTCAAGGATGTCGAATATCTTATCGATTTTGAACTGAAAAAAATAATAAAAACCTATTCATTTTCTTTATTTGGCCTTTTTAAAGCATAAATAATCTTGGTTAAAAATCAGGAAATTAATTTAGTTGTGTAAAAATAAATGCTAGTGGTGTCAACTTTTGCTGACAAGGCTCTTTATTTGGTTGATATTTATGTATAATATCTAAAATCAGTTCAGGGTCACTCAGTATTAAGAAGGTTTATAATGCGTTTAGAGATCACTTGTGAAGATCGCATCGGGTTAACCCGTGAATTATTAGATCTACTAGTATTAAAAAATATTGATTTACGTGGAATTGAAATATTTCCAATAGGCCTTATCTACCTGAATTTTTCACAGATTGATTTTGATATATTCCAACCGCTAATGGCGGAAATACGGCGAATAAATGGTGTTATCGATGTTCGGACGGTTGCATTTATGCCATCAGAACAAGAGCATCGAGCCATGTGGACACTGCTAGAATCTGTGCCAGTTCCGGTTTTTTCTATTAATATTAAAGGCCAAATAAAATTACAAAATCCGGCAACTCGTCAACTGTTTGAATTGGATGCTAACGATAATAGCGAGAAATCATTCAATCAACTGATCCCTAGTTTTAATATTCATCGTTGGTTAGAACAAAAAGATCCTTCTGCTGAAATTATTCCTATCAATTTAAAAAAACAAAATTTTGATATGGAAATAGTACCTATAAAACTTGCAGATGATAACCAATCTAATCATTGTGTTGGTGCGCTTATTTTATTGAAATATCGAGATGTTGTTCATGATCATTCAAAATTAATTGTCAGTGATAATCATGAGTTTGAGAAAATTATTGCTGTTAGTTCTCAAATGAAACAACTTGTTGAACGAGCCAAAAAAATGGCAAGAATGGATGCGCCACTATTATTGGTGGGAGATACCGGTACAGGAAAAGATTTATTTGCTAAAGCCTGTCATTTCCTTAGTTCCCGTGCTAGAAATCCTTTTTTGGGGCTCAATTGTGCTTCAATGCCTGATGATGTCGTAGAAAGTGAGTTATTTGGTTATGCTGCAGGAGCTTACCCTAATGCTGTTGAAGGAAAAAAAGGTTTCTTCGAGCAGGCCGACAGAGGAACCGTTTTACTTGATGAGATTGGTGAAATGTCGCCTCAAATGCAAATTAAGCTTCTACGTTTTTTAAATGATGGGACATTTCGTCGTGTAGGTGAGGAACGCGAGGTTAATGTCAATGTTCGCATTATTTGTGCAACGCAGAAAAATTTGTGGGAATTGGTACAAAAAGGGTTGTTTAGAGAAGATCTTTATTATCGCCTGAATGTATTAACTTTAACTCTACCTCCGTTGCGAGAAAGAAAAGCCGATATTATGCCGTTAGCGATGCATTTTATTAACCAATATTGCATTGAGCAGCAAGCAACTAAACCTGCAATATCACCAGAGTTATCAGTTTATTTAACGCAATACGGTTGGCCTGGTAATGTTCGCCAATTAAGAAATACTGTTTATCAAGCAATGGCGCAATTAGTAGGAAACACTCTACGAATTCAGGATATTACTTTACCTGAACATACAGATGAAGCTCTATTTGATGAGGATTTATTAGAAGGCTCATTAGATGAAATGACAAAACGCTTTGAGGCTTCAATTTTAACGCGCTTATATCGTGATTATCCAAGTACTCGGAAATTAGCAAAACGTTTAGGTATTTCTCATACAGCGATTGCCAATAAACTGAGAGAATATAATCTAACAAATAAAAAGAACGAAAAGTCTGAAGGTTAATTTGGCTGTAGGATTTTGTGCATAATAAAAATAGACGAGCATAATGCCCGTCTATTTTTCTATCAGTATTATTTTAATGCGTTTAATGCATCATCATAATTTGGTTCAGTTGTGATTTCATCAACTAACTGGGTGTAGATAACGGTGTTATTTTCATCTAAAACAATTACAGCACGGCTTGTTAAGCCTGCTAATGGGCCTGATGCAATTGCAACACCGTAATTTTCTTTGAATTCAGCACCACGCATTGTAGATAATGTCACAACGTTGTCTAAGCCTTCTGCGCCACAAAAACGTGCTTGAGCAAAAGGTAAATCAGCTGAAATACATAAAACAACGGTATTATTTAATTCATTTGCAACTTTATTAAATTGGCGAACACTTGCAGCACAAACACCGGTATCTACACTTGGGAAAATATTTAGAACTTTACGTTTACCTGCAAAATTCGCTAAAGAAACATCATTAAGATCTTTACCAACAAGAGAAAAATCTGCAGCTTTTTGGCCTACTGCTGGGAAATTACCCGCTAGTGCCACTGCATTTCCTTGTAAAGTAACTTGATGTGCCATTGTTGTTCTCCTTTATTAGTTGTCAGACTAACTGTTATTAATACTCATTATTAACGAAAATTCTCGTTAATGCTTAACCATTATTAAAATTTATTAAAATTTGCCACTATTGGCATAGTCATCACTAAAAACATAAAAATTTATAAAATATTTGTAATCAGTGATTGTGCCTTTTTATCAAGCTCTTATAATTGTGCAGTTCATTCTCATACAGATTACAGGACGAAACAGACATGCGCAAAATATTCGTCATCTCATGTGCACTTGTCGTTCAAGGATTGCTCACATCACAGGTAAATGCGGCAGTAGTCCCTGCAGGAACGATACTCGATAAAAAGCAAGAAGTAGTTCGACATTTAAAAGATGAGCCTGCATCACTCGATCCTATTAATGCAGTAGGGTTAACAGAAGCTCAAGTGCAACGTGATTTGTTTGAAGGGTTGACGATAGAAGATGAGTATGGACGTCCCATTCCGGGAGTTGCTCAGAGTTGGCGCACAGAAGATAATCGCGTGTGGATCTTCACTTTACGTGATAATGCAAAATGGTCTAATGGTGAAAAAGTAACAGCCACAGATTTTGTCTATAGTTGGCAAAGGTTGGTTGACCCTAAAAATCTTTCACCTTTTGCATGGTATGCCTCACTCGCATCGATTGAAAATGCACAAAAAATTATTGATGGAGAATTAAAACCAACATCATTAGGTGTAGAAGCGATTGATGAAAAAACACTAAAAGTTACGTTAGAACGACCAGTTTCTTATTTTCCAAATTTGACGACTAATTTTTCGTTATATCCTGTACCTCATCATAGTATTGAAAAACATGGCGCTGAGTGGGTCAAAGTTGGCAATTTAGTCGGAAATGGGGCTTTTGTTTTAAAAGACAGAGTCGTTAATGAGAAGATTGTATTAACGCCAAATCCTTATTATTGGGATCATAAAAATACAGTATTAACTAAAGTCACTTTTGTACCTATTAATCATGAATCACATGCGACTAAACGTTATTTAGCTGGTGATATTGATATTACAGAGTCGTTCCCGAAAAATTTATATCATAAATTAATGAAAGATATTCCTAATGAGGTTTATATTCCTGACCAGTTAGGAACTTATTATTATGCTTTTAATACTCAATCAGGGCCAACAAAAGATATTCGTGTACGTAAAGCGTTAGCGATGGCGATAGATAGAAAAATTATCACTGATAAAGTATTAGGAACAGGGGAGAAATCAGCAAACCGTTTCACACCTGATGTAACGGCGGGCTTTACCCCAGAACCTACAATTTATGATAAATACAATCAAGATGAATTAGACAGTCAGGCTAAGATCTTGTTAGCGGCAGCTGGATATGGCCCTCATAATCCATTAACTCTCTCATTGCTATACAATAATTCAGAGAATCATCAGAAAATTGCTATTGCAGTTGCTTCTATGTGGAAGAAAAAATTAGGAGTGAAAGTCGAATTACGTAATCAGGAATGGAAAACATATATTGATAGCCGAAATTCAGGAGATTTTGATGTTATAAGGGCATCATGGATTGGTGACTATAATGAGCCTTCTACTTTTTTAAGCCTATTAGGTTCTAAACACACCGGTAATATCTCTAAATATCAGAATAAGCAATATGATGAAGTGTTAACCTTATCTAGTATGGCTATTGATACAAATGAGCGAAATAGTTTGTATAATCGTGCTGAACAAATAATTGCTGAAGATGCACCAATAGCACCTATTTATCAATATACAAATGGGCGATTAATAAAGCCGTGGTTAAAAGGCTACCCAATTAAGAATCCAGAAGATGTTGCATATAGCCATACGCTTTATATTCTGAAGCACTAACATAGAAACTAAATTAAAAGTTTAAATTATGCCTCAAAGTTAATATCTATTTTGGGGCATTTTTTTATTTTATGTACAAATAGAATGTAAAGGTGTTGTGATTTACACGTTGGCATGTATCAATAATAAGAAAAATAAAGAAGTATGAGAAGATAGTAGAGAGTATCAATAAAAAAAGAACCCCTTTAAAAAAGGGGCGTAGCAAAGTAAAGCAGGGTGATTTATTGTCTGGATATAAATTATATTTTTAAGGCTTTCTTTGCACGCTTTTTATTGTATCTAACTGTTACAGTGATTAATAAAATATTTATAACAAAAAAATCCCTCTGTTATAAAAACAGAAGGAGACTCAAAAGGAATAAACATTGCAAGAGTTATGTTAATACATTTTTATGGCATTGTTTTGACTAATTGTGCAATGTGCTTGATGTTAAATATTATGCCTTGCTTTATTTATAGATATAAATACTTACTTGTAATAAAATCTAATGTATTTATCATGGTGTTTGAGCCACTTAAAAGTAGAGCTATCTATTCATTTTTCTTTATTATTAAATAAAATTACGGGTTATCAATATTTATTAGAAAGTCGTCTAAAAACGGAATCCTAGAGATAATTGTAAAACACTTAATTCAAGATGTCGCTTATTTGCTGTGGTATCAGAGTAAAGATAGCCCAAGCTAAACGAGATATTCTTAACAGGATTATAATCGATGCCAATTTGACCAATTACACTTGTTGTATTTACAATATGAGAATCTGTTGTATTTATTTTAGGGTGATGTTTGTCTTCTTGATATTTTAATTTATTAGGACCCAATTGAGCATAAACAGAAATTTCAGGTGTTATTCTATAAGTTGGGCCGATTAATAGGCCTGTGGTTTTGGTTCGGTATTTTATTGTTGATGGTGTAGTAAAGCGAGGATCAATAAAATATTCTTTATGATTTGTATTTAAACGCAGTAGAGAAATTAATATTCCCCAAGTATTTTCTGTTTCATATCGATAACTGATTATCTCTCCTTTTGCTGTGTTACTTTTTATTTTGCCGTAAATATAACCCGCAGAGAGGGTATGTGTTTTATCATAGGCATGTAATGTAGAAGAATAAGATAAAGCAAAGCTAATTAAAATAAGGGCTGATTTATTCATTGTAGGGTTTCTATGTTGATGTGTAGAACGCTATTTTTAGTAAAATAAATGTTGATTTCAATATTAATTGATTGAAATTACTCTTAAAAAAAGTTTGTGTGCTTATTTTTAAACTCAATAAGAATAAAATTATTATAAATAGCTAATTATTAATAATTTTAAGTGGTGATATAATGAGGCATTATTATTTAAATGGAAGGTAGCGGAAATTGAGTGTAATAGGTGAAAATACTCACAATAAGTTTTAATACCTATTGTGAGCTAGATTTTAGTGCGGCGTTTTATTTCTTATCTACAACTTCAATCAGTGTATATTTCACACTTGGTGCATCTGCTGGAGGGTTAGGAATATCTGTAACATTAACTTTTAATGTGTATTCAGTACCTGCTTTATATTCAAAACCATCAATATTTTGATAGAACAGCGACCATTCGCCAGAAGGTAACTCTTTCACCTTCATACACTTCATTGGTGCCACACCAACACAATCATACAGTTGTGAATCTACTAGAAGCGTTTTTGTTGTTCCCGTAGTTGGGGTTGTATTTGCACTTTTAGTTGAAGTTGAATCATTGCATCCAGCTAAAAGCAAAAATAAAGGAATAGCGATAAATTTTTTCATATTGATGACCTGATTTTTAGGGTGCAATAAGTGCATTAAAGAATATTTAGTATACACCAGACAGATAATTATTATAAATTACAGCAGGTAATTTTTTCCCTATAAATAAGTTACCTGTTGTTACTCTAAGTATTAATATCCTATCGTAACTATCAGTATTTAATTTAGTGTAATAATCCTAAAGTGATGAAGATAAATAGAAGTTTTAGATGAATTAAACAAAAATAGCGTTGATATACAGATAACTAGAAAAAAGTATAGAATAACAGCTCAAAACATAGCGTTATAAAATGAAGGTAGATCAATCATATTTGACAGTTGAGCATTGAGTTCAAGTATTACCTTTAAAAAGCAAAAGTTATGGAGGAAGCTAAGTGAAAACAATTAATGACTCTGTTATACAAGATTCAGATGCTATTTACACAGCACAACTTAATGGGCATGGAGGCGCAACAGAAATCACAGCGGAGACTGTAGCAACAAATGAAAACCCATACTGGGTGCACTTAGATTATCGTAAACCACAAAGTGCTCAATGGATACAAGAGACAGAGCTACTTCCACCTATTGCTAAAGATATATTGCTTGCAGAGAACGTCAGACCAAAAGCACAACGCATTGGTGAAGGTATCGTTATCAATCTGCAAACAATTAATAATAATCCTAATGATCGACCTGATGAGCTTGTTGCTTTTAGAATTTATATTAACAGTCAAACAATCGTTTCAAGCCGTCACCGCAGAGTTAATTCTGTAGATTCTGTTATTCATACTTTAGAACTAGGTAATGGTCCTGAAAATAGTGGTGATTGGCTAATTACGATGGCTGATGCAGTGACTGATGAAATAGGCGAATTTGTTGAGACTCTACATGACCAATTAATTGAATTGGAAGATATGATCCTCGACCAACAAATACCCGCGAGAGGTGAACTCGCATTATTAAGAAAGCAGTTGATAGTTTTACGTCGCTATATGGCGCCTCAGCGAGATGTATTCTCAAGACTCTCTATTGAGAAATTACCGTGGATGAGTGATAGCGATAGAGTTACGATGTTAGAAATTTCAGAAAGGCTTTCTCGACGTTTAGAGGATTTGGATAGTAGTATTTCTCGTACCGCGGTGATTGCTGACGAAATAACATCAATGATGGCTGATGCGATGAATAGACGTACTTATACGATGTCGCTAATGGCGATGTTATTTTTACCAACAACATTTCTAACAGGGCTATTTGGTGTCAATTTAGGTGGAATACCCGGAAATGAGTTTCCTTATGGTTTTACTATCTTTTGTTTATCTCTCTTTGTTTTGATTGTGATTGTTACTTGGTGGTTAAAGCGTAGTAGATGGTTGTAAATTTTCAGCAAATTAATCGTAACTAAATGGATTTAAAAAGAATTCTCTAGCCCTGTTTGAGATATATCAATTTTTTAAAATAGAACATCTGGCATTATAACTCTCGCAGGTGAATACAACGTTGAGCGATGAACGTTGTGCTCCATAATTGTAGTTTTTCTCATATTGAGTTCTTAATACAGAATAATTGACCATTATTACACCGATGTTTATTAACATCGGTTTTTTTTTTGCTTAAATTTACTGTGGGATATTATTTAGTCATAAAAATCCTAAGCCCCGAATGCAAGGCTTAGGAGATAGTGCATTATTTCACTTCAACAATATCGAGTTTATTTTGGCTAAAGTCAGGACGTTCATCATCTTCTTCTTGGAACATCACTGGAACGGTGGGAATATCGTCTTTATCAAAAGCTAAGTCGCCACCATTAATGACTTCATCACCATGTTTGATATTCACAAAATCGAATAATTGAGTATCACATAAATGTGATGGGACAATATTTTGAGTTGCTCTAAACATAGTTTCAATACGACCAGGATAACGTTTATCCCAATCTCTTAGCATCTCTTTAATCACTTGGCGCTGAAGATTAGGTTGTGAGCCACAAAGATTGCATGGAATAATTGGGAATTGTTTAGCTTGCGCGAAACGCTCAATATCTTTTTCACGAGCGTAAGCTAGAGGACGAATAACGATTTGTTTGCCATCATCACTCATTAATTTAGGTGGCATACCTTTAAGCTTGCCACCATAGAACATATTTAAAAATAATGTTTCTAAAATATCATCACGATGGTGGCCTAAAGCAATTTTAGTTGCACCAACTTCTGTTGCTGTGCGATATAAAATACCACGACGTAAACGTGAGCATAAAGAGCAGGTTGTTTTACCTTCAGGAATAATATCTTTAACGATCCCATAGGTATTCTCTTCAACAATTTTATATTCCACACCAAGCTCATTTAAATACTCAGGTAGAATATGCTCAGGGAATCCAGGTTGTTTTTGGTCTAAATTGACTGCAATAAGTGAAAAGTTAATTGGCGCACTTTTTTGCAGATTCATTAAGATAGAAAGTAGCGTGTAGCTATCTTTACCGCCAGAAAGGCAGACCATGATTTTATCGCCATCTTCAATCATATTAAAGTCAGCGATAGCTTGCCCAACATCGCGGCGTAAGCGTTTTTGTAGTTTGTTGAAATTATACTGCTCTTTTGGGATGCTCATTTTTTACGGTTCTATATCGTTGCTGATTATTCTGTAACTTGCTAACCAAGGCTTTGTTCTTCGCTGTTTTGATACCTTAAAAACATGATAAATCAAAAAATATCTTATAGGCTCAAATGATAAGTTGTGTGAAAAACAAAGTTATTTATGGCAAGAAAATTGATAAGTCGACAATGATACCAGATGGTAGGGTGGTTTCGATATAGATAACTACAGTTATGCGCTTTCAAGGTGGTAAAAAGTAAGAAGTAATAGCCTTATATAAATTGAATAAGGCTATTAAATTTTTGCATTACTAGGAAATTGGCAATCAGTATAGGACTTAATCAGGCGTCAATTACTAAAATTTAGGATGTTAATGTCGCTAATTTAGTCGCAAATCCCATAAAGAAAAGCCCGATAACACCATTACCTAGTTTAGCGATATTTTTACGTGAGCCGAAGAAGCGAGCAAGGGCCACACCACCAAATATCAGAAAAGAGAGATAGATAAAGCTAAAGGCTTCAAGCATGGAAGCTAAGATTAAATAAGATAATCCCGTATGTGCATAATTAAAATCGATAAACTGAACAAAAAATGAGATATAAAATAAAATCGCTTTAGGATTAGTCATACTTAATGTAAGTGCTTTTCTAAAAACGTGTTTCTGTACAGTTGTTGTTTGTTCTGAATGTACTTTTTTGGAGAAAAAAGTTGCATGAATAATTTTTATTCCCAAATAGAGAAGATAAAAAGCACCTAAAAAGCGAACAATAGTAAAGAGTAAAGGAGAGGCTTTTATTACAGATGCAACACCAATAAAGGCGAGGAAAATTAAAATAGCATCACCTAAGAAAACACCAAATGCAGCACGATATCCATCTCGAACACCGCCTGATGCGCTTGTTTTTAGCACATAGAGTGTATTAGGGCCCGGAACAAGAATAATAAAAAACATGCCTGCAAGGTATGTCCAGATATTGAGTACACCAAATTGTTCAAGCCACACGTTAACCCCCAATCTCACTTCTCTGCTTTACTTAATGAATTGCTATTATATAAAGAGAATCCACATTATTTAAACGCATATTTTCACTCATATAGAAGATAAATATTTGATGCTTACTGCTTTCTGGTTAAAACGGTACTTTTTTACCACTTCAATAAATGATTTATACAGTTGGGGATATTGGTTAAAACACCACTGTCGTTGTATTTTTGGTGATGATTTGACGCAACATTTTTCGCCATTTGCTCCATCAAGAAAAATTGCTTTAGCAATCAATGGTGATTTTGCTCAAGTTATAGAGGGATATATTAAGCAAATATACCAAAAAGATCTTCTTATTGAAAAGCGTCATATACAAAGAGCCATTGCTCGAAAATTAATTCGATCAGTGAATATTTTGCGTAGTGAAAAAGATGAATATTGGCCTGAAACACTAAAGGATCACGTAAAAATACTAGAGGCTAATTACTCTGAGTAACATAAAAATATTAATTATCTTTTATCTGAAAGCATAAATCCAAGCGATGATATAGAGGCGTTTATACACAAAGCAAAGCTATTTATGCATTGGTTAGAAATTGAGTGTTTAAAGAAAGATAAAGAGGATATAGCCTGAGATGCTAGAGGAGTTTTGTTGTTTAAAAAAAAGCGCTTTTTTATGTAAATAGGGTAGATCTCTTACGTTAATCAGACTACATTTAACTGTATTTTTATACAGTTTTTGTCAATCAATTACGGTAAGGAAAATGCGATGTTAAAAGTGATAGCTGAAGATTTTATTAAAACAGAAGCGATAGAAATTGTTTTACCTCTTTATCGTGAACTTGTTGAGGCGACTAAGAAAGAACCTCTTTGTATTAGCTACAATCTATACGTTGATGAAAAAGATCCTGGTCATTTTGTCTTTGTTGAACAATGGCCTGATCATGCTGCACTTGATGAGCATTGTGCTAGTGAACATTTTCAGCGATTAGTCCCTATGATTAATGCATATACAAAAGCAGAGCCTAAATTTTTACTTATGGCAGATGCTTTTGATGAAAAACAAAAGTAATAAAAAGTGGCTAATTTATAGTGGGTACATTAAATAAGAAAAAGTAAAACAAGAGAGAAGGTGATGTTAGCGAAGTATATATCTCAAGTTGTAAACCAAGAAGATAGCTATCAAATTTTAAGTACCCAGAAACTTTTGGATGACTTAACAGAAATAACCAGAGCAATCCACACTTGGTTATTTCCTGATGGTGTCATTTTGAAATGTACAGAAGAGATAGAAACAGAATACTATGATAATGACGCTCAATGTCCAGAACATTGGATCACTTGGGAAATTGTCGAATCGAATAACAAACCTATATCTCCTTATAGAAAAGAATTTTTTAATTTATGTCAGCAAAGCTTTTGGTTAAAAATGCAACTTTCTAATAATAAATAAAAAAGAAAGCCACTTTATAAGTGGTTTTTTTATACGTATTAAAATTAATAAAATAACTTATTTCCATACTGTTTTAAATTTTATATTAAATATTAATTAACATTTTATAGACTAAGATAAGTTAATTTGACTTAGTGAGTTTTTTTTTATCCTAATGATTAAGCATAAATAGAACGACAATAGTGGTTTTAAGAAAATTAAAACTGATGAAAATTAAAATTAGTCTTTTTTTCATAATGTTATGATCTTAATATTTACTTAATAATAGTGAAAAATAAGGTAAGTTTGTTGTTGAGAGAAATGGTGTTTTAATTATAACTTTAATCATAAGATTTTCTTTATAAAATATTATTGCTAATGTATTATTTATAAATAAATTTTATTGAGTGTTACACTCAATTTAACAAGAGAGCTAAATTATAATTTAGTTCCATTTGTCTATCCTTTTGTTTTTATATAGAGAATAAAGATGCGTCGTAATTTATTTATTTCAACTTCACTGTTAGCTATTTCTACACTTTCTTTTAATGCACAAGCAGCATTAGATAATACTTTATCTGTGGGTTATGCCCAGACTTCAATTAAAGTTGATGATAAAATGGATGATGATCTTAAAGGAATTAACTTTAAATATAATCATGAATTTGATAATAACTGGGGAGTTATTGGATCACTAACGTATACAAAATTAACTTATAATTATTATGGCCGCTGGGGAAAAATTGGTTCAACTGAAATTGATTATGTTTCATTAACAGCGGGTCCTAGCTACCGTTTTAATGACTATTTTAGTGCGTATGGTTTAATTGGCCTTGGTCATATTAATCAAGAAGATAATTTTTTCTATGATAATGACAATGATAAGTTAAGTAAATCGTCTATGGCTTATGGATTAGGTTTACAAATCAATCCAATTCCAAACGTGGCCATTGATGCATCTTATGAATATTCAAAAATAGATGATGCAAAATTTGGTACTTGGATATTAGGTGTTGGTTACCGTTTCTAGTATTAAGCTGATAAATAATATATTTAAAAGGTCACGTTATGTGGCCTTTTTTGTTTTATATGAATGTAAATACTTATCGCTATATTGGGGATTTTGTCTTATCAAAACTTATTTAATATACACAATATGTGTGTTTTTTCTTTGGGTGGCTTGACTGTTAATAATGGATCTCTAAGATGCAGTATTTTATGGAGAGAGAAGTATGTTAACTATAATAAAAGCAGAGTCTTTGCACTATAATGAAATGATTGTAGTTTGGGAATCATCAGTTAGAGCCACACATACATTTCTATCTGAAGATATCATTTTGTCACTCAAAAAAGATATTGTAGAACAGTATTTTCCTATGCTTAATACCTATATTGCGATAGATGATAATAATGTTATTCACGGGATCTTAGGTACAACAGAAAATAAGTTAGAGATGCTTTTTGTCGATGCGAATTCTAGGGGGAATGGCTGTGGTAAATTGCTTACAACTTTCGCGATAAATACACTACATATTGATGAATTAGATGTAAATGAGCAGAACCCTCAAGCAATTGGTTTTTATTTTTATATTGGGTTTGAGCAAATAGGACGTTCTGAATTAGATGGACAAGGCAATCCTTTCCCATTGTTACATTTAAAATTAAATAAAAATAAGTATAAATACTAAATAAATAGATATTAAAGGTAAAAAATAGGGAGGAAAATAAAAAAACTCTCTTTTTATCTTATATAAATAACAATTATCCACTTAAATTTGATTTATATCGTAATAACTTCCCTGTTTTAATGAAATAATTTTTTCATAATTAAATAAATTTAACACAACAGTGGCATAGTTATGAACAAAACCTTAATTGTTATTTTATCTTTATTTTTACTACCTGCTTGCTCTGAATCACAAGAAAATAAAGTTATTGAATATTGTATGGATACATTAAATGTCTATAGTAACGTGAGTAAAGATCAATGTTTGTGTTTTTATAATGAAGCGAGTGATAAATTTTCTTCAACGGAAATAGATAGAATGGTCAAATCACCACCCATAAAGCAAGACAGCACACTCACAAGGGAAGGCACAATGTTTTTAACTATTGCTCATTCATCTAAATGTTTTGAGTAACTGTTATTACACGTAATAAGTGACAATAATCTAATAAAGAATAAGTCGTAAATTAAGTCACATATACCGAAGATCATTACCTCTAAAGGCAAATACCACAAATTTGATAAACCTATCTCTATAAATTGAATATATTATCACTGTTTTTATATACAGTTAGTTGTGGGTTTATCCTTTATTGTGAATTGTGAGGAAATTATGTCAAAGCTTCGCTTATCTTACCCAAAACTAAGCCCTAAAGCTTATGCTGGTTTAATTCAATGTAAAACTGCGCTAGAAGGTAGTTCATTGGATATAACGTTGATTGAACTTGTCTATTTAAGAGTGTCTCAACTTAATGGCTGTGCTTTTTGTTTGGAAATGCATAATAACTCATTGCGTAATCATGGCGTTGATCAAAATAAGTTAGATGCACTAAATGGTTGGCAAGTGAGCGAACGTTTTACTGATAAAGAGCAAGCTGCATTATTATGGGCAGAAGCAGTCAGTAATATTTCAGCAAAAAACACAGATGATAATATTTATCAGCAGGTTAAAGCGTATTTTACAGACATAGAAATGAGTGATCTGACATTGGCAATTGGGTTAATGAATGCCTTTAATCGTATTGCTGTGAGTTTGCGCCAGTAATGAGTATTATCTACGCAAATTATATATCATTAAATTATGATAAAGAGGAAAGCGCCGATAGAGCGCTTTTAATTTTTTAGGTTTAATTTTACCAAAGATATTGCATAAAGGGCAAATAAGCAAAAATTAAAGCAATGAGTATAAATAAGATACGAAATAACATTTTTTGTGTTTTTATTACAGCAAAGAGCATTACGATAATAATAGCTACGCAGATATGCCAATAAAATGCACCAAAGAAAGCTAAGGTAAAAATAGTATCGATAATAAAGTGGCTTTCACTCATTTTATTTCTCGTTGAAATAAAAGTCACCTGCTAAAATCTAAGCAGGTGATGATAAAAGTGATTATGATTTCCAAATAATATGGAACATAGGTTGTAATGGATCGCGACTAATTAGGACACGACCAAAAATATCATCAATATCGGAATCATCGTCTGGAGCAAGACCAATAATTACTTCGCTAAAACGGGCTGATGTGACAGGCAGGCCAACAATAAATTGCCAATCATTACCTAATGGAACCACTTCAGCTGCGCCTCGTTCTTCAAATTGCAGGTTAAACAATAATTGGTCTGCAACATCCAAATTATCCGCTGCTTGAGCTAAAAATAGATCATAAGCTTGTTCTAAAGCGTCGTCTTCACTGATTAAGGTTGGTTCATTCATGGTAATGCCTGTCTATTATTCCAATAATTATCACGTTATTTGTATCGCATTTTTACTAATTTGGCACGGTTATCTGTTGCCCATTCTTAGTAGTCTTTTGATTATAACATTTCTGTTATAGCAGAGGACTAAAGAAATAGCAGATACGCTCTAATACACGATTTAAGAATGGTCGTTTCTCCCATTCATCCATAGTTAATTCTGTCGAGCGAGCAATATAATCATATTGAACAATGCTTAAATCACTGCCAAAACCTTCATCATCAATGACAACGGTAATTTCAAAATTTAACCACAAGCTACGCATATCAAGGTTAACTGAACCCACCATACTGAGTTGTCCATCAACCATCACGCTTTTGCTATGTAATAAACCATCTTCAAATTGGAATATTTTCACACCAGATTCGAGCATTTCTGTAAAGAATGAACGGCTTGCCCAACGTACAAGGAATGAGTCATTGCTGCGAGGAACGATAATACTTACATTAACACCTCGCATCGCTGCGGTTGAGATTGCATGGGCAAGATCATCGCTAGGTACAAAATAAGGTGTTGTCAGTACTAATTCTTTTCTCGCAGAGTAAATAGCTGTAATAAGTGATTGTTGAATTAGCTCATCAGGAAAACCTGGGCCTGAGGCGATGACTTGTGTCGTATGACCACTTTCTTGTTCACAAGGCATAATATTATCATCAGGAGGAGGGGGTAAATGACGCTCACCAGTTTCCATTTCCCAGTCAAAGGCATAAATCATACCTAATGTGGTCGAAACTGGGCCTTCCATTCTGACCATAATATCAATCCATTGACCAACACCTGAATCTTGTTTGAAATAACGAGGATCAACCATATTCATACTTCCTGTGTAGGAAATATAGTTATCAATCAATACGATTTTTCGGTGTTGACGCAAATCCATGCGGCGTAAGAAGAAACGGAATAAATTAACATGTAGTGATTCAACAAATTCAATACCCGCAGCTCTCATTGCATCAGGGCCGTTAGTACGGAAGAAATTCCAACTACCCGCAGAATCAACCATGACTCGGCATTTTACACCACGTTTAGCTGCTCTAATTAAGGCATCGGTTACTTCATCGACTAAACCACCTGATTGCCAAATATAGAAAACCATTTCAATATTGTCACGGGCATTATTAATATCGCGTGTAATTGAATTGAGCGAATCTTCACAGGTGGTTAAAAGTTCAATTTTGTTACCTTTAACACCTTTAATACCTTGGCGTTTAGAGGTTAATTGGAAAAGAGGCGTTGCCACATCGCTCGTACTTGTAGCAAAGATATGCTTACATTTTTTCAAGTCTTCAAGCCATGCAACAACTGAAGGCCACATCTGCTTAGCATGTTCAACACGTCGTTTTCCTAGATGTAATTCACCAAAAGCAAAATACGCAATAACCCCGACTAATGGCAGGATGTAAATGATCAATAGCCATGTCATTGTTGATGTAACAGGTCGTCGGTGCATTAGGACACGAAATGTGACCCCCGCAATTAATAGCCAATAGAAGAAAAAGGTTAGCCAACTTAATACAGTATAAAATGTTGTCATAGTAGAGCTATTTTCCGTTGAAAATGAATTGCATGGATAAGCTAAAGGCAATTTAATAAAAATAGTTCATTATTTTTGTTATTTGCCGGATGTTGTTATTAAATCAGGATTATTATCTCTGTCAAATCTCTTTCTTAAGAGATAAGCATTAAATAAGCAATAAGATACAATTCTTTATTCATTTTATCTTTGTGAGAAATGCTCAAATAATGGATGAAATTTAAGCAAACCATAAATCCCCCCTTGGATCACAAAATGAACGTCTTATAATAGTCCACTTATTCAAAAATATAGGTGCTGATAGAATGAGACACAGTAGGACTGAAGTAGCTCGCTGGCGAATGATGAGACAAGCTATACGTAAACGACGTCGATGGTTAGAAGGGCAATCTCGTCGTAATTTTCGGATTTATAAACTGCGTAAACTTGATACTTCTAGAAAACACAGAGCACTTTTATTTGTCCAACATATAGAATGGAACTCATAATTTCACTTTTTAGTGGCTAATATCAATCATTTTACTAAACGTTATTGAATATGATTGCTATTTGCATTTAAACTAAGGGCATATTTTTTCTTTAGGTGAAATAAGATCAGTTATGCGTTGGAAGCTTTGGGTACTCATATCGCTTTGTCTACATGCCTCACTTGTTGCGGCTGCTATGTTATATGTTGTTGAAGATAAGCCAGTTACACCTGAACCTATCTCTATACAGATGTTGGCATTTGCAGCAGATGAACCGGCTGGCGAACCAGAACCTGTGGTTGAAGAAGTTACTCCTCCAGAACCTGAGCCGGTTGTTGAGCCTGAGCCTGAACCAGAGCCAGAACCTATTCCTGATGTAAAACCTATTATCGAAAAACCAATAGAGAAAAAACCAGAACCTAAACCGAAACCTAAGCCAAAACCAGTGGATAAACCAAAACCGCCTGTTGAGCGACCACAACCTTTAGTTGTTAATAAAGGTAATGATCTCAAAAATCTTAATCCGACGGCAAAGCCAAGTGATAAAGGCGATGAAAAACCGGTTGCAGTGGCAAGTAGTGGGGAAGGTAAAGTACCTAATGCAGTACGCCAAGGTTTACCTGAATATCCACCACGAGCACGAGCGGTAGGTATGGAAGGTACAATCAAAGTTCGCTTTGATGTTGATGCTGATGGAAGAGTCGATAATGTAGAAATTATTTCTGCTGATCCTAAAAACGTGTTTGAGCGAGAAGTAAAAAGAGCCATGCGACAATGGCGCTATGAAAAAATTCCTTATAAAGGAAAAGTGGTTCTGATTGAATTCAAAATGACCGGAATATCAACAAGCTAATTTTTATAAAACTAGCGCTTAAACAGAGCGATATCACTATTTGATACCAGATAAATAAAAGGCACTTTTATAAGTGCCTTTTTTAGTTTCAATTTTTAATGCTTTCACACTATTCGTCATAAGCGAATTGTCGTAATGGTGTTTTATTCCATTGTGCTTGTTAGCGTGAAATGTGCTTTACCTTCAGGTAAGCGACGAGCTGAATTGTTCTCATCAACGGCAACGTAGGTAAATACTGCCTCTGTTGCACGATAGCGTTGGCCGACAGGTTCTGTGGCGACTTTCTTAACCCAGACTTCAATATTAACAGTAATTGAAGAGTTACCTGTTTTTAAGCAACGGGCATAGCAACAAACGACATCGCCAACAGCAACAGGTTTAAGAAAGGTAATGCCTGTTACGCTTACAGTAACGACACGACCTAACGCAATTTCTTTCGCTAAAATTGCACCACCGATGTCCATTTGGGACATTAACCAGCCACCGAAAATATCACCATTGGCGTTAGTATCAGCAGGCATGGCAAGAGTACGTAAAACGAGCTCACCATTAGGCAAAGATTGTTGTTCAGTCATGGGTATAAAGTATCTGTAAATAATGTTAAAACCAAAGAGATAATTACTCGTCATACTTCAAGTTGCAGCGTTACTCGTCATACTTTAAGCTGTAGCGTTGTTGACGGCACTCATTCACACTAGTCACATACTTATGTATGCTCCTAGTGACTCATTCGCTTGCCGCCTAGCTACAACTTAAATTATTTAGAGTATCTACTGGCTATACTCTAATAGTTGCACTTGAGGTATTTTTAGAGCACATATCTCCCAATAAAATAAAAATGATTATTCAGATTTTGAATGAGCATCGTGTGATGTCGGTTTAGATGCTTGTTTTGTCATATCATCTGATAATTTGTATTCATTATTTTCTGTAGTTTCGTCTTCAGTTTGTTCTTCTGGTAAACGGTTATTCCAGATATAAACCACACTGGCGATAGTAAAAACAAAGGTCAAAATAGTTAAGCCAAAGACTTTAAAATTAACCCAAGTCTCTTCCGACAAAGAAAATGCCACATAAATATTACCAAGAGCACAAGCAAAAAAGAAAATCACCCATGCAATATTGAGCTTTTTCCAGTTTGCTGGTGGCATTGCAAGCTCTTTGCCTAACATTCTTTCCATTAACGTTTTTGGCGTAAATAACTGCATGCCAATTAAAACGATAGCAAAAATGGCATAAATAGCCGTCACTTTCCATTTAATAAAATCGGCAGAATGGAAGAAGATGGTTAATGAACCAAAAATAGTGACCACAATGGCGGTAATGAGTGGCGCTTTCTCAACTTTATGGAAAATAAGCCATGTCAAGCCGACTGAGATCCACGTCGCGATAATTAATGCACCTGAAGCATAGAAAATATCTTGCCATTTATAGAAGATAAAAAACACTAATAGTGGAGCAAAATCAAGTAATTGCTTAAGCCAGCCATTTTTCATAACAGATAGGAACCTATGGTAATTAAATTCATAAACTTGGCTATTCTAATGCAAAGCGACAGAAAATGGGTAAACAATTGCATATCTTTAACGACAGAGTGTTAATTTATACAAAAAACGTTATTTTTATCTTAAATAACTCAATGAAAAATCAACGTAATTGCATTTATGTAAAATTAAAACTCAAGCTTGAGTTATGAAAGAGGATTTAAATATTGCTCTAGTATATGATTCATTAACTCATCATTATCACTCGCCGCTTTTTGATGAATGCATAAATAAAAAAGTATTTCTGATAAGAGGAAATCAATGAACGGAAAAAGAATAATAAAATGGATGCCAGGACTAGGCTTATTATTTAACTATAAGCGCGAATATTTTGGCTATGACTTAAAAGCAGGGCTTTCGGTTGCTGCCGTTGCGCTACCTGTTGCCATTGCTTATACCGAATTATTAGGCATTAATGCTATTGTTGGATTATATGCCTGTATTTTCCCCATGATTATTTATGCATTATTTGGTACTTCTCGCCAATTAATTACAGGGCCTGATGCTGCAACGTGCGCCGTTATTGCTGCGGTCGTTATTCCATTATCTGCTGGTGATGAAAATACACGATGGCAACTTGCAATTATCATGACAGCCATGACGGGTTTTTGGTGTATTTTAGCCAGCCATTTTCGATTAGGGGCTTTTACGGATTTTCTGTCTCGTCCGATCCTTCAAGGGCTATTAAATGGTGTTGCGATCACCATTATGGTGGGACAAATTAGTAAAGTATTTGGTTTTGAAACTTCCCCAGATCATTTAATCGAAAAACTAATTGAAGTCCCATTTCGATTAATGGATGCACATTTACCCACGGTATTGATGTCTGGGATAACACTCGCCTTATTATTGGGTATTCGCTATTTTCGTAGCCGATGGCCGGCACCATTAATTGCTATGGTTGTGATGACTTACCTTAGCTGGCAATTTGATTTAGCCAGCTATGGTATTGCTATTGTGAATAAAGAAGCGGGAAATGTTGATCTCTTTCTACCCGTTGTATCAATGAGTGGGTTTCATCCTGGTGTATTACGAGAATTATTGGTCCCATCCATAAACTTGGCTGTCATTAGCTTTGTGAGTTTTATGATGACAGCCCGCAGTTTTGCTAGCAAAAATGGTTATGATGTTGATGCGGACCAAGAATTAAAAGCATTAGGTATCGCTAATATTGCGGCAGCGCTTTCTCAAGGATTTGCTGTAAGTGCAGCAAGTAGCCGTACCGCAGTCAATGATTCTGTTGGTGGTAAAACACAATTAGTTTCTATTATCGCAGCACTAGTCATTCTGCTAGTGCTATTATTTATGACTGATTTTCTTGCCTATATTCCATTATCTTCACTTGGAATTGTGTTGATCGTCTCTTCATGGTCATTGCTGAGTATTCGTCATATTTGGTCTTATCGCAAACGTAATAAACAAGCATTCACATTGGCATCATTCACCTTATTAGCTGTGTTATTGGCAGGACTAATTAATGGCATCGGCTTTGCGGTTTTATTAGGTTTATTACAATTTTTACGTATTGTTTTTCGTCCGAGCGATCAATTGTTGGGTGTTGATGAACAAGGAATGGTTCACTCAATGAATAAGGATAATGGTATTGAGCCTATCGATGGCTTAATGATGTACCGTTTTAATTCACCACTCACTTATTTTAATGTGGGTTATTTTAAAAAACGGGTGCTTCAACTTGTTGATAGTGCACCTCAACGACCAGCATGGTTAGCCGTAGATGCGGCTGTAAGCTTTACCTATGACGATGTCAGCGTGTTTGCTGCTATTGATGAACTAATACGAGAATTGCGAATAAAAGGCGTGAAATTGGTTTTAGCAGGGCGCAGAACCGAACTAAATCGTTGGATTGAACGTAATAGAATTTCACTAAATGAAGATGACTTAATTATCGCTCCCGATCTCTATTTTGTGATCCGGCTTTATCAAAGCCGACAGCAGATCAAAGAAAAACAGAAAGAAGCAAGAAAAGAGGCATTAAAGCAAGAAGCTGGAAGCCAAGAAACAGAAAATAACGAAGAAGCGATATTAAAAGTACCAATTAAGGGAAATACACCAACACCTTAAGTGTTTTGGCTAAGTTTTACGAGTAGTAGTAAAAAGCAAAATCCCGTGATAAGTCGCTAGCTTATACACGGGATTTTTTATTGGTAAATTTTGTGAGTAGTTAGATGTTGTATGAATTAACGTGTTTGTTGCGTTGTGTATTTGTTTTCAACCAACATAAACAAACGAAATAGGTAAATAATCATCCATGCTGAAGCCATATTTTTCAGAAAATAAAATAAGAAGTTATGGATAAGATCAGGCAGTTGAATTGTAAGATTACTCACAAAACCAATACCAAACTGCAATAAGATCCAAATACCTAAAGCAGGAATAAGTAAGCCAGACTCACTAAACCCAACCTTCCAACCTAAACGTATTGCACTTCCCATATTTTGTTGGCGTACTAAGACAACGGGCGCTAATGCAAAACCGATTAGCAAAATGATGCCAGGAATAATCATCACCATAAAACCAGCGCTAATTAAAATAGAGCACAGAACAATCAGTAAAAACATTTTTGGTAAGCGAGGTAAACATGCGTTAAATGTTTGACCAAGGGTAACGTTGTGACCTGCAGAGATTGCCATAGCGAACATCAATAAGATTAGCACCAAGATGCTTTGCTGTAGTGTTTCAAATGCATACAGTGATAACACTTTTTTGGCGATACCCACGACACTGTTTGACATTGCTTCTAATTCAGCCGAAGAAGCAGAAGAAAGCTGTGTATTTTTAAAATTAGCCACAAATTCAATCATCAATTGGTATTCTTGAGGATTAGGGCCAACTAAGACATGAACTATCGCTAAAACAACAGCAAGGATAGCGGAAAGGGTAACAATGCTACGTCGTTCATTCTTATAAAAATTCAGACTGTCTCGGTAGATTGTGCGTGCCGTGGTAGGCATGAAGCTGCTCCTATAAAGAATAGACTGTGTCAATGCGCGCTATTGTACCTTTTACAACAGCAAAAAGGGATATTTTCTCTTACTTCTCTTATTTGGTTTTTTTCTTGCTATGGCTCATCAAAATAATCTCAATATTTAAAATAAAACAAACATCATATTAACACAAAAATAACTTTATTTTTAAATACATCTTTTTAGGATGTTTTTTTATTCAAAAAGTATTACTAAGAATAAATTTAATTATAAGAAAAAATTGTATTAATAGGTAATTTGATGTGGATCAATTATAAATAATCGCATTGATAAATAATAAAAAGAGAAATAACACTTTCTGCAAAAATAATTCCAAAGTTGTGATCGGTATTAGATCATAATTATCAATAAATGGTTATATTTTTAGCGGAGATTTTACTTATTACAGGAATGGGTTAAATAATGAAAAAACTTTCTGCGCTTATTTTAGCGGCTGCAACTCTTGCGCCTTCTATTTCTTTCGCTCACCAAGCAGGTGATTTCTTATTCCGTGCTGGTACTGCAACAGTTCGTCCTAATGCAGGCTCTGATAATGTATTAGGTATTGGACATTTTGAAGCTAATAATAACACCCAATTAGGTTTAACCTTTGGGTATATGATCACTGATAATATTGGTGTTGAATTATTAGCAGCTACTCCTTTTGAGCACAAAGTATCATTAACAAACTTTGGTGAGATTGCGACTGTTAAACATTTACCACCAACATTAATGGCACAATATTACTTCGGTAATGGTGAAGACAAACTACGTCCTTATTTAGGTGCAGGTCTTAACTTTACTACATTCTTTGATGAGAAATTTAATTCAGCGGGTAAAGGCGCTGGTTTATCTGACTTAGATCTCAAGGATTCATGGGGCTTTGCAGCACAAGCAGGTTTAGATTATAACCTTGATAAAAACTGGATGCTGAATGCGTCTGTTTGGTGGATGAATATCGAAACTGATGTTAAATTTAAAGCTGGTGAAGACAGACAATCAATCAGCACACGCCTAGACCCATTTGTATTTATGTTTGGTGTGGGTTACCGTTTCTAATTATTCTTTCTTTAAAAGAATATCTCATAATGAAAAGCGAAGATTATCTTCGCTTTTTTTATGTTTTAAATTCGAATAAAGCCTTTCATTTTTAGATTATATAAAGCCTCTAGTTTATTGTTAAATACACTATTTATGAGTAATTAAAAATAGAGATAAATAGAAAAAGATGCATTTTAAATAAAACATTTAATATTAGAATAGCAATAAAGATGTATTTAATATATATCTTTTGTTTTACGCTTTTTAAATAAGATAAAGAAGCGTATTTTTTTTATTAAAAAATAACGAGGTTTTAATAAAGAAAAAAAAGTATTAAATAGATGTATTTAAAATGCACTTTTAATCTGATTTTAGAAAAAGTACTTTATCTATCAAGAGATAGAAAGAAGTAAAAGAAGAATAAAAGAGGTTTAAGATAGGGCATGTTTATAAAAACATGAAGATCAAATTTCAATCAGTAAATGATTAATTATTCTTTTGTATTGCTCTTTTTGTGAACGGTTATTAATGCTAGGTAAAAATAACCTGTTTTTAATCCATTGGCGTTTTTTATAAAAATTGATCTACTTTATGATAAAAGCGAATGCTGAGAGTGAAATACTTGGCAAAAAAAGACCACCGAAAAGGTGGTCTAAAAAGTAAGGCTAAAGGAAGACTAGAATAAAGAGGAGATCAGCGAATAACCATTGAGTTGATAACGCCTTTTACACCTGTTACTTTGCGTGTCGTTTCAATGGCACGATTAGCATCCGCTTGAGAAGAGACGAAACCACTTAGTTGAACTTTACCTTTAAATGTCTCGACGCTAATTTGTGTTGAGTTAAGATTTTTTTCACCTATTAGTGCAGTCTTAACTTTGGTGGTGATCACGGAGTCATCAAAATAACCTCCTGTACCTTCTGATGTTGCAGTAGGTGAACATGCAGATAAGGTAAACGCCATAAGTAACGCCGCCATAACAGCGGATATTTTTGCCCATAGTTTCATCATAAAACTCCTTTTAATCACATTATTGATTGAGTATTTCTGAAAAGAAAATATAAAGCACTTTATAAAGTATGTGCAAAAAACAGAATTTTGCCAAATTTTTATCAGTACAGTTCAAGACTCTTGAAATAAGAGAAGAGGGAATATTGCACCATTTTATGTGGGTTAAGTAGCAAAATAGGTAATAAAAAGCGTGAGTTAATCAATATGGATTTCAGAGTAATCCGCTTAGAAAAATAGCAGGCTATTCTTCTAAAGCGGATCAAATAGAAAGGTTAGGCAATGGTTGCCGCTTTCATTTCTTTAACAAATTGAATCAGAGCTTTAAGCATGATATCTGGCTGGTGTAGGTTCTTCTCAATAATTTGCACAACCGCTGAGCCTGAAATTGCGCCAGCCGCGCCATTTGCAATAGCTTCTTTTACTTGTTTAGGCTCTGAAATTCCAAACCCTTGTAATGCCGGAGGGGCATTATAGGTTTTTAGTTTGTCAGTAATATGTGTCAGCGATTGTTCTGCGCGTTTATCTGTACCCGTTACACCGGCTCTTGATAGCAGATAGGTATAACCTTTGCCTGATGTTGCTAATTCTTGTAAAAGTTCATCATCAGCATTGGGTGGGCAAATAAAAATAGGGCTTATATTGGCACGTTGTGCTGCTTCTCGGAACTCTTTTGATTCACGCAGAGGTACATCACCAATTAAGACGGAATCCACACCTGCCAGCTCACATTTACTATAAAAATTATCAATGCCATTACTAAAAACGAGGTTAGCATAAACTAATAGGCCAATAGGGATATTAGGATGTTTTTTACGTACACTTGCTAAAAGTGCAAAGCAATCAGTAGGGGTTACACCTACATTTAGTGCTCGTAAATTAGCGCCTTGAATGGTAGGGCCATCAGCAAGTGGATCGGAAAAGGGAATACCAATTTCTAATGCATCTGCGCCACCTTCAATTAACGCATCAATTATTTGTAATGACAGATCAGGAGAAGGATCACCTAATGTGACAAAAGGAACGAATGCGCCTTGTTGTTTTTGTGCTAGTGCTTCAAAGCATACTTGATAACGGCTCATTAGATTTCTCCTCTTGCTGCTAAAATATCGTTTACAGTAAAAATATCTTTATCGCCACGACCGGATAAGTTCACGATTAATAACTGTTCTTTATCAGGGTTTTGTGCAATTAATTTCAGTGCATAAGCCAATGCATGAGAAGATTCTAAAGCCGGGATGATCCCTTCACGGCGAGAAAGTGCTTTGAATGCTTCAATGGCTTCATCATCGGTAACAGAAACATAATCAGCACGACCAATGCTATTTAAATGTGCGTGCTGAGGCCCGACAGATGGAAAATCAAGACCTGCTGAAATTGAATATGACTCTTCAATTTGTCCTTCATCTGTCTGCATTATTGGGGATTTCATACCAAAATAGATCCCTAATTTACCATGTTTCAGTGGTGCGCCATGCTCACCGGTTTCAATACCTTTACCTGCAGGTTCAACACCAATCAATTGCACTGAAGTTTCAGGAATAAAGGAAGCAAATAAACCGATAGCATTAGAGCCTCCGCCAATACAAGCGATAGCTGCATCCGGTAGACGACCTTCACGCTCTAGAATTTGTGCTTTGGCTTCATCACCAATCATACGTTGAAACTCACGGACAATTGTTGGATAAGGATGAGGGCCTGCCGCTGTTCCTAATAAGTAGTGCGCACGATCGTAACAACCAGACCAGTCACGTAAAGCCTCATTACAGGCATCTTTTAATGTAGATGAACCACTGTGAACAGGAATAACCTCTGCACCCATTAAGCGCATACGAAATACGTTAGGTGATTGACGTTCGACGTCTTTCGCACCCATATATATACGGCATTTCATATTAAGCAGTGCGCAGGCTAAAGCGGTTGCAACACCATGTTGGCCTGCTCCTGTTTCTGCAATAATTTCAGTTTTACCCATACGTTTTGCTAGTAAGGCTTGACCTAATACTTGGTTAGTTTTATGAGCACCACCATGCAGTAAATCTTCACGTTTTAGATATAAACGGGTTCGAGTGCCTTCTGTTAAATTACGGCAAAGCGTTAATGCCGTTGGTCTGCCTGCATAATTTTTTAATAAATCTTGGAATTCTTGCTGAAATGACGGATCGTTTTGTGCATCAATAAAAGCTTGTTCGAGTTGATCCAATGCAGGAATTAAGATTTCAGGTACATATTGGCCACCAAATTCACCAAAGTAGGGGTTAAGTTTTCTCATTGTGATGTCATCCTGTTTAAAATTTTATTTTTGTGAGATTTAGCTTAGCTGTAATTGTGCAAATACCTGATTCAGGCGTTGTATATCTTTTATGCCAGGAGCCGATTCTACTCCAGAGTTAAAATCAAGCCCGATACAGCCTGTTTTAACCGCATCTAAACAGTTTTCACTGTTAAGACCACCTGCAAGTAATGCTTTTTCACGTAATGTATTAGGAATTTTTTGCCAATTAAATGTTGTTCCTGTGCCACCTGTTCCGTTATCAAGTACATATTTATTAACGAGTGCAACGGGGTGAATATCAGTATGGTTTGCCATATTTATCGCTTGCCAAATTTCACAATTAGGTTGGATTTTCTGGTGAAGTTGTTCAATAAATTGCGCATCTTCTTGTCCATGTAATTGAATGGCAGATAAATTAAGTTTTTCGGCATAGTCACAAATAAGCTCAATAGGTTGATTTTGAAACACGCCCACAAACGCTAAGGGAGCTTGTGCTATTAACTCTTTCGCTTGTGACAACGTCACCTTACGCGGGGATTTTTCTGCGAAAATCAACCCTGCATAATAAGCACCTGCTTGATAAACCGCTTTTACATCTTGTGTACGAGTTAACCCGCACACTTTATGCTTTCCCAAAACGAGTGCTCTCACTGCTTGGTCGATATTGTCTTGTGACATTAAAGCACTGCCTACCAGAAAACCATTAGCATATTGGCTTAGCTCTTGAACTTGCTGGTGGGTATGAATACCTGACTCACTGATCACGATTGAATCTTTGGGCAATCCTTGGCTTAACTGCTGGGTACGAGCTAAATCGATAGAGAGATCACGCAAATCACGATTGTTAATACCGATGACTTTGGCATTAAGATTGATGGCACGCTGACGCTCTTCTTCTGTGCTTACTTCGGTTAATACACCCATATTTAATTGATGAGCAACGGCTGATAGCGCACGATATTGCTCATCATCTAAGACAGAAAGCATTAATAAAATGGCATCTGCTTGATAAAAACGCGCTAAATAGATTTGGTATTCATCAATAATAAAGTCTTTACATAAAACGGGTTGATGAACTGCTTGGCTGACTTGACGTAAATAATCAAAGCTCCCTTGGAAATACTTTTCATCAGTTAATACAGAAATGGCAGCTGCATAAGGTTGATAAATTTTTGCAATCGTCGCAGGATCAAAATCAGCACGAATTAAACCTTTTGAGGGTGATGCTTTTTTACACTCTAAAATAAAAACAGTATTAGGCTGAGTTAATGCCTGATAAAACGAACGTGTTGATGGCACTATTTGTTGCACAAATTCTGATAATGGTTGGTTTGTTTTACGTGCAATCAGATATTCAGCTTTATCTTTTACAATGGCGTTTAATACAGTCATGCTCTTATCCTCTTGTTGCTAATGCAGTGACACGATTTATTGCTTTACCGCTATAAATGGCGTGCATAGCAACTTCAGTATTCATTTTTAAATCCTCTTGCCCATGTAAACGCATTAATAAAGCGACATTAGCTGCGACAGATTCGGTATGTGCTCTTTTTCCTTCACCTTGTAGTAAATCTGCTAATAATTGACGGTTTACTTCAGGTGTACCACCTTCTAGATCAGTAATGGCACAAGGGCGAAGACCAAAATCACTTGGTGTGAGTTCATAACGTGTAATTTCACCATTACGTAATTCAGCGACTTGAGTAGGCGCATGTAATGAAACTTCATCCATTCCGCCACTGTGAACAACGGCAGCACGCTCATAACCTAAAACTTTTAACGTATCTGCGATAGGCATCAATAACTCTGGGCTATATACACCAATTAATGCTAATGGTGGGCGAGCAGGGTTAATTAAAGGGCCTAATACATTAAATAATGTGCGTGTTTTCAGTTGTTGGCGAACAGGTGCGGCAAAACGAAAACCACTGTGATATTGAGGTGCAAATAAAAAGCATAGACCCACTTCATCCAATAATTGGCGTGCATCATCAGCACTTCTGTCTAAAGGGATACCAAAAGCCGCTAATAAATCAGAAGAGCCGGAGCGACTAGATACGCTACGATTACCGTGTTTCGCCACTTTGATACCGACTTCAGCCGCAACAAATGCGCTTGCTGTTGAAATATTAATACTATTGGCACCATCTCCCCCAGTACCGACAATATCGCAAAAAGTGTAATCAGGGCGAGGAAAAGGTTGTGCATTTTCAAGTAATGCCCGCGCTGCGCCAGCGATTTCTTGAGGATGTTCACCGCGCATTTTCATGCTGATCAAAACTGCCGCTAATTGTGATTCCGTTAACTCGCCACGAATAATGGCGCTAAACAGTGTTTGACTTTCTTCTAATGTTAACTGTTGTGCGCTAAATAATTTATTGAAGATAGTTTCCATTTTATGCGTCTCCTTTAGGAATTAATGCCCATGCGATTGTTTGTTCTAAAAGTTGTGCGCCTTTTGTGGTTAAAATTGATTCTGGGTGAAACTGAAAACCACAAGTTTTATGTTGACGGTGACGCACCGCCATAACAGTGTTATCGCACCACGCATTAATAATGAGCTGTTCTGGAACTTGTTCTCCTGAAAGCGAATGGTAACGAGCTACGGGTAAAGGGTTAGACAAATTCACAAACATTTCGCTGTTATCGTGCTCAGCTAATGTCGCTTTGCCGTGTAAGATCTCTCCACATGAGGAAACTTTGCCGCCGTAAGCCTCAATAATGGCTTGATGACCTAAGCAAATTCCAATCACAGGTAATGTGCCTAATACACGTTTTAACAGTTCAGGCATACAACCTGCTTGTGAAGGTGTTCCTGGACCTGGAGATAACAATAAGATCGGGTTATCAAGCTCACGTAGCTTTTGTTCAATAAAATCGGCTGTGACGCTATTGCGATAAATCACAACGTTATTGCCAAGGCTACGTAATTGATCGACAAGGTTATAAGTAAATGAGTCGATGTTATCGAGCAGTAAGATAGTCGCCATTAGCAAGCCTCCTGCTGTTGTGTATCAGTATGAGCTTGTAAAATAGCGTTGATTACCGCTTGTGATTTATTACGTGTTTCTTCAGCTTCCATTTGTGGGTCTGAATCAAGCACAATTCCAGCACCAACTTGAATAGTTGCAATATTATTTTCAACATAAGCAGAGCGAATAACTATGCAAGTATCAAAATCACCTGCACCAGTAAAATAGCCGATGGCGCCACCGTAACTACCACGTTTTGTTTTTTCATAACGAGCAATTAATTGCATTGCACTAACTTTTGGTGCACCTGACAACGTTCCCATATTCATACATGCTTGATAAGCATGGAAAATATCAAAGTCATCACGTAGTTTGCCTACGACCCTTGAAACTAAGTGCATTACAAAAGCGTAACGGTCAACTTTTGTTAATTCTGCGACATAACGGCTACCTGCTTGGCAAATACGTGCCAAATCATTACGCGCTAAATCGACTAACATTAAATGCTCAGAAAGCTCTTTCGTATCAGTGCGCATTTCAAGTTCAATTCGACTGTCTAAATCTGTATTAATCGAACCATCTGCATTACGTCCTCTTGGGCGAGTTCCTGCAATTGGGTAGATTTCAATTTGTCGATCGCTTGTTTGATATTTCAATGCACTTTCTGGTGATGCACCAAATACTGTGAATAAGGCATCTTGCATATAGAACAAATAAGGGCTTGGATTTTTATCTTTCAACACTTGATAAGCGGCAAGTGGTGAAGGGCATGCAACTTGAAAGCGACGTGATGGAACAACTTGGAAAATATCACCACGACGAATATAGGTTTTCATTGCTTCAACGATATCGCCATAACCTTTATCATCCATATTGCCTTGTATTGTTGATTCTGCTGCTGTTAAAGCACGGCGAATAGGATGCTTTAATGGTTGCTTGGCCAGTGAAATTAATTCGGTTTGTCGCGAAGTGAGGCGTTGACACTCGGTTTTATCATCAGTAAAAGCAATAGAAATTAACTGACTATCTTTATTCTGATGATCAATCACAATTAATTGTTCTGCTAAGTAAAAGCAGTAGTCAGGGCATGAAAAAATGGTGTCTAATTCAGGAATAGGTTCAAATCCACTGACTAAATCGTAAGCAAATAAACCACCAACAAAAATAGCATTAGCATCTTTAGTGTCTTTATTAGCAAGAAAGAAGCGTAAAGCATCAAATACGCTGGCTGATTTTAATTTGCTTTCTTCATCAATATTTTGTGCAGGTGCTGAAAAGGTAAAAACACACTGTTTATCGCTCTCTTGTGTTAAGAAAGCTTTTTCTTTTAGTGCGATTTTTAATGCAGGTAATAAAGCTTGTCCATTAACGCTTAATGCATCAATAGTGACTTGATTTTTTACTGCACTGATACGTAATGCGCTATCAACAATTAACAAACTTTTTAAGTTTGCTTTCGTGTCAACTTGTGCAGATTCTAACAACAGTGTGTGATGTTTGTTTTCACATAATGTATTGAAAAGTAAAGCTGGTTCGCTGTGGTAAGGCAGTGGCGTTGCCTTGGTGTTAAATGAGAATGCAAGTGATGTATTCATTATTATCGCTCTATATTATTTTTTACTAACCATTTTTAATGCATAAAAAAACCCGCGTAGGCGGGTTTTAGATATCACTGACGTAAAGCCGGAGATCAAACCGCCCATAAAAGAGTATTGCGCCACCAAAGAGCGATAAGACGTTGATTGATATTCATAAGATCTCCTTACAGCTAACGACAGATAATAAGTTAATAGACTAGCTCGTGTTGTGTACTAGTAAACTGGATTGCGTTGGGTTCGTCAAGTACTTTATGGCATACTCTTTAAAAATTATTATCTTGCTAAGGTAAAAAGGGAGAAGCAATGACAGAAGTGCTATCTGATTTAAGAGTGATTTATGATTTGCACAGCCACACTACCGCGTCAGATGGCGAGCTTTCACCAGAAGAATTGGTTGATAGAGCGATAGAGCGTCAAATTAATGTCTTAGCGATTACCGATCACGATACAACGGCGGCGATTACTCCTGCTAATGATTATATTGCAGAAAAAAATCTGCCTCTTACCCTGATATCAGGTGTCGAAATATCGACTTTGTGGGAGAATATAGAAATCCATATTGTTGGATTGAATATTGATATCAACCACAACGCAATCAAGGCACTTCTTTTGTCACAAAGTCAATGTCGCGAAACTCGAGCGATAATGATTGGTGAGAGATTAGAAAAAGCAGGTATTGCAAATGCATTTGAAGGGGCAAAAGCCTTAGCGCATGATGGACAAGTGACAAGAGGACATTTTGCCCGTTTTCTCGTGAATGAAGGGCATGTTGCCTCGGTTAATAAAGTGTTTAAACGTTATTTAGCGAAAGGTAAAACCGGTTATGTACCACCACAATGGTGTTCAATCGGTGACGCTGTCACGGCAATTCATGAAGCTGGTGGTGTTGCAGTATTAGCGCACCCGGGACGATATGGTCTATCCTCTAAATGGTTAAAACGATTAACGCTTTATTTTAAACAACTCAGTGGTGATGCAATCGAAGTGGCACAATGCCAACAACCACCACAAGAACGGGAACAACACGCAGCATTAGCACAACTTTATGGGTTAAAAGCTTCGTTAGGTTCTGACTTTCATCGCCCTTGCTCGTGGATAGAATTGGGGCGTAATTTATGGTTACCCAGTGGCGTCGAACCCGTTTGGTCGCTATGGCAAGAGTAACATTAGAAATTCGTTGAGGGATGTATGAGCCAACTTTTTTATATTCACCCTGATAATCCGCAGGCTCGTTTAATTGAACAAAGTGCTGATATTTTACGCAAAGGCGGTGTGGTGATTTATCCAACAGACTCTGGCTATGCTATAGGCTGTTGTTTAGAAAATAAAGATGCAATGACGCGAATTTGTCGTATTCGCCAATTAGATAAAAACCACAATTTCACACTGATGTGCCGTGATTTGTCCGAAATCGCTAACTACGCTTATGTTGATAATGTGGTGTTTCGCTTAATAAAAAATAATACCCCAGGTAATTACACCTTTATCTTAAAAGCAACTAAAGATGTACCAAAGCGTTTGATGAATGATAAGCGTAAAACCATAGGGTTGCGTGTTCCTTCTAACCCAATTGCACTGGCATTGTTAGAAAACATTGGTGAGCCATTAATGTCAACAAGCCTGATTTTACCGGGCAATGATTTTGCGGAATCTGATCCGGAAGAAATCGAAGATTTATTAAGTAAACAAGTTGATTTGGTGATCCACGGTGGTTATTTAGGACAAAAACCGACAACGGTCATTGATTTAACGGAAGATACCCCTGTTATCGTACGCGAAGGTACGGGTGATATTACGCCATTTCAGTAAGCAATTTGGTTGATTAAACTAATTTGGAAGTAAATAATTCAATAGCGAAGAAATTTATCACGAGATAAAGAGATAAAAGGTGAAGGGATCTATCGCTTGTGTTAAATTTATACATTGCGATAAAAATCACGGTGACTGTTTTTGATATCAGTTATACCAACGCGCATTTTAAGCGCTAAGCACAGTAACTTGATAAGCAGACAAACGGTTAAGCTGTCACTATAGTTTTGCCAACATCGTTTTATCGGCACTATTTATTATCACAATGTTGATGTGAAAAATCATCAACATTGTTCACTATTGAATCAATAAACCTGTGTTTATTTCTTATTTTAATAAACATGGGTTATTTTTATTTAATTGATTTTTAAAAATTAATTCTATTTTTATGACGCCTGTGAAGGCGACACATGAGGTTGTTTCATGAGCGATAAATCGCAACGCACTGAAAAATTACAAAAAATCCTTGCTCGTTCTGGTCACGGTTCTCGCCGTGAAATTGAAGGTTATCTTCAAGAAGGACGTATCAGCATTGATGGTACAAAAGCGAAATTAGGTGATCGTATTGATGTCACCACTACAGCAAAAATCCGCTTAGATGGACGTATTCTAAATATTCGTGAAGCACAAAAAGATGTTTGTCGTGTGCTTGCTTATTACAAGCCTGAAGGTGAACTGTGTACTCGCAGTGATCCACAAGGTCGCCCGACTGTTTTCCAACGCCTTCCTCGCCTTAACAGTGCTCGCTGGATTGCAGTGGGTCGTCTTGATGTAAATACCAGTGGATTACTGTTATTTACAACAGATGGTGAATTAGCTAACCGTTTAATGCATCCTAGCCGCGAAGTTGAGCGTGAATACGCAGTACGGGTTTTTGGTGAAATTGATGATGCCAAAATTCGTCAGTTAACTCGCGGTGTACAATTAGAAGATGGCCCAGCTTCATTCCGCTCTGTTTCTTATCGTGGCGGTGAAGGGATTAACCAATGGTATAACGTTTCTCTTACAGAAGGACGTAACCGTGAAGTTCGTCGTATGTGGGAAGCGGTTGGTGTACAAGTTAGTCGCCTTATTCGTGTTCGTTATGGTGATATTGATTTACCAAAAGGCTTACCACGTGGTGGTTGGGTTGAACTTGGATTAGATCAAATCAACTATTTACGTCAGTTAGTTGAATTAAACGACGAGACAGTAACAAAAGTTGCAGTAGAAAAAGATCAGCGTCGCATCAAAGCGAATCAGATCCGTCGTGCTGTTAAGCGTCATACTAAGATTTCAGCACGCACTTCAACATCACCAGCTAAAAGAGCGTCAAGTCGTCGCCAGTCAGCAGGAAATAAAAAGTAATTAGCGAATAATTATTTATTATTTTAAATTAAAATATCATCTTTCATAAAGAAGCACCCATTGAATAGGGAGCTTCTTTTTTTTGATGGCTTTCTTTTTTCCATAAATGAAACTATGATGCACGGATTAATGAGATGAGAAGTCATTTTTATTAAAATAATATTTTATTTGTATATTTTACGATAAGGTATACGCGATATATGCATCGTTCTTTTTATTTAACAACAATGTTATGTGCGACTACTCTTACTACGGGTTGTGAGCCAACGACTAATTCAAACTCACAGTCTGGCGTGTTTTATATTAGTAACAATAAAACAACACCGTTAGTATTTCAAATAGATAATAATTCTTTTTGGATTAATACCGGTGAAGTGAAAGAAATAAAATTAGAGAATGGAAAACATGTATTAGTTGATGCTGATGGAACGAAGAAAACCTTTATGATTTATCCCGGTAATCATGGCGGAATAATTAATCCATCTAGGGAAATCTACTATAGTTTTACTTCTATTTTTTCTCCTAAAGAAGGCAGTGAGCATTTGTACTTAACAATGCGTTCCATTTGGATTAATGGCCAGCTTGTGCATGGTGCTATTAATAGCTCTGATGCTATGTTTATTGATAATAATGTTTTCCGCTGTGAAATCCCATTAAATGAACCTATCCCAACTTATTTACCTGATTGGAGTAATAAGGGAGTGGTAAATGTATTAACTAAGTGTTTTTCCCAATCTGAATTTCAAGATTTTATATCAAGAAAGCCATATGGTATTAATGTTTATGCAGGACGTAATTTATTAGAAGCCCATAAAGAAAAAGATAAATACAACTGGATAAATGATGAAAATACGCGAACAGATGATTTTATTCCAACATTGAGTCATATTGAATTTAATAATGGCGAAATGCTGAAAGAGGCTAAAAGTATTTATAAAATAACCAATTCCTATTTAGCTTCACGTGATCCGAATGAAAAGCAAAATTACTATAATGAATATCATTTTCATATAATGGCAATGGCTATGGTTTATAATCAGCAAATACAGAATGATATATTCGATGATAGAGAAGCTTACTTTAAACTGATAAATGAAACAGGGCGTATATTTGGTGCTGGCATATTAAGTGAGCCAGCTTTAATATAAATAATTATTCATTTTTACATAAATGAAAAGGTGGTAAGAGATTATTACCAATCTATGCCTTTTTGTGCTTTTATCCCACTATCAAATGCATGTTTAATAGGACGCATTTCTGTCACAGTATCTGCTAGATCGATTAATTTTCTATGACAGCCTCTTCCAGTGATAATGACATTTTGATGAGAAGGGCGAGAGCTAATCGCTGAAATAACCTCATCTAATGGTAAATAGTTAAAACTAATCATATAGGTAATTTCATCGAGAATAACGAGATCGTATTCTGGGTTATTAAGCAGTTTGAGTGCATATTGCCATGTATTTAAACAGGCGGCTGTATCTGCACTTTTATCTTGCGTTTCCCAAGTAAATCCAGTTTCCATTACATAGAAAGGTACGCCAAATTGCTCCAGTAGGTTACGTTCACCGTTTTCCCAAGTTCCTTTAATAAATTGCACAATACCAACCTTTTTTTGATGACCAACTGCGCGGGTTGCAGTACCCATAGCTGCGGTTGTTTTTCCTTTACCATTACCAGTAAAAATCATCACAATACCTTGTTCTCGTTGAGCTTGCTCAATTCGGGTATCTACTTTTTCTTTTAAACGTTGTTGGCGTTTTTGGTGTTGTGCATCATTCATTGAACTACCTCGAGCTTAGATTACGTTATTCAGCAGGGCCAGCTTTACGACCAGGTTGTGCATCTAAAGATTGTCCTTTCACATCAATACTGTCATCACTCATCAAATAGAGATATAACGGCATCAAATCTTTAGGTGTTTTTAGCTTTTGTGAATTTTCATCAGGGAATGCACTCGCTCTCATTGCTGTACGAGTACCACCAGGATTGATGCAGTTAATACGCAAAGTACTTTCGTTATATTCTTCATTAAGTACCTGCATAAAGCCTTCTGTTGCGAATTTTGATACAGAGTAAGCCCCCCAACCATAGCGACCTTGGCGACCCACACTGGATGTCGTGAGGATAAGACTCGCATGAGGCGCTTTGAGCATCAATGGCAATAGGGCTTTTGTGAGCATAAATGTCGCATTAACGTTAACTTGCATAACGTCATGCCAAAGGTTGCTTGGTTGATTAATGATAGGCTCAACAACACCTAATAAACCAGCATTTTGTAATACACCATCAATATGAGGGAAGCGTTTAACGAGAGTATCTGCAAATTGCTGAAAATCGTTCTCTGTCGCTGTAAGTAGGTCAAGTGGATATAACATAGGTTGTTGGCCACCTGATGTGATTATCTCTTCTTGAACATCCTCAAGTTTTGATAGAGTACGGCCTAATAAGATAAGTGTTGCGCCGTATTGCGCATAAGTTAGAGCAGCTTCTTTTCCTATGCCATCACCAGCACCTGTTACTAGAATAATTTTATCTTTTAGCACGCTATGATCGGGTTGATATTGCAACATATTGATATCCTGTCTAGTAAAAAGTAAATAAAGTGTAACGTCTTATTTGTCTAGCGACCAGTTTAGTCTGACTTTTTGTTTACAATTTATGGCTGTTTTCTTTATGGTATTAAACATAATCATGCCTTTGTTGCTGGCGCTAAAGCAGAATTTCGTTAAACTAGGCGTATTGATTTGAGTCAGTGTTATTAACCTTAAAAAGAGGTCTTTGTGGAATATATTTTGCAATATGGACTGTTTTTAGCAGAAATTGTCACTGTTGTTGTGGCGATTATCGCTATCGTGTTGTTTTTCGTCGTGATTGGAAATAAAAAGCAAAATCGTAAAGGGACATTAAGAGTCACAGATCTTGCTGAAGCCTATGAAGAAAAACAGCGCGTTATGCAACAAGCGAAAATGGACGATGCTGAATTAAAAGTCTGGTATAAAGCATTTAAGAAGCAACAGAAAAAAGAGAATAAACAGAGTAAAAACAATGCGAAAGAAGGTAAAAAAGGCGTTGTAAAACCTTGTTTATATGTGCTTGATTTTAACGGTAGCATGGATGCCCACGAAGTGGGTGCATTACGTGAAGAAATCAGTGCCATTCTTTCTGTTGCACAATCGGGTGATGAGGTATTACTGCGTTTAGAAAGTCCGGGTGGTATGGTTCATGGTTATGGATTAGCAGCAGCTCAGTTAACGCGTTTAAAAGAAAAGGGCATTAAACTGACTGCGGTTGTCGATAAAGTGGCTGCCAGCGGAGGATATATGATGGCATGTGTAGCAGATAAAATTGTTGCTGCACCATTTGCGATTATTGGTTCGATTGGTGTTGTGGCTCAAATCCCTAATATTCACCGTTTACTCAAGAAAAATGATATTGATGTTGAGTTACATACTGCTGGCGAATATAAACGCACATTAACTCTATTAGGCGAAAATACCGAAGAAGGACGTGAGAAATTTAAGCAAGATTTAAATGAAACACATCTGTTATTTAAATCATTTGTGCATAAATATCGCCCTCAACTTGATATCGATAGTGTTGCAACCGGTGAGTATTGGTACGGCTCAGAAGCACTAAACAGAGGCTTAATTGATGAAGTTGGTGTGAGTGATGATTGGTTGATCGGCCATATTAATGATTTTGAAGTTCTCTCTGTCCAATATGTTACCAAGAAGAAAATGGTCGAACGTGTTACAGGCGGTGCAGTGGAAAGCATTGATAAACTGATGATGCGTTGGGTACAAAGAAGTAAAAAACCGCTACTATAAGTCAATAAGTACACTATAAATGATATCAGCGATACGGATTATTGCTGATATCATCTTTTCTTATCCATCACTATTCCCTAATCTTTCAAATAAATATTCTATTCTAAAAGCTTTTATTTCGATAAGACAAAAAAAAGCCAGTGAAAATTTCACTGGCAATCAAAGAAATAATTGATATTGCTTATAACAACAACAGGGTAAATATTTCCTCTTTCTAGGAGGTTTCAATATAACCGTAAATAGAAAATAAAAATAATTGATATTACTGATTGTATTGATAGGTAAGTGTAATCGTGAGTTGAGATGTGACAGAAAATCCGCATTATGTTCAAAATGAATTTTTATTCTTTATTTTTGTTTGGTTATGCCAGTTATTGTCATCTAAATGAATGCAATAACTGGCAAGCAAAGCCTCTTTTTTTGTTATCGATAAATTTACTTTAGTGATTAAATAAAAATAATCACGAAGATGATTTATTCTAAATGGTATTTATCAGATAACACATGAGCTAAATGCTTAAACATATTGAATGCTGCGGTGCTTTTTGCAGTAGGTAAACCTTGTTCATCTAAAAAAAATTCACCTTTAAATACGAGGACATTACCTTTCTGTTCAACCGAATCAGCACGCATACCGTGTATATAATCTTCATGTTCACATATGATTTTATTCGCTTTTTCAAGTAGCATCTCTGTTGTAATCGGTGTAGTTTGTGTTGACATAATATGTGCTCCTTAGAAAAATAATTTGTTGCGCCTCACTTTTTATCAGGTAGAGTGTGGCATTTTTAAAAGCTTAGCTACTCTATATGTAGCAAACAATGATTTGCCTGTACCCGATCAAAGCGATGAGGTGATTAAAATACCTCAAAAAAAGTCACGAGTTTTGAGCTCGAACAAAAGCTTTGAATAAAAACAGGTTGATATATTGCAAAACTAACGCAATATAAAAAAGAGATTTTAAACATTTTTTTAGTTGAAGGTATTAAACGATACCGTCATAACAAAGTTTAATTAGGTAAAGGTAATTATGGGTAAAGCTCTTGTTATCGTGGAGTCCCCGGCTAAAGCCAAAACAATCAATAAATATCTTGGCAATGACTACGTAGTTAAATCTAGCGTGGGTCACATTCGTGATTTGCCAAAGAGTGGTTCTGGCAGCCAGAAGAGCGAAAACTCATCCGCCACGAAAGGCGTGAAAAAAGTTAAAAAGGATGAGAAATCAGCCTTAGTCAGCCGTATGGGAGTTGATCCCTATAACGGATGGAATGCGAATTATCAAATTCTACCCGGTAAAGAAAAAGTAGTGGCTGAACTAAAAGCATTGGCTGAGAAAGCTGATCATGTCTATCTCGCAACGGACCTTGACCGCGAAGGAGAAGCTATCGCGTGGCATTTACGCGAAGTTATCGGCGGTGATGATGAACGATTTAGTCGAGTGGTTTTTAACGAAATCACTAAAAATGCCATTACACAAGCTTTCCAAACTCCGGGTGAGTTAAATATAGATCGCGTTAACGCGCAACAAGCACGTCGCTTTATGGATCGTGTTGTGGGCTATATGGTTTCACCTTTACTTTGGAAAAAAGTGGCTCGTGGATTATCTGCGGGTCGAGTGCAATCAGTTGCCGTGCGTCTTTTAGTTGAACGTGAGCGTGAAATTAAAGCCTTTGTTCCCGAAGAATATTGGCAATTACACGCGTCACTGTTAACGCCTGATGAACAGCCATTGCGTATGGAAGTCACGCATTATAATGATAAAGCCTTCAACCCTGTTTCATCTGATGAAACACAGGTTGCGGTTAAAGCATTACAGAATGCGACCTTCACGGTAAAAGATCGTGAAGATAGACCAACATCCAGCAAGCCAAGCGCACCACTTATCACATCAACCTTACAGCAAGCGGCAAGTACGCGCTTAAGCTTTGGTGTGAAAAAGACGATGATGCTAGCTCAGCGCCTTTATGAAGCAGGTTATATAACCTATATGCGTACTGACTCAACTAACTTAAGTCAGGATGCAATTCAAATGGCGCGTGATTATATCAATGAGAATTTTGGCGCTAAGTATTTGCCGAAAGAGCCAAACGTTTATTCGAGCAAAGAAAATTCTCAAGAAGCGCACGAAGCTATCCGTCCTTCAGATATCAACGTTATCGCAGAATCTTTAAAAGATATGGATAACGATGCCAAACGTTTATATCAACTGATTTGGAATCAATTTGTTGCTTGCCAAATGACACCGGCAAAATACGATTCGACCACATTAACAGTCGAATCAGGTGATTATAAACTACGTGCTAAAGGTCGGACTTTACGTTTTGCAGGTTGGACGAAAGTCATGCCAGCGATGCGTAATAAAGATGAAGATAAAACCTTACCAGCCGTTGATGTAGGGGCAAAACTAGCTTTAGCTGAATTAGAACCTACTCAGCACTTTACTAAGCCACCAGCTCGTTTTAGCGAAGCGACGTTAGTTAAAGAATTAGAAAAACGCGGTATCGGCCGTCCATCAACATATGCATCTATCATCTCCACCATTCAAGATCGTGGTTATGTGAAAGTTGAAAACCGTCGTTTTTATGCAGAAAAAATGGGTGAAATTGTAACCGATCGCTTAGAAGAGAATTTTAGCGATTTAATGAATTATGATTTTACTGCGCAAATGGAAGATCACCTCGACCATGTTGCTAATAATGAAGAAAACTGGAAAGCGGTATTAGATGCGTTCTTCACCGATTTTAGTCAGCAATTAGAAATTGCTGAAAAAGATCCTGAAGAAGGCGGAATGCGACCAAATCCAATGGTTATTACGTCGATTGAATGTCCAACCTGTTCTCGTCATATGGGAATTAGAACGGCGACAACAGGCGTATTCTTAGGATGTTCAGGCTATGCTTTACCGCCTAAAGAGCGTTGTAAGCAAACCATTAACCTTATCCCTGAAGATGAATTATTAAATATTCTTGAAGGGGAAGATGCAGAAACCAATGCATTACGTGCTCGTCGTCGTTGCCCGAAATGTGGTACTGCAATGGACAGTTACCTGATTGATACTCATCGTAAATTACATGTTTGTGGTAATAATCCTGCATGTGATGGTTATGAAGTTGAAGAAGGTGAGTTCCGCTTAAAAGGTTATGAAGGTCCAGTTATTGAGTGCGATAAATGTGGATCTGAAATGCACCTGAAAATGGGGCGTTTTGGTAAATACATGGGCTGTACTAATGATGATTGTAAAAATACCCGTAAGATCTTAAAAAGCGGTGAAATTGCACCACCAAAGGAAGATCCCGTTCCGCTTCCTGAGTTGCCATGTGAAAAATCAGATGCTTACTTTGTCTTACGAGACGGTGCTGCGGGCGTCTTCTTGGCTGCAAACACGTTCCCTAAATCAAGAGAAACGCGTGCACCAAAAGTAGAAGAACTGGTTCGCTTTAAAGACCGTTTAGCAGAGAAAATGCGTTATTTAGCAGAAGCGCCGGTGGCTGATCCTGAAGGAAACCCAACGATTGTGCGTTTTAGCCGTAAAACAAAACAGCAATATGTTTCTTCAGAGAAAGATGGCAAAGCAACAGGCTGGTCTGCGTTTTATGTCGATGGTAAATGGGTTGAAAAAACCAAATAACATCGGTATTACGTGCTAAATAAAAAAGCGACTAATGAGAGTTAGTCGCTTTTTTGTATTTAGAAGGTATGCTAATTAAAGATATTGAAACAGTATTAATGGTTGATTTCTATTTGTCTGATATTTTACTTTGCTAATAATAAGACGGAGATACTATGAAACTGATGCCTTTGTTACTATCTGGCTTACTCTTCACTTCTGTGGCGAGCGCTGCAACGTTAGATGTCACGTTAAAAGAAGCCTTACCAACGGGTGCTGGCAACGATATTGGTGTTGTCACTATCACTGAAACTGATTATGGGCTGTTATTTACGCCAAAACTCACTGGATTAACACCGGGTATTCATGGTTTTCATATTCATGCTAATGGTTCTTGTGAACCAGATATGAAAGATGGCAAACCTGTACCCGCTTTAAAAGCGGGTGGCCATTTAGATCCTGAAAAAGTTGGTGTTCACTTGGGGCCTTATAATAAAAATGGGCATCTAGGTGATTTACCAGGATTAGTCGTGAATGACAAAGGTGTTGCAGATTATGCAGTATTAGCGCCAAAACTCACCAAACTTGAGCAAGTGAAAGATAAAGCAATCATGGTGCATGTGGGGGGAGACAACTATTCTGATGATCCCGAGGCTCTTGGCGGTGGTGGTGCAAGAATGGCATGCGGTGTGATTAAATAATTTAGTACCATTATTATGAAATAAAAGCTGACAGTGAACGTCGGCTTTTTTTATGCTTGTTTATAGCTTATAACTATTCGATATAACAAAACCTAAATAACGCTATTAATTACGTTAGACCGAAATGAAATAAGTGATATAGTGGTTATATATTACATCTTTATTATTCTTTTTAGTTATATGAATATAAATAGAATAACGGAATAATAAGTCTTTTGTTGAAGGGATAGCCTCTCCATGAAATTACAACAGTTGCGTTATATCGTTGAAGTGGTGAATAACGATTTAAATGTTTCAACCACGGCAGAGCGTTTGTATACATCTCAACCGGGAATAAGTAAACAAATTCGCATGTTAGAAGATGAGTTAGGTATACAAATATTTTCTCGTAGTGGTAAGCATCTAACGCATGTGACACCTGCGGGTGAAGAAATTGTAAGGCTGTCTAGAGAAATCTTATCAAAAACAGAAGCTATTCGGTCTGCTGCGGGTGAACACACTTATCCAGATAGAGGCTCATTATCGATTGCAACAACGCATACACAAGCTCGTTATGTATTACCTCCAGTAATAAAAGGTTTTATTGAGCGCTATCCTGATGTTTCATTGCATATGAACCAAGGGTCGCCAACACAAATTGCTGAAGATGTATGCAGAGGTAAAAGTGATTTTGCGATCGCGACAGAATCACTGCATCTTTATAACGATTTAGTGATGTTACCTTGTTATCGTTGGAACCGTATTGTGGTGGTTTCAAAAGATCATCCATTGGCACAAAAACGAGAGGTGACGCTGAAAGAGCTTGCGGGTTACGATATTGTCACTTATACCCAAGGTTTTACTGGGCGTTCTGATCTTGATGATGCTTTCGGTAAAGTAGGGTTAAAACCTAAAATTGTTTTCACTGCAACCGATGCGGATGTTATTAAAACTTATGTGAGATTACATTTAGGTATTGGTGTGATTGCCAGTATGGCATTTGATCCTGTACTCGATAGCGATTTAGTCGCAATTGATATGCGTGATAAGTTTAGTTATAGCACCACTAAAATTGCATTCCGTCGTAGTGGTTTCTTACGTGGCTATATGTATGATTTTATGTGGCGTTTTGCCCCTCATCTTACGCGTAATTTGATTGAACAAGCGGTTGCATTGCGAACTAACGAAGAGATTGAAGAGTTATTTAAAGATATCGAATTACCCTTAGTGTAATACTGAAAGGCGGGTGATCCCCGCCTTCAAGCGTGTTCATAAACCTAATTTCTGCTATTACTCATTTCAAATAAAAATCCCCACTAAAAAAAGCATCGGATTTTGCAATACTTAACTGACGATATTTATTTAAAAAATCATAAAATTGCTGATTAATCAGTGGATCATCAAGTGCGCTAGCATCAAATACAGAAGTAATAGTCGTGTACTCTAAAGAGAGGGTAAATTTACGACCTATACAGCTGGCGAGTAGCATTTTCGCTGATTGATAAGAAAAACGTAGACTCAAAATTTTCAGCTTTGGAACAAAAATAAGATGATTATTATGATTGAGTATCTCTGTGATCCCCGCAATAGTTATCGTTTGATAGCTGTCTAATGATTTTCGTAAGCCGACTTCTATTTTTTGTCCTTGGGTACGTAAGAAATCAATAAACTCTCCAAGTGCGGGTGATGTGGCATTGATTGCAGCACCTAGTAATAACTGAATAAATGCTTGAGCAACGGAAAAATCAAAGGTTTGCTTATGAAGCTTTTTTGTTTCGATTTTATTGTGCCCTAGAAGGGGTAAATGATTGAGGGTATCTAACCAATGTTCAGGGCGATAATAGGCTTCATTATCCTCTTTTTTTAATGCAGCAAGATGGTTTGCCATAATAGAAATGAGTCCAATTTGAATATTTTTAAGTTGTGACATTTTTTCTATTTCGGAAGGCTCAAAAGGTTTTGGTGATGCGATGATAAACTGCACTAAACCTTCTGCATCTTTTATGTTTTGAGAATGTAATGCATTCATCGATAAGGTTTGCGGAAAAGGCGGTGTAACAGGCTCCGCAAAATAGCGATCGGCATTCATAATATTTTTTAGTAAATCAGATTGTTTGTTATTCATAAATATTATCCTTACACAGTTATACCTCCGCCATTAAAGTCTAATTAAGTGAAAATCTAGAGACTAAAATTTATTAACATCATGACAGTCATAACATTGCGTTAACAAATCGTGTGATCTTTAAGCGAAATTCAATGTTATATGATATGTTTAATAGATAACCTTACCTATTTTGATGGTTTAAACATGCTGTCAGTATAAAAATAAGAAGGAGGAGCTATGTCGTTACGTTTGAAAAAAGAGAGCCATTCCACGCTCTTAGTCGGATCTCAAGAATATGAGTATTACCGTCTTTCAGAAGTTGCCCGTCAATTAGGCGATATTACCCGCCTTCCTAAATCTCTGAAGGTGTTACTAGAAAACTTAGTGCGTTATCTCGACAATGAAACTGTTGTTGAAGAGGACATTAAGGCGTTGGTTGAGTGGCAAAAAACAGCGCATGCATCACGTGAAATTGCTTATCGACCTGCAAGGGTGCTTATGCAAGATTTTACCGGTGTACCTGCGGTCGTTGATTTAGCCGCTATGCGTGAAGCAGTGAAATCTTTGGGTGGGCAAGTGGATAAAGTCAATCCATTATCACCTGTTGATTTGGTTATCGATCACTCAGTTATGGTTGATGAATATGCCAGTAAAAATGCGTTTGCTGAAAACGTGGAAATTGAAATGGAGCGTAACTATGAACGCTACCTTTTCTTACGTTGGGGACAGCAATCCTTTGAACGCTTCCGTGTTGTGCCACCAGGTACAGGAATTTGCCATCAGGTAAACCTTGAGTACTTAGGTAAAGCTATTTGGTCTGAAGTGCAAAATGGACGTCATGTGGCTTATCCAGATACCTTAGTTGGCACGGATTCTCACACCACAATGATCAACGGTCTTGGTGTCCTAGGTTGGGGGGTAGGAGGCATTGAAGCAGAAGCTGCAATGTTAGGTCAACCTATCTCCATGTTAATTCCTGATGTTGTTGGCTTTAAATTGACAGGAAAATTACGTGAAGGGATCACCGCAACTGATCTGGTTTTAACCGTCACCCAGATGTTACGTGCTCATGGTGTTGTTGGTAAATTTGTAGAGTTCTATGGAGACGGTTTAGCATCGTTACCTTTAGCTGATCGCGCAACAATAGCGAATATGTCACCAGAGTATGGTGCGACCTGCGGATTTTTCCCAATCGATGATATCACCCTTGATTATTTACGTTTAACAGGACGTGAAGAACAAGAAATTGCGCTTGTTGAAGCTTATAGTAAAGAACAAGGTTTATGGCGCCATACTGGCGATGAGCCTATCTTTACGTCAACTTTATCGCTAGATATGGGAACTGTTGAAGCAAGCCTTGCTGGGCCTAAACGTCCTCAAGATAGAGTTAATTTACCTAATGTTCCGAAAGCATTTAAAGCGGCAGTAGATCTTGAAACTAATAAGAAACCACTGGCGAATACTCCTCAAGTAAAAATCGATGATTATCCAGCATTTGAGTTAACTGATGGTGCTGTCGTTATTGCAGCGATCACATCATGTACCAACACATCAAACCCTAATGTTTTAATGGCAGCCGGATTACTGGCTAAAAATGCGGTAGAAAAAGGATTACAGCGTAAACCTTGGGTTAAGTCTTCTTTGGCTCCAGGCTCTAAAGTGGTCACGGATTATCTTAATCTTGCAGGATTAACCCCTTATCTTGATGAATTAGGATTTAACCTTGTGGGATATGGTTGCACAACATGTATTGGTAACTCAGGACCTTTATTAGCACCGATTGAAAGTGCAATTAAGGATAATGATTTAACTATTGCGGCTGTATTATCTGGTAACCGTAACTTTGAAGGTCGAATTCATCCCTTAGTGAAAACCAACTGGTTAGCCTCACCGCCTTTAGTGGTTGCTTATGCTTTATCAGGAAATATGAATATCGATCTCACTAAAGAGCCATTAGGTAAAGATAAACAGGGCAATCCTGTTTATTTAAAAGATATTTGGCCTGATAGTAAAGCGATTGCTGATGCTGTTGAGAAAGTTAAAACAGAAATGTTCCATAAAGAGTACTCCGCTGTATTTGAAGGTGATGAAACATGGAAATCACTGAAAACACAAGATACACCTGTCTATGATTGGCAGCCCGATTCTACCTATATTCGACATCCTCCTTTCTTTGAAGGAATGTCAAAAATACCAGCGCCAATTAAAGATATTCATCAAGCCAGTATTTTGGCTATTTTAGGTGATTCGGTGACAACTGATCATATCTCACCTGCGGGTAATATTAAGGCAGATAGTCCAGCGGGACGTTATTTACGTGAACACGGTGTCGAGCCGAAAGATTTTAACTCTTATGGATCAAGGCGCGGTAATCATGAAGTCATGATGCGAGGCACATTTGCCAATATTCGTATTCGTAACGAAATGGTGCCTGGAGTAGAGGGTGGTTTTACTAAGCATATCCCAACAGGTGAAACACTGGCTATTTATGACGCCTCAATGCGTTATCAGCAAGAAAATACACCATTAGCGATTATTGCTGGTAGTGAATACGGTTCAGGCTCTAGTCGAGACTGGGCTGCGAAGGGAACACGTTTATTAGGTGTACGAGTCGTTATCGCAGGCTCTTTTGAGCGTATTCACCGTTCCAACTTGATCGGTATGGGAGTTTTACCTTTAGAGTTTCCTAAAGGGGTAACACGTCAAACATTGGGCTTAAAAGGTGATGAGAAAATTGAGATCACAGGGCTTAATGCATTAACACCGAGCCAAGATGTCGCAGTTAATATTACTTTCGCAGATAATCGCACTGAAACCATTATGGCGCGTTGTCGTATTGATACTCAAACTGAATTAGCCTATTTCCAACACGGTGGCATATTGCATTATGTTATTCGTAATATGCTTTAATTAGGTTTAGTTGTAATAAATCAAACGCCTCATTATAAAAATAATGGGGCGTTATATTCCTCGTATAGATATTGCTTTAGATGATGCTTGGTATTTTGAAAGAAGACCTGATGCTAAATTGAGCTTCTATCACCAGCCCTGAATCGCGCCGCCGTTAAAAATGGTTTCGGCCGCGGTGGCAACTTCGGGTGATTGGTAAGCCTTAATAAAATCCCGCACGTTATCAGCGTCTTTGTTCTCTTCTCTTGTCACAATAATATTGGTGTAAGGAGAGTTTTTATCTTCAATAAAAATACTGTCTTTGGTAGGAGATAAATTAATTTGCTGTATGTAAGTTGTACTGATAATTGCGACAGTCACCTTTGGATCGTTTAAAACTCGTGGTAATTGTGCGCCTTCTAGCTCCATAATTTTAAGTTTAAGTGGATTATCAATAATGTCGATAGCCGTAGGCAATAAACCACTGTTTGGTTTTAATGTAATCAGCTTTTCTTTATCTAATAGCAGTAATGCTCGACCTAAATTGGTAGGATCGTTAGGAACGGCAATGGTATCGCCTGATTTTAACTCCGAAGGATGCTTAATTTTTGTTGAATAGCCAGCCATAGGAAAAACAAAGGTATTACCAACTGCGACTAAATTGTAACCACGAGATTGATTATCTTGGGCAAGAAAAGGGCGATGTTGAAAAACATTGGCATCAAGCTCTTTATTTGCGGTGGGATCGTTAGGTAATAAAGAGCCACTGAAGCTCACCAATTCAACCTCTAAGCCATATTTTTCTTTTGCGACTTTTTTGGCAATTTCAGCCACATCTTGTTCAGCACCATTAATTACACCAACCTTGATTGAATAGCTGGTTTTATCGCTATTATCACAACCAGTTAATAACGTTCCTGCTAATAATAGTGCGCCGAGGATCCTACCAGAAAAATGTAATGGCATAATGCATTCCTATGAAAATTTATTTATTAATAAATAACTTAGAATAAGATTGATAGTCAATGAAATCGCATATGACAAATTTTCACATGATATAATTTAATGATGAAAGAGCAGTAAAAAAGAACAAAATATCAGCAGAGAAAAATAGATAAAGAATGAATTTACAAGGCAATAGAGTAAAGTGATAAATAAAAAATCCGAGTGACTCAGACTCGGATTTGAAAATAATTAATGCTGTGTTGTTACTTTATTATTGCGCTTTCTTAAATAGAAGATGACCCATTTTATCGGCTTTAGTATCAAGATAATGCGCATTGCTTGGATTACGTCCAACGATCAATGGCACTCGCTCGATAACATTAATGCCTGCGGCTTTCATGATTTCAATTTTCTTCGGATTATTGGTTAATAACCGAACTTCATGAACACCTAATAGGTTATACATGTCAGCACAAAGGGTAAAATCACGTTCGTCAGCTTTAAAACCTAACTCGAGGTTCGCTTCAACGGTATCTAATCCTTTATCTTGTAGTGCATAAGCGCGTATTTTATTTAGTAATCCAATATTTCGGCCTTCTTGGCGATGATAAAGTAATACGCCACGACCCGCTTTGCTGATTTGTGAAAGCGCAGCTTCAAGTTGGAAACCACAATCACAACGCAGGCTAAATAAAGCATCGCCCGTTAAGCACTCTGAATGAATACGAGATAATACGGGCTCTGAGCCTGAAATATCACCGTAAACAAGTGCGACATGATCTTTTCCTGTTGCGATTTCTTCAAAACCAACCATTAAAAACTCACCAAAAGGGGTAGGTAGTTTTGCTTCTGCGATACGTCTTAATTTCATTATTTTTGACTCATAATTTCAGGTGAAACTCTCGTTCAAGATTATACACTTTATAACGAGAACAAAGAGAAATAAAACACTGAAATGCTTCCATGTCTAATAGGCAAGGAAATGGGGTAACACACACTTATAAATTCACACCATTACAAATTATCAGATTTTGCGCCTTCTTGCATAATGATTTATTGCTAAACTTGCATCGTTTATACTGATAATCTTTAGCTGTGAACGGAAGATAATATTTGTATTTAAGAAGGGGCAATATATTGAATAAGCAAATAACAAAGTTGGTTCTATTAGGCAGTATGTTGCTCTTAATCATACCGAGTGTTGTTTTGATATTGGGTTGGAAATGGCAACCTACCGACCACCCTTTAGGCGGTATAAGTACATTATGGATAGCAGATAGTGCAGCAAAACCTTGGGGTGCTGTGACTATTATTACTTTCTTAACGTTGCTTTTTATGGTTTTAAAATTAAAGCGTAACCATTTTATTCAATTAGCCGTGATAATTATTGCTACACTGGCTATTGGACAATTAATTAAAGTTGCGGTTAAAAACACAGTAAAAGAGCCTCGTCCTTATGTTGTTTGGGTTAGTGAAAATTTGCACATTAGCTCTGAGGCTTTTTATCAAGTTTCAAGACTAGAGCGAGAACAATTGCTTCAAAATGGATTAACCAACTCACCTGTGATCCCTGAATGGCAACTTAAACATTGGAAAGCTGAAACGGGTTATGCTTTCCCGTCGGGTCATAGCTTATTTTCTGCCACGCTCGCATTATTTGTTTTTGCCCTTTTTATGTTGCGTCGTCATTATTTTTTAGCGTCACTCGGGTTATTATGGGGAATTGATGTCACGGTAGGGCGTATTGTATTAGGAATGCACTGGGCATCTGATGTGATTGTCGGTATTCTTATCAGCACAGTGCTGGTTTGGTGTGCATTTAAGGTGATTGAGCGACGTTTATTGCTCAAATCCTAACGATAGCCCTTATTTTTGAGATACAGAATGTCTTTTTCGATATTTATGTGAAAAAATATACGAAAATCAGATGATTCTAAGAAATCACTTTCTTTGTGCGCAGTGAAAATGCTACCTTTATCTGTCTACTAAAGAAAAGAGAATAAAAAAGGAAATAATGTGAAAAAAGTCCTACTTTTTATTTTGGTTATTCTTGTTCTTGCCATCGTGGTGATCGCCATGACTTTAGGCACAAATAACGATCAGGTAGTCACATTTAATTACCTTATTGCTCAAGATGAATATCGTATTTCTACCTTGTTAGCGACCCTGTTTGGTGTAGGCTTTGTACTTGGCTGGATTGTAAGTGGTGTTTTTTATCTACGTGCACGCTTATCATTAGGCCGAGCAAAACGTAAAATTAAACGTCTTGAAAGCGCTCAAACAAAACAAGAAAACCAAGAAAGTCGCCCAACGGTTGCTTCTGCTACGAAATAAGGACGATAGCTGATGCTAGAATTGCTGTTTCTGTTATTACCTGTCGCTGCGGCTTACGGCTGGTATATGGGGCGTCGTGGCGCTCAACAGGACAAACAGCAGAACGCCGATCGCCTGTCACGTGAGTATGTGGCGGGTGTTAACTTCTTACTTTCTGATCAACAAGATAAAGCGGTTGATCTTTTCCTCGAAATGCTTAAAGAAGATAGCTCCGCTTTTGAGGCTCATCTTACTTTAGGTAACCTTTTCCGCTCTCGTGGCGAAGTTGAACGAGCTATTCGTATCCACCAATCGTTAATGGAGAGTGCTGCACTTTCTTTTGATCAACGCCTACTTGCTGTTCAACAGCTAGGTCGCGACTATGTGGCGGCGGGTGTTTACGATCGTGCTGAAAATATGTTTCAGCAACTTATTGATGAACAAGAATTTCGCCAAAGTGCGCTACAGTCTTTGCTTGCTATTTACCAGTTAACCAGTGATTGGGGGAAAGCCATAGAAACGGCTGAAAAATTGGTGAAGTTAGGTCAGCATGAATTAAAAGAACAAATTTCACATTTTTATTGTGAATTGGCACTTCAAGAAATGAGCAGTGATAATCTTGATAATGCGCTTAATTTGTTGCAAAAAGCAGGGCAAATGGATCCACTTTGTGCCCGTGTTTCAATTATGTATGGTCGTATCTATATTGCTCGTGATGATAAGCAAAAAGCCATTGATGTTTTAATGAAAGTCATTGAGCAAGATAAAGAGATGGTCAGTGAAACCTTACCTATGCTTTTTGAATGTTTCCAATCTCAAGGCGATACTTCTCGCTGGGAAACTTATTTACGTCAATGTGTGGATAGTAATTGTGGTGCGATTGCTGAACTTTACCTTGCTGACATTATTGAAGCTAAAGAAGGTATTGAAGCGGCTCAGTTATACATTAATCGCCAATTAGAACGTCATCCAACCATGCGCCTGTTCTATCGCTTAATGCGTTACCATTTAGCAGAGGCGGAAGAAGGACGCGCCAAAGAGAGCCTTATCTTATTACGCTATATGGTTGGTGAACAAATTCGCACAAAACCAGATTATCGTTGCCATAAATGTGGCTTTACCTCTCATGCATTATATTGGCATTGTCCATCCTGTCGTTCATGGGATACCGTTAAACCTATTCGCGGTTTAGATGGTCAGTGACGATGTCACTTTTTTAATAGTCTCTTTATAAATAAAGGCCCTAAAATGTCATTTCATTGTGATAAAAAATCGCCCGAGCTTACCTGCGCGCCCGTTATTGTAGCACTAGACTATGAAGACCAAAAAAGTGCATTAGATTTTGCACAACGTATCGATCCCGCATCTTGTCGTTTAAAAATTGGTAAAGAGATGTTTACCCGTTTTGGGCCTCAATTTGTGACTCAGTTACAAAAAGAAGGGTTTGATATTTTCTTAGATTTGAAATTCCATGATATTCCCAATACCGTTGCAAGAGCTGTCGCCGCCGCCGCTGATTTAGGTGTATGGATGGTCAATGTACATGCGAGTGGTGGAAGTCGTATGATGCGTGCAGCCAAAGAAAGCCTTACAGCCTTTGGTAAAGATGCGCCACTTTTAACGGCAGTGACAGTACTTACCAGTATGGACCAATCTGATTTAATTGAATTGGGAATAACATTGACGCCTGCAGAACAAGCTGAACGTTTAGCATTATTGACAAAATCTTGTGGTCTTGATGGTGTTGTCTGCTCTGCGCATGAAGCAATGCGTTTTAAACAAGTTTGTGGTGATGATTTCTTATTAGTCACTCCGGGTATTCGCCCGGCAGGAAGTGATGTTGGCGATCAGCGTCGCGTAATGACACCAGAGCAAGCTATTGCAGCCGGTGTTGATTATATGGTGATTGGTCGTCCTATCACGCGTAGCGATAACCCTCTTGAAACACTGCATCAAATTAATCGTTCTATACAAGGTATGTAATTTAACATGGATAATAACTCTCGTTTGGTTTATTCCACAGATGCGGGTCGCATTAAAGAAGAAGAGCAAAAGCCGGCTCGCCCTACTGGTGATGGTATTGTGCGTATTCAGCGTCAAACTAGTGGACGTAAAGGTAAAGGTGTTTGCGTTGTTTCAGGTATCGATCTGGATGATGCAGAGTTAGCTAAACTGGCGGCTGAACTGAAGAAAAAATGTGGTTGTGGTGGCAGTGTAAAAGACGGCTTAATTGAGATCCAAGGCGATAAACGTGATTTAATTAAATCGCTATTAGAAGCCAAAGGAATGAAAGTTAAACTCGCTGGTGGCTAATTTATTTAACAGATTATAGGTGACAATGTCACCTATTTTTTTGTATTTCATTTTATTCTTTCTCATCTATTTTTAGATATTTCACCGGCACTGAAAGTGTTAGCCAGACTCCATTCTCAGCCTGGTAAAACTCAAAACCTTCACTAAACATTTTTTCACTATCCACCGTTAAAACAATAGCTTTTCCATGACGCTCACCAACATTCACGGCTGTTTTATAATCTTGTGAAAGATGAACATATTGACGACTATTAGGAATTAAATCTTGCTTAAAAATACTGTCGAGAAAGCGAGTTGCTGTACCGTGAAAAAGTATTTTAGGGGGAGTGATGGCTTGGTAATCAATTGTGGTTTTAAGCGAGTGGCCTTGAACTGCACGAATAAAAAGCCCATCTTCTGAGATAGCAAAACGCTTTTTATCATTGGTTTCTACAACATCTTTAATTAATTCAAGGGTTAGCGCAGTTCCATTTTTCTGTGCTAATGGGATCAATTTTGATATTTCTCCCCATCCTTGGTCATCTAATGTTAAACCGATACTTTCAGGAGCATGGCGTAAGATATAACTTAAAAAGCGACTAATTTGTACTTTGTCTTTCATTGATTTAATCCATTTATTAATTATTAAATTTATGATGCAAGAGAAAATTCCCATGCAACATAAAAACATTTCCTTTCTTTTGAATGCTCTTTTTATCACTAATTTAAAAACTAGAGATATAAAAAAGCTGATAGCTCAAAACGAACTATCAGCCTTATTGTATACCGATTTAAGTCCTATTAGATAGGACGAGCGACGATATTACGAGTTTCTAGTTTTACATCTTCAATACGAACAGGAATGACATCGTTGAGTTTATATGCGGTTTCGCCTTTCACAATAACGGTGCCTGTCTCTTGGCTACATTGGATTTCATCACGTACAGCATGTAAGAATGGTGCAGGAATAAAAGCGACAGCACCATTTTCAACTAGGCGAACACGAACACCACCACGAGTAATATCGATAATTTCTGCATTAAATAGTGTTTCAGTGCCAGCAAAAGGTTTTAAGAAACGAGCATATAACCAATCGCCCACATCACGTTCAGCCATACGGTTAGCACGGCGACGCTCTGCAATACGAATGCCATCTTCTTCTTGCGGTTTTTCAGCACTTTCTTTGCTGATAATCGCTTTGAGTAAACGGTGATTTAAAATATCACTGTATTTACGAATTGGTGAAGTCCATGTCGCATAAGCTTCTAATCCCAATCCAAAGTGAGGGCCTGGCTCAGCTTTGATTTCAGCAAAGTTCTGGAAGCGACGAATACGGCTATCAACGAATTGATTTGGCTGATTATCAAGTTCACGACGCAATTGGCAGAAACCTTCAAGTGTTAACAAACTTTCAGATGTCGTTTCAATACCGTTATCTTTTAAGGTCTGTACGACTTGATCGATATAGACGGGATCAAAGCCTGTATGAACATTGTAAACGCCAAAACCTAAGTTTTTCGCTAGTACTTTTGCTGCACAGATATTGGCGGTGATCATTGCTTCTTCAACAATGCGGTTTGCGATACGGCGTTTTTCTGCCACGATATCTAAAACATTGCCGCCTTCATCAAGAATAAAACGGTAATCAGGGCGTTCTTTAAAGACCAGAGCATGCTTTTCACGCCATTCATGACGTTTTTCACACATCTCTTTCAATAACATTACTTGCTCATGAACCATTTCATTTTCAGGTTGCCATTGTGAATTTTCACCTTCTAACCAATCTGAAATATTGTCATAAACCAGCTTAGCTTTTGATTCTACCCATGCAGAGTAAAAGTGAATATCTTCAAGCAGAGCACCATCTTCATTGATGCTGACTTGGCAAACTAATGCAGGGCGTTTTTCATTAGGGCGTAATGAGCAAATGTTATCTGACAGCTCACGAGGCAACATTGGGATATTAAAGCCTGGTAGATAATTAGTCAGGGCACGTTGTGCCGCAACTTTATCTAATTCACTATTTGGCAGAATATAAGCTGTTGGATCGGCGATTGCGATAAATAGCGTTAATTGACCATTCTCTTCTTTACGAATAAAGAGCGCGTCATCCATATCTTCTGTTGATGCACTATCAATAGTGACAAAGGAGAGAGAAGTTAGGTCTTCACGAGGCAAAGTGTCATGTAATGTCAGCGCTTCGTTACCCATTTCAGGCGCATCACGTTCAAGTTGATGACGCATTAAGGTCACCCACCAAGGAGCAAAGTGATCATCTTTATCCGTGATATAGTCGGTTATTTCTGCCTGAAAACCTTTATCACCTTTATTAAGAGGGTGACGACGCATTACAGCAACGGCCCAATCTTGATCAACAAAGCTATGTGTTAATCCTTGAGCAGGACGGCAGGGAATAGCGTCTTTTAAAAGAGGGTGGTCTGGAATTATCCACAGACGGTTATCACCTTCTTTTTTCTGAATACGGCCGACAAAACGTGTTAAGAACGGCTCGACTAATTCTTCAGGTTCAACTGACTCTTTATCGCCGTTTGTATGAACTGCAGCAATAACTCGGTCGCCGTGCATCACTTTTTTCATTTGTGGAGGGGGGATAAAATAGCTTTTCTGACCATCAACTTCAAGGAAGCCAAAGCCTTTATCTGTTCCCTTTACAAGGCCTTCCACGCGCGGTGTCTGGGCATGGAGTTGCTGTTTTAGCTGTGCAAGCAGCGGATTGTCTTGAAACATATTTTTCCGGAAAGTCGGCAGTTTTAATAATAAAAGTGGGCAATAGTTTTATTCGATTGTGTGTAGTGACGCAAGTAATATTGCATCAGCAAAACAGACAAATCAGTAAAAAATTATTCAGGATCTGTTTTTTCTTTAAATTCACAAAGATCTTCAATAATACAAGAGCCACACCGCGGTTTTCGTGCAATACAGGTATAACGACCATGAAGAATAAGCCAATGGTGACAATCAACTTTAAATTCTGCCGGAACAACCTTTAACAGTTTCTGTTCGACTTCATTGACATTTTTACCTGGGGCGAAACCTGTGCGATTACTCACTCTAAAGATATGCGTATCGACAGCGATTGTTGGCCAACCAAATGCTGTGTTTAAAACGACATTTGCTGTTTTACGACCGACGCCGGGTAAAGCTTCTAGGGCTTCTCTGTTTTCAGGAACTTCGCTGTTATGTTTATCGACTAAGATTTGACATGTCTTAATCACATTTTCAGCTTTAGTATTATATAGACCAATGGTTTTAATGTATTTCTTAAGACCATCGACGCCTAAAGTGAGTATCGCCTGCGGTGTATTGGCAACAGGGTAAAGCTTAGCTGTTGCCTTATTAACACTCACATCGGTGGCTTGTGCAGAGAGTAATACGGAGATCAATAGTTCAAACGGAGAGTCAAATTTTAGCTCTGTCGTTGGTTGCGGATTGTCATCGCGCAACCGAGTTAGAATTTCAATACGTTTTGCTTGATTCATTATGCTCACAAATTAATTTTTAACGATATGACTACCACAGCCTTGTTCTTTTTCGTAAGTTTTAGTTGTCGAAGCGCTGCGCTTTTTCTGTCTTTCATCAATTAGGTATTTTGCTGCTAACATAAAGCCTAAGCCGATAAAAGCACCCGGTGGCAAAATAGCAAGTAAGAAGGGTGAGTCTAAATGTACTATCTCAACTCTTAATACTTGAGCCCATTCACCTAATAGTAAATCAGCCCCGTCAAATAATGTACCGTTACCTAATATTTCACGTATAGCACCTAAAACAAAGAGCGCAGCAGTTGCACCTAACCCCATTGCTAGGCCATCAATAGCAGAAGGAAAAACTTCATTCTTAGCCGCAAAAGCTTCAGCACGACCAATAACAATGCAGTTAGTGACGATCAATGGAATGAAGATCCCTAAAGATTGATATAAGCCATAGGCGTATGCGTTGATCAGTAATTGTACAGCGCTGACGACTGACGCAATTATCATAACATAAATTGGGATACGAATTTCAGAAGGAACCCAACGACGTAAGCTAGAAACGGCCACATTTGTGCAAAATAGGACTAATGTTGTCGCAATACCAAGGCCTAAGGCATTTGTTGCTGTTGAGGAAACCGCAAGTAAAGGGCACAACCCAAGTAATTGCACTAAAGCTGAGTTATTTTTCCATAGCCCTTGAGAAAAGAGCTCTTTAATTGAGTTCATATTAATTTGCCTCACAGACAGAGAGTGTATCTAGTTTCTCTGGTAAAGATTGTATTAACCACGCAGTACGCTTTGATGAGTTGACGACAGCACGAGGGGTGATCGTCGCACCCGTGAATTGATCAAAATCGCCGCCATCTTTTTTTACTGCCCAGTGAGGATCGTTTTCACTGGAAATGAATCTATTACTCAGTGTCGTGATCCAATCCGAAATACGAGTTTCAATTTTATCACCTAGCCCCGGTGTTTCATTATGGGCAGTAACACGCACACCAAGGACATTTCCTTTAAAGTCGGCACCCACAAGAAGTTCAATGGCACCTGAATATCCATCGGGTGCCGTAGATTCTAACGCGGCAGCAATTGGCTTGCCGTCTAAACGGGCAACATACAGTTTATGGGGCTTGGTATTACCTAACTCTGGTGCTGTAAGAAGATAACAATCTTTAGAAAGCGAATTGTTATACATCGCTTTGGGGATCACTTGATCCAATAGTTTTTGTTTCTCTAAGGCTACTTGCTCTGCAATGGTATCTGCCGTCAGGTGATAGACCACTGCTGTCAAACCTGTAGTACAAGCAGCAAAGATAGCTAATGTGAGTCCATGGCGTTTTAAGATTTCGATCATCATTTTCTCCTTAGCATTAATGCCCGTAAACACGAGGGCGTGTATAGCTATCAATAAGAGGTACAGCGATATTGGCAAGTAATACAGAGAACGCGACGGCATCTGGATAGCCACCATAAACGCGGATAACCCAAACTAATAAACCAATCATTCCTGCATAAATTAAACGACCTTTAGGCGTTGTTGAGGCGCTAACCGGATCAGTGGCAATAAAAAATGCCCCTAGCATGGTTGCTCCAGAGAAAATTTGTAATAGCGGTTGTGAGTAACGTGTAGGATCAATGCCCCAGCTAATAACCGAGCATAGTGCTAATACAGAAATCATCGCAACAGGGATATGCCAGCTAATAATGCGTTTATAAAGCAGAATTAATCCACCAACTAAATAAGCTACATTCACCCATTGCCAGCCAATACCCGCAAATTCACCTTGTAAAATAGGTGTCGCTAACACTTCATCAATAGAGTGCGTTAATAAGCCTGTTTTAAAACTATCAAGAGGCGTTGCTTGTGTAATTCCATCAACAGAGCGTCTTAAATCTTCAAGCGTTAAGCCAGATGATGTATGTCCAGTAAAGAAGATACTTAAACTATCCATTACATTGTAAGAGACAGTTTGTAATTCAACTGGAGGCATCCATGATGTCATTTGTACTGGGAATGAGATAAGTAAAACCACATAACCCACCATTGCTGGATTAAATGGATTTTGCCCTAAGCCACCATAAATATGTTTTGCGATAACAATGGCAACAAAAGTGCCTAACACAATGATCCACCACGGCGCTAGAGGTGGAATACTAATGGCGAGTAATACGCCAGTCAGCAACGCTGAGTTGTCTTTCAGATACAGTAAAGGATCTTCTTTTTTGAGTTTTACGCAGAGTGTTTCAGTGACAAGCGCTACGACAATCGCTAACACAATTTGGTAAATGGTTCCTAGGCCAAAAAAATAGATCTGGCTTAAGATCCCCGGCAGTGCTGCTAATGTTACCCATAGCATAACTTGGCTGGTGGACTGTTGATTATGCGTAAAAGGTGAACTCGCAATTTTTAATTTACTATTGTTATTTTGTATTGGTCTGAATTTCATCTGTGATTAATCCAAGGTAACTTCTTCTTTAGCTCGACGTTGTTCGGCTTCTTTTTTCGCTTTTACTCTGGCAATAGCGGCAGCGACAGCGGCTTTACGCGGGTCGACTTCTTCCGTTTCAGCATTTTGAGCCGGTGCTTTATCAATCGTTGTTTCAGCTTGAGCTTGTTGAGCTTCTTTCTTTGCTTTCACTCTGGCAATAGCGGCAGCGACAGCGGCTTTACGCGGGTCGACTTCTTCCACTTCAACATTTTGAGCAGGCTCTTCTACAATTGAAGCTGTTTCAGCAGCTTGCTGTGCTTTTTTAGCTTTCACTCTGGCAATAGCCGCAGCGACAGCAGCTTTACGCGGGTCGACTTCTTCCGTTTCAACATTTTGAGCAGGCTCTTCTACAGTTGAAGCTGTTTCAGCAGCTTGCTGTGCTTTTTTAGCTTTCACTCTGGCAATAGCCGCAGCGACAGCAGCTTTACGCGGGTCGACTTCTTCCGTTTCAGCATTTTGAGCCGGTGCTTTATCAATCGTTGTTTCAGCTTGAGCTTGTTGAGCTTCTTTCTTTGCTTTCACTCTGGCAATAGCCGCAGCGACAGCAGCTTTACGAGGATCGACTTCTTCCACTTCAACATTTTGAACAGGCGCTTCTACAGTTGAAGCTGTTTCAGCAGCTTGCTGTGCTTTTTTAGCTTTAGCTCTGGCAATAGCGGCAGCGACAGCGGCTTTACGCGGATCGACATTTTCCACTTCAACATTTTGAGCAGGTGTTTCTACAGTTGAAGTTGTTTCATTAGCTTGCTGTGCTTTTTTAGCTTTAACACGCGCTAATGCAGCAGCAACGGCGGCTTTACGCGGATCAGCATCTTTGCTTTCACTCGCTATATTCTCGCTCGAGGCTTCTAGTGCTTTTTGCTGTGCTAATTTAGCAGCTTGTTTTGCTCTGACTTCCTCTTTACGTTTTTTACGCGCAGCAATAGCGGCTGCATTATCTGGCTCTTCACCCGCTTTAACAGAAATAATTTTGCCAATAGATTGTTTCGCTTTTACGCGAGAAAGTGCAGATTGAACTTCACTGTGATCTTCATCATCAAGCTTAACTGCGGCGCGTTGATGTCTGGCTTCACGCTCCAGTTTTTCACGCTCCATACGTATTTTTTTCGCTTCAAAACGTGCTTTGGCCTCAGCCGCGCGTTTTGCTTCTGCATCAATTTCACGTATTTCTGCTTTTTCTTGGCGATAGTATTGAACTAACGGAATATTACTTGGGCAAACATACGCACAGGCACCACATTCAATACAATCAAATAAATTATGTTGTTGTGCTTTCTCATGCTCTTTACCTTTACTAAACCAGTAAAGTTGTTGAGGTAATAAACCACTAGGACAAGCATCAACACAATGACCACAACGGATACAGGCTTCTTCAAGGTTATCTGTATCCATCTCTTCGACTGAAGGAATAAGTAGGCAGTTGGTTATCTTAACAACAGGGGCATTTAAGTCTGGTAATGTAAATCCCATTAATGGCCCACCCATAATTACCATCTGCTCAGAGCCAGCAACAAAACCAGCTTGTTTTAGTAATGAGTAGATAGGTGTACCTAAACGAGCCCAAAAGTTACCCGGTGTTTTAGCGCCATTACCTGTGACCGTGACTACACGTTCAATTAATGGCTCGTCGTCAATAATGGCACGTTTGATGGCAACAACTGTACCTACGTTTTGCATCAAAACGCCAATATCAGACGAACGTCCTCCTGATGGGACTTCTTTACCGGTTAAGATCTTAGTAAGTTGTTTAGCACCACCTGATGGGTATTTAGTGGGGATGACACGAATGAAAATACGTTTCTCATCAGGTACAGCACTTAAAGCGTGTTTTAATGACTCAATGGCTTCAGGCTTATTATCTTCAATACCAATTAACACTTCATCTGGAGAGAGAAGGTGAATTAAGACCTGACACCCAGCAATCACTTCATCAGCATGTTCTTGCATTAAGCGATCATCTGCTGTGATATAAGGTTCACACTCCGCCGCATTGATGATGAGTGTTTTAACGAGGTCACCACCACCTTTTAATTTTGATGCAGTTGGGAATCCCGCGCCCCCTAATCCTGCAATACCTGCTTCATGGATACGGTTAAGTAATGTATCTCTACTTTCTAGTTGGTAATCGATGATAGGGGATTTCTCTCGCCATTCATCTTTACCATCAGATTGAATTCTTACCGCAATTTCAGGTAATCCAGAAGGATGAGCACTTGGAAACGGTTCTATTGCTGTAACTGTACCAGAGATAGATGCATGAACAGGTAATGTTCTACCAACTCCTTTTGTTAATGGTTGGCCTTTTAAAACATGTTCACCTACGCTGACACACAGTTGGCCAGGTACACCTAAGTGCTGATGAATAGGAATAATCACTTCATCAGGTAATTGCGCGATACGCATTGGTGTACGACTTGACTGTAATTTCATTTCAGGAGGATGAATACCGCCTTTAAAATCCCAGATTTTATCTTTTTTAAATAGTGAAAAGAGATTAAACATGAGCGTTATCCTCCGTCTTTAATGACGGTTCATCTTCAGGTGTTTCTTCTGGCTCTGCGGGAATGTTTTTTACAGGGATTGTATTTAAATCCCATTTCCAATTTGAGGTTGTGACTTTGACAGGAACCAAAGTTATACAATCAGTAGGGCAAGGAGGCACACATAAATCACATCCAGTACATAAGTCTTCAATAACGGTGTGCATAGCGCGTGTGGCACCCACAATGGCATCAACGGGGCACGCTTGGATACACTTAGTACATCCTATGCAATTATCTTCATCAATTAAGGCGACTTTTCTAATTGGATTTAATGCTTCTTCGTCACCATCAAGTGGTTGAGGATCAACACCCATCAATTCAGCTATTTTTAACATCACTTGTTCGCCACCTGGCGCGCAACGGTTAATCATCTCACCATTGTTTGCGACTGCATCTGCATAAGGACGACACCCAGGATGACCACATTGTCCGCATTGGCTTTGCGGTAATATTGCGTCAATTTTTTCGACAATAGGATCTTCTTCCACTTTAAAGCGACGTGCGGAATATCCTAAAATTAGCCCAAAGATAAGACCTAGCGCACCAAGTACTCCAATTGCTATCCATAAAGAATTCATTACAGTTTCACCAAACCACTAAAACCCATAAAGGCGAGAGACATTAAACCTGCGGTAATTAAACCAATTGAAGCACCTTTAAAGGGTGCGGGTACATTGGCGACGGCTAAGCGTTCTCTAATAGCAGCAAATAATACCATTACAAGAGAGAAACCGACGGCTGCACCAAAACCATAAACGGCAGATTGCATAAATGTGTGGGCTTGATTGATATTTAATAATGCCACACCTAATACAGCGCAGTTTGTGGTGATTAAAGGTAAGAAGATCCCTAATAAACGATAGAGTGTCGGACTTGTTTTTCTTACGACCATTTCCGTGAATTGTACAACTACTGCAATAACTAAAATAAAGCTCAGTGTGCGTAAATAAAGTAAGTCTAAAGGAACTAAAATAAAATTATCCATCAGCCAAGAACTAATCGAGGCGAGAGTCATAACAAAGGTTGTCGCAAATCCCATACCAATCGCGGTTTCTAATTTTTTTGATACACCCATAAATGGGCATAAACCAAGGAATTTGACGAGTACAAAGTTATTCACCAATACGGTGCCGACGAATAGAAGTAAGTAATCAGTCATTGTTATGCCAAAATTGTTAAACAGAGAAACAAAAAGCCTCCTGAAATAAAGAGGCTAAACAAGTGTATATAATATCAAGGGTAAAGTTGTGAAGTTATCGAACTTGTGTGAAAGTTTCACGAACACGTTTAGAGTACTTGATATAAGGCACAAAGCAGACAGTTGAGAAAACAGACCATAGAAGGGATTGTAATGCTGTTTGGTCGTCGACAGGCGCAAAACCAAAGCTCTTAATGGCTAAGAGTAAGTTGATAAGTAACCAAAAAATAAACAGACGCGGAAAGTTTTTAGCGCGATAAAAAAATTGTCTTAGTAGATAAAGCGTAAAACTAAACATTACCCATGTTGTTAACGCGGAGAGATACCAACTTGAGATCAAATGAAAAGGAAGCTGGTGGAGGATCGAAAAGTCTGAAAAATATTTAATAATATACAAAACAGACATCAACCCAGAACCAATCACTGACAAGATCATATAAGCCAATGGCGCAAGCAACCACCCTGTAATAGGCGCTTTTCCTGAAAGGTTATTCTGCGTGTTTGCTTTGAGATCAAATTTCATTAATTAATTATTCCTACTCGTATGTATAGAACTAAACGGGATATTATCACAAACTTTGTTATTATTTATTTAGCTACAAAAGTGAAAGTGATTTTTGTTAATAAAAAAGTATATAAAAATAGGATAGGGTTATGGCAATTAAACTCAATGTTGGGATTATCGGATATGGTTATGCAAGTAAAACCTTTCATGCTCCGCTAATAACAACAACCGAAGGCTTAAATCTTAGTGCAATTTCAAGCTCTGATGAAAATAAAGTTAAACAAGATTTTCCTCACATTACGGTTTATGCAGACCCTCAAGCACTTATTAACGATCCCTCAATAGACTTAGTCATTATTCCAACGCCGAATGATACCCATTATTCACTGGCTACACTGGCTCTGGAAAAAGGTAAACATGTTATTGTTGATAAACCGTTTACATTGACGCTAGAAGAAGCAGAGAAATTGACTCAGCAAGCTACAGATGCCGGTAAACTCCTTTCTGTCTTTCATAATCGCCGTTGGGATTCTGGCTTCTTAACCGTTAAAAAACTTTTAGCGGATAAAACACTCGGTGAGATTAGTGCTTATGAAGCGCATTTTGATCGTTTTCGTCCAACCGTGCGCCAACGGTGGCGAGAAGATGCAGGTATAGGAGGGGGGCTTTGGTATGATTTAGCGCCCCATGTACTTGACCAAGCGGTTTGCCTTTTTGGTGAACCTAAGGCAATTACTGCTGATATTGCTCAATTACGCCCTAATGCAAAAAATGCCGATTACTTTCATGCACTATTAGAATATGACAATCTTAGAGTTGTCCTTCATGCCTCTATGCTCGTTGCTTCTCCAACACCTATCTTTGCTATTCATGGGACAAAAGGCAGTTATGTTAAATATGGCCTAGATACTCAAGAAGACGCCCTAAAAGCCGGCTATCTCCCTAATCAAGCTTATAATTGGGGAAGGGATAGTCAAGATGGTGAGTTAACAACACTGTCAGAGTCTGGTGAGTTAGAGACAACCACACTCACTACACTTTCTGGTGATTACCCCGCTTACTATCAACAAATTTATCGTGCAATTACATTGGGTGAAGAAAACCCTGTTACGCCAATACAAGCAACAGCCATTATGCGTTTGATTGAAGCTGGCGAAATTTCTAATCGTTTAAAACAAACTATTACGCTATAAGCAAAAGGGAGCGTTAAATCTAATGTCTTGGTGGCAAAAACTAAAACTTGATCCTTTTCTCATGATTATGATTTGTGTGGTGACGCTAGCAACGCTACTACCCGCACAAGGCGATATTAAAGTCCTGTTCCAATATCTTACAACTGGTGCGATAGCTCTGCTGTTCTTCTTGCATGGTGCCAAGCTTTCTAGAGAGGCGATATTGGCAGGGCTTGGGCATTGGCGTTTACATCTTACGGTATTTGCCAGTACCTTTATTCTTTTCCCTGTTTTAGGGCTAGGATTACAAGTTATTGTGCCTGAATGGATGTCACCGACTGTCTATATGGGTTTTTTATACCTTTGTGCGTTACCTGCAACAGTTCAATCTGCCATTGCTTTTACTTCTGTCGCTGGGGGAAATGTAGCTGCTGCTATTTGTAGTGCATCTGCATCCAGTATTCTTGGTGTTTTCCTTTCGCCGGTATTAGTTGGTTTTTTAATGCAAACACAAGGCTCTGCGGATGATTTCGACACGGCAGGGGCTATTCAATCAATCTTACTGCAACTGATGGTACCTTTTATAATTGGTCATTTATCACGACCTTTAATTGGTCGCTGGGTTGATAAACATAAAAAATTAGTTAATAGAACGGATCGCTCTTCTATTTTGCTGGTGGTTTATGTCGCATTTAGTGAGGCGGTTGTTGAAGGGATCTGGCATAAAATTGACGGTTGGTCGCTATTAACGATTGCAATAGTGAGCTGTATTTTGTTAGCGATTGTCATTTTTGTGAACGTATATAGTGCTAGATTGCTTGGTTTTAATAAAGAAGATGAAATCACCATTGTTTTTTGTGGTTCTAAAAAGAGCTTAGCAAATGGTGTCCCTATGGCGAATGTGTTATTTCCTGCAGCGACAGTTGGGGTAATGTTATTACCATTAATGATATTCCATCAGATCCAATTAATGGTTTGTGCTGTGTTAGCACAGCGCTACGCTAATCAAGCTAAAGAAACTGAAAAGAAATAATGTATTTAAGCTGGTGGGTAATCAATAATATTAATTAAATATTGATAATTAGATAAATAAGAAAAAGCATCGATTTAGTTTTTCATCGGTGCTTTTTTATTTGTTATAAAGGTCATCATTCTTGTTATGGTCACTATTTTCTTTTTTATCTGTTAATGAAAGTTGTTGAGATTTAAAGGGAAGAGGTAAGCCGAATACAAGGTAAATTAAGAAAACAAAACCCATATTTAAATAGTCGGATATATTATTTTTCACATCAACTTTTAATTCACAATCGATGGGTTCTAACTGGTCGTTAATATTATATTTGCCTTGGTAAAGCTCATTAAGCATTGCTTGCGCTTGCTCAAATTCTTTGTAGTTAACCAGTAGTTTTACGCCACCAGTAGCTTGAGCATACACTTGGTTATTCCAAACAATATTTTCATCTAAAAGGATAGCATCAATGCCTTCTGACTGAAGAAAGCCTGCTTCAATAGAAGCATCAAGTGGTGATAGATACTGAGCTAATAATCTATATTGACCTCTTGTCGGATGAATATTCCACATAGATTTTCCTTAATAAGTAACCCCTTGAAAATTAATTTTAGTCTAAGAGTCATTAATAATTCCATCTATTTTCAATAAATATAAAAAACCATCTGATTAACAGATGGTTTTAATCAATAAGTTATTAAAATATCAACGTGAGCTGACTTTCTTAATTAATGCGTCACGTTCTGCTTGGCTAATAAATGCCATTTTTAAGCCATTAATCTGTGTCTGACGGATTTGCTCTGGCGTTAATCCAGCTGCCGGTGCCGCAACGGTATATTCGTGTTTTAATTCAATGCCTTCAACCGCAGGATCATCTGTGTTAAGCGATGCAATAATGCCATGCTCTAAAAATTTTTTTAAAGGATGCTCTGCTAACGAATTGATGGTACTGGTTTGAATATTCGACGTTAAACAAGACTCAATCCCAATTTGATGCTCTGCGAGGTAGTCCATTAAACGTGGATCTTCAATAGCTTTAACACCATGACCGATACGACTTGCGCCTAATTCTTTAATCGCATGCCAAATGCTTTCTGCACCCGCAGCTTCACCTGCGTGAACAGTAATATTCCAGCCTGTATCACGAGCACGATTAAAATGAGGTTGGAATAAATGACCTGGGAAACCTAATTCATCACCCGCTAAATCAAGCGCAGTAATTTTATCTTGATGTTTTAGCAAACCATTGAGTTCTTGTTGGCAGGCATTTTCACCAAAGGTACGGCTTAAAATACCGATTAAACGAATGTCTACATCGTGAGATTGCAATGCACTCTGTACACCATCAACAATAGCCTCCACTACACCTTCGACAGGAAGTTGATGTTTCATTGCCATATAGTAAGGAGAAAAACGCAGTTCAGCGTAATCAATACCTGCATTAACTACATCCACCACGTTTTCATAAGCAACACGATGACATGCATCTAAGTCGGCTAAAACCGCCACCCCCCAATCCAATTTTTGTAAAAAGCTAACAAGACTTGGCTCATTCTTTGTGATTTGCACATGAGGGCGCAATGCTTCTAATTCATAAGCTGGTAGCGCAATATTATGCTGTTTTGCTAACTCTAGAATTGTTTGAGGACGGATATTACCATCTAAATGGCGATGTAAATCGGTTAAAGGCAACTGTGTGTCAATCACGTGTTATTTTCCTTTTAATAGAAATAATGAAAATCTATCGTTTATAGTGATTTTCTTATAATCGGTAAGTTATAAAATAGTTGCGGGTTATTATGACTTATTTTTATTTCATTCACTAATAAATAAACATAAATTGGTTATTTCTGAAGCTAAAAATGACTATTTTTCTCAGTTTTAAGTTAAAAAGTAAAAATGAAAAATAGGTCTGTCTATTTATTAGCTATAACATTCAATGTAATTGACGTGTATTATCAAAATAACTGATACATCGGTTTTTGATCTAAAAATAAGGCTGTCATTACAATTGAAATATCCTATCAATTGTTTTGATAGGTTGCTCAGGGGTAAACGAACAGAAAAAAATAGCCAAGATATTAATTTTTCATTTGGTTATTCAATAAATTACCTGTTTTGTGTGTTTTTTGTTTTATTAGCTAAAATGTTTAAGATATTTTTCATAAAAGTATGATATTAAAATTTGGTTATATTTAATATTGTTCGGTTTTAATTAAACAAAATTAAAACAAATAATAATATATTTATATTATTAAATAAGTGATAACGGAAAAGAAATTAAAGCCATAATACTTCTTAGTTAAATAGAAATATTTAATTGAATGGAGTCATTTCATTATGACTTTTTAATATTAATTTATTACTTAAAATTAAGGCTAATAATTATGAATGAGAATTCTGATTTAAATATTGAAAAAAGAAATAATAAAATTAAAAATCTGTTGGCTTCAAAATTACTTCCTCCTTCAGTAGAAAATAATCTTACTTATGGTTCTCAAGTCGTTACTGGCGATGGTGCGATTGCGTTAGATTTAGTTGTTGTTATTGATACAAGTGGTTCAATGTCTGATGAATCCTCGGATTTGAGCAAAGAAGTTGATGCAGCAATACAAGAAGCGTCAGAAAAATGTCCATCAAAACTTCGGGTCACATTTTTAGGTATAGAAGGCACATGGGATGACACTAAATTTGATCAATCAGCCAGTGATTATTTAAAAGCGCTGGGTGTTCCTGAGAATCGTTTACAGGCAAGAAAGCCGTTTAAAGAGGCTGACGGCCGTGATCATGCGGGTAATAAAGAGGATTTATGTCGTGCTGTGATTGATTTAAGTAAGTACTTTGATTGGCGTGATGGTGCGCGTCGTGCCATTTTTGTGTTGGGCGATGAAGGCATGGAAGGTGGCGGTGGTGTTCTTACTGATGCTGCGGAGAGAAAAAATAATGAAGCGATTGCTGTTGCTCAGCACGAGAAAGTTAAAGTGTACACTTACCAAGGTACGCCTGATGATAGAATGACTAATTTAGATCGTTTCCCAAGTATTGCGGATAGAGACAGTATTACAAAAGAGTATGTACGCTTAGCGAAGCAAACAGGAGGGCGTTCTTATATCTACACAACAGGTATTGCTAAGTTTTCATTAGTATTGCAAGAGATCCTCTGTGATAGCTTAACTCCGCCTAATATTCCTAAACCCCATGAGAAAGAGACCAATTGTAGCCACGTTTGTGATCAATTAACCTCGATTATTTCAACAGTAAATACACTTGCAGGAATAATTAATAAAACCATTGATTCTTGCTGTAAAGATGAATGGAGCAATCATCACCTTCCGGCTAAAGATTGTGATTGTTAATTAAAATACGAAGAAAAAACACCCCATTGTGTTTTGACAAATGGGGTGTTTTTATTTATGTGTTTTAACAGAAACTTAATTATTGCGCTGGTTGTTGCTCAGGAATTAAGATTTCTTGCTCTTCGATAATCGCTGGATCTTCAGTCATCTCTTCTTGATAACCATCTTCTGAATAATCAGAGTCATCGTAATCATAAGATGATGCGCCCATGCCGAATAACATTGCAGCTAAACCTAACATTTGAGGAGCTTGAGTGACATCCATAAACTCATCAAAAGTATAGGTTTTACCATTCATGGTAAATTTATCAGCAGCATAGTTCAGTTTCATGCTTAATGCATTACCGTCTTGTGCAAGTAACATCAGTGGTAATGCATCTTTTTCATCTTGAGAGATTTGATTGATATTTTGTTGTAATTCAGTTTTTAACTGCTCAATATCAGCAGCTGTTGCTACTTCGATCTCTTTTTTCTCAGCATCGGTTAATGCGGTTTCTTGGTAACGAGCCGCATCAAGATATTGAGTGGTGTTACGGAATTCAGCTAACATTGGAAGAGATAAATCAACATTGAAATCAATGTTTTTAAACAGATAGTTAAATAACTCTGCTGGTGATTTCTCTTGGTTTTCTAATACCTTAACGTTAAAAGCATTTAAATCTAAGTTAAAGGTTAACTTACTTGCGCCGCTTTTATTGGTTAAAGACGCTTCATCGATACGGAAAACTAAGCCTTTCTCCAGAACATCACGAACGGCTTGTTCAACCATTTCTGAATTATCAAAATGGTTTTTATTCCATGGTAACAATGAGTTGTTATAAACTTTGGTTAATAACAACATTGCATCAGGATCAGCTTTATCAATCGAATAGCCAAATTTACCTGCACCAAATTCGAGTCCAGCAACATTCAGTGACTTAAAGTAATAAGTTTGAGAGATATTAAAGAGCTTATCTTTGATATCACTTTTTGTTGTAAGAGAAAAATCTTTCAGTGAGAAATCAGATGCTTTGTCTTTACTGGTATGAGCAATTTCAGCAAAACTTAATAACTGTTCATTAAATAGGTATTGATCGTTATTAACTTTTGTTCCAGCAATAGCACCAGAAATATTCTTGATTGTGAAGGTTTCTTCACCATCTTTAGTCACAACAACTTGATCACCTTTAATTTTGGTTGAAAAGTTTGTTGCATTTTTATCTGATGAGAATTCAACAGTTAATGGTGTTGTTTTAACTGTGCCACCATTTTCAGTAAAATCGATAGGATTTAATGTTGCATCACCCGATACAGAGCCATCGAAAGCTAAAGAGGTGTGAACGTTAAAAATAGATTTTTCTTTAGTTAGCTTGAATAAATCTTTTGTTGTGTTGTTATTAACCAACGTATTATTCATTGCTGCTAATTTTGGCGCCAAATTAAATTTAGCCAGATCAGAAAGAGGGAATGGACCATGGTCAATATCAGTAGAGAAGACAACTTCTTCTACTTTTTTCTCTTGGTCTGCATCACTAGCATCTTGTGAAATCACGACAGCAAAGTCTGCATTAGAGGTAAAAACCCCTTTCTTATAGTCACGAATTTCAAGTTTAACATCAGCACCAAATTGTGCATTTTTAGCAAGTTGCGCTAATTGGACATTAGCTAGTTTCGTTTCTTCCTGTAAGCGACTTTCAATTTTGCTGCCCATGTACCATGACGCACCAGTCCAAACAACACCGAGTGCGACGATAACACCAACAGCGACAAGCGATTTCTTCATAATTCTAGTCCATCCTCTGTGTACATCTGGCGATGTACGTTATAAAGGCTGTTTTGTAACCCTTAAACAACCCGATAAATTGGTGATAAATTTTACTAAGTTTAAATATAGATAATCCACATATATACATCGCCATCTATATTAACCGTAAATATAGATTTAGTGGAATAAAATCGCAATCAGAACTTACTTAGTTAATCGCTAACGTAATGAGTTTAAAGCAAAATGGATATGATTTATAAGATAATTTAAATAAGGGCTAAAACTCTTTTTTCTTACTCATTTTTAGATTTAGACAATATTTAATTGTGATGTAATTCTATTTATGATGAATAATAAAGGCTCATAATAAGTGTGGATATAAATATGAAAGCTTAAATAATAACATTGGCAATAAAATAAGATTGCTAATCGTACTTTCCCCAAAAAATCAACAGATTTCATTCTGTTATAAATTTCATAAGCTCGCTTTAGCTCTCATATTTATTATTCTGTTTATGGCATGATACTGGAATCCGAGTTATTTACTAGAAAGTGATTCGGAATTAATCAATTATTCTGTGTACTTAAGGAGATTGAAATGGCAGCCACTCGCATTGAAAAAGACTCAATGGGACAAATCGAAGTACCAGCTGACCAGTTATGGGGAGCTCAAACGCAGCGTTCTCTTGAACACTTCCGTATTTCAGTTGAAAAAATGCCTGTTGCACTTATCCATGCACTTGCTATTACGAAGAAAGCAGCCGCTGGTGTTAACATGGATTTAGGTTTATTACCAAAAGAGCGCGCTGATGCAATTATCGCAGCTGCAGATGAAGTGCTTGCAGGTAAACACCCAACTGAATTCCCATTAGCAATCTGGCAGACCGGTTCTGGCACTCAATCAAACATGAATATGAATGAAGTGTTGGCTAACCGTGGTAGTGAGATACTTGGTGGTATCCGTGGCATGGAACGCAAAATCCATCCGAATGATGATGTTAACAAAAGTCAGAGTTCAAATGATGTGTTCCCAACTGCCATGCATGTCGCTGCTGTTATTGCATTACGTCAGGATTTACTGCCAGAATTAAAATCACTGCTGAAAGTATTCAAAGAGAAAGCAGAAGCTTTCCATGACATCGTTAAAATTGGTCGTACTCACCTGCAAGATGCGACACCACTGACATTAGGTCAAGAAATCTCCGGTTGGGCTGCTATGCTTGAGCACAGCATCAAACATATCGATGATTCCGTTCCTCATGTTTGTGAATTAGCGCTAGGTGGTACAGCAGTGGGTACGGGATTAAATACCCATCCAGAATATGCTGTTCGTGTTGCTAAGCGTATTGCTGAATTATCAGGCCAGCCTTTTGTAACGGCTCCTAATAAATTTGAAGCATTAGCAACTTGTGATGCATTAGTTCATTCACATGGTGCATTAAAAGGTTTAGCTGCTTCATTAATGAAGATTGCTAACGATGTGCGTTGGTTAGCTTCTGGTCCTCGTTGTGGTATTGGCGAAATCGCTATTCCAGAAAACGAACCAGGTAGTTCAATCATGCCAGGTAAAGTTAACCCAACACAATGTGAAGCATTAACGATGTTATGTGCTCAAGTAATGGGTAACGATGTTGCTATTAATATTGGTGGTGCATCAGGTAACTTTGAACTGAACGTTTATCGTCCAATGATCATTGATAACTTCTTACAATCAGTCCGTTTACTGGCTGATGGTATGCGTAGTTTCAATGAGCATTGTGCAATTGGTATTGAACCAAACCGTGAGCGTATCAATAAACTACTGCATGAATCATTAATGCTAGTGACTGCGTTAAATACTCATATCGGTTACGATAAAGCCGCTGAAATCGCGAAAAAAGCGCATAAAGAAGGTTTAACGCTAAAAGAATCCGCACTGAAACTGAACTACCTTACATCGGAAGAGTTCGATAGCTGGGTACGTCCAGAAGATATGGTTGGTAGCATGAAAAAATAAGTGTTAAATACACTTATTTAGCCGATATTAAATCCCGCCATAATGGCGGGATTTTTAGATCTTATAGGAAAAATAATGACTGAAGAAATTACGTTTACTGCGACAGAAGTTAATTGCTATGTCGAAGATGATGTCACCATTATTGGAATAGGGGATGATGCAGTTTCTCCTGATCATTTCATTATTCTTTCAAGATTTGACGAAGAAGATGAAGATATCGATAATTCGATTGGTTTAATGACTCATTTATCTGATATTGAAGCCATTAATACACTTGAAAAAATTACGCTTGATCGAAAAAATATTGTCCTTGTACTAAAAAACAATGTGGTGATAACGATCCATTTAGATATTGAAAACAATCACTTTGCTCAGCTTAATGATTATCTTCTCCAAATTCTTCAAGGTAGTTCAATTAAACTTATTGAAAAATAAGATATTATCTATTCTTCAATGTACAAATGCATTCTTGGAATAATTAATTGTAGCTTTTTAGCTTTAGGGCGATGGCGAATTTGAATATTCTCGGCATCATAATCAGGAAGCTCGCCAATAACAGGTTTAAAGTTGCTCTCTTTATCAATATAGAAAGCTAATAAAGGCAAGGGACACGCATATTGTACTTGTTTTTGAAGTTCTGAATACCAAACACGAGCAATAGGTTGCACTTTGACAGGACGCTTTATTTTTAGTTTTGCATTTTCAGGTAATTGTGAAAGGGTAATGATCTCTTTATCAATACGTTCAGCCCATTGTTCACTAGTGTAAGGAGGCACTGCACGATTGGCTTCGCGACTTTTTTCTAATTGAGCCAAAACATCGTTACGCGTTAAATTCTTAATAATATTCTTATTTGCCCAACCAAAACGCACAGTATCAGGATCAGACAAAAGGGTGAGGGTACGATAAGCATTCAGCGTAATTAACCCTTTTAGTTGATTATGGACAAAATCAAAACGCTCTTCCTTCGATATGCCAGGCTCTTTAGTGACAATATCTGAAAGCCGTTTTTTTAATAAATTAATTTTCTCAACGTGTTTTTTTACAGACTTAAAAGTTTGATTATCCGTACTAAAACAGAGTACACCGGGTAAACGGATAGCGCGTTTACTACTGATGTGTGGGGCATTGTCATAAATAAAGAGATTCGCTATTAACTTTAAAGTGAGATCTCTAGCTTCTTCATCATAACAGGGTGACACTGTAACGCGAACAACCTCATCATGTTCTTCTTCTTTGCTCACTTCAGGCAATTCAAATACGGCTGATGGCAATAAAGTTAGATTTTTCAACACATCAGTTAGCGTTTTAATCTCAGTTTCTAATTGCTGAAAACTGAGATTGAATTGCTCAATTAAATCATATCGACTCATCTTAATATCCTTATTTAGTTACAACATACTATAAGCCTTTGTTTAAAACAATACATTAGCTTCAGTGGAAAGTACATCGCTTAACAGGAAAAAATGCCAAAAATACGGTATACTGTTTATTTATACAGTATACCGTGAAAAGGGCATATTTGGATGATGTTTTTCCTAAAAGAGAATTATTTGATGGTTTTTAAATCAATAACAGCCTGTTTTTCACTCGTTGGTATTAACGTTCCATGAGTAACATCACAATCTGGTTTTGTTGGTGGGCAGTGTTCTGTAAACGCACTCGTAAGAGAAGTAAAGAAGAAAAACAATAAGGTAATAGATAATTTTATAATAGACATAATCGTTGCTCCTTCTTAAAGAATAAGCCTATACCTTAAGAAGAGAGTGCAAAATCGACAACATTAAACCGTATTAATCCACTTTTGCACTTTATTCATTATCAATAAAGTTATTGGGCAACTTTGTTTAAGTGTAATGCGATTAATAAAGCAATTAACATTAAAAGGGCAATAAATAAACCTACACCTAGCCAACCGAAGCTCACCCAGAATAAGCCACCCACTGTTCCTGCAAGGCTAGAACCTGCATAGTAAGTAAAGAGATAGAGTGAAGATGCTTGGGCGCGTCCTCGTTTAGCACGACGACCAACCCAACTACTTGCAACAGCATGTGCAGCAAAGAAACCTGTCGTTAAGATAAGCATTCCAATAAAAATAACGGGTAGGGATTCAATTAAGGTGATCAATATGCCGATTAACATCATTGAGATCCCAGCAATAAAGATTTTGCCTAATCCATATTTAGTCGTTAATAAGCCCGCTTTGGATGCACTATAAGTGCCGCTTAAATAGACGATAGAAATTAGTCCCACTGTGGTTTGACTTAATGAATAGGGTGCATCTAATAACCGATAGCCAATATAGTTAAATAAAGTGACAAAACCGCCCATCAATAAACCACCTTCAATAAATAACAAAGGCAGTCCTTTATCTCTAAAATGCAATTTAGTGGTAATAAGAAGATTACGAGGTTTTAATGCTGTTGGTCTAAAGTGCTGTGAAGCAGGTAATATCTTCCAGAAAGTAATTGCAGCAAAAAGGGCAAAAATGCCGAGAATAACAACAGATAAACGCCAAGAATAATAATCACTTAATACCCCTGTAATAACGCGGCCGCTCATTCCCCCAATAGAGTTACCACTAATATATAAACCCATTGATAATGCGAGATAAGCAGGATGAATTTCTTCACTTAAATACGTCATTGCCACTGCGGCTACACCACTTAATGAAAGTCCAACTAAAGCCCGTGTAATTAAAATACCTGTCCAGCTATTCATAGTTGCACTTAATAATGTAAAAAATGCAGCGCAAAACAATGCAATGACCATGACATTCTTACGCCCAAAAGCGTCTGACAGTGGGCCTGTAATCAATAATCCACACGCCATTAAAGCGGTTGAAAGGGAGAGAGCTAGACTACTGGTCGCAGGGCTGACGGAAAATTCGTTAGATAACACCGGCAATATGGGTTGCACAAAATAGAGTAAGGCGAATGTCGCTAAACCGACCATAAAAAATGACACTGTCACTTTTATATACAGCGCATCATCACGCTGAATATAGTGCTTAGGGTTAGATTGGCGATGAGCAGGCTTTTCTATACTTGATTTATTGTCTGAAATATCAGTGCCTAAGCTCATACTTTTACTGTCTATTTCGTGAGTATCCATATTGATTAAACTTCCATTACTTAAATTTGATTTATGTCAATGTTAGAAATATTTGATTTTTTTGTCTAATATATTAATCATTAGAAATAAGACTTTTAAAGTATCAATGACGATATGAGAGAAATATGAATATTGAACTTAGGCATTTACGTTACTTTATTGCCGTAGCAGAAGAGCTTCATTTTGGTAAAGCCGCAGAAAGATTAAACATTTCTCAGCCTCCTTTAAGCCAACAAATACAAGCACTTGAAGGTGAAATAGGCGCTAGGCTATTAGAACGAACTAACCGTTCTGTTTCGTTAACACCTGCAGGACAAATGTTTTTAAAAGAGTCGTATCAAATTATGGCGCAGGTCAACGCAGCCGCAACACGTGCCGCTAGAATGGAAAAAGGTGAGTTAGGTGAAATTTCAATTGGTTTTACCTCAACGACACCTTTTATGCATTTAGTCACCTTGAGTTTGCGACAATTTAGAGAGAACTATCCTGAAGTCGGTATTCATATGCATCAAATGAATACAAAACAACAGATATCGCCGTTACTGACAGGACGTATTGATCTGGGGATCATGCGAAACACGACGTTACCCGAAAATTTGCACCACCAGCTATTGTTTCGTGAGCCTTTTATTTTAGCGGTTTATGAAGGGCATCCTTTACTTGCTTACAAAGAAATGGGCGTTAATATTCAAGATATTGGGCAATATCCTTTTGTTTTCTTTGAAAGAGATGTTGGTACGGCTCTTTATGATGAGATTATTCAATTGCTTAGTTTGTCAGGGATTACGCCAACTATTGCACAAGAAGCGGGTGAAGCCATGACGATTTTAGGACTGGTTGCCGCAGGGCTTGGTATTTCGATCGTGACAAAATCATTTACGCGAATGAAAGTCGATGGTGTGCATTATCTACACTTTGCAAATTCTCAGGCGTTTTCTGAGGTTTGGCTAGTTTCTCATAATAAGCGAGCCATTCCAGCGGCAGCGAATCGATTAACGCAATTACTATTAAAAAATATCTTAGATCACCAAAAATCTTGATTTATCTGTGTTTTTGATCACGCTTTTTATGTAAGTATTGTACAATTATCACAAATTGACGACATAATCGGTAATGAATTATTTGGAGCCTCGAATTAATTATGGCTCCTTAATTAAGGATGCATTCAATGGGGAACCAACCTAGTCACATCGATCACGTAAAACAATTTAATCTTGGCACAGTCTTTCGCTTGATTGATGAACATGGTCCCATTTCTCGTATTTCACTGTCAAAAAAGGCAGAGCTTGCGCCAGCAAGTATTACTAAGATCACACGAGAATTAGTTGAAGCACACCTTATTCATGAAACAGAGTTCCCAGATGTGGGATTTCGTGGCAGACCTGCGGTCGGATTAAAATTAGAAAGTCAAGGCTGGCAATTTCTCTGTATCCGCGTCAATAAAGGTAGTTTGCTTTTTAGTTTAAGAGAATTAGATAGCAAGCTGGTTACTGAAGATACTTTCGATTTCCCCAAAGAATATAGCGATGACTTTCTTAATCACTTTTTAGTTACAATTGATAAATTCTTCGAACGTTATCAATCTCGTGTTGAGAGATTGACGGCAATTAGTATTACAATGAATGCTATTGTTGATCCCATTAGTGGCGTTATTTATAGCTCACCTTATTATGATATTAAAGACATTCCACTTGCCGATAAAATTCATGAAAAAACAGGTGTTTCTGTATTTTTACAACATAGCGTAACTGCATGGACAATGGCCGAATCGTTATACGGTGCGGCAAAAAACAATTCAGACGTTCTGCAAATTGTTATTGATGATATTGTTGGTGCTGGCGTGATAAGTAATGGAAAAACATTACACTCTAACAGTCATAGTGCCGTTGAAATTGGACATACTAAAGTTATCGATTCTCAAAATAGCTGTTATTGCGGGGCAAAAGGGTGCTTAGAAACAGAAATTGCTATTCCTCAATTAATTAAAAAAGCCCAATTATTAGCTCAAGAAGATCCGACTTCGTTGCTGAACAAATATCCTATTACTATAGAAACATTGTGTGATGCAATATTAGTTGGCGATAAATCAGCGCTTGAGATTGTTAATTTAGTTGCTCAACGATTAGGTTTTATTTTGGCGGTCATGATTAATGTCTTTAATCCGCAAAAAATATTAATTGGTTCACCACTTTGTCGAGCCAAATCCATTCTTTTTCCTTTGATCTTGAAGCAAGTTCAATATCACGTTATGCCACGTTATGCGCAGTCTTTAATTATTGAAGAAACAGAGTTAAGAAACAAAGGAACATTGCCTGCGGCTTCGCTTGTAAAAGAAGCTCTCTACAATGGCTCTTTGTTAATTGAGTTGATGCAAGGCTAGGTTAAGTGAAAAAATCGTAACAAAAGTGTTTTTCAAGCGTAAATCTGTCAATTGATCATTAACGAATTCTCTATTTTCGACCAATTAACTAAAAAATTGAGCTATCTCAAGCCACCAGAAACAGTGTTACCCTAAACTCTAATCTCTGTCATTTTTTATGAACCTGATTTATCTGTCATAACGGAAGTAAATTATATGTTAACACGCTTTTTTGTTACGGGGACAGATACCAACGTGGGTAAAACTGTTGTAACCCGAGCACTTCTTCAGTCATTAAATCGTGGCGGGTCAACGGCAGTGGGTTATAAGCCTATTGCAACAGAATTACATGAAACGGCTGATGGTGAACGTAATCGTGACGCTATGATTATTCATAATTCATCGCCAGTTGAAGTTCGCTACGACGAAATTAATCCTATTTTGCTTGATAATTGTTATGTTAGTGAAAATGAAATTGATTTTAATAAGATTTCAAATGAGCTCGACAGTTTAAGTAAAAAAGCAGAGTGTGTTGTTATCGAGGGTAATGGCGGTTGGCGTTATCTGCTCGATGATAATACCTTTTATTCTGATTGGGTGGTAAAAGAACAAATTCCAGTTGTTTTGGTTGTCGGTATTCAACCAGGCTGTGTTAATCACTCAATATTAACAGCGCAATCTATTATCAACGATGGTGTAAAATTAGTAGGTTGGGTTGCGAATAGAATAAATCCAGGATTACCTTATTACGCGAAAATAGTGGAAAGGCTGTCTCAGCATATTCCTGCACCGCTGATTGGTGAAATCCCATATTTGTTACGTCCTGAAGAACGTGATCTCTCTTGTTACCTAGATTTAAGTCAGTTGGAAATCGCTGTACCTGCTTAAGAGAGAATATAAATAAGTAACGAAGTGGATTGCTATCTGTTTTTAAACGATACCAAACTTGTTACTTTTAAACGCCTGATGAGTAAACTCATTGGGTGTTTTTGTTTTTTCTGATTTCGCCTCAAGTATAACTAATGATAAAAGTAACACACAAAATTGAAGCTAAATAAGATAAAATGCAGATAAATCAGATGAATAGTCATTGATAAACAGTGGCAAAGAAAAAGGGCGCTTATATTGCGCCCTTTTTTAATCACAAGATGTTATCAACTATAGATTAATGACGAATATAGATGATTTTCTTACTATCATTTTCGCAAGTTCCGACAACTTTACCATCTGTTTGAGCAACTTGGTCGTTTTCAACAACAGTTAAAGTAAAGTTAGCTGCTGGCACGCCATTGTTAACGATTTTTTGTTGAATAGATTCAACGACTTCATCACATCCCGCATTCGCGGCTAAAGGTGCAAATGCAACAAGAGTGGCCATTACTGCAAATACATATTTTTTCATATCATTCTCTCCTTGTTTTACGAAGTAAAACATCACTGTTTTACACAATTTTCTTACGGGTTAACAGGGCGACCAGTATTACTGTCTAAACAACGACGCGTTTCAGGCTCCCAATATGCATAGACATTCGCACTTTTTAGACAAGCATCTCGCTCATCAATGGCTTTATCTACTTTATTAAATTCAATTTTTTCTCGTTGATTAACTTGGGTACGAAGCTCGCGCTTTTGATCCCAGTCTTCTTTCATTTGTCGAGCTTGTTCTTTATCTAAGACATTGTCATAGCCATCGCCATTAATGGTTACATTAGTTGAAGCGGCAACAGAAGAAAAAGAAGACACTGATAAACCAAGAAATAAGGAGAACACCATGGTTCTGATGGCTTGTTTCTTAGTTAGTGTGTTTATCATGGTTGCTATCCTCTAAAGTTATGTAGCTATTGCTCTCAATGACTATTATATCTTAATAATTATAGCTGATACCTTAATAAAAAATGTGTTTTCAGTGCGTTTAATTTTGACGATGAACACTTAATCCTGCAAATGACTGACTTACAGGCATCATTTCTAAGGTATTGATATTTACATGAGCAGGTAATGTCGCTGTCCAATATACCGCTTCTGCGACATCTTCAGGTGTTAATGCATTTGCATTGGCATAAGTTTGCTCAACTTTATCACTATCACCTTTAAAACGAACTAATGAAAACTCTGTACCACCAACAAGGCCCGGTTCAATATCGGTCACACGAACTTTTTTACCTTGGAGGTCTGCACGCAATCCTAAACTAAATTGCTTAACAAACGCTTTAGTGGCGCCATAAACATTGCCGCCCATATAAGGCCAAGAGGCTGCTGTTGAGCTGATATTAATAATATGACCTTTATTTCTTTCAACCATAAAAGGAAGAATAGCGCGAGTGACATGAACCAGACCTTTATTATTTGTCTCGATCATCGTATCCCAGTCATCAAGGTTAGCTTTATCGGCGGTATTTAAACCTAGGGCTAAGCCTGCATTATTGACTAATACATCAATTTCACGCCATTTTTCAGGTAATTGGGTGTAAATTTCACTGACTGCTTTTTTATCTGTGACATCTAACTGTAACGGATAAAATTGTTCACCTAGCTCTTTATGCAAGTTATTAAGTTTATTCAAACGACGAGCAGTACCAATAACTTTATGTCCATGGCTGATAAAATGGCGAGCAATGGCTTCACCAAAGCCAGCGGAAGCACCCGTGATAAAAATAATCATTTAATTACCCTCGATAGTTATAATATTTGAAAGTAAAAGGCTATCACTAGAAAGAGTCAAGTTTAAAAACCGGCTTTGTGATAAATCAGGCTAAAAACCAGCCCCTTTTCTTATATGAAAGATTTTTATCTTTAATAATAACCTGTATTTTTGTTTTTAACTGGAAGAACAAGAGGTGATTATTTAGTTAAAAACAAAGAAGATAAAATTCAAGCCTGCTATCAAGGTAAAACAAATAAACTCAGTAAGAACATAGTGATAATAATAATGATGCTACCAATTACAGCAATCGTTAGTGTGGGTGATAAAAGAAAACAGAAGTAACAAAAAATAAAGGTCACTACGATATGAACTAAATCGCTACACGACTTATATAAAACCACGATGGTTTTTTTTAATTGAGAGAGAAACGATTTGTTCATATCACACCAAAATAAATGCAGATTATCTTATTGTGACTCGTTGCTAGACTGAGTCAAAAAAATATAAACTCAGTCTAACAAAATATTAAAACAACGGTTATTTTTTACCAACTTGATGGCCAATAACGCCACCTAAGACACCGCCACCAATGGTGCCCAATGCGCTACCATCAGTTAAAATAGCGCCACCGATAGCACCTGCGCCGGCACCAATTGCTGTATTACGGTCGCGTTTTGTCATGCTAGAACAGCCCGCAAGTGAAAAAAGCAGAACAGAAGCGACACATAGTGTTCCAATCTTTTTTAACGTGATATTCATTTTTATAAACTCCGATATAAAGGACAATATAAAGATAAACTTATCGTATTTATACAGGGATCGGAATATTCGGGAACAACGGAGAGAAAACTCTTAAAATGAGTGAACACTTATAACATACATTTTAAATGCATTTAATCAAAATAAATTTTATTATCTATATTATTATTTGATGCTCAGATGAAAAGCATCAATGTATTATGTCATTTATATGAGTTAACGTAACAATATGATATTGATAAATAAATTAAAAACACTCTCTTCACAATTCGCATCGGGTTATTTTGGTGTTGTATTAGGGATGATTGGTACGGGGATGGCATGGCGTTATGCAGCAAAAGAGCACAACTATCCGTCTTATATTGGTGAAATATTTATTGGTGTAGGTTGTTTGGTTTGGTTAACACTTACACTATTTTTGCTGAGTAAATGGCTATTTCATCGACAAGCAATTATTGATGAAATTAAACATCCGGTTGCCAGTGGATTTACTAGCTTATTTCCCGCAACGACAGTCTTAGTCTCGATAGGACTAAACCCATATTTACCGTTATTTTCTCTGACACTGTTTAGCATAGGAGCAATTGCTCAGTTAGGGTATTCCAGTTGGTTAATTGGTTATCAATGGAAGGGTGAATATCCTAAAATGGCGACGACACCAGTTTTATATTTACCCACAGTTGCGAACAATTTCATTTGTACCATGGCATGTGGTGCATTAGGTTTTAATGATCTGGGTGTTTTATTTTTCGGTGCCGGTGTATTTTCTTGGTTAAGTTTAGAACCCGCTATTTTAAAAAGAATACGCAGTGAAGGGTTAATGGATGAAAAATCACGGCTATCATTTGGTATTCAATTAGCACCTGCTTTAGTTGCTTGTAGTGCTTACTTGGCTATCAATGACAATCATATCGATTTCTTCGCTAAAATGTTATTAGGCTATGGTCTTTTACAGCTTCTGTTTATGGTGAGATTAATTCCTTGGTTTGTTAAACAGCCTTTTTCATTACCTTTTTGGAGTTTCTCTTTCGGTGTATCTGCATTGGCAAAAGCTTCATTAAATATGAGTATGACATCTAATAGTCATTTTATGCAGCTACTCTCAACAGCACTATTTATCTTTGCTAATTTAATAATCTTATTACTGATTTGGCACTCATTATTATGGGCTTTTAAAGGACTAAAACAATTATGTTGTCCATCTAAAGCACTTTAATAAACATAAAAACAAAGAGAGCCTAAACAAAATTATTTAGGCTCTTTTTATTTTCAAGTTGCTTATTACATATTTCTACACATAAAGAAATATCATGAATAACAATAACTTTTGAAGATAATTCGGGATGATTATTAAAAAAAACATCTAAGCGTTTATTATATTGCTTTGAAAAGCGAAGAAGTTCCCACGTATTTACTAACGTTTCTTTAGGTAATTGGCGCTTAATTCTATTAATAAATAAACGCTTTATTAAGTAATTAACACGTTTCCAATAAGGAATGTCTATTCTAAAAATAACAGTGCAGTCATTAAGAAAGGGTAATAAACGTTTGTCGTAAGCACCTTCAACGATCCATTTATCTGTTTCTTTAATGGCATTTACTTGAGATGTTATAAAATCCTCACTATTTTTATGGAATTCATCTCCAGTCATATCCCAATAAATGGCATCAAACGGATATACAGGTAAAGACAACGCAGTTGCAAGTTGCTTAGATAATGTTGTTTTTCCTGCTCCAGAGGGGCCCATAATACAAATCTTCATTTCTTTTTCAATAAGTTGCTTTAAGATAAGAATAGTATAAAGGGAAATAGAGCTAATAACGATGAAAAGAAAGTTAATTAAAAGAAATAAACGCTGGCTGATGGAAAAATATCACCTTTCACAACAACTATTTGCACCATTATCGGTTATTTTAAAAGAGAATAAATTAGAGTCACAAGCAAATCGATATTACCGCTTATGGCGAAGAGGTTTAATTAAAGAAGATTGGAATCAAGCCATTTTTGATACCGGTGTTGCAATAGTGCCTCAACGGCGATTTGATGGACGAGTTATTTATCACGATAGAGTTTATAACAAAGAATTAGTGCCATTAGAATATAAAAAAAAATGGAAAGCATTTTAAACGAATAGGATTTGTGATGTATAAATTGTTAAAAAACCCGTTAACACAATATTATTAACGGGTCAGATACTGAAACCTTAAAATGCTTGACGGAAAATTTCAATGATCTCTTTTTCATTACCTTTACGAGGATTAGAGAATGCATTACCGTCTTTAAGTGCCATTTCTGCCATATATGGGAAATCAGACTCTTTCACGCCTAATTCACCTAAATGTTGCGGAATACCAATATCCGCAGATAGGCGAGCGATAGCCGAAATAGCGCGTTCTGCTGCATCCATCACTGATAACCCTGTGATGTTTTCACCCATAAACTCAGCAATATCTGCAAATTTTTCTGGGTTAGCAATCAGGTTATAACGCAGTACATGTGGTAATAGCACTGCATTAGCTACACCATGTGGCATATCATATAAGCCACCTAATTGGTGAGCCATTGCATGAACATAACCAAGGTTAGCATTATTAAATGCCATTCCTGCTAAAAGTGAAGCATAAGCCATATTTTCACGAGCTTTTAGATTTGTCCCCAAGGCTACAGCTTGACGCAAGTTACGAGAAATTAAACGGATTGCTTGGATCGCTGAAGCATCAGTGACGGGGTTTGCATCTTTAGAAATATAAGCTTCAACTGCGTGAGTTAACGCATCCATACCCGTTGCGGCAGTCAGTCCTGCTGGTTTGCCAAGCATTAATAGTGGGTCGTTAATAGAAACAGAAGGGAGGTTACGCCAGCTTACAATAACAAATTTAACTTTAGTTTTGGTATTGGTCAGAACACAGTGGCGGGTGACTTCACTTGCTGTACCCGCAGTTGTATTCACTGCAATAATCGGTGGAAGTGGATTTGTTAGTGTTTCAATACCCGCATAATTGTAAAGGTCGCCTTCATGAGTGGCTGCAATACCAATACCTTTACCGCAGTCATGTGGGCTACCGCCACCTACAGTAATTATCATGTCGCATTGTTCTTTGCGGAACATTGCAAGACCTTCAAGAACATTAGTGTCTTTTGGGTTAGGTTCAGTGCCATCAAATACGGCAACATCAATACCCGCTTCTTTTAGATAACCGATAGTTTTATCTACGGCGCCATCTTTTATTGCTCGTAGACCTTTATCTGTTACCAGCAGGGCTTTTTTACCACCCAATAATTTGCAACGTTCGCCAACAACAGAGATAGCACCTGGACCAAAAAAGTTAACATTCGGTACCAGGTAATCAAACATACGATAGCTCATGATAAACCTTCCAATATCAGATTATTATTCAGATAAATTAAAGTATTAGTGCATTCTCACACCATAGTTTATTAAGTCAAGAGACATGGCTCATTAACAAGGTGAATCGATTCATTTAACTTTGGTTCATTTGATATAAGTCAACAGGATATGCTTTCTTTGAGAGGGTGAGGTTAAGTAAAAATAACGATTTAAATACATATGGTTTGACAGATATGTATTTCAGGTATACGTTGGTGTTTATCAAAGAGAGGAGCAAATATGGAACCGTTGCAATTATTTAAGGTATTAAGTGATCCAACAAGGCTAGATATTGTGTTGCTGCTAAAAGCATCTGGCGAGTTGTGTGTTTGTGACATCTATACTGCCTTAAATTTATCCCAACCAAAAACGTCTCGCCACCTCGCCATGTTACGGGAAAGCGGGCTATTACTTGATTCTAAGCATGGGAAATGGGTTCACTATCGTTTATCTCCGACATTATTACCTTGGGTGAAAAACATTATTGAAGTCACTTATGAGACAGAGAAAAATAAAATAGCAGGTTTGCTTCAATCTATTGAAAAGAAAGAAACGGTTATCTGCTGTTCTGAATAAATTTTTTTAATTAAATATATATGAAAAAACAGATATGACCTATCTGTATGATAGGTCTTCTGTGAGAGGTTTTTATGCTTATTGCAGTATTAATATTTGTTCTAACAATTACTTTTGTTATTTGGCAGCCTAAAGGATTGGGGATTGGTTGGAGTGCAACAATAGGGGCGTTAATCGCACTATTACTAGGTGTCATTAATCTCCAAGATATTCCTGTGGTTTGGAATATTGTCTGGAATGCAACCGCGACATTTGTTGCTGTTATTATTATTAGCCTTATTCTTGATGAAAGTGGTTTCTTTGAATGGGCTGCGCTTCATGTTGCAAAATGGGGCGGTGGAAAAGGTCGGCTTTTATTTAGCTATATTATCCTGTTAGGGGCATCCGTTGCAGCACTTTTTGCCAATGATGGTGCCGCACTTATTTTAACGCCTATTGTGATCGCAATGTTGTTAGCGCTTGGGTTTAGTAAAGGTACAACACTAGCTTTTGTTATGGCAGCAGGATTTATTGCAGATACAGCAAGCTTACCTTTAATTGTTTCAAATTTAGTCAATATCGTCTCTGCTGATTTCTTTAATATCGGGTTTACAGAATATGCTTCAGTGATGATCCCCGTTGATATTGCCGCTATTATCGCGACATTAATTATGTTGCATTGGTTTTTCCGCAAAGATATTCCTCAGCAATATGACATCTCTAAATTAGCGGTACCTGCGACAGTAATTAAAGATGTAAAAACATTTAAAGCAGGCTGGTTGGTATTACTTCTTTTATTATTTGGCTTTTTTATATTGGAACCTTTGGGTATTCCAATTAGTGCCATTGCTGCAGGTGGTGCCGTAATTTTGTGGTTTATTGCAGCACAAGGAAAGACGATTAATACTCGAAAAGTTTTACGAGGAGCACCTTGGCAAATCGTGATCTTTTCCCTTGGTATGTACCTTGTTGTTTATGGATTACGTAATGCGGGTTTGACTCAATATCTGTCAGAAATTCTCGATTTCCTATCAAGCAAAGGTGTATGGGTTGCAACTTTAGGAACAGGATATATCACCGCATTTCTATCATCAATTATGAATAATATGCCAACAGTCCTTGTTGGTGCCTTATCCATTGAGGGCAGTAATGCTACGGGGTTAATTAAAGAGGCAATGATTTATGCCAATGTAATTGGTGCAGATTTAGGCCCTAAAATTACGCCAATAGGAAGTTTAGCGACATTATTGTGGTTACATGTTTTGTCACAAAAAAATATGACCATTACATGGGGATATTATTTTAAAACGGGCATTGTTATGACCATCCCAGTGCTAACAGTAACATTGGTTTCATTAGCGCTTAGACTGACATTAATGAATTAGTGGTGGCAATATGAATCGCATTGTAATTTATCACAATCCCCATTGTGGTACTTCACGAAATACGCTTGAAATGATACGCAACAGTGGTATAGAGCCTGAAATTATCCTTTATCTTGATACGCCACCCTCTAAGCATGTTTTAGAGAAACTCATCACTGATATGGGAATTTCTGTTAGGGCATTATTACGAAAGAATGTTGAACCCTATGATAAATTAGATCTTGATAATGTTAATGCGACTGATGAGCAACTTATTGATTATATGCTGCAATATCCAATATTAATCAATAGACCTATCGTTGTGACACCATTGGGAACACGATTATGTCGACCTTCTGAAGTTGTTTTAGATATTCTTTCACAAGCACAGAAAGGTGCTTTTTCAAAAGAAGATGGACAAAATGTTGTCGATGAAAAAGGAAATAGGCTGGTATAAAAGAGTCTATTAACTCTATTTTTACGGTAATAAAAACCTAGTTAAAACGAGGTTTTTTTGTTGTTATTAAGCCAACACCATCTGATTTGAGAAAAAAGAAGGGCGGAAACGATCAAATAAAACACCTGCAAGCAGGTGTTTTATCATATTCCGCAGATAAGGCCTATTCTTCGAAGTACCAATACCCTTGATTGATAAATTCAGTTAATTCCGCAACAAAGGCTGAGTCCATCAGTGCTTCACCGAGTTCATCTTTTCCAACTTCTGTAAACTGGCACAGTGCATTTGCTCCCTTCATTTCTTGGGTAGCCCAACATTCTGTATTTACAAAGAAATTATCTTCGATACGTAGGACGCGTAGTCCGCTCAATCGGATCAGTTTTTCACCATCATTCAGAGCACTCAATACTTCTTCAGGCTGATATGGTGGTTCTGCTGGAGCGATATCCAGTTCATGACGTGGTGTAGTGGCAAAACGGCCTAACCATTGTTCAAAATCACCGGGCTTGTTGATCATTTCAATCATCATGGCACGCAGGCGTTCAACTTCATGAGTTTCCATTCTTCCTGAATTGTCACGTACAGTTAGGTTAGGATCGCCATAATTTATCCCGCCCAGATCTTGCTCCAGCGCATAGTCTGCAAAACTACTCAGTAAATCACGGCCATTTGGTCCACGAAAGCCGACAGAATAGTTCATGGTATCTTCGAAAGTGAAGCCATCGTGAGGGAATCCAGGTGGAATATACAGAATATCTCCCGGCGCCATTTCCACATCAATAATTGGCTCAAACGGATCAACATGTAGTAATGCCGGATGTGGGCAGAACTGACGCATTGGCAGGGCATCACCGACACGCCAGCGACGGCGTCCCATTCCTTGAATGATAAAAACATCATAGTTATCAATATGTGGTCCGACACCGCCTCCGGGTACTGAATAGGAGATCATCAGATCATCAAGACGCCATTCAGGCAATACACGGAACGGTTTCACTAACTCAGCTGACGGCATATGCCAATGGTTGACGGCCTGTACTAGTAGTGACCATCCTTCTTCGCCTAATCCGCTATAATCTTCAAACGGACCATGACTTGCCTGCCATTTGTTGTCAGTTAAGCTGACAAGACGGCTGTCGATTTCTGGCTCCATTGCCAGACCTGCCAGTTCATCTGGTGTGATAGGATCGACAAAATTAGGAAATGCATTTTTCAATACAACAGGTTTCTTTTGCCAGTATTTTTCTAAAAATTCAGGCCAGTTAAGATTCAGTTTGTTAACCATGTGACCACATCTGTGTAAATAAATAAGTGGGTAATTATAGAAGTAATGCACTGCAATATTTTTGTTTGGTGTCAAATGCCCATCAATAACACGGATAGGAATATGACAATATAAAGGGATATGGGTAGGGGATTTTACTTCTCTCACTGAGGTTTTAGTGCTTATCTATCTCTTTTTAATTCTGTGCTTTTCTTCTTTTTCTTATTTATTATAAAGTTAATAGAGTCTAGTTTATTTCTTATTAACTATTGCTATATTTAACCGATATTCCTACGGAGCGTTAGCCATATTATGTCTTTATACTTAGAAGACAACGATGGGAGTTTGATGACGGTTCGTCTTTACACATAGAGTGCATTATGCGAATCAATTATTGTCGAAATAAAGCATTATTTTTAATTTTAAAAAATTAACTTCTTTAGAATCTAATATGGAAAAGGAATACTCTCCATTGCTGATTTCATTCATTCTATCTAAATAATATTCGCCTAATGAGTCGATATTATCATTGTAAAGCCATGTATGTAATTTAGTTAATTCGTATGTATGGGATTTATTTTTTAAAGAGTAGTTAATAGCTTTGCTTTCTTTTAAATCAATTAAATTCATGTCTTGCAGATTTTTTCTTATCTCACTAATTAAAGGCTCTAAAGCTTTCTTAAATATAATTTCTTTTTTCTTTAGCCCATTTTCGCCTAAGTTAATTCGGAATATCTTGATTAAATCATTTATGGTATAGATGTAATGTTCATTATTTAACCTTATCTCAGCTTCGTTTTTTAATATCTCCAATTCAGAAGCAATATCTTGTGAATTTTTAATTGGTATTTTTTTGTATTCATCACAAAAATTCTTATACTGTTTGTTAATTTCCGTCATTAAATCTTTTATGTAACAATATCTAGAATTAAAATACTCTATCAATTCATTGATTTTTATACCAAATTTTAAATCATCTTTATCTATTGCATTGGGGTAAACTCGTACACTTAAATCATTATCATCAAATATTGGATGAAAAGGCCAGCTAGCAAATAATTTTTCATTTTCATTTCCATTGAGATTAGTTGGATGAGCACCAAAATGAGCTCGAATCTCTTTAAAATAGTCGTCATCATTTATATTTTTTATTGCTTTGTTTTTAAATATATTATTCTCTTTGAGAAATGGCCATTTTTTAAGCTTATAATCATCCAATAAAATACGATGCAATTGTTTTATCGCGTCTAAAGTAATATCAATTGAAGAAATAAAAGAGTATATTTGCATAACCTTTACATCTATATCTTCAGATAGAGAGGGAAAATTATATAAATAATTAGTTGTGACACCAATCCAATCCATGCTACTACATATAGGATTGAATAAATTTTTATTGCGAATATTTGAATATTTTACATAAATAAAGCGATTATTATCATTCACTAAATCTCGAAACTCTCTAATTAAATCTTTTTTTATAATTTCTTTTAATTTATCTTCCATGATATTAATTCCTGATAACGGGGCAATGACTCCAAATTGCTGAATTGTTATTATTTCTAGAAAAATAATAAGCTTCCCTTCCTAAGAGAGCTAATGTTTTTGCTAAATTATCTTCTGTTACATTTTTACCATCTGTTATATGTTCGCGCCAATGATCAAAATACGGTCTTTCTCGGTCATATTTGATATCTCGTCTTAAATTTAAAATCTCTCGTTCATCTATTTTCTCAAGATTAGCTTTTGTTGGTGATTTTTTATCTAGATCTAAAAAAAATGATTTGGTACTTAGCTTATTACTATTTTTTCCAATATATAGAAGATGTTGAAGTCGTTTGAATGTATCGATATTGATGAATGTTTCTAGTTTAAATCCATTTGTTACATTGAATAGAAAAAATTCGGGGGTATCTGTACGAGACGTCAAAGTTAAGACAAATGGGTTTTCTGAAATTGAAAAACAGACATTGAAACTAATGGCGCCTAACTGAACATTATAAATTTGAACTGACAATTTATTTGAACGCATGTCGTTGTAAAGACTTTTAAGATTTTCCATAACAATTTGTGGCATATCTAATCCTCTTTTTAGTACAAGCATTATCTTTAGTGAAGGGCAGTTAAAACCCCGTGCTGTACTACGGGGGTAGTCTCAGGGGAATATCAAGATTTCCGCATAAATGACTAAAAAAAGAGCTACATTTATTAATCATTCACATAAAAAATCTTTATTATATTTAATATAACATATCCTTATATATTGGATAGTGTTAGGTACCGCATTTCTAATTTCCGAGCAACGGATATCAGACAAGAAGAAAAAGTGGCTTAGAGGTCATTTATGGCAACACGAAATATAAAAGTGATTTTCAGTGTGATATTGAAGATTTGTGGCAAGTGATTACATCGACAGAAAATTATCAATGGCGAAGTGATTTACGCAGTATTGAAGTGATAAACGATCATAAATTTATTGAACATACCAAAGATGGTTATTCGACCATCTTTACGGTAACAGCCCAAGTGCCATATCAACGATGGGAGTTTGATATGGAAAATGAAAACATCAAAGGCCATTGGATTGGTGTTTTTACCTCTGATAATGGAATTACTGAAATCGACTTTACGGAAGTCGTGATATCCAAAAAGATATTCTTAAAACCTTTAGTGAAGTGGTATCTGAAGAAAAGACAGAAAACCTATATTCAAGACCTAGAAAAAGCATTGGCGAATAAGCCTTAAGTTAAGAATGTACCAACATAATCAACCAGCCTAAAACAGAGATTTCAGTGGCTATCCGTATTTAGATACCAAGATTCGCATAATAGATATGTCGCTATGTTAAAAAGGGTTCTGACCGATTGCGGTAAAATGGGGTTGGGGTTTACCGCAATCGGGAAGGTTCGTCTTTAGACATAGAGCGCATTATGCGAATCTATATTATTTAACTTTTATTTATTTGTACTTTTGCATTAATTGTTGTGTTTAACTCAATTGAAATTGCTTTAGTTAATTCAGCAATAAACATTGGATTGTTTTTGGAAAATCCATTCCCAAAGATTTTATCAATTTCATGAATTATATAATTCATATTTCCTAAGACAGTTGTTCTTGCATCCGTTAAAGCTTCTACAGCAGTTAATTTTTGTATGTCTTTTATTAAATCACTCATATTAACCTCTATTATTATGCAAACAGATTTTCAATAAAATATCATTTAAAGTTATTTCTTATGCTATTGATATAATTGAAATTTGATGGGCATTGTGCTTTTGGTGCCATTATTGTTTTTATTGCTGTAATTAATCCAGCTCCCGCAACTCCTGCAATCAATGGACTCATTCCTATTAATGAATGAATACCTGCTGCACTAATTGCTCCACTAAAGATAATACCTGAAAAATCAGAGTGGATTACATGTTTTAAGTTTGTTGTTAATCTTTTCATTCCTGATTCACGAATGGTTTTATCTATATCCTTTAAAGCTAATTCCAATTTAGCTAGCTGCATGTTTTTTGCTCTAGGTATATCTTTTGCTGAAATAATTGCTTCATTAATTTCATCTAAATAACATCTGAAAGCAATTAATTCATCTTTTCTTTTATCTTTAAAATTTAATATATCATCTAAAGGCGTATTTGCACTTGGAACCGGCAACATGTCATAAAGTTCTAATTCTACACCTGTAACTTCCGCATAATCAGTATAAAAAGGTATATTTGCAAGTTGAGCTATTGTCCAGCATCCTGGTTCATCAGTGTTATTTTTTCTAAAAGCAGCTTCTTGAGCTGCCACAAAAAACTCACCTCTACCAGAATTTACTCTTCCTTGAAACATAACCCGAGTGCGCTTTACATGACCTGTTGTTATTAAATAATCAATATCTTCAGAACCTATTTCGATTAATGGATTTGATGGATAATCGATTTCATCCCAATACATCAGATATTTTCTAAGGTCGATTGGATTTATTGGCATACCACATCTAATTCCGCCCGTATATATTGGTTCAAATGGGGGCGATATTACAATTCCTTTTTTTTTGCTCATTTTTACCTCAGAAAATAACCTTATAGTTGTTAAAGAAAGTGCCAGCTCTAAAACCCCCGTGCTGTACTACGGGGGTAGTCTCAGGGTAACTACAGGCTTTCAGCCAACATAACTAAAATTCCTTTCTTCATAAAAAGGGCATTTAGCTCTTCTTTTCTCCCGCTGATTTTGAAAATTTGCGGTAATCATCCTCTGTAATTGAGTCGATCCCTTTACGGATAAGCCAGTCTAAAACTTCCGTATCTTTTACTGGGACTTTTAATTCAATCACAGCTTTCACTGTTTCTTTTTCAACTAATCGCCATGTGTTGTCATTAATGTGTTTTGTTGGCATGAGACCTCCATCGAAATTCTTAGATTATCATAATCTAAATTCTAAAATTATGTTGACTATTAGAATCTAAGAACTTATAAATACCCCATCAAATAAATATTTAGATTCTTAGAAAATAACTTGGTAAGTATTTTCATTACTAAAGAGGACATTAAAATGAATATTTTCAAATCTTTACAAAACAGTGTTTTCTTTAAAAATCAATATGTTATGAAAAACACCTTGCGCACGCGATCGCAAAATGATTTTTCAATATTAATTGATTGATTTTAAAGAATATTATCTTTAAATGTTATCGTTTTGTTAATCTTTAGATGAGTTTGAAAATATAAATTATTTGCTAATATCTTATTTTTTATAGAAAAACGACTATGAATATTGTTTATTTTGATTTTATTGAGGGATACGGGATCAATGCCAAAGTTGGGATTGATTGGGATTTTTATCGTTCTTTCGATGAATTGATTAAAGAATGTTCATGTTGTTTTTTTGATGATTTTATTTTAGCGCCAACAACTGCTAAATCAGGGAGTTTTATTGGCTATCAGGAGATATTATTATGCCTGATATGAATGAACATGCTGTTTTTATTGATTTTTTGGCATTTTCAGCACCAATATCCGTTATGAGAGATGTCCATACTTTCCAAGAACAAGGGTTTTTATGGGAAAAATTCAAATCGTTACCTAGCTATCAAAGATATAAATCTGAAGAATTAGTGAGTTACGCTGATATTGTTGATGTACCAGTATCAGCATTATCTGAAGAAGAACTTAATTATTATGAATCTAAGATTTTATCTTGTTATTTTTCTCGATTAAAAACTTGGTTGTCATCTGTTTTTGGTTTAGTGATGGGAGCTCCTCGCGGTAAAGGAGGATTTGCTTATCAAGATTCAGCGATCTTATATAGTGATGAATCGGGTTCTGAACACTATGGAATGGTTTATTGGGGCGGAAATAATAACACATTTTACGTTCAAATATCGGGAAAGGGGTGTGCCCATGTGTTTAACGGAATCACGCCAAAAAAAGTGCATAAATGGCTAACTCATTTAGATATTTTGACTGTGAAACGTCTTGATCTGGCAACTGATGATTATGATGGAATTTACACATGTGATTCAGCATTACAGGCATATCGTGATGATGCTTTTTATGGAGGAAAAGGACCCAAACCAAAATTAGAGACTTCATTAGCGATTGATTCTGATGGGTGTCCAACAAAAGAAATTGTAAATGTTGGTTCTCGAAAATCTCGCGTTTATTGGCGTATATATAATAAAGCGTTAGAACAAAAAGTATCAGGAACCTGGTATCGTTCAGAAGTCGAATTAAAGGAAATATCTGTTGATGTTTTATTAAATATTTCAAGCATCTATACAGGACTGTGTGCTTATTCTGCTCAAATAAATACGAGTAAACCGCAATCAATGCCAAGATTATTAGGCAGAAAAGCCATCGACTCTATTGAAGCTAAAGTAAGATGGTTAAGAAAACAAGCCTCTGCGAATATTGCCAAAGTATTCCATTTTTTTAATGGTGATATTAATACTGTTTTATCTATGATAATTCGTGAAGAACATATTAGTGACATGAAATTAAAATTTGATATTCCTCCAATATATCAAAAGTTATTAAATGACAAATTAAAAACCAACCAATGTCCTTTTTAAAAGGTAATAAATAATGATTAAAATAGAAATCAATGATATTGATGGAAAGGTCAATAGTAAACAAGTTGTATCTAAATCAACAGGTGAAGTACTAACATTTCGTGAACAAGTTGCTTATATTTATAATGGTGGTGTTTATCCTGAAAAATTTATTATTCAATTAGATAAAGAAGCGCCACCTTATGCATCAGGTTTTTATACTTTAGATGATTGCTCATTTAGTGTTGGTGACTTTGGCTCTCTAAAAATAAAATCATTGAAACTCATTCCAATAAACAATAAATAAAATGGGAAATGAATAATAATTCGGTAGTGGGTACTATTTGTTATGAATCAGGTGAGAAATGCCAAACTATTAATTTAACTATTCAAACAAATAATAAAGATTATATTCCTAATATTGATTATGGCATAGCAAGTCAATATTGGGGGGTAGCATTCATGACGATCATATCCCTTTATTTATTTTCTTTGGGAATTGGTCAAATTTTAAAATTAGTTAAAAATGCATAAGGTTATTATGAATAAAATGAAATTGAAATCATCATTACAAGCAGGATTAGTATTGTTAACTCTTTTTTCAAGTTCAAGTTTTGCTGTTGAAAATGTGAGTAAAGGTGTTGATTTAACTCAAATGACTAATGGCGTCAACTTTGATTCTGTTCTTGTTGGTGTTTTGGCTGTCGGGGGGTCGCTTGTAGCTTTATATGGAGGATTTGCAGGCGTTCGTTGGATATTACGTATGGTGAAAGGTGCTTAAATTATAATTCAATAAGGAAGGGGGCTTTTGCTCCCTTTATATTAATGATAACTGAACTTTGGTATTTGATAATATTTATTTGGGGATTATTATGCGCATGGGCAGTTATTCTAGGGCTAAAGGGATAATCCTTATTTTAATTATTTTTATTGGCCTATTTTATCCTGTATATAGAGCTTATGCCGCTTTACCGCTTCTTGCCGCAAGAGCAATTATTCCTGCTATTACAGGACGCTTAATCATGACGCGTGCGATGCAAACGGCCGCGAATGATGCTGTATATCTTAATGTTGTAAATAACACCACAAGAGCTATTTCAGCAACCACACGGGCGAACGCCACAGCAGTTGGAACTCAATCATTTTTTCGTTCATCATCAGGAGCATTAACATGGGCAGGTGTGGGATACTCAGTGGGTGATCTGCCAGCCTCTTATTTTTCTGATAAAGGAAATGTCATGGTTGCGACTACGGGAAAATCATTGGGAGATGGTCGTTATTCTGTTGAAATTGATGGAAAAACATATATTACAGACTTCTTACCAACAGAAGATAACCCTTTTATTGCCACTCCTATTATCAATAAAAATAACCAAAGCCGTATTGTGTCTGAATTAGACTCCAGTGTGCAGTGGTATTCCCCAATTTCATATGATCCTAAGCAGTATGTTACTGGCAGTATAGAAAGTGTAGCCTCAGGCATTTTTGAGTACGACAGGCGATCTGGCGGTGAATGCCCATCAGATGCGAAGGGCTGTCATTATGAATTCAAAATTAAAAATATAGAGTCAAACCCTAAATCAACATCGTATGTTAAATACGAATTTACTGTCCATTATACAAATAGTGAAGGAGAGCAAAAAACAAGATCTTATTATCCTATTCAAGAATATCAAATTTACTATAATAAAGAGTTTATTGCCGACCAAAACGAACCAGAGAAACAATATACACTAGCTAATGATAATGATGGTTTCTCTTCTTTAGAAGAACTTAAAGAGCAACAATTAGATTTAGATAAATTGGCCTCAATTTTAAATAATCTTTTTTATCAATCAGCAACTCAACCTGATTATGATGGTATTCCTATTACATCATCTAATCCAATTACGGCGGATGAAATCAGAGCGGTTTATCCAGACTATAATAAACTTACTGATTTTGACTTGTTATATCCAGCACAAGTTAAACCTGATGGTGAATTAATTGTTAATACGCCAGGAGTTTCTCAAGGTAATAATGGAAAAGGAAAGGTTGAATTAGATTTTGGTGATTATCCTAATATTGATGCGCCAGAGCTTGATGAACCGCCCACAGGAAAAGAAATATTAGAGCCAATCGAAAATTTATTTCCATTTATGAAAGAGATTAATATTTCCTCTAAAGAGGTGAGTTGTCCTGTTGCTGAGTTTCATGTTTTTAATACACCTTATAAACTAGATTCGCATTGTGTCTTATTAGAAGAAAATAAGGCTATTTTTCAACTTATCGCGAGCATTGTTTGGGGTTTTTTATCTTTACGTATTATTTTAAGTGCATAAATTATGTTTAAATTATTACTTTCCGTATTTAATACCTCTTTAGGTTTTATTTTTAGAACACTCATTATTAAATTTATTTTATTCTTCTCATTATATTTTGTTGTTCATGAGTTTATTGCTGTTATGGCGACATGGTTACCTAAAAGTACGAATTTACCTCAATTGTTTTCATCATTGCCTGATGGTGTATGGTATTTTATGAATCTATTTCTTATTCCTTATGGGATCACTTTATTATTAAGTGCCTTATTCACTCGATTTATTATTAGACGTATTCCGCTCATTGGCTAATAAGAGGAAATATGGCCATATCAGCTTATATTGGAGTGCCAGGAAGTGGGAAGTCATATGAGGTTGTGAGTCATGTGATTATTCCTGCATTTATGAATGGACGCCGAATTGTTACTAATATATATGGGATCTCTCAAGAGAAAATTACGGAATATTGTTTAACGAAACATAAATCTGATATTAAAAAATTGGGTGAAATTATTTTCGTTGATAATGAAAAAGTAATGGATGATGAGTTTTTTCCCTATATGCAAAATGATGCAATAGCCGAAAATACATTTTGCCGTTCTGGTGATTTAATTTGTTTAGATGAAATCTGGCGTATTTGGGAAAATGATAAAAAGATCCCCAAAAATCATCAATCTTTTATTGCTGAACATCGTCATTTTGATGGGGAAAACGGAATAACTTGTGATTTAGTGGTATTAAATCAATCTGTTTCAGGATTACCTCGTTTTATTAAAGATCGTGTAGAAACAACATTCAGAATGACAAAATTAACCGCATTGGGATTAAGAAGTCGTTATCGTGTCGATGTTTTTACGGGAATAAAACTCTTTAAGGCCAATAAGGTAAGTGCTTATCAATGTAAATATGACAAAGCTATTTTTCCTTTATATCAATCACATGTAAATGCACAGGGTATAGAGCAGGTTGTCGATAAGCGTCAAAGTATTTTTTCATCTCCTAAAGTTTTATTTATGTTAATTAGTTTTCCTATTCTTTTAGCTATTAGCCTTGCTTTTCTATATCAATTTTTTACGCGTTTTCAAACGGAAACTGTTGTAGAAGAAGAGGATAAACAGGTTATTACGATGCCTGATACTGTAGAAAATAAATCTTTTTCATCGTCAACACCTCCGATGATGTCTGATGCTTGGAGACTTGTGGGGAAGCTTGAAAAGTCAGGTCAGTCATGGGTTATTTTACGGAATAAACAAGGGCATTTACGTTTAGAGCCAGCATCAAACTTTATGCTGAAAGGAATGATGCAAGCAGGAACTATTGATGGAAAAATTGTGACGGTGTACTCAGGAGATGCATCTTGAAAAGAATAGTGTTCGGATTATTTTTTCTATTATTAGGTATTAATGCTTCGGCTAAAGATATTGATTTTGAATTGAGAGGAGTATTATTACCTGAAGCAATAGGATTATTATACAGTGAAGTATTTAATCAACCTTTTATGTTATCCCCTGAATTAATTAATGATGAACGGAAAGTGTATTTTCATATAACACCTGATGTGGATGAAAGGGCGTTTATTATTCGATACCTTTCTAATATGAATATTCGGATTTGGCATAAAAATGGTATTGATTATATTTCCTCATTCACACCAAATACCCCAGAAATAAAAAGGGAGACCTATCTTTATCTGCCTCGTTATCGAAGTGTCGCTTATCTTTCAGATATGTTACGAGGACAATTTGAAGGGCGATTTAATCAACAAGGTGGTGTTGGATCCTATTCAACTACGAGTGTGACTGAATCGCAACCCAATAGTGCGACTGATTTTATTAATCATCATGGCGATGTGCTTGTTTATTATGGTACTAAAAGCGACATCCAAAGAATGAAATCTTTATTGCCTTTGATTGATACAGCTATTGATGAAGTTGTGGTTTCTGCCTATGTGTTTGAAGTGCAAACAGCTGAACGTAACGGTTCAGGATTGGCTTTAGCCGCGAAATTAGTATCAGGGAAATTTAATGTTGGTATGGGCACTGAAAGTGGTTTTGATAATTTTATCCGATTTAAAACGGGTTCATTAGATGCTCTTTATGAATTATTTCGTACAGATAGCCGTTTTCATGTTGTTAGTTCACCACGGCTTCGCGTTAGTAATGGAGCTCAAGCATCATTTTCTGTTGGTTCAGAAGTTCCGGTATTGGGGCAAGTAAGTTATTCGGATAATAAACCTATTCAATCTATCGAATATCGTTCAAGTGGTGTTATTTTGAGTGTCAAACCTCAGATTCGACAAGATCTGATTGAATTGACAATCGATCAACAAATATCAAATTTTGCTAAAACTGAAACGGGAGTCAATAATAGCCCAACGTTAATAAAACGACAGGTTAATACGCAAGTTAGCGTTGCTGATGGCGATATTATTTTATTAGGAGGATTAGCTGAAAACAAAGTTTCAGAAGCAGAAACAGGCTTCTCCTTTTTACCCAAAGATTGGTTTACAGGCTCATCTGACGAACAAAGTAAAACCGATATTCTTGTGATGTTACAAGTAAAGAAAATCGCACGATAATAATTACCCTAAGCCTTGTACCGCAGTTATGCGAGGAACAAGGCTTAGGTGTAATTTATTATCATGAGAATAATTTTTTTGTTGCTATCATAGATGATAAACCACCTAAAGTACCAACCCTTTCTTCTCCATTAGGAAATTGTACTATTTCGTAGATTTGGGCAGTTTTCCATTTTTCTTTTATTTTATCCAATACAATAATGGCTTTTTCTACAGAGTCGTAATTTGTTGATTTATCTATATTAGCAAACCATTTATTACTAACATCGTTATAAGCATAAGTACAACAAAACCCACGACCAATACAATACCCAAGAATTTTACTTTTGGTGATATCCATATTAAAAATTACCTATTATGCTCAAGAAAGATGAAATATGCCCAAAGGGCATGTAAGGCGACAATATATTATGTTACATAGAGTACAGTGGTAAATTCGCCGAAACAAGGGGGGACTAATTAAATGGTAAGAGACCGCGCTTGCGCCTCCTGAAAAGCGTTTTATTAACATAACGTTCAACAGCTTAATTGCATGATGGTCGAAGACAAAAGATAGGTGAAGCGACACGATGAAGAGAAAATTAATTAAACGTAATAAATCTTTATTATTTGACTTATGTAAGACGGCAAAGAAACATGATTTATTATTATCAGATTTGCTGTGTTTGATAAAAAGAAAGTCTGATATCTGCGGTTTTATCAAGGCAGACGAAAAAGGTTTATTAACCGAAGATTGGTCTCAAGCTGAATTTAATAAGGGTTTTGCTTCAGTTCCTAAAGTAGATCCTAATGGAAAGATTCTTTGTTATCGCATATTTTTTGATAAAAAACGATTACCAATAAAATATCAAAGCCAGTGGCTAGACTAAATTAACCAACACAATCAATCAGCCAGAAATAGAGATTTCAATATCTACCCGTATTTAGATACCAAGGTTCGCATAATAGATATGTCGCTATGTTAAAAAGGGTTCTGACCGATTGCGGTAAAATGGGGTTGGGGTTTACCGCAATCGGGAAGGTTCGTCTTTAGACATAGAGCGCATTATGCGAATCTATATTATTTAACTTTTATTTATTTGTACTTTTGCATTAATTGTTGTGTTTAACTCAATTGAAATTGCTTTAGTTAATTCAGCAATAAACATTGGATTGTTTTTGGAAAATCCATTCCCAAAGATTTTATCAATTTCATGAATTATATAATTCATATTTCCTAAGACAGTTGTTCTTGCATCCGTTAAAGCTTCTACAGCAGTTAATTTTTGTATGTCTTTTATTAAATCACTCATATTAACCTCTATTATTATGCAAACAGATTTTCAATAAAATATCATTTAAAGTTATTTCTTATGCTATTGATATAATTGAAATTTGATGGGCATTGTGCTTTTGGTGCCATTATTGTTTTTATTGCTGTAATTAATCCAGCTCCCGCAACTCCTGCAATCAATGGACTCATTCCTATTAATGAATGAATACCTGCTGCACTAATTGCTCCACTAAAGATAATACCTGAAAAATCAGAGTGGATTACATGTTTTAAGTTTGTTGTTAATCTTTTCATTCCTGATTCACGAATGGTTTTATCTATATCCTTTAAAGCTAATTCCAATTTAGCTAGCTGCATGTTTTTTGCTCTAGGTATATCTTTTGCTGAAATAATTGCTTCATTAATTTCATCTAAATAACATCTGAAAGCAATTAATTCATCTTTTCTTTTATCTTTAAAATTTAATATATCATCTAAAGGCGTATTTGCACTTGGAACCGGCAACATGTCATAAAGTTCTAATTCTACACCTGTAACTTCCGCATAATCAGTATAAAAAGGTATATTTGCAAGTTGAGCTATTGTCCAGCATCCTGGTTCATCAGTGTTATTTTTTCTAAAAGCAGCTTCTTGAGCTGCCACAAAAAACTCACCTCTACCAGAATTTACTCTTCCTTGAAACATAACCCGAGTGCGCTTTACATGACCTGTTGTTATTAAATAATCAATATCTTCAGAACCTATTTCGATTAATGGATTTGATGGATAATCGATTTCATCCCAATACATCAGATATTTTCTAAGGTCGATTGGATTTATTGGCATACCACATCTAATTCCGCCCGTATATATTGGTTCAAATGGGGGCGATATTACAATTCCTTTTTTTTTGCTCATTTTTACCTCAGAAAATAACCTTATAGTTGTTAAAGAAAGTGCCAGCTCTAAAACCCCCGTGCTGTACTACGGGGGTAGTCTCAGGGTAACTACAGGCTTTCAGCCAACATAACTAAAATTCCTTTCTTCATAAAAAGGGCATTTAGCTCTTCTTTTCTCCCGCTGATTTTGAAAATTTGCGGTAATCATCCTCTGTAATTGAGTCGATCCCTTTACGGATAAGCCAGTCTAAAACTTCCGTATCTTTTACTGGGACTTTTAATTCAATCACAGCTTTCACTGTTTCTTTTTCAACTAATCGCCATGTGTTGTCATTAATGTGTTTTGTTGGCATGAGACCTCCATCGAAATTCTTAGATTATCATAATCTAAATTCTAAAATTATGTTGACTATTAGAATCTAAGAACTTATAAATACCCCATCAAATAAATATTTAGATTCTTAGAAAATAACTTGGTAAGTATTTTCATTACTAAAGAGGACATTAAAATGAATATTTTCAAATCTTTACAAAACAGTGTTTTCTTTAAAAATCAATATGTTATGAAAAACACCTTGCGCACGCGATCGCAAAATGATTTTTCAATATTAATTGATTGATTTTAAAGAATATTATCTTTAAATGTTATCGTTTTGTTAATCTTTAGATGAGTTTGAAAATATAAATTATTTGCTAATATCTTATTTTTTATAGAAAAACGACTATGAATATTGTTTATTTTGATTTTATTGAGGGATACGGGATCAATGCCAAAGTTGGGATTGATTGGGATTTTTATCGTTCTTTCGATGAATTGATTAAAGAATGTTCATGTTGTTTTTTTGATGATTTTATTTTAGCGCCAACAACTGCTAAATCAGGGAGTTTTATTGGCTATCAGGAGATATTATTATGCCTGATATGAATGAACATGCTGTTTTTATTGATTTTTTGGCATTTTCAGCACCAATATCCGTTATGAGAGATGTCCATACTTTCCAAGAACAAGGGTTTTTATGGGAAAAATTCAAATCGTTACCTAGCTATCAAAGATATAAATCTGAAGAATTAGTGAGTTACGCTGATATTGTTGATGTACCAGTATCAGCATTATCTGAAGAAGAACTTAATTATTATGAATCTAAGATTTTATCTTGTTATTTTTCTCGATTAAAAACTTGGTTGTCATCTGTTTTTGGTTTAGTGATGGGAGCTCCTCGCGGTAAAGGAGGATTTGCTTATCAAGATTCAGCGATCTTATATAGTGATGAATCGGGTTCTGAACACTATGGAATGGTTTATTGGGGCGGAAATAATAACACATTTTACGTTCAAATATCGGGAAAGGGGTGTGCCCATGTGTTTAACGGAATCACGCCAAAAAAAGTGCATAAATGGCTAACTCATTTAGATATTTTGACTGTGAAACGTCTTGATCTGGCAACTGATGATTATGATGGAATTTACACATGTGATTCAGCATTACAGGCATATCGTGATGATGCTTTTTATGGAGGAAAAGGACCCAAACCAAAATTAGAGACTTCATTAGCGATTGATTCTGATGGGTGTCCAACAAAAGAAATTGTAAATGTTGGTTCTCGAAAATCTCGCGTTTATTGGCGTATATATAATAAAGCGTTAGAACAAAAAGTATCAGGAACCTGGTATCGTTCAGAAGTCGAATTAAAGGAAATATCTGTTGATGTTTTATTAAATATTTCAAGCATCTATACAGGACTGTGTGCTTATTCTGCTCAAATAAATACGAGTAAACCGCAATCAATGCCAAGATTATTAGGCAGAAAAGCCATCGACTCTATTGAAGCTAAAGTAAGATGGTTAAGAAAACAAGCCTCTGCGAATATTGCCAAAGTATTCCATTTTTTTAATGGTGATATTAATACTGTTTTATCTATGATAATTCGTGAAGAACATATTAGTGACATGAAATTAAAATTTGATATTCCTCCAATATATCAAAAGTTATTAAATGACAAATTAAAAACCAACCAATGTCCTTTTTAAAAGGTAATAAATAATGATTAAAATAGAAATCAATGATATTGATGGAAAGGTCAATAGTAAACAAGTTGTATCTAAATCAACAGGTGAAGTACTAACATTTCGTGAACAAGTTGCTTATATTTATAATGGTGGTGTTTATCCTGAAAAATTTATTATTCAATTAGATAAAGAAGCGCCACCTTATGCATCAGGTTTTTATACTTTAGATGATTGCTCATTTAGTGTTGGTGACTTTGGCTCTCTAAAAATAAAATCATTGAAACTCATTCCAATAAACAATAAATAAAATGGGAAATGAATAATAATTCGGTAGTGGGTACTATTTGTTATGAATCAGGTGAGAAATGCCAAACTATTAATTTAACTATTCAAACAAATAATAAAGATTATATTCCTAATATTGATTATGGCATAGCAAGTCAATATTGGGGGGTAGCATTCATGACGATCATATCCCTTTATTTATTTTCTTTGGGAATTGGTCAAATTTTAAAATTAGTTAAAAATGCATAAGGTTATTATGAATAAAATGAAATTGAAATCATCATTACAAGCAGGATTAGTATTGTTAACTCTTTTTTCAAGTTCAAGTTTTGCTGTTGAAAATGTGAGTAAAGGTGTTGATTTAACTCAAATGACTAATGGCGTCAACTTTGATTCTGTTCTTGTTGGTGTTTTGGCTGTCGGGGGGTCGCTTGTAGCTTTATATGGAGGATTTGCAGGCGTTCGTTGGATATTACGTATGGTGAAAGGTGCTTAAATTATAATTCAATAAGGAAGGGGGCTTTTGCTCCCTTTATATTAATGATAACTGAACTTTGGTATTTGATAATATTTATTTGGGGATTATTATGCGCATGGGCAGTTATTCTAGGGCTAAAGGGATAATCCTTATTTTAATTATTTTTATTGGCCTATTTTATCCTGTATATAGAGCTTATGCCGCTTTACCGCTTCTTGCCGCAAGAGCAATTATTCCTGCTATTACAGGACGCTTAATCATGACGCGTGCGATGCAAACGGCCGCGAATGATGCTGTATATCTTAATGTTGTAAATAACACCACAAGAGCTATTTCAGCAACCACACGGGCGAACGCCACAGCAGTTGGAACTCAATCATTTTTTCGTTCATCATCAGGAGCATTAACATGGGCAGGTGTGGGATACTCAGTGGGTGATCTGCCAGCCTCTTATTTTTCTGATAAAGGAAATGTCATGGTTGCGACTACGGGAAAATCATTGGGAGATGGTCGTTATTCTGTTGAAATTGATGGAAAAACATATATTACAGACTTCTTACCAACAGAAGATAACCCTTTTATTGCCACTCCTATTATCAATAAAAATAACCAAAGCCGTATTGTGTCTGAATTAGACTCCAGTGTGCAGTGGTATTCCCCAATTTCATATGATCCTAAGCAGTATGTTACTGGCAGTATAGAAAGTGTAGCCTCAGGCATTTTTGAGTACGACAGGCGATCTGGCGGTGAATGCCCATCAGATGCGAAGGGCTGTCATTATGAATTCAAAATTAAAAATATAGAGTCAAACCCTAAATCAACATCGTATGTTAAATACGAATTTACTGTCCATTATACAAATAGTGAAGGAGAGCAAAAAACAAGATCTTATTATCCTATTCAAGAATATCAAATTTACTATAATAAAGAGTTTATTGCCGACCAAAACGAACCAGAGAAACAATATACACTAGCTAATGATAATGATGGTTTCTCTTCTTTAGAAGAACTTAAAGAGCAACAATTAGATTTAGATAAATTGGCCTCAATTTTAAATAATCTTTTTTATCAATCAGCAACTCAACCTGATTATGATGGTATTCCTATTACATCATCTAATCCAATTACGGCGGATGAAATCAGAGCGGTTTATCCAGACTATAATAAACTTACTGATTTTGACTTGTTATATCCAGCACAAGTTAAACCTGATGGTGAATTAATTGTTAATACGCCAGGAGTTTCTCAAGGTAATAATGGAAAAGGAAAGGTTGAATTAGATTTTGGTGATTATCCTAATATTGATGCGCCAGAGCTTGATGAACCGCCCACAGGAAAAGAAATATTAGAGCCAATCGAAAATTTATTTCCATTTATGAAAGAGATTAATATTTCCTCTAAAGAGGTGAGTTGTCCTGTTGCTGAGTTTCATGTTTTTAATACACCTTATAAACTAGATTCGCATTGTGTCTTATTAGAAGAAAATAAGGCTATTTTTCAACTTATCGCGAGCATTGTTTGGGGTTTTTTATCTTTACGTATTATTTTAAGTGCATAAATTATGTTTAAATTATTACTTTCCGTATTTAATACCTCTTTAGGTTTTATTTTTAGAACACTCATTATTAAATTTATTTTATTCTTCTCATTATATTTTGTTGTTCATGAGTTTATTGCTGTTATGGCGACATGGTTACCTAAAAGTACGAATTTACCTCAATTGTTTTCATCATTGCCTGATGGTGTATGGTATTTTATGAATCTATTTCTTATTCCTTATGGGATCACTTTATTATTAAGTGCCTTATTCACTCGATTTATTATTAGACGTATTCCGCTCATTGGCTAATAAGAGGAAATATGGCCATATCAGCTTATATTGGAGTGCCAGGAAGTGGGAAGTCATATGAGGTTGTGAGTCATGTGATTATTCCTGCATTTATGAATGGACGCCGAATTGTTACTAATATATATGGGATCTCTCAAGAGAAAATTACGGAATATTGTTTAACGAAACATAAATCTGATATTAAAAAATTGGGTGAAATTATTTTCGTTGATAATGAAAAAGTAATGGATGATGAGTTTTTTCCCTATATGCAAAATGATGCAATAGCCGAAAATACATTTTGCCGTTCTGGTGATTTAATTTGTTTAGATGAAATCTGGCGTATTTGGGAAAATGATAAAAAGATCCCCAAAAATCATCAATCTTTTATTGCTGAACATCGTCATTTTGATGGGGAAAACGGAATAACTTGTGATTTAGTGGTATTAAATCAATCTGTTTCAGGATTACCTCGTTTTATTAAAGATCGTGTAGAAACAACATTCAGAATGACAAAATTAACCGCATTGGGATTAAGAAGTCGTTATCGTGTCGATGTTTTTACGGGAATAAAACTCTTTAAGGCCAATAAGGTAAGTGCTTATCAATGTAAATATGACAAAGCTATTTTTCCTTTATATCAATCACATGTAAATGCACAGGGTATAGAGCAGGTTGTCGATAAGCGTCAAAGTATTTTTTCATCTCCTAAAGTTTTATTTATGTTAATTAGTTTTCCTATTCTTTTAGCTATTAGCCTTGCTTTTCTATATCAATTTTTTACGCGTTTTCAAACGGAAACTGTTGTAGAAGAAGAGGATAAACAGGTTATTACGATGCCTGATACTGTAGAAAATAAATCTTTTTCATCGTCAACACCTCCGATGATGTCTGATGCTTGGAGACTTGTGGGGAAGCTTGAAAAGTCAGGTCAGTCATGGGTTATTTTACGGAATAAACAAGGGCATTTACGTTTAGAGCCAGCATCAAACTTTATGCTGAAAGGAATGATGCAAGCAGGAACTATTGATGGAAAAATTGTGACGGTGTACTCAGGAGATGCATCTTGAAAAGAATAGTGTTCGGATTATTTTTTCTATTATTAGGTATTAATGCTTCGGCTAAAGATATTGATTTTGAATTGAGAGGAGTATTATTACCTGAAGCAATAGGATTATTATACAGTGAAGTATTTAATCAACCTTTTATGTTATCCCCTGAATTAATTAATGATGAACGGAAAGTGTATTTTCATATAACACCTGATGTGGATGAAAGGGCGTTTATTATTCGATACCTTTCTAATATGAATATTCGGATTTGGCATAAAAATGGTATTGATTATATTTCCTCATTCACACCAAATACCCCAGAAATAAAAAGGGAGACCTATCTTTATCTGCCTCGTTATCGAAGTGTCGCTTATCTTTCAGATATGTTACGAGGACAATTTGAAGGGCGATTTAATCAACAAGGTGGTGTTGGATCCTATTCAACTACGAGTGTGACTGAATCGCAACCCAATAGTGCGACTGATTTTATTAATCATCATGGCGATGTGCTTGTTTATTATGGTACTAAAAGCGACATCCAAAGAATGAAATCTTTATTGCCTTTGATTGATACAGCTATTGATGAAGTTGTGGTTTCTGCCTATGTGTTTGAAGTGCAAACAGCTGAACGTAACGGTTCAGGATTGGCTTTAGCCGCGAAATTAGTATCAGGGAAATTTAATGTTGGTATGGGCACTGAAAGTGGTTTTGATAATTTTATCCGATTTAAAACGGGTTCATTAGATGCTCTTTATGAATTATTTCGTACAGATAGCCGTTTTCATGTTGTTAGTTCACCACGGCTTCGCGTTAGTAATGGAGCTCAAGCATCATTTTCTGTTGGTTCAGAAGTTCCGGTATTGGGGCAAGTAAGTTATTCGGATAATAAACCTATTCAATCTATCGAATATCGTTCAAGTGGTGTTATTTTGAGTGTCAAACCTCAGATTCGACAAGATCTGATTGAATTGACAATCGATCAACAAATATCAAATTTTGCTAAAACTGAAACGGGAGTCAATAATAGCCCAACGTTAATAAAACGACAGGTTAATACGCAAGTTAGCGTTGCTGATGGCGATATTATTTTATTAGGAGGATTAGCTGAAAACAAAGTTTCAGAAGCAGAAACAGGCTTCTCCTTTTTACCCAAAGATTGGTTTACAGGCTCATCTGACGAACAAAGTAAAACCGATATTCTTGTGATGTTACAAGTAAAGAAAATCGCACGATAATAATTACCCTAAGCCTTGTACCGCAGTTATGCGAGGAACAAGGCTTAGGTGTAATTTATTATCATGAGAATAATTTTTTTGTTGCTATCATAGATGATAAACCACCTAAAGTACCAACCCTTTCTTCTCCATTAGGAAATTGTACTATTTCGTAGATTTGGGCAGTTTTCCATTTTTCTTTTATTTTATCCAATACAATAATGGCTTTTTCTACAGAGTCGTAATTTGTTGATTTATCTATATTAGCAAACCATTTATTACTAACATCGTTATAAGCATAAGTACAACAAAACCCACGACCAATACAATACCCAAGAATTTTACTTTTGGTGATATCCATATTAAAAATTACCTATTATGCTCAAGAAAGATGAAATATGCCCAAAGGGCATGTAAGGCGACAATATATTATGTTACATAGAGTACAGTGGTAAATTCGCCGAAACAAGGGGGGACTAATTAAATGGTAAGAGACCGCGCTTGCGCCTCCTGAAAAGCGTTTTATTAACATAACGTTCAACAGCTGAATTGCATGATGGTCGAAGACAAAAGATAGGTGAAGCGACACGATGAAGAGAAAATTAATTAAACGTAATAAATCTTTATTATTTGACTTATGTAAGACGGCAAAGAAACATGATTTATTATTATCAGATTTGCTGTGTTTGATAAAAAGAAAGTCTGATATCTGCGGTTTTATCAAGGCAGACGAAAAAGGTTTATTAACCGAAGATTGGTCTCAAGCTGAATTTAATAAGGGTTTTGCTTCAGTTCCTAAAGTAGATCCTAATGGAAAGATTCTTTGTTATCGCATATTTTTTGATAAAAAACGATTACCAATAAAATATCAAAGCCAGTGGCTAGACTAAATTAACCAACACAATCAATCAGCCAGAAATAGAGATTTCAATATCTACCCGTATTTAGATACCAAGGTTCGCATAATGTATATTATGTTAAATTGAATATAATAACCATCATGAGGTGGTTACTCTCAACGAATTAGCTATTTTATTCAAAGCCCTATTACCTCAGATACGTGTTAAGAATTTATAACTTCCCTTCTAGCTCAATACAGAATTTACGCATAGATAAGAAACGTATTATTCTACTTCAATGGATTAATCTTTAAGAATTCATTTGATTAACTAGCCAGCGATGAATGATTTGGACAATATATGCCTGTTCTTCTTCCGTCAATTGGCGGTGTTTTTCTATACCATGCCAGGTTTTTAAACATCCACGACAACACGTTGCCGTTGCATGCTGAGCAATAAATACAGGATGCCCTCGCATTGGAGTTTGCTTACCATCATTTTTGGGTTCTTCAGTAGCTAAGCGTTTTTGAATAAAATCTAAAGCATGTTGATCAATAGTATCAGGGCCTTTATCAATACAGTATTGTCGCTCTTTTGGCCCTAGTTTAAACTTTTGTCGAAAAGTTGATTTGGATAATCTGTTAAATAAAAGATCTACATTATTCATTAAATTTGCCCCCTAAGACAATGATCGTACGCTTATAGTACATAGCTTGCAATCACACATAATATCTCTCTAATCATTAAAAGAATAAGTTTCAAACATGCATTATAAACACCGGAATAAAGAATATTTATTTAAGTGTGATTACGTTATCTCCTTACTAGTCGGATTCGTTTAATTCTATTATAAATGATCTAAAAACTGCAAAAATCAAGCCAGTGTCAGTTCTTTCCTATATTCGCTCTAATTACCCTGCTTTACGCTAACATTATATTTACTGTGAAAAAAATATTTACAAAATGAAACTAAGTATTTTTATTTATATTATACGAGGGTAAACATGAAAATTGTACTTTCTTTAATATTGAGTTCAACACTATTGCTCTCTGGTTGTTCTGCCTTCCTTTTTAGCCTAGGCAACAATCCAGAAATGTCACTGAGTAATATTAAATTGATGGAAAATACAACGAAACTGAAAGTGCCGGCTATACCGCCAGGAACAAAAGATGGTGAATATTTACGTTATTATCCAGGTGGGCAAATTAAATATAAATCATGGGTAACTAAAGGTTGTTATGATCGTTATGTTAATGCTTATTATGAAAATGGTAAATTACAAATGATCATACCACTGAAGAATTGTGAGGTTAACGGTGTGGTGAAAAGTTATCAGACTAATGGCAACATATACAGCGAAATAGCTATGCGTAATGGCTTACCGTATGGTGCTTTTAAATATTATCATAATACACCTAAAAATAATGTTAATTTGCAGGGACATATGGAGCATGGCGCTCTTATTGGCGTAATAACTCAATATGATGAAAATGGAAAAGTTATTAATAAAGGTCAAGTGCTAGATGGTAAGGTTAAAATTTTAAAATAGCTTGATTTGAGTCGCCGGCTTTTTTTATTTTCGAAAGCCGGTTTTTGTTTTATTTTTCAAATACACTCTATCTCTTTTCTATATTAAAGTGTTGAGCTAATGCTTTATAACCTTTCTCGCTGATAGTCACTTCTCTATATCCTTGATGTCGTGTTAACCATGTCTGCGCTTCTGCATAATTAAGAAAAGCAGTACCAATTTGTCCACCTAAATGAAAACGACGTTCACTCCAATCTAAACATGGGCAGCAAATATTACGAGAATGCTTTGCTTGAAATTCAATACCCATATTTTTGAATCGCTCAAGACCTAGTGTTGTAATAGCGTGGCCGTCCTGTGTTATCCATTTTTGCTGACAAAGTGAATGATAAATATCGACAGCAACTTCACCTGCTAAATGATTATAACAAGTTCGCGCTTTCCTTAAGTTTTTTGGAGTTGTAATTTTAGCTTGTGAAATATGGTCGGTAGAAAAACTCATTAAATTTTCAATAACGTTGGCAATTTCATCGTTAGCTAATCGAAAATAACGGTATTTACCTTGAGATATGACAGAAATAAGCCCGCTACTGAGTAATTTGGATAAATGGCTGCTTGCTGTAGAAGCAGAAATATCAGCCACGATACCTAGTTCCGTTGCGGTCCACGCCCTTCCATCCATTAACGCACACAATATTTTGACTCTGGAAATATCAGATATCGCTGCACCAACAGCAGTAATTGCTGACTCTAGGGTGTGTTGATATTCCGATTTTATTTCTGATTTAGCCATTTTAAATTTAAGTCCTTTGTTAGCATGTGCTATTAATAGTGTAATAACGTGATTTTAGTAAGACTCTTAAGTCTATTTAATTACTGACTTTCTGCATCAAATGAATATTCACGGATCAAAGAAACAATGCTAATTTTGTAAAAATCGAAAATAGATTCCCGACCTTCTTGTTGAGCATGTTTATGTAAAATATTTTTCTTCCATTGCAAAACAGCCTCTTCATTTTCCCACCAAGAAAGTGATAATAATTTTCCTTCGGTTGATAAACTTTGAAAACGCTCTATTGAAATAAATCCCTCAATATCCTTTAGTAATGGCTTTAAATCAGCCGCTAAAGATAAATAACGATCTTGCTTTCTCGGTTTGATTTTTACTTCAAATATTACAGCAATCATTAGTGTTCTCCTTTATTGGGTGATAGTGAGTGTATTGACAAAAAAGGTAAAACACTTCGATAATTATTGAAATGAGCGCAATTATCTATTTTAAAAAATAATAGCGTATGGCCAGCTTATTCTTGAGAAAGTTGTTCGCGCCCAATCATACCTTGGAGTGTTGTATTGCTTTGCGAATATTATCAATAATTCCATTTATATATGATGTCATATTTTTATGTATAAATTAAAAGTCGAACGAAGGGTGAGATTTATGATGATTTTTTATGTGGCCAACCCTTTTAATTCAAGTCGAGTTAAAAGGGTTGGTATAATATAAACCACAGTGCTCTAAGGTTATTTGTGATTAATCACTACATTTTATTCTTGTTATAAAATTTTTCGCCACACATTAATTTGGTAAATTCAAAACTTCCGGTAGATACTGATACAGGGTGATCTTTAGCAATATAAATAAAAGACTTTCGGATTTTATCTTCTTCGCTGACCTCTCTTAATTTACCGTCAATCACTCTATCAGAGTCATAATTCACGCAGTAACCGAGAGTTTTTGAGGTTTTTTTATCTTTTACCGTCATGATGTCATTATATTTAAAACGATATCCTTGATTTTCTCTAGCAAGCTCTTCCTTAGCATCTTCCCCAATAGCAAAAGGGCTTGAAAGACGTGCGATCGCATCTACATATTCCGCGTCCATTTTTTTACTTACAAATTGTCTATCTGATGCATTCGCTACGCTATAAATAACACCTTGTTGAGTCGCTTTTATGCTATATGCTTCCCATTCTTGGGATTCTTTAACGTAAGGTGCAGTATTCGCTAAAATTGTGGTGAATTTATCCCATGCTTCAAACGTTGAGTTACAACCCGAAAGTAACAGTGTAGAACTGCTCAACAGTAGTAACGCCAGCATATTTTTTTGCATTTTCACTCCATAACTAAAAGATAAATTTAATGATATATCAAATTGTTAACCTACTTGAGGTTATCATCTTCTAGAATAAATGGTATGTTCACTTACCTAAGAATATGCTTAATTTGTTTATAAAGTATTCAAAAAATGATGAGGTAATCATTATTAGAATGAAAAGCTCGCCAGTATTTATTCCCTAATTCATTCGTTACTTTTTGCTCTAAAATGTCGCTATAAGCCCATTGAGTTAAACGTTTAAGGCAGAATGCTTGCGTCAAGGGATCATCTGAGAATAGCCAATTCTCATTAAGGCAGTGTATTAAACACTGTTTAATGTTTGCTAAATTATCCATTTGATGACGCTGTTCTTCTGACATGTTGTATCCTTACATTGATAAGGGTTATACAAGCATAGTCATCAATTCTTTTTACTTATTGAATGTAATTATTCTTAAAACAGGAAGGATGTGATTAGATTTCACCATTCTTATGTTTTATATCACATTGTTTTATCTAAATTGAGTAATCGCAATCTGATAAGTAGGTATTTCCGCTTAAAAATAAAGAGAACACCTTAAAAATAAAGGTGTTCTCTTTGATGATTATTATGTGTAGTCACTATTTTGCATGAACATAACAGAGTTTATCCATTAGCTTTTTATGAACGTCATTTGTAATAAAACTGGCATTAAGAGCATCGATATTGCATTGCTGAAAGTCTTTTTCTCTCCAACCAAAAATATCATGTAATAACTGATACTCTTTATTTAACGAAGTATTGGCAACTGTTCGCGCATCGGTATTAATATTTAATTTAACACCCTGCTTTTTTAGTTGATTAACGGGATGTTGGTCTATTTGCTCATAAATATTGCAGATAATATTACAGCTTGGGCAAACCTCTAATAATATATTTTGAGATTTAAGCCTGTTAATGACTTCACTATCTTCAATACTTCTTACACCATGACCAATTCGAGTAACATGCAGTTTATCCAATGTTTCAGTAATGCTTTCAGCGCCTTTCGCTTCCCCTGCATGAGCAATTAAATTCCCTCCTGATTTTTTAACATAATCAAAAGCAGCAATATGATTATCTAAAGGGAAACGCGCTTCATCAGCCGCTAAATCAAGTGCGACAACACCTTTATTCAGATATTCGACAACTAATTTGGCGGTTTGTAGACTCTCTAACGCACTAAAATGACGCAATGTGCATAAGATCAATCCCGCTTTAATATCATATTTTTGAGATGCTTCATTCATTGCTGAAATAACAACTTCAACAACGTCTTTATCTGTTAAGCCCTGCTTTGTGTGTAATAACGGGGAAAAACGGATTTCAGCATAAATAACATTGTCTGCTTTCAACTGATAAAATAGATCGTCAACAGCCAGCGTAATTGCTGATTTAGTCTGCAAAATATCAATTTGAGGAGTGACTTTACTTAAAAAATCGCCCAAATCAAAACAGGGTTTATGAGCAACAAATTGCTGATTAAACTTATCAAAACTTATTGTTGGATCTAACTGTTTAATATAAAAATAGCTTAAACAAGTATCTAAATGCACATGAAGCTCGACTTTAGGTAATAAGCTGGGATTGAATGTCATTAATATAGTCTCTAAATATTAGGAATATCATGATAGTAATCACCTCCACCAGCCTAAAAAAGGACATATGTCCTTTTTTAAAAAGTATGCTATTTTCGATAATAAATTGAGGCTTAATTGCGAAAGGAAAATAAGAGTGAAAATAGTTAATGACGAAAAAAAGCGTAACGCTTTTATTTTAATGCATCAACTTGATACTTATTTATCTGATGCATTGTTGTCTTCTATGCGATTAATGGAAGTGAAAACGGGGGAATATTTAATAACGCAAAATAGCCAAGCAACACATTTATACTGTCTAGTGGAAGGAAAATTACAGATTGAACGTTATGAAATAAACGGTGAGCATGTGGTTTTTTCTTTTGAACAAGCTTTCTGTGTTATTGGTGATTTAGAGCTGTTTTCAGCTAAAGATGAAATGGTATTTAGTACCGTACAAGCCTTAGTTCCTTCCTATTTATTAGCGTTACCTCTTTCCATTGTCAGACAAAAAGCATTACAAGATGCTAACTTTCTAACCTTTATTTGCCAGCAATTAAGCCAAAAACTTTATCAAACGTCATTAAAACACGCTCAATCACCCTATTCTTCAGAATTTAAATTACGTCGATATTTATTTTTTAAAGCACAACAAGAAGGACTCTCTTTTCAATTAGAAAAAAGAGACTCATTAGCAGCAATGCTTGGGATCTCAACCAGACAATTAAACCGCGCTTTGGCACATTTAGTCAGTATTAAGGCGATTAAATTAAAGAGTAAATCGATAACGGTGTTGGATTGTGAATGGCTAGCCAAAATAGAAATATAAATAGAAATTTATATTTCTATTTTATTCATTATCTTAAATTAGTTATTTTTTCCAACTCTGACAAATGGACTACTATAACTACGGTTATAATTGATTACTTTTCCAACATAGCGATCGCGAATATCTTGAGGTGCTTTTCGACCTATAAATTCCCAACGTTCACTAGGTAATTTTATTGTTCGAGTAAAATATTCTTGTGTTCCAGCTTTTACCCATCCGTGAATTTCGTATACTTCCTTAACAATATTATTATAGGTAGCATAAGCATACTTTACAGATTCATCATTTCTTGGTGGATTATGCCACACACCTCTGGTTGCCTCGAATAATTGAAGATCAGTCATACCAAATTTATAAAGTTTATTTAAAATAAAAACTAAACCACTGTGTTCAGGTGAAACATCAACATCTTCACGAGAATAAATGGATTGTATTTCCTCTATTGTTAACCTACCTTGTCTTTTGTAGGTTTCATTATTGCTACTACTTTTTCCATTAATTTTATTAGTCAAAAGGTCAATACCAATTAAATCTAGGCAAGTCCGTTCGACCATATATGCACTATCTGAGTTATTAATCCCATGACACAAAATATCAATACCAAGCATATTATTTTTTTGTAATTCAATGATTTTTTGTGTTTTTTCATCTAATTTATCGCCACTTTTCTTCATTTTTTCGGCTTCAGCAATGTGGGTAAGACAGCGAGAATTTTTACCTTTCCCAATATAAAATGGTATACGACGAGTCCCATTTACTTCACAAAGGGCATACACATAGTAGTCAATTTCATTCAATATATTTTTGTACTTATTAAATTCTTTCATTTTTATTTCCAGCGCTATAAAAATTTATTTATATAATATATTTCTATTTTTAATGGATGGATTATGTAGTATAAATAACGGCTATTGCTTTAATCATTTAATTTAATAAATATGAGGTAATAATAATTATATTTTTATATGTTTGAAATAATTGCTCATTTTCAATGGGCGGGGTTTTTCCTTCTATATTAAATAATCTATTATGCGATGAAATAATGGATTTATTACAACTATTTTTTGATTTTTTATGATTTTTAATTCATAAGAGAAACTCCCGCTTCTGGCTATCTGTTTGCTTATAGTTTTCTAAAACAAACAAATGGGAATTTTTTATATTACAAGCTATGCTGGGTAACAACACATCATCTCTATTTTATTCAGTCCATTTTATTGCCACTCTCACTGCTTTCTTGTACTCTGCACCGTTTCTTCTATTTCATTGTAGGTAAAATAGTAATGACCGGACACGTTTCTAAAGATCCTTTGCATGGCGTTACTCTCGAAATGCAAATAAATGCGCTGGTGGCTAAATATGGCTGGGCTAAATTAGGTCAACTCATCAAAATTAACTGCTTTAGAAGTGATCCTAGCGTGAAATCAAGTTTAAAATTTTTGCGCAGAACTCCTTGGGCACGTGCTGAAGTAGAAGCACTCTATCTTGATTCTCTCGAAGCTGATATTGATGATGTGATTGAAGTTATCGACCACCCAGATTGTGATCCTTGGGCGAATAGCCGTAGAAAATAAAATTCAATTAATTATAAATATGATGTGACATATAGACATATATTGGAATTCACTCATCCCTAAACTCTTTTGGCGTCATACCAAATTCTTTTTTAAAGATAGAGTAAAAATATTGCAATGAAGGATAGCCACACATCACTGATATTTCTTGGATTGCGAGTGTTGTGGTGGCTAATAAATTTTGAGCGCGTTTGAGTTTCTCTTCATAAATAACAGTATGAATTGTCTTGCCAATCTCCTTTTTAAACCGTTGCTCTAAATTAGAGCGCGACATATTAACCGCATCTAAAACTTGCTCTGTTTTTATCCCTTTACAGGCATTGTAATAAATATAATGCATAGCTTGCACAACGGTAGGATCGTTAAATGAGTGAAAATCGGTTGAGCGACGTTCGACTATTTTAACGGGTGGAACCAACACTCTTTGTTGTTTATTGGTTGGATGCCCTTCCAGCGTTTGGTGTAATAGTTTTGCTGCTAAATATCCCATTTGTCGTGAACCTTGCACAACAGAAGATAATGCGATGCGAGATAAATAACGTGTCATATCTTCATCATCAATACCGATAATGCTTATTTCTTCAGGCACATTAATATTTAAATTGTCGCAAACTTGCAGTAAGTGTCGTGCTCTTGCATCGGTGACCGCAATAATTCCAGTTTGTGGTGGTAAAGTTTGTATCCAATCGGATAAACGATTTTGTGCGTGTTGCCAGTTCTCTTGTGTAATATCCATGCCGTTATAAACGATACCCGGATATTTTTCGCTGGTAACTAATTGTCGAAATGCATGCTCTCGTTCATTAGACCAATGGGGATGATCTTTTGCTGGTAAACCATAAAATGCAAAGTGTTTAAGCCCTTTTTGTTTTAAATGCAAAAAGGCTTGTTGAACTAATTCATAATTATCAGTAGCAATATAAGGAACGGGGGGATAATTTTCTTCTTGATGATAAGAGCCTCCGACACCAATAACCGTTAATGGTGATTGGCTTAAATGCTTAGCAATAATCGGATCATCAAAATCAGCAATAATACCATCACAAACCCAATGGTTTATATTATCAAGTCGAGTGCGGAAATCTTCTTCAATAAATACATCCCAATGGCACTGTGATGCCTGAAGATACTCTCCAACACCCTCAACCACTTGTCGGTCATAGACTTTATTAGCGTTGAATAACAGCACAATACGAAAGTATTTATCTTTTTTCATTTTACTCTACCTAATTATCCAGCTAGGCATTAAACCACAGCTTTAATGTTGCTAGAACTTGCTTTCATCGCTATGTGATTACTATCACACAAGCCAAATTTCGTAATAGCAAAGTAAAAAATAGGAATAACCAATGTTAATCACAACGAGTATTTTGTTTTTAAACACGGTTGCCGAGGAGATTTTTCATGTATCAGAATAACTTTAATAAATTAATTTCTAGGCAAAATACCTATAGCGCAAAATGGTGTAATAGTAACGCTAATGTTATTCCGTTATCTGTTGCAGATATGGATATTCCTGCGCCTGATTTTATTATTAATGCATTGGCTCAATTCAATCTCAAAGGAATTTATGGCTATACCGACCTTAGCCATGATTGGAATAACGTTGCTGTAAATTGGTTTAAAACGCAATATCAGTGGGTTGTTGAGCCTGAATCTATTGTTTTTTGTCCTCGTATTATTCAAGCTGTTTCACTTTATATTCAAAACTTCACACGCGTTGGTGATAAAGTCACAACCCTGTCACCGGCGTATCACCCTATTAGTAATGCGGTTTGTGTCAATCAACGTGAACTATTAGAAAGCCCGTTGATTTATCGTGACGGCTATTATGAAATTGATTTTGATGACTTAGAAAGTAAGTTTAAACAGTCTGTCTGCTTTATTTTACTATCGCCACATAATCCAACAGGAACGGTATGGCAAAAAAGTGATCTATTAAAAATAGCGGAACTTGCACAGAAATATCAGATTTTTATTATTTCTGATGATGTACATGCTGATTTTGTTTTTGATGGTGCAACTTATCACCCTATTTCATCAATAAATAGTTATGTAAAACAACACTCTTTTATTTGTACTTCTCCCGCTAAAACATTCAATTTAGCCGGACTCGAAGTCGCCAATATCGTTATTGCTAATCCGGAATATCGTGAAAAATTCAAGCAATGCTTAATTGCTGCGGGTATTCATAATCCAGGTTATTTCTCAGTTCCCGCTTTTTTACAAGCTTACACCTTACAGGGCCAACAATGGGTTGGTGAATTAAAAACGTATCTTGCTGATAACCGACATTGGGTAAAAGAACAATGTGAACGTTATTTTCCTGATTGGGTTATCACTCAAAGTCATGGCACCTACATGCTATGGATTAACTACCAAAAAATGCAGTTATCTGAAGAACAACTAAAACATTGGTTTGTTTCATTAGCTGAAGTGGAAATGAGTTGGGGGCGTGGTTTTGGTGCGGTTGGGGATGGTTTTTTCCGCATTAATATCGCGACACCTCGTTCAATATTAGAAACCGTTTTCACTCGGCTTATTCGTACCTTACCTCACGCCAGTTTGGAATAAATTACAATGAAAACGCAAACGATAAACAGCCCGAGAACACCTACATTACTCGAATCACTCTTTCCTATATTCACCATGGTGGTGCTATTAGGAGGAGGCTACGCCGCTTTTGATTTACCACCAGAGCCTTTAATGGTGCTGTCTACAGTTGTAGCTGCACTATTGGTCAAACGATTAGGGTATCGCTATGACGAGATCTTAACGGCAATATCACAAAAAATTGCTAAAACCATGCCAGCTTTACTGATTTTAATCAGCGTGGGCTTGTTAATCGGCACATGGATGATTGGTGGTACCATTCCATTGATGATCTATTACGGCTTAAAAATGATCAGCCCAGAAATGCTTTATGTTACGGCATTATTGGTGACATCATTAGTGTCGGTCTGTACAGGAACTTCATGGGGCTCAGCAGGAACCATCGGTGTTGCCTTTATGGGGGTTGCTGTTGGTATGGAAGCAAATCTTGCTGCAACAGCGGGTGCCGTAGTTGCGGGTGCCTATTTCGGCGACAAACTTTCACCGCTATCAGGTGATACTAACCTTGCCGCAATGGCCGCAAGGATCGACCTCTATCAACATATCTGGCACTTACTTTATACCACACTGCCTTCGCTCATTTTAACCGCAATTGTGATGACTGTTTATGGCATGAACGGTGATTTAGCAGGACAAGGTGTGCCAGAAAAAGTGACATTAATTACCAATGGTCTTGAGAATGTTTATAACTTCAATCTAATCCTTCTCATTCCTGTATTAGTGATTTTATATGGTTCAGTAACGAAAAAACCAACTATCCCTGTGATGTTAGCTTCGGCCGCCATTGCTATGTTTAATGCTTATCTTATTCAAGGTTTTGGATTACATGACATCGTAAAAAGTGCGGTTGATGGCTTCAATGTCTCAATGATCCAAGGGAAAGAAGTTCCTGAATTATTAGGTAACTTATTAAATCGTGGTGGCATGAACTCAATGATGAGCACCCTGCTTATCTGCTTCTGCGCCCTCTCTTTTGCCGGTACTTTATCGTTAAGTGGCGCATTAGAAGTGATTGTCCATGCATTATTAAAAATGGTTCACTCAACTGGTTCAATGATCTTAGCCACAATTGCTTGTGGGCTAACCATGATTGGCGTGACCTGTAATGGACAAATCTCAATCCTTATTCCTATTGAAATGTTGCGCGGTGCTTATATCGAACGAGGCTTACACCCTAAAAACCTAGCTCGTACGGTAGAAGACTCTGCCACTATCTTTGAACCCATTTTACCGTGGACAGCCGCAGGCGCTTATATGGCAGGTACGTTAGGCGTTGCAACCTTAAGTTACTTACCTTGGGCTGTATTGTGCTGGAGTGGCATCTTCTTCGCCATGCTGTGGGGTTTCACGGGCTTTGGCATTGCCAAATTAACACCAGAAGAGCAGGAAGAGATGACTGCTGAGCTTGAATCACATTCAGAATTACAACTTGATACTAAATAAGGACGGTTCCATGTCTTACTTTGATAAAATTGAACAAATTCAATATGAAGGCACAACAAGCGATAATCCATTAGCGTTTCGTTACTATAATCCAGATGAGATTATTTTAGGTAAACGCATGGAAGATCACCTAAGATTTGCCGCTTGCTACTGGCATAATTTTTGCTGGAATGGTTCTGATATGTTCGGTATAGGTACTTTTGATAGACCGTGGCAAACACCGGGTGAAGCATTAGAACAAGCAAAACGTAAAGCAGATGTTGCCTTTGAGTTCTTTCATAAGCTCAATGTTCCTTTCTACTGTTTTCATGATGTGGATGTTATTTCTGAAGGCAATAACATCAATGAATATATCTCTAATATGGCGGCGATCACCGATGTATTAGCGAAAAAACAAGAAGAAACCAACGTTAAGCTATTATGGGGAACCGCAAACTGCTTCACCAATCCTCGTTATGGTGCGGGTGCAGCGACTAACCCTGATCCTGATGTTTTTGCATGGGCTGCGACACAAGTTTGTGAAGCAATGAAAGCAACAAAAGCGCTGGGGGGTGAAAACTATGTATTATGGGGCGGACGCGAAGGTTATGAAACGCTGTTAAATACAGACTTACGCCAAGAAAGAGAGCAAATTGGTCGCTTTATGCAGATGGTTGTTGAGCATAAACATAAAATTGGTTTCCAAGGCACATTACTGATTGAACCAAAACCACAAGAGCCGACAAAACATCAATACGATTACGATACTGCGACTGTTTATGGTTTCTTAAAACAGTTTGGTCTTGAAAAAGAAGTCAAAGTAAACATTGAAGCCAACCACGCAACGTTAGCAGGACATAGCTTCCATCATGAAATTGCGACTGCCATTGCGTTAGGTATTTTAGGCTCTGTTGATGCTAACCGTGGTGATCCACAATTAGGTTGGGATACAGACCAATTCCCAAATAGCGTAGAAGAAAATGCACTAGTCATGTATGAAATTCTTAAATCAGGTGGATTTACAACAGGTGGTTTAAACTTTGATGCAAAAGTTCGTCGTCAAAGTAATGATAAATATGACCTTTTCTACGGACATATTTCAGGAATGGATACAATGGCAATGGCATTACGCATTGCAGCAAGAATGATCCAAGATGGTGGTCTTGATAAATTTACAGCGCAGCGTTATTCAGGCTGGAGTGCAGAGTTTGGTCAAAATATCTTACAAGGTAAATTAAGCCTTGAAGAAGTAGCAAAATATGCACAAAGCAACACCTTAGCGCCACAATTACAAAGTGGACGCCAAGAAATGCTAGAAAGTTTAGTGAATCGCTATATTTTTGGCTAATGGCATAAATGTAATAACATAGCGGGCTTTCCGCTGTGTTATTAATTAGATACAGGTCATGGGATAACTTTATGTATTTAGGGCTAGATTTAGGCACTTCGAGCGTTAAAGCGATCATTATGAATGAGCAAGGTGACGTTATCGCCAGTCATTCCGTTTCTTTAGCAATATCACGCCCTCACCCTCAATGGTCAGAACAAGATCCCCTGCAATGGTGGCAAGCAACAGATGAAGCCATTCTTCAGCTTGGACGCAGTTATCCAATGGATCAAATCGAGGCGATTGGACTAAGCGGTCAAATGCATGGTGCCGTTTTGCTTGATGCTCAACAAGCGGTGTTGCGTCCTGCAATCTTATGGAATGATGGCCGTAGTTTTAAACAGTGTCAGGCACTTGAAGCGCAATATCCCCAGTTTAAAAAAATTACGGGTAACTTAGTTATGCCCGGCTTTACTGCGCCAAAACTACAATGGGTTGCTGAAAATGAGCCTGAAATTTTTCAACGCATTGCGCATGTTTTATTACCTAAAGATTTTTTACGTTGGAAGATGAGCGGTAATTTCGCCAGTGATATGTCGGATTCAGCAGGTACGCTTTGGCTAGATATGCAAAAGCGAGATTGGAGTGATGAGCTTTTAAATGCCACAGGATTAACGCGTCGTCAAATGCCGACGTTGTTTGAAGGCAATCAAATAACCGGCTATCTATTGGCTGATATCGCTAAAAAATGGCAGATGAAACAAGTGCCTATTATTGCTGGTGGTGGCGATAATGCAGCGGGTGCAATTGGTGTCGGCGTTTATCAGCCCGGTCAAGCGATGCTCTCTCTAGGTACTTCAGGTGTTTATTTTGTTGTTAGCGAAAAGTTTCTCCAAAATAGTGACAATGCAGTACACAGTTTTTGTCATGCATTACCTAATACTTGGCATTTAATGTCTGTGATGCTAAGTGCTGCATCGTGCCTTGATTGGGTGTGTCAATTGACAGGAATTGAGAGTGTGGGTGCGATGTTTGAAGAGATTGAACACGCAATTTTTGCTGATAGCCCCCTCCTGTTTTTACCTTATCTTTCAGGCGAACGGACGCCTTATAACAATCCTAATGCGAAAGGTGTCTTTTGGGGATTAACCCATGAACATCAACGTGCTGACTTATGCCAAGCTGTTCTTGAAGGTATAAGCTTTGCGTTACGACAAGGGATTGAAGTTGCTGAAAATGCAGGTCAATTAGCTAATAACATTACGTTAATTGGTGGTGGTGCAAGGAGTGAATATTGGCGACAATTGCTCGCAGATATTACAGGAAAAACCCTCGATTATCGCCAAGGTGGCGATGTTGGTCCGGCACTTGGAGCTGCGAGACTAGCACAATTGGCAGTAAACCCTGCTCATTCATCACAGGTTATTCTTTCTCAACCTAAGCTTAACAAACGCCACACACCAAATTTAGAAAAACATAAAACATATGAAAAAAAATATCATGCCTTTAAAAAGTTATATTCATTAATTGATACGATGGAAATATAACTATATTGCGTCAATATCAGGGTAAAAGAATAGCGCTAATTTTTCAAAAGTTAGCGCTATTTTATGTTCGCTTAATTAAAAAAGAGTCACTAGTTCACTTTCTAATAATTTTGCTTCTGTAAGCCAAGCTGAGAATACATTTTCTCTTTCTCGACTATCAGATAAATTTGAACCCAGTTCTTTGATTTGATTGTTAAGTGTTATGTAATTAGCGAAGAATTTTTCTGCAAATTCAGGTGAGTCAATTAATGCAACAAGGTCGCTTCTTTGTTCGTTAAATCCTTTGACCATATCATCAATAACTTGTTTAAATTGCTCTTCTTTTTTATATTTATCATAGCTATCCCAAATCTCTATAATCACACCAACAGCCGCTAACGCCGCATTGGCACCTTTAGCAAAATTAATAGCACCATAAGGTTTAAATTTAAGATATTTACCAATATCAAGACCAACAGTTTTAGCAACAGACACGATGCCATCACGTGTTGCAAGTACAGTTTTATTATTAATAAAATTGCCTTTTAGGACGTTATTTATTCCCATTTTACCTAGGGATTTAATTGTATTATTAAAATGGCTCACTTCACTATCAAAACTGGTTTGTATTTTTTCAACTTCAAGATTAATAACACCCATCTGACTACGAAATTCATTTTGCAGTTTATTATTAATCATGATGCCTTCATCACCAATTTCACGCTCATAAAAATCACTAAATGTTTCAATGCTGCATCCTTTGGCTTGCATGATTAAGTCAGCAAAGTAGTGAGTAACAAAATTACTCAATGTAATTTGAGTTTCACTAATTTGTGCTTGGGTATTTCTCATTTGATTATCTAAACGCTGATAAGCTTTTTCAAGTTGGCCCACTTCATGGGAAATACTAGCATTAGCATCAATAGCTATAGGCAATTGCTTATGAAGAATATCACTGATAACGCTTGTACGCATTTCAGCATCTAATGCCTCACTTCCTCCATTTTGAGTAATTTTATTTGCTGTCGCTGTTTGCAAATGAGTGATATGAGAAAGTGCTTTAAATTGCTCAATATTTTCAAGCCAGTAATCAATACCTTCATCAAAAGGATTGGCGGCAACAGCAACAATAGATAATGTATTAATCTCTTCTTGTGTAAGAGATATCATATCTTGTAAACGACCAATGACATTTTGTTGTTTTATATTAAGATTTTCTTGATAGTCATCTTCATCTTCAACATCGGCAACTTCATCGAACCTGCTTAAGACAAAAATAGTACGTGGCAATAAATTTAGAGTACGGAATAACCAATACATATCTTCTTTATGACTTTCTTTAATCGGATTGGTTGAATTCATAACATAAAGAACAAGGTGTGCATCACTGACATGTTTTTTAGTGAGATCTTTATATTTTTCTACCTCAAATGTTTGTGCATTTTGCTGCTCTTTAAAACCAAATAACCCCGGAGTATCGATTAACACGAACTCTTCGCCAATTTCATAAACTTTAACTTCATTAGAAGATTCCTGATGGCTAATTTTCATCGTGGATTTATCTAGTTTTTCCATCCATGCAGCCGCTATTGAGGTTTTCCCTTCTGAAAAACCACCTATTAATGCAACTTTTAACTTTTCATCAACTACATGAGCAATATTATTTTCTAATTTTTTAATTAAAGAAGGATCAATGGAAACACCTGCTTGAGTACCTTGTTGTAAAAAGCGTAAGAGTCTATTCAATAAATTAAGGATTTGAGTTTGCTTTTCGTTAAAGTTAGTGAGTGTATGTTTCATTACAAATTACCTTCTGTTTGAATACTTCTAGATAAGATTTTTAGTTTTTGATTTGAATTTTTTAACAATACTGCCGTTTGGTTCATTTTGATTATTGGCTCATCAAGTGATTGTTTAATTGTTTTTATACTATCTTTCATTTTAGGAAGAACTTGAGCTAAATTGTCGTTTAAAGTTTCTGTCAAATGAGATTCAATTTTGCGTAAGTTTTCGTTAGTTGATTTTTTTTGTTGAGACATTTTATAATTACTACTCAGGAAACCCACAACTGCTTTACCAATAGAGACAATTGCTGTAAATGCTGACGCAGCAATAATCCACGCACTAGCTCCACCTGTAATTGGTATAAGTGCCAACCCAGCTAATGCACCCAATAAACCAGCTTTATTTATCCCACTGTCAATGTTGATTTTTATATTGATATCGTTATCTAATTTAGCTTTATTCAATTTCTCAGTTAGATGCATTAAATCTTGTGTTTGCTCTTCATAACGCTGAAAAATATCAGAAGCCTCAGTTTGAAAATGCTCAATTTGTTGTTTGATTGTATGAGGTAAAGAGGCTGAAAGTTTACTCAATTCTGCTTTGACCTTTTGTTCTAAAATCCCTTTAAAATGATCATTACTAATATTATCTTCAATACGTGAATAAACATTTGTACGTATATCATGTATAGCATCACGAATAAGATTTGCGATATTGCTATTTAATCGTGTTTGCATGATGCGGAAGCTTGAATCCAGTAATATCTTTGATTCTTCACACTTGACAGAAACATCATCAGCGAGATCTTGATAAGTTTTTTCTACATCATCAAGCCCTTTGGTAGTTTTGTTAAGAGCTTCTTTAGCTTTATTAAGATTTGCTTGATAAATTTTATTTTGGCTATCGGGTAGTAATTCTTTTTCCAACAAATTGATAAAATCAAGAATACCAGTCAATTCTAATAAATCATACTCCATGAAATCTTGTAAAAATTTAGTACGACGTTTGGCATTTTGAGAATGAGGAACTAAACAGTCTGTCGATGCTAAAAAAGCAGGTAATGCGGTTAATGCAATTGTTTTTTTATAATGAGAACCAAGTTGTTCACTCATTTTTTCATCTAATACAGACAAGCTGCTTGATTCATCATCAGATAGCAATGGCCTATTTTTTAATGTTAATTTTGGATTGGTTACTTTTTTATTAAAAATTGACCATACTTCTGTTTGTGAATTTAAATGTTGTTTTATTTTTTCTAATGTTCCTTTTCTTCCTTCATCCCCTGTTTGTGGTGGTGCTGCTTTATTTGTGATGTAGAAGACAGCATGAGCTCGTTCAATGGCATTTTCAATTTCTTTTAAAACAAGTTCTTCTTTTCCTTCAATGCCTGGAACATCTAATAAAGAAAAAACATTTCCATTTAGTGTTAAATTATAACATTGAGTTTCTCTTGTAAAATCAGCGCGGCCATCACCAATAATCTCACCATCAGCATATTGAGATAATAATGCATGTTGTTTTTCTAATAGTGTTTCTAATTGTTCATTTTTTTTTGTTAACGAAATACCCTCATTCTTTAAAAACTGTAATTGATCTTCAAATTGTTGCTTTTCCTGTTCTAACCTTTCATTTAAATTTGCTAGCTTAGAGTATAAGGGTTTTTGTTTTTCTTTAATCAATAGTTTGCGTGAATTATATTGTTGATGTATGGTTTTGCATTCGATTCCAGTTAAAATAACTTGTTTTTCTAAATTACTTAATGTGATTTCTTCAGGTAGTTTATTAAAAAAAAGAAGAAATTTCTGCCATAATGATGCCTTTTTTTTATATTCAGAAATTTGAATATTAATATCATCAATTTGCTGCAATATCTGAGTGTTAATGCGCTCTTTTTGTTCTAATTGATTTTTAATTTCATTAAGTTGCGGTAAAAACTCAATATCACTTTCTTTAATTAATTGTTGGATATCATATCTTTCCTGAGCGTGGAAATCATTTAATTCATTGATTTTTGATGTTGTTTTCTCTGCATTATGCTTGATTTCATCTATAGAGTTTTTAGTTTTTTCAATATCATCAGAGCAGTATTGATAATTAGCATATTGTTGACGGTATTTCTTCTGATTCTCTAATTTTTTTGATTCACGCAAAAGTATTCGCAGTGTTTCAATTAATGTTGATTTGCCTGCGCCTGTTTCCCCATAAAACGCGATAGTAAAAATATTCCATTCTGCATTCTTTTGTAAAGAATCAAGATCTTTTTTTAATACTTCTTGAAATTGTTCTAATTTATTTCGTGCATCACTTCCTGCTTTGTTTATTATTTCATCAGATGATTGCTCACACATCGAGTGTATAAGAATTGTAAGTTCATCATTGATCTTTCTATATATTTCATTGGGGTTATGAGGTTTTATTGTCATTAGTTAAATCATCTAAAAAATATGTCAGTAAAAATAAAATGTATTATTTTATTTTAATAATTTAAGCTAATAATTAAAAGCTCTAATTTACCTTTAAGATTGAATTGATAATAACGAAACAACTCAGTACTTATATCTTAAAAATAAATATATTACGTATATAAAATACTCATTTTATGAGTTTTTTATTGAAATTGACTAAATATTTTATTTTAATTTTGTGCGATATTTTGTGGTTAGGAATTTTAATCTCTTAGCCCTGATAAATAAATATATCAGGGCTAATTAAAAAATTAACGATAGCCACTACGATGGTTTTTAGCGGACCAGCTATAGGTTTCATCACTAGGGGCTAGTTTTTGTTTTTTCTTGAGGGCTTGTGCTTTTTTGGTGGCTTTTTCAACTTCGAGGGAGATTTCAGTAATAATGGAGTCTTTGACTTTATTCATTTCGGCATTGGTTAATTCGCGCCCTAATTTCTTTCTCTCTTGACCTATCCTGGTTTTTACTCGCATTTTTTGGGCATCGATCATCTCTTGGAGTGTCAATTTCTTCATTCTTTTACCCTACTTATGTTGAGAGAGGAGTAATTAATATAACATTATTAATGTACCTCTCCAGCATTATATTTAGATTTAAGGCAATTAAATTCTGATTATATTGAAAATGCATTACACACGTAATAAGCGTGTAATGCATAACAATAAGAGATAAGTTTAAACGGAAAATTTAAACTAATTGCAGAAATGCTGTTTTAAACCCATCGATATCTTGCTGTGTTGTTGCCCAAGAAGTACAAAGACGTAAGCAACTCAAGTTAGGATTTTTAAGTAATACACGATGAAAAACAAACTGTTGTGTTAATTTTTCCGCAATTGTGTTTGGTAAAATAACAAAAACTTGGTTAGATTCAGGTGGCGCTAAAAATTCAAAGCCTTGTTCAGTAAAGAATTCAGTTAATTGTGATGCCATTTCATTAATGTGTTTGCCTAATTTAAAATAGAGATCATCTTTAAATAAAACTTCAAACTGCGCACCTAATAACCAACCTTTCGCTTGTAATCCACCCTTTTGTTTTAAGCTAAAACGGAAATCAGATTTTAGTGCAGGATGACAAATCACGAGCGTTTCAGCTGACATTGCACCGATTTTAGTACCACCAATATAAAATGCATCGGTTAAGCTGGCGATATCTTCAATAGTCAGATCACTTTGTGCGGACATTAATCCTGCGGCTAAACGAGCACCATCAAGGTACAACCATAAATTATGTTCGTTACAGTAGTTACGTAATGCTTGCAACTCCGCTTTGCGGTAAACCGTACCAATTTCTGTGGCATTCGTTATATAAACAAGTTTGGGTTGAACCCAATGTTCATCATTATGCTCAGCAAGAATAGGTTTTAATAACTCTGGTGTTAATTTGCCATCAGCGGAAAATGTCGTGATAACTTTATGTCCTGTTGCTTCAATAGCGCCTGTTTCATGTGTCGCAATATGCCCAGTACTGACAGAAATAACTGCTTGGTGTGGACGTAAAAAATGAGAGATCGCAGTTAAATTAGTAATGGTACCACCATTAAAAAAGTGAATATCTGCATCAGGTTGTTGAATACGCTGTTTTATTGATTGAGCAGCTTGATGACAAAGCTTATCCATGCCATATCCATCATAGCGTTGCCCCACTGTATCAGTGATTGCCTTCATGACCGCAGGATGTGCAATTTCATTATAATCATTTTGGAAGCGGTACATGTGTTCTCCTGTCGAATGTTGTATTTTTATCGTGTTTTATAAAGCAAAACGCTCTACATCTAATCAATACAAAGATTGAATGTAAAGCGCTTTAATATATTGAAAACATCAGTTATTTAAAACCGACTATTTAATACTCATTATTTAAAGCAGACCTCGCCCCAACGCGCCAAACCTGCAGTAACCGATCCAAAGTCATTACCTTTAACAATTGGAATATTAGGCAATTGCTGTTCAATGGCTTGACATAAAATAGGTGAACGCGCAGAGCCTCCCGTCATAAAGACAGCATCGGGTTTTATTCCCCCTTGCAAAACGGCATCATTAACTAATTCAATCATTTTACTTTTAGGTGATTCAATCGACTCCACCATTTGCTCACGCTCAATGGTGCATTCTAATGTTTCACTTAATAAGGCGATATTAGCAATATATTCAGGAGAATCTGATAAAGCGATTTTAGCTTCTTCAGCACGTCTAACAATGCTATAACCCAATGTTTCATTATAGACTTCAATAAGACGCGCTATTTTTTCAGGCTCTTTAGCATCTCGTCTTAGCTGGTTTAATGCAGCTAGGTTTTGACGAGAATAAAAATCCTTTTGTGCTTCAACATTATTTATCGCAATCGGGTCCCAGAATTGCCTCAGTGGTAATTTAATCCCTGAAGACGTTAACCCTGTCATACCAAATAATGGCATAAGCTGTTTAAAAGCAAGATAAATATCAAGATCGTTACCACCAACACGTTGTCCACTATGGGCAAGTAATGTATTTGAACGGTCGGTTTTGCCTTGGTAGCTTGGCCCCATTTGAATTAATGAGCAATCAGTGGTACCGCCACCAATATCAACGACTAATACAGTTTGGTCTTTAGTTAACGTTGACTCATATTCCAGCCCAGCAGCAACAGGTTCAAATTCAAACATAATATTCTTAAAGCCGGCCCTTTTAGCTGCACGGATAAGAATACTTTCAGCTTGCCTATTTGAAGCGTCGCCACCTAACCCATTAAAGTTAATCGGCTTGCCAATAACGGTATCAGTGATCGCTTCTTGTGTACTTTTTTCTGCTTGGTGCTTAATATTTGCCATCATGGCGCAAACTAAATCTTCAAAGAAGCTAATTTGTATATCATGTAGGCCAGAAGCACCTAAAAAGGATTTGGGTGATTTAACGTAATAGACATCACGAGGATCACGTAGGTATAAACTTAGTGCAGATTGTCCGAAAAGAATATCTTCAGGAACTAATTCAATATCTTCTTCTCGATTAAACGCAATCGACTTTCTTAATAGCTGTTCGCCAACTTCGCTGGAAGGTTTAATATTTAAATGACGAAATAAGTGCTCAGAAACAGATTCACGGGTTGGCGCACAAAGGGTTGATGGAATATACACATCATTACCTTCTAAAGGCAAAAGAGTGGGTTTCCCCTCTTTCATAATTGCAACAGAACAGTTCGATGTTCCGTAGTCAAAGCCAATAAACATTCAGCCTCCCCAATAGACTTCATTAAAAAAAGACTGAGCACTCTACATCAAGCTTTTTGCAATTACCACCAGATTATGAGGTTTAAAAGAGAGAAAAATCCCTTAAAGCGACAATAAAAATGATTGGATTAGTCGCTATTTTTTAGCACATTTATTTCCTATTAAACTCAATGTAAAAAAGAAAAGTAGGTAAGATAAGTAAGCAAATTTATTAGATATTTTTTATGGATAAATAAATGAACACAATTCACTTATGCGTAGTAGGAATTTCAGGTTATGAAGGGCCAGATTTTATTTTAGGAGCTTTTGATAACGAAGATATTGCTGAAAAAGCAAAAACGATATTTATTAGAGATAATCAAAACGAGGAAAATCAAGTCAAAATACTTGCTGAAAAAGACCGATGGATAGAAGTTAAAGAGGTGAAATTAGATAGTTTTAGCTGTGATATTCCCCTTTCAGATTTTTATTACATAGTTTCACGTTTTAGTGAGGGATTTGGTCAGATCTATCGTGATATTGAAGCGATTTTTGATAACTATGAAAATGCGCTTGTTAAATTAGAACAACTTGAAAAAGAGCATGATGAATCTGATAGCTCGTTTCCTGAATATTTTGCGATTGAGAAGCTACAAGCAAATCAAATTAATGCTAAAACCGTAACGCAGTGGTTAGCAGATGACTTTTTCGGCGATGATAACCGTTTATTGTGATTATTCTTTTTCGATATTGTGTTGATAGTCGCTATTAACACCGAATTGCTCTTTTAAGAAATCAACAAATAGCGTTATCTTGCGCGGAAGATTTTTTTTGTCAGGATAAACCGCATAAATAAAGTGCTCAGGTAAATCGAAGTGCGTCAATATAGGGATAAGCTTTTTATCTGTATTTGATAAGGCTGTTTGAGTAATGAAATGAGGGAGTAAAGCAATACCTATTCCCTGTAAAACGGCTTGTAATAATGCTTCACTATTATTGGCACGATAACTACCTTTAGGAATGTGACTATATTTTTTACCTCTTTGATAAAAAACCCACTCCATGCCAGCTTGATATAATGAATACGATAAGCAATTGTGGTTTTTTAACTCAGAAACTTGCATGGGTTCACCATATTTATCAAGATATTCTGAAGAAGCATAAAGCTGGCTATGACAAGGTGATAATTGACGTGCTATCAATGAAGAATCGGGTAATTCACTAATTCTAATTGCAAGATCGTATCCTTCTGCTACTAAATCCGTTACTTTGTCATCAAATAAAAGTTGTACATCAAGCTCTGGGTACTTCTGCATAAATAAAGGCATTATCTTAGCAAGATGTAACGTACCAAATGACATGGGCGCTGAAATTTTAATTCTACCTTTGGCTTTATCGCTAAATTGTGAAACAGCCTCTTCTGCCATTACCGCTAACTTATAAGACTCTCGAATATAGCCAATATAAACAATGCCTTCTTCGGTTAAACTGACACTTCTTGTTGTTCTATGAAATAGGCGTATACCTAACTTCTCTTCAACACCCTGGATTGCCTTACTAACTGCTGATTTTGTCATATTCAATGTTTTGGCAGCTTTGGTAATACTCAAATGCTTAGTCACAGCAATCAGAATGGGAAAAACATTCATATCATTCATATTGTCAACCTAAAGTAAACAGTGTGTTTTCTTGCCTGTATTGTTGAAAGAGAATATTTTAAGCCCACACAAAAAATGATTTATATAGACTTAATATTATGAATAACAAGTATATTCTCTCTCTTGTTGCAGTCTTTTCTGGCGTTTTACTTTCATTAATGATTATGAGTAATAGTTACTTAGCCAGTTTTACAACGCCATTAACCGCATCATGGATAACACACGGTATAGGGACTCTTTTCTCTTTAATTATATACATTTTATATTTAAGAAAGAATCAACTAACTAAGAAAAACAATAACAAAATAAAAATCCTATTGTATTTGGGAGGGATCCCTGGGGCATTTACGGTGTTATTAGCTGCAATTATAGTAAATAGCCCATTATCGCTCTCCGGTAGTATTATTTTAATGATAACAGGGCAAATTCTTTTTAGCGTTATTGTTGATGCAATGGGATGGTTTGGGGTTGAAAAAAGGAAAATCACCCTACGTGATTTATTTATGTGCTTTTTACTTATTTCTGGTAGTACATTATTAATTATAGGTAGATAACTAATGAGTGTTTTTATTTTAATTGCATTATTTAATGGTGTTTGTATTGTAACAAGTCGTACTCTGAATGGTAAGTTAGCACAAAATAGCAATGCTTTTTATAGCTCTTTAATCAATCACTTAGTCGGTTTTATATTTTTAACTATCTTTGTTCTATGGGTGAAAGATTGCCACGCTATTGAACTATCTACGATCCCTTTAATTGCCTTTGCTGGTGGTATTATTGGTGCATTCTTCGTGGTCATTAATAGTTATGTTCTACCGTTATTGGGGGTTATGTTAACGTCTGTTTTAGCCATTTGCGGACAAATGATCTCAAGTCTAGTTATTGATATATTCAGTGGTATTGAAAGTAATAACCTACTATTGCAAATAATAGGTGTTTTGCTGATTATTGGTGGTGTGTTAATAAAATTTACTAAGCAATCTAAATAAAAAATAAAGGGATAATTAAAATCCCTACTATTTGGGTGCAATAAAATTATTATTGAAAGTAGACATAAAGTAATTTTTATCACAACTCATCGTTATTGTTAGATCGGGTTTTAATCCACCTAAATAGCAGTCAACTGAGTCGGTAAATAAGTGAAATAAACACCCTACTGCAATGGCTTTTAATTTCCATGAGGGTAAAAACCATATACCTAAGTAAATCAAGGCAGCCCAAACAGTATGTAATGGATGAAAGCCTACGCTACAGCGATTGGGATCAAATATAGGTGTTGCTAACAAATGGTCAATATCGATGGCCATTGTCCCTATCATAAGAAGTGAGGCTATCTTCCAATTCTTACCCCAGAAAAGATAGCCTAATAAAATGGGTGCCAGAAAATGCAAGCTATAGTGTAAAAATGTTCTAACAATTTCAAGTATCACAAGATCTCCAATGTTCTAAAAATATTTGTTATTTAATTACCAAATAGTTGTCGTATTCTTTATTTGAACTAACTTTAAAGGAGTTTTTTAATTAAGGAATTCATAATGAAACGCAATAAAATATTGGTTGGTTTATTATCCTCATTACTCGCTGTTTCAGTAGCGAGTGAAGCCTGTTCTAGTTTGGCTATACTTGATAAAAATAATAACGTTTACCAAGGTAGAACACTTGAACTGACGGCAGATTTACCTTCATGGGTTACTTTTTATCCTAAAAATACACAATTCACAAAAAAAGCTCCTAATGGTGAAAATAGCCTAAGTTATAGCAATAAATATGACATATTAGCCGTTACAACAGATATCTTTTTTGATGGTGATGATCATAACCTATTACAAGGTTTAAATAGTGCGGGTTTGTCATTTAGCGCCAATATGATAACAGAAGCTGAATTATCACCGCTTGATAAAAAGGATTATGATAAAGCCATTCCCGTTACTTCTATAGGTGAATGGGCTTTAGCTAATTTTTCAACAGTTGAAGAAGTACAAGAAGCGGTTGAGTCAGGTTATTTTTGGCTCCCGTGTTAAAAAACTTTGGCAATCTAAAATCGCCTTTTCACTATGCTTTTTATGATAAAAAAGGTGGCAGTATTGTCGTTGAAGCTACAAACGGTAAATTACACGTTTATCAAAATCCAACCCGTGTAATGACAAATGGTCCAGACTTTCCTTGGCATTTAACTAACCTCAATAATTATAGCCAATTAACTAATATTGATAAATCTTCAGGTAAATTGGCTAATATCAATGTCGTACAGCCTGATAGTGGCATTGCAACATCTCAATTACCTTCATCAGATACATCTGTCGGCCGTTTTATCCGCGCGGTTTATTTTTCAACCTACGCACCAACAGCCGAATCAACACCCGAAGCGATGAATACCCTAGCGCACATTATGAATCGCTTTGATAGAACAAAAAATATCACGGCTGATATCATGGGCGAAAGTCAAAGCACTAGTAATCAACTGCAAACGGAATACACTGTTTGGACAACGTTATCTGATTTGACGAATGGTACAATGAAAATAAGAGGCTATAACGATATCAACTATACCGAATATTCTCTTTCACAGTTTAAAGATATGAATAAACCTGCTTTTGAACAGATTAACTTGAATAAATAATCTTTCATCGTTGCGTTAGAGGCTGGCGACTTATTATTAACGCCACCTCTACTAAAATAACAATATAGAAAAGAAATATTTCTAATGTGGTGCTTAATTAGGCAACACCCTACCTATTTCACCTAATGTAAATGCTAAATCAACGGTTGCAATCTGAGACATTTGTGCATTTAATAATGCAACCTTTGCGGTATTAATTTCGGTTACTGTTCCCAATCCGTTGCGATAAAATTCTACACTGGCGGTACATGTTAATTGTGTTGTCTCTACTATTCACCTTTTTTGTGCTGCACCATAGCTAAAATAGGTAACCGAAACATCATGAATAAGTTAGATGTTTTTATCTATCAATCTACAACCTTATCTTAAATTTTTTTCTTGAAAGAAGGACTCCATTTTTAAATATGACTGTAATTATGGGCGTTACATGATTTTAAGAGTATAGTAGTCAATCTTTCAGCCAGACTAGATACAACAATTTTTATTATGGAATCAGCTTTTTTTGCTCAAAATATTCGACATATTCTTGCTAATAACACACCTATTATTGATGTGCGTGCACCTATTGAATTTAATCAAGGCTCAATCCCTAATGCGATTAATTTACCTTTAATGAATGATGAAGAACGTGCTGCTGTGGGGACTTGTTATAAACAACAAGGCTCACAAAAAGCGGTTGATTTAGGGCATCAATTGGTAAGTGGTGAAACTCGTGAGAACCGTATCGCAGCTTGGCGTGATGCTTGTGAGCAATTTCCAAATGGTTATATTTGCTGTGCTCGTGGAGGAATGCGTTCTCATATCGTTCAGCAATGGCTTAAAGAAAGTGGTATAGATTATCCATTAATTGAAGGGGGATATAAGGCGTTAAGACAGACTGTTATTGAAATGACCAATGAATTAGTTCAACGCCCTATTATCTTAATTGGTGGATGTACCGGTAATGGAAAAACGACTTTAGTGCGTTCATTACCAGAAGGTATTGATCTCGAAGGTATTGCACATCATCGAGGTTCATCTTTTGGTCGTACAGTAGAAGAGCAATTTCCGCAGGCCACATTTGAAAACCATCTTGGTGTTGAAATGTTGAAAAAATCACCGAAATATACACGATGGGTGCTTGAGGATGAAGGTCGTGCTATTGGAGCCAATGGATTGCCTGAATGTTTGCGAGCAAAAATGGTTGATGCTTCAATAGTTGTTGTGGATGATCCCTTCGAGCGACGCATAGAACGTTTGAAAGCAGAGTATTTTGATCGTATGACGCACGATTATCTGGAAGCGTATGGCGAAGAAAAAGGTTGGCAAGCTTACAGTGATTATTTACATCATGGTTTATTTGCTATCCGCCGCCGATTGGGCTCTCAAAGAGCAATGGAATTAACGCAGTTGCTAGATGATGCCCTAGAAATTCAGAAAAAAGAGTCTAATACAGAAGCACATTTTTCTTGGTTAACCCCTTTACTAAAAGAATATTACGATCCGATGTATCGTTATCAATTAAGCAAAAAGGAAGATAAGATTATTTACCAAGGAAGCTATGAAGAAGTCATGCAGTGGTTTAAAAACTAATAAATAGCTAAGATTTTCTGTATTAAATACAGAGTATACCAAAGAAGAGCCTCGTAAATTTATGTTACGGGGCTTTTTTTAGTTTACTTGGTCAAACTTTAGTTCGGTATAACCAAGCTCCTAAGATTATCATTAAACCAAAGAAAAAAGGCACTGCCAAAGAGAGCTCAAGGAAAATAAACCGATTAATGTTAATTCCCTGCCCTTTATTTGAGAATTGTAAAGCTAAAGGCAAAGCACATAATCCAGACAGAAAACCGATCCCAATTAAGCGATATAACTTAATACGATTTTCTTTTTGTGTTGGAGCATCTTGTTTGCGCTGGTATTGAATGTATTTCCAACACAAATAAAGCAACCCTAATACAGAGCCTAAATGTTGTAATAATTTATAGATAGCAATCTCTTGGCTATCGGTCATTCCTTGTAATAACTGTGCTTGTAGTACAGAAAATAATCTGACAGCAGTTCCTGTTTCGTGGGTAAAAGAATCCCATACAATATGAGTTATTGCACCAATATATAGAGATAAAACAAATAAGCTTAATGCTCGAATATTGGGTTTTATTGGCTCATATAAAGGGATCGGCGATACGCACTTTAATGGATTTCGTAGTAAATAATTTAGAATAAAAACCAGTAAACAAAAAGGAAATGCAGTATAAAACCAGCCCAATAAATCATGTGCCGTTGTTGCTGATTGATATAAGCCAAAAGAATAGAGTAAATCAGGTGAAGTACTTCCTACAATTAATGCAGGTAAACTAAGGTTTTTTCCTATTCGGGACTGCTTTATGGGGAAAACAATAGAAGGATGTGAAAAAGTCCACGGCATAGGAATATCTCTATAATATGAAGATGAATAACAAAAAATGAGTATAAGTATGAGTATATCAGTAGATTAGCTAAGCTTTATCTGAAACCATGGGATTACCTGGTACAGGGCGTCGTCGCACACCAGGATTACGTCGTGAGGAAGTTGCTGCACTCTCTGGCGTTGGGCTAACTTGGTATACATGGCTTGAACAAGGAAATTACCTCTACCACTGCCACATAGTGTTTCTGAACAGCTTGATATTTCATATATTTTACTGTGGCATAAACGCCATGCGTATAACTCTAAAGTGTTGTGGTTAAGAGAAACGATCAAAAATAATGTTAATCAATTTATGCAGAAAAATGGCCATTAAAAATTTTACTGCTATTTATTTAGTTTCTTCTGTGAATAGAAAAAGGTGCAATTGCACCCTCTTCTATTTTTTAATTTAAATAAGAGAAATTATAACCCCATAATTTGTCTATTCTTAGGATAAGAAAGGGTATAATTTAATGGTAATGATTTTTCCTCTTTGGCACCTAATATAATATCCCATTTAATTTCGCCAGTATCTTTATCAAGTACACCATCTTTATAAACTGCATCTGCTACATTGATATTGCTTTCCTGGCTAAGTGGAAGTTGATCGTAAATAGTAACTTTTACAGGAGAGTTATAAGTATTTCTTACTTTAATAGTATAACTCTCTTTTTGTTCAATCGTTGTACCAATAAAGATGGGCTCTTTTCTTATCTTCTCATTGTTAATACGGCTAATTTGAATATTTTTATCTATTCCAAATGGAATATTAAGTAACTCTGTTAATTCGTTAGTATTAATATAACTATTACCAATAAAGCTATTCATATAGTAAATATTCGCACGGCCATTAAGTAAATTTAAGTTTTCCCAATCTTTGACTTCAGCTTGTAAATAAACTTCTTCAACTAATTTAGGCGTCGTTAAATAGCGATAATTCACAACAACTTCTTTTTGATTAATCACTAATGTATTAGGTTCCGTGCTATTTTTTAAGGTGTAAGGTAGTGCGATAGCATGGCTTAAATTGATACCATTATTATTGGTTGTTACATATCGTGTTACTCCTTTATTTAATTGTTTTTCATGGCTTTCTTCTCTTATCATCGCAGGAGATGGCGCAGCTGGAGAAGCCATCTCCATACTCATATTTTTACTTCTAAATTTAGCATTATCATTGTAAAGAGCGAGATACCATGGCGATAAAGTTGGTGCAGTAATATTTAAAGATGGATTTGTGGATGTTAAAATCAGTTTTACTTTATCCCAATTTAAGCCTGTATTTTGAATAACATCCGCTTTGTAGGTGAGTAATATTGGCTTATCCATTCCTTGGCTTCGAATATCATAAGCAGGTGACCATCCTGCATCTGGTGTTATATAAGAAATACGCATTTTACTGATTAGATTTTTTGATGTGCCTAAAGATAAAACAATTTGTGTTTTCTCTTGCGCAATAATTGGCATATCAATTTCTAATTGTCGGCTTAGCTCTTCTAATTGTTCTGTTAATTCAGCGATTTCTTCACGCGCCATTTTTTGCTGATTTAGAATAGATGTCATTTTTTGGCTAATAAAATCAAATTTTTGTGATGAGTGTTCTAATGACTGAGTTTCACCATAACCAAAAAATGATTGGTCTTTTAATAAAGTAATTTGTTCATTACCCACATTAATATTGATGTTTAATTCTTCAATTCGCTTATTAATGTCTTTCTGTTTTTCCATCAATACTGCAATGTCTGAAGGGTAACTAGGAGCAATAGGAATTTTTTTAACGTTAATGGTATTAATAATCACATCTTCATTATCAATGCTAATTGATAAACTTCTAGGATCAATATTGTTTGCAACATTAGATAAAACAACTTCACTCTGCCCCGCAGGTAAGTTGAGCGTGACGTTATTTTCAAGCTCAGCACCCCGTAAAAAAATTGTTGCTTGATTGAGTTTTATATCATAATTAAGCGGTTTAGTAGGGACTACTGAATTGATTTCATTAGCAAAAGTACTAGTTGCACTAATAATAGATAATGTAATAAGCGATAGCGTTAATTTATTGGGTTTAATCATCATTTTCATTCTATCCATAGTTGATGAGCAGTATTAGTGAGAACTGCAAAATAGAGATGCACTGTTGCACAAGTATATTTAGATAGTATTGCATCTCTAATAAATTAGATAACAGAATAAACTTAAATACCTAATAGTTGTGAAGGAGAAAAAATAGATAAAACAGTGTGTTAGTGTTTTAAATTAAATAACTATTTAAATAATAAGGATTATCTTAATGATGGTGCAATATTTAGCTTTTATTAACTTTATATAGTCTTGTTTCGATAAAAATAAGCAGAAAAGATTAATGTACTCTAGCAATAACAATAAAAAAGGCAGTTTAAAAACAAACTGCCTAGGATAAAGATGTTTTTATCTATTTTTATTTAACAACTTCACCGCTGTCGATAACGGTTTTACGTACTTTATCTGAAAAATCTTGTGCTTCTTTAATAATGGCTTTTTCATCAACGGTTAATAGTTGGCGATCTTCCATTAAGATCTTTCCATCAACAATGGTGTGGCGAACATTACTGCCATTTGCGCCATAAACTAATGCGGCATAAGGACTATACATTGGCACCATATTAGGAGATTTAGTATCAACAACGATAATATCAGCAAGTTTGCCTGATTCTAAAGATCCCAGCTTATCTTCCATATGTAATACTTTCGCCGAACCCATTGTTGCCAGTTCTACTACAGTTAATGGTGGCATAGCAGCACGATCTTTATTCTCTAATTTATGGATTTTACCCACAAGATTTAGCTCATTCATGGTCGTTAGCGTGTTACTCGACATTGGACCATCAGTCCCTAAGCCCACACGAACACCCTTTTCTAACATCGCGACGACAGGCGCTACACCTTTTGCTGATTTAGTATTTGCACTGATATTATGAGCGACACCAACATCATATTTTTTCAGTAAATCAATATCTTTATCATCGACCATAATTGCGTGCGCTGCGATAACTTTATTATTTAGCGCTCCGATATCTGCCATATATTGAACTGGACTTTTACCGCCAGTACGTTTAGCAATTTCTTCTTGTTCACGGTCAGTTTCAGCTAAATGAATCATAACAGGAACATCAAGTTCTATTGATAATTTAGCAATTTTCTGAAGGTTTTCTGTGGTGTTAGTGTAAGGAGCATGTGGTGCAAATGCTGGGATAATACGAGGGTGATCTTTATATTCTTTGATAAAGTTTACTGCGTATTGGATGCCCTCTTCTGGTGTTTTCGCATCTGCAACAGGGAAATTAATAACAGATTCTCCTAATACTGCGCGATTACCCATTTTATCAACAGTTTTAGCTACTTCATCTTCGAAGTAATACATATCAACGTAAGTTGTTACGCCACCTTTTACCATTTCGATATTTGCAAGTTCAGCACCCACTCTGACCATTTCGCGAGAAACCATTTTGCTTTCGAGTGGGAAAATATAACGGTGAAGTCTGTCTGGTACATCATCAGCTAATGAACGAAATACAGTCATCGAACCATGTGTATGGGTGTTAATTAAACCCGGCATCACAATATCACCATCAACATCTAACACTTTATTGGCTTGATATTCTTTAGAAAGCTCAGGGCCACCAACGGCAATAATTTTATTTTCTTTTACGACAACAGTACCCTGTTCAATAACTTTATTTTGCTGATCCATAGTTAGAACAGTACCGTCAACTATCATCAAATCAGCCTGTTTTGCTGCGTAACTGGAAAAAGAGACCGCCATGACAGCCAAAGCAAGCATAGATTTAGAAAATGACATCATTACCTCTCGTCTTGATGGGAAAATTTCCCTAAGATTATAAATAAATTCATTGGTTTTTGATATCTAATGAAAGTGAAAGAGATCACCGAATAAATAATTAATTGAAGTTATTATCACTTCTTTCATCTCAATTTCTTGCAGTTGGTCTTATCAATCAAGGAGCAGTTTTAATGAGTAAAACGTTGCAACCGGGTGAAAATACATCACTCAGTGAAAATAAAGGACAAGTTAAAGTCTCTCATGCAGTAGGCGATAATCTTGATATTAATCTGACTGCATTTTTAGTATCAGGCTCAGGAAAAGTCGTTAATGACGATGATATGGTTTTCTTTAATGCTCCTCATCATGCTTCTGGTGCCGCTTCGTTTATTTCACCGATAACTCAAGGCTCAACAGTTATTCATAGTATTGATTTTGACTTTTCCCGTTTACCCGCAAATATTACCAAAATAGCAATTACATTAACGCAAGATGGCAGTGCTGGCGGTTTTGCTGTAGTTAATCAATTAAAAGCACAAGTGCTGATAAATAATGAAATTATTGAGTTAGCACCAAGCCAATTTTCACAAGAAACAGGCATTATCGTTTTAGAACTTTATGTTCGAAATGGTCAGAATAAAGTCCGTTCTGTTTGGCAAGGTTTTGCTTCTGGACTTTCAGGTTTATGTAACCTTTACGGTGTTGAAGTTGAAGAGCCAACTCCAGTTGTTACATCACCACCAGCCCCTGTAAATATACAAAAAAGTGTAGTGAAACTGACTAAACCGGATAGTAGTCATCGTGTTTCATTGCTAAAAGGTAATGATGCACCTAAACGTATTTTAGTCAGTGCAACATGGATAGATAATGGAGATGGGAAGGATAATGATGATTTAGATCTTCGTGTGGGAATTTTACGCCCGAATGGTCAAATGTCGATTATTCAAGCGCCAGATAAAAGCGGTGCTTTTAATTCTGATCCTTTTGTTTTCCACACTGGTGATGTGGTGAGTGTGAGTCAAGAACAACCCGGTTGCGAAACCGTTGAGATTAACCCCGCTATTTCCCAATTAATGGGTGGTAAAGTGGCGTTGGTGTGTAGTGTTTACTCTGCGATTAGTAACGGTTGTGTTTCTGTTGCCTCATTAAAACCAACAATGCGTATGGAATATGGCAATCAAGTGGTTGAATGTTCTTGTGAGTATAAAAAAGGCTTTTTCAATAATATGATTTATACCTATGTGATTGGTATTATTGAAATTGACCAAGATAGCATTACATTAAAACCATCAGGTGTAACATCAAGAGCAGGCAGTGAAGCGACGCCTTGGTTAACACGCAACGGTAATGAGCTTAAATTAACAATGGACGGCCCTCATGTTTTTAAAGGGAAGAAACCCAGTATTTTAGGCACCAAGCGTTATGTCTGATCTCATTATAAAAAAGAAATAATCTAAAGTTTATCTCAAAGAAAAACGGGCAATAATATCTATGCCCGTTTATTTTATTAAAAGCATTTATTACTGACTAAATTAAGTACGCTTTTTTTGTTGCAAAAGCCATTTATCTAATTCATTCGCAAAAAGTTGGCGGTCACGTTGACTTAAACTTGCGGGACCTCCCGTTTGAATTCCGCTTGCTCTCATCGTATCCATAAAATCACGTATATTTAGACGTTCCCGAATAGTTGCTTCAGTATAACGTTCGCCCCTTGGATTTAGAGCAACTGCGCCCTTTTCTATAACTTCGGCAGCTAATGGAATATCAGCAGTAATAACCAAGTCATCTTTATTAGTACGGCGAACAATTTCGTTATCAGCAACGTCAAACCCAGCAGAAACTTGTAATGTACGTAAGAAAGGCGATGCGGGTACGATTAATCGTTGATTAGCGACAAAAGTAATAATCACTTTTTCTCTATCTGCTGCACGATATAACACTTCTTTGATTACTTTTGGACATGCATCAGCATCAACCCATATAGGCATAACAACACTCTCTTGGTTATTCGGTATTAAATGGTCTGTATTTATGGTGTTTAAAATAACACATTAATCCTAACTAAGTGATTGAAGCTTTGCTCTTTCTCGTTTTTCTGACTGTTGATTAGCCCAGATACTGAGTAATATCATGATCATGCCTAGAATTTGTAAGCTCGTTAATTGTTGCCCTAACAATGCCCAACCTAAAATAACCGCGCTTAGTGGGCTTAAAAAGCCTAATGAAGCCACAGAGCTTGGTCCTAATAATGCAAGTCCTCTAAACCAGAAAATATAGGTTAATGCTCCACCTATTAAGGTTAAATAAGCCAAGCCTAGAAAATTAATTCCTGTTAATGAAGGTAATGCGGGTTCAAATAATAATGCAAAAGGTAATAATACAGCGCCACCAGCGGTTAATTGCCAAGCTGTAAAAGTTAAAGGTGTAACTGGCGGTTGCCAACGACGACTTAATACAGTACCTGTGGCCATAGAAAATGCGCCGCCTAATCCTGCAATTATTCCGATAGGATCAAGTGCTGCATTCGGTGTCAATATCAGTATTGCTACACCAAAAATACCGCCTAACGCAGCTGAAATAGACAACCACGACAGACGTGTTTGTAATAACCAACGAGATAAAAATAAGACAATTAAAGGCTGAACTGCACCCACTGTAGCCGCAACACCACCGGGTAAACGGTAGGCTGAAATAAATAATAACCACCAGAACAGCGAAAAATTTAAAATCCCCAAAATAATCACACGTAACCACCATATACCTTGTGGCAGTTGTCTCATGATAATTAATAATAAAATTCCTGCGGGTAATGCTCGTAATGCAGCTAACGTCATGGGAACATTAGCGGGTAACATTTCCGTTGTTACAATATAAGTGCTCCCCCATACAATGGGAGCTAATGCCGTTAATAGTAATGTTGTGTATCTATTCATAAAATCACTCGTTTAGTTGTTACTATACTTATTTATCTTGAGGTCAAGATAAATTGATAATACCTTGACGTCAAGATAAATAATTGACATTATGAATACATGGACAGAATAGATAAAATTACTAAGCAATGGCAGCGTGAGCGCCCTGATCTTGATGTTAGTCCGATGGGATTAATTGGTCGATTGGGGAATATAACTTTGCACCTTTCGCGCGAAATGGAGAAAATTTTCTCTCAATTTGGCTTAAATACGTCAAGTTTTGATGTTCTTGCTACACTACGACGTGCAGGAGCTCCTTATACCCTTTCTCCTGGTGAGATGTTATTAACACTGATGGTTACATCAGGCACGATGACAAATCGTATTGATCAATTAGAAAAAGCAGGTTGGGTTATTCGTAAAGTTAATCCGGAAGATGGGCGTGGTTTTTTAGTTTCGCTAACACCGGAAGGCCTGGAGTTAATCAACCAAGTAATAGAAGCACATGTTGAAAATCAAAAACGTTTAGTCTCTGGTTTATCGCAACAAGAGCAACAAGCATTAAACCAATTGCTTAAAGTTTTTCTTAAAACATTAGAATAGTTTTTATCCCTTTTTATTTTCTCCCATTTAATCTAACTCTCTCGATAATAAAGGTAAGCATATAAACCGAGTGTCTTTACTTGCCTTCTTTTCTCTACTTGTTTAAAAACCCTTCTATTTATGTCGTTTCTTTCAATTTAAGCACCTAATGTGCATGGGATCACACCTTTACGTTGATTTAAATCAAAGATGTATTCTATTTACCTTTTTGTGGTTGATGAATAGTTAATCTTAAATTATAAAGCGAATGATAATTATTATTGATCTCATTAAGGTTCGCGATTATGTGTATTCGATTTAAGCCTTGCTTCGTATTATCAGCTTTAACACTTTCACTCTTTCAATATGCTCTTGCTAATACTATTTCGCCTGAAGAAGAAACTCTCGTTGTGACTACAACACGTAATGCCTCTTCGCTATGGAATAGCCCCGCTACCATTCAGGTTATTGATAAAGAAACATTAACTCAATCAACATCTTCTTCTATTGCAGACCAATTACGTGATATCCCTGGTGTTGAAGTCACGGATAACAGCCTCGCTGGTCGTAAACAGGTCCGCATTCGTGGAGAAGCATCATCACGCGTGCTTTTGTTAGTTGATGGGCAAGAAGTGACCTATCAACGAGGTGGTCAAAACTTTGGTGCTGGCATTTTAATTGATGAATCTGCACTAGAGCGCATTGAAGTGGTTAAAGGCCCCTATTCTGTGCTTTATGGCTCACAAGCTATTGGTGGTGTAGTGAATTTAATTACTCAAAAAGGCGGCGATAAGCCTTTTGGCGGAAATGTTAAAGTTGTTTATGACTCAGCCACCATGGGATGGAGAGAGTCTGCGTTAATTTCAGGTACTATCGGTGATTTTGAATATCGCCTTAATGGAAGTTATGCCGATCATGGTGACAGATATTCGCCTGATGGGCGTTTACCTAATACGCATTTTAGAAATAACGGTCAAGGTGCATGGTTAGGCTATAAAGTGGATAAACATAAGTTTGGCCTTTCACTCGATCGTTATAATTTATCAACACAATCTTATTATGCAGATGAAGGAAAGTATCAAGAGTTTAGCGTCAAAGTGCCTAAACTTGAGCGTGAAAAAGTGGGTTTATTTTATGACTATGAGGTTGATGCTGATTATTTCAAAAAACTTCATATTAATGCTTACACACAGCGTATAGAGCGAAAATTTGAAAACCGTGTAGGTGTTATTACACCAACAGGTAAGCCAATGATTGGTAATTTGACGGTTAAAAACAGAACCCAATCGGAAGATACACAGAATACTTATGGCATGACTATGCAGGCAAACTTTACATTACCTGCAAATAATGAATTAATTTTAGGCGCTCAATATCAACAAGATAAAGTAAAACAAACCTCTGTTGGTCAAACATCTTCAAATAGCACAACAGGCTTCCCACCTGCCGTAAATTACGAAAAAAAATCTCTGTTACATAATCGTAGTCAGCAAACTAATGTGTCTGTTTTTACCCAAAATGATTGGAAAATAACAGAGGATTGGTCATGGGCAATGGGCGCCAGACAATATTGGTTGAAATCAGAATTACAAGATGGTGATGAAACTGTTCATCATAATAAAATAGGAACAAGTTATAAGACATTGGGCTCTGATCCTGTAAGAGATAACGCATTTATTGTGTCATCTAATTTACGTTATTCTGGATTCAAAGATACAGAATTACGTCTTGCGTTTGCACAAGGTTATGTTTTCCCAACGCTTGTCCAGCAATTTATGAACACGACTGCTGGCGGTGCGGTGACTTACGGTAATCGAGATCTTGACGCTGAACACTCTAATAATGTGGAATTTGGTGCGCGTTATAAAGGGAATAATTGGTATATCGATAGCGCGATTTATTATTCTGAAGCCAAAGATTACATCACATCTCTTGCCTGTGCAGGCGAATCGATTTGCGAAGGAAATAGCAAAACAGGACGAGCAGATTATTTCTATTATGACAATATCGACCGCGCTAAAACCTATGGGATGGAAGTGATGGCCCAATACCAAGGTTGGTCAATTACGCCTTATGTTTCTGCCAATGTGATGCGCCGCCAATTTATTGGTTCAACATTGAAAACATGGGATACCGGCGAACCTATATTAACGACTCGCTTTGGCGCTAAACATTTATTATTGCTCAATAATATGAATTTAATGTCAGATTTGTATTTAAGAGCAGCAACAAAAGCGAAAGATCATAGCAACCCTGAAAACAAACAGCATTATGCCGGTTGGACAACGGTGAATCTTTCACTGAGTACGGAATTTGGCAATAACGATCAATACCGTATCAACTTTGATTTAAATAATATTTTAAATAAGCGTTATCAAACAGCTCATGAATCTATCCCAGCTACGGGTATTAATGCTGCAGTTGGTCTGACATGGGCATTTTAATTATGAAAAAAATAGTGATCGCATTTAGCTTGTTATTGTTACCTTTTAACTTAATGGCAAAAGATAACAACAATAGTGAGCGTTGGGTTATTGCCGGTGGCTCTATTACAGAATTAGTTTATGCCATAGGTGCTGGCAATAAGGTTGTTGGTGTTGATGAAACGACGTCTTATCCTGAACAAACGCAAGCATTGCCTCATATCGGATATTGGAAACAACTAAGTACAGAAGGTATTTTGTCTTTACGCCCTTCTACTTTTGTCACTTGGGATGATGCTGAACCTAAAATGGTATTGCGCCAACTGACACAGCATAACGTAAAGGTGATTTCCTTACCAAGAACACCCGCTACATTTGAATTGATGCTTAAAAATATTCGTACTCTAGCGATTTCATTAGATAAACAAAAGGAAGCAGAAGCATTAATTGATTCTCTTCAATCTCGTTTAGCCGTGATCCACGCTAAAAATAATCAAATTAAGCAAAAAGTAAAAGTGATGTTCTTTCTTTCACCTGGAGGTGGAATTCCTCAAGTTGCAGGGAAAACAAGTGTCGCTGATGCCATTCTTCATTTAGCCGGCGGAGAAAATATTGCCACGCACGAGAACTATCGTATTTATAGTGCAGAGGCGATTATTGCTGCCAATCCAGAATTAATTGTTATTACAACACAAAGTCAGAAAAACCAAACAGGTGGATTAAGAGCCTCAGAAGGGCTTGCTTCTGTACCTGGTGTTTCAATGACTCAAGCATGGAAAAAACAGCGCATTATTGAAATTGATCAATCCCTTATTTTGGGAATGGGACCTCGTATTGTGGATGCCGTTGAGTTATTGCATCAACAGTTTTATCCCGCTGATCCTGTTAATGATAATAAGTAGGAATGATTTAATAATGAAAGAGTTAGTCGCAACACATAGCATGCAATCTTCGACTGAAATCGATCTTACTCCCCATTTTGCACTTGAGGGTGATAGTCCTTTTCGCGATAGACATGCCACAATGCCATGGAGAGGCTCTGTACCTATTGCAAAAGAAGAGCACCAATCAACATGGCAAGCTTTATTAGAAAGCAAAACACCCGCATGTAAACGTTTGTTGTATATCCACATTCCTTTTTGTGCAACTCATTGTACGTTTTGCGGTTTTTATCAAAATAACTACCATGAAGAAGCCTGCACGCGCTATACCGACGCATTATTGCGTGAGATATCGGCTGAATCAGATAGCTTACTTTATCAGTCAGCACCAATTCATGCCGTTTACTTTGGTGGCGGAACCCCTTCTGCATTATCAGCTAAAGATCTCTATCGTGTGATCACACATTTGCGCCAATCACTTCCTTTAGCTCCAGATTGTGAAATTACGATTGAAGGTCGTGTTTTAAATTTTGATGATAATCGAATTGATGCTTGTTTAGATGCAGGTGCAAACCGTTTTTCTATTGGCATTCAAACCTTTAATAGCAAAATTCGTAAACGAATGGCAAGAACATCAACGGGTGAAGAAGCTGCTAAGTTTATGAAAGGGCTTTGCTTACGTGATAGAGCCGCTGTGGTATGCGATCTGTTATTCGGATTGCCGGGACAAAATGCGGTGAATTGGCAAGAAGATCTCACTATTGCCCACGATATTGGTTTAGATGGCGTCGATCTGTATGCATTAAATTTGCTACCCAATACACCATTAGGTAAAGCGGTTGAAAATCAGCGAGTCACTGTGCCAACGCCGATAGAACGGCGTGCGTTATATCTTCAAGGTTGTGATTTTATGGAGAATGTGGGTTGGCGTCAGATAAGTAATAGCCACTGGGCTAGAACAACCCGTGAGCGCAATCTCTATAATTTATTAATTAAACAAGGCGCGGATTGCCTTGCCTTTGGTTCTGGTGCTGGTGGTTCGGTTAATGGCTATTCATGGATGATTGAGCGTTCACTGGATAGCTATTATCAAAAAATTACAGATAACCAAAAGCCTTTAATGATGATGAGTCGTACAACTGACAGTGGTTTTCGTTGGCGTCATGAATTACAAGCTGGCATTGAGTGCGGGCGTGTTGATTTAGCCAAATTAAGTCCGCAAGCGACTCTGCTCTCCCCTTTATTAAATCAATGGTATCAAGCTGGTCTTGTCGAAGATGATTTTCTTTGTATGAAACTCACTAATGAAGGTCGGTTTTGGGCAAGTAATTTGCTGACATCCTTACAGCAATTAATTTTGCAATTAAATACACCTCGCTAATTTTATTACCCTAAATATTAATTAAAAGATGGAAATAACATCATGAATATAGAGCTACAACAATTTTTAATGACTGAGCCTGATGGAACGCTGGAAACTATAGCTACGCAATTTGACACAACCTTGTTGGAGGTTGTGAGACATTTGCCATCACGCTCATTAATGAGTGGTGAGCAATTCGATACAGTGTGGGATAACGTGATGAAATGGGGTAATGTCACCACGCTTGTGCATACTCAAGATGTTATTTTAGAATTTAGTGGCGAATTACCGAGTGGTTTTCATCGTCATGGCTATTTTAACTTACGTGGTAAAAAAGGAATGACAGGCCATATTAAAGCCGAAAATTGCCAATATATTGCAATGATCGAGCGTAAATTCATGGGTATGGATACTGCCTCTATTTTATTTTTCAATCAAGAAGGCGTTGCAATGTTTAAAATCTTCCTCGGTAGAGATGAACATCGTGAATTATTGCCAGAGCAATTATCAGCCTTCCGTCAATTAGCACAACAATTAAATAAGGAATAATTGCGCGTGAAAACATGGGTTATTTTTGGCGCTGGCGGTAAAGGTGTTGGCGCACATATTGCAGATATTGGTGTTACACAACAACGCCCTGTTGTGGCTCTAGTTCGTTCCGAAGAAGCGGCTAATCGTTTAAAAGAAAAAGGGATAAAAACCATTATCGGGGATGCGATTGATGCTAAAGCAGTTGAAGCGGTTTTAACATTAGCAGGAAAAGAAGCAGATATTATTTCCACAATGGGGGGGGGAAATGATTATCTAGCTCATCGAACCGTCATTGATATTGCGGAAAAAATGGATTTTCAACGTATGCTAATGGTTTCATCTTTAGGATGTGGTGACAGTTGGGCTGCCTTATCTGACAGAGCAAAAGCAGCGTTTGGCCAAGCCGTAAGAGAAAAATCATTGGCTGAAGTGTGGTTACAAACCAGCCATTTTGATTATGCAATAGTAAGACCGGGGGGATTACTTAATGGTGAAGAAACGGGCAAAGCTCAGCTTTATCAATATGAAGAGACTCATGGTTTAGTGAATCGCCGAGATGTTGCGCGTTTAGTGACTCAGCTTCTTGAAGCCGACCTTCTAGGTGATCAAATTTATGCAGTAGTTGAACCGGGTTTAGCACCTTCCAAATAGTCATCAAGTGGTGACCAAGTCGTTGCGTACGCGGTGAATATATTACGTTTCAAGTTAAGCTCACCATTAAGAGATAACGTATTTGCGTTATCTCTTTTTCTTACTTTTATTATGGGCAATAACTCACAATATGATGAGTTTTGTTCTTACAGCCAAAATTCCTTAACAGACATTCGTCACTTTACTGTCTTAATAGGGGTAACTTGTGGCATAATGCCGCCCCATTACCTTTTGTCATTCACTAATAATGAGTATTCGTCTTGTTAATCAGCAATAATATCACTATGCAGTTTGGCTCAAAGCCACTGTTTGAAAACATTTCTGTCAAATTCGGTGGCGGAAATCGCTATGGTTTAATTGGTGCCAACGGTAGCGGTAAATCAACCTTTATGAAAATTTTAGGTGGCGATCTAGTGCCAAGTAGTGGCAACGTATTCCTCGATCCTAATGAACGTCTTGGTAAACTAAAACAAGACCAGTTCGCTTATGAAGAGTTTACTGTGCTTGATACCGTGATTATGGGTCACACTGAACTTTGGGAAGTGAAGCAAGAGCGTGAACGCATTTATAGCTTACCTGAAATGAGCGAAGAAGATGGTTTACGTGTTGCCGATCTTGAAGTGAAATTTGGTGAAATGGACGGTTACACCGTTGAATCTCGTGCGGGTGAATTATTACTAAACGTAGGTATTCCATTAGAACAACATAATGGCCCTATGAGTGAAGTGGCTCCGGGTTGGAAATTACGTGTGTTACTTGCACAAGCCCTGTTTGCTGATCCAGATATTTTGTTACTGGATGAACCGACGAACAACTTGGATATTGATACTATTCGTTGGCTTGAGCAAACGCTAAATGAACGTAACAGTACCATGATCATTATTTCCCATGACCGTCACTTCCTAAATATGGTATGTACGCACATGGCTGACTTAGATTATGGTGCGCTTGCTGTTCATCCGGGTAACTATGATGAATATATGTTTGCTGCAACCCAAGCGCGTGAACGTTTATTAGCAGATAATGCGAAGAAAAAAGCACAGATTAGTGAATTACAATCTTTTGTAAGTCGCTTTAGTGCTAATGCATCTAAATCACGCCAAGCAACCTCTCGCGCTAAGCAAATTGAGAAAATTCAATTAGCTGAAGTTAAAGCCTCTAGCCGCCAAAACCCATTCATTCGCTTCGAACAAGAGAAAAAATTATTCCGTAATGCGCTTGAAGTGGAAAATATCTCTAAAGGCTATGATGATACCCCGCTGTTTAAAGACGTCAATATGATGCTTGAAGTGGGTGAAAAAGTTGCCATTTTAGGTAACAACGGCGTGGGTAAATCGACAATGATCAAAACATTAGTCGGTGAATTAGCACCAGATACTGGTCGTTTAAAATGGTCTGAAAACTCAAACATTGGCTATTATGCACAAGATCATGCAATTGATTTTGAAGTCAATATGACGGTGTTTGATTGGATGAGCTTATGGATGAAACCAGAAGACGACGAGCAATCTGTACGTAGCGTATTAGGACGTTTACTGTTCTCTCAAGATGATTTGAAAAAATCAGTTCAAGTTTTATCAGGTGGTGAAAAAGGCAGAATGTTATTTGGTAAGCTGATGATGCAAAAACCAAATATTCTGATTATGGATGAACCAACTAACCACTTAGATATGGAGTCTATCGAATCACTGAATATGGCATTAGAGCTTTATCAAGGCACTTTGATTTTTGTTTCTCATGACCGTGAATTCGTAAGTTCATTAGCAAACCGTATTATTGAAATTACACCTGAAAAAGTGACTAATTTCCAAGGAACTTACGATGAGTTCCTTGCGAAGAAAGGTGTCACACTTTAATTTCATAACCAAATTAAAGTAATAAATAGTAAAAAGGCTCGATATTATTTATCGAGCCTTTTTACTGAATTTTCTACATATATACCCTATATTTTTGATCTAACTCTGAGTTTTTAATTATTCATATTTTCACCATTTTGAATAAGTTCATAGATAATTTTATGTTTAAAGATGATGAATGTTTTATTTTGATCCGAAAATAAAGAGATACCATCATTTCTATAGTTTTTTTCTATTTCCTCACACAATAAAACTCTATTGTTAGCATTCTTACTCGTTGCAATTTTAGCTATGGAGGATATTAACGCTTCTTTTTTATCCGGATTGAAAGTAGATAAATTATCTATTAAACTTGGCATTCTATTTTTAACTACTAAATTAATATCTCCTAATTTATTATTAATAATTTTTTTCACTTCATCTAAATAGTAATCTTTTGGTTTTAGATTATCTAAATCTTCTAATATTAAATTAAATATACAGTTATTATAGTCTATGTTTTGACTAAATTGATTACCAAATAATTTTAGTTTAATATTCTCAAAAATATCAATAAATAAATCAATAACTAAATCAATATTAACCTTATTCATTAACGATATTTCTAATAGCCAAATTTGTGTATCTTTATCTAATTCAGATATCTTATGATAGATATCACTATTGAGATAATGTTCCGTTGATATTTTTTTCTTACCAGATTCATCAACTAAATAGAATTCTATTTTATTATTTTTTACTATAAAATCCAATGGATTATGAGGGGTGTTGGCGTTATTTTTTAACCAATTTCTAAATATTCTAAATATAGATATTTTCTGTAAAAGTGTATTTTTTTTATTTAAAAATAAATCAAAAAAATATTTATCCACTTTTATTTTAGGCATGTTTTTTTTCAAGAATGTAAGCGCTTCATTTAAATTAATTAGCTCATTATAATATTTGTTGTTTTTATTATTAATAATGGAATATAGATATCTTAAATCCATTTTATCTTCATTATCGCCACTCTTATTGTCAAAAAGCATTCTTAATATATATCGCTCACGCTGATTATCGCTGCAATTATCACGTATGCTATAGTATAAGAAATTAAAATTATCAATTAATGTATTGTGGTATTTTCTATATATATTAGCATTGATATTATCAATATTATTATTAGTGTCTTTATAATTAATATTGTAAAATAGAAATTTTTTTATTAATTCTATATTTATAGGTGAGTTTTCTCGGTTTGATTTTTTCTCTATTTCAGAAAGAATAATTAATTTATTATAATTAGGCAATTCTATTTTATTTAAAAATACTGGGTTTGTACTTGTTTTTAACTCGGTTATTTCTATTTTTTTTCTATCTTTATTTTTAATAAATAATTTTATTGAATTATTATTAAAACTTATATATATTTTAGAAGGTATTATATATTCTAGTTTATCAAATAATTCAATTAACTCATTGATATTTTGGGGTTTTAAGTTTAAGTCTAAAAAAATATCTTTTACATCGTAGCTTAATAATGTCTCTCTAATTTCATTTTTCATTAAATCTAAAATACTAATGTTTTTTCTATAATTTAATTTATGGATTAAATTATTTTTAATTTTCTTTGAAATTTTATATCGTTCAATTTGATCTAATGGTGTCTTATTTCTATTAAAAATTACTAATGGTAATTGCTCTTTTATAAGATTAATTAATTTGTATTTTTTTATAATATTGGCTAATTTCAATTCCACTATTTCACCTTTAATTTCCAATGAAATATATTGATTGTAACTCTCTTTTATTATACTTTTAAATAAATTGAAGTCTTTTATTTTTTCTACAATAGATGTTTGTTTTTTATTGTCATCTAAAAAAATATTACTTATTAATTTTTTAATATTAATATCGCTATTTTCTTTAAATAAAAATTTTGGTAATTCAAAATCAGTTATAGTCAGAAGTTTATTCTTATTTAAATTTTCAGCAATGGTAAACAGACACTCTCTCTTTATTTTTTCAATAATTGATATGAAGTCTTCATTATTATTTATAATGTTATTCTTGTTTATATTTTCTATAATGCTATCAATCCATGCATTATTTTTTTCTAAAGGTCTATTTTCAGCTATTGTTTCTTTATTATTGACAATATCAAAAATAATATCTCTTAAGTTAAACTTTAACTTAACTTCGTTACCAATAGAGAACATGATGTTATCATTTTCAAAATTGGCATTAAAATAAAATTTGTAATTCTCCCCTGTCATTTCAATTAATTTACTAAGAGAAGTAAGTCTATCTAAAATAGAACTATCTTTTTTATAAAAAACATTATGTATTAATGTTAATGCATTATTTATTTCACCATGTCTAAAAAAATCTGTAACTTTATTTCTTAATGACATTATATCCTGTGGACTTTTATCACTAGAAAGTTTGTTCATTCTTTTATCACTTATATTAGCTCCAGCTATCGGTATACTTATCATTGCTATCCCTTATATTAGTTTGTTTAAGCATAAGTTATTCTCATGCCATTAAAACTTATATAAAAATACACACATTATTTTCCCTCGGAATTAATATAAAACTTAAGTTGATAAACGTGAAGTACCGATGTTATTTAAAGCATTAGGATTATATCCAACAATAAATCCAGCAAGATATTTTGCATTCTCGGTCACATTGATTGTGGGAAGCGTTTTTTTGGCTTGCCTTAATATCAATTGGTCGAGGGTTCTGCCTCAGCTCGTGGATTACATACAGAGCACGCCAGTATTATTTTATTAATCATTGTATTGTTATTATGTGCCTTAGTGAGTTCAACAGTGGGCCCTATCGCTTTTATTGGCTTAGTCGCGCCTCATATGGCCTGCTTAAAAAATCAAATCGCAATTGATTGTTTCGGGGTTAATCGGTGGAACCTTAATGGTTTGGGCTGATTGGCTTGGGCAAATATTTATTTATCCTGCACAAATTGCAGCAGGAACTTTAGTGGCGATTTTAGGCGGTAGTTATTTCCTATGTTTAATGTTGTTAAATCGTAGCCGTTGATTTGAAAAGCCTAAGATATCTACACTAATTTTTACTGATATTTTTAGGCTTTGATTATTATTAACTAGGCATAACTTTTACTGTTTTTATTGCTTTTATGATTAATGCGTTGAAAGCCTAAAAATGCATATAGCGAGGTTCACGGGTATAGTCCTCGCTAGGGTATATTTCGTTTTTATTTATTAACTTTTATTCAAACTAGAGCTTATGTTATTTGCCATATTGCGTTTCCTTGCCATTGCTTTTCAATAAAATCAAGAAAATAGCGTACTTTAGGAGATAAATGGCGTTTAGATGGATAAACGGCACAAATCGGCGCAAGATTAATCGTATGTTCTAATAAAATAGGCATTAATTTTCTGGATTTAATAGATTCCCCCACCAAAAACTCACCCAGTTGGCATATTCCATAACCCGATAATGCCATATCTAAAATAGCTTCTGTATTATCTAAACGTAATTTTCCTTTAACGGGAAGCGTAAATTCTTTTTGATGAGTTTGATATTTCCAAGGTACTGTTGATCCTTGGTGGGAAAAAGTAATTAATTGATGTTGTGATAATGCATTAGGGGATTGAGGTGCATTATTTCGTTCAAAATAATCAGGAGATGCGCAGGTTATTAAACGATGAGGAGTCAATACTTTACGTATTAATCGACTGTCATCATTACCGCCAATACGAATAGCTAAATCAATGCCGTTTTTAACTAAATCAGTGTATTCATCTGAAAAAGTAATTTCAGCGTCTAATTCTGGCCATTGCATTAAATAAGTTTGTAATAACGGTAAAATATAGCGTCGCCCAAAGGCAATGGGTAAATCAATGCGTAAACGCCCTCTCGGATTTTCATTAAATTTATCAAGAGCAGCACCCGCTTCTTCAATCTCATTTAAGATATATTGTTATGGGGCTATTTTCATTCGCAGTATTAGTCTTAATGCTTATTTGTTTACCTTCATTACAAGGTTCAACGTCTTCACTATCGAGAGCCTTCTTTGCACAGTTTAAAAATACACAGCTAGTTTTAGGATTATTAGTCACACTCTTTCTCGTGTGCGCTCATTTTATGGTATTTACTTATGTTCGCCCACTACTCCAAACAACTACTACGTTGTCAAACAACACATTGACATTACTTTTATTTGTATATGGTATTAGCGGGATCATCGGTAATTTTATTTTTGGGATCCAATCAGCAAAAAGGCTCAACATTGCGATTTCAATTATTATCATGGGCATATTAAGTGTCTTTTTAGGTTTTTTATTTTGGGTATCATCTCCAATAATGGCGATCGCAGTGATGCTAATTTGGGGATTAATGTATGGTGGCGTTTCAGTTGCACTGATGACATGGATCATGACAGCAGTTCCTAAAGGAATTGAATTAGGAAGTTCTGCTTATATTGCAATTTTTAATTTAGCTATTGCATTAGGTGCTTATTTAGGTGGCTTAAGCGTTGATAATTATGGATTAAACTCAGCATTATTTATTGCTGTATTGTTTATTTTATTCGCTTTACTATGTGTTTTTTCATCAAGATATGCGAAGTGTTCAGCTAAATAACAAACTCAAGTTTGTCATAAATAAAAAGGGTAATAGTTATTACCCTTTTCTCTTTTAGATACACAATAATGTGACGTTGTCACGATAAGCTTTGGTCTATTTTAGTAACTGAGTAAACTGCTGATATAGCATATTTCCTAATGTTTTTGCGGTATATTCATCGCTATGGCCTAAATTATCAACGGCGGCATGCATACCATGATAAATCAATGTACTAGTTAATCCCGGTTGTGTAACGTGCCAGGTTTTATTTTTCGTGCCCGAAATTAACAGTGATTGAATTTGTTGTAATGCTCTATTTTCATGAATATTGCTACTTTGATGAAAAACTTGATGAAAAAGCATATCGTGTAATTCTTGTTTCTCAACATAAGCAATAACGCTAATTTCACACCATTGTTTTAATTTTTCACGATGCTCTTGTTGTGAGCAGGTATTCATTGCATTATCTATTTTATTTAAATACCAATCCATATAACGTGTTCTGAGCGCATCAAGAACGTCTGTTTTAGCAGAAAAATAGTGATAATACGTCCCTTTTGCTACCCCTGCTTTTTTTACGATATCGCTAACGGTTGTGGCATCAAAACCTTTATCAAGAAATAACTCTTCTGCTGCATTCATTAACTCTTCTAAACGAACCTCTGCGGGTTTTGTTCTCGGTTTATCTGTTGTTTGTTCTTTTAATGACATTGTTTATCTCCCTCAAAGTCGCGAGTAAAGAGTACTCTATATTAAAGCGGCTCACAATAATGATAAATAAAACTCATTACCAATAATAATTGACCGACGGTCGGTCGGGTATTATTATACCAGTATTATTCATCATTAAGGCAATAAAGCTTATGACTTATTTAAAACGACTGTCACTTATCTGTGCCATTTGTTTAGGCACTTTTATGGCGACTCTTGATATTAGTATCGTCAATGTGGCTCTACCGACTATTCAAAATGATATTCATGCTGATATGGCAACCTTACAGTGGATTGTTGATGCTTATGCGCTTTGTCTATCAGCCTGTATTTTGTCATCTGGTCCTTTAAGTGATCGCTTTGGACGAAAAAAAGTGTGGCTATGGGGCGTAATTATTTTCACTTTAGGTTCAGTAATTTGTGCGATTGCGCAGCAACATGAAATATTAATTCTTGGACGTATTATTCAAGGTATTGCCGCCGCTGCACTTATTCCAGGCGCATTGTCTTTAATTACTCATGCTTTTCCTATTGATATTGAACGCGTTCGTATCATCGGAATTTGGTCTTCCGTTAGTGCGTTATCACTTATCATTGGCCCTATTTTAGGTGGGGTTTTAGTTCATGCGAGTGGTTGGGCGAGTATATTTCTTATCAATATTCCTATTGGCATTATTACCGTATTGTTAGGTTGGTATGGATTAAGTGAGAGTGCTGATCCTGAAAATGTTGCTTTAGATCCCTTCGGTCAATTAACCAGTATGTTGGGATTAGGATTGCTGACTTATGGCTTAATTGAAGCTGGATCTGTGGGATGGACACATTATAGAACGTTATCAACGCTGATTGCAGGTGTTATATTTCTTACCCTTTTCTTAATAATAGAAAAACGTGTTGAGCGTCCATTATTACCACTGGTTTTATTTAAAGATCGCACATTCTTTCAATATAATCTTTCTTCTTTTACCTTAGGTTTTGCCACATATAGTAATGTATTCTTTATCGCTTTCTTTTTACAAAAGGCACAAGGCTGGAGTGCATTAGAAACTGGTTGGAGAATGGCACCGGAGTTTATTGCAATGGCACTATTTTCTATGTCTTTTGGACGACTCTCTTCTTATTTCTCAGTCAGAAAATTGATGATTTGTGGTTTCTTATTTATCGCCATTTCTTCTTGTTTATTAGCGACATTAGCAACTAATAGCCACTATGGAATAACAGGAAGCTATCTCTTTGTATTAGGTGCCGGAATGGGATTATCAACGCCAGCAATAGGTGCTTTAGTGATGAAAAGTGTGCCAGCATCTCGTTCTGGTATGGCGTCAGCAACCATGAATGCACTAAGACAAACCGGTATGACGATGGGAATTGCTTTATTAGGTACATTGATGGTGCAACAAGCAATCCATTATATGGTTATTCAAAGCCAGGTATTGGGAATATCTGTAAACTATATCGATATTGTTAGTTTAGTGACTGAAAATACAACAAATAATTTAGACAAAGGATTTGTCACTTTGCTACCAGAGGCATTTAATTCGGGATTTGCTTATGCGATTGTAACCGCAGGGATCTCGTGTTTTGTGACACTATTTATTGTGCTCTTTCCTGTTAAAGTAAAACATAATGCACTTACTCAACAAATCACAAATTAATAAGTTATAAACGTTGAGAGAGAAACTCAAGAAAAGACTCAATATTACGTGAAAGAGAGCTACGAGTTGCATATATTGCCACTAAATTAATTGTTGCGGGTTGTTGAGGAAACTCAATAGCCCGTATTTTCCCCGCTTCAATCATATCAAGACAGCAATGTTCGGCTAAAATAGCAAATCCCAACCCTTTTAATACTGCTGATTTTGCTAATATGGCACTGTTTACTCGGTAATTGCTGTTAATGGTTATTTTTATCGGTTTTTTATCTTCATCCATAAATATCCAAGGTTGCCCTTCTAGTGCGCTTAAACTAGAAATACAAGGAAATTTGCTTAATTGTTCTATATGTGTGGGTATTCCTGTTTTTTCTAATAATTCATTAGATGCCACAACAATACTGCGCCATGATTTAATTAAGCGAGAGTGATAGCTACTATCCGCTAAATTTCCACGATGAAAAGTTAATAGCAAATCAATATCATCATCGATGATATTTCTTGGCATTAATTGGGTATCACATTGAATAAGTAAATTAGGATGAAGTACAGCAAAGTCAGCCAAAATATCACCAAGTAACTCACTACCATATTCGCTAGGAATAGTTAAACGAAAAGTGCCCGTTAATGGCCCATCACTTGTGATATTGCTTACAACATTATCCAACTCGATTAAGGTTTTCTTTCCTTGTTGATAGAGTATTTTACCTTGTTCCGTAAGGCGCATCTTTCGAGTTGTTCTATCAATAAGTTTACAATTGAGTTGCTGTTCAAGCTGTTTAATTGCACGACTGATATTTGAGGTAGGCATAGATAATAGCCGAGCAGCGGCTGCAAATTGCCCTTGCTCTGCTACAGCAGAAAAAATACGTAATAAATTAAGATCGATTTGCATAAATAATTCACTGCCTACGGTAATTCTATTACTCAATATAGGCAGTGTATCATTCATTCTCTTTTCTCTCGTTAATAATTAACAGTAACCATGAGACATGAGTTTTTGATAGCGTTTATCTAAAAGTTCTTCGGTTGAGTAACTTTTTAATAATGCTAAATCAGTTAATAACTGTTGTTTAAGAAATTCTGCAGCTTGTTGGTGATCACGATGGGCTCCACCTAAGGGTTCGGGAATAATGGCATCGATAATGCCTAATGCTTGTAATTTAGGAGCAGTCATTCCCATCGTTTCTGCTGCAATTGGTGCTTTATCAGAACTTTTCCATAAAATAGAAGCACATCCTTCTGGTGAAATTGCCGCATAAGTGCTGTATTGCAACATATTAACTTTATCACCAACACCAATGGCTAACGCACCGCCAGAGAATCCCTCACCCGTAATAGTACAAATAATCGGTGTTTTTAATCGTGACATTTCAAGAATGTTACGAGCAATCGCTTCTGCTTGTCCGCGCTCTTCAGCGCCGACACCAGGATAAGCGCCTGCAGAATCAATAAAAATAATGACAGGTAGATGAAAGCGTTCTGCCATTTTCATTAAACGTAATGCTTTTCTGTAACCTTCTGGCGATGGCATACCAAAATTGCGAAGAATTTTTTCTTTTGTATCACGGCCTTTTTGTTGCCCTATCACCATGACTGGCATTTTGTCAAAACGCGCTAAACCCGCAACAATCGCTTTATCATCGGCATAAGCTCTATCACCCGCCAACTCCTGAAAATCAGTAAAAATCGCTTTAAGATAGTCAAGAGTATATGGGCGCATGGGATGACGAGCGAGTTGTACAATTTCCCAAGCACCTAAATCAGTAAAAATAGATTTTGTTAGCGAAAGGCTTTTCTGCCTTAAACGTGCAATTTCTTCATCTAAATTAATACCTGTTGGTTCATCTTGAGATTGCTTAAAGGTGAGCAATGCATCTATTTTTTCGTCTAATTCCACAATAGGTTTTTCAAATTCAAGATGAATAAAAGACATAACGACCTCAGATTTAGTGCAGTAAATAAAACAGTAATTAGGTCAGTTTAGAAAAAATAATAATGTGGTGATAGAGAGGAATTTGATAAATACTATTATCAAAAATGGGATAATTAAATATTACTACAAGGTCAGCAAGAAAAAATACAAGATCAAAAAGAGCTTTTTTGCTGACTTAAAGCTATACAGCAATTAGTAAGTCATGTATTAATATACAGTGCGAATTTGTTCTTTTTTCACCCGTAGAAAACGCATAAATTATAAAATACTCCATAAAATACAAATAATTAGAAAAAAATAATATGTTCTCAAAAAAAACACGATCAACAACTGCATTACTATTTTCATCACTTCTTCTCACAATAGGAAGAGGTGCAACATTACCGTTTATGGCGATCTATTTATCGCGGGAGTATCAATTACCTGTCGATGATATTGGTATTGCGATGTCTATTGCATTAACAACAGGTATCTTTTTCAGCCTTGGCTTTGGAATGCTTGCTGATAAATTTGAAAAAAAACGTTATATGCTACTATCTATTATAACGTTTATCTTTGGCTTTGCCGCAATACCGATGGTTCATAGCACTGTTTTAGTGGTTATTTTTTTCTCGGTGATTAACTGCTCTTATTTAGTATTTTCAACTGTGTTAAAGGCCTATTTTTCTGAAACTTTATCGGTTTCAGCGAAACCTAAAATATTCTCTCTAAACTATACCTTTATTAATATGGGGTGGACGGTGGGTCCTCCGATTGGCACCTTATTATTAATGTATGGAACTCAATTGCCCTTCTGGCTTGCAGCTATTTCTGCTAGTGTTCCACTTTTTATGATCCAGTTATTTGTTCAGCGTTCTAAAGCAATAAATGCGGGTGAAGAAAATAGTGTGAAGTGGGACCCGAAAATAATGCTAAAAGACAGAGCATTAAGTTGGTTTGTACTCTCGACTTTTTTCGGTACATTAACGTTTGGCTCTTTTGCGTCATGTATTTCGCAATATATTTTAGTGGTTTACGATGCAAAGTTGGCAGAGTCTGTTATTGCGGTTGTATTACCTGTAAACGCTGCCATTGTCGTCTCTCTACAATATATTGTCGGTAAACATGTTACAGCTGAAAGGCTACGTAAATTAATGACGCTTGGTACTCTATTTTTTATGGTGGGCTTACTTGGTTTTATGTTTGCAGGCAACAATTTAATCTTTTGGGCATTAGCTATCGCTGTATTTACCTTGGGTGAATTAATTTATGCACCTGGTGAGTATATGATGATTGATAACATTGCCCCATTAGGAATGAAAGCAAGTTATTTTTCGGCTCAGTCATTAGGTTGGTTGGGTGCTGCACTTAATCCATTAGCTAGTGGTTTTATTTTGACTTCATTCCCTCCTGTCTCTTTATTTGCGATTTTAATGGTGATTTGTGGTCTTGCTTGGTTTTGTATGATCCAAGGAATGAATGTAAGTCAAAAAAGAGCCATGGCACTGTAATATAATGCTGTAATTTTGTGGTTGATTAGCATAAATAAAAAGACATCCCAATGGATGTCTTTTTATATGGAATTCTTTTGCGAGTAAACCACGACTGCTAATAATAAGGTTATTTAGATGTTCTTTTTAGTATGGTTTCAATGCTAATGGGGAAAAAGTCATTTACGTCGACACCGACATTCATTGCGCTTTTTCCTAAAACATCTAAACGTTTACGTTGAGAGGGATCTTTTTGTGAATTATGGACATGACCATATAAATGAATAGAATCACGGAAAAACCCCGCCCATTCCAATATAGGATAATGAAACATTACAATTTTTCTTTTTTTATAATCCAACTCAAAATAATCTTTTACCCATTCAAATGCTGATGCATCAAATTCCGGATCGTCTAGAAATTTGTCGTGATTTCCGCGGATAAGGTACTTTTTACCTTTTAATCGACGCAAGATTTGATTGGCATCTCGCCCTGTTCCTCGATAAAGAAAATCACCTAAAATGTAGATTTCGTCATTATCAGAGACGTAAGCATTCCAATTATGAATTAGAGTATCATTCATATGACTAACACTATTGAATGGGCGATCACAAAGATTGAGGATGTTTGAATGGCAAAAATGTGTATCAGAAGTAAAATAAATCATAGTAATTTCTTAATAAGTAATAGAATTCTCAACCTTAAGAAAATATTTTCCCTCGGTCTGTATAGTGATATTTTTTCAAAATAATTTCCTCCTTTAGTTAAAAATTAAACGATAAGCACAATATTATCTGTCTTATTGTCGTTGATGTTGTTTACGGTAACCAGATAGAGAATTACCTGTTTCTCTTTTAAAGTATCGGCATAAATAAGAGGGATCATCAAAATGAAGTTTTATTGATAACTCATTTACCGAAAGCGAAGTGTGCATTAATAATGCTTTTATTTCAAGAGTAACTTGACGGTTAATCAAGGTCTTAGGTGCATCATTAAAAAATTGCTTTGTTATTTGTGATAAATAAAAGGGTGTAATATTAAGCTTATTTGCATAAAAAGCCACCTCTCTATGCTCTAAACAATGTTTTCCAATCAATTCCCAAAACTGCCAGCAAAGTTTTTCTTTACGACTAAATTCTTTTTTAGCGATAGAAAAATGAGCAGGTATTGATTCAGTAATAGCAAAAAAGAGATTTTGTAAGTGATTTTTTAACATCAATTTTCTGTGTTCAGAATAACGGTTATCTATATATTTTAGTTGTTGAGTCCATCTATTTAAGGCTTCATATTGCTCTTTTTGTGGGTGGCAAACAGGATTTTCATGAAGAAAAGAAAATAAAGTATTAGAAAGAGAATAAGCAATTTCTGAGGCAAAAGATTTATCGAGAAAACAATAGAATAAGCGAAAGTTTGCCGACTTTTGACTCAAAATTGTCATCATATCATCGCCTAATATAAGAATATCATTCGCTTTGATTGCTTGCTTTTGAAAACCTATATTGATTATTGCCCTGCCTTCTAAACAAATCATAACCACAATATAAGATAGTGGTAGAGGGTAATCGATTTCATTCGCCATATCACTTTCGCCTATTATGACATGTTGTGATGATGCATTAAGTTGTGGCAACACTTGACTCAACATAAATCAATTACCTTCTTTTAATTTTATCTAGCCCATTTGCTGTTTTTATATTTGACGATATTAAACTTAATAACAAGTATTTCCTTTTATTTAGTTGTAAAAAGTACCGATTTTGCCTCTTTTATGACATTCGGTTCTTTATTTCTTTTCTTTAGAATACACACATCTTAAAGACGTAAGATAAATTGCAAAGTATTTAAAAAATAAGAGAAGTCATTGAAATGAAAACATTAAAAACAGAAAGACTTGTATTGCGCCCTTGGAAACTTTCTGATGCGTCAAGTTTGTATCAAAATGCAAAAGATGAGCGTGTTGGTCCAATTGCAGGTTGGCCAGTACATAAAAATGTTGAAGAAAGTGCCGAAATTATTCGCACTATATTTATGCGTGATGAAGTTTATGCCGTTACGTTAATTAATGATGACCAAGCTATCGGCTTAGTTGGATTATCTTTCGCGAAGGAGAGTAATTTTCCAATTGGAGATAATGATGCTGAAGTCTCTTATTGGATTGGGGTTCCATTTTGGGGAAACGGTTTAATACCTGAAGCTGTAAAAGAAATTAGTCGGCATAGTTTTGAAACACTGGAGTTGGATAATTTATGGTGTGGTTATTTCGCTGATAATGAGAAGTCGCAAAAAGTACAAGAGAAATGCGGATTTAAATTTCATCACGTTATTGAAGAGCAATATGCAGAATTTTTAGATGAAGTGAAAATTGAAAATATTTGTCGCTTAACTAAAGATGAATGGATTGAGATCCAAAAACAGATCGATTAAAACAAAAACACCAGACTGTGAAATCTACATTATCTGGTGTTTTTTTAATATTAACACGGCTATTTAATTAAGCACTTACTAATGCTTGGGATAAATCAGCAATTAAGTCTTGTGGATTTTCTATACCAATCGATAAACGAATTGTAGTGTCTTGAATACCAATGCTATGGCGTAATGTCATTGGTACCCCCGAATGCGTTGTTGACCCCGGATGACAAGCTAGAGATTCTGTTCCCCCCAGACTTACTGCAAGTTTAAAAATTTTCATTGCATTAAGAAAACGGAAAGCTTCACTTTCTCCGCCCACAATATCAAAAGAGAACGTTGATCCTGCACCAGTGCATTGTTTGGCAAAAACCTGAGCTTCAACAGAATTTTTATCTGCAAAAGGTAAATAATGAATTGCTTTTACTTTTTCATGGCCACGCAGAAATTCTGCAACTAATAACGCATTCTGATTGGCTTTTTCCATTCTAATTTGTAACGTTTCTAAAGAACGGCCTAGCATCCAGCAAGAATGTGGATCAAGTTGTGTTCCTATTGCACCTCTTAGTAATCTGATTTGATTAATCAGTTCACGAGAGCCCATAGCCGCACCGGCAACTAAATCCGAATGACCCCCAACATATTTAGTTAAAGAGTAAACTGAAATATCAGCGCCTTGTTCTATTGGATGTTGATATACAGGGCCTAGTAATGTGTTATCACAAACGATGATAGGACGATAACCTTGCGTTTTTTCTAATTGGTCAGCAACATTTTTTAATGCTTCAATATCTACTAAGGAATTAGTTGGGTTTGCAGGAGTTTCTGCAAAAATAACGGAGACACGCCCTTTTTGACGGGCTACATTAGCTTGTTCTTGAATAAGTGAGAAGTTTATTCCATCAGTAAATGGTGTGGCTTGAATACCAAACTTAGCAAGTGTTTTAGCAATTAAGGTCTCAGTTCCGCCATAAAGTGGCTGTGAGTGTAAAATAACATCACCGGGTTGCGTTAATGCCATTAATGTTGTGGTAATTGCGGACATTCCTGATGAAAATAATACACAAGATTGCGTATTTTCATAAACAGCTAATCTGTCTTCAACAATCTCACTATTAGGTTGATTAAAGCGAGAATAAACTAAACCTGCTTTTTCGCCTTCAGGTAAAGGTTTTCTACCACTTACGGTATCAAAAAAAGCTTTACCCTCTTCAGCACTTTTAAAAATAAAGGTAGATGTTAAAAATACAGGTGGTTTAACTGAGCCTTCAGAGAGTAATGGATCATAGCCATAGCTCATCATTAGTGTTTCTGGGGATAATTTATGTTCGCCGATATATTGTTTTTTCAGTTGAGAGTCAGTCATTTTTTTATTTCTTATGTTTAATGAAGGATCTTTATCATACTGAAAAAAATTCATGTTGTTAGAATGTTTTATATAGAATAAAAACCACTAGTTATATAAAAATAACGAGCTCTAACATAAAGATAACTTTAAATAAAAAGTTCTATCCATTCATTAGTGTTTAATCAAGGTGATTTAATTAAATAAAAGTTGATTATTCTAGTTAAAAAGAAGGGAAAAAGCAGGAAAACTTAAAGATAAAAAGAATGAACACCTCTTTTTACCTTTAAGTTAAAGGATGTTACCAAGCTCTTACAGCATCACCTTTATACATTTCTTTGAATTTTAGCTCGATTTGTCTTGAATGCAGAACTGAAACCAGTTTTTTTATATTTTCATCATTTTTATTATCTTCACGCGTAACAATAACATTAGCATAAGGTGAGTTTTTATTTTCTAAGATCAATCCATCACGAGTCGCAATTAGCCCCACTTGGGATGAAAAGTTATTGTTGATTATAGCCATTGTGACATTTGGATCATTTAATGCTTCGGTAAGTTTAGGTGAGTCAACTTCAACAAAAGTAATATCTTTTGGGTTATAGATAATATCGTCTACTGTTGGTGTGAAACCAACACTATCGTTAAGAGTAATGAGATGATTTTCTGCTAGTAATAAAAGTGCACGCCCTTTCATACTAACTTCATTTGAAATTGCAACAACATCACCGGGCTTTAATTCATTTATATCGCTAATTTTTTTAGAGTATGCGGCTAAAGGAAAGATATATGTTTTACTGGCAATATGAAATTGGTAGCCATGCTCTTTCATTTGAGCTTGAAGATAAGGAATGGATTGAAACGCATTTGCATCAACTTCTTTATCGTTCAATGCCTTATTAGGTTGAACATAATCATTGAAAGCAACAATCTCAACATCTAATCCTTCAGTTAATTTCGCTAAACGAATAACTTCATCCCAAATCACTTGATCAGGCCCTGTATTAATTGCCACTTTTATTCTATGCGTATCTTCTTGTGAGCAAGATACAGTAAATAGTGATATTGAGGCTAGAAGTAAACCTGTAATAATTTCCTTCATATCTCCCTCTTAAACAGATCTTGATAAAACAGCGCCATAAAAATCATTTTGATTAAGAAATATCCTAACAATAGATTAATAACAAGGAACAAGAAATGATACAAGTGCCCAATGCATATAAAGAAAGGAATATTGTTTATATTTTTGCAATGCATTGTTTTATAAAACAAAAAAGAAAAACATCATAATGTGATGTGTTTCTTTTTTTAATTGTAGATTTATTCATTAATAATTTTGTTTATACAATTATCAGAATACGCATCTTCTACGCTAAGATAGGATAATTCAGTTACACAATAGCTATTAAATTGCCATTTAAACTGAATTTCATCACCTTTCTTATTTTCTAAAATAGAATAGCTAGAGAAACGGATTGGAGTGGTTTTTTGTAAGTTGTTTCCTACCTTTTCCGCACTTAACAAAACAACATGATCTTTTTTCTCAATGAACTTGAAATCAGAGATAGTGATATCTGTGCCTTTAATCTTATTGTTGTAAAGGCTCAAAGCATTAGCATATATGGACGGAACAATATAAACTTTTTGATCGCTTCCTTTGATATAAACAGTTGCCATATCGACAGATGTTGAATCATTTAATAGTCGTTTAGACTTAACAACAACATCAGGAACACCATCACCATTAAAATCGATAAGATTTACTCCATATTCAAGTTTAATATCTGCTGATGTTGAAGAAAATGGTAGCGATAAAAAAAGTAATCCTAGCCCAAGTTTTAATATCTTATTCATTGTATTCACTTCTTTTTTTGCTTATTACTTGTGCATCAGACTACTTTGTGGCAGTGATTAGTCAAGGCATTTTATGTTTCAAAATAATACAAAATTTACAATTGCATCATTTATAAATTATTTTCATACTAAACACTATACTTATTTGACTATTATAAAAAGAATATACCTTAATATTTATATTTTTTAGATTTAATTTTTCTCTTTAATATAGAGCAATGTAATTTTTAAGATCGCTAATTCTTTCTTTTGTTTTATCTTTTAAACAACTGCTATATACCATTGGAGCTAAACTACCACCTTGATAATAGTCTGCTTCGTATTGACAAGAGAGGTCTCTAAAATTAATCCAAACCAACTGGGCTTGTTTAAGTTGATCCTTTCGTTCAACTTCTAATTTTGCATAATATTGTTGATAAATATGGTTAAGTTCTTCATCTTTTTGCTGAAAATCTTGATATACGCATTGGTTAATTTCAGTCTGAGTCGCCGCATTCCGACAATCGAAATTATCTGCTTGTAAATGTATAGACCAAAATAGTATGCCGCCAGATATTGCACCGAATAGGATAAGTTTTTTCATCATACCGTCCATTTTTTGATTAAAAGTATCGCTAAAAGTATTTACTTCATTCTCTTACTACTTAATTTAAAAGATAAAAACAAAGTAAGTTCTTTATCAGCATAGCAATATTTCTTATATGACAATTACGTGAAGATAACGCAAAATCTATCTATTTTTGATAATCCAGTTTAGATTTAAATATTTAACCTTTAGTAATTATACTGATATTTTGTTTAGATTAAATATTTAGTTAATACAAATTTTAAAAAATGATAACTAAATATATTTTTTCTTTAACAATAAATGTCATTTACAAAATAATTAAGTAAAATAGTAGTCATATTCTATTATTTTTTGTACTGAGACATTTTTATTAAAAATATCCAATTAATTTTACTTTAAATAGAAGCTCCTCTTACCAGTTTCTATTTAAGGAGATTTTAATAAAATCACTTCAATTAGTTAGACTAATTAGTCTAATTGATAGGTATTATATAAATGTGGTCATAAATGGCTTATTTATATTACTCAAGGGTCTATACCCATCGTGGATTTTTCAAGCTATGAAAAAATGTTTCAAATCAATTTGGTTTTATTCAGGGCTTATCACTCTTATTTTTGTGATTATCATTAGTGGTGGTCAGTATTCTGATTTTGAATTGGATGATCATGCATCAGTGATAACTCCAATTAGTTTTGCTTCTAAAAAAGATACTTTATCTGGAACATTAATTTTACCGAATCAGAACAACATAAAAGCAGTTGCTATTTTTGTTCATGGCGATGGCGCTCAAGATCGCTTTTCTAATAGTGGATATTTACCATTAATTAATAATTTGCTGGATGCAGGTATTGGTGTATATACATGGGATAAAGCTGGTGTGGGCGAAAGCCAAGGAAATTGGTTGCTTCAATCTATGCAAGATAGAGCAGATGAAGCACAAATAGCTTTACAGCTTATTCAAAAGAAATTTACCCATACTGATATTAAAGTAGGTTATTTAGGATTTTCACAGGCTGGATGGGTTATCCCTATTGCAGCGACACAATCTAAACCTGATTTTTCCGTTATTATTGGTGGTGCTGTAAACTGGCGAGCTCAAGGTGCTTACTATCACCAAGTGCGTTTAAAAGCCGGCGATGTTGATGATAAGGAAATTACTCGAAGAGTCTCAGAGCAACTGCAACAAAATGATCGTATATTTGGCATTAATGGCAGCCATGATATTTCAGCTCAGGGAGATATGTCTGATGATCGCTTTTATTTTGTTATCCAAAACTATTTAAGTGATTCATCTAAAGACTTACCTCATATGAATGGACGGGTACTGGCTCTGTTTGGTGAGTTAGATCTTAATGTAGATGCATCAAAAAATGCATGTTTATATAAAAATCTATTAGGAAACCATGTAGATAAAACCGTTGCCCTATTCCCTAATGCCTCTCATGGCTTATTAAAAGCACCATTCTTTAATTATCAATTAGATAACCAATGGCCTTGGTGGAAACAGATGCTTTTTATTTATCAAGGACGAGATAGCTACTTCTCTGATGCTTTAAATTACTTAACAGCGTGGATCACTGAAGATGCAACAATACCTTCTGATTATGTTGATTTTAAATGTGAAAGTGGCAATACAAGTTTAAGATAAAATGTAGATAACGCCTAAATGAGAACCACTCTTTAGGCGTTAAAGTGTAAGGATTTTAATAATTTATTTATAAATCAACTTGATACTCAATAATCTCTCGAATTTTCTTTAATGTATCACATAATAAATTAATATTAATTGAAGCTAATGCAATGCGAATTGCATGAGGAATATTGGATGTTGTGGCATAAGGCTCAGCAGTGGCAACCGATATTTGTAATTGATGTAATGAAGCAACAATTTTATCGGCTCTAACTTCTTCAGGTAAGGGGAACCATAAAAAATAGGAAGTTGGATGATGAATATAAGTAAGTCCTTCAAATATTTCACTCACTATTTTTTGTCGCTGCTGTGCATCTTTACGTAATAAATGTTCTAGTTTATCAACTACCCCCTCTTTCACCCATTGGCATACAATGGAAGTCATTAGAGCAGGTGTGTTCCATGTCGTCACTCTCATTGATCTCTCTAACGATGAAATAGTGTTTGTAGGAGCAACAATAAAACCAACTCTTAATCCAGAAGCTATATTCTTAGAAAATCCTGAAATATAAAATGTGATATCTGGTGCCAAGGTAACAATTGCTGGCGGTGCTTTTTTAACTAAAAATGCATAAGTCGCGTCTTCAATTATCATGAAATGGTATTTTCTCGCCAAAATAATTAATTGTTGTCGCTGTTTTAATGTTAATACCCATCCCATTGGGTTATGTAGTGTAGGAATACAATAAAGTGCACGTATTGCCCTTTTTTTACATAGTTCTTCCAGCTTATCTAAATCTGTACCTAATGGTGTTATGGGAATGGGTAATATTTCCAAGTGATGAGCGAGTGCTGCTAATTTAAATCCGGGATAACTTAATGCATCTACCGCAACAACATCTCCCGGTTTTAAAGCACTTAATAATGTAATCGCAATGCCTTGTTGTGCACCGTTAGTAATAATAATATTTTCAGGTTCAACCGTGATTTCTTTATTTTTAAGATATTGAGAAATCACGATTTTATCGTGTAATTTCCCACTATGTGGTTGATAGCGAAGCAATGATTCAATTTCACCTGATGTTGCTAATCTTTTTAGTTCAGTACGTAATAGTTCAGCTTGAATAGGCAATGAGGGATAATTGAAATTAAGATCCAACATATCTGCTGCTGTAGGATTTTCTATTCCATGATTTATTGGAAGCGACAATTCTCGTACAAAAGTTCCTCTTCCTGTTTCACCAATGATCAAGCCCATACTTTCTAACTCAGCGTATACACGACTTGCCGTTGCAAGAGACATTTTATGTTCTGCAGCCAAATGGCGATGTGTTGGTAAACGTGTACCTGGTAATAGTTTTCCTATACGTATTTCGTTCGCCAATTTATCAACTAAAGATTTATAACGGGGCTGAACCATAGAAATTGTATCCATGACAATTATTTGATTGTCATAATTGTGTTCCATAAGATGGAGTTCAGCAAGTTACATCGTAGATACAAGTTTTATATAAATAGATTTTTATATATCTGTTGCTATTACAAAAACTGTAATTAATTGTTTTTTTATCATAATAAAAATGGAAAATCGTATGCAGCAAATTAATCAAAAAGAGCAGACAAATGGCTGGGTAAATGGATTTATAGGTATGTTGATTTTTAGTGGATCTTTACCTGCAACAAAAGCGGCTGTATTAGGCTTTGAACCTTTATTTTTAACCGCAGCGAGAGCAACGATTGCAGGATTATTATCTTTAGCAATGCTACTGTTATATAAAGAAAAATTACCTACGTTTAAACAGTGGATTTCATTAGCGGTTGTCTCATTAGGTGTTGTCGTTGGTTTTCCATTATTAACGGCTATCGCACTACAAGAAATAACTTCAGCACACTCCCTTGTTTTTTTAGCTTTATTACCGTTATTCACGGCAATTTTTGCAGTAATACGTGGTGGTGAAAAGCCTCGCCCTATTTTCTGGCTTTTTTCTATTATTGGTAGTTTATTGGTGATGGGATATGCCATTTCTCAAAATGGAGCATCATCAATCAGTGCTGATTTATTAATGATAGCATCAGTGATTGTTTGTGGTTTAGGTTATGCTGAAGGTGCGACTTTAACGAAAGCATTAGGTGGTTGGCAGGTTATATGTTGGGCATTAATTGTATCTTTACCTCCAATGCTTATTTTTAGCTTTATTCTTATGCCTGAAAAGCTTGCTACAATTAGTATATCAGCATGGGTGGGCTTAGGTTATGTTTCGCTTTTTAGTATGTTGATTGGTTTTATATTTTGGTACAAAGGATTATCACAAGGTGGGATCGCAGCAGTAGGACAACTTCAATTATTACAACCCTTCTTTGGATTAGGTTTAGCTGCCGTATTACTTCATGAATCAGTCAATTTATTGATGTTGTTAGTAACTATTGGCGTTATTTTTTGTGTTGCTGGTTCAAAAAAATATGCCTAATTAAAATTAAACACTTAAAACAAGCTAAATAACCATATTTAGCGTGTTTTACTCTTAAGTTAAATTGGCAACTTCGAGCAAGTTATTATCAGGGTCACGTAAATAAACCGACATAATAGCGCCAGTTGCACCCGTTCTAGGAACTGGCCCCTCTTCTATTTTTACACCTTGTTGATTTAAATGTTCAATAATCTCTGATAACGGTGTTTGTGTTAGAAAACACAAATCAGCCGAACCTGCAGTTGGTTTTGCCGCTTTGGGAAGAAACTCTTTTCCCACTTGGTGAAGATTTATTTTTTGAGAGCCAAAAGTGAGAGCTTTGCGCCCTTCTTTAAACGTAATAACGTTAAAGCCTAGTACGCGGTGATAAAAATCACAGGTTATCTGAATATCAGCAACAGTTAATACCAGATGGTCAAGGTGTGTAATTTTCATCAGGCTCTCACTTTTTATATATTAATTAAAGCTCACACTTTGTTTTTAGAACTGCCGTTTTTCTATGGTGATCTAGTGCTAACTCAATTAATTTAGTAATTAATGATTGATAACCTAAACCTGCACTTTGCCATAATTTTGGATACATACTGATATTAGTAAAACCAGGTAGTGTATTTATTTCATTAATCACAACATGATTATCTTGTGTTAAGAACACATCAACACGAGCCATACCTAAGCAATTAAGAACACGGTATGCTTTTAAAGCAACTTGGCGAATATGCAAACTCGTATTTTCATCCATTACTGCTGGAACAACGACTTTAGCACCATCGTCATCAATATATTTCGTGTTATAAGCATAGAAAGCATCGTTTAATACGATTTCACCACAAGGACTAACTTCAGGAGCTTCGTTACCTAAAACGGCACACTCTATTTCACGACCTACAATTGCACTTTCAACAATCACTTTAAGGTCGTATTCAAAAGCCATTTTTAAAGCCGCGTTGAACTCTTCCTCATTATTAACTTTGCTAATTCCTACAGAAGAACCTAGGTTTGCTGGTTTTATAAATAAAGGAAGTCCTAATTGACGAACCATTTCATTGTAAGGAATGTCATTAATTTGATGTGCCATAATAGTGATAAATGGCGCAACAGCTAATCCTGCCCCATCAAGTAGGCGTTTAGTAATATCTTTATCCATACAAGCTGCTGAACTCATGATATTTGGCCCTACATAAGGCATATCAATCATATGTAATAAGCCTTGGAGTGTACCATCTTCACCATACGCACCATGAACAATTGGGAATACAACATCGATTTGAGGTAATGTTTGACCATCTTCAAGTGAAATAAATTGGCCTTTTACACTACCAGGAATAATAGCAACTGCTCTTAAAGGTTTGCTTAATGAAATGGTTTTAGGATTATCGCTATTTAGTAAATAGTCAGTTTCTGAATATTCATGCCACTGGCCTTGCTCATTAATACCGATTAAGCAAAGGTCGAATTTCGTTCGATCTAATTCATTAATAATATTTTTTGCTGACTGTAATGAAACTTGATGTTCTGTGGATTTACCACCAAAAATAATAGCGACTCTTAATTTACTCATTTTCTAACCTTTTATAGGACAGCTATAGCGAATAGGTAGCAATATATCATGATAAAAACCCCCAATGTAGGTAGATAGTTCTTATCTGCGAAAAATTACGATAAAATGATGAAATTCTATGATTTAGAGTGTTAAAACGTCACTATTTCAAGATATAACAGCTCAATAACGATAACAATTCTATTGGTATAAGGTAGAAAAAGACCTTAGCCTTAAGCCTGAAAGGATGTATTACTGGTGGTGTTGCTTTCTATTTAATCGGTTGGCAAAGCACTAATATTGTTGGTATTGCTATTGCAACTGGAGTGTTATTGACAGCAATTAAACTACGAAAGCATTTACCTGTTTCGGCACAATAGAGCAATCTTATAGATTTATGACCAATATATGTGTTCTTTATTTATTCATAATTATCTTAAGCCCGCTTAAATTGCGGGCTTTCACACAAAATGACACCTTTTGTTTTTCTTACAGGATTGCATATCGGAATTATATCTTGATAGAATTTCATTACCGATTAACTTTTAAACTTAGAGAAGGAGGCTAATTATGTTTTTGTGTGATCTTATTGAATACTCACACTTCTTTGGTAATCGCCACAGCTCAGGCTCTCACAGTATTTTACTGCGTTAACCTGCCTGAGCGACGTTAACTATTACCTCTCCTCAGCTTACAGGGTTATCGCTTGATATTACCCAAGGCATTATTATGCCTAAAAAATGAGTAAGCTATGAGCACATTATTATCTACACAAAATCTCTCTTTCCATAATAATCACGGTTTATTATTAAACGATATTTCTTTAGCACTGATTAAAGGCGAGAAGATTGGTTTAATTGGTTATAACGGTTGTGGAAAAAGTACTTTATTAAAATTACTTTCACATCAATTATCACCAAGTTCAGGTGCTATTTCCGTCGCTAATCAAACGGTTATGGCATATATAGAACAGCACTTACCCGCTAAATTACAGTCAATGACTTTAATGGATGCTGTACTTCATAAATTACCAGAAGAATACAGATTATCTGAAGGTTGGCGAGCTGAGTTATTGCTGAATGAAATGGGATTTAAACTTCACGAAAAAGATCTACTCGTTTCGCAATTAAGTGGTGGTCAACATACTCGTTTATTATTAGCGAGAGCGTTAATTATTGAGCCTGATTTATTATTGCTTGATGAACCAAGTAACCACCTCGATTTACCCACTATTTTATGGTTGGAAACATTTTTAAAACAGTGGCGTGGTAGCTTCATTTTGGTTTCACATGATAATACGTTATTAGACAACGTGACGAATTGTACATGGATCATTCGTGATAAATCGCTATCTATCTTTCGATTACCCTGCTCTCAAGCTCGAATTGCACAAGAAGAGCAAGATATTAGTGCGCAATACCGTCATGATGCGCAACAAAAAGAGATAGATAGAATAGCCCAAAGTGCGAAGCAACTCGCAATATGGGGGCACGTTTATGATAACGAGAATTTATCTCGTAAAGCCAAACAGATGGAAAAACATATTGTTCGTTTAAAAGATGAACAAACTGAAGTGACGGTTGGAAATCAATGGGTACTACAGTTTTCTGGAACGGCATTACGAGCTGATAGGCTCTGCGAATTAAATCAACTTGCTGTTATTCCTGCTGAAAATGCCCCTATTTTATATACTGTTGAAAATCAGCGTATAAAAAGTGGTGATCGAGTAGCAATAATTGGTGCCAATGGAACAGGCAAATCATCATTATTAAAGATGATTTGGTCATTAAGTTTAGCTGAAATAAGTGAACAAAATGCAATAAAGCTACACCCCCGAGTTGAATTGGGTTATTACGATCAAAAAATTGAGCAATTAATTGATAATGATACCCTTTCTGATGCATTAAAACCGTTTGCACCATTAACGGATGAACAGAGAAAAATGGCACTTATTAGTGCTGGCTTTGCTTATACGCGTCATGGGCAGAAAGTGAATACTTTAAGCGGTGGTGAACGAGCACGTTTATTATTCGTTGGTTTGAGTTTAGCAAACTATTCTTTATTAATGTTGGATGAACCTACAAACCATATTGATATGGAAGGTAAAAAGGCATTAGCTGAGCAAATTAGTCAATTTCCTGGTGGTGTTCTATTAGTTAGCCATGATAGGGAGTTGATTGAAAATAGCTGTAATCGTTTTTGGTATATTCACAACGGTGTTTTAACAGAACATCATGATATAGAAGCCATTTATCAGCTTATTTCAGAAAAAGAAATGCCTGAAACTTTGCTAATGGATAAACTTAATAATTTGCAGGATATCCCATCAGCTCCATTGATTTCACATGATGATGATGAAAAACTCTTTAAGTTAATTGAGCTAGAAGAGAAATTAGAGGCTGATTTAGCACGTAAAACTAATCATCAAAAACCTGCTTTGCAGGCGCAATGGAAATTAGAAATTAACCAGCTAAAGAAACTACTTAAGTTAATTTAAGATAGATAAGATTTTGTTTAAGCAAAAGGATCACAATGTGATCCTTTTTTATTTATTCTTATTTTACCAACTGATATTCAATCAGATATAAAGATTGCGTTGTCGGATAAATATCTTTGATAAGTGCTTTCAGAACTGGAAGTGTCATACCTTCCTGCTGTGCGTGATACTCATTGATATCGTCATAATGTAACGGCGACACCGCTATGATTTTCAATTTTCCATAATGAGTACGATGTTCGTTAGCAAATAATTCAACAATGCTTCCCGGTTTGTAATCACTTTCACTTTTATCGCGGATAGTAATCACTTTTTTTTCTTCAAGAATGGAAGGAATTAAACGTTCAAAAAAAGTAATTTCTGTTGGTATTGCCGACATAATATTGACTCATTAATTTATTGATAAGTTGCTGATTATCTTATCATGCAATAAATACTTTTTATTCTTTTTTATCCGTTGGTGAGTTATTTAATGCCTCAGTCTGAAGCAACTTAGCCTTACGCTCAATCCCCCAACGATAGCCAGATAACTCACCATTTTGTCGAATAACACGATGGCATGGAATAGCAACTGCAAGTTTATTAGCTGCACAGGCATTAGCGACTGCGCGATATGCCTTAGGTGCTCCAATTTTGTCTGCTATTTCTTGGTAAGTCATTGTGCTACCAAAAGGAATATCTAATAATGCCCGCCAAACTTTTTGTTGAAATACAGTACCTTGGATATCAAGAGGTAAAGACAAGGGTTGTTTGGGTAATTCAATAAAACCGATGACTTGTGCTATGACTTGCTCAAATTCTTCATTTGCGCCAATTAATTCAGCCAGAGGGAATTGTTTTTGCAAGTCTTCTAATAACAGCTCGGCATCATCCCCTAACATAATGGCGCAAATCCCCTTTTCACTTTGCGCCACGAGAATACTACCCAAAGAGCACTGAGCAATAGCAAAAAAGATAGCAATATTCTTACCACCTGTACGCCAATTTGTTGGCGTCATTCCTAATATTGCCGTTGCATTCTCATAAAAACGGCTATTGGCATTGAAGCCTGATTGATAAATCGCATCTGTAATACTGCCATCTTGAACTAATGCTTTTTTTATTAATTTTTGGCGATAAGCATTAGCATAATCTTTTGGCGTGATCCCCATCGTTGATTTAAATAAGCGATGAAAATGATACGGGCTTGCCATAACATGCTCTGCAATGCAGGTAAGCGACACATCACCGTTATTTTTTTCAATAAAACGGCAAGCTTGCTCAATAAGTTGATTATGTTTATTTTCCATTATGGTAGTCCTTTGAATGCGGGATTATGGCTATTATTGAAAAATATAATGAACAAAGAACTCCGTTTATTGCGTAATTACTCTGTCTCTTTAGATAATGCCCATAGATAAAGCGACGCAGTAGAACCATAAGGTGAATAACGTTTTCGGTAACGTTCGAAGCGTATTTTATCTAATGTTTTATGACGATAAAGACGCATGATCCCACGTTGAATAGCTAAATCTCCCCAACTTAAAATATCTGGGCGATTAAGTGAGGAAATTAATAACATTTCGGCAGTCCAAACCCCAATACCTTTTAATTGAATTAAAGTATCAATAACCTCTTTATCTGTCATATCAGGGATTTTATTTAAATTTAATTTTCCTGAAATGACGGCTTCAGCAATACCGATAATATAACCGGCTTTACGCATTGTCATGCCACACTGTTGTATCTCTTGCTCCGATAGTCTTGCAATGCGTTCTGGCGTGTAAATACCTTCACATAATTTGAGCAACCGCTGATTAACAGTTATGGCAGCAGAAACCGAAATTTGTTGTTCAATAATGTTTTTAACTAATGCTGTAAATAGATCGGGTGTTAATGGGCGCTTAATTTCCCCTATTCTTTCAATGAGTTTAGCTAAGCGTTTATCACGTTTTTTTAATGTGTTTATCTCTGTTTCGCCATACTGAAAGTGCATAAGTTAACTTAAATTAAATAGAATATTTATATTAGTATAACGTGAAAATAAGTGTATTACGCACTCCATTTCTTGCTTTTTTCTGAACTTTCTTTTTTTATCATAGGTAAAAAAGGTAATTTTTGACAAAAAAGATTAATTGCCTTTCTTATCAAAAACTAATTAATTAAAAACATCATCATATTTAAAAACTATAATTTTACATTTAATATTAAAAGTTATAAAAAATATAAAAATACCAAATTTAAATTACCACCTATACTTTTATTGATTGTTTTAGTTTTTACTTAGGTCAATTCTTAGTTGCTCTGTAATTACAGGATTTAATATGAAAAATTATACACTCAATTTACAAAACAAAGCTGATGCGCTGGCAGTAATGAAGAAAGCAATGAGCTTTACTATTCCAGCCGCATTAAGAGTTGCAGTAAAATTAAATATCGCGGATTTATTAAAAAACGGTTCTAAGAACGTTAGTGAATTAGCAGAAAAAACAAATTCATCACCATCTGCATTAAATAGAATATTAAGAATGTTAGCTTCTGAGAAAATATTTTATGAATTAGAAAATCAAAGTTACTCACTTGCTCCTATGGGCTCTTTTTTATTAAGTGATCATGAATATAGCTTACGTGATGCCATTTTAATGCTGACAAACGAGACTCTGTGGGGGCCTGTGGGTGATATCACTGAATCCGTGCAAGGTAATCCAGCCTTTGAAAATCTTTATGGCATAAGCTTTTATCAATATTGGCAAGATAATGTAAGAAAAGATCATGATTTTCAATCAGGTATGAGCTCACTTTCAAAGATAGAAAATTATTTTATTATCAAACATTATGAATTTCCTGAAAATGTAACCATTACAGATATTGCTGGCGGATTGGGAGGACTGTTATTAAACGTATTAAAAGAAAATCCGACTTTAAAGGGCCAATTATTTGATAGGCCTCATGTGTTGGAAAGAACGTTGTTGACCGAATTAAATGATGATAGTCGCTGGAGTTTAATATCAGGAGATTTATTTGGAGAGTACCCCGAATCTGATATTTATTTAATAAAATATATTATTCATGACTGGGATGATGAAAGTGTTATTAAAATTTTTAAAAATTTCCGCAACGCAATGAAACCCAACTCAAAAATACTTATTATTGAACCGGTTATTTTTAAAAAGAATGTACCTGATATGGCGAAATATATGGATCTTCTCTGTATGTGTGCTTTTCCTGAATCAGGTGAACGTACAGAGGCAGAATTTATTGCTTTACTCGATCAAGCGGATTTAAAAATTAATAAAGTGATTAAAACAGAAACCTACAACTCAATATTAGAGATCGTTATTAAATAATCTATTGGAATAGAGATAGTCATTTATTTGTCGCAAAAAAAAGCCACTTTTGAAAGTGGCTTTTTAGTTTAGAGAAATATTATGCAGTTAATGCCAGTTTTGCGCCAAAAAGTAAGAACACTGCACCAATACAACTATTTGATAATGAAGCTAACCGTTTGTTATGTTTTACTTTATTAGTAATAGCAACACCGCCAAAAATAAGAACTGATAAATAAAGCATACTGCATGTTTCTAAAATCGCACCTAATACAAAGAATGGAACACCTGCATTTTCATATTTAGGATCGATAAACTGAATAAAGAAAGAAACATAAAAAATGATCATCTTTGGGTTAAGCATACTCAAAAATAACGCCTTAACATAAAGACCATCTTTTGCTTTTACCGTTACTTCAGCTACTTGCTCTGGTGTTTCTTTTTTCTTTTGAAACGTTGTATATAGCGTTTTCAATCCTAAATAGGTTAAGTAAAGAGCACCAGCATATTTAATGACAATAAAGAAGACGGGTGAAGTCTTGACTAATGAAGCAACCCCCAAAAATGCCAAAAAGATTAATAATGCATCACCCGTAAAAACACCAAGAGCGGCTTTATACCCCCCTTTTACGCCATGCTTCGCACTGGAAGTAAGGACGAAAATCGAGTTTGGACCTGGTACTAATGTAATAAAAATAACGCCTAAAAGGTATGTCCAAATATTTGAAATACCGATACTTTCTAACATACGACGCCTTTTTTAAAAAAATAACATGCTGAATATGTGAGCTATCATATCTATAATAATATTTTTGTAAAACAATAATCTTTATATGCAATAAAGATAAGTAAATTAATCTGCTTTTGTATGCAAAAGGCAGTTCATAAGTCTTTTTTTTGATTCTGTTTTGGATTAAAAAACCAATTTAAACATGCGTTATAGTATGATGCTGAAATTAAAATTTATACGGATTTAACATCTAACAAAGGTCGTTAATTATGGAATTATAAACTGCATTATCGTTTAAATTCAGATGTAATAACCTATTGTTTGTTTTGTGTTATAGTTCATTATTCTTTTTGTGATCTCATGCGTGTCACTATTTTTAAACAAAAACTATTTCACTTATTAATTTAATGAAAAATCTTTAACTCAAAGATGGAGTTACCCCATATCGCTCAAAATGGGATTGTTGTAGTAGAAGATTACATTGATAATAGTGATGAGCATCACTCTGAGCGTGTTGCATGCCACGTACAAGCGACTTTTTATGATAATTTTACGTAAACAGGTAAACTAACAACAAAACAGGTTTCTGTTAGTGAACGGTCTATGTCTAAAGATGAAATACTAATTATTGGAGAAATATCTCCTTATCAGGAATTATAACTTGTTACTATGCACGCTACCGTGACATTGTCACTTTTATTATGTGAATTAGTTGCACAAGAACTTATTTACGAAAAAGCGGAACCTCTATTAACGCCTTATCGCGTATCACGATTTAGCTAGAGAACCATTATGGATGCACAACTGTATAAAGAATTCAAAATAGTAGAAAAAGCCTTTTGGTCAGAAATTTGTGAAAATAATATTCGTATTGGTGATCATACTCACTGCTTTATGACACCAATGGATGCTGCCATTTTTAACTTTATTTATTTGCGCCAAGGCGCAACAGAAGGCTCATTCCAGCAAGCCAGTACCCTTTTTACTTCGCAGAAAAAAAATCATATTTTAGTATTGCCTGAGTCATTATTACCTGAATTTGAAGAGATAATAAAAAATGCAGGTTATACCGGTGATGGTATGACAACCGCAATGTATTTAACATTATCTGAAGCAGTATTCCCTTCTTATAAAAATAATCCTTGCGATATTATTTTAACCAATTACAACCTTGAACAGTGGGCTCATCCATTAAAAACGGCGTTCCCAGTGGGAGATGATAGTGATGATACGATTGTTAATGAGTATATTCGTTATCACCAGAAAGCATTAGATAATGGCGCAGCTATCTTCCATTACGCGTTATTAGTTGATGGTCAGCCAGTTTCTTCATTAACGTTAACAATACATGATAAATTAGCGCGTTTTGATGATATTGGGACAGATATTGCCTATCAAGGTAATGGCTATGCGACACATTTAATTAAGCATGTTTTAGAGTTTTGCCGCGAACAAGGCGTTGAACGTTGCTTCTTAGATGCATCAGCAGATGGTTTAGCGCTATACCGTAAATTTGGCTTTAAATCGCTCTTTAACTATCTCAGCTTTATTAAAGAATAAAAGCAATTGTATGAATAGGCTCATCGTGTTTCTTGAGCCTATTTTTTAAATATTAATAAAGGCCAAGCCTTTTTTCAGCGTCTTGTTTATCCTTATCACTAATTAGTCTTATCACACGACAAGGATTGCCAACGGCAACACAATTAGCGGGAATAGATTTTGTTACTACACTACCCGCACCAATAACGCAGTTATCCCCAATAGTTACACCTGGTAAAATAATACATCCTGCGCCTAACCATACCGAATTGCCGATAGTAATAGGTAATGCATATTCAAGTTCACTACTGCGTATTTCAGGATCAATCGGATGAGTTGCAGTTAAAATGCTGACATTGGGCGCACACATCACATTGTGTCCAATTTTCACAGATGCACAATCTAATATCGTTAAATTAAAATTAGCGTAAAACGCTTCACCAATTTCAATTAATTGGCCATAGTCACAATGAAATGGTGGCTCAATAGTAAAATTGTTGCCTGTTTTTCCTAACAGCTGTTTTAAATATGCCTTTCTCTTTTCAACGTCAGAAGGACGCGTCATATTAAAATCATAAATAATTTCACGCGCTTTTACTCTAAGAGGCTTTAAACTATCATCTTTACTGGCATGATAAAGATTGCCTGATACCATTTTTTCGTATTCTGTCATTGTAATACTCCGAAATTGAAATAAAACAGTTTAGGTAAACATCAATATTTATTTCCTTATTCTAACGTTAATTAACTTAAATTAGCGGTGTTTTTTAAGTCCATTAAGTGCGGCTTGATGAAATTGAGCATTTAAATTAGCGGTTAAGCTTTGTGAAATAGCGGTCATTTCTGGCCCTGCTAAAGTAGGTGAACCTGTACCAAAAGGAGGACGAGGATCATACTCAATTGCTAATTCAACTAATTGAGCAAAAGGGGTACCTAACAGTTGTTCTAATACTAATAATGAAGCGTCGAATGAACCAGTTGCTGGCCCTGAGGTATAAATATTGCCATCAACAACAACCTCACTTCCCTCTACTGCGATGGCCCCCATATCCGGTAACATCGGAACGACATTGGAATTACTGGTTGCTCTCTTACCTTTTAATAATCCAGCAGCACCCAAAACTAAAGAGCCATAACATGTACCAATGACATAACGAGTTTTATTACCCATTTTGGCAAAGAATGCCAATGTCTGTTCATCCTCAACAATCTCTGGTGGCACCATTCCAACCACTAATACATCAAGATCGTCTGGGCACTCCTCAAAAGTCATAGTTGGCATTGTCGGCCAGCCAATATAGCCTTCAACTAACTCTTTCTTTTTCCAAATAAAATAAATTTCTGCACTTGCAATAGTAAATACTGATTGAGCACCATTAATATCCATAGGCATAAAGCCAGGACAAACAAAGATACCAACTTTAAGAGGTTTGGCTTGTTGCTCACGTCCTTCTTCAACAAGCTTAATGATTGAAGGCATATTCTTTCCATACAGCATTTCATTATGACTCATTTTATTTTCCTGTTTTGTACTGATTAGTAAAATAATGACATTTGTTTTATACTGAGTAAATATATTTCTTACTAAATGGTACAAAATGCAAAAGAAAGGTCGCCCTCGCCGTTATGATAGTGATGCTGCACTTGAAAAAATAATGGCATTATTTTGGCGTAAAGGATTTACAGCAACATCTATGGATGACTTAGTCATTGAAACGCAAATGAATAAGCCGAGTCTTTATGCTGCATTTGGCAATAAAGCGGCATTGTATGAAAAAGCGATTGAGCGCTTTAATCATATTGCTTCCACGCGTTATCGGCATGAACTTGAGAAACAATCAGCTCAAGATAAAGTGACAGAAAGAATAAAACGCTATCTGACTTCAGCTATCCATTTTTATACGGATAATGAAGGATTAACAGGCTGTATGGTGCTTTCAACGGCGGTGACTGAAGTTGAAGATCCGGCAATAAGAATGATGTTAAATCAAGTCATTAACGCGCAAACTCAGCAAGTTGAAGATGCCTTACAAGAAGCGTTAGAAGCTGGTGAATTAAAAGAAGGAACGGATGTTCACACTATTGCATTGGGTGTAGTTGCCCTTTTACATTCAATTTCTTTGAGAGCAAGGGCGGGAGCCAGCGTTAATGAATTGATGCCATTTGCTGATATTTCACAAACTCTATTAATACCTTATTTATCAGATAATGACTAAAGTAAAGGCTGTTAATACAGCCATTCTTATTAAGAATAAATGCCATTAAAAAGTAGTGATCCACCAGCAAAAATCAGCATAGCATCTAACAGCCATTGAAAAAGTTTTGGTGTCAGTTTTAATACCAGTTTTTTACCAAGATAATTTCCTACAGTTAAACCACAGCCCACTAATGCACCACTAATTAAGATAAAGCAATTAACCGCACCTAGTTGGCTAAAAGTTAAGGCTTTAGTGAGATAAATAACAAATGAAGCTGCAGCTTCCGTCGCAAGTAATGGTCCTAATGTCAGACCATATGCAGAAAATATAGGAATAGTTAATGGTCCTGTAGAAAATACAACCCCCGTTAAATAGCCAATAACCGCGCCAGCAATAATAACTTGGTAGGTTTTCATTTTAATTTGATGTTTGCGTAATAAATGGATCACAGGGATCATCAATATGAAGAACATTCCCATACCAATATTTAGCCATTTTTCCGGCATTATCCATAATGTGTTAGCGCCAAGAACCACGGCAGGAATACCCGGTAATAGGTAATAAAATAGTGGTTTAAAGCGAATGCTGTGACGCCATAAATAAATACGCGATAAATTTCCCATCACTGAAGCTAACGCCATAATAGGTACAGCTTCTTTAGCACCAAAAATATAGGTCAACGCTGGGATTAATAAAATAGAAGAGCCCGTACCTACAACGCCACTGATCACACCAGAAAATATTGCCAGTAAAATAACCGCGATAAAACTCATTATCATCCTTTAAGTTCAATAAGTTAAAGACGCTGTATCATACCTACCTTCTTTATTTTTACCTGTGATAAAATGTCACGGTATTGTGAGTTTTAATCAGAAAGCCCGATTTATTTATGATGCGTAAACTATAATGAGAAAATTATGATGAGAAATCTTCCTCCATTGCCTTCATTACGTGCTTTCTTAGTTGCTTGCCATAGTCAAAGTTATACAGAAGCCGCACAAACATTGTGTGTCACTCATGGTGCAATTAGTCGTCATATCCAAGTTATAGAAAAATGGTTTGGTGTCACTTTATTTAATAAACAAGGTTTACGTCGAGTACCCACCCCTTATGCATTGACATTGGCGCAAGAACTAAGTGAAGTTTTTGATAAATTAAATGATATTGGTTTTCGGTATGGCAATGGCGGAAAAAACGATATTTTAAATATCAGTGTTCCGACAACACTTTGTTTAAAATGGCTTATTCCCCGAATGGAGGATTTTTATCTTCAATATCCTAATGCAAATATCCAAATTGCCTCTGCAAATAGCGAGCGATTTCATTTGATTAGTCATGATGATCTGATAATTCGTCCTCAACCTCAGCAACAAGAGTATTCATCTGTTGTTTTTTTAGAGGATAAACATTGTTTAATTGCTTCTGAAAAATTCTTAAACCGTTACAGTGTCACTGAGCCTGAAGATGTTTTTGGCTGCCCTGTTATCGATACACTTACTCGTCCCGGACATTGGCAACAATGGTTAAACGCAACTCATCTCAATACGCAGCGATCGTTCTCGCGTCATTATCGCTTTGATCACTTTCATATTTCTCTGCAAGCTATTATTGAAGGATTAGGACTTGGTATTGGCCCTATTTCAATTTTATCGAATGAAATAAATAATGGTATTTTAAAAGTTTTATTTCCAAATATTCAAATTGCACCGATGAGTTATTACGCTTTAACGCCAATAGGTGTACAAAAAACCAAAACACATCTTGATTTTGAACAATGGCTTACCCAACAGAAAAGTTAATTTTACTAATGAAATAAGTGATTATTTTTCATAAAAATAGCGATTCTAATCTTATTAATTACACTTTTTAAAACTAATTGTTAGTTGTTTAAATAAAAATATCTAATGTTATCCTTCTTTTCGTGAACAAGTAAAAACACTAATCGTGCTGTTTTAGTAATTCGCGATCTTCCCCTATGTTATCCAGCAAACCCATTTAAATTCAATTAATTAAAATCAAAAAATAAGTACATTAACTTATAAAAATTATTTTGATTTTAAATAATCTGTTATAAACACTTATTGTTTAACTTAAATTAACGTTCTATGCTGATATTTATATATAAAATTTATTAATTTATTTGCTGACAACGAAGGACGATAAGATGTCTGTAGCTGTGACAAAAAAAGCAATAGAAAAACTAATTAATGGGTATGAGTCTGATCCTTTTGCACTTCTTGGTATGCATGAAACGTCGGCAGGTTTAGAGATTCGTGCTTTTTTACCAGATGCAGTTGCAGTCAGTGTCATTGATAGAAAAAACGGTCGAAATGTAGCAACACTAGAGCGTAAGCATCCTAGTGGTTTTTTCTGTGGCGCTATTCCTCGACGTAAACGTCGTTTTAGTTACTGTTTAGATGTAACGTGGGAAAATGTACAAGGTGTCGTTGATGATCCCTATCAATTTGGCATTTTATTGCAAGAAATGGATATTTGGTTTTTAGCACAAGGCCATCACTCCCGCCCTTACCAATGTTTAGGCGCGCACCCTACAAAACTGGGGGATATTGATGGTATTACTTTTGCTGTATGGGCACCCAACGCAAAAAGTGTAAGCGTTGTAGGCGATTTTTCATTCTGGGATGAAAGACGTTTTCCAATGCGATTACGTCGTGAAAGTGGAATATGGGAGCTTTTCCTTCCACAGGCTCATCTTGGTGATTGCTATAAATATTCTATTCTTGATGCGAATGGTGAACGTCGATTAAAAGCTGATCCTTATGCTTTTGAAACACAAATACGCCCTGAAACTGCGTCAATTATCAATACATTACCCCCAATCAAACCGATGCCACTATCGCGTCAGCAAGCGAATCAACGCAATGCACCTATGTCTATTTATGAAGTTCATCTAGGTTCATGGCGTAGACATACTGACGATCAAAGCTGGTTAAGTTACCGCGAATTAGCTGAACAGTTAATTCCATATGTTAAAGAGATGGGCTTTACTCATATTGAGTTGCTCCCTATTAATGAGCATCCTTTTGATGGCTCATGGGGATATCAACCGTTAGGGTTATATTCACCAACTCGTCGCTTTGGCTCTCCTATGGATTTCCGTGACTTTATTGAAGCGGCGCATCAAGCAGAAATTAAAGTCATATTAGATTGGGTTCCTGGTCATTTCCCTGAGGATGATTACGGTTTACGTAATTTTGATGGCACATCACTCTATGAATATGCAGATAGACGTGAAGGCTTTCATCCTGATTGGAATACTTTGATTTATAACTATGGGCGCAATGAAGTACTGAATTATCTTTCTGGTAATTTATTGTATTGGCATGAGCATTTTGCGCTTGATGGTTTCCGTTTCGATGCTGTTGCTTCAATGCTTTATCGTGATTACAGCCGAAAAGAAGGCGAATGGATCCCCAATAAACATGGCGGACGTGAGAATTTAGAAGCTATTGATTTTATTCGTCATACCAACAAATTACTGGGTACAACCTGCCCAGGAACTATCACAATTGCAGAAGAGTCTACCGATTTTCCAGGTGTAACATTACCGCCTGATGATGGTGGTTTAGGTTTTAATTACAAATGGAATATGGGTTGGATGCATGACACGTTAGCTTATATGCAACGTGATCCTATCTATCGTAAATATCATCACAACCAAATGACCTTTGGCATGCTCTATGCCTATAACGAAAACTTTGTTCTGCCTCTCTCTCACGATGAATTTGTGCATGGTAAAGGTTCGTTAATTGGTCGCATGGTGGGCGATGATTGGCAAAAATTTGCCAATTTACGTGCATATCTTGGCTTTATGTGGGCTTATCCCGGCAAAAAACTACTATTTATGGGATGTGAGTTTGCACAGTGGCGTGAATGGAACCACGACAGTAGCTTAGATTGGCATCTTCTTGAAGAGCCTAATAGTCCGCACCAAGGTGTTCAACACTTTGTCCGAGATTTGAATCTTTCCTATCAAGCTAATGCTCCGCTTTATGAATGTGATTTTGAACGTGAAGGCTTTGAGTGGCTTACCGTTGATGATCACGATAACTCCGTCTTTGCTTTTTGCCGTAAAGACGCACAAGGCAATGAAATTATTGTTATCAGTAACTTCACTCCAGTTGTTCATCACAACTACGTTGTCGGTGTAAATAAAGCCGGTGCTTATCAAGAAATTCTCAACAGTGATTCTGAATTTTATAACGGCAGTAATGTAGGAAATTTAGGTGAAATAGAGACAACCGCAAGTGCATTTAATGGCAAGCCTCACTCTTTGTCATTGTCATTACCCCCACTTGCGACGCTGTATTTAAGATTGAAGGATTAATATGTCTTTAGACTATGGTCGCCCTTTTCCTATGGGCAGTCATTATGATGGCTATGGAGTAAATTTTACACTCTTTAGTGAAAATGCCACTAAAGTCATTCTTTGCCTGTTTGATAAAGCAGGCAAAGAGATCCGATACCCATTACCGGGTAAAACTGGCTCAATTTGGCATGGGTATTTGCCCGGTGCAGGGCCCGGTTTACATTATGGTTATCGTGTAGAAGGTGAATGGGACCCAGAGCAAGGATTGTTCTATCAACCTCAGCAACTATTATTAGATCCTTATGCAAAACAGGTGACGGGTATTGTTGATAATACATTACCTTACACCTCTCCTGTTTTTAATTCATTAGAGCATGATGATAGTGCGATTACACCTAAAGCGGTTATCACAGATGATAGTGGCTGTTTTTGCCATTCTTATAAAGAAAAAGGCACTTATCAGCGTTTAAATACACCGTGGTCAGAAACCATTATTTACGAAGGACATGTAAAAGGACTGACAAAACTGCATCCTGAAATACCTGAGAAATTGCAGGGCACTTATGCGGCATTAGGGCATCCTGCTTTTATTTCACATCTAAAAAAATTGGGTATTACAGCATTAGAATTATTGCCGGTTCAATACCATTTAACAGAGCCACATCTCCATAAAATCGGTTTAAAAAACTATTGGGGTTATAACGTATTAGCACCTTTCGCTTTATCAACTCAATATTATTCTAATTCAGGTCGCAATATTATTGATGAATTTCGAGAAGCCGTAAGATGCCTACATAAAGCCAATATTGAAGTGATTTTAGATGTGGTGTTTAACCATACCGCGGAATTAAGTGATCAATTCGAAGGTTATATTGTTTCGCAGCGTGGTATTGATAACCAAAGCTATTATTGGCTAAACGACGAAAAAAAAGCTCAAAATTGGACGGGTTGTGGTAATACGCTCAACTTAAGTCGCCCAGAAACGGTGCAGTGGGTTATGGATTGCCTGCGTTATTGGGTGACAGAATTTCATATTGATGGTTTTCGTTTTGATTTGGCGACAAGTCTTGGCCGAGTTCCCTATTTTGATACTCAATCACCTCTATTGACGGCTATTCGACAAGATCCGCTATTGTCACGCATTAAACTTATCGCAGAGCCTTGGGACTTAGGCTCTGATGGTTATCAAGTCGGTAATTTTCCTGTTCCATTTACAGAGTGGAATGATAGTTATCGTGATGTTATTCGTCGTTTTTGGTTATGGCGTGATGTTTCTATTGCGACATTTGCAGACAATATTACAGGCTCAGCAAAGCTGTATCACAAAAATGGCAGACCTCCCTATTCTAGCGTCAATATGATAACTAGCCACGACGGCTTTACACTGCGGGATTTAGTGAGTTATCAGAATAAACATAACGAGGAGAATGGAGAATCAAACCTAGATGGACACAACACCAATTACAGTGTGAATTTTGGTGAAGAAGGTTTGATAGTTAACGAAAAGATAAGTCAATACAGATTGCTTGCAACAAGGAACATGCTGGCAACGCTACTGCTTTCTAGAGGAACACCTCATTTACTCGCCGGTGATGAAGTGGGTAATACGCAATATGGTAATAACAACGCTTATTGTCAGGATAATAAAGTCAGTTGGATCAAATGGTTTCAACAGCCTTACAACTTAACTGATTACATTCGCCACCTTATTGAATTACGTCACCAAATTACACCTTTAAGTTCTCTTAAATGGTGGGAAGAAAATAGCCAAGATGTTATTTGGTTAAATCAGAATGCTCAACCTATGAGTTATGAAGATTGGCAACAACTTCCACCCTCACCATTACAACTTATTTTAGCGCAACAATGGATCTTAATGTTTAACCCATTAAGAAATAGCGCCGTTTTTTCTTTACCTGAAGGGTCTTGGTCTTGCTTGCTTGATACGGCTAGCTGGCCTGATTGTTACCCGACACAATCTCAGGATTGTGAAGTACAACCTAACAGTATCACCCTTTGGCGAAATAGCGTTTTTTATACTCAGTCTTCTACTGAAAAATTACCCATTATTTCCTCCCAAGTTAAGTAATTTGATTGGAGTGCTATATCTATGATGACAACAGAACAAGGCCAAAAATTAATGTTGGCACAACAACTTCCTAAAGAGGCAATTGCACTCGTTTTAGCGGGAGGTCGTGGTACACGCTTAAAAGCATTGACTTCAAAACGTGCAAAACCGGCGGTTTTCTTTGGTGGGAAATTTCGAATTATCGACTTTACGCTATCAAACTGTCTTAACTCAGGGATCCGTCGTATTGGTGTAATTACCCAATATCAGTCACACTCCTTAGTTCAACATATTCAGCGCGGTTGGTCATTCTTCAACGAAGATATGAATGAGTTTGTTGATTTATTACCGGCTCAACAACGTCGTAATACCGAACATTGGTATATGGGGACAGCTGATGCTATCTATCAAAACCTCGATATTCTTCGTAGTTACAAAGCAAAATATGTCGTTATTTTAGCTGGCGACCATATTTATAAAATGAACTACGCCCGTTTATTACTTGATCACGTTGAAAATAAATCAAAATTCACCGTGGCTTGTATTCGTGTTCCTAAAGAAGATGCATTCCAATTTGGTATTATGGATATCGATGAAAATCGTCGAGTGCTCAATTTCTTAGAAAAACCATCAAACCCACCTTGTATTCCTGATGATCCTGATCATTCATTAGCAAGCATGGGTATTTATGTGGTTGATAGAGATTATCTCTTTGATTTATTAGAAGAAGATAGCCGTGATCCAAATTCACACCATGACTTTGGTCAAGATATCATTCCGAGAATCACTGAACGTGGCGATGTTCTTGCTCACCCATTTGAACTCTCTTGTGTCAGTTCAGATCCTTCAGTGCCACCGTACTGGCGCGATGTAGGAACCATTGAAGCATATTGGTCTGCTAACCTTGATTTAGCCTCTGTAACACCAGAACTTGATATGTATGCGAAAGACTGGCCAATTCGCACCTTTATGACACCGTTACCACCAGCTAAATTTGTCCAAGATAATCATGGTGAACATGGACAAATGATGAACTCCTTGATTGCTGACGGTTGTATTATCAATGGATCAACACTCTATTCATCTATCCTATTCCCATTAGTTCGCGTTGAATCTTTCTGCCATATCGAAGATTCCGTGATTTTACCTGATGTGACTGTGAGCCATCATTGCTACTTAAAACGCTGCATTATTGAGCGTAGCTGTACTATTCCAGAAGGTACTGTTATTGGGATGAATGCCGAAGAAGATGCGGCACGTTTCCACCGAACTGAAGAAGGTATTGTGCTTGTAACAAGAGAAATGCTTGAGCAACTCGCACTTAATGAAAAAGAAAATCCAACTGAAACAACTGCAGAAAAAAAACCTCAAAATGAGGAGGCATTTTCGTGAATGTCCTTCACTGTTGTTCTGAACTATTCCCTCTGCTAAAAACAGGGGGATTAGCGGATGTTATGGGCTCTTTGCCTTTAGCTCAAAAAAAGATAGGCTTAGATGCGCGGGTTGTTATACCCGCGTTTCCTGCTATCAAAGATAATATTCCCGATCTCAAATTAGTGACTAATATCGATACCTTTGCAGGTAATATTTCTCTGCTTTATGGCCAATACCAAGGTGTTGATATTTATCTTATTGATGCACCTCATCTTTATCAACGCGCTGGTAGTCCTTATCACGACCAACATCAACACCCTTATAGTGATAATGTTTTTCGTTTTGCTTTATTAGGTTGGGTAGCGAGCGAATTATCAGCGGGGTTAGATCCTTTATGGCGAGCTGATGTTGTTCATGCTCATGATTGGCATGCTGGACTTGCTTGTGCTTATTTAGCAGTTAAACATTATTCAGCAAAATCTGTTTTTACTGTTCATAATCTGGCTTATAAAGGTGAATTCTCACCTTATCATCTGCATCAACTTGAATTACCTGATTACAGTTTTTCAATTAATGGACTGGAATATTACGGACAAATTTCATTCCTAAAAGCAGGCCTCTTTTATGCTAACCACATTACGACAGTCAGCCCAACTTATGCCAAAGAGATAACCACTCAAGAATTTGGCTACGGTTTAGAGGGATTATTGCGTCAACGTGCTTATGAACAGCGATTAAGTGGCATCTTAAATGGCGTTGATGAGGCGGTTTGGGATCCTGCAACAGATAGCTTAATTACACGTCGTTATGATATTAAAAACCTGAATAAGCGTTTAGAAAACAAAACCACATTACAGAAAAAATGTGGTTTACCTGTCAACAATACTGCTCCTCTTTTTGCAGCTGTCAGTCGTTTAACTTCGCAAAAAGGGCTCGATTTAGTTATTGAAATACTCCCTGATATCGTTGAACAAGGTGGCCAGTTTGTTTTATTAGGTACTGGCGATAGTCACCTTGAAGCGGCATTTTTACACGCACAACAACAATATCCGCAAAATGTAGCAGTTCATATTGGTTATGACGAAAGTTTTTCACACCAAGTTATCGCCGGTGCTGATGTGATTATGGTACCTAGTCGTTTTGAACCTTGTGGATTAACTCAGTTATATGGCTTGAAATATGGAGCCCTACCTTTAGTGAGACACACGGGCGGATTAGCCGATACGGTTAATGATTGTTCATTAGAAAATTTAGCACATCACCAAGCTACTGGTTTTGTTTTCTATGAAGCAACACCAGACTCTCTGCGTCAGGCTATTAATCGTGCCTTTACTTTATGGAGTATGCCTAAACAGTGGCAACAAGCTCAAACTGATGGCATGAATCAAACTATTTTTAGTTGGGAAACTGCTGCAAAAACGTATGCGGCACTGTATCAACATTTATAGACATGAGGTCTATTTGAGCCAGTGAATAACAAAAAGAGATTTATGATGAAAAATTTATGTGAATTTGATTATTTATCACCTGATAAGGATATTGAATCATTAAAGCGTTCTATTGTTTATAAACTAATGTTTATTGTTGGTACGTCGCCAAAATATGCAACACCAACAGATTGGTTAAATGCAACCTCTTACGCTATTAGAGACCGTTTAGTTGAACGCTGGTTAAAATCAACCAAAGCAGAGCTTTCACCGAAAGTAAAACAAGTTTATTACATTTCGATGGAATTTCTCATGGGACGTTTTTTAACCAATGCCATGCTCTCTTTAGGTGTTTATCACGAAGTTAAAGAGGCATTAAAAGAGTTAGGCCTTGATCTTGAGAAACAAATCGAACTTGAGCCCGATCCTGGTTTAGGTAATGGTGGTTTAGGTCGTTTGGCTGCTTGTTTCCTTGATTCTTGTGCCACATTAGGTTATCCCGTTACAGGTTATGGTATTCGTTATGAATACGGAATGTTCCGCCAGCAAATTCAGAATGGTGAACAACATGAAGTTGCGGATAACTGGCTTGAAAAAGGTAATCCATGGGAATTCCCTCGTCATGATCTGCAATTTGAAGTAGATTTTGGCGGACGTTTACAGCAAGAAGGTGAGAAAAATTATTGGGTTGATACTTTCAACGTAATGGCACAACCTTATGACTCTATTGTTCCGGGTTATAACACACAAGCGACAGATACCATTCGTTTATGGTCAGCTAAATCAAATGTGGCGTTTAACTTAGGTAAATTTAATAAAGGTGAATATTTAGAGGCAACAGAGGCTAAAGATCGCTCTGAAAATATCTCTCGTATTCTTTACCCTGATGATTCAACAACATCAGGTAAAATGTTGCGTTTACAACAAGAATATTTCTTAGTCAGTGCTTCTGTTCAAGATATTTTGCAACGTCATTATCATCTGCATCAACGCTTTGATAATCTAAAAGATTTTATTGCAATTCATCTTAATGATACTCACCCTGTTCTTGCTATCCCTGAACTAATGCGTCAGCTGATTGATAATCATGGATTTAGTTGGGATGAAGCATGGGAACAAACCATTCATATATTCTCATACACCAACCATACATTAATGGGTGAAGCATTAGAGACTTGGCCTGTTGATATGCTTGGTCGCTCGCTTCCTCGCCATTTACAAATCATTTTCCAAATCAATGATAAATTCTTAAAACAAGTTAGAGAACTATTCCCTAACGATAACGACTTATTACGTCGTGTTTCTATTATAGATGAAGAGAATGGCCGAAATGTTCGTATGGCATGGTTAGCGGTTATTATTAGTCATCAGGTTAATGGTGTTTCTGAGCTTCATAGCCAATTAATGGTGCAATCTTTATTTGCTGATTTTGCGATGATCTATCCTAAGAAATTCTGCAATATTACCAATGGGATCACACCACGCCGTTGGTTGGCGTTAGCAAACCCTTCTCTCTCTAAAGCAATTGATAGCCATATTGGTACGAATTGGCGAACCAATTTAGAGCAGTTAGGTGAATTAATGCCATTGGTGAAAGATAAAAATTTCTTGCGCCAATTAAAAGATTCAAAATGGATCAATAAACAAAATCTTGCGCAGATCATTAAGGAAGATTTAAATATTGATATTAACCCTGATGCGCTGTTTGATGTACAAATCAAGCGTATTCATGAATATAAACGCCAACTTCTCAATGTGTTAGGTATTATCACTCGTTATAATCGCATTTTAGAAAATCCAGAGAAAAACTGGGTGCCTCGCGTATTTATTTTTGGGGGTAAGGCAGCATCAGCTTATTATAATGCGAAGAAGATTATCAATCTTATCAACGATATTGCCAGTAAGATTAATAATGATGAGCGTATTAAAGATAAATTAAAAGTGATCTTTATTCCTAACTACGGCGTAAGTTTAGCGCAACACATTATCCCTGCCGCAGATTTATCTGAGCAAATATCATTAGCAGGAACAGAAGCTTCTGGTACAGGGAATATGAAATTTGCCCTAAATGGTGCATTAACTATTGGCACGCTTGATGGTGCTAATATTGAAATTGGTGAGCATGTTGGTTTTGATAATATGTTTATCTTTGGTCACAATGCACAAGAAGTGGCAGAGTTAAGGCAACGTTATTCCCCTCGTCGTTATTACGATGAAGATGTTGAGTTGCATACTGCGCTTAACCAAATCGCTAATGGCTTCTTTAATCCAACTTGCCCTGATAAATACAAATCAATTTTCGATAGCTTAATTGAATTTGGTGATCATTATCAGGTATTAGCCGATTATCGTAGCTATGTCGATACGCAAGATAATGTTGATGTGCTTTATCAAGATGAAGAGGCTTGGTTGAAAAAGTCCGCGTTAAATATCTGCCAAATGGGCTATTTTTCTGCTGATCGTGCGGTAACAGAATATATGCAACGAATTTGGAAAGCTTCTGCGATTACATTGTAAAAATTAAGCTAAATTTCTAAGGATAGAACAGTAACCGCGCTTTATTGCGCGGTTTTTTCTTTTATTGTTTAAGGCTTAAATAAAATTAGATTTTAATACGGTAGGCACAACGTCTTGCGCCTTCTAAAATATATTCAACACGTTGTAGTTCTACCCCTAGTGTTTCAGAAAATAGCTCTTTCTCTGTATTACAAAAACCTTGGCACACTTTAGCTGCTGCACAAATTGGGCAATGATCTTCAATAAAAAGATACTCGTTATCTTTTACTTGCTCCCAATGTGCCATATAGCCCTCTTGGCTACGCAGTGTGGCTAAAATATCTAAACGGTCTGTGAGTTCATCTGAATCTTTTATTGCTTGTGTGTAGCGCTGATAACTCTGTTTCTTTCGTGCTAAAATAATTTTTTCGATAGCACTTTCACCCAATTCTTCACGAATAGTCAGTAAAATCTGAGCGGTTAATTCAGCATGAGTATCAGGAAATTGTTTCTGACCTAATTCGGTTAAATGCCAATATTGAATAGGTCTTCCAACACCTTTTGGTTCGGTTATCGCTTCAACAAATCCTGCGTTAGCAAGTTTTACAAATTGTTGTCTTGCCGCTTCACTACTTGTACCAAGACGTTGCCCAACCTCATTTGCTTGCATAGGCCCATGTTTTTTAATTAAAAATAGAATTTTATCGCCAACAGTACGTTGAGCAGGATAATTATATTCCAAGTTTTTTCTTGACATATTAAGCGTCTCAGTATTTATTTATCCAAGATTTACCTTGGTAATTTAACGAAGCTATGTCGTAATAGCAATAAAAGAAGGATATTTTTTCTAATGCACCCAAATAATAATAGCCAATGGCGTGATCTCTTTTCAGGGCGGAATGGTGCTATTTCCTTTGCCCTCTCTTTTGGTGTTGTGATCCACGCGATTAATATTTTAATGGCAACCACTATTTTGCCTTCTGTTGTAACTGATATTGGTGGAATGGGATTATATGCATGGAATACCACGCTATTTGTAGCCGCTTCAATTATTGGCTCAGTATTGTCTGCTCGCTTACTCAGCTTATTGGGCGCTAAAGGTGCCTATTTAGCCGGTACAGTATTATTTTTTATTGGTAGTTTGTTGTGTGCAATTGCACCTAAAATGGAAGTGATGCTAATTGGTCGATTTGTTCAGGGACTTGGTGGTGGACTTTTATTTGCGCTTTCTTACGCCATGGTAAATATCGTTTACGATCAAGCATTATGGCCAAGAGCAATGGCATTAATTTCAGGTATGTGGGGTGTTGCTACATTAATTGGCCCTGCTATTGGCGGTATTTTTGCTCAATTAGATGCTTGGCGTTATGCCTTTGGTATTATGTTACCTATTATGCTTTTTTATGGCATTTATCTGTGGGTTATCTTACCCAAGAATGACAATGATGCTCCAAAATCAACCTCACAAAGCCTACCTTATCTTCAGTTAATAATTTTAACGGCCGCCGTTTTGCTTATTTCATCTGGTAGTCTTTCTTCCTCACTTACCATTAATTTACTGAGTATCGTGGTTGTGTTTGGTTTAATTGGTGTGCTTATATTTTGTGAGAAACGCCTTACTGTTCGGTTGCTACCCACTAATACGTTTAAAGGTCTCTCTTTACATGCCCTTTTGTATTTAACTATTTCGTTATTAGCCATTGGCATGACTTGTGAGATCTTTGTCCCTTATTATCTACAAAGCTTACATATGCAAACGCCTTTAGCTTCAGGTTATATGAGTGCATTAATGGCATTAGGCTGGACAGTTGCTGAAGTAATTAGCGCAAGTTGGCAAGGTGCTAAAATGCGTTTTAGTATTTTAAGCGGCCCTATTATTGTTTTTATCGGTTTGCTTGTGTTGGCTTTTGTTATTCCAAACCCATTACTGCAATCGGAAAACGTGGTTAGTCTTTTTATTATTTTATTTGCTTTGTTCTTAGTGGGTTATGGCATTGGTTTTGGTTGGCCTCACCTATTAACACGTATATTACAAGCGGCTTCCACGCAAGATAAAGATATTGCAGGTGCCTCTATCACAACTGTACAACTATTTGCAACCGCGTTAGGCTCTGCATTTGCAGGTATGATAGTCAATTTAAATGGCTTTAATAGTGGTACTCCTGAAGGGCTCTCTACTTCTGCATCTGCTCTATTTTTATTTCTAGCATTAGCACCGTTAATGGCGATTTACACTGCATGGAAAATAACGCGTTGTTCTTATTGAATCTTGATTAAATTAGATTAAATAAAGAGGCACTTTAAAGTGCCTCTTTTCATTTTCTTTATTTTTTCACTTCTTTTTCTAAAATAATTCTTACAAATTTTATTCATTTCTAGTATAGAACAAAATGTACTGGTTAATTTTTAAAAGAATTATTGCCTAATGAAATTAATATTAGATATAATATTTACATAATTATAGGTAATAAAATGAGTTTAAAGCCATTAGAAACTAACATACTAAATAAAAAAGAAAATATTACGTCAATTAATAATGATTATAACATCGGTTATCAGACGTTGATGAAAAGTATTGATAGTGCAAAAAATACATCTATAAATTTAAGTAATAAAAAAACATCAATAAGTTTTGATATAAATACCATTAGTAGAGAAATATCAACATCACTACTATTAAGCTTAGTTGAGGAATATCTACACCCTATAGATAAATATAATAGAATAATAATAAGCGATGAGATTATTAAATGGAAAGATCAAGAAAAAATTACATTCCCATCTAGTGTTATCAATAAAAAAATTGATCAATTTTGTATAGAAAATCAATGTGGAATAACTACTAAGGAAAAAAAAGAGATATTTAATGTTATTAGTGAAAAATATAAAATAAACACAGATATTAAGAGTGCACAAAGCTCTATTGTTCAAATGCTTTTAAATGACAATGAAATCACTAAAAAAATAGATTCATTAGAAATATGCAAAGAAGATAATGTTCAAGACCTTAAAAATAAATACCTTAAAAGTAAATACCTTAGAAATAAATACCTTAAAAATAAAAATGAAGAAAATCAAATGAATAGAAATTATTTAATAGCAGAGGCAAAAGGAGCCATCTACAATAAAATGGCTAAAGCCATATATAACACCTTATTCTACAATGATAAACATCATCCCATAAATTTCACTAATCTAGCTAAAGATACGTATGATTTAACTGAAAAAATAATTAAAAATAAAAACTAAGCATCTATTCTTCTTGTTAATGGATTTAAATAAAAAAATATCAATTGAACTATTGATCTAACATTAGACATTATGTATAAATAGATATACATTTTATCTAATTTAAGTGAAATAGGAAACCGTAATGACATCACATCTTACACTACAAAATATTGATGCCCTCTCTTCCCCTGGTGGGCATTACTCTCATGTTGTTACTGCAAATAATATGTCGTTTATTTCTGGACTATTGCCTTTAGATAAACAAGGAAATCCATTGGCAAACAAGCCAGTTGAAGCTCAAATCACACAAGTACTTGAAAATTTAAATACTTGTCTTCTCGGAATAAATGCAAAGAAAACCGATATTGCTCAAGTAAAAGTCTATGTGACTGATATTAATGAATGGCCCGTTGTTAATGAGTTATATGCAAAATGGATTGGCGAACATAGACCCGCAAGATTAGTCGCTGGCGTAAAAGAATTACATTTTGGAAGCAAAATTGAAATTGAAGCCGTGGTGATCAAGGAGCAATCTTATGAATAAGTTGTCTATTCCTACCTATAAAGATGTTGCGGAAGCCCATCAACGCATTCTACCTTATCTTAATAAAACACCTGTTTTAACCTCTCGTACGATTAATGAGCTAACAGGAGCACAGTTTTATTTTAAGTGTGAAAACTTTCAACGAATGGGAGCGTTTAAATTCCGTGGTGCGATGAATGCGTTATCTCAATTTAATGATCAACAACGTAAAAATGGTGTTGTGACTTTCTCATCGGGTAATCATGCTCAGGCAATTGCCTTATCGGCAAAGCTATTAGGTATTCCTGCAACAATTATCATGCCTGAAGATGCACCAAAGGCAAAAATGGAAGCAACAAAAGGCTATGGTGGTCGAGTGATCACGTATAATCGTTATACGGAAGATCGCGAAGAAATTGGGCAACAATTAGCACAAAAAGAAGGCCTAACATTAATTCCACCTTACGATCACCCTCATATTATTGCGGGGCAAGGTACTGCTGCCAAAGAACTGTTCGATGAAGTTGGTGAATTAGATATGCTATTTGTTCCATTAGGTGGTGGTGGATTACTTTCTGGTTCTTTATTATCAACCAAAGCCCTTTCACCTGATTGTAAAGTATTTGGCATTGAACCTTTAGCAGGAAATGACGGACAACAATCATTACGCAAAGGCGAAATCATTCATATTGATACCCCGAAAACAATTGCAGATGGCGCGCAAACTCAGCACCTAGGCAATTATACTTTTGAGATTATTCGCAACAATGTGGACGATATTTTAACTGCAACAGATGAAGAGTTAATTTCAGCTATGCAGTTTTACGCCCAGCGAATGAAAATAATTGTAGAGCCAACGGGTTGTTTAAGTTTAGCGGCTGCTCGTCAATTTGGTGATAAATTAAAAGGTAAAAAAATCGGTATTATTATCAGTGGCGGTAATGTCGATATCGCACAATACGGTCACTTTTTAGCACAATAAACCATTGCGCCTTATGTATGTCCTTATATTAAAAAAGCAGTATAGAAAAGCCTATACTGCTTAAAAGGATCAACATACAACCAATCAACTAAAATAACGGGGACGTTTATTTGATCACTGTTTAATTAAGTGAAAAAGTGATACCTGCTTCTTTACATAGTTGAGTTAGATTTTCTTTTAATTGTTGATTTTCTTCAGATAATAAATCAAGTTGTGGCAAACGCATATGACCACCTTCTAAACCACGCATAGTTAATGCTGATTTAAATATTGCCATATTCGCACCAGACTTAAGTGCATCACTAAATTTCACACAAAATTGTTGCCAATGTTTCGCTTCTTGATAGTTACCTGCAATATAGGCTTTATACATATTCACAAATGGCTCAGGGAACACACAAGCACAACCTGAAACTGTACCATCGCAACCTGCATCTAATAGCCCTAAGAATAATTTATCGTAGCCGTGAAGAACTGAAAACCCCTCTGCAACTGCAAGATAACTTAATGTTGTATTGTTATCAGCAAAACTGTATTTAATACCAATTACATTTTTACACTGTTGTTGTACTTTTGCCGCTAATTCAGGCTTGATATTATTTGCGGCACATTGTGGAATGTTATACAGATAGACAGGGAAATTATCTGGTACGCTGTTTGCCACTGTCACAAAATAGTTTTCTAATTCTCTGTCCGTTGCACCAAAAAATTGTGGTGTCACCACACCAATACCATCAGCACCAATTTCAACAGCATGTTTGGCTAATTCAATGGTTTCATTTAATGTCATTGCACCAACATGAATAAAGACAGGTAAACGTTTATTCGCTGTATCGACAACGGTTTTCGCAACATTTTTACGTTCTAACGCAGATAAACGCAACATCTCACCTGTTGTACCACAAGGATAAAGGCAATCAACGCCCTTGGTTACTAACATTTCAGTTAATGCAGATAACGCTTTAATATCCACTTGATCGTTCAAATCGAACGGAGTAACCATTGCCACTGTAACGCCAAATAATTTTTTCATATAAAGACCTTTATTAAATCAGATTGCTTCAACAATAACTTTAATTGCCAACATACCCGGATCATCTAAACCAATAGATTTTTCTGGGAACATACGAGCTCGACCTAATAAATTAGGTTTTTGGCGGTATTCATCAAGCGTGCTATTGATACTCTGTAATGCGGTTGTTTTTAGTTTATCGATAGCTAAAGTTGTTTTTAGCGCTTCAGATAAATGGTAAAGAATATCGAGTACGGATTTTTGCCCTAATTCCCCTTTTCCTCTCGCCATCATGCTTTGATAGGCAACGGTTAATAGCGGTGAAATGTCAGAGGACGGTATTTCTTGAAGCTGGTTTTCTTTGCAATATTTTGCCATTGCCATAAAAGCCGTTGCTTGCAATGTACCAAAAGAAGAAGCACAGGCTTTTTGTAATGATTTACTGCATTGAAAAAGTGCTTTACTGAGATCATCAGGCCAATCTTGTGAATCGTCGGCAATTTGTCGCCAGCCTTTTTGCATGGTGATCCCTAAATCCCCATCACCTAGGCGGCTATCGGCTTCACAAAGCATAGATTGAGATTGCTCACAAGCGATGGCGATACGCACAACCGCTTGTTTGAGCATTTCAAGTGTAATATTCATCGTTATACTCTCCAGAATGCACAATGAGCTGGTGCATTCATCAAAGCTTCTAGCTCATCATCTAATTTGCACAATGTTAAGCTTGCCCCTGTCATTTCCATAGATGTGGCATAACGACCAACCAATGGATGCACAATAGTCGCACCTGTTTTATTAATCAGTTGTGCAATTTTATTGTACAGAATATAAAGCTCTTCTAATGGCGTTGCGCCTAAAGAGTTAACTAATACAGAGACTTTATCCCCTGTTTTTAATGATAATTCCGTTTGTAGACGCTCAAACATCTCTTGTGCAATATCATCTGCACTACGTAACTTATCACGCCAAATTCCTGGTTCACCGTGAATCCCCATCCCCATTTCCATTTCATCTTCACCAATTTCAAAAGTAGGATGACCTACTGCGGGTAAGGTGCAAGATGTCAACGCACAGCCAATAGTTCGGGTATTTTCCATCGTTTTTTGAGCAATACGCGTAACTTCATCAAGCGTTGCACCTTCTTCTGCTTTGGCGCCTGCCATTTTAAAACCATAGATCATCCCAGCAACACCACGACGTTTGTGCGCTTCTTCTGGTTTTGCTGAAGCCACATCATCAGCGGCTAAAACAGTTGTACAACGAATATCATCTTCAAAATCAACCGTTTCAGTCGCCATATCAAAATTCATAATATCGCCACCGTAATTACCATAAAGTAGCAATACACCTAAGCCATTGTTGGCTTCACGAATGGCATCGGCCATTAAATCTGCTGAAGGCGAAGCAAAAACATCACCTACAGCGGCAGCATCGAGTAACCCTTCACCGACATATCCGGTAAATACAGGTAAGTGACCTGAACCACCGCCAGTTACAATCCCCACTTTGGGCTTATCTGCTTTTTTCGAACGAGTAATCAATCTTGGCTGTGGTTGGCGATAAATATCACTATGAGCAAGGCATAAACCTGCTAATGTTTCATCGACATAATTTTCTGGCTTATTTAATATTTTTTTCATGTGATCACCCGATATTTTTATTTATCTGCTGATTTCTGACACCTTAAGCAAACGGATTTTATTTAAGGTGAGTTTTCCCTGATACTTAAAAAAGTATCTCTCTATGATTAAATTTTTAATAATAAATATGAGTATTAAATAGGTTATTTATTTAGCTTTAAATGCACCTCTAATTTGCATTACTACAATGAGTAGAAATACACTTGCTAATACCATCGAAATAGGTCTGTTAACGAAATTAGTTAAGTCACCATCAGATTTCATTAATGATGAAAGTAAATTCTTTTCTAACATTGGCCCTAAGATCATGCCCAAAATAATCGGTGATATTGGGAATTTTCGTTCTTGAAGGAAATAACCGATAACGCCCATTACCAACATAACAACAATAGAAGACATCGTATTTGTGATTGCGTAAGAGCCGACAAGACTAAATAAGATAATTGCTGGATAGATAATCGCATTATCAATAGCAACAATCTTTTTCAATAAATTGACAACAATAAAAGCAATCGGTAATAAAATTAGGTTAGCGATAAAGAAAATAATAAAAACGGCATACAACTTATCAGGATTGAATAAAAACAGTGTTGGCCCCGGTTGCATATCTTTCATATATAATACACCGATAATAATTGCAGCTGCAGAATCGCCCGGAATACCAAAGACTAAAGATGGGATCCAACTTCCTGCTAAGCTTGCATTATTACTCGCTGAAGCATCAACAATACCTTCCTCAGAGCCATGACCATATTTCTCTGGTTTTTTAGAGAGCTTCTTTGAAACAGCATACGAGATCCATGCCGCAATATCGGCGCCAGCACCTGGTAAAGCACCAATTAATGTGCCTATTATTCCGCTACGGAAAATACCACCTTTACGTTGGCGAACAACGCCACCAACCCCTTTAAAAATATTGTAAGAGTTATTTTCGGCATTCACTTCGTTTAGCGTAATTTGCTTTTCTTTCCAACGTTCAACGTAATATTTAATTGCACCTGAAATTGCAAATAATCCTATCATTGCTGGAATAAAGCTTACTCCTTGCATTAAAGAGACTTCACCAAAAGTAAAGCGAGCTTGTCCGGTAAATTCATCGTAACCAATAGTGGCTAGTGCGATACCAAAGAACAGCGCTAATAAGCTTTTTCGAATATGTGAACCTGAAACTATGGTTGCGCAGCTGAGCCCAATTAAAGAGAGCCACATATATTCATAAGAACTAAATTTTAAAGCAAACTCAGCTAATATTGGCGCTGTGGATGCTAATATAATCGTACCAATAACGCCACCAATCACTGAGCTTGTTAACGACATGCCCAGTACACGGTTTGTTTTGCCCTCTTTCACTAAAGTGTGAGCATCATTGGTATAAGCAGCTGATGCTGGCGTACCCGGAATATTTAATAAGGCGCCAGGAATATCACCCGCAAATATAGAAGAGGCTCCGACAGAAATCATTAAGGCTAATGCAGGTATGGGATCGAGAAAAAAAGTAAATGGCACCATTAATGCGATGGCCATTGTTGATGTTAACCCGGGTATTGCACCAACAAATAAGCCAAATAAACAAGCACCAATAATGACAAGTATTGTTGTGTAATCAATATAAGCAAGGGCGCTAATTAATATATCCATACTGTTGTTCTCTATTTATGAAAATAGCTGAGGTAGCGGTACTAACAGTACAGCGGTAAATAAGTAATACACTCCTAACACCACACTGGCTGAAATAATAAAGCTGTATATAGGTTTTGTTATTGCATATTTCATCATTAACGGTGCTGTAATAATTAAACCTGTTAAAATAAAACCTAGATAATCCGATGCAAAAACATAAAAAAGAATAATACCAATAATTAATAAAACAAATTTGATTTCATGCCATGAAACTAATGGAATATCACTTTCTTGATCACGTGAAAATATATCGATTAACGAAAAGATAATCATGCCACCGCCAATAATAGAAGGCATAAACGCGGCACCATATTCACTAAAGTCACCTAATGAATACGCACTATAAACAATAAGAAATAAACCAAAGCAACAAAATATTAGCGATAGAATATGACGATTTAGCATAGGCATAAAAACGGCTGTTGTTCAGCCGTTTCCTCAGTTATTTCTTTATAATTTCACCAAACTTTTTATCTTCATTGGCCATAAATTGAGTGGCATGATCGCCATATAATTCGATAACTTCAAAACCTTGTTTATTTGCAAACTCGGCTAATTCACCAGAGGCATACACTTTTTTCATTGCTGCAGTGAGTTTATCTTGTACTTCTTTATCTAGTCCTTTTGGCGCAACTAGCATATTCCACGCTTGCAGATCCCAATTATAAGGTGTGGCTTCTTTGAATAACGGTACATCAGGATAAAAAGCCGATTTCTCATTTGACATAACTGCCATATGTTTCACTAATCCAGCTTTTACCATGCTGTCCGCTTCACCTAATGAAGAAGTCACAATATCAACACCACCTGAAGCAAGCTCTTGTAATGCAGCACTTGCACCTTGAGATGGAATAAAGCGAATGGCGTTATCAGGTAATCCCGCAGCACGTAACATACCAATAGTATTGAGATGCCAGATTGAATTTAAGCCACTACCCGATGCTTTTAACTTGCCCGGATTTGCTTTCGCGTAATCAATAATTTCCTGTGCATTTTTAAATGGCGAAGATTTTCCAACTTGTAACCCACCATAAATTACAGCAAGACGTGTGATCGGTGTGTAATCTTGATAAGTTAAATTCGTCATTCCCTGATGATGCATCATGGTAATTTCAACTGTTGCAATACCCAGAGTGTAACCATCGGGCTTTGCATTTTTAATTGCGTCGTGACCTACAACTCCGCTACCGCCAGTTTTATTTATCACATTAACGGTTACACCCAACTCTTCTTGTAGTCCTTTAGCCGCTAGGCGTGCAACGGTATCTGTGTTACCTCCAGCCGCCCAAGGAACAACAATAGTAATCGGCTTTTCAGGGTATTGAGCAAAAGCCGGAAGTGTAAAAATGGAACTGCATAGGGTAAATGCCAGAAGTGTTTTTTTCATTATATGCACCTTTTCTCATTGCAGATTATTTGTGGTCGAATATCTTCGAGCCTTGATTTAAGGCGAGCCTGGACTTGAGAAAGCACAGGCATTGCTGTTACGCCTTTTTGTTCTATAAATGCAGAGAGGAAAGCACTGGCAAATAATACACTCTCATGCATCGTACCTCCCGCTGCTATTTTTGAAGCAAATGCGCCATTAAAAGCATCCGTGGCAGCCATCGTATCCACTCGCAACGATGGCATAGGGGGTATATGAAATGTGGCTCGTCCATCAAAATAAACCACACCAAGCTCATCCATATAGATAATGACTTTCTTGTTTTCATCACCTGAAATAATGCCAATAGCCTGTTTAGCGTCATTCAATGTCAGCCCAATGTGATGCTTGGTTTGCATTTAAGGTAATAAAATCAAGATTTGAATAAAGTTGCTTTAGGTTTTCGTTATAAGGTGCAACATTAAGTACGACTGTTTTATTAACTGATTTTGCAAACAGTGCGGCTTTAATATTGGCTTCTATATTAATTTCACCTTGAAGCAATAACACATCAGCTTCACTTACATAAGGCAAAGAAATATCAATCTCTTGATCTGAAAATGTATTGTTCGCACCTAAATAAGTCGCTGTAATATTATTTTGTGTTCTATCTGCTAAATAACTAATTGAACTACCTGTCGGTTCTATTTCTGTTTGAAAAATAGTAAAAGAATCAATCCCACTTTCTTGTAAATATTTATAAGCGTATTTACTAAAATGATCTTCACCCACTTTCGTTATTAAGTGTACTTTCGCATCAGAAAAACTGGCAGCCATTGCCTGATTTGTTCCTTTGCCACCAGGGCCTATCGAATTACTTTTAGAGTTAATTAACTCACCAACTTTTGGAAAAGAATCGACATTGGCAATAATATCTACTACAAATGACCCAAGCACACAGACTTTGCCTTCAGGCTTTCTATCTTTACGTTCTCTCACGATTAATAAATCGTGCAATAAACATGAAATATCAAAACTATCACTAAATTTACTTATTTTTTTAATTTCTTGTTTCCCTAGTATGGCGCCACCATGACAACGTTTGATCAACCCTTCTCCTTCAAGGTATTTCAAATCATTACGGATAGTTTCCAATGTGACACTGAATTTCTCCGCAAGTTGAGCCACTTTAACTTTCTTTTGTTCCCTGATGATGGTGTAAATTTCCTGCCGCCGTTCTTCTGAAAACATATAAAGTGCCTCCGTATCATTGATAACGAGAATAAGAAGATTAGGCGAGTGATTCTGCGATGGCATTCAAAACAAAAAACCAAAAACAAAAGCAAAACCAAATCGAAGCAATTTAGATCACATTTCTTTAACACAATATCAATTGGTATACGTTAAAAATGAGAGGTGAAACGAGTCGAATAAAGAATGGTGATTAAGAAAAGAGAGGTAGGATCAGCCGTTCAACGACGGCTGATAAAATAACGACTTATATTATTACAGAAATGATAATTTTAAAATGTAAATGTCATGTTAAATAAAATCACCGTGGTATTTAGTTTAACAAGGCATTAAGCAGATAAAAGCCCACTAATGTGAGTAAAACCACCACTAAGGTATTACGTATTTTAAGCGCTAATCCTACACATAATAAGGTTCCCCAAAGATAAGGATTATCTAAAATACCTTTGAATTCTCCTTTTTCTAACAGCACGATTGGCGCACAGATTGCCGTTAATAAACAAGGTGCAGAATATCCTAATGCTTGTCTGATCACTGACGGTAATTTGACGGGGATCGCCGGTTCAAGAAAGAAATAACGCAACATGAAAATGACCAGCGCCAAAATTAATAATAACGACCATGTCATTTTTGTTCTCCTCTTGCCCTAGCTACACAAACAGCAACAAACATGCCTGTTAACCCACCAATAACTACGCCACCTTCTATATTCAACCAACTAAAAATAATCGAGAGGCAAAAAGAGACAATAACGCCGACTAACGTACTAAATGTTTTTATTAACGGAATTACAATCGCTAATAAAGTAGCAACAATAGAAAAATCAAGATGATAACGAGATAAATCAGAAACTTGGCTTGCCATAATAATGCCAACAATACTGACAGCAACCCACGCTAAATAAAAACATAATCCCGCACCTATCATATAAGCGGGTGTGAGTTTTACTTTCGGCTGTGCTGAAACTGCAAAAAGCTCATCCGTTAATAAAAATCCTATCGTAATACGTTGATACCATTTTAAATGGGCAACATGTGGACGTAAGGTCAATCCGTATAAAAGATGTTGTGCTGTAATAAAAAAAACAGAAACAATAATGGTCAGCATTCCTGCACCAGAAACCACTAATCCTAACGTGACTAGTTGTGCTGCCCCTGCAAATATAATTGCAGACATTCCGATACTTTGTGCAAAGGTTAACCCTGCATCAACGGCCATTGATCCTGCTAATATTCCCCAAGGAATAACCGCAAGGCATAAAGGCAAAACATGCAAAGCACCAAGGCCGAAAGCACGCATTACTTGCCTATCTTCATTATTATTTTTGATTTTTTCCATTTACCCGTCTTCACTTCTAATACATTAATTCTATGGAGAATGATTATCAGTCAGTAAAGATAAATGGGATTGTATAAAATTGCTATTTTGTTTTTTTATTACGCTGTACTTTTTTACTATCATTTATTTTTTATGACAATAAAGGGGATTTTAAAGAGGATGACAATCGAAGCCCTTTTAAATAATTACCCGGCGTGACACCAATGGCATTTTTAAAATGGCGATGAAAATGGCTTTGATCTGAAAAACCACAAAGTTGTGTAACATCAGAAAGCGTATGACCTAAAGAAAGCAATTGTCTTGCTTTGCGAATTCGCGCTTGAATAAGCCAAGCGTGGGGAGTCATGCCAATTTCTTTTTTAAATTGACGTAAAAAATGCCAAGGGCTTAAATTTACCATCTCGGCTAAGGTATTAAGTGAAAATTCATTTTCAGGTGTGTCATTCATTAATTCACTGACCCATTGCAACCGCTGCCCTATTGCACTCAACGGCTTTTCTTGAATTCGTGTTTTGCTATAACGCAATATCAACATTGCCATTGTTGAAAGTAACAAAGACTCTTTAAGTAGAAAATTATTGGGTTGCTCTAATAATGAAAAAAACAATAAAAGCTGCTGACTTAAACCCGGATCGTGAATGACGGCATCAGGAAACCACGGCGTTGAACCACGCTCTTGCTGTAAATCACGCGTTAATGTTTGCAGATATTCCGGTGTGGGATAAATAGCTTGATACGCCCAGCCAGATTCAACCGCAGATGAGCCTGTGTGGATTTCATCTGCATTGACAATAATGATATCGCCTTTAGGTGCGATATGTTCGCTTCCTGTGCGATAAAACTGTTGTGCGCCATCATCAATTACACCAATACAGAAGCCTTCATGAGTATGGCGAGAGAAAGTTTGATGCAAATATTCAGCTTGCAGATAAGCAAGGCTATTAAGCTCAGGAAGGTGAATAAGTTTAGCCTGCTCTTGTCGCATTGAATATTGACTCCATCAACAGTAAAAATCATCAGCTTGTATCATAAACACTATACTGATGATTGCATAAAATTGCTCAGTCTTACTCATGTCGTTGATGAATTTTTGCTGGAACAAAAATTTGATAAGATCCTAAATTTGTCTGGTTAATTAATCCCATAATCAGTCGGAAACAGTGTGAGGCTAATTCGGGGTTATTTTGAGCAATTGTATCTATGGGGATTGATAATGAATCATAAAGATAGTGATCATCAAAACCTGCCAAATAGACTTCATTTTGCATCTGTTTATTTTGACTTAGATAGCGCAACACTCCATCTAATAAGCCACAAGCAGAAGTAAAAATAAACTTAGGCGCTCGTCCTAGTGATGCACACAAAGAGCCAAACATTTCATAACCAGAACTTGGGTGATAATGCCCATGAATGATCCACTCTGATTTCAAATTAATATTTGCTTGTGAAAGCCCTTGGGTGAAACCTAAAAGGCGATCTTTAGTCGGTGAAAGCGTTGATTGCCCGCCTAAAAAGTAAAGCTCATCAATACCTTTTGTTGAAGCAATCTCTTCAATGAGTTGTTGTGTCGTGGTTGTTGAATCTGTGACAACAAAAGGCAGTGTTGTTCCTTCAAAATACCGATCAAATAGCACAACAGGTATTTGTTTACTCAAACGCTGATATTCAACATCACTTTGTAAACATGAGGCGACAATTAAACCGTCGATTTGTCGTGATAATAGATGTTCTATCGCCAGTGTTTCTTGAGCCGCATTTTCATCAGTACAGGAAATAAGTAATTGAATACCTGCTTCTCTGCATAATATTTCTAGTTCATACGCCACAGAAGCAAAACCATAGTTAGTTATATCAGGAATAACCAACCCTAATGCATAACTACGATTATCACGTAAAGAGCGAGCATGAATATTAGGCTGATATTGATATTGTTCAGCTATAGTCGTAATACGCGCGATAGTATCATCAGATACTCGCATCTCTTTACCACGGCCATTTAATACTAAACTTGCCGTTGTTTTTGAAACACCCGCTAATTTTGCAATATCGGTGATCGTGATACGTTTTTGTTTTTTCACTATTATTCTACTTAATGTCCCGTTCTCTAAACTTAAACTGTTTTATTGTTTATATAATTGTATTTAATTGAGTAATGTATTCTTTAATTGCCAAGTTGTGAGATTAATGGTGTCTTTCCCTGAGAAACAGATAGTCCGTTTTTCTGAAGGAAAAAAACGGCTACTCATCACACCAGCACCGCCATTAAAGAAAATCTCCACACTAGAGTTATCACATAATATTTGAAGATGTTTTATCTCACCAGACCAGAAACGAGATTGCCACTCCCCGCTTTTAACACTACGGCGTTTTAACACGGCTTGATTATTTTCAATAAGTAAAACAAGAGTATCAGAAAAATAAATAGTAAGAGAGCCGAATAGTTCTACTTCAAGTTCAAACGAAAATCCGCTGATATCTGGCGCATCATCAGCAATACCCTGCCAATATGCTGGCTTTTGTCTGAGTTGCTGTAACTCTTTTACGGGTTGCTGATAAAGCTTCTCTTCTTTTATATGTAATTCGCGAGGGCAAGTCATTTGGTGTATCCAGCCATTAGCAATGGTCGGTTGATACATCTCTTCACCATCAGGAACTCCCATCCAACCAAATAATAAACGTCTACCATTCGCTAATGTTGTTTGAGGTGCGTAAAACTCAAAACCTGCATCTAGTTCGATTAAATCACCATGCTGAAATTGTAATGTTGAATAATCAAAATCCCCGATTAAATAGGCACTAGAATACGAATTTAAAAATCGTTGTTGCTCTCTTTTTATACCTTGAGGACATGTTAATAAAATAAAGTGATCATCTAGTTCAAAGAGATCTGGGCATTCCCACATATAACCCGCATCAGCTAATCCGCCTAAATAACTTCCCGCTAACTCGCCGACTAATTGCCATTGATATAAGTGAGATGCACGATAGAGTAAAACTTTACCCTGTTTATCTAAGTTTTGTGCGCCTAATACCATGTACCAGACATCATTATATTGCCAAATCTTCGGATCACGGACATGACCACTGTAACCTTCAGGAAGCCCTAATACAGGCCCTAACTTATCAAACCCTCCCTGTTGATTTTCAACGGCTAAACATTGCCATGCCGTGCGAGAGCCATCCTCAAATTTAACATTACCAGTATAACAAAGGATTAATTGCCCTTGATGGATCACTGCACTACCAGAATAACAGCCATCTTTGTCATAAAATTCATCAGGTAATAAAGCAATAGGTTGATGCTGCCAAGTAATCAAATCCTTTGAGCACCAATGACCCCAACATTTATGTTTATGCTCACAAGACAAAGGGTTCCATTGATAAAACAGATGATAGTATTCACCATCAAAACAAAATCCATTAGGATCATTTAACAACCCAGTTACTGGCGCTAAATGCCAACATGGGTAGTATTTATCTTTTACAGCTTTAGCATTATTACGCATAACCGCTTGTAAAATCGCAGATAACCCTTCGTTTGTGTTCATTTATGCAGACTCCACTTTATATTTCAGCAAAAGAGAGATAACAAACGCAGTCACAAAGGCAATCACAAGGCCAATAATATAGTTCATAATTGAACCTGCTTGCACAATTGCAATACCTGGAATGGCAGTCAACCCTACGGCTGTCATATAAACATGCGAGCCTACAACCCAAGCGCCTCCAGCTGCACCACCAATTAAAGCCGCAATAAATGGTTTTCCATAACGTAAATTGATCCCGAAAATAGCAGCTTCAGTAATGCCTAACATAGCCGAGAAGCCCGAGGGGATCGTAATAGCTTTAATTTTTGCATCATTGGTTTTAAACCAAACTGCCATACAAGCACCACCTTGAGCAATATTCGCCATTGCCCAAATAGGTAATAAAAAATTAACCCCAATATTAGGGTTTCCTAATAAACCAGCTTCAACGGCATGAAAACTATGATGAATACCTGTAATAACAATCACAGAGTAGAGTCCACCAAAAATCAGCCCCGCAATCCAGCCGGCTTGCGTAATTAAGGTACTTAAGATTAATGAAATACCATCACCTAAAAGACGACCGACTGGGCCAATGACTAATAACGCGACAAATCCCGAAATAATAACGGTTAAAAATGGCGTGATAATTAAGTCGAGGGCATTAGGAACAACTTTTCGTAATTGTTTTTCCAATACACTCATAAACCAAACAGCAAGTAATACTGGGAAAACAGTGCCTTGATAACCAATCATGGCGATTTCTAATCCAAAGAAATTCATGGTGTTAAAACCCGCAGCAACACCCCACGCATTGGTTAATGCGGGATGCGTTAGAATTCCACCGAGTGTTGCACCAAGATAAGGGTTTCCGCCAAACTCCTTTGCAGCTGTAAAACCAATTAAAATAGGTAAAATAATAAATGCCGCAGAGCTACACATATCAAGCATGATATAGAGTGCATTATCAGGACTTACCCATTGGTTAGTTTTCATTAATCCCAGTAATCCCATTAATAAACCTGACGCCACAATGGCGGGAATAATGGGAACAAAGATATTAGAAAGCAGTCTTGCTATTCGTTGAAATGGATTGAGCTTTTTAGCCGCAATATTGGCGGCTTCAGATTTGCTTGATTCACCAATGCCAGCAGCCGCAATAAATGCAGCATGTACTTTATTAACTAGGCCTGTGCCAAAGATAACCTGAATTTGCCCTGCATTACTAAAACACCCTTTCACACCCTCTAATTTATTGATTGCTTCTTTGTCTGCTTTTGAGTCATCCACAAGAACAAGTCTTAAGCGTGTAGCACAATGCGCTGCACTTGCGATATTTTCAGCACCTCCCAATAAAGGCACTAGTTGGCGAGCAATATTTTCAATATTCATCATAGCCTCAGTAACTCTTACTTCGTTTATAAACGATCATTAATAGTAAATATAAAAACTAAAACGGTTTAGCTAATAATTTGATTAAATGAAAACCTACCTTAAATGGCAATTAATATGCGTATAAAAGCGTTTTATTTGTGATCTAAGCAACAAAAAAATAGATAACTAGTCTTATTTAGATAGTAAGAGAGAAGTAAAAACAAAAGATATGCTAAACGTTTTATTTTTTGTTTAGCTAAATAAATTAATATAATGTTAAATAATTTAATTTTAGAAAAATATATTCCATTCATTAGTTTTATTGGTAAATAATCCATTTAAATCTGATAGATAGCGCATTATTATTCTGTTATTTTCTGTTATCCGTAACATTACAATACCTCACCAATCGCTATGTATTTTATTACATATTGAACTTAATCAAATGATTAAATTTAATTAATACAAAAACTTAAGTTAACCTCAAAAACTGGTAACGCTTGTAATAAATCACTTTTCTTTGATGTAAAGCAACTACAACTTTTAGAAAATACGTAGTATCCATATTAACAGTTGGGTTTTATTGCCTACGTTAAAATGCTTATTTTTTAACAACAATAACAATAATTATTTCTTTATAAGCTTGTTAGCTTCTGCTTTTCTTAAAAATGTAAATAATCAAGTGAGTAATGTATGAAAAACATCAAAGAGATGGCGTTACTTTCCACTCCTTTATCTCGCCGTCGTTTTGTCAAAACAGGTGCAGCGGGTGGTTTAGCAATGACTGCTGGGGGATTATCACTCCCCTTTAATCAAGCCGTTGCCTCAGAAACAACAACAACCAATAGCGAAAAAGTGGTGTGGAGCGCCTGTACTGTAAACTGCGGTAGCCGTTGCCCATTACGTATGCATGTGGTTGATGGCGAAATTAAGTACGTCGAAACTGATAACACTGGCAATGATGTCTACGAAGAATTACACCAAGTTCGTGCCTGTTTACGTGGTCGTTCTATGCGTCGTCGTGTTTATAATCCAGACCGTTTACGTTACCCAATGAAACGTGTAGGTAAACGCGGTGAAGGTAAATTTGAACGTATTTCATGGGATGAAGCCTTTGATACTATTTCAGATACCATGAAACGTTTAATCAAAGATTATGGTAATGAATCTATTTATCTAAACTACGGTACAGGTACTTTAGGTGGCACCATGACGAAGTCTTGGCCACCAGGTGCAACATTAATTGCACGTTTAATGAATTGTTGTGGTGGTTATCTTAATCACTATGGTGACTATAGTACGGCACAAATCGCAGCTGGATTAAACTATACCTATGGTGGTTGGGCTGATGGTAATAGCCCTTCAGATATTGAAAACACTAAACTTGTCGTGATGTTTGGTAATAATCCTGGCGAAACACGTATGAGTGGTGGCGGTGTCACCTATTATGTTGAGCAAGCGCGTGAAAAATCTGATGCACGAATGATTATTATCGACCCACGCTATACCGATACAGGTGCAGGCCGTGAAGATGAATGGATCCCTATTCGTCCGGGAACAGATGCGGCATTAGTCAATGCATTAGCTTATGTCATGATCAAAGAAGACTTAGTTGATAAGCCTTTCTTAGATAAATATTGTGTTGGTTATGATGAAACCACTATGCCAGAAGGTGCGCCCAAAAATGGTCACTATAAAGCCTATATTTTAGGTGATGGCGCAGATGGTCAGCCAAAAACTCCAGAATGGGCAGCGCAGATCACCGGTATCTCCGCTTCACGTATTGTTAAATTAGCGCGTGAAATCGCAACAGCGAAACCGGCTTATATTACACAAGGCTGGGGGCCTCAACGCCGTTCTAATGGCGAGCTTGCTTCTCGCGCTATTGCGATGCTCTCTATTTTAACAGGTAATGTGGGGATCAACGGCGGTAATACTGGTGCTCGTGAAGGCTCTTACAGTATTCCTTTTGTTCGTATGCCAACGCTGACTAATCCAGTCACCACCAGCATTTCCATGTTTATGTGGACGGATGCCATTTTACGTGGCCCTGAAATGACCGCGACCCGTGATGGTGTTCGTGGTAAAGACAAGCTTGATGTACCTATCAAAATGGTATGGAACTACGCGGGTAACTGCTTAGTTAACCAACATTCTGAAATCAATCGTACTCATGACATTTTGCAAGACGATAAAAAATGCGAAATGATTGTGGTGATCGATAACCATATGACAGCATCTGCTAAATATGCCGATATTCTACTTCCTGACTGCACTGCATCAGAACAGATGGATTTCTGTATGGATGCTTCAGCGGGTAATATGGCTTATGTTATTTTCGCTGATCAGGCAATCAAACCGCGCTTTGAAAGCCGTAATATCTATGAAATGACAAGCGAAATTGCAAAACGTATGGGTGTAGGTGAAAAATTCACTGAAAACCGCACACAAGAAGAGTGGTTACGTCATCTTTACGAACAATCTCGTCAAAACTTACCTGAACTGCCGACTTTTGAAGAATTCCGTGCTCAAGGTATCTTCAAAAAACGCGATCCTGAAGGCCATCACGTTGCTTATCGCAAATTCCGTGAAGATCCTGAAAGTAACCCATTAACCACACCATCAGGCAAAATTGAGATTTATTCTTCTCAGCTTGCCAACATTAAAGCGACATGGGAACTGGCGTCTGACGATGTGATTGATCCATTGCCTATCTATTCCGCTGGCTTTGAAAGCTATGGCGATCCGGCAATGGAGAAATATCCATTACAAATGACAGGATTCCACTATAAATCACGCACTCACTCAACTTATGGCAACGTTGATGTTTTAAAAGCTGCTTGCCCTCAAGAAATGTGGATCAACCCTGTTGATGCTTCTAAACGCGGTATCAAACACGGTGATTTAGTGCGTATTTATAACGATCGTGGTGAAGTTAGGATCAATGCGAAAGTCACACCTCGTATTTTACCGGGAGTTGTCGGTTTAAGTGAAGGTGCTTGGTATAACCCAGATAGTAACCGTATCGATCACGCGGGTAGCATTAACGTATTAACGACACAACGCCCTTCACCTCTCGCTAAGGGTAATCCTTCTCACAGTAATCTTGTTGAAGTCGTCAAGGCGTAAGGAGTCTGGTTATGTCAACGCAATATGGTTTTTATATTGATTCAAGTCGTTGCACCGGCTGCAAAACCTGTGAACTGGCGTGCAAGGATTTTAAAAATTTATCCCCAGAAGTTAATTTCCGCCGTATCTATGAATATGCGGGTGGTGATTGGACAGAGCAAGATGGCGTTTATACACAGAACGTTTTTGCTTATTACCTATCTATTTCGTGTAACCACTGTGACGATCCCGCTTGTGCCAAAGTTTGCCCAAGTGGTGCGATGCATAAACGTGAAGACGGCTTTGTTGTCGTTAACGAAGATATTTGTATTGGTTGTCGCTATTGTCACATGGCTTGCCCTTACGGCGCACCGCAATTTGATGAAGTCAAAGGTCATATGACCAAATGTGATGGTTGCTATGAACGTGTAGCCGAAGGTAAAAAACCTATTTGTGTCGAATCTTGCCCACTACGTGCATTAGATATGGCACCGATTGAAGAGTTACGCGCTAAATATGGTGATTTAGCTGAAATCGCCCCACTTCCTTCAGCAAAATACACCAAGCCAAATATTGTCCTTAAATTAAATGCCAATAGCCGTCCTGTGGGTGATACCACTGGTCATCTGGCAAACCCAGAGGAGGTGTAAGATGGTGGGATTGCATGAATGGCCACTAATGTTTTTTACCGTTATCGGTCAAAGTGTTGCTGGCGCTTTTATTATTATGGGATGCGCAATTCTTTCGGGTAAGCTCTCCGCAGAAATGAACCGAAAAGTGCATTACAGCATGTTTGGACTCTGGGCATTAATGGGAATTGGTTTCTTGCTCTCCATGATGCATATGGGAACGCCACTACGTGCATTTAACTCATTACTTCGTCTAGGCCACTCATCATTAAGTAATGAAATTGCCAGCGGTTCAATTTTCTTTGCACTAGGTGGTATTTACTGGTTACTGGCTGTACTTAATAAAATGCCAGCTGCATTAGGTAAATTATGGGTCGCACTGGTTATGATATTAGCTGCATTATTTATTACGGCGATCTCTCGTGTATACCAAATTGATACCGTTCCAACGTGGTATAACAGCTACACCACATTTAATTTTGTGCTGACTGCCTTTATCGGTGGCCCTATTTTAGCGGCACTTTTAATGCGAATTGCAGGCTTTAATTTAAACTGCGTCAGTGCATTGCCATTATTAAGTGTTATTGCGATTGTTGTGAGTGCTATTGTGGCAACATCACAAGGTTTTGAATTAGGCTCTATTCAAACTTCTGTACAAAAAGCGGTGGATTTAGTCCCTAACTATGGTGCTTTAATGGGCATTAAATTAGTGGCTTTAGTCTTAGGCTTAAGTTGCTGGATTGCGCCACTTCTGCGTAAAAATAACCCTTCTGTTGCTTTGTTAGCATTGGGCTTTATTTTAGTGTTTGCCGGTGAATTTATAGGACGCGGTGTGTTCTATGGTTTACATATGACTGTCGGTATGGCGGTTGTTGGTTAATTAAAAACGCTACCTTTAAACCGCTGTAATAGTTAAAAAGCCCACACTTTTTATCTGTTATGGCGGTTTTCCTTTTATAATGCGGTATCACTCTTTTTTAATCTTCGTCATTATGTTTAGATAGAAAATCGCATATAGTAAAGAAAATAAATCTAAGCGGATTATAAAAATATTATGGAACAACAACTTATTACTGATATTTCTCTCACGGCCCGTATTTTAGGCGCTGCGTTTTATTACGCACCTACAGAGAAAAGTGACATTGTCGAGCTGCTGTCTAGTCAAAAGTGGGTTGAAGAATGGCCTTATGGCAGTGATGAAGAAAAGCAACGCATTGCTAACCTTCTTTCACAAACCACATTAGAGGAAGAAACTTTAGCGCAGGCATATCAACGTTTATTTGTCGGCCCTTACGCACTACCTGCGCCACCTTGGGGCTCTGTTTACCTTGATCATGAAAATGTATTATTCGGTAACTCAACATTAGATTTACGCGAGTGGATGCTAGCAAACGGCATTGATATTGCGTTAACTCAAAATGAGCCAGAAGATCACTTTGGTTTAATGGTGATGATGGTGGCATGGATTGCAGAAACTCGCCCTGAAAAATTAAATGAGCTATTAGCTGAACATCTTCTTCCATGGGCTTATCGTTATTTAGAGAAATTATCTCTGCAAGGCGCATTTCCTTATTACGAAGGTCTAGCCATGCTGGCGACATTAACGCTCAAAAGTTGGCAATTACAGTTAAATATTATACCTGCTGAAAAACAGTTATTTTGTTGATTTACAATAGACAGTAAAAATGTGAAGCCCTAAAGACGAAAGAAATTCTCGCTTTTAGGGCTTTGATATATAAAAAGTTAACGTTCTTAAGATTGCTGTGACCAAAACTGATAAAGCCTAGGTTGTGTTTCATCTTCGGTTTTTATCTGTGTAAATTGAAGGCCTTCTTGTTGTTCTGGTTCCTTTCTTAATGCTTTAGCAATATGGGCTGTCGATAGTCCGTAAGGCTCGGCATCAGCATTCGAATAGGCATAAAAAATTTTAGTGATCCCCGCCATACGCATTGCGGCAAGACACATTGGGCAAGGTTGTCCACTAGCATAAACAACGCAATCATCTAATTTGGGGCGCCCTAATACTTTACTGGCTTCCCGTAATGCTAATAATTCAGCATGGGCTGTCGGATCATTTGTCGTTAGTATTTGATTAACGGCGCTCGCAATCACTTGACCATTATTCACAATGACCGCACCAAATGGTCTTCCCCCCACTTTCACATTATCCATTGCAAGCGATATGGCTTGTTGTATAAATTGGTTATCTGACATTATTTTGCCCCCGCTTGTTCAAGTATATTAACAATATTCGTGTAGCCTTTATCTTTAGCCAAGGTTAATGGTGTATGGCCTGATCCATCAGCAAGATTGACATTAGCTCCGCCTTCAATAAGTAAAGTCACAATTTCTTCATATTTTTGGCTACCATCACCTAAAATAATCGCTTCGATTAAAGCCGTCCAACCTAAACGATTAATATGATCAACATCCACACCAGCATCAATCAATGTTTTTACTGTTTTGACATGACCTCGCTCTGATGCAGGAATTAATGCTGTTCCACCATAACGATTAACACTTTTAAGCGAGGCGCCATGTGATAAGGTTAGTTCTAAAATTTCCTGTAACCCTCTTGCGCCCGCATAAAGATACGGTGAATCATGAATTGCGTCACGAGCATTAACATCGGCACCTTGTTCTATCAGATATTTTGCGACTTCAATTTGATTAGCATGTGTGGCTGCCATTAGCGGTGTGCGTAATTTTAGATCACGTTGTTCAATATTTGCACCTTGTTCTATCTGACGTTTTAATTCAGATAAATTTCCCTCTTGTGCCAGTGTAACTAGGTATGCCTTATCAGAACTTGCCATCGCTTTAACCATGAAGATAGATGAAATTAATAGTAGGCTTAAGAAGTATAAAAACCATTTGGTCTTTAGATAGAGAGTATTCATGCGATATCCCTTAAAGAGTGCTAATTTCCATTTACTTAATTAGCATATTATTTAAACCTAAGTTAGATCTAACAAAGGGACGACATTATTTCAACCGCTCAAGGAGTCAATAAATCACCTATCAGCCATTTTTATACTTTTTTTACACCGCCCATCCCTTTTTTATCAACATCTTTACAGCCCATTAAGTACGCTCATTCAATCTAAATAGTAAAAGGATTGTTCTGATGCTGATATTTGGTGCTGTGGCATTAGTTGTTTTGCTCACTGCTTATCTTATCTATGTGTTATTTAACGCAGAGGCATTTTAAAAATGGCAACAACAATGTGGATATATCTTGCTGTTTTTCTGATCACATTATTTGTAATGGGGAAAATGCTTGGACATTACTTAGCTCGCCTTATTGAAGGTGACTTACCTCATTGGGTTACTCAAACCGAACATGTTATTTGGCGTTGTTGTGGTTTTAAACCCGCAGGAAAAACAATCCAGCCGATGAGCTGGTATCACTATATGCTCGCCCTTCTTATTTTTAATTTAATGGGCGCAATTCTATTATTTGTCATATTGCTTAACCAAGGCTATTTACCTTTAAATCCTCAATTTGCCCCTAATATGAGTTGGGATTTAGCGTTAAATACCACAATTAGCTTTATCACAAATACGAATTGGCAAGCTTACAGCGGTGAAACGGCTGTCAGTTATTTAAGTCAAATGACGGGGCTTGCCGTACAAAATTTTTTATCTGCTACAACGGGTATTGCTGTTGCCTTCGTTTTAATTAGAGCATTAACTCAATCTTCTTGTACCTCATTAGGGAATGCTTGGATCGATATTGGGCGTATTACATTATATGTTTTATTGCCTTTAGCAGTTATTTGGTCACTGTTATTTGTCAGCCAAGGCGTTATACAAAACTTTCATCCTGCGGTATTAAGTCAAGGTCTTGATGGACACCAACAATGGTTACCAATGGGACCTGTTGCATCTCAAGAAGCAATTAAACTCTTGGGTACAAATGGTGGTGGTTATTTTGCAGCAAACTCTGCACATCCTTATGAAAACCCAACGTCATTCAGTAACTTCTTACAGATCCTTGCCATATTTCTTATTCCTACTACCTTATGTTTTGCCTTTGGTCGTTTAAGTGGGATGCAACGCCAAGGCTATACCTTACTTTGGGCTATGACACTAATTTTCATTGTTGCCGTTGCTGTGATCACTTGGGCTGAATGGCAAGGAAATCCAGAGTTTATCTTTGCTGGTACAGATAGCTCACTAAATATGGAAGGCAAAGAAACACGCTTTGGCATAATTGGTAGCGCGATTTTTGTTGCTGTCACAACAGCTGCATCTTGTGGTGCAGTCAATGCCATGCATGATTCATTAACGGCTTTAGGTGGCATGGTGCCAATGTGGTTAATGCAAACCGGAGAAGTGGTCTTTGGCGGTGTGGGATCAGGATTTTACGGCATGATCCTCTATGTATTATTAGCCGTATTTATCGCGGGATTAATGGTTGGGCGAGCACCTGAATACCTTGGTAAAAAGATTGGTGTTGCTGAAATGAAATGGGTAGCTGTTGCTATTTTAATCTCTCCAGCCGTGGTTTTATTAGGCACAACCCTCGCCTTATTTACTGATATTGGTCGCGAGGCCATTTTAAACCCAGGTCCTCATGGTTTTAGTGAAGTGCTATATGCCTTTACTTCTGCTGCGAATAATAACGGCAGTGCCTTTGCTGGACTTAATGCCAGCTCACCTTTTTACAATCTATTATTAGGGTTCGCCATGTTGATTGGTCGCTTCGGTGTCATGTTACCGGTTTTAGCTATTGCAGGTAGTTTAGCCGTGAAAAAACGTCAGCCAGAAAGCTTGGCAACTCTCTCTACCACTTCACCGCTATTTATTTTGTTATTGATCCTCACTGTATTAATGATCGGCGCTCTGACTTTTGTTCCGGCATTAGCACTTGGCCCTATAGCAGAACATTTACAACAGTTTTGGGCTAAATAAGGAAACGTATCATGAAAACAACGCAACTTTTTGACAGAAAAACCGTGATGTCGGCTTTCTTTGATGCAATAAAAAAATGCACACCTCAAGCACAATGGCGTAACCCCGTTATGTTTATTGTTTATGTTGGTGCGCTTTTAACTAGCGGAATTTGGTTTGCTTCACTGTTAGGTTATTTCCCTAAAGATAATCACTTTACTTCACAAGTAATGATTTGGTTATGGGTGACATTGCTATTTGCCAATTTTGCTGAGTCATTAGCAGAAAGTCGAAGTAAAGCGCAAGCAGCGAGCTTACGTGGTGCAAAACAACAATCCAAAGCAGTACGTTTACATCACGCAGATATTAATGCCTCGAAAGAAACCGTGGACTCTTTCTCACTGCATAAAGGTGATATCGTTTTAGTCAATGCTGGTGAAGTTATTCCTTGTGATGGTGAAGTGATTGAAGGTGGTGCTTCTGTTGATGAAAGCGCGATTACAGGGGAATCAGCGCCGGTGATCCGTGAGTCAGGCGGTGACTTTTCTTCTGTAACGGGAGGAACTCGAGTATTGTCAGATTGGCTGATTATTCGTTGTACTGCAGAAGCTGGCAATTCATTTCTCGACCGCATGATTGGAATGGTGGAAGGTGCAAAGCGTAGAAAAACGCCAAATGAAGTGGCTTTAACTATCCTATTAACCGCTCTGACACTGATTTTCTTGTTGGCTTGCATTACCCTTTATCCATTTAGTGTTTTTGCTGTCGAGTTTCAAGGACATGGTGCTGTTATTTCAGTAGTAACTTTGATTGCTTTGTTAGTATGCTTGATCCCTACCACGATCGGTGGATTGCTTTCATCGATTGGAGTGGCGGGTATGAGCCGAATGCTTGATGCCAATGTAATTGCAACCAGTGGTCGCGCAGTGGAAGCCGCGGGCGATGTTGATGTCTTACTTCTTGATAAAACAGGCACTATTACACTTGGTAATCGCCAAGCTTCTCGTTTTATTCCTCTTTCAGGTATTAGTGAAAAACAGCTTGCAGATGCAGCACAGCTAAGTTCACTTGCAGATGAAACGCCTGAAGGCAGAAGCATTGTGATCCTCGCTAAACAACGTTTTAATTTGCGCGAACGCGATTTAGCGTCAATTGGCGCTTCTTTTATTCCCTTCTCTGCAATGACAAGAATGAGTGGCGTTAATTTAGGTGAACGCTTGATCCGCAAGGGTTCTGTTGATGCTATTCGTCGCCATATTGAAGTCAGTCACGGTCATTTTCCTGATGAAGTCACCACAATCGTCGAACAAGTGGCAAGAACGGGTGGGACACCGCTGGTGGTGGTTGAAAATCAGAAAATCTTAGGTGTTGTTGAGCTTAAAGATATTGTGAAAGGCGGAATTAAAGAGCGTTTTGCTCAACTTCGCCAAATGGGTATAAAAACGGTCATGATCACTGGCGATAATCATCTTACGGCAGCGGCTATCGCAGCAGAATCGGGTGTTGATGATTTTCTGGCTGAAGCAACACCAGAGGCAAAATTAGCACTAATTCGTCAATATCAATCAGAAGGTCGATTAGTCGCAATGACCGGCGATGGTACTAATGATGCTCCTGCATTGGCGCAAGCTGATGTTGCTGTTGCGATGAATTCAGGTACTCAAGCCGCCAAAGAAGCGGGAAATATGGTTGATTTAGATTCTAATCCAACAAAATTAATCGAAGTGGTGCACATTGGTAAACAAATGCTAATGACACGAGGCGCTTTAACTACATTTAGTATTTCCAACGATATCGCAAAATACTTTGCCATTATTCCTGCGGCTTTTGCAGTCACTTACCCACAACTCAATATGCTTAATGTCATGAATTTACATTCACCCGCATCTGCAATGTTATCTGCCGTTATTTTCAATGCCTTAATTATAGTTTTTTTGATCCCTCTAGCCCTTAAAGGTGTTCACTATCGCCCTGTTTCTGCGCACTCATTATTGCGCCGTAACCTCTCTTTATACGGGATCAGTGGATTATTAGTCCCTTTTATTGGCATTAAAATCATCGATATGATCTTAGCGTTTATTGGGTTTTAAGGAGTTTTATATGCATCTATTTCGTTCATCTTTAGTGATGTTATTATTACTCACACTAATAACTGGGCTCGCCTATCCTTTACTTGTTACAGGATTAGCCAACCTTATTTTTCCATGGCAAGCAAACGGCTCTCTCGTGTATCAAGATAATAAACTTATTGGCTCTGAATTGATTGGGCAACAATTTACGCGGGATGATTATTTTAAGGGTCGTCCATCAATGACGTCAGAAATGCCCTATAACAGCCTGGCATCAGGTGCTAGCCAGCTAGCAACATCAAATCCATTACTTCTTAATGAGATAACTAAACGTATCCAAACATGGAAAAAAATAACGCATAATCAAGATGTTGTTCCTGTTGGTTTAGTCACAGCATCAGGAAGTGGGCTTGATCCTCATATTTCATTACAAGCAGCTTATTATCAAATTGAAAATATTGCATATTCTCGCCAACTCACTAAAAATGAAATTGAGCAATTAATAAAAAACAATACAACATCACCACTACTGCCGTTTATGGGTGAACCTGTTGTGAATGTGTTTATGCTAAATCAGGCACTAGATAAATTAAGTGCAGAAAAACAGCAGAAAGTGAGTACTCAATAAAATGGAACTCGAAAAGCAGTGGCAACGACCCTCACCCGATGATTTACTCGCTTCAACGCGAACAACAACTCGTGGACGCCTAAAAATATTTTTTGGCGCTTGTGCTGGCGTAGGGAAAACTTATGCCATGTTACAAGAGGCTCAACGCCTCCACCAGCAAGGTATTGATGTGCTTGCTGGTGTTGTTGAAACGCATCAAAGGCAAGAAACGGCCGCGCTACTTCATGGATTACCTTTATTACCACCACAGCGTATTCATCATCATGGTAGAAAGCTTGTAGCATTTGATTTAGATGCCGCATTAGCCAGACATCCGGCGGTGATCTTAATGGATGAACTGGCATTTAGTAATCCACACAAATGCCGACATCCTAAACGCTGGCAAGATGTGGAAGAACTATTGGATGCCGGTATTGATGTACTTGCCACAATAAACGTACAACACATTGAAAGCCTTAACGATATTGTGGGAAGCATTACAGGAATTCGTGTTCAAGAGACGATCCCTGACTATATTTTTGATAGTGCTGATGAAGTGGTTATGGTGGATTTACCGCCGGATGATTTACAACAACGTTTGCATGAAGGCAAGGTATATCTAGCCGGACAAGCAGAACGAGCCATCGAACACTTTTTTCGTAAAGGTAATTTAATCGCACTACGAGAATTAGCTTTACGTCGTATGGCAGATAGAGTTGATACACAAGTTAAAGAATTTCGAGATAGCCAAGGAGCATCACCTGTTTGGCACACGACAGATAGTCTAATGGTATGTCTCGGTGCTCATGGTGGTAACGACAAATTAGTTCGCACGGCAGCTCGTTATGCTGCCGCTTTTGGTTGCCAATGGCATGCTATTTATGTTGAAACCCCTAAGCTTCATCAAATTGGTGAGCATAAACGCCGGGCAATTTTGCACTCTTTAAAACTGGCACAACATCTAGGTGCAAGAACCGCGATCCTTTCTGATAATCAAGCGGAAAAAGCAGTGATCCGTTACGCCAGAGAACATAATCTTGGGAAAGTGATTATTGGTCAGCGTGCTTATCAAAAATGGCAATGGTTAAAACGCTGGATACGGATGCGGTTTGCAGAAAAACTAACACGCTATGCCCCCGATCTTCATGTTATCAGCGTTGCTCTTAATGATGAGGAGCTCCGTTATAAAACTAAAACAGCACCACTGCAAAATGAAAAATGGCGACAAGAGATAAAAGGCTATCTTACAGCGATAGGAATATGTTTAGCGATCACCTTGTTCTCTCGCACATTTCTATTAGCGCTTGATAAAGCCAATTTAGTGACACTCTATTTATTGGGCGTAGTATTAATTGCTCTCTTTTTTGGTCGTCGCCCTTCTATTTTTGCAGCATTAATCAATGTCATTAGTTTTGATTTGTTCTTTGTACAGCCTCACTTTTCACTTGCTGTACTCGATATGCAGTATTTGATCACTTTTACAGTCATGCTTATTGTAGGATTGGTAGTCGGTAATTTAACTGCGGGTATGCGTTATCAAACACGTGTTGCTCGTTATAGAGAGCAACGCACTCGTCATTTATTTGAAATGACAAGAGAGCTGGGACGCGCGGTAACATTACAAGATGTTGTTCATACCAGTTACCATTTTTTATCAAGTGCGTTTGATGCAAAAGTTTGCTTATTGCTCCCCAACAAACAAGGTGAATTAATGCCTTTTCATGCCGAAGGTATGGGGCATTTACCTATTGATAATGGCATTGCGCGCTGGTGTTGTGATAAAGACCAAATTGCAGGTGCTGGTACAGATACGTTACCAAGTGTGCCTTACCAATTACATCCAATTACCGCATCTCAACAAGTTTTAGCTATTTTAGCCATTGAACCTAATAATCTTCGCCAATTGCTTATTCCAGAACAACAGCAACTATTGCAAACCTTTAATGGTTTGATTGCTAATGCACTCGAACGATTACAACAAGCTGAAATTGCAGAACAATCTCGAATTAATATCGAACGGGAGCAATTAAGAAATGCATTATTAGCGGCGCTTTCTCATGATTTAAAAACACCGCTTACAGTGCTTTTTGGGCAATCAGAGATTTTACTTCTCGATTTAAGTGCTGAAGGTTCATCCCATACAGAACAAGTTAACCAAATTCGACAGCAGATCCTCACAACCTCGCGTTTAGTCAATAATCTACTTGATATGGCACGTATTCAATCTGGTGGTATTGAAGTGAATTTACAATGGAATTCACTGCAAGAAATTACAGGCAGTGCCATTCGGTCACTCTCTTATTTACTTGATAAACATCCATTACAAATTGATATTCCTGCTGATTTACTGCTTTATTGTGATGGTAACTTAATTGAACGGGTTATCACGAACTTACTTGAAAATGCAGTAAAATATACGACTCCAAACACAAAGCTCGGAGTAAGAGCTTATATTGAAGCCTCTAAAATTCATGTTGAGGTGTGGGATGAAGGTAATGGTATTCCGACTGACCAACTACAACTTATTTTTAATAAATTTTCACGCGCAGTAAAAGAATCCGCAATTCCTGGTGTTGGCTTAGGTTTAGCGATATGTAGCGCGATTATTCGCTTACATGAGGGTGAAATTTGGGCTGAAAACAATAATTTTTCTGAAAACCATAAAAAAGGTGGAGCAAGTTTCCACTTTGTTTTACCTTTAAAATTACTCCCTGATATTGATGAGATTGAAATAAAACAGTGACTCCATATAACATTTTAATTATTGAAGATGAAAAAGAGATCTTACGCTTTGTTCGGCTTGCTTTAGAGAACGAAGGATTTCGTGTTTATGAAGCCAGTGAATGCCAACGAGGATTAATTGAAGCGGCATCAAGAAAGCCTGATTTAGTTATTCTTGATCTTGGCTTACCGGATAAAGATGGTCTCTGCTTTATTCAAGATTTTCGTCAATGGAGTAGTACACCCGTTATCGTACTTTCAGCTCGAGATTCGGAACAAGACAAAGTAAAAGCGCTTGATGCAGGAGCGGACGACTATCTAACTAAACCTTTTGGTATTAGTGAGTTATTAGCTAGAGTTAGAGCGTCACTACGCCGTTTTGTTAAACAAGAAAATGAAAACACACAATTTACCTTTGGCGATATTACGATTGATTGGGTTAATCGTATTGTTACTCGTCAAAATGAACCTGTACATTTAACGCCGACTGAATTTCGTTTGCTAAGTGAATTGGTTAATAACAGCGGAAAAGTGCTTACTCAACGGCATTTAATGCAACATGTTTGGGGGCCTAATTTCGTTGAACATAGCCACTATTTGCGCATTTATATGGGTCATTTACGCCAAAAACTAGAAACCGATCCCGCATGTCCTGTGCATTTAATTACAGAAACGGGGATCGGTTATCGATTTATGCCGTAACTAAGGGTAATAGGAAAATAAACAAGGTTAATTTATCAATTAATCAGTTTTCTTGTTTATACAATATATACATGCCTAATCCGCGTAAGATCTCGCCTGACCAGAAACCATAAAATATCCCATTATCACTTTCTTTTCTTACGGCAGGAGACCAACTTCCATTCATTGGGCTTGTTGGAGACACCACATTATAGTGCTCAATAAGTTCAGTAACTGATTTTTCAATAATCCAATTTAATTTACTGTTTTTACACCCAGACATTGCAGCAAAACAAAGGCCACACAACCATAATCCTGTCATATGGCCGACAAAATCTCGATTTTCTGGTGGTGGCGAGTCAGCAGGAAACTCACAAGGAAACCCGCCAACTTTCTCAAAGAAATGAATAAGATAATCAACCCAATTACTTGTAAATCGAATAAGATTTTCAGGAATGTTTTTTTTACACAAGACTAATTCATACCACGCTCTAGCCGCTGAAGCAAAAGCCCTAGGTTGATATCCTGCCCAAGCATCGCTCCCCCAATGATTAAAAATAAAGGTATCTGCCTCACCATATTCAATGTTATCCCAGCGATCCCAAACATAGGCCATGGCAACGGGGCCTTTCACCTTAAACTTCTCTTCATAAGCCTTTTGGGCATCAAACAGAAATTGACACATATTTTCTAAATGAGTTTGTGCATTTTCTTCATGGATATAAATAAAAGGATGTTGATAGCCAGGATAAGGTAATCCACGCCATGAATCGAATTGAGAAGAATCTTTTGTAGAATTATTGGAAAAAGGAATAATACCGGGGGTATAAGCGAGTTTATTGAGATCATTGTAGCTAATGTCGCAATCACCAATCAGCCCTTCAAAACTATCATTACCTGTTAGAGTGATTGAAAACTTATGTGTCCAACCATCAAGATCATTAAAATGAGTTGGTATATCGTTAAAGCAATACCAAGTGATTTCTGAACTATCATTTTTTTCAAGTTCATAAATAGCAAGAGTGACACTAGAGACTGCTTGTAAATTCGGATGTGTAGGTTTAATTTCATCGCCTGAATAATAAGGTTGATAATCCATTAATATAAGTGTTTCAGGCTTTAATTGAATAGTAGACCACTGACCTTTCGTCATAGGTAATATCCAATACCAACGCCAGAGATCAGCATCGTAAATAATGATTTTCCATTTATCCCTATGCAATTTATACGTAAATGATGTCGGTATAGCCTTTCCTACAGTTGTTAGCCAAAAACCCACCATTATTTTACTGTTCTCTTTAAGTCGCACATGTTGTACAACGGCTGAACGACCATCAATAATATTATCTTCGAACTCAAATGAAGTCTCGATATCTTCGTCAAGTTTAATATATCCCACATCATTAACTGTAAGATGTTCAATATCTTCATTTTTTTTAATAAACGAACTTACACTAAATTCATATTTTATTACGTTACTATTTGTAGGAGTATGAGGTAGTGGCAAAAACCAATTTTTCACAGCATGGCTGTTCTTTTGCGGAATAATACCCATATTAATTCTGACGTTTAATGGGGCTTTATTTTTATCCCCCCCTCCCACATTAATGGTTATTTTCGAGTTTTTATCAATTTTCTTTGAAATACTTTGTTGCTCTAAAGTCACCGCAGCATTTCCATCCGTTTTTATTCTGATAAACCCCTGCTTATTTCTATCAAGAGAAATATGGCGATCCTTGGGATAATGATATTCATAGGAGATCCCATCAGTAAACGGGCTTAATTCCGTGGTAGATTGTCTGAAGAATTTATCATTAGAATCAATATTTGCATATCTCATGCACATTAATGCACTATTTCGCCAAGCTAACCAATAACGGTGTTCATTTGTTATTTTCCATAATGTATAACTGGCCTCTAAAAACCACTCTTCTGCATCAGCTGCATTACCATAATTTCTCTTATCGATAATAGGAATATTGAGTGGTCGATTATGCCATGCCATATTTCGTTTTATCAGAAAACCACCTTTCTCTACAGGTTGAATATTTGCATGACACAATTTCCATAATCCATTAATTGGCGATGTCATTTTTACATAGCCTTTAGGTTCAATTGCCCTTTCTTCTAAAATATGACCTTGGTTATCAATTTTTCGTCCATATAAATCAATTAACCATGCTAATTCAACAGACTCACCTTTTTGTCTCCAATTAATACTTCCGTCATTATTTAGTGCGACAACTCGGGCATTTATGTTGGGATAAGATAATACGCCACGATAAGCTTGTGTCACGATATCAAGATATTCTCCCCAATAAGGAGCACCGTGTGGTATTTGACAAGTTCCATCAACAAACATAATTTCAGTATCAATAAACCCTGAATTAGTGGGTTCATCAAAATTAATTGGCCAATTAGATAAAGTAGGCTCTTTGCCATTAATAATCCATTGACTTAACCATCTATCATGTGGGGGATCAGGTATTTCTTGGCATTGATAGAAATATTTAATATAGGCATTAAAACACCAGATAGCCTTATTTAGCCAATACTTATCTTTTGTTGCTTTATATACATAGAGATAACCCAATATTTGTAAGGATTGGCCTTCAGTTGTTGCATCTCCATTAGGTTGTGACTCTAAACGTGTATATCCGATTGTATGTCTATTATTTGATAAAACGCCATCAGGATTAAAAACAAAATGCTGTTTACTTCTATCTATTGTTAAACCAGTATTATTATCTAAAAAACGTTGATGCCCAAATAGCAAATTATAGACAGACATTAAATTGTCATTCTGATACATGCATACCTCCACCAATAAATCGCCCTAACCACGTCTCATTAAGGGCAATAAATTGAATAATATCAATAGCCCCCTTATCCCATGATAAGAGAGGCTTACGACCTAAAGGCCATAATACATCATCAATAAAAACGACTTGATTTGCACCTGAACCTTGCGTTATATGAAGTAAAATTTGAGAGCCAGATATAGCAGTAGGAAGCTGAATAAATGTTATCGCTTCACTAAGTGTTGTGGTATACCAAGCATTTATAGAGTAAGGTAAATATAATTTATCTCTAATTGGTTTAATATCCATTATATCTATACTAGCTTGTTCTTTTTTATTAAAATTACTTTCTATTGTTTCTCTTTTTAATATTTTCATTATTTTCATAAAATTAGCCTTATTTAAAATAATCAATAAAAATATATTAATTTCATTACTCTAATGAAGGATAAAGTTATTTATTAATGACTTTTACTTAACATCTTATCTTAAATATATTATTTACCTCAGTGAAGGTTATTTATCGAAAGTTCATTTTTAAGTAAAAATACCAATTCAAAGTAATTGGATTAATAAAAAACCTATTCTCTTCTATATTTAATAATAGAAGAAAATAGGTCAATTTATCGATTAATATTTAAATTTATTAGGCCATAGCCGAAATGGTTTTTCTAAAACGTAATAATGCTAATGAGAAAAACACCGAACCAATAACAATTAAGATAATGAATTGTGGCCACACAATAGAGAAGTCAGCACCACGATATAAAATAGCTTGCGCTAAGCTAACAAAGTGTGTGGTTGGCATTGTTTGCATTACATCCTGTACAAACTGAGGCATACTTTCTCGTGATGTCATCCCTCCTGATAACATATTTAATGGCAATAATACCATAATCATCAATAAACCAAATTGGGGCATTGAGCGTGCCATTGTTCCTAAAAAAATACCTATTGAGGTTGTCGCAAATAAGCTTAAAGCAACACCACACATAAACAGTAAAACAGAGCCTTCAATAGGAACATGAAGTAGCGATTTTACGACTAATACCAACGACATGGCTGATGCCAATAATACAACCAATCCCATTGACCATATCTTAGAAAGCATAATTTCAAAAGGAGTTACAGGCATAACCAATAAGTGTTCAATGGTGCCGTGCTCTCGCTCTCTTATTAATGCAGCCCCGGTTAATACTATCGATAACATAGTGATATTATTGATAATTGCCATAACAGAGCCAAACCAAGATTGTGTTAGGTTTGGGTTAAAACTCATTCTAACTTCCAAATCAACAGGCAGTGGATCATTGGTTCTATTTTTCGCTAAAAAGGTTTTTGCTTCACCCATGACAATGTTTTGGATATAGCTATTACCTAAGAAAGCTTGGCTCATTCTGGTTGCATCGATATTAACTTGTATTTCAGGTTTACGACCGGCTAAGAGATCACGCTGAAAATTAGGGGGAATATCAAGTGCAAAGGTATAAGCACCTCTATCTAATAAACCATCAATTTGTTCAGGAATAATATCGGCGGGAGGCAAGAAATAAGGCATATAAAAACTATTTACAATACGTGCAGATAGCTGTGATTTATCCTGATCAGCAACAGCAATCGGCGCGTGATGTAATGAGCCTGGGGTAACAGTTGCTGATGAATAAATTGATACCGTAAAAGCAAATACAATTAATGCCAGCATAGCTTTATCACGAGAGAGACTGCGTAGCTCTTTTACGCCTAAATTAAACACATTTTGGATTGTGCGCCACATTTAAGCCTCCTGCTTTTTCAAGAAAAAGACACTCAACCCAATAACAATTGGGATAGTGATAAGCAAAGGAATAAAAGACCAAGGTAAATCAAAAAGGTTTAATCCTTTAGAGAATGTCCCTCTAGAGATAGTTAAAAAGTGAGATGTAGGATAAATGTGCCCTATCCATTTACCGATACCTTCCAGTGACGAAACAGGATCAATCATGCCTGAAAATTGTGTTGCTGGAATTAAAGTAATAATTGAAGTACCAAAAATGGCTGCAATCTGACTTTTCATAAAGCAAGAAATGAGCAATCCCATTCCTGTTGCAATAGTGATATAGAGTAATGCACCTAAAGAAAGCGTTAACATACTCCCTTTAAAACTTACACCAAATACAAAGACTGAAAGCGCACAGAGCATAAAAAAGTTAAACATACCTAATAAGATATAAGGAAATTGCTTACCTAATAAAAACTCTGCTTTGGTGATAGGTGTAACATAAAGATTGATAATAGAACCAAGCTCTTTTTCACGAACGACGCTCAACGCACTTAACATCGCAGGGATCATCATTAATAAAAGAGGAATAACCGCGGGTACAATTGCAGGTAAACTTTTTACATCAGGGTTATAGCGATAGCGAGTTTCTATATTAATAGGTGACAATTTATCAACAATATTAGTGGGTTGACGCATAGCCATATCAAGCATCCATGTTAAATGCATTGCCTGAATATAACCACGAACAGTTTCAGCTCGATTAGGCATTGCACCATCAATCCAAACACCAATTTTTACCGTGTGGCCTTTAGCAACATCTCGTGCAAAATTAGGTGGAATTTCAATCGCAACCGTAATATCACCACTACGAAGCCGTTTTTCCAATTGGTCATAATCTGTGATTGGTGCTTTTTCAATAAAATAACGAGAGCCTGAAAGATTTTGGCTATAGGCCTGACTTAGCCCTGTTTTGTCTCGATCCATAATACCAAAACGCAGGTTTTCGACGTCCATACTGATACCGTATCCCATAATAAACATCAAGATCACCGTGCCTAATAACGCTAAGGTAAGTCGTACAGGATCTCGGCGTAATTCCATACCTTCACGAATACTGTAACTAAATAAACGTCGTAAGCTAAATCGTTGTTTTAATGCTTTTTCTGCACTGTCATGGGGAGATGTAGGAAGTTGTAGTTTTTTTTCATCAAGTTCTGGTGCTTCTTGTTCACCCGATGCCTTTTTAAGATAGTCAATAAAAACTTCTTCAAGTGTATCAAATTGACTGTTTTTAACTAAATTCGCAGGTGTATCAGTCACTAATACTTTACCTGCATGCATCAATGACATTCGGTCACAACGCGCGGCTTCGTTCATAAAGTGAGTTGAGATAAAAATAGTGACACCGTCACGTCTTGATAAATCAACCATCAAGTTCCAGAACATATCTCGTGCTATGGGGTCAACTCCTGAAGTTGGTTCATCAAGGATTAACATTTCAGGTTTATGGATAACGGCTACAGCAAGCGATAGACGTTGACGAATACCTAATGGCAAGCCATCTGGCATCATTTCTTCGACGTCGGTTAAATTAAAACGCTCACTCATATCTTTAACACGTTGAGGAATTTCATCTTCTGGAATATGAAAAAGCTTGGCATGTAACTCTAGGTTTTGACGTACCGTTAATTCACTATAAAGTGAAAATGCTTGTGACATATAACCGACACGGCGGCGAGTTTCGATATCTTTAGGGTCAACCTCTTGACCAAATAACCAGGCTCGCCCTTCACTGGCTTCTAGTAAACCAGTTAGCATTTTCATGGTGGTTGATTTACCACAACCATTCGATCCTAAGAAACCAAAAATTTCTCCTTTAGGAATACGAAAGCTAACATGGTCTACGGCAACAAACTGACCAAAACACATGGTTAAATCTTGTGCTTCAATGGCGATAGTATCATCGTCACTTTTATTTCTTGGCGGGATAATAACTTTTTGGTGATCTTTCTTTTTCTCTTCTGGTAATAATTCGATAAAAGCAGCTTCTAGTTCATTAGTATGAGTTTTGGCTTTTAATTCATCCGCGTGACCTGTTGCTAATATTTTTCCTGCATCCATAGCAACCAGCCAATCAAAACGTTCAGCTTCTTCCATATAAGCGGTCGCAACTAATACGCTCATATTTTTTTGACGCTTACGTATACGATTAATTAATTCCCAAAATTGTGCCCGTGATAATGGGTCAACTCCTGTAGTGGGTTCATCAAGGATCAGCAATTCCGGATCATGAATAAGCGCACAACATAAACCTAGTTTCTGTTTCATTCCCCCAGAAAGTTTACCCGCAGGTCTATCTCTAAATGGCGCTAAACCGGTACTTTCAAGTAAGTCATTTATGCGTTCTGCCCGTTCTTGTTTTGATTGACCAAATAAACGGCCAAAGAAATCAACGTTTTCAAAAACAGAAAGTGTGTGATAAAGGTTTTTACCTAACCCTTGAGGCATATAAGCAATGCGAGGGCAAACGGCTCTTCGATGTTCAACATCATTCATATCTCCTTTTAAAACAATCACTTGTCCTGTTTGAATCTCTCTCGCACCAGAAATAAGAGAGATCAAGCTCGATTTTCCTACGCCATCAGGGCCAATTAATCCGACCATTTTTCCCGCAGGAATAGTCAATGTCACATCATCAAGCGCTTTGGTATCGCCATAATGTTGGGATACATGAGTCAATTCAATGATATGAGAATGACTTTGCGTTCTCATTATTTGACTCATTGTGGTAATTTCACCTCTAAATCAGTTGGCCAAGATTGGTTGTGATCTAAACGAATATAAGCACGTCCGGGTAAACCTGTTTTGACATATTCAAGGTGTTTTTCAAGTAATTCAGGAGCAATACGAGCTCTTACACGGAACATGAGTTTCAATCTTTCGTTATCTGTTTCTACCGTTTTGGGTGTAAATTGAGCGACACTGGCAACATAAGTTGTTTTGGCAGGAATAACGATATGAGGTGCGGCATCTAAAATAATGTGAACTTCACTTCCTAATGCAGCTTTACCCGCGGCTTCTGTTGGTAAAAAGAAAGTCATATACACATCACTGAGATCAACCATATTTAATACACGACCGCCAGCACCTAAAACTTCACCAGGCTCTGCAACACGATATTGAACACGACCATTGCGCGGTGCTTTTAAAATACTGTCATCCAATTCCGCCAAAATACGTCTTTCGGTTGCTGTTGCTGCATCCACTTTTGTATTGGCTTGAATGATCCCCGCTTTAGCCGATTCTATTGCCGCTATCGTTGCGGTTTCTTGCGCTTTAGCGGCTTCAACCGCTGCTCTTGCCCCTTCTGTTCTTGCAATATCATCATCTAATTGTTGAATAGAAATGGCATTAGTTTTTACTAATGCACGAGAACGATTAAGTCTTTTTTGGGCGGCATCAAGTTCAGCGATACGTTGACGAACAACAGCTTGAGCTGCAAGTTGTTCACTTTTACGTTGTGATAATGCAGACTGCGCAGTGATCACACTGCTTTTTGCTTGGTTTAATTGAGCTTGAACTTCATGAAGTTGTTCTTTAAGTGTTCGAGTATCCATGTTTGCTAACACTTCACCCGCTTTAACAAAATCACCTTCTTGAACTAAAATAGAGTCTATTCTTCCCGGCGTTTTCGTTGAAATATCAATTTCTGTTGCTTCTATTCTCCCATTACTTTGAGCAAATCCTGAAGGAAGTGTTGGTGCTTGAGATTTCCACCAAAAAACTCCCGCGACAACAATCGCAACGAGAATGATGCTATAAACAAAAAAACGACTCTTTTTTTGATTTTTCATATAAATTATTTAACCTTCCTTTAGCCATAAAAGAATACCAAAAATATGTTTATCCGCTGTATGTAAGAAAATAGTTAAATAATGAGACGTATATTTTTATTTTATATCTATTTAAAAATAGTTCATTTGTATTGATAACGCTAACGCACTCACTATAAAAAATAAAATATAAAAAGCTAACCTTATGAATTATAAATATTATGTTATTATAATAGAGCTTTAACTCAAATTAATGTAGTACTTTTATCACATAATCCATCATCTATTTTTGATTATTCAAGGAAAGACACAAATTGTATATAGAAACTCCGTATTTATTACATAAAAATACAGGTGAAATAGTAACAAAAGTTATCAACTATTAATTAAATTTAAAGTTCTATTAATTTATTGATAAATAATTTCAATTTACAATTGAGTTTTTCCTAATTTAAAATCATCAAAAATTGTATTTTTTTTATAATTTAACAAATTTTATAGTTTAAATTTCATCATATAAATGAAAATAAAAAGTAAAAAATAGCATTATTATTTTTATTTTTTAAAAATATTATTAGCTACGATTTATATTTATTCCCTTCATTAAGAAAAAATACTAAAAAACACAACGCATTGATTTCTTTCTATTAAAAAATAAAAACAAACTAATCCATGATGAAGATCGACAAATTAAAAAGAAAGTTGAGTGTTCAGACCACTTATACCTTAAACTTTTTATATAGTGATTATTGCAATTAGTTATCAAAGTACGTTGATGTAATTAATTAGAATTCAAGATCAAGATTGTAAAATCCATATGATGATATCCAGTCAATTTTAATTAAAAACAAGAAGGGTTATATGAATAATATCAAATATAAACTTGCCACAATGACACTTTGCACCCTGTTTGCTACCTCTGTTTTCGCAAATACCGATTCCCCTATTCGCCTTGTTATTCATGGTGGTGCAGGAACAATCACTAAAGACACCATTACGCCAGAACAAGAAAAGGAATATAAAGAAAAATTAACCGAAGCATTAAATGCCGGATATGCTGTTTTAAATAGTGGAGGCACCAGCATAGAAGCTGTTCAAAAATCCATTAATGTCATGGAAGATTCACCATTATTTAATGCGGGGAAAGGTGCCGTTTTTACTCATGATGGTCGTAATGAACTTGATGCTTCTATTATGGATGGTAAAACCCGTAAAGCCGGTGCTGTTGCAGGTGTTACCACTATTAAAAACCCAATTAACGCCGCCATTGCCGTGATGGAAAAAAGTCCACATGTGATGATGGTATCAAATGGTGCTGATCTTTTTGCTAAAGAACAAGGGCTTACTATTGTAGATCCTTCTTATTTTAAAACCGAACATCGTTGGCAACAACTTCAAAAAGCAATAGAAAAAGAACAAGTTGTTTTAGATCATGATGGTAAAACAGCGGCACTTTTTGTTGATCCTATGATGTACGATTATAAATATGGCACTGTTGGTGCAGTTGCTCTTGATCAACATGGTAACTTGGCGGCAGGAACTTCTACAGGAGGAATGACAAACAAACGTTATGGCCGAGTTGGTGATTCCCCAATTATTGGTGCGGGTAACTATGCTGATAATGAAACGGTTGCTGTATCCGCAACAGGATCGGGTGAAATGTTTATCAGAACATTAACTGCCTTCAATATCGCAGCCCAAGTTAAATATAAAAATTTACCTTTAGAAGAGGCTGCTCAAAATGCACTTGATGAAGTTAAAGCCATTAATGGTAGTGGTGGTGTTATCGTATTAGATAAAACAGGTAACTACACAATGAGTTTTAATTCTGAAGGTATGTATCGTGGCACAATTGGTAATGACGGAAAACCTGTTGTCGCAATTTATAAAGAGTGATTTAAATAGCTATTGATTATTTCACACCCAAAATTTTACCTTTATCGACTCAAGAATAACGGTAAAAATTGGGTGTGAAAACGGTATATCCCCCCTTTTTCTCTTCTTATTCCCTGCACTTTTTCTTAACACGACTTGCCTCGTTTTTTACCAAAAATTCTCTTGATGCTTATTCACGCTAAAATAGCTCACATCACCATCACTCTGATGCGAAAACAAACAAGATCATCTCTACTTATTAAAATGATCCTTTGAAAAAGTAGCTTTTTTCTTTTTTGGATCTGATAGAATATTCATCATGGTTATGTTGATTTAATAAGGAAATCACAGTGGAATTTCACCACGACGATCAGGAATTAACACCTGAAACATCGCTAGTTTTGTCTGAAAAACAAGCATTATTGGATCTGAATGCAACATTCACCTCGCCTACTCATACTAATCCTGCAATGGCATATTTAATGAGTTTGGGTTCAAAACGTAGTCGTCAAACAATGGGATCGTTTTTAACTATTGTTGCTAAGATGATCGGTTTTTCTTCTCTTAAAAATTGCCAATGGGGAGCACTTCGCCGTCATCATATTCAAGCTATTATTGACATGTTATCTGATGCCAATAAAGCCCCCGCTACTATCAATACTTATCTTGCTGCGTTAAAAGGTGTCGCTTTAGAAGCTTGGGCAATGAAACAAATGGATACTGAAAGTTATCAGCATATCCGCCAAGTTAAATCGGTAAGAGGAAGTAGATTACCCAAAGGCCGAGCTCTAACAAATCATGAAATTCGTGCTTTATTTAGAAGTTGTGAAAAAGACAATTCGTCGAAAGGTTTAAGAGATGCAGCAATATTAAGTGTGTTATTAGGTTGTGGATTGCGTCGTTCAGAAATAGTGGCTATTAACTATGAGCACATTCAATTTCGTGATCAAGCTTTTCTTGTTAGAGGTAAAGGTAATAAAGAACGTATGTCTTATATGCCCGATGATACTTGGGATCGTGTTCAATTATGGATTGATGAAATAAGAGGCACACAAGATGGTCCTCTTTTTACTCGCATTCGTCGGTTTGATGATGTCACCGATGAGCGGATCACCGATCAAGCCATTTACTATATTTTAGAAACTCGACAACAAGAAAGTGGTATTGATAAATTTGCTCCTCATGATCTACGAAGAACATTTGCTTCTGCAATGCTTGATAATGGTGAAGATATTGTCACTGTAAAAGATGCCATGGGGCATGCCAGTATTATGACGACTCAACGTTATGATAGGCGTGGAGATGATCGACTAAGAAAAGCAGCGAGACATTTACGTTTTTAAATTTTTTTAAATAACTTACTTTTGATGAAATTCAATAAAAATCCCAAATTATTGAATTAATTATAATTTGGGACTTATTATTACTTAAAATTTATCTGAAAGGCGGTTCATTAAAAGTTCTCAATTTACGAGAATGCAAGCTACCCTCTTCCTTTTTAAGTAACTCGATAGATTCAATACCAATTTGTAAATGCTCTGATACTGCACCTTCATAAAAATGATTAGCCTGACCGGGTAATTTAATTTCACCATGTAAAGGTTTATCAGATACACATAATAACGTACCATAAGGAACTCGAAAACGATAACCTTGTGCTGCGATTGTTGCACTTTCCATATCAACAGCAACGGCGCGACTTAGGTTAAATCGTCTAGCTGAGACAGAAAAGCGTAATTCCCAGTTACGATCGTCTGTTGTCACAACAGTTCCTGTTCTTAATCTTTGTTTTATTTCATGCCCCGGTTTTCCACTAATTATTTTTGTTGCATCGTAAAGCGCGCGCTGCACTTCAGCAATATTAGGAATTGGAATATCAGGTGGTAATACGTCATCTAAAATATGATCATCACGTAAATATGCATGCGCTAATACATAATCGCCAAGTTGTTGGCTTTCACGTAAACCACCACAATGGCCAATCATTAACCAAACATGAGGGCGTAAAACAGCTAAATGATCGCAAATTGTTTTTGCATTTGAAGGCCCTACACCAATATTAACTAATGTTATTCCTGGACCTTCTTTTGCAATTAAATGGTAGGCTGGCATTTGATATTTTTTCCAAGTTAAATCGGATATTAACTTTTCAGGATCAACAGTTTCAGCCGTAATTTGCTGAAAGCCAGCACAAGAAAGCGCGCAATATGGACTATTTTTGTCTGCGACTTGTTCACAAGCCCAACGAACAAATTCATCAACATAGCGGTTATAGTTAGTGAATAAAATATAAGGTTGAACATCTTCAGGTAATGTACCGGTGTAATGTTTTAAACGAGCCAATGAAAAATCTGTACGCAAAGCATCAAAATGAGAAAGTGGTAAAATATCCCTATCACAAATTAATCCATCGGTAATTTCGTCACCAATTTTAGATAAGTCTGTTGTCGGGAAATATTTAGCTAAAGAAGCACTCATTTTTCTATCAAAGCCAATGCCTGTTCCATCAATGACAAAAGGATAAGGAATTTCTTGTTTTGAGGCGCTGACTTCAAAAGTTGTATAGTAGGCATCAGCAATAAGTTGCAATTGTTCTGATAAATAATTTTCAAATAAAGCGGGATTAGTAATAGTGGTAGAATAAGTTCCTGAGCGAGATAAACGCCCATAAGCTCTTGTTTTATCTTCCACTTTCGTTTCACCAGACCAATGTACCGTTAATTGAGGATAAGCAAATAATCCTTCAGCTCTTTGTTTTACATCGGGTAATTTTCCATCTTGTGCGTAATCAACAATTGCATTACGTAATGCATCAACAGCATTTTGATATTGTTCTTTTAGTTTGGTAATAACTGCTTGGATTTCAAGGTGATGAGGTTGTGACATAAAAAGAGCCTCTTACTTATTATTGATTTATAACCATAATAGCAAGAAGCCCCCTTTATCCCAAATCAAGATTTTAATAAACTGTATTCAACTTTACTTTCATTAGTTGAAATGGATAGTTTTTTCATTAAGTCAGGATTAAATTCAAATTTAATATTCATATTTTCTTCCAGCAAAGCAAATCTACTTCCTTTGTAATTAAATTTATCGCCAATGTTGTCTATGTTGTCTACGTTGTCTATAAATCTCTTCTTCATTTCACTTTTATACCGAGCTAATGAAGCATCTAACTTTTCCTTTGATACAGGGGAGTCGATAAAATTTTTCATATATAAATTTATAGAATTGTAATCAAAATCATTTAAAATAGAATCTGATAACTGACTCACTTTATTAATATCAGATTCTGTAATTATCTTTTCATTGTTAACAATTATAGTGTATAAGTTACCTTTATTTTTTATATTAACAGATGTCTTTCCTGTAAAGGGGGAATACATTGAAGCAATAGGATCATATTCTTCAAAAGAATCTTTTATCATTGGAAAAATACCTTGATTAAGCAATTCAAAAATAATCATAGTATCTTTATTATTTAATGGTTTTAATTTTTCCTCTAATACACTAATGTCAGATATATTTTCATCATTGAATTTTAAATCATATCTTGGAATATCTTTTTCTACCTGTTCTCTAAGATTTTTGTACTTATGTTGATTTGCAGAATCATATATATTATCGATTAATTTCTTGGTATTAATTTTTCCAAAAAACTTTTTACTATTTTCTTTTAAATATTCATATTTATCATTAAATAATTCTTTATCATCAAAAGTATTAAGAGAAAAACCTTGTTTACTAAGAGGTTTTTTATTAGCATTAATGCATTCTATAAGAACCGCTATAAACGCAATAGTTTTTTCTTCATAATTTATTTCTTTATTACTTAATGTAGATAATTTATAATAATTATTAATAAATGCAGTTAGATCTTCATTACTATAATTTTTTAAATCAAGATTAAGTTCATTTTTTATAGCTTCAATAAATGGTATAATACTACTTCTAGATTCAATGGAATCATCACCAAAATCAATAATATAAGATATTTCATCATTCTCCACTTTATACCTTAAATTGTTTTTATAGTGATCTCCTGCAATTTTTTTTAGATCAAAGAAATCTCTATTTTTCTCTAAAGTTGTTGCATCTTTTTTAAAGTGGATGTTTTTAATTAAGGTTAATACTTTTTCTTGCTGGCTTAGCCCAAACCAATCTTTTATTTTTTCCCAAATACTCATTAATTTAGATGGCGAATTATCCGATAATTTAGTTGCTTTTTTACAACTGATATTTGCATTTGAAATAATCATTTTTATTTTCCCATTTTAACCAAATGAAAAATAAAGATAATAAAAAATATTATTTTTTTATATAAAAAAACACCACAAAATTATAGTTGCTTAAAGATAAAGGATATTTTACTTACATTGATGTCTCGAAAAAATTATCCTGATAGAAAACTTAATACGATAGGCAATGTAATTGCAGCAAACATTGTCTGAGATGTAATAATTCCCGCCATTAACTCAGAGTCCCCCCCTAATTGACGAGTTAAAATATAAGAAGTTGGTGCTGTTGGAATAGAGAAGAAAATAACTAAAAGCATCATAACTAATGAAGATAGACCTAGAAAATAAGCAACGCTATACGCGATTATCGGTACTATAAGCAAACGGGTAACAGTGTTAATACCAATCATTTTGCTTTCTGCTTTTAGTGTTGATAGATGCAATGCTGCACCAATACAAATAAGGCCTAAAGGTAAACTCGTTGCAGCTAACAATTTCAAGAATTGATCACTACCAAAAGGAAGCCCAATCCCTGACAAATTTATTATGATGCCAATAACACAAGAAATAATTAAAGGGTTTTTTATGATAGGCAATACCAGCTGACGCAAAGTCACATTTTGCCCTGCTGTTAAACAAAGTACTGAGGTCACATTTGATAGGGGAACTAGTGTTGCTAAAATCAAAGCAGCTATTCCCAAACCTTCAACCCCAAATAAATCAGCAACAATTGCTAAACCTAAATAAGTGTTAAATCGAATATTGCCTTGAACAATTGCACCAAAGCGACCAGCAGACCACCCTGTTATTTTTTTCAAGATAACGCACGATATAGTGACAATTAAAACGACAGAAAAAATAGCCCCAGCAAGGTGGGGTAATTGAGGATCCAATAAAGGTGCATTTGCCAAGCTATTTATCAATAAGGCAGGAAAAAGTAAAAAATAGTTAAGTTTTTCAGCCCCCACCCAAAATGCTGGTTCAAACGTTTTATTTCTTCTTAAAATTGCACCTAGCGCAATTAACGCAAATAACGGCCATAACGTTAATAACACATTTTGCATAATATTTATCCTAAAGATATTGTAATCCTTTACAATATCGCAACATCATGAGGATTGCTATTTTATGTTATTAATATAAAAGCTAATTCAAAAAATGATAAAAATAAATTTATACCGCATTTTAAGAATAGCTTTTTTATTATTAGTCCATTATAAAAATAATCCTTTTAAGATTATCGAAATACAAGTAGCTAATCTAAATCAATGTACATGCGGTAACAATGTAAGCTTGCTTTCGCTAAATCAGAATAATAATCACGCTCTTCTAATGCTTTAAAACCCTGTTTTAAATAAAATAATACTGCATTAGGTGTTGCATCTAAAAATAATTTGGATTGTCCTCTTTTAATTGCCTCATGCTTTAGTTGCTTTAAAATTAACCCTGCAAATCCTTTTCCCATGTATTCAGGTAATGTAAAAATGGCTTCAGCAAAACCCGTTTTAACATCTAAAAAACCCGAAGCAACAGGTATATTGTATTCTTGATAATCAATCACATAAAATGGATTATCGATAATAGCCTGCCGATAACCTTCTGGCATTTCATCAGGAGTCCATGCGGCTAAAATCTCTGATGGGTAAACATTTTTACAACCAAATCGTAATGCTTGATTTCGTAAATACCACAATCTTTTTGCTTCTTGTGGCTCTGCAAGCCTAAGCTGAATCATTCTCATTTCCATTTTATTCATTAGAATTAAGAGCCTCAAATTAGTAAAATAATTTATTCTAACAATGCATTTTAAATTTTGATTTTTTAGTGTTACTTTTTTTAAGAGCGTGATATGTTTTTGCAGAAGGAATAATGTAAGGAAATCTTATGCCTAATTCAATATTACCTTCTCCAATAAAAAAAACCTCCTCGTTTGTTGCAGGTTCTCCGCTCCCTTTTTATTATCAATGCATCTCAAGTGCAATTAGAGAAATCTACTTTTCCAAAATTTCACTTATTTACCATAATAGATATCAAGCTGAAAATACACATCCAAAGTTAATTCTATGTAGTCATCGGAACAGTGCTTTTGATGGTTATATTGCATTAAAGGCATTTCCTCAAGCTCAGGCTTTAGCATCAATTCAATTATTAAACAGTCCTTTAATGAGAACTTTTTTTACGGGCATTCCCGTAGTTAGGAAAAAGGATAAACAACGTTTAGGTGTAAATGCAAATATATTTTCAAGTCCTTCTGAGGCTGCAATTGCACATATAAAAGCAGGTGGTGATTTACTCTTATTTCCAGAAGGCAGTAGTGAGTGGGGTTTCCAGCCATTACCTTATCAACGAGGGGCTGCGAGAATTATTAGAACATTAATCAGTGAGGGAGTAGTTTTTGATATTATCCCTATGGGCTTGTTTTATATAGCCCCTGATAAATTCAGTTCAAAAGTTGAAGTTTATATTGGCGAAAATATTTTTATAAACTCACAAAAAGATATTTTGTCAACCAGAGAATGGGAACAAAATATTCATACGGAAGTTTCTACAGCACTAAATAGAATTTCTATTAATTGTCCAAATATTGATATTTTTGAGAAAGCATCAGCCTATGCTTTTAATAAAAATAAGGACGGTCATTCTTATGCTGAATCCTTTATTGACTATCAAAACAATCTGTATAGATCAAATAATGATAATCAAAATATAGAAAGAAATTCTCAATTTTCTATATTAATTTGGCGTTATGTTTCATTTTTATTCATGTATATTTTATTTCCAATATTATTATCGTCATTTATTGCGTCTCATTTTGCTGATGCTCGGAATACTATCAGCTTTTTTAAAATATTAGGTGGCGCTATTGCGACTGCCATTTGGGCTCCCATCTTAGTCGTACTCCTATTCTTTTTTCCTGTATTTATTGGTATAAGTTTAGCCAGTGCACTATTCGGTTTTATCTTAATAAGGAAGAAAGGCGCTCAAATATGTTAACCATGAAAGCCAGGATGCTTTTTAACCATTTATTTTCTCTACAACTGTTTATTATTTGGGCATTGGGGGCTTATGGAAGTTGGTTAACGAATGCGACAGAAATGTTGTTCCCCATATTTTTAGGCTTCTTTTTATGGGTGATACTCGTTTTTGTTGGATACAAAACACAACAAACAACCTCTTATTCTCGATTCTATTGGTTTGGTTTATTACAACTGATTGCTTGTTGGACTATTTTTCCTCTGTTTAAGTCGATCCGCTATGGTTTATATCAATGGAGTTTTGATGATATTTTATATAAATTAGATAAATTCCTATGGCTTGGAAAAAGCTTGCCAGAATGGACAATTTATTTACAGTCAGGCTGGCTAAGTGAATTTCTTTCTTTTTGCTATTTTAGTTTCTACTTCTTGATTATTGGCAGTGCCCTTTTCTTCTTTTTTAGCCGAAATAATATACTGACTAAAAACTATTTTTTCGGCTTAATGCTAATGTATTTTTTCGGCTTTATTGGTTACTTCTCTATCCCCGCAGCCGGCCCTTACTCTGCTTTTCCTTCTGATTTTAACTATCCAGTTTACTCTGGTGCCATGACATTATTTCTGACTGATCTTGTTGATAAAGGAATTACAGGAATGGATGTTTTTCCTTCATTGCATACAGGGATCACTCTTTATATTGTTGGCTTTTTCTATTTTTCAGGTTATCGAAAAACAGCGTATTGCTTATCTCCTATCTTAATAGGACTTATTTTAGCAACTGTCTATTTACATTATCACTACGGCATTGATGTTATTGTCGGTGCTTTGCTTGCATCATTGGTGCTTTACATCACTTGTAAAAATAATAAGGTCGAATATGGAACTCATTTATAAAATTAACGAGCCTATTGCTTCTGAAGTATCTATTAGTGGGGGTAAAGGCGCGAGTTTAGCAAAAACAATTCAATCACTGCCTGTTCCGGATGGTTTAATCCTCTCTTGTCAAGCTTACCAGTTATTTATCACCCCCTTACTACCTGAAATTAATCGTTTATTATCAGAAAAAAAGCAAGAAATTGAAGTTGTTAGTAAAAATATTCGTCATTTAATTTTACAAGCATCCATGCCAGAGAGCTTAGTTCATTCTTTAAGTTCAAGACTAAATGAACTCCAATTAAATAATACCGCTTTAGCCGTAAGATCTTCCGGAACATTAGAAGATATGCCTGGAGCCGCCTTTGCAGGGCAACACGATACGGTATTAGGTGTTAAAACTTTGCCTAATTTACTGGATGCAATTCGCCAATGTTATGCATCTTTATGGCACACTCACGTTATGCTCTATCGCCAACATTTAAATTTACCCCATACTCAAGCATCAATGGCAGTTGTGCTACAAAGAATGATTAACGTCCAAGAAAATGAAGCTGCGGGTGTGGCTTTTTCTGTTGATCCCGTTCAAGGCTCTCTTTCTACTGTATTAATTAATGCTGCATTTGGATTAGGTGAAACTGTTGTTGCTGGTGAAGATCCTGTTGATGAATTTCTTATTGATAGAGAGAGTTTCACATTAAAACAAGAAACGATTGCTCAAAAAATAAATGCCATTGTTATGGTTGATAATGGTACTAAAATATTACCACTTAAATCTGCTCAACAATCCATGTCCTCCCTGACAGCAAACCAGTGTAAACAAGTGGCGGAACTTGCTATCTCAGCAGAAAAATATTTTGATTTCCCTCAAGATATAGAATGGGCATTTCATGATGGAAGATTATGGCTTTTGCAATCACGTAATGTGACACAAATTGCCCCAATTTGGACAAGAGAAGAATCAGCAGAAAGATTTCCTAATCCTATCACACCATTAACATGGGATATGTGTGAAGCGGGTTTTCATTCATCATTAAACTTTAGCCTTAATCTTATGGGGCTTCCTTCATTTAATGGTAAATGGTTCGGGATGCAAGATTATTATATTTACGGCAACCAAAATGCAGTTTCCTTGTATAGTAATCGTCTCCCTACATCGATGATGAATGATTTACCTACCCTGTTAAAATCTTTGCCTGAAATTGCACAAAAATTCAGTTGGGTACAGGAATTACCTATCACTTGGATGCGTGATTTAGATAAATATTTAATCTCTATTGGCGCATTGATGAATGAGCCATTGCAGGATAAAAGTTTGCCTCAACTATGGGATTATGTGCAAAGAATTAATAAACTAGGTGCTGATTACTTTTTACCTAACATTGCCATATCCTTAACTCAGCGCTCACTCTATTCTGCATTGATGGCATTGCTAAAACTCTTCTTTAAAGAAGAAAAATATGCACATACAGCATTCGATAATTTAATTGCTATGTCTGAAACTAAAACTGGACAAGTGAATGCGGAACTTTGGGCTCTTTCTCGTTATGTTCGACAGCACTCCCAACTTATCAAACTTATAACATCCATTGTTCCTGAAAGTATTATGCAAGAAATTGAGGTATGTGATCCTCATTTTTACCAGCAATTTACCTTATTCTTAGCTAATCATGGTCATAGAGAATTAGATTTTGATGCATATCATCCTACTTGGTTAGATGCCCCACATATTGTATTAACTCAAATTAAAGCAATGGCAGATTTAACAGATGATAAACAAACAGATGATCCATTAGGCAAAAAGATCCTGCAGTCAGAAACAGAATTTTCAATTATCTCTGATGCACCTGAAGAGCTACGCTTTTTCTTACAAGAGATTATTCGATTAGCTCGTGTTTATACTGCACTTGATGACTTAGAGCATTATCAAACAACTCGATTAGCCCTACCTATGCGTCGCGGATTAAAAGCTTTAGGAGAGCGATTGGTTATCCGTAGTGTTTTAGATTGCCCAATGGATATTTATTTTGCTAATGAACAACCTTTAGCTGATGCAATTCTTGCAGATAATCCTACTGAATGGAATAAGTTACGTCATCATATATACCAAAACAAGGCAGGATATCTAAAAGCAAAATCAGTCACACCACAATGGATCTATGGTGAGGATAGTTGTAATAAATTAAATACAAATGAACATCAATTAAAGGGACTAGCTGGTAGTGCAGGTGTTATTGAAGGTGAAGTTTATCTTGTTTATGGCCCAGAGAATTTTGCCGAATTTCCACAAAATGCCATTTTAGTAGCAAGAACAACTAACCCTGCATGGACGGCTCTCTTTTATCGTGCATCTGGTATTATTACAGAAAGTGGTGGGCCTCTGTCCCATGGTGCGGTTACAGCCCGAGAGTTAGGATTACCTGCTGTAATGGGCATACGTAATGTATTGAATATTTTGCGAAATGGTCAAAAAGTCAGAGTTGATGGACAAAAAGGCATAATTGAGATTATGTCCTAATAACTTGAAAAGTATTACCGCTAGATCAGGAAAAGCATCTAAATGATGCTTTTCTTTTTTTATTTTACTGACTTTTTAACTATCCATTTTACTGTTGTTATCTTTCTCTTTTGAGACTTTGTTAATATCAACTTTATAAGCAGATGGTGCTAATAATGCAACAAGCCCCCCAAGTAATAAAACAAAAGAAAATACCATCATCATAGTTGGTGCATTAAATAAAAAATATGGCATTAATACTATTGGACTAGCTGTAAAAATAAGTGAAATAATGACAGGATATTTTATACCAATATCTCTCACACGTTGAGATAAAATAAGCGTAAATATGTAAACTTGTATTATTAAAAACACTAATTCCATTAGGCCATAAGATGTGAAAGAGAATTGGTAGTAAAAATAATTTTCAGTAACCAACTCTATTTTTTCGGGATAAAGTAATATAAACCATCGATCTGCTAAGTTCTCTGCAATAGCGAAGAAAATTGTCCAAGCAATTTCTAGGCCTAAAAAAGAGAGTCTTCCACGTCTTTGTTGTTTCCATTGATAAGCAAGTTTAGCTTGCATAATAAATCCCTTCATTTTTAAAGTGTATCTCTATCTTTTTTATCATAATACAATTAATATTTATCTCCAAAATAATAATATCGTAATCTGATAAAAGCACAAAAATACCTTTAATTTTTGATATTTAGTGTAACAATTCGCTCTTATTATTTTGCTTTTTTTATCTAACTAAAACATTAAATATATAAGGAGCGATTATGCTACCTATTCAGACAACCCGTTTTGCCCTTCTTCGTTAAAAACAATTTTATTACTTAACAAGAAGGGCTTTAAAAATGAATTATCAAAAAATCAAATTAGAACAATGGAATAGAAAAGAACATTTCTTACATTATCGACATGATCTACAGTGTAGTTTTAGCTTAACAACTAAAATTGATATTACTGCTTTAAAGACAGTATTAGCTAAAAATAATCTTAAGTTTTATCCTGTAATGATTTATTTGATTGCGAAAACGGTTAATAGCTACCCTGAGTCTAGAATGGCGATCAAGGATAACGATTTAGTTATTTGGGATTATATCAATCCCGCATACACTATTTTTCATCCAGAAACTGAGACTTTTTCAGAGTTATGGAGTGAATACTTTGAGGATTGGTGTCCTTTTCTAGAAGGATATAATCAAGATTATCAAAAATATAAAGATAATCTAAGTCTATCCGCAAAAGCTAATTTTCCTGAAAATCACTTCTGTATTTCGATGATCCCATGGGTAAGTTTTGATGGGTTTAATTTAAATGTCGCTAATATAAAAGATTATTTTCCCCCTATTTTTACTATGGGAAAATATACTCAACAAAATGACAAATTTTTATTACCGATATCTATCCAAGTTCATCATACGACATGTGATGGTTTTCATATAGCTAGAATGGTTAATAAACTCCAAGAGTTATGTGATAGATTTTCAGGTTGATTATATTGATTTTTAAATAAAAAAACCGCTCTCTTATCTATTGAATAAAAGAGCGGATTATTATTAAAGCAACTCATTTGAAAACCAATAATTATCTAACTTGTTTTTTGATCCATTTAATTTCTTCATTGGTGAATCGAATATTACTTTGTTTAGTTATATCAGTATCTAATTAGCTAATAACTTATGTACAAAAAAAGGCATCTTAAAAAAGATGCCTTTCTCTATAACTCATTGATTATCTTTAATTTACTTATTTTGCACTCGTGCGAATTAAGTAATCAAATGCGCTTAATGAGGCTTTTTATACCAACTTAACATACTGATATAAAAGGATTTAACCAGCGTCAATGTCCACATATTGACCACGTTTCGGAAAGCCTCTTGCAAGAGAGGCTTTTTGTTTTGAGCTTCAATAAATGTAAAAATAATTATAAGTTATTATTAAAATAAAAACTTTCAGTATAAATCAAATATATTTTACTAAACTTTACTCGTCTTTATCTGCAGAGATTTGTGATAATGTAATATCCGGATAAGAATCATATTCCCCTTTCCAGTGTTTATCTCCTGGAATTACTTTCATTTCCTTCCAATATTCTACATTAATTTTTTCATCTATTATTTTTTCATCTACATTAGTTTGAGGAATGCAACTCTCTAACTTATCTGATATAAAATTTTCTAAATTGGAATTATTAAAAATAACTTCATTAAGTTTTGAAGCAACCTCTATCAATAATATTAACGCCATTAATGCTGAACGCGATTCATTATATGAAGGATTTATTCCTTTATGAATAAAATCATTTCGTGCAAATCTTGCCAAGCTTAAATCTGAATAGAGCTTTTCAGATATTAAGTTATTTTGATATAGCATTTCTATTTTATGTGCAGAGTTCCATTGTTGAGACTCGATAAACTTTCGTCTCTTAGGTATATTTATAGATTTAGCGTCTTCAACTACTGTTTTTTTCCAAATAAACTCTAGTAACTGTTCTACACAAATCCACGCATGTGCCAATGATTCTCGAAGCTGATAATTTTTATAATATGTAAATGCACCAATCAAAAGAGATGATGATAATGTGGGTAATTTAGATAAAATCTTATACCCGTAATTATATGATGAAATAACTTCATCTACATTTATAATTTCAGGTTCAAGCAATTTTATAGAAGCTATTTTTCCTGCATCGCACTCAGCAATTGCGCGATGAAAGTCAGCATTACAACTATGAGTAGAACTATGTCGATAGTAGCCATTTGTATACATTAATCCTCTCGAAACATCTAAAGGAGAAATAGATTCAACATAAACTCCACCTAGGAATACTGAAGCAAGTATTCTATTAACCTCTTCAACAACTAAATCATCATTTTTGAATTCGTTAATAAATGGAAATATTAAACTTCCATCAAATCCAAAACATGCAGGCATTTTTTTTGGTAAATGAGCGTTGAAAAACTTACTAGCTCTATGAAGTTTCACATAGTCATACGTAGCATTATTTATTTGTTCCAAGCTCGGATTCCATACATCATATTTATCACGAGATATTAATCTGAATGGTTTAAAATTAGATATTAAAATTGGCACCTGAATTTCTTTCATGTATTTCTCGATATTTTTACTATATAAAGAGTTAATCATAACCACTTGAAAAAAGCTAAACATCTCCTCTCACAGTTAGTTACAAAATAATTAAGAGCTATATTCAGATAGTTTAGCAATAAAAATAGTCTAACAACTTATCATGACTTTATAAAAAAACTAAAGTATTACCAATATTAAATTACTCACTTCATTTCCAAGCTTTTCATCAAATCCCCAACACCTGCTGACAATACTTATCAATATGTGGCTCTACTCGCTCAATCAATTGAGGCTTTGAAATAGACAGGGATGGTGTCCGATAATATAATTTAACTCATTGTTTTTATTGAATTCTAATAGCAAACCGTCCACATCCACAAAAAAAACGACCACATTGATATAGTGACTAGCCCCTTAATTTTAAAAGGGGCTTATTTCAATGTATAATTCAAACAAAGGAGAAAAAAGAATGATTAATGACGAATTAAATTCAAAGCAAAAAATTGAACTAGCAAAAATTTTAATGGAAATGCTTAATGAAGGTGATTGGCTTGAATTATTTATATGTACTGATTGTGACAACTTTACGAGAAACCATACTAGTTTTCTTCAAGATGTTCATTGGAAAAATCCAAGCTTAAAGCAAGGTTGTATTGTCGCTATTCAATATATATTACAAAACCCTGATAACCTGAAAATCATCTGGGAATTTGATAATGTTGCGAATAATATAAGTCGTAAAAATAAGGAATTATATGAATCAATTAGATGTATAGTTGAAAACGATAAACAAAAGATTGTACCTCAACCAAATATTCAAACACCACATCAACTTTTTTATGCGACGATCAATGAAGCTGAAAAATCATTGAACAACAATGAACCAGAAAATGCTATTGATCGTATCCATACAGCTGTACATGTCCATTTACAATATCTATGTAACAAAGAAAATATTACGTTCAGCAATAATGAAGCAATAACAGGTCTTATTGCTAAATTGCGTAATAATTACAAATCAACTCATAATGTCAGTAACGACAACCCAATTGTTAAAATTCTTATGGGAGCAGGAAGTATTTTCGATGGATTGAATAATTTAAGAAATCACCATAGCATGACCCACCCTCAAAATACCTTGCTTAATAAACATGATGCTCTACTGGCGATTAATATGGCTAGAACCTTAATGGGTTATTTGAATGAAATATTTTAAACTAAAAATTATTCAACTCTTAGCATTAAATCTCTAATGCCTGCTGACAATACTTATCAAGATGTGGCTCTACCCGTTCAATCAACTGAGGCTTTGAAATAAACCGTGTTACGGTTTCATGGCTGACGAACGTTGCGCCACAATTGATATTCTGGCACTGGTTATAACGTTCTTTGGTATCGGAAGATATTTGCTGACTACTACGAGTATGCGCGGCATGACCACAAACAGGACAAATCATCATAAACGGGTTACCTCTTTATGATGTGAAAATTACCTGTAATTATACACAGGCACTATTCCTTATCCATATCTATCTCACTGCTTTTGACTTCTAATTCTAACGAGGTGGTAAATCCGCTATTGTTCAGTGAATGGCTCACTGTGGCCAATGTCCAATAGGCTTCATCAATTTCAGGTTTAAAACCGCTAACTTGTACCGGTAATTCAGGAAAGAGATCCGCACGTCCTTTCGCAAGGGTAATACTAAAAGAGGCAACGCCCCGCTGTATTTTTTCCCACGCGGCTTTCGCGGCACGTTCGGCATTGGTTTTACTCGCGTAAGTATGAGACAACACCATTACGTTACCTTCTTCACCAACAAGATACTCCCCTTGTTTCTCTTCTTCTTTTTTCGGTTTATCAGTAGTGGGTTTTCTACGACGAATTTGTGATTGTGTTTTCTCTTGCGGTTTACGGGTATTTAAATAATTGGCGGTCACACCAGTGTAGGCCCCTCTATCCACCAATGAAAAACGGTGTCCATCTCCCACACTCCGGGTGATTTGCACTAAAGGTAACGCTTGACCGCTAGCGGTGGTATTGCCCCCTTGCACCATAAACAGCAAATTGCCGTTTTTAACACAGGCGGTGGCACCGTTTAATTGCCCTAAGCGCGTTAAAAAACTGCCATCTGACTCATTGGTTTGGTCGATATGTTCAATCTTTACCGTATCAAGACCAGGATCAACCACCGCCGTGACATTATTGCGCCCTGCAATGGTTCTGACGATATCGCCTAATGTTTTTTGATGGTAAGACATTTCACGGCGAACATTCAGGGTTGCCCTAAAATCCGCACTACGGGCGCGCAATGTCATTTTATCGGGTACACCTGAATGCTCTATCTCATCGACCGTAAACGAACCTTTATGAATAAGGCTTTCACCCTGCCAACCAAGATGCAAGGTTAATATCTCTCCCCGTTTTGGCATCATTAATGCGCCGTCAGAATCATCTAACTCAATATCAAGCCGGTCAGCTTCAAAGCCCCGATTGTCTGTTAATGAAAGCGAAATTAATCGTCCTTGAATTTTGGCGCTAATATCTTCATCACCGGCAATTAACACGAAAGCTGGCGTGCTACTTTTACCGGTGATCATTTCTGGCAACATTATGATAAAACTCCTTTTATCGCTTCACCGGCACCATTGGCCATCATGCCTAATTGGTCGCTTAAATCCCCCAACATCTGACTGATGGAGTCATCCACCCGTTTTAATGTCAGTGAGAAATCAATTTTTCTGGCGGCTACATCTTGGAAAAATTCGGTGTGAGTCCGTTGTAAATCGGTGATCACAAACATGCCATGAATGGTGCCCGTACCATCAATAAATGACCATGCTTTACCACTATCCGCCATTAATTCCAATGCCAACAACGACACTTTACCGCCGGTTTTAGCATTATTGGAAAGTGACAACCTAAAAGTTGCCGTTCTCTGTTTAAGCACTGGCGCCCGTTGGGGCGAAGCGCTCAAGCTAAAACGTGAACATGTGATCCAAAATAAGGTGAGATTTACGTACACCAAAACCAATAAGCCAAGAATTGTACCAATTTCTCAAGCTGTTGCTGACATGATTTGTACAAAGAAATCAGGATTGCTCTTTACTGAAACGTCTTATCACATGTTTCGTCGAGCAATTAAAAAAGTGAAACCGAGTATGGCATTAGGTCAGGCAACCCACGCATTGCGCCATACATTCGCTACCCATTTTATGATGAACGGCGGAAGTATTATTACGTTACAACGCATCTTAGGACACACTAATTTGCAACAAACGTTGACCTATGCACACTTTGCACCAGACTTCTTACAAGATGCCATTCAATATAACCCATTGAAAGGTAGTACAGAATTACTGGTTTAGAGTGTCCACATATTGTCCACACTTGAACACTTAAGGGCACTTTTCAGCCCTTTCTGATGATTTTATGTACAAAAAAAGGCATCTTAAAAAAGATACCTTTCTCTATAACCTATTGATTATCTTTGATTTGCTTATTTTGCAGTTGTGCGAATCAAGTAATCAAATGCGCTTAATGAGGCTTTAGCACCTTCACCTGCGGCGATAATGATTTGCTTATAAGGAACTGTTGTACAGTCACCGGCAGCAAATACACCTTTGATATTAGTTTCGCCACGGGCATCAACAACAATTTCACCCATCTTATTACGCTCAACAGTACCTTCTAACCACTGTGTATTAGGTAATAAACCGATTTGAACGAAAATACCTGCTAATGCAATATCGTGCATAGAATCATTAGTACGATCTTTGTATTTTAGGCCAGTTAACTTAGTGCCATCGCCATACACTTCTGTGGTTTGCGCATTTAAGATAACTTCTACATTGCCTAAGCTACGTAATTTTTTCTGTAATACCGCATCTGCTCTCATTTCTGGAGCAAATTCTAATACTGTTACGTGTTCAACTAAGCCAGCTAAGTCAATTGCAGCTTCAACACCTGAGTTACCACCACCAATAACAGCAACTCTTTTTCCTTTAAACAGTGGGCCGTCACAGTGTGGGCAATAAGTTACACCACGAGTACGGTACTCATTTTCACCGGGAACATTCATATTTCTCCAGCGGGCACCTGTCGCAATAATTAAGCTACGAGTTTTTAAAATTGCACCTGATGCCGTTTCAATTTGGTGTAATTCCCCTTCTGACGCCCCTGGAATTAAACGACTAACAGTTTGGCTATCAATCACATCCACTTGGTAATCATCAACATGGGCTTTTAATGCACCAGCAAGTTTTGCACCTTCGGTTTTCGGTACTGAAATATAGTTTTCAATATCAACAGTATCAAGAACTTGGCCACCAAAACGTTCACCAATAAGACCTGTATTTAAACCTTTACGAGCAGAATAAACAGCAGCTGATGCACCAGCAGGGCCACTACCCACAATCAATACATCAAATGCATCTTTTTGATTTAACAATTCTGCAGTACGTTTTTCTGCATTGCTGTCTACTTTGTTAACGATTTCAGCTAAGGTCATGCGACCTTGACCAAACTCGTTACCATTTAAGAATACAGCAGGAACGCCCATGATATTACGTTCCTGAATTTCATTTTGGAACATGCCTCCGTCAATCGCAGTATGTGTGATTTTCGGATTTAAAATCGCCATTAAGTTTAATGCCTGAACAACATCTGGGCAGTTATGACAAGAGAGCGAATAATAGGTTTCGAAATGAAACTCACCGTCTAACTGACGAATTTGTTCAAGTAATTCTTGTGCTTCTTTTGATGGATGACCACCGGTTTGCAATAATGCTAAAACCAATGAAGTAAATTCATGACCTAATGGCGAGCCCGCAAAGCGAACACCCGTTTCTTTCCCTGGGTTGGTAATAAGAAAAGATGGTTTACGTACATTAGCGTTATTATCTTCACGATAAGTGACTTTATCGGATAATGGTTCGATTTCTTTTAATAGCGCTTGGATATCAGCAGAATGTTTGCTGTCGTCTAATGTTGCTACTAACTCAACTGGCTGGGTTAATCGTTCTAAATAAGCTTTCAATTGAGCTTTTAAATTATTATCTAACATTTTTGCACCCTCAATAAAATCGGGTGCCGAGACACCCGATAAATAACTTTTTAGTGGCTTAATTCTTATTTAGATTTTGCCAACTAAATCCAGTGATGGAGCTAAAGTTGCATCACCTTCTTTCCATTTTGCTGGGCAAACTTCGCCTGGGTGGCTAGCTACATACTGAGCAGCTTTCACTTTACGCAGCAGGTCTGATGCATCACGGCCAATACCTTCAGCTGTGATTTCAATTGCTTGGATGATACCTTGTGGGTCAACAACGAAAGTACCACGGTCAGCAAGGCCTTCATTCTCACGCATATTTTCGAAGTTACGAGTTAATGCGCCAGTTGGGTCGCCAATCATGCCATATTTGATTTTACCGATAGTTTCTGAGCTACTGTGCCATGCTTTATGGGTAAAATGTGTGTCAGTAGAAACAGAGTAAATTTCTACGCCCATTTTTTGGAACTCAGCATAATGATCAGCTAAGTCACCTAATTCAGTTGGGCACACGAAAGTGAAGTCTGCAGGGTAAAAGAAGAAAACGCTCCATTTGCCTTCGACGTCCTTTTCAGTCACTTCTACGAATTGACCGTCTTTAAATGCCATGTTTTTGAATGGTTTGATTGGGGTATTAATTAAAGACATTGTATTTCCTCCTGTTTGGTATGGGTCTAATGTACCTATTCCACTTGAGAATAGCTAATACATTCCTGCTATCAGTTCAATAGGTTTTACCTAATGAGTTGAAGAAATTGATAGAGATAGGTTAACGAAATGTAGCTATTAAAGCAAATGCACAACAAGTAAATTGTACCTACTTTCTATTAGCCTACTCTCTGTTTAATATCTTTATCCTCAGTAACAGAAAAATCATAACCTAATGAATTATAAAATTAATATCTATCATCATAGATAAATTAAATATTACTTCACTAATTTGGCAGGTTTTAGAATAGTGTAAGTACACTCAAATGCTGCTTTTTGAATACGATAAATATCGTGGCTATCTGTTGTGGATTGCACAACCGCATCGCCCGATTGAAAACGTTGTAATTCTCCCCAAGGTGCCTTCATTGCAAATGTAGGTGTAGATTCAGGAACGATAAAGTAATTCATCTCAATGCCTTGGGGGATAAAAGGCTGATAATCACTAGGATAAAATGCTAGATTAATTTCACTTTTCTCTGCGGGATTGTAACGCTGAGCAAATTTTGCTTTTCTTACCAAGATCTCCTCATTACCTGTTTCTGGGCAAATATTTTGTACTACCCAATCACCTACTTTTGCTGGTTCTGAAACGGTTTCGACTCCTTCACCTTTAATTATTGTGGTGATAATCTCACCTTCTTTGGCTGCCCTTGCTAGGACTGGCTTGGTTTTAATTGCAACACCTGTGATCCCTGCTTGCTGAGCCTGAGTGAAGTAAGCTACGCGTTCTTTTTGTGGCAATTGAGAAAGGTCATTAGCAAATACAAATGAAGGAATTAAGGCTAAACCTATTAATGGTATTTTTGTTCTACTTTTCTTATAGGTTTTATCGTTATTTGAATTACTGTTTTGTATATAGAAAGACATTGAATTATTTCCTGATAAATATCATCCGTACTTAATACGCTATTTAAGGTCTGTAAACGTTAAACCGATTATGGCAGGAAATAAAACAAAAGTACTCGTAAAATCAGTTACCTAATTAAGAAAAGTTCAAAAATTCGAGAGGTCTCACAACTAGAAATAACCAAGGTTCAGAAAGTAAAGAGTTCAATCTAGTTAATAGATTTAATGACTATATACATTATATAAGAAAAAAGACTTCAACTAACCAACTGTACGTTGTGTTTTGAAGTCTTTATATATGAAGCTAATCGTTAACTTTGAGTATAAAAACAAATTTAAAATAGATACTTAAAGCGGATACGGGCACCGTAACGATCTTTATCACTACTATGTACATTAATATCGTCTTTACCATCTATACGTGAATAATAAGCACCTAAATAGGTTTTAAAATTATCCATATCTAAAATATTTGGCAGTTCATAAGAAGTAAATACCGTATTGATATTGTATTTGCCAGGATTGAGCGTTAAATAGGTGTCATTTTGATCACTGCTGTTTCCGCTTTTTTGATAGTAAACTTTAATATCATTATGAGCATAGATATAACCAAGTTGAAATTTGCGCCATAAAACATTACTACCAATAGAAAAATCATTTTCACCTTTAGCATCAAGATAAGCAGCACTTAAATTTGCAACAATGCCGTTAATAGGATCATCAGCTAAAGTGTCCCATTTTACAGTTAAGCCATAACCTGTACGTTGCGATTGATCTTGAAATTTTCCATTTTCATCATCATAGCCATAGGCTTTACTTATTACGTTTGCGTCTATCGCACCTGCAATTGTTAAGTTATCTTTTTGCCATGCAACAACAGGTCGCATATAAATAACATTTTTACGATTATCAAGTTTACGCCCGTGATACCCACCATCTTTGAAAACAGAAGTTCCATCTTCAACTAAAGCATTTAACTCAAAATACCAGTCGTTATAGTGTGTATTAACCATCATGCTACCACCATCACTACTACGACCTCGTCCTTCTTTCATCATATAGATATAGCCAAAACCATCACCATATAAATCATTTGCTGTATTACCTGAGTATTCAACAAATGTATCTTGGTTTAGAGGGAACATGTCGTAAGCTTCATAACGACCAATTTTATATTGCCATTTATCACGTTGGCCAAAGTAGAAAACAGCATCATCTAGATTCATTTTACCCGTCATGTCAGCCATTGGCTGAGCACGAAAACCAGCATAATTACCGTTTTTTAATTCTCGTTCACCATCCACACCAATTAAAATACGCCCATTAAGTGACCATTTTTCATTATCATCAAAATCTTTTTGATTGCCGGGCATCATTCTCATCGATGTTAGTTGCCCTTTCTTACTAGCAGCATCGATATTATATTCCACGTCACCGTACAATTTGAGATCACCCCAATTTGTATTAGTAGAGAAAAAGCCCGTACCTTCTTTATTTTTCGTACTAGCTAACTGAGAGGATTGTTTTTGTTGGATTTCATTAAGTTGAGTTTGTGCACTATTTACTTTTGCTTGAGCCTCATCAGATTGCTTTTCTAATATAGCAATGCGTTGCTCCATGTTGACGGTTGTAACATGATTCATTACTTTCTTTTCTTGAGATAAGCTGTTGGAATTAATTAATTGCTCAAGGCGAGCCACTTTTTGTTCTGCTGCGATGGCTCTAGCTTCCGCAGCGGTTGCACGTTGTTCAAGGGTATTTAACCTTGCTTCAATTGCACTTATATCGGTTTGTGCGTTTGCGTATAATGGCGTAGCGAGTATTAAACTTATCACAACAGATAATGCTTTTACTTTCATTCGAATATTCCTAAGTTAGCAAATGTTGGTTTAACAGGTACGGCAAATACAGAACAATCAATTTGGTTAATCGATTGTTCTATCTAATGAGCGTGTTGTTATTTTTGTTCGATAATATCGTATAAATATCAATCGGTTATTCGCATCGTTATTTCTATTCTTAACAATAAATAAACCCATATCTTCATTGCCTTGCCATTATTTTTACTGATTAACTTCCAGTATCATAAGTAAGACTATGTTTGAACTAAGGCACTTATTCTCGTTTAAGTACTTACAAACATTTATTATTCTGATTTGGTATTTAATTTATTGTTATTAGAAGCATATCTCTGGTTTGTGTTTTCTATTTTTATAATGGCTTACTAACCTAAATAAAATAATCGTTAACATGGAACATTTCCACAATCATTTGTGATTTTTTTGAGGTTGGTACAATAACCTAAGAAAAAAGACACAAATAACCATCAAAATGGGGGATATAGAAAGAAAATAAAGTGATTTATTAAGTAAGGTTTAAACTAAGCAAAAGATAGTTAAGATCTGAAGAGAGTAATTTTATAACGCGGTGTTATTAGCTTCTATTATTTAGACACCTTAGTATAAAGGTAAGCTGATATGGTGGAAGAAGAAGAACTGACAGAGGTCATGTCATTATAACCTCCGTCCATCATTATCATATTCTGCCAGGTTTACGTAACGCTCTACGAAAGTAAGAAACTGGCATTTTAGGGCAAATTTGTTCTTTTACTGCTGGATTATTTTCCAAATCTTCTTTGTCTATTTCATTATTTCTTCTTGAATTTTGTAGCTGAGTATCTGTTTTATTCATCTTCCCTTTCCTCTGAGATCAATGCCTCATTAATAGCTTCAATTTTCTCAACTGCTTCATTAAGAATAGAAGCAATACGTCCTGCTCTTTCCACAGAGAGCTCTTTTAACACTAATTTATGGCGTAAAACTGCTTTTAATTTACCAACAGCAGATTCAATTTCCTCAGAAACACCACCTGCGTTTTGAGATAAATCTCTCGCATAAGCCAGTTTTCTTTGAATGTTGGCCTCTATTTCCTGATGTTCTGCTAAAAATGCAGTGCCTTCAGGTGTAATGCTGTAGTTTTTACGGCCTTTTTCAGCAATGGTAGCAAGTAATAGATCTTGCTCTTCAAGTAATGTTAGCGTTGGATAAATAACACCCGGGCTAGGTACATATAATCCTGAAGAAGCCTCATCTATTTCTTTAATAATTTCATAACCATGACTTGGCTTTTTTGAGATCATGCTAAGTAACAGAACTCGTAAATCACCATGATCAAACATACGTTTTAATTGGCGACCTTGACCTTTTCCTCTGCTACCACATCCACGACCACGTTGTTTTCCGCGCCCTTCAGAACCGTGTTCTCCATGGCAACATTCACCGTGTCCTTCGTGTCTATGTCCATGTTCGCCATGACGACATTCGCCACGCCCTTCATGTCCATGACAGCATTCACCACGTCCTTCGTGTCCATGATCATGTTCACCATGGCAACAATGTTCACCATGATGTTCTTGGTGTTGGTGTTGGCTATGTTTACCTTTACCACCACAACGCCCTTTTCCGTGGCCATGTCCACCATTTTCAGCACGCTGTTGATAAAGTGAGTTTAATGCTCGAATCATCATAAATATTCCCTCATTGTTTTAGATATATCGAATTTATGTAGTGCAATATAATCCGATATATCTAAATGATCAAGCTTTAGATATATCTAAATGCACATCTAAATCGATTCTTTCACTAACAATATGATTTATTTATGATTAAACTTTTAAAAATATTGACTTAATTATGAATGATTCTCATTCTCTAGTTTGCTTTTATGTGCTATCAGTGAAAATAAAAGAAGATAATTAATAGAAAAGAATAAAAAATAGGTATTTTTAGCTTAAAATTCACACAAATAGCCAACTATCTTTAGAAGATAGATAAGTGACACTGTCACTTATTGCTATTAAAAAAAAGCGAAAATAATGATTAATAATCCACTACTTCGCTTTTTAACAAAAATTATTTTAATTGTAAGAAATATAACAAAAACGAGATATCGCTACTTATTATCTAATGCTGATAAAACCACTTTCTTAATATATTGATATCCAGCCTCAATCTGTTGTTCATTACAGGTTTCGGTACTTTTTATAGTCAACTGTAACAAATTTAAGTGTTTGATAGTTTCCCACTCATTGTTATCAAAATCGCACTCAGAACAAAACTGTGCTGGTGCATCATCACTATTGCGAGCACAAAGCGTTAACAAACTTAAATCTTGTTTATGATGACTTTTTATAACCAAGTTTTCATAGATTGTTTTATTAAGGTCATTTTGCGTTTTTAAATCCTTATTTCCTTTTCTTACAATCGCAAAATTTAGTTTATTAAAGTCACATGCAGATAAAACACGAATATAATAATGCTCACCTTCTTTTTCGAAAGTCGTTGCTTGATTAAAAAACTGCTCAAGTTTGACGCGCGTTTCCCATTGAATTTGTGCATATTTTCCATATCCAGATGAAGTAAAAGGATAGAGTTGATGCACACTCCACATCGACGCTACTGCTGGCGCGGATTGAATACCATCAATCTTAGGAACATCATCTGCTTGCTCTGGGCATAATCTAGGAGGGTTTGTTAAAAAACGACTAATACGTGCATCTTTAATACATACTACACCCGTAGGATATGGTGAAAATCCAGCTTGAAACGGTTCAAAAGAAACTGAATCGGCGAGAGAAAGTTGTGTGATACTTTCATATATTTCGGGTGTCAACTCAAGTAATGGGGCTTCTTTTTTTAATTTTTTACACAGAATCTGATAAGGAATAAGCTCGTAGTTATCATCAAGAAATAAGCTTTTCATATAACCAAATTGAGATGCATCAATATGGATATAAAATGAATTGTTGTATTTTTCTTCGCACTCTTTTCTTAGTTCAAAAAGAGGCTTTAACTTATCAACACAACCATAAGACGGTGCACCTAATATTCCTATAACGCCAAGAATTGGCTCACCTTGTTCAATCAATCGAAAAACAATACTGCGTGTTTTTTCAATATCAGTTTTAAACGTTTCATCAATAGGCAATGCAATAAGATTATCATACCCTAACCCAAGTATATCCATTGCTTTTTTCCAAAATTCAAACCGAGAAACAGGAACAAGTAGTTTTCCTAAATGCATTGTTTTTGTCATGCCCGTTCCTCGGCATGTTAAATGACTAACATCATCAAAAATCCCGCGCTCATTGAGTTGTTCGCTTATTGCTAAAATATCTGTGACAGACATATTGAATAACTCAAATGCTTTTTTATCTGCAACCAAATCTCGTGATTTTGGATGACGAGCAATTGCCATAGGTAATGTTTTTAAATTTCTGAGCGCCCATAATATTTCATAACAAGCTAGAGTATGACTTGTTGTGATATGACCAAATGCGTCCTCTGACGAGAAGCCGATTAATTTACAGAGATCATCTGTAATTTTCTTTTCTTGTTCTTTTAGTAAGGGGGAGTTGTTATTAAAAACATTATCTGAATTGTATGCTAATGCAGAAAGATAACCGAATTTCGCCAATTGCATCACTTGTGAATGATGATGGGAAAAATAAGGTTCAATATCAGATTGATTATAACTATTTTGCTGTTTTAAAGTCTCTAAAATACTTTCATAAGCATTATCTACTGCTTTTTTTTCAATAGTATTACTTTTTATTTTAGCGTCTAAACTATCGCTATTATTTCTTTTCACTTTATTTGCTTTAGAAAAAGAATACTCACTATTCATTAATATTTTTGCCATCTCTCGATGATAACATATAAGGGTATCAACGGTTCGGGTATGGTATACACGCTCTGTAGCACTCAGACAGGTTTGTTTGTAATTTGCCATCATCGCACCTATATATAAATTTTTATTATCTGTTTTAATGAGAATTATGTTTATTGATCGTTAATAATTAACCTTTATTCAAATGATATACTACATGATGAGTAAGAATCTTCTTTATTTTATTGATATTAGTTAATATTTTTCTAATTTAATTTAAGTAACTCACACTTTGAGGATAAATGATTTAGCTTTATTTGTTAGTTTCTTTAATTTATTATCAATTTTGATTTAAGTTATATTCCTGTGGATGTGATATTATTTTTGCTAAAGTCAACACTTAAACCTATCCTAATTGGAATAAATGAATAATTATATCGTTTAATATCTATTAAAAAGAATGGATATTAAATTACTTATCTGAAATAGGAATTTATTTATTTAAATGTAATTCATTTTTTCTTCAATATATAAAAAAACACATGAAATATTGAACATGTGTTTTTCGGAATATTCGCTTTTTAGGAAGGAAAATAATTTCTTACTCTTATATCAAATAAGTTTTAATTACTCTTGTTTTTACTCTTTTTTGTTATAAGGTAAAATTTCAAGCATCACTTTACCAATTAGATCACCAGACTCCATTAATTGATGTGCTTTTCCCACTTCTTTTAATGGGAAAGTAGCATTAATGATCGGCTTAATTTTCCCTTCAGCAATAAGTGGCCACACTTGTTTTTTTAGCTCTTGCGCTATTTGTGCCTTCTCTTCTATTGAACGAGATCGCATCGTTGAACCAGTGTGAATTAAACGCTTAATCATCATTGGCATCATATTTAAATTTTTAGGCATTCCTTTCATCATGCCCACTTGTATAACGCGCCCAAATTTGCTGGCAACTTGATAATTCTTTTCTACGTAATCACCGCCAATAATATCAAGGATGACATCAACGCCTTTTCCTTCAGTTAAAATAGGAATTTCTTTAGCAAAATCAACTTGTTTGTAGTTAATAACATAATCAGCGCCAAGATCACGTGCTACGACCGCTTTTTCTTCAGAGCCAACAGTTGTATAAACTGTCGCTCCTATTGTATGAGCCAGCATTATGGCTGTGGAGCCGATTCCCGAGGTTCCGCCATGAATAAGAACAGATTCACCTTGTATTAGTTTTCCTAACTGGAATAAATTAGCCCAGACGGTAAAAAAATTCTCAGGCAATGCAGCTGCTTCAATATCCGTTAAATTCATTGATGGTAACGCGATGTCTTCATGTGCAATACAGTATTGAGCATAACCACCACCAGCAACTAAGGCACAAACTCTATCTCCCAGTTGCCATTTAGTGCAGTTTTCACCTAATGCGACAACTTCTCCGGCAACTTCAAGACCTGGAATAGGTGAAGCATCAGCTGGTGGCGGATAACTACCTTGACGTTGAAAAATATCGGGGCGATTAACACCAGAAGCACCAACTTTGATCAAAAGATAATGTGGAGGAAGTGGGGGTATCGGTGATAATTGAGGTTGTAATTTATCTATATCACCTGGCTCTGTGATGGCAATTTCTAACATATTCGCAGGTAAAACAGTTGTTTTCATCATATACTCCCATTTTATTTAGGCTCACTCGGAATTTAATGATAAATAAGCAAAATCAACCCCCTATTTCTGATTTTAATTAGAGTGTTGGCTTATAAAGCACTAAATAACTTAAGTGTATTTGAGAGAGATTATAACCAACCTTGCTTCTGATGTTGTATGCAAATCGGGCACAATTTTGCTTCTGGCGTCCATGATAAAAAAGCTAAACGGCATTTTTCACAGTGAGCATCATAATAATGATAGTGTGTGGGCTCGTTATTTTTAGCAACTTGTTCATTAATATGAATAGATTTAGGAAAACAAACCACTTCACAACTCATACAACCTGTACAGCGCTTTTCATCAAGTTTGAATATATTATTTTCAAGTTCAATCGCACCTTCATCACACACTTTGGCGCAGGCAGAACAAAGAATACAACTGTCTTTATCTAGCTGAATTTGGAACCAACTGTCTTCAGGATAAAGTTGCTTTCTTGCATTTAACCCTGTTCTTACTTGATTTTTATTGAGCGGCTTATCATCCAGCTTTTGACGAAAAAGCATAAAGCGACGCCCACTATCAATATCAGTAGGCTCTGTGATAACCAATTGCCAAATAGGCTCTTGTAACGTTTTTAATTGAAGATTTAAGTTTGCTAAAACAGGAAGCCATTTATCCACTAAAGGCTGTGCTATCTTCATGCCTCTAATTTGATATTGGCGATGCCACACTAATAATTCTTCTGTACTTGCTAACGGTTCATCATGATTAACAACAAGGTAATTATCTTGATATGTTCTTTCATGAGGTGCGATATTTTCTATCGCATCAACGGGACAAGTAAATAGGCAATTACCACATTGAAAACAGAGTTCATTGTCTATTTTTACATCTAAGTGAGCAAATGTGATAGCACCCACAGGGCAAACTTTGGAGCAACTATCACATAGGCTTTGTTTGAGGCGTTTTCTAACACATTTATCATTAATAATTGGTTCAGGAGGAAGATCCACCTTAATAAAACGCCTCATACATCACTACTCCACTACTTAACAATAAAGAATGCAAAACGATTAAGAATTTCTGCAATTAGTATTATTGCGCTACTCGCTAATATCATACGCAATCCTGAAGTAAATACAGCATTGCGATATTTCCATACGCTGTATCCCATCATTAAAATACCAAGAACTGACATAAGCCATGCAGATATTCTTAATCCGAATGTTTCATTATACGCAATGATAGGCGTATGAGGGAACGTTATTGCATCATTTGTTGAAATGACTGCTGTCATCCATTCCAAATAGAACGGCTGTACAGCCATACGTATTGTTACCGCAAGGAAAACAACGACTAATGCACTTATTACAACCTTTTTTGCTAATTCATCATTCACAAATGCTTTAACACGAAATGCGGTTATTGATAGTGCAATAACCGCACCTGCTGCAAATAATGCACCTATAAACATAAAATAGGTATTTGCATGCATCCATGTCAGCATTGAGGTGTTGTAATACAATGATGCCATACAGAATATATCGATGATGCCAAGTAAACCAATAATTGCCAGTATGGTTCTATTCATATGCCCTTTTATCAAAATAACTAAGGTATAAAGACATAAGGCACCAAGATAAACTGCAGCAAATATGATTTCACGACTTAGCCATGATGAAGAGATATGGCGTAACGCATGAAAAGCATTCCATGGATATCCCATGTGTAAAGTTGAAGCTAATAATCCTAAGCAACCTAAAATAGTGGCTGTTAATAATACAGGACGCATAGCAACAGTTGCTCTTTGATTACCAATTTCTTTTTCTAACCAGCAAAAATAAAGTGCGGTAAAGATTGTCACACCCACAGAACTTTGGACGAACAAAGTAAAGGTAACTAATGGCCATTCACTCATGCTTTAACTCCTCCCTTTTTCGTCGCTCCGGTATGAGGTTTGATAACTAAATTCGGATTGGTCATCGTAAAATCGGGTAATCCTTGAACTTGGTTTAAATGCCCATACTTCGCTCTTAGATCTTTAATTTTGCCAAACTTAATTGCATTTAACGGACAGGTATCAACACAAATTGGATTTTTGCCTTCGGCTAATAAATCGATACAAAAATCGCATTTTGACATTTGTCCAGTTTCTTCATTCATTTGTGGTGCGCCGTAAGGACATGACCAAGCACAATATCCACAACCAACACATTTAGAGGTATCCACACGAACAATGCCATCACCTTCACGCTTATGCATTGCGGTAGTTGGGCAATTTTTCACACAGACAGGTGAATCGCAATGATTACAAGATATGGTTAATGTATAAGCAAAAACATTATTAACCAGGCCGCCTTGTCCTGTTGGTGCAAAGCCACCGCCTTTTACTTCATAAATACGGCGAAAACGGCGTCCTACTTCCAAGTTATTTTTGTCTTTGCATGCTACTTGGCAAGCTTTGCAACCAGAGCAACGAGAGGAATCAATAAAGAAACCGAGCTGTTCATCACTCACCGATGCATATTCTTTAAAGTCACTCATGCTTTGGCTACCTCAACTAAAACGGTTAAATGCGAGTTACCATGGGCTAATGGTGTCATTCGTGTTGATGTTAAAACATTAGGACATCCACCATGATCAACACCATTTTCATCAGGTGTCCACCATGCACCAGCTTGCAATCCAACCACGCCAGGAATAATGCGTTGTGTAACCAATGCTGGGATTTGAGTTATTCCTCTGTCGTTATAGATACGCACCATATCGCCATTTTTGATACCTCTATTTTCAGCATCAATTGGATTTATCCATGCTTCTTGACGTTGTGCTTCTTGTAACCAAGGATTTGCATATTGTGTTGAGTTTGCACGATTTTTTCCTTTCCAAGTTAGCATTTGCAAGGGATATTTTGCTGTTAACTTATCTTCAGGGCCTTCAATAGCAGGTACATAATGAGATAAAGCCGGAATATCTGGATTATTCATGTCATAAAGGCGCTTAGAAAAAATCTCAATTTTTCCTGATGGCGTTGGGAATGGGTTATTCGCAAAGTCATTGATATTTTCTTCAAAGGCAACAAAAGGTTCATCTTTGAAAAGATAACGACGTGTTTTTACTAGCTCTTCAAAATTAGGGAAGTCAGGTCTATCTTTGAAACGCTCTTTATTGGTATCAACAAGATGCGCTATCCACTCTTTTTCACTTCGACCTTCAGTAAACGCCTCTTTTACTCCCATTTTTTCTGCTACATCTGTTATCCACTCATAATCAGAACGACGCTCAAAAGCCGGCTCAACCACTTTTTCAGATAGAAGAAAATAGTTACCCGTTCCCCAAGTATTACCAATGTTCCAACGTTCTAGAAAACTGGTTTCAGGTAAAACTAGATCGGCATATTTTGCAGATGGAGAGAGATATAAGTCACTAGCAACAATAAATTCAACTTTTGAATCATCAGCTAATAATTTAGCTGCTGCATTTACATCTGGGTTTTGGTTTACTAAATAGTTACCTGCTAAAGAAAATATCATTTTGATATTGGTATCGAGTTTATCAACACCTAAAAGACCATCTTCAACACGTACTTGGCTTGCATCATCAACCGCTTGCATCCAATTCATAATGGAAATTTGCGCTTTAATTGGGTTCTTCCCAACATTCGGGCCACGCATAGATTGACGATTACCAATACCGCCGTAACCTGCCGCCCATGCCCCTTTTTTACCTACATTTCCAGTAATTGCAGCAAGTAATGTTGAACCACGAGCACTACGCTCACCACAAATATGGCGTTGAGGCCCCCAACCTTGAATTAAGGCTGCTGGTTTTGTCATTGCATATTCGCGTGCCAGTTGACGAATGGTATTTGCGGGTACTCGAGTGATTTTCTCTGCCCATTCAGGTGTTTTTTCTATTCCATCTTTTTGACCTGTTAAATAAGCCACTAAGGACTCATTAGCAGGAACACCTTCTGGCATATGTTCTTCATCAAAACCAACGACATATTTATCAATAAAAGGTTTGTCATGAAGGTTTTCCGTGACAATGACATACATCATTGCATCCATTAAGGCATTATCTGTTGTTGGTAAAAGAGGGATCCATTGGTCAGCAAGAGATTGAGCCGTATCTGAATAACGAGGATCAACCACAATAAACTTGGTCCCCTTATTTTTCATTTTTTGAAAATAATGGTTTGTATGACCAAAAATAGTTTCATTAGGGTTATGACCCCATAAAATCACTAGTGGTGTATCTTCAAGTGTATCGAGTGAACTGCCTGTTTTGGATATACCGTAAGTATAAGGGGTCACTTTGACCGTATTCCCTAAACTAACAGAGTGATAATAAGGTAAGTATCCACCTGTTAAATTGAAGAGTTTCTTCATCATGGTATCACCAGAGAAGATCCCCCCTGTGACAGCGGTATTGACGGTTAAGAAACGGCTTGCTGCACCATATTTTTCGGTTAAACGTGTAATATTTTCTGCAATAAGCGTTGTGGCTTCATCCCATGAAATGCGTTCAAATTTACCTTCACCACGTTTACCCACGCGTTTCATTGGGTATTTTAGTCTGTCTGCATGATAAGAAAATTTACGATAACCTCTGCCACGCACGCACGCTCTCATAATAGGCATTGATTCATCTAGTTCATTATCAGGTCTTGTTGTGATCCGAGTGACAATCCCTTCTTTTATATGGGCGCGAATATCGCACTTACCACCACAGTCAAAAGTACTACATGTTGCTACAACGGTAGCTGGATTTCCGTCCATTTTTGCAATAGGTAAACTTTCATCTACATTAGCTTGTGCATTTCGTGCGAAAAATGGCACCGTAACTAATGCAGCACTCGTTTGAACAAAGTGGCGACGACTTAGTGACATCACCCCTTTGTTTTTTTCGCTTTTTTCTATTTTTTTCATTAGCTTATCATTCTCACATAACAACTTTCATCAGTAAAAATGATAGGATATAGTGGTAAACCCTCATTGATGTACATCAATACCACTAAAGAGGTAATAGAATGTTTCAATATTTCACACTTCTTTGCAGATCCCCCACTTTTTATAAGGAAAAGCTAATTCAAGGTAGCATTAAGTTGTATCAAAAATACATCTAGTTAACTTTACCTAATTTTTTGTTATAAAAATAAAGAGTTATGTAAAAAAACACGAATTTAAGGTAAAGCCGTAAATAAAATGTCAATACAAAGATAGAAAATATTGAAGCGCCTCTTCATTTTTGGCTTTTGACAAGGATAATTTAGTAATAGCACTATGACTTCGTTAGAAAATCGAATAATATACCAATTGAGTATAGGGTTAGCGCAAATTGTTCTAAATAGACCTTTAGGCAAAACATTGTTTTTATCAAGATACATGTTTTGTTACATTCAGAATTATTTCCACACGTATCGTTATTCCCCTTACTAATTACTGCAATATGTGTTAAAATTGACGCATATCAATATTTTTATTTGTAATGAGCAAGCTTATGATCCCAGAAAAACGCGTCGTTCGCCGAATCCAATCTGGCGGTTGTGCAATCCATTGTCAGGATTGCAGTATTAGCCAGCTCTGCATCCCGTTTACTTTAAACGAGCATGAGCTTGATCAACTCGATAATATTATCGAGCGTAAAAAGCCCATCCAGAAAGGTCAAACCTTGTTTAAAGCAGGTGATGAGCTGAAATCACTTTATGCCATACGTTCCGGTACAATTAAAAGTTATACCATTACGGAAGAAGGCGACGAGCAAATAACAGGATTTCATCTTGCTGGTGATTTGGTTGGCTTTGACGCCATTATTAATACTGAACACCCAAGTTTCGCACAAGCTTTAGAAACGTCTATGGTTTGTGAAATTCCATTCGAAACTTTGGATGACCTGTCAGGCAAAATGCCTAACTTACGTCAACAAATGATGCGCCTAATGAGTGGTGAAATCAAAGGTGACCAAGAGATGATCTTACTGCTCTCGAAAAAGAATGCAGAAGAACGTTTGGCTGCTTTTATTTATAACCTCTCTCGCCGTTTCGCACAGCGTGGTTTTTCTCCTCGTGAATTCCGTTTAACCATGACTCGTGGTGATATCGGTAATTACTTAGGTTTAACCGTTGAAACAATTAGCCGCTTACTGGGTCGCTTCCAGAAAAGTGGCATGTTAAGTGTTAAAGGCAAATACATTACTATCGAAGATAGTACACTGTTAAGTGAACTTGCAGGCAAGCTTCCTTCATCAGTTGAAGTTTAATCTGTTACATTTCACACGCTAATTTTATAACGGGGCACACAAATTTGTGTCCCGTTTTCTATTTTATGCTATTGCATTTTATCTTCTTGGGTTATCTTTAAATTGTAGATGGATAAATCCAGCCCTAAAGAGGATATTACAATGGAAAAATATCAAAACCTTCTCGTTGTCATTGATCCTAACCAAGATGACCAACCAGCACTTCGTCGTGCTGTCTATATCGTTCAGCGTAATGGTGGGCGGATAAAAGCTTTTCTACCTGTTTATGATCTCTCTTATGACATGACAACTCTTTTATCTCCCGATGAACGCAATGCAATGCGTAAAGGTGTTATCAGCCAAAAGGCGGCTTGGATCAAACAACAAGCACGCTATTACCTTGAGGCCGGTATAGAAATTGATATCAAAGTCATTTGGCATAATCGCCCTTATGAAGCAATTATTGAAGAAGTCGTTGCACATCAACATGACTTACTGATTAAAATGGCTCACCAACATGATAAATTAGGTTCGCTTATTTTTACCCCTCTTGATTGGCAATTGCTTAGAAAATGCCCTTCTCCTGTTTGGATGGTCAAAGATAAAGAGTGGCCTGAATACGGTACTATCGTTGTCGCCGCAAATTTATCAAATGAAGAATCTTATCATGACGCGCTTAATCTAAAACTGATTGAGCTAACAACCGACTTATCTCATCGTATACAAAAAGATCCTGATGTCCATTTACTTAGCGCCTACCCTGTTGCGCCTATTAATATTGCGATTGAGTTACCTGATTTTGATCCAAATCTTTATAACAATGCATTACGTGGTCAGCATCTTATTGCGATGAAAGAGCTACGCCAGAAATTCTGTATCCCAGAAGAGAAAACACATGTTATAGAAGGATTGCCTGAGCAAGTGATCCCTCAAGTTTGTGAAGAGTTAAATGCTGGGATTGTTGTTTTGGGTATATTAGGAAGAACTGGCCTATCTGCTGCATTCTTAGGTAATACAGCAGAACAGCTTATTGACCACATTAAGTGTGATTTGTTAGCTATTAAACCGGATGGTTTTACCTGCCCTATTACTGTTGATAGCGATCACCAGTAATTGTTAAAGTATCCATTAAAAAAGCCAGTCAAGAATCGACTGGCTTTTTACTATTCGCTATTTGTATCTACTACAGCGCTTTTAAAATTGCATCAACACTGGCTTTAGCATCGCCAAACAACATTTGTGTATTCTCTTTAAAAAACAGCGGATTTTGAACCCCTGCATAACCTGTATTCATTGAGCGTTTAAACACAATAACATTCTGCGCTTTCCACACTTCTAATACTGGCATCCCTGCAATTGGGCTGTTTGGATCATCTTGTGCCGCTGGGTTTACTGTATCGTTAGCACCAATAACTAAAACCGTATCAGTGTCAGAGAAATCATCATTAATCTCATCCATTTCTAATACAACGTCATAAGGTACTTTAGCTTCTGCTAACAACACATTCATATGGCCCGGTAAACGCCCTGCTACTGGGTGAATACCAAAACGCACTTTCACACCACGTTGGCGTAATTTTTCAGTAATATCATGTACTGGGTATTGTGCTTGGGCAACCGCCATTCCATAACCCGGAGTGATAATAACTGATGTGGAATTTTTCAGCATATCAGCCACTTCTTCAGCAGTTGTTTCGCGGTACTCACCCATTTCACCTTCTTCTGTTGAAGCTGAGCCATCAGTACCAAATCCACCGGCTATTACGCTAATAAAAGAGCGATTCATCGCCTTACACATAATATAAGAAAGGATTGCACCTGAAGAACCCACTAATGCACCTGTTACAATCAACAGATCATTACTTAACATAAAGCCCGCAGCAGCAGCTGCCCATCCAGAGTAAGAGTTCAGCATCGAAACAACTACTGGCATATCCGCACCACCAATTGATGCAACTAAATGCCAACCAAACGCCAAAGCAATTACAGTCATTACGATGATTAAGAAAACTTGTAAACCAACACTATCAGTTTTAACAAACCAAACCATCAGTAAGAAAGAAACAACTAAAGCTGCAAGGTTTAATTTATGGCGATTAGGTAACATCATCGGTTTAGATGACATTTTTCCACTTAATTTACCATAAGCGACAATTGAACCCGTAAATGTAACAGCACCAATGAAGATCCCTAAAAAGACTTCTGTTAGGTGAATATTCACCATTACAGGATCCATTGCTGTATTGTGGTCAAGATAACTGTTAAAACCGACTAAAACCGCCGCTAAACCTACAAAACTGTGTAAGATTGCGACTAATTCTGGCATCTGAGTCATTTCGACTTTTTTAGCTAAACGAATACCAATAACGGCACCGATTACCATTGCAATAATGATCCAACCCACATTACCAGCATAAGGCCCGAAAATGGTTGCGAAAAGTGCAATTGCCATCCCTGCAATACCAAAATAGTTACCTTGTTTAGAGGTTTCATGCTTTGATAAGCCGGCAAGGCTGAAAATAAATAATATCGCGGCGACAATATATGCCGCTGTAACAACTCCGCTGGACATAATTGTCTCCCTTATCCTTTACGGAACATTTTCAACATACGTTGAGTAACAGTAAATCCACCAAAAATATTAATACTCGCAATCAATATTGCGATAAACGAAAATAGGCTAACCCAGCCACCACTACCAATTTGGAGTAAAGCACCGACGACGATAATGCCTGAAATTGCGTTTGTAACTGACATTAATGGTGTATGTAATGAATGACTCACATTCCAAACAACGTAATAACCTACAACACAAGAAAGTGCGAATACCGTAAAGTGAGATAGAAACTCTTTCGGCGCAACATTTGCAAGCCATGCAAACAATAAGAAAGCTATCGCTAATAAACTGTATTTCTTCCAAGGTGAAACTGGTTTAGCAACGGGTTTTTCTTGTGGTTTTGCAGCGGGAGCTGCTTTAGGTTGTGCTGAAACTTGAATTGGTGGCGCAGGCCATGTTACTTCACCAGCACGAATAACAGTCACACCACGAATAACAACATCATCAAAATCGATATTGATATTACCGTCTTTTTCTTTACACAATAATTTCAGTAGGTTAACTAAGTTAGTACCATAAAGCTGAGATGACTGTGCAGGTAAACGAGCGGCTAAGTCAGTGTAACCAATGATTTTTACGCCATGTTCTGTCGTAAAGATTTCATTAGGCACGGTATATTCACAGTTACCACCATTTTGAGCGGCAAGATCAACTACAACGCTTCCTGGCTTCATTGAATCGACCATCTCTTTCGTAATTAAACGAGGAGCGGGTTTTCCCGGAATTAATGCCGTTGTAATGATGATATCAACATCTTTTGCCTGTTCTGCAAATAATGCCATTTCAGCATCAATAAATGCTTTTGACATTACCTTAGCGTAACCATCACCACTGCCTGCTTCTTCTTTAAAATCAAGCTCAAGGAATTCGGCTCCCATGCTTTGAACTTGTTCTTTCACTTCAGGACGAGTATCAAATGCACGAACAATAGCGCCGAGGCTTCCTGCTGCACCAATCGCAGCAAGGCCTGCAACACCAGCACCAATAACCATCACTTTAGCTGGTGGTACTTTACCTGCTGCAGTAATTTGCCCAGTAAAGAATCTGCCAAATTCATGAGCAGCTTCTACAACAGCACGGTAACCAGCAATATTTGCCATTGAACTTAACGCATCAAGGGATTGTGCACGAGAAATACGTGGCACACTATCCATTGCCATAACGTTAATATTCTTTTCAGCTAACTTTTCGAGCAATGTTGCATTTTGAGCAGGCCAAATAAAACTCACCAGTGTTGCGCCATCTTGTAGCAACGCTATTTCATTATCCAACGGTGCATTTACCTTCAAAATAATGTCTGATTCCCAAACATTTTGAAGAGCGAGGATCTCGGCACCAGCTTCCTCATAAGCTTTATCTTCAAAGCTTGAGGCAATGCCCGCACCATTTTCAACTGCGACTGTAAATCCTAATTTTATGAGTTGAGTCACTGTAGCTGGTGTAGCTGCAACCCTTGTTTCATTAGAAAGTCGCTCTTTGGGTATACCAATTCGCATAATTTTCCCTTCTTATCCATAGAGATCTGTTAAAACTTCTCCGTTAACTTCACATTCATGCAAAAAAAATGTTAAAAATAATAATATTCATGTCATTAATCGGAGCTCTAATAACCTACTGAAAATAAAACCAATAATCTATATCTGTGTAAAGCTAAAATTGAACTTAATTGGATCATTTTAGTCGAAAAGGCATATTTATGAATTATTCACTATATTCAGGTAAATATCTGGTAACATATACTGGTCATTTGACTCTGTGGTGATTCGCTAAATAAAATAATGCGACAAATGCTATTATTACATGTAATAATTAATCCCTATGTGATAAACCACGACGTTCAGCACATGACCAATATTAATTGCGCAAGGCGGAAGGATTTTGTATGAAGCTGAAAACCTCAGTCATCGCAGCAGCGATGTTGTCTTTAACTAATATCACTGTTGCGCAGGCTGCTCAGGAATTAACACCCGAACAAGCTGCAGAACTAAAACCATTTGAAAGAATTACAGTTATCGGTCGTTTTAACGCTATTTATGAAGCCGCTGATGCGGTATCTCGTCGTGCGGATAAAGTCGGTGCTGATAGTTTCTATATTCAAGGTCTAGATGATATTAGTGATAGTGGCAACATGAGTGTTACTGCGGATCTATACCATAAAGATGCACCAAAAGCAGATCAAGAAAGCTATCGTGTTTTTCATGGCGTGAAAGAGCTACCAAAACCTGAAGCAATTCTGCTACAACCATTTGATACGGTTTCTATCCGTGGTTATTTCCCTACAACCCCTGATATTAACGACGCAATTGCAAAAGCGGCAGCCAAAAAAGATGCAGCATCATTCTTTATTGTTCGTAACGTATCAACGAATGATGGTGGTAACCAAGAAGTAACAGCTTATATCTACAAAAAAGATGCGCCTAAACGTGCGATTCAAGCACCAGAGGCTGTTGTTCCTTATGATTCAGATGCCGGTCGCGCACTTATTGCAGAAGGCGGAGCCGCTGCCAATAAAGTTGAGAAACCAGGCCTTGCATCAAACACTGATTTTGATAGAAGTGTAGGTACCTTTGCTGAAACGCAAAGTTCTGGTGCAAGTGGTCGTTACACTGTAACTTTACCAGATGGCACTGAAATTCAAGAAGTTAACAAAGCAGCTGCTGCATTAATGGATCCTTTTGATACCATTACTTTTAGTGGATACTTTGTAAACTCACCAGAAATCTCGTATCAGGTTGCTAAGCGTGCAGCAGCAAAAGGCGCTAAGTTTTACCATATTACCAATGAATGGCAAAGTGATGGTGGTACAGTCACTATTACGGCTGACCTATTCAAGTAATAAAAAATTTCCTATTGATAAAAACCTTGCAGATGCAAGGTTTTTTTTTATGCAAAATTTAATCAATCAGACATCATTTTTGTAAAAGTGAATAATTTTTATGATTTAATGCATAGACAACCAAGTCAACTCTCCGTAAAATCTCGCTGTTTTTTAGTGTTTTTATCTTTATTTAAATTTGAGATATTCATATTTATTCTATTTACTTACCAAAAAACAAGAAAATACGCTATTTATTTACAATTTTAATCATGTAGGTAATTATCCTTGAATAAGAAACTTGACTTAATATCACTCACCGCATTAGTATTAAGCTCAATGGTTGGTGCAGGTGTATTCAGTTTGCCTCAAAATATGGCCGAAGTTGCCAGCCCTGCCGCATTAATTATTGGCTGGGTGATAACAGGTATTGGTATCCTCTTTCTTGCTACATCTTTATTACTCCTCTCTCGCCTTCGACCTGATCTTGATGGTGGTATTTTTACCTATGCGAAAGAAGGATTTGGTGAATTCATTGGTTTTTGTTCAGCATGGGGTTATTGGGTTTGTGCTGTCGTTGCTAACGTTTCTTATCTTGTTATTGTCTTTGCTGCCTTTAGTTTTTTTACAGACACACCAGAAAACGTTATTTTTGGCGATGGAAATACATGGCAAGCATTAATTGGTGAATCAATCTTACTTTGGGTTGTTCATTTTCTTGTTTTACGGGGTGTTCAAACTGCAGCCAGTATTAATTTAATGGCAACAATGGCAAAGCTACTTCCTTTAGGATTATTTGTTATTGTCGCCCTATTAGCCTTCAATATGGATATATTTACCCTTGATTTTAAAGGTGTAAATATGGGTGTTCCAGTTTGGGATCAAGTCAAAAATACCATGCTGATTACGCTGTGGGTATTTATTGGTATTGAAGGCGCAGTTGTTGTTTCCGCAAGAGCTAAAAATCGTCGTGATGTTGGTTTAGCAACAGTGCTTGCCGTTGTCATTGCATTGATTATCTATATTCTTGTGACTTTGTTATCACAAGGTTTAGTTACCCAAGCAGAATTGGCGGCGATGAAAAACCCATCAATGGCACCACTACTTGTTCAACTTATTGGTAGCATGGGCGAGATAATTATTGCAGCAGGTCTTATTCTTTCTGTGTGTGGTGCTTATTTAAGCTGGACAATTATGGCCGCGGAAGTACCGTATATTGCAGCACTACATCACTCTTTCCCGAAACAATTAGGAAAGCAGAATAAAAATGATGCTCCATCGGCTTCGTTATGGTTTACCAACTGTGCTGTTCAATTCTCTTTAGTTTTAATTTGGCTGACAGGAAGTAACTACAACACATTACTGACTATTGCATCAGAGATGATCCTTGTTCCTTACTTCCTCGTAGGTGCATTTTTATTTAAAGTAGCAATTGCTCGCAGTAGTCGTGCTTTATTGTTAATTGCCATACCGGCAAGTTTATATGGTTTATGGTTACTTTATGCATCCGGAGTCATTAATTTATTACTCTCTGTTGTTCTGTATGCACCAGGTATTCTGATGTTTTTATATACACGCAAACAGTATAAAGATAAAAAACCGCTACTCTTAAGTGAGAAAATTCTGTTAGCTCTTGTCTTATTGGGCGCCATTCCAGCATTGGGTTACTTAACTATTTACTAAAGATAATCTGAGGGGTACTGAAAAAACAGTACCTCTCTACCTCTCTTCTCTTCTTTTCAAAAGCAATTTCACTTAAGTCAAAAAAATTTTCCTGCTAAGCTGTTATTTTTTACACAAATGGTTAGATGCGTATAAATCAAGAAACATATAGTATGTTGTAACTAATACATTGATAACTATTAATTAGCAAGGTAATAAAAAACCCACGAGAAGCATAAATTCCCGTGGGTCTAAATATGTAATAGGTTGATTAATTAAAACTAATTTGTTCCATCGCTTGCAATATGCGTTTATCTGATATTGGATATGGAGTCCCTATCTGTTGAGCAAATAGGCTTACTCTTAGCTCTTCTATCATCCAACGAATATTTTGCACTTCTTCTTGCTGCTTTTGTTTCTCGGTTAGTTTACCTAACCACTGTTGCCACTGCTGAATAACATTTTCAACTCGACTCATTTGCGCCCGATCGCGATTAGGATCAATAGCTAGTTTTTCCATTCGTTTTTCAATTGCACTCAAATAACGAGGAATATCCGCAAGGCGTTTCCATCCATGAGAGGTAACAAAACCAGGAAAAACTAACTGGCCAAGTTGAGCTTTAATATCAGATAATGCAAAAGCAACGCTAATATCCACCCGCCCTTTTAAACGCTTATTGATAGCAAATACTTGAGTTAAAATCGCTTCAACTTGTTTTGCTATTTCAACCACAGCATCGTTTAGTTCAGCTCTGACATATTCTTGTAGCTTTTGATATTCATCTTCTTGCCAAATTAAACCACCATAAGACGACATCAGTTTATCAACACCACAAGCAATACAATCATCAATCAACTCCAACACTTTGCCATAAGGGTTAAAGTAAAGGCCAAGTTTTGCTTTATTAGGTAATTTTTCATGCAGATATTTAATAGGTGACGGAATATTTAATAATAATAATCGTCTTACCCCTTCCCACATTGAAGCTTGCTGTTCAGATTCTGTTTCAAAAAGCTTAATACCCACACTGTTTTTTTCATCCACAAGTGCAGGATAAGCTTTCACTGAATAGCCACCCCGTTTTTGCTCATAACGCTGAGGCAAATCACCAAAACTCCAAATATGTAAATCTTGTTGTTCAATACCATCATCGGCGACTGCTGATAATGTTTCTTGCACTTTTTCCTTTAAGTTCTCTTTTAATTTATTGAGATCTTTACTTTCTGCCAGTGTTTTATTTTTTTCGCCAACAACACGGAATGTCATTTTTAAGTGATCAGCGACTTGGTCAAGCTGCCAGCTTTCTCTATCGATAGTCACTCCTGTCATACGGCGCAACTCTTTTTCAAGCCTATCGAGTAAATCACCTTCAACTTGAGGTACACGCTCTAAAAATGCAGAAGCATAATTAGGTGCTGGTACAAAATTACGACGGATAGGTTTTGGTAGTGACTTAATTAAAGCCACAATCAATTCATGGCGAATACCTGGAATTTGCCAGTCAAAACCTTCGTCTTTCACCTGATTCAAAATAGGTAATGGAATATGAACAGTGACACCATCAGCCGCAGTACCCGGTTCGAATTGATAGGTTAAGCGTAATTTTAAATTATCTTGATGCCAATAATTTGGATAATCTAGTGCGCTAACACGTTTAGCATCATCTTTGATAAGCATACTTTTTTCAAAGTTAAGCAGATCAGGTGATGCCTTTTGTGCCTCTTTCCACCATTTATCAAAATGACGAGACGAAACGACATCCTGAGGTATCCGTTGATCGTAGAACGTAAACATTGTTTCATCATCGACAAGAATGTCTCGACGACGAGATTTATGCTCTAACTCTTCAACTTCTGTACGTAATTTTAAATTGTCACGGAAAAATGCATGCCGAGTTTGCCAATCTCCTTCCACTAACGCATGGCGGATAAAAAGCTCACGACATAAAAGAGGATCAATTTGACTGTAATTAATAGGCCGAGAAGCAACAATCGGTAAACCATACAGGGTGACTTTTTCATTAGCCATTACAGCGCCTTGCGCCTTTGACCAATGAGGTTCGCTATATTGATGTTTCACCAAATGTTTAGCGATAGGTTCTATCCATTCAGGTTCAACGCGTGCCGCAATTCTTCCCCATAGACGAGATGTCTCGACTAGCTCTGCCACCATTGTCCATTTTGGTGGTTTTTTAAATAAACCTGACCCCGGATAAATAGAAAAACGGGCATTTCTTGCGCCTGTGAATTCTTGTTTATCTGCATCTTTTTGCCCAATATGGGATAACAAGCCACTTAACAACGCAACGTGAATACTTCTAAAATCAGCAGGCTCACTATTAACAGGGAACCCTAACTCTTTAACAACTTGTCGCAACTGTGTATAAACATCTTGCCATTCCCTTACTCGCATAAAGTTTAAGAATTCTTGGCGACACAATTTCCTAAATTGAGATTGACTCAACTCTTTTTGCTGAGTTTTTAAATAATCCCACATATTTAAAAAAGATAAGAAATCAGAGTCTTTATCTTGGAAGCGTCGGTGCTTTTCATCAGAAGCTTGCTGTTTATCCATCGGTCTTTCGCGCGGATCTTGAATTGAAAGTGCAGATGTAATGACCATCAACTCTTTCACTGCGCCATATTTGCGCGCTTCAAGTACCATTCTCGCTAAACGAGGATCGATAGGAAGTTGTGCAAGTTGTTTCCCCATAGGAGTTAAACGATAAGCACCATTGTGGTCAGTTTCGTTTTGTAACGCGCCTAGTTCTTCTAATAAACGAACACCATCTTGAATATTGCGTTTGTCCGGTGGTTGCACAAATGGGAAAGCACTAATATCACCTAACCCTATCGACGTCATTTGCAAAATAACAGATGCAAGGTTAGTCCTTAATATTTCAGGATCAGTAAATTCAGAGCGAGCAATAAAATCATCTTCTGAATAAAGACGAATACAAATACCGTCAGAAACACGACCACAACGCCCTTTTCTTTGATTTGCTGAAGCCTGAGAAATAGGTTCAATTGGAAGCCGTTGTACTTTAGTACGATAACTATAACGGCTAACACGGGCAAAACCGGTATCAATGACGTACTTAATACCAGGTACAGTTAATGACGTTTCTGCGACGTTAGTCGCTAAAATAATACGTCTACCGTTATGAGGATGAAATATTCGATTCTGTTCACTGTTAGATAAACGGGCAAATAAAGGTAATACTTCCGTATGGCGAAGTTGTAATTTATTCAACGCATCAGCAGTGTCGCGAATTTCGCGCTCACCACTCATAAAAATAAGAATATCACCCGCACTTTCTCTGCTTAATTCATCAATAGCATCAACAATACCATCAGTCATATCCTTATCACTATCGAGTTCGTCGCCACCAATAGGACGATATCTGACTTCAACAGGATAAGTTCGACCTGACACCTCAATAATAGGTGCTTGATTAAAATGTTTAGAAAAACGTTCAGGATCGATAGTTGCAGAGGTAATAATAACTTTTAAATCAGGGCGTTTAGGTAATAACTGTTTTAAATAACCAAGAATAAAGTCGATATTTAAACTGCGCTCATGGGCCTCATCAATAATGATAGTGTCATATTGAAGTAACAGCTTATCTTGCTGTAATTCTGCCAATAAAATACCATCTGTCATTAACTTGACAAGAGTATTATCGCCAACATGATCACTAAAGCGAACCTTATAACCTACAGATCCTCCTAACGTACTTTTTAACTCATGAGCAATACGTTCAGCTACTGACCGTGCAGCCAAACGGCGAGGCTGAGTATGACCAATAAAACCTTTGATCCCTCGCCCTAGCTCAAGACAGATTTTAGGGATCTGTGTTGTTTTACCTGAGCCAGTTTCTCCTGCAATAATAACGACTTGGTTATCTCTTATTGCATTATAGATGGCATCTTTCTTTTGGCTGACAGGAAGGTTTTCTGGGTAAGTAATTTCAGGACAATTGGCACGACGGCGAATTATCATCTGTTGTGCTGTTGTAATATCGCCTTTAATTGCACTTAATACCGCTTGTTTAGATTCTTCATTATTAATTTTAGCGACGCCACGTAGACGTTTTCTTAATCGTTGCTGCTCCCGCAACGATAATTGCTCTATTTCTTGATAGAGCGTGGCAGATGATAATGTCACCTTTTATTATCCTTTATGAGGTTATTCTAATCAAAACTAATGCTCGTATGATATCACAACCGGCTATTGGCACATAAAGGCTTGATTAAATTTATTAGTATATAATTTTATATAATCAATAATTTTGAATAGCATATTCAAAGGATTGTGATGTGATATTTTAAAGTTCGGGTAAACTACTACCAACTAATAAATTTAAATAAATAGAACATTTTATAGACCACGAGAAAATAATGAAAAAGATCCTTGTACTGAAATCCAGTATTTTAGATAGCTATTCGCACAGTAATAAAATGGCGGATTACTTAATTGAAAATTGGCAAGTAATCATAAAGATGACTTGGTTACAATACGTGACCTCGCTAAAAACCCAGTGCCAACTTTAGACCAAGCAACACTATTTGCTTTTGGCAAAGAAACTGCAATGCTATCGGATGAACAAAAAGCAGTCAGAGCATTATCAGATGAGTTAATTAGTGAATTAAAAGCTCACGATATGATAGTGATTACTGCACCAATGTATAACTTTTCAATTTCAGCTCAATTAAAACATTATATTGATTTTATCGCTCGCGCTGGTGAAACGTTTAAATATACTGAAGCGGGTTCTGTTGGCTTGCTTGAAAATAAACAAGCGATTGTATTAACCAGTCGTGGTGGTGTTCATAAAGATCAACCTTCTGATCTTATTGTTCCATTCCTAAAACAATTTTTAGCTTTTATCGGTATCAATGACGTACAGTTTATTATGGCTGAAGGTACCGCATATGGTGAAGAATACGCACAGCAATCTCACCTACAAGCACAAAAAGAAATTGATGCTGTTATTAACTCAAGAAGTATTACAGTAAAATAATAATTTATATTCTTCTTAAAGCACCTACTTTAGGTGCTTTTTTTATATCTAAATTTTATACTTCATCAAATACAAAGATATGCTAATTCTTCTTTTATAAAAAAATCTTTTCTAATTTATAATTTAAAAACCTTAATAGCAAGAAAAACTACATTTAATCAAATTTTCAAAGTAATAATAAAATATAGATTATTTTAATAACCATATTTTATTGTTTATTTTTTCATTCATATTATAAATAAATATTCATATAAAAAACCAATTTGATTTATCAGAACCAAATTAATAAGATTTCATCTCTTTAAGCAATATTGAAGTAATTAAATAATCTTCTTAATTCAATAAATGGAACTTACGATGAAAAAAAACATACTCTCATTATTTATTCTATCTACTACTCTTTTTTCAACTCAATCAAATGCTATTGAATATATAGAAAAAAATGTAGGAACAATAACAATAAATGGTTCTGTTACGCCAATTCCAAGATGTCAACTAGATGAAATACAACCCATTGAGTTACCGCCTGTTCAAGCAAATAATTTTGGTGATGATCATATTGCCAACACTCCAGCTCAACCCCTTTCGATTCAATTTACTAACTGTGCCGAAAACATTAATAGTATACAATTACAAATACCTCAACAAACTAAACGACTTTTAAAAAATTTAGCTGATAACGGTAGCAATGTTGATATTGCAATTTTTGATGCTGATAAAAACATTATTGAATTAAGTAATAAAAAACCTAAAGAATTTAAATCAAATGTAAATAAAGAAGATCACAGCGCACAATTCTTATTTGACGTTAACTATATGAAACCTAATGGTATAGATGCGACACCAGGTACGGTATCATCCACTTTAACTTTTGATGTTATATATAGTGATATTGCTGTAGATTAAATTCCATAAATCAACAAAGCTGGTATACCAGCTTTGTTTTAATATTTATACTTTCTACTTAAATTAGAAAAAGAATATGTTTAAAAAATTTAAATTTCTCACCTTATTTTTTATCTTTCCTACATATAGTCAATCATCAATAGAAATAAATAAAGATAAATTTATTTTTATTGAAAGCATCAATCAAGAAATCATTGAAATAAACAATAAAACAGATAATGATTATTTTATACAAAGCTGGATTACACATTATGATAAAGAAAATAGTAATGAGATTCCTTTTATGGTAACCCCACCTCTTTTTAAAATAGAAAAGGATGAAAACTTTTCTTTAAAAATATTTAAAATAGATAAAATAAAAGAAGAAGACAGAGAAGCATTATATAGAATAAACATTAAAAGAATACCAATCCTATTAAACTCCGACAGCAATAAAAATATGTTACATGTTTCTGTAAATTCCGTATACAACTTAATATATAGACCTGTGTCAATAGAAAAAGATGCAAAAGATGCTTATAAAAAAATTGAGTTTTTAAAAAATAAAAACAATGAATTTATTATAAACAATCCTACACCTTATTTTATTACTCTATCTTCAATTTCTTATGATGATATTTTAACAATTACTGAAAGTAAAACGCTCCCTCCCTTTAAAAAATATAATACAAAAAAAGAAATTTCGGGAAACGGGATCGTAAAATGGAAAATATTTAATCAATATGGTATAGAAACAGAGGCGGTAGATAAGGAAGTTATTAATGATTATTAATCATATGAAAATAAAAATAGCATTTTTTATTTTAATTTCTATTTATAATAAACATAGTATAGCTCAAGATAGCTCACTCTCTATTTATGCTCATTCATTTTCTAACATTGATAAAGAAACGATTAAAAAATTACTTGAAAACAAAAAACCTGAAGGTTTTTATCATTCTATAATTCATATCAACAATAGAAAAAAAACAACAAAACTTCTTTACTTTAAAAGTATAGAAAATAAGTTAACTCCTTGTCTCTCTGTTAATGATTTAATTTCTCTTGGTATTAATATTGATTTTTATTCAATAAAAAAAGAATATCAAGATATAATTCCTTTAAGTGAACATTCAATTAATTTTAAATACTCTTTTTCAAATCAAAAATTAAATTTAATTATTCCACAAAAAGCATTAATAAAAAAAGAAAATTATATTACTGATAAAAAAGATTGGGATAATGGGATCACTGCATTATTTAGTCAATATTCCTATTCAATTAAACATCATCAAAATAAAGCGCTAGATCAAAAATTGAATTTACAAACAGGCCTTAATTTTAATGCTTGGCGTATACGCAGTCAGAACAGCTTTTATTGGAATAAAAACCGTTATCAATCAAAGCTTTCATCAATATACACCTATCGTCAAATTAATTCTTTTTCTGCTCTTTTTTATGGAGGTAAATTTTCACCCACAACACGAATATTACCAACTGATAAAATAATTGGCTTTCAATTAATATCCAATAATTTAATTTCAAGTAATAACCTTTATGCTAACAAACCTATTATTGAAGGAATTGCTGATACTGAAGCTCAAGTAGTGATTAAACAAGGTGACAAAGTTATTTATGAAAGTACCGTTCCCCCAGGTCCTTTTATTATAAATTCATTACCTATTTTAGGAAGTGAGAAACTCAGTTTAGAAGTTAAAGAAGCAGATGGAAGAATAAAAATATCAACACATTATTTCACATCATTGCCTAATCAACTAAATAAAGGTAGTTATCAATATAATTTTATTTCTGGTACATTAGCCAATAATAGCCATAAAGAAAATTCTATTTTTCTTTTAAGTGAGTTTTCATATGGTATTAGTCAAAAGATCACCTCATATAGCGCAATAAAAAAACGATATGACCATATGAATTATCTATCTGGCCTATCTCTTGATTTAGGTATATTTGGTGGTTTAGCAACAGATCTAAGTTATGAAAATAGCAGAGATAAATTAAAGTATCAATTTCGTTATCAAAAAAGCATGTCAAAAACACAAACTTACTTTACTTCTGGAATATCTTTTTATCACTATTTAGATAATTTTCAAAAAAAAGACAACGTTAAAAGAAATTATTCTGTTTCTATATCACAAAACATTAATGACTTAGGTTATCTTTCTTTTCAGTATCACGAAAAAACATATGAAAATACATCTAAAAAATTTGAGTTAGGCACTTCTTTTTCATCTTCAATAAATAAAATAAATTATAACCTTAAATATGACTTTAAAAAAAACAAATCTATTTTTGATCACGCCTTCTCGCTCAATCTCCATATGCCATTAGGTAATAATAGTGATGACTATCATTGGTTTAATAATCAAACAAATTATCAAAATAAGAAAAAAAATTATATCAACACGACCAACATTGGGGGGGCTCTGCTTAATTATAATTTAGGATATTCAGTAAATTATCAACACGCTTATAATGGAAAAAGAAAATCCAACCATTTTTCTATAAATACCCGTTATCAAAACAACTATCAATCTTACACATTTAATGTAAACAAAATGGAAGATAGTTATAATTACAATGCTTCTATTAATGGAGGTATTGTCTTTCATTCTAGTGGTATTACTCTTACTCCTCGTTTAGGTAGAACATTTGCACTGATTAACACTCAAGGAATATCTGGAATTAAAACGTCATTTTCAACAAAAGCAAAAACAGATATTTTGGGAAACCTAATTTTAAATAACATAACGCCTTACCGAATAAATAATATTAAATTAAATGCAACGACATTACCTCAACAAGCAGAAGCCGAAATTTATAGCAAAAATATTATTCCCACATTAGGCGCAGTATCTAAAATAACTTTCCCAATAAAAATTGGTTATCGTGTTATTTTTAAATCAACAACCCCTCTTCCCTTTGCATCGACAGTCACTGCATTCGATAAAAACAGTAATATTATTTCTCATGGATTAGTATCGGAAAATAATATTATTTTTCTTTCTGGTATTACAGAGAATGGATTAGTAAAAGTGAAATGGGGAGAAGATAAGCAGTGTCAATTTAATTATGAAATTGATGATAATGAAAAGAATACCACACTAATAAAAAAAGAAATCAATTGTATTTAAACTAAGTTATCTCTATTAAGAAAAATATGAAAAAAAACATCTCTCTCATAATTACGTTACTACTTATCTCTTTTTCACTATCATCAGCACCTAGACGTGGTGATCATGAAATTCCTTTAAGTTGTGATATTGATTATATCTATGAAAACATTAGCGACAAGATTTCTATTAATGAAAATGATTTTTCATCACATGAAGCGGGAACATTAGCCGATATTGATAGCCACATCATTATTATTACTATAAATGACTGTTCTAAAAGCCATGGTGAAGTTCGTTTAAAAATTGAAAATTCAAGTATTGATAATAATACTGGTTATTTAAAAAACCAGATCACTGACGATAGTGCAAGTGCTAATATTGCATTTCAATTATTATACAATGAAGAACAAAGACCACTAGATCTTAATAAAGAGAATGAGTTTGTTGAGGATCTCATTAATGGAGAAGTTGAGTTTTATTTTTTTGCTAATTATGTAAAAAAAGATGATATACCTCCAAAACCCGGTTATATACAATCCGATATTCAGTTTACTATAAAAATAAATGATGATGTTGTTACATTTGACGATAGTTAATGATTGCAATTATAGAAAAGCACGATAACTATTTATAATAGATCGTGCTTTTAATGGAATAAAATACTTATTTAAGGCGTTACTATTTTTTTACCCATTTACCATTAATACCTTTAACAAACTCACCTTCATTCGCTCTTGCGACTAATTTTTCACCTGCAAGTCGAGCCACTGATTCTGGTGTTACTTGGTTAGTTTTAGCAACTTCAATATATTTTGCTTTTCTGGCTTGATTGATTTCATCAACAAGTTGTTGCGCTTGTTTGTTATTTGTCTGCACAAGTTCAATATAACCGCTGAATGTTTCCCCTACTAGCCCTTGTGATCTCGCTTCATCAAGTGTTAATGCGATAGCATTTGTACTGGTTAAAGCTATTATTAGCCCAAAACTTAAGAGATATTTTTTATAATTCATCATTTACCCTTTAAAAAATGGCGCTGTTATTTTTTAAGAGATCTTCAACTTGTCTGTCTATTTTTACATTAATCTCATGTTCAATTTTTACGTTCATATTAATATTTATAGGTTTATCTGGTGTCGCGACTTCTAGTCGAATACATCCTGTTAAGGCTGATATTCCCATTATCAAAGCGGTTAATATAAAAAAATTTTTTAAAAATAATGGCTTCACTCTGACTCACTCCCTAAATCTGATAAGCTTTTTTCTAACCATTCTTCCAATTGTGAACCAAATCGTAAACTTCGCCATAATTGAAAGACATTTTCTTCATGTCGATAATTTAGATTAACCTGACGGCGTTTATCTTCTAGAGGGTTCGTTCCTTGAATTTCAGCCTCTAATATTAACTCACCTAAATTACTTAAATTGACACGAGTCCAAGAACGACTGATCTCTAAATACCGCAACCACGCCATCGCAATACCTGCTGACATATTATTATCGTCGATGGAATCAACAAAATCTTTATCAAGTCTTAACGTTAGGTAAGATGAATTAGCCAGCCAACCATCTTTAATAATCCATTGATTATTGTTAATAAAGAATGGAAACTCACCACTCACTTTACCTGATGCTGCAAACTGAGTCACTTTTAATAGAGTAAACAAATGACTTAATTGGATATTATCAATAGAAATAATAGCTGCATCATGTTGTGGTATCGCTAATTTTGCTAAAGATATTGTTCCATCCAGCATTGCGACATTAACGTTAGATAAGACTAATGGTTTACTTTCAGTTGCGGGATAAAAACCTTGGAGATCTGCCGTAATATCGGTCATTTCAAAAAGATTGTTAACTCGTTTTATCCGTAATTGAACGGGTTGTTTAACCCCTAATTGCCATTCATCCCCATTTAAACGCCAAGGCAAGATAAAATCCAAACCTTCTAAAACACCATCTTTTAGCCACATTCCACCTTGTTTAACAACAAGATGCCCACCAGCAATTAATCCTTGTTCTGGTGCAATAGAAAAATCAGCTTGTGTATACAATTCACCTTTATCAAGGGTAATGCCCAAATCAGCAGGTATTAGTGATTGAAAAACATTAATTGGTTGTGAAGGCCAACGCATTTGCCCTCTTAGTCTAGCACCATCCCACCGTGTATTAATTGCAATTGGTCCTATATTGGGTTTAGCGCTTAACTCACCTTTTACATTAAAATTAAAAGGTGATTCACCACTGACCGTAGCAATAAAATCTGTCTTATCTAAAAAACCACCAGCAGGAAAATCAATACGCTGACTCGTTAATTTTAGCTTTCCATTAAATGTTGTCTTTTTATCATCTCTGAACCAACGAAATGGACTTAATAAAGATAATCGTGGCGCAGTCATTGTAGTATGTTGATATTTTAAAACATCAAAACCTGTGTTGAGTTTCTCAAAACTCACTAATTTATCAGCCCAATAACCTGTTCCTGCAATATCCCAATGCGCTTTTAACGGTAGTAAATTTCCATCTCCCCAATAACGCCATTGCCAAGTTCCATTATCAGGTAAGAAATCAATTGCTTTACCTTGAAAATGAATACGGTAATCTCCCCAAATACTGTCTTGGGCGACGACTATCGCGTTTAAACGCCCATTAAAGCCTTTTGATGAAAAGGTGGTTCCAGCTAAAGGTAAACGAGCATCTGTTACAGTAAGTGTTTCAGTAACTGGCCCTTTGAAACGAAATAAAGATCCGGATTGAAATTCAATAGTAGGATCTGTCAACATGCCAGTGACTTTAACGGGTAATTGCACACTGGCTTGCATTAATTCTTTATTAACAACACCGGTGATTTGAATAGGGATTTGTGCATCTAGCCAATTTACTGTTGTTTCGGGGATCGATATCACCAAATTTCCTTTCCCTGCTTTACCTTCCGTCATCACGTTTAATCGTGCAGTTAATCTTAAATCCGTTAATCCTTTTTGCCATTGAGCGATATTAATATTTACACCACCTCGTAAAGGTTGATCTAATCCAAACCATTCCCAACGACCTTGCTCAATGAGGATATTTTCAGGTGTGACTGTCCAAGGTAATAAAGTCAGTGCATGTCCGCCACCTTGTTCAGCAATTGAAATAGTGCCAGATTGTCCAACCCATTCAAGAATAAAAACCAACGGATGTTCATAGTGAGAAGTTAATAACGTCGCATCGATGGTACCTTTTTCAGGTAATGACGCGATATCTAGAGGAAGCGCTATTTCGGCAGCCAATTCGATATTGTTATCATCAGGTAAATTCACTTTAAGCTGTTTAATATCAAGCCACTGGTTATCTCTAATAAAAATACCAAATTGAGCATTTTCTCCTTGGTAAGTAATTAGTCGCCCATTATTTTGTGTTTTTAGTTGTAATGCACCTTGATAACGAGCATTTTCTTTTAAGAGTACATTATCGATACTGACGGATAAATAAGGTATTGAAGTTAATAGTGAATTTATCTCAAGTGGAACAGTTGCCGTTTCTTCTTGTTTACTTGCTGGCATCATTGAAAAACATTGTTCATCAATGGCGAGTTGCTGGCTATTAAATTGAAGTTTATCAATTTGCTCTTTTTGATAAGTAAAAACAAAGTTATTAAGACTAGCTAAAGTACAACTTTCTGCCTTTAATGCGATATTTTCAATTGAAACCCCTATGCGCTGTAACTTGGGTTGCGATAAAGAAAGTGTTACACCTTCAGGCAAGTAATAGTGAGCAACCACGGGTAACCAACGAGGAATAGACACCCATAAAGCAGTGCCAATTAGACCTGTGCCTAGTAGTATCGTCCCTGTCCATTTGATTGTTTTTCTTAACAACACATCATATTCCTTTTAAACAAATCTGAATCATCCACTTACCTTGCTAAATTGTTTATAATGATAGTATTAATTTCTTTCATATTGGGGCTGGATAATTCTTGTTTTCCAGCCTCTGAATAAAAATTTAATCGAGAGTAGAGAAGACTGGATGAAAATCGTTTCCTATAGTACTAAACATTATGATCGTAAGCACATGGAATGGGTCAATCAACATAATGGATATCATTATGATATTGAATATTTCGATTTTAATTTGACAGAGCAAACCGCAAAAAATGCCGTTGGCGCTGATGCTGTGTGCATTTTCGTCAATGACGATGCAAATCGTGCGGTTTTACAAGAGCTTGCTAGCCTTAATATACGCATCCTCGCATTACGCTGCGCAGGATTCAATAACGTCGATTTAGAAGCTGCAACTGAATTAGGAATAACGGTTGTTCGTGTGCCGGCTTATTCACCAGAGGCTATTGCAGAACATGCTGTTGGTATGATGCTGTCACTTAATCGTCGTATACACAGAGCTTATCAACGTACTCGTGATGCAAACTTCTCATTAGAAGGCTTAACTGGTTTTAATATGCATAATCGTACTGCCGGTATTATTGGTACAGGTAAAATAGGATTAGCAACATTGCGCATATTAAAAGGCTTTGGCATGAAGTTGCTTGCTTATGATCCTTATCCAAATCAAGCAGTACTTGATTTAGGTGCCGAATATGTCGATCTGGCAACACTCTATGCAAATTCTAATGTTATTTCGTTACATTGCCCATTAACCGCAGATAATCATCATCTATTAAATGAAACCGCTTTTGCACAAATGAAAGATGGAGTGATGATTATTAACACCAGTCGTGGTGCTTTAGTGGATTCTGCTGCTGCTATTAATGCATTAAAACAAGGTAAGATTGGTGCATTGGGAATGGACGTTTATGAAAATGAGCGTGACCTTTTCTTTGAAGATAAATCAAATGATGTTATTCAAGATGATATTTTCCGTCGTCTTTCTTCTTGTCATAACGTGTTATTTACAGGACACCAAGCTTTCTTAACGGAAGAAGCATTAATTAGTATTAGCGAAACAACACTGCACAATATTAAAGACGTTGCTTCAGGTAATGAATGCGTTAATCAGATCAAATCTTAATTTTAAGTATTAAGAAGATATGTAACAAAAAGCCCCCTTCTACATAAATTAGTAAAGGGGGCTTATTTTATTGATTAGCGATACGACACTTATTTTTGTTGAGTATCGATAACTTCTGCTGACTGCGTTGATTCAAAGCGTGAAAGTGTTTCTTTCTCTTCGTCTACTTTGAATTGTGAAACTAATTTAGCTAATTGATGAGCTTCATCATCCATATTCGCTGTGATAGCCGCTGATTCTTCAACCAATGCCGCATTTTGCTGAGTAACAGTATCCATTTCACTAACAGCTAATGCAATTTGATTAATCCCCATACTTTGTTCATTTGAAGCAAGGGCAATCTGTTGCATAAAATCATTCACCTGATTAATAGTTGTGACGATCTCTGACATTGAGCGTCCAGCTTGAGCAACTTGCTGAGAGCCAACATGCACTTTATTAACAGAATGTGTTATCAAATCATTGATCTCTTTCGCAGCTTCCGCACTACGACTCGCCAAACTACGCACTTCAGATGCCACAACGGTAAATCCTCTGCCTTGCTCACCTGCTCTTGCTGCTTCAACTGCCGCATTCAACGACAAAATATTCGTTTGATTGGCAATGCTGTTAATAATGTCATTGATATCTGCAATTTTCTTCGCGCTTTCAGAGATTGAGGACATGGTTTCTACCACGCTATCCATCACATTTTCGCCATTTTGAGCAGATGTCGTTGCTGTTAGTGCTAATTTGCTTGCTTCACGCGAGTTATCCGCATTTTTCTCAACTGTTGTTTTAATTTGCTCCATACTGGCAACAGTTTCTTGTAATGCGCTAGCTTGCTCTTCAGTTCGAGATGATAAATCTGTATTTCCTGTCGCGATTTCACTTGCACTAACACTGATAGTATTAACGGCATTTTTCACGGAAGAAATCATATGGCTTAATGAGTTTTTCATTTTATTCATTTCATTGAATAACTGACCAAACTCATTAGTACCGTGATTATCTACACGCATACTTAAATCGCCTTGACTCATCTTACTAAAGATATTAATTAATACTTTGATATTGCCAATAAAGGTATGAGAGAACCAACGTAATATAATGAAAAATAAAAGAATAACAATAACACCTGTCGTGATTGATACCAGCATTAAACGTTCTTGAGATGTTTTTGCAATATCGATATAGCTATTTTCGATACCATTAGCCACGGCGTAATATTGCATCGTGATATCATTGAGCTCATCCATTTTAATACTGGCGGAGTGTGTTGTTAGCTCACCTCTACGCAATCTCTCTAGTGCACCAGTAAAGATATCGAGCAACTCATCAAAACGCTTTGTCATATCATCAGCTAATTCTCGACCTTCTAAGGTGAGTTTCTCTGTGTCTGACCAACGGTGGATCTCTTCACGCGTTATTTCAATATATTCTGCGGTTTGGTGAAAGTATTTTGCTGAGGGTTTTTCATTCACCCGTAATTGTCCATCTAACCCATTAATATTTGCCCTGATCACGGCCATTTGATATCGCGCTTTGCCCATAAGTAACATTTGCTGGCTTAGGCTATTTGATGAAACGAAATTATTATAGGATCGAGTGGAAGCATCATAACTAAAATAAATAATGCTCATAATCAACGCAAATAAAATGGCCAGCATGACCTTAACGGTCTTTTCTATACTGATATTTTTAAACATGGTCATATTCCATCAAAATATACAGAATTTTTTATCTGTACATTTGTAAGATATCAGAATGCGCTCTTTCTCTGACAAAGAGCATATTCCCTGGTGTAAATAAAATAAGGCTAAAATTTATTCATTAGAATATAAAGGCACGTAGGTTCTGCCTTTGTTTATAATGTCGGTAATAATGAGGAAAAACTTTAGAGTGCAGTGAAAACCATTTTTCATTTATTAAATAAACGATTACTTCATCCATCTAGATACAAATTAACTATACAATATCCTGCAATGAGAATGATTTTACTCAGAAAAAGATAATTTATTAATTGTTTTTTAGTTTTTGAAGTTTTATTTGTGTTTTTTTACATTTATATTTAATAGGTATATTCACCTATTAACATTAATTTATTTAACTTCAAAGTTAGTTTATAGTGAGTTTTAAAAGTGATTTGTTTCCAATAAAAATAAAGCAGTTTCTAAAAACTGCTTTTATTGTTTACTTATTATGAGTAATTTAGCTTTATTAAGAAACTTAAATAATTTTTTTTATTAATAGTTTTTCAGTTAGTTCAATAAGTCTTATCACATTTAATGGTGTTTCTAATTTTTTAACTTCATCCAAAGAAAGCCATTGGAAAGATTTATTTGTTAATTGGCTATTTTTTAACGGCTTACAAAGGTAAATCATATCAATGTGATAATGAAATCCTTGTTTTTTATCGTGGATGGGTTCTTTTAAAATGGCGAGGGGTTTTACAAGTTCAATAACATCATTGTTATTTAGGTTAAGACTAAATTCAGGTTGATAACAAAGACACTCACACAGTAAACCTGTTTCTTCTTCTATTTCTCTTAATACTGCATCTTGTGGCTCTTCATTTTCTTCTATATGACCACCTGGTGGTAACCAACAGCCTATTTTAGAATGCAAATGGAGAAGGAATTTTCCCTGCCCATTGAATACAATGCCCGTTGCGGTGAAATGACTCTTAGGCACTTCTATTGTCATAATATTCTGAACCTTTGTTTTGTGTATTTTGATCCAATGTACATCAATCTATCATTATTTTTGTACTATTCATGTTTTTTCGCATTTATTGAGGATTGTTTTATTCCCATTAAAAAATCAGAAAATATCGTTTTAAACTCCTTACAGGCATTTTCAGGTAATATAGCTTCATTCTTTAAATTAATCGCGATATGCGTGACAAAACCATAAATTAAATTCACGACAATATCAGGAGAATAGGTACAAATTTCTTGTTTGTTATAGAGGGTATCTACACATTTTTTAATTCGAGGAATAAGAATTTGTGAATCAATTTCGTCCCATTCTTTCCAACCTAGAACGGAAATTATTTCTTGTAAGGGAATAAGCTTATCTTTATGTTGATAAATATGATCAACACAGAAACTAAAAATAGCCTCTAACTCTTGCCACTGATCATCATAGGTAGGAATTTGAACCAGTTTTTCGACGACCTTATCAACCTGAAAAAGGTAGCACTCTTTTAATAATGCTTTCTTATTACTAAAGTGGTGATAAAAAGCCCCTTTCGTTACTCTTGCGTGACGTGATATTTCATCAACGGAAACATCACAATAGTTCTGATTTATAAATAGTTCTTGTGCTGCTTCACGTAGTGCAGTGCGCGTTTGCTCTGAATTCTCTTGTTGCCGTGATTTTATTTTCATGATAAAACCCTTAAAACATACCATAAGTATGTAATAATATATGGGTATCAGTTTCATGTAAACTGAACAAAATATTTCAGGAAATTATCATGTCATCTCAGTACAATGGGCTTACCCCCTCAAATACCTTATCCACTTTTAATATAGAAATTATCAAAGAACTCCTTCTCTGGATTGAGGTGAATCTGGAAAAACCGTTGCTACTTGATGATGTTGCGATCCGTTCTGGTTATACCAAATGGCATTTACAACGCGTGTTTAAACAAGCAACGGGATTAACACTTGCTTCGTATATTCGAGGAAGACGTTTAACAAAAGCAGCAACCGAATTACGATTAACTAAATTGCCTATTCTGACAGTAGCATTACGTTATCAGTTCGATTCCCAGCAATCATTTACGCGTCGTTTTAAAGCAACCTTTGGTGTAACACCCACAGAATATCGTAAACTAGATAACCTTTGCGGTGATAACTTTCAGCCACCAATCAATTTTGATGTTGTTGATTTGCCTATTCCTAAAATTATGGAGTTACCTGAAAGTTATGTTTATGGGATGCAATATCAGTATTTTTGCTCTATTGAAGATATAGGTAAATTGCACGAAGATATTCGTCACCAATTTTGGAATGATTTTTTACTGTATACGGATAAAAACTTTACAGAAAGTACTGTACTTATCTCATACCAACCGAACACATTACGTAAAAATAAAATCCAGATTGATTATGAAATTGGGTTAAATAGCTTAGATCATTTTACAAAAACCAGCGGTTTTAGAAAACGCGTGATTGAGGCAGGACGTTATGTCAGATTCCAATTTAAGGGAACGCTAGAAGAATATAAACAATTTGCGATGAAAATTTATTTTTATACCCTTCCCGCATTAGGTTTATGTCGTCGCTTAGGTGCTGATATTGAAAAATATGTCAGTATAGAAACTGATGTTGATTTAATGGAATTGCCAAAAACCTTAGAGATTGATTATTTCGTTCCTATTCATTAATGATCCCCAATTAGCCTGAATTTTCAGGCTATTTTATTAAGAATGGATTAATTTTATAGAGACTACCTGTGCGATAAATTTTTCATTACTTGTTTCTGTACAATAATTCACTAAATTAGCTGTTTACTTATTATTAAAATAAAATTTTTATCGCCCCCCTACAAAAACAAACAAGGCAATCATGCGCACTTCACTTCTATTTTTACTCTCTACTTTTTTACTTCCTTCTTTTGCAAGTTATGCAGAAATATCGACACATTTACTCTCACGTAAAGATGGCAGTGAAATTAGCTATTACTTGGATAAACGATCTGAAAAAAATCAAACTCTCTTGGTGTTAATGCAAGGCTCTGACTGTAACAGCATTAAAAATAATACATTTATTCAAGAAACCTTTGGTCAGTGGTTACCCAATAGTGATGTTTTAATGGTAGAAAAATACGGTATTACTGCTCAATTACCTTATTCACAATATGATGGTGAACGTGTTGATTGCCCTGAAAGCTATAAGCTTCATGATAATCCTAAACAACGAACTGAAGATTATGAGGCTGTGTTAGATAAATTATCGTCACAGTATCCAAATATTATTTTAATTGGTGGAAGTGAAGGTGCCACGATGGTGCATTTAGTGGTAGCTAAACGTAATGATATAAAAGCGGCTATTGCACTAAATGGTGGAGGGCGTTTTTTTCTTGATGATGTTCTTTATAATATCCGTCTTACCACACCGAAAGAACACATTAAAGATGCGCTAAGTGGCTTTCAGCAATTTGCTGATGCAATAAAAAATAATCAAATAGATAATGAGCAATTTGTCAGTGAGCATAGTAAATCATGGTGGCAACAATATTTTGCTATTGATTTACTTAATGTTATTAAAAGCAATCAACACACCCCTATCTTAATTATTCAGACACTTAATGACGTAAATGTAAATGTCGATGCATTTAATCAATTAAGCCAAGATATCAACCAACCTAATGTGAAGTTTATTAAATACGATAAGTTAGATCATGGGTTTTATAATGAACAAGGTGAGCGTTTAACGAGTGAAATAATCAATGATATAAAGCATTGGTACTCTCAATATGAAAAACAATCCAAAGAGTGATTTAACGGCTTATTTATTACTAGCCTTAGTCTCTATCGTTTGGGGTGGGACTTTTATTGCGGGGCGAGTTATCTCGCCTGAAATTGATGGTTTATTACTTGCTACATTGCGCTTTGTTATCGCGACTATCTGCCTGCTCTTTATTTTATTCTTAACAAAATTCAATTTGGCATTTTTTTAGTCAACCGAGAAAAATAAATTTATCTTTTTTATTGGCTAGCATTCTTATTATCCTATACTTAAAGAGTAACAAAATTGCTTACTAACTGATTTAAAGCAGGATCTTTATATCGTTAATTCTATATAATGATAATTATTCTCTCTTTTAAGTTTGGGATAAGAATGGAAAGCACGACTGCACTTTTACGTCTTGATAAAATAGGTTATCAGGTCAATAACAAAACTATCCTTGATAACATCAATTTTGAACTTCAACCTTCTGAATTTAAACTTATCACAGGCCCTTCAGGTTGTGGTAAAAGCACCTTACTCAAGATTGTCGCTTCTCTACTATCACCTACCAGTGGTTCAATTTTCTTTGAAGATAAAGACTATTTAACGTTTTCACCCGAAGAATATCGCCAACAGGTTTCTTATTGTACTCAAACACCGATGTTATTTGGTGAGACGGTTTACGATAACCTTAAATTTCCTTATTTCTTACGAAAACTCTCGGTAGATGATAAGAAACTTGTACATGATTTGGATTATTTTTGTTTACCTGCATCCATTATGAAAAAGGGAATTAATGAACTTTCGGGAGGAGAAAAACAACGTATTTCACTGATAAGAAATCTGCAATTTATGCCAAAAATCTTATTACTTGATGAGATAACAAGTGCATTAGATGAAGATAATAAAACAAAAGTGAATGATGTTATTCACCACTACGTTAAAGATCAAAATCTCGCCGTATTATGGGTCACTCACGATCAAAATGAAATAAAACATGCTGATGATGTGATCTTATTACCTTCTCACAATGATGCCTGATTTTTTATTTCTTTATCAGTCACCCTTTTGTTATGAGCGAACATAATATTATGAACGAACATACGATAAGCAATGAATCTCTGATTTTCTCGCTTTTATTAGTTCTCGTGGCTATTTTTATTAGTCGCAAAGAAAAACTAGCTTTAGAAAAAGATATTATTTGGAGTACAGCAAGAGCCATTGTTCAACTATTAATTGTTGGCTATGTCTTGACCTATATTTTCCATGTTGACCATTTTATTCTTACTTTCTTAATGGTGTTATTTATCTGCTATAACGCCGCCCATAACGCCAAAAAGCGGAGTAAATACGTCAAAGATATCTTTCTGATCTCTTTCACCGCTATTACGACTGGAGCATTATTAACTTTAACTATTTTATTGCTCACCAGTTCCATTGCTTTTACCCCCATTCAAATTATTCCTATTACGGGGATGATTGCGGGTAATGCAATGATAGCAACGGGACTTTGTTATAATAATTTAGGTCAACGTTTTCAAAATCAACAGCAACAATTGCAAGAGATGTTAAGCCTTGGTGCAACACCTAAATTAGCCTCAATGAGTATTATTCGAGATAGCATTAAATCTTCATTAATTCCAACTATTGATGCCGCAAAGACTGTCGGTATTGTGAGTTTACCGGGTATGATGTCAGGGCTTATATTTGCAGGTGTTGATCCTTTACAAGCTGTTAAATATCAAATTATGGTGACTTTTATGTTGATGGCAACAGCCAGTATTTCAACTATTATTGCTTGCTATTTAACCTATAAGAAGTTTTTTAATCAGCGCCACCAGCTTATTAATTTAGAAAACCGCTAAGTATAGCTATTTAGAAATATTGCAAAAGGTCACTTAATAAAGTGACCTTTTTTATTACTTACTGAGAAGTCGGTTTAAAAGCTTATTTTAATACCGTACATCCCATTTTTTTAACTAACTCACCTGCTTGAGATTTCACACTTTGAGCACTTTCAGGTAACTGACTCCAAAGTGTTAAACCTGTACGTGCTTCCACTTCTGCCGCCGTTACTTGGAATTCACAGAAATTTGCTTTTTTCGGTGTTTGTTGATCCATAATAAACGCTGCATAAGAGGAGCTTTCTGGTGAATCATTTAGAAAAACCACTTTAAAATAAGCACTTGGAATTGTGTGATCTTTATCTGTACTTGGTAATTTACCCATATCTCTTTCGTAGATAGGCCCTGTAACAGTAAAGACTTTGTGACCTTCTTTTGCCAAATTACGCTCTTGATCTTCTAGTCTTACCCAAGCACCTTGGTTTAAGTCTGCTTTTTGCGGTGTAATATTAGAAAGATAGTTAAGCGCATTCCAACCTGGTAACGCAGCCAATGAAGCTAGAGGAGCTTGATGACCACGGTCAACTTTTAATGTGGCATTAGCATTTTTGTAATCCGCTGGCGATAAGGTTTCATCATTACCTAAAGCCGGATCTTTTTTCCAGTTACGTGCTTTACCACTACCGATACTGTCTTTAGTCACTAAATAAGCAACCCAGTCTGCAAACTTGGTTTCGCTATTATTATTTAATGTGTAAACATCACGTTGAATAGTGGTTTCACTGCCACCTAATGGACAACCAATACCACAGTTTTCATCATTCAATGCACGCATTGAAGTGTCACGCGCAACAGCAGATGAATAAGTTTCAAGTTCAGGCACTACCATCATCTCTGAATTAGCATAGCTGGTTGAAACCATAAGTAGTGATAAAACAATTGGAGTAATACGTTTCATATAAAATTCCTTTTTATAAAATGAAGAAACAAAAAAACTCGCCGAAGCGAGTCTTGATGTTCAAATAAGAGAAAATCCAATCTTCTCTTTCAGTAAATTCAGGTAATAAACGGCGAAGAAAAACGCATCATTTTAATAATGATGTATGTTTCAATCACTGAATATGACTCAGAATTTTGCTACGAAATATGGCGGATATTTTCACAGACCTAGAATGCAAAAAGCCCCGCATAAGCGAGGCATTTATTCATTTAGTTGGTGAAATTCAAATTTCCCACCATGAGAATAATAGTGAACTATATTTCCCATCTCGTCAATAGATTTTCTTAAAAAGATTATTTGGTGAATGACTTATTCTCTTATTAACTTCAAAAAGGGAATTTTTTGTTACTAACACAATATCAAGCCATGTAGTTAACATCCCACCGTTTTTCTAAACTTTCGCGTAATTCAAAGGTAAGCGAGATCACTACATTCTCACCAACATAGGGATATCTGGCGATAAAAATAACCTGATTATTATTGGGTAACTCAAAAACTTCAGCTTCACCTAAATGAAGTGACATTACAATTTTCTTTTTAGCAAAGCGGATCGGTTTTCCATAATGAGCATGTAACCACTCTTGTGTCATAAATGGCTGTAACCCGAAAGGAAGTGCGTGGGGGAAATGAAATTGCTTTGTTTTTTCATCAAATAGCGTCAGCGTGATTTCACTTAAACCGACACCATAGGGCTCAAAATATAAGTGAAGAGATTCTTTTCTCATCGCCAAACTGCCATTTTTAGGTTTGGACTTATAAGGAATTAAATTTTGATCGTAAACATCTTGATACTTCTTCCCTAATTGGGCAGTTAGCCCAGCAATATCTAGTGTCATTACTTACATTCCTTAACAAAAGCTCCTATAAAGGAGCTTTTTAATGAAAATAAGAAATTAACCACGTCCTTTCGGACGATTAAGAATATGTTCTTCCCAATCTTCAACTTCAGTTTCTGGCACTGCTATATATCTTACAGAAATATTACCTTGGTGCATTTTTGCTTTATTACCTGCAATAAGTGGATGCCAACTTTGTAACGTTTTGCCTTCTGCTAACAGACGATACGCACATGTCATTGGTAACCACTCAAATGTAGGTAAATTATACCGTGTAAGCTTGATACAATCTGGCTCATAACGGAAACGATCTTCGTAATTACTGCATTGGCAGGTTTTAATATTTAGCTGATTACAAGCGACATTGGTAAAATATATCTCGTCAGTATCATCATCCATTAACTTGTGTAAACAACACTGCCCACACCCGTCACAGAGCGATTCCCACTCATCATCACTCATTTCATCTAATGTTTTAGTCTGCCAAAAAGCCTGTGTCATCTCTACGTTATTACCTTATTGCTCATCTAATACGAATTAAATAACCCGCGTTGTCAGCTGATGTTCATTAACACTTAATACCAACATATCGCCTGATTCTAGAGGGCCAACACCTTCAGGAGTTCCCGTTAAAATCACATCACCAGGACGTAGGGTAAAAAAGCGAGACATATAGCTGATAAGGGGTAAAACAGGGGTTAGCATATCACGACTGTTACCCTGCTGACGAATCTCGTCATTAACACGTAACATTAAATCTGCGTTTTGCGGGTCGCCAAATGAATTGACAGGGATAAAGCCCGATAATGGTGCAGAGCCATCAAACGCTTTACTTTTTTCCCACGGTTGCCCTGCTTTTTTCAATTTACCTTGTAAATCACGTAATGTGAGATCAAGACCAATACCAAAACCCGCAATTGCGCGATCAACTCTATCTTCATTAGCTTGTTTAAGTGGCTGACCAATCAGTACTGCTAATTCAATTTCGTGGTGAACCGCCCCCATATCTTTTGGGATAGCAATAGGTTGGCGAATATCACACATAGCTGTTTCTGGTTTGATAAAAATTACAGGCTCTTCTGAGCGAACGGACCCCATCTCTTTAATGTGATTTGCATAGTTACTGCCAACGCAAATCACTTTATTGACAGGAAAATCAAGTAATGCACCTTCCCAATCACGATGTTGATACATAATGTGTTCCTTTTAGGTAAATTGCTGTGTTTTATTTCACTGTAAAAACGCGATTAACTCGCGCTTGGCAGTGAATTTATTTTATTAGCAACGCCATCAGCCATTGTGACAATGCTAAGAGCAAAAAAGTAAGAGCTGTTCCAATGCATAATCGTACGGAAGTTCTGTGTCACTAAATAGCTTCTGTGCAAATCATCATCAGGAATAATTAACCATGTTGGCATTGCATCGTTCAATTGACTATTTGCAGGCAATTGAACACCCAATGCTTTCCATTGAGCAACCGTTTTTTTCTGCTCAGTCTTAATCCCTTCAAGCTGTTGGTTAAAATCTACCGATAAAGTAACTTGTTCTCCCCAAGGAAGTCCACTTTTCCAACCTTCCGTTGCTAAATAGTTAGCTGCCGAAGCAAATGCGTCTTCTTGGGTATTCCAAATATCAATTTTTCCGTCACCATTGCCATCTGCGGCATAAGTTAGGAAAGAAGATGGCATAAACTGAGTTTGCCCCATAGCGCCCGCCCAAGAGCCTTTGAGACGCTGTCCTTGAGGGATATGCCCTTCCTCAATAATCTCCAATGCTGCCATTAGCTGGCGTGTAAAGAGTTCTTCTCTGCGGCCTTCAAATGCGAGTGTTGCAAGTGCAGAAACAACATCTTCTTTGCCCTGCACTTTACCAAAGCCGCTCTCAAGTCCCCATAACGCAACAATATAGTTTGCAGGTACACCATATCTCTTGCTGATTTGTTCTAGAGTATCTTGATTCTCTTTATAGAGCTTGGCCCCTTGGTTTAAACGACCGTTAGTGACAATGCGTGGTAAATAAACATCGAGTGTGATTTTCTTTTCCGGCTGATTACGGTCTGATTTAATCACTCGTTCAATAAAATGGGCTTCTGAAAAAGCAAAATCTATTGTTTCTTGTTTATATCCCAACTGAGCTGCTTTTAATTTCAGAGCTTCAACATAAGCAGGGAATTGTGCAGAAATACGTGTCTCTTTAGGAAATGCTTGTTCTAACGATGCAACATCCACTTGTTTCCATCGAGGCGTTTTTTGTGTTTCAACTGCCGTTGCCTCTGGTGCAGTAATTTGTCTTTCAGCCAATTTTTGTTGGCCATTAGTACACGCCGATAACATTAAACCGGAAACAATCACAGCGATGAATGAATATTTGAACATTTATGCTCCTTTTATCTCGATGATTTATTCAGTTTTTTCTGATTTTTTTAATTCATCTAAATAAGCATTTAACATACTTTCGACAGGTGGCGGAACTTGTAAGTAAAAACCCTGCTCTACTAATGCTTTTTTGACTTTTTCAATGTCAGCATGCGCTAAACGCTGTCTGTCCGCGAGATTAAGCAACATTGAAAACTGTGGTTCGCCAAAACTTTGTAATAATTCGTCTGGAATTCGAGAGAAATCATCCTTTTTTTCGATGTATAAATAAGTTTGATCACGTTTGGTACTACGGTAAATTGCACAAATCATTTTCATTAAACTCTAATTATTAAAATAAGCGACTTGCCTGAATATTTTAGTAAATATAACATGCTTATATACTTTCGTAATATCGTCTCTGGTTTTTTGTGCCAGATTATAAAAAATTTACTGAGTCAGATAGATGTCAAACACGCCCATTGAGTTAAAAGGCAGTAATTTTACCCTTTCAGTACTCCATTTAAACGATGGAACACCGAAAGTTATTCGTCAGGCAATTTCAGAAAAAATTGCACAAGCGCCTCAATTTCTGAAAAATGCACCTGTGGTTATCAATGTCTCTGCTTTAGCAGATGAAAATATTGATTTTAAAAAACTGAGGCGAATTGTAGAAGATGCTGGCTTACGCGTCGTGGGAATTAGTGGTAGTTCAGACGCTCAACAGAAAGAAGCGATAATTGCCGCACAGTTACCTATCTTAAATGAAGGTAAAATAGTTAAGCCGAGCACTCAGGCAAATAACGATAAAACGAATGAAGCACCGACAGCTGTTCGTCAAAAAACAAAAATCATCCATACTCCTGTTCGTTCAGGTCAGCGCATTTATGCTCAAAATAGCGATTTAGTTGTTATTAGTAATGTGAGTGCAGGCGCTGAATTAATTGCTGATGGTAATGTTCATGTCTATGGTGTATTGCGTGGGCGTGTACTTGCTGGTGCATCGGGTGATAAAGAAAGCCATATTTTTTGTACACATCTGTCCGCTGAGCTTGTTTCTATTGCTGGTCAATATTGGCTAAGCGACCAAATTCCTACAGACTTTGTTGGTAAATCAGTACAACTTAGCCTGCAAGAGAATGAATTAACAATCGAGAACTTAATTTAGAGCATCGACAAGGAATCACTCCATGGCACGCATTATTGTTGTTACGTCAGGTAAAGGTGGGGTTGGTAAAACAACTTCCAGCGCGGCCATTTCTACCGGCCTCGCTCAAAAAGGTCATAAGACGGTTGTTATCGACTTTGATATTGGGTTACGTAATTTAGACCTTATCATGGGTTGTGAACGTAGAGTTGTTTATGATTTTGTTAATGTTATTCAGGGGGATGCATCTTTAAATCAAGCATTGATTAAAGATAAGCGCACAGAAAATCTGTTTATTCTCCCTGCTTCACAAACAAGAGATAAAGACGCTCTCACCCGTGATGGTGTAGAACAAGTATTAGATGAACTCGATGAGATGGGTTTTGATTTTATTATTTGTGACTCTCCTGCGGGTATTGAAAGTGGCGCATTAATGGCCCTTTATTTTGCAGATGAAGCCATTATTACAACAAACCCTGAAGTATCATCTGTACGTGACTCCGACCGTATTTTAGGAATTCTTGCTTCTAAATCACGTCGCGCTGAGCGTGGTCAAGATCCAATTAAAGAACATCTTTTATTAACTCGTTATAATCCTGGCCGCGTTAGCCGTGGTGATATGTTAAGTATGGAAGATGTCCTTGAAATTCTATGCATTCCACTATTGGGTGTTATTCCAGAAGATCAATCTGTTTTACGTTCATCTAACCAAGGTGAACCTGTTATTTTAGATGGCGAATCTGATGCAGGTAAAGCCTATTCAGATACAGTAAATCGTTTGTTAGGTGAAGAACATCCATTCCGTTTTATTGAAGAAGAGAAAAAAGGCTTTCTGAAACGCCTTTTTGGGGGGTAAAAGATGGCTTTACTAGATTTTTTCCTGTCGCGCAAAAAGTCGACAGCTAATATTGCCAAGGAGCGTCTGCAAATTATCGTAGCAGAACGTCGCCGTGGTGATAGCGAGCCAGCTTATTTACCTGATATGAAAAGAGATTTATTAGGTGTCATCTGTAAATATGTACAGATTGATCCAGAGATGCTTTCTGTTCAATTTGAACAAAAAGGCGATGATATCTCTGTATTAGAGCTAAATGTGACTTTACCTGAGAGTGAAGAGCCTACAAAGTAAATCATATTTTACGCTTTATCTAAGTCATTATTCACAGAGCCAGCCATAAACTATAATCAATTTGATTGGCTCTGTGTTTAATTATATACATATTGAAAACACCTGAATGCGCAAATAGCGCTATATCTTGTTGCTATTTTAATCATTGGTGATAAGTCACAGGAGACCGATTATTTTGTCATAATACTTATATTTACTAATAATCTATTTAGTCTATTTCTACCTTCACCTTCTTTAGGTGTTTTTTGTGTGCAAAAAATAAGAGCCTCAAAAGAGACTCCTAATGTTATTCTTTATTTTGTTTATTTATTGAACTAAGAATCCTTTTTTATTTTAAGGAGATTAATTATTAGAAAATAAACAATCAACAAGACTATGGATATTGCGCCAGAATTTCTGTCACTTTTTCTTCTAATAATGCTTTACGCCAACGTGAAGTTAATTCAGGTTGCCCTTCTTTTATTTTCCAATGAATACTTAATAGCTGATTAATCTGCCTTCTTGAGGCTAACAGTTCAGGGTTGTAGCGCTTATCTTCACTAATTTCTTGAATAACTGCTTTAATCGCTTTAAATGCTTTTTTATAGTTTGGTTGTTCAATTAAATTACCAATAGGCTCTGGGCAATCTTCATCTTTAACTTCTTTAGCTTTAACAACAAAATCTAATAAACGACGACCATGACAACGAATTTCTTGACCTGAAAGCGATAATGCATCGAGTTCTGCTAATGAGGATGGAAGGTAACGAGCAACAGACCATAAGTGTTCTTCTCTTACAACAAAGTTTAATGCCATATCTCGAGCTTTAGCTTGATTTAAGCGCCACTGAGCAAGCATTTGTAAACATGCTAACTGTTGGTCTTTTAATTGCCATGCATTGCTAATATCACGATAGGCGAGCTCTGGTACAACCGTTTCTTGTCGACGCTCTGCAATCATTTTGCATTCATCTGCGATCGCATCCATATAGCCTGCTTCTTCAGCTTCTTCAATTAATTTTTCAGCTAAAGGTAGTAAGTAGAAAACATCACCACTAGCATATTGGCACTGTTTTTCAGTTAAAGGGCGCGCTAACCAGTCTGTTCGGGATTCACTTTTATCTAGTGCAACATTTTCATATTTCTCAACTAATGTCGCGAAACCACAAGAGATAGGATGGCCTAAAAATGCAGCGACTACTTGAGTATCAATCATCGGTGTTGGAACACAACCAAATTGGTGAGAAAAAACTTCGAGATCTTCACTTCCAGCATGGAGAAACTTCATGATGCCCGGGTTTGTTAATAGCTCAATGAAAGGAGCCCAATCCTTAATTGCTAACGGGTCAATAAGAGAGATCTGTTTACCGTCATACATCTGGATCAAACCAAGATGAGGGTAATAGGTACGTATGCGGACAAACTCTGTATCTAAAGCAATTTGTGAAGCCTCTGAAGCAGCTTTACAGGCGGAATCTAGTGCAGTGTCTGTCGTAATCAATTGATAATTCAAAACAGGTTTCTCTTGTTTTTATGTCTAATGACTTTTTATGTGATCACAAAAACGCCGGTATAAACCGGCGAAATTGAAAAAGGTTATTAAGTGTTGTATCAAGATTCAGTTGAGGTTTTCAACTCTTTTTCTTCATTTCTTAACTCTCTGCGTAAAATTTTACCAACATTTGATTTTGGTAATTCATCACGAAACTCAATAATTTTAGGTACTTTATAACCTGTTAGGTAACGACGACAGTGTGTTTTTATCTCATCTTCCGTTAATGATGGATCTTTTTTCACAATGAAAACTTTAACTGTTTCACCTGAGTTTTTGCTCGGTACGCCAATTGCAGCCGACTCCAAAACCTTAGGATGTGCCGTAACGACTTCTTCGACTTCATTAGGGTATACATTAAAGCCTGAAACTAAGATCATATCTTTTTTACGGTCAATGATACGAATAAAGCCTTCGTCATCCATTGTCGCAATATCACCTGTTGCGACCCAACCATCGTGTAGAACTTCATCAGTTGCATCAGGGCGATTCCAATAACCCTTCATTACCTGAGGGCCACGAACCCACATTTCACCGCCTACAGTGCGGTCAACTTCGTTACCTTCATCATCAATAAACTTAACGTCCGTTGAAGGTACAGGTAATCCAATACTACCACTGTATTTTTTCAGATTATAAGGGTTACCAGTGACTAAAGGAGAACATTCCGTCAAGCCATAACCTTCTAATAAATGTTTACCCGTTAACTCTTCCCACTCTTTAGCAACACTACTTTGAACAGGCATACCGCCGCCAACAGAGAGATTCAATTTGGAGAAATCGAGTTGACGAAATTCTGGATTTTGCAACCAAGCATTAAATAAAGTATTTACGCCAGTGATTGCCGTGACAGGGTAACGTCCTAGCTCTTTAATTGTACCTTTCACATCACGAGGGTTAGTGATAAGTAAGTTTTTACCACCAATTTCAATAAAGAGTAGACAGTTAACGGTTAAAGCAAAAACGTGATACAGCGGTAATGCAGTTACCACCAGCTCTTTGCCTACATTTAGTGCGGGTACATAAGCCGCTTTCGCTTGCTCAAGGTTTGCCAACATATTGCGATGCGTTAACATTGCGCCTTTAGCAATTCCCGTTGTGCCTCCTGTATATTGCAAGAAGGCTAAGTCTTTACCTGTAATTTCAGGTTTAATATATTGCATACGATAGCCAAAATGCATTGCTCTACGAAATGAAATTGCATCAGGCAAATTATATTTAGGAACTAATCGTTTGATATATTTAACAACAAAGTCGACTAATGTTGCTTTAGGACGGGATAGTTGATCACCCATTCGGGTCAAAATAACGTGTTTAATACTGGTATTAAATACGATTTTTTCGAGCGTATGCGCAAAGTTAGAGACTATTACAATGGCACTTGCACCACTGTCATTTAACTGATGTTCAAGTTCTCTTGGTGTGTAAAGTGGGTTTACGTTTACGACAACCATGCCTGCACGAAGAATACCGAAAAGCGCGATAGGATATTGCAGTAAATTAGGCATCATTAAGGCGACACGATCACCTTTTTTCAATCCTAAGCCATTTTGCAGGTATGCTGCAAAAGCACGGCTACGCTCTTCAAGTTTGCGATAAGTCATGACCTCGCCCATATTGATAAAGGCGGGTTGATCTGCGTAATTTGCGACAGCGTTTTCAAGCATCTCTGCAAGGGATGCAAAACGGTCCGGGTCAATTTCAGCCGGGACATCTGCCGGATAACGTTTAAGCCAGACTTTTTCCAAAGTAGTACTCCTGATTAATCGCACTTCTTGGGTTAATATTGCGTTTCATTTTTAACAAAGTATTAACTCATCCTACCAGCACAAACAATTTTCTGTTGTGAAGATGCGAAGTGTGTCACTAAATATTTTATTTTTAGATTAACAAAAAAGAAGGCGGTCAAAACCGCCCTCTCTTTTATTTTTATTCAACTTTAATAACTCTATTAGATAGTTACCTAATATATTATAGATATTGATTATACACCGTTTCACACAAATGAAGATAAAATATTATATCGTCATGTAATCTAATGCCCGCTTTTTATTCTAAAACGGGTACAACCTGACCAGTTCCATATGGATATCCACCATAACCGCCATATCCATGGTGATAACCCCAATATGGGCCATCTCCATAATATCCCCATGTCATAACAGGTGCGGGCATAATGACTTGCTGTGTCAGTGTCCAGCGTTTCATACCTGTCACATCAATACGTAAAAATGGATAACTGGCCTCACCAACTTTGCCAGTTTCAACACCTTTAATAGTACCAACAACGGTTACGTATTGATTTTTATAATCAGAGGGATCTAAGAAATGCATAACATTAGCATAGAGACGCCCAATAGAAGGCTGATGTAATTCGGGCGCAGCATCGTATTGAGAAAGAGGCATAACGGCAATTTCTAGCTGCGTTGACGATTGAAGATTTTTAACATCAATCACACGCCCACCAAAACGCCCTTCTTGACCAATATAAAGTTCAGGCGCAACAAAAACACCATTTAAATTAGTCACTGGCGTTGCTGATGTACCTTTTATTGATTCAGGTATAGAGACGCATCCCGCTAGAAACAAAGCACCAGATAGAAATAGCGCTTTGCTTACCAAACGGTAGTTTAATTGTCTGTTCATAAACCACCTCATTGCAAGTCAATATTAACGTTACTCTATAATAATATTATAGCTTAGCTTCACTCTTAGGCTTCTAATAGATACTTCTAAATCTATTCACGGCCAGGCAGTTTTTTCCATGTCACTTCATTACGTAAATAAACTGGCTCAGCGTCTTCAACTTTCGTTGCTTTACCTTCATGCCAAGCGGTTACAGCAAGAGGTAACATATCTTGTGCAGCAGGAAGCGTAATCTCAGTTTCAACAACAGTGAAAGGCAGTGCCTCTTTTAAATCAGGATAAGCTTGCCATCCTGTACCTGCCATCGCCCATGTTCCTGTTGTTAATTGTAATGCTTCAATAAATTGCTCAGGTTTCATTACGGCTTCAGTGTCTTCGCCTATCCAAACACCTTCATCATTACGCTGATATTGAGCGCAATAAATTTCACCCATACGCGCATCGATTGCCACGAGAACTTGTTTAATACCCGTTGTTCTAAAGACACCTTCAGCCATTGTGGCAAGTGATGAAATACCAATCATGGGTAATTCTGCACCTAGCGCGATGCCTTGTGCAACACCTACACCAATACGAACACCTGTAAAACTTCCGGGACCTCGTCCAAAAGCAAGTGCATCTAATGATTGCAATGTGATGTTTGCTTCTTCTAAGGCGCTTTTCACCATAGGTAAAATCTTTTGTGTATGTTCACGAGGTGAGATTTCAAAACGTGAAGCAACAACGCCTTCATTCCAAACTGCAACTGAACAAGATTCTGTTGCAGTATCAATTGCTAAAATTCGCAGTGACACGCCATAACTCCGGCAAATTCGATAATTAAAAGAGGAAGAATAATATCATAATAGTGTTCAACAGAATAAACACACATTCTGTGCGATCGCTATTATGAATCCGATATTTCTTGTATTTCATTCTGCTGTGCGCGTTGGCTCAAAAACTTCATTGTTTTTTCGAGTGAACGCGTGCGAGGTGATGGAGGCAAACTACTTAAAAAAACTTCACCATAAGCACGAGAAACTAACCTATCATCACAAACTATAATTGCACCATAATCGTGTACATCACGAATTAACCGCCCAACACCTTGTTTTAAACTAATAACAGCATCAGGAATTTGGACGTCTCTAAAAGCATCTCCACCTCGCAATTCACAATCTTCAATGCGTGCTCTTAATAGAGGATCATCAGGTGCTGTAAATGGTAATTTATCAATAATCACGCAAGACAACGTATCGCCACGCACATCAACACCTTCCCAAAAACTTTGGGTCGCAACTAAAAGCGCATTTCCTGATGAAACAAATTTTTGCAGTAATTGCGTCTTACTCATTTCACCTTGCATCAATACAGGTAATGGCAAACTGGCTTTAAACTCTTCAGCAAGTCCACGCATCATGGCATGTGAGGTACAGAGGAAAAAACAGCGACCTTGGTTTTTTAAAATAACTGGCGTTAGCATAGTGGCTAAACGTTTTGCCGTATAAGGCTGATTTAATGGTGGCAGATAACGTGGCACACAGAGTAATGTTTGATGTTGATAATCAAATGGGCTGTTTAGGATCAGAGTTGTCGCACTTTCTAAGCCCAATCTATCTGTGTAATAAGACATCTGCTCATTTACAGAAAGTGTTGCTGAGGTAAATACCCAACTGCTTTTATGCGATTTGATTAATTCGCGAAATTTCTCTGCAACAGATAGCGGTGTGATAGCTAATAAAAAATGGCGACCATAACTTTCAAACCAATAGCTATAACCCGGAATTGTGGTATCAATCAGGCGTTTTAATCGATTGCGGTAAACAGTGGCACGTTCAAAAGCACTGTCAAGTAATTGGCTTCGCCCTAACGAGAGTTTCATTACGTCATAACTCAGTTCTAAGGCATCATCCAGTAACGTTAGAAAACGTTTTGTTTCGCCACCTTGCAATAGCTCACGTAAGTTTCCTCGATAACCTGTCTCACCTAACGCTAGGCGAAAATCCATTACCATCTGCGTTAATCTATCGGCACTTTTTTGTAACTGAACTTGGTCTCTCACTTCTGTGCGATAAGCAACAGTCATATCTCTGGCGAGATCAAACAACTGTCTACTGGTAAGTTGTTGGCCAAAATAATGGCTAGCAATATCTGGAATTTGATGGGCTTCATCAAAGATCATAATTTCAGCTTCCGGAATTAACTCACCAAAACCAGTATCTTTAACGACAGTATCTGCCATAAATAAATGGTGATTAACCACAACGACATCCGCATCCATTGCTTTTTTACGTGCGCTTAAAACATAGCACTCTTTATAACGAGGGCAATCACTCCCCAAGCAGTTATCGTTAGTGCTGGTGACTAAAGGCCAAACCCGACTATCTTCTGCAACACTATGACAACGGCTAACGTCACCATCTTCTGTTTGTGTTGACCATTGGCGTACATACATAACATCAGACAAAACTTCAGCTTCCAGATCACCACCACTGAGCATTTGCTGATCAAGTCGTTCTAAACAGAGATAGTTAGAGCGCCCTTTTAATAACGCCGTGTTACCATCATAATTAATCGCTTCAATGATCGTGGGTAAATCTCGGCTATATAATTGATCTTGCAAGGCTTTAGAGCCTGTTGAGATAATAGTTTTTTTACCCGAACGCAATGCAGGTACGAGATAGGCATACGTTTTTCCGGTACCTGTACCCGCTTCAGCAATAAGTACACCTTGCTTATCAATAGTTTCCGTTATTGATTTCGCCATTTGTCGTTGAGCTTCACGGGGATGAAATCCTGGAATAGTTCGGGTTAAAATCCCGTTTTCTGCAAAATCGTCTGACACAGGCATACTCTTTTTATAAAATAAGACGTAAATTATGCCAGTGGATAACCAAAAGTACCACCTATGCCGTTAATACTAAGGAGAACTCATAATGACAATTAAACGTATCGACCCTGAAGATCGCTGGTCTGAAGCCGTTATTCATAACGACACTATTTATTACACTGCAGTGCCAGAGAATTTATCAGGCGATATTATTGAACAAACAGCAGACACATTAGCGGCAATTGACGTTTTGTTACAACGTGTAGGTTCTGATAAAACTCAAATTCTTGATGCGACAATCTTTTTAGCTGATAAAGCTGATTTTGAGGGTATGAATAAAGCGTGGGATGCATGGGTTGCCAAAGGTAGCGCACCTGTGCGTTGTACTGTGCAAGCACAACTAATGCACCCTGAATATAAAGTCGAAATCAAAATTATCGCGGCAATGTGAAAATATTTAATAAGCACCTACTTTTATGGGTGCTTATTTTTTTGAATTTAGTTTATTGGCTAAATCATGATAATAATCTAATAAATGTTCATTACCATATACTCCACCGATATGGCTCGTGCCCATAAATGTTAAGAAAAACTCAAAAGGCCCATAAAACTTTTGAGAAGTAAAATGACGTAATATAAAAATAGTCATTTTTCTTAATACATCTGGTAAGTGGATAATTTTTATTTTCTTATTTAATGCCATGCCTGCAAGTTCAGCAATTTGATTTAATGACAAAATATCAGGCCCACCCACAGAAATTTCTTTCGTAGTATGCCCTATCATTTTAATCACAAATTCGGCTAGATCTTTTCCAGAAATAGGATTTATTTGTTGTTCTCCTGAGCCAAATAAATAGACTTTTCCTGATGAGGCCATTTGTAAGAAATCCCCCATATCACTGAAATAGCCATTTGGCCTAATGACACAATAAGGTAAATTCGATTGTTTCAATTTATCAACAAAACGTTCTTTGGCTTCAAAGATTTTTAATTGGCGGTATTTATCTCCATCAATAGCAGAGATATAAATAAACTGTTGAACTTGTGATTTTATTGCTTCTTCAAGAAGATTTATATTTGCTTGATAATCAACATCCATATAGGTTAACCCCTCTTTTTGTCGAGTGATCCCTATCGTGGAAATAACACAGTCAATATCTTTTGTACTATTTTTTAATTGCTCGGGTTTTGTTATTTCACCAATAAAAATATCATCAACATCAGTAAACAGTGCTGCTTGCGAGCGATTTCTGACTAAAACACGCACCCAATAGCCTTGTGTTTTTAATGCTTGTACAAGAAATCGGCCTAAATAACCTGTTGCACCTGCAACTAATATCCGTTTCATCTCTATTCCTATTTTTTTCATGTTATCAGTAAAAAATAACATCAAAGAGAAAATAATAACAATAGTGTTTTTCCATAAAACCTCTGCATATTCACTATTATTAAAGATAGAAAGAATATTTTAATTTTTACTGTTTTTTGACTTTAACTTATAGCCTCTGAATGCCAACAGGCTATCAATCTGCAATTTTAGATACCCTTTTCTACTATTTAAATTTGTTATTACTATGTTTTATATCGTAATCGGTTTGTATATAAAATAACTTTTAGGACAATGAAGAAAAAATTAAATTTATATCACTCTAAAAAGATTAAACAGTAGATACAAAAAAGCTGAATTCCGATGAATTCAGCTTTTTTAATATAATTTATTCTTGCTGTGATTATTAAATTTCTATTTTTACCAAAATGGTACTTATTAAATTACTGAGATTTAAGCAAATTTAATCATTACCATACCAACCAGTAATAATATAATTCCACCCCATCCTTTATAATTGAGTCTTTGATTAAATAAAATCCAACCGGCGGCGATAGTTGCAATAATTCCGAATGCTCCCCAAAGTGCATAAGCTACCGAAAGCTCTATTCCTTTGACGGCCATTGCCAGTGCACTAAAAGCACCTAACACACAAAATAGTGATAATATTCCTAATCCCATTCGACTAAAACCGTTCGACATTTTTAAGAATATATTCGCGACAATTTCGAGAACTACAGCAAGAATTAAAAATGCACCGTGCCACCATTCAAATTGAGCTAACATAATTAAGCCTCCTTGATATTGGCAGGAATTGGCTTATTCGCTCCTTTTACAGCACTGGCAACATGCTTAGCTTTACCAGCAATACTTTTTACCGATTCTGTTGTTTTCTTAGCAACAGCCGATTTTTTAGTACCTGATTTGATAAGCGTGATCCCTGCAATTAGCATTGCTAGGCCACCTAATTTTAATGGTGAAAGTGATTCACCAAACCACAGGACACTGAATGTCGTAATAATGACAATTCCAATACCTTCCCACAGTGCATATGCTACACCTAATGCCACTTTTTTAACGGCTATGGCTAAAAAGATATAGGAAGTGGCAATCATCAACCACATCACAATCATACCAGTGTAACCACCGCTCACACTGGCGTACTTCATAGATAAAGTACCGATAACTTCACAAACAATAGCTAATGCTAAAAATATCCAATAAATCATTTTTTCATCTCTCATACACATTCGAAATACGCCAAAACGTTTCTTGCGCAGAAGATAGAGAATATGTAGATAGTCTTTCTGGCGGCAATAGAAGCCGAACGTTAAGGCAACGTCGTTTCCTGATAACTCAGGAATTAAGATGAGAGGTTTCTATAATGCGCCACACCAGTAGTGTTCGCTGGATAAAATAGCAGAAAGGAATAACTTATAGGTAGAACGTTTAACTTTGACGCTTTTGGCGCTAGTCATGATTATTTATTCTTTCATCGCACAGACCATCCGCACGATATACTCCGAACCCTCATATAAGATGGTTAAATGTTACATGATATTTCTATCACGCCAAATTATTTAAAGCAATGCTTTTGAGGAAAAATTTTTAGTTAATTGGTTGGTTTTGTTTAAGTTTTAGTTTCCAACTTAAATTAGATTGCATAGTTAATCAGTAGTTTTACGATCCTTCAGCGGTTTTATTCATCTAAAGCACTGAATCTATGCTTATAGGCAAAAAAATACCCAGCAAAACTGGGTATCTTAATCGTCGAATAAACAATAAAGGCGTTATTGATTATTCAATTTCATTCCAAGAACGACCATCACGGGTGATCATTGCAACAGATGCCACTGGTCCCCAAGTACCTGCTTGATATGGTTTAGGTAGCTCATTATCGCATTCCCATGCGTTAATGATTGAATCTACCCATTTCCATGCTTCTTCTACTTCATCTCGACGTACGAACAATGCTTGAATGCCACGCATAGCTTCTAACAATAAACGTTCGTAAGCATCTGCTAGATGCGTTTGATTAAATGTTTCAGAGAAGCTCAAGTCCAGCTTGGTTGTTTGTAAACGGTGTTTATGATCAAGCCCCGGTGCTTTGTTTAGTACCTCGATATCGATACCTTCATCTGGCTGTAAACGAATAGTCAGCTTATTTTGTGGTAACTCTTGATAAGTCTCACTGAAGATATTCAGCGCAGGCTTTTTAAAATAAACCACAACTTCTGAACATTTACTTGGTAGGCGTTTACCTGTTCTTAGATAGAACGGAACACCTGCCCAACGCCAGTTGTCAATATCAGCCCGGATTGCCACAAATGTTTCTGTATTACTGGTTTTATTCGCACCTTCTTCATCAAGATAACCAGGTACTTTTTTGCCTTGTACAAAACCACCAGTATATTGTCCACGAACCGTCTTTTCGCGAATATTGGTGTTATCAATACGGCGTAACGAACGTAAGACTTTCACTTTTTCTTGACGAATACTGTCAGCCGTTAAATCAGCGGGTGGTGACATAGCTATCATAGTCAGGATTTGTAATAGGTGGTTCTGCACCATATCACGCATTTGACCAGCTTGATCAAAATATCCCCAACGCCCTTCAATACCCACTTCTTCTGCAACAGTAATTTGGACATGATCAATCGTTTTATTGTCCCAATTGTTGACAAATAGTGAGTTTGCGAAGCGCAGTGCTAATAGATTTAAAACGGTTTCTTTACCTAAATAGTGGTCAATACGATAAATTTGAGTCTCTTTAAAGTATTTCGCCACACTATCATTAATAGAAACTGAAGACGCCAAATCTGTCCCTAATGGTTTTTCCATTACGACACGATTAGGCTCTTTATTTAATTTTGCATGCCCTAATCCCTGACACATCGCACTAAAGGTGCTTGGAGGCATAGCAAAGTAATAGATAGCCGGTAATTTATCTTGTTTTAGATGCTTTGATAACTCAATGAAATGGTCGGTTTCATTAACATCAAGATTACAAAAATCTAAGCGATCACTTAAGCGTTGCCAAACTTCAGGGTTAATTTCTTCTTTTAAAAAGGTTTTTAACGCTTCATGAGCGACATTTTTATATGCCTCAACATCCCAATCAGCACGACCGACACCAATAATGCGAGAGTCAGGGTGAATATATCCAGCTTTTTCCAATTGATATAATGATGGAATGAGCTTACGGCGTGCTAGATCCCCTTTCGTACCGAAGATAACCAGATCACAGGCCTGAGCAGTCGATATCGCTGCCATAGAACGTCTCCTCATGATGAGATTTTGTAATTTTGTTACAGAATTTTGTATTAATGTACTCTTTTGGATGTATTCAGTAAATACACTTGCACATTTTAGTCTCTAACTTACCACACATATTATAATGCTTCATTTTATGCCTAGTGTTTTATCCTTTCCTGTAACTTTACTACAGTTTTGTTTCTTGTTTTCAACTTTGAAAGTTAGACACACGTCATACTTTAACGAAAAAAGCCCTGTTTACCGATGGTTTACACTGCAAGCCTTGTTCTTTGCGTAGTATATTTTCATAAAACCGTTATAGATTTCTCCTTTTATTGAAATTGGCAAAGCCAAGGATCTGTATATTTAATGAATATATTGGAAAGGGTTCAGTCTAATCTGGACATCTTGAGTAAATCAGAAAAAAAAGTCGCAGAGGCTGTTTTAACTGCGCCACAAACTGTTATCCATTCAAGTATTGCCTTAATGGCTAAAACGGCTGATGTCAGTGAACCCACTGTTAATCGATTTTGCCGACGTATGGCAACAAAAGGCTTTCCTGATTTTAAATTACAATTAGCACAAAGCATTGCCAATGGTACGCCTTATGTAAATCGTAATATTGATGATTCTGATACTGTCTCTTCTTATACCAATAAAATTTTTGAATCCGCAATGGCGGGACTTGAAAACGTTAAAAATAATATTGATATCGCAGCTATCAATCGTGCAGTTGATATTTTGACGCAAGCTAAAAAAATCTCTTTTTTTGGTTTAGGTGCATCAGCAGCCGTTGCTCACGATGCCATGAATAAGTTTTCTCGTTTTAATATTCCTGTCACTTATTTTGATGATGTTGTTATGCAACGTATGAGTTGTATAAATAGTACTGATGGTGATGTTGTGGTTATTATTTCTCATACAGGACGTACTAAAAATTTAGTTGAAATTGCCAAGATCGCACGAGAAAACGATGCGGCCGTTATTGCCATTACAACTCCGAACTCTCTTTTAGCCTCTGAAGCTACCCTTCCTATATTACTTGATGTACCTGAAGATACTGATATTTACATGCCGATGATCTCCCGCCTTGCACAACTCACTATTATTGATGTTCTTACTACCGGATTTATTTTACGTCGAGGACCAAAATTCAGAGATAACTTGAAGCGCGTCAAAGAAGCTTTACGTGATTCACGGTTTGATAAGTAACCGTTTTTAATTATTCTGTTAGTATTGTCACACTTACGATTGTGCCCCTGACTAGATAAGTTTTTGAAAAATGGTAGCATATCTGCGAGCTAACTCTCGCATATAATGAAAACAGTAGTGTATGTTACAATTAGCTTGAAGCGTTTCACTTAACACATTGGATAAAACACAGTCTGATTTCTGTTTTATCCAATTGCCAACACCTTTCGTTCAAGGTCAACGGAGTAATACATGTCCAGACGGCTCAGAAGAACAAAAATTGTTACCACCTTAGGCCCAGCAACAGATCGTGATAATAACTTAGAAAAAATTATTATTGCTGGCGCAAATGTTGTTCGATTAAATTTCTCTCATGGTTCTGCGGAAGATCATCTTGCTCGTGCTAATCGTACGCGTGAAATCGCCGCAAGATTAGGTCGCCATGTTGCTATTCTCGGGGATTTACAAGGTCCTAAAATCCGTGTATCTACCTTTAAAGACGGAAAAGTTTTCCTGAATGTCGGTGATAAATTCTTACTTGATGCAACGCTTGAAAAAGGCGAAGGCAACCAAAATCAAGTGGGTATCGATTATAAAGGCTTACCTGCCGACGTGGTTCCAGGCGATATTTTACTTCTTGATGATGGTCGAGTTCAGTTAAAAGTCCTCAAAGTTGAGGGTTTAAAAGTCTTTACTGAAGTGACAGTTGGTGGTCCTTTATCTAATAATAAAGGCATTAATAAACTCGGCGGAGGCCTCTCTGCTGATGCATTAACAGAAAAAGATAAACAAGATATTATCACTGCGGCAAAAATCGGTGTTGATTACCTTGCCGTTTCATTCCCAAGAACAGGTGAAGATCTTAACCTTGCTCGCCGTTTAGCCCGTGATGCAGGCTGTGAATGCCAAATCGTTTCTAAAGTAGAACGTGCTGAAGCGGTTGCTAATGATGAAATCATTGATGAAATCATTCTTGCTTCTGATGTGGTGATGGTAGCTCGTGGCGATTTAGGCGTTGAAATTGGTGATCCTGAGCTGGTGGGCGTACAGAAAAAATTAATTCGTCGTGCTCGTCAGCTTAATCGTGTCGTTATCACTGCCACTCAAATGATGGAGTCAATGATAACAAATCCAATGCCAACTCGTGCTGAAGTAATGGACGTTGCTAACGCCGTATTAGATGGCACTGATGCCGTTATGCTTTCAGCAGAAACCGCAGCAGGACAATATCCAGCAGAAACGGTCGCTTCAATGGCGCAAGTTTGCTTAGGCGCTGAGAAAATGCCAGCCGCCAATGTTTCTAAGCACCGTTTAGATATGGTTTTTGATACAGTGGAAGAAGCTATTGCGATGTCTACAATGTATGCAGCTAACCACATGAAAGGCGTTAATGCGATTATTGCGATGACTGAATCCGGTCGTACTGCACGCATGATGTCTCGTATCAGTACAGGTTTACCGATTTTCTCAATGTCTCGTCATGAGAAAACATTGAATCAAACCGCACTTTATCGTGGCGTGACGCCAGTTTATTGCAGTACTCACACTGATGGTATTGCCGCTGCTAATGAGGCAATTGGTCGTTTACGTGATAAAGGTTTCTTGGTTTCTGGTGATTTAGTGTTAGTCACTCAAGGTGACCAAATGGGCACTGTGGGTAGCACCAATACATGCCGTATTCTGACGGTTGAATAATACAGAATCCTAAACCTTAATAACAAAACGGACACTTTGTTAAGTGCCCGTTTTTTTAATTTACTTCTTTTTTGTGCAAGGACTAGTCCAAAATATTCTCACGAGCGTAAGGCTCTATTTCACCCTCTTTACGTGTCTTCAGTAATTTTAAGATCCACGTATATTGCTCTGGCGTTGGTGTCACGAGTGCTTCTAACTCTTCATTCATTCTACGTGCAATGTACGCATCATCTTTATCTTCAATATCATCCATTGCTTCACGAACAATAATACTAAGCTGATGTGTTTTATAACAATACACAGGGAATAACGGCACAATAGCCGCTCGGCACACTTTCATTAACCGTCCAATCGCGGGTAATGTCGCTTTATAAGTCCCGAAAAAATCCACAAATTGACTATGTTCGGCACCATGATCTTGATCTGGCAGATAATAGCCCCAGTAACCTTGTCGCACAGAAGAAATAAAAGGCTTAATACCTGCTTCGCGTGAATGTAATCGACCATCAAAATGATGACGTGCTTTATTCCATAGGTAATCAGCAACGGGATCTTTTTGATGATGAAACATCGCAGCCATTTTCTGACCTGTCGATGCTAACAGCATTGCAGGAATATCAACCGCCCACCCATGAGGCACCATAAAAATGACATTACGACCTTGCTCTTTAAAACGCTCAATGATTTCTAGTCCCTGCCAAGATGTGCGCTTTAATATACGCTCAGGGCCTCTTAAACAAAGCTCTGCTAGCATCACAAAGGATTGAGGTGCAGTTTCAAACATATTATCAAGAACTGTTTCACGTTGTGTTTTATTCCATGTTGGAAAACAGTATCTCAAGTTGATATCTGCACGACGTCTTGCGCTTTTCGCTTTACGTCCAACAAAACGACCAATAGAAGCAAGAAATGGATCACGCCATTTTACTGGCATATAAGCTAATGCACTTAATACACCTGCACCTACCCATGTTCCCCAATGACGAGGATGCAAATATGCACGGTGAAAAGTGGGTACATAACCCGCTTTGCTATCTGTATCTTTTTCTTTATTCATCAGATAACTCTCTGAACTGATCCCCCAAAGAGGCGTAAAAAATATTAAAACAAAAGCGGATGATATCAATCATCCGCTTTTATGTCTTTAAAATCATATTTATTGTCAATCAGCTAGCACTAATTGCGGCTTAATCTCTTTTACTTTAGCAAGATATTCTTGTTTATCTTTGCCTGTTAAACCATCAGCACGAGGTAATGTGGCTGTTAGTGGATTGACTGCTTGTTGGTTGATCCACAGCTCATAGTGCAAATGAGGCCCAGTAGAACGTCCTGTATTGCCTGACAACGCAATTCTATCTCCACGCTTAACACGTTGTCCCGGTTTTACAAGTAACTGGCGTAAGTGCATATAACGTGTTGTGTATTGGCTACCATGGCGAATAGCAATAAAGTTACCTGCGGCACCACTGTATTTAGCTACAATAACTTCGCCATCTCCTGTTGCTAATACCGGTGTACCTACTGGCATAGCAAAGTCGACACCTTTATGGGCAGCTAAACGACCTGTAACTGGATTAATACGACGAGGGTTAAATTGAGAAGAAACTCTAAATTGCTTCACTGTTGGGAATCGCATAAATCCACGTTCTAATCCACCAGCTTGGCTATCATAAAAGCGACCATCTTCAGCAAGGAAAGCATAGTAGTCTTTACCAGCGCTACGTAAACGTACACCAATAAGTTCACTTTGTTCTGTACGGCCATCAAGCACTTCACGAGAGAAGAGTGCTGCAAATTGATCGCCACTTTGTAGTTTTTTAAAGTCTACTTGCCATTGTAATGCTTTAGTCACGGCACGTGCTTCTGAATTAGTTAAACCTGCATTCGTTGCACTAACAGAGAAACTTCCACGAATAACACCGGTGGTCACACTGTTTTTCCACTCACCTTTTTGAAACTCTTTTGTCTCTTTAAAGCCCGTTTCTGTACGGGTATAAATACGAGTTTCACGGCGAGAAACGCCCCAACTTAACTCTTTTAGCAACCCATTATCATCGAGCTCCCAACTAATAGATTGCCCAATTTTAAGATTTCTAAGATCTTTATTTTGATTAGAGATAGTTGCAATATCAGCAGAATCAATACCAAACTGAGTCAATATTGAACTTAATGAATCACCACTAGAGACTATATAAGTATGAGGGACTTGCGCAACTGCGGTGCTTGTATCAGTGCCATCTTCCGCACCAACTAACCCTTCATCGGTAAGTTGATCACTACTATCAGTGATAATGTCATCCGTGTTTTCGCCTTGATTGGCAAGCGGCATTTGGATACTGACAGGAACTTCTCGGGTTTGCTCATTTTGAAGAACCACTGGCCGCCAAATTGCGACGGCCAGTGTTGCTGCAGTTAACGAACCGAGCATGATCTTATGTGGGAGTGGTAAACTTAAATATACCTGTGCAATGGATTTCTTCTGCTGCACGTTCTTAATTCCTTATTGTGTTTCATTCAGGCAGCTCGCATATTGGTTAGCTAGTTGGGTAAGGAATTTTATATAGCTCTCTTGAGTCAGAGCAATCCCACTTCCTAGGGGGTCTAACACACCCATTTTAACCCCAGTGCCTTTCGCCACTGTTTCTATTACTGTCGGCCTAAATTGTGGCTCAGCAAAAATGCAAGTTGCTTTTTGCTCAACCAACTGTGTTCGTATTTGATGTAATTTCTGCGCACCCGGCTGTATTTCAGGGTTGATCGTAAAATGACCTAACGGCTTTAAATTATAATGTTTTTCGAAGTAGCCATAAGCATCATGAAAGACAAAATAACCCTTATTTCTCACAGGCGACAGAATATTAACAAGATTCTTATCAGTTTGCTTGAGTTGTTCGCTGAATTTACCTAGGTTTACGTCCAGAAGTTCTTTTTTATCTGGATACAGCGCAATTAACCTTTCGTGGATCTGTTTTGCAGACGACAACGCAATCTCTGGTGATAACCAGATGTGCATATTATAATCACCGTGAGAATGATGTTCGTGATTTTCCTCATGTTTATGCACATTGTCATCATCATCTTTCAATAAAAGCGACTTTATTTCGTCAGTTTCCGCTAAAGCCAACTTATGATTGTCAGTAAGTCTGTTTAATGGCTTATCTAAAAACACTTCCATATCAGGCCCTACCCATACCATCAAGTCTGCGGAGGTGATTTTTTTCAAATCAGAGGGTTTTAATGCATAATCGTGTGGAGATGCCCCATCTGGTAATAAAACGTCCGTTGGTGTTACTCCATCAGCGATAGCAGCAGCAATAAATCCTAATGGTCTAATGGAAACGACGACATCAGCCTGCACTGAAGCACTGAATGAGCTTATCATCGCTGTCGCTAAAAATGATTTCAATAAAAAACGGTGCGCAAATTTGTTGTTTTTATGTAACATAGGAAGAATTCTCGTGAATCATCATTGGAAATGTTATATTATAACGTTTCAATGATTCTGCAAGTGCTAATTTTATGTCTGACTTGATTTGTTTAAAATCGGTTTGTGTTTCTTTTGGTGAAAGAGAAATTTTAAAAGATATCTCTTTTGATCTAAAAGCAGGCCGTATTCTTACTTTACTTGGCCCTAATGGTGCCGGTAAATCTACGGTTATCCGTTTAGTTCTTGGTTTATTAAATCCAACCTCAGGAAAAATTGAGCGTCAAAATGCCCTACGTGTGGGCTATGTGCCACAAAAACTTTATCTCGATCCTACAATGCCACTCACCGTTAAACGGTTTATGACACTAAAACCAGGTGTTCATGATAAAGATATTCTCCCTGCTTTAGAACGAGTTAATGCGTCGAAATTAATCGATCAGCCTATGCAGAAACTTTCTGGTGGTGAGTCTCAACGAGTCTTGTTAGCAAGAGCGTTGCTTAATCAACCCCAACTTTTAGTTTTAGACGAACCCACTCAAGGTGTTGATGTTAACGGTCAATTAGCACTTTATGATTTGATCAATCAACTTCGTCACGAACTAGGTTGTGCCATCTTAATGGTTTCTCATGATCTTCATCTTGTGATGGCAAAAACAGACGAAGTCCTCTGCTTAAATGGCCATATTTGCTGTTCAGGCACACCTGATGTTGTTTCTTCACATCCTGAATTTATTGCCATGTTTGGAAGTCGTGGTGCTGAACAACTTGGTATTTATCGTCATCATCACCAACATAGTAAGGAGTGTCGTCATGATTGAGTTGCTGTTACCGGGTTGGATTGCCGGTATGCTCTTAGCCATGGCGGCGGGCCCTTTGGGCTCTTTTGTCGTTTGGCGTCGTATGTCTTATTTTGGTGATACCTTAGCGCACGCTTCACTACTTGGTGTTGCATTTGGTTTGCTGTTTAATATCGAGCCTTTTTACGCTGTTATTGCAGTCACCCTTCTTCTCGCTATTCTATTGGTTTGGTTAGAATTAAAACCTCAACTCTCTGTCGATACACTTTTAGGGATCATGGCACACAGTGCACTTTCTTTAGGGCTTGTGGTCGTCAGTTTAATGTCGAATGTGCGTGTTGATTTGATGGCTTATCTGTTTGGTGATTTGCTGTCAGTAAACTATCAAGACGTTATCAGTATTTTTATTGGTGTTGTGATTGTTTTATTTGTCATTATTCGCTCATGGCGCCCCCTGCTCTCCATGACAATCAATCAAGATATGGCATTTGTTGATGGTGTAAATATTCAGCGAGAACGCTTAAAGTTAATGATGATCACCGCGTTAACCATTGGTTTAGCCATGAAATTTGTAGGTGCGCTGATCATTACTTCTTTACTAATCATCCCAGCGGCAACAGCACGTCGTTTTGCTCGTTCTCCTGAACAAATGGCTCTGATTGCAATCGCTGTTGGTATGTTGGCAATTACGGGCGGTTTAACCTTCTCTGCTTTCTATGACACCCCTGCTGGCCCTTCTGTTGTTTTAGCCGCAAGTTGCCTATTTATCTTGAGTTTATTTGCACCCACTAAACAGTAATTATTTCCCACCCATTAGATAAAATAAAACCTCAACAACGCAGTGTTCTTGGGGTTTGTTTTTATCTTTTATAATTGAATATCTGAAAATTAATTTTTCTATTTTTTATTTAATTCAGCTTCATCTATGGGAGCATAAATTAACACATGAACATCCGCTAAAGGTTCCATTGCGCTTTTAATTTTTTCATACACTATAAACCATTCTAGGCCACCTAAACCCGCCCCTAAAGGTGGGATAGCAATAGATTTAATATTACGCTGTTTAATTTCATCAACCAGTGTAATTAATCCAGCTTCAATATCTTCAATACAACTTGCATTTCGCCAGTGTCGTTTTGTTGGGAAATTGACAATAAAACGAGGATGAGTCGCTTTTTGTATCTCATAAATAAACATTACACCGGGTGTCAGCTCTTTATTTTTGCACGCTAAAGCATAAGCTTTAAAATTATCAGGCCATGCTTTTTTAAACTGTAAGGCGATACCACGCCCCATTACACCAACACAATTAACGGCATTTACAATCGCCTCAGTGTCTGCATGTAAAAGATTGCCTCGAGTCAGTTCTATCATTTAAATCACCTTCAGCTTCATACTGATATAAATATTAAGGCTCTTCTACAATACGATTAAAATGACGATAGGCGTGATTAGTGGCAACTCGACCTCTTGGTGTACGTTGAATAAAACCTTGCTGAATTAAATAAGGTTCTAATACGTCTTCTATAGTTTCTCGCTCTTCACCAATAGCTGCCGCAAGGTTATCTAATCCTACTGGGCCACCCATAAATTTATCAATGATGGCAAAAAGAAGTTTACGATCTAAGTAGTCAAAACCTGCCGCATCCACATTCAACATATCAAGCGCTTTAGAAGCAATCTCTTCATCAATGGCACCATTACCTTTTACTTGGGCAAAGTCTCTTACACGGCGCAATAATCGATTCGTAATACGCGGAGTGCCTCGTGAACGCATAGCAATTTGGCGAGCGCCTTCGTCTGTCATCTCTAATCCCATAAAACCGGCACTACGAGAAACAATGTGCTGGAGATCGTCAACATTATAAAACTCAAGGCGTTGAACAATACCAAAACGATCACGCAATGGAGATGTTAAAGAGCCCGCTCGGGTGGTTGCACCCACTAAGGTAAATGGAGGTAGGTCGATTTTAATTGAACGAGCCGCTGGTCCTTCACCAATCATGATATCGAGTTGATAATCTTCCATTGCTGGGTAAAGGATCTCTTCAACAACGGGTGAAAGACGATGGATTTCATCAATAAACAGCACGTCATGAGGTTCAAGGTTAGTTAGCATAGCCGCTAAATCACCCGCTTTTTCAAGCACTGGGCCTGATGTCGTACGTAAATTAACGCCCATTTCATTAGCAATGATATTTGCTAATGTGGTTTTACCTAATCCGGGAGGTCCAAAAATAAGCAAATGGTCGAGTGCATCATGACGCAATTTAGCCGCCTGAATAAAAATCTCCATTTGTTCTCGAACTTGCGGTTGCCCAACATATTCGGCAAGAGATTTAGGGCGGATAGCCCTATCAATAATTTCTTCTTCAGGTTGTTGAATTTCTGCTGAAATCAGGCGATCTGCTTCAATCACAATGTGTTACTCCTAAATAGCCGCGCGCAACGCTTCTTTAATAAGTGTTTCGCTATCTGTACCCAGTTTTGCCACTTTGCTGATCATTTTTGCAGCTTCTTGTGGTTTATAGCCTAATGCGATTAATGCAGCAGAGGCTTCAGCTTCAATATCAGCCGCTTTTGGCGCTTTAGGTGAAGTGCTTTCTGGTAGCTCGATATCACTATTTTCGAATAAATCACCATTAAGACCTTTAAAACGATCTTTCATTTCAACCACTAAACGCTCAGCGGTTTTTTTACCTACACCCGGTAATTTCACTAATGAAGTGATAGATTCATTTTCAATAGCAGTCACGAATTGGCGAGCAGACATGCCAGATAGAATGGCTAAAGCGAGTTTAGGCCCCACACCATTTACTTTAATCAATTCACGAAAGAGTGCGCGCTCTTGTTTTTGGTTAAAACCATAAAGTAATTGAGCATCTTCGCGTACGATAAATTGCGTGTAGATAATGGCTTCTTGGCCAATATCAGGCAATTCATAAAAACAGGTCATTGGCATATTGATTTCATAACCTACACCATTACCTGCCTCGATCAGCACCACTGGTGGCTGTTTTTCAAGAATAATTCCTCTGATACGACCTATCACACTAATGCCTCCGCAAAAATAATTACGCCAAGTTTATAACATAAAAAAAGCTGGACGTATATCCAGCTTGTGAAAAACCAAAGACATTTACCAAGATAACAACTTATCTTAACCGACCTCGCGTTAAAACCAGACGCGGATCACCTACACGTAATAAATTTTGGTTAAAGTGACAATGTGTAATCGCAATCGCTAGTGCATCGGCAGCATCTGATTGTGGTGCGGCGGATAATTTTAATATTGAACGCACCATATGTTGCACTTGGCTTTTTTCAGCCGCACCAGTACCCACTACGGTCTGTTTAACTTGGCGAGCCGCATATTCAAAAACGGGTAGATCGTTATTAACTGCCGCAAGTATTGCTACACCACGCGCTTGCCCAAGCTTGAGAGCAGAATCAGCATTTTTAGCCATAAACACTTGCTCAACCGCAAACACATCTGGCGAAAACTGAGTAATGATTTCGCTAACACCTGCATAAATACGTTTAAGTCGATTTGGAAGGTCGGGAACTTGTGTGCGAATACAACCGCTTCCCAAATAGATAAGTTGTCGCCCTTGCTGTCGAATTACGCCGTAGCCTGTAACACGCGAACCGGGGTCTATACCTAGAATGATAGCCATATCAATTCCTGTTGCCGATATGGTCGATGGCGAGAGAAAAGAGCAAAAAAATCTGCTCTGCTCTTCTCTTCGCACTTTTAATAACAGCCTTAAACACCGTTATTTTCGATAATCGCTAGAACGATTACAGGATATCTTCCAGTTGTTTTGCAACTTCATCTGAGATATCACCGTTGTGATACACTTCTTGCACGTCATCACTGTCTTCTAACATATCGATAAGACGCATTAATTTTGGTGCAGTTTCAATATCTAACTCTGCTTTAGTCGATGGGATCATTGAAACTTCCGCTGATTCAGCAACAAAACCTGCTGCATCCATCGCATCTTTTACTTCACCAAAAGATTCTGGTGTGGTGTAAACATCAATAGCGCCATCATCAAAAGTTTCAACGTCGTCAGCACCGGCTTCTAACGCAGCTTCCATAACAGCATCTTCATCAACACCTGGTGCGTATGAAATAACACCTTTTTTGGTAAACAGATAAGATACAGAACCATCTGTTCCTAAGTTACCACCTGTTTTGGTAAATGCATGGCGAACATCGGAAACAGTACGGTTACGATTATCACTTAAGCATTCAACCATCACAGCAGTACCTGCTGGGCCATAGCCTTCATAAATGATGGTTTCCATATTATCGTTCTCATCATTACCCACACCACGTGCAATTGCACGGTTTAAGGTGTCACGAGTCATGTTGTTCGATAATGCTTTATCAACTGCCGCACGTAAGCGCGGGTTAGTTGCAGGATCACCACCACCTAAACGTGCTGCTGTAACTAATTCACGGATGATTTTAGTGAAAATTTTACCGCGTTTCGCATCTTGCGCTGCTTTACGGTGTTTTGTATTGGCCCATTTACTATGACCTGCCATGAAATATCTCCAAACGTGGTCTAATCATTAAATAACAAATTCTTCAATTGCTTGCTGATTACTGGCGGATTTTGTTAATTTTGCCGCCAGTGGCGCGTCTAGCCATTGGTATTGTGAATGCTCAGTTAGCACAATATCTCGCTCTGCGGGTAGTGCTAATGTAAACCAATGTTCCTGACAATGTGTAACATCTGGTGCATAACGATGCCGAAAATGTGCAAAAATCTCAAAAATAATTGAGCGATGGCAATCCACCAGCTCAAGATTTTCTTTTATGATATCAATTCCAACTTCTTCTTGCACTTCGCGCAACGCCGTTTGAAAAGGCGTTTCTTCCGCTTCTAAACTGCCAGTCACAGATTGCCAGAAATCAGGATCATCTCGACGCTTTAGCATAAGCACCCGTTTGGTCTCTTTTGCATAAATAACAACTAAAACGGATATCGGGCGCTTATATTTCATCATTTACTCTTTATCTTCGCTAACTTCTTTTTGAGTTACTGCAATCGCTAACTCTTTTAAAGAGTCTTCATTAGCAAAGCTTGGTGCATTAGTCATTAAACACGCAGCGGCAGTTGTTTTAGGGAAAGCAATAACATCGCGAATGTTATCGGTACTCGTTAACAACATCACTAAACGGTCTAAACCAAATGCTAAACCAGCATGTGGTGGAGTACCAAATTTAAGCGCATCTAATAAGAAACCAAATTTCTCTTGTTGCTCATTCGGTGCAATACCTAAAATGCTAAATACTGCTTGTTGCATTTCATTACGGTGAATACGCACTGAACCGCCACCCACTTCATAACCATTAATAACCATATCATAAGCATTTGCCACAGCACCTACTGGGTGAGCAGTCAATTCAGCTGGTGATAAGTCTTTTGGAGAAGTAAATGGATGGTGCATCGCACTTAAGCTACCTGTTTCTTCATCTTCTTCAAACATTGGGAAGTCGATAACCCACAATGGTTTCCATGCATTTAAATCGGTCAACTCAAGATCACGACCCACTTTCAGGCGCAGAGCACCCATCGCATCACTCATTGTTCCTTTACGACCTGCACCAAAGAAAATCAAATCGCCGTCTGTTGCGCCTGTTGTTTCTAAAATTGAATTAACAACATCGTTAGTCAGGAATTTAGCGATTGGGCTTTGTACACCTTCAATGCCTTTCGCGCTTTCGTTGACTTTCATCCACGCAAGGCCTTTAGCACCGTAAATGCTAACAAACTGTGTATATTCGTCGATATTTTTACGGGTTAATGATGCACCACCCGGTACACGCAATGCGATAACACGGCATCTTTCATCATTTGCCGCTTGTGCAAATACACTGAATTCAACATCTTTGACTAAATCAGCGATGTCTTTAAGTTCCATTGGGTTACGTAAATCTGGTTTGTCTGAACCATAACGACGCATTGCTTCAGCAAAAGTCATTACTGGGAACGCACCTAAATCGACATTCAGAATATCTAACCATAATGCATGGATCATACGCTCCATCACTTCGCGCACTTGGTCTGCACTCATGAAAGAGGTTTCAACATCGATTTGTGTAAATTCAGGCTGACGGTCAGCACGTAAGTCTTCATCACGGAAGCATTTTACGATTTGATAGTAACGATCAAAACCGGACATCATCAGTAGCTGTTTAAAAAGCTGTGGTGATTGTGGTAATGCGTAGAATTTACCTTTATGTACACGGCTTGGAACTAAATAGTCACGCGCACCTTCTGGTGTCGCTTTTGTCAGCATTGGGGTTTCAACATCAAGGAAACCTTCACCATCCATAAAACGGCGAACAAAGCTTGTGATTTTAGCACGGGTTTTTAAGCGATCTGACATTTCAGGGCGACGCAGGTCTAAATAACGATAAGTTAAACGACGCTCTTCAGTATTTGTTTGATTGCTATCTAACGGTAATGGCTCTGAACGGTTAAAAATAGACAGAGATTCTGCCGCTAACTCAATTTCACCTGTTGCCATATTTTTATTAACTTGGCTATCAGGACGAGCGCGTACTGTTCCTGTGACTTGAATACAAAATTCATTACGCAGTTCTGAAGCCTGAGAAAATGCCTCTTTCTGCTCTGGGTCAAAGAAGACTTGAACAATACCTTCGCGATCTCGCATATCAATAAAGATAAGCCCACCTAAGTCACGGCGACGGTTAACCCAACCACAAAGAGTCACTTTTTGGCCCACATGGGCGCTATTCAACTGCCCACAATAATTAGTACGCATACAATATCCTTTTACTCAGCTTGTTGTGCTTTCTGCTGCGGAAATTTTGGCAATAGTCTTTTTCGAGTAGTGTCAAAAAAAAGGCAGACATTATAACGAAAATTCTTCCCGGCGATAAGAGTATAGACCTAGTTTATATGATACATCTTTTCAAGGATTTGCTAATCCCCAAACAATTAATTAATAATAATTATTTATAGCGACAGAAGTCGCTTTGAGGTTTATCATTAAATTCGCCGTTTTTTGGCTTTGACAATGGAGAAAAGATGGTTAGCTCGCTTTATATCGTACTGGGCGCACTATTATTGATTAAATTGTCCCTCAATGTCGTAAAACTCAGAACACAATATCGGGTTGCTTATGGTGATGGTGGCTTTTATGAATTACAAACTGCCATCCGTGTTCACGGCAATGCGGTAGAATATATTCCAATTTCCATGATCTTATTACTGGTCATGGAAATGAATGGTGCTTTTGTTTGGATGGTACACATCTGTGGCTCAATTTTAATCGTAGGTCGTTTTTTACACTCTTATGGATTAAAACACCGTGAACTTCGCTGGCGTCGTTCAGGCATGGCAGCCACTTACTTATCAATGGCATTGATGGTCATTGCTAATATTTATTTCCTTCCTTGGATACAAATCTTTTCCTTTTATTACTAAGTCCTCGCGGGAATAACATGATCATCCATGATCAAAACCGACATCCTTGCTGTTGTGTCTAATAACGGCAAGGTATCAAAAAGGTTTATTCATTTATTCCAATTTCTTTCTAAATAATGCAACTTTGTGAGCACCGTCGCTTCTGGTAGAATGCTTGCTTCTTTTATTCCTTAAACCTATTTTAGTTATGTCGAATTCAAAATCATCACAACAAGACAGCTTATTTGCGACACCTATCGCTAATCTTGGTGACTGGCGCTTTGATGAAAAAGTCGCTGAAGTGTTTCCTGATATGATAAAACGCTCAGTACCAGGCTACTCTAATATTATTTCCATGATTGGTATGCTTGCAGGTCGCTTCGTTACACCCAATAGCCAAGTCTATGATTTAGGCTGTTCTTTAGGTGCAGCAACCCTTTCCATGCGTCGTAATATTGATGTTGCTGGTTGCAAAATTATTGGTGTTGATAATTCACCTGCAATGGTAGAACGCTGTCAGCGCCATATTGATGCCTATAAAGCAGATACACCCGTTGATATTATTGAAGGTGATATTCTTGATATCGAGATCAACAACGCCTCAATGGTCGTGCTGAACTTCACGTTGCAATTCTTAGCGCCAAACGATCGTCAAATATTATTAAACCGAATTTACCAAGGTCTTAATCCCGGCGGAGTGTTAGTACTTTCTGAAAAATTCAGTTTTGAAGATAAAGAAATTGGTGAGTTATTGTTTAATATGCACCATGATTTCAAACGTGCTAACGGTTATAGCGAATTAGAAATTAGTCAGAAACGCAGCATGTTAGAAAATGTCATGCTGACCGATTCTGTTGAAACACATAAAACTCGCTTACATAATGCGGGTTTCCCTCATGCGGAAGTTTGGTTCCAATGTTTTAATTTCGGCTCTCTTTTAGCGATTAAAGGCAATAATTAATGATTAATTTTGGCTCGTTTTATCAACTTATTGCGCAAGATGAGCGCTTATTTCATTGGTTAGATACATTACCTGCTCAATTATCAGAATGGCGCTCAAATGCGTTACACGGTCACTTTTCCTCATGGGAAAGAATGCTCGATGGTTTACCTGAGATTACCCCTACTGAGATTGATTTGAAAAATGGCGTAATTGCTCAGCATACACCGGCGTTAAGCGCAGGCGAGCAACTGGGATTAAGTAATGTTTTAAAAAATTTAATGCCGTGGCGTAAAGGTCCATTTTCACTTTATGGTGTTGATATCGATACAGAATGGCGCTCAGATTGGAAATGGGATCGTGTTTTACCTCATCTTTCACCACTTGAAGGCCGTTTAGTCTTAGATGTTGGTTGTGGCAGTGGTTATCACATGTGGCGGATGTTAGGTGAAGGTGCAGAATTTGTTGTCGGGATCGACCCTACTCAACTATTTTTATGTCAATTTGAAGCAGTCAGAAAATTATTAGGTAATGACCAACGCGCACATTTAATTCCTGTTGGTATTGAGCAAATGCCTGAATTAAATGCCTTCGATACCGTATTCTCTATGGGTGTACTTTATCATCGCCGCTCACCTCTCGATCATTTATGGCAATTAAAAAACCAATTAGTTTCTGGTGGCGAATTAGTATTAGAAAGCCTTGTTGTCGATGGTGATGAATTTCAATGCCTGATCCCAGGTGAACGTTATGCGCAAATGCGTAATGTGTACTTTATTCCATCTGCAAAAATGCTAAAAGTTTGGCTAGAAAAATGTGGCTTTAAAGATGTGCGCATTGTCGATGAAAACACAACCTCTCTTGATGAACAACGCAAAACAGATTGGATGGTAACGGATTCATTAGACGCATTCTTAGATGCTGATGATAAAACAAAAACAGTTGAAGGCTATCCCGCACCTAAACGTGCGATATTAATTGCAACTAAACCCTAAGATTTATTTATTTTAAGTGTGTTACAGATAATCATTATAAAAAGGGTATCTTATAGAGATATCCTTTTTTCTATATCAATCTAAATGTTTTAAAATCATTTATTCTAACTTAAATCGTATTTATAGCGATAAAATTGACTCTATAAAAGAACATTATGGCGAAATATAAAGAAAATAAACAAGCTAAACAAAAAAGGATCGCACAACAAAAACAGCAATCTCTGGCTCTTAATGAGTACCGAAAAGAAAATGAAAAACGAGAACTCTTTTTTTCTAATCAAAATTTTTTGGAAAATGAGTCATCTATTATACTTACGCCATTACAGCGTAAAATCAGTGTATTATTCTCTTGGTTTGATTATTTTACTCAATTTTTTTATATCGCTTTTATTATTACCGCATGGTGTTATCCCGCGTTATTTAGCGTTCAAACCATTTATAATTTAAGCGTTATTTTTATCTTTGAGTTTATTCTTGTTCATTCAGGTTTGTTTATGGCTGTATTAGCACGAACTAAACTTATTTTTGTTCTTATTCCTGTTTATAGCGTATTCGCCTTTATGATTAATAGTTTTGTTATGGGCGATGAAAACATTGTACTTTGGCTCTACGCGGTTATTATCGCTAATCGCCTTATTGGTAGCTATCAAGCAAAAAGTAGAGAGGACTGGAATAAAAATATTCTTAATTCCGCATATATGACACTCAATTTTCTATTCTGCATCTTCTTAATTGCAATAATTCGCTTTATTGTTCCTTATGGTGGATTAACACCTGAATATTTAGACAAAGTAAATTACTTAAATTTAATTACCTCACATAGTGAATATTTTAATGCACCTCATGTTGGTATGGCGTTAGGAACACTTTTATATACTATTCCTTTTATTTTTCTGACAATTACAATGTTTTCACCTCTTTATAAAAAAATTAAATTTAGTTATAGCAGAGAAAAAACAACACGCAGATCACGACGTTAATCACCTATTGACCTGGACATGTTTATCGCTATAATTAGCGAGTTACATTCCCTATCCTATTTTCTTTTTAAGAAGGCACTTCCCTACGATGAATTAAATTCTGCCAGAAAATTTTTTCAAATACCTTTTGGGTATTTATTTTCTGTTACTGGCAGACAATAATTTATTTCGTCGCATCTAAAAAAGATCACGGCTGTCTGCCACCTATTTTGTTTAGGAGGTATTTCTATGACAATAGCCTGTCACTTCTCACAAATTACTATCGAATTTAATCAACAAACTCTTTTTCCACCATTAACTCGCTCATTGGCTTGTCAGCAAAATGGATTAATTGGTCATAACGGTAAAGGAAAATCTGTACTATTAAGATTATTAGCACAAAAAATATTACCGACATCAGGTCAAGTTAATTGGAATATGCCTTTTGTTCACGTTGATCAGTTAACCCGATTACAAGGCGATACACTTGCTCAAGCGTTAGATATTCATGAAGTTTACCAAGCATTCCAACGTGTTGATTCGGGGATTGCTACATTAGAAGATATTGAGTTACTTGATGGCAAATGGCAACTTCCTGTTACGTGGCAGAATTTATTAGATTCAGCACAACTCCCAGTCGCATTAGATACCCCTATTGCACATCTAAGTGGTGGAGAGCAAACACGTTTAGCACTTTGTCGCGCTTTTTTATGCGAGCAGAGTTTTCTACTCTTAGATGAGCCAGATAACCACCTTGATTATCAAGGACAACAATGGCTAATAAAACAGTTAGCTCAGCACAAAGCTGGCTCTCTTATTGTTAGCCACAGTCGAAACTTGCTCTCATATGCGGACACTATTCTTGAATTAAGTGAGAAAGGTTTATCTGAATATGGGGGAAATTATACTTTATATGAGACACAAAAAAGTGCAGAAATAGCCTCGTTGGAAGCCGCAAGTGAACGACTAAACAGCCAAATTAAAAATGAAAAACGCCAACAACAAGCCACATTACAAAAAGCAGCACAACGGAAACGACAAGGCGAATCAATTAGGCAAAGTGGCTCTCAATGCTTACTTTTATTGGATATGCAGACAAATCGGGCTGAACAGAGACAATCAGCGGTTGCAAAGCGTTATCAACGCGTAATTGATGATATGCAATCTCAAAAACAAGGTATCGATGACGAAAAATCACATGTTCATCAACAAAAAATAGTGTTGAATTATCAAAGTGATGGTCACCGTTTAAATGTATTTGTTGATAATCTTCAACTTCCATATGGTTATCCGCACCCTGTTTCATTTTCAGCTTATGGTAATGAACATTGGCATATTAAAGGTAAGAATGGGTGTGGGAAATCAACATTATTAAAATGTTTGATCAAACAAATTATACCTCTTTCTGGTGAGTTTCGTCTAAACAAAGACTATTGCTACCTCGATCAACACCTTGCTTTACTTGATAAAACATTGCCTGTTGCACAAGCACTACACCAATATCAGCCCGCCATTTCTATCGAACAATGGCGAACACGCCTTGGGATGTTGAGAATTAGAGGTGATAAATCTTTACTACCGCTTGGAAAACTTAGTGGTGGCGAGCAATTAAAAGCAACGTTATTGGCTTTAACACATAGTCCAAAACCACCTGCGGTATTATTACTTGATGAACCAGATAATCACCTTGATATCGAGTCCAAACAACTATTGGAAAATTTACTCGTTGAATATCAGGGCACATTATTACTGATTTCGCATGATGAAGCTTTTGTGGAACGCTGTGGTATTACACATACGTTGTTATTAGACGAGATTATGTAAAAAACTGCGCCATAAAGGCGCAGTTCTAAAATCTTTAATTTGTGCTAATTAAGATGCTAATGGTGCATGAATACTCATAATATCCTTCATCGCTTCAACCGTATCTTCATCCACACAGTAATGCGTAAATTCATCTACTTCACTATCAGAGCTCATTGTTACACCAGCTTTACGGTAAATCATAGTTGAAGGTGCCACTTTTCCTGCTGAACTGTGTATTTCTTTTAATCCCACATCTAGGAATTTTTGGATATTACTGAGTCTTACACCAGCCCCCGCCATAATTATAGGGCCTTGTGTTTTTTCATTTAACGTTCGTAATAACGGCAAACCTAATTCCGCGTTTGCCTGCTGTCCTGATGTTAGAATACGAGAAACACCTAGCTGAGTCAGTTGTTCTAGCGCTAACAATGGATTAATACACATATCAAAAGCGCGATGAAAAGTAATGGCTAATGGGCCTGCAAGCTCCATTAAAATTTCCATTTTAGGTAAATCAATATGCCCTTCTTCATTTAGAAGGCCAACAACTGCCCCTGAAAATCCCATATCACGGATCAAGCTAATATCATTTTTCATTGCTGAAAAATCAGCTTGTGTATAACAAAAGTCGCCACCACGAGGGCGAACAATAGGATGAACGGGAATACGAACCAGATCTCTGACTTGTCGTAGCATTCCAAAGCTTGGCGTAATACCACCTTCTGCTGGACTCGTGCACAGTTCTATTCTGTCTGCACCTGCTCGTTCTGCTACCAACGCACATTCAGCGCCAAAACAACAAATCTCCAACGTAGCCATATCATCCCTCTCCATCCTTAATAAAGAAAGTAATCAGAAAATAAATATCATTTCTTAGCGATTACTAACAATAGTTGTCGAATCTCGTTATTCATTCAATTCCGCTATCAGAATTTTGTGCTGACACAAGCAAACTATTTTCTGAAAGTGTCGCTCAACACTCACTTTCTACGATTTCAAGTAACGAATAAGGATGATACTTCACTGTGACTTTTCCATTAGAAATAGCCACTGTTGGATTAGGTAGACGTTCTTTCTCACCTTTAGGTTCACTGATTTTCAAGCTAACACTCTCAGGTAACTTTTGAGGTAAAAACGACATAACTTTATTCACTAAATCATCGGGTTCAACAGAGATCACTTGCTCAATATGCTCCCAACCTTGGTATTCATATTTTTTATTTGTGGGAAAAGGCAACTCAACGATTGAAACAAATTGATTTAAAATAGTTAATGGTGTTTCTAATTGAAATAGATATATTGGTCGCCCATTAATCACATTATCAGAAATACACTTTCCACACTGACTTAACCCTGTTCGCCACTGCTCTGCTAATGTTAAATCGTGACAACGTAACGATACATGATCCGTGAGGTAAAGTGATAAATCTATACCCAGAGTATCGGCAAATAATGTCATATTCTCTTCAAACAAAGAAAGCTCGTGAGTTAAATCATTTAATTGAGGAATTGAAGAAAATAACACCATTTTGAATAACCTTAATGAAAAAGCAGAGAAAAAACCTTAAAGATAAGGCCGAGATGGTAGCATGTTCTAGCCGGAATATGTTATAAATTCAAGGTTAATCCTAATTCTTTATAAGAAACCTGTCAGACTTCTGTCGTCAGGTTTTATTTTCTCAATAATTTAAGGTAACCCGGTGAATATTCAGGCTTTTCTTTCAGAAAAAATCAGTGTGGCAATGTGTGCTGCTGGCGCACCCGCTGATAGCGAACCTCTTGTCCGTCAGTCAGCCAAAGTACAATTTGGTGACTATCAGGCAAATGGTGTCATGGGAGCTGCAAAAAAAATGGGGATCCCACCCCGACAACTCGCAGAAAAGATCTTGGAAAAGCTCGATATTACAGATGTTGCAGATAAAGTTGAAATCGCAGGCCCGGGTTTTATCAATATCTTTTTATCCCCACAATGGGTTGCAAAGCAAGCTGAAGACGCATTGGCAGATGAACATCTAAACGTAACACCAGTTGAACCTCAAACTATTGTTATCGACTACTCATCGCCAAACGTTGCAAAACAGATGCACGTTGGCCACTTGCGTTCAACCATTATTGGTGATGCAAGTGCGCGTACTTTATCTTTCCTAGGTCACAATGTTGTTCGTGCTAATCACCTTGGTGATTGGGGTACGCAATTTGGTATGTTAATTGCGTATTTAGAGAAGAAACAAAATGAAAATGCTGCCGATATGGCATTATCTGATCTCGAAGAATTCTATCGTGAAGCGAAAAAACATTATGATGAAGATGAAGTATTCGCAGAGCGTGCTCGTAATTATGTTGTGAAATTACAAAGTGGTGATGAATACTGCCGTACAATGTGGCGCAAATTAGTTGATATCACCATGCAACAAAACCAGGTGACTTATCAACGCCTTAACGTCACATTAACCGAAGATGACATTATGGGTGAAAGTCTTTATAACCCAATGTTGCCGGGTATTGTTGCCGACTTAAAAGCCAAAGGGCTTGCAGTAGAAAGTGAAGGTGCAACGGTTGTTTTCCTTGATGAATATAAAAACAAGGAAGGCGAACCTATGGGTGTTATCGTTCAGAAAAAAGACGGTGGCTACCTATATACAACAACTGATATCGCTTGTGCAAAATACCGTCACGAAACATTACACGCTGATCGTGTACTTTATTATATTGACTCTCGTCAGCACCAGCACTTAATGCAAGCTTGGACGATTGTTCGTAAAGCAGGCTACATCCCTGATTCAATGTCACTTGAACACCATATGTTCGGGATGATGTTAGGTAAAGATGGTCGTCCGTTTAAAACTCGTTCTGGTGGCACTATTCGTTTAACCGATTTACTTGATGAAGCTCAAGAAAGAGCACGTACATTAATTGCTGAAAAAAATCCAGATATGGCTCAAGACGAATTAAATAATGTTGCTCGCGTTGTAGGTATCGGCGCTGTTAAATACGCTGACTTGTCAAAAAACCGTACAACAGATTACATATTTGATTGGGATCTGATGTTAAGTTTTGAAGGTAACACAGCACCTTATATGCAATATGCTTATACTCGTGTTGCTTCAATCTTCAAACGTGCAGAAATTGATGAAAATGCGTTAACGCAACCTATCGCGCTAACACAATCTCATGAGAAACAGCTTGCATTACGTTTAGTCCAGTTTGATGAAACCATTATGCAAGTTTCCCGTGAAGGAACGCCTCACGTTATGTGTGCTTATCTGTATGATCTGGCACAAGCCTTCTCTGGCTTTTATGAAAACTGCCCTATCTTATCTGCTGAAGATGAAAACACTCGCCAAAGCCGTTTAAAACTGGCTCGTTTAACCGCGAGAACCTTAAAACAAGGTTTAGACACTTTAGGCATTGAAACCGTAGATAGAATGTAATTTATCTCTGTTTTCAAATAATAGCGATAAAAAAACCGATGGCAATTCACCATCGGTTTTTTATTTGTCAGTTCTAAATTATTTAGCCAATATAACTTACAAAAAATTTGCTCAATCAAACTTCCAATACGGCGGAATAATTAATCTTCGTTAGCCGTAATAACATCCTGGCACAATAATCCTGAAATATCTTTGCTGTCAATCCAACCATCAACACTATCAATAGGCTTATCGGGGCTGTATAAGCGCTGGTCAACATCTTTAGCTGTAAAGCTAACTTTCTCATTTGTTTTATCAAAAACGCCCACACAATTCACTGGAGTTAGTCTTGAAGTTTTAATTTTTCCATCAGCAGTACAACCTGCAAGAAACAATGTAGCTAAAGATACAGAAAGGATAAGTGCTTTTTTCATAGTAACTCCTTGACACTCTTTTATTTTTATTTTTACTAACAATCGTTAGTCGATTATTTAGTAGTCATTAAACTAGAAACTAAACATGCCTTGTAACTGACTTGAGTATAACGAATAAATGGAAAAATATTTGAGTTATTGAGCTATTAATGAAAAAAACAGGAAACATTGAGAAGGAATAGAAAAGAGAGGGAAAAACAGAAAACAACGGCGGACAAATGAAAGCAATAATTAGTGTACCATACTGAATTCTCAGTAATCTAATTATCTATTAATAATAGATTTAGCATTAATTTCATTATTCACACGACTTATTGTTTACTGCTTATCCCCAGCAATCGTGTTACCTATTTGAAGCGCAGACAAAATAGATATGATCACTTTCAGTAGTACTGAACGATAACAAGCAAATAACTTTACAGTCACGGTTAATCTACCTGAATAAAGAAATAATAATATGTCTTAAATCAAAAAAATCAAATGTTTTAAAATATACTGCAATATTTTGAAATATTTGCAATATCTCATCATTAAGTAAGAAATATTTAACAGATGTGTCAATTTTTAAACCTATACAACACAAGAGAGTTTATCTAAAAAAAGATAATTCGTCAAACCGTAAGTGCTTAGAATATAGTGTCTATTTTTTTACTTTATGTAGAATCTCATTACTAGTAAACAAATTGTCTAAAGATATTCGATATGATTAATGTTTAGATAAACTTATCAATAAACATTAAAAAGTGTGTTCCAACGCCTAAATACTGTATAAATCATTTAAAAATTGAAAAAAAAATTTAATAAAAAAAAGAGCAAGAAAAATGATTTTTGCTTCTTTTTTACTTTTTTTTCTTTCTAAGGGGCGCCGAAATCGTGTAACTAAATGCTAGAAGTGTGATCTATGTTGCATTATAAATAGTCTAAAAATAGAGAAAGGTTCTAGACGGGGAGAGTTCTCTTGATAAAAACATTGTTAATTTTCCAACTCCTCACTTTTATACAAAAAGCGAGGAGTTTGTGTTATCAGTTATAAAGCACGTAGTGAGAAATGACGAGGCCTAAACCCTAATGCATACAGCGCAACAAAATAGCTTCCTGCTCCGACGACTACAACTAATAGCAAACGTAAGATACGCATTAGCATACTGCCAATATCCCAACTTGGCATGACCCACAACATTCCAACTAGCACAGCCCCCATTACAGCAAGCGCAATAACAAGTTTTAATAAAAACACAGGCCAACCGGCTAAAGGCTGATAGATATCTTTCTTACGGATTTGCCAAAACAACATAGAGGCATTGAAACAAGCTGCAATACCAATTGAGAGCGCAAGACCCACATGTTTTAAACTACCAATAAACGCAAGGTTCATTAATTGTGTGAGGATCAATGTGGCAATCGCAATTTTTACGGGTGTTTTAATATCCTGACGAGAATAAAAACCCGGTGCTAAGATTTTTATGATAATCAGCCCCATTAGTCCAACACAGTAAGCAATTAGCGCTTGTTGTGTCATTAATGCATCATGAGCATTAAAATTACCATACTGGAATAAAGATGCAGTTAAGGGCCCTGATAGTACCGCTAAACCAATAGTACAAGGCAGTGCCAATAAAAAGCACAGTCTTAATCCCCAATCCATCAGTTTTCTATATTCTTCAGTATTACCACTGGCAAAGCTCTTAGATAATGAAGGAAGTAAGATTGTACCTAATGCAACCCCTAATACCCCTGTCGGTAACTCCATCAAGCGGTCTGCGTAATACATCCAAGAAACTGAGCCAGAAACTAAAAAAGAAGCAAATATCGTATTGATAATTAACGATATCTGACTAACAGAAACCCCTAAAATAGCAGGCCCCATTAATTTCATGACACGCCAAACACCGCTATTTCTAAATGAGATGCGCGGTAAAACAAGCATACCGATTTTTTTCAAATGTGGTAATTGATACCCAAGTTGTAATATTCCTCCCGCAACAACAGCCCACGCTAAGGCCATAATAGGAGGATTACAATAAGGGGCAACCACTAAAGCAAAAAAGATCATGCTGACATTGAGGAGCGTCGGTGCAAAAGCTGGTACTGAAAACCGATTCCAAGTATTTAAAATAGAGCCCGTCAATGAAGCTAATGAAATAAGAAAAATATAAGGAAAAGTGATCCGTAATAGGTCAGTCGTTAATTGAAATTTATCAGGTGAACTACTAAAACCCGGTGCTGTAACATAAATCACCCAAGGCGCAGCAATAATACCAATCACTGTGACCACGGCTAAAATAAGTGTCAGCATACCCGAAACATAAGCAATAAAAGTACGCGTTGCTTCCTCACCTTGCTGATTTTTATATTCTGCCAAAATAGGAACAAATGCTTGAGAAAATGCCCCTTCTGCAAAAATACGACGTAATAAGTTTGGCAATTTAAAAGCAACAAAAAAGGCATCGGTTGCCATACCTGCGCCAAAAATACGCGCAATAATTGCATCACGAATAAATCCTAGTACCCGTGAAAATAAGGTCATAGAACTCACTGCAGCAAGTGATTTAAGTAAATTCATAAAGTCATTCTAATTTGTGTTGAATGGAATAAAAAGAAAGGGACTATACTCCGTCTCTCACATCGAAAAATCAATCTTCAATTAGCTAAGAATATACTGTGACTCTGTTTATCTACGACTAACCAAAGCGATTAAAAAATAGCAATTTATGGCTTTGTGAGCATTTTTCTCAACATCACTTCCAGCATAGTTTGGTTCTCTCTTTCATTAAATTCAGGATCAATAATATTTCTTCCCATTGAACCATCTGCGATAACTAACAGCCATGTTGCAATTTTTTCCGGCTCAAGTGTTGAGTCTATCTGCCCTTTTTTAATACCGTTTTTCAGCATTGCAATCAAACGCTGTTTGTTGTTTCTTTCATTTTCAATAAAAATCTCGTGAATGCTCGCATTACGTGAAGCTTCAGCAAAAATTTCAATGCTAATACGTGCATATTCTGGATGATTATAGAGCTCTATAATTTCCTTCATTAAATCGATAATTGCTTGAATGCACTCTTCTTCGGCTTCATAGCGACAAAAAATATCATCAAATAGCAGTGCATCTTCTAACGCTATCGCTTCAATAATCGAATTTTTATTTGGAAAGTAATGAAATACATTTCCCGGGCTCATACCCGCTTCATGACAGATTTCTGCTGTTGATGTGGAGTGAAAACCTTTTACAGCAAAGCAACGTATTGCAGCATCAATGATATGCTTCATTTTCGCTTTTTGTTTTTCAGTAACAGTCTTGTTCATAGCATTAAAAATCTCTGGACAAAATAAATTAGACTGATTAGTCTACAAATAACTAGACCAAACAGTCTAAAAAGTTAACCCTATTATTGCAGAGTAACGATATCATGCAATTACTTAATGAACACTATCAGCTTCGTGTTGCAGAACCTTCAGATATTCCTGAAATTATTCGATTATTTGCACAAGCATTTCGTTTTAAATTAAATGCTTTTAATATTGATAGCACTAATCTTAATCAACGTCAGCAATTAGAAGCTATTTGGAATTCATTAGCCTGTAAAAAAAATAGCCAACAATTTGTTGTCACTGATAATGGAAAAATTATCGCAACATTTTGTTTAGTAATAAAAGAAAACGACTTTATTGCAAATCCATTTATTAAAACACTATCATTAAATTATTGGCGTTTTGGTATTATTCATTATATTAAGCAAAAGATTTTCTTTTCTTTATTTGATTATACGCCAAATAAAAATGAAGCTTACTTGGCACATATTGCCGTATTATCATCATATCAAGGACAAGGCATTGCCTACGCTATACTTGAGTGGATAACCCAATATAGTAAAGATGTTCTGAAAAAAGCGTATTTGTCACTTTATGTCGATACTCATCATGAAGGTGCGCTTTATTTGTATCAAAAGAATGGATTCTATATTGAAAAAGAAGAATCATCACGCTTAACACAGTCTATTTTCCATATTCAACATTGGTACTATATGTTGAAAAAAACGGATTAGATGGTTTATTAGATATTAAGATTATCATTAAAAAGAGGCTAAAAGCACTGACATAACAACGTTTTTAATATAATTATAAACAGTGCTTTTCTTCCATATGACCAATATTAACGTTTAAAATAAGTTCGCGTTGTTAATGCAGTCAGTACGTGATCTCGCCACTCTTGATTAATTTGCAGGTAGTTTTTGGCATACCCTTCACGTTCAAAACCATGTTTAGCTAATAAGTTCCCACTACGTAAATTATGGGGCATATAATTAGCCATAATACGATGCATTCCCTGCTGTCGTTGCATATAACGAAGTGTTTCCGTTAAAGCTTCAGACATATAGCCTTGGCCTTGCCATTTTTCACCGACGGAATAGCCCAAAAAGCAGGCATTGAAAGCACCACGCATAACATTGCTGTAATTAGCGACACCAATAATTTCATCTTCTTTTTGTGTTAATAACAGAAAATGAAAAGCACTTTCTTGTCGGTGTAATTCATTCATATATTGTAAACGGTGTTCCCAACCAGAGGGTATATAATGAGTTTTATCTCTTACGGGCTCCCACGGAATTAAAAAACGACGATTTAATGTATAATAATCAGCCAATCTTTCAGCATCTCGTTCGTATGCTAAACGAATGACCATTCTTTGTGTTTCAAAACGAATTTTAGGAATTCCGCCACGATAACCAAACATTACGATTTCATTATCCTTTGATATAAATAAGTCTAATTCTGAAGCAACTCTTCTTATTCTGCCACTAACCTTAATAAAAAAATATCATCTTTAATTTACTAGGAATTATGCACATTTAGAGACAGAATAGTCGAAGAAATAAATTATTTCATTCCCCCCTTATCTTATTTAAATTATTTGCTTATTGATGGTGAGTAATGGCGCTGGTAACACAAGCCCGTACTTTGGGTAAATACTTCCTCCTAGTTGACAATATGTTAGTTGTCTTAGGTTTTTTCGTCGTTTTTCCGCTTATTTCTATTCGTTTCGTCGAACAATTAGGTTGGGCAGGTGTTATTGTCGGCTTTGCGTTAGGGCTTAGACAATTAGTACAACAAGGCCTTGGCATTTTTGGTGGCGCTATTGCAGACCGTTTTGGTGCAAAACCAATGATAATAACAGGCATGTTATTACGAGCTTTAGGTTTTGCTTTAATGGCAATGGCGGATCAACCTTGGATACTTTGGTTATCTTGCATTTTATCTGCATTAGGCGGAACTTTATTTGATCCGCCTCGCACAGCACTAGTTATAAAATTAACCCGCCCTTATGAACGTGGCCGTTTTTACTCTTTATTGTTAATGCAAGATAGCGCTGGTGCCGTTATTGGCGCACTCATTGGTAGCTGGTTATTACAGTATGATTTTCATTTAGTCTGCTGGGTTGGCGCTGGTGTTTTTGTTATCGCCGCCTTATTCAATGCTTGGTTATTACCTGCTTACCGTATATCGACGACTCGAACTCCAATAAAAGAAGGGTTAAAACGAGTTTGCCTTGATAAGCGCTTTGTCAGTTATGTCTTAACACTAACTGGTTATTTTGTATTATCTGTTCAAGTTATGTTGATGTTTCCTATTATCGTCAATGATATTGCTGGTACACCAACCGCAGTAAAATGGATGTATGCCATTGAAGCTCTACTTTCTTTAACATTGCTTTATCCTATTGCTCGCTGGAGTGAAAAACGTTTCAAATTAGAACAGCGTTTAATGGCTGGCTTATTTTTAATGAGCATCAGCATGTTCCCTGTTGGTATGATCCATTCATTACAAAGTATATTCCTGATTATTGGTCTATTTTATCTTGGTACCATTACAGCAGAGCCTGCACGCGAAACCTTAAGTGCATCACTTGCAGATCCTCGCGCTCGTGGTAGTTATATGGGTTTTAGTCGCTTAGGTTTGGCATTTGGTGGCGCTATTGGATATACAGGTGGCGGATGGATGTATGATTTAGGTAATCAACTTGATATGCCTGAACTACCTTGGTTCTTACTAGGAACTGTAGGTTTAATAACACTTTATGCGTTACATCGCCAATTTAATCGTAAAAAAATAGAAACAGCCATGCTTACTCCCTAGAGATCAGGTAAACTCTTAGTTATCAATGATCAAGGAGCGTTTATGAAAGCAATTTTTCTAACCAGTATATTAGTTTTAACAAGCTTAATCACAGGGTGTGAACAGCTCAAGCAATTTGATGTGAGTGAAAATCTCATCAATGACTATATCAGTCAAAAGATAAATCTTCAGAAACATATTGGTGAAGATGAGGTTGTATCTGCTGATATTAAATTAAGTAATCTTTCTATTCAAATTGGTCGTACTGAGCCGGGTAAAATTCGCCTTTCTGGTACAACTGATCTAAAAATTAACTCATTCTTAGGTAAAACAAGCGCTAAAGTTGAGCTAACATTATCAGGCCAGCCTTTTTATCAAGCTGATAAAGGAGCGATATACATAAAATCGATGACTATTGATAACTACAAAGTCTCTCCAGAAAAAATGGATGCTGTAGTTGTGGCACTAAAGCCTTATTTAGATACAACTATCGCAACTTACTTTGATACTCATCCTGTTTATGTTCTTAATCCAGAAAAAAATAGTGCTGAGGCTGCCGCGTTTAAGTTAGCTAAAGGAATTGAAGTTAAACCGGGTAAATTCGTGATCCAACTCTAATAGTTACGCGAGTTGATTAAAAATATTTATCGTCATTAATGAGAAAGGCAAACCTAATGGTTTGCCTTTTTTATGAATAATAAAATACTTTTGCAAAGAAATAGTTATATTACTCTGCTTGCATATTTTCTGTCTCATCACTCTCTTCATCATCAGAGAGTTCTTCACGTAATGCTGATAACGCACCACGGGCAATACCTGCTAGTGTACGATAAAAGCCACTTGTTGCATGAGCTTCTACCTTACCTAAAAATACGCCAGCCCAAGGTAGCAGATATTCATCAAATAATTGTATTTGAGCTAATACTTCATCTTCCACTGAATTATCTTCAAGCCATGAAGCAGCAAGTAATAAAGCACCAAAGCTGTCTGTTGCATTGTCAGTAACAGGCATACCTCTTGTGACTAAAAATTGACGAATATCGTCTTCTTTGATCTTTTCATAATCATGGGCATAAACAGACACAGCTGGCGCTTCGCTACCAAAAAGGGATTGATAATCTGCTTCAACAACAGCCAAATCTTTGACACTGCTTTTTAATGTATTAAAGAGCTCATCTTGCTCTAATGGCCATAACTGACTAAGTTTTCCTTCACCAATCATTGTAATAATTGGCGATAAAATAGGATCCTTAGGGGCACGCTGAAATAATGTGCCTAAAAGTCGGCAAACTATTGAAAATTCATTCATTATATTTTCATCCTAAAAAGTTTCGCGTTATTGTGCTTTTAACGGCAAGAAAATCAACTTTTTTCGTCATTTCTCTTCTATTGTTAATATTACTATCTTTAATCGCTTAAAACAGAAAAAGCGCGCTCTTATTATTAAGTCTTTTACTTAATATAAGAAACGCGCCTAATCCCATGCTACTTATCTTCTAAAGCAGTTTTATAATAAAGTATTAAAAACGACTTTATGACAACAGCATTTTATTGCATTTTTTAACTGGCTATATCGAGAAAATTATCTCTTACACCATTCACACGAAACCATCCTGCAATACTCACTCGCTCTTTATTAGTAGGGAGTACTTCATGAGGGAATTGTTCCGAAAGGAAAACAACTAAACGCCCTCCTTTTGGTGTGATTGTCGCAAGTTCGTTATCCTTTAAATCATAAATAACTAATTCGCCACCATCTTCGGTTGTCCAATCCTCATTAAGATATAACACAGTGGTTAAACGTCGAGTCACATTTTCTTTAAAAGCATCAAGATGTTTTTTATAAAATGCGCCTTTCTCATAACACGCAAAATGTGCTTCGTATTCAAAAAGTCCTAAATAAAATTCTCGATTAACAGCACGTTGAATAGACTCCATTTGCATTAAATAATGTTGTACTGGTTCACCCATTTCTGGCTCTAGCCAACTTATTTTATCGCTACGTATTGTTGTTTCTGCTTGACGATTTTCATGACGACCAATACGAGCTTGTTGTGCATTGCCACCAAAACAAGTGCGTAGTTGTCGAACAGCTTCTGGTGTGAGGAAATCATTCCATACACACCATCCTTTCTCTGCTATTTGCTCAAGAAGTTCTGCTATATTCATTAAGTATATTGTCTTATTAACATGGGAAATAACTTTATATCACTAAGCCAAGCAAAATCACAATTTAATACGCTTATCCTCTCGATAACATCATTTTATCAGAGGTAAGTTCTATTAAATCATAGATTTACAGTACTTATAACATATTGTACTATTGTGATTCACAAAAAACTTTTTAAAAACATAGCACTATAAGGTAGAATCACTATTATTAATTAAACATATAAGACAAATGAATATTTAACTAAAAATAATAGACTGTTGATATGTTATCCAATGTCTTATCATCAGTATCATAATTTATTTTTATTTCACCTTTTATTTGATGATGAATAATTCCTTCTTTATGTTCTAACTTTAATAAAACTAATGGTATTGATTTAACTTTATCCAAGATTTCACTAACAGACATTATATCTATACTATCTAATTTATATTCCATTCTATTTAGTTCTTTATCACAATCATTAAATAAGTTATCTAACTCATTTTTAATATTTTTTAATGAAAAATCTTTATTCTTTTTTATATTATTCATCATATCATCAAATTTACCTCTAGTATTTTTATAAATCTCTTCACTTCTTTTATTTAGTTTATACTTAAAAACAGAATAAGCTTTAAAGCTTTCATTCATGTTCTTTTTCTCTTGTGAAGATAAGATTTCTTTTTTTTGTTTTAAATTCAATAAAAATTGTTGTAATTTACGCTCTTTATTATTTAAACTATTTAAATAATCAGGTTCACTATTCTCAACAAAAGGATCTTTAATTATTTTATCCACCCTTTTTTTATTGGATAACATTTTTAGATAAATGCTATCAAGTTTATTTATATTTTTATTGACATCAATAGTAATAGGATGCTCATCAAATAATTTATCTATTTTTAAGATACGTTTATATATTCCTTTTAAATCTTTTTTATCTTCTTCAAATTCTTCTTTATTTTTTATCTTTTTACTATCAAAAACATTTACATTCAATAAATTATTAATTTTCTTTTGGATCATAAATTCAAAGTTTTTCATTGTAGCAAGTGGAAACCACGTTACCTCATGAGTAGAGCGTGTTCTTGATGGCAAAAACCTCAAATCTCTATAAATATCAAGAAATATCTCAAGTGACTTTAATTCAATTAATGTATCTACTTCATCTACTTTTATTTGTCCATAATCAAGAAACTTATTAATATTAATATTTAATTTTAACAATGATGCGATCATATTTATTCCTACTGCATTTCTTGGTATGGTGACTTCCGTACCATTATTGAGTTCTAGATTCACATCAAAACTAAATTCACTTCTAGCATCAGCAAGTAATCCAAACGATATATTTTTATTATCATTCAATGTCGTATTATTTTCCAGTGTACTTAAATTAAAATTAAGATCTTTATCAATAAAATCTACAACATCATCCAATCCAATTTCGAATGAAAAATTAGATTTCCTTTCATAATTCAAGCTAAGATACGCACTTGCCATTAATGGCGTAGTAACACCATAATCTGTACTATTTTTTTGCCATCTTTTATCATAACCACCAATACCCGCAGATAATCCAGTAGATAAATTTGCTTCTTTTTTATTAATAAATGAAAATTTAACCCGGTTATTTTCATTTTTTGAAAGTATTATTGAATGTGTTTTTGAATAACTTGCTAACAAAAAGGCATTAGCTTTAATTTTAGGAGCAAAACTAAACGCATTTATACCAAAGAAAGCACGAGCATCATTAGCATGTGTAATAGTAATACTGTTTTTTTCTTTTAGATCTTTAATTATAGAATAAAAAGTTTCTCCTTGAGTTTTTCTATTATTAATGCCTTCAAGATGTTTGTTTAATGATTTAAAATATCTTTCTTTATTTACTTTAGCATTATGTAAGGCTTTATATTTATTACTACATGGTGATGTTGACGTATTTGTGAGTTCTTTTATATTAGAAAGAAAACTCCTAAACCCCGGGTCAACACTTTTAGCAATATCTGATACCATTGTTTTATATTCTTTTAGTGCTCGTTGCTGTTTAGCTTTATCTATCCGTATTCTCATATTATCAATTGCAGATGAAAAAAATGGAATATGACGGCTACTAAAATAACTAGGGCTTTGAGAAGAAAATGGTTGTCCTGAATGATATTTATTATAATTATTTTCTCCTACTAATGAATAGAATGATAATGGTGGCTTATTTCCTACTTTTCTATTTTTATATAGATAATCCTCAACTGAAGATATTAAGGAAGTATCTACATAATGCATTCTTGTTTTCTCTCCTTCACTTATATTTACTTGAATTTTATTTCTTATAGGTTTAATTGATTCTATTTTTTCATTATTATTTAGTTCTATATTAAGTTTATATTCTTTACTCCTTGCATCCACTTCATCTTCCGCTAGAATTGCTGGTAAATTAGAAACAAGTATTTCGCCATTTTCTAACCTCACTGTAAAGTCCAAATTTTTCCTATTAAATTTTAATATATTTTCCCCTTGTTTCCATACCATATTATTCACAACAGATAAGTCATGTTCTTCAGTATACTTTGGTATGTATTCCTTATATTCAATATGAATACACTCTGAATCATCACCTAATATATTCTTATTAAAATTATAGTTATATTCAATTTTATCAAACTTTATTTTATATAATTCATTATCCCCTTTTTCATTTCCATTAACATTATCATCAGTTCGTTTAATTCCAATTAAATCTCCATTTGAATCGACATAAATTCCTTTGAATTTTATTAACTTACTATCTTTTTCTTTTATATGAAAACCGTCATACTTAAACCCCTTATTAAAATACTTTTGAATCATGCCCGTAAATAAATCTTTCGGCTCTCCTCTAATTAACAATAATGAACCATCCTCTTCTAATGTAACCCCCATATTATTAAAAACAGTATTATTTGTTGAGCCAAGATAAATATAATTATTTTTATTCATTGAGTTAAAAAACTTTATTCCATTATTTTTTCTAAACTCATTATTACCGTTATTTAAAGAATTTACTTTAGAGTTTTTATTTTCTTTTTCATCACCATAGACACCTGAAGGAACCAGGCTAGCAACAATTATTTTATTAGTCATTTTTCACCTCAACAATTAAAGTTTGAGGTAATAATCAATAAGATAAACTGCAAGAGATATCTATTTATGGACAAATATTTATTACATTATGCAAAAAACAGAAAAAATGTTGTTTTTTGAAAGTCAGGAATAAAAAAAAGGCAATAAACTAAAATTTATCGCCTTTTTCCTAAAATTAAAATATAAATGGAATAAAATTAATAACCACTTTTCATATCAACGACACCAAAAGGGGCTTCTCCCTTTTCAATGCGTTGGATATTTTCAACAATCGTATCCATTGCAATATTAGGAATGGTGAAAGCTGCAATATGTGGCGTAATAGAAACTCGAGGATGTGTCCAAAATGGGTGCATCCCCGCTAAAGGCTCTTGAGCAAAAACATCCAAAGTGGCATCAGCAATATGCCCTTGATCGATCGCTTCTAATAAATCTTGATCAACTAAATGCGCACCTCGTGCTAAATTAATCAAATAAGAAGAAGGTTTAAGTTGCTCAAAGAGTGAAAAATTCAAAATACCATGTGTTTCTGGCGTATAAGGTAATAAGTTAATTAACAAATTACACTCTTTGAGAAAATCATTGAGTTGTTCTTTACCATAAAAGCTTTCAACATTTTTAATTTGTTTTTCACTGCGACTCCAGCAACGCACTTTAAAACCAAGTTCAGCAAGTTTAGTCGCAACACTCCCACCTAAAGCACCAGCCCCTAAAACACCAATAACAAAATCATCATAAGAATGCGCAGGAAGTTGTTTCCATAATCGTTGTGATTGTTGGCGTTTATAATCATCCATTCGACGAAAGTAATACATCACTTTAGCAATCGCATATTCTTGCATTTGAAGCCCCATTCCGGTGTCTTCTAAACGCATAACAGGAACACCTGTTGGTAATGTACCCGGCTTTTGTTGTTCTTGTTTTAAAATAGCATCGACCCCGGCACCTAAGGCAAAAATACCTTTAAGATGATTGCGACTGGCTAACATTTCATAGGGAGGAAGCCAAACCATAGCGTAATCTGCAGGTTGATGATCGCCTGGTTCCCAAATGCGTATATTGGCATTCGGTAAACGCGCCTTCATACCATTGATCCATGTTTCTGCATCAAAAAAAGGATGATAATAAATAATATTCATTTTGCCTTCCTCCAGCATTTTTATCATAGGGTGCGAGGGTTATGTTCCGATTTCAAGTCTCTTTGAATAAGTTGTTAATAAAAATGTTGAGAATGTTAACTAGCTAACGAAAATCTCAATTCTTTTTTTATACACCAACCTATTATCTACTGGTTTGCTACATAATTTGTCTAGCATTTGCACATATTGTTTTTTATTTGACTACTTGATACAAAAGTTAAAGGAAAAATGCATTTAGCTGTTGACGCTTATAAACCTTTTCCCTATAGTAGCGCCCCGTTGAGAGATATTAAGTATATGTCCAACAAAAATATGGTGAGATGTCCGAGAGGCTGAAGGAGCACGCCTGGAAAGTGTGTATACGGCAACGTATCGAGGGTTCGAATCCCTCTCTCACCGCCATATTCTAAGATAGAGCCTAGTTTTTTAACTAGGCTCTATTTTTTTGTCCGAAGTTTCCACCTTCTTAGTCTCGTTTTCTCTTCACTGATTTGTTTATATCCATCAATTCTTCATTTTTTGATGATATTATTATACAACACATTTTTATTTTATTTTTTGCTTAATCGTTTTATTTAATAATTTCTCATCGCTTAATAAGCTTTGATTATTAATTTTAATGAGTTAAAACAACTTATGTAGTTGTTATTTAACTCTATCCGATTTTTATAACGTAAAAAGATTTTTATTACCCTATCTCTGAACGACATTTATTCTAAAATAAAACGCTTTTTATAATTTTAAAATAAATTTAAACTTTATTTTCAAGCAAGCAACAGAATAAATACAATAAGATACATTGCGTTATCTATTTAGGTTAACTTATTAGTTTAATTGATTTTATTTTTACTAAGCTTTAAGATATGCATTAATAATTTGATATATCACATTATTATCAGCGAATAAAAGCGATATCCTCTCTTTTCCTTATCGCCGTTATTCGGCATCTGACTTCTTATTTTGGTTTAATCCTAAATGAAAACTCATAAAGTTAACCGGGTTCGCCCCTTTAGTGCATTTATTGATGCATGTGTAAAAGAGCCTTACTCTTTTGCGCGTTTATTAAAAGATATTATTGCAGGGATCACCGTCGGAATTATCGCGATACCTTTAGCCATGGCTTTGGCAATTGGTAGCGGTGTTCCTCCGCAATACGGTCTTTATACCGCTGCTATTGCCGGTATAGTCATTGCTGTTTCTGGTGGCTCTCGATACAGCGTATCAGGGCCTACTGCCGCTTTTGTTGTGATCCTTTATCCTGTATCACAACAGTTTGGTTTGAGTGGCCTATTGATTGCTACGCTCATGTCTGGCGTTATCTTAGTGGTTATGGGATTAGCTCGCTTTGGTAAGCTTATTGAGTATATTCCTGTTTCTGTAACACTTGGATTTACTTCGGGGATTGCTATCACTATTGCCACAATGCAAGTAAAAGACTTTTTTGGTCTTGAATTAGCGCATGTGCCAGAAACCTATATCGATAAAGTGATTGCTCTAGGCTCTGCATTACCGACTATTCATCTTGGTGATACACTTATTGGTCTGACAACACTGTTTGTTTTAATTTATTGGCCTAAGCTGAATTTACGCTTACCCGGGCACTTACCCGCTTTAATCGCAGGTACAGCAGTAATGGGAATTGTGAATATGTTCGGCCATGAGGTTGCAACAATTGGCTCGCAATTTAGTTATATGCTTCCTGATGGAACAACAGGGCAAGGTATTCCACCTATTTTGCCTCAGTTTGTTTTACCTTGGAATTTACCAAGTTCAGGTACATCACTTGAATTAAATTGGAGTACTGTTTCTGCTTTATTACCTGCAGCCTTTTCAATGGCAATGTTAGGTGCTATCGAATCGTTATTATGTGCAGTTGTGCTTGATGGTATGACAGGCAAAAAACATCACTCTAATGGTGAGTTAGTCGGGCAAGGTGTTGGTAATATTGTTGCGCCTTTCTTCGGTGGTATTACAGCAACAGCGGCAATTGCACGTTCTGCTGCTAACGTACGTGCAGGTGCAACATCACCTGTTTCTGCTATTGTTCACTCATTATTGGTGTTGCTAACTTTACTTGTATTAGCTCCTTTTCTTTCTTATTTACCTTTAGCCGCAATGTCCGCATTACTGTTAATTGTTGCATGGAATATGAGTGAAGCGCGTAAAGTTATTGATCTTATTCGACACGCTCCTAAAGACGATATTATTGTCTTAGTCTTATGTTTATCGCTCACCGTTCTCTTTGATATGGTTATTGCTATTACTATCGGTATTGTGTTGGCTTCACTGTTATTTATGCGTCGTATTGCCAATATGACCAAAATAACTGAATCTCCTTATACTGATGATGATAAACAATTATTAGTGGTACGTGTTAATGGCCCATTATTCTTTGCCGCCGCTGAGCGTATCTTTAATGAGTTGCGTGATCGTAGTAAAGGTTATAAAACCGTTATTATGCAATGGGATGCAGTTCCTGTGTTAGATGCAGGTGGATTACATGCATTCCAGCATTTTGTCACCGATGTTAAAAATGATACCCATGTGATTGTTTGTGATATTCCTTTCCAGCCTTTAAAAACGTTGGCAAGAGCAAGAGTCACACCAATTGAAGGTACTCTGAATTTTTATCCTTCATTACAAAAAGCACTGGATGATTTGGAATTAATTCAGTAGTGGTTTATATTTTCAGATAAAAAATTAACGCCTTTAATCAATATTAAATAAAGATTAAAGGCGTTTTTAATTATGAAAAATTATAATATTTAATTTAAGAAATTATTAATTTCAACGCTTATTCTTAATATAAAAAATAATTCACTTAATTAGGAATAAACGCATTATCAATCCCGCTTCCTTGCACTCCCTTTTTTAATAAATTTTGATAAAGTGCATTCATTCCCAACCAGTGATTTTCACACCAATCAGGAGCTAATAAGGTGGGTTTTCTAGCGCTAGCACACACTCGGTGATAAATAATTTCAGGAGGAGTATGGCGGATCATCTCACCCGCAGTATAAACATACTGCTCTTGCGTCAATGCATTAATTCGCCCTGCTTTCCATGCTTTAGCTATCGTGCTACCTTCAACAATATGCAATGGGTGCAATTTAAGCCCATCAGTACCTGTCTCTACCACACGCTCTAATGTTTGCATATTAAGCAAATGATCTTCTCGTGGCAGCCCGACAATTAGGTGCGTACACACTTTTAAACCACGCCGACGAGCTTCGCGAGTGGTCGCTTGATAACATTGAAAATCATGCCCACGATTAATGTGCTTCAATGTTTTATCATGAGCCGTTTGTAAACCAAGTTCTAACCATACTTCATAGCCTTTATCGCGATAACCTTGCAATAAATCCAATACGCTAACAGGGACACAATCTGGCCGAGTTCCGACACTTAATCCAACTATATCCGCTTGTAATAATGCGGTTTCATATAACGTACGTAGATATTCTACTTCGGCATAAGTGCTGGTATAGGCTTGAAAATAGGCAAGATAACGATGTGCACGGTTAATATTTTGGGCTTGTAATGCAATTTGTTCTTCTATCGAATGATATTGTGTTTGCTCATCAGCAAAAGAGGAAACATTACAGAAAGTACAGCCTCCCCGCCCCAATGTACCATCTCGATTAGGGCAGCTGAAACCGCCATGAAGGGTGATTTTATGAATTTTTTCGTGATAACGGCGCTGAAGATCAGCGCCGAACATATTCACAACCGTATGCAGTTGCATAACACTTTTATTTGCTAGTATCTAACTCTGGGAAACTTTTGACTAAGTCATCAATGGCTTTAATTTGCGCTAAGAAAGGCTCTAATTTTGCTAGTGGTAACGCTGATGGACCATCACAACGCGCATTATCTGGATCTGGGTGAGCTTCAAGGAATAATCCAGCAAGACCAACAGCCATCCCTGCTCGTGCTAATTCTGTAACTTGCGCACGGCGTCCACCGGATGCTGCACCAAATGGGTCACGACACTGTAATGAGTGGGTTACATCAAAAATAACGGGTGCACCTTGAGAGGCCTGCATCATGACATGGAAGCCTAACATATCAACAACTAAGTTATCATAACCAAAGTTACTACCGCGATCGCATAGAATAACTTGGTCGTTACCGCCTTCTTTAAACTTATCGACGATATTTCCCATTTGACCAGGGCTTACAAACTGAGGTTTTTTTACGTTGATCACTGCACCGGTTTTTGCCATCGCTTCAACAAGATCAGTTTGACGCGCTAAAAATGCAGGTAACTGAATAACATCAACCACTTCTGATACTGGTTGAGCCTGTGCTGCTTCATGAACATCAGTAATAATTTTAACGCCAAAAGTTTCTTTTAACTCTTGGAAAATTTTCATTCCTTCTTCTAAGCCTGGACCACGGTAAGAGTGGATTGAAGAACGGTTTGCTTTATCAAAAGAAGCTTTGAATACATAAGGAATATTCAGTTTTTGAGTTACAGTGACGTAATGCTCACAAATACGCATGGCTAAATCGCGCGATTCTAATACATTCATGCCACCAAAAAGCACAAATGGCAGGTCGTTTGCTACCTTGATATCACCAATATTCACCACTTTATGTTGCATATTTATCCCTATACTGTTTGTAATGTACTGTGTTAATTAAGTACGTTTCTTAAATTTTAATGTAGAACAATAGGATTTTGTTCTATCGAATGAATTTGGATTTTGATCATCTCTGAAATAGGATCTTCAGGGCATTGCTCAATAAAATAGTTTAAATCAGAAATCGCCACATGGTTGCACTCTAACTGAGCAAAAATAAGGCCACGATCACGTATTTCGTAGGGATCTTCAGGATCAAACATTAACACCGTTTCACTCGCTTTTAATGCTTGCTCCATATTCTTTTCTTCCATTAAAGAAACTTTTAATGTATCCAAAAGTTTACGAATAATAGAACTGTATTCTGATTCTTCTAAATCTGCCTCTAATAATACAGAGGCACCGCCTACATTCCCTTTCAACCAAACTTCTAAGGTATGTTGCGATAGATATTCACCATTTATTGGATTTAAAAATAGCGGTTGTTCATTAGGAATATCTATTCTGATGATAAGTTGTGTAGGAAAAATAACCGGCACTAACGGTAAATTTAACGCTTGTGCGATATAAATAAGAATCGAACCCAGTGAAACAGGAGAGCCTACATGTGTCGCTAATACTTTATCTAACCATAACGTATCAGAAAGACAGTATTTGCCACTTGCTCCACTAAAGTGCCACTGCTTATAAAACAGTTTTAGCAGTGCTTCTATCTGTTCTTTAGTATTTCCTTGTTGCGGAATTTCAGCTTCCGCCTGTTCAACTAACTGCGCTAGTTGATAACCAACAGAAGTGGTTGGAAAATCAGGTCGAATAGCCTGAGAGATAAGGATCATGCCCTTAACTAAAGGGGCTTTATTAAATTCGTAATCAGCTATGGTTTCTATCATAATTCCAACGACCTACTGTCACTCGCTCATTACCGCCATAATCACGGAAAGTTTCCACACAGCAGTAACCCTTATCAATAAAAATATTGCGTACGCCTTCGCCTTGTTGCCAGCCATGTTCCAGTAACACCCAACCATTATCAGTTAAAAACTGACGAGCAGTTTCAATGATAATCTCGATATCAGCAAAACCATTTTTGCCAGCAACTAATGCGGTTAAAGGTTCAAAACGAACATCCCCCTGATGAATATGCTCATCATTTTCATCTATGTAAGGAGGATTACTAATTATCATATCAAATTGATGCCCAGAGAGTGAACTAAACCAGCAACTTTCCATAAATTCTGTGTTGTTTAATGCTAAGTTGGTCGCATTCTCTCGCGCTAATGCCACAGCTTCAGTTTGAAAATCCACACCAATAATATGGCAATCTGGACGTTCTGATGCCATTGCTAACGCAATAGCGCCTGTTCCTGTACCTAAATCAAGAATATGGGTCGGCTCTGAAGGCAGTTTTTCTAATGCTTTTTCAACAAGGCATTCTGTATCTGGACGAGGAATTAATGTTGCAGGTGAGACTTTTAAAGGCAGTGACCAAAACTCTCTTTCACCGACTAAATAAGCAATAGGTTCACCTTTAATACGCCGAGTCAGCAATTGCGATAATTGTGCTAATTCGTCTGGCGAAAGTACCGTTTCATTAAAGGCAATTAAATAAGTGCGGGTACGTTGTGTCACGTACCCAAGTAGAATTTCAGCATCACGTTTAGGGCTGTCACTTTCAATTAATTGCAAGGCTGCTTCACGCAGCCATTGTTCATAATTCATTAATTCGACTCAGAAAGTGCAGAAAGCTGATCCGCTTGGTACTCAGTTACGATAGGCTGAATTAATGGTTCTAACTTTCCTTCCATCACTTCATCTAAGCGATAAAACGTGAGATTGATACGGTGATCAGTTACACGACCTTGTGGGAAGTTGTATGTTCTAATTCGGTCAGAACGGTCACCAGAACCCAACAAGTTACGACGTTCAGAAGCTTCCGCTTCTTGGCGTTTTTGCATTTCAGCCGCACGAATACGTGCACCTAATACAGACATCGCTTTGGCTTTGTTTTTGTGCTGCGAACGCTCATCCTGACATTCCACCACAATTCCTGTTGGAATATGCGTAATACGGATAGCAGAATCGGTGGTATTAACGTGCTGACCACCTGCCCCTGAAGAACGGAATGTATCAATACGCAAGTCGCTTGGGTTGATTTCAGGTAATTCAGCTTCTGGTACTTCAGCTAATACAGCAACCGTACAAGCAGAAGTATGAATACGACCTTGAGATTCCGTTTCAGGAACACGTTGAACACGGTGACCACCTGATTCGAATTTCAATACACCATAAGCGCCATCACCAACCACTTTTGCAATAACTTCTTTGTAGCCACCATGCTCACCTTCGTTAGCATTCATGACTTCAATACGCCAACGACGTGACTCTGCATAACGGCTATACATACGGAATAAATCACCAGCAAATAATGCCGCTTCATCTCCCCCTGTTCCCGCACGAATTTCAAGGAAACAGTTAAATTCATCATCAGGATCTTTAGGCAGTAACAGCACTTGTAACTGTTGTTCTAAATCATCATTTAATGCTTGTGCTTCTTTCAGCTCTTCTTGTGCCATCTCTTTCATTTCAGGATCATCAAGCATCATTTCTGCTGCTTCGATATCGTCTTGCACTTTTCGCCATTGGCTAAAACAAGCCGTGACGTCAGTTAATTGAGAGTATTCTTTTGAAAGCGCACGAAAACGCTCCTGAGAGGCAATAACATCAGCTTCTGACAGAAGTGCCTGAATTTCTTCATAACGCTCTTGTAGAGCTTCCAACTTAGCGACAATAGAAGGCTTCATTCGTAGATTAAGATCCTGTTAGACAAAGTTAATTATGGGTAATACCCAAACTTTCACGTAATAGATTCAGGCGTTCAATATCACCATCACTGGCAGCCTGTTGAAGAGATTTTGTTGGTGTGTGAATAAGACGATTCATCAATTGATGAGAGAGCTGTTGGATGACTTTTTCTGCATCCGCTCCGTTTTGTATCAATGTGATGGCTTTTTCTGTCATTTCTGCACGTAACATTTCAGCGCTGTCTCGATATTCTCGAATTGCACCCACAGCACCTTGTGCTCGTAGCCAATCCATGAATTGCCCACTTTCTTGCTGGACAATGTGTTCTGCTTGAATCGCAGCAGCTTGGCGTTGTTCACGGTTATGTTGAATAATCGCTTCTAAATCATCAACGCTATAAAGATAAACGTTATTAAGCTTTTCGACATCTTGTTCAATATCACGAGGAACCGCGATATCCACCAGCAACATTGGTTGATTACGGCGCTTTTTAAGCGCTCTTTCAACCATTCCCTTACCAATAATCGGTAATGGACTTGCTGTAGAACTAATGACAATATCAGCCTGTGCAAGACATTCATCAATATCTGATAATGTAATGACTTCAGCATCAACTTCATTTGCTAAACGCTGAGCACGTTCTTTTGTTCGATTAGCAATAATGATTTTTTTGACTTGATGTTCACGAAGATGGCGAGCCACTAATTCTATTGTCTCACCGGCTCCCACTAATAAAATAGTCAAAGAAGATAACGATTCAAAGATTTGACGCGCTAATGTACAAGCTGCAAAAGCAACAGAAACTGCGTTAGCACCAATTTGAGTCTCTGTTCTCACTCTTTTCGCAACTGAAAAAGATTTCTGAAACAGGCGTTCCAGCTCTGAAGAGAGCGAGTGATAATTTTGAGAATCAGCAAAGGCTTTTTTAACTTGCCCTAAAATTTGAGGTTCACCTAATACGAGAGAATCTAAACCGCTTGCCACTCGCATTAAATGACTGACAGCTTGATTATCTTGATGCCAATAAACACTGCTTTTCAGTTCATTTGGCTCTATTTGGTGATATTGACATAACCAGCGAATAAGCTGTTCATGGCTATTTTCTTTATCTTCCATACTAAGATAGAGCTCAGTACGGTTACAAGTAGACAGCACGACACCACCTCTGACAGCGGGTTGCTGTAAGAGGTTATTTAAGGCATCACCCATGGTATCGGGAGAAAAAGAGACTTTCTCACGTAAAGCAACGGGGGCTGTTTTATGATTAATACCTAATGCTAATAACGTCATATCAACTATATCGAGTTATGAATAAATACCGCCTCGCGACTTGACTTAGTGTAAACCTAAAACAGCGCATTTAGTATGGACTCTTCATTTCCGCCATTCTACTTGATGAACAGATTCAATAAAAGAGCTTACTTGAGTGATAGGAGATTTCTATACACAATTTAACGAAATATCGTTATATCATAAGGTTTATGATACTCTTTTTTTCAACTAATAACGAATTAAAGGAATGTCTCAGCTATGCGTTCACGCTTTTTTTCAACCAAACAATTGCTGCGCCTTATCCCGCTAACAGCGTTGTTGCTGAGTGCCTGTAATCTAAATCAGATAAAAACTCAAGGCTCGGCATCTGATAACGATATGCAATGGCAAGCTCGCCAACAAGCATTAAAGAAAATTTCACAATATGAAACCCGAGGCGCTTTTGCTTATATCGAAGATACAAACAAAACCTATGCTCGATTCTATTGGCAAGACAGAGCCGATGAGCGTTATCGCTTATTGCTTACCAATCCTTTAGGCACAACAGAACTCGATTTAAATGTCATGCCTGGAGTAATTGAAGTTACCGATAATAATGGTAAAAAATATTATAGTAATAACCCTACTGAGATGATTTACCAGCTCACAGGTATGGTTATTCCACTGAAAAATCTTCGTGCTTGGCTCATCGGTTTACCGGGTGATGCAACTGATTTCGCGTTAGATGCTAATCACTTACTAAAATCTGTCACCTTGCCCGCCCCTGAAGGAGATTGGATTGTAACTTACCAAGCTTATGATTCAAGTACCACACCCAACCTGCCACAACGCCTTGAATTAAAACAAGGTGAACGCACTATCAAATTAAAAATGGATAACTGGGATATACAGCAATGACACTAAGTTGGCCTTCTCCTGCCAAATTAAATCTTTTTCTCTACATCACGGGGAAACGCCCTGATGGTTATCATAATTTACAAACGTTATTTCAATTTTTAGATTATGGCGACACACTCACTATTACACCTCGTGATGATACCCAGTTAACTATCTTGACGCCGATTGATGGCGTAGAAGATAAAGATAATTTAATTATTAAAGCCGCTAAATTGCTTCGTGATTATTGTCAGCAACATAATATTCCTTTGCAGTATCACGGTGCAGATATCAGTATTGATAAAAAACTTCCTATGGGAGGTGGCTTAGGTGGAGGTTCTTCTAACGCAGCAACGACATTAATTGCACTTAATTACCATTGGCAGGCCGGATTAAGTGACGAAACCTTAGCCGAATTAGGTGTAAGTTTAGGTGCGGATGTTCCTGTTTTTGTAAAAGGTCATGCTGCATTTGCCGAAGGCGTTGGTGAAATTTTGACCCCTGCAGAACCAAAAGAACAATGGTATTTGGTCGCACACCCCGGAATTTCCATTCCAACACCGACAATCTTCACAGATCCAGAATTAAAACGTAATTCTCCTATTCGCTCTCTTGGCGCATTATTAAAGGCTCCGTTCGAAAATGACTGTGAAATGATCGCAAGAAAACGTTTTCGTGAGGTTGAATATCTGCTTTCGTGGCTGTTAGAATATGCACCGTCACGCTTAACTGGGACAGGTGCCTGTGTGTTCGGTGAGTTCGACTCACAAGTTGCCGCTAGTGAAGTGTTAGTTAACGCCCCTGAGTGGGTGCATGGATTTGTAGCGCAAGGCGCCAACATTTCTCCTCTGCATTTATTCCGCTCAAGGATACCTGTGTTATTGCACCCGTAAGATGATGTTTACAAACCTTATGTTCATAAACACGTTCTTTACTGGTCAACAATATCTCTCTCTGGACGCAAGCCTGAGGTTTTTCTCGTGCCCGATATGAAGCTTTTTGCTGGTAACGCAACCCCGGAACTGGCTCAACGTGTTGCCAACCGACTCTACACTAGCCTAGGAGACGCGGCTGTAGGTCGTTTTAGCGACGGTGAAGTCAGTGTGCAAATCAACGAAAACGTACGTGGTGGTGATGTATTTATCATTCAATCAACCTGTGCACCTACTAATGATAACTTAATGGAATTAGTGGTAATGGTTGACGCATTACGTCGAGCTTCCGCTGGTCGTATCACTGCTGTTATTCCTTACTTCGGTTATGCCCGTCAGGATCGCCGTGTTCGTTCAGCCCGTGTTCCTATTACGGCAAAAGTTGTTGCGGATTTCTTATCTAGTGTAGGCGTAGACCGTGTTTTAACCTGTGACTTACACGCAGAACAAATCCAAGGGTTCTTTGATGTACCGGTTGACAATGTCTTCGGCAGCCCGATTCTTTTAGAAGATATGCTTCAAAAAGATTTGGACAACCCTATTGTTGTTTCTCCAGATATTGGCGGTGTTGTTCGCGCTCGCGCTATCGCTAAGCTTCTGAATGACACTGATATGGCTATCATTGATAAACGCCGCCCTCGTGCTAACGTTTCTCAAGTTATGCATATTATTGGTGATGTTGCTAACCGCGACTGTATCCTTGTTGACGATATGATCGACACAGGCGGTACATTGTGTAAAGCAGCTGAAGCGCTGAAAGAACGTGGTGCTAAACGTGTATTTGCTTACGCGACTCACCCAATCTTCTCTGGTAATGCTGTTGAGAACATCAAAAGCTCTGTTATTGATGAAGTGGTTGTCTGCGATACAATTCCATTGTCAGCAGAAATCAAAGCATTAAATAAAGTCCGCTCATTGACCCTTTCTGGCATGCTGGCTGAAGCAATTCGTCGCATTAGCAATGAAGAGTCAATCTCTGCGATGTTTGAACATTAATTTGTTATAACATTCATTGCAATTTGAGATAACTAAACCCGCTATAGCCTTTGTTATAGCGGGTTTTTTGTTGTTTTTTCTCGAATAATAATTTTAGACAACAAAAAACCCGTTATCATTAAACGGGTCTATAAGTATGTATTACTACGCATAATGATAACTGTTATTCACTTAATATCAGTTATTAACTTCATTGTTATTTTTATTTAGTCTGATATTTATTTGTGATAACAACATTATGGATAACGGTGATTGTCATGACGACGATAACGTTCATCATGATTACGTAACCACCAATATCTTTCTGCTATTGTTTCTCTACCACCAATACGGGCGCCTGCTAACCAAATCAAAGCACCAATAAAGATCCCCATTAAAGATATATCTGATAAAAATTCAGGGAGTCCTAATGGGAAAATATGAGTAAGAAGCGTATAACCCAGACTACCGAGCATAACAATCATCCCCGTAGCCATACATAAATTACCAACTGCAAATGCATGTTTATATTTCATGTTGCACCTCCAAGCGCGTCGTCAGACGATTCAACAACAAAATACATCGAATAACCTTTTGTTCTTTGCAGTTATTATAGCCATAAATACTAAGAAGTTATTGTCGAAGGGATCACAACGCTCCGAAATTTATTGACAATTCTTAACAAAAAATGTGTTTTTTTCTTTCAAAAGAAGAAAATAACGCCGATTTTGTTATTTTCGCTCTTTTTGTTAAATCAAAAAAGGGAGATTCCCTCCACTTATCATTCCCAAAAATATTCTATGTAATCTATTTTGTGCTTCTGAGCTTAGACAGGTAAACTATGGCCTTTCTTTTAAGACGATAACAGTGAAAGGCTATTGTGAGTAAAATTAAACTTATCGTCGGGTTAGCAAACCCCGGTGCAGATTATGCCCAGACTCGCCATAATGCGGGTGCTTGGTATGTTGATTTATTGGCTCAACGTCATCAACAATCTCTAAAAGAAGAGAGCAAATTCTTTGGTTATACCGCACGCATTAATTTGAATGGTAATGATGTTCGATTATTAGTGCCTACAACTTTTATGAACTTAAGTGGTAAAGCAGTACAGGCGATGGCAAATTTCTATCGTATCGAGCTTGATGAAATTTTAGTTGCACACGATGAACTCGATTTACCACCCGGTGTTGTCAAAATGAAGTTAGGTGGTGGCAATGGCGGTCATAACGGTTTAAAAGATATTCAAAGTAAGTTTGCTAATAATCCTAACTTCTATCGTTTACGCATTGGCATTGGTCACCCTGGTGATAAAAATAAAGTTGTTGGTTTTGTATTAGGTAAACCACCAATGAGTGAACAGAAACTAATTGATGACGCTATTGATGAAGCACTTTCATGCACAGACATTTTAATGCGTGATGGTTATGAGAAAGCAATAAACCGCTTGCATAGCTTTAAAGCGTAATCATTATATTGATAAATTAAGTAATTTTAATATTCAGAGGGTAAAGCTCTCCTCTTCTTTTGTGCGATTAATCCCTGATGATTTAATAAAACAGGGATTTGCTCTATAATAACGCCAAATTTTTTTAACAGCACACAACAGGAATACTCCCTCCTGTTGTTTTTATGTGACAAGGTGAACGTTTATGGGATTTAAATGTGGTATCGTCGGTCTGCCTAACGTAGGGAAATCTACACTGTTTAATGCCTTAACTAAGGCAGGTATTGAGGCAGCCAACTTCCCATTCTGTACTATCGAGCCAAACACAGGTGTTGTTCCAATGCCTGATCCTCGCTTAGATAAACTAGCTGAAATTGTTAAACCACAGCGTATTTTACCAACAACAATGGAATTTGTTGATATCGCAGGTTTAGTAAAAGGTGCATCTAAAGGTGAAGGTTTAGGTAACCAATTCCTAACAAATATTCGTGAAACTGAAGCGATTGGCCATGTGGTTCGTTGTTTTGAAAATGACAATATCATTCACGTTGCAGGAAAAGTTGATCCTGCTGAAGATATCGAAACCATTAATACTGAATTAGCCCTTTCTGACTTAGATACCTGTGAACGTGCAATGCACCGTAATCAGAAAAAAGCAAAAGGTGGCGATAAAATTGCTAAAGCAGAAATGGAAGTGTTAGAAAAATGCTTACCGCATTTAGAAAACGCAGGTATGTTACGTGCTTTAGATTTAACTGAAGAAGAAAAAGCAACTATTCGTTATTTAAGCTTCTTAACGTTAAAACCAACAATGTATATTGCAAACGTTAATGAAGATGGTTTTGAAAATAACCCATATCTTGAAACTGTTCGCAAAATCGCAGAAGCAGAAGGCTCTGTAGTTGTTCCTGTTTGTGCTGCTATCGAAGCAGATATTGCTGAGCTAGAAGATGCAGAACGTGAAGAGTTTATGCAAGATTTAGGCATTGAAGAGCCTGGCTTAAACCGTGTAATTCGCGCAGGTTACTCATTACTGAACTTACAAACCTACTTCACTGCTGGCGTTAAAGAAGTACGTGCATGGACAATCCCTGTAGGTGCAACAGCACCACAAGCAGCAGGTAAAATCCACACTGACTTTGAGAAAGGCTTTATCCGTGCTCAAACTATCGCTTATAACGATTTTATTACTTACGGTGGTGAACAAGGCGCTAAAGAAGCAGGGAAAATGCGTGCAGAAGGTAAAGAGTATATCGTTCAAGACGGCGATGTAATGAACTTCTTATTTAATGTCTAAATTTTTTCCTTCATAATAACAAACCACGTAAATAGAGGAAAACTCAAATACGTGGTTTTCTATTAAGTAATAAGATAAAAGATATATTCCATTTTTTCTTAAGATGAGTATTTATCTTTATCAGTTTGCCAATGTAAAGGTATTATTTTCTGATAAATCGATTCAAAATGTTTTTTAGCATGTTTTTTCATTTTCAATAAAGTATCTTTAATTTCAGAATACTTCTCCATATCATATTCAGAAAATGCATCAATCCATTCCGGATATTTACTGCCCATTAATTCTATATTTAATTCATTTGCTTTATTTATTAATGCACATGCATAATTTAATATAGGTTGATAGTATTCTTTTTTATATACATCAAAAACAAATTCATATACAAAATCAATAAATAATATGGCAAGACTCAGTAAATATTTAGATTTTTCTTTATTATCTAACAACGTCAATTCAAAAACCTTACAAATATCTTCATAATGTTCTGGTTTAAGTGAAATACCTTCTTTTGCATCTTCAGGAATGAGTAATAACTTTTCAAATATTATTGATATATCTTTATACTTTTCCGTATCAAGAAAATCTTCCTGAGAGGTGATAGGTATGTCCATCCATTTTGATTGGAATTGTTTTTGATAGTCACCAAGATTAAGTAACGATAAAAACTTATCAAATTTAACTTCATTAACAGACATATTATAATTATTTTTAAAAACTTTAAAAAATTTATTAAATAAAATTTCAGCATTGATATAATCGTTTTCTTTATACTTCCCATCAACATAAAGAAAATACTTATTCCACTTTACATCACACCCCATATGATTATTAAATAGCATTTTGGTTATATTTTTATGATTAATTATTATAGCCTTATCTTCACTAACAAGAATGTAATTATTATACTCTTCACTTCTCCAGTTAATACGATAATACCCGTTACTAAAATTATTTTTCCCCACAAAAGGCTTTACTTCATCAAGTTCAAGATATCTGTCATATAAAACTCTAGCTTTCTCTTTTATTTTTTCATTACCATGATAAAGTGATAAAGTCATTAATTTAATAAAACTACCATTTTTATTTAACATGAAATCTTTTAATTCTTGAATATTGTAAAAATCAGAAAGAAGATTTAAATAAGTCATTATGTACTTATCTTCCATATAAAAATCAAAATCTTTCCCTTGTTTATTCGCACATTTTATTTCAAATAACTTCTTAATAAATTTAGAAATAGTTTCATCTTCCACACAAAACTTCATACTTATAAGATTTTTAATTATTGAATCTATAGGAACTTCGTTCGTCATCTCAGCTACATTTATTTTTTTTATAATATCTTTAATAAGAGATACTTTTATTTCTTTATATTTATCACTTATAGTTTTAATAATCTCAAATGGCGAGTTTTTATAGCGTTCCTCATTTAAATGATAATTTAAACTCTGACTGTCAGAGAAATATATCGTTGCTCCATCAAGTGTTGCATTTGAAAAATCGGTTAGATATTCTCCAACAACAATCTTAATTTTAGCATTAGTCAAATCAGCGCCTTTATATATTGCACCATCTATATTTACATCACTTAAGTCCACACCTTTTAGACATGAATTGGAAAAGTAGATATTTACATTCTTAATATCAAAATCTTTAGTTGATACTTTAAATTTTTTATTACTTAAATCTCTATTTTCTAAATAAAAACCCCTTAAGTTATTTGCATCAATATGTATATTTCTATAATCATTACAGTGTTCAATTATTTTATTGATATTAATCGAATTCTCTAATTTTCTTTTAATTGAAGAAACTTTTGATTCTCCTATTAGCATTTTAACTTCTTCAAACATTTCTTTAATTTTATCGCCAGGGCTATCATAATAATTATATTCATTTTGATATTCATTGTTTTTTTTAATTGCTTCCAACCTTTGAAATAACATTTTATATTTACTTTCTTTTTGTTTATAAAAAAGACTATCACCATTATTTTTTTGTATTTTCATTGTAGTTATTTTCATTTTTATTGCTAATAATTTAGTTGCAAAAGAAAAATTGCTCTCTGTTGGGTTGTTTTTTGCCAAATCAACAGCAGACAAACTATTCCCAGCAATACGAGAACTCAGATATAAATATATATTATTCAAAACTCCTCCTAAAAAGCTTAAAAAATACAATATAATATAATCAAAAATTATTGAATCACTATATTATTTCTAATTACTTATACTTTAAAAAAGCAACCAAATTAGCAAATTGAAGCTTTATAATTTCCTTCTTCTAAAATAAAACAACCACAATTAGATTTTTCGTTCTAAAAATTGTAGAAATCATGATGAAAAATTTACCTATCCACACAAATGGTTCGATTTTAAAATCATAAAATCAACTATTTTAAACTTTGCTTTGATATAAAAAAGTTTAATAAAACCCATCAATAACAAATTAAATATCAGAACGACTTAACTTAATAAGGTTTATTAAACCACACAAAAAAATAATCTATACTTATTTTTTAAGTATACAACTATCACACACTATTCAATAACAATTAAAACATTTGAAAAATTTATGTATTGATTTAATAATAAATTTGATAGTCAATCAATGGTTATCTTTATTTAATAAGGATCGGTTTTATTATGAACAGCAGTCTTAAATATAACATGCGAGATAATAGCGATATCAAACAAAATAAAGAGAGTGGTTGCCAATGTGGGCAAGAAATAATAAACAACTTAAATAATTATATTAATAATCATCCCGAATGTACTATTTATCAAAATTCATTAATGAGTAGTTTAATTGCGGGTGTATATGACAGTGATATCACTATTGCTGATTTATTAAAGCATGGTGATTTCGGTTTAGGAACGTTCAATCAACTTGATGGTGAATTAGTTGCATTCGACAGTAATGTTTTTCAGCTACGCTCTGATGGTAGTGCGCGAAAGGCATTAAATTCTCAAAAATCACCTTTTGCTGTAATGACATTTTTTAATTGTGATATTGAACATCACTTTTCTTATGGTGCATCACAAAAAGAAATACACAATGTAATTAATCAATATGTTCCTTCCGATAATTTATTTTGTGCAATCAGAATTGAAGGCGAATTTGAATTAGTTAAAACACGCACCGTTCCTCGCCAAGAGCCTCCCTACCTTCCGATGTTAGAGGCTATCGAAAATCAGCCTATTTTTAACTTTCACAATGAAACAGGAGTTATTGCAGGTTTTCGCTCCCCACAATTTACTCAAGGGATCACTGTTGCGGGATTTCATGAGCATTATATTAATCAACAACGCCAAGGTGGTGGTCATGTTCTTGATTACTATTTAAAAAAGGGCACATTACAAATCGGAATCATTTCTCGCCTTACCATTGATTTACCCAGCCAATCCGCTTTTCTACAAGCTAACTTAATGCCAGACAATCTCCATCAAGCAATAGAAAAAGCCGAAAATTAATTTAAAAGTCGCTTCATTTTATTCTCAATCCAATTTTTTATTCACTTGCAAAATCAAAGAAGGCTATATGAATACTCCTCATTGGAAATGTGGTGCAGATTTAGTTGTCAAACAATTAGAACAACATGGCATTAAGCAAGTATTTGGTATTCCGGGTGCAAAAATTGATCGTGTATTTGATTCTCTTGTTGATTCCAGCATTGAAACAGTGGTTGTTCGCCATGAAGCTAATGCCGCATTTATGGCTGCCGCGGTTGGTCGTTTAACCGGTAAAGCGGGAGTGGCTATCGCAACATCAGGTCCGGGATGCTCTAATCTTGCCACAGGCATTGCAACAGCAACGTCTGAAGGTGATCCATTAGTTGCGTTGGGAGGATCAGTAAAATCCTCCGATAGATTAAAACTGGTTCATCAAAGCATGGATACCGTTACCATGTTTAATCCAATTACTAAATTTTGTGCTGAAATTGATTCTTCAAAATCAATTTCCGAAACTATGGCTAATGCCTTTCGCCATGCAGAATCAGGAAGACCGGGCTCCGCTTTTTTAACTTTTCCAATGGATATTTTAAATAATGAAGTTAGTAGCCCAATATTAGTACCTAAATCAAAATCCAATATTGGTAGTGCAAATAATGATGCCATCCAAGAAGCTGTTAAATTACTGCTGAATGCCAAAAGCCCTGTTATTTTATTAGGACTACAAGCTAGTTACCCTGAAAATGCATTAGCATTACAAAAACTACTTGATACTTGCCCTCTTCCGATTGTGGGTACTTATCAATCAGCAGGTGCGATTGCTCAGCGTCATTTTCCTTTATTTGCTGGTCGTATTGGTTTATTTAATAATCAACCGGGCGATGAGTTATTATCTCACGCTGATTTAGTCATAACTCTGGGCTATAGCCCTATCGAATATGAGCCGTCATTATGGAATCATAATAATGCCAATATTATTCATATAGATGAGATCCCCGCTGAAATTGATTTAGCTTACTGCCCTGATTTAGAATTAACAGGCAATATCAAATTAACAATTGATAATTTAACTCGTTATTTTGCTAAACGATCTACATCTCAAATTATACTCTCAAATAATACTAGTCAGGTTTTAGAGAAAATTCGTCACCAAAGAGAAATTTTGCAACAAAATAGTTATTTTCGGCATGGTTCTCCTATTCACCCTTTAACCATCATCCATGAGATGCAAAATATTATTGATAACGATGTAACACTCTGCATTGATATGGGGAGTTTCCATATATGGCTCGCTCGTTACCTCTATAGTTTTAGAGCAAGACAAATGCTGATTTCAAATGGACAACAAACAATGGGTGTTGCATTACCTTGGGGAATTGGCGCTTCTTTTGTTCGACCATCCGATAAAATTATTTCTGTTTCTGGTGATGGTGGTTTTATGCAATCGTCCATGGAATTAGAAACTGCGGTTCGTTTAAACACCAATATTTTGCATATTATTTGGGTGGACAACGCCTATAATATGGTAGAAATGCAAGAGCAAGAAAAATATGGTCGTTATTCTGGTGTAAAATTTGGGGCAATTGATTTTAAACGTTACGCTGAATCCTTTGGCGCTAAAGGATTTTCTGTTGAATGTGCTTCTCAATTACGTACTGTGTTACATGAAGCAATGGTTGTTGATGGCCCTGCGGTACTTGCTATCCCTGTTGACTATCGAGATAACGCTAAACTAATGGAACATATTGATTACAATTTAATTATTTAGTGTATTTTAAACTCATCATATAAAAGCCCCCAGCAATATAAAATATCACTGAGGGCTTTCTAATGTAGCTCTACTGTTTGTTTTTATTTAAATATTCAGTGACATGAGTTTCAATATTTTTACACTCACTCCTTAGCAAATTTATTTTCCTGATTGGATATTTATATCTACAACTTCACTCTCGAATAGTAATAAAGTCTATTCTGTATTTTTGCTAGCCCCACCTGATACAGGTCCAATCTTTTCTTTCTTGAAAAATAAACCTAAAATAACAATGATTAGCGAAATAATTAATCTTTTACTTATTTGATTTAAGTATCTCTTTTCCTATTTACACCCGTCAATCGTTTAGGATAACACCATGCTACAATCACCTCATCTTTCTTCTCATGCTCGATTTATTGCACTTCGCCTTCTCCCTAATGAGGATGTGATTATGGCATTACGACAGATTATTAAAGAACAAAATCTGAAATCGGCATTTATTGCAGGTTGTGTGGGAAGTTTAACAGATGTGGTATTACGCTTTGCAGGTCGCGAAGAAAATCGCTATCTTACAGGTAAATTTGAAATTGTTTCACTGATTGGAACATTAGATGACCAAGGTGAACATTTGCATTTAGCGGTTTCAGATGAAAATGGATTAATGTGTGGTGGACATATGATGCCAGGTTGTACAGTGCGCACGACGCTAGAGCTCGTTATTGGTGAGTTAGAGCAAGTGACTTTTAGCCGTCAGCCTTGTGAACACTCTGGTTATGAGGAGTTGGTCATCACACCGCGTAAATAGCCTTTTTATAAAAAAGCGCTATTTATGCAAAATAATAAAACCAATAGTCACTATCCTTTGTAAAGGTTTTTAAACTATGTCTACAACTCCTCAAATTTCGAGCCGTACTCTTGTGCTCATTGTTGTTTCTATTGCAATAAATATGATCGGTGGTCAAATCACCTCTATGGTCAAACTTCCTATCTTTTTAGACTCTATTGGCACTCTTATCTGTGCATTATTAGGTGGACCGTGGGTTGTATTATTTACTGGATTATTAACCAACCTATTATGGGGGTTAATTAGTGGGCCAATGGCTGCCGCATTTGCACCTGTTGCCATGATGATAGGATTAAGTGCAGGTTTATTAGCGCGTGCAGGCGGCTTTCGCTCTTTAATTCGCGTTATTGGCTCAGGCGTTGTCATTACTTTAGCGCTGATGATTGTCGCTGTTCCAATTCGTACTTATTTATTTGGTGGTGCAACTGGAAGTGGTGCAGATTTCTTTGTCGCTTATTTCCATGCTGTTGGTGAAGGACTTATTGAATCTGTTGCAATTACTGTATTAGGTGCAAATCTTGCCGATAAAATATTATCAGCAATTATTGCTTGGTTATTAGTACGTCAATTACCACAAAGAACACAACGTAATTTCCCTGCAATAGCTAAGGTTCGCTAATAATGCATCCCTTTACCTCATTAGCATTATGGCTTTGGCTAAGTGCTAGTGTGCTTTTTTTATCATTAAGTTTACCACTGCTGATAATCAGCAGTGGTACTTTTATTAGCTTATTACTTTGGAAAGCCTCTCGCTGGCGTTGGCGCTTTATTGCATGGTTGATGATCCCAATGGCAGTAGGCTTATGGTTAGTTCATAGCGGTTGGCTTGCGTATTGGTTAACAGGCGGCATTTTAGATACCAGTAAACAAACTATGGCAATAGCACTGTGGCTAAGATTATTAGCAATAATAAGCGGTGCTCAATTGTGGTTGCAATACACTTCAACTGAACAATTTATCAGAGCCTTATTTGCTAGCCGTCTACCTATGAGCCTTTCTTATTTATTAGCAGGGCCTTTACTGCTTGTAGAACAATTACGCCAACAACTACACAATATAAGGGAAGCACAATTAGCGCGAGGTGTTCCTCTTGATGGCTCATTTTGGCAGCGTCTAATAACATTACCTGCCATTATCTTGCCACTTATTAGCCATGTGTTAAGTGATTTAACTATTCGCAGTGCTGCATTAGATATGCGAGGATTTCGTATTATCAAAAATCGCACCACACTATCTCCTCCTGCCGATAGCCAGCTACAAGAGGTGCTACGCTGTTTTATTTTACTGCTTATAGTTGTTGAAGGAGGTATTTGGCTATGGTACTAAATCTTCAGCAATTTAGTTTTACCCCTAAAGATAATGAGTACCCAATTATTGGTCCAATTGATTTGCAATTAAAGCAAGGGGAATGGCTTGTTGTTTTAGGTGGAAATGGCAGTGGGAAAAGTCTTCTTGCACAATTGCTCGCAGGTTGGTACCCCGATTTATTAACAGGTTCATTGCAAGGTTTGGGTGTTGTACAAAATATTGCTCTAGATAAAAGCCGATTAGTATCGCTGGCCCCAGGAAGACAACTTGTTCAACAATCCCCCCAATTACAGCTCTCTGGCTGTGCTTTTACTGTAGAGCAAGAGATTGCTTTTGGTCCTGAAAACTTAGGGCTAAGTGATAATGAAATTCGATTTCGTGTAAAAGAAGCAATGATATTAACACAATGCGACAGCTTACGTTTTCGCCACCCATCTACACTTTCAGGCGGAGAAGCTCAGAGAGTTGTGATTGCAAGTGCACTTGCTATGCACCCAAAATTATTATTACTTGATGAAGCATTTAGTCGTTTAACGCCTAATGCGACACAACAATTACAACAACGTATAAAACAATATTCAGAAGAACATAAATGCAGTGTGATTATTTTTGAACGTAGTTTATTACCTGCAATAACGCTTAGTGAACAATTTTTATTGTTAGAAGCAGGAAAAACAAAAGCAACAGGCGCCTTAGAAGATATATTTCCTTTCTTATTTTCAACAATTAATGCCCCTGACTCATGGCAAGCTTTAAATTGGTTAGTTGAAAACCATTATTGGAACAAAAATATTGTAAATAACGATAAAGCTTTGCTGAAGGCTTTTAAGGAATTTTATGCTACAGCTGGATAAAGTGTCTTATCGTTGGAGCGAAGATGTTCCGCCTTGTATTTCTCAATTATCTTTAACGTTAAATCAAGGTGAATGGGTTGCACTCGTTGGTGATAATGGTGCGGGTAAATCAACTTTATTACGTTTAATTGCGGGATTATTAACCCCCAATGAAGGTGAGGTAAAACTCAATAATCAGTCATTATCTCAAATGAAAGCTGCGCAACGTGCTCAATATATTGGCGTATTATTCCAAGAGCCTGAACGACAAATATTTCATAATACAGTAAAAAAAGAAGTCGCTTTTGGTCTGAAACAACGCAAATTTTCTAAAGATGAAATTAAAAAACGTTTAGATGAAACATTAATGCTTTGTGGCTTAAGTGATGTCGTTAATGTTCATCCTTTAGATTTACATGCTGGTCAGCGCAGAATGGTTGCCGTCGCCAGTTTAAGTATTCTATCCCCTCAAATATTACTGCTTGACGAACCGACTCGTGATTTTGATGCACATTGGCTAACTTGTTTTGAAAATTGGCTTCAGGTACAAAAAACATTAGGGACATCTGTTCTTGCTATTAGCCATGATCTGGACTTTACTGCACGCCATTTTCAGCGAGTCATTCATTTATCTTCAGGTAAATTAATTGCCGATGATGTACCTGAAAAGGTATTAATGAGCTCAACATTGCAATCTCTTTCAGATATACCTGCACCTACGCTATACTCTTTAAGCCAAAAATTAAAATTACCAACTAAAAATTCCCCTATTGAATGGGCTAAAATGCTAGTTGAAATGAATGATAGTCATAAAATTAACTCATAATAATCTTAAACCTTATTTTCCCATTACTCGTAGCCATCGTTGTTTATTTCGTTACTGGAGATAATAAAATGGAAATGATCCATACTCTATTAGACTCACTGGGTCATTTATCTCCTATTACACTTTTTCTCTCCATTACCTTAATCACTGCGGGAAAATCAACTATTGGTATTTCTTCATTCTTACCTCCTGCATCTTTAATGTTGATCTTTATTTTTGGTGCCTGTTTGCCTCTTTACTCACCTATCTTTCTTTGGCTAGCAACCAGTTGTGGTGCACTATTAGGCTCGATTATTAGTTATGAATTAGGTCGCTCTATTTATCGATTTCCTCGACTCAAGGCATGGGTTAAGCGTTATCAATCAAAAATTAATCGAGTTCAGCAGTTATTAAAAAATAAGACCCTCTATATTTTATTTATCTCTCGATTCCTCGCTGTATTTCGTTATTTAACGCCTTTTAGTGCCGGCCTATTAAAACTACCCACATACGGTATTTACATCACCAGTGCTATTTCAGCATTAATTTGGTCAGCTATGTTTGTACTGATTGCAACAGGCGTACTTTCCATTGCCTTATAAGCGTTTTAATTACGACTAATTTTACTACCAATCTTTACTGCTAACTTTTATTTATCCTCTTAACACTAAAAATGGTCTATTTACCCTCCTTTTCAGCGAATTATTTAACGATTTTCTGAACCCCTGTTTTTTTCATTTTATTTTTTATTATCGATAAATAGGTTGTTTTTTAGCTTGTTTTATCGTTTCTCTAGCAAGTTATTGATATTTTCTTTTGTGTTTTATGATTATCACCATAATTATGATTAAAAATTGCATAATTACTATGCTGATCACAAATTGTTATTTTCTTGTTTTAATTTCATTACGCTACTTCACAATTTCTTAACGTTCCTTGTTTCTATAAAAGTTGTCATGTTGTATACAAGTTAGTGTGAAACATTCACCTGCGTTTTTATGTACAGGAACAACATCATGAGAATAAGAAAAACAAAACTTGCCATCGGTATTGTTGCTGTTATTGCTGTTGTCTCATTAGCAGTAATCGGCAAAAAAGAGAATGCGAATAAACAATTTCTCTCTGTAGCAACCGCTTCAACAGGAGGAACGTATTATCCGATGGGAGTGGGTTTAGCAAACGTATGGAGTACGCATCTTAAGGATAGAGGCGTTCAAGTAACTGGACAATCTTCTGCCGGTTCAATAGAAAACATCTATTTAATGCAGAAAAATGAAGCTCAACTTTCAATACTACAAAGTCTTTTAGCCGTAGAAGCCTATGAAGGCGTGCGCAATTTTGAAGGGAAACCAGAAAAAGATCTTCGTTCAATCTCTATGTTATGGCCCAATGTTGAGCACTTTGTTTTAATGGACAACAAAGTAAAAACAGGAACATTAGACGATATTCGTGCAACAAGTTTTTCTGTTGGCCCTCAAGCCAGCGGTACTGAACAATCTACAATTATTATTCTTAAAGGCGTTAATTTAACTAAGAAAGATATCACTCCAGAATATCTTGGATATGGGGATACGGTTTCTGCCATGCGGGATGGTCGCCTTGATGGTGGCGCATTACCTGCTGGTGTGCCTGCTTCAGCGGTAACGGATATGTATGCAAGTGGTGTCAGTGCAAAATTACTCGAAGTCACAGATAAGCAACTTGATGATATCAATCATGTGGCAAATTCATGGTTTCGATTTGAAATACCCGCCAACACCTACCCTCGTCAAACTGAAATGGTCAATACGATTGCTCAACCTAATATCTTAATGACCACAACCAGTATTGATAATGATTTAGTTTATGAGCTGACAAAAACCATGTTTGAGAACCTGCCTGAGGTTCATCAAGTTCATAGCGCAGCCAAGTACATCACCACAGAAAATGCATTAAAAGGCGTTTCTGTGCCATTACATTTAGGGGCTTACCGCTACTACAAAGAAATCGGATTAGAGATCCCTGATTATCTTATTCCACCAGAAGCTCAAACGCAGACTAATAATAAATAACAGGAGTGAGTTATGACTAACAATGACCACCTAACTCCGGTAGAGCCACCTGCATTAGATAAAGAAGCAAGCTCCGGCAATCGCCAACTTGCAGGTATTTACCTGAAAATTACCACAACTCTTGCAATATTAATTTCGCTTTATGCTATTTATTCCAACGCATTATCAAATACTCAAGAGTTTTACCGTAATACTATTTTTCTTAGTGGTATTTTAATTTTAGGTTTTATTTTGTTTCCATTCTCTAAGCGTTTTTCAACGCCTAAATTTAATGGATGGGATTATCTTTTTATTGCTTTAACATTAATCAGCTATGGCTACTTTTTCTTTAATTATGTTGATCTTCACGTTGTGAGAAAAAGTATTCCAAATACAACCGATTATGTCATGGCTATATTAGGAATTATTGTACTGTTTGAAGCAGCAAGAAGAACCACTGGCTACTTTATTCCAGGACTTGCCACATTTGCCATTATCTACGCTTTATTTGGTCAGTATTTTATGGGTATTTTCGGTCATGCAGGATTTTCTGTAGAAAGATTGTTATACCGTTTATTTATGACCAGTGAAGGTATCTTTGGTATCACCCTTTCAACAGCCTCGACAGCAATTGTCGTCTTTATTCTTTTTGGATCGTTCTTAAGTGTGAGTGGCGCAACAGCACTATTTAATGACTTAGCACTTGCTCTTGCGGGTCGTCGCCGTGGTGGTCCTGCTCAAGTTGCTGTTATTTCATCTGCATTAACTGGTTCATTAAGTGGAAGTGCTGTCGCCAACGTAGCGACAACGGGTACCTTTACCATTCCATTAATGAAAAGCATTGGATTATCATCTCGCTTTGCGGGTGCCGTAGAAGCAACTGCATCAACAGGCGGTATGATCATGCCACCTATTATGGGTGCTGCCGCATTTATTATGGCGGGCTTTTTGGGCATTTCTTATACTACGATTGTTATTGCCGCGATTATTCCAGCGTTGTTGTATTACGCTGCATTAATTATGGCAATTGATATCGAAGCTAAAAAACAAGGATTAAAAGGTTTAAGTAAAGAGAATATCCCACAAGTTAAAGCAGTACTAAAAGCGCGTGGTTTATTATTACTGCCTTTGGTTATTGTTATTGGAACCTTATTAGTGGGTAAAACACCTATTTATGCAGGTTTCTTAGGTATTCTAACTATTATTGTTGCAAGCTGGATTACGCCTGATAAATCAGTCCGTATGACGTTAACTAAAGTGGCCGACGCCTTGGCTGAAGCGGCTCGTGGATCTGTTCAAGTGACTGTCGCTTGTGCTGCCATAGGTGTCATTATCTGTGTTGTTACAATGACAGGAATCGGTGCAACATTAGCATTTAATATTGTCTCAATGACAGATAACACATTATGGATGATCTTATTAGTCGTTATGCTGGTGTGTATTGTATTAAGTATGGGTTTACCTTCAACAGCATTATATATTGTTGTAGCTGTTACAGTGTCACCTATTTTAATTAAAGCAGGTGTAATGCCTTTAGCGGCTCACTTCTTTGTTTTCTGGTTTGGTGCATTATCCAATATTACACCACCTGTGGCATTAGCAAGTTATACTGCAGCCAGTATCGCAAGAGCCGACCCTATGCAAACATCATGGGATGCAGTCCGTTTAGCCCTTCCTGGTTTTATCATTCCATTTATCTTAGTCTATAACCCTGCTTTACTGATGCAAGGTGATAATTTAGGTGTACTTTCTATTGGATTAATGGTTATTAGTGCATTAATCGGAATTTATGCACTAAGTATCGCAACGGCAAACTTCTGGATGATTAAAACAACGTGGTTTGAGCGTATTGCATTTGCAGCGGCGGCAATTCTAATGATTAAACCGGGCTTATATACCGACCTTTTAGGTGTCGCCTTGATCCTATTAACCGGTGCATTCCATTTATTACGGTCTAAAAAACATTTAGCCAATATGAGGCATGCATCTGGAGAAAACTAGATGATACAAAAGATCTCACGCCAAAAAGCGTCACATCAAATTCTTGAGCAGATAAAGCAAAATATTAGTAACGGGACATACCCTATTGGTGAAAAGTTACCCTCTGAAAATGTACTTGCTGACGCCTTTGGCGTCAGTCGAGTCCCCATCAGAGAAGCATTAGGTGTCTTAGAAGCCAGTGGCATTGTAACTTCACGCCAAGGGGGCGGTCGCCGTGTAATTGACCATTCTATACTCAGTAAATATGAGCCATTAGTTATGGAAATAGCTTGCCCTGAAGAGATAGATTCACTGCTTGAAATGCGTGAGGTCATTGAACATGAAGCGGCCGCTATTGCCGCTTTACGTCGAACACCAGAAGAATTACGCTCTATCGAAAACGCCCATGACGCTTTTGTTTTGGCAACAAGGCAAAACAAAAGCATTGGTCATAAAGAAGATTATCAATTTCATCGTTCGATTATGGTTGCCGCACATAACCCCTTTTTTGTCCAGATCTTAGATAACTTACACGAACTCTACCTTGGCGTATTAATGTATTCGTTAAGTAAAAACAAAGGGCGAGATACTGAAATTGAGCGAGTAATTGCAGAACATGAGGCAATTCTCGAGTCAATACGCCAACAAGATCACGATGAAACAAGCCATAGAATGCGTCTTCATTTGACCAATGTACGAGGCAAATTAAAACGCTTACAACAAGAACCCTGTTAATTTAAAATTTATAAAATGGATAATATTATGACTTATGACGTGATTATTATTGGTGCGGGATTAGTCGGATTAGGGGTTGCAAGTGCACTACAAGAAAGTCAACCTGAGCTGAAATTACTAGTGATTGATAAAGAATCTGGCCCCGCTGTTCACCAAAGTGGACATAACAGTAATGTTGTTCATTCCGGTATTTATTACACACCAGGGAGTCTTAAAGCGAGGCTAGCAAAACAAGGCAACATCACAACGTATGCATTTTGCCAACAACATAATCTCTATTATGATCGTTGTGGCAAAGTCATTGTTGCTACCAATGAAAAAGAGTTACAAGCATTAGAAAATATCTATCAACGAGGCATTGAAAACGGACTTGAAGTTATCAAAATGACTGAAGCGGAGCTTAAAGTCAGAGAACCTTATGTCAATGGTATTGCTGCCCTATTAGTTCCTGATGCAGGTATTGTGAATTATCCCGAAATTGCAGCAAAACACGTTGAAATTATTCAATCTCGTGGCGGTGAATTTGCATTTAGACAAGCGGTCACAGCAATCAATGAAACCGATGATACTGTCACTGTTACAACATCTAATAACCAATTTACAGGCCGATGGTTAATTAATTGTGCCGGTTTATTTAGTGATCGTATTGCTAAAATGGCAGGTTATGACACAGGTATGAAAATAGTCCCATTCCGTGGTGAATATTTTATGCTTAATACTAATAAAAACTACTTAGTAAATCATCTTATCTACCCTGTTCCTAATCCTGATTTTCCTTTCTTAGGTGTACACTTTACACGCATGTATAACGGACATCGTGACGTTGGACCTAATGCGGTATTAGCTTTTAAGCGTGAAGGTTATAAAAAAAGCGATATTAACTTAAAAGATCTCGCTGAAGTTCTCACTTATAAAGGATTTTGGAAAATTGCTGGAAATTATTTAGGTGAAGGAATGGCAGAGCTTCGTCGCTCATATTCACGTAAATTATTTACCGCAAATGCACAAAAACTCATTCCTGATTTACGCGAAGCAGATATTCATCCGGGCCCTGCCGGTGTTCGAGCCCAAGCATTAACTCGTGAAGGGAAATTAGTAGATGATTTCCATTTTGTAAAAGGTAAACGTTCACTGCATGTTTGTAATGCTCCATCACCTGCTGCAACAGCGTCTATTGAAATAGGTAGAGAAATAGTAAAAGAGCATTTTTCTTTGTAATTGAAAAATATACTGTGAGTAAAAATAACAAATAGCACTGAAATTAATCAGTGCTTTTTATTTTTATATCACTCACTGCATTCTTTTAACGCTTCATTCATTAACCATTGCTGAAATATCTCCATTGATGCTGTCAATGGCTTTGATTTTAAATATGTTAGCCAATATTTTCCCATTTCAACTTCTATTTTAAAGGGTTGCACTAACTGGCCATTTTCAATTTCTCTTGAAAACATTTTGGCCGGTGCTAATGCAACGCCTCCTTCATAAATAGCGCTTTCAATCATTAAGCGTGAAGAGTCAAAAATAGAACCCGTTATTTTTATAGGCGACATATCTGCTTTTTCAAACCATTGTAACCACTCATCTTCTCGATAAGAACGATACAAGTTTTCATTTATTAAATCAGTTGGATGTTGTAAACGTTTCGCCGTACCTGATGAACACAATACCGTTAATGGTGCAGAAAATAACGTTTTGTTATGTGTTAATGGCCATAATCCTTCACCAAATCGAATAGCAAAATCTAATCCTTCAGTAGCCAAATTAACCACATTATTATTTGTTCTTAAATTTACTTCTATTCTTGGATATAACTGCCTAAATTCAGCTAACCTAGGTAATAACCATCCCACCGCAAATGTGCCGACAGCCGCAATCGAAACAACATCGCGATATTCACCACGTTCAAATTGCTTAAATACACGCTCAATATCACTAAAAGCCGTTGTTAATACAGAAAATAAAATTTGAGCATCATCCGTCATTTCTAAGCCTCTAGGCAAACGCTTAAAAAGAACAACACCAAGTCGCTCTTCTAACATTCTCACTTGTTGGCTAACAGCGCCTTGAGTGACATACAGCTCTAATGCCGCTTTGGTGAAATTAAGATGTCTTGCAGAAGCTTCAAATGCACGCAGTGCATTTAGGGGGAGATGTGTTCGCATAATATTCTTAGCCATTAGATTTTCTATAAGCTAAGGTGATTTATTATCGATTGTCAATAAATCAATTAAATAGGATATTGCACCTTATAAATAAACGGCGCTATATCTACCTAATAACTGTCTATTTATATTGAGATTTTCTTTATTAACTTAATATGAGCAACAAAGACTATGTTTAAAACAACATTTCGCCAAACAGCAGCGATCGCAGTTTCATTAATATCTCTATTAACATCACCAATGCTATGGGCTCACAACAATAATACAATTGAAGAGCAATTAAATACGCTTGAAAAATATAGCCAAGGCCGTTTAGGCGTGGCATTAATCGACACGGAAGATAACTCACAAATAACATACCGTGGTGAAGAACGCTTTGCGATGGCAAGTACAAGTAAGGTTATGGCAGTTGCTGCCGTTTTAAAAGCGAGTGAAAAACAAGCCGGATTATTAGATAAGAATATTACGATTAAAAAATCTGACTTAGTTGCTTACAGCCCTATTACAGAAAAACATTTAACAACAGGAATGACTCTGGCTGAATTAAGTGCTGCTACATTGCAATATAGCGATAATACAGCAATGAATAAGATATTAGATTATTTAGGAGGTCCAACCAAAGTCACTCAGTTTGCACGCTCAATTAATGATGTAACTTATCGCCTAGATCGTAAAGAGCCTGAATTAAATACAGCAATTCATGGTGATCCTCGTGATACAACCTCTCCAATTGCGATGGCTAAAAGTCTTCAAGCACTGACATTAGGTGATGCGCTAGGTCAATCTCAACGTCAACAACTTGTTACTTGGTTAAAAGGCAATACAACGGGTGATCACAGTATTAAAGCAGGTTTACCAAAACACTGGGTTGTTGGGGATAAAACTGGCAGTGGTGATTATGGTACAACTAACGATATTGCCGTTATTTGGCCTGAAAACCATGCACCATTAATTTTAGTCGTCTATTTCACACAACAAGAACAAGATGCAAAATACCGTAAAGATATTATTGTTAAAGCAACTGAAATTTTAACAAAAGAGTTTTCCCGTTTATCTCAAACAAAATAAGTTTCTTTATTAATAATCTAAACAAGAAATCAAACATAGTAATAGAGCTATTAATTGGCTCTATTACTACAAGCACACATAATAATATAAGTGAAATAACATACAGATAAGACAATTAGACTGTAATAAACAAGCCTAATATACTGACTTTTATTAAATGGATTTATTTTAAGGAAGTAAGATGTCTGATCTATTTGAATTAATTGGTGAATTACTATCCTGTGCAGGTCAAATCACGCTCACTCAGATCCGACTTTGTATCGTTATTCTTACCCTATTAATGTTAGTTATTGTCTCTTTATGTACTTGGTCATTTGATCTCTATTTTATTGGTGTTTCATTATTTATCTGTATGTTACTTTATACACCCGAGATATATCTGTTTATTAAAAGCTGGATAGTTTAATTTACAGTTATAAAAAAGCCTCCGTTAAATTAACTAGAGGCTTTCTCTATTAAAAATATCGTGTGATGATTTAAAATTAACTAAATCTAAATGTGTAAAAAATTAAAGTGGTAAAGCAAAACTTACTTTTACCGTTTCCATTGGTACTTCTGTTTTTATACTTTGGATGCTTGGAATTTGTGTTAAATAATCGGCATGAAAACGACGATACGTTGCCAAATCTTTAGTAACGATTCGAATAAGAGCATCACATTCGCCAGCCATTAAATGACATTCAACCACTTCAGGTAACACCTTGATAGCTTTTACAAATTCTTCAATAGTTTCAGCATCTTGTGCTCTAAACCAAATCCTTGCAAATAAAGATAACCCTGCATCAACCTTACTACCATCTAATACAGCAACATAACGAGTGATCACACCAGACTCTTCGAGTAAACGCACTCGGCGAAGACAAGGAGAAGGTGAGAGTCCAACCTCTTTTGCCAGTTCAATGTTCTGGATTTTGCCATCACGCTGAAGCACCTGCAAAATATGTTTGTCTATCTTATCTAATTTTATTGACATCAAAGATTAACCTTAATTCTATTTGTGGAATTTTATTGCCAATTAATTCTTTTTGTTAGCAACAAAGCAACCCGATTTTTTCGAAAACATCATATAATCTTTCCGCTAAATTTCACAGCAAAAACGATATTTCTCTAAAACTATCTCTATCAGGTGAAAAGATGGAATTTAACACTTTATTATTCTTCGCACTGACTGTTCTACCACTTATTTGCACGCCGGGACCCGATATTCTTTTTATCTCATCCCAAGGGCTATCTGGTGGTATGAAATCAGCATGGATTGCCAATACTGGCGTTATATCAGGCTATTTAACCCATGCGTTACTGAGTGCGTTAGGGCTTGCCGCTTTAGTATCAGCATCACCCATTTTATTTCATTTACTCAAATGGGTTGGTGTTTTCTATATTAGTTATCTTGCAGTCAAAATGTTGATATCAGCCTGCAAAAAAGGCCAACTAGCCCTAGATGCCTCAAAAACTTCACATCTATTTCGTAAAGGTTTTTTAACCAGTTTTCTTAATCCTAAAGGACTACTCGTTTATCTCGCTATTTTACCAAACTTTATTGATAATCATAATGATGTAGCAACACAATCATTGCTGTTATCTGGGATATTTATCACGACTTGCTTAATTATTTATGGTCTACTCGGCACCTTTTTTGCTTATATTGGCTTAAAAGGTGGTTTAAGTGAAAAACGTCGCCGCTATAACGATGGCATTGCAGGTGGATTACTCACTTTTGCAGCTATTAATCTGGCTTTAAATTAGCCTTAATCCTAAGCACTATTTATTATTCTAGTCAGTATTTGACCACAAAAATGCCTCTATTTAAGTGGTCGAATATCTGCCCATAATAATTGGCAATTTGTGGTTAATGGTCTTATTTCACCTTCACGAATATCAGGCAACCACCAAGCGCCCTGTCCTTTTGACAAATGCTGACAAGTCGCCCCCATTAAAGTCCATTCACCTTGAGTGACATAAATTAACCCTGCATGAGAATTAGGCAAAATAAGTGGCTGTCTTACTAAGGTCGTTTCTGCTTTCCAGCACGTCCGACGTACCATGATATTTAAGCACTTTACACCGCCTTTAATAAGTTCAGACCTAACATGAATATCACCTGAAAAATCAAAGGGTTGATAAGAATTTGTAACGGAATGACTAAGAAAGCCAGGGCTATTTAAATTGATGCCATTACCTTCTAATAGCACCATTTGCCTTTCAATGTCAGGAAACTGTCCTAATGAGCTATTCTCTTCGATAGAGGTTATACACGCTCGCCATGAAAAATCATTATTAACTGGCCAACACACAATTTCTTGTGTTGTGCCTTTTTGATTATTCCATGATATAAACGGTAACTCTTGCTGATCAAAACAACGTAGCTTCATTGTATCCTCCTGCAATATCTGGCTATCAGTCTGATAATGAGGTTAAGGATTAATCATTGGAGATTACCGTCAATAAATCAATAGCTACCTTTTAAAAATGTGCGCTGACGTCAGCTATTTACGTCGTAATTTTCTGCACCCTTCGCCAATTATTTCCATTCCTTTTTCAGTACGACTACTCCATTGAAAAGAAGAGTTTAAACGGAATGCATGATTAAATTGGGAGCTGGTGGAAAACATTGAACCCGGCGCAATACTGACACCTCGTTCTAATGCAAAGTGATAGAGTTTATTAGCATCAAATGTTGACTCAAACTCTAGCCAGAGAAAATATCCTCCTGATGGAATATTCACTTTTACATCTTCTGGTAAATGCGTTTGTATCGCTTGTAACATCCGATAACGCCTTTGTTCTAACAATAATCTTAATCGGCGAAGATGCGTATCATAACCACCTTGTGATAAATAATCAGCTATAGCTTGTTGTGTTGGCATACTGGCAGAAACTGTACTCATCATTTGCAACTGCTGTATTTTTGTTGCATGTTTTCCTGCTGCAACCCACCCCACACGAAATCCTGGTGCAAGGCATTTAGAAAAAGAAGCGCAATGTAAAACGCTATTTGTTTTATCAAAACCTTTTACTGGCATCGGTGCTTTCTGGCTGTTATAGAGTTCGCCATAGACATCGTCTTCGATTAGCGTTATCTGTTTCTTCGCTAATATGTCCACCAGCCTTATTTTATTCTCATCGGGCATTGTTCCACCTAATGGGTTTTGACAATGGCTCATCAACCAACAGGCTTTAATATCGTATTGCTCAACCACTTTTTCGAGTTCATCTAAACAAATTCCTGTTACAGGATCTGTTCTAATGGCAATCGCTTTTAATCGCAAACGTTCAATGGCTTGTAATGCACCATAAAATGCAGGTGACTCAATCACAACCCAATCACCCGGTTCGGTAACAGCTTGCAAACTAAAACTTAATGATTCCATTGCACCAGCAGTGATCACAATTTCATCTGGAGAGACATGAATTCCTTGTAATGCATAGCGTTGTGCAATGTTACGGCGTAACTTTTCATTTCCCGGTGGTAGATTGATCACCGAACTTTGGGGCGCTAGATGTCTTGCAGCAGAAGCCAATGCACTACTTAGTTTGGGTTGAATAAATAAACTGGGATCGGGGAAAGCAGAACCAAAAGGAATAATTTCAGGATCTTTACATGCTTGAAGGACATTGAAAATAGAGGTGCTTATTTCAACATTTTCACTCATGTGTAGCCCTTTGCTGGCTGTCACCTGACCAAAACGATTATTACGATGTGCAACGTAATAACCTGATTGTGGTCGTGCAGTTATCCATCCTTGGCTTTCTAATAACTGATACGATTGTAAAACAGTCATTAAACTTAAACCTGATTGTTTCACCGTGTCCCGCAATGAAGGTAAACGGTCGCCAGATTGCCAGATATTATCTTCAATTTGTTGGCGTATTTGCGCTGCAAGCTGTTCATATCGAGTCATATAAAACTGTTTACCTCAAAACTGTTATAGTTATTTTTAAACTTATTGTCACTATTATAGCTTACTGTCATATGGTCTACTAATCCACACGATTTACCTGCAATTTACATTTTTATATCAATATAACGAGGTTTTTTATGCTTGGGTTAAGTGCCTTTGATTTGGCGCGTATCCAGTTTGCGTTCACAGTTTCTTTTCATATTATCTTCCCTGCAATTACTATCGGACTGGCTAGCTTTTTAGCCGTATTGGAAGGTTTATGGTTAAAAACTCGCAATAAGGATTATTTAGCGCTATTCCATTTTTGGTCAAAAATATTCGCTGTTAACTTTGCTATGGGCGTTGTCTCTGGTTTGGTCATGGCCTATCAATTCGGAACCAACTGGAGTTTTTTCTCTGATTTTGCGGGCTCAATTACAGGCCCTCTACTCACTTATGAAGTTCTTACTGCTTTCTTCTTAGAAGCTGGTTTCTTAGGTGTGATGCTGTTTGGTTGGAATAAAGTAGGCGAAAAACTTCACTTTTTCGCAACCTGTATGGTGGCATTAGGTACATTAATGTCTACGTTTTGGATCTTGGCTTCAAATAGTTGGATGCAAACACCACAAGGGTTTGAAATTATAAATAACCAAGTTGTTCCTGTAGATTGGCTCGCAGTTATTTTCAATCCATCATTCCCTTATCGCCTCGCTCATATGGGTGTTGCAGCTTTCCTTGCTTCGGCCTTCTTTATTGCTGCATCTGCCTCGTGGCACCTGCTCAAAGGCCATAAAACATCCGCCATGAAAAAGATGCTTTCAATGTCTTTATGGATGATTTTAATTTTAGCACCAATTCAAGCACTCATTGGTGATGTCCATGGTTTAAATACCTTAAAACATCAACCCGCTAAAATTGCAGCTATTGAAGGTCACTGGGAAAATGAACCAGGAGAAGCAACACCGTTAATTCTCTTTGGTATGCCAGATATGGATGCTGAAGAAACCAAATATAAGATAGAAATTCCTTATCTTGGCAGCATGATCTTAACCCATAGCTTAGAAAAACAAGTTCCAGCATTAAAAGAGTTTCCTAAAGAAGACAGACCTAACTCACTTATTGTCTTCTGGTCTTTCCGCATTATGGTTGGCCTTGGCATGTTAATGATTTTAGTCGGTGTTTGGGGAACGTGGTTACGCTATAAAAAGAAACTTTATGAATCTAAAGCTTTTTTACGCTTAACTTTCTTAATGGCACCTTCAGGACTTATCGCTATTCTTGCCGGTTGGTTTACAACCGAAGTAGGACGTCAACCTTGGGTTGTTTATGGCATACAGCGAACACGAGATGCCGTATCTGCACACGGCGAAATGCATATGAGTATAAGCTTGCTGATCTTCTTAGTTGTTTATAGCTCTGTATTCGGTGTTGGATATGCCTATATGTTAAAACTGATCCGTAAAGGTACACCGGAGGTTCATCATGGGAATTGATTTACCAGTCATTTGGTTCGTCATTATCGTATTTAGTACGTTAATGTATATTGTCATGGATGGTTTCGATCTTGGTATCGGTATGCTTTATCCATTTATTAAAAGTGACCAAGATCGTGACTTAATGATGAATACCGTTGCTCCGGTGTGGGACGGTAACGAAACATGGTTAGTCCTAGGGGGAGCTGCATTATTTGGTGCTTTCCCATTAGCTTACGCGGTTATTCTTGATGCTTTAGCAATGCCACTAACATTAATGCTTGTCGCCTTAATTTTTCGTGGTGTCGCATTTGAATTTCGTTTTAAAGCCGATGACAATCACAAAGGTTTTTGGGATAAATCATTTATCTTTGGATCTATCTTAGCCACTTTTATGCAAGGCGTTGTCGTTGGTAGCGTAGTTCAAGGTTTGCCAGTTGTTAATCGCGCTTTTGTAGGTAGCTATTTTGACTGGTTATCCCCTTTTGCACTCTTTTGTGGATTTGGATTAGTTATCGCCTATTCCTTATTAGGATGTGGCTGGCTAATTATGAAAACCGAAGGTCATTTACAACAGAGTCTATATAAGGTCGCTAAACCACTTACACTTGTTATGCTTGCAGTCATTGCAGCGATTAGTGCATGGACACCATTAGCACAACCTGCAATTGCCGAACGTTGGTTCACATTACCAAACTTATTCTTCTTTTTACCTATTCCTCTTTTAGTGTTGTATAGCACTTGGTTAATTTTACGCTCAGTGAAAAAACAAGGGCATTACCTGCCTTTCTTTGGTGCGCTGGCTTTAATTTTCTTAGGTTTTGCAGGATTAGGGATCAGTATTTGGCCTAACATTATTCCACCTGCAATCAGTTTTGTAGAAGCGTCAGCACCGCCAGAAAGTCAAGGGTTTATGCTAGTTGGCGCACTGTTTATTATTCCAATTATTCTCGTATACACATTCTGGAGTTATTACGTTTTCAGAGGAAAAACAAATTATGAAGAAGGTTATCACTGATCCACAAATACAGAACAAACCCTCATTATTAAAAAAATGGGGATGGTTGATTACTATTTGGTTTTGTAGTGTTTTAGCCTTATTCGCAGTCTCTTCCCTCTTTCGTTTTTTAATGACGTTAGCCGGAATGAAAGTCAAGTAAAGGCAAAATACATACAGCAATATAATCAACTAACACCGAATACGGCAAGCTATAGAATAGAAGTAAAGAAAGGGCTGAAGTTATCTTCAACCCTTTTATTTTTATTAGATGCTCTTTTAACAGCTAATTTTATATAATTTTCTTTTTTATAAAAGAAAATAAGAATGTAAATATTTTCATTTTTCTATGATTAACTAAACTTAAATCAAACGCCTTGATAAAATCATTTTAAATACATCATTTTTGATTAAAAATAAGAGATAAAATCTTTTTTAGGCATTTATTACGATAAATAAAGATATAAATAATCCTATAAAAAGCCATCTTCTCTAGAAATAAAATGGAATGAATGTTGAATTAGGCTTCCAAAGTAATTATGATATCGCCGCCTAGCAGGTTCATATCTGTATTATTTTATAAAGACACACCAAATGTGTCATTTAGATATGCCATATGATTAATTCAAGAATTAAATCCACTCCCTATTAAAAAGGATGGATAATGGATGATGTCTGTTCAAAATACATATTTTGATAATTTAGATTTATCTTAATTGCTAAGAAAGATCACTTACACTAGGCTTACTCATTGTTGCTACTAAATTAAGGATGAAATCATGAATTGGTATTTGGAAGTCATTAAAAATAATTATGCTAACTTTTCAGGACGTGCTCGCAGAAAAGAATATTGGATGTTTACTCTAGTAAATACCATTATTATTACCATCCTATATGCTATTGTGATTTCATCAATAGACATGAATACGGGTGAAATGAGTTCATTAGGTTCAATTGTTGGTATCATTTTAGGTATTTACTCTTTAGCTATTATTATCCCTAGCCTTGCAGTGACTATTCGTCGCTTCCACGACCAAGATAAATCAGGTTGGATGTTCTTACTTGCATTTATTCCTGCTGTTGGTGGATTAATTGTTTTTGTCTTTATGTGCCTTGAAGGTACTAAAGGTGACAACAGATTCGGCCCAGACCCTAAAGCTTAATCTATTGTTGCATTAATATGACAATACAGTGAGTACACCTACTATTAAGTTACTCACTGTATTAATTGATTTTCCTACCTTTGTTACAAATATCTAAAAACATTCCTTTCTTTAAATAAAATAACACTGGCTCATCTCCTCCCACATTGTACTTTGGTATTTTTACGTTTCTAATTAACGATATCACGTTATTACACCATGCTTATTGCATTGATCCTTAAGTTTTTTCTTTGTTGTGAGTTTGAACTTAGTCACACAATATAAGTAAAAAAATACGCTTTCCTTTACTAAATTAATGTTAATGTTGATAATGACTATCATTATTAATTGAAAATGATAATATCTACGTCGATAAAATAATTAAATGAGTCAGGTAAAAAAACGTGAGTAACCAAAAAACACCTCAAGAAAAAAATATTTATAAACCAGCACCTCCTCGCCTAGTTCAAGTAAAACGTATTACTGATGTCACTCCAGGAATGCGCTGTATTACCTTTACTAGTGATGATTTAGATTCTTACCCAGAAGATACTGCGGGAGCACATTTAAAAATATTCTTACCTTTAGAAGGCCAAGTTAAACCTACTGTACCAGGCTTTTCTGAAAAAGGTCCTAAATGGCCTGAAGGCGAACCAAGATCGATTGTACGTACTTATAGTGTTCGTGCTATTCGCCCTGAGCAAAAAGAGTTAGATATTGAATTTGCCGTACACGACGATGCAGGCCCAGCTATTCATTTCGCGCTAAATGCTAAGCAAGGTGACTATATTGGGATCACTAATCCGGGTGGCCCTGATCCTTTATTAGCACCTGCGTCACATTACTATATGGCGGCCGACCCAAGTTCATTACCTGCTTTAATGGCTTTAATTGAAACCATGCAGCCTAATGTTCAAGGAAAAGTTGTTATACGAGTAGAAGACGAAACACATCGCCAAGAAATTAAACATCCTAGTGGCTTAGAGATAATCTGGTTGATTGGCTCAGTAGAAGAACAAACTCAAAACTTAATTAATGAATTTATGTCATGGGAATTACCTGCTGAAGATGTGGCGTTTTGGATTGCAGGTGAAGACAAAATCATTCGTGCATTAAGACGTCATATTCGCCGTGATCACGGTTACGATCGCAGCTTAATTTATGCCATTCCTTATTGGCGTTTTGGTTATGACGAAGAAGGCTATCACGCTGAACGTCACCATGTTATGGATAACGAAGACGTAAGCTAAACGATAAGTTAAAGATTAAGCGTTGGCTGTACAGGCTGCATATAATTTCTTTCATTATATGTAGCCTTTTTTATTATAAAAATGTAATCAATGTATATTCTTCTTATCTTGCTGATAATTTCCATCATCATCTATATAGATGACTGTAATGACTTGGTTGGTATCAACTTGCCCTTTATATTCAATTTTTTGTTTTGAAAACGGCGCTATCATTGTGGCCTGAATTAAAGATTGCTCTTTATTCTCTTGTGTATATATTTTGGAAATCGTAAAAAAATAAGCTGAAGAATTACTAATCTCTAAATTCTGCTGTTCCTTTGTAATCTCAATCTGTTTAAAAATAGCGTTACTCGTTAACTCGAGTTGTTTAGGGCGATAAAAAAGCTTAATACGAGTTTGTAATGCTAATTGCAACGTGTTTGTATTTTCACCACTGTTAGGTTTAGGCGGAATATCAAGCACATTAAGATAAAAAATAGACTCTCTATCTTGAGGCAACTTATTGTCTAATTGTTGTATTTTTAATTGTGCTCCTCCATTAGAGGAAACTTTCATTATGGGAGGGATAACAATAAAAGGAGCCGTTGTTGTCTCAGGGGTTGATGCAATATCACCATCATCTATCCATGATTGGACTAATGTTGGTTGTTCACTGCGATTAAAAATTTGCAATGACAGTGTTAATTTGTCCATAGGAAAAATTAGACGTGTACGTTCAAGTACTACACTCGCTTTTGTTGTCGATGTTATAAGCATAAAAAATAAAATAAAAGTAGCATTCATTATTTTTTTCATTAGATACGCTCTTTAGTCATAAGACATTACTAATGTCGCTGTACTTGTTATTTTTCCTTGAGTGACTGAATTAGCATTATAAGGATAGTAATAAGCCCCCATATTTATCGAAAATGCAGAGAATAAGTTGCCACCTTGATTAACACTGAAAATACTGGTCGCACTGCCTTGAGAATTAATATTGTCAGAAAAAATAACGGGGCTATTGATATTATCGCTTTTTACTACACGGAACCCGATCCCTCCTGCACCTTGCGCTGTTGTATTAGTTAATATAGTTTTATCTGTCGCCAATAAATTTTGGCTTGATAAAAACATCTTAATATTTCTAGACGTTTTTGAGCCACTTAAAAAGTCTTGGCACGTAAAATTTAATGTAAAAGGTGTGTATCCTGCTTTATCTACCGTTTTTGCATCTTTTACACTGATTAATGGCAATGAAACAACTAAACCCGCATTAGAAAAATTACAGGTTGTCATTACAGGATTATAAGTAATTAGCATTGGTTGTAAGAAAATATCATTTTGATCAACTGGCCATTGCCACGTTAATAAGAATTGCACAAGTTTAATAACAATATTAAGTAACCACTGAACTAACCCAACACTCGATGCATCTGACGCTAAAATAACAGGATTAACAACCGCTGTACTTCCACTCACCTCTTTATAATTGGTCGAGGGTTTACTACTCAATAACGTAAATTTTAAGGTGAAATTAGTATCTAAATCTGATGCAGGGTGTGTTCCCGCTGAAATATTCGTTACATTATCTTTTTCTAATGCTGTTAATGTAATAGAGACAAACTGCTTCCCACCATTAAAACCAATTGTTCCCGTTCGACCATCATTAAAAGGTGAGGCAATACCCACAGTATTAGGAAATAATACCCCTCTTGCATTACATTTAAAGGTACCCGGAAATATTGTTCTACTCGTTTTTGTTACAGTTGTTGAAGCTGCATTTAAATCTGCAGACAAATCAAAGTTAATATTGGGTGCCGTAATAGTGTCCTCAGGTTTACAGTTAGCAATTGCCTGTTGGCTTATCGCACCTAATAAAATTATAAATATAAAAGCTGGTGATTTCATCGCGCTTTCCTTTATCGACAAATATTACTATTTTTATCCATCGTATTTATTAAATGCTCCACAACACATTCCATTTTTTCAGCTTTATTTAATTTTACAAAGATTGATGAAGGTAACTCATCACTTTTTAAATAAAGCACACTTGATTGTCCGACATAACCAATACTCTCTTTTTTATTATTTAAAACTTCTGTACCGAAAGGTAAACTTTCATTATTTTCTAAAGATGCTTTAATAATAAATGTCTTACGTTTATCCGTTGTTAATCTGAGGTAATTAACTGCGCCTAAATACGGAGTAACCTGAGTTGTATTTCCAACAAGCTCAGCATTTGAAGGCATTTCTGTATTTGTTAAAGTATAATTATTTGTACGATAAGGGATACTATTAGGCACTAATACTATCCCTTGATTATTGGTTAATGTGGCTTTATTTCCATTAACCATCATATTATTGGCCATAGGTGCTTCGATAAGAGTATAGGTATTCCCTGTATTACCTGAAAAAACAATATGATTAGGTACGGCAACAACTGTTCCTCTAGCGCCTAATCCTCCCTGGCGATAATTATTTGCTTCCGTATAAGATGCAGATAATGTGCTATATGGATGACGATAACTCACATTTGCGCCGACTAAATTATTTCCACCCGTTTGATTTGAACCTGTTAAAGTATAATTAACTAGGTCATCTTTACCTGCTGTTCCACTCATACTAATTGTAGATTGCTGGTAACGTGAATCAGCCGCATAAATTGAAGTATTAATATTGGCTCTTTTATCAAAAAATGAAATCGGCACACTAATATTAAAATAATAACGAGTCTCTTCTTTATTATCGTAATTTCTTAACTTTGAAACAGAAAGATTATACGCAATATCTTTATAATTATTTGAATAGCCTAACTGATACTCGCGATTACTCTCATCTGTATTCCAATAGTTTCGATGTGTCCCTGAAAGAAAAACAACACCACGCTGACCACCCAAATATTGATTAAGATTTATGGTAAACGTATTTTTTGCTCTAGAACCTCGTAGTGCATCAAACGTTGATAAATCAAGATCAGATACTGCATTATTATTATTTTGCTGTTGAGCAATATCATTTTGATAGTCTTTCCAAGCTTTATAGTTGTCATGAGCGTAAATTGAATCTACAAAACTATAATAATCACGAGTAGAATAACGATAAGCAGCCAATGTTAAATTGGTTAATGTCGCATCCATATATTTACTATAAGCAAGCCGAAAACTTTGCCCTGTTTTTTTACCTGTCTGTAAATCTGCCGTTGCATGTGTTATATCTGCTGAAATTGCCCCAAATTTAAAATTCCAACCACTACCTATCAATGCGGAGTAATAATCTTCACTGACAATACCGCCCGCATAAACAGTAACTAAATTATTAAGACCATAATGAAACTCACCTTGTGCAAATTTAGGCCGATAATTTGTATTACTAATTCGTGATTCACCTAACGTTACGTTATAACGATAAACATCTTCTTTTAACATATCAGGAACGGCTGAAAACGGGACAGTGAAAGATCCCCTTCTCCCATCTGCTTCTTGAATAACCACTAAGAGATCACCACCTCCCGCAGTAGGTTGTATATCTCGAAAGGAAAATTCACCCGGAGGCACATTTTCTTGAAAAACTAGATTTTCATTTTGATAAACACTCACTAGCGCATTCGTCTGTGCAACACCACGAATAATGGGCGCAAATCCTTGACTCGAATTAGGGAGCATACCCATTTCTGTTGCCAGTGACGCCCCTCTAAATGGAATACTGGTAAAAAGCGCTATTGGCGTATAAAAATCACCAATTGTTAATCCTGAAGTTATTTGGCTAAATGCCTTATAAACATAGCGCGTATTGTTTTTCCATTGGCTTTTGCCGTGAGAATAATAAGAGTAGTTAGATTCATCTCTAAACTGCCATGCACCTAAATTCACACCTGAATTAATATTGGCAAAAAAACTCTCGTTATTGCTTTTACTTCCTTTTTTTTCTTTATAGTTATAGTAGTTTAAATTATAAGATAAAATCAGAGCTGAAATACCTTGTTGCCAATAACTTGGATCAACATACCCTACCTCTGATTGTTTCACTGAAATCTGAGGAGCATTAATATCAAGCCTTAATTTATTAATATCTAATGCCGACGTCACGCCTTTTGCCAATTCATTTGATAGTATTGTTTTTTGCTGTGCAATTTTTTGTTTCGCAGATAGAGATAAATTTAAACCAAGTTTATTTACATCCACGGTTTCAAAACTAATCTCTGCGTGTTCACCTATTACATTTATTTCAAATTGTCCTTTCCATACTTGATTGACATAAACATCGACAAGTTGTTTTCCTTCAGGAATTTTGTCGTCAATATAAAATCGTGAAATATCTCCATTCTTTGAATTTCCAACAAGTAAAGATGTATCAAATCCCTCTGCATACAGATTTTGAGTATAATTTTGTATTCCTAAAAAAATAAGGATTGAGAGATATCTTGGATTATTCACGATGTTATCTCGATTAGAGTTTAATATTTTGTGATTTATAAACACCAAAATCATCAACATAAACAACAACAACAGAATTATTTTTTAATCTATTAATTAATGGTAACTCACGAGAAGATAACGGTGGGATCATTTCAGAATCAGCAAGAGTAATACGTGGCATTTCTTCAGTAGAAATAGAAGCTATAGTGAAATGATATTGTGAGTTATTTTTAACTAAAACCTTATTACCATTTAATTGATAAGTTATTTTTTCATTCACTAATTCAGGATCATCTGTTAATGCAGTAGGACGATAGAAAACTTTAATTCTTGTTTTCATCGCCAATTGTAAATAGCTTTTTCCTTTTAGTTCTTGTGCATTTTCAGGAATATCTAATACATTTAAATAATAGACTTTTTCAAAATTACTTATCTGTTTTTCATCGGAATTTTTTATTCTTAGAGTTTGCCCTTGCCTTCCTACTATTTTGACAATTGGTGGATATAAATAAAAAGGAGAATTTGCATTTTCTGGTGTTGAATCCATATCTCCATCATCTATCCAGCTTTGTACTAAAGAAGCTAAATCACCATTATTCGTTAATTGGATATTAACACTACCAACGCCTTCATAATAAATAACACGAGTACCATTGATAATGATATTGGCTAATACAGTCGAGGGTAATATCAAGATAATTAAAAGGAATATTAATTTTTTCATTATAACCACCCCAAAAAAGCCAGACCCATTGAGTCTGGCTTTTTATATTATAAATAAGATACTGTATAAATAACGTTAGAGTGTACTGGCCCTGTTTTAGCCGCTGTTGCATTTGTTTTATAGTAACTGGCAATTAAGCGTAGAGTATCTGAATCTGGCGCTGTTTTATCGCCTTTAATACCTGTATCAAAGGTGGCATTTAGTGGTATAGCAACGGTTGGTGCAGCAGGAGTTGATAAACTAAAGCCGACGTTTTTTGCAACTAATGGATCATTTTCATTCGAAGTATCATTAACTAAATATAATCCACTTGTTGAAATAGTGTTTGCAGATGAGAAATGTATCTTTAAATTACTTCCACTTGGAGTAGATGCAGGAGCACAATCAGAGAATGTCAAAGCAAACTCTTTTTGATTTTTGGCAATAACAGTATTTGCCGTTGTTCCAGCATCCGTTACGGTAATAGGATCTAATAGAATAGAAAAGTCCGCACTATTTCCCCCATTAATTGTACAAGTGGTATCACTAATAGCACCAGAGAAAGAAATGATCCCCCCTGCGCTGTTGGTTGCGGCAAATGCCGACGACGACAATATAGCCACTGATAATAATGACAGTGGGAGTTTATTTTTAAACATATATAACTCCAGAATAGATAAATATTTAATTAGCAAAAATAAGATTCTATTATTGCCATCATTAACTAGAGGTAACAAAAAATCCTAGTCAATTTGATATTAGTCATAACTTTAAAAACCAACAAATAAATTTATCTATTTTTTAAAATACGTGATTTAAGTCAAATTTAATTAAGTGAGAGGACTCTTAGTTAATATGTAAATGTATTTATATTTCAATATCATCATTTAATATAAATATTATAAACAAAATAACAATAACAATAACAATTAATTTATTAATAACCAATCTAAAAAAGAATACTCCTAGATAAATCACTTCACTTTGGAATTTTTTATTCAAATCAAACGCCCCATAATTAATAAAAAAGATAAATCATATAAGATAAAATAAAAAATAAAGATAAAGGCCACATTAATATGTGACCTTTTAAATTTCATACAAAAATTCCCATGATCTATTTAATCATTATAAGCAGCTAATACATGCTGACATAATGTAGAGCGCACACAATCTTCTTGCATAAATTTAATCACGCCTACTCGATTATTAGCTTCAAATCGAATCAGGGCATCCGCTAATCCAGACGGTACATTAGTAGGTAAATCACACTGGGTAATATCACCATTAACCACAACGGTGACATTTTCGCCCATTCTGGTTAGAAATAATTTCATTTGATTTACTGTAACATTCTGTGCTTCATCTAGAATAACAAATGCATTTTCAAAAGTACGCCCTCGCATATAAGCGAAAGGTGCAATTTCAACTTTACCGATTTCAGGCCGTAAACAATATTGTAAAAATGAAGCACCTAAGCGTTTCACTAATACGTCATAGACCGGACGAAAATACGGTGCAAATTTTTCAGCAATATCGCCGGGTAAGAAACCGAGATCTTCATCTGCCTGCAACACTGGTCGAGTAACAATAATACGTTCTATTTCTTTATTAATTAAAGCATCGGCAGCCATTGCGGCACTAAGAAAGGTTTTACCACAGCCCGCTTCTCCTGTGGCAAAAATAAGATTTTGATGCTTAATTGCATTCATATATTGGCGTTGTGCTTCGTTGCGAGGAGATAACACACGTTCATCACGCTTTTCTCTCGCCATACCAATAGTATTAATATCTCCAAATCCCGGTAAAACCATAACATTATCTCGATGCGCTCCATTACGTTGTTCTTTACGTGAAGTGCGCTTATTTTCTCGGCGTAAACGTGTTGCTGCTTTTTGTCTACTCATAGTGGTATTTACCCTTGTTAGTCTTCAAAAAGTCATCGACATCCCTATTTATATTCCATTCACTTGCCGGTGAGTCCCCTTCAGACTCTGTTTAATCGCAGAAAACAAAAAAACCGGTCACAATCCTGAACATTAAACATCAATGAACGGTTGTTGCCGGTTTTCTGTAAGTAACGAGATATTTCCATTGCTTCTGTCATTCATATTCCCCATCATGGAGTTAGAGTGAAAATTAACGAAGCTTTATGACAGTATAATGACAAAATAAAAATATTTTCAATACTGAGATGATTTATAACGAGATGGACTTAACATAAAAATAACAATAAGTGTTATTTTGGGGGGAATAAATGAATTTCTTACGACTACCTTTTATTTATTGGTTACTACTTAACCTCATTCCATTTATTGGTTTTGAACTTCACTCAGGCTCTCTTAAGGTGGGCTTCTTTTTTTATCTCGGTTTACTCACCATTATGACTTCTGGGATCTGGCTTTTTTATTGCCTCTCTTTTTTTATTAAACAAAAAACGTCTCCTAACCCCAATCACACACCTCGACAATTAGTGACAAGTGGTCCTTATAAAATAAGTCGCAATCCTATGTATCTTGGTTTTTTGGATATCAGTATCGGGTTATTTTTTATTTTTGGTAACTGGGGGTTTTTAGGAGCTGCAATTGCGTTTTATTTTATTACTGATCGCTATACGATAGTACGTGAAGAAAAAATCTTAAGTGAATTATTTCCACAAGCGTGGCAACAATATTGTCGCCACGTTCGTCGTTGGATGTGAGCTAAACAATTACGATTAAGGCTGTTTACAGTTATTAGCTAAACGGTAACCTGCCTTAATGGCCTCACCCTCTGTTTTAAAAAAAACCGCATTTTTATCTGACATTGTTTTATAACCAGAACAATGTGCAAAATGGTAGATCTTGCTATTAATATTACCTTTAATATCTTCAGATTGTGATGTATTTACTTGTTTAGGCGTTTCAGTTTTGGCTTTAGTGACTGGCGCACTACTTGTTGCAGATAATCCAGCACCGCTATTTTTATGTCCTAATTGCCACTTCATTTGACCTGTCACAAACGGATTATGATATCCAACAATACGAGCAATACGGTTATCACGCTCTTTTTCCCACGCTGTTGGTGGATAAGCATTATCCCAAGCCATTAATAACTGTTGTTGTTGGCGTGACATAGAGAGGTTATAGCGATCATGTAAGTAGAAATAAACCCTTGCTACTTGCCCTTTAACTTCATTACGAGGTTCAAATGTACGTGACGCGAAGTCAACACGGCTACGGCATTGACCATATTGATAAGATGCTTGTGCTGGTAATTGTCCAAAACTAAAATTGCTACGATCCCCGTTAACTTCACCTATAGATGGCGCTAAATTGTGTAAATCAGCTTCAATTTTGCCAAATACAGGATCGTTTTTCACACAATTAGTTCTGCCTCCATTTTGCCAACATTGGCGTTGATGACCAAAAACCCATGCAGGAACAATATGCTCCCACTCAATACGTTCTGCTCTTGTTTGTTGGGTTCTGACTTTATAACCACAACTGGCTAAATTAACACGTCCACCAGATTTACCTACCCATTCCCAATCACAACCACAATAAATAGTGCCTTGTGACTTTTGATTTTGATCATAATAAATACGTTCTTTTGCTATCTCTTTCGCTTTTGTAAAATTCTCAGGGGCTTGCGCTTGAACATTTAGCGTAATAAAAAATAAACCCAACACAACCGCGGTATAGTGTAATATTTTTCTCAAAGTGGTATCTGCCTTACTCTTTGTTTTATTAAACCCAATAAAAATTATCTTTAATAACCAACTGATAATTTAGTCTAATCTTACCTTTTTTTTATTTATTTTGGGCAATCTTTCTTGCTATTTTTTATATAAAAAATAAAACAATAAGCGTGAATGGTGATAGAAAAAGCCGTTATTCTCGACATTAACGCAAAAGGGATTTGCTATGGTTTAGTCCATCAATGATTTGGAGAAATTTAAAAATGAATGAGAATATGCTGAATTTGATGGACGAATTAGTCGAGATAACAAAAAAGCATGCGAATAACGAAGATGTTAAAGCGCATGCTAGTTTAGAATCTGAGAATAAATTACGAATTCAAATTATTATTTCTGACAAAAATGAACTGGATATTACATTAAATTCATTACAACACGCGATGTAAGTCATTATACACTCGGACGCTTGCGATATAACCATAATCCCGGCAAGGATAGCCCTATAGAGAGCGCACCGACAATAAATGAAGCTTTAAGGAAATTAGTAACTAAAGCTTCAAAAATTTCCGCGCTATAACCAATTTGTGTTAATTTCACCACTGAGATCATCGCTATATATGCATTTATTCCGGGGAACATTGGAATAACCGCGGCAACAGTAAAAACTTTAGGGTGTGCAAGCCACCAGCGTGACCATTGAATACCAATGCAACCTACTAAAATGGCGGCACAAAAACTTGCCCATTCTATGTTCATCCCGCTCATTACTAAAACAGTACGAGAGCCGTGCCCTATTGCTCCTAATAGTGCGCAATATTTTAATGCCCTTGAAGGTACATTAAATACCATCGCAAAACCTACTGCGGGAATAGCAGCTAAGATCATATCTTCAATTAGGGTGAGAAGTATCGTTATTATGCCCAATCTCTTAACCCCCATACTGCCATAGCTAAAATAACCCCTAAACAGGTGGCTAAAGTTAACATTGTTGCCATTGCCCAACGCGCTAACCCTGTATTAACGTGCCCTTTAAACATATCAGCAACAGCATTAATTAAAGGAAATCCGGGAACCAATAATAAGACGCTGGCAGCCATTGAAATAGTCGCCGTAGTTTGAAAATAAGAGAGTTTTAATAATAGACCTGAGACTGAAGTTGCCACAAATGCAGTAATACAGAAATTAATTAATGGGTTCATTTGGCGATGTGTTAATGCTTGGCGAACAAACATACCAAGACCACCACCAATGGCAGAAACTAAAAAGCCATCCCAATTACCACCATTTAATTTAGAGAAACAGCCACATGATAAGGCAACCATAAAAATAATCGCCCAACGTGGATAACGTAACGGTTTTATATGCTCAAAGCGTTTTCTTGCTTCATGAATATCTGCAAGGTGATGTTCGACCAAAATAACAATATGCTGAACTTCTGTCACAACATGCATATTAATACCGCGATCGACAATCTTACGTGTTGAAGTTTGGCAATGCCCATTAACAATCGTAGTTAATACCACTGCATTAGCAGAAATTGCACTTTCGACTTGATGTACACCTAAAGCTAAACCTAGGCGGGTTGAAAGCTGCTCAACCAACATACTTTCTGCACCATGTTGCAATAACAACAACGCAGTTTGAATACATAACTTGGTAATTTCACGCTGTTCATCTTGTGAAATGGCAGTGCAATCCGCCATTATCTCATTATCCATACTATGCCTTAGTTTTAATCAAAAACGAGCCACTGCTAATATAAAGTTTATCAGCATAGCTCGTTTCTCGCTCTATTATCTTTCAATACTATTATGAACAAATAAAATATTTAAGGCTGTAGATAGATCAATTTTATCGATGTGTAGTCATAAACATTGCCATAGAAAAATGCAGTACAGTAATAAAATTACTCATTTTTAACTCACATAATTAAATAACTATCACTATTTTAATAAAAAAGCACTCATACAAGTGCTTTATAAACTAATTTAATTAAGAAAATTAATAATATTTAATTACTTCAGTAAGTCATTAGCTTGGATATAAGACTCAACCAGAGTTTCTGCAACGAATACTGGTACCCCATAAACCGCAGAAATAACAGAAGAGAGTTGTACCAGTTGCTCTTTATCATTTTTTTGTAGATCGGCGGTCATTATCATACCTGCACAATATTCACTAAGAAGTGCTTTCCCCTCTTTAAGCCAACGTCTAACCGCCTTCATCCCTTCCATATCTTCTTTTTTATGCTCTTTGTCCTTTTTATTGATGGAAGGGTAAACTAGAACAAATTTTCTTTTTTCGTTTAATACAATATCCATTTCAGCAGTCCAGTTATTGGCATCTTCCAGTGTTTCTGGAAATATTTTCATCGTAATAACAGGAAATTGCTCAACATCCATAACGGTAAAAGTTTTATTATTCAACATAATACTCATCTCTAATTAATAACAACCACTCCACTTTAGAATGACTATCATTCTCAATCAATAAAGATCCGAGTATTTAAAATAAAACCGCATTAATAAGCAATCGCACTCACATATCAATTAAAAATGGCAATGCTTAAATTTAAAAATAAAAAACCCCTAAATCGAGATCTAGGGGTCGCATATTATTTTCTAACTTTTATAAAAATTTTAACGAACAACTAAAACAGATTGCTTAGCATAAGCAACAATACCTGATGCATTTGAACCCAATAAGTGTGTTGAAATACTTGGGCGACGAGAACCGATTACAATTAAATCTGCATTAATTTTTTCAGCGAGTTCTAAAACTTTATCTCTTGCAGAACCAAATACGGCTGAAAATTCGACTTGTTCATTTGGTAAATCAATGCCATCAGCTAATTCTTGCAGTTGTTCTTGTACACGCTCAAGTGCTTTATTTGCAAAAGAGCTGAGCATGTCATAATGATAGCTATAACTAATAGAGAAACGTGAAATATCAGGAATGGCATGGAAAAGGTGCAGTTTTGCGCCTTCTAATTTGGCAATATAAACAGCGTGTTGTAAGGCTTTAGTCGTTAACTCATCTTCTGAAATATCAACAGGTACTAGAATTGTCTTGTACATAGCAACTCCTCATTATCAGATTATTGTCTGTTTATTATTGTAGCGTATCCCACAGCTTGCTTATTTAATCTTCCTCAAGATGCCATTTATGCAATTGTCGATGAATAAAAGGTGTCACTACAAGCCCAATTGATAAAATAAAAACACACTGAAGAAATAAACCATAAATTGCAATAAAAAAGCGCCCTGTAGGGGTTGCAGGTGCTGGCTCTACCGGTTGACCACTTAACATAGAGATTGCATTTAATGAAGATTCCATAAAACTATGTCCTTCAATTAAATAAAACCCTAATACGCCGGGTAATAACCCTAAGAAAAAGAAAATAGAGCCTATTACATAATAGCGTAAGATGCGTAGAATAAAATGATCAAGCCTTAAAAGTTCTTGGGTAAATTTTTCCATTCTTATCCACTTTCTAGACTGTTTATTCGATAAACGGCTTATTGAATAAATAAGATAAGCTACGCAAAAAAACTAAAAAATATGCTATGAGGAATACTCATAGCATATTAGTAATATATTAACGAACCACTAACACTGAAATTTCAGCATAGCGAACAACACCCGCAGCTGTTGAGCCTAATAAATGAGTACTGATATTAGGTCTACGTGAACCAATCACAATTAAGTCTGCATGAATATCTTTTGCTGTGACTAAAATTTCATCACGTGGTGAGCCAAAAGTAACCGTATAAGCGACCTTTTCAGCAGGTAAATCCACCGAATCTACCAACATTTGCATATCATTCTCTGCTTTCACTGTCGCTTTATCTTTAATTTCTGGATAACCCAGTGAATAAGCATTAATGATTGCTGAAGAGATAGGAAGAACATGAATTAAATGTAAATTAGCTCCCGTTTCTTTTGCTAAATACACAGCATGTCGTACCGCTTTACTGGTTAACTCTTCTTCTACAATATCAATAGGCACTAAAATCGTTTTATACATAATAACTCCTCTCAACTCTCCATTTGCCTTAATCCTATCGCAATAACCCAAAGATTACTGTGAGTGAATTAACTAAAAACAACCTAATCTTAATATAAACCTACTTTAATTATTAATACCTTAAGCTAAAAAATAAAAGTGCTCATTCAAAATAGTTTGCATTATGTTGCTGTGTTAACGTCCATATTTGATTGCGAATATTTCGGATAGTATCAATCAATTCTGATGCAGTTAATCCTATTGGCCCAATACCTTTTTCAACTAAGATATCCGCCGCCATTCCATGTATCCAAACCGCACTTTTTACCGCATCAGACATTGTCATTCCTTGCGCTAAAAAACTGCCCATAACACCTGTTAGCACATCGCCACTCCCTGCGGTTGATAATCCACTATTACCGGTTGTATTAATCGTTAACTCCCCTTTCGGAGATGTTACTACAGTATTTTGACCTTTGATTATTGCCCAACAATGATAAAGCTTCGCAATCTCTTTCGCCGCTTCTTCTCTGTTATTTTGAATATCATTTAGCGTGCAATTAAGCAAAATAGACGCTTCTTTAGGGTGTGGTGTTAATACACAATGCTGATTAAGTGAGCATTCTGATTTTAATTTAGCCATTAACACTAATGCATCCGCATCAAAAACATAGGGTATATTTTCATTACGTTGTGCCAAAGCTATTGATAAGCTCTCTTCAGAATTTGCAGATAATCCTAATCCACATCCAATTGCCCAAGCAGAAATATCTTGCTGATGTATCAATGTCAGTGCTGTTTTGAGCATAAGCTCTGGCGCACTATCAATAAAAGGGATAGGAAGCTGTGACTGAGCAAAACCAAGAAATACCTTTCCGCACCCTGCTTTCAATGCACTTTTACCGGCTAATACAATCGCGCCACTCATTCCTTCTGCGCTACCTACAATGCCTAATGTGCCAAATGTTCCTTTATGTGTATTCCCTGACTTGCGCTGATAAAGCGCGGGATAATGAGTGATCGCATGTAATAGTTGTTCTTCATTCATATTATTTTCCTCCCCGCCTTTTTCTGCATTTTTTCTTATTGCTGGCGATGATTGCCATACCACATCTGTTTGTATTAACGTTCAAAACATAATGTTCAAAGTATAGCGTGGTTTCAACAAATAAATGGGATCACAGACTATTTTGTATCTTTATCATGCTAACAATTTCAATATGATAAAATGCTTTCATTATCACTATTCATACCTTGCTGAGACTTTGCTATTCTAATGACCTAGCTTGATATGATTTATAAATTAAAGACAAAGGAACGTAGATAATGAACGAGAAGTTTAAAACACAAGCAGATGTGGAAACATTAGCAGAAGAAGTGGCTTGTTTAAAAACACTAGTCACTTATATGTTAAAAGCATTAGGCCAAGCAGATGCAGGTCGTATTATTTTAAATATTGAACGCGCGATTGCAGAAGTTGATGACGAAAAACAAGCAGAGACATTCCGTAATACTATTAGCCAAATTAAAACTGTTTATCGCCAATAATTGATTTATTTTGGATTGAGTACTAGTACATATTTTTATTCTGTTTTCTAAACTTTTTGTGCTGCACAAATAAACAAAAATTAGTTTTAAATTCCTATATACTTAATCTCGAAATAAACCATTCTTTATTCATTTAGCTACCCCTCTATCTCTATAGAGGGGATTTTTTTCTCTTTTATTCCCATTTTTTAACTCTCCCATTAAAATTTTTTCATATTTTATAAATAACAATTATTTTTTTATTCATTATTTTAGCTAATAATCTGAATAATAAATTCTTTTTGTTAAGAATTTTTAATGTTATTTGAATTAGAGAAGAAGATAAAAAATTTTATACTTTGAGTATGGTGATTACAGATTAACCTATAGAATACAGCAGATTAAGTTTAACTTAGTATTAACAGGTTATCATTTTATCCTTATTTTTATATTTAATTCTCTATTTTTCATTATTAACGTAAATAAAAATCAATATCATAAAATGCAAATAAAGATAAATCCTAATATTATTAAATTTATGTTATTTTATTTATTGTTAATTATAATTTTCATTTGAAAATAAAAGCCTAGCTTATTGTCCTTAAACACAATTACAACTATGAAATTAGATTCAATCGAATTAAAGAAATTAACGTTTTATATTTTTACACTTATTCTGATTTATCGTCACTCCAGTTTATATGTTACACTCAATGAGTACGTACCAAAAAATAAACATGAGGCTAAAATGAAACCACTTCTCTTATCTCTGCTATTATTACCCGCAGTTGCTTTTGCCAACCCAACAAAAATAGCTGATGATTACTGCGATACCTTTAAAGATATCTCGATTAAAGCTTACGATACAAAAGAGCCAGCAGAAAAAATTGCTAAAGATGCAATAGCTTCTCTAAATGTAAAGAAATTCGATTTTGCAAAACTAGAAACAACTGAAGCACAATTTACTGAAGGTACTATCGAAGTTGTTAACTCTTTACGTGATGCAAAAGCTGAAATGGGTACTCGTGCAGAATTCCAAGAAGGACTTACTCAAATCATTGCTGCTTGTAAAATTCAAATGATCTCTGCATTAGAAGAGCAAAAAAAATAATCTTCTCATTAAGAAATGAGTAGTAATCAATTTAAAGAGTAGAAATTATTCTGCTCTTTTTTATTTCCTTCCTCTCCATCACTTATTCTTTTTACTTTTCCTTTTCTCTCTTTCTCTATAACTAACTATCTATACTCTAAATAATTCAAGGTGTAGCTAGGCGACAAGTGAATGAGTTGCTAGGAGCATACAAGTGTATGTGACTAGTGCGAGTGAATGAAGCCAACAACGCTACGGCTTGAAATACAACGAGTAAATACTCTAAATAATTCAAGGTGTAGCTAGGCGACAAGTGAATGAGTCGCTAGGAGCATACAAGAGTATGTGACTAGTGCGAGTGAATGAAGTCAACAACGCTACGGCTTGAAGTATGACGAGTATCAATTATAGAGTATCTATCTATCGATATTAAGGTTTATAATACCTCGGTAAATACTTGTTAGTACTGGCCATAAAAAGGAGATATTGTGAGCAACGAACAATCCATCCAGCGTTTAAGAAGACTACGCCAGTCCGAAAACCTGCGCGCGCTCTTTCAAGAAACAACGTTAACTAAAAATGATCTCGCTCTACCTATATTCGTAGAAGAAGGGCTTGATGATTACCAACCTATTAAAAGTATGCCGGGTGTCGTTCGTATTCCTGAAAAGCGTCTTGCTTATGAAATTGAACGTATTGCAAAAGCAGGCATTAAAACTGTCATGACTTTTGGAGTATCGCATCACCTTGATGAAACAGGGAGTGATGCTTGGAAAAGTGATGGCTTAGTTTCTCGCATGTCTCGTATTTGTAAAGATGCAGTACCAGAAATGATTGTCATGTCTGATACCTGTTTTTGTGAATACACATCACATGGTCACTGTGGTGTTTTACATGGTGAACATGTTGATAATGATGAAACTATCTATAATTTAGGTCTTCAAGCCGTTGCCGCGGCACAAGCTGGTGCGGATTTTATCGCACCATCTGCTGCAATGGACGGTCAAGTCGCTGCTATTCGTGCAGCACTTGATAAAGCAGGATTTAGCGATACAGGTATTGTTTCTTATTCGACTAAATTTGCTTCTGCTTTATATGGTCCTTTCCGTGATGCAGCCGGCTCTCGCTTAATTGGTGATCGTAAAACTTATCAAATGAATCCAATGAACCGTCGTGAAGCAATTCGTGAATCATTAATTGATGAGCAAGAAGGTGCTGATATGCTGATGGTTAAACCCGCAGGTGCTTATTTAGATATTATTCGCGATGTACGTGAACGTACTTTATTACCTTTAGCGGCTTATCAAATCAGTGGTGAATATGCTCAGATTAAATTTGCAGCATTAGCCGGTGCAATCGATGAAGATCGTGTAGTAATGGAGACTTTAGGTTCAATTAAACGTGCTGGTGCGGATTTAATTTTATCTTACTTCGCACTTGATTTAGCTGAAAGAAACCTACTTTAACCACCTTATACTCTGAATAATTCAAGATGCAGCTAAATGACAATTGCAATAATGCTCAGCCAACAACGCTGCAACTTGAAGTATAACGAATGCTTAATTATGAGGTTAATATGGATAACTGCATTTTCTGTCAAATCGTTGCTGGAAAAGCCCCTTGCCATAAAATTTGGGAAGACGAACACCACCTTGCTTTTCTTTCTATATTTCCGAATACCAAAGGCTTTACGGTTGTTATTCCTAAAAAACACTATCCAAGTTATGCCTTTGATCTCAGTGATGAAGCCTTAGCGCTATTAGTTATTGCGACGAAAAAAGTGGCAAAAATCTTAGATAAAACATTTCCTGATGTTTCACGTTCAGGAATGTTTTTTGAAGGATTTGGGGTTGATCATGTTCATAGTAAACTTAGCCCGATGCATGGCACTGGTGATATGACAAATTGGGCACCTATTGAAAATAAGCAGAAGATTTTCTTTGATAAATATCCAGGTTATCTTTCATCTCACGATTTCGAACGAGCAAGTGATGAAGAGCTTTCACAACTCGCGGCACTAATCAGAAAAAATAACCAATAATAAAAATCCGACCTGCTCTTTTTATACCTCTATAAAATTTTTAGATATAAAAAACGCTCAGTCTTATTTTAAGCTGAGCGTTTTTTTATCAAGATTAAAAGCATTATTTAGCTGAAAGCTTCGCTTCCATCGGTAAATAAGACTGAACTTTCTGTTCAAGGAGTTCAATTAATGCCGGATCGTTAAAGCGATAATTATCAGGTATTCCCAATACATGGGCTTTTTTATAGCGCATGGTTGCAGGAAAATGTGCAGATAATCGATTTAAATGTTTAGATTCCATGACAAGCACTAAATCAGCCCATTTTAGTAATTCGTTATCAACCACACATTGCGCATCTTTACGCGTACCTGCTGAAAGTGTATTGATGCCTTCTCTATCTGCAAATAACAATTCTGCGGTTGGACTTCGCCATTGATTTTTACTGCAAATAAACAAGATATTCATCATTACTCACTATCAGATAACGCATTTAATCGACGCTGACTACGAGAAATTCTTGGGTATTCGATTCCTAGTTGTGCAGCTCTGGTCATTTTAAGTGATCGAGTATATAAATTAGACCATTTCTTTTCTGGTTTAAACATCACTCGTGAACAACCCATTTCTTGATGTTTATTTTTGCGGTTAACACATTGGCGCCAACCACGATCTCTTTGTATAGACATAAAAACCTCTCAGATTAAAGGGATAGCAGCCGCAGTAATACGGAGAGTGTCTAACAATGTGATATTCTAGTTGAATCAGGTAAATCCACAATGGTTTATTTCTGTACCAAAGTAAATAAGTAGATCTTTATTTAACAAAATATTTAGCTAAATAAACAAAAAGCGAGCATTGAACCTTTATAAAAATAACGGACAAACCATTATCTGATTTATCCGTTATAAAAAATGAAATCTATAAGATTATTTATAATTAACCAGTGTTGGCTTATCTAACATAATTTCTGTTTTTGCCGGCTCAGTTTGTGCAATAACTTTACCTTGGCGAATAGAATAACGTACAGGTACTTGACGACGTAAAGCATCAAATCCGTTATCTGCTGGCAGAATAATAAAGTTTGCACTATTTCCTACATCAACACCATAATCCGTTAAAGCGAGTGTTTTTGCGCTGTTGTGGCTAATTAACTGTAATCCGTTATCTATTTGACCATAGCCCATTAATTGACAAACATGCAATCCCATATGTAAAACTTGGAGCATATTTGCTGTGCCTAATGGATACCAAGGATCAAAGACATCATCATGACCAAAACAAACATTAATATTACTTTCTAGCATCTCTTTGACGCGAGTAATACCACGACGTTTTGGATAGGTATCAAAACGACCTTGCAAGTGAATATTAACTAAAGGATTCGCCACAAAGTTAATACCAGACATTCTTAATAGTCGGAATAAACGTGAAGTATAAGCGCCATTATAAGAATGCATTGCGGTCGTATGACTGGCTGTCACTCTTGAGCCCATATTTTCTTTATGTGCTAAAGCGGCAACCGTTTCAACAAAGCGAGATTGTTCATCATCAATTTCATCGCAATGAACATCAATTAAACGATCATATTTTTGTGCTAATGCAAAAGTTTTATGCAGTGATTCAACACCATATTCACGCGTAAATTCAAAGTGTGGAATAGCACCTACAACATCAGCACCTAATTTTAATGCTTCTTCTAATAATGCTTCACCATTAGGGTAAGACAAAATACCTTCTTGTGGAAAAGCAACAATTTGTAAATCAACCCAAGGTTTAATTTCTTCTTTCACTTCCAACATGGCTTTTAATGCTATTAGCGAAGCATCTGAAACATCCACATGGGTTCTAACATGTTGAATACCATTAGCAATTTGCCATTGCAGCGTTTGCCATGCACGTTGCTTAACATCATCGTGAGTTAACAGTGCTTTTCTTTCAGCCCAACGCTCAATACCTTCAAATAATGTTCCCGATTGATTCCAATTCGGTTGCCCTGCTGTTTGTGTTGTATCTAAATGAATATGAGGTTCAACAAAAGGAGCGTGAACTAAACCACCTTGCGCATCTAATGCTTCAGGATGAAAATTAGTTTCAGGTTGTGACTCTATCGCTTCAATTTTGTTGTTTTTAAGCGTAATACGCCACAAACCTTCTTTTCCAACCAGACGAGCATGATTAATTTGTTCGATATTCTTACCCAGCATGACTTATCTCCGCTTGTCGAGCTGTACGACGATTTAATATTGGATTTAACACAGCGTAGCTTATTGCGCCCCCTAGCACAGCATTAACAGGCACAATACCCGGTAACCAATGCCCTGCAACAATACCTATCGCAACAGCAAGTAGCGCTACCCAGTTAACCGATTGCATTGTAGCAATATTAAAGGTGTTATAGCGTGCTTTATTCATCAGATAATCTGCAATAATAACGCCCCCTACTGGTGGAATTGCTGCAGATAAAAAGGTAAGCCAACCTACAAAGTTATTATAGAGCCATAACGCACAGAGCGTTCCGATGATACCGTTTATGACTGAAAGTTTTTTACTTGATAAACCAGTGATATTGGCAAAACCTAATCCTGATGCATATAACGCATTATCATTGGTTGTCCAGATATTTAAGCCTAATACGACAATCGCTGGAAGTAATAATCCTTGCGCAATCATCACATCAGAAATATCTGCCATTCCCAGTGAAGCTGCACCTGCAGCGCCAAAGACAAACATTAATGTATTGCCTAAGAAAAAGGCGATAATTGCAACCACCACCGCTACTTTAGGGTTTCGCCCAAAACGTACGAAATCAGCCGTCAGCGTACCTGCACTAATAAACGATCCGACAACCATCGCCAGCGCTAAATTAAAATCTAATGGTTGAGCAGGTTTAACGGCCATTAGCGTTGAAAGCCCCCCCATATCATGTATAGCAAGATAAACAGAGTAACTTCCAAGGATTGCGATAGCAGGAACTGCGATGATAGAGAGAATAGTGAGAGCAGAAATACCGAAGAATACTGTGATGGTCATTAAAATGCCGGAAACGGCGATAAGGAGATTAATATCAATACCAGTAGCTTTTCCTACCGGGATGGCAAACATTGCCACACCCACACCAAACCAACCAACCTGAGTACCACCGAGTAAAAATGAGGGAAGCCAAGAACCTTTAATACCGAAAGAGTAACGCGCGAGGAGATGAGTAGTAAGACCTGTTTTTGAACCAATAAAACCAAGAAATGCGGTGTAGATACCAAGAAGAAGATTACCAATTAGAACTGCGAGGAAGAAATCATTAAAGGAAAGACCAGTACCAAGAGCGCCGCCAGTCCACATACTGGCTGAAAAAAACGTTAATCCCAACATCACAAAGGTTAACGCTAATCCACCCTTTCTTGCGGATATGGGCACTGGGCCCTGACTATAATTGTTGTCCTGAGACACTTTAACCCCCTATTAATTTCACCAGGCCAAAAAAATCTGACGAATTCTATCTGCATAAAAATATTATGCAAACGTTTTCGTTGTCTGTTTACGATAATTAATGGAATGCTTCAGTTATGGAGAGTTGATATTCATCACAAAAATGGCAGGAAAAACGTTATTTTACTTGAATTTACCTCGTTACTTTGGATTTCTTTTATAAAGTAATTTTATTTAGAAATATTTATGATAAAAATTAATCATATTTTTTCTTGAATATTTAGGATTTATATAAATTATTTTTATATAATTTCAATGTCAACAAAGAGGAAATAATGATGAAAAGACAAAAAAGGAATTTACATTCCTCTTTTGTCTGCCTTAATTTATAGGCTTATATTTGTTTTTCTTACAGGTTGATCTCCTGCAACATAATAGTCAGCTTGGCTTTTAGGTAAAGGATTTATTCCTCTCACTTTATCTGCTAGTTTTTCTGCCATCATAATTGTAGTTGCATTCAAATTCCCAGTGATTATTAATGGCATGATAGATGCATCAATAACTCTTAAGTTTTCTATGCCGTGTACTCGACCTTCCCCATCGACAACTGCCATTTCATCCGTTCCCATTTTACACGTGCCACAAGGATGAAATGCTGTTTCAGCACGTTCTCTGACAAAAGCATCAAGCTCTTCATCACTTTGAATATGTTTCCCTGGGCTAATTTCTTCTCCACGATAAGGATCTAATGCCGGTTGTGCCATTATTTCTCGAGTGATCCGAATTGCAGCGCGAAACTCTTCCCAATCTTGTTCTGTGGACATGTAATTAAACAAGATACTAGGATGATGATGAGGATCTGTAGAGGCTAATTTTACTCTCCCTCGACTGGGTGAACGCATCGATCCTACATGTGCTTGAAAACCATGAACATCTACCGCATTGGTGCCGTTATAATTAATGGCAACGGGTAGAAAGTGGAATTGAATATTGGGCCACGCATATTTTTCGCTAGAGCGAATAAATCCGCCAGCTTCAAATTGATTGCTTGCACCTATACCTGTTCCTTGAAATAACCATTGTGCACCAATCTTAGGTTGGTTATACCATTTTAAAGCAGGATAAAGTGAAACAGGCTTTTTACATTCATACTGCAAATACATTTCTAGATGATCTTGCAGATTCTCCCCAACCCCTGGTAATACATGCACAGGAGAAATATCAAATTCATTTAATATTTCTTCAGGCCCAATACCAGAACGTTGCAATATTTGAGGTGAGGCAATTGCCCCCGCACAAAGCAATACTTCTCGACGGGCTTTTACATGATGAAGAGTGGTATTTTCCCCTAAAAAATAGCGCACACCTATTGCTTTTTTTCCTTCAAACTCAATAAAATCTGTTATGGCGTGAGTCTTGATCGTTAAGTTTTTTCGTGCTTTAGCTTGATCAAGATAACCTCTTGCGGTGCTTGCTCGGCGACCTTTCGGTGTGACTGTTCTATCCATTGGGCCAAAGCCCTCTTGCTGATAGCCATTAAGGTCAATCGTTCTTGGATATCCTGCTTGTACACCGGCTTCAATCATCGCTTGAAATAAAATATTATTGCCTTTTTTCGGTGTTGTTACACTTACAGGCCCTTTATCACCATGATAGTCATTGGCACCAATATCACGAGTTTCAGCTTTACGAAAATAAGGCAAGCAACTTAAATAGTCCCACTCTTCAAGACCAGGCAATTTTGCCCACCCATCAAAATCCATTGCATTACCACGGATATAGCACATACCATTAATTAATGATGATCCACCTAGCCCTTTTCCTCGACCACATTCCATACGTCGGTTATTCATATAAGGTTCAGGCTCTGTTTCATAAGCCCAATTATATCGCCTACCTTGTAACGGATAAGCTAATGCTGCTGGCATTTGTGTACGAAAATCGAACCTGTAGTCCGGACCTCCAGCTTCAAGGAGCAGCACAGTAACTTCAGGATCTTCTGTCAAGCGGGTAGCAAGAACGTTACCGGCTGAACCAGCACCGATAATAATGTAGTCATAGACCATTGTTATCTCCTCTGTTTCAGTCATTAAAAAAAGAATGGATTAAAAAACGGATGAAAACTCCCCAAGTTCAACTTGAATAGATTTTGTTTGAGTATAATTCTGTAATGTAACAAGCCCGTTTTCACGTCCCACCCCAGAATGTTTATAGCCACCAACCGGCATTTCTGCTGGAGACTCGCCCCATGTATTTATCCAACAAATTCCTGCTTCCAATTGGTGAATAACACGGTGAGCTGTTGTGAGATCTTTAGTGACCAGACCTGCGGCCAAACCATAAACGCTATTATTTGCACGTAAAATTACTTCATCTTCAGTTTGATAACTAAGAATACTCATCACAGGGCCAAATATTTCGTCTTGCGTAATTTGCATATCATCTGTGCAATCAGTAAAAACTGTCGGTGCAACATAAGCACCTTGCGCAAAATCGCCGTCTAACAAACGATGACCACCACAAAGTAATCTCGCCCCTTGGGTTTTGCCTAACTCAATATAACTCAAGACTTTTTCAAGATGAGAGAAACTGACTAGAGGACCAAAATTGGTGTCCATTTCAAGAGGAGAGCCGATTCGAATACGGGAGACACGTTCAGTGATTTTGGCTTCAAATGCTTTTTTTAACTTTTCTGGTACAAATACGCGCGTTCCATTGGTGCAAACTTGGCCTGAACTATAAAAGTTAGCCATCATTGCAATATCAGCTGCGGTATCTAAATCTGCATCATCAAAAATAATTAAAGGTGATTTTCCACCAAGTTCCATTGTCACTTCTTTTAAGCTTGATGCAGAAGCATTTGCCATCACTTTCTTACCAGTTTCAATTCCACCAGTAAAAGAAACTTTCGCAATGTCAGGATGTTGTGTTAACCATTGCCCCACGTTCGCTTTTCCTGTAACAACATTAAAAACGCCTTTTGGCAATCCTGCTTCAGTATATATTTCGGCAAGTTTTAATGCTGTTAATGAAGTCATTTCACTTGGTTTAAAGATCATGGCATTACCTGCGGCAAGCGCAGGTGCAGATTTCCACAACGCTATTTGAATGGGGTAGTTCCAAGCACCAATCCCAGCCACAACACCTAAAGGCTCACGTCGCGTATAAACAAAAGCGGTTTCTCTAAGCGGAATTTGCTCTCCTTCAAGTACGGGGATCAGACCTGCGTAATATTCTAAAACATCAGCCCCCGTCACAATATCGACATAGCGCGTTTCAGATACCGGTTTACCTGTGTCTAAGGTTTCTAAATGAGCCAATTCATCATTACGTTCACGTAAAATATCAACAGCGCGTCGCAAAATTCGAGAGCGTTCCATTGCCGTCATTGCGCCCCATATTTTTTGTCCCTGCTTGGCACTTTCAACGGCCCAATTGATATCTTCTTCACTTGCAGATTGTAAATGTGCGATCACTTCACCATTAGCTGGGTTAATCGCTTCAAATTGCTCACATTCCGGTTGTGCACAATCAACATATCCACCATGAATATAGAGTTTTTGTAACGGTGGGTTTGGCATATTTTCTCCTTTATTATTAGTTTTTTAAGTCTTTATTTGACTCCGATTTGTCAATTGCATATCGATATATTCATTAGTAATGGTTTTGGCCTCTTCAAGAGAAAATGGTGCATGACTTAATGCACTTCGTAGCCATAAACCATCGATTAATGCTGCTAAACCTTTCGCAGCTAAACGTGCTTGATCTTTCGTAAGAACGCGCCCAAACTCGTAACTTAAATTGGAATAAAGCCTTCTATCATTGACCTTTTGTAGACGATTCAAATTAGGCTGATGCATACTACTCGCCCAAAAGGCTAGCCATGTTTTCATTGCAGCTTCACTGGTTTGAGAGGTATCAAAGTTACCTTCAACAATAGCTTGAATACGTTGTTTAGGTGTTGCATCACTTAACATCCTTAAACGTATCGCCACCGCAAAACCCAATTGATACTGGATATGGCGCATTGCAGCTTCCAGCAATCCATTTTTATCACGAAAGTAGTGACTAATAATGCCGTTAGAAACACCGGCTTTTCGAGCTATCAATGCGATGCTCGCCTCTTGCATTCCAACCTCATTTATAACGGTTAACGTTGCTTGGATTAATTGCTGTTTACGTATCGACTGCATTCCTATCTTCGGCATGTTTTAAAGACCTAAAAAATACATTGAACGCTTTTATTAAACGTTTTTTTAATTGAACATTCAATCAATATTAACTATTGTTTATCACAATTAATTTACATTTTTATATGGGAGGACATTGTGAAAATTTGAATCTTTGCAACTAATTCAATTAGTTAACAAAGAATGCAACTTTTAACTTTTAGATAAATAAATTTTTGGAATTTCTGATGACAACTCTTAACAGCACAAAAAAACCACAGAAAGACAAGCTAAATTCTGTTGTTTTTTTCGCTTCAGCAACGCTAATTTTAGCGTTTTCTTTTTTCACAATTTTAATGACAGAAACGGCAAATACATGGATCGTGTCAACGCTAGGATGGGTATCAAAAACCTTTGGTTGGTACTATTTATTAGCAGCAACGCTATACATCGTTTTTGTTATTTTTGTTGCTACTTCTCGTTTTGGAAATATCAAATTAGGGCCTGAACAATCAAAACCCGAGTTTAGTGTTTTAAGTTGGTCTGCAATGTTATTTGCAGCAGGTATTGGGATTGATTTGATGTTTTTCTCTGTGGCGGAGCCCATTACGCAATATATGTTACCGCCAACAGGCGAAGGTGAAACAATAGAAGCAGCCCGTCAGTCGATGGTGTGGACTTTATTCCACTATGGCCTGACGGGCTGGTCTATGTATGCACTTATTGGTATAGCACTCGGTTATTTTAGCTATCGTTATAATTTGCCCTTGACCATACGCTCTGCACTTTATCCTATCTTTGGAAACCGCATTTATGGCCCAATTGGCCATACCGTTGATATTGCAGCGGTATTGGGAACTATTTTTGGTATTGCGACAACATTAGGTATTGGTGTTGTACAACTTAATTATGGGCTAAAAGTTCTTTTTGATTTGCCCCAAGGGCTAGGCGTTCAAGGCGGGTTAATTCTATTATCTGTAATTATGGCCGTTATTTCGGCAACATCTGGCGTTAATAAAGGGATCAGGATTTTATCTGAACTCAATGTATTACTTGCAATAGGACTTATTTTATTTATCTTATTTGCAGGTGATACTGAGTTTTTATTAAATGCGCTAGTATTAAATGTCGGTGATTATACTAATCGTTTTTTAGGCATGACATTAAATAGCTTTGCATTTGATAAACCAACCGATTGGATGAATAGCTGGACACTCTTTTTCTGGGCTTGGTGGGTTGCATGGTCACCTTTTGTTGGTCTATTTTTGGCACGGATCTCAAGAGGACGAACAATTCGACAATTCGTCATAGGTACCTTAATTATTCCCTTTGTTTTTACACTACTATGGTTGTCAATTTTTGGTAATAGTGCTTTATATGAAGTGATCCATGGTAATAAAGAACTCGCAAAAACAGTATTGGAAGCTCCCGAAAAAGGATTTTATTCATTATTAGAACTCTATCCTGGTTTTGGTTTAACGGCGTCTGTTGCCACAATTACTGGATTATTATTTTATGTCACTTCTGCCGACTCTGGTTCATTAGTATTAGGTAATTTCACCTCTCAATTAAGCCATGTTAATAATGACGCCCCCAATTGGCTTCGCATTTTCTGGTCTATTGCTATTGGTTTATTAACGTTAGGTATGTTAATGGCAGATGGTATTTCGGCCTTACAAAACACAACCATAATAATGGGATTACCCTTTAGCTTTGTTATTTTCTTTATTATGGCCGGACTTTATAAATCATTAAAAGTCGAAGATTTTAGACGTGTTAGTTCGCTAAATACCAATGCGCCAGCACCACTTTATGGCAATACTACGATGAATTGGAAACAGCGTTTAGGGCGAGTAATGAATTTCCCAGGAACGACCTATACACAACGGATGTTAGATTTAACTTGTATGCCAGCAATGCAAGATGTGGCTAAAGAGCTGTTATTACGAGGAGCCAAAGTCGAATTCAATTATTACCCAATTGAAGATAATGAACGCTTACATCATTTAGAGCTTGTGGTCGATCTTGACCAAGAACAAAATTTTGTTTATCAGATTTGGCCACAAAAATATTCAGTACCTGCATTTACTTATCGTGCTCGTCGAGGTAAATCAGATTATTACCGTTTAGAGACTTATTTATGGGAAGGCTCCCAAGGAAATGACTTAATGGATTACACCAAAGAGCAGGTCATTACAGATATTTTAGATCAATATGAAAAGCATCTAAATTTTATTCATCTTAGTCGTGAAGCACCAGGGGCAACATTAACGTTCCCTGAATCAAATTAAATCCTCACTTAAAATAAAGAAAGGAGATCATTATTTGATCTCCTTTTTATTTGTTTAATTTTCTACTTCACTGAAATAAACAACAACCCAATACCCAAAAGGATTAATAATACACCAATAATTTTATCTGCCACTTTTTGATTTGAAAGTATTTTTGTGCGTAATAAAGGCGTAGAAAAAAATAACGCAACACAACTAAACCAAACCCAATGAGCAACAGAGATAAACATACCATAAGAAAGATTTATCCAAAGTGGATTACTTAAGTTGGCAACTTGCGTATAAAGTGCAATAACAAACAACATCGTTTTAGGATTTAAAGCATTAGTAAAAAAACCAACACGTAATGCTTGAAACATATTAGGTGCTAAATTGACCGCATTCTCAATGGTCAGTTGAGTTTTATTCGTTAACGATTTAACCCCAAGATAAATTAAATATCCAACACCTAATAATTTCATAATAAAAAAGAGCGTTGGTGATCCCATAATAATAAAAGAGATACCAAATACGGTATAAAAAACATGTACTTGTACTCCAATCGCAATACCAATTGCTGTCATTAACCCTACTCTTACACCATAGGAATAACTATTTTTTGTCACCATAGCAAAATCTGGCCCCGGGCTAATAACTGCCAATATTGTAATTATCGCCACAGCAATTAGTTCACTCATTGTTCTTCTCACTCTCACTTTTGAATCAATAATAAGTAATAAAAAGTGACATAAAATATGTTCTTCTTTTAATAAAAACCTATTTAACTCACCACCAATTACCCTATTTTGCTGTCTTGACTAAAAATAAAAAGCGATTTATCTTGCAGTATATCTGTGACTTTTCATCGTCTATTTTTACAACTCAACTTTATCGCTTATCTTTATGAAAACCCCCTCTTTAACATCATTGCGTTTTTTTAATAGTGCCGCTCAAACAGGTAGTTTTGTTAATGCAGCGGAACAACTTCATGTCACTCACAGCGCAGTAAGTCGCCAAATACGATTATTAGAAGATGAATTAGGTATTCCTTTATTTGAACGGCGCAATCGCGCAGTTTATTTAAATGAAGCGGGTCGATATTTATATAAAACAACTTCTTCAATTTTTGAACAGCTAGAAGAAACTGTCTCGCATCTGCGCTCCCCTTTAAATAATCCGGTGTTAGCGGTTTCTTGTGAACCCACTATTGCGATGAAATGGCTTATTCCTCGCTTATCTCACTTTTATGCATTACACCCTGAAATCACGTTGCATTTAGTTGCCGCGGGTGGTGCGATTGATTTCAATAAAGAAGGTGTCGATTTAGCATTTCGGCGGAATGATTTCTTATGGCATAAGAATATTTATGCAACAAAAATATGTGATGAGCGAATTGGTGCTGTCGTAAAGCCTAATAATATCCATTATTCAGATAAGCAATTAACAACGCTCTCTCGCCCTCAAGCTTGGCAAGATTGGTATCAATATTCAGGTATGCAACAATCTACTTATACTCATACCAGCCAATATGAGCATTTTTATCTTGCTATTCAGGCTACTCTTGCTGGATTAGGTACGACCATCGCCTCTTTTCTTATGGTGCAAGATGAATTAAAAGATCAACAGCTTATCGCTACACATGGCTTTGTTAAAGATAACTCAAGCTACTACTTGCTCTCTCCAAGTGAAATCATGCCTGACTCAAAGCAAGATAAGTTTAAAAACTGGATCATTGCTGAAGCGGAAAAATGCGCAATAGAGACTGAAAGATCACAGGGATAATTCTATTCTTATCTCAAAAACACTCAGCTACCCGTTTGCTCCCATGAAAACAAAGTGAATAAATAATTATTTTTTTATCATATTTATTTACTTCTATCATTTTTTTAGTAATCTATGAGAACTAATAAAACATAGAATAATTTACTTGGGAAACATAACATGAATCGTCGTTCATTCTTAACATCATCAAGCCTTGTTATTGGCGGATTATCATTAAGTTCTTTTGTGAGTTCAGCTTATGCCAATGAAGTACTAAAAAATAAATTAGTATTTAATGCAGAAAATCCGTTACTGCTTAATTTCAATGAAAACTCATTAGGCATGTCGCCTAACGCTCAAAAAGCCATTATTGATGCTTTACCCAATGCATTTAGATATCCAGATGAGGCGCGTAGCAAATTAATTAGCGAATTAGGGAAAGAATTTAAACTTTCAGATAAACATATCACCTTGGGAAACGGTTCATCTGAAACAATTCAAGCAGCAGTTCAATTTGTGGCAAATAAAGCACAAAAAGAAGGTAAATCAGTTCAACTTATTGTTCCTGATCCAACATTTAATTATGCCGAACTTTATGCAGAACCTTTAGGTGTAAAAATCGTTAAAGTGCCTGTTGATAATACTCTAGCTTTCGATTTAGCAACTATGCAGAAAAAAGCGCGAGAGTTTGATGGTATTAGCATGGTGTATTTGTGCAATCCGAATAACCCAACCGCAATGTTAACTCCTAGTGCAGATTTATCGAATTGGGTAAAATCAGCAAAAGAGAATGTCTTTTTTATTATTGATGAAGCTTATGCTGAGTTTGTTTCAACACCTGAATTTATCAGTGCTATTACATTAGTAGCGGAAGGTTATAAAAACCTGATTGTGACCCGTACTTTCTCTAAAATTTATGCTTTAGCAGGGCTGCGTGTAGGTTATGGCGTTGCCGTCCCAGAAGTAATCTCACAAATTGATGCCTTTGTTTCTATTGATAATACTAATACTGCAGGTGCAGTTGCCGCATTAGCCTCACTAAAAGATAAAGCTTATGTGGAATATAGCCGTAAATCGATTGATGTTTCACGTCAGATGGTTGTGGATACCTTAAAAGAGCTCAATATTGAATATGCACCATCTCATGCAAACTTTATATTCCATAAAGTTAAAGGCGATGTAAAAACCTATCAAAATAAAATGAAAGACGCGAATATTATGGTGGGCCGCGAATTTCCGCCTGCTTTTGGTTGGAGCCGTTTAACGTTAGGGACCCCAGAAGAGATGCGTTATTTTGTAGCTACATTAAAAACCTTTAGGGCTAAAGGTTGGATTTAACTTTATTCCGATTAATTTATAATGGGTTATGCATAAAGGGAACTAAAATGTTCCCTTTATCATTTAAAGATATTCTAAAGAAAACAAAACTTCGCCATTTGCACTACCACTCACAACAGCCGAACCCGTCGCTGCATATTGTGCATAAAAATCAAGAGCAATATTATTGATTGTTCCTACGGGATAAATAATGCTACTTTTCCCCGGTAATACCCTATCTTTATTTTTATCTAAAATTGCAATTCCAATATTTTTTGCAGAATCATTTTCTGACAATTTAAATAGTGTATTATCTTGACTATCAGTATCCCCTTTAAAGGTCACTTTCACTCCAGTTGTAAATACACCACAATCCGTTAAATTAAGCGTAAATTTTATCGGTTCTGTTGTTTTGTTTTGCTTAAGATCTTTCGTTCCCCATACTCCCAAATCTACAAATTTATTCATGGATTCAGGACTTACTCTGCATGTGTTTGCAACAATATTTGCTTTTATAACAATATTGGTATTTGCCAATTCAGCTTTTGCGCTTTGAACGAGAAATATTAAACACCCGACCACTAAAAAGAGTATCCATAATAAAGAGCGTATTATTTTGTTACTATAAAATAATTCATTCATGATATGAGCCTATATAAATTAAGGGAAATCGACTCTTAGAAAACCACTCGATGTCACAGCCCCTTCTGTCGGTGTTTTACCATCAATACTGACAGGATACACATTAATGGTAACATTAGAGTCAGAATTCCCATTTAGTTTAAAAGGAATAAAACTGGATAGATCATTAGGGGTTAATTCCGCACCATTCGCGTTCGCAATAATAAATCCAACACTTTTATTATTAGACACTATTGCATTACCCTGCACAGAATCGGCTTGTAAGCGCATCGTTAAATCGGCACTGGCATCTATATTGTCACATTGAATACTTAAGTTACGAGAAATTGTATTTACACCTTCGGCTTTTTTCCCCGCTTCTTTAAAACTTGATGCAGGAATATTATCAAAATCAATATTTAACACTTGACCTGAATTAATAACACAAGATTGTGGTACAGATATCGAAAGATTTAAAAATAACTGAGTGATCACAGCTTGTTTTGTGGCGCAATTTTGTGGTTGGCAAAACCCAAATTCACCAACAAAAATATTTTTTACATAAGTACCAGAAATAATCGCTTTATCAATTTTTATTCGGGTCTGATATTTTCGTGTGGATACAATCCCTTCTTCACCTTCTTTATAAGAACGCGGGCCACAAGTAGAACTTAAAGTAGGCACATTATAAGGAACATAAATTGTTCTACAATTATTTGTCATCCTTAAAGCCACTGAAATGTAATCATCTATTCTTGAGTATACCCAATCATTATTACTCGTATTTGCAGTAGGAATATTGCCATTAGAATATGTTGCCCAAGTTTGTCCTTGACCTGCATTCCAGCGTAATGTAGTTCGATTAGTTAAACTAATATCAGATGCATCTTTAGTGATCCCTACCTTATTTTCATTTTTTGTTAACTGTCCACTTAGTGTTGAAATTTCATTAGCATTACAACCACTGATACAGCTAACAGCAATAGCACTATTTGAAGCAATGGCTATTATTGTAAATAATAATATTCTCATCATAATAAAACCCATTCAGTTGCTATTTATCTGATTGACACGTAGAAGAAATAAAATAAATCCCTTTTTCTTTAGATGATTTATCGTTAATTTCATAATTAAATGCACATTGTTGATCTTCCAGTCTTCCCCATTTGGCTTTTAATTTCCCTATCGGTGCTAATCCAGAAATAAAAACATTACCGTTATCACCAACGATCCCACTCACAGAACGTTCTTCATCGACAACCATTGCACCAAATGGAATAATCGCACCATTTTGTTTCTTTAAATTGACTATCGCTCGATAACCGATATTTGTTTTAAAATCAGCCTGTACTAATGCTCCTTTAGTAGGAATAACATTCATAATTGCATTTTCTAATTCAACATTCTCGCCTAATGAATTAATATCTAAAGAAACACGATTATTCTTATAAATAGAGGCATAAGGTAAAACAGCATATCCTTTACTGTTAGTTAATATACCATTAGCATTCTCTACTCTAATATTATTAGCATCATTTGCTTTAATAAGAATATTTGTATCACCTAAAGGTTGACTTAACGTTATTCCACCAGAATGTGCAACCACTCCACCATTTAAATTATAATTTAATTCATGCCAATCATTATTATAATTATATCCACTTCCTATATTCGCATATTTCCCTTTATAATTAGCATAAACCATACCTGAATATCCGCCGCCATTATGTGCATATCCTTGTTGGATATTATAATTTAAATTGTTATCTTCAAGTAATGTCCCTGTTACCCCCGCCTGCTGTACCCACATATTGTCATTACTTCTATTCATAGAATAAACGGCATACATACTATTTTGGCTAGAATTTAAATCATTAACTCTATTTTGATTAAAAAGATCATTGATAGGTATAGAAATGTTAAAGGCAATATTTTTATTATCTCCGCTCATACCAGGCGATTTAGATTTAGAAAAATTCAAGCTGTAATTAATTTGTTTTATATTTCCATTATAACCAATTTGCCATAGTTGTTCCGTTTCCGATGTGCGCCAATAATTTTGATAAGAGCCTAATAGATATAAAGAACTGTTATCTGTCACTTGCTGATTAATATTAACTTGAAAACGTCCTTTTTTAGAATAATTTAAATTATAATAGTTAGATAAACTTTCATTATCTCGTGTTATTCCATCAGGAGTGATAATTTCACGCCCTTCCATCCTTTTGTAACTCACTTCATTTAACGTATAATATCCTTGTGTAGAATATCGATATCCCATAATTTGGAAATTAGTCCCAGTACTATTAATTGACTTTGCATAGAGTAGACGGAATGACTGTCCTTTTTTATGTTCATCATTGGGTAAAATACTATTTGCTTGAATGACGTCAGCTGATATCGCGCCTAGATTTCCCAAATTGCCACCAAGACCAATAGCATAAGCTTGATAGTTATTCGAAAACTGACTTCCACCATAGAGTGTTAAATTATGTGGCAAACCATAAATTAAACTTAATTGCCCAAAATTTGGTTTATCTTGAAAATCAGCCCCACTTCTAAATTCCCCACCAATAAATTCATATTTAAGACGTCCTTCACGTTGCAAAATAGGCACATTAGAATAAGGCACAACAAATTGAGTTATTTCTCCATTATTCTCTTTAATTACGACATCTAAATTACCACTGCTTGATGTTGCATAGAGATCTTTTATTTCGAATGCACCGGGAGGAACTGAAATTTGATAGATAACAAAACCATTTTGTTTAACAGTAACGATCGCATTGCTATTTGCAATCCCTTTAATTGTAGGAGCGAAACCTCTCATACTATCTGGTAGCATGTTATCATCAGATTCTAGCTTAGCACCTCTAAAACCAAGGCTGTCAAAAATGGTACCACTAGAAAATGAATCACCTACTGTCAGCTCTGCTTTTAATGGGATTATAGGTTTTTGTACATATGTTCTTATATTACGCCACTTATTCTGATCACTTTCACCGCTAGCGTACGTCCATGTGCTTTCATTACGTAAACGCCATGACCCCACATTAATACCCGGGTTTATATTTAAAAAATAGTTATTATTATTAATATTATCTTTATAGTTTTTACTATTTCTTCCTGTAAAATTGTAATTTAATAGGAATGCATTAATACCGTTATCCCATTTTTCTGGAGGAATATAGCCACGAATATTATTTTTAAACATTACTTGTGGAATACTTAAAAATAATTTTTGACTTTCAAAATCAAATCTAATACTTGATTTTTCAATTTCATCTAAAATATTAATACAACTTTCACTATTAATACTCTTGCTATTTTCATTTAGACTCACGCCTAGATTGTTTAATGTTTGACTATTCAAACAAGGTAATAATCCTGTGCCATCAGATGATTTATTATCTTCATAAAAGGAAATGTTTTTAGTTTCAATATATTCATTATTGACATAAATCTCTACTGAATACATTCCTTCAGGCTGACCTTCACCTTTATCAAAGCGTGATAAATCTGCAACTTCACTATCAACACTCGATATCAAATTAGGATTAAAAAAACTATCTGCATGGCTAATGCCCGAATAAAAAGTACCTAAAATGAGATGGAGATTAAAAATTATAGTTTTAGATTTTAGCATAATAAAACCTTATCATTAATTAATCTTACAGTATTATTTACCAACCTTTTTTATTATTGTCGGCGTGCTAGCACCATAATCATTAATAGTTTGATAAGATATTTGATTATAGCTAGGATTATTAATTTTTATTTCTATAGACCCTTTGGGTGGGACCATAGTACTATTTAACCTTTCATCTCCCAGTTTTATATTAATTAAAGTCGCATAATATGGCGTTGGATTATTTATTACTATCCTACCCTGCGAATATATAAATTCCAGGCTATTAGGAACATCTTCCGTTTTAAATTCCAACCCTTGTGGTCTAATAAATATTTTTATTCTAGACAAAACGGCTAATTGCAATATATTTTTATCTTTAATATCTTCTCTTTCTATTTCAGGTATTGCTTTTGTGTTCAACCAAAATAAGCTTTCTCTATCAGTAGGTAAAACTTTTCCTGCATATATTATTCTTAATTTATTTTCACTTTCAGGTTTACTCACAAAAAGGGGCGGCGTTACAATAAATTCATCTGTTTTTTTATCGTTGCTATCATCAATCCATGATTGAACTAAAAACCGTAGTTTTTTATCTGTATTATTAATAGTAATTGATGTTTGTTTAGCATCCATTGGATATATTATACGAGTTGCAGCCAATGCCACTCCCCCAGCATAAGAAAATGAAGAAAAACAGAAGAGAAAAAATAAAAAAATATAATTTCTATACATTAAATACATATGAACCTCGAGTAATAGGTTTAATTAATGATAATTAAAAACAAACCAAACAACACTATCAGCCTTACCGCCAATAACCGTTTTTCTTGTTGCTAAATAGCTTGCTTTGAATTCTAGCTTTAATTCATTCTCTTCAATAAACTTATATTTATTAATATTGTTTGGAATTATTATTTCATCTTCAGAGTTAAATAATGCGACACCAACACCTAAAGCTGAGTTTTGTTTTTCTGTAATATTAAATAAACGTTTATCTTTATTATCCACATCACCTAAAATGTATACACTCACTTTATCAGCCATATTTTTATTGCAGTTCATTAGCTTAATAAAAAAAGGAATTTTTATTGAATGGCTTCCTACACCATTAAATTGATTACTGCTAATAACACCTAAATCTACAACCTGATTCTCACTTTCTGGAGATACTGTACATGCTGGTTCAACAATCCCGCCCCTAAAATAAACAATACCATCATTTAAAAATACTTTATTCCGTTCTATTGAATATGTTGTAAATGAAATAGAAAAAAACAGCGCAATAGAATATATTAAACTATATTTCATATTTGCCTCGATATAGAAGTATGGCCTTTATCAGACCATACTTCTCAATAAACTAGTTAGACTTATTCATATTGCATTCTGAAAGTCACATTGGCATCAGCCTGGCCTGGTGTTACTGTATCTAATGTTGATTTATAGCGAGCAACAAAATTCAAAGTGTTAGCACCGTCAATTAGCTGCTTAGCAGTAGAGAATACAGAACCATCTGGTGATAAAACCTTACCAGTATGATCGGCGATCTCAATACCCACACCAGTAGCTGCGCCTGCGCCACCCGTTGTGATATTACTGACGGCTAATACTGTTTTGTCATTTGAATCGCTAACGCCTGAAAACGATGCAGAGGCATTTTTTGCAACAGTCGTATCACACTCTTCTAAATCAATCGAAAAATCCGTATTTCCAACAGTTTTACCGACACTATCAAATTGAGCGGTTCGATATTGACCAATATTGATTGTTTGATTCATTGATTTTGCGCTAACAGCACATGCTGCATTCACTATTTGACCCGTAAAATTAATTTTACCACCATTAACAACAGTAGCCGCCGAAGCAATACTACTCAGTGATAAAACTGATACAGCGAATACGGTTTTAACTAGCATTTTTCTTTTAAGCATTGACTTTTCCTTTTTATATTTCAGGTAAATACAAACAACATCTTCACTTCAAAATAGACTTAAAATAATAAGGCTAATATTAAAAATATAATATTAAGAATGGACAATAATATCTAAATCTAAATTTTAGATATAAATATTTAAAATAAACATCACGAAAAAATGGTTCAATAGATATGTCGATATTACATAAATAGAATTCAATTTAAATTCATATTAAAAAGTGTAATATTGGTATATCCACATAAATAAATTAATAGATTAAAGTTTATTAAATAACATTTTTAAAAAAAGGAATGTTATTATCAGAATCATATTTTATCTTATATTTTAATGTTATTACTCTATTTCTAACTCGTTCAAAAAAATCACCAATTGAAATATCAAATATATTTAATATGTAAAATAACAAATCAACAGGTATTTTATTTATACCTCGTTCATAACGAGATATCTGTTGTTGAGAAATATTTAATATTTTTCCTAGTTCAGCCCCCGTCATTAAATTACGTTGTCGTAAAAGAGAGAGTTCATATCCTATCGAATGACAAAATATCTTTCTTTCTGAAATATATTTAAAATTCAATGAGAAATCATTTATTTCCAAAATCGCTTTCCTCAAATGTATTTGTATTTAATTTACGTTATGAGATTAACAAAATCAAACATTCAAATTTTTCTAACCAATTAAAATATGCATAATAAAACACTAAATAAGTGTAAGTAAATATACGCAACCACCTTATATCAGGAAGTTAATGACGCGCTTTAGTTATACTATCTTTTTTGTACAGGGATAAACTCTAAAAAATAATTATTATTTAAGAAAATAAAAGATATTATTCTGTTAAAATGGAAAGGGTTAATACTTATCATTTAATATTGAGAGGTGTTTTTTAGGATTTTAATATTCCGTTGAATACAACAGCAAAGAAAAAGATAAAGAGAAAGATAAAAAAACACTTTTTTACCCTCGCGAATTAAATTAAAAAAAGATAAACCATTAATTAATCTTATAAATAAAAGAAAGAAGGCCATCCAATATGGGATTTATTGATAAAAATCAATCTTTATGTTTATTAATTTTTTATTACAATTAAAAAAACTTAAATTTTATTTAAGTTACATCTAACACATTAAAAACTGTATTCTTTTCAATATGTAGAGGTTCATAAAAAGAGCAAATATCGTTGATATTAAAAAAAAACACTCTAATAGGTTGATAATTAAGATATTAATAATAAACAATGTGTTTAAATTTTCTTGAATAAAAATACGATCAATATTAAAGCAAGACAATTTAATAAAATATCTTTTACCTATTAGACAACATAGAATTGACGACAATCTTTTAGGTAAAAAAAAGTCTGAATAATTTCAGACTTTTTTATTCATTAATAAATTTTCATTAAAATTTAAAGCGGATCCACTTTTAAGCAAGAGACCGCATGGCGGAAGCTCCCTTCTAGTAAAGGACGTGTTTTTGCACATTCTTCATCAGCCATCGGACAACGTGTACGGAATATACAGCCTGATGGTGGATTAATCGGTGAAGGTAATTCCCCCTCTAATAAATCGATATGCTTATTACGCTCTTTATCGGGATCAGGAATAGGCACTGCTGACATCAACGCTTTAGTATAAGGATGTAATGGATGATGATAAACTTCATCATAGGTTCCTAACTCCACTGCATGTCCTAAATACATCACCAACACACGATCTGAAATATGTTTTACCACTGCCAGATCGTGCGCAATGAAGATTAACGATAATCCCATCTCTTTTTGAATATCTTTCAGCAAGTTAACCACTTGAGCCTGAATTGATACGTCTAATGCTGAAACAGGTTCATCACAAATCACTAATTTGGGTTCTAAAATTAACGCACGCGCAATACCGATACGCTGGCATTGCCCACCTGAGAATTCGTGTGGGTAACGGTTGATTAAGTTTGGCAATAATCCGACTCGCATCATCATTGCTTTCACTTTTTCAACAACTTCAACCTGTTTCATTTTAGGATGATAAGTTTTAAGCGGTTCGGCAATGATATCGCCAATCGTCATTCTTGGGTTTAGAGAAGCCAGCGGATCTTGGAAAATCATCTGAATATCTTGGCGAATATCGCGCCATTGTTTATTTCCCATTCCCAGTAAATCATTACCTAACCAAGTGACTGTACCGCCAGAGGCTTTGACTAATCCAATAATGGCTCGAGCAAATGTCGATTTACCACAACCAGATTCACCAACAACGCCGAGTGTTTCACCTTCATATAAACGCAGTGTGACACCATCAACGGCTTTGAGGCTTTTTTTAGGTTGCCAAAACCACTGTTTATTATCTTGAACATCGAAATAAACTTTTAAGTCATTCACTTCAAGAATAACTTTTCTATCTTGTAATGTGGCTTGAGTCATACCAATTCCTCCACTGCTTTAAAACAGGCACGTAATCGCCCTTGTGCAAATTGCTCTAATTGAGGTTCACTCGTTAAGCATTGCTTTGTTGCATACTGGCAACGAGGTTGGAATGGGCAGCCTTTTGGTAAACGCAATAAGTTAGGAGGATTACCGGGAATGGTAGCGAGTCGCTCATTTTCACCGTCTAAACGCGGAACCGCCTGTAATAAGCCGATAGAGTACGGATGTGAAGGTTGATAGAAGATATCACGCGCTTTACCGTACTCCATAGTACGCCCTGCATACATCACCAATACTTTATCGCAAATCCCTGCAACCACGCCCAAGTCATGGGTGATCATAATAATCGCGGTGTTTAAATCATTCTTAAGCTCATTGAGTAAGGTCATGATTTGTGCTTGAACCGTCACATCCAGTGCCGTTGTGGGTTCATCTGCAATTAAAAGTTTTGGCTTACAAAGTAATGCCATCGCGATCATGACACGTTGACGCATACCACCTGAAAACTCATGAGGATACATGCTCATACGTTTATGAGCTTCAGGCATTTTTACGGCATCTAACATACGCACAGATTCTGCATAAGCATCATTTTTACTCATGCCTTTATGTAGCATTAAGACTTCAATAAGCTGTGCGCCGACTTTCATATAGGGATTTAATGAAGTCATTGGATCTTGGAATATCATGGATATTTCTTCAGCGCGCATTTTATTTAATTCGCTCTGACGAAGATTTAAGATCTCACGGCCATTAAAATTAGCACTACCCGCTGTGCGACCATTTTTCGCTAATAATCCCATCAATGCGAAAGCTGTTTGCGATTTACCTGAACCCGATTCACCGACGATCCCTAAGGTTTCACCTGCAGCTAATTCAAAATTGAGTTTATTAACGGCAGTAACATCTCCATCCGGTGTACCAAAAGTCACACAGAGATCTTTAACACTTAATAACGACTTACTTGTTGAATTTGTCATTTTGTTCTCCTTAACGATCTTTCGGGTCTAATGCGTCACGTAAGCCGTCACCGATAAAGTTAAAGCAAAACAGTGTGACAACTAAGAACGAAGCCGGGAAAAGTAACAGCCAAGGAGAAACTTCCATTGAGTTTGCACCATCACTTAATAGTGCGCCCCAACTACTTAGTGGCTCTTGTGTTCCTAAACCTAAGAAGCTTAAGAAGGATTCAAATAAAATCATACTAGGCACTAATAGAGAGGCATAAACCACCACCACACCTAATACGTTAGGTACAATATGCCTTAACACAATATTGCGTGATGACACACCACAGACTAATGCGGCTTCAATAAACTCTTTACGTTTTAGACTTAAGGTTTGTCCTCTTACAATACGTGCCATATCCAGCCAAGATACCATCCCAATCGCAACGAAAATCAGTAAGATATTTTGACCAAAAAATGTCACCAATAAGATAACAAAGAACATAAATGGGAATGAGTTTAAGATTTCCAGTAAACGCATCATCACGGAGTCAACGCGTCCACCAATATAACCTGCCATTGCGCCATACAGCGTACCCACAATAACAGCAACAAAGGCGGCGGCGATACCGACCATTAATGAAATACGCCCACCAATCGCAACACGGACTAATAAGTCACGCCCAGATGAGTCTGTACCAAAATAGTGAGAAGAGGCAAAATCAGGTGCCATTGACATCATTTCCCAATCAGTATCGTCGTAAACAAAGGGCGATAACATTGGGGCAAAAATAACAAATAATAAAATAAAGAAAAGTAATACAAGGCTCGTGATAGCCGCTTTATTGTGCATAAAACGACGACGAGCGTCTTGCCATAAACTACGACCTTCAATATCTAGCTGCTCCGAGAAATTCCCCAGAGCTTCGCTGTTTTCCTTCAGTGATAACATAACGCGCTCCAGTGTCTATTAATAGCGAATTTTCGGATCAATAACGGCATATAAAATATCGACAATCGCATTAAAGAAAATCGTTAATGCACCTACGATAATGGTTAAGCTTAATACCAATGAGTAATCACGGTTTAAAGCACCATTAACGAATAATTGTCCAATACCCGGCAATCCAAAGATGGTTTCAATAACCATTGAGCCCGTAATAATACCGACGAATGCAGGCCCCATATAAGAGATAACAGGTAGCAACGCAGGTTTTAAAGCATGACGTAGTACAATTCTTTTCATCGGCAAGCCTTTCGCTTTTGCCGTTCTGATAAAGTTCGAATGTAACACTTCAATCATTGAACTACGGGTAATACGCGAGATACTGGCGATATAAGAAAGCGACAGTGCAATCATCGGTAGCAACATATATTGCACCGCACCGCCATTCCAGCCACCAGCCGGTAGCCACCTCAACGAAATAGCGAAAATAAGAACCAGTAGTGGTGCGACAACAAAACTCGGTATTACAACCCCCGTCATGGCAAAAGTCATGACGGTATAATCCCATTTGGTGTTTTGATTCAGTGCGGCTATCACGCCTGCCCCCACACCTAAAATGACAGCAAAAATAAATGCCGACAGCCCTAATTTAGCTGAAACAGGGAATGCTTTACCGACTAAGGTGTTTACACTGTAGTCTTTATATTTAAAAGAAGGCCCTAAATCCCCTTTCGACAATTGAATTAAATAATCGAAGTATTGTTTATAAATGGGATCGTTTAAGTGATATTTCGCTTCAATGTTTGCCATAACCTCCGGTGGAAGTTTCCTTTCCCCTGTAAAAGGGCTACCGGGTGCTAAGCGCATCATAAAAAACGAAATCGTTATTAGAATAAATAGAGTCGGTATCGCTTCTAAAAAGCGACGAAAAATAAATTTGAGCATTGCCCGTTCCTATAACACAAACCTATTCAGGCGTGACGATAAAAAGACCTTGCCTTAAAAAAGACAAGGTCTCGCCCGATTACTTAGCAATAATGTACAAGTCTTTAGTATGTAAATTATCTAATGGATCTTTACCTGAATAACCACCCACATAAGGTTTAACTAAACGGGTGTTTACATAGTAGTAAAGTGGAACAATGGCCGAATCTTTATCTAATACGCCTTCAGCTTTTTGATAAATAGCGGCACGTTCGTCATCAGATTTCACACGTAAAGACTCTTTGATCAATGAGTCAAATTCTGTGTTTTTATAGTGAACGGTGTTGTTACTGCTGTAAGACAACATCATGTTCAAGAATGATGAAGGTTCGTTATAATCCGCACACCAGCCAGCACGTGCAACATCATAAGTTCCTTGGTGACGTGTATCTAAGAATGTCTTCCACTCTTGGTTCTCAAGAGACACTTCTGCACCTAAGTTTTTCTTCCAAATTGAAGAAGCGGCGATCGCGACTTTTTTATGTAAGTCAGATGTATTGTACAGAAGCTTAAATTTCAGTGGATTTGCTTTGTTATAGCCTGCTTCTTCTAATAATTGGCGTGCTTTTTCATTACGTTGTTCTTGAGTCCAAGTCGCAAACCACTCTGGTTTACTCTCTTTAATGCCGTCTGTGAATGGAGGGGTAAAGCCGTAAGCTGGAATATCACCTTGGTTTTTCACTTTATAAGTGATGATATCTCTATCCATTGAAAGCTTAAGTGCTTCACGAACACGCGGATCATTAAATGGTGCTTTCTCATTATTAATTTCATAATAATAAGTACATAAATATGGGCTTATACGCAATTCATCTGGGATCTCTTTTTTCAGCTTTTGGAAAAATTCGATCGGTAAATTGCTGTATGTCATGTCAATTTCACCCGCACGATAGCGGTTTACGTCAGTGACTTCTGATGAAATAGGTAAAAAAGTGACTTGGTCAATAACGGTACTTTTGTTATCCCAATAAGTTGGGCTACGTTCTAAAACAATACGTTCGTTGACTGTCCAGTCTTTTAAATCATAAGCACCATTGCCGACAAAGTTAGCAGGTTGCGTCCATTTTTCCCCAAATTTTTCAATGACTCTTTGGTTTACTGGCGACATGGAGGAGTGAGCTAATAATTTTGGTAAATAAGGCACCGCTTCAGATAAAGTGACTTCTAATGTGTTGTTATCTAATGCCTTAACACCTAATTCTGTGGCTTTTTTCTTACCGGCAATAATATCGTCAATATTTACGATATGCGCATATTGCAGATAGCTTTCATAAGGAGATGCCGTATTAGGATCAGCTAAACGTTGCCAGCTATAGACGAAATCTTGTGCTGTAACAGGTTCACCATTTGACCATTTAGCACCTTCACGAATTTTGAATGTCCAAACAGTAAAGTCTTTATTTTCCCAGCTAGTTGCAGAGCCCGGTAAAATTTCACCATCTGGACCAACAATCGTCACGCCTTCGAAAAGATCACGCGCTAATGCAGATTCAGGAACACCTTCGATTTTATGAGGATCAAGCGATTGTGGTTCAGAGCCGTTATTACGTACAAGCACTTGTTTTTCAGCTAATTTTACCCCATCAGGAACAACAGCAGCATTAGCTGTTAATGCTGATAATCCAAAGATTGCGCTTATAGCAATCGCCAACGCACTCTTTTTAGTTAAATTACTCATCTTATAAAATACTCCCAGTTAGTGAGTTGGTTGTTAGACAACCATTCTGTGATGTTCAGTTGTGTTTTAGAACGGTTTACACAACTTATTGTTTTTACAAAAAAATAAATCTTGCTTATTTACTATCAGTGCTTAATTGCCTGATAGCATTATAATTTTTTATGCCGGTAGCTTTTTTGTGTAGCTTTTTATTGTGTTACTACTTTTTAAATCACTTTTAATGATTCAAAATCGCACATAACTATAGAATATCGATAATTTACCAGTTTTAGTTATCTGCCTTTATAAAATAGCGCTTTAAGTCCGTATAATCAAAGGGGTCTTTACCTGTAAATCCGCCTACTTTTGGACTAACTAATCTAACACTGACACGATAATAAACAGGCACTATCGCCGAATCCTTGTCTAGCAAGGCTTCAGCCCGTTGATAGAGTTGATGACGTGCCCCTTTATCAACAGCAATTGAGGCATTATTTAATGCATCGTCGTAATCTTTATTTTCATAAAAAACGGTATTTAGACTGCTGGTGGAAAGAAACGAGTTTAAAAATGAGGTAGGTTCATTGTAATCTGCGCACCATGTTGCTCTTGCAACTTGGTAATTTCCTTGATTACGGTTTTCTAATGCCGTTTTCCATTCTTGATTTTGCAACGTTACATTTGCACCAATACTTTTTTTCCACATTGATGCGGCCGCTATTGCCTGCTGTTTATTTTGATCTGAAGTATTGTAGAGCAATGTGAAAGTCAACGGATTTTGACTATTAAATCCCGCTTCTTTTAATAATTCACGCGCCCTTTCATTACGTTGTTGTTGCGTCCAATAAGCCCATTTAGGAGCTTTAAAATTACCGTTACCAATAAAAGAAGGTGTAAAAGAGTAAGCAGGTATTTGTCCTTGCCCCATTATTTTTTCGGCAATCACTTCTCTATCAAGAGTAAGCTTTACCGCTTCTCGAACTCGCGGATCATCAAAAGGCGCTTTTTGATTATTTAATTCATAATAGAAAGTACATAAATACGGTGTGACATGTAAATTTTCAGGTTGCTCTTGCTTCATTTTTCTATAAAGAACAGGAGGAATAGCGCTATTAGTGATATCGATTTCACCACTGCGATAGCGGTTAACATCACTAGTTTCCGAGCTTATTGGTAAAAATATGGCTTGTTCAATAATGGTATTTTTATTATCCCAATAAAGTGGATTACGCTTTAAAGTCACCTTTTCATTTACAACCCAATTTTCAATAACATAAGCACCATTGCCAACGAAGTTTTCAGGGCGAGTCCAATTCACGCCATATTTTTCAACAATCTCTTTTTTAACGGGCTTTAATGGCGTGTGGCTGATCATATCGATTAAATAAGGAATTGGCTTTGTTAAACTCACCTGAAAAGTATGAGGATCAATCGCTTTCACACCTAATGTTTCAGGGGATTTTTTGCCACTAAGAATATCTGTAATATTTTCAACATAAGCATATTCGAGATAGCTGGCATAAGGTGAACCTGTTTTAGGATCTACCACTCGACGCCAGCTATAAACAAAATCTTCAGCAGTAACTGGGGAACCATCACTCCATTTTGCATCTTCTCGCAAATAGAATGTCCACACCTTGTTATCATCAGTTTCCCAGCGTTGTGCAACGCCTGGCATACTTTCACCATTCGGCCCAACATAAGTCAGCCCTTCTAATAAATTTAAAATAATATTAGTTTCTGGTGCACCTTCTACTTTATGTGGATCAAGTGATGAAACTTCAGTTCCGTTATTAATCACAATATTCTGTTGTTTCGCCAGAATAGTACCTTCAGGAAGAGTGACGGCATGAGAAAAAAAAGAGGTTAAGACAAGTGACATAATACTGAGTGGAAACACTGTTTTTAACGTAACTTTATTTTTCATGGGTACCTCTCCTAATAAACAATAATTTATAGCGGGGTCGCTCAATTAACGATAGGTATCGTTGTTAAATTTTGATTGTAATATTTATGACTCTTAGATATTTGCTGATATTAACGAGATAAAAATGATAACAACACACTTCTTTTTTACACTTATCGTAAATTTTGTCAATTAATGCGGTATTCTTATCACTTAACTTTATTGAGCCCTCTAGCGTTCTATATTGAGAAAATAAAAAATACATATCAAGAGAGGCAAAACAACAAATAAACATTAAATTAACATCATGCAAGTTTTATAGATAGAAAACCTACTTAGCTCACAAAATTAATATAATTAGGATGGCTTTTAACTGACTTGCAGAACTTTATGATGCTTTATTTGTAAAGAGTTTCTCTTTGAAATTAATTACAAATAACAATAAACTCATCTTTAGGCTGAATAACAATTCTAATCTAAAAATATTTATAGATTATTAAATATTCACTTTTATTGTTTATTTTTAAAATTTAATCTAAATGTTTAATTAAAATAAAAATAAAAAAATTTTTATTTATATTTCTATGAGTTAGATAAAAAAACCTCTTTAATATACATCTCGAATATTAAAGAGGTTTTTAATTTTAAAATAATAACTTCAAAATTTTTCAGCTACTAAGCCGACTTTGATTGAAACCATTGTAGCTTCTCATTCAATGAGACGACCTCTCCCACTATAATCAGTGCAGGGCTTTCCATTGTTTCTGCCATCTCTGCCAGTTGACGTAATTCACCAACAATCACTTTTTGTGTCGTTAATGTTCCTTTTTCAATAATAGCGACTGGCATTGTCGCGCACATGTTTTGGCTGAGTAACATTTGCTGAATATAATGGGCTTTACTTAATCCCATATAAAATACTAAAGTCTGATTTTTTTGTGCAATACATTGCCACTGTGCTTCATTTAATCCTTTGCCATGTCCCGTAATAAATCGAACACTTTGTGCATAATCTCGATGCGTCAAAGGAATACCTGCATAAGTCGTACAACCTGATGCAGCTGTAATACCGGGGATCACAGAAAATGGGATCTGATGTTCAATCAAAGCTTCTAGTTCTTCACTGCCTCGGCCAAAAATAAAGGGATCGCCCCCTTTTAATCTCACCACTCGCTTTCCCGCCATGGCTTCTTTGATTAAAATTTGATTGATTTCATCTTGAGGAACACAGTGAAAACCTGCTTGCTTACCAACATAAATACGTTGTGCATCTCTACGAACTAATGCCATTACTTCATCAGACACTAGTCTATCGTAAACCACCACGTCAGCTTGCTGGCACTGCTGTAAACCTTTAATGGTCATTAACCCAGCATCACCCGGCCCTGCGCCAACTAAAACAACGCTACCTAGAGGTTGCTGATTTTCAGATAACAGTGCGCTAATACGTCGCTCAATACCGACATCTCTTTGCGCTTCTATTTCAGCTTGTAATGATTTATCCGCGAAAAATTGCTCCCAAAAATAACGTCTGGCACTCATCGATGAAAAACGTTGTTTTATTTGCTCTCGTAACTTTCCGGCAAGTTGTGCTAGTGCACCAAGATAATTAGGGAGTAACTGCTCAATTTTTTCTCGCAAAATACGAGCGAGTACAGGTGCTTTTCCGCCCGATGAAATTGCCACCACGATAGGAGAGCGATCGATAACAGAAGGCATAATAAAGCTGGCTTGCTCTGGTGAATCAACCACATTACAAAATAGCTGTTTTTCCGTCGCTGTTTGAAAAACCTGTTGATTCACTTGCTCGCTATCCGTTGCAGCAATAACAAGCCATTTACCAGACAGATGATCCTCAGTGAATATTCCTGTGATGCAGTTTAGTTTTTGCTCTGTATGCCACTGCCTAAATTGCCTTGTAAATGAAGGTGCGACAACTGAAATAATAGCGCCCGCCTCCATAAGTAATCTCGCTTTACGTTCAGCAATCTCACCACCTCCTACTAATAAACAAGGTTTATCTTTTAGCTGACAGAATATAGGAAAGTAATCCATATTCGTTCCCCTATTTATTGTGATGACTTATTACGACTACGCACGCTAACAGTGTTACCTTCAACCTTGATATCAAAATGAGTGATCGAGAAATTCTCATCTTCAAGGCAAAAACCATCCGTTAAACGAAAATGCTGTTTTTTTAGCGGACTGACGATATACAGCTCATTTTCATGTTCAGCGATCAATCCTCGTGATAGAACGCTAGAATGTGCAAAGGGATCTATATTGCTTAACGCATATAAACGCGCATCAGAATAAGGACGAAATATGGCAACGTGATCTTGTTCCACCAGCGCACAAACACCCGTTCCCGGAGTAATATCATCTAATTGGCAAACAGCTATCCATTGGCTCATGATTGCGCCTCCTCAGTGATCTGTTTGATATCAATACGTTCATGTAAACGTGCGGGACGATGCTGAAATCGTTCTTTTACTGTTTGCACTGTTGGATCAGGCATTGGATTATTAATAAAGTGGGCAAACCGTTTTAATGCTTTTGGAGAATCAACTGTTTCTTTCCATTCACAAGCAACGCGTTCTTGTAAGGTTTTAAGTTCTTTTTCCAGTTGTGCATTTAAACCTAATTTGTCGTTAATTATGACATCACGTAAATATTCAATGCCGCCTTCTAAATTATCTAACCACACTGAAGTGCGTTGTAGCTTATCGGCAGTACGAATATAGAACATCATAAAACGGTCGATATAATGCACTAAGGTTTCTTCATCGAGATCGGAAGCAAAGAGATCTCCATGGCGTGGTTTCATACCACCATTTCCACCGAAATAGAGGTTCCAGCCTTTATCTGTGGCGATAATACCGACATCTTTACCTTGTGCTTCAGAACATTCACGAGTACAACCTGATACGCCAAATTTCATCTTATGAGGTGTTCTAATGCCTTTATAACGATGCTCTAGTGCAACGCCCAAACCGACACTATCACCCACACCGAAACGACACCAACTACTGCCTACACATGTTTTTACCATACGCAGTGCTTTTGCATAGGCATGACCAGTTTCAAAACCCGCCGCTATCAGTTTTTCCCAAATAGCGGGCAAATCCTGTTTGTGTGCACCGAACATCGCCATTCGTTGCGATCCCGTAATTTTGGTATACAAATTGTATTCTTGAGCGATTTGCCCAATGGCAATAATGCCTGCTGGGGTAATTTCACCACCAGGAGAGCGAGGAATAATGGAATAAGTCCCATCTTTTTGCATATTCGCAAGGAAGTTATCGTTAGTATCTTGCAGAGAAACTAAATCATCACGCAAGATATAATCATTCCAACATGAAGCAAGCAATGAACCGACGGTTGGTTTACACACTTCACAACCATAGCCTTGACCGTGTTTTTTCAACAACTCATCAAAGCTTTTCAGCCCTTCTACACGAATAAGATGATAAAGCTCTTGGCGAGAATAGTGGAAATGCTCACAAAGATGGTGATTAACTTCAATACCTTGTTTAGCTAATTCTGCATTTAAGACTTGAGTCACCAGAGGAATACAGCCACCACAGCCTGTGCCCGCTTTGGTTTCTGCCTTTATAGCAGCAACCGTATGACATCCTCGTTCAATTGCTTGAATAATGTCGCCTTTTGTAACATCAAAACAAGAGCAAATTTGTGCAGTTTCCGGTAGTGAATCAACACCGATTGCCGGCTTACTTCCAGCATGTGCGGGTAAAATCAAAGAGTCTGGGTGTTCTGGTAATTCAATGGTATTGAGTGATAGTTGTAAAAGATTGCCATAATCTTCTGTATCACCCACTAATACAGCACCTAATAGATATTTATTATCTTCACTAACAATCAGGCGTTTATAGATTTCTTTGCCTTCGTCCAGATAAATATAGCTACGACACCCTGCTTGTTGCCCATGAGCATCACCAATACCGCCGACATCGACACCGAGAAGTTTTAATTTTGCACTTAAATCAGCACCCTGAAAAACAGAGTGATGGCCTAATAAATTATCGACCGCAACTTGTGCCATTTTGTAGCCTGGCGCCACTAAACCGAAGGTTTTATTTTGCCAAGATGCACATTCACCAATAGCATAAATATCAGGATCTGTTGTTTGGCAATAATCATTAATAACAATGCCGCCTCGTGGGGCAATATCTAAATCACACTGACGAGCTAACTTATCTTTCGGGCGAATACCTGTGGAAAACACAATAAAATCAACTTCAAGAGAAGTACCATCTGCAAATTGCAGTGTTTTACGTGCGCTTTCCCCAGTTGATAATATTTCTTGGGTGTTTTTAGAGGTATGCACTTTTACACCCATACGCTCTATTTTTCGTTTAAGTTGCTCACCACCTAATGTATCCAGCTGCTCTGCCATTAAGGTTGGAGCAAACTCGATGACGTGAGTTTCAATACCTAAGCTTTTTAACGCACCGGCTGCTTCTAAACCTAACAACCCACCACCAATCACCGCCCCTTTACGACTAATACGTGCGCAAGATTCGATAGCGTTTAGATCTTCAATAGTCCGATAGACAAAACAGTCTGGCGAGTTATTTCCCTTAATTGGGGGAACCCACGGATAAGAGCCTGTAGCCATCACTAATTTATCGTAACTGACACAACGTCCGGTATTCGTGTGTACCACTTTTTCGTCACGATTAATGGTTATCACGCGCTCACCAATTAATACTTCTATTTGGTGTTTTTCGTAATAACCGTGTTTAACTAAGGAGAGCTCTTCAGCAGTGTGATGTGAAAAATAAGAGGAGAGATGGACTCTATCATATGCAACGCGAGGTTCTTCACAAAAGACAACAATATTAAATTCTTCATTGCCACCTTTATCAATCAACTCTTCGATATAACGGTGTCCCACCATACCGTTACCGATGATTGCGAGTGTTTTCTTGCTCATTTTAGCCTCAGATTTAAAGATTTCTAAGGCTAAAATACGAAACTACTTATAAGAAATATTGATGAATATCAAATACAGCTTAATCAATTCAGCTACTACAACTTAATAGTCAATGGGTTACTACTAAAGGAGTATTTCATCATCATCTTCTTGCGGTTAATTATTCTTCTACCATAATTAATTTTGGTCACTTATAACGAAGAGTTATATGTAAGCGTAATTAAAACTTTGCGCATTGGTCACGTTTTGCCTAAGTTAATTTCACAAAGTAATAATAATTAGAGCGTGTTAACCTTTTTTGCTTATTTTTACAGCAAGAAAACCGAGTAAAGCAAACGACTCAACGAGTATAGACATTGATTGCCATTAACAATGTCCACTTAAGATAAAAACAAGTGTTGAAAGCTGCCTTACAGGTTCGATTAAAAGACGTTTTACTCATTTTATTCTGCGTTGATAAACACTAGCTTAGTTCACTAGGCTAGTGTTTATCGCCTTGCCTAACATGCTTTTAATTCGAATAAAAATTGACCATAAAAGGCTAACACGCTCTAATAAGTTATTGACATAACGATTTTGGCTACACCGTTTCAGGGAGCGTCTCATGAAAGCAAAATTATTATCATTATTCGTTGTGGGTGCCCTTTCCGTACCGGCATTTGCAGCAACACCTGCTAATACATTAATTGTGGTACAAGGACTTGATGATATTGTCAGCCTTGATCCTGCTGAAAGTAATGAACTATCCAGTATTCAAACTGTGCCTAGTTTATATCAACGTATTGTTCAACCTAATCGTGATAATCCAGAAATTAATGAACCGATTTTAGTTGAAAGCTGGAAAGCGAACCCTGAACAAAAAACAATCGTATTTAAAATTAAGCCAGAGGCAAAATTTGCATCTGGTAACGCTGTACGTCCTGAAGATATTATCTTCTCTTATCAGCGTGCGATCACCATGAACAAATCACCTGCTTTTATTCTAAATGTGTTGGGTTGGAAAACTGATAACATTCATTCTCTGCTGAAAAAAGTCAGTGATAATGAATTAGAAGTACGTTGGACTGCTGATGTCAGCCCTGATGTTGTGCTAAATATCCTTTCAACACCAATTGCTTCTATTGTTGATGAAAAACTGGTTTCCGCTCATGTTAAAAATAATGACTTTGGGAATAGCTGGCTGAAGATGAACTCAGCAGGCAGTGGCGCATACAAAATGCGTGCCTATCAACCACGTCAAGCTATTGTGTTAGAAGCTAATCCACTTTCGCCAACTGGCGCACCTAAAATCGCAAATATTATTATTAAAAACGTGCCTGATCCGGCATCGCGTCGTTTATTAATTGAAAAAGGTGATGCGGATATCGCGCGTGACTTAGGTACCGATCAGACCGCAGCTTTAGCGGGTAAAACTGGTATCAAAATTTTAGATATTCCTTCTGCTGAGCAAGTTTATATGGCTTTTAATACTGCCAGTGGAAACCCAGCGCTGAGTAACCCCGCATTTTGGGAAGCGTCTCGTTATTTAATTGACTACAAAGGCATTACTGAAGATTTAATGCGTGGTCAGTACTTTATTCACCAAAGCTTCTTACCTATAGGCTTACCGGGTGCATTAAAAGATAATCCTTTTACTTTTGATCCCGAAAAAGCCAAAGCAATTTTAGCCAAAGCGGGTATTACCAATGCACGCTTTACGTTAGATGTTGAGAACAAAGTTCCTTACATCACTGTGGCGCAATCTATTCAAGCAAGCTTTGCTCAGGCGGGTGTACAAGTTGATTTATTACCCGCAGCAGGCAGCCAAGTGTATAGCCGTGTACGCGCTAAACAGCATCAAGCAGCCATTCGTTTTTGGATCCCTGATTATTTTGATGCGCACTCAAATGCGAGTGCCTTCGCTTATAATGATGGACAATCCAATACTGTTGCTTGGTTAAATGGTTGGAAAATTCCTGAGTTGAGTCAGCAAACTCTGTCTGCACTTAATGAAGCGGACAAAGTAAAACGCCAATCGCTCTATACTGAAATGCAAAAAGAGTTACAGCGTAGTTCACCTTATGTGTTTATTGACCAAGGCAAAAACCAGATAGTCATGCGCGATAACGTCAACGGTTATGCGCAAGGTTTGAATGCAGATATGGTCTATTATGACAAAGTAACTAAATAATATTTATTTTCCTAAAGCCATCCACAGTCATGTTACTGTGGATGGTCTATTTTTTGCTATTTCACTAGGCTATTGCTGTATGAATACTGCTATGACGTTACCTATTCGTCTAAAAGGTCAGTTAATTACCTTTGCTCAAGGAATATTGACTCTGATGCTGACTCTTTTAGGGCTTCTTGTCATCACTTTTACGCTTTCAGCTCTTTCACCCGTTGATCCTGTTTTACAAATTGTTGGTGATCACGCAAGCCTTGAAACCTATAACCAAGTAAAACATGAGTTAGGGCTGGATTTACCTATCTACATGCAGTTTTTTCATTATGTAGAAGCCCTGTTGCAAGGGCATTTAGGTACAGCAACATCAACAGGTCAACCCGTTCTTGATGATTTATTGGCGACTTTTCCCGCCACGTTAGAATTAGCAACCGTTGCATTATTGATTGGTGCCAGTCTGGGTATTTTATTCGGCGTTTTATGTGCGCGTTTTGTGGGAACACCGCTCGATTTTATTTTGCGAATTCTGACGCTATTAGGTAGCTCGGTTCCTATTTTCTGGCTAGGTTTGATTTTGCTATTGCTTTTCTATGCCACATTACAATGGACAGCAGGCCCTGGGCGATTAGACGATATTTATCAATTCACCATTGAACCCATAACGGGTTTTGCATTAATTGATACGTTATTAGCTGGTGATAAAGATGCTTTTTTTAATGCGTTATCACATCTTATTTTGCCCGTTTCTCTATTAGCATATTTTGCCCTTGCTTCTATTACTCGCTTAACTCGTTCAGCCTGCTTAAACGAAATGAATAAAGAGTATGTCACGTTAGCAAGAGCAAAAGGTATTGGTGAATTGCGTATTCTTTTTTATCACGTACTACCTAATATTCGTGGTGTCTTAATGACCATTATCGCCTTGTCTTATACTGGCATGTTAGAAGGTGCCGTATTAACAGAAACGGTCTTTTCTTGGCCGGGAATTGGTCGATATCTCACAACAGCACTTTTTGCAGGTGATACCACAGCCATTATGGGCGGTACTTTAGTTATCGGCTTATGCTTTGTCTTTATCAATAATATGACCGATATCGTTATTCGTTTGACTGATCCGAGGCTCCGCTAATGTCATCTCTATTTTTAAGAAAAATAGCGCGTTCGCCTTCTGCATTTATCGGTTTATCGTTGCTTATTTTACTGTTAATTATTGCTATTTTTGCACCTTGGTTAGCCCCTTACGATCCCAATTGGCAACATGCTGCCCAACGTTTATTAGCACCCAATGCTGAACATTGGCTAGGGACAGATAATTATGGGCGCGATATTCTTTCTCGACTTATTTACGGTACTCGCCCAATGCTAGGTTTAGTGGGGCTGGTCGCGCTTATTACGCTACCTTTAGGGTTATTAATTGGGATCTTATCTGGGTATTACGGTGGTTGGACTGAACGTATTTTAATGAGATTCACTGATATTGTGATGTCGATGCCTTCTCTTATTCTCGCCTTCGCCTTTGTCGCAATGTTGGGACCTGGTCTACTTAATGGTGCATTAGCACTGGCTTTAACTGCATGGCCGGCTTATGCACGACAATCTCGCAGTGAAATTCAGCATTTACGCAATAGTGATTACCTTGCTGCTGCCGAAATGATGGGAATTAAAGGTATCCGACTGTTATGGGGACATATCTTACCGCTATGTTTACCTTCAGCCATTGTGCGTTTAGCACTGAATTTGGCTGTGATTATTCTCGCAGCAGCCGGATTAGGCTTCCTTGGATTAGGTGCTCGCCCGCCGATGGCGGAATGGGGAGCGATGATCGCAGAAGGTATGCCCGTTATTTTTGATCAATGGTGGATTGCAGCTATTCCGGGTACGGCAATTTTAATCAGCAGTCTGGCATTTAATTTATTAGGTGATGGATTACGTAATGTATTGGGAGATACCCATGAATAAAACACCATTAATTGAGGTCAATAACCTCTCTATCGATTTTCCAAAGACAAGAGTTGTCAATAATGTCTCTTTTACTTTGGGTCAAGAACGTTTGGCGGTTGTTGGTGAATCTGGCTCTGGCAAATCAATGACCGCTCGTGCATTAATGGGGCTTGTTCGTCATCCGGGAAAAGTCAGCGCAGATACACTGAACTTACAGGGAAATAATCTATTAGATTTTTCATCTCGCCAATGGAATAACATCCGCGGTAATACAATTTCAATGGTATTACAAGATCCACGCTATGCATTAAATCCTGTAAAAACCATTTATCAGCAAGTAGAAGAAACTGTAAAACAACATCAAAAACTTTCACGCCAAGATAGGCGTCAACTTATCATCGATACCTTGCTGTCTGTCGGCTTACCTGAACAGAATATTTATCGTTATCCCGGTGAATTATCAGGTGGTATGGGGCAACGAGCAATGATAGCGATTGCGCTAATTAATAACCCGACTATTTTAATTGCCGATGAGCCAACATCTGCACTGGATGCTCAGTTACGTCATCAAATCCTTGAACTGATCACTACTCAGTGTGAACAGCGTAATATGGGTTTATTACTGATTAGCCATGATTTACCCCTTGTTGCTGAATATTGCGAGCGCGTCATGGTGATGTATCAAGGCGAGCAAGTTGATGAACTCGATGCTAAAGCGCTACCGACGGCGTCACATCCTTATACACGTACACTTTGGACATGTAGACCTAATGCAAGCACTTATGGCACTCAATTGCCAGTATTAGATAGAACGCTTAATTTTAAGGGGCTACATCATGCTAATTGATATTCATGATTTACATGTTCAATTTGAACAAGGTAAACAAGCAAAGCACGTTGTAAAAGGGATCAATCTACATGTTCAACAAGGCGAAACCTTTAGCTTAATTGGTCGTTCTGGTTGTGGAAAATCGACTGTGTTGCGCGTGATCGCAGGATTATTGCCTCATTGGCAAGGTGATATATCGCTTTTAGGGCAAAAAATTAAACCTCAACAACGTTTTCAAGGGGTTTTGCGTCGTAATATACAAATGGTGTTTCAAGATCCCTACGCCTCTTTACACCCTCAACACCGTATTGAGCGAGCGTTCTCTGAGCCTTTAAAAATCCACCAAATTCCTTTTGATAAAGAGACAATTGAGCAAGCATTAACCCAAGTTGGTTTGCCTGCCGATGTGACGAGTCGTTATCCACATCAACTTTCAGGTGGACAACGTCAACGTGTCGCCATTGCAAGAGCCCTTTTATTACAACCTCAACTATTACTTTTAGATGAACCAACTTCAGCGTTAGATATGTCAGTACAAGCCGAGATCTTAAATCTGCTTAACACACTGAAAAAACAGCATAATATGACTTATTTACTTGTCAGCCATGATGCAGATGTTATCGCACATATGTCGGATCGAGCTGCATTAATGGAAAATGGTGAATTAACACAACATTACGATCGAGATGCGTTATCAAAAGGGATACATCGTCTTGATTGAAATAAAAGAGAATAAAAGAAAGGAACCGAGCAGTATTACGTTATTAATACTGCTCGTTTTTAATAGTACTGTTTAGTCGTACCGTTTTTTAATTGTTCTGCGCTGTGTTTAAACTAATAAGCCCGGGAAAATAGAACGTAATCCGGTCACAATAAATTCAATACCTAACGACATTAATAATAAGCCCATTATACGAGTAACCACGTTAATGCCGGTTTGCCCTAAATATTTCACTAATAGTGTTGCGCTGCGAAACAGTAACCAACAACAAAATGCAAAAAAGATGCTGGTTGCGGCTAATCCTAAAAAGTTAGTAAAACCTTCCCAACGAGAACTCCACACAATACAAGAACTGATTGCTCCAGGTCCGGCCATTAATGGTAATGCTAAAGGCACAACAGCAACACTACTACGTACTGCCGATTCGTTTCGTTCCTGATTGTTTTGTTTATCTTCTCCTAAACGTCCATTTATCATGGTCATCGCAATAGTAACAATCAGCATTCCCCCTGCTATACGAAACGAGTCGATAGAAATACCGAAAATACTCAGTATAGAATCACCGATTAACAGAGAAGAAACTAAAATAATCGCAACGGAGCCATTCGCAATTAAGTTTGTTTTGTTACGCCCTGCATCAGTTTGATAACTCGTCATACTGATAAAGACAGGCAAAATACCAATTGGGTTTACAATCGCAAAAAGACCGACAAAAAATTTAATATAACCGGATAAATCCAGCAGTGACCCCATGAAAAGCCCCTTCTTGGCTAATAAACATGCGAATTATTCTATAAAAGATAGAGTAACTCCAAAAAATGCGCGTTACTTTAAATCAATAAACCAGTTAATTCTATTAGTTAACAAGTTTTTACCTAAAATATTCTCTTGTAAACCGATCAAAACCTAGTGGTTTAATTTTATATCGAAATAAACTATACGACAAAAAAATCGTTGAACATTTATCACATATAAGAATCATTCTCATAAATAGCCATGCTGAAAGGTGTCAGCTTGCTAATTTTGTGATATATATCACGTTAATTAATTAGAAAGATGGTAAGCTGTTATCATTCGAAAAAAGAGGGTTACTTCGAAAATATATTTACCTTTATTATTGTTTTTTTTAAGTTTTTTAAGTTTTTTAAGCAAATTATGCCCTCTAATAATTATTACTGAAATAAGCACATTATCATCTATCTAGGCTATTCTTATTACATGTGATGAAAACGGCTAATTTGCTTAAAAAATTTAACATTTTATCAGGAGTCTCTTTATGTCTGTAACTAACGTTACTGAACTCAATGATTTGGTTGCTCGTGTAAAAAAAGCTCAACGTGAATTTGCTAACTTCTCTCAAGAACAAGTTGATGCTATTTTCCGTGCAGCTGCATTAGCTGCCGCTGATGCCCGTATTCCCCTTGCAAAATTGGCTGTTAAAGAGTCTGGTATGGGTATCGTTGAAGATAAAGTGATTAAAAACCACTTTGCTTCTGAGTATATCTACAATGCGTATAAAGACGAAAAAACCTGCGGGATCTTATCTGAAGATCTGACTTACGGCACAATAACCATCGCTGAACCTATTGGGATCATCTGTGGTATCGTACCAACAACTAACCCAACTTCTACTGCGATTTTTAAAGCATTAATTAGCTTAAAAACACGTAATGGTATTATCTTCTCTCCACACCCTCGTGCAAAAGAAGCGACAAACCGTGCTGCTGAAATCGTCTTAAATGCGGCTATCGCAGCAGGCGCACCAAAAGATATTATCGGTTGGATTGATGAGCCTTCAGTCGCTCTATCTAACGCATTAATGCACCATGATGATATTAACCTGATCTTAGCGACAGGTGGTCCAGGCATGGTTAAAGCAGCGTATAGTTCTGGTAAACCAGCTATCGGTGTTGGCGCAGGTAATACGCCAGTTGTTATTGATGACTCTGCTGATATCAAACGTGCAGTGGCTTCAATCTTAATGTCGAAAACTTTCGATAACGGCGTAATTTGTGCGTCAGAGCAATCCGTTATCGTTGTTGACAGCATTTATAAACAAGTTCGTGAACGTTTCTCTACTCACGGCGGTTACATGCTGACAGGTAAAGAATTAAAAGCTGTTCAAGATATCATCTTAAAAGACGGTAACTTAAACGCAGCTATTGTGGGCCAACCTGCAACAAAAATTGCTGAAATGGCCGGCATTGAAGTACCCGTAAATACCAAAATTTTAATTGGTGAAGTAAAAGAAACAACCGAAGCTGAGCCGTTTGCTCACGAGAAATTATCTCCACTATTAGCAATGTATCATGCTCAATCATTTGAAGATGCAGTACTAAAAGCTGAAAAATTAGTTGAGATGGGTGGTATCGGTCATACTTCATGCTTATATACAGACCAAGATAACTGCCCTGAACATGTTGCCTACTTCGGCGACAAGATGAAAACATCTCGTATTTTAATCAATACTCCAGCATCTCAAGGTGGTATTGGTGACTTATACAACTTTAAACTTGCTCCTTCTCTAACATTAGGTTGTGGTTCATGGGGTGGTAACTCCATTTCTGAAAACGTAGGGCCAAAACACCTTATCAACACTAAAACCGTGGCGAAAAGAGCAGAAAATATGTTGTGGCATAAACTTCCTAAATCTATTTACTTCCGCCGTGGTTGTTTACCTATCGCACTGGAAGAGATTGCGACTGATGGTAAAAAACGTGCCTTTATCGTGACCGATGGTTTCTTATTCAACAATGGTTATGTTGATGAAGTCACTCGTGTACTGAAAAAATTTGGTGTTGAAACAGAAGTTTTCTTTGAAGTTGAAGCAGATCCAACATTAAGCGTTGTGCGTAAAGGCGCGGAACAGATGAACAGCTTTAAACCTGATGTGATCATCGCATTAGGTGGTGGTTCACCAATGGATGCTGCAAAAATCATGTGGGTTATGTATGAGCATCCAGAAACTCACTTCGAAGAATTAGCATTACGCTTTATGGATATCCGTAAACGTATTTACAAATTCCCGAAAATGGGTGTGAAAGCACAGATGGTTGCTATCACAACAACATCAGGTACTGGTTCTGAAGTAACACCATTTGCAGTAGTAACTGATGATGAAACAGGTCAGAAATACCCATTAGCAGACTATGCATTAACACCAGATATGGCTATCGTTGATGCAAACCTTGTTATGAATATGCCTAAATCTCTGTGTGCATTTGGTGGTTTAGATGCTGTAACTCACGCATTAGAAGCTTACGTTTCTGTATTAGCAAACGAATATTCTGATGGACAAGCACTGCAAGCATTAAAATTACTGAAAGAATATCTGCCTGCAAGTTATCATGAAGGTGCTAAAAACCCTGTTGCTCGTGAGCGTGTTCATAACGCAGCAACTATTGCAGGTATCGCTTTTGCTAACGCATTCTTGGGTGTTTGTCACTCAATGGCGCATAAATTAGGCTCTGAGTTCCATATTCCTCACGGTTTAGCTAATGCGTTATTAATTTCAAACGTTATTCGTTATAACGCTAATGACAACCCAACCAAACAAACTGCATTTAGCCAATACGACCGCCCTCAAGCACGCCGTCGTTATGCAGAAATTGCCGACCATTTAGAACTTTCAGCACCGGGTGACCGTACTGCTGCTAAAATTGAGAAATTATTAGCTTGGTTAGAAGAAATGAAATCTTCCTTAGGAATTCCATCCTCTATTCGTGAAGCTGGCGTTCAAGAAAGTGATTTCTTAGCAAGAGTTGATAAATTATCTGAAGATGCGTTTGACGATCAGTGTACTGGTGCTAACCCACGTTACCCACTGATCTCTGAATTAAAACAACTGTTATTAGATTCTTACTACGGTCGTGAATTTAATGAACACCCCGTTGTTGAAGTGAAAGAAGAGACAAAACCTGCTAAAAAAAGCAGTAAAAAATAATCGAAACACGCTGTGTTAGTATGATCCTCAATATTTCGGTTATTTGTTCTTAAATAAACACCCAGTCTTATGGCTGGGTGTTTTTTATGGTTTCTTACTTATCTATATTATTCTATATACACTTTGCTACTGATTTTTAAGATTGAGAAGTTAGTCGCAATAAGTCATTATTTAGTCATAAACTATAAGTACTTACACTTAGTTAGTGGGTTTTATTTTTACTATAAAAACAGTGCCTTTCTTTATATGTTTATAATTGGCTCTAAAAAAGGCGCTGAGCAACTTATCTCTTAAGTAGCATCATTGCATTACCACATTATAGAAAATGCCTTACGAGTGATTACAGAGTGCATCAAACTCTCCTCCTCTTTCATTAGTTAGTATAATTATTTCACTCTTACCTTATTTACCTCATAAAATGACTATAACGAAATGTTATTTGAAACAAACGTGTTCACGTTACGATTTGCAATCGTACTTTTATTCTTATCTGATAAAAAATAAATAGACTTAATCATATTGATTATTAATTAGTGCTCAAAATATAGAAATATAAATATTTTATATCTCTAGTTATCTTGGTTTTATAAGAAACATAGTTTCAATAAAATATTATCAAAATGAGGTTTGTTAGTTTGAGTCAGCTAAAGTAATAACGTAATAAAGGTCGCTATTTGTACATTCTACTTGAAAATTACTCCTTTAGGAGTATGAAAGAAGCCTGTTTATCCGTATTAACAGGCATCAAGTGAAGTATTTTATTTATTCAATAACAACTTAAGCACCCTATAATCGGCATCTATAAAACTCGATATAAATGTTTCATTATACCAACCATAGATAAAGGAAATATTTTTTAGTATTTTATGACTATCTTTATTCAATTTTATTAAACTATGAACAATATAAATGCATCAAATGTCTTTCTCTCTTATCATTTGTAAAAAACAATATCGACATCACAAAACAAACACCTTACGTATATTTGATTATGTCTTTTTTGATTAATGATAATGAAATCGATGAAATAAATAAATTTTCCCATAAAAAAATAACATATCTTCACAGAGGAAAATCAACCCCACCGCAATTTGATATAAAAAAAGCCAATTAATTGGCTAAAATTTAAAAATATATAAACATTTTTTAGTATTACGTAATATAACATTTTATTTGAATTCTTATTTCATCCCCCTCTTTCACCCTTGAAAATTAGTAAAAGAGGGAAAATGAAAAGGTTACTCTTGTTCAATACACCCTTTTAGCGTTGCCTGCGTATAATGCTTACGGCAGACTGAAACATATTTTTCATTTCCACCAATTTCAACTTGAGCACCATCACTTAGTACATTTCCTTTATCATCTAAGCGTAATACTTTATTCGCCTTTCTACCGCAGTAACATACTGTTTTAAGTTCTACGAGCTTATCAGCCCATGCTAATAAATAAGCACTACCAGTAAATAACTCACCTCTAAAATCCGTTCTTAGCCCATATGTAAGAACGGGAATATCATAGGTATCCGTTATTTCACAAAGTTGTTCGACATGTGCCTTACTTAAAAATTGGCACTCATCAATCAATACACAGTGAATAGGCTGTTTGTTATGCTCAGCAACAATAACATCACGAATATTCATATCATCACTAAAGAGTAATGCATCCGCACTTAGTCCTATTCTTGAGCTAATCTTTCCCTTTGCAAAGCGTGTATCAATAGCCGCGGTGAAAATCAATGTGCGCATTCCTCGTTCATTATAGTTATATGAGGATTGCAATAAAGATGTTGATTTTCCAGCATTCATGGCTGAATAATAAAAGTAAAGCTGAGCCATCAGCTCTCTCCTTAAATAGTGTTTATTTTCACGAGCGACAGTCTAACATAAACAATCTACAAGTTATCCATAACAAGTATTTATTACCTTTATTTCTATTCTAGATATACCATCGAAAGATGAAGTTCGTTGTTAATGCTAATTTTTGCTTAAAAAATAAATAGCTTTAATAAGTACTTAACATATTTAAACACACCTTGATATACCTTTATTAAAGTATGAAAGTTAGTCCGATTCCATTTTTAGAAAAAAGTCCGTTATTATAAAAAAATGAACAAAGCTTTCTATTCTTTAGCATTAGGGCTATCATCAGTTAAAAGATGCATTTCCTTACTAATATTTCCTTTATTGACTAAAGATACCTCTACTTTTATTATTTTTTTCGTTGAGAAATTAGTTTAAAAAAAAGAAATTTTACGTAAGGTTTGTATTTAGGTATTGCAGAAATTTAAATAGCAATCTATTATTAGTATTACATCAGCCAACAACATTTATTTGAGACCAGGAAAATGAGCGAATCTTTAAAAATATTAAATAACATCCGTACTCTCCGCGCACAAGCAAGAGAAACTTCTTTAGAAACTTTAGAAGAAATGCTGGAGAAACTCGAAGTTGTCGTTAATGAGCGTCGTGAAGAATTCTCATTAGAAAAAGCAGCTGAAGAAGAACGTATTCAGAAATTACAAAAATACCGTGAAATGTTAGAAGAAGCCGGTATTGATCCAACAGACTTACTTGAAGCAAGTGCTGTTAATAAAACTGGCCGTGCTAAACGCGCAGCTCGCCCAGCTAAATACTCTTACGTTGATGAAAATGGTGAAACTAAAACTTGGACAGGCCAAGGTCGTACACCAGCTGTAATCAAACGTGCTATTGATGAAGAAGGCAAATCATTAGACGATTTCCTGCTGTAATTTAAGTCAATACTCTATTTGAAATACCCTTTTAATTATTTAAAAGGGTATTTTCTTGTTTACCTCATTTAATTAAACAAGCGTTTAATTTTAATATGTGCTGATGTTGTTTGTATTAGATGTCGGTAAGCAAAAATAAAAAATGTAATAACTGCGTTATTTATTTTTATTTATAATGAAAAAGGAGCTTTTATAGCTCCTTTTTTCTTTGATTTAATTAAACTAATACTATTAATTTTTATAATAACTTAAATACCAATCAACAAACTGTTTTACGCCATACTCTACTGCTGTATTCGGCGAAAAACCTATTGTCTCAGACAAATCTTGGCAATCAGCACAAGTAGAAAGAACATCACCGTCTTGCATTGGCATTAAATTCAATTTAGCTTTAATATTGAGTGACTTTTCTATCGCTTCAATAAATGCCATCAATTTAGTAGGTTGCCCATTCCCCACATTATAGATTTTATAAGGTGCAGAACTTGAAGATGTTTCACCTTTCTCTACTGTCCAGTTTTTATCTGCTTCTGGTACAACATTAACTAATCGAACCACTGATCCCACAATATCATCAACATAAGTGAAATCACGCGTCATATTTCCACCGTTATAAACATCAATAGGTTCACCCGCTAACATAGCTTTAGTGAACTTAAATAATGCCATATCCGGGCGGCCCCAAGGGCCATACACCGTGAAGAAACGTAATCCCGTTGTTGGTAATTGATATAGATGTGAATAGCTATGAGACATTAACTCATTAGCTTTCTTTGTTGCTGCATATAATGAAACCGGATGATCAACACTATCTTCTGTAGAGAAAGGCTGCTTCTGATTTAAACCGTAAACAGAGCTTGAAGATGAGTAGATAAGATGTCCAACTTTATTATGGCGACACCCTTCTAATATATTAATATGACCAACGATATTGGCATCAATATATGCCATTGGATTTTCAATCGAGTAGCGAACACCAGGTTGAGCCGCTAAATGAATAACTCGGTCAAATTGATGTGATGCAAATAATTGAGCTACTTTTGCTGAGTCAACAATATCAAGTTTCTCAAAATGGAAATTTTCTAGCTGTTGTAATTTAGCTAATCGAGCTTCTTTTAAGCGCACATCATAATAATCATTCAAGTTATCTATTCCGACAACATGATAACCCATTTCGATTAAACGCTGACTCATATGATAACCAATAAAACCCGCAGCACCTGTTACTAATATTTTCATATTATTACTCAAATAACCCAATAATTTATTTTTTATGTCAACGCTATCATGCTTAATATCACCTTGATTAAACATCATAACGCTTAACATCGTTATACATATCAGAAATCAACATGGCTCAATACTAAATGTATTGAGCCATACCCTAATCTCTTACAACCGCTTTATCTAGCTTTTCCCATAAAATACGCAACATGCATTTACGGGAATTATACAATGAGATTAACCATATAAATGATTATTAATAAACTTTATATCACTGTACCTTTAATGATTTTAGCCATTGTGCAAAATCTTCGCCAAACTCTTCGTGCTGTATTCCGTACTCTACGAAGGCTTTCATATATCCTAGTTTATTACCACAATCGTGGCTTTTTCCTTGTAGGTGATAAGCTTCAACAGCTTCTTTTTCAATCAGCATTGCGATCGCATCAGTTAACTGAATTTCATCTCCGGCACCTGGTGCAGTTTTCGCTAATAGCGGCCAAATACTTTCAGATAACACATAACGCCCAACGATAGATAAATTCGAAGGTGCTTCTTCTTTCTTAGGCTTTTCAACAACACGAGTAATTGGTTTGCTATCACCCGGAGATAAATTTTCGCCCATGCAATCAACAATACCATAATTCGAGACTTCATCTTCAGGAACAGGTTCAACAAGAATTTGACTTGCACCTGAACGTTCAAAGTGAGAAAGCATCTCTCTTAAGTTAACTTTTGTTAAATCCGCACTGTATCTATCTAAAATAACATCAGGCAGGATAACAGCGAAAGGTTCATCACCAATTAGTGGCTTAGCACATAAAATGGCATGGCCTAATCCTTTTGCTATTCCCTGACGAGTTTGCATAATAGTGACATGGCTTGGACAAATGCTTTGTACTTCTTCTAATAACTGACGTTTAACTCGCTTTTCTAAAATCGCTTCTAATTCAAAACTCGTATCAAAATGGTTTTCAATTGAATTTTTAGATGAATGTGTAACAAGTACAATTTCATTAATACCTGCTGCAATACATTCATTCACTACATATTGAATAAGAGGCTTATCAACCACTGGCAACATCTCTTTTGGAATTGCCTTGGTTGCAGGTAGCATTCTTGTTCCTAATCCAGCAACAGGGATCACCGCTTTTCTAACTTTACGCACTGCTGATGACATTCTACTTCTCCTGCAATTCGTACCGTTCTACTTTCAAATATGAATGGGTACAATTAAAAATAATCGCCAGAGTATACCAGCTAATATCTAAGGATAAACAGAGCCCTACCCGTTAATTGAGATAGTTCTTCATTTATGTTTAATATATGCACGATATTCTGTTTTTATTTAATCTAAATTTAACTTTTATAGATAGGGGAAAACATTAATTTAATCTGATTTGTGTTATCCCAAATTTTACATTGCCAATTTGTTCCCTCGCATTTTACTTGATTAATATATAAAAGTTGCAATGAGCCTAAAGGGATCCCACTATTTAATTCAAATTTTTTACTTTCTGTTTTTATTTCAGCTTTTAAACCTGCTGATGCTAATAGTATATTTTTTTTCTGAGTATGATAATAACCGAGTATAATAGGAAATTGTCCTTTCACCCCAATCTCATTAAGCATTTTGTTTAGCTTATTCAACATATTATACATACTTGGCAAAGATCGCACTTTTTCTGATGATTTTAATACATCATTAAAAACAACCCGTAAGAGTAAAGCGACCAAAAGCCCATTTTCATCATCTCTCGATATATCGACACAATAGAAAATAATTTGATCTTCTGATAAAGCCGCAATATCAAATAATAGCCCCATTTTAGCGATATCATTTAATTGACGATAATTAACACAATATCCCGCAACAACTTGCTTAACCTGAGGTTGCATCTGTTTTATGAACGACTGAATATAATGGGTATCTTTTCGTAAGCTATTCCAAAGTGGCTCTAGATGTATGCCTTCTATTAATACTGATTCAAAAAAGCCAGGACATAATACTTCAATGACTTTTTGTTTTAATTTATCAAGATGTGTTATTGGCTTAAGAAAAATCTCTTGTGCCCCTAAACGCAACATATCATCTATTTCAGCCATATTATCTGTACATGAAATAGCAATAACAGGAATAGCCAGTTTTCGTTGTTCAAGATGGCACAAAAAAGTGGGTCCATTCATTACCGGCATACGGATATCACATAAAATAAGATCAGGGAGCAATCCTCCCTCTAATAAAGATAATGCTTGGCTACCATTATCTGTTGTATAGACACAAGCCTTCTCATGTGAGAAATATTCCGTCAACATTGTGCGAAAAACGACCTCATCATCAATTATTAAGATTTTTTTACCCACTAAGGCTTTGTTCATCGGTGACTCCGGTAACTATCGTTTCACATGCTGATTAATTAGCGTTACATTATTAGTTTAGTTCAACATTGACGTTAATTATTCCCAATCGTTACTTTTTTCAATCTATGGGAAATCGTCATACTGATAACGTGAGTTAGGACATTATTTTGTCGAATTTATGCCCCTGTAATAGCCAATTATTCTACTCTGATTGCTGTGAGCCTTACCATTTAGGTCAAAAAAACGCCCCTACAGCAGAAGCATTAATGCGTTCGCGTTATAGTGCGTTCGTTAAACATAATGCTAATTACTTAATAAAGACGTGGCATCCTTCTTGTCGTGTTGCATCCCTACATGATGAATTAGTTTCGGGCTTTCCAAATACACAATGGCTTGGACTCAATGTTATCTCATCGCAAGCTAGCACAAATAAAAATGAGGCATATGTTGAATTCTCGGCTTGCTTTATTGAAAGAAATGCCGATGATAAACAGTACTTACATGAACGCTCTCGTTTTCTAAAAATAGATGGCTGTTGGTTTTATATTGACGGTGTGAAACCGAAAGTGGGACGAAACGATCCCTGCCTTTGTGGCTCAGGACGTAAATACAAAAAATGTTGTGAAAATAACATCAAATAACTGCAAACACAGAAGTAAAAGAAAGGATTTATCCATACATGCAACACCAAAATACTCAAAAAAAAATACTGCGCACTATTTGCCCTGATGCAAAAGGACTTATCGCAAAAATCACGAATATTTGCTACAAACATCAATTAAATATTGTTCAAAATAGTGAATTTGTTGATCATCGTACAGGTCGTTTTTTTATGCGCACTGAACTGGAAGGTATCTTTAATGATGAAACCTTTCTTGCGGATTTAGATGATGCTTTACCACAAGGCTCAAAACGCGAATTAAATACCGCAGGCCGTCGTCGCATTGTCATTATGGTGACAAAAGAAGCACACTGCTTGGGTGACTTATTAATGAAAAGTGCATTTGGTGATTTGGATGTTGAAATTGCCGCCGTCATTGGTAATCACGACACGTTAAAACATTTAGTAGAACAATTTGGTATTCCTTTCCATCTTGTTAGCCATGAAGGCTTAACTCGTGATCAACATGATGAAAAATTAATTGCACAAATTAATCAATACAAACCTGATTATGTTGTGCTCGCAAAATATATGCGTGTATTAACACCTGCATTTGTACAAAATTTCCCAAATCAAATTATCAATATCCACCACTCTTTCTTACCTGCCTTTATTGGTGCACGACCTTACCATCAGGCTTATGAGCGCGGTGTTAAAATTATTGGTGCAACAGCACACTACGTAAATGATAATTTAGATGAAGGCCCAATCATCACTCAAAACGTGATTAATGTTGACCATACGTTTTCTGCAGAAGATATGATGAGAGCGGGCCGAGATGTTGAAAAGAATGTCCTTAGCCATGCTTTATATTGGGTACTTTCACAACGAGTTTTCGTTTACGGTAACAGAACCATCATTTTATAAGTTTTCTGTCACTAATAACGTACACATTACGGCTATCTAAATGTAAACCGCGATATAAAGCATATCGCGGTTTATTTTTTATCCCTTATTAATATGGATCATATTGCTTAAAATCAATACGATAGCGCATAAAGCTTGAACGATACGCATATTTTTACAGCAGTCAGTCGATTTTTAGCAAAATAGCGCTTTACAGATCTCAGGTATTTGGTATTATTGCGCCCGCTGTCACGGACAGCAAAACAATTTAATGTTGGTGGGATACCCAAGCGGCCAAAGGGAGCAGACTGTAAATCTGCCGTCACAGACTTCGAAGGTTCGAATCCTTCTCCCACCACCATCTCCTCTTAGCTTTACTCTCTAAAAATTCTTTTTATTCCATTTTATCAATTAAATCCAAAAATCGATTCAATACACTTGAATGATACTTAGATTTATAAATATAACAGCTATACCGTATTTCAGGTTGCGTTAATGGTATAAAACATAAGCCTGCTTCGTATTCATTTTTCAATGGGTTTTCATCAGTTAATAAAAGAGAATGATGCGTTTGAATAAAACGTAAACAGCAATTAAGGTCATCCATTATTCTGACACACACGGCTTTTCCTCTATTCCCGATTTCACTCTCTAATTTTTTTATCTTAGCTGTCTTGTATAATGCCGGATCACATAACCAAATATTTTCACTTAACAGCCTATCAATATTATTATTCACACTATTCATAAGTATTTTTTGACAACAAACACCTAAGTATTTATTTTCTATTTTATGAAGAAGGCTAAATTTTTCACTAATAATTTTCTCCGAGCTTAATATTAATGTATTACCATCATAGTCGGGTATTTCTTCAAAGTTTTCTTTTGAAAATCGCATGATATTTATATGAGAATAATTTTTATTTGCCGCCTGATAGAACTGAGTTAAATACTGGCTTTTTCCCCAATCATAATAAATATGAATGCTATTGTTTATGATCCCCGAGATATGTTTTTTAGTTATCTCTTTCTCCTGAAGATAAAGCGATTTCAAATCATTATAAAGCTCAAGTCCTTCTTGGGTTAAACTCATACCGAACTTCTCTCGCTTGAATAAACGCTTTCCTAACACGGCTTCAAAGTCTTTGATAGATTTGGCGACGGGAGGTGTCGTGCGATTCATCACGCGTGCAGCTTTACTTAACGAGCCATTTTCGACTACAGCCATAAAGGCTTCTAACTTACGAGAAAAAAACATAATTCACCATTCCTTTGCTGTGTAGAATAAAATAATTTCATCAATTCATTTAATGTAAATAAAATAATGATTAATTAATTTAAAATTTAAATTTATATAAAAGCAGTTTTATATAAATATTCCTTTACCTCCTTTTAATGAATACAATTTATAACTACAATATTATTTTTATTATGTCATCATTCTTCACATATAAAGAATAATAATACTTATATTCTTCTATCAAAGATTAGTTTATGTTTCTAGTTTGCTTAATTAATATTTTTTGTTATGCAATTAATTATTTTTATTAAATTAGCACACTCTATTTAATGACTTTTATTTTTATCTATTTTTATCTTTCTCTTGATAAGCCGTGCCATCATTTCAGTGATTTGCTTACATTCATTTTATGATCCTGCTAATATAAGACATCCTATTATTCAATATATAAATGGTTACAGTCACATGAAATTTGTCTCTTTCAACATTAATGGTTTACGCGCTCGTCCTCACCAGCTTGAAGCAATCATAGAAAAGCATCAGCCGGATGTTATTGGACTTCAAGAAACGAAAGTTCATGATGATATGTTTCCATTAGATACAGTGGGCACTTTGGGGTATCACGTTTTCTATCATGGTCAAAAAGGGCATTATGGCGTTGCCTTACTCACAAAAGAGAAGCCAGTTGCAGTGCGTAAAGGCTTTCCGGGTGATGATGACGATGCTCAGCGCCGAATGATCATGGCTGATATAGAAACACCAGCGGGTTTATTAACAGTCATGAACGGCTATTTTCCTCAAGGTGAAAGCCGTGATCATGAGACTAAATTCCCAGCAAAAGAAAAGTTTTATGCTGATCTGCAAAATTACCTAACCACCAGCTTAAAACCAACCTCTCCAGTGCTTATTATGGGTGATTTAAATATTAGCCCAACAGATAAAGACATTGGTATTGGCGAAAATAATATGAAGCGCTGGTTAAAAACAGGCAAATGTTCCTTCCTACCAGAAGAGCGGGAATGGCTGGCAACATTAATGGGTTGGGGATTAACAGATACATTCCGCCAACAACATCCTGAAGCTGATGATAAATTCTCGTGGTTTGATTATCGTTCTAAAGGATTCGATGATAACCGAGGATTACGTATTGACTTACTTCTAGCAAGTCGCTACTTAGCGGATAATTGTATTTCAACAGGAATTGATTATGAGATCCGAGGAATGGAAAAACCCTCTGATCACGCACCAGTTTGGGCTGAATTTAAAATCTAATTAAATTTTAATTCAATAAAAGCACTTCCCTGAGATAACGCAGGAAGTGCTTTTATTTGTGCTTAATTATCCGTTGTTGCTACTTTATTCTGCGCTTTATTTTTTGTAGCGCCTGCTTTGTTACTTCCTTTAGTTGCTGCCTTACGCTTTTTATTATGCGCCTGTGCGGGAAGATTTCTGAAAGCTTGAATATTCGGGCGACGTTTCGCTTGAGTAATCAACTCTATCAAGGTGTTATTTAATGGCATCATAAAATCTTGATATTTAAATTGCTTCTCACTAATTTGCGTGAGTATCGATTCCCAATGTGCCGTCATATCCGGTAAAGTTGCCATATCTGGCAATACATGAATTAATGCTCTACCTGCTGGAGTTGAGTTAATGGCTCGTCCTTTCTTTTGCAAAAAACCTCGCTTAAATAACAGCTCAATAATTCCCGCCCTTGTCGCTTCAGTACCTAATCCATCCGTCGCTCTTAGGATTTTCTTAAGTTCTTTATCTTGAACAAAGCGCGCAATTCCTGTCATAGCAGAAAGCAATGTCGCATCAGTAAAAGGTCTTGGTGGCTGCGTTTGCTTTTCAACAATCTCTCCCTTTTCACACAGCAACTCATCACCTTTCGCCACGACTGGCAATGCAGAGCCATCATTTTCGGCATCTTGCTCTTTAGCACCTAATAATATTCTCCAGCCTGCTTGCGCTAAAAAACGTGCTTTAGAGATAAATTTGCCATTCTCAATATCAAGTTCAATAACACATTTACGATAAACAGCATCAGGCATAAATTGCATTAGATATTGGCGAGCCACGAGATAATAAATATTCTTCTCATTTTCACTTAATGAGATATTACCCGTTTTTGCCGTTGGAATAATTGCATGGTGGGCATCAACTTTTTTGTCATCCCAGCAACGATTCTTTTTATCAATATCTAAGGTATCTTGCGGTAATAGGCTTGCATCATGTGCGCTAATCGCATTAATAACGGCATGGCGACCAGCAAAATGCTCATCAGGCAAATAACGACTGTCAGAACGCGGATAAGTGATTAATTTATGCGTTTCATATAGCCTTTGGCATGTGTCTAAGACTTGCTGTGCGCTTAAACCAAAGCGTTTTGCGGCTTCAATTTGTAATGCGGAAAGCGAAAAAGGAAGCGGTGCTATTTCAGATTCTTGCTTATCTTGATAATCCGTTACATTGGCAGGTTTATCTTTAATTCGCTCAACAACATGCTCTGCAAGCTTACGATTTAATAATCGCCCTTCTTCATCCTGCCAAGGTTCACAATGCTCGCTTGGCTGCCAAATCGCGGTAAAGCGTTCATCGGCAGGTGTTACAACATGCGCTTTAACTTCAAAGAAATCTTTAGGCACAAAATTTTCAATTTCTTCATCTCGACGAACCACTAAGCCTAATACTGGTGTTTGTACTCGCCCCACGGACAATACACCTTGATAGCCATTGCGTTGACCTAAAAGCGTATAGGCTCGAGTCATGTTAATACCATAAAGCCAGTCTGCTCTTGCTCGCGCCAAAGCCGATACACACAATGGTACAAACTCATGGTTATAACGTAGCTTATCAATAGCACGCGTTACTGCTGCTGGGTTTAAGTCATTAATTAAGCAACGACGCGCCTGTTTCTTTTGATCTTCGCTGATATTTAAATAGTTAAGCACTTCATCGACTAAAAGCTGACCTTCACGATCGGGGTCTCCCGCGTGGATCACTTCTTTTGCCTGCTTAAGTAGTGTTTTGATAGTTTCTAGCTGTTTTTTAACATCAGCTCGGGGCTTGAGTTGCCATTTTTCAGGAATAATAGGCAAATCATCTAACGACCAGCGGGCGTACCGCGGGTCGTATGCATCCGGCTCAGCTTGTTCAAGTAAGTGACCAACACACCACGTCACATACTGGTTATCACCACAAAGAATAAAGCCATCGCCCCTTTTATGAGGCTTTGGCAATACATCAGCAATAGCACGAGCAAGGCTGGGTTTTTCTGCAATAAATAATCTCATTACTTTAGTTAGTCACTTCAATCAACGCTTTTCCAGCTACTGGCGCGGTTAGCTCACCAATAGAAGTTAATTCGATATCAAAACGTGAGGCAACCTCTTTCACTTGTTCAACCGCTTCAGGCAATACTGCTAATAATAAGCCACCTGATGTTTGCGGATCACAAAGTAATTTACGTTGCATTTCAGTGATCTCACCAATTAAATGACCATAACTTTCAAAGTTACGCCCTGTCCCCCCCGGAACACAGCCTTGTTCAATATAAGACTCTACTTCTGGTAATCTTGGTACTTGAGAGAAATGAATAGTGGCTTGTACACCAGAGCCGTCACAAATCTCACTTAAATGCCCTAATAAACCGAATCCTGTAACGTCAGTCATTGCAGTGACACCTTCGATATCAGAAAAATCAGAACCAGCTTTATTCATACGGCACATAATTTCTGTCGCTAAACCTTGGTGCTCTGGTTTTAACAGACCTTTCTTCTCAGCGGTTGTTAATACACCAATCCCCAAAGGTTTAGTTAAAAAGAGTTGAGATCCTGCTTTAGCTTCACTGTTTTTCTTCACTTTGCTCACAGACACAACACCTGTTACTGCAAGGCCAAAAATAGGTTCTGGTGCATCAATTGAGTGACCACCAGCCAGTGAAATTCCTGCTTCTTGGCAAGCTGCTCGGCCACCCTCAATCACTTCACGCGCGATTTCAGGTGCAAGTTTATTAATAGGCCAACCTAAAATAGCAATCGCCATAATAGGTTTCCCCCCCATCGCAAAGATATCACTGATTGCATTTGTTGCAGCGATACGCCCAAAATCATAAGGGTTATCAACGATTGGCATAAAGAAATCAGTAGTACTAATAATACCTGTACCATTTCCTAAATCATAAACAGCTGCATCATCTTTAGTTTCATTACCTACAAGTAAATGAGGATCATGAAATTTAGCTTGTTCGCTATGTAAAATGGTTTCTAAAACTTTTGGTGATATCTTACAACCACAACCTGCACCATGACTGTACTGTGTTAAACGAATTGCTTCAGACATAACATGCCATCCTTTTTTAAAAATAAGTCACAAAATCAGTTAAGTCAGCAGGAGAAACCGTCATTGGCGCTTTCAGGGCTGGCGTGCCTAAATAAAGAAAACCAATAATCTGGTCGTGTTCACCACAGCCAAGTCCTTCTCTTACCACTGCATCATGAGTCCAAGAACCTGAACGCCAAATTCCCCCAAATCCTTGAGCAACCGCAGCCATTTGCATTGCTTGAACACTACAACCAGCAGCGACAACTTGCTCCCATTCAGGAACCTTTGGATGATCTTTCACTTTCGCAATAACAGTGATGATTAATGGGGCACGAAAAGGTGCATTTTTTGCTTTTTCTTCAACTTCTGGCCCTAAATTACCCACAACCGCGGCTTTATGCAGTAATTGGCTAAAACGCTCTATACCTTCATTTTGCATCACAATAAAATGCCAAGGTTTAAGTGCACCATGATCAGGCGCGCGCATACCGGCTTGTAAAATAGTATTGAGGGCTTCACTATCAGGGGCTGGAGTAGTCAGTCGGGAAGCTGAACGGCGGTTCAAAAGCAGTGTTAATGCATCCATTTTTATTCTCCTGTCAGCATTTTATTTTAGCAAGATCCCATTCTTATGGGGATGGACAGTTCTTATCAATTCGCAGTATAACAAACTGTTATATTACCACCATCCATAGATTTAGGCGGGAATTTTTCTAAAAATCCGCTGTGTGGTTATTTAATCGTAATTTATTGTTCATAAAATGATTAACCTTAGTTTACCTCAGTTAATTTATACTGGCCTTGGTTCTTATTTTCTTTTTAATTCGACAAATTCCTATATTACGTTAAACCCTTTTTGTGTGAAATTGTTTCGCTATTTTGACATAAGGTAAATATTTACTTAACAACACCTTAAGCAAAAAGTTATCATCAATGGTTTCTTAAAAATCAATGACAGACATTCAATAAGAGCTATATTAGAATATTCCTTCATTGTTATTGCTATTCTCTCTATTACTAACAATATTTTTTGTTTTAATAGTATGAGATTATGTGAATGTAGCCTGCTTACCAATAATTCTAGCATGACTGTTTAGGATTAAAATTTAGCTTTACATGATGTGGAGATAATATGAGTAAAATTATGGAGTTAATCGGCGCAATATTAAAATTTAGTTGGCAAGCCATTAACTTTATCAGGAAATTAATCTTAAACGTTATTTTCTTTTTCCTTCTTTTTATGGTCATTGGTATTTTCTTAATTAGCAAAGAAGCACAAAAACCAATGGATTATGAAGGTGCCCTTCTTGTTGACCTTAAGGGTGTGATTGTTGACCAAACGGCAACCCAAAATCCTTTAGGTGAAGTTGGACGTGAGCTTTTAGGTGTTTCTAGTAGCCAGCTCCAAGAAAATTCATTATTTGAAGTTGTCGATACACTACGCCTCGCCTCTCAAGATCCAAAAATTAAAGGTATGGTGCTCAAACTTGATGAATTTGCAGGCGCAGACCAACCTTCGCTAAATTATATTGGTAAAGCACTTAATGAATTTAAAAAGACAGGCAAACCAATTTTTGCAGTAAGCGGTTATTATAATCAGCCACAATATTATCTCGCTTCTTATGCTGATAAAATTTATCTCACACCTCAAGGTGCTGTGGGTGTTTATGGTTTTGGCTTTCAAAATCTCTATTACAAGACACTGTTAGAAAACTTAAAGGTGAGTACTCATATTTTCCGCGTCGGAACGTATAAATCTGCGGTTGAACCATTAATGCGTAATGACATGTCTGCGGAATCTCGAGAAGCGTCATTACGTTTAGTTAATGCACTATGGTCTACATATTTAACCCAAGTTGCAGAAAACCGTAGCATTACCATAGAAGATGTTTTCCCTGGTGCAAAAGAGATGATTGCACAGCTACGTAATGCGGATGGGGATAACGCAACTTATGCGCTAAATCGTAAATTAGTGGATTCTGTAAGCTCATATGCTCAATTTGAAGCTGATATGACAGAAACCTTCCAGTGGGATAAAGAGAGCAAGCAATTTAACAATATCAGTATTTATGATTATGCTGATACGCTAACCTCCTCTTTACCTGCCAATGATGAAGGTAATATTGCCGTAGTCGTTGTTCAAGGTGCCATTATTGATGGTGAAAGTATCCCGGGTTCAGCGGGAGGGTCAACTATTGCTAATCAAATTCGTCAAGCACGTTTAGATCCAAATATTAAGGCGCTTGTCTTACGTGTAAACAGCCCTGGTGGTAGTGTTTCTGCATCAGAGCAAATACGTAGTGAAATTGCCGCCTTTAAACAACAGAAAAAACATGTGGTTGTTTCAATGGGAGGTTTAGCGGCATCAGGTGGATATTGGATCTCAACCCCTGCAAATAAGATTATTGCTAGCCCATCAACATTAACTGGCTCGATTGGTATTTTTGGCGTTATTAATACTTTTGAGAACAGCTTAGAATCTATTGGTGTTTATACTGATGGTGTCACAACTTCACCATTAGCCGGATTATCTGTCACAAATAAACTACCTGAAGAATTTTCAGAGCTTTTACAGCTCAATATTGAAAGTGGTTATAAAACGTTTCTTAATTTAGTGGCTGAATCTCGTAAAAAAACACCCGCTCAAATTGATCGTATTGCTCAAGGCCGAGTGTGGGTAGGAATAGATGCAAAGAATGTCGGTTTAGTTGATGAGTTTGGTGACTTTGATGATGCTATTGATGCAGTCGCTAAAATGGCAAAAATTGACCAACCTGTTATTGATTGGATGAAACCAGAATTAAGCCTTTCTGAGCAAATCATTATGAGCTTATCGTCTAATGCAAAAGCACTTCTTCCTGATCCGTTACAAGCTTATATTCCTGCGCCTGTTTTAAAAGAAGTTAAAACACAGACAGAGTTTTATCGCAATATGAACGATCCGCTAAATCGCTATGCGTATTGTTTATCTTGTGGTGATATTCAATAGTCTTTCCACTGATACACCTGTTTACACTGAACAGGTGTATTTCTCTCCTTTTTCTGGCTTTTGATAGAATGATATTCTGATGAATGCTTTTTGTTCGTCTATATTCAAACTATTTTTAACACAATGATTTAAAGTAGATATTAGTCAGTCTCTATTTTCTTTTTTTAGCATCCTTTCCTTTTTTTATTCTGCAAACTCCCTATAATCAGGTATTTCTCACAGCTTAATAAGAGTGCTTTGTCTGATGCAAAAGAAATCAATCTACGTTGTTTATACTGGCGGTACTATTGGTATGCAACATTCTGAACATGGCTATATTCCTGTATCAGGGCATTTACAACGCCAATTAGCTAAAATGCCAGAATTCCACCGTGAGGAGATGCCTGATTTTACAATTAAAGAGCACCTTCCTTTAATTGATTCTTCAAATATCACACCAGAAGATTGGCAATCCATTGCTGATGATATTAATGAAAATTATCACAACTATGACGGGTTCGTTATTCTTCATGGTACAGATACCATGGCTTTTACCGCATCAGCACTCTCTTTTATGTTTGAGAATCTTAGCAAACCGATTATCGTTACTGGCTCTCAAATTCCTTTAGAAGCCTTACGTTCTGACGGGCAAACAAACCTATTAAATGCACTTTACCTCGCAGCACATCACCCAATTAATGAAGTGGCGCTATTTTTTAATAACACGCTGTATCGTGGGAACCGCACAGTAAAAGCCCATGCAGATGGTTTTAACGCCTTTGCATCACCCAATAGCGCCCCACTGTTAGAAGCGGGTATTAATATTAAACAATTTAAAATTAATTCATTTCCAAAAGGAAAAGGCGAATTTACTGCACATAATATTACGCCTCAGCCGATCGGCGTTGTCACCATTTATCCAGGTCTTTCAGATGAAGTTGTTAAAAATATCTTAATGCAACCTGTAAAAGCCTTAATATTGCGCTCTTATGGTGTCGGTAATGCACCATCGCATCCTGCTCTACTTTCAACCCTACGTGAAGCAACTGAGCGTGGCATTGTTGTTATCAACCTTACGCAATGTATTTCTGGTCGAGTAAATATGGAAGGTTATGCAACAGGTCAGGCATTAGCGGAAGTGGGTGTGATCAGTGGCTTTGATATGACATTTGAAGCAACATTAACTAAACTGCATTATCTCCTTAGCCAACAATATAATTACACAGAGATCTGCCGACTAATGCAACAAAACCTTCGCGGTGAAATGACATTAGACGATAACGACTAAGTTTAATTTAAAGGTAAAATTGGTGAAAAATTCTGCACTGTTATTGGTTGATATACAAAACGATTTTTGTACTGGTGGTGCATTAGCTGTTAATGAAAGCGATATAGTGATACAAACAGCCAACCAACTTATTCATGATTTTAAGCTATCTAAAAATCCCATTATTGCCAGTTTAGATTGGCACCCAGCCGATCATCTTAGCTTTGCTGAAAATTCAGGCACTGTTGTAGGAGAAATTGGAACGCTTAATGGATTACCACAAGTATGGTGGCCTGTGCATTGTGTACAAAATTCTTATGGTGCTGCATTTCACCCTGAATTAAACCAAGCACTAATAAACCATATTATTTACAAAGGGCAAAATCGTCTTATTGATAGTTATAGTGCCTTTTTTGATAACGACCATGAATATCAGACGGGCTTGCATACTCTTTTGCAGACTCTGAATATAAAACATCTTTATATTTTAGGAATTGCTACGGATTACTGCGTTAAATATACGGTACTGGATGCTTTACAGTTAGGTTATCATGTGACCGTAATTACAGATGGTTGTCGTGGCGTAAATATTCAAGATGATGACAGCGAAAAAGCACTAGAAGAGATGCGGGCACAAGGTGCGGTATTAATTGATTCAGCACATTGGCTTAATCGTAACAATCAATAGGTTCGTTATTTTCTTCATCTTCATAAAACAAAAAAGGGGTTAATTTTAACCGGTTTGGTTAATAACCCCCCTTTTTTATCTCGATTCTATTCATTCAATACACGTTTTAGTCATCATCCATTGGTGTTAGTGTTGCTAAACGTTCAGATTGAAACTGAGCTTTTAATTCTTGTTTGCTCTTCATGGTAATCTGCCCATTAGTTCCCACAGTCATATGCTCAGGTGTGTGATTATTTTTCGCCTGCCATAATAAAACAATCTGCATGCAATGTTCTTTTTGCTCATCAGTCAATGCAACGCCGTCAGGCCATTTACCCAGTTCAACTGCGGTTGAAATACGTTGGTAAATTTCAGGGGTTACCATCGAAATAAGTTCATTAACTTCCATTGATTGCTCCATAAACTAAATAATCTATTGAAATGGCTGAATCGTTTTTTCTATTGTTATCATTTTGTTAATTTAACTGGGTTAACCGATTTGTTTTTCGCCTGTTTCACTATTCGTAAATGAAAGAGATGCTGAATTGACACAATAACGCTCCCCTGTAGGGGCTGGGCCATCATTAAAAACATGGCCTAAATGTGCATCACATTGCTGACAACGTATTTCAGTTCTTTTCATATTATGAGAAAAATCATCAATATAGCGAATTGCATTATCACTAACGGGTTGATAAAAGCTAGGCCAACCACATCCAGCATCAAATTTTGTTTCTGAATAAAACAAAGGAGCCGAACAACATAAACAGTGATAAATACCTGTTTGACGATTGTGTAATAATTTACCACTAAACGGAGGTTCTGTGCCTTGCTGTTGCGTCACATAACGTTGCATTTCGTTGAGTGTTGATAAATCAAGGTGATTGTTATTACTTGAAATATTCACTTTCTTTTCATTATCTGCCATATCGACCTCTTGCCCAGAAAAATGCTTTTTAAAACAACAGTGAATAATAACAAAGATTTAACAACAAATCTGAAAAATATAGTCTAAAATCATCAAGAGTAATCTTTAGTTTTTGAAATGTGATGAATTTCACATAATAGAGCAAAGGTAACTTCATTTATCGGCGTTGATCCCGATAATACACAGCGTAACATTTAGCTAAAACGACCAATCTTTAAGCGAAAAGTGTTTTTTTAATTGATTTTTTGCAATTATTGACACGATTCCGCTTGACGATTGGCGCGGTTTTGGTAACTTTAGAAGCAACTTTTTAATTCACTAAATTAAAGCTGGTGGAATACATATGACTATCAAAGTAGGTATTAATGGTTTTGGTCGTATCGGCCGCATCGTTTTCCGTGCTGCTCAAGAACGTTCAGATATCGAAATCGTAGGTATTAACGATCTGTTAGACGCAGACTACATGGCATACATGCTGAAATACGATTCAACTCATGGCCGTTTCAACGGTACTGTTGAAGTAAAAGATGGCCACCTCGTTGTTAATGGTAAAACCATCCGCGTAACTTCAGAAAGAGATCCAGCAAATCTGAAATGGAACGAAGTCGGTGCTGACGTTGTTGCAGAAGCAACTGGTCTGTTCTTAACTGACGAAACTGCTCGTAAACACATCCAAGCTGGTGCGAAAAAAGTTGTTCTGACTGGCCCTTCAAAAGACAGCACTCCAATGTTCGTAATGGGCGTAAACCATAAATCATACGCAGGCCAAGATATCGTTTCTAACGCATCTTGTACTACTAACTGCTTAGCGCCTTTAGCTAAAGTTATCAACGACAACTTCGGTATCGTTGAAGGTCTGATGACTACTGTTCACGCAACAACTGCAACTCAACGTACTGTTGATGGCCCATCTGCAAAAGACTGGCGTGGTGGTCGTGGTGCTTCCCAGAACATCATCCCTTCATCAACTGGTGCTGCTAAAGCTGTAGGTAAAGTTATCCCTGAACTGAACGGCAAACTGACTGGTATGTCTTTCCGTGTTCCTACTCCTAACGTTTCTGTTGTTGACCTGACCGCACGTCTGGAAAAACCAGCAACTTACGCTCAAATCTGTGACGCTATCAAAGCAGCAGCTGAAGGCGAACTGAAAGGCGTTCTGGGTTACACTGAAGATGCAGTTGTTTCAACTGACTTCAATGGCGAAGTTCTGACTTCAGTATTTGATGCTAAAGCAGGTATTGCTCTGAATGACAACTTTGTTAAATTAGTTGCTTGGTACGATAACGAAGTTGGTTATTCAAACAAAGTTCTGGATCTGATTTCTCATATCTCTAAATAATTAGAGTTTAGAAAGTCACGATTTCTTTTAGAGCCACCGTTTCGGTGGCTCTTTTATTTTCTAGCCAGTCAGTTTATTGTATTGAAATAGCCAGTGACATAAAGGTCATAAGATAATGAATGAGAAAATTTTTTCTTTGCCGATTATTGAACAAATATCCCCTTACTTAAGTCGTCGGCAATTAGGCGAACTTCCTATCCTTGTTATTTCACACCCTAAAGTACGCGCAGCTATCAGCCTTCAAGGCGCACATTTAATCGCTTGGCAGCCCGCACAAGAACATCCTGTATTTTGGGTAAGTGAAGCCTCTCTCTTCACTCCAGGTGTTGCCATTCGTGGTGGTATCCCTATTTGCTGGCCTTGGTTTGCTTCAGCAGGTACACCAAGTCATGGATTTGCACGTATTCTTCCTTGGGAGTTTAGTGCTCATACAGAACAAGATGATGGTGTCCTCATCACCATGACATTAAAAGAGAGTCAACAAACACAAAAATATTGGCCCCATCCCTTTACTGTTATTGCTCGTTTTAAATTAGGAGCAACCTGTGAGGTTGAATTAGAATCTTATGGTGATTATGAAGCGACAGCTGCTCTTCACTCTTACTTTAATGTGAGTGATATCGATAATGTCTCTGTAACCGGCCTAGGAGGCCACTACATTGACACAGTGGCAGATAAAGAGGTTTACACTGATGAAACCTCATTACGCTTTAATGGACGCACTGACAGGCTTTATACGGAGCCTGATGATTTCAATCTCATTCATGATGATGGTTGGGATCGTACAATTGAAGTTCATCATTATCATCATAGTGATGTCGTGTGTTGGAACCCCGGCGCGGAGCTTGCAAGTTCAATGAAAGATATGAGTTCTGGCGGTTATCGTAAAATGGCTTGTGTAGAAACCGCACGCATCCACCAGCCATTAAAACCAGATAACGTTCATCCCGGCCGTTTATCTTTGGTAGTCCGTGTTCGTAAGAATATTGCTGAAAAATAAAATATTGCTGGCATCTTACACAATAAAAAAAGCTTCGAGTTTAAATCGAAGCTTTTTTATCATCATTAATCTCACTAAATTCTAGTCAGATTTCTGCTAATTAAAATGTGTAAGTCACACCTGTCCACACAATCGCAGTAACAGATTTATTCACCATAGGGCTGTCTTTCACTTCACTTGGTAAATGATCAACACGCCCCATCGCAAAGAAATTCCATTTTTCAGCAAATTTATAATTAGCGGAGATTTCAACATAAGGTCTCCAGCTATCATTTGGCGTATATTCTGCTAAACCACTGCGTTGTGATTCTGCATGACTAATTCCATAAGCATAACGGTTTTGTTTTTTGTTTTCCCAAACAACACCAGCACCCGGCTGTAAAGACCAGTTACCGAATTCAAAAGGATATAAATAAGCCGCGTCAGCGATAATACCGTTACTTTTTCCTAACATATCACCCGATATGATCGCTCTTAAGCTACCCCATGATTCGTGGTGTTTATAAGTAAAGCCACCCATCATGGTGTCACGACGACGATTCAGTTTTTTCATTTGCTCATCATCACTATCGCTTGGTTTATAAGCCTGAGGATAATAGTGCAAATCAACAGAAAGCTGATCTTTAGGTGTATTCCACAGGTAATATCCTGCAGCTAACGTTGCGAAATAGAAGTTTTCTGACTGGTAGTTAACTTGTGGTACTGGTAATAAATAATCTTTTGATTTAGCCCCTTTATAAGGAGTGACTTGCGCTAAGACTGAACCACCTATTGACCATTCGCCAGCAAATGCTGCTGGTGTGCTAAGCCCTGCGATAACGGCTAAAGAAATGATAATCTTCTTATTACTCACGATGATTTTCCATATTGTCATTAATAAAGTAGCAACCAAAAACCTATTTCAGTCACAAATAACTAAAACTGGTATTATTTTACCTATAATCATTTTAGTTTTGCATTAAATGTGTAGCAATCAGTGCTTGCCCTAATGCAATACCACCGTCTCCGGCTGGTAACATCATAGGGGTAAGTACTTTTTTATTGTTTAATTTTTTCTTAAACAGATGTTTGAGTAATGTGTTATTTAACACACCACCCGTAAGTACAATGGTGTCAATCTGATATTTATCTGCATATTGCAATGCAATATCGCCTAAACCTTCAGCTAATAAATAATGAAATAACCATGCTTTTTCACTGACATTCAGCGCTACACTTTCCCACTGCGACCAAAAAACCGACAAATCAAGCACACTATTTTTTACTGGCATTAAATGCCCATACTGCTTAATTATTTCTGCCTGTTTTTCTTGATGGCACGCTAATGCTGCTGTTTGTAGATAACAAGCCGCTTCACCTTCCCAACTTATCTCTTTAGGGGCTAATCCTAATGATGCTGAAACCGCATCAAAAAAACGCCCACAAGAAGAGGCTTTAGGTGAATTTAAGCCACGCTCTATGGCCTTACTTAATATCTGCAAATCATTGCTAGGCACCATTTGGGCGATTACACTACCTTGCCAATCTTCAGAAAAAGTAGCTAAATGTGCGAACCAGTTTCGCCAAGGTTGAATTGAGGCAAGATTACCTCCGGGCATCGCAACAGCAGGAAGCCCCCCAACCCGCTCTGATTTTTGATAGTCCACCCGCAGGCATTCCCCTCCCCATAACGTGCCATCTTGTCCAAAACCTAATCCATCAAGCGCAATACCAATGACAGCACCTTGTTGATGTGTATGACCATGTTCGGCGAGACAAGAAACAATATGTGCATGGTGATGAGAGACTTCAATAACAGGAATATCTTGCTCTTGAGCAAACTGTTTACCCAACTGATGACTAATGTAGTTAGGATGCGCATCTATCGCTATCGCTTTAGGCGTAAAACGATAAATTTGCTGAAAGAGAGCCAACGATTTTATCAACTGCTGTCGCACACTTAAATCATCAAGATCCCCTAAATGAGGCCCCATAATGGCTTGATGTTGGCGTAATAGGCAAAATACATTTTTGAGATCGCCTCCCATCGCGAGTACTGAGGGTTGCTCTCCAAAATCTTCAGGTAATGAAATCGCATCTGGGACATAACCACGAGAGCGTCTGATCATCACACTCTTTTTACCCTCAATGCGAACAAGTGAGTCATCAGCTCTTTGTATGATCTCTCGATTGTGCATTAAGAATAAATCTGCAATATCTTTCAATTGCATTAAGGCATCTTCATTACTTAATGCCGGCGTATGACCTGATGCATTGCCTGATGTCATAACAAGTGGAATATTTGTGCCACGCGCTAATAGATGTTGCAACGGATTGGATGGCAACATAACACCAATTTCAGTTAATCCTGGCGCAATAAGCTCCGCAAGCTTAGGTGCAACTGTTTTGGGGATTAATACAATTGGGGCGGCAGTACTTTGCAACGTTTGGATAGCGGTTGGAAGAAAATCTGGATCTTGCTTATCTGCTTTAATTTGATCAATTCCGGTGAGCATCACAGCGAGTGGCTTCGCAGGTCGATATTTGCGCTCTCGTAATAATGCAACACTTTCATTATTGCGTGCATCACATACTAAATGAAAACCACCAATACCTTTAACTGCAACAATCTTTCCAGCAAGTAACGCTTCACAAGCTTGAGTTAATGCAAGTTCTTTTATTGCTAACTCTTTTCCTTGATTATTTGCAAGCCAGATGTGAGGTCCACAAACAGGACATGCATTAGGCTGAGCATGAAACCGTCTATCTGCGGGATCTTCATATTCATGTTTACAGTCAGGGCAGAATGGAAACTCAGACATTGAAGTAAAAGGCCTATCGTAAGGCATTTTTTTTATGATAGTAAAACGAGGGCCGCAATGTGTGCAGTTGATAAAAGGATAATGATAACGACGATTTTGAGGGTCAAACAATTCATCAATACAAACTTGGCAAGTTGTAGCATCAGGAACAACTTGTGTATCCATTTCGCCACCACCACTTTTTACAATAATAAAGTCTGTAGGCAACTGTTCCCATTGATAGGGTGATTCTTCTATTCGTTCAATGCGTGCTAGTGGTGGGCATTCTGCTTTTAATGCTTCGATAAAGAGCGCATTTTTAGGTGAAGGGGTTAAATGCACCAATACACCTAAACTATCGTTACTTACTTGCCCTAATAAACCAAAACGATGGGCTAGTTGCCAAACAAATGGGCGAAACCCAACGCCTTGAACCTTTCCTTTCACACGCAATGCAATGCCGTTACTCATAGGATCACCAAATCAAAATAAATTTAAGCTTATTCTAGTTTAGTGATTATCAACAACTTTCATTTAGATCAGAAAAAGTGGAATTAGGTAGATTTATCATCACTTCAACAGTCACTCTTGGTGCAATTGCACACAATAATTCGTAACCAATAGTGCCACATGCCGTTGCGACATCATCAACAGGCAATTGCTCTCCCCATAATTCAACCGGACTCCCGTAACTTACATCAGGAAAATCCGTTACATCAACGGTTAGCATATCCATAGAGATACGCCCGACCAATTGTGTTTTATGCCCATTAACAATAACGGGTGTACCGTCTGGCGCATGTCTTGGATAACCATCAGCATAACCACAGGCAACAACAGCGATCCGCATATCACGCTCAGCGGTATATCGGCTACCATAGCCTATCTGCTCACCTTTTTTGACTTGTTGAATAGCTAATATCTCACTATTAAATGCCATTACGGGTTGTAAATCGAAATCAGCAATATCTTGCCAAACACCTGAAGGCGAAACACCATATAAAATAATGCCCGGACGCACCCAATCTTGATAAGTTTCAGGATCAAACAGTATTGCGGCTGAATTTGCCAAACATCGAGGTAATTCATTTACCATAGCTTGATTAATGGTATTTTTCTGTGCCCCCATATTCAATCCCGTATCTGCATTAGCAAAATGAGACATTTGAATAATAGAACCAATATTTTTGATACTTTTTGCACGAGCAATTGCTTGCTTATAAGTGTCTGGTCGGTAGCCCAGCCGATTCATTCCACTATTAAGCTTAAGGTAGATGTTAATGGGCCTTTCTAATTGTGCATTTTCTATAGCATCAAATTGCCAATCAGAATGAATTGTTGTCGTTAAGGAATAACGTTCTAATAAATAGACATCTTCTGGCTTAAAAAAACCTTCCAGCAAAAGGATAGGCCCTACCCATCCTTGCTCTCTTAGCATAACAGCTTTGTCTAACTCAATTAATGCAAAACCATCAGTATGACTTAATGCAGGCCAAACACTGGATAATCCATGTCCATAAGCATCTGCTTTCACAACAGACCACACTTTGCTGCCCTTGACTCTCTCTTTAATAACAGACAGATTATGGCTTAATGCATCGAGGTTAATGGTTACTTTTGTAGGTCTGGACATGGTTTTTCCTCAATTAATAAGCTGCATCAAGTTTTTGCCCCGGTAAGAGCAATTTAGTATTAAAGCCATCGATATACCGAAACACAGATAAATCATCAGCGGCAATAGCAGGTTTATTTCCTGAAATTAAATCAGCCAATAATTGGCCTGAGCCACATGCCATTGTCCAACCTAATGTGCCATGCCCTGTATTTAATGATAAATTGCGATAAGCCGTAGGCCCTACAATAGGCGTACCATCAGGCGTCATAGGTCTTAAACCGGTCCAAAATGTGGCTTTTTCAATATCACCACCACCTTGATAGAGATCTTGCACAACCATTTTTAATGTTTCACAGCGCGATTTTAAAATATCCAGATTAAAACCAACGACCTCCGCCATTCCACCGACACGAATTCGTTCATCAAAACGCGTTACCGCAATTTTATAGGTTTCATCTAAAATAGTGGATGTTGGTGCTCTTGAAGCATCAATAATCGGCATCGTAAGCGAATAACCTTTAAGAGGATAGACTGGAATGGCGACTTTGTTTTTCAAAAACGCTGTTGAGTAAGAGCCCATGGCAACAACATAGTGATCGGCTGTTAATAATCCATCATGGCATTGAACACCCGCAACTTTATCACCATCAAATAACAAATGTTTGATTTCTTTGTTAAATAGGAACGTAACACCGGCATCTTCTGCCATTTTAGCGAGTTTTTTCGTAAAAGTTTGGCAATCACCCGTTTCATCATTCGGTAAACGTAAACCACCTGTCAATTTGTGACTAACATGTTCAAGCGCTGGCTCTGCTAGTTTTAATTGATCCGCAGTTAACAACTCATAAGCAACACCCTCTTGCTTTAATACAGCAATATCATTGGCTGCATTATCAAATTGCTTTTGATCGCGAAAAAGTTGCAGAGTGCCACCTTGGCGCCCTTCATATTCAATACCAGTATCTTGGCGTAACTGGCGAATACAATCACGGCTATATTCAGCAATACGCACCATACGACTTTTATTCATGGTGTAATGTGATGCATCACAATTACGTAACATTTGCCACATCCAACGTAACTGGAAAAGTGAGCCATCAGGTTTAATTGCTAATGGTGCGTGCTTTTGGAACATCCATTTAACTGCTTTTAATGGGATGCCCGGAGCACCCCAAGGGGTAGCATATCCTGGAGATATCTGACCTGCATTACCTGCACTAGTCTCTTCTGCTGCACTGTTTTGTCTATCAACAACAATGACTTCATGGCCTTGTTGCACAAGATACCACGCACTCGTTACACCAATAACGCCGCCACCTAAGATGATTACTTTCATGGCAAGACTCCAATAATTTACATTGATATAACATAAGAATAATATTCCATACACAAAAAGCCAATATAGAATAATCATCTAGACTAATAAAAAAGCAAATTTTAGAGTTAAATCACATTTGATTGCTATTCGACAAGTGATTTTCAAAAACAATTATTGAATTAACTCATAAAATCAACAAGATATAATTATCACCATAAATTATAATAATATTGATTAGTAAATTATTTAAAATTGAAGGGATTTTAAGGTGTAAGAAGACAAAGCAGGGATTTTATTAAAATCCAAGAATAGGCTCAATTTAAGATGATAAATCTTTAATTAACTCACTTTGGTTACTCTTTTTACTAAAAATAACCTATTTAAAGCATTGCCTAAAAAATGACTCTTTTTCACTTTTTAAAAGCATAAAAAAACCAGTACCACAAATTATAGGAATACTGGTTTTTTCTATTGTAATAAAGTAGCAAACGTAATTAGCGTTTTACTTCTTCTAGATCACTAGGTAGTGGTGACTGTAAACTTTGCCAGATAATACCACTATCTTTACCATATTGGCGGACGCATTCCATGACATGCTCGACATCTTTTTGCTCACATAATACAGCCAGTTTTTTATAGAATGCTAACGCGAGTTCTTTGGCTTGAATATTTGAGAAATAATAACGGCCTACGCGCGTATAAAGCCCTTTTAAGCCATTTAAGATAAGACCATAAATTGGATTACCTGACGCAAACGCTAATCCACGGAAAATGTTGTAATCCAGTTCACTAAACTCATCAGCGCTATTTTCAGTGGTAAGCTCATGGTTTAAAACTGCAATACATTTTTCAGGGCTATTTCTAAATGCTGTACGTATAAAAATAGCTGAAATATTGGTTCTGACAGCCAATAAATTATCTATTAACTGTGGTACTCGATCATGATCAAGACGAGCAACTGTTTCAAGGATATTAAGGCCAGATGTTTCCCAGAAATTGTTTACCTTCGTTGGCTTTCCGTGTTGAATTGTTAACCAACCATCACGAGCAAGGCGTTGTAACACTTCTCTTAATGTGGTTCTTGTAACACCGATTAATTCAGAGAGCTCACGTTCCGCTGGAAGAATAGATCCAGGAGGAAAACGATTATTCCAGATGCTTTCAACAATATACTCTTCCGCAAAACCTGCGGGGCTTTGAGCCTTAATAACCATATTTTTATTTCTTCCGAAGCGATTTTTCTGCTAATAATGGAAAAGATAATATCAGAATGCGTAATTTTGATATAGCTCAACCATCATTAAATAGTGAATGGCATCATAAAACTTGATGTAGCTTTATCAATTTATTATTACTAATGCGCTTAATTTCACAGCGATTAGCGCGTACTATGGTTCAATTGCGTATCATTGCGCTTAAAATCTCTATTTGGAGGATGAGAAACCTAATGGATATGAGTATAAGACAAGCACTACTAAAGAATTTTATGGGGAATTCCCCAGATTGGTATAAGCTTGCTATTCTTACTTTTTTAATTATCAACCCACTGATTTTTTTCTTTATTGACCCTTTTGTCGCCGGTTGGCTATTAGTTGTAGAATTTATTTTTACACTAGCTATGGCGCTAAAGTGTTACCCGTTACAACCCGGAGGATTACTTGCCATTGAGGCTGTCATCATTGGTATGACTAGCCCAAAACAAATTGGTCATGAAATTGCCAACAACCTTGAAGTGATTTTGCTTCTTGTCTTTATGGTTGCAGGCATCTATTTTATGAAGCAATTATTGCTGTTTGCTTTTACTAAACTGCTGTTATCCATTCGTTCTAAACGAATGTTATCTATTGCCTTTTGCTTCGCAAGTGCATTTTTATCTGCCTTTTTAGATGCTTTAACCGTAATCGCGGTTGTAATCAGTGTCTCTCTCGGTTTCTACTCTATTTATCATAATTTTGCCTCGAATCAATCAGGTGCAGAATTAAGTAATGATGGATTTATTGATACCGCAGAAAAAAAACAAACTTTAGAACAATTCCGTGCCTTTTTACGTAGCTTAATGATGCATGCTGGTGTCGGTACTGCGTTAGGTGGCGTAATGACCATGGTAGGTGAACCACAAAACCTAATTATTGCAAAACATTTAGAATGGGATTTTGTGACCTTCTTTATCAGAATGTCACCTGTCACTATTCCTGTTTTCTTTGCTGGTCTTGTAGTGTGCTACTTAGTAGAACGCTTTAAGCTCTTTGGTTATGGTGCTGAATTACCTGATTTAGTTCGTAAAGTTCTAACTGAATACGACAGGAAAAACAGTGAAAAACGTACTTCGCAAGAAAAAGCTCAATTAATGATCCAAGCATTAATTGGTATTTGGTTGATTGTTGCTTTAGCGCTCCATTTAGCAGAAGTTGGTATTATCGGTTTATCTGTTATTATTCTTGCCACTGCATTTTGTGGGATCACAGAAGAACATGCTCTTGGTAAAGCATTTGAAGAAGCCTTACCTTTTACTGCATTATTGACCGTATTCTTCTCTATCGTTGCTGTTATTATTGACCAACAATTATTTGGCCCTATTATTCAGTTTGTTCTTCAAGCGTCAGAATCCTCACAACTATCTCTTTTTTACCTCTTTAATGGTCTACTATCTGCTATTTCAGATAACGTGTTTGTAGGTACGGTTTATATCAGTGAGGCTTTAACTGCATTGCAAGATGGGTTAATTAGCCAATCACAATATGAGCATATTGGTGTTGCTATTAATACAGGTACAAACTTACCTTCTGTTGCGACCCCAAATGGTCAAGCTGCATTCCTGTTCTTATTAACATCGGCACTATCACCGCTCATCCGTTTATCATATGGCCGAATGGTGATAATGGCACTGCCATACACGATTATAATGACATTACTTGGTTTACTAGCTGTTGAGTTTTGGCTTGTTCCTGCAACACATTGGTTCTATGAAATTGGTTTAGTTGCTATTCCATAACAATAGATCCACAGTTACACCACATTAATAGGACTTTTATTTGATGAAAGTCCTATTTTCTTCTTTAAAAGAAGCTTGAATGTAAATATTTGTGAAATAACAGGTTTTGACTTTTTTTGCGCTTGATTTTTGGGCAGAATATACACTTATTTTATTTAATATTTAAATGGACATTATTATGCTGACTTCTCTTCGTCACTGGTCACAATGCCGTTTTTCATGGCTGTTGCTTGCATTAACAGCAATAGGTCTTGAAGGCGCAGCTTTGTATTTTCAGTACGGAATGGAATTAATGCCTTGTGTAATGTGCGTCTATCAACGCATCGCGGTATTAGGAATATTAGTTGCCGCATTGATTGGGGCAACCGCACCTAAAATGGCACTTATGCGTATGGCAGGTGGTTTCTTATGGATTTATTCTGCATACCGAGGAATTGAACTTTCTTGGGAACATACACAACTCATTCTGAATCCATCACCTTTTGCAACCTGTGACTTTTTTGTCACTTTACCCTCTTGGTTTGCTCTGCAAGATTGGTTCCCTGCTGTATTCCAAGCAACTGGTGATTGCTCTGTCAGCCAATGGCAATTCTTAACTTTAGAAATGCCACAATGGATGCTTATTATTTTCTCAGCTTATTTTGTTGTGGGTTTATTAGTATTAATGAGCCAAATAACAAGTTCTTTTAAAACAAAAGAATAAAAAAAGAAAATAGCCCTTAGCGATAAACTAAGGGCTATTTTTATAATAGATAATTAGTGATTAAAGATTCAACCCAAAATAAGCTTTAACCTGGTATACAAGCCCCTTCAATTAAAGCTTGTTCACTACAACGCTTACCATTAGCAAATTGACACACAGGTGTCTGACCACCATGTAATTCATAGTTTAAAGAAGGCACGCCACCTGAAAAGACACAGGTTGCCTTGGCTGATTCATCTAAGGGAATATCAAGGCTGGTTGTCGGTATTGTTCGACTCTTATTAACTACTTGTGTAGATGAATATTGTGTCTGTGTTGAATTACTGCATCCTGCAATAAAAGCAAAGCTAGTTAACATAAATAGATAACAAGCTGTTTTAAATTTCTTTTGCATCAAAGACACCCTAATTTTGTCCAGTTATTCCTATTAGTGTGAAGCACTTTTGGATAGTAGATTTATAATTAAAACACCAGCAATAATCAAAGTCATACCAACAATGGCTGGTAAATCAAGTTTTTGTTGATAGAGAAACACCGCCGCAACAGAAACTAAAACTATCCCTAGACCACTCCATATTGCATAAGCAATACCTAATGGCATAACTCTTACCACTTGGGAAAGTGCCCAAAAAGAAAAACAGTAACCTATGACGACCACAATAGATGGATACAAACGACTAAAACCATCAGAAGCTTTCAGCATTGTTGTCGCAATCACTTCAGATATAATTGCCAACATTAGGTAAGTTAATCCATTCATTTTTTCGCCTTAATCCTATATAAAGTCAATTTTGTGAATTCTATCACAAGCGAGATTAAGGATATTCATCTACAACAAATAAAAAAGGCATCTTTCATATTGAATAGATGCCTTTATATCGTGGAAATACTTATTTAGTGTTGATGAAGCTGATTTTTTTGACGAGGTTCTCCGCCCATGGAAACACGATAGCGATTAAAGATAAAACCACACCAAACCACAGCAACAACACTTAATATTGTTCCTGCGTAGCCAAGATTTGTCATACCAGCATGTAAGATAACTTGATTACCAATCAATGCTCCAGCGCCAATACCGATATTAAAAATACCTGAGTAAATGGACATGGCGATATCTGTTGCATCAGGGGCTAAATCAATCACTTTGACTTGCATTCCAAGACAAATGCACATAAAGCCGATGCCCCAAAATATAATCAGTGCAATAAATGACGTTAAACTTTGACTACTCATCATTAATAAGCTTAAACAGAATGTCAGCAGAATTAAGGCAAAGAACAAGAATGATGTTGGCATTTTGGTACTATAACGACTAAATAAAATACTTCCCACAATACCTGCCCCCCCAAAAATAAGTAAAACCAATGTGGCAAAGTTTGGATCTAAATTGGCAATATCAACAACGAAAGGTTCTATATAACTATAAGCGGTAAAGTGTGCAGTAACCGCGATTACAGTTAACAGAAAAATACCCATTAATGGTCCACGTTTTAATAACACGGGTACACTTTTTAATGATCCCGAATGCTCACTTGGTAATAAAGGTAAATAGCGCATTAATGCAAACATGGTAATTAAAGCTAAAACACCAATTCCCATAAATGTTGCACGCCATCCTAACCACTGCCCAACAACACGGCCTAAAGGTAAACCAAGTACAGTTGCTAATGCAGTTCCTGTCGCTAATAAACCTAATGCTTGAGCTCGTTTACCCGCAGGCGCCACTCTAATAGCCAGTGATGCAGTAATCGACCAGAATACGGCATGAGAAAATGCAACACCAATACGCCCTACTAGCAACGATTTAAAATCCCATGCTACACCAGATAAAATATGACTTAAAATAAAGAGAATAAATAAAATAATAAGTAGCTTACGTCGCTCAACTTTGCTTGTCATTATCATTAAAGGCAAAGACATCAAAGCAACAACCCAAGCATATATTGTGATCATTAAACCTGTTTGAGCCGGAAGCATGCCGAAGCTGTCAGAAATATCACTTAACAGTGCAACCGGAACAAATTCTGTTGTATTAAAAACGAAAGCCGCAAATGATAATATTATTACTCTGATCCACGCTGTTTGACGGCTAACTTCATTTACATTTGATGTTGCGATATTCATAATTAATTGATGCTTTCTTAAATTATATTGATATATATGCCATGCTTTTTACAGAAGCTTTTGTCTGATTTACTTTTCTTACTTGAGCTAAAATGTATTTATTATATTGAAAATAAAAAAATAACATAAAGATAAAAATGTATTTTGTTAAAAACAAAAAATAAACTAACTTATCACTAAATCTCATTGCTAAAGCGAATCAGCTATCAATTTTAGCATCTCATATCATGATTTTAAATCCCCTTCGCAACTTCTTTTTAACGTTAACATAATCTTCTAATAGAGAGATTGTAGATATAAATGACCTATCACTATTTTATGTTGAAGAATAAAAACATGCTCTTTTCAAGAAAAATATATCGAATATTCATTGAATTAAGTTAAGAGATATTAATTTAACAGTCCGAAATAATCTTACTGCTGGACAAAAGATAAATAAAAATAGAAAGGATATTGAGATTACTGACTCAAATCATTAATAACTTGAAGTGCCTGTTCGCAAGCAATATTTTTCGTAGATGATGTTGAACCATCAAAAGCATTTTTGATAGTTGAAATTTGTTCTTTTGCGGGTCGTGGTAACGTTAAATTTCCATTAGAAAGTGCTTTTTCTACATCATTTAGCTTTTCAGCTAACTGCTGACAACTTCCATTGTTATTTTTAGATTGGTAAATAGCCATAAGCGTATCGCGCTTTGCATCTACGCTAGAAAGAGTTTCACGTATGGTAGATGACGAACTTTCAATCACTTCGCGGTTTTCATTCCAAAACTCAGTAGTATTTTCTTTAATGACAGATACAATTAAAATAGCAACAAGAATAGCCAGCATAATAGTCAGCGACAATATTCCTCCCGCAATAATAAGTATCTGTTTCATATTAAACTCCACATAAAAATCATCTTTTTAATATTTCTTTTTTAATATATATAGTCAAAATAAATAGGATTCAATCTGGATTACGATTCTTTTTATTTTTTACATTTTATTACGGAGGTATACAGTTCTATTTATTCTTATTTATAAAAGAAAACGAGCACCTAGTTTGACTTAGATGCCACTAATTAATATATAAATTTTTCTTGATAACATTACTTTTTAGAACAACATGCAATATAATTTAAAACATGTCGATTCTCTCTAAAAAAACGGAACATTGATAAAAATCGTGATCTATTTTTCTTATTTATCAACCCATTCTTAATTATTTTTGCAGTCCTAAATAAGCCTTCATCACGAATTAAACCAATAGGTGACATTAAACTCATATTACCTGATTTTATTTTTACTTCTGAAAAACCAACATTAATAAATAAATCGTGCCACTCTTGCTGAAACATAGGTGCTACATTTGATTTCACTATATCGATTAATTTTTTTCTATTAACATCATCATTTTTCTTCATAATATCGTGAGTTAATAATAAGCCACCAGGTTTTAAAACCCGGTAATACTCTTTTACTAGTTTTGTTTTGGCTTTATCTGCATACATTGTCAGCATCGCTTCATTTATCACAATATCAAAAGTATTATCAGGAAAAGGCAAAGATAACGCATTAGCTTTTGTTAATTGGATCAAATGTGATAATTGAGCGCTATCGACATTTTTTTGCGCTTGAGACAAAGCATTATCATCCATGTCGATAGCAATAATATGACAACCGTATTTCTTGGCAATCTCGATTGAAGTTGTCGCCATATTACAAGCAATCTCAAGAACATGGCTTGATGATGTAAAATGTGCATTATTAATTAACCAATCAGATGCCTCTACACCACCCGGTCTTAAACGTGTTTTCCCTAAACTCGCTAAAAAGGTATGCCCTGCTTTTGACGGTTCTTGAGACATATATTGCGTTGTAGTTTGATTATCCATATAGACACCTTAAAATTGCATTATTTATACAACTTTATAGTAAAATAGATTTAATGGGAATAGTTATCATTAATTTTCTTTTTTATAAAGAAATTCCGAATATGCAAAGAGGTATAAAGTTAGATATTGATATATACCCATTGAAATAAAGTAGGTAAAAAGACTATTTTGTCATTAAAGGTAAAGAATATTAAACTTTGAATAACAACATTGACCTTCCCCTAGGGGGAATCTTTAGAGTGATAACAATTTCACGATAAATTAAAGGAAACTGTTATGAAAAAGTTTTTACCTGCCGCAGTTATTTTAATGAGTGCTATCTCTTTTGGTGCAATGGCAAACAATACACATATGAACATGGATGCATCACATAATAGCACTCCAATGCAAAAAGAGCTTAATGAATCTATGAATAAAATGCATGCTGATATGGCAAAAGGAATGAATACTGATAATGCAGATGTTGCTTTTGCTGATGGCATGATAGCCCACCATTTAGGCGCTATTGATATGGCTAAAATTGAGTTGAAATATGGTACTGATCCTGAAATGCGTAAACTAGCTCAAGCTATTATTGATGCGCAAGGCCCTGAAATAGAACAAATGCAAAAATGGTTAGAAAAAAATAAAACCAATAAATAAGAATTTTATAAGGCTGTGATTTATTAGGCACAGCCTGTTTTATTTTTAATATTTCCCTTCCTAATTTCTTATTAAAGTAAATCAAATAATTTTCTAATACTCATCTCATATATTATAATATTACGACTACCATAATATTAATCGCTGTATCACGTATGGGGTCCATATGAATAATTTAAAAAACATGGCGTTATTAACTCAAAAGCTAGCCATGCAGATTAAAAAATGGACTCATGATACTAATCAATTTGAAACCCCCATTCCGGGATTAACACTAACACACTGGACTTCTCCTACACCAATTACCAGCCATACTCATAAATCAGGGATCTGTTTAATTGCCCAGGGCGAAAAGAGAGTGATCTTAGGAGAAGAAAGCTTTATTTACGATGCCAATCATTTTTTAATTTCTTCAATAGAACTCCCTGTTATGGCAAATATTATGAAAGCCAGCAACGAGAAACCGTTTTTAGGGCTAGTTATGGAGTTAGATCTGCAAGAAATATCACAACTTATTGTTGATAGTGGAATAACATTTAGCTCAGATTCTAATGCCCAAAAAGGCATTGCTGTTGGTGAATTATCAGAACCTTTAGTCAATGCATTTATTCGCTTACTCACTCTTCTTGATGAGCCTGATAGTATTAAAATTCTTGCTTCTGGTATAAAACGTGAAATTTTCTATCGTCTATTGATTACGGAGCAAGGTGAACGATTGAATCAAATTGTCACAGCAGGTAGCCATAGTCATCAAATAGCTAAAGCGATTGATTGGCTAAAAAGTAATTATATAAAACCATTAAATATCAATGAATTGGCTTCATGTTCAGGAATGAGTAAATCTGCTTTTTATACTCATTTTAAAACAATGACATCAATGACTCCGCTTCAATTCCAAAAAAAATTACGGCTCAGTGAAGCCCGCCGATTGATGTTAACTGAAAATTTAGGAGCAATGACAACTACTTTCCGAGTTGGTTATGAAAGCCCTTCTCAATTTAGTCGTGAATATAGCCGATTATTTGGAGCTCCACCGGCAACCGATATTAAGATGCTTAAAGAAACAAATCATATTTAACCGCTATAAAGTTTCTTATTCTCTCTATTACCAAATTTATATTATTCACAATCATCATTTTAGTTTTTTGGAAAAATAGGCAAGAGACTAAGAAGATCAGACATTCATTTCTAAATACAAAAGCGATAGCATTCTACTCAACAAATAATCCATTCCTATCTTATTTGAAGTTAAAAAATACAATAAACTTCAATTAGATAATCTTTAATCTGGCAATAGGATCTCATAATGCAACTCGATTTCTCTTACTATAATCCAACAACTATCCATTTTGGTAAGAATTCTCTTGCTAAATTGAATGATGAATTATCACATTATGGCGAAACAGTTATGCTGATGTATGGCCGAAACGCGATTAAATCTAATGGACTCTACGATGAAGTTATCGCGATACTCCGTCATGCTGGTAAAAATATTATTGAATTATCAGGTGTTATGCCAAACCCAACTTATAAAAAAATGATGGAAGGCGCTCAATTAGTTCGTGAACATAACGTCAGCTTAATTTTAGCCGTTGGTGGAGGCTCTGTCATTGATTGTGCTAAAGGGATCTCTGTTTCTGCTTACTGTGAAAATGAAGATCCATTTCAAAAATATTGGGTTGAATATCAAGAAGTTAAAAATAAAATTATTCCTGTTGCTTCAATTCTTACCATGGTAGGTACAGGCTCTGAAATGAATGGGGGTTCTGTTATTACACATGAAGACACAAAATATAAAATTGGCCGAGTATTTCCTGCCAATGTATTTCCTAAGTTTTCAATCTTAAATCCAGAATATACCTTTACTGTTTCTCAGTATCAGATGGTCAGTGGTGTATTTGATACCATGTCGCATTTGATGGAGCAGTATTTCTCTGATCAAGGTGCAAACACAACAGATTACTTAATTGAAAGTTTATTAAAATCTTCGATTGATAATTTACGTATCGCACTTAAAAATCCAAGTGATTACGAAGCAAGAAGTAATCTTATGTGGAATGCAACACTTGCACTAAATACCCTCACAGGATTATCAAAAACACAAGATTGGCAAGTCCACATGATTGAGCATCAATTAGGGGCTTATACAGACTGTGCACATGGAATGGGACTTGCTGCAATTTCTCTACCTTATTATCGTTTTATCTATAAATTTGGCATTGATAAATTTGTACGATTTGCAACTCAAGTCTGGGGTATTTCAACAGAAGGAAAAACACAAAATCAAATTGCACTTGAAGGTATTGATGCACTAGAACATTTCACAAAAGAGTGTGGTATTGTAACTTCATTAGAAGACTTAGGTGCAACAAGAGAGATGCTTCCTGAGATTGCGCAATCAACCACAATTATTGGTAGAGGATATAAAAAACTAACCACTAAAGATGTCCTCGATATTTTGGAAGCATGTTTTTAATTATCTATCAATACTCTTGTTAGCATCACCTTAGCCACTAAAATAAATTTCATATTTAGGCATGTAATAAATACGATGATTATCTAAGAAATAGTCATCGTATTATCAATAGCTCAACATTTGAACTTACCCCCTTCTTATTTCCTCTTCAAAAAGCAGATTAATTCTCTGATAAAGATGCCTCTACATGTCGAATAGCCTATAATCATAAATACATAATATAATTACAGCTGAAGTTATACTTTTCAGCAATGAACTTCTCTCATTCGAATATACATAAATCTAACTATGCCTAAAATATTAATAATACAAAGAGATAACATTGGTGATTTAATACTTACAACACCATTAATTGATACTCTTGCCCATGAATATAATACGAAAATAGATCTGCTCGTAAACTCTTACAATCAAGCGATTCTAGAAGGTAACCCTTCTGTTGGAAATATCCATGTGTACAGCAAGTTACATCATAAAAAATCAGGCCAGTCATCCTTAAAACTTATTCTTAGTCGCTTGAAAATTATTCTTGATATGCGTCGTCAACATTATGACGTTGCCATTATTGCTCGTGATCATTGGGCCAAAAGAGCATTACAATGGGCAAAATTATCAGGCGCTAAGCGTATTATCGCTATTGGCAATGACACACCTTCAGCAGTGACAGATCCAATTCCAACACCGTCTAATAAAGTTCATATCGCTGAGTTGTTCTGTCAACTAAGCCATCCTCTTGGAATAGAGAAAAAAGCAGGTCCTTTAAAGTTGTACGTCAAAAATGAAGAAATTGCTACAATTCGCCAACGTATTAAAATAACTGAAAATATTCCTATTTATGGATTACAAATTAGTTCACGCAAGCCACAACAACGTTGGCAAGCAGAAAAATTTATCGCGTTAGCGCACCAATTAACACAACGCGAAAAATGTCATATTCTTCTCTTTTGGTCGCCAGGCAGGAGCGATAATAAACTGCACCCTGGTGATGACGAAAAAGCACAATTTATTCTCGAACAGTGCAAAAATATTCCTATCACACCGGTGCCTACACAAAACCTTAGAGAATTAATGGCCAGTATGTCTTTATGTGATCAAATGCTAACTAGTGATGGGGGAGCATTACATATTTCAGTAGGTGTTGGTGTACCGACAGTAGCTATGTTTGGTAATAGTGATGCTGATTTTTGGGGGCCGTGGCATATAGCGAATGAAGTACTAAAAGCGCCTGAAAATAATGTAGAGCTTCTTACGGTAGACGACGTATTGGCTCGCTTTATTACACTAAGAAATAGAATTATTGCCTTAGACACTAAGAGTTAATCGGTGAACACTTAGACAAAACAATATCAAATATAAATCATCTTTATCGCCACAACTGATAAGGTGATTTTTTATTTTACACACTATCAAATTTATAAACCATATTAGCTTAAGTGACTATAAGATAATGTGTTCAATTTAATTTTTACTTTTTGATAATAAACCACCCGTAAAGTGGGTAGTTTGCTCTTGCCCTATAAAGGCTTGTTACCGACTGCACCTAAATGACGCAGCTTTCTCTTCGTTCAAGCTAAGTGCCTTTGCTACCTTGGCTTACCCTTTGAAGGGGGTCACATACTCTTTACTACTCAATTTATCCAAGATTAAATCCGACTTTTCTTGCTCTCTGATATACTTCTGAATTGTGGCTTCATTGACCCCCTACTGTACATACATAGAACCCTTCCGCCCAAAACTTTCTGTTTTTTAAATGGGCGTGTCTATCGAAGATCATTAGCGAACTTTTATCCTTCAAATATCCCATGAAACTTTAAATACCTATTTTTGGTGGAATACTCACTAACATATGAACATAATCTGGCATGAGATGACCTTCGATTATTTTCACTACTTTATACTTACAAAGGTCTCGAAGTATCTCACCTATACTTAAACGAATATTATTAAAAATAACTTTCCGTCTATATTTCGGCAAAAAGACAATATGGTATTTACACAGCCACTTTGTATGTGCTGAACTTTGTGCTTTAATGCCCATAAACACCTTTCCTTATTTAAGTTACGAATATTAGCTTGAACATCTATATCGTAACGGAAAGGTGTTTTTCTTGGTATAACCCTTGAATGCCACCCTCAAAGCAGGTGGTTTTATGTTTAAGACACTGATGCGACTTAAACTGGCTAAAGCCAAAATCAAAAAAATAGACCTCAATAAGGTCCACTTTTTATATGGTGCCTAAAAAAAATTAGGCAATTAAATAATGATACAAACTTAATTCTATCGAATAATGTAAACGCAAATGCATTGATACAATAGAGTGTGTTTTTCCTCCATCGATCTCTGTTGCTTGCTCATCCATAATCGAATCTTCAACGATATCAGCTGGGCCTAAATAATAAAATTCTGTACCTTCAGAATCATCTTTTTTAATAAAAAAATGTATTACAGCTGTTTTATCTTTTTGAGATTGAAATATTTCAAGCATTGGTCCTGAATTTCGTGTTTGCTTAGACTTACTATACCATTTGATAAGATCTGGACTTAATATCTTATCTTCATAATGCACCTTGGAATTCAAATCTTCCGTTTTTTGATAAGTTGTGAAAATAGGCAGTGTGTTATGTTTAAGGCGATAACCATAAATAGTACTTGATTCGTCCTTATGCCAATTTAATAATCGACATATATCTTTTCTACTGTAACGCTCATACAGTTTTAATGGTGTAGATGAAGAGTATTTTTTATTTTTCGCTTTTGCTACATTTATAATATCTAAGAAGCGATTTTTAAACTCTTGATTACATTCTAATAGATTTTTTATTTCTGATGCCAGAATATAATTTTCTGATGCCTCATCATAAATAACTAAAGAAGATCCACCATATCTTTTTCGTTCAATCTCTCCCCAAAAATCATAATTCAATATTCTTTGGACAGAAATTATAGTTTCTACTGTATAACTAACTTGATTATCATCTAAAACTTTTAAATAATTAGCATGTAATAATGTAGATTGGATATATAAAGTTTCTAATAATAAAACCTCATGTAAGCGTTTACCATTTAATAACTCCCTCATTAAAAACAGCAAAACGGCATCCGCATACACCCCAAAAGTTTTTATGGGTTGTCCTTCCATTGAGGCAATAAAGTCATCATATGTTTTATATGAACTGGCTATAACACTAGGATCTACACTATTATTGGTAATAAAATCCAACAATAACGGGATACGGCCTATACGGTTTTTTAAATCAATGTAAGCCTTTTTGATGGATCGAACACTATCAAGTTTGACGGAAGAAATAGCCTTAAGCACTCTCTCCTGTGCTATTTTTTCAAAGCTAATATTACTCAAACCATATAAATTACCAGGATCAATAGCTGCTCGTCTGATAGTTTCTTTATTCAATGAGTTATCACCCATCAAGGCTATTGGGATCAAATAGTTCTTCTGATAATTCCCTATAAAATCAATAACAACTAGATATTCTTTAGTTGGAAATTTGCGCAATCCTCTACCTAGTTGCTGAATGAATATGATGCTTGATTCCGTTTGTCTCATCATAATCACTTGATTTAAACATTGAATATCAATGCCTTCATTAAATATATCCACAACAAAAATATACTGAATTTCTCCAACTTCAAGCCGCTTAATAGTGTGTGCTCTATATTCCTGTGGATCTTCTCCCGACAACGCTACAGTTCTATAATTTCTATTATTGAATTCATCTGAAAGATCTCTTGCTTCATCTAGTGAACGACAAAATATTAAACCTTTGGGTGAATCACCTGAATACCCATAATATTCTATTTTTTCAATTAGAAAATCGACTCGCTCGTCACTAACTAAATGTTTCAGATTGGATAAATTATCAATTAATTCGCCATTAAGCTCATAATCCACCACGCCAAAATAATGAAAAGGCGCAACTAAATCCATTTCTAATGCGTCTTTCAAGCGGATCTCATATGCAACGTTATAGTTAAACATTTCAAAAATATTAAATCCATCTGTTCTTTCTGGCGTAGCAGTCATACCAAGTAAAAATTTCGGTTTAAAATAATCTAAAATTTTTTGATATGAAGTAGCACCAACTTTATGGACTTCATCAATAATAATATAATCAAAATAATCAGCTGAAAACTTATCTAAGTGTTCTGTCTGTGACAAAGTTTGTATTGTCGCAAAAAGATAATTAGCGTTTAAATTTTTTTGATTTCCCGAAAAGATACCATATTCAATCTCGGATGAAGCGGGAATAATTTTTTTAAAGCTTTCGGATGCCTTTAATAAAATTTGTTCTCTGTGTGCCAGAAACAGCATTCTCTTGGGTTTAGCATTTTGTATTTCAAAGGCAGATAAATATGTTTTACCACTTCCGGTAGCAGAAATAATAAGCGCTTTTTTTTTATCTTGATCCCTTAAAGCCTTAAGATTTAGCAAAGCATCTTGCTGCATTTTATTTGGTTTAATTATGTCTGTATTAACTACTTTAGATATTGAGTTATCTTGCGGGTATAGCTTGTTATTTTTCTGATATTCAATCGTATATTTATTGATAAAAACCAAATCTAATAATTCACTAGCTCCCCACTCATCTTCAAATATATCTCGTAATTTTTTATAGATATCACCATCTTGATAGCTCGTAATAGCAAGATTCCATTCATAATTTATCTTTAATGCATTTGCCGTTAGATTTGAGCTACCAATAATTGTAGTTGAGTAATTTTCATAATGAAAAAAATAGCCTTTGGCATGGAATCCCTGCTTTGTTGAAATCTTCACTTCTAAATTAGAGATTTTTAGTAATTCTTTAAATGTATCAGGATGGTTAAATGTTAAATAATCTGATGTTAGAAGTCGGCCAGTAATTCCTCTAAGAGACAAATCTGACAAGATTGTTTTAAGTAGAGATAAGCCCGATTTAGTCACAAAAGCGACCGCAATATCAAATGATTTTACATTTTTTAATCGATCAATAATGCCTGACAACAATTGATCATCATAACTTTGATTTGTAAAAACCTCAGCTTTAAGGTGATCTTTCGCTTGTATCTGATGATCTACAAAGCTGTGTAAAATAGACTGCTTAAAATCTTTATGCATTGCGACTCTCTTCTTTTAAGATTTTTTCAACAGCAGAGATATCAGCGGGGGCCCAATTTAAAGTTAGTAGCTCAGAAATAGGAGTCCACATTCCTTTTTCATGTTCGTATAATTGAATCTTTCCACTTTGAAGAACTGACTTATAAACACTTAAATTAACATTTATATTCTCATATTCGTGTAAATGAGTATCGATATGTGCTTGTACCAGTATTTCACATCCTAATTCTTCTTGAATTTCTCGTTTAAGAGCTTCTTCAGGAGTCTCACCGGGTTCAATTTTACCTCCAGGAAATTCCCATAATCCTGGCAAACTCATTTTTTGAGATCTTAAGGCACAAAATATTTCATTTTTTTCGTTATACATTGCAGCTGCAACAACATAAATAGTTTTTTTAGTCATAAATCTGGAATACCTAATACAACATTTATTTGAATACCCTCAGTATATACATTTATTTACCATATATTCCTTATATTCATCTCTTTTTGAAAATTATTGAAAATAATTTTTTAAACAACAAAAATGGTCAATGGCTTAATTTCAAACAAGTAAGGATCATAGATCGCTCTGATAGTTGTGTAAGATTTTCTAATCCACTCCGATTTCTTTTTTATGCTATTCCTTCGGGTCATTCGAACTATTTACCTATCTCACTCTTGTATCTTATTTTCTCTAAGATCTCCGATGAATATCTGATGGATGCTAGAGCAACAGACACTGTTCAAAAATGCAGGATCCAAATAGAAATGATAGTTTGGGATATTGCTAATAGGGAGTCGAATGCAATACTCTGACGCTTACTCGATACTCATCAAAATGATGCTACTTTTAACTAAACAGCTAATAAAATATCCAGAGTAAGAATAATCGAAGGTGTGAATGGCTTATCCGGTGGATGTGATTATTATGGATAAAGAATTTAATTTACTTTGGAATAGCAACCAAGCCATATCTAATATGGCTTTAAACAAATCTACCTATGTTTGATTGACCATCCAAATATGTTGCTAAAGATAGTCTTAATATCACTTTTTAGCAGCTTGTTGATTGATACGGTTAAAGTTTTTGCCGTACCAATATGAAAAGAAAAATATTATCCATAAAGAAAAAAACGGACCTCATTGAGGTCCGCTTTTTTATATGGTGCCCAGGGCGGGACTTGAACCCGCACAGCCTTACAGCCGAGGGATTTTAAATCCCTTGTGTCTACCGATTTCACCACCTGGGCTAAATTGTATTTACTTGTTACGCTTAATACCCGTTTATCAAACAAGATAGATAACAAATAAATTTAAAGCATTCACTTCTAAACTAACTTTAGTTTTTACTCTTCTCTCACCAACTTGCTTGCTAGTGGAAGAAAAAACGGACCTAACTTAAGGTCCGCTATTTGTATGGTGCCCAGGGCGGGACTTGAACCCGCACAGCCTTACAGCCGAGGGATTTTAAATCCCTTGTGTCTACCGATTTCACCACCTGGGCTAAATTCTGTGGTGCGTCCGTAAATTCTTATTACTAAGAGAGATACTGGTATGGACGACTTATTACTTACTTTTCAATGCCATTCACAATGGACTTTTTTGCACCAAACTCTTTATCTAAAAGAGATGGTGCCCAGGGCGGGACTTGAACCCGCACAGCCTTACAGCCGAGGGATTTTAAATCCCTTGTGTCTACCGATTTCACCACCTGGGCATTAATGGAGGCGCGTCCCGGAATCGAACCGAGGTACACGGATTTGCAATCCGCTGCATGACCACTCTGCCAACGCGCCTCAACTGCTCAATCTCATTAGAGATTGGAGCGGGAAACGAGACTCGAACTCGCGACCCCAACCTTGGCAAGGTTGTGCTCTACCAACTGAGCTATTCCCGCTTTACCGAACTTGCTGATTTACTTATTTATTTCCGTAAACCGTTGTGCCTTTCGATGCGTTGCATTCTACTGATTTCCTGAATCTAGTCAACACTATATTTGCATCTTTTTGACTGTTCGGTGAATTTTCAGTCATTTCGATCAACCTTCGCGCAAATCTGACCATGCAGCGCTCAAATATTGAAACATTGACCAGAATGTCAACACAGTTGCAATATATAATAAAGCGAATCCAAACCACTCCGCTTCAACAGTAGGACGCCATAATAACACAACCAGTGAACCCATTTGTGCGGTTGTCTTCACTTTTCCTATCCAAGAAACTGCAACACTATTACGCTTTCCTAATTCAGCCATCCATTCTCTTAGTGAAGAAATGATAATTTCACGAGCAATCATGGTTGCTGCGGGTAAGGTTATCCACCACTCATGATAGTATTCAGTAATTAAAACAAGTGCTGTTGCAACCATTACTTTATCCGCTACTGGGTCAAGAAAAGCCCCGAAGCGAGTAGTTTGTTTCCATCTACGTGCTAAAAAACCATCAAACCAGTCAGTTGCAGCTGCTACCATAAAAATAATAGCGCAGACTAAGGGAGCATCTTTGAATGGTAAATAAAACACCAAAACAAAGAAAGGGATTAATGCGACACGAAATAGAGTTAGCCAAGTTGGGATATTTAGTTGCATAGCGTTCTACACGACCTAGAAAAGTGAGAGTTATTAATATGGTGCATCAATACACTTAGTGTTTCAACGCATTAAAAATTTTTTCTGCTAATGCAGTCGAAATTGTGGGGACTTTCGCAATTTCTTCAACACTTGCGTCTCGCAAAGCTTGTAGCCCTCCCATATATTTCAACAACATTTGACGACGCTTAGGCCCTACACCTTCAATAGATTCTAACGAACTAGTATTTTTCACTTTTGCTCTACGCTGACGATGTCCAGTTATTGCATGACGATGCGATTCATCACGAATATGTTGGATCAAATGCAACGCAGGTGAATCCGAAGGTAATGCCATCCCTTCACCTTCTGGCACAAAAAACAAGGTTTCAAGCCCTGCTTTACGATCACTCCCTTTTGCGACACCTATTAATTTCGGGTGTGATTTGTCCCAATCAACATCAAGAGAATCAAATACCTCTATTGCTTGTGCTAATTGCCCTTTACCACCATCGATAAAGATAATATCTGGAATCTTAGTCTCTTCTAATGATTTACCATAACGTCGAGTGAGCACCTGATTCATCGCCGCATAATCATCACCAGGAGTAATACCACTGATATTATAGCGCCTATATTCAGATTTTAATGGGCCATTCATGTCAAATACTACACATGAAGCCACAGTTTGCTCTCCCATAGTGTGACTAATATCAAAACATTCCATTCGTTTTATCTCTTTCATGCCAAGAAGAGACATCAACGAGGTATAACGTTGTGAAATTGTCGATTGCTCGACTTGTTTTGAAGCCAATGCTGTTGCTGCGTTTGTTCTGGCTAATTTTAAATAACGAGCTCTATCACCGCGCGGTTTTGTTTGAATTTGAATTTTTCGCCCTGCTATTGAAGAAATAGACTCAGAAAGAATGGCTTTATCTTCTAAATTAAAATCAAGCAAGATTTCAGTTGGTAAAGTTCGAATTGCACTACCTTGTAAATAAAATTGGCCAATAAAAGTCTGAACAACTTCATCAATTGAGGTATTTGCGGGGACTTTAGGAAAATAACTCCGACTTCCCAACACTTTACCTTGACGGAAAAAGAGAACATAAACACAAGCAATCGCACCATTAAAAGCGACACTGATCACATCAAGATCATCACCAATATTAGCGACAAATTGTTTTTCAGTCACTTGCCTTACCGCTTGGATTTGATCACGAATGCGAGCGGCCTCTTCAAAATGTAACTCTTGGCTTGCTTCTTCCATACGTTTAACCAATCCTTCAATAACTTGCGAATCATCACCTGAAAGAAAAAGTCGTACATAATTAACTTGTTGAGCATATTCTTCATCAGAAACATAACCTTTTACACAAGGTGCAAGACAGCGGCCAATTTGATATTGCAAACAAGGTCTTGAACGATTGCGATACACACTGTCTTCGCATTGACGAATAGGAAACAATTTTTGCATTAACGCCAATGTTTCTCTTACTGCAAAAGAGTTAGGGAAAGGCCCAAAATATTCCCCTTTCGCATGTTTTGCACCGCGGTAACTAGCAAGTCTAGGGTGTTTATCACCACTTAAATAGATATAAGGATAGGATTTATCATCGCGTAACAACACATTATAGCGAGGTTGATAACGCTGGATGTAGCTATGTTCAAGCAATAAAGCTTCTGTTTCTGTATGGGTGATCGTGACATCAATATTGGTGATGCACTTCACTAAAGCTTCAGTCTTACGGCTATTTACTTGTGTACGGAAATAGCTCGAAAGCCTTTTTTTCAGATCTTTAGCTTTGCCAACATAGATTACTGTGTCTGTCGCATCATACATCCGATAAACACCTGGTTTATCTGTGACTCGGCTTAAGAATGCTTTGGCGTCAAATTTGTCTTCCACTTTGTAAATGACTCTCTATCTCAATTAACCCATAACGTATTGCTATATGTGTTAATTCTACATCACCTGAGATTTTAAGTTTACTAAACATTCGGTAGCGATAGCTATTTACTGTTTTTGTATTAATATTCAGCTCACTTGCAATTTGTGCGATTTTTTTTCCTCTAATGATCATCGACATAATTTGCAATTCTCGTTCAGATAGATGATGTAACGGATTTAATTCTTGCTGTAGTTTTGTGAGTGCGATTTCCATAGCTAACTCTTGGCTTATATATCGTTGACCGATACAAACTTGTCGAATAGCTTGCAGAATATTTTCACAAGAAGTATCAACGACAATAAAGCCTTCGATACCTAATTGAAGAAGTGTTATTGATAATATAGAGTCTATTTTTGGTGAAATAACAATAATTTTAATTGATAAAGATGATCGCTTTATTCTTTTTATAGAATCAATTAATGACACTGAAGGTACTGAATAAATAATAATAAGATTAACCGAAAATTGTCGACAATAACGAAATGCATCATTTTCATCATTCATCACCTTTCGGATATTGATTTTTTTAATCTGACTAAGAAGTGTTTTTATTCCCAAGCTAAATATTTCAACTCGACTTATTATCAATGTATTGATCAATAAAACTCTCCTTTTAAATCAAAACAAAACATAACAAAAAACATTAGATCAACTTGTTATCAACTTTAAAGAAAACATCATACTATACTAAAAAATAGTAACCTAACTCTTTCTTAGTGTTACTTAATGTTTATTTAATAAATATCATAAAAAAAGACTCATATATAAAAGAGTCTTAAAAGAATAAAAAATCCAAAAAACTAATAAATTAAAATATTATTTATTAAACATACTCATAATCTCTTGCTCTGTTAGCATTGGTGTTTTTTCTACAAAATTATAATAAAGAGGTTTGCTATCTATATAAATTTGTATTGTTAGTTTGCTTTCTTTTGCATCAGGAAATAATCCTGCTGATACATAGTAAGTATGGGATTCTTTTAAATGATAAAAAAGATGAGAGCCACAATGCTTACAAAATGCTCGTTCTCCCCATAAAGATGAATCATAGCGTGTTATATTTTCTTCACCTTTAATTTTCAAATCTGATTTACAATCAATCGAAAAACCTGGGCCACCATTCCAACGCAAACACATACTACAATGACAAACACTGAGCGCAGATATATCTTGTGTTGTCGATAGTTTAACTTTACCGCATAAACATTGACCTTGATGCATTATAACTCTCCTCTTCGTTAAATCATGCACTAACCATTTAAGGTTATATGCATGATTTAATTACTAAAACAAACACAACACAAGCTAAAGCATGACTTACACACTTGTATTGTTAGTTTGTTTTTTCGGCGGTAATGGTGAGAAATATCCGATTAATAAAATCAATATTGCAACACCAATAAAGGCCAATGCTCTCAGCAATCCACTACTTAATGACGTATCAATTAGGAAGAGTTTAGCGATAACCACAGCCAACAGCACACCACCAATAAACCATTGTGAGCGTAACTTCTTACGTGTCGCCATTACCATAGTCACTAATGCCGTAATCGCCCAAATAATAGCTAATACGGTTTGGATCACTTTGGAATTAATGATTGCATAACTCGACCAATCAATATCTGTTGCAAAGACTAACCCTCTTAATAAAATACCGTTTACCCACCAGAAAATCATCGCGGGAATAATGTAATTAAATATAGGTAAGTTATTTTTCAATAATGCTTGACACTTAGTTGACTGTTTTATTACTGAAATAAATTTATAGCCAACCCATATTCCAATAATACCCATTAGATCCATCAAGTTAAATAATGGAATAAATTTAATTCCACTTTCAGTACCGTTATTAAAGTTCGCAAAGATTAAAGAAAGTTCTAGTAAACCTAAAACCGGTAAAGTAACTAACCAATAGGTATTCTGATACTCTTTTATCCAATTAACTTTCATTGCTAACATAAAGCTTATTGCAATAAATAAACTTATGGCAAGAATAACGCTTGCAAAATGTAAGCTCACATAAAGGTACGTAACATCCAGTAGCCAAATAATTTCAGTAAATAAGAAAATACCAATAAAGACAAGATGCATACTATGGATCAATGCTTTATTGATCCTTTGTTTCGGCAATAACGTATTTACTTTAAGCAAGTAGAAACCACTTGCAAAAATTGCAATCCAGATAATCGCACTTAACCAATTATCAATTAGTGAACCTGCAAGATAGATGTACACTAACATAATAAGTGCTGACATCGGCCATAATAAAATAGAGCAACTTGCCAACTCAGAAAATTGGGTTTTCTTACCCGCAAAGAACATGCCCCAACAACTAATAAGAATAAATGCAAAGGTAATAGATTTTACCTCCGGGTAGAGCCAATATTCGCCATACTCTTGTAAAAGTAAAACGCTATATCCCCAACTTACAACAGAGATAAATAGTGCTACATATCCAATAGTTTGATTATCAATATTAATAAATTTAGCTCGATACCACAGTACTGCAACAGCAAATACAGCGATTACTTGTATTACGATCATTAGCCAATCACCTAACAAGGTAACGGGCATGTTGAACAGTAAAACAAAGGAAACTGCAACTAAAAGAGTCCCTGCAATAGCGGGTTTCTTTTGCTGCTGTAAAACAGAAAATGCAAGGATCATCACCCCTTCAATTGCCCATACAATCGATGTCCATTCAGCAGAGAATGCAAATGGTACAGCTAAAGTTGCAAAAGTAGCAGAGAGCATAAAGAAGGCAATTGCCAGTAATTTGCCCTCTTCACGATAATGCTTAAGCACAAACCAACTTAGTGCGAAATAGGCTAATCCATAAAGTGATGAAGCGATAGCAACACCATATTCCCATTCTGAGGCTAATCGATGTTGGAAGATAAAACCAATTAATGGTGTGCCAAATAATAATGTGGCATCAAAAGAAATATTAAGTTTCAGTTTATTTTTTAATGTTGAAAGTTCCGTTGCGACACCAAAAATCAACCAGTTTGCAATTAAAAACAGCTGGCAAGGTAAATAATCGGCATGAGTGTAATTGGGTATTGCCCATATAAAACCAATACCAAAAGTAAAAGCAAAACCAATAAGATTTAATAAACGCCAAACTTGCCAATGACTGATAATAAGAATGCCAATTGAAAGGATAAGATAATAGCTAAACAATCCAACATAATTGTTATCACCAGTAGATAATAAAATAGGGGCTAAATAACCGCCAAGCGAGGCTAATACGGCTAAACTAATGGCTCGATGAATAACTGCTAAACTTACACTGACCAAGCAGATAAACACCATAATCGCGAGAGCAATACCAATTGGAATAAAATCATAAATTTTAGTTGCGGCAAAAATAGTAATGTAAAGCCCACCAATGCCACCACCTTGCAAAATTAATGCATATATCAAGTTTTTCTTTCTAAGCCACCAGCCAATACCTAATAAGGCTAAGCATCCTGTTCCAGCCATCATTAAACGTGTTGATGCTGAGATAAGCTCATTTTCAATACTGTATTTAAGTAAATAAGATAGGCCAAAAAAGAGCAATAACATCCCTATTTTAGCCAACGGATTTCCTGTTACTACCCAATTCCAAATAAGTCCCAAAATCGATTTCTGTTGACGTTTTGGATGAGGATTTAAAGCAGGTCTATATTGCGATGCTGGTCTATTTACTTGAGGTGTAGCACTTTTTAAATGACCTATTTCAGATCCCGCAAGGCTAGCACTTGCCACATTTGCTCTATTTTCCACACGCGGATCTGATGCAGGTTCAATAGATGTTTGTTTCACTTCTTTTTGATAATGATGAGCAAAACGACTTGTAGCTACCTTAGGTTGATAAAGCTCGGGCTCTTTAGGTGTAGGGACTGTTGGTATTTCAGGTTTATTCGATTGTTTGTTTTCAATGTTAATATCATTAACTATAGAAGACTGAACAACTGGATTTTCTTCTTTAGGAGAAACTTTATTAAATGTTGTTTCTTGTGGTGTTTTGGCATGTTGATATACAGGTACTTCTTTATTTTTCGCCTTATTTTGTACATGCTCTCTTGTGTTAATAGACTCAACTGTTTTAAGGTCAACCGTTTTGGGTTGATGAGTTGAAGCGGTTGAAACTGTTGGTTGAGGCTCTCTTTTTATATCATGAGATAAATCCTTAACTTCGCTTTTCTGAGCATCAACCTCTGTACGAATATCCACAGCGTTATCTTTATTTAATAACTTAAATAATTTCTCTTGTTGCTCAGTCAGTTTTTCTTCAAGCTGTTTAATTCGATACAGCAATGAATTACTATTTGTATAAGAGTGGTATTGCCAATACAAAGACACCACGACAAATATTGTAACGATGAGCGCCAAAAAGTCGTCCATAGACCTAATCCTTTTGCATTAAGCATCATATAGTTTTAATTACTTAACCTTAGTTATACTTTAATTTTCACAGATTTATCTTAGTTTATTCCTAAATAACCTATTTCTAGAACTTTTGATTTAAACCTAGCACATAATTTCGAAAAAAAGGTATGATCGGAAACCTATCTTAACCTTCCATTTATATCGCAAAACACACTCATAATATGAAATTAAATGACGAATTAACTAATGCTATCGCTTCTGTAACAGAAGCCGCAGCTATTGCAGCAATGCCTTGGATTGGAAAGCAAAATAAAAACGCAGCAGACGATGCGGCAGTCAGTGCCATGCGTGAACGCTTAAATAGCCTAAATATCAATGGTGAAATTGTCATTGGTGAAGGTGAAATAGACGAAGCACCTATGCTCTATATTGGCGAAAAAGTCGGTAATGGGAAAGGCGATAAAATAGAAATTGCAGTTGACCCAATTGACGGTACTCGTATGGTAGCCACTGGTGAAAACAATTCTCTAGCAATTTTAGCTGCTGGCTTTGAAGGCAGTTTTTTACAAGCTCCCGACATGTATATGGAAAAATTAATTGTTGGTAAGCAAGCTGCTGGCGTGATTGATCTTAACCATTGTCTTGAATATAACCTTGATGCTATTGCACAAACATTAAATAAATCTATTGAGCAATTAACTCTCGCTATTTTAGATAAACCACGTCACCACGATATTATTAAAGATCTACGCGCTAAAGGCATTAATGTTATTACACTTCCTGATGGTGATGTTTTAGCCTCTTTATATGCCACAATGCCTAATAACAGTATTGATGTTATGTACGGCATTGGTGGAGCACCTGAAGGCGTTATTAGTGCTGCGATAGCTAAGGCATTAGGCGGTGATATGCAAGCTCGTTTAATTACTCGTGATATTGCAAAAGGAAATAGCGCAGAAAATAGAGAATATGCCATCTCTGAAATTGCTCGCTGTCATAAAATGGGGACTGATGTAAATATCAAATTGTCATTAGATACATTAGTACGTAACCAAGATGTTATGTTTGCAGCAACGGCAATTACTGCTGGTGATTTCTTATCGGGTGTTAATCAACAAACCCAATACCTACAAACACACTCTTTAGTGATTAATGGTTCAACACATTCATTACGTTATATTGAGAATTACCATTTACGTTAATACCTCAATTTGTCTTTCTTTCCTTGAGACATAAAAAAGCGGCACTCGATTAAAGTGCCGCTAAATTTATTACAAGGGGTATATTTATTATTATTTATTCACTTCAGATTTAAGCCAATAAATTGGCTGGATTCTCAACACATAATTTTTTGATAATAGATTTATCAATCCCACGTTGAGCCAATAATGAAAGGAATACATTAGGAACAAAGCCCCAACCATTCCCTCCATTTTTTGCCCACATCTGTTTTAAGAACACATCATGGCTTAATACGATTTGGCTACCATAACCTCTTTCAATTAAGGTTGCGACAGCTTCTACAGTATCCATAACACTTGGTGCCGCACCTTCTTTAGGGAAAGAGATATCGAGGCCAATCATATCAAACTCAAGCCAAACACCACGATCTAACATTTTACATTGATAATCAATATCTTTTCCTGATGGATCTGAGTGTGCCAATGAAATCTTAGCGGGATTACATCCCATTTCAGTTAATAAAATATCTAAAACTTCATCACCACGACGCTGCCAACCCGGCATATGAATATTCATCGATGCATGAGGATTACTATTTTGTGCAATAGCTGCTGCTCTTAGACTATTTTTCTCACCATCAGTAAAGAAGGGAGAAACACCAATTTCACCAATCATACCTGCACGAATATCAGTACCATCGATACCTACATTCAATTCATCATCAATGATTTTTGCCATTGCATCAATATCATCAGCCAGTCGTTCTCCTTCAAATTTCTCAATATAAAGCCCGGAAGAAGCCACTACGTTAATGCCTGTTATCTCTGCAACTTGTCTTAGTTTTCTAATATCACGTCCAATAGATGAAGAGCCAGTTGCATCAACAATTGTTCTTCCACCTAACTCTTTGAAGTTATTTAATTCAAAAATAACATCTTCGATTGGTTTTTTATCCATATTATCGCAGCAGCAATATGGATCATATTTAAGCCCCCACTGAATATCTGCACTCACTTTTTTATCAACTAACACATGCGAGAATTCATAAAAAGGTTCATCAACAACACCTGAGAGATCATTAAAGAGGTGTTCATGAGGCAATGTTAGCCCCATATCTTCTTTTTTCACGGGGCCAGTTACGGTTTGAATATAACCTTTCATTACGATACTCCTACGCTTTTGCTGACTTAGTGGCTCTGAATTCAGGGATTGTGGTTACAATCGCACCTACTAGCGCAAATAATGTACCGATGATTGTCACTAAATAAACGGTATTGCCTAATGAAGGTAATAATAAATCAATTAATACAGAACCTAATAATTGACCCGCTGTTGAAGCAACACCTAACATCAGTAAACCTAAACCACGAACTAAAATAGCCATTAATGCGATAGACATGAGTCCTAAAGGACCACCTAAATACATCCACCAAGTACCTGGCAATTCAAGAGTGATATGACCTAATGCCATACGAACAATAAGAGCAATGGTTAAAACAGTGAAGCCAACAATAAAGTTCCAAGTGATAGACACCATCATTGAACCGGTTGCTTCTGCAACTTTAGAGTTACCAGCTGGCTGCCAACCGGCTAATAAGCCTGCAAGGAAAGGTAAGATTGCTAAATAGATAAATGAGGTTGAGTGCCATTGTGGAGAAACCACAAATAAAGTTGCAACAACGGCTAATACTGCACCTAATACACGATATGGCGTGAAATATTTTTTCTCATCAACACCAACACCAAAGCGGTCACACAATAAACCTGATAATAAGAGTGCTGAGATTAATGCTGTTTGGAATGTTGCAATCCCTAATGCGCTTGCAGAAGCCCCTTCAGAGAAAACAACCATTGCACCACAAAGACCCGCAAACCAGTTCCACAATGGAATTTTGCGCGTTTTAATTAAACTTGGAATTGAAGCAAATTGCTGGCGATACTGTTTTTTCGACATGATGATAAAAAACATCACCACTAAACCACTGGCAAAAGAAATAACTGCGCTCGCGTTACCATCTTTTAAAACATGCCCTAACTGCCCATTCACCGCAGACTGCATTGGTGATAGCATACCTGCTAACACAGTTGCTAACATCAGCAATGGTGTTGATAAATTTTTTGTACTCATAAGATGTTCCTTTTGGATTATTGGCTATGAGTGATTTCTTTTTTTATTTTTCAAGTAATCGGTTTTTTATTAGCGCAGAGCGGCAACTCTGCGCTTTTTTACTTTTTATGACAGTTATTCTTAATGCAAATTAACGGGCAATTTGTTTAAGAATGTTGACCCACATATCTGCATAATGAGGCCATGCTAAGAATTCTTTACTACCCCAGTGAGGAGAACAATCGCTCATAAAGCAACTCGTTTTCCCTTTTTCAAATTGACCAAATACCAACAATGGATCTTCGCCAATATTTAATACAGTCTCTGTATTCTCTTTAGCTGAAACTTTGTTATAGCCAAGGAACATTGGCCATTCACCAAAACCTTTTACTGATGCATGCTGAGCATTCACAGCACTTGCAAATACACCTTCAGGCGCTTCAACACGATCGTCACCATCCAGCATTTCAACAGGCAGAACTTCTGCAAGTAATGTATTTTTGTAGTTTGCTTTAGCTTCAATACCCATAAATGACAGGTAACCACCAATCATTAATAAACCACCGCCATTAACTACAAACTCTTTAATTAACCCTAATGCGTTAGGAATAACTTTCATGTTATAGAAAGTATCGTTTTGCAGAAGGAACGTATTTGCACCAATGTCACTAATGACAATGACATCGTATTTAGCTAATGCTTCAGCCGTTTGTGGGAATGCAACCTGAACGGTATGAGCAGGCATATAATCAACTTCAATACCCTTTTCTCTTAAGCAACTTAATAAGAACGTTGAACCTTCTTCATATTTGCTGGAAGTGAAACTGTCGTAGCCTTTGGAGTGGATCATATGAATGTGCCATGACTCACCAATAAATAAGATTTTCATTTTTATTCCTCTTTCAAAAAAGATTATTTATTCAGGGGATTGGGTGACAATCTGTGAATATGTTGTTTGATTGATGCGATGCATGACATTAATATCTTCAGGCATTTCTGAAGCATTACTCGTCTCAACAGCTAATGATGAAAAAGCTGATGCATAGCGTAACGCATAAGAAAACTGCTTTCCTTTTGCCAACGAGGCAGCGAGCGCGCCATTAAAAGCATCACCTGCCCCTGCTGTATTTTTTACAACTGCCGGATATGCCGGCGAGTAAATATACTTATATCCGTCATAAGCTAACGAACCTTTACTACCCAGCGTAATAACCACCTTATTTACGCCTTGCTGATAAATAGAAACCGCAGCATTTTTTGCAGATTCTAAATCAAGTACTTCTATTCCAGATAATAAACTCGCTTCCGTTTCATTAGGTGTTAATACATCTATCATTGGAAGTAATTCATTAACTATTTTGTTATAAGGTGCTGGATTAAGAATAATAGGAATATTATTCTCATTTCCAATAGCAATAATTTCTTTTAATGCTTCAATATTTGTTTCTAATTGTAATAAGATTATATCTGCATCAATAATTTTATCTTTCTGTATTTTCACTTCATCAGCAGAAATATCCATATTAGAACCAGAGTAAATAGAAATAATATTCTCTCCACTCTCTTCTGAAACAAAAATAGAAGCTGTTCCTGTTTGGTAATTTTCAGTTTGATATATCGTTGATGTTTTTATTCTTGATGACGATATAAAATTAACTGCATAATCACTAAATTGATCAGTACCTATCTTAGTAATAAAATGTACCTGCGCATCAGCATAACTCGCAGCTAGTGCTTGGTTACAACCTTTACCTCCTGGCGAGAAGATAAATTTATTCGATAATAAGGATTCCCCGGCTTCTGGCAATCTAGGAAGATAGCTAATCATATCAACATTAAATGAACCCAGTACGCATACCTTATTTATTGCAGTCTTGTTTGCTAAATCGTTTTTATCAATTTGATCATTACATTCTAGAAATTGTATAATTTCTTTCTTAGCTACTTTATCTAATGTTTCAAATTCTATAAAAGCGCCACCATGGCATCTTTTTATAATTCCTTTTTCTGCTAGTGTATTTAAATCTGATCGTATTGTTTCTTTGGTAACATCAAGTTCTTTAGCCAAAACAGAAACTTTTACTGCACCATTACCTTTGATCAGATTAATTATTTTCTTATGACGTTCTGCTTTCATTTAATGTTACCTCTATGGCAACAACTTTAGTTTATTAGTTGTTATGGGATTGTGATTACAATCATATGTTATTTATTAAAAGCAAAAAAAAGCAGAAATACAAAAATAAAAAACAAAAAGAAACAGAAATAAACAATGAAAATCGTAAGATTATTTAATAAATAAATTTGAGGTTTATTCTTTTTTTATAAAAAATAGAGTTATTAAATAACGTAGCTTTAACTTATTTAGTATAAATAAATTTAATATTACTTTTTACCTATCCAAAGGAAATAACATTAAAATCTCACATGCAAGAATAAAATTTACTTTTATAAATAAGACATTACAAAAAAATCATTTTATATTTCTGTAAAGTAACCGTAATAATGCTTAAATAAAATACAATCTAATTGAATCGAGCAATGCATTAATTATTTTTATCATCTCTAATTTTTAGTCAGAATTTACCATAAAGGAATTCTAATCATTAAATACCAAAGAAAACGATACCCTTTTGACAAAGGACGTAAATTACTTAAGTAATGCAAAAGCAATGCTTAAAACACACTCATTTTTCATCTTTCATTTTTGTGATCTAAGTAACATTTAGTTAGATAAAAAAGTCATCACCTTTGTCTATTTAGTTCACATGTAAGTCAATCTTTGAGTTCATATTGTAAATCAAGAATGGTTTTTATCTATTTTCTATACCATCTATAAATATGATTTGTTTTTTTAACCACTTCATTCACAGTAATTACATCTATAATAAGAATAAATGCAGATAATAATGCCAGTAAAAACAAAAGTATCGATACTTTAAACCATTTATTTTTGTCAAAAAGTGTTTTTATCAGAAACATTTAGACATACTTCTTTCCTAGCACTTTGCCTATTTTATACTTAAGTTTATTCATACCGTCAGACACAACATAAATTCCTGACAGAAGCACAATATAAAATAAGGATATATCAATGAAAATAAAATCACTTATCGCAATCTCATTATTAAGCGCTAGCTTTTCTCTTTTCGCTGCAGAGAGTTCAACATCATCTACCAATATTCAAACTCAAAGTGTTATTCAGGCTCAAAAAGAGCTCAATGATTATGAAAAAATCATGATAGAAAAAGTCTGGGTAACGACAGATGCTATAGATGAAAAAGGTAATAAAACAAATGCAGATAATGCACAAGTAAGCAATTATTTTGGCCTTGCTGAATACTACCCTAATGGCACGTTTATTATGTTTACACCTGAAGGTAAACAAAAAATGCAAGGTGACTGGTCAATCTCAGATGATGGAAAAATACGTACTTTAGTTGCTAAAGATACTGAAGGTAAAACACTGTTCACCCGAGATGTAGAAAATATCACAATTAAAAATGACGAATATACCTACCGTATTTATCCAAATTCGGATGATCGTAATACCTATTTTGATATTATTCATCACGTTAAAAAATAAATTTAATACGTTGTTTTACCTGCAAATTAATCCTACTAAATTAGTCCAGCTTAATAAATAAAAAAGGGTTACTTATTTTTATAAGTAACCCCCACTTTATTTTTATAACCTATTTGTCATTTCACTGAAATTAATCAAATTATTAAAGTATGCTCTGAGATTGCCCTTCAATCCAATAAATCACTTTATGCGCTTCTTCTGGTGTGGGTACTTCCAATTTACTCAACATGCGTTCCATTACTTTAGCTGGTACAGCTTCATTTCGTGCATTATTTTGCCTCTGCCATTGCGCATAAGGAACTTCAATATAAACCAAGGTGACTTTGGCATTATAGCGATAAAATAAAGAGATAAGCTGGTCTCGCATTTTTCGCGTAATATTGGTGGCATTCCAAACAAAAGGTTTATGCTCTCGTAAATAAATACGGGCTTGTTCTTTTGCTTGCTGTGCTATCCAACCATTAGCATCTCTATTATCAGGCTTAATATTATGCTTGCGACGGAGATCATCTAAACTAACAATCGGAATATCTGCACAATGTTGGTGAATAAAGGTATCTTTTCCCATACCCGGTAGTCCACATAACACTGTAACCTCACTTCCTTTTTCAGGATAAGGCTCATAATTGCAATCCGTACTATTTTCTGTATAAAAATAGTGAAAACGAGCATCATCTGAAGGAAATGGAGCGACTCTACGCCAACAATTTAACTCTTCGCAATAAAGTGTAAATAGTGAAATTTTATCAAAAAGTGCCTGCTTATCTTCACAATCTCGCCCTAAAACATCAGCTTTAGCTAATAATGCCAATAAATAACAATCAACTCTTAATGATGCAGCAAGCAGTGCTTTTTTAGGATCAGGTTTATCCATCACCCACAGCGGTAATCCATGAAAACGAACTAAAGCCGCGATCTGCTCTCTATCTGCAAAATTTAAAGGCACTTTTTCATATAGAAAAAGACGCGTTGTCAATTCACCTTTACGTGCATGACCCGGTGAAACAATTCGCCCCTCTTCTTCTCGTGTTGTAGAACGTTTTTCTACATCATGAAGAAGTGCCGAGATCCATAAAGTTTGCTGTTCTCTTTCAGTTAACGTTTCATATTCTGGTAATGATTTAACTGAATTGATTACTCTTTGTGTATGTATCGCCACATCACCTTCTGCATGATGAATAGGATCCTGCATAACACCTGCCATATCACTAATCTCATCATACAGTTCACAGAGGTGTCCCCATGACATTTCAGTGTGTAATTTCTTATGAAGCATCATTGAGACTCCTGTATTTTTTCCCAAATTAAAGGGGCTCTTCGCCAATTTGTTTTCCAATGAACATCTGTTTTAACATGGTCTTTTCTAACATATTTAAAAACACGATGTGAAAAATCATCTAAAGAAAACGACTGGGCATCTCGTGTAACAATGCCTTCCATTGGGCTTGGTTTTTGTGTTAAAACATCTTGTGATTGGAAAAAACTTGCCTGCTTGGCTTGTGAAACAATCATATTTTCAAAAGCAGTTTTATCCTGACATTCAGGTAGTTTCATTTCTGGCACCGTTGGTAAATCAAAGAGAGAAGCATAAAACTGCACTTCTTCCCAACTTAGCCATTTATCTTTATAACGAACTGCAAACACATAAAAATATTCTTCTAAATGTGTATATTCAATAGAATGAATGGCATATAGATTTTCACCGAAAATATCTAACTCACCTAAATCGTTTTTCATCATTTGCCAACGTTGACGCAATTGAGATGTCCACGCTGATTGAGTCGGGGTTGCATGTGAGCGTGCAAAAACCCCAATTTTATTTAGGCAATTATTTTCTCCATCCAGTTTTTCTGTATGGATAAGTTGTTTTATTTGGCAAATATCCTGCCACCATTGCGCATTTATACGATCGTCGTTTGTTGTGCCTGGTGAAAAAGGATAGTGATAGGTTCTATCATATTTTTGTGATTGATTATTCATTATTTAATACTCATTAAGTAACAGAAGGTCTACCAAATTAAAAGAAAAATTCGGTAAGTTTATTTTTCTGTATTTGCACTATATCCTTCAGTGCCTTAATGCGTATTACATAACAACGACCTAAATAATCAAAAGAGAGAGGAAAATAAATTTAGACAGATACTACCTGTAAGTTTTCCAAAGAGCTAGAAATTTAATGTTATTTATTTTTCTTGGTTAAGAGTTATTAAGAGATGGCAAAAATAAGTATTACTGGGGATATTGGATAATATTTTTAGAATTAATCAGATTTTCAGGAAGAATAAGTGGATTATCTGAAATAAATGGCATATCTAATTTTCGAGTACCAGTAGAAATAGAAACCCCTGCTTTTAACCATGCTGTAGCAACTAGCTCAGTACAATAAACACCTTGCCCGGAATGAATACTAAAATTTTCACCCACTCGTTCTAATGCAGTTTGCACTGCAATCTCTCTTGCTTCTTCACTTCCTTTCACTTGGTAAAAACGAACTGAATTAGGCTTTGCTCGACTAATGAAAAATTCAAGACTATCCACAGTAACACCACCTTTTATATTACTATGTTCACTGGGTGTAGAATGGATCACTTGAATGCCGTTATCAGAGATCCACAGCATACCTACGTGGCTAAACCCGCTTTTATCAACTTGTTTAATTATCTCACTAATAACTTCATCGCCATCCCGAAAAACCAAATCACCGTTTTTTAAGTCATGAGGCAAAGCGAGTGCATAAAATGCACTCACTAAGAATAAAGCGACAATATAAAATATGTGAACTATCATTTGATGGCAACTTTCCATTTACCATCAACATTAATCATCTCTTGTGCTTGATTTTTTTCTACACCATCTTTTAATACAGTTTTTAATGTCACAATTGCACTATTTTTATCTTCACTGTATTCAATGCTGATAACTTCAACTTTGCTCAAGCCACCTTGCTTTTTAACTTGTTTTCCAGTCTCTTCTACAATCATTTTAAATTTGCTATTAAATTGTTCAGTTCTTGGATCTCCTTCCATATCACCTAAATGAATTAATGAAATGACTTTATCCCCATTTCCTTCTGCAATTGCTTCGACAAATGCAACAGCAGCTTGCCCTGGATCATCCGTTTTATCACCACAAGCTGATAATGTCATGACTGTAAATATTAAAAACAGAGAACTTATAATTTTCTTTAACATAATTCACCATCACCATAAAAAGTTATTTTGGCCAAAAAAATCTTATATAAAATATTTTCTATATTAAAATATAAGGTAGCAAATACATTATTTAAAATTAATTTTATAAAGAGAGCTAACTTCGCCTTTTCTATTGATAAAGTATACGCGATAAAAATAGATTTCGGCATATTTTTATATCACTCACTATTTGTGTGTAGAGGTTAGATGAGATTTAATTAGTTTTGCAACATATCATAAAAAGAGCAATTCCAATTATCACAGGGAATTCACTAGTTAAACAATAAAAGTGATTTATTTTTATCCTTTATAATCAATAAATAAGAAAGAATTTATCTCAACTTTGACTTTTTACTTTAACTTTAACTTTAACTTTAACTTTAACTTTAACTTTAAGAATATAATTAAGATCAAGTATTAATAAGAATAAACTTTATTATTTTTGTAACAATCTTGAAATAAAAATATTCTCTATTTATTGCTATAACCACTTAATTTTTGCTAAATATAATGTATTTTAATTTATCTAATTAACAAACATCATTTAAATTAATATTTCATAGAAAATATCAATTTAACATTACAAATAACAATATTACAACAACAAAATAGACTAAAAAACAATTCTATTTGTTTTCATAATATATCATAGTATATTATTGCCTAATATTTAGGTCTTTTGCCTATAACACATTGCAAAAAAATACAAATAAACACTAGAAAAATTGTGATCACATACACCTTTTTGCATCATTAATGCTATTTAAGACAAATATAAACTGCTTTTTTATCAACAAATAGGTAATCTAACGGTCTTATTTTGATGACCAAACATGAATAGTTAAAAGGGTATTTTATGTTTACTTCACAGCTCATGCTGGTCGGTTATGTGTTATTGGTAAGTCCTTGTGGAAATGATTCTTGTGATGCAGTTCCTGTTACAGAAACAATTTATACTAAAGATGAATGCACAACACGGCTTAACTACTTAAAACAAAAAAGACCGGACTTTATTATTTTCTGTGGAGAAGTCTTGAGAGATCCTGAAGTTACTGATGAAAATCCTTATCTCATCCCACCAGATAGTGTAGACGACGTTTTCAAAGTTAAGTAATTAATTTATTCTTAATTTTATGATTAGGATAAAATACAATTTAATTTGTTTTCTTTTTACGATATACTCTTTGTACTTGAATATGTAAGGACACGTATTAGGAGTCACTAATGTCTATTGCGAAACGTACCAAAAATAAACGCATTGCGTTAGGTTTAACACAATCAGAACTTGCTACTTTAGCAAGTACAACGCAGCAATCCATAGAACAGCTAGAAAGTGGTAAAACTAAACGTCCCCGTTTTTTACCTGAATTAGCAAAAGCATTAAATTGTGATTTAGCTTGGCTACTCGAAGGTGAAGAACAACCCAATGTGAATTCTGAAATTCCGCCAGAGAATGAATGGCAACCAGTAAGCGAATGGGACAGTAATACCCCTTTAGGTGCTGATGAAGTGGAAATTCCCTATTTTAAAAGTATCGAACTCGCAGCGGGTGACGGTTGTTGTACAAACGAAGATCATAATGGATATAAATTGAGATTTTCAAAAAGCACATTACGCCGTTATGGCGCATCTTCTCAGAACGTTATTTGCTTTTCTGTTTATGGCGATAGTATGTCACCTGTTATTCCAAATGGCTCAACAGTCACCGTTGATACAGGCAACACACGTATTGTCGATGGTGGCATTTATGCTATCGAACAAGATGCCTTATTTAGAATAAAACTGCTCTACCGTCAACCGGGCGGTAAATTGATTATACGTAGCTATAATAAAGACGAATTTCCTGATGAATCTGCGGAAACTGATTCTGTAAAAATTATGGGACGTATTATCCATTGGTCAGTAATGGCTTGGTAATCAATAAGCAAGGCAATAATTTCACAGTATAGAATTTTCAGTAACAACTTGTCCTTTAGATAATAAAACCGTTTTATCTGCTAGCGCTCTGATTTCACGAGGCTCATGAGTAACCATGATCATCGTTATTTCCTTAGATTTTAAGGAATCAATTAAATCCCAAAGCTGATAACGTGTTTCCCAATCCAAACTCGAAAAAGGTTCATCCAGTAGTAAAAGTTTGGGTTGGCTAATAAGAGCTCTAGCCAATGCGACGCGTTGTTGCTCCCCTCCTGAAATTTGATGAGGATAACGTGTTGCGAGATGTGCAATTCCCATTTGCTCTAATATCGCCGTTTCTCTCTCCTTGCTTCGTTTCTGTTTTGCACCATATTGTGCTAGCCATAAATTTTGTGTCACCGTCATAAATGGAAATAAATAAAGCCGCTGATTTAAATATCGACAAGAACGTAACCACACTGGTTGTTTATTTATATTTTTATCTGCAAGGTAGATATCACCGGAGTATGAAGTATATCCAGCAATCGCATTTAAAAGCGTTGTTTTACCACTTCCAGATGTACCACTTATTCCTAAGCATGTTCCTTTTTCTACTTTCAGTGAAATATCTTTTAATATACCCGTTGTTAATGAACGAATTTCTAGCATGATCTTTTCCTTTCTCGCTGTAAACGATGTAACGCAAATAATAAAATAATCGCGATAGCGATAAGAATAAGTGCACAACCTATTGCCAGAGTGAAGTCTCCGCTGGCGATATTTAAATAAATTGCCATTGGTAACGTTTCTGTTTTTAATCTTGTTGCACCAGCTAACATTAACGTAGCGCCAAATTCACCTAAGGCTCTAGAAAATGCAATGATACTTCCACTCATTAGAGCAGCCCAACACAGTGGGATTTCAATCAGGAAAAATGTTTTTGTTGGTGTTAATCCTAGATTTTGCGCAGTTTGAATATAAGCAGGATCAACTGATTTAAAAGCAGAGAGGCTATTTCTCATAATAATCGCGCTAGCGACATAAGTTTGGGCAATAATAATACCCAATGGTGAAAAGAGAGAGCGAGATAATTCAGGAAAAACTCCTGTTAAAGGCCCTTGATTTCCTAACAATAATAATAATCCGATACCGATAACTAATGGAGGAGTCACCAAGGGTAAATCTAATAATGCATCAATAAAACGATGTCCTTTAAAAGGAATTCTTGCCATTGCCCACGCTGCTGGCACACCTAGGATAATAGCCAAACATAAAGAAGTTAACGCTGTACTAAGTGACATACCAATAGCAAAATGGAATTCAGGATCAGTAATAACTTGACTCAATTCAACATAAGAAAGTTGGCATATTAGTGCAATTAGCGATCCTAAGATCAGAAATAACAACAAAAAAAGTGGAATTAATGCCCATCGAAACACGTTACTTCCTTTTTAAGATAGATATTTATTTTGCTGTAATAATGAAAAAAGCCACCAGTGAGTTGGTGGCGAAAAAACACAATTTATGTGAGAAAAAATCTATGGTTTCGAAATTACAGGAAGAAAACCATAATCAGTAAAAGCCTTTATCCCTTCAGCTCGCGTAAAATAATCAGCAAGTAATTGTGCTTCTTTTGGATTTGCTGATGTTTTTAAAACAGCAAGTGTTGCCACTTCTTCTGGACTGCCCTCAGGAACTGGAAGTAAAACAAGTTTATCTTGGTTTTTCATTGCATCTGCATATCCAATAATGGCGGCATCCACTTCCCCATTTAATAAATACATAAGCAATTGTTTAATCGTTGCAGTGCGCACAACAACTTTATCACGTAATTTATTGCCTTGACCTGACGCATCAATGAGTTGCTCGCCACTTTTTCCTAACGCGATAGCTTTAGCATCACCCATTCCTAGTTTTAATGAGCTATTCGCAAGATCTTCTAGTGTTTTAATATCACCCACTTTATCTTTACGCACAGCAATAACTGGAATATGACGAACAATAGAATACTGATTAACGACTTGGCCTTCTTTATCTAACTTTTCCACATAATCTTGTGAACCAGGAAAGAATAAATCCCCCTGCTTAGTTAAATTAAAGCGTGTTAATATTTGACCTGAACCGCCATATTCAATAGTAACTTTATTTCCTGTCTCTTTTTCAAATACACTTACAATTTGCTCTACGGGTTGTTTTAACCCAGCTCCAGCATAAAGATGAAGCTCGGTTGCAAATGTATTATGACAAATTAATCCTAATGCTAGTCCTAAACCAGCAAGCAATTGGCGTTTCATAAATGTGGAGACCCTAACTATCGTTATATAATTTTTTATATAATGTATGATGTGACAGTTTAAGGCAAGAGGCTCATATAAAAAAAGAGAAAAATGTTAACAACATATCATTTTTATCTTTTTCTTTATGTGTAAGCTTTACAAAGAAAACTACTCAAAATAAATGCTTCAAATATTTTATTTTTATCAGAGATAAGTAGATCTTAAATTAGCAGTTTGCCGACAAATCCTCGCTTTCACGAGGATTTTATTACTAATTATCTAGCTCTAATAATGCCAACGCTGTCACTTCATCAATCACAATATCAGTGGCGTAACCTCCTTTTATCGCCCCTATTGTTGCCTGAATATTTTCCACGCCACCTGCAATAAAAAGTCGCTGTGTTATTTGTCTTAATTGAGCAAGGCTTATTCCCATAATCCTAAGATCAATATCAGAAACCAAAGGATTACCTTGCGCATCATAAAAACGCCCACAAATTACACCAACAGCACCCAAATCACGATATTGAGCCATTTCACTACTCGTTAAAACCCCCGTTGTTACCAGAGGATTGTCATCGCATGTATTACCCACGACAAACAGAGCTTTATTACACTGATTTAGCGCTGAAAAATTACGCCTAATAATGGGCTCAGCTTGGAGTTCCATTGCTAGGCGTGCGCTAGACACCACCGCAGGTACATGTAAATTAATACTGCACCCTGATAACTTGTTTGCGATTAACGCGGCTGCTTCTGTTGTTTTAAAATCAGGTTGTGGTGCCACGGCACCTATCATTTGTAATACTGTGATATTTTTTAATGACTTGGGTGGAAGATAATTACCCAATTTATAAATTGTTCGTCCCCAAGCAACACCTAAAATATCATCGTCATTAATTATCTGAGAAAGATACATCGCTCCTGCTTTCGCTAATCTTTCTCTGTTCATATTTAAAGTATGTTGCGATTTATTCTTTTCTTCATCAGGCAAAATAAGCACATTATTAAGATCGAATTTTGCTTTTATTCTTATGGCATAATCAATCGTAGAAAATACTGATGAATCCAAGTTAATATTTACGAATCCTTTTTCTCTAGCTAGATGCAAATATTTCACTACAGTGACACGAGAAACACCCATTATATTTGCAACTTCACTTTGGCTGAGTCCGTCCTGATAGTAAAGCCATGCAGCATAGAGAACGGGATCATTATCAAATAAACTCGCGTTTTTTAGCGAATTATTATCCATTTTAAACCCCACAAATTTTTATAAATCTTATGACTAATTAATTTATTTTATATTAGAGATATTATTGAAGATAAAAATGCCTTTGGCAAAATTAAGTCTTATAACACAAATAGATACATTTCATTAATCTACTAATAATATCGGCACCCTGATATTTTTCTTTACTACAAGAACCTTATAATACGTAAAAAGCCCTTAATAATGCCGTAAACAGTTCATATCGAGAAAGTTTTTTTTGAAAATGCAGTTTTATTTTGCTAAAAATAAAAATATTAGCTTTAAGTTTTAAAAAGTTTTATTTTGATAAAATTAAAATAACCCAATCCTTATTGTTGCTATGAAAAATCAAATTAATTTTAACAGGAAAAAGAATGATAATTGCATACTCTACAGCACCAAATGAAACAATCGCTAATGAAATTGCTCACTACCTCATCAATGCGAAACTTGCTGCTTGTGTAAATTTAATCCCTCAAGTCAAATCTATTTATTATTGGAATAATGAAATTATTGAAGATAATGAAATACTTATGATGATAAAATCTGAAAAGAGTAAACAGCAAAACTTAATTGAAACTCTTGTCGAAATACATCCTTACGATATTCCTGAAGTAATTATAATACCGATTGAAAATAGTTTTAAAGGTTATCTTAATTGGATCCATACATCCTTGAATTAAAACAATGTTAAATTTTTAGTGAGGCTTCTTTTTTAATATTTTTTCAAAAATATGATAATAAATTGTAAATAAAATCATCTTATTCCATCTCAATTATTAGACAAGTAACTTATTGTTAATGTTAAATTAAACTTCTTATTTTAAATTAATACAGGTATTTTAAATATACTTTACAATAAAAATAATTTTAATTTTGGCCAGTAACAATACAGATGGTTAATTAAATAATAAACAGAAGATTATTTATTTTATTGGTATGAATATATTTTAAATATATATAGGTTAAATAGCTTTTAATGCTAAATTAATAAACTTACCAACATCTTATTCTTTTTATTTTCTGTTATAATAAACGGGCTTTCTCTAAATTACATACAAAAAGGAGTGAGTTGTGAAAACAAACAGAGTCGCAAGACGTATTTTAGGTTTACCTTATAATTTAAGTCGGTCTAAAAGGAAAGTGCGTTTTTCCATTATTGCCTCTACAAATGCTGAAAATATACCTGCTGAGTTAAAAAATTCAGCTAAAGTCTGTTTAAAACAGGATTTCAGAAAGAAAGCAGAGCACAAGCGTGTCTATATGAAGTTAATAGATGCTTATCCAGAGTATCTTGCAACCAATTAATATGGTTATACGCCAACGCTATTTGATAAATATTTTTGTTTTCAGTTTATATACTTAAAATATTAAAAATAGCATATCCCTTACGTTACGTAAGGGATATTAGCTTTCTAGGCTAGTTTATTTTCCCACTATTTATAAAGCTCTTTTCTTATATTTATAAGTGCAACCTCCGCGGTTGAAGGATCAATTTCATCAGGCAATGTGCTTAGTTGAAATGTATTCTCAATATTCTTGATAAGAGTTTTACTACGCTCTAATAATTCATCATAACTAAACTGACCGGCTTTAATTGCTAATAACTCATCTCGATTATCACACCAAACCTTTACTTTCCCTTCTTGTGCGATCCCCAATGCAATATAGAGTAATCTAAAGGTATGCATCATATTTTTACTGTCGTAACTTCGCCCATGATCGATATTTTGTTGGTAACGAACATCATTACGTTGCTCAACCCACTGCCAATATTCATGATATTGTTTTCGATATGCGCTATAACCTTCTTTATTAAAACTAAGATAACCTTCTAGTTTTGCTATTTTAGAAATACTGCTTAGCAGTACATCATTAGCACTTTCTTTTTTTATTATTCCTTGATAATTCGCTTTATCATCATAATAAATTGCATAAATATCTTGAGCATGGGCAAGTTTTGTTAATCCAATATGTTCTTGTTTCCAATGTCGATTCTCTAACCAAGTATTGATTAAAATTGTTTTTCCGTCTTCAATCACATAACAAAAGTCGAGAATAGTTTTTAATGTTTTTTCAATTGGATTTACTATTTTTTTATTTAGTCCCTGAGCTTTTTTAATTTGGCCTTGCGCATAGTGCACAAATGTTTGAATACATGTTTTAGACAAAAACCACTCTGGCTTTATTAATGACATTAAAGGGTGTCTATAAATAACCACATGTTCAGGTGAATTAAGTAGCTCTAAAATATTAGGATTAGATGCACACAATAGTTCTATAAATCGTCCTAGTTCATAATAAACGATATCATTGGTTTCATTACTGACTTGCGGTGTGTATTCCAACCCATAAAAAAGATCTTTAGGGAGATAAAATATGCCTTTAATATCCGTATCTGATGTTTCCGTCGCAAGGTTATGAGAACGACTTCCAGAGATACTTTCAAATAAAAGGTAAGGCTTTATATCTTCAATGGTCAGTTTCATCTAATTTCTTCCTAAACCAATTATTTAAAATATCATTATCTGGCACTGTTCTTTTTGCTAATTGAACATTTGTCTCTTGCCATAAAGAAATCACTAAATATTGCATCGCATCTGTTGGGATCCAAGTAAAATGCTCATTTTTATCTGATTTAAATTCTACTAGCTCTTTGATGGCTTTTTGTTCTTCAACAGTTAAAATTTTTATCAGCTTATCCAATTCCATAGGTGGTATATCACCCGTTTTTACTGTCCAATAAGCGGATAAAAGAGAACGCAGCATATAGAACCATTTTTTTAATTTTATTGGCGCTACACTAATCTGACTCTTTGAGTTATTTTCAGGAGAATATCCACTTACAACTTTAGCGATTCCTCGGTAATGGTGAACAATCACTTTGGGTTGATAATAGAGTTTTGCAAGCTCAAACAATTCCTTTTGGGCATTAGGATATTGTTGATAAATTATCGGTGATTGTAGCCACTCTAATAATATACAGTTCGATTTACGTAATAAATGCAGTGCCTTAGTAATATCCCAAGCACCAACATCAAACCAACTGTTTTCTATCCATTCAAAGGTTTCTTTAGGTTTATCGATAGAAAGATAGGCATTGCGAGGGCGTATAAAAATCCCCCTCACATCATAATCACTATCTGTTGAGGCAAATCCCCAAGCTCGGCTACCACTTTCTGCAACATAAAGTAATTTAACTTGATGCTCTTGTTCTATTTGCGGTAATTTTTTTAATATCTCATTATGCATGATGTCCTTATCTCCTTATTTGTGATTTTTTCACTAATTTACATCTCAACGTTAATATTCTATGGTTATAACACAGACATAAGCCAATACAAACTTAGTCAAATTCCCATTTTATCCATGTGTAATTAGGTGGTTTATAAATTAAAATGATAACCTCACAACAAGCACAAGATATCGTTCTTAATCATTGTCATTCATCACCTTGTGGTGAGCAGTTTGCTATTTATTTTTGTGAGTTATCGCCTAAGCAAGACTTTTGGATAATCCGTTGTAACTCTGAGCGTTATGTTATTTATAATCAACCAGAGCATTGTTATGTTGGTGTAAATGCCTATTTAGTGGATACCTTTACGGGTAAAATTGATACCGTTGGCAGTGGAGAAAGTGTCGAGGATTTTCTGCAAGATATCTACGATGCCAAAGCCGCTGGCAGTCAGTTTTATCTTCTTCGCCCTACCTTTTCTAAAGAAAACAAAATCGCATTACTTAATTTAAAACAATGGTTAGGATACGGATATACCGACACCGTTAATTTACTCACTATTAGTAGAAATTGGTTTACAGGTAAACGCCGCCATTTACAACATATACAAGCATTATTAAATAAGAGTAATATTGAAACTGAAATTGTTCTCGTGGATAAAATCGAGCATGCCATTATTGTCGATAATAGTATATGGTTTGAAGAGGATATTATAAAAGAATTAAGGAAGGCTATTAGGAATGAGAATTCATGCTAATGAATTTAATTACTATTATTTCTAATATATTAAGTTTATTAGGTATAATACCAAATATTATTTTTCGTTATTTATCGCCATAATATTTTAGAAGCCACCAGTAACTTACTGATGGCTCTTGGTTTTTTAATCTTTATCAACTATTGCTGATAAATGGTATTTTATTCCCACTCAATTATATTCTGGTAATTTAACTCACTGATAAATATAAATTATATTTAAATTAGATATCACTAACACCGTCACCGATACCGTCATTATGAAATCTGTATACTTTTTCATCGGTAAGAATTGAGGAGTTTTTCCTTTGCTTCCAGCTCTGAAATACAAAGGTTGAGTGTTCTGGTATTTTCATCTGCACGCTGAGCTTCACGCCCATATCGTTCAAGTGTTTCTCGTAGTTGTCGAGAAAGTTCACTGGCTTTGGCTTTCTCAACTCGGCAGGTATTGGCGTTATCGGTACTTGTAACTTCTGTTTTCGTGGTACCGGTTGAGAGCTGCATCCTGTCAAAGTGATTAAGAACACGATCAAGCAAAGCGTCTGTGCGTATCGTATCATGCTGTTGTGCGTCATGATATATCTCCAACCTATTCTGCTGTTCATTGTCTGCTTGTTTACGCAGTTCAATATTTGTGGCCACTTCCTTTTCATCTAATTGATTACCTGCAATCTGTTTACTCATTGCTCGGTTATCAAAATAAATACCACCAGCAACAAAGCCAGCGGTAAAGGAAACAGCCAAAGCAATTAACGCTATGACGGTTTTATTCATTAACGAACCCCATTGTGCTCTAATGAAAAATGATTACCGTCAGGACGAGTTTTAAAACGCCCGCCCCAACTTCCGCCCAATGATTCCCAATACTCCCCCAGTTCTTTATAGTCGCTGGTGGCTGTAAGGTATTTTCCGTTAGCATCAAATAGGTTGAAATCAACTGCTAAACGTTGAGTATGCAGACTGTTGCTAATACCCGATCCTTTCTTTGCATTTAATTTAGCTTGTTCTTCGGTACGATAAGCCTCACCAAACGTCAGTTTATATCCCTTCTGCTGAGCAAAGGTGATCAGCTTTGCAACCATACCTGTAAACGTATTCTGTTTATCGACTAATGACATATTCACCCCTTTATAAACTTGATGACATTGCCTTTACTGACCAGCAACGTTGTGCAGATCAGGATATTGGCAAAGATGTTGTAGATATCAGCGTGATAATTAGGATCGAAGTAAGCGCGAATAGGTACGCTTGAAGAGTAAGCAAGAATGAGGAAAGCTAACCATCCACCTTTTTTACAGTGTTGTCTGCCGTCACGTTTAAAATAGAACACACGTAGAAATATGACAGTACAGATGATGGCATTAACAATAGTGAGCAATGTTTCGCATTTCATTGTTGCCCTCCTTGTTTCGGTATATCAGCCCTTCCGTATGCTTTTACGCTTAACTTAACCACAAGCAAAGCAGAAACAAAAGCACCTACGGCATCGATATGTTCGATTTCGTATTGCTCAGGTTTCACACCGAAAAGACCAGTAACAGAAATAAAGATAGTTGCTGCAGGGCTAAAGAATATAAGACCACAAACGAAGCTTAGAAAAGCTAATACCGATCTACGTTTAAAGCTATATTCAGTAGCAGCAGTGGTAAAGAAGATGGCTCCCAACAGTGAGCCCATAACAACTTCTGCTGGAAGCCCTGCGAAGTAACCAAGAAAAGCAGTAGTGCCAATCCCTGCTTTTGTGTAGACATCTTCTTGCATGAGTGTAGTACCAGTGATTAATGAATAGTCATGATACTACACAACAAGAAAGATAACCAAAAATGCAAAAAAAGAAACTATCCAACTAGTAATTTTATAGTATCATTTTCAGTATTACGAGGATAAGATCCTGTATAATCAATATCAATTAAACATTGTCTATAGTTGTCTAAATTATCATTATGTCTAGTGATACCAAACTCTACGGTGAAACCACCATCATTCTCTTGAACAGCTCTAAAGAAAATAGGTTTATCACTACCAGTTGAAACTTTATCACTTAACATTACGTCATATACTAGACCTTCAGTTGTTCGACTAAATGTTAATATTGCAGATTCTGTTTTGAAATTATCACTAGCAGAAGAAATACCATCAGCTAAAGGCGAGACGTAATGTGTAAAATAAATTCTAAGTATACCGTGTTTTTGCCTAGGATTAGCTGATGTGCTAGATGTTATCCCATCATCAAATCCACCAAATATTCTAAATCGATGAGTCTTACCAGCTCCACGAACAAGAACTGTATTCTTATAACCAACCTTTAAACAACCAACTTCTCTCGTTCTATTTTCTTTAACTGGATAAATGGTAAAAGGCGATCCAATAATAGCTACGTCTGCCTGTGATACGTATGGTGCAAAGTACTCAGATTCACTGCTGTTTCCTGTTTTATTTTCCCACGGGTTTTCTATCCATGTATTCTTAGATAAAGATGGCTTTTCAAATATATGATTAGATAATAGATCTTCGTTTATTGCTGTAAATAAATTAAATGCAAGAGAGATTTGTTTTCCCTCTCTGTTTTTCATTTTTGGAATGTTACCCCAAATAATGAAACCATCATTACCAGATATTTTACCTAGCCTTGAAGGTCTATTTGTAGATCCAGTAACGCCCGTAAGTCCATTTACGCTAATAGTTCCACTATAAGCATTAAGTACTGTTCCTCTTATTAATTCATAACCAACATCATCAAGAGAAATAAAACCAAAGTAACACTCTAACCCTCCATTATTTCCCACGTTGTCATAAACTCCTTCACCAAGTGAAGATGACGACATATTGCTATACTGAACACCTAATTGCCACGCTACACTTAATGGATTTCTAGGCCAACTATTTGTTATTTCTGTTGATGTACCTGATAACCTGACTGGCCCACATAAATATGACTCAAAATTCGATATCTGACACATCCAAGTATGAACATCAAGCGGGTAAGTGAAGTTTTGTAGCTTCACATCATCAATAATCAAGAACGGACAGTTTACCCCGCCTTCCTTCGCAACACGCCAGTCCGTATTTGAGCCCCAATCCACATGTGTACTTTCTACCGCAAATATGCCTCGAGAATTACCGTCTAATACCTTTTGTGCGTTTGGCCTGTATAAATAGTATGGCTCATCATCTTCACCAGGAAGTTCCAGATATGCACTGGCATTGATGCATGAAAACGATTTTAGTATAACGCCACCTTGACCATCCCCCACCATCCCTTCTCTATCAGCAAGTGTTAGCCAATCATCATTAATCGCTCCTTTATATAGAATCTGTGTACCTGATGTGACATGTATTCCATGCCTACGACCACACCCAATAATCGTCGTGTTCGGATAAATAGTTAAATTACTGACAACGGTGTCACCAGTAGGAATCTGAACTATTTTCCCTGAATTAATAGCTTTCTGAAATGCATCAGTGTCATCAGTAACTCCGTCCATTTTGGCATTAAATGGCGCATCTGTTACCCATACTGAATTTTTAAGTTTATGACCTATAGTTGCCGGAGCATACATAACATTATGAGAAAAACCAATTTTACCAGAGCCATCTTTTTTATTTAACTCAAGCAACACATCAGAAGCCGATCCACTCTCAGGTAAAACAGTTATTGGCTGACCATTCTCATCAAACGCTAAAATTTTATTGGCGCGTTGTTCCGTGTTTGGTAATGCATTAATAGGCTTATCCTTAACTCGTAATGTCTTACCATCAATATCCTTAATACTGTTATCAATATAGTCTTTATTTACTGCATCAGTACCCAACTTAGGCGGTGCTAAATTAGCAATACGATTACCTTTAGCATCGTAATAATTCGACAAATAGGTGGGTTTGCGTAGACTTAAAGAGAAAGTGCCCAATGCTTTTTGAATTAACATCGTTAGATAATCAAAGGCATCTTCATGTACTTCTGCAAAGAATTTCCCCTGATTACGTAAGTCAGTTTCTTGTACAACGGGTAAATCACGTTCTAATAATATCTTCCAGCCTTGAGCTAAAGGTTTATTTAAAACCACCTTACCGCCATGATAGGAACCTGCACCAACAATAGTGTAATCAGTACCATTCTTTAATGTTTTTTCATTGCCGTCACTGTCAGCAACCACAACAATCAAATGCTTGCTTTCAAAGATACGGAAACGAAAATCAAAATCCGTTGTTACGCCATTACCTACATACTCTTCATGGCTTAGTTCAGTAGATACCGTCATTGCTCATCTCCTCTGGTGTTAATGAGGATATGATACGTTTAACTACAAAATATATCCATATTTGCAATAATGGTTATCAAATAGAAAATTAAATTAACCATTTAGATAAACATTTTAATGCATTTACATTATTATAGTTTACGTAATTATTTTCATTAGTGAGGACTTTAGCCATGGAAAAGAAGTATAAATACCCTGCACCAGCTAACTATCCAGATGTAGTGAATACAGATGAAGGGATTGAAAAATTAATTACAAAATCAAACCTTGAAGCACTTTTAACAAAGATGGAAAGCGATGGTCATGATGTATCAGCTCCGCTTGTAGAACTGATAGCAATGAGAAACTTTATAGTTCAAAAGATGAGAGGCAATAAAAATATAATACCGTTGGTGGAATGTATTTTAGCTGAATTAAAGAAATGAGAACAATGCACCGCTTAAGCGGTGCTATTTATATATTTCGTTAATAAAATCACTTTTTGATTCTTTATATTTCTTACCAAAAAGACTTTTACAAGCATCATCCATTACCAACTCTGCTTTTTTAAGCTTATCTTTGCAGTGAAAAAAGTACAAACATAAACCTATTGTCGCAAAAACAAATAATACGGTTTCGCCATGTGGAAATAGAAAACTCATAAACATACCAAAAATACAGGCAATAAGAATATATTTTGCTGTATTGTAGCTAAGCATTGCATCATCATAATCTTTCTGTATTTTTAATAATTTATCTTTATTCCACATGGCGTTTTCCCTACTTCATCTGCTCTTCCACTTGATTTAATAATGGTGACAAATAAAACAAGTTTTGGAAAGGTAATAGTTTGCGTACAGATCGCACTTCTCTATCATCAAACTCACCATTTAATACACCTGATGTAATGTTTTTAATATCACCACCGAGGTCAAATGTAGGCCCTAATAAGGCACCAATCCCATTACGACTTTGATAACGTGATGCTGGTGGCCCACCAAACATGGCACTCATACCATAAGTACCACCGCTAAGGTTTTCCAATACGTTATTAGGCTCACCTAACCATCCCATCATTCCTGACCAGTCTAACCCTTCTTTCACTAAGTTAGCTGGTTCGGTATTAATATCTCGTCCTGCCATTTTGGCCTTGAGAACATAGACTAGGGATCCAAGTGCAACCTGAAGCAATGCACCATAATAGAATGATGCATCACCCGATTGTATGCCTGAGACCAACGCTCTATTGTGAGTAGCAAAGAAGAAGGTTTTAAACTGCATAACTATCTTACCTAGTTCACTGCTCATCATTAATGGTGTATCACCAATACCTGGTGTTATAACTGTAGTTCTTACATCTTTTAATACTGCCGCTTGGAAAGTTTCACGCACAACACGATCATCCCACAAATGGCTATGCCCTGTTAACATGCCGTCTAAGTCTTCACCATGTCGCTTAAATTGATCTGCTATACGCTTTAGCATTGATTCATCGATACCAATATGAGCCAGCTTCTTTATTTCTTGTTTACTTAGCGTACCACCAGCATCTAAAGTATTTGCCGCTCTAAGTACCTTAGATTGAGTAATAACACCAGACCACATTTTCATAGTATCGGTGTATTGATTCATCAATGTAAGATTGCCAAATTTCTGTGATGACCACTGTAAGCCACGCTCTAAATAACTACGTCTGCTATATGGATCATTAAGGTCAGCAATCACCTTAGAACGACTGGATAATACATATTCAAGACCAATACCCATTTCACGTAAATCAGCTTTAGCAATGCGCATAGCACCAATATCAGTTAGCATCTTACCCAATGGTTTTAACGCACTACGTAAACCGTGTTGCATAATCGGACGAGCCATATCAGGTAACGATGATATTGTCATACCACCTAATAAACGTAAAAAGTTAACGTGACGAGCCACACGACCAGCACGAACAAAAAAACTAGAGGGATCTTTAGGTGCTCCGTAGGTTCCTAATAGACGGTCACGCATAGCACGAATATCACGTAAATCAGCCTCTCTTCTCGCTTCTAATCGGCTACGTTCTTTAGGTGTGGTTGCATCAGCAATAAGCTGGTTGTATTCCTCTGTAATCGCTTTGATTTGATTATCCATATCAACACGACCAAACTTAGCAGTGAGTTCAATTTCAGGCGCGACTTGGCGAATATAGTTTTCCATCACATAGTTAACATCTGATTCGAGATAGTCTTTAATGCGTTCATCAGGAATGTTAAGCGTTCTATCTTTTGTAAAACCAGCACGTTTAACTAACCCATCAGGGATTAGCTCACTGGGTACAATGCCAGACGGTGCACCAATAATTTTATTAACAATATCATCTGCTGCAGCATCTAACTCTTCACGCTCTAAAGGTGTCATGCGATTCAATGCGGACTGTCTAATTCTGTCATAGCGAGTTAATGAATTTGCAGTTCGTGTTAAACGACGATGTTCATTTCTAAACTTGCGAGGGTTATCAAGAATATCAACGCTACGTTGTAACGCAGGTAATTTATTCTCAGCATCATTAATACGCTGTAATTTTCTTTGTAATGTTGCTTGTCTTCTTGTTTGTGTTTTATTTAGCTTAGCAAGGTTAGATAGTGAATTTAACTCAACTTCTACCGCATTCTTTTCATTAATGATTTTTTGATATTTATTAATATCATCCATCAACAAAGATTTTTTACCTGACCAACTCTCAGCCTCTTTAATCTCAAGCCCTAAACGTTCAGCTTGTGGTGAAGCGTTACGTGCTTTATCAATACCAATTTCAGCACGATTAAGGCTACCTTTGGCTTTATTTATTGAGGTTTGATTAATCTCTTCTAACCAGTCAGCAATGATTTTCTTAAATTCAGTACGATCATTTAAAATTTTGTCGAATTTATAAATACGAGGGAAATAGCTTTGTGCCGTTGTCACCTTTACACCTTCACGCAAGATCCCTAATTCAACCATTCTATCTTTGGTTGCTTCGACAATAGGTCTAATAGAACGTGCCGCCTCAGCAATTTGTGGTATCGCATGAGTATCACCGTTACGCATAGCATCACCAACAGCTTCACTAAATTGGTAATAGCTCATATCACGGCCACCAGATTGACGATACTGTTTAAAGTGGTCTTTCGTCGATTCTACTTGCTTATAAACAAGTGTTTCATAACCTCTCACTTTTGTTTCAACAGCGGTAAATGTCGCAATACCTTCTTCATTTTTAGCAAAGGTAAAGTTGTTTTCTGTGAGTTGTTGGTTAATTTGGCGCGCTGTTTTAGATGGTGATTGAGCAACACGGCCAACAGGGCTAACCATCATTGTTCTATTAACAAAAGAGGGTCCTTTTAGTGTCTCTTGTTCAAGTGTGGTATTAGCAACTTCCGCAGCACCAATGCTTCGATCACCAGATTGATTGGCTGGTGGATTATTACTTGGTTGAGGTTCAATAATGTCATTTCTAACTTTATTAATTAACTCACCTCGATTTCTAACTAATTGCGCAGCTGAACCTAAGGTTCCACCAATCATGGCATCAAGCGTAACGTTAATCGCACTCTCAGTTAATGTTCGTGTTTCTTGGGTACTATGTAATGCCATTTCAGAAGCTACGCCACCAGCAGTATTTGCCAATGCAAACTTACCTGCTGTTGCACCAACACTACCACCTTTTACTATTGCACCACCTGGTATCATCATTGCGGCAACATTAATTGGATCAATAACCCCCATTGCTATACTACTCACAATACCGGCACCGCCTGAATCCATTAATTGCTGTCTGTCGTTTTTCTCACGATCAATACGTTGTTTTATTGCTGCGGTTTCTTGAGGAGAGTTTGAATGAATAAAGGCATCGGCATAGTCTTCATAACCTGAAAGCGTTAATTCATCTTCAAATGGGTTATAGCCGTCTACATCTTCAAATTGATTAAAAGGTGCAGTAGCAATCAAACTACCTACTGAGTTATCGATACGAAACGCCGCATCACGTAATTCTTTAGTTTGCCGTCTATCATCAAGCGGATTAATAGGATCATACCAAGACGGTGAAACATTATCACCATAAGTAGGTTCAGGTTGCTGAACAGCATTAATATCCGCAGATAAAACATCATCAGGTTGTTGTTCGTAAATAGGCATCAGTTTTTATCCCAAGAAAAATAATTATTGAATTTATTTACTCGCTCATTGTGAGCTTCTTTATATTGCTCACGGATATTTTGACGACGTTCATCAAATTCTGAGCGTGATTTATCCAATGCTTCTTCTCGTTCCCTTTTATTCTGTGCTTCCTTAACGCTTTGCTGACGTTTTTCCATTACCTCTTTGTACATTGGTGATGATGACTGTTCTGGTTTAAAGCGAATAGGCAAGCCGTTATCTCCCGTGTATGGACGATAAATAGGGATATCATCACTACCAGTTTGTTTTATCATTATGCCGTAGCTGTAATCTCTTGGTGTCACTGCATCAGAGACAATAACGATTTCAGTGCCAGAAGAAGCGCCACCAAATGACTTAGACATTAATTGCTTTTTCTCTTCCTCCCATTGGCCAGCGATCCAGTTTCCAGCACCTGATTCATTAATACCGTATACGGCTTCTGGTGCATAACGCATAACTTCTTCACTGCCATTGATATTAGATACCGCCCACGTTCTTTTAATTTGAGCGTTAGTCATTTTCTTGGCGAGTTCTGCGTCACCGCCTGTTTCAGCAAAGTTAGCGTCATACAGCGTTTGATAGTCACGTAAGTAAGCACCATTTTGAGTACCAGGCTTACTAACGCTTGGTGAAGAAAATGGTTTATACCAAGGGTAAAAATCATTGATATTAGATTGCGCCGCTTTATCTCTATCCTTGATATATCCTTTATCCCTGATTTGAGAAGCGATCATTTGCTTAGTACGTTCATCTTGTTCAAATGTCGTCTTAAATGCAGTTTCTACCGCTTTCTCATCAGGCATACCAGCTCGACTTAAACTATATACTTTTGAGTAATACGCCATTGTGTTTGATGGAATATCAGTTGCTGATGCCGGATTATTATCAAATATCTGCCCATACATTTTCGCGATAGGAAGAACAACTTCAGGATCTTTAGATGTTGCCCCCATATTCAATACAGACTTAACTTGTGATGGGATAATCCCTGTTCTTGCAGTAAGTTCAGCAACGGCATTTAAGCTATTATCATCACGTAAATTAAAGCTCTGCTGAATATGTTGTTCAAAGTAATCATCTGCTGCCTGCTGATTATTCTTATCATTAGGATCAAGCGGAAAGTTATTTTGAATGGAAAGCTGTAATCGGTTAGCAGCAAACTGTTTATCTTGTTCCTTGATATTGCCTTCAACGAACTTACCAAATTTCTCCCAACGTTGAATTTTGCTTTCGTAGTTTGCTTCACCCGTTTGAGGTCTAATTTGTGATAACAAAGCTTGCTGTGCTTGTGGAGACATCTCTTTAGCTGCTGACATAAAACCAGCATAACGCTTAGCTTCTTGCATATCGGCAGACATAGCAGAACCTTTGTCATAGCCAAACACAGAGATTAATTCATCATGAGTAGGCGCATTAGGTGCTTCAAGTCCTCTTTCCCATGCTGCGTAAGAGTCAGCGACACGAGTACCGAATTGTTGCTGTAACTCACCTTGCTTTTGCTTACGTAGCTGTTCTGCTTGTCGTAAATATTTTGCTTGGTCAGCTTCATCTAAAGCATCGAAAGCGGCAGATCCAGTTAATAGTTTTGGTGCTTCAGATGTCGCTTGCAATTCAACAAAACCAAGTGCTGACTGTATGCCTGTTGCTATCTGCTCATCAGTGTAATTAACACGGTTACGCCCATTCTCTTTATACATTATCGCTGTCGATAAATGCGTTAAGGTATCGAGATTCGTTAAATCTAATGGTTGATTAGGTGCAACACCAAGGTAATCAGATACATACTCAATGTATGCCTGAGTATCATTATTATCTTCTGGTGGCGCCCAACGATTAATGATCTGCTCTGGTGTAACAAACCCTTGTCGAGCATAAGAAAGTAGATTTTTACCTAATGCTCTAATACCGTGCTCAGGTGTGGCAAACTTAGCAAATGCCCCGTCATCACCGGTTTGCCCTACCCATTTATTGCTAGATATCCGAATATTACCGGGATTGTTGTTTCTAACCCCTCTTACTCCATCATTTGGTACATTATTAGTTGGTGCTCTACTTACAGTACCAAGGCTTGAAGGTTCTCCATTTCGTTCTAAGAACCCCATATAATCAGCACCGAGTTGGTTTTCAATCGCTTTACGTGCAGTCGCTACTTTGAATTCTTGTTTCTTGGCGAGGATCTGCTCTTCACCCCAACCGTGTGATAATCCAAACTCTTCTATTTGCTGAAACACTTGTTTATGTGCAGAGATATAAGCCTGATTATCACCGTACATTGATGCGGCAGACTCTGCATTTAATGTTAGCGTTGATTGAAACTGATCTTGTTCATAAGCTTTGATTTGCCCCATCTCATGACGATTCGCTTGTGATGCAAACTGAACACCCATTTCTTGCGCTTGTTGCATAAAGCTTTGTCGAACAATATCGTCAGGTAATGTTGATGATATTTCACTAGCATAATCACGAAATGACTGCTCATACTCAGACGCTTTGCCAATCGCATTTTTACCTTGTTGAGAAAGTAATCCATTTTGTGGATCTGTCATCAGTTCGTTGGCTTTCTGTCGTAGCTGTAATGCGGCATCTTGCGCCAGTGCAACGTTGGCTCTTTGTTTTGCTTCTGCAAATAAACCAATATATTGCTCACCGACGCGGCCAAAGTCAGTGCCAAAAGCATCAGGTGATGATTGAACAGAAAACCCATTATTTGGTAACTGTTCAGGCATAACCGTTCTATTATCGTATGTAGGAACCTTTGGCATGATTAAAATCCTTTTGGTGCTTTAGCAAATGTCTTACCCGCTTTCGCAGCACCTGAGCCACCACCACCGAATGGACTCCATGTACCACCAGCCAACTGATACGCGCCATAGGCTTGAATAGGTGCTGTTAATAACGTTGTCATTGCACCCATATTGCCTGAGCGTCTTGCCATTTTTGCATTAAGGCGCTCATTCTCAGCTTGCATACGATAGCCATACGCTTCACGAGAAGCGTTATTAACCATAGTTAACGCATCAAGCTCACCCATTGCGGCAGTATCACCCAAAATATCTAAAGCACCTGCAGTACTTAAATCAATGCCACTGGCTGACATTGTTGCTGCCTGTGTACCGGCTAATTGGCGAGTGCGTCTACGCTGTTCTTGTGCCTGAGCATTGCCTTTATTAATTGCATCAAGTGCAGCATCTTCATTAATTTTGGCGTTTTGATTTGCCACTGATGCTTGAAATTTACCATCGGTATATTGTCCGTATGCTTGCAATGCAGAAGTACCAATCACTGCAGCCGCTAATGTTGTTGGTTCACACATTATTTAGCCCTCAATGTAAAACGATGGAAAGGTAACTGAAGTAAACCTGCTGGCTTTGCTTCTTCAATCTGAAACCCCAGCCAATGGAGCCAAGCCTTAGCAATATGATTACGTTCATCGACATAATTCATCAGTGTTGGGTATTGCCCTAACATCTGTTTTAAGATGGGTTTACAGCGTCGTAGAAAGGTTTTCTGGTGTTGCTCTAATAAGTCAGTTCCCACCAACCAAGGAACACCTAAACCAGTAAGTAATGAGCCAGAAGCAACACCAAAAATAGTCACCACCTCATCATTAATAATGCCGGCATAGGCTTTAGTAGAAACAGATAAGCCATGTCGTAATACCTGTTCAGGTGTTTGCATTGACATAGCGTAGAACTCATCAACATCAGATTGTCTTACATGTGGCAATAAACGAACAATATGTTCATGAGTAGCAGGAATAATTTGTACATGATGTTTTTTCATATTAGAAACCACCAGCATCAATACGCGGAATGACAGAGAGCACCGCTAAAGGTAATGGATCAACCTGTCTAATAAAGACACGTCCGTTTTTGCTCCAATCTGCATCTAAATTAATTTCAACAATACCTGTGGCATCATCAACAGGATTGTCGTAAAACTCGAATTGACGTTGAGGATACTCATATAACCGTTCTTTTTCAGTACCAGCCCAAATACCCCGACTACTATTTACGATTAAGCTGGCAACCTTAATAAGCTTCTTCTTATCAAGTAACGTTTCTTGCCCATTGATATGGATATCAAGCGTTTCTAATTCGCTGGTAATAGGTAATCCGATATGCACTACGGATGATGGCGTATCAATCTCTACTGCACCATTGGTGACAATAGCCTGCGGTGAAACATTAGCATCAGAAAGAATATTAACCGTCTTACCTTCAAGATGATTTAAGCCAGCAAAGCGATAGCGGGCAATGCTCCATTCAGTAGTGGGTGTATTTTGTAATGCTGGTGGAATATTGCGATTAGCAGAAATAACAACTTGATTTGCAGATACATATTGAACAATCTTACAGCGAAGCTCTTTATGTTCATTATCTTCAAAATAAGGAATATTGACGGCACTACCAATATCAGAAGCAATAAAGACCGGATTGCCTGAAATCACTAATTGATAGTTTTCTTGATAGTTCCACTCACCTGATCCACCCGTGATGGTTGCTGTTTTTACATCATCTGTGTTTCTACCGTCATAACTTAAGCCTGAATCGACAAAGAAAGCATCTTCTGTACTAGTAAATAAGCGGCTAGCCAAGCGCTCTACATATCGAACCTGTTTGCCGTTTACTGTACGTTGGACAATAAAATAAGCTGAGTCTTCATTGCCTTCACTGATCGAACACGTTGACTCAAATTTCCCTTCTGTCGATTGTGGCGCCCATGCAAAAACTTGTTGTTCTCTTAAATAGGTTAAAGCCAGCATTAACCCATCGTCACGTATGCACCATGCAATAGAATACGGAACCGTAGTAAATGACCAATCAACAATACGGTGACGTTGAAATAGGTGATTTGCCAACATAGTTAAGTCAGTGCCTTGATACCCATCCACATCAAAGGAATACGATAAATCACGCACAGCACTGCCTTTTTCTTGTACGTAAAGCGCAATGTTCGCAACAGAGATTGGCGGTAAATCACTTGAACCGTTAGCACCTTGTGATGACATTGAAAAACTGGAAGGTGTAAGTACTTTGTTCTGATCGCCTGTGATTTGATATTCACCACCTGAGGTTAATGCCACCAGCGAACCGACATCAATCAAATGGCGAATTTCATTAACTTGACGACCTGCATACGTGTAGATAATGCGATCATCATCTTGAATAGGATTGTTGCGCCCAAAGTCTTTATAGTCACCGCTACGACTGGCCCATATCGTTTGTGGGTAAGCACGAGAGCCGGCAAAGAATAAACGTTGTTGATAATAAACAACGGTGCTTGGATAACCATCAACATCATTCCACACTGCACGCGCCCATTTATGGCTGGCGTTGTCTTCACCAACAGCATTGGATGGAATATAAGAGATCACCTTTCCTGTGGCTGTTTTTCCATCTTCACTAACGGTTTCAATTTTTACGATACCAAAACCACTATGCAGATATTCCCATTGGATCCCTGTATCACCACCCCAACCATCCCAGCTCATTCCTTCCGTGTGTGACGGTCTTAGTGTTCCTGTTTTACCGCCACTATTAGCACGATAGTAGTTACTGTCAGCACGGCGTTGATCATTAAGGTTGGTTGTTTTATCTGTCTCCCATACAGGAACCGCATCAATATCACGTTGTTCTAAATAGAACTGTTTACCTATTTGCTCGGTACCAAAAATATCATGCGTAGAGGTTAACGTAATTTGCCCCGTGCTTGCACTGGCATAAACTTTCATTGCCTTATCGGTATTGATATCTTCAAAGGGACCATTCTTAGTTTCAACGGAGACTAACTTCCAATCATCATGATCGTAACGCTGTAACTCCATTGGTGGATAATCAGTATGAACAATCGTCATAACATCGGCTGATTGCGTATACTTCAAATCAAACAAATCAGCTTCTTTATAAGGTGTCGCTAATTCAAACACTTCGCCTTTATGTTCACCATCAGCATAGAGAACCTGCCCACCCTCTTTAAACACACGAATATAACGATCACCAAACTCTAACGCATAGGTTTGTACGGTGCTGAATTGGAAAGGAATAAGGCGAGACTTCTTATTTTGATACTTTGTTTCAGCAATAAATCGTGTGCCTGGTCTATTCTCAACGCCACCATATTGACGAACAATAAAGTTATGGCACTTGCGCAGTGCAGTTGAATACTTTGCAAGATCAACACGCCCATATAGGCTTGGTGCAATTTCACCGCCTGAAAAACTAGGTTGAATAAGACTAAATGGCATTATGACAACCTCGCTTGTGTGAATTCATCCATATAATCAGTTGGCTCTGCTGACTCACTTAATGAATGTGCGGCCGCACTTTTAATAACACCTTGGTAAATTTGTAATGCCTCACCACCAATACCTGCATTTGATGCCAATGGACGAGCCAATTCAGCCGCTAAACGCCATGCAAGCGCATCTTTAAATAACGCATCAAACATATTGACATCAGTAATACGTGCCACATACTCAAGCCATGCACTAGGGTGGTCAGTAAAAATTAATCGACCTGTACCGTTTTCATCTGAACCAACATGAAAATGGATTGCCGTATCTGGTCTACGGTACTTTTGATGAGGTTCGACAATACCAATGGCTTTTAAGCAATCATTGGGATAGCGATAGGCATACGCCCAATTAGGTGGTGGATTATTTGTATTGGCTAATGCCACCTTTTTAGTCGCAAAGTTCCAAGGAAAATCGGCAAGCACACTATCACGGCATTGCGCATAATGAAGGTTGCATTGAACGGCTTCTTTGCTGGCTTCAGTCATGCTATTAATTGAACGACTATTACCAATGCGACTTAATGCAATATTGCAAATTTCAATTTCTGAGGCCATTACTCCCCCCCATCAAAAAGAACATCTGCCGTTGATTTTGTGTCGCCTGCACCTAGAGCCAGATCGGTTATTTGTAACTCTACATATACTGACTTTTTCCCTTCACGTTCATTAATGGATTTAGACAGTATTTTGGCAGCAGCAGACAACTCAATACTTTCACCAACATCAGGAATAGAAACACCTAATTTTTCTATTGTGTCGTTTTCAAGTGAAATACGTAGCCCATATGGATATTCTTCACGAGTTTCTTTTTCACCTTTGGCATTTTCATAAGTTTCTGTGCTGGTTTTTAGATTGATTAGTTTCATTGGATATCTCTCGGCTAAAGTAGAAAATAAAAAAGGGGCTTCCGCCCCCTTTATCATCGGGGGTTAAACCCCAAGTTCTTTCCGCTTTTCATCTATTGCGGTGCGCATTTTATCTGCGCCCATATTGTGATGAGGTGCTTTACCAAATAGCTGGGTATATTGCTCACGAAGCGCATCTAGGCTTGAGTCAATAGCCACACCTGAACCGCTAACAGCAATATTACTTACGCCTTCACCAGTATTATCACCAGCCCCATCAGCCACACTATGAGTATTAAGTCGAGCATCAGCGCCACCAATTAACGCTAAGTTATCGCCAGCTATACCGTCGTACTCAACCTCTTCACCGATTTCAAGTAGACGCCCAGCGATAAATGATTTTTTTAAAACCTTATATCGTGACATGTCACACCTTATTGAGTTACAGCATCGTAAATAGGATGAGCATCAACTGTTAGGTTAATGCCCGCAGTGAACTTACCCGCCGTTAATGGCCCTTCTGCAACAACATATTGCAGACGCAAATACTTCAGAACACCTTGAGGCACTTTCGCCACAATGCGTTTACCTGCATTTAAATCAGCAATTGGTATTGCCACAGATTCAAAGATAGATTTAGCATCAGAGAATTTATCGTCTGTCGCGGTTTCTAACTTAATTTGAACAGTCGCTTCACCTGCTGCTTTAGCCTGTTCAGTAACTTGTGCAAACAGCTCTAACGGCTCACCAATACCGATATCACGAAATGCACCATGCACTGGCGTTAAGTCGATAATTTGCTTACTTACAGCAGATGCAGTAACAGCCTGATCCAGTGAAAAAAGCGTTTCTTTATCTAAAATCATTTTGACTATCTCCAAATAAATGAAAGTTAGCGGAGCCGTTAAACGACACCGCAATAACTTATTTCACCTGATCTTCAGTCGTTAAGATGGCATCAACACGGCGAACAGGAATTTCATCGAATGAAACAACTTTCTTACCGGCAACTTCTGCCATAGAAATATTGACGTTTTTGCTGTTTTTAATTTGGCGACGCATCCAGCTACGAATTTGCTGGTTACAATAAAAAACAGGACGCCCCATAGAGAGGTTAGGGATCTTCTCAATTGCTTGAATAAACAAGTCAGGTAAATCGAGTGTGTCCGCTTTTTCTGGATCTTTACCAATTTTGGATAAATCAATATTGGCGATACGGACAACATAACGCCAGTCACGAACTGAGATACCATTTTTCCATTGGAAATGAGTACGAAAGCCTTGGTATTTACCCTTGTTCTCATCTTCTAAAGTTACTTCACCTAAATGGTTTTGTTCTAAACCTGCTTTAGAACCTTTAGGGAAAATACCATGAACCGTATTTTCACCCCATACCACTAACCACACAGAAGTTAAGTTACTGCCAGTACCACCAGCATCAATGATATTGACCGCATTCTTTGCGTTCATATCGTTAAAGCGTGCAGCTAAACCTGTAAAGCGCTGAGGATGAACCGTCGCATCACCATAAATAACCGTTTCAGCCATTTGCTGGTTCATTGACTCTAAGAATGCAATTGATTCAGACAATAGAAATTCATTCTTTTGCCCATTCAAATTAGCAAGGTCTTTATCAACTTCAGAATAGGTTTCAAGCATGCCAATCGCATCAGTAACCTGAGCTGTGGTTGATTTGCTTGGTGGTACACCATAGTTAAGCAAGCGCCATGTTGCAGATGGTAAACCAGTACGAACAGTTGTACGGTGACCCGTTGGTAAGTTACCTTCAACGAAAACCATATCATCAAGGATTTCATTAGACTGATTCAGCAATTCGACAATCTTCGCTTGCTTGCTGTCAGGGCCTTGTCGTTTAGCCCAATCAACGAGAGTTAAAGCAGGCATGTTATTTCCTCTTTGTTATCCAAATAAAACATCAGCAGCACTTTTACTGCCGTTACTGTTGCCAGTGACAAGACCGTCCTCTGACATCGCTTTGCCAACACCGGCAAAGATACGAATAAGCTCAGGATGATTACCTAGTCCTGACTCTTCTAAATACTGTTTCAGTTCAGGTGAACCGAACTTATCCATTGCTTTTTGTGCCGCACCGATAGATTCAGCGGAACCAAGCTCTTTATCTGCTTTAACAGTTTCAGCCCATTGCTCTGTCTGTTTTTGCCAACCTTCAGCAAGTTGCTTATTAATCGCTGGCATGATTTTAGAGCCATAAACATCAACCAGTTTTTGCGCTTGTTCGTTGTTTAAATTCAGCTCACGGGCAATCGGCTCAAAGACTTCTAATGCACCTTTATCAAGCTCTTGCCCTTCTTCTGGTGCTTTAAATTCATACTTTTCAGGCGCACCTACATCTGATTTATTGGCATCATTTTTCTTATCAGCCGGCTTGCCCTGCTCTTCACCATTCTCTTTTTCAGTGCTTTTATTAGGATCAGCACTGTTTGCTGGTGGCTCATTTTTATCTGTTGCTGATGTTTCTTGAGTAGGTTCCGTTGCTGTACCGCCACCACCTTCACCTCCCTCGCTGTGTTGCTCGTTATACAAACGACGCATAATTAATTTCTGCCATAAGTTCATGACTGCTTCTCCCATTCTTTAAATCTTGGTTAAACGCTTGGTGTAGTTGCTTCATTTGCCATTTGCGCATAAAGCTCAGGGCAAACTTGGTGTAATTGATTGAAAACTTTTAACCCATAGTTACGCTCGCCCTCTCTAAATGCCATTGCATAGGGATCATTAGAAAAAGAGCTACGAAATACGCCAGAGTCAGAAATTAAACGCCAAATAACAGCACGCCCAGCTTCTGTGGACATAACCTCTTTTAGCTGTTGTTCTTCTTTCTCTTGCTTATTTTTTTGTTGAATATCGTATTCAGTGCGAGCAATCTTCTCGTCTTCATACGCATCGAATGGATGTGTCATTGAGCACCTCCACCAGCCATAGCGGACAAGGCACTATCGTTATCAAGATTGGTATCACTGAGCGTTTTAGCACCATCAATAGCGGACTGCGCCATTTGCATCTGTGCCATTTGTTGTTGCTGTGCTTGTCGTTGTTGACGTATGGCTTGCACTTGCTCATTGGTTGCAACGATAGTTGGAGAAACACCAATAGCAGACGCATAATTATCAATAGCATCATCAGCGTTAAGCTTATCGAGAGCTTCTGGCTTAACTCTTGCCAGATTGCCAACAAAGCCAGCAAAGCGTTCGATACTGCCAACGCCAATCGATTTTTGTGCCTGAGCCATTACAGAAATGTACTCAACCTTTAGGTCCATTCCCTGCATTTCATCAGGCGCAATGGGAAGTAAATTTTTGTTTACCAAGATTGAGAAAGTGCGATTAATCAGTTTGTCGAGTAACTCAGAATCAAGGCGCTGGAGAACAGGCCCTAATAGCAATAGCTTCTCTTCTCGCATCTCAACAACAGCTTCAATCGGCATAGAGCGCGTATTCACCATTTGCATCATGCGGAATAAATCGACAAAGTAAGCGGTATCAATCAGTTGACGGGTATCTTGAACATCTTCAAGTAGTGCTTTCAATGCTACTGGTTGAACATCAAAAATCGTTTGAATTTTATTAGTAGGATTTGCCTCATCAAGATAGTTAATGCCTCCGGGTATGGTATTTACCCGTTGGTTTTTTAATGAGGCTGGCACTTGTAAAGGTGGATTGGTCAGCTTATCAATCATCTGCGCTTTACGTTTTTGCATTAATTGAAGCGCTTTAGTACCACCTAACGCCAACATACCAGGGCAAGATGAACCGTAAACATCTTCACCATTCACTTCCCAACGTGGCGCCATGATAGGAAATTCATCATAGCCAGATTCACGTAACACTTTCTCGTTATCACCCGCCACTTCAAGATAAACGGATTTAAAAGGCTTATGCTTCGCCTCTAACTTTCCTGTTTGTCGTTCAAGGTTTGGGTATACAGCATGAACCACTTCAACCCATTGGCTGTACTGGCTTGAATTCCACATTGATTTAACAGTATCGCTGACACTATCAGTCCCGAACTCCATCACCAACTGGCGAACGGTCATCGTAAATTTGCGATAGCAAACATCAACACTTAGGCTTGGGCTATTCGCAATGTAATAACTGCCAAGGGGGAAATGAACAGTGCGAATAATACGCTGGCTGTCTTCAACAACGGCCATTGCAGCCGTGCCGAAAGTACCTAAATCACCATACATCAACGGTAATGACTGATAGAGGTTAGAACGATTGAACACTTCGTTCATGCGTTGTTCTGTGGTTTCTAGCCAAAGTTTTACAGGGCCATAATCCATTAAATCAGGATCAGGTGTTGCTAAACGAAACCAAGGACGAGCAGGACTTGTAATACCTGACATCATGCCACTGGAAAGCACCGATGAAGCCAAAGACGCCGTAGGGTCAATGATCTTACTATTACGGCGATCACCTCGATTAACATCAGATGCAGTAAAGCGCGTACTACGCGGACGAGTGAAATCTGACAATTCACGCCAATGCGGTTCAAATGAGCTACGCTCTGTTTCCAACTGATTAAGTTGTTGCAGTAGCTGTTGTTTCAATGGCGTTGACATAGTCACCCCTTATTGACCAAGTAAGGTTTTACCGCTGGTGGATGCTGAACTTGTCGCACCCTGCGCACCTGTTAGTAACGTAGACTTACGACCTGCGGCTGCACGGCGACGACGCATTTCATCATCACGACTACCCGTTACTGCCGCATCTTGTTCTTGAGGTGCTGCCTGAACTGGTGGAGGAGTAGTAATTTTTGGAGTTGAGCCTAATCCGCACATAATTCACCCATAGATTAAATTAACCAATATTGCATATTAAATTAATAATACATGTTATTTGACAATATTGAAAATTATAACTACCATTTTGGTTATGCAATGCCACTGCATTTTTTATCTGTATTGTTACCACGACAGCGTGCTTTACCTTAGGACTGTTTGCCCTCTACTCCAGAGGGCTTTTTTTATGCGAATGGATCGTAATCTGAATTGCTGACATTAACGCCAGAATGAGGTGAGGAATAATTTCTATCTATTTTGGTGACTGGATAGGCGAATGTCAGTACGAACGCATCACCTTTACCTGGTGAACGACCAAGACGTTTTTTAATTTCTGTTTTATCTTCTAGTACAATCTTGCTATCAATAACACGAACTTTGTATTCAGCACATGACAAATCATCTGCGGTTTCTTGATCATCAAGTGCACCGCCTATTTTTAACCATGTTTTAGCACTACTATACATTTCACCACGTTTGTTCAGCATTTGTGGATCTGTTGATGCACCACCAAACTTGACTAAACGCCACACGCGCCCCCAACTTGTTCCAATTGAGTGAATGCCGGTACCATATCCAAAGTCGATATGAACAGCATCAGCCTTGTATTGATCTTCAAAGTCAGCAATACGCTTTGCCATAACAACATCGTCAGTTGTTTTAAAGCCAGTCCACAAGCACTTACTGAATAAACCTTGGCGTAGATAAATCACCGCATCATCAATACCAGAATAGGCAGGGTCAACACCAATAATTACGGGCGCATGAGCAACTTCTGCCTGTGTAACAATACGCTTCATGGCTTCATCCGTTAAGCCTGTTGGAATAAACTGTAGTTCTGATGCTGACGGGAACACACCACGAACACGGACTTTAAAGAAGTCACTATCTTCGCCGTAGTCCTCTTCCCAGTTTTTAATCTGCTCTTTGTTGCTACCTTCAACGGTACGGCTATCAATCTGCTTGGTGTTCCAACGATGTTTAAACTTACGAAAGCACTCACGAAAACGCCCTGTGTTACGGGTTGGGTTACCAAATGCAATCCAAATGATTTCAGTACCTTCATCCGTTAACGCCCCTTCTGCCACTTCCCATACCAGATCGGCAATATTAGACGCTTCATCAAACACGAGGATAATACGCTTGCCTTTGTTGTGAAGCCCTGCAAATGCCTCTGTATTGTTCTCTGACCACGGTACCGCATCAGCACGCCAAGCATTAGCATGATTAGGATCGTTTGAGTAGATAGCTGTCTTAGTGCAAGTAAACCAATTATTAGTTAGTGATAGGCGTTGCCACTTCGCTATTTCTGGCCACGTTTTAGTACGTAGCTGATTTTCGGTGTTAGCCGTGACGACTACCTTACAATCTTCGCAGGTATCCATACCCCACTTGATGATCATTGAAATAAATGCAGATTTTCCGATACCATGACCAGAAGCACGAGCAAGTAATAATGGCTGGTGGCGTGTCTTTGGATTGCGTAGATGTTCACCGATTTCATTTAATGCTTCGGCTTGCCACTGACGAGGGCCATTGTATTCTTCAAGCTCTCCACCAGCTTCACCCCACGGAAATGCGTAATACGCATAGCCTAATGGATCATGCGTAAATGATGCGATATCTTCTATGAGTTGTTCTTCTGGTGACTTCTGCAAAGCTTCTGACATTACTCAACACTCCCTTGCTGAGCACGTTTACGAGCAGATGCCAACTTATCAGCCAATGATACGTTTACATCGACTTGTACTCTGTCTCTAAAGGCATTGATATCAACGTGCTTACCAATCAACTCAAGCACCTTGATTTTATCCAGCAACTTCACTTTTTTAATGCGTGTATCACCGTTAATATCGATGATATCGAATGCAGCAACACTTTTACGCCAGATAGGTGACCATTCAGATATTGGTTTAATATCACCTTTCTCATTAAGAATATCAGCAATATCCGCATCAAGCATATCGACCAAACGCCTGAGTACATTGTCAGCACTCATCTTGGTGCGCTTATTGCGCTGTTGCATCAGTTGTGCGATACGCTCTTGAATACGGGGATCAGCCATTAGCTGTGATGCGCGTTTGCAAGCACTGCCAGATGCATATCCAGCAGAGATTGCAGCATCAGTTTGATTATCGGGGGATTTGATATACTCCTGACAGAAACGTTCCATCTTGTCGTTGATAGGCGTTGGCTGTCGTGCAGGTTTCTTTCTTGGTCTTTTGATAGTCATAATCATCACCTCTTTGGTTATTATGGCTACCGCAAACAAAACAATCAATTCAAATAAGGTTTTCCATGTATCATTAAAAATAATTATACAAATAGAACTAACAATTAGTATATGGCATGATTGGTGGATCTATTAATCATTACAATAATATTCCATGGAACTAACAGAAAAACAATCATTGTCGATTAGATATATACAAGCTATAGGTATAATCTTTGTTGTCATAGGACACTATCCTATAAAGCTATTTAGCCTATTTTCACCTTACGCATTCCACATGCCTCTTTTTTTCTTACTTGGTGGATTATTATATAAAAATAGAAATTACTCATCATTAGTTTTTAGAAATATAAAAAAACATGGTGGGTACATAGTAGTTACATATATAATAATATCAGTATTAGTTATTATAATGAATAAACTATACGGCATTTCCGTTAGTAAAATTTATTTAGAAAGTGGTATTTTTGATACTGTGATATTTACTATAGAAAAAAACTTCCATAATAATACATTCTTTTTAGTTGCTTGGTTTCTTTTTTCTTATATGATTATATCAATAATAGCACCAGTTTTATTCTTAATTAAAAATAAATTACTATTACTTTTAATTTCATTGACAATAGGATTTATTGCCATTCAGTATTTATCACCAGAATATCACTCAAATAAAATTCAATCATTAAATTTAACGATACAAGTTTGTGTTGGATTGATGTACTACACTATTGGTTATGTTTTCAAAAATAAACTAATTTCCTCAAAATCATTAATAGGAATTATTGTATCTTTCCTTATATTAATAGCAATAAGTAACAATGGGGAAATAAAAGGAATGGGTATTGCTTGGAGTGGGTACTCCATGGGATTTTTGATACATCTAGTCGTTTCTATTCTTTGCATTTACATTATATTTAATATATCAAATATAATGTCAGAATTTTTTGATAAGATCAATTTAATCTTTTTAATAGGAAAGTATAGCCGTTCAATCATGAGCTATCACTTATTTTCTTTCCTAATTGCAGATGTTATTTTTTATTACCTAGGTATGTATGAAATAAAAAATGCAGGGGCATTAAGCCACTACTCAAATAATAAATATTTCCTTTTATATGCTTCATTTGGTATATTTTTACCTTTATGCTTTGGTATTTTAATAAATAAACTTGTTGTTATAAAAAATAAATTTATCAATAGAAATTAAATTATAAAATTAAAGGCATCAGATGATTATTTTGTCATCTGATGCCTTTATTATACTAACATCATTTCACGCCAGCCCTTTGTTACCCAACATTTAGCATCACCTGATAAACAGCATTGCTGAACGGGTAACTGCTCACCACAACGCTCACATTTACGCTTAGATAGCTCCTCAGCTTGTCGCTTATACTCTGCATCATCTTTACGAATAAGCATCTGCAAGTATTCAACAACATCATACGGCTCACGACCAGGCATACGCAGAACACAATTACGCTGTAACATCTCCAGCTCTTGAATATCCACCAGCAATTCAATCTTCGTTACGCCAAGTTCCTTTTGGCGCTTACGTTGTAGTGCCTTGCGTTCAGCAGGTGATTTAGCCATTTGCTAGCTCCTCGGGTATCTCAACTTCGTTACCTATCTCAAGCATAACAACCGCTCGGCAAATAGCTTCTTGAGCAGTATTAGCAGTGGCGTAATCACCCATTAAATGTGGCGGTGATGCATAGCAATAATTAACCCCATCAACTTCCTCAAACATTAAATCAATCCAGTAGTTATTTATAAACTCACCACACTTTAACCAGTCGCTAGATGGGCTATATACACAGTTATTAGCATCAACAATAAACTCTTTATAAATACGAACATCAACGCCAACGGCTTTACCTACCGCCCAATCAAGTGCTAATCCTTTTAGTTTTGAAGTTTTAACTTTCATCATTTACCCTCTGGCATTGGCACGTATCCTACATGCATCTTCTGACATCTTCGAAAACCTCACCAATATGCTCAGCTCGATACCCTAGGTTGTAATAATGACGCCAATCATTAGTGATATAAGAAACTTGCCACTCATTACCGTAAAGAAACTTGCAGTGCTCTTTGATTTTTTCGTCAAATTCTTCCCATTCACTTTGATGTTCATCCATCTTAAAAATCCTCTTTCGTGACATGTCACAGTTATTTGAGTTATTGAATAAGCCTAATAGCATCAATTTCTTGGCTCATAATTTCTTCCCAAACTCATTCAACGATTAATTAACTCAGTCACGAACTTAACGCATGGTAATAAGTTCATGATTTTCTGTATTTTCAGGTAACGTTACCCCTATTTTTCCCTGTTCTCCCCAAAGCTTTGACGCGCTGATATTCCACACTCGGCAATCTTCATCAAAGATGGCGTCCATAACGGCTTTAATCAGGTTATCAACATCAGGACGTTGCTGGTGGGGTTTACCATTCATCTCAATGCGTTTTTTCTTGCTCCATGATTTAGGCATAGGGATAACAAACGTTAGGTGAGCACCGCTTTCAGGTAGCGTAAAACGGCTAGCTCTCATCTCATCACAAAAAGCGTGGTACTTAACGACAACCGGTCTTTTCTTCCATACGTCACGCTGTGTCATACGAGGTTTTGATACGGGATTGATATAATAAATTTGCTGTTTCATGCACGTACCGCCACCAGCATTGCGTTCATACGGTTATGAATATCAGCAATCTTTCCATGCTGTAATGGCGGTATGCTCTTTCTGACGTAGGTTAGTGAACCTTTCTGACAGATAACATGCTTATCCGTAGGTTTTGCTGGTTTCTTGGTCATTAGAGAGGCTTCTTTTTTGATATCTAAATCACGTAGACGCTCCATGTAATCAGGCGCTAGAGTGTATACATAACCAATGCCGACTACCGCTCTGCGCTCAACAACGGCGCATTCAATCAACTTGATCAACGCATAATTGGTCGTTGAGCGATTTTTCTTACCATCAAGCTCTGAGGCAATCTCGGTTATTTCGTTAACTGATAACGGTTTTTTCTTGTCATGTAATATTTCAACAACAAAATCCTGCATAAATTTCATATACGATAACCCTTAAGAGATTAATCACTATGGTTAATATATCCAATTTGGTTATGTTTTCAAGTATAAAAAAACAGAGTTTTTAATTAAACTCATACCCACTTAAAACGCTCTCAAATCGCCTATACGCTGTTTTCACAACTCAGTCACCCAATCGCATACCTACAACAAATAAAACTCACTAGTGTTTATTACGCTAATGATTTTAATATCCAATAAACCTTATGCCGATTTATGTTTACGTTTATCAGCATTTTCTAATAAATCCATCCATGCAGGTCTCGGTCTGGTTTTATCTTCAAGTCTTAACGTGGGTTTAGGTATTACCTCTCCTCGTTGTACTCGCTCAGACCACATACGGATCATTTTATTTAAACTCTTCTCAACCTCCGCTTCTGTCAGCCTAAGGTCATATACCTTTTGCCTAAGGTCAGTGAAGATCCAATACTGCACCGGATGCCTAAAGGGGTACATCTCAGCACTATAGTAATTACATCGTCTGGCTAGGTATTTATTGAAATCTCTCAGCATTTCATCAAATGGAATTCCAAAAGCATTCGCATCTACCAACTTGTCAGAAAGCATTGAAATAACATCAGATAACTCTGGTGGCCACGGATTACCATTGCTACAACGCTCAATGCAGAATTTAAATATCAAATCGAATTGATCGCTATTCAATCCGCTGAGTGCTCGTTTCCACATCAATGATGGTTCCGTCCCGTTCTTCTTGCTCCACTTGTCCCCATACAGCTCGATCATTTTCCACCAAAGCGGTAACAGCATCGGGTCCGTATTTATCGTTGACGTGCTGTAAGAATTCTTGCATTGGTTTTGATTTTCCAGCGAATTGGTTACTGGTTTTATTGCTCTGACTTGTCCCACTTCTCACCTCGTTATTTTTTGAGCGTTGAAATTTAATACTTTTTGCTAATGCCATTTCCCATTGTTCATGTGTTTTAGCTTTTCCCTCTGAACTCCAGTACGTAACGAATTCTGCTAACTCATGCGGTTTCATTGGCGTAATCAGTCTTACCCCCCAGTACGCTGCCTTTTTCGTAAAGTCCTCATCTGGCTCCCATCCATGAAACATGACAAATTTTTCAGCTACGCCAAATCCTCCCGATGGAACTCGGTTATTCAAAATAGCGTTATTCGCATTATGGTTTGGCTGATAATTTTCATCGTTCCCCTTAGAGAGAGGATCTTTATAAACTTCTTCCTCTTCCTCTTCCTCTGGTAACGGTTTTTGTAACGGTGATTGCGTTACTTTCTTTTTCTTTTTTTCTCGGTGCTCTGCCACCCTCCTATTAGTAAGTGCCCGTTTTTTCGATGATTCTCCGTTATGCCTATCAAAATTAGGTAAGACTAACTTACCATTATCATTTTTCATCCAACCCACGGTTATCAGTGCATCAGCAAAGCCGGAAATGAAAGTGATCCTATCTATTACGCTTTTTGTAACGCTTCCTGCGTTACCATCTAAGGTTTGTAAATCAGCCCAAGACCAAACTCTAATTAGCTTTCCTAACACAGCATCAGGGTCTATGTTTAATATCTCTGCTATTTGATAAATCTCTGGTTTATCTGGTGTTATAACTTCAACTTTAATCCAGCTACTAGCCATTTGACACCCCCTAGCAACGGGCGCTTTCAATCAATTGTTTTAATGCTGTTCTATACCCAATTGAGTTTTCATAATTACATGTAACGCAAACACCGTTACAAACGTAACGTTCAGCAACATGACCGTTCTTGCATTTTTTACCTGTGAAAAATTTCCCAAGCCCTTTTGACGCAGCTTCTTTTCGACTAATAATCTCCATTTCAACCTCATTTAATTATGTGTATGTGCAAATACTATCCATTATTTTAAAATAGATCAACCTAAAAAGATTTATTGGTTATTAATAAAAAATTAAGGACCACCGAAGTGATCCTTATCTATAAACATCCTTTGAATTATTATCGAATAAAGAAATTGATTAATTGCCCTCTGGTTGTATCTGCACCGAACTCAACACAAACATCATATAACTTATTGAGTTTACTTAATGAAGGCTTGCGTTTTGCATAGCGTAGCTGATGTGATAGATACAGTTGGCTATACCCCGTTCTTTGAGAGAATGCTTCTCTTTGCTTAATCGTTAAGCCATTCCAAAATTTTTTAAAGTCGAAAACTTCCATAATTTCACCAATTTGATTAACCAATTAATAATAGTAACCGTTTAGGTACTTTACCAAAAGGGTTATTTGTTTGTTTAATACACCATAACTTAATCAAATTTGTATAAAGAATAGACACCAAAGGACTTGGAGAAATGAAAAGCATTGCTGAAATTAGAAAAGATAACCTGATTTATATTATTGAACGCTACTACAACGGCAAACAAAAATTACTTGCTGATGCGTTAGGCGTAGCGCCAAGTATGATCTCCCGTTACCTATCACCAAAAGATTTAAAAAGTCATCGTGAACTCACCGATCCAATGTCACGTAAAATTGAATATGTGACTAGAATTAGCAAATATTGGATGGATGTAGACCATTTAAAAGAAGGTCATGCAGAGTCAGAAAAAGAAGAATATATTCCGACTGAAATTGGCAAGATACTCTCAGATAACATCACAACATTTATGTTAAACGATGGAATAAAATCAAGAGTTAAGCTCTCTGTTGATTCAGGTCTTGCACAATCAACGGTTAACCGCATTATTAATTGTGAAGCCAGCGCCACCGCTGAAAGCATTGATGCTATTGCAAAAGCAATGGGTCGCCAAGCCTATGAACTACTGATCCCTAAAAATGATAAAGGCACTATTAACTATGATAGAAGAGCCTATTCAAAACTTCCCACCAGCGAACAAGCTGCTATTGAAAACTTCATTGAATTTATCATTAATAAAAACCAGCCTATCTCCCACGACTAACCCTTTCCATTAAAAAGAAGTCATATACTGGCTTCTTTTTACTCTTAATAAATCATTAAATTTCATAGTGATAAAAATAAACATAACCACATTGGTTATTTATTTGTTTTTCATGGTTGACAATGGTTAATTTATGGTTATGATTAAAAGCATAAGTTAACCAATACGGTTAATTTGCTCTTTAACAATATGGATAAAAGAGACTGATTTTTTAATGCGCTCAGACATAACCAATTTGGTGATTAGTCATGATCTTTTATATCAAAGACGGTAAGCATGTATTTACCTTATCTGGCTTAAATGAGTCACAGTCATTTGACAATTTTAAAGCCGGTATTGAGTGGGCTTATGTAAGAAAGCTCGCATTACAAACAGAACAATTAGTAGGTAAACAAAATGTCAGACACTAAGCACTTAAATGTGTTGATTGCAAAAGCTCTTTTACTTAACCAAGATATTACTGATAGCGAACAAGTAGATGCGCTAACAGCTCATATCAATGGTGATATTGAAAAAGAAGAGTTTAAGCAATATGACCACTTTATTAATATCACGCTACTTGCACTTTCATTGGTTCCTAATATCAGCAGTGAATTAAGCGAAGAACAAATCATTAACGCTATTATGTCATTTATTGATAACCCTGATATGCGTAGCGTTCGTCATAGAGTTAATCACTTTAACTCATTAATAAACCCAAAAACCGCCTCAATTGAGGTAGAAAAAAAAGAAGTACCTCAGGAAGAGGCGATTTTTCACGCCAGCAAAGATAACCAAAACGGTCAACACAAGGAGACGGAAGATATTCCACAGGAAGAAAATGACCAACCTGCTTATTTTGAACCTGGTCGTTATCCCGATATTCCTAACGAGGTGTATCACAGTTCAAACGGTATCAGTAGTTCGATGTTAAAAGATGCCCGTATTAGTTTGATGTATTACGAGTTACGCCATGTAACAAAAGTTATTGAGCGTGAAAATAAGCGTTGTTTCGACTTAGGTAGCGCATTCCACACGTTAACAATGGAACCTGAAAAGTTTGATGCTGAATTCAGTGTTAAGCCAATTATTCCAAAAGGTGCCTTTACAACAACGGAAACAATGAAGTCATGGATTGACGAATACAACAATAAGTTGCCTAAAAAGCTCTCACAAGATGAGTTAAAAGCAATTATTGAAGAACATAATGCCACTCTGACACCGCAACTTTCCACCAGCGGAAAAGCCGAAGAGCTAGGTCAGATATACATGCAGTTGCCCGATGAATTTAAAACCATCCCTGAAGATGGAAAATTCACAGGTGCCGCAATGAAAGCCTGTATCAAAGCCTATAACGATACTTTGCCAACACCATTGAAAACCTCAGGTAATACAGACGCATTACTTGAGCAGATAAGCGGCATCAATCCTGAATTATATTTAGCAGAAACAAATAAACCTGAGCCACTTAGAAAACCCGTCAAAAAAGATGATCTCATGCAGGTCATTAAAGAAGTTAACCCTGATGCTGTATTTGAGGATGAAATCATTAGCCAATGGCTTAGTGACGATTCAAAAATTCACGTTCAAACCGTTGACTATGAAATGGCAAATAACATGCGTAACGCTGTTATGAACCACAAAGAAGCATCCAGTTTATTAAACCACCCTAACCGCGTATCAGAAGTGAGCTACTACGGCATTGATGAAGATACCGGCCTTGAAATTCGTGTTCGTCCTGATATCGAAATTCAAACAGAAAATAACCGATTAGGTTTTGACCTCAAATCAGTAGCACTTGGTCGATTTAAACAAGATGCCATTGAAGCCATGATCCGCAGAGAAATCATTAATCGCGATTATCACATCAGTGCAGCTATGTATTGTGATGTGGCAATGCTGGATCAGTTCTTCTGGATATTCGTTAACAAAGACGAGCATTACCACTGGGTTGCTATCGTTGAAGCCTCTCCTGAGTTACTTGAACTGGGTCGCGCTGAGTACAAAAAGACACTGCGTGATATCCGTGAAGCTATGGATACAGGATATTGGCCAGCGCCTATCACCACTACTCTCACTATCGGTATCACTGACTTTGAGCAGAGAAAATTAGAAGAACTGCAAAGCGAAGTCGCTTAATAAAACTGCGCTTGAACAATCAGGCGCACGTTTGGAGTAAATATTATGTCAGAAGTAGCAACTCTCGAAAGAAATCAATCAGTAATGAATAATACATCATTACTTTTTAATCCTGAATCATTAGACCGTATTGTCAAATTTGCTGAGCTAATGGCATCAGGTACAGCAACGGTGCCAAGGCATCTGCAAGGTAAACCATCTGATTGTCTTGCTATCACAATGCAGTCCGCACGTTGGGGAATGGATCCTTTCGTTGTCGGTCAAAAAACTCATGTCATCAATGGTGTGCTTGGTTATGAGGCCCAATTAGTAAATGCAGTTATTACCAGTTCAAATGCTGTTGTAGGTCGATTCCATTACAAATACGGTGGCGACTGGGAAAAGATTGTAGGCATGAAAGATAAACGTGATGAATCGGGTTTATTTATTGAAGTCGGTGCAATTTTAAGAGGTGAAGAAGAAATTACATGGGGTGAGCCTGTTTACCTTGCTGATGTACAGACGAGAAACTCACCACTTTGGAAAACAATGCCTAAGCAACAAATCGCGTATCTCGCTGTAAAATATTGGGCCCGTCTTTATTGTCCTGAAGTTATCCTTGGTGTGTATACGCCAGAAGAACTTGAAGATCGCCAGATTAAAGACATTACCCCACCGAAAGAACGTGTAAGCATTGATGAAATCACAACTCAACAACAGCCAATCAATGAAGAACCGATAAAAGAAGCTCAAGGCGAGTTTATACCTAAGTTCGATGCTGATGCATTTAGATTAGCTATTGATGATGTTCAAACTGTCGAAGAAGCTAAAAATATTCGCGCAGAAATTGAGAACTTAAAAAATGATATGGGGATCAACCTGTTTACTGAATTAAAAAATAAAGCAGTACAGGCATACCACCGTATTGATGCACGTAATGCCCTAGAAGCTTCTATTAACTCACTTCCTGAATCTGGCTCACCTGAAGCTACCGAAGCATTTGAAAAAGTAGACAAGCTACTTAAATCAAGCAAAAGAAAACTCGGTGATGAGTTATACGAGTCTTTCTCTATCACACTTAATGATATGCGCCCTGAATACCAGTGATCCTATTTAATGCGGAGCTGTATCGCTCCGCAGGAGTTTAAATATGAATATTAAATTACCTATCAAACCTATTCGTATGCCTGATGTTTTAAAAAAAACAGGGCTTTCTCGCTCAACTATTCGCACCTTAGAGAAGAAAGGCGATTTTCCAAAGCGTATGTACTTATCTGTGCGCTGTGTTGCTTGGGAAGCTGAAGAAGTTGATGAGTGGTTGGAAAAGCGTTCTCAATCAAGAGAGACACCTAAGTGTTACACCGAACGTAAGCGTAATGAAGCCGGGCAGTTTGTGAGTAACGCCTAACCACTACCCATTTAACCAAAGGATATAACCATGAAAACACCAAACAAATTGCAAAATTTCATTTATTACTTAACTAAAGATGCCGCCAGGGATTCATTTGAAGAATGGCTAGAAGAAAATGAAATTAGCGATGATGAATACGAAGAAATAAAAGAATGGTTCAAGCAATTTGATATTAAGCCATACGTTTAATTACAGGAACTCAGTGCAAGGATGCAAACAGGAGATAGATATGAAAAAGCAAACCGTAGATTTACTAAATTCTAATGACGAAACTATTTTGATGATGCGAGGCAGCCAAACCAAAGAGCAAGTTATCGACGCTGCAATTAAAGAAAATATTATTTGTGAAAGCGATAAATCGGAATGGGTTAATTGCGATCGCATTGATGTTTGTTATTACAAGGCAGTTCCTCGTGATGGCTATTCAGTATATTACTATCCATCAAATAAAGATGTTAAAGGTGCATTTTTAGCGACAGCTTTAATTATCTTTTAATTTAACTCTCAGGGATGCAGTGAAGAGGAAATAGAAACCTTAAGTGTGAAGTCAAAATATAGTGACTAACTCGCAGGAATGCAAACAGGAGATAGATATGACTATTACATTAACAACAAAGCAAATAATTGCCATGGCTGATTTTGCTGGCTTAAAAGTAGAACTGCATGGCTTAGATATTGATGACGAAGCGGAATACACGCTAGATGATGAACATAATTTAGGCTGTTTCGATAAGTCAAAGCCTGTTTTTTACTGCACTGAATATCCAGAAGAAGGCGCTATCCAGTTGGATTAATTTAACTCGCAGGGATGCAATGAAGAGGAATGAATAATGGCAATAGTTCAGTTTTATATAGCAGGCGGTAAAGGCGAAGACCCATCAGGAATTAGTGAAGATAACCTCTATGAATTACCAGATGATTATAATTTCAGTGCTGATGATGACCTCGATTCATGCATTGAAGCATGTGCAGAATATTATCACGATAACTGTGACGGGTGTGAAGATAAATGGCCGTTGTTATTCATGTTATGGATTGACGACCAATATCTTGGCACGTTTGAAGTTGAGCGTGAGTTTGACCCAGTATTTTCAGCTAATAAGGTGGAATGAATATGAAAGACAGAATCAAGTTTAACGATGCAATGTTAGCGGCTGTCATGGATGGAAGAAAAACGCAGACACGTAGACCGATTGAGTCACAACCAAAAGTAACCGAGGAGGAGTTACGCAAACTTGGTGCATGGCAAGAAGGTTACACACTATCAGAGCAAGTATGTGCAGCATGGCGACATAGATTTGTTGATGTTGATTGTCCGTATGGTGAAACTGGCGACATCATTAACATTACAGACAAGGACTGTAATATCAAAGGGAGAATTAAAATTACTGATGTTTGGGTTCAGCAGATTCAGGAGATATCACAAGATGATGCACGCGCTGAAGGATTTGAGCTTACTGGGTGGCGACCTACTTATAGTGACCCAGACAGTGGCGGCGAGACATTCACACCATACGATAAATTCGCTGATGCATGGATAGATATTTACGGAGATGGAAGTTGGTCCTCTAATCCGTGGGTGTGGGTTATTGAGTTTCGCAAAGTAGACTAAGGAGGAATTTTGACAGTGGATTAGTCACATGGATGTGAGTATGATTCTTGCTTTAAATAAGGAGGAATTTTGACAGTGGATTAGTCACATGGATGTGAGTATGATTCTTGCTTTAAATAAGGAGGAATATCATGGATAATGCTTTGTTATTTTTAAAAGATAATGCTGTCGCAGTTGGTATTGCGTTAACTGCTGTAGGTTTAATTGGTGGCGCTATTGGAGCTAGTATAAGATTCTTAATTGATAATAAAAAAATTGCGAACGATAAGAAATCTATTCACCAACAAATGATAACAAATAATATAGCTCCGATGCGGCAGGAATGGATTAATGACATCAGAAATAAATCATCTGTTTTTTTATCTAACTGTGATTTTATAATTGGATATAAGTTAGCCAAATTCACTAAGGAGGAAGATTTCATTGAAAAATATAGAGATTCTTTTAAAAAAAGTTTATTTAGGCATAGCGAACTATATTTATATTTAAAAATGGCGCTTCCATTTTCTAGGGATGGAAATAATGAAGTGGTTTCAGATGCCATTAGGTCCCACTTAGAATACATAAATGATAGGTTAAATGAAAGAATAGGAATAACCAGTGAAATACATGATGAAATAATCAATGCTATACAATGTTGTGCCGAGAATTTTAAAATTCTACTAAAAAATGAGTGGAATGAAACAAAATCATTAAAAGAAATTAATAGTGAAAAACATAGTATTGAAAAGTTACCACCGCCTGAATGTACCTGTTCTGTAAAAAACAAATGACATCCGCACCCTGCACTAGCAGGGTTTTTTATACCTAAAATTCAGAGTAACAATTAATGCAAATAATCGGATATGTATTACTCATGCTAATACAGGGTTCTGCTGTACCTGTAACGGAAGATATATACACACAATCGGAATGCAATAAACGTGCTGAATATTTAATGTCAGTGAGGAATGTTGAAGTTGTTTGTGGAGAGGTGATTCGTGGTAAATAAAATAAAGCATCATTGGTTAGTTAGTTTTTATTCTAATCAGGATGGTCAAATGCAACAGCACTACAGAACATACTCAACAAGCAAATTTTTATTCGATAGCAAGTGCTTGGAATATTCTATTAGAGATATAGGAAGAGATAATACCACCATTACTTCTGTTTCATACCTTGGGGCTGGAACAAATAAGGAATTTAACTGTGGAATCAATGAACAAACGAAATCAATTACTTAATCGTATTAATTGGGACGCTCAAGATGTTGGGATGATAAGACTTAGAAATGAAGATATAGGGAATAAACTTCAAATTCGATGTACTGCATTATGGAAAGAATTATTAAATACTGACAATCCATCCGATGATTTAATTAATCGATTAACAATATTCCACAATGATGTTGAATTATCAGCCAAGCAAACAGGATTATATAATGAATAAATACACCGAACTATCTGACTTTGAGATTAATTTATTAGTAGCGCAATTTGTTTTACCTGAAACGCAATACGATGTAATCAAGCAAACAATGGATATTATCCAATTCCTTGTTGATGGGTCGTTTGGTTATCGTTTTTTCGACCCATGCAACAACCCATCCGATGCAATGCCGATTATTATTGAGAATAAGATATGCCTACTTGCTGGTGACGGTAATTTCTGGTGTGCTAGATATGGAGAGTGGACTCTACTTCCTTATCCATCTGGTATTGAGTTTATAGAAAAAGCGCAAGTTATAAACGATAGCCCATATCGCGCAGCTATGGAATTATTCTTAATGATGAGAGATGCTGAACGTGAAACCAATACTTGATATGTGTTGTGGCTCTCGCATGTTTTATTTTGATAAACAAGACGACCGAGTTTTATTTAATGATATTAGAGCCGAAGAACATATTTTATGTGATGGAAGAATTTTAAATATAACACCAGATATTATTTCTGATTTTAAAAACCTTCCATTACCAGATAATACCTTTTATCAGGTGCTATTTGACCCTCCTCATTTAATTAGAGTTGGTAAAAATAGCTGGATGTTTAAAAAATACGGTTTGTTAAATAAAGAATCATGGAGAGAAGATTTAAGTAAAGGGTTTAGTGAAGCATTTAGAGTGCTTAAGCCTGGAGGAACATTACTGTTCAAATGGAATGAAACCCAAATACCTGTTAAACAAATTTTAGCACTAACAGACCAAAAACCAACAGCAGTACAGCGTGTAGGTAAAAATGATAAGACGCACTGGATCTCTTTTCTTAAGGAGGTTAAATGAAAAAATACGACCTTATCTATTGTGATCCTCCGTGGGATTACAAAAATAAAGTTTCAAACGGTGCTGCTAAAAATCATTATCCAACAACCTCCCTCTTCAATTTAACCCATATCCCTATTCATTCTATTGCATCTGACAATGCAGTTCTTGCCATGTGGTATACAGGTAATTTTGTACTCGAGGCTATTAAATTAGCCGAAGCGTGGGGCTTTAAAGTGCGCACAATGAAAGCTTTTACTTGGGTTAAGTTTAACCCTTTAGCATGGCAACGAATTGATAAGGCTATTCAAAACAGCGAGTTATTTGATTATCACGACCTGTTTGAACTATTAGATGCTGAAACAAAAATGAATGGGGGTAACTACACCAGAGCCAATAGTGAAGATGTTTTAATCGCTACTCGAGGCAATGGATTACAGCGCATTAGTGCTAGCGTTAAGCAAATCGTATTTAGTTGTTTAGGTGAGCATAGTGAAAAGCCGTGGGAAGTAAAAAACCGTCTTGAACAGTTGTACGGTGATGTAAGTCGCATTGAGCTATTCGCTCGTGACATGTCACAAGGTTGGGATGCATGGGGCAATCAATGTCCTAACAACAGTATCGAACTTATCAATTCTCATTTTATTTATAAGGAATAAATATGCCTGATATCGCAGATGATGCTAATGACTTAACGGCTCTACAAATCAACACCGCATTAGCAAACAGAGAACCACCAGCAAAAAGCTTAACTGGGTTTTGTATCTGGTGTCGTGAAGAGCCTGTAACAGAAAACAGCGCTTACTGTTCTAAAGAGTGTGGTGATGATCATGCTCAGTACAAAAGGAAAAACGGATAATGATTATTGTACTCATGTTATTGGCTGTGTACTTATGGCTTGCTGGATACCTATTTTCAGAGTCTAAGCACGAAAGCGACAATATAAAAGATATTGTGGCCAGACTGTTTTACTCAACAATCTGGCCTATTGTCGGTGTGCTTTACCTATCGTCACTACTTGCTTATAAAACACTTGGCGAAGAATGACCGAGCGTTAATCTTTCTCTTTTATCCATTCATCCACCATATCAGCCCACTCTTGTAACATCTTCCTACGCTGTTCAGCATATTCAGCCTTGTTATAAACGGCTCTAACGCCATTTTGAACGTGTGCTAAACATTTCTCTATCCAATCTGAGTTATAACCGGCTTCGTGCAATAGCGTGCTGGCTGTACGTCGTAAATCGTGAACAGTAACCGGTTCGAACTCAATACCTTTTTCATTGATACGTTTTACGGTGCCATCAATCACGTTATTCAATGCAGCATTAGAAAGTGGTTTTTTAATATCATATCGACCAGGCATTAAGTAATTGCTCCCCATCGCGCAGACTTTCATACCGGTGATGATATCCATTGCTTGGTCAGAGAGATAAATAACATGCTCTTTTCTCCCCTTCATTCGCCCTTTAGGGATCACCCATTGTCTATTTTTAAAGTCTATTTCATCCCATGTAGCATGAATAAACTCAGACTTTCTGACTAATGTTAGCAATACAAATTTAACAGCCAATTTTAAGGTTGGATAACAACTATAGTTTTCTAGTTCACGAAATAAGATACCGATTTCTTTCGGTGACATTGCCCTTTCGCGCGCTTGAAAAGTCCCTATCGAAGATGCCTTTATTGCATCTGCTGGGTTACTAATTTCATAACCTCTGTCTATGGCATAAGTAAAAACAGAGCCAACAATCTCACGCACTTGTAATGCAGTCGCTTTTGCGCCCCTATCTTTTATCTTTTCACACAATGCTCTAAGCCGTGGCGTGGTGATCTCTTCTAGTTGAAGCTTGCCGAATACGGGATAGATTTCTTTTTCAATAATAGCTTCTTTCATGGCCCTAGTAGAGTCGGCATATTGGGCATCATTAAGAAAATTGACGGTATAGTCTTTGAATACCGCTCCTATTTTTTTACTCTCAATACCGTCACGTTTCTTTGAAGCTGGCGATATACCTGCGTTTAGTAGCCTTTTTGCTTCAATTAATTCGGCTCTTGCTTCTGCAAGCGTGATACCGTCAGCACTGTATCGACCAAAAGTAACCGTTTCTCTCCTTCCATTAAAACGATAATCATATCTAAATGAAATAACACCACTTTTTGTCACTGCAACGTATAAACCATCTCGATCAGATACTTTATAAAGCTTATCTTGTGGCTTTAAACTTCTCAGTTTTGTATCGGTCAGCATGCTATAACCTCAATGCTGATACCGTCAAATGACAGCAAATTTATGACGGTATCAGTGTCTTAATTTTATAATTTATTTTTTGATACCGTCACATATACCGTCATTTTTTTCGGTTCTTGTCAACCATTACCAACCATAGAAAACAAAAAAGCCACCAGTAACTTACTGATGGCTCTTGGTTTTTTAACCTTTATCAACTATTGCTGATAAACGGTAGTTTATTCCCACTCAATCGTTGCAGGTGGTTTACCGCTGATATCATAAACAACGCGGGAAATACCACTAACTTCATTAATAATGCGGTTAGAAACACGACCTAAGAAGTCATATGGTAAATGTGCCCAATGCGCTGTCATAAAGTCCACAGTTTCAACTGCACGTAATGAAACAACCCAGTCATATTTACGACCGTCGCCCATAACACCCACTGAACGCACAGGTAAGAACACGGTAAATGCTTGACTTACTTTGTTATATAAATCAGCTTTATGCAGTTCTTCGATAAAGATAGCATCAGCACGACGTAATAAATCACAGTACTCTTTCTTGATCTCACCTAATACGCGAACCCCTAAACCTGGGCCCGGGAATGGGTGACGATAAAGCATGTCGTATGGTAAGCCTAACTCTAAACCAATCTTACGCACTTCATCTTTAAACAGCTCTTTTAATGGCTCAACTAAGCCCAGCTTCATATCTTCTGGTAAACCACCCACGTTATGGTGCGATTTAATTACATGAGCTTTACCTGTTGCAGATGCAGCAGACTCAATCACATCAGGATAGATAGTGCCTTGTGCTAACCATTTAACTTGTGGCTGTTTAACAGCTTCTTCATCAAAGATTTCAATGAATGTATGACCAATAATTTTGCGTTTTTTCTCAGGATCGTTTTCACCTTTCAATGCAGTTAGGAAACGATCTTCGGCTTCAACATGGATAATATTTAGGTCAAATTTGCCTTTAAACATTTCCATGACTTGTTCTGCTTCATTCAGACGCAATAAGCCGTTATCAACAAATACACATGTTAAACGTTTACCAATCGCACGGTTTAACAATAATGCAGTTACTGATGAATCAACACCGCCTGATAACGCTAAAATAACGTGATCATCACCAATTTGCTCTTTTAAACGAGCAACAGTGTCTTCAATAATGGCGGCGGAAGTCCACAGCGCATCACAACCACAGATATCTAAAACAAAACGTTTTAAAATCGCTAAACCTTGATGGGTATGTGTAACTTCAGGGTGGAATTGAACACCATAAAAACGTTTTTCTTCATTCGCCATGATAGCAAATGGACAAGTTTCAGTGCTCGCTACTGTTACAAAATCTGAAGGAATAGCAGTAACTTTGTCACCGTGGCTCATCCATACATCTAATAATGGTTTACCATCTTCGCTAACAGAATCTTGAATATCACGGGACAGTGCACAAGTTTCACGAATTTCAACTTGTGAGTAACCAAATTCACGCTCACCAGAAACTTCGACGTCGCCACCTAATTGCATCGACATCGTTTGCATACCATAACAAATTCCTAATACAGGAACACCTGCATTGAATACGTATTCTGGTGCGCGAGGGCTGTTGTCTTCAGTAGTACTTTCAGGGCCACCAGACAGAATAATACCATTAGGATTAAATTCACGAATTTGTTCTTCTGTAACATCCCATGCCCAGAGTTCACAATAAACGCCGATTTCACGAATACGACGAGCAATAAGCTGCGTATACTGTGAACCGAAATCAAGGATAAGAATGCGATGATTATGGATATTTGCTGTCATTTGTGGTGAATTCCAAAACAGATAAAGTCATAAAGTTGAAAGGCTTGCTAATTTATAATCAAAACAAAGTAATAACTAAAACAAGCCTTTCTCGGAATAAATTACATACCTAAGCGATAGTTAGGCGATTCTTTCGTGATGGTCACATCATGGACATGGCTTTCTTGAATACCTGCACCACTGATACGAACAAATTCAGCTTTGGTATTTAAATCTTTAATTGTTGCGCAACCAGTTAAGCCCATGCATGAGCGTAAACCACCCATTTGTTGATGAACAATAGTTTTCAATAAACCTTTATAAGCAACACGACCTTCGATGCCTTCTGGTACTAATTTGTCTGCTGCATTATCAGTTTGGAAGTAACGATCTGATGAACCTTTAGACATCGCACCTAATGAACCCATGCCACGATAAGATTTATAAGAACGTCCTTGGAACAGTTCGATCTCGCCCGGAGATTCTTCAGTACCTGCAAACATTGAACCAACCATAACGCAAGCTGCACCTGCTGCTAATGCTTTTGCGATATCGCCAGAGAAACGAATACCGCCGTCTGCAATAACTGGAATGTTGCGATCTTTCAGTGCTTCAACAGCATCTGCAATAGCCGTAATTTGTGGTACACCCACACCGGTTACGATACGTGTTGTGCAAATAGAGCCTGGGCCAATACCTACTTTAACCGCGCTCACACCAGCATCTGCTAGTGCTAATGCACCTTCTGCGGTTGCAACGTTGCCACCAATAATAGGTAGATTTGGATATAATGCACGAGTATCACGAATACGCTGTAAGACACCTTCAGAGTGACCGTGAGATGAGTCAATAAGTAAAATATCAACGCCTGCAGCAACTAATGCAGCAACACGCTCTTCATTACCGGCACCTGCACCAACAGCAGCACCAACACGTAAACGACCGTGTTCGTCTTTACAAGCATTTGGTTTACGTTCTGCTTTCTTGAAGTCTTTTACAGTGATCATTCCTTTCAGGTGGAAGTTGTCATCAACCACTAAAGCTTTCTCTACACGTTTTTCATGCATTCTTTGCATGACAACATCTCGTGCTTCACCTTCTTGCACAGTCACTAAGCGCTCTTTTGGTGTCATTACCGCTGTAACAGGTTGGTCTAAATCAGTAACAAAACGAACATCACGGCCAGTAATAATACCCACTAATTCGTTGTCATTGGTCACAACTGGGTAACCCGCAAAGCCATTGCGTTCAGTCATTGCTTGAACTTCACGTAAAGAAGTTTCTGGTGTTACGGTAATAGGATCAGTGACAACACCACTTTCATGTTTTTTCACACGACGAACTTCTTCAGCTTGGCGTTCGATAGACATGTTTTTGTGAATAAAACCAATTCCACCTTCTTGAGCTAATGCGATAGCTAAAGGCGCTTCAGTCACAGTATCCATTGCAGCAGAAAGCATAGGAACATTTAGGCGGATTGTTTCAGTCAGTTGAGTGGATAAGTCGGCAGTATTAGGAAGAACAGTGGAGTGTGCAGGAACTAACAAAACATCATCAAATGTAAGTGCTTCTTTTTTAATTCGTAACATAGCAATATCTCACCAAGGCGGCTTTTAGGAAATAGAAAATATTGCCGCGGAATTATACACACCGTAATCGGTTGCTTCTAGCTTTTTTTTCAAAATTTTTATTGATCCTGCCACTAACTTAGGTAGTATCAGTCAATTAAGTCTTTGTTTTAAAATTTGATCTGGCTCACATGACACTACCGATAAACAATAATATTTTTACTGTTAGCCGTCTAAATAAGACCGTTCGCCAGTTATTAGAAATGGAAATGGGTCGCATTTGGATCAGCGCTGAAATTTCCAACTTTACTCAACCCTCTTCTGGTCACTGGTATTTTACGTTAAAAGATACTAATGCCCAAATTAGAGCGGCGATGTTTCGTGGTCAAAATAGTAAAGTGAATTTTCGTCCTCAACATGGTCAGCAAGTTTTAGTGCGTGCAACAATTACATTGTATGAACCACGAGGTGATTACCAATTGATTGTTGAAAGTATGCAACCTGCGGGTGACGGACTTTTACAACAACAATTTGAGCTGTTAAAACAAAAACTCAGTGCTGAAGGTTTATTTGATGCTATTCATAAAAAACCCCTGCCATCACCCGCTAAACAAATTGGTGTTATCACTTCATCAACAGGAGCAGCACTGCACGACATTTTAAATATTCTTCGCCGTCGTGATCCCTCTTTGCCTGTTCTTATCTATCCAACTGCGGTTCAAGGTGCTGAAGCGCCTATGCAAATTGTTCATGCCATCGAGCTTGCTAACCGCCGCAAAGAGTGTGATGTTTTAATTGTTGGTCGTGGCGGTGGCTCGTTAGAAGATCTCTGGGCATTTAATGATGAACGTGTTGCTCGTGCTATTTTTGCCAGCGAAATTCCGATTGTAAGCGCCGTTGGCCATGAAACTGATGTAACCATAGCTGATTTTATTGCCGACCTTAGAGCACCAACTCCTTCTGCAGCAGCAGAACTAATCAGCCGTAACAAGCTCGAGCTATTGCGCCAATTACAATCACAACAACAACGCCTTGAAATGGCGATGGATTACTATTTAGCAAAAAAATTACGCGCAATAACACAACTTCATCATCGTTTACAACAACAGCATCCTCATTTACGTCTTGCTCGTCAGCAAAATGTATTGGCTTCAACACAACAGCGTTTAGTTTCTAGTTTTCAGCGACTATTGCAAGCCAAACAACATCAACAAACACAACTACAAAAACGCCTTAATTACCAAGAGCCTAGTTCCCAAATTCAAGCATTACTTCGCCAACAACAACAGTTAATTTACCGTATGCGAGAAAGTATTTCACAACAGTTGTCTCGTCAACGTGAACAATTCGCTATTAGCTGTTCTCGCTTAGAAAGTGTGAGTCCTCTCGCAACACTTTCTCGTGGTTACAGTATTAGCGAAACAGAGTCTGGAGAAGTGCTGAAAAATACCAAACAGGTGAAAGTGGGCGATCCGCTAAAAACGCGTGTTGAAGATGGTTGGATCACCAGTGAAGTGGTTAAAACACAAAAGATAAAAGCTAAACGTAAGACTGCCTCTAAAAATGAGAATTAGCCATATCAAATGGTTTAGTTCAACATAAATAAAAAAGGAAAACGGCATCCGAATTATACTGATGCCGTTTTTTATTATTTATATTTTATGATAATCATTACGTTACATTAAAAACGTACTTCTCCTGCAAAAAGATAACTTCTACCGCGAGCTGTTTGTGTATTAGCACTCGGATCTTGCATAATTGGTGATGAATTACTTCTATCAAGCGCATTAGAATAGTTTTTATTCATTAAATTATGTACTGCGAATTTCAGTGAGATATTTTTATTAATTTGATAATTACCATAAACGTCAATTATCGTTGGGATTTTTTCTTGTTCAACCATTGGCACTATACCTAAATCGTAATCAACACCTTCTGGTGAAGATTTTCGTGATTTACCTGTTATTTGAATAACCGTACCCAGTTCTAATGACCTGTCATCAAAGAGGCGAATACCTGTATCTATAGTGGCATAATATTTAGGAAGCTCAGAAGCTGGTGATTGTCCAAAATCTAAGCTAGCAATTGATGTGGGTTGTGATGTGCGTTGATCACTATATGACAGATTAGCGTAGAATACTTCTGCATCATAATTAGCTTGTAACTCATAGCCACGTAAAACCACAGGATCGATACTGTTAGTATGAAGATTAATATTACCGTCATTTTCCATATTGGCGTAATCATCCAATGTTAATGTATCATCAGCTCTACAACGGATCCCTCCTTTGCACACGATAAAAGATTCACTAGAAATATAATTTTTGATCTTTGTGTAATACCATAATCCTTTAAATCGAAAGCTATCACCTTCGATAATTAAATCAGGGCGGTAACTATTAAACCCAAGCTGGAATGTATCAGCCTTTTCACTCTTTAAATATGGATTCATTGAAGCACCACCTTCATTGGCAAAAAAGATCTCTTGTGAAGTGGGTGCTCTCATGGTGTGAGCATAACTAACAAAGGGTTGAAATTCAGAAATAATTTCAGCGGAAAGTAACACCCCAGGATCCCAATTTCTATCATGACGATTTACATTCATTTCACCTTCAGGGAAACATGCATCACGAGCCGCACACGCTGGCTTATATCCTTTTATATTGTAATCCACATAATTTAAATTTAGGTCAAGAGTATAAATATCGTATTCAAATTTCATTTGTGAAAAGAAGCTAGTTAAATCATTTTTTCCTTGTGGTGCAAATGTATTATTTTCAACCATATTATTTGCTTGCCACGGGTCCGTAGAAGGCGCAATAACACTACGCTTGTATTCTGTTGACATTAATTTAGAGCCGAGTGTTAATGCCATATCAATTTCACCATAATTAAAACGGCTGGTATTTTTAACTACGAGAGAATCAGAGGTATTTTTGGCATTTGCATTACGCAAGCTCATTAAAGAATCGCCTTCAAATTTTTGAGACGCTTGGCTGTGACTCAAACGAATTTCACTGTCAAAAAGATCATTTAATGGTGTATAGCGATATTTTGCATAATAATCTTTAGCATCAATTTTACGTCGATTAAAATTATTATTATAAAATCGACCACTTAATTCTAATTCATGGGAATCGTTTGGTTTAATATTAATTTTTGCTAATTCTGAATGGGGCTTTTGATTAAAATGTTTATTAGTCGCAAATTCTTCACTATTAAAACCAGCACCATTTTTATAAGAAGATTCTATTTTGTGTCCACTTAACGCAATCATTGCACCAGCTGTACCATTATCATTAAATAATGAACGTTGTCCTGCAAAAGCAACCATACCGTTATAACCTAACCCATTAGTACCACCAGCTGCTTTACTTCTTACTCCCCATGAATTTCCTTTAAATAAAATATCTTCGATACCAATAGTTTTAAAATTAGCGCTACCTGCTAAGGCATTGATACTATTTTCACCATCTTGTTGACCTCGAGAAATATCAACTTGAACAATAAAGTTTGGATCAAGCATGCTATTAAATTGATTATATGGCTGACCACCATGGCTAATTTGGCTAGGAGATGTGCTATATGTTGTTTGCGTAACACCATCTACCATCATATTAACGCGCCCAAACCCACTAAGTCCGCGAATATTGACACTCACACCTGGTTGACTTACATCCATTTGAGTGTAAGTCCCAGGGGTTGATCGCAATGCTTGTTCAACAGACTCGAGATTATTAATTTCACCAATAGAACTACAAGCACCTGGTTTTCCCAATGTTTTCTGTTCTGGTGTTTCTTTTTGTGCTGATGAAACTTTTAAGCTACTAAATTGAACCGCTTTATCCACTTCAGATGCGATGACGAGATGATTAACACCTGAAAATAAAATAAGAGTACTAAGTATTTTCCTTGTAAACTTCATAATAAACCTATTCTTTATTTTTATTGAAATAGGCTCACGTTGCTTTATATAAAGTAATTAAACCAAAAAATATTATTATTATATTCGCTTTAAATAATAGCGCTGTCTCTCTTAAAGAGAGACAGGCTAATTTTATTAAACTTATTTATTATTACAGATTATTCTATTTTATATTTTGAGCTTTAAAATAGACTTCAGGTTGTTCTAACATCAGAATAAAGGCATATTCTTTCGCAGTATCGCGTAAGCGGTTAAAACGTCCTGATTTACCGCCGTGTCCTGCACTCATATTAGTATCAAGTAATAATAGATTATTATCTGTTTTTAATTCACGCAATTTAGCAACCCACTTTGCAGGCTCCCAATATTGCACTTGTGAATCATGTAATCCTGTTGTGACTAATAAATGAGGATAAGCCTTAGCAACGACATTATCGTATGGGCTATATGATTTTAAGCGGAAATAAACGTCTCTATCAGCAGGATTTCCCCACTCTTCATATTCCCCTGTTGTTAAAGGGATTGATGCATCTAGCATGGTTGTCACAACATCAACAAATGGAACTTGAGATACAACACCACGGTATAATTCTGGTGCCATATTCACAACAGCGCCCATTAATAAACCACCCGCACTGCCCCCCATAGCATAAACGTGTTTAGGTGCTCCGTAACCTTCAGCAATTAGGTATTTAGTGGCATCAATAAAGTCAGTAAAAGTATTAACCTTATGTTCCATTTTACCTTGGTTATACCAGCGCTTACCTAATTCACCACCACCACGCACATGCACAATCGCATAGACAAAACCTCGGTCTAACAAACTTAAACGAGGTGAGCTAAATGAAGGATCAATACTACTACCGTAAGAGCCATAACCATAAATTAAGATAGGATTTTCACCTTTCTTAAATAAGTCTTTGCGGTAAACCAATGATACGGGAACTTCAACACCATCTTGTGCTTTTACCCAAATGCGCTCACTTTCATACAAATCACGTTCAAAGCCTTTCACTTCTTGCTGTTTAAGCAGTTGCTTTTGATGTGTTTGCATATTCCATTGATAAGTTGAAGATGGTGTTGTCATGGATGTATAACCGAACCGAAGCTCTTCACTATCTGCTTGAGGGTTAAACCCTAACCATGCCATATAAACAGGATCGTCAAATGTGACATTGGTTGATTGACCTGTTTTCCAATCAATTTGGCGTAATGACACTAAACCTTGCTTTCTTTCTTCAACCACCAACCAGCGATTAAAGAGATCAAAACCTTCTAAATCGACATCTTTTTGTGGCGCAATGACGGTTTCCCAAGGCTTATCAATTGAGGCCGTTTTATAAAGACCAAATAATTCACTCTCATGATTCGAACGAATATAAAATTCACCATTAAAATGGTCGATATCATATTCGCGCCCTTCTTGACGTGCAGAGAAGATAACCATTGGTTTTTCTGGTGCATTTGCATCAATTAAGCGAGACTCTGAAGTGGTTGAACTTTCGATAGAGACCAGAATGTAATCTTCAGATTTACTTTTACCCATCCAGGTATAAAAACGATCATCGTTTTCTTCAAAGATTTTGACGTCTTGTTTACGATCTGTGCCATATTGATGGCGATAGATTTGATAAGGCAGTAGTGTTTGCGGATCTTTATCAACATAAAATAGTGTTTTGCTATCATTTGCCCACACTAAGTTTGCTGAGATATTGGTTAACACATTCTCTTTCCATGTGTTATCTGATAAATCTTTATAGGCAACATTATAGTTTCTGCGCCCTTCTTTATCTTCTGCAATGGCAATGCGTTTGTTATCTGGGCTAATGGTCAAATCACCTAATTGATAGAATTCATGCCCTTTAGCACGTTCGTTTCCATCAACGAGAACTTCCCATTCACCTTCACTATTAACTGGCTTACGCTGATAAATAGGAAAATCTTTACCTTCTTGGTAAATAGTACGATAAGTATAGCCATTATAAATATAAGGCACAGACTCATCATTTTGAGCCATACGGCTAACCATCTCATTGAAGAGTGTTTCTTCTAATGCCTTACCTTCTTTCATTACAGATTCGGTATAAGCGTTTTCAGCATTCAGATAATCAAGCACTTTTGGATCTTTGCGTGAATCATCTCTTAGCCAATAATAATTATCAGTACGTGCATCGCCATGTTCTGTCATCACATGAGGCACTTTATTCGCTTTTGGTGGCGTCACTAGGGAGTCCTTTTGATTTTGAGCCAATGCAGGTGTTGTTGAAATTAACAAAGCCATGATCGCACTCGTTAATTGCAACGTCATCCGTTTTTTTGTTGCGACTAGCATAACGTTTTATTTCCTTTTTAACCTGTCGTTAGAACGTTAGTGTAGAAAACTCAATTGGCATTTCAACCATTATTTTACCTTTCGACAATAACTCAATTGGCGGTATCGGTAAGGGCTCTGCACGTTTGAGTACTCTTTGTGCTTCTCTATCTAAAGAGCGCACACCACTGCTGAGAATTAATTCACTGGATATGACATAACCTTGTTCATCAACAAAAAAGCGTACTTTAGAAACACCACTTCTGCCTTTGCTTTTTGCTTCTTCAGGATAGGCTTTATAGCGATTAAGGTGTCCTTTTGTTTTAGCTTGCCATAATGCTAATGCGCTTTCTGAGCTATCTGAATCGCTGTCATAATTTGCACTGACATCATTAGATTGCTGTTTCGCCGCGGAGCGACTACTTGAAGGTGCTGATTGGCTAGACACATTTTCACTCATAATCGGTGCAGGTTTTACAGGAGAGGTAACAGGAGTTACTTTAGCAGTTTGCTCTACATTAACCCTTTTTTGGGGTTTTTCGATCAAAATATCAGCATTTTCATTCACAATAAGATCAGGCTGCTTTTCAGCAATATCCTGCTCTATCTTTTTTTGGCTTGCCACTGCCAGTTGTTGATCGACTCCTACAACCTGTTTTTCATCACTGAGCGCTTGTACATTTTCACTTAAGCTCATCATTACAGCTAATTCAGGCTCTTGTATTAATACCGTATTTTCTTTATTGAGAAAAAAATAAGCCATGACAAAAACAGCGTGTACACCGATAGCCAAAATTAACGCCTTAGAACTGCAAAGCTGAAATTTTGGCATTTGATCCATACAAGAGGAAATAAGCATAATCGTGTTATCAATAAATTAAGGTAATGCGACAGGTGTTATCCAAAGATAATCTGCATGAACTGAAGTAACATCACTTCCCTCTTCTGCCATTATCACGACTGTCACGTTTTCATTCGGCGCTAAATCAGCAACGTGTAAAGGTACACCCATTATTTTTGTGGCATGAAAAGAGCCAGCAATTAAAAGTGCAGGCGTAGGAGCATCTAATAAACTTTTCGCCATTGCACGATCACGCAATTGCTGGATAACTGTCATTTTTTCTGCTTGTGTTTTATCAAGCTCGCCACCATGAGAAAGCTCGATTGTTTTTTGAATAAGTTGGCGAACGGATTTATCAGTTGAATGCACACCATCAATAATAGGAGGATTTTTATACGCACTAGATATTTCACTACGATCAATATTGGCGGCTAATAAAGGATAATCGGCGCTTAGTCCTGCTTTAACAATATTGCCATACCATTTCCAAGGCCAACCTGAATTCCACTTTAATGCAGCCATTAATCGCTCATCACGTAAGTATTCAGATCCTGAATAACGTTTCTTTGTGTTATCAACTAAGGATTGCTGGCTTGGCGTTAGCATCTCGAGTAAAACAGCGCCTTGGGGTCGCTTTTTAGGTAACTCTGTCATCAACCAATATTCAATATCATGATGATAAGCATTGTCATGTTTTTCGCCAATAATCACACGTGATTGACTTGCTAATCGTGTTAATAGTGTATCTGCTGTGATGGATTGCCCAGTCTGAGTATCAATGATATTTGCCGACTGAATAATTGTCAGATCTACGGGTGATGCAGGTTGTTTTTCTATCGAATGACATGCTGAAAGACTAATTAATGAAACTAGTAGTAAGATCCTTTTTGATATTGAGAAAAACATAATCATCCTATTAGTTATATATACTTACTTCAGTTGGGCAAATAGGTTAATATTATTGCTAATAATTATCAATATCATTCTTATATTAATTTGCATTTGGTGCTTTTATACCTATTTTAAAGATACAAAAAAAGCGCCTGATAAAAGGCGCTTTATGGATGTGACTATCTAATTAGTAACAATTAGTTTTGAGATTTTGCCTGAGCTTCAACAACAGCTAATGCCACCATATTCACGATACGACGTACTGACGCAATTGGTGTCAAGATGTGTGCTGGTTTAGCAACACCCATTAATACAGGCCCTACTGTTACACCATCAGAGCTCGTTACACGTAATAAGTTATAGCTAATACGTGCGGCTTCCATTGTTGGCATAACTAACAGGTTTGCAGAGCCTTTTAATGGACTATCTGGCATCACGTCACGACGAATAGATTCTACTAATGCCGCATCTGCGTGCATTTCACCATCAATTTCTAATTCAGGTGCGCGTTGTTTGATTATCTCTAATGCTTTTCTGAGTTTAATTGAAGATGGGCTATCGAATGAACCAAAGCTTGAACGAGAAACCAGAGCTGCTTTTGGCTCAATACCAAAGCGACGGATAGTATCAGCAGCCATAATCGTTATATCGGCTAGCTGTTCTGCGGTTGGATCTTCATTAACGTAAGTATCTGTAATAAAGGTGTTACCACTTGGCAATAACAGTGCGTTCATTGCGCCAGCTGTTTCCATTCCTTCACGTAAACCGAACACATTTTTGTAGATTTCAAAATGTTCAGAATAGCTACCTACTGTACCGCAAATCAGGCCGTCTGCTTCACCTCGGCGAACCATAATGGCACCAATCAGTGTTGGATTACCAATCATTGCACGGCGAGCTTGCTCTTGTGATACACCGCGACGTTTCATGATTTGGTGATATTCTTGCCAGTACTCTTTGAAACGTGGATCGTTTTCATTATTCACCACTTCAAAGTCTTTACCGGCTTTAATATGTAAACCCAATTTCTGAATACGCATTTCAATCACACTAGGGCGACCAATTAAGATTGGTGTGGCTAATCCTAACGTTACTAGTTCTTGCGTTGCATGCAGTACACGGTTTTCTTCCCCTTCTGCTAATACAATACGTTTTTTCTCTTTCTTCGCTTGAGAGAAAATAGGCTTCATAAATAAGTTTGTTTTATAAACAAACTCATTAAGGTGTTCAATATAAGCAGAGAAGTCTTCAATTGGACGTGTCGCAACACCAGAATCCATCGCTGCTTTTGCAACTGCTGGCGCAATTTTCACAATCAAACGTGGATCAAATGGTTTTGGAATAATGTATTCAGGACCAAAAGAGAGTTCCTGATCACCATAAGCAGAAGCAACTTCTTCGTTTTGTTCTGCTAACGCTAATTCTGCAATAGCATGAACACAGGCGAGTTTCATTTCCTCATTAATTGCAGTCGCACCAACGTCTAATGCGCCACGGAAAATGAATGGGAAACACAATACGTTATTAACCTGATTTGGGTAGTCTGAACGCCCTGTACAGATAATTGCATCTGAACGTACTGCTTTTGCTAGCGGTGGTAAAATTTCAGGTTCTGGATTTGCAAGCGCGAGAATAAGTGGATCGCGTGCCATTTTTTTGACCATTTCTTGCGTTAATACGCCCGGCCCTGAACAACCTAAGAAGATGTCAGCATTATTAATTACATCATCTAATGTACGAGTACCATTATCTTCAATCGCATAAGCCGCTTTAGTTTCTGCCATATTGGCTTCACGACCGCGGTAGATAACCCCTTTAGAGTCACATACAGTGATGTTTTCGCGTGTTAGCCCTAAAGCAACCAATAAGTTCATACAAGCAATAGATGCGGCGCCGGCTCCTGATACCACTAATTTTACTTTGCTGATCTCTTTTTTAATAATACGTAAGCCATTGAGAATGGCTGCTGTAGAAATAATCGCTGTACCATGCTGATCATCATGGAATACAGGAATGTTCATTTTCTCACGCAGTTTTTTCTCAATATAGAAACACTCTGGTGCTTTAATGTCTTCGAGGTTAATACCACCAAATGTTGGCTCTAATGACGCAATAATATCAACAAGTTTATCAGGATCTGTCTCATTAACTTCGATGTCAAAAACATCAACGCCAGAAAACTTCTTAAATAAAACGCCTTTACCTTCCATCACAGGCTTACCTGCTAAGGCACCGATATTTCCAAGTCCAAGTACTGCAGTACCATTTGAAATCACCGCGACAAGGTTGCCTTTAGCTGTATAGCGATAAGCGGCAAGAGGATCGGCTGCAATTTCTAAACAAGGAGCGGCGACACCTGGTGAATAAGCTAATGCTAAATCACGTTGAGTTATGAGTGGTTTTGTCGGTGTTACTGTGATTTTGCCTGGTACGGGAAATTCATGAAAATCCAGAGCGCTTTGTTTTAATTTGTCTTCCATCTTCATATCCTTTGTATCAATAGGGTAAGGGCTTCGTTAGTATAATGGTAATGGAGCGTTAAATCATGACGGCTCCGACACTTTTTTCAAATTAGTAAACGAGATCCATTATAAACAATTAATACCTAATTATAGGTATATTATTGACGCTATTTAATTTCATCTGTGTAATAAACTCGAACAGAAAAAAGACAATATTTGTTTATTATTTACCAGATATTAAATTAACATTTAAAATAATTAAATTTTTTATATAGTTTAAAAAAACAATAACTATTTTCACTTGTTGATTATTTTTAAAATAGTCTCACCCCCGCACAACTCATTGTAACTATAAAGATTTTATAGAATTGGATTTTTTGTTAGTCTTTTTGGTTATTTTCTTTTTTACCAGTAACAATAATTGGTGTAATATTGCCAACCGTCAATTTTATTTTCTTATTCTTTTAATAAGATGTCTGATTCTAATTTTTATTCCTCATTTGGAATTTACTTTTTTATTTTCTGCTATTGGAAAGATTACACACATTATTATTTTTTTTTAGGGAGAGGGGTTATGCCTAGCTACTCAATTATGATAGTGGATGATCACCCTATCATGAGATATGGATTACGGCTATTGTTAGAAAAAGACAAGGATTTTGTCGTAGTAAGCGAAAGTGGCAATGCTCAAGAGGCTGTAACCGCTGCAAAACAATTGAATCCAGACTTAATTATGATGGATTTAAATCTACAAGGGCGTTCAGGTATTGATATTATTCGGACACTTCGTCGCTCTGGTTTAACATCTTATGTTCTTGTTTTATCCGTTTCTGATTCACGTAATGATGTTTATGCTGCGTTGGATGCAGGCGCAAACGGTTATCTTTTAAAAGAGTGTGAATTAGACATGCTATTACTTAGTCTACGCAAAGCAGCTGTTGGGCATCCAGTTTATAGCGAGCGAGTGTGGCAATATATTCAGCTTAGACAAAACTATTCTGATCCACTTTCAGCGTTGACTAAAAGAGAATTAGATGTTCTTCATGAAGTGTCTGCTGGAATGAAAAATAAGCAAATTGCTGAGAATTTATTTATTTCTGAAGAAACAGTGAAAGTTCACATTCGTAATATTTTAAAGAAACTGCAAGTCACTTCTCGTTTAGCTGCCAGTCTTATTCTTATTAAGCATCAGCACTAAACGTTTTACCCCGACGCTAGGTCGGGGTAATAAGATATATCGTTTTAATATTCCATTTAAGGCTACATCAAGTCATTTGTTACTCAATAGGTACTGGATAACTCAATACTTTAAAATGGTTATCAGGTAATTTCTCAATATTTAACTGATACAGCTCTCGATTTATCCCATTAATCACAATATCAAGTTCGCTAAAAGCAGATTGTATTTCTTCATTGGTTGCCCATGAAGGAACACCTTTCACTCCATAATAGAAATAAATTTTACTTTTACCTGAGCCTATTGGCTGAATTTCTTTTATCTGACTAATGAAAAGATGACCATAACAGAAGTCTTGATAAGGTTGCCAAGCTTTGCGCCCTTTTTCACTAAGATTGAACACCCACTCTTCTCCATTTGCGGTTTGTTCAATCAATCCTGCTTCGACTAATGCATGCATTCTTTCTAATACCCAAGGTGCATCATCTTCATTGCTGTACACAGGCCATTTCCCTTCGCCCAAACACAATAAATAATCACTGTTAAAAAAGGCCTCTAAGGCTATTTTATACTCATCAACTTTTGGACTGTCTTTTTCTTCGTCTGCCCAACTAAAAGAAGAGAGTAAAAGCAATATAAGACTCAGTGAAATACTTTTCATATTTTCTTTTACCAACGGAAATCTTTATTCGTATTTGTATTACTCTACGCTACACAATTCGTTACACTAACGTGACAGTTTAATATCCGATATATTTTATAATGTAAATAGGATTTTTCACTACAACAAAAGCTGTTATTTTGGAATTGTATAACACTCATTAACATCAATACTAATATTACGTATTGTCATATAAGGAAAATATCATGTCCACGACAAACCTGACATATACCATGTACGGCATAAAAAATTGCGATACCATCAAAAAAGCGCGTAAATGGTTAGATGATAATCATATTCCTTACGCGTTTCATGATTACCGCAAAGAGGGTTTGACGGAAGCATTATTACGCACCTTTACAGAAAATTTAGATTGGCAGACACTTGTGAATAAAAGAGGAACAACTTGGCGTCAATTATCCGATGAAGAAAAGAACGCAATCACTGATGTTACCTCTGCAATTTCACTTATGTTAGATAAACCAGCCATTATTAAACGTCCTATTCTTGTGTCATCTGACAACCGCTTTATCGTTGGTTTTGATACCAATGATTATTCGACCTTTACAGGAGCCTAATTTTTATGTCCTGTCCTGTTATTGAGCTTGCACAACAACTGATTTCGCGTCCATCAATCAGCCCTGATGATCAAGGTTGTCAGCAATTGATTATTGATAGGCTTGCCCCTCTTGGTTTTACCATTGAAAGAATGCCTTTTGGTGAAACTGAAAATCTCTGGGCTTGTCGTGGTGGTGAAGGTGAAACGCTGGCTTTTGCTGGTCATACTGATGTTGTACCAACAGGTGATCCTAATTTATGGGATAACCCACCTTTTGAACCATCTATTCGTGATGGTATGTTATATGGGCGCGGAGCAGCAGATATGAAAGGTTCGCTTGCCGCCATGATTGTAGCCGCTGAGCGCTTTGTTCGATCTTATCCTGATCACCGTGGACGACTCGCTTTTTTAATTACATCAGATGAAGAAGCTAAAGCCGCAGATGGTACGGTTAAGGTCGTACAATCATTAATATCACGTGGCGAACGCCTTGATTATTGCCTTGTGGGTGAACCTTCAAGCCAACATCATTTAGGTGATATGGTAAAAAATGGTCGCCGAGGCTCAATAACAGCAAATTTAATTATTCAAGGTGTGCAAGGTCATGTCGCGTATCCTCACCTTGCAGAAAATCCTATTCATCTTGCCTCTCCTTTTATCCAAGAACTTGTTAATACCGTTTGGGATGAAGGCAACGAATTTTTCCCTGCCACCACAATGCAAATTGCCAATATTCATGCAGGTACAGGCAGTAATAATGTGATCCCCGGTGAGCTGTTTATTCAATTTAATTTCCGCTTTAGTACCGCAATTACGGATGAAGAAATTCGTCAACGCACAGAAGCGTTATTACAAAAACACCAACTTCGCTACCAATTAGAATGGTCGTTATCTGGTCAGCCTTTTATTACTGGACAAGGTAAGTTACTTGAAGCAGTACGCTACTCAGTTAAGCATTACACCAATTTAGAGCCAGAACTCTCCACCAGTGGGGGCACTTCTGATGGTAGATTTATTGCCCAAATGGGAGCACAAGTTGTCGAATTAGGCCCCGTTAATGCAACAATCCATAAAGTTAATGAGTGTGTTAATGCAGCCGATTTACAACAACTTAGCCGAATTTATCAGCGGGTTATGGAGCAACTTATTTTATGATAACGCCTTTAATGCTAACGGGCCGTTCTACCGACCATTTAGTCACTTTATCCGGTCAGCATCGCTTACAATTTAATGCCACTAAGGCTTTTTTAGCGTTACAGCAACAAGCCACAAAAGCAGGCTTTAAATTAATGCCAGCTAGCTCTTTTCGTGATTTTAATCGTCAATTAGCGATATGGAATGGAAAGTTTGAAGGCAGTCGTCCTGTTTTAGATGCACAGAGCCAACCAATGGATATTCATGCATTATCAGAAGGTGAACGCTGTCTCGCTATTTTAAAATGGTCGGCGTTGCCCGGTGCAAGTCGCCATCATTGGGGTACTGAGATTGATATTTACGACCCTTTTCGCTTATCTGAAGGTCAATCATTACAATTAGAACCTTGGGAATACGAAGAAGGTGGCTATTTTGCAGAGCTTAATGGATGGTTAACGGAGAATATGTCAGCGTATGATTTTTATCGCCCTTTTACTCATAAAGAAAGCGATATTGCTTACGAGCCTTGGCATATCAGTTACTGGCCACTTTCTCATGAAGCTTCGCTTGCTTACACACCTGATATTCTAAAATCGGTGTTAGAAGAAGAAAATATTTATGGTAAACAGTGGCTATTAGCTAATCTTGATGAAATATTTGCACGTTACATTGTTTTGCCTGAATAACGTCATTTTTCACATGGAGCTTCTTGTTGATCGTTAACGGGAAGCCTCCACATAAATATCAACAAACACACTAAGATTATTAGCAATACTATTCTGACCCAAAGCATAGACACTAACCACAGAGAAATCGCAAAGGTAATTAAGATCACTAAGATGGCTTTAGGTTTTGCCCCTTTAGGCATAGCACGATAAGTTTGCCAATATCGTAAATAAGGGCCAAACCAAGAGCGATAAAGTAACCAATAATGGAAACGCTTTGACGAGCGAGAAAAACACCATGTGGCTAGTAATAAGAAAGGTGTAGTGGGTAATACAGGTAAAATAACCCCTAATGAGGCTAATCCTACACATAACCAACCTGCTATAATCAATAATATCCGTTTCATGCTGTGCTTTTCCAACTCATGCTTTATCGCGTTATTTTATAGAGTAAATAAAAAAGATCCTCATTCTCAACAACAATTTTAAAATATAAGGCTTATTTATGCACTGGCTTGCTGACTATTGGTGGGTAATTTTAATTCTTTTAGTAGGGATTATTATTAACGCTATTAAAGATATGAACAAAATCGATCCCAAGCAATTTCTTAAAAATAAGCGAAAGTTACCACCACATCGTGATTTTAATGATAAATGGGATGATGAAGATGATTGGCCTAAACAAAATCAAAACAAGAAGGATGAGAATAAGTAGCCAACCACTGTTGATAACGCGATGTTAACTGAGCATCTTTTTCAGCCATTAAGTGCGCGCATTGCTCTCTTAATTGCTTAGTTAAGACTTTTTTTCCTAATAAAGAAAACTCAGCCACACACTGCTCAACTGATTTATTGTCTATAAAAAAAGCCACTAATAACGGATAGTGTTGCTCATAACCCACCAAAAAGTTAGCAACACTCTCATAAACAGTAAGGGCTGGTCGATGAGCAAATGCAAAACCCGCCATCATTAACCAATCGTCTTGTGGTGTAGCAATATGACTTGGTATTAACTTATCCGCTAAACAGAGTTTTGTTTGCTGTTCTATCTGCGAATATTGCAAAGCAAAAGCACGTAAAGAAGAGTGCAATAACTGTTTGCCTTTTTCTGTTAATGGATAAATTGCCATTGCGGCATAACATCCACTGCTCGCCTCTTTATGTACTCCTAATCGCACTATTTGAAAGCCACATTGCATCCAAAATCGCGCCAACACTTCGGTGTAACCAAAGCTTACAGAAAGATAATCAATAGTCTGTTTTTGACTCTCTTTTACAATATTAGCAATTAAAGTTGCGGCAATTTTTTGACGTCGATATTGAGGCAAAACAGCAATGCGACTAATACGCAATGAATTCAAACACATTGCATCAGGTGTTAGACCATAAGTGACTAATGATTGAGCAACCAGATTACCTCTAGGCCTACGAGTCCCTAGCCAAACATCGTGGGCGAGGTCGAAAGGCAATCCTCCTTCTTCTATACACCACACAGCACCCACGATTTTTTTATTAATGGATGCTGACCAATAACGTTGCTTTTGACCATCAAGTAAACGTCGTAGGTCAAGAGGTGTTGTTCGATAATGCGCACTAGTAAGCAATTGATAAAAATCATGTAGTTGTGAAATGTTATTGTGCCAATTTCCTTGGATCTGGTGGATATCGACCTCATCTTGTTGTTGGCGTTCAAAATCATACTCAGGCTCATCAAGTAATAGCAATTGATTAAGCCAATTTTCTAATGGGCAATCTTTAGCCCAACGAATGGGCGTTTGTAATTGAAGTGTACGTAAATTAGGAATGTTATCTCCTAACTTCAGCATAAAACCGCGCCCTGTTCCCTCATAACCTTGCACTGTGGTTGTCATTAATACATGAGAAAAATAACCACACAGCTCTTCTAGTTGTGCAATAGGTAGAGAAGCTGCCTCATCAATAATCAGCCAATCACTTTGAATTTCGTTATTTATGCATAGCGCTAATAAATTATCTGGAGAATAAAATGAAATGACTTTATTGGTGTGTGAAGATAAAACATCTGTACTATTTTTAGCTGGCGCGCATACCAGTACATTTCCTTGATATTGCTCGATAAACATTCCCGCCAGCGCTGACTTTCCTCTGCCTCTTGGTGCAATAATACTCCAAACACCGGATGTCGATGAGAGTAAACTATCTAAAATCGCTTGCTGCTCTGCGGTTGGTTTACCTTGTGGAAGCGCCCAAAGCTTAGTTTTTTCAATCAATGTGGGAAATTGAAATGGCATTGATTGTTGCCAGACAATCACTTGTTCATCATCTAAAGTAATATTTTTTAGCCATGCCATAAAATTTGGTGTTGAAAGTAGGCCTTGAGCATCATTCCAACGCTGACTATCGTTATCGATATAACTATCCCAACTTACAATATCAGGTAGACATAAAATCAATAAACTACCTGCTTTTAATGTGCCTGTTAACATGGCTAAAGCATCAGTATTAAATCCCTCATTGGCATCAAAAACAGCATGTAGAAACTCACGCCCTAACAGACGAATAGCTTGTTCAGGCAAAATAGCATGGGGTTGATTGGAAGAAATAGTGACCCAATCTCCTTGGCATAATTGAGTAATTTGCTGGATTTGCGTCATTTGCCATGCAGGATCACCCGTTAATAGCAGTAACTGACGTTGCCCTAATTGGGCTAACTTTTGCTGATATTGATGCAAATAGGAAACTGGCACAGCTAGGATTTACCGATTAACAATGAAAGAATACCGGCTGCAATTAATGGCCCAACAGGCACACCTCGGAAAAGTGCTACACCAATGACGGTTCCCACTAATAAGCCAGCAACTGTTGAAGGCTGGTTATTCATTAAAGAAACACCTCGTGCACCTAACCAAGAAACCGCGATACCTATTGCAATCGCTAATAATGATTTCCAGTTTAAAAATGAGTTAAGCACTTCTTGCCCTGAAATACGCCCTGTTGCAATGGGTGTCATTACCCCAATGGTCAGAATTAAGATCCCGATGGTCATGCCATATTTTTCAACAACAGGAAAATATTGATTTAGAGGCGTGATTTTAATCACTAGCAAAGCAAGCATTGCTAACGTTACAGTCATATTATGACTAATAATGCCAAGTCCGGCGAGAACCAGCAAAATTAATAGTGAGGGATCAACGTTACTCATGTTTGTTCCTAAGCCTTTCTCTTTATAGAGTTAATTATCTTTTATTTGTTGACGAATGGTATTAGTTCAAAGACGAAGAAGCAAATGTATCGCAAGATTTGATATTGCCACTATTATAACCACGCATAAACCAAGTCTTACGCTGTTCTGCGGTACCGTGAGTAAAGCTATCAGGCACAGCATAGCCTTGTTGCTGCTTCTGTAATTTGTCATCACCGATCGCTTGCGCCGTTTTAATTGCTGTTAATAAATCACTTTCATCAATACGGCCTTCACCTGCAATAAAGTGTCCCCACATTCCAGCAAAACAGTCTGCTTGCAGTTCTAATTTTACGGATAAACGATTCGCTTCTGCTTTTGAGCGGGCCATTTGCTGTTTTTCACGCATTTGATTAGTAATACCTAATAAATGCTGAACATAGTGCCCTACTTCATGCGAAATCACATAACCTTGAGCAAATTCACCGCCACCACCTAGGCTATGTTTCATTTCATTATAAAAAGAGAGATCGAGATAAATTTTTCTATCCGCAGGGCAATAAAAAGGTCCCATTATTTTTGTACCTGTACCGCATTGCGTTGTGGTGCTATTGGTATATAAAACAAGTTTAGGATAGCTATATTGTTTACCCGCTTGTGCAAAAATAGTTTGCCAAAAATCTTCTGTACTGGCTAAAACAACGCTACTAAAATCTGCTGCTTCATTATAAAGAGCACTTTGTTGTTCGTTGCGTTGTGGTGCTTGGTTGGTTTCACCTGTTAATGAGTTAAGATCAAACCCCATAAAACTAGCTATCACTAAAATAATGATAACCACAAACCCGTATTTAGTGCGTAATAAAAGTGCAATTAATCCTAATGGGAGATTACCACCGCCTGATGCGGAGGAAGATTGCCCTCTTCTATCTTCAACATTGTCACTTCTTCGGCGATCATTCCAACGCATAACTTATCCCCACAGTTTAAATAGACGACTTTAGCTTTATTATGAACAAATTCGTTACTTGATTTGAGATAATAACAAAAAATTGCAATCTCTATTCCCTATTTTTTGAGAACAAGATAATAGAGACTATTAGAGAAAATAACTCAACACATCCTAGTCATTTCATAATAGAATTCTTATTTCTTACCTTTGTGTTTTTTCTTCACTAATAAATAGATAATTTAATGACTCGAACTCAACGTTTACTCACTTTATTGCAGATTTTAAAAGAAAATCGCTATCCGATAACGGCAGAAGCGCTAGCAGATAAATTGCAGATTAGTGTCAGATCTATTTATCGTGATATTGAATCTTTGCGTAATCAAGGTGCTGAAATCACGGGTGAAGCTGGTATAGGTTATCAACTAAAATCAGGCTTACTCCTGCCACCATTAACCTTTGATATTAATGAACTTGAAGCGCTTATTTTAGGCCTACGTTGGGTAGAAAGTCATACAGATAAAGAATTAAGTTACTCGGCATTACGGGCAATTAATAAAATCAATGCCGTGGTAACGGCACAGCATCAAACCTTGCTTGAACAAAACACATTATTTGTTCCTACTAACCGAATTATTGAAGTTGATCATACCATTGCTAAAGATATGCGTTTTAGTTTACGCGAAGAAAAGAAAGCAAAAATAGATTATCAGGATGTCCAAAAAAAATTAAGTACTCGGATTATTTGGCCTATTGCTGTTGGTTATTTTCAAGATTCTCAGGTTATTGCAGCATGGTGTGAATTACGCCAAAGCTATCGCCATTTTAGGCTTGATAGAATTATCTCTTATGAAGTCTTAGGTGATAATTTACCTTACCCAAAAAGCTATTTATTCTCACGTTGGAAAAAAGAGATATTGAAAGAGGCTCCTGACAAGAATTGAGACACTGTTTGGATAATATCTTCCTTGCTGTTTTTAACTTAGCTATTTCAGTTTAAACAACATCATATTAATCAACACAGTAAGGAAACATTATGAGTGAACTTATTCTTTATACTAATGCAATGTCTCGTGGTAACACAGCTGAGCTTTTCTTAAAAATATTAGATGTGCCTTATCAGCGTGTTGAATTAGAATATGGCGAACCTATGCGTACCCCTGAATATCTTGCTATTAATCCGATGGCAAAAGTTCCGGCATTAGTTGATGGTGAAGTCGTCGTTACAGAGACAGCAGCAATTTGTGCTTATTTAGCAGATAAGTTTATTGAGAAAGGATTTGCTCCCGCCCTTAATTCACCTGAGCGCGCTGCTTATTATCGTTGGTTCTTTTTTACCGCAGGCCCTATTGAAGCGGCATTCACTGTAAAAGAGCTTGATATTGACCTTAATGAAGAGCAACAAAAATCATCTGGTTTTGGTTCTTTTGAACGCACTTTTCATTGCTTAGAAACGGGCTTAGCCAGCGCTAAACCTTATCTTTGTGGTAAAAATATGATGGCCGTTGATGTGTATGTGGGTTATTTCCTTATATTTTTGTGCAAGTATGCATTGATCCAACCTACACCACTGATTAACCAATATATTGATAGCCTTGCGCTTAATAAAGAAATTAAACAATTATTAGAAAGCTTAGATTTACGATAAATTTTCTTATTATTGAACATCATTCAATTAAGCTATCGCTATAGTTACTTGTTTAATACATTCTATTTAATACGCCCCATTTAAGACAAAAGGTCAGCTTTTAAGCTGACCTTTTCTAATTACATCTTATTTAACCTGACGTAATCGTTTGCGTATTTAGTCTAAAGAAACACCAATTCGACGTGCAACTTCTTCGTATGCTTCTATTAATCCGCCTAAGCTTTGACGGAAACGGTCTTTATCCATTTTATCTAAGGTCTTTTTATCCCATAGACGGCTACCATCAGGAGAGAACTCATCACCTAATACAACTTTGCCGTGAAATAGACCAAACTCAAGTTTAAAATCGACTAAAATAAGTCCTGCTTTATCAAAGATTTCGCTAAGGACATCGTTTGCTTTATAGCTCAAACGTTTCATTTCTGCGAGGTTTTCTTTAGACACCCAGCCAAAAGTTTCACAGTAAGATTCATTGACCATAGGATCATGACGAGCATCATCTTTTAAGAATAAATCAAAGATTGGTGGGTTTAAAAGCGTACCTTCTTCGATACCTAAACGTTTGACTAATGATCCCGCAGCACGATTACGAATAACGCATTCAACAGGTACCATATCGAGTTTTTTTACTAGCACTTCATTATCAGAAAGCAAACGTTCCATCTGCGTTGGGATACCCGCTTCTTCCAGTTTATTCATAATGAAATGGTTAAATTTGTTATTTACCATGCCTTTACGATCAAACTGTTCAATACGTTGGCCATCTAACGCTGATGTATCATTTCTGAATTCAAGGATAAGAAAATCAGAAGATTCAGTGGCATAGACCGTTTTGGCTTTTCCACGATACAACTCAGCTTTTTTCTGCATCTGACACACTCCAAAGATGTGATAGGTTTAACAAGAAATTTGCTTCCCATACTCTACTCTAGATCAGACAAAAAAGCTTTTAAAACGTGAGTGCTATCACTAAAAAATCTCGCCCTTAACCCAGAGTTCACAACATTTTTTATTAAAAATAATCTCTGTTATAAGAAATCATACTTCAATTAATTCTATTGAATAATTACACTAATAACGAAAGTTATAATCACCAATAAAAATCGCTTGATAAAATTAGAATATATAAAAAATAAAAAGTCAGAATAAGAATAATTATAGATTATATCACTCCATTATTTCTATTTTCAGATGATATTCTTAGTAAGTATTAGTTCTGTTTCACATTACATTTATTTTGAGTAATCAATAATAAAAAACCAGATTAATTTCTTTTTATTGAAATTTAATCTGGTTATCAGTGTTAGCATCAGCAAGTTTTAATTATTATCTCTAATCTATTTTTTATATTTTAAAAGACCCATGTTATCTATTAATAACATCATACTTTAATTAAATAATGTAACAGTAGATCTCATAAGCAAGCCAACCTAATAAAGCACCAGCAGGTAAATCAATTAAGTAATGTTGTTTCGTGAACATGCAAGATAATGCAATAAATAATGGGAATAAGAAAACCCAAGGCCCTAAGGTTGCATAAGCAAGACATGCGGTGAGTGTTGCAACCGAAACGTGCATACTCGGGAAGCAGTTTGAGGAATCATCAAAATACTGAACAAACTTAAGAAATTTCTCTGACGCTGTTTTTCCTGGGTTTAAGGTGCGCCAATGTGCAGGGGTTGCAACAGGGAACACAACAAAGAAAAACATTTGCATGACTAACAAAACAATATAACTAAAAACAATCATAATGAATTGTCTTGAGTCTTGAATGATCCAGTTGAGATATAAAATTGCAGGATAATATAAAAAGCTATAGATCCATGACCACCATGGCCAGAAAGGAATTTTTTCATCAATTGGTGAATTAATAACTTTCACTTCTCTCAATGTATATCGTTGAGTAAAAAAATAAAACTGATAAACACCTACAATAAGTATCCCACTTAATATCAAGTGAATAATCATATCACCTGCACTCATAAATACTCCTTCATATAGTCAGAGAATGCTTTGTTATTTTTATTTAAGAATAAGAATTGACGCAATATTGCATAAATTTAAGCGTATTGCATTAAGATTAATATTATTAATAAATTTAAATTAAATCCTATCATTAAAAGAGCATTCAATTAATGATGTTTAATTTGATAGCCTCAATTGCATTTTTATAAATAAATTTCAATTTAGATTAATACAATTAAGTTAAGATCATAAAAAAGCCGCACAATGTTTATTGTGCGGCTTCTCATATTTTTAAAGAATAATACTTATTTAACTGGTTTACTGAAAGCAGCTTTCAGTGCAGCAACCATTTGATCATTTTGTGATTGTGTTAATGGTTTACCTTTATCACTGATAAATTGTAAACTACTGCGGTTATTTAAATCGCCGACTTGTAATTTATAATCCGCTTCTTCAACAGTTGGTCTATCAACACCTAACGCACTCCAGTTCGCACTGCTCATTCCTTTATAGGTTACTTCAATTGAACCTTTAGAACGTGTGCGATCGCCCATCTTCATACCAACACTTTCTAATGCGATAGGCAATCTATCCCAAACCACATCAAATGGTGCACGAACGATAATCACTGGAAGACCCGCATTATCACTGCCACTTTGGACATCGATAATACCTTGTAAGCTACTGCTTGCCGTATTTTCGCTTAAATTACGCATACGATTTAAGCCGTCAACCAATTCGTTAAGCATCAAAATATTGTAACGCTTCACTTCAGTCGGATCTGTTATCTCAGTTTCGCCTTGGCGTAAACCTTCGTTCGTCACTGTTAACGAAATAACATTACCTGACTGAGCAATCACTAAACGCTGACGAGTTTGGAAAGGTACGTTTTCATCTGCACGTAACCATGTGATCCAATCAGTGTGAATCTCTTTTTGCCCAGCATCACTTTTGACAATTGCAACACCTTTCTCTTTTAAGATAGAGCTAACTTGCTCATACAGTGTTGTGTTTTCAGGTGTATTTGGTAATAACAAACGGCTGTTATCTGCATTATTTTCACTACGTGAACCACTTAACAGATTCAGTGCTTGAGTTGGTGGACGAATATCAAGCGCTAAACCAACAGGTTCAGTTTTTTTAGGGGTTGGAATGTCATATTCCCCATTTTGCAAAGGCAACACCATACCCGCCGGAATCGCTAAATTCTTTAGCCCTGCCGTCTCTAAATAAGACTCATCACCACTGACCTGACGTTTATAGCGCTGATCACTTGAACAGGCTGCCAGTAAAACCACCAGCGACAGACCCGCGACTTTCATAATCTTTGATTTATGCAATAGTGTTGCCATTAAAATTCCCTAAGTTTTACAGTATTCCCGCTGTTAACAGCGCTTTCTCAACAATTTGCTGACCTGATGATGTCAACGGAGTCATAGGTAAGCGCAATGTGGCGTCTTCAATCAATCCAATACGTTGACACGCCCATTTAGCTGGGATTGGATTAGGTTCAACAAATAACTGATGATGTAAGTCCATCAGACGTCGATTAAGTTCACGTGCTTTTGCAAACTCACCCGCATTTGCTAATCGACATAATTCTACCATCTCTGACGCAGCAACGTTAGCAGTAACCGAAATAACACCATGACCGCCAAGTTGCATAAAGTCTAATGATGATGCGTCATCGCCACTCAATAAGATAAAACTATCATCATTAACCAACTCTTGGATTTGACTAACACGACTTAAGTTCCCTGTCGCCTCTTTAATTGCCACAATATTATCCAACTTGGCTAAACGTGCAACTGTTACAGGCAATAAATCGCATCCAGTACGACCCGGTACATTATACAGGATTTGTGGTAACGCAGTGCTTTCAGAAATCGCTTTAAAGTGCTGATATAATCCTTCTTGTGAAGGTTTATTATAATAAGGCGTGACACTTAAACAACCTGCAATACCTTTATTTTCAAACTGTTGTGTAAACCAAACAGCTTCAGATGTTGCATTAGCACCAGTACCAGCAATCACAGGAATACGCCCATCAGCCATATCTAATGTCATTAGAACGACATCAACATGCTCGTCATGACTTAATGTTGCAGATTCTCCTGTTGTACCAACAGAAACTATTGCAGCACTGCCTGCATTAACATGATAGTCAACTAATTTACGTAAACTAACCCGGTCAACATTGCCTTTTGCGTCCATTGGTGTAACCAATGCCACCATACTGCCTGTAAAATTAAATTCGTTATTCACCATAATCATTGCTCCGAGATAGACGTATACTCAATGGTACTCATTCATTGCTCTATTGAAAACTACTTAACTCTAGGTTTCTAATGAAATTTGCTAATATTCTTTGATATGAATTAAAGAGATATAATAATTGAAGATAGTGAGCCTGAGATCTTGGCAGAAATCGAAATTTGTGTTTACCTGTTAAGAATAAACTGAAAGTCAAAAGGAACCTTATTTTGCCCATACCTGATAAACATTTTCTCGTCATTACTGCATTAGGTGCTGACCGTCCTGGTATTGTTGATACCATTACACAATTAGTCAGCCAATGCGGATGTAATATCGAGGACAGCCGACTTGCGATGTTTGGTCAAGAGTTTACGTTTATCATGCTACTTTCAGGTGGCTGGAACGCTATCGCACAATTAGAAGCGTTGTTGCCCATTAAAAGTGCGGAACTGGATCTATTGACCGTAATGAAAAGGACCACCAATGGTGCACCGATTACCTATCCTTCAACAATCGCAGCAAAAGTTGATATTGAAGATGCGCCCGGTATTGTAGAACGCTTTACTAATCTATTTAGCCAACATAATTTTAATCTTGCTGAATTAATATCTAAAACACACCCGTCAGAAGATGGTTCACCTGCGCGTTTAGAAATACAAATTACGGCGCATAATCCATTAGATGATCATGGTCTTGTTATTAATGAGAAATTTAATCAATTATGTACAGAGCTGAACGCTCAAGGCACAATAAGTATCGTAAATAGTCTGATGATGAAACAGTAAAAATGGAGAATGACCTAATGAACCCATTAAAAGCCGGTGAAAAGGCGCCTCAATTCAGTCTGCCCGACCAAGATGGAGAAACAATTAATTTATCTGATTTCGCTGGCCAACGTGTGCTTGTTTATTTTTACCCTAAAGCAATGACACCTGGTTGTACAACTCAAGCTTGTGGCTTACGTGATGAAATGGATGCACTAAAAAAAGCTAAGGTTGAAGTTCTCGGCATCAGCACTGATAAATCAGAAAAGCTTTCCCGTTTCGCTGAAAAAGAGATGTTAAATTTCACGTTGCTTTCAGATGAAGATCATAAAATTGCAGAAGAGTTTGGTATCTGGGGAGAAAAGCAATTTATGGGGAAAACTTACGATGGCATTCATCGTACAACATTCTTAATTGACAAAAATGGTGTTATCGAACACGTATTTGATAACTTTAAAACCAGTAATCACCATCAAGTCGTTCTCGAATATCTCACTCAGCATCCATAATAAATGCTTTGAATTGATAAGATAACAGACAGTTTTCACTGTCTGTTTTTTTATTTATTTTTTATTAATACATTCAAGGCGGTACTTAGCTTTTCTTTGTATATTGCTCATTCGCAATTTCATCAGGTAATGCATGCAATACTGCTTTTATCAGCGTTGCTAATGGTATAGCAAAGAAAACACCCCAAAATCCCCACATTCCACCGAATATAATCACTGACAATATAATGACTAAAGGGTGCATATTTACAGCTTCAGAGTACAAAATTGGCACTAATAAATTACTATCCAATCCTTGAACAACAAGATAAGCGATAAATAACGCCCAGAAATCAGAACCTAATCCCCACTGAGATAATGCAATCACAATAACGGGGATCGTTGCTAAAACAGCACCAACATAAGGGACTAAAACAGAAACACCGACAATAACAGCAAGTAATACAGAGTAGCGCAAGTCGAAGAAAGCAAATACAAAATAAGTGAAAACACCCACAATTATCATTTCGGTTACTTTACCCCGAATATAATTGGTAATTTGCTGGTTAACTTCAATCCAAACTTGAGCTGCCAATATTCTGTTTTTTGGTAAAACACGGCGAACCGCATTAAGCATCTGTTGTTTATCTTTAAGTAAGAAGAACGTCATTAAAGGCACAAGAATAAGATAAATCGACAGTGTAATAATTCCGATTAACGAAGCTAAAGACACTTTTAATACAGATTCAGCCACCGTTGAGAACTTACTGCGTAAGTTTTCTGCCATCATATCAACAATACCTGCATCCATTAATGCAGGGAAACGATCCGGTAATTCCTGCGCAAATGCATTGAACTTATTGATCATATTTGGGATATCTGAAATTAGTGTCATCCCCTGTTGCCACACCGTTGGCGCTAAAATCAAAATTACAATGGCACTAATACCAATAAAGAGTGTCAGAATTATCGATACTGCCCATATACGGGCGCATCCTAATTTCTCAAGTAAATGAGTTGGCCACTCTAAAAGATAAGCAAGCACAATTGCCACTAATAAAGGAGCTAGTATGCCACTGAAAAAATACAGAATTGAAAAGCCGGCAATCAAAATGACCACAAGGGCGATAACTTGTGGATCAGCAAATCGGCGTTTGTACCATTGAACAAGCAAGTCCAGCATGAAAATAAAGATCCTTTATAATAATCAGAATAATAGAGCTGTATGTATTCATTTACATAAGCAATAATCTTTTGACAGATTTTACGTTAGGTTTTGCTATCATACATCATTAATTATTAATTTTTCGTTAAGATAGCTATCAGGATACAGTTGTATGAAACTCAGACTTAAAAAACCATTAGTCGCGCTTCTTGTTTCTGCGTTGCTATCAACATCAGTAGTACCTGCTCAGGCTGCGATTGATATTGAAGACTCTTTACCTGATATGGGAACCACCGCAGGTTCAACATTAAGCATCAATCAAGAAATCGCTATGGGTGATTACTATACTCGCCAACTGCGAAATAGTGCACCATTAGTTTTTGACCCATTACTTTCTAACTATATTAATAATTTAGGACAAAAACTCGTTTCGAACGCTAGTTCGGTCAAAACCCCTTTTCACTTTTATTTAGTTAACAACCCCAATATTAACGCCTTTGCTTATTTTGGGGGAAACATTGTTTTGCATTCCGCGCTCTTTCGATATAGCCGAACAGAAAGTGAATTAGCCTCTGTTATGGCTCACGAAATCACACACGTTACTCAACGACATTTAGCACGAATGCTTGAAGATCAGGCTAAAACAACGCCTCTTGCTCTTGCGGGGGTATTAGGTTCTATTCTGATATTTATGGCGAATCCGAATGCAGGCCTTGCGACCTTTACGGGAAGCATGGCAGGTATGCAGCAAAATATGATCACATTCACGCAAATGAACGAGCAAGAAGCAGATCGTATCGGAATACAAACACTCTACCGTGCTGGGTTTGATCCCAAAGGGATGCCTGATTTTATGCAAATTCTTGCAGACCAAGTACGATATAGCTCTAAACCGCCTGAAATGTTATTAACGCATCCCTTGCCCGATAGCCGTTTATCCGATGCAAGAAGCCGAGCAAGTCAATTCCCTGCTCGACAGATCCCACAGTCAGCTGATTTTCTGTTTGCAAAAATGCGTGTATTAACCATGTTGACGAAAAATCCAACATCAGAGAATGCATTACAAACAACACTTGATCAATTTAAACAAGGTACTGCTCTTGAAAAATCAGCGGCTAATTATGCGTTAATACTGATCTATTCTCGTGATCGTAAATTTGATGACGCAAGAAAGCTGCTCACTCCGATGTTAGAAAAAGAGCCGAATAATATTTGGCTTATTGATGCCATGACGGATATCGATTTAGAACAAAACCGTGCAGGCGATGCGGTTGCAAGATTACAACAGGCATTGAAACAAAAACCCAATAACAATGTTCTTATTGCCAACTTAGCTAATTCATATATGCATAATAAGCAATATAACGAAGCTAACCGCCTGCTTTATCGTTATACCTTTGACAATCCAAACGATCCTATCGGTTGGCAATTAATGGCAGAAAATTCAGCTAAACAAGGTGATAGAGCTCATGAATTAGCCGCTTATGCAGAAGATTTGGCCCTAAGAGGTGACTTTGAAACGGCAATTCGTTATTTAGGTGATGCAAGCCGACAAGTTAAATTAGGTAGTAACGATCAAGCTCGCTTTGATGCACGTATAGACCAATTAAGAAAAATTCAGCAAAGAGATAGTCAATTTAAATAAGGGACAACATGACCAAGAAAGTGACGATTTATCACAATCCACGCTGTTCAAAAAGCCGTGAAACCTTACATTTACTAGAAGAAATGCAAATAACACCTAATGTTATTCACTATCTAGATACAGCTCCTTCTATAACGGAACTTAAAACACTGCTCAAAGCATTAGATTTTGATGACGCAAGAGAGTTAATGCGTACAAAGGAAGAAATTTATAAAACGCTAAAACTGGCTGATGAAACATCGCAAGATGCATTAATTCAAGCAATGCATGAAAACCCTAAACTTATTGAACGCCCTATTGTGATTGTCGGTAATAAGGCCCGTTTAGGCCGCCCACCAGAACAAGTGAAAGAACTGTTTAATTAATATTCAAAATTTAAAGCCCATATTTATGTTCTTACATATATGGGTTTTTTTCTATCTACTTCATTATTAATCTCGCAATCGTTTACTCTCTTTTCTCAAATCAGAAGCCAATCACCAAATGTTGTTAAATTGTAAACATTACAATTAGCAAAGTGTTTCTTATTTCCACAATAGAAAAAAACCAATCACTTTATGCTTTCAAAAATTTTCATCTCAATTTCATATTTTTTATGAGTAAGAAATCGCCATTTTTGAAAACTTCTATTTAGATCACATTAAGTCGTATAAACTCACGATTATGGGAAAAAAATAATCATGTGTTTCATTTATATTGTGACTCAAGTCTCTTTACACAAATGCATTCCTACATATCATGAGCATCAGAAAATATGATAGCAGAATTGATAAACTATAAATTCTTGCCAAAATATTTTTTCATTATCATCCAAGAAATAAATTAACAAGAAATATACATTTAAAACAATACTGCAACACAGCAATAAGCTTTCAATTTGTTATTTACTCTATCTCTTCTTTTATTGTTGTTTTTAACTTGATGACAATTAATCAGTGTGAAATGAAGTTGTAGATGTATATGAAATAAACAACGTTATAGCCAACATTATGGGCAATTAAAACTAACCAATCACCATTATTGGTGTCGGGTGATTGCTAGGCTAATAGGAAAACAGATGAATATCGTACTTAGATTAAAACTTGTCTCATTCCTCCAGTTCTTTATATGGGGATCTTGGCTTGTAACATTTGCCTCGTATCTCTTTGGAGAGCTGCATTTTAAAGGTAGTGATGTTGGGCTTATTTTTAGTGCTCTTGGACTTGCCTCACTTATCGCCCCCGTCATCATGGGATTTATTGCAGATAAAATAAATAACCGAAAATTAGTGTTCATTACCCTGCATATTCTTTCCGCATTAGCATTAGTGCTAATGTCGCAAATGACAACAGTAACCACACTATTCTTTGCAACTCTATTACATTTATTGTTCTTTATGCCAAGTATCTCAATGGCAAACAGCATCATTTTCGAACTGTTAGAACAAAAACATTTAGAGCCTAATAACTACTTCCCTAAAATTCGTGTTTACGGCACTGTTGGCTTTATTGCAGCTATGTGGGTGATTAGCTTCTTAGGTTTAGGTAATAGCTACCACCAACTCTTTGTTGCAGCGATCGCCTCTATTGTTTTAGCTGTATTTGCAATGTTCTTACCTGCAACTAAAGCAGCTGATAAAAACGAAACAAAAGCCGAAGAAGTGGCATTTAGTATCACCAACATCTTGCAAGTATTTAAAAAGAAAAATGTCGTTGTTTTCTTATTCTTTGCAACATTGTTAGGGTCTGTACTGCAAATTACTAATACATTTGGCGTGCCATTCCTGCAAGATATTGCACAGTCTCCAAACGCAGATGATTCATTCTTTGCACGTTATCCTTCTGTATTCTTATCTATCTCACAGATTTCAGAAGTCGTATTTATTCTGTTCCTACCACTGCTATTAAAACGTGTAAGAATCGAAACTATCGTTTTATTTAGTATGATTGCTTGGATCTTACGTTTCGGTTTCTTTGCTTATGGTGACTACACATCATTAGGTCAAATCGTCTTATTGTTATCAATGATTGTGTATGGTTGTGCATTCGACTTCTTTAATATCTCTGGTTCACTGTTCTTAGAAAAAGAGATCCCATTACAATATCGTTCAACAGCACAAGGTATGTTTATGACCTTAGTGAACGGTTTCGGTACTTATTTAGGTGCAATGTTAAGTGGCTGGGTGATTGACTTATATACTACTAATGGCGCGGTTGATTGGAAATCATTCTGGTTAATCTTCACAGGCTACACCGTTGCAATCACTGCACTTTATCTGATTTTCTTACTGATTCCTCAGAAGAAAGCCAAAGTAGCAGAAGCAAACTAATTATTTAACCCTCCTCCTTTATTATTTGTGTCTCTCACCGCTTGCCTCGTATAAAGACAAGCGGTTTTTTTATCCCTTTTTTATCAGAAAAAATAGAAATACCACGGTTTAAAAAAAAGAATTGTTACCTTCAATAGATATTAGATTTGGGAAATAGAGATAGGATTTAGATTATTAGCCTCACCGAATAAGATGAGTGAGGCGATTTAAAGTTTGAGAATATCTTTCACAAATGGGATGGTCAGTTTACGTTGAGCAACAATAGAGGCGTGATCAAGCTCATCAAGCATTTCAAATAAGGTACGCATTTTTCTGTCCAAACGTTTTAATACAAAACGCCCGACATCTTCAGGTAATTCAAACCCACGAAGCTTTGCTCTTAATTGTAACGCTTGAATTTTCTCTTCATCACTTAAAGGTTGCAGACGGTAGATTTGCCCCCAATCAAGGCGAGATGCTAAATCAGGAAGTTGTAGCTCTATTTGGCGAGGTGGCCTATCCCCTGTAATTAATAAGCAGGTTCGCCCATGCTCTAAAACGCGGTTATAAAGATTAAATAAGGCGAGTTCCCACTCTTCATCACCTGCAATACATTGCACATTATCAATACAAACTAAGGATAAATGTTCCATGCCTTCAAGAACATCGGGAACAAAATAAGCGCGTTTATCAAGAGGAACGTAACCAACAGCATCGCCTTTTAGTGAAAGCTCAGCACAAGCGGCATGTAATAGATGGCTCTTTCCACCTCCGTCACGAGACCAGAAATAGATATAACTGCCATGAGATTGATGAATGGCGGTTCGAATTGCCGCGACTAACGACGCGTTTTCCCCTGCATAAAAGCTATCGAATGTCTCATCATCGGGCAGAGATAGTGGTAATGATAGCTGTGACGGCGTATTCAGAAGCACCTCACCTGAATAGTTTAATAAACGTGTTGATTCTAACACAAATTCTCACAAGGTCAGAATCAATATTAAAAAAGAACATTGCACTGATTAAGATAACAGCAAAATTATCGTGATAAGCCTATTTTATAGGCTCTTAGTGACTTATTTATTTGTCGCCTCTCTGTATCACAAATTGTTTAGTGCAATATCAGAAAATATTTCTTGTTTATTTAATCGTCTTTATTATCTAAATTTTAATTTCGCAACATCATTACCTGAAGGTTGCTGATAAATATCGAGCTTAAAATATTTGGCTGATGCATTTATATACTCAAAAATTTCAGATTGAGTCTCTTCATATTCAACCCACGTAGTTGCACGAGTAAAACAATATAACTCTACAGGTAATCCCATCGGTGTAGGTGGCATTGTTCTGATCACTAAATACATATCAGGTCGAACATCACCACGCATCTTTATCCAATTTAGCATGTACTTACGAAACAATTGTAGGTTTGTCACCCCTTTTGTTTCTAACCACTCATTAATGTCACCAATCTCTTCTTCCTTTCCTTCTAGCATCGTTTCTATGCTCTTACGAAGCGGTGCTGTATTTTTTAACTCTAATACTAATTCTTGCGTTGCAAATGAAATCGAAGATTGGTCAATATAAAAACTACGCTTGATCCGACGCCCTCCTGATGAAAACATCGGTTGCCAGTTGGTGTATTTTTCAGTCAAAAAATCTTTGGTTGGAATACGTGAAATTGTATTATCCCAATTACGCACAGTGATCGTATGTAATGCAATATCAATAACCTCACCGCTGATATTACTACTGGGTAATTCAATCCAATCATAAAGCTTTAATACTTTTCCGTTAGAGATAAGAATATTGGCAACAAAAGAGATAAGTGTATGCTGAAAAACAAACATTAATACCGCAGCAATAGCACCAAAGCTTGAGATTATGATAAGAGGTGATTGTTCAGTAAATAAGGCAATGATCAGGATAAAAGAGATAATCCAAACCACAATTTTGGCAATCTCAATGTAGCCTTTAATGGAGTTATTTCGATGCCACGCTTTTTTGGCATGCCTAATATTGAAGATATCAAGCGCGTTATTAAGCAATGAGGCAATATTGATGATAATAAAGGCGCGGGCAACCGTCTCAAAAATAATATTCATTTCAGCTGAAAAAGACGGTAGTAACTGATTAATATAGAGAACCAGTGTAACAGCAACAATAGATGCACTCTTTTTAGCGATATCTTCTATGGTTTCTTCATCTGAAAGTTCAGTAAATAAAAAAAGTAAACGCTTTGCTATTCGGCGGAAAATCATTTTGGCGAGAAACCACACCACCAACAACACAGTAACTAAAAATATTGTGGTAAAAATCTGCTGTGATGTAATGAAATCATAAATTTCAATCAGTTTTTCCATAAATTGCGTTATACCTTTTCTAAGACAAATCCCACTTTAAAATGAATATCACTCGATTAGCAGATAAAATGCCTATTTTGCATAAGAACTGACACCCATTGTCTCATTTATTTTATTTAAATAAACATCATGATTGAACGAATTATGCTTTTCTAAGTTTTAAACACTTAAAATATCAAAAATCTTAGTTTTTAATATGACATAAAAATAAAACACAATAAAAAAAGGCGGAGATCATCCACCTTTTTTATTAATTTCAGCATATTGCTTTAGATATTCTTAATCGATTACTTTTTGTTTGCTGTACCACTCACCGATTCAATGCTGTTATCCACTAATTCTGTTTCAGGGCGAACAATACTGACTAATTTAAAGATTAAGCTTAATACAATACCTACGATGGTCGCTAATGCCATGCCTTTTAATTCAGCAGCACCAATTTGAATGGAAGCCCCGCTCACACCGACAATCAGAATAATTGCAGTTAATATCAAGTTTTGTGGTTTGTTGTAATCCACTTTTGAATCTAACAAGACACGAATACCTGATGCACCAATAACACCGTAAAGTAGTAATGAAACCCCACCCATCACTGGAACAGGTACAGCAGCAATAGCAGCAGCAAGTTTACCGACACAAGATAATAAGATAGCGAGAATTGCCGCACCACCAATAACCCATGAGCTGTAAACTTTAGTGATAGCCATAACACCAATATTTTCACCGTAAGTAGTATTTGGTGTTGAGCCAAAGAAACCAGAAATAATGGTAGAGAAACCGTTTGCGAACATAGAACGATGTAAGCCTGGGTTTTTCATTAAATCGCGTTGCACAATATTGGCTGTAACAACAAGGTGTCCAACGTGCTCTGCAATAACGACTAATGCAGCAGGTAGGATAATAAAGATAGCACTCCATTCAAAACGTGGAGAATAGAATGTCGGCAGTGCAAACCAGTTAGCTTCTTTAATTGGCGTAATATCAACAGCCCCCAAGAAGAAAGAGAGTGCATAGCCTGCTAATACCCCAATAAGAATAGGAATAATAGCAAGGAAACCTCTAAACATCACAGAGCCTAAGATAGTAACACCTAAAGTCACCATAGAAATAAGCAGAGTTTGACTATCAACGGGTGCATCTGCACTTGGTAATAACCCTGCCATTCCTGCAGCGGTTCCTGCTAATTCAAGCCCGATGACGGCAACGATTGCGCCCATTGCCGCAGGCGGAAACATCACATTAATCCAACCTCGCCCTGCTATTTTTACAATACCTGCAACGATACAAAATAACACGCCACAGACGATGAATCCCCCGAGAGCTAATTCATACCCTAAAGGTAACAGTAAAAGTACCGGTGAGATAAACGCGAAACTTGAACCTAAATAAGCAGGAATGCGTCCTTTACAAATAAAGAGATAAAGCAGGGTTCCGATCCCGTTAAATAACAATATTGTTGCCGGATTAACTTTAAATAAAATTGGCACAAGTACGGTGGCGCCAAACATTGCAAACAGATGTTGAAGACTCAACGGAATTGTTTGTAATAATGGTGGGCGCTCTTCTACCCCGATTGCACGACGAGTCATGCTTACGACCTCTCTTTAATATGAATGTGAAATTGGTTTGTATTTTTAACTTTATACTCGCCTTACTTTAAGCCACCGCGTTGCTAACTGCGCTCACTCGAACGAGTCATCTAACGGCACCTTAAAATATTTAGAGTATAGAACAAATAAGTGGTCCAAAAAAAAGCCGACTATCAAAGTCGGCTTAATTATTATTTTGTACCAAATATCTTATCACCAGCATCGCCAAGACCTGGAACGATGTACCCGTGCTCATTAAGATGACTATCAATAGATGCAGTATATAACTCCACATCTGGATGAGCTTCTTCTAATGCCTTAATACCTTCTGGAGCAGCAACCAGTACTAATACTTTAATTGAAGTACAGCCCGCATTTTTTAATAAATCAATTGTGGCAATCATAGAGCCGCCTGTTGCTAACATAGGGTCAACAACAAGAGCCATACGCTCTTCAATATTGGATGCTAATTTCTGGAAGTAAGGGACAGGTTTTAATGTTTCTTCATCGCGGTAAACGCCAACTACACTGATTCGGGCACTAGGAATATTTTCTAATACTCCATCCATCATCCCGATACCTGCACGGAGGATAGGAACTACTGTGATTTTTTTTCCTTTAATCTGTTCTATCTCTACCGCACCACACCAACCTTCTATTGTTACCGTCTCTGTTTCTAAATCGGCGGTAGCTTCATACGTCAGTAGACTGGAAACTTCTGAAGCCAGTTCACGAAAGCGTTTAGTGCTTATATCATGATCTCGCATCAGCCCCAATTTATGTTGAATGAGTGGGTGTTTTACCTCAACGATCTTCATAATTTCTCCTAATGTACGACGCAGCCTGACAAAAAAATCGCGAGATTATACCGCTTTTTTGCCAACATTCCATCGTTTTTCTATTGATATTGATCAAACGCACAGCTTTTAACCACACCAACATGAATAATTGTGACCTATAAAGAAGATCCTCGCAAACGTTTGCTTTGCCTGTTAGAATAGCGTCCGCACACATTTTTTCTTAACAGCAACTTGCCGTGAGGGCTCTACGTGACTAACAAATCCTCTCTCAGCTATAAAGATGCCGGTGTCGATATTGATGCAGGTAATGCTTTAGTCGATCGTATCAAAGGTGTAGTAAAAGAAACACGCCGTCCTGAAGTTATGGGGGGTTTAGGTGGTTTTGGCGCACTTTGTGCAATTCCCTCTAAATACCGCGAACCTATTTTAGTTTCAGGCACTGATGGCGTAGGAACCAAACTTCGCCTTGCGATGGATTTAAATCGCCATGATGACATCGGTATTGATTTAGTCGCAATGTGTGTCAACGATTTGATTGTTCAAGGTGCAGAACCTCTTTTCTTCCTTGACTACTATGCCACGGGAAAATTAGATGTCGATACCGCAGCACGCGTAGTAACAGGTATTGCAGAAGGTTGTAAACAATCTGGTTGTGCGCTAGTCGGTGGGGAAACTGCTGAAATGCCAGGAATGTACCACGGTAACGATTATGATATCGCAGGCTTTTGTGTCGGTGTGGTTGAAAAATCAGAAATTATCGATGGTAGCAAAGTTAAAGCTGGCGATGCACTAATCGCTTTAGCATCAAGTGGTCCTCATTCTAATGGCTATTCATTAGTCAGAAAAATTCTTGAAGTCAGCAATACGCAAGCTGAGAGCACACCATTAGGCGATAAATCATTAGCGGATCACCTATTAGCCCCTACTCGTATTTATGTGAAGTCACTACTTTCATTAATTGAAAGTGTGGACATCCACGCTGTCGCACATATTACTGGTGGCGGATTCTGGGAAAATATTCCTCGCGTATTACCTGAAAACACGCAAGCGCGTATAGAAAGTAAAAGTTGGGAATGGCCACTGGTTTTCAAATGGCTACAAGATGCCGGACAAGTCAGTACACATGAAATGTACCGCACCTTTAACTGCGGCGTTGGATTGTTAATTGCTGTTAACCCAAATGACGTTGAAAAAACCTTAGCACATCTAGCTGAATGTGGTGAAAACGCATGGTTAATTGGTGAAATTGCACCACAAGCTGCTGGTGAAGCACAAGTTATTATTAACTAATGAAAGCATGTGAATGAAAAATATTGTCGTCCTTATCTCAGGAAACGGCAGCAACCTACAGGCGGTTATCGACGCCTGTAGGGCAAATAAAATCACAGGTAATGTGGTTGCTGTCTTAAGTAATAAAGCTGATGCATACGGTCTTGAACGAGCAAAACTGGCTAATATTCCAGCTTATTTTGTTGATCCTACTCTATATAATGACAGAGCGGATTACGATAAAGCGTTAATTGAAAAAATCGATACTTATCAGCCCGATATTGTAGTTCTAGCAGGTTTCATGCGTATTTTATCACCTGATTTTGTCACTCACTATCAGCATAAACTATTAAATATCCATCCTTCTTTACTTCCTAAATATCCCGGATTACACACTCATCGCCAAGTTTTAGCGAATAAAGACTCTTTTCATGGCGTTACTGTCCATTTTGTTACAGAAGAGCTTGATGGTGGTCCCATGATTATTCAGGCACGTATTCCTGTTTTGCCCGATGATACTGAACAATCATTACAAGCAAGAATACAAACTGAAGAGTATCGTATCTATCCATTAGCGATCAGTTGGCTAGCTGACGAGCGATTAAAAATGAAGAATAATCAAGCCTTTCTCGATGATATTGCGCTTTTCGACAACCTTGGTTAACTATTTCGTTTAAGATAAAAAGTCACATTGTGCTACACTGTAGCTCGCGTGACTTTTTTTGTGTCACCCTTTTCTCTTTTTATTCAATGCATTAACCGAGGTGCTTATGTCCGGTGGTAAGAAAGTTCCACCTATAAAATTACGTCCTCTCGAACGAGAAGATCTCTCTTTTGTCCATCAACTTGATAATAACGCCAGCGTTATGCGCTATTGGTTTGAAGAGCCTTATGAGGCTTTTATCGAGTTAAGCGACCTTTATGAAAAACATATTCACGACCAAAATGAACGCCGTTTTATTGCCGAAAGTGACGGCACTAAAATTGGGCTTGTCGAGTTAGTTGAAATTGATTATGTTCACCGTCGTGCTGAATTCCAAATCATCATCGCACCTGCACATCAAGGCCACGGCTATGCTGCACGAGCAGCAAAACTAGCAATGGATTATGCTTTTTCTGTACTTAATTTATACAAACTCTATTTGATCGTCGATAAAGAGAATGCTAAAGCGATTCATATTTATGAAAAGCTTGGCTTTAAAAAAGAAGGTGATTTAATAGATGAGTTTTTTGTTAACGGTGCCTACCGCTCTGCGATTAGAATGTGTACTTTCCAAGCGCCTTATTTTGAACAAAAAGCCAAAGAGGCGAAACCCGAAAATTTTGTTAAGCCGGGTGCAACCATTAAGCAACACGTCTGATTTATTCAGACATTAAGTTTTAACTTTAACCCTTGTTGGAGTTCAGATGTCCCAGGAACGACTCTATATTGATAAAGAGATCAGTTGGCTTGCGTTTAACGAACGTGTATTACAAGAGGCGGCTGATAAACGCAACCCGTTAATTGAAAGAGTCAGGTTTCTGGGGATCTATTCAAATAATCTTGATGAGTTCTACAAGGTTCGTTTTGCCGATGTAAAACGCCGTATTTTAATTAATGAAGAGCGTGGTTCACGCTCTGCATCAAGTCATGCTCGCCATCTTATAAAGAAAATTCAGTCAAAAGTGGCTAAAGCTGACCAAGAGTTTGACGCCTTATATAATGATTTGTTACTTGAAATGGCGCGAAATCAAATCTTTTTAATTAACGAACGTCAAATCTCACCGAATCAACAAATCTGGTTACGCCAATACTTCCGTCAAAATTTAAGAAAGCACATCACGCCTATTTTGATTAATCCTGAAACAGACTTAGTTGAGTTTCTTAAAGATGACTATACCTATTTAGCGGTTGAAATAGTGCAAGGGCAAATTATTCATTATGCCCTGCTAGAAATTCCATCAGATAAAGTACCTCGTTTTGTTATTCTGCCAACAGACCAAGGACGTAGTAAGAAAAAATCCATGATTTTATTGGATAATATTTTACGCTACTGTCTTGATGAGGTATTTAAAGGCTTTTTTGATTATGACTCATTAAGTGCTTATTCCATGAAAATGACGCGAGATGCCGAGTACGATCTTGCGACAGAAATGGAATCAAGCTTACTTGAAATGATGTCATCGACATTAAAACAGCGCCTTACCGCTGAGCCTGTCCGTTTTGTTTATCAACGGGATATGCCTGATGAAATGGTGGCTCTACTGCGTAGTAAATTAGGTTTATCAAATAATGACTCCGTAATAGCGGGCGGTCGTTATCATAATTTCAAAGATTTTATTAACTTCCCAAATGAAGGGAGTAAATTTCTTTTAAATAAAGTGATCCCGCGCTTACGCCATGTTTGGTTTGACAATTTCCGTAATGGCTTTGATGCGATACGTGAGCGAGATGTCTTGCTCTATTATCCTTATCATACCTTTGAGCATGTGCTGGAATTGTTGCGCCAAGCCTCTTTTGACCCAAGTGTTATCTCAATAAAAATCAACATTTACCGTGTTGCTAAAGATTCTCGGATCATTGATTCGATGATCCACGCTGCGCATAACGGTAAACGAGTCACAGTTGTCGTTGAGTTACAAGCACGTTTTGATGAAGCTGCAAATATCCATTGGGCCAAACGTCTGACAGAAGCGGGTGTACACGTTATTTTCTCAGCCCCAGGCCTGAAAATTCACGCGAAATTATTTATCATTTCACGTTTAGAAAATGGTGAAATTATTCGCTATGCTCATATCGGTACCGGGAACTTTAACGAAAAAACAGCGCGTCTTTATACTGACTATTCACTATTAACGGCGAATACCGAAATTACTAATGAAGTGCGTCGCGTCTTTAGTTTTATTGAAAACCCTTATCGCCCAGTGACTTTTGAACACTTAATGGTTTCACCACAAAACTCGCGTATTCTGTTAAATCAATTAATCACGAACGAAATTCACAGTGCCCAAGCCGGACATCCCGCGGGGATCACATTAAAAGTGAATAACTTAGTTGATGAAGAGCTCGTTAATCGCCTTTATGACGCGTCAGAAGCTGGCGTAAAAGTACGATTATTAGTACGCGGAATGTGTTCTTTAGTCCCTAATCAACCGGGATTTAGTGAGAATATTCAGGTAACCAGCATTGTTGACCGCTTTTTAGAACACGATCGTGTTTATGTATTTACGAATAAAGGAGATGAAAAAATCTTTCTCTCTTCTGCGGATTGGATGACGCGAAATCTTGATTATCGTATTGAAGTTGCAGTGGCTTTGCTTGATCCTCAACTTAAACAGCGCGTTCTTGATATTCTGGATATTCAATTTAATGACACCGTAAAAGCACGCTATATCGATAAAGATTTAACAAATAGCTATGTTCCTCGTGGAAATAAACGTAAGATCCGTTCCCAGCTTGCTGTCTATGAGTACATTAAATTGTTAGAACAACCAGATCCACGAGCGTAATTCTATGCCTTTATCACAAGATGACTCTTCACCACGTCCTTTAGAAATTGCGGCTATTGACCTCGGTTCTAATAGTTTTCATATGATTATTGCGCGGGTGGTTAATGGCGCATTACAAGTATTAAGCCGTTTAAAACAGCGAGTTTATCTTGCTGATGGTCTTGATGATGATAACGAATTAAGCGAAGAAGCTATGTTACGTGGGCTTTCAGCCCTTTCTCTTTTTGCTGAAAGGTTACAGGGCTTTCCTGCGGAAAATGTCACCGTCGTGGGAACGCATACTTTGCGTGTCGCCACTAATGCAAAAGTCTTTCTTCAACGTGCCAAAGAAGTTATTCCTTATCCTATCGAAATTATTTCAGGACACGAAGAAGCCCGACTTATTTTCATGGGTGTTGAACACACTCAATCTGAAAAAGGCCGAAAGCTCGTTATTGATATCGGTGGTGGCTCAACAGAATTGGTTATTGGTGAAAATTTTGAACCAATCTTAATCGAGAGCCAACGCATGGGTTGTGTCAGTTTTAGCCGTCAATTTTTCCCAGAACAGAAAATCAGCGAATCCGCTTTTCGTAAAGCTCGAGAAAAAGCAGCGCGTAAAATGGAAAAAATTGCATGGCAATACAAAATGACTGGCTGGGATGTGGCTTTAGGGGCTTCAGGAACAATTAAAGCGGCTCATGAGATCTTAGTTGAGTTTGGTGAAAAAGACGGTGTTATCACACCAGAACGCCTACTTATGCTCACTAAACAAGTCTTACGATTTAAAAAATTTAAAGATATCGCCCTTCCGGGATTATCCGATGAACGTAAACATGTTTTTGTACCGGGTTTAGCGATTTTATGCGGCATCTTTGATTCTTTAGGATTAAAAGCCCTACAGCTATCTGATGGTGCATTACGTGAAGGTGTGCTTTATGAAATGGAAGGCAGATTTCGCCATCAAGATATTCGCCAACGCACAGCAAAAAGCCTTGCAGAGCACTATAATATCGATAGAGAGCAAGCAAAACGTGTTCTTGAAACAATGCAATCTCTCTACGCTCAGTGGGCACAGCAAAATCCTAAATTGGTTCGTCCTGATTTAGAAGCCATTTTAATCTGGGCTGTCATGTTACATGAAGTAGGATTAAGCATTAATTTAAGTGGTTTACATCGCCATTCTGCCTATATTCTTTCAAATACTGATTTACCCGGGTTTAATCAAGAGCAACAGCTGTTATTAACAACCCTAGTTCGATATCACCGAAAAGGGATCAAGCTAGATGAGTTGCCAAAATTTAATCTTTATAAAAAGAAACAGTATTTTCCACTCGTACAAATACTAAGATTAGCAACTTTACTTAATAATCAGCGACAATCGACGACAAAACCCGCATCTTTGCGTTTAGTTACAGATGAAAATCATTGGACGCTTTATTTTCCTAAAAAATATCTTTCTGATAACACATTGATGGAATTGGATTTAGAAAAAGAACAAGAGCATTGGCAATCAGTTCCGGGTTGGAAACTAGATATAAAAGAGGAATATGCTTAACAATATGATATTATGCAGAAAAAGACGCTAGTCAATGCGTCTTTTGTTGCATCTATCATATAACAATCATCACATAACAACATAGGTTTGATTTGTGACCATAATATGAACATCACCAACGCTATATTGTTCAAGATTCATATTTTTTATACGAAGAAGACCGATAATCATCCTAAAATGGAATAATTAGTGTCAATGGTTATCTCCCTCGTAAGAATTAAAAAGGAATAACATGTCTCAAACAGCTATCAACAATGATACTGCGGCTGCCATCAATCCGTATTCACAAAAAGTGGCACACCTGCGTCAGCAAATTTTGAGCATCTTTCTCGAAGATGAGCATTTTGTTGAAACCGTTTTAGGTGAAGCAAGTGAAAATGATAGGCTGAGCCACCATGAACTTCATGAAAAAATCACCACTGTTAGAGAATTACTACAAGATCTACACGCGGCAGATATTGCAGATATTCTTGAAGCCCTTCCCTATGACGAACGTCTAGCCCTGTGGCACTTGGTTGATAATAATGAACGTGGTGCTGTTTTAGTCGAAGCTTCTGTCGCCGTTTGGGACAGCTTAATTAAAGATATGACTGATCGTGAATTATTACGATCGGTCGCCACATTACATGTGGATGAGCAAGCATATATCGCAGAGCACTTACCTCGCGATACAATGCGTCGCCTTCTTACCTATTTAGAACCAAGCCTGCGTAATAGAATAAGAGAAGTTCTTCAATATCCAAAAGACAGTGTCGGTCAGATGATGGATTTTGAGTTCGTCACTGTGCGAGGCAATGTCACGTTAAAAACGGTACAACGCTATCTACGCCAACGAGGCTCTATTCCTGAAGCAACGGATAAAATTTTCGTTATTGATAATAAAAACCATCTGTTGGGCGAGCTTCCATTAACCACCGTTTTAACTCAATCTCCTGATAAGCTTGTCTCAGATGTAATGAAAACAGACACTGTTAGCTTTATGCCTGAAGAGAAAGGTGAAGATGCAGCAGGCGCGTTCGAACGTTATGACTTAATTTCAGCAGCTGTTGTCGATACTAATGGTCTTCTAATGGGGCGATTAACCGTTGAAGATATCGTTGATAACATGCATGAAGAGAGTGATACCAATATTCGTCGTATGGGTGGTTTGAGCCCAGAAGAAGACGTCTTTGCACCCGTCGGACAAGCTGTTAAAACGCGTTGGACTTGGCTCGCTATCAACTTATGTACGGCTTTCGTTGCCTCTCGTGTTATCGGTGTCTTTGAAGATACCATTTCCCAATTAGTTGCTCTTGCCACATTGATGCCGATTGTTGCGGGTATTGGGGGAAATACAGGTAATCAGACTATCACAATGATTGTTCGCGCATTAGCGCTACACCAAATTCAAACCGGAAGCTTTTCCTTCTTAATTTTAAGAGAGCTTGGCGTTGCCCTTATTAACGGAGTTGTTTGGGGAGGAATAATGGGAATTGTCACCTTCCTCCTCTATGGTGACCTTGCTATGGGCGCGGTAATGACAATGGCGATGGTATTAAACCTCTTAATGGCTGCCATGATGGGTGTATTGATCCCGATGATCATGATTAAATTAGGTAAAGATCCAGCCATTGGTTCAAGCGTTATGATAACCGCAATTACAGATACAGGTGGTTTCTTTATCTTCTTAGGTTTAGCAACTATCTTCTTAGTCTAAGAAAAGCCTCAATAACACTAACGCCACTGCTAATAAAATACAGTGGCGTTTTTTATATCGATAAATAATTAAGCTGTTGTTGAGAGGTAATAATAGACAAGCAATAATGCGATAATCGATGAAGTAATAAAAGTCTTTTTAACAGAGGTACTTAGTAAATAGCTGTCATTTTGATTGGTGTTATTAAGCATGGTTTTTAATACTAAACCACCACCTAATGCGACGATAGAAAGTGATACAAACAGAACAATTGCAGCTAAGAGAACAGCACTCATTGAGATAGAGACCATAAATCCTCCGACATATCAATTGACTTCTTGATGTAATTATAACCAAGAATAGTTTTTTTGATGCCTCTTTTTGTTTTTATTTTTTAATCTAACAACAAAACAAAGAAAAACCACATCATGCATAAAAATACAAAAATAAAGTTAGTATTGTAAATTTTATTGAATTTAAATTTCAATAAATAACAGAATAATAAAACTCAATGCCAATAATTTTCAATTTAACATACAGTAGAATATTCTAATAATTCATTTTCTATCAGATCATATCTTTCATTATTAATACTGTTAGCTTTCTTAATTATCTAATAATAACTTTATTTCTGGAAAATAATAAATTAACGTATCTCTTAATTTATTATTTTTATGGCTGTTAAAATTAGAATAAATATATTCAGCATTAAACATTTTTTATTTAAAAATACAGAATTCTTACTTATTTGTAAGCCACATAATAATTTTACTTTATATTGATAAACATTGAAATGTTGATATTTGAATCCACCAAATAGCAGAATTAAAAACAAAGACAACAAAGAACCTTAATTAAATAGTGTATCATGTTGTTTTAATTTCATCTATTTACATTATTAAGAGCTTCCTGTTATAACTTAAACCATCATCACAACATTATTCTTTCTCGCATAAATAGCCTTTAAATAACCTTTTGCTGTTATTTATTATCACCCTATTTTATTCGCTAATTTAAAAAGAATTTAATTGTGAACTTATTACTTATTATTTTTATCACGATGATTATTATAGGTTGTTATTATGACATCACAATCACACTCCACTCAGCCGTTGAGTCAACCTACGGCAAGGCCATTGAACCGCAGCGACTATAAAACGTTGGGTTTATCCTCACTAGGGGGAACTTTGGAGTTCTATGATTTCGTGATCTTCGTGTTCTTTACGAAAACATTGAGCCACTTGTTCTTTCCTGGTGATAACGCCTTTATTGCACAAATGCAGACATTAGGTATTTTTGCAGCCGGTTATCTTGCTCGTCCTTTGGGTGGCATTATTATGGCACACTACGGAGATATTATTGGTCGTAAACGTATGTTTACCCTAAGTATCTTCTTAATGGCAGTACCAACATTAGTTATTGGTTTATTACCAACTTATGCCAGTATTGGTGTTGCTGCACCATTATTGTTGTTATTAATGCGTATTATGCAAGGTGCGGCTATTGGTGGTGAAATGCCAGGTGCTTGGGTATTTATCGCAGAGCACACACCAAAACAACGTTATGGCTTAGGCGTAGGAACGTTAACCTCTGGTATTACAGGTGGCATTTTATTAGGTTCCATCGTGGCGATTATCGTTCAACGTAGCTATACCGGCCAAGAAGTTAATGATTTTGCATGGCGTATTCCCTTTATTTTAGGGGGCATATTTGGCTTAATTTCTGTTTACTTACGTCGTTTTTTACAAGAAACCCCTATCTTTAAAGAGATGGCGGCAAAAAAAGCGTTAGCACAAGAAATGCCTGTGGTTTCTGTCATTAAAAATCACAAACAAGCATGCTTAATTACAGCTGCGTTAACATGGTCTTTATCAACAGCTATCGTTGTCACCATTTTAATGACACCCGGCGTGATTGTTGAAGGGATCTATAAAATTGATAGAACAACGTCATTAGAAGCAAACTGTGTTGCAACATTAACATTAACCTTAGGTTGCATATTCTGGGGTTGGATTGGTGACAAATTAGGAACACGCGCATCAATGACATTATCATGGGGTGGTTTGATTGTTACCGCGTTCCATTTCTATGGCAGTTTAGATCCAGCAATGTCAGGTTTTCAGCTAGCATTTAATTATGGTTTGATGGGCTTTTTTGTAGGCGCGATTGCAACTACACCTATTGTTAGCACAAGAGCATTTCCACCATCAATTCGTTTTTCTGGTTTGTCTTTTGCTTACAATATGGCTTATGCCTTATTCGGTGGATTAACACCGATGTTGACAGGAATATGGTTAGAAAAAACTGCAATGGCGGGTGCCTATTATGTCGCTGCCGTATCATTATTAGCTATTGCAGTCGCTTTCTTACCTTTAGCGTATAAAGGCTGGGCTGCAGCAAAACCCACAACAAGAGAGAAAGATGTTGCATTGCAGATTGATAAAGTAATTAGTTAAACCTTTATCAATATAAGTATCCCTTTATAAAATACCGCCCTTAATAAAGGCGGTATTTTTTTGAATTGAATTTTATGGCAAGGAATACAAAAAAGGATACCTTATGGCATCCTTTGTTCTTCTTAAAATTTTGTTTTTTTAATGACAAAAATTACTGTGTCATTTTACTCAGCATAGGTGCTGTGAGTAGCATTAGAACTGCGATAACACCTGTTACAATACCGATTTGTAAGAAAACACTGCTGTAAATTTCTAATGAAGCATGAGCGCTTTGCACATCTTCAGGTACTGCCATTAAACTCGCAACTTTACCGGCAATAATTGCTGCGGCTGCCGAAGTTAAGAACCATGCGCCCATGATAAAGCCCATTAAACGCTGTGGTACAAGTTGAGCAACCATCGCAAGACCAAGTCCTGAAATCATTAGCTCACCAATACTTTGGAAACCATAACTTGCGACTAACCACCATGAAGACACAATACCCGCTTCATTTGCCATGCTTGCACCTAGCGGTAACACTAAGAATGCAGTCGCACTTAAGAACATCCCTACGGTAAACTTATATGGCATTGGCAATTTATCACCCATAAAGTTATACACAGCCGCTAACAGTGGGCTTGCTAACATGATCCAGAATGGATTAAGTGATTGGAATTGTTCTGGTTCAACACTGAAACCTAATAGAGAGTGTTCTACGTTATGGATTGCGAAGAAGTTTAAAGACGTTGGCATTTGATCGTAAAGAACAAAGAAAACCACGGCTTCAACCATCAATAAGAATGCAACAATCATCTTGCGACGTGCAGCACCTTTCATCATAAAAGTTTCACGCGCAAAAATCAGGATGATACCTAATGAGATGATGGCTAAAGACCAACTTGCTACTTCATTATTGTGTAACAGCCAAGTCGATAATGCAGTAAGTGCAACAATACCCACCAGTGTTAATAATAATTTTGAATAATTAAGCGGTTCAAAGTCAGGTCTAGAACCTTTATCTTTGATCCAACCACGGCAAACCATAAAGTTTGCTAAGGTGATCAGCATACCTACAACGCTTAATGCAAACGCAACATCCCAACCGTAATTAGCCGCTAACCACGGTGTTGCTAACATAGATAAAAATGAACCCACGTTGATAGACATATAGTACATAGTAAATGCACCGTCTAATTGCGGATCGTCTTTCTCATAGCATGTTGCTAATAATGAAGATGGGTTAGCTTTAAATAAACCATTACCTACTGCAATCGTTGCAAGTCCCCAATAAATCACATCTTTATTGTGATCAGAGAATGCCACCATCGCATAACCAATTGCCAGTACGATTGCCCCAAGAATAATTACCCTTTTAGTACCAAGGATTTTATCCCCAAGCCATCCACCAATAGCAACAAAGCCATAAACTAATGCGGTAAATGCAGCAAAAACAGTGATAGCTTCTGCCTCACCCATGCCCAGCATTTTAACCAAGTAAACGGCCATGATCCCTTGCAGACCGTAATAGCCGAAACGTTCCCATAATTCGATTGAGAAGATGAGATAAAACGCACGAGGCTGTTTAAACGCATTCAGGCTCGGTTTTTGTCCATCGTCAGGTGTGTTTGCAGTTGACACTAAAAACCTCTAATTATTCTATTACGCCTTTATATTTAGGCTAATTTTTTACAAAAATTTCTTTATTCGAGACAGAGTTAAAGCTCGATGAATTTCATACTGGATTGTTATTCTTTGAAAAGAGTTCAACGCAGAGAAAAACAAGGTTGGCATTCTATCACTGGAAAGCATAATTATCTAAGAATTATAACTAACTATTGCGTTTTATCATAGTTACAGGCATTTGTACAAAATAGTTATGCGATTAAAAAAACAGCAAACAAAATAACCTACTGATAATCAATAAATTATTTTCTACTTAATTATCCCTATATAAACAATTAAGCTACGCTACTGCTTACCATATTTTGCCAAATTACCTGCTATTGAATAACAACGATAAAATAATACCAGTAGCAATTTGTTTTAATTGATTAAAATAACACCAACAAAACACATTCCTTGACTTAATTTCCATATTTCCTCCATTTTTAACTGTGGAGAAACAGGTAGAATGTCACCATTCCAAATTTTCATTTCAGTATTTCTGATTAGCTAGTTGCCAGTGGGATCACAAAAGTAATGAATAAAAACAAAAATGTTAAAAAAAGAGTTTCTCTCATTATCGCTTTAGTCGTCGTAATCGCAGGGGGTTACGCCTATTGGCAATTTAATGCAGCAAAAACAGCGTCACCTGAAAATAAAGCGGCTCAAGCAACAAGCTCACAAAATCGAGGTACGTCTGGATCTCGTCGCCCACCGTTACCACCCGTTCAAGTTGCAACATCAACACAAGAAGATGTGCCGCAATTTTTATCGGCTTTAGGTACGGTAAAGGCCACAAATAGCGTAACTGTTACTAGCCGTGTTGAAGGCCAATTAATGGCATTACATTTCACGGAAGGACAACATGTTCAGAAAGGTGATTTATTAGCTGAAATTGACTCTCGCCCATTTGAAGTTCAATTAGCTCAAGCTAAAGGACAACTTGCAAAAGATCAGGCTACATTAGCTAATGCGCGTCTTGATTTAGCGCGTTATCAGAAATTAGCAAAAACCAATCTAGTCTCACAACAAGAGCTAGATAATCAGCAAGCTTTAGTAAAACAGTCTGAAGCGAGTATTCGTATTGATGAAGCCTCTATCAGTAATGCACAACTGCAACTCACTTACAGCAAAATCACAGCACCTATTTCAGGTCAAGTAGGTTTAAAACAAGTTGATGTTGGTAATTATATTTCTGGTGGCTCATCTACACCTATCGTCGTTATCAATCAAATGGATCCTGTTGATGTACTTTTTACATTGCCAGAACAAGATCTCGCGAAGGTTATTCAAGCACGTAAAAATAATGCAGATTTACCTGTCACCGCATTAGATAGAAATAATCAATTTGAGTTAGCTAAAGGAAAATTATTTAGTGTTGATAACCAAATTGATGCAACTACTGGCACTATAAAGTTAAAAGCGCGCTTCCCTCAGCAAGAGACAACTCTGTTTCCTAACCAATTTGTCAATGTCCGTCTTTATGTCACTACATTAGAAAAAGCGGTTGTTATTCCTAATGCAGCACTACAAATGGGTAATGAAGGTCACTTTGTTTGGGTTGTGGATAGCGAAAATAAAGTGAGTAAATTACGTGTTGAAGTTGCCTTACAAAATGCGGAAAAAGTCGTGATAGCCTCCGGTTTATCAGCAGAACAACGCGTTGTCACTGATGGAGTTGATAGATTAACACAGGGTGCGAAGGTCGATATCGTGACGCCAACAGCGCCAAAAGCTAAAGAAAATAACCGTGTTGTTGCGGAGAAAGCGTAATGACCGAAAAAACACATGGTACAGGTGGGGGACCATCTCGCTTATTTATTCTGCGCCCTGTTGCAACAACCCTTTTTATGGTCGCTATTCTCTTAGCCGGGATTGTCGGCTATCGTATGCTACCTGTCTCTGCATTACCTGAAGTTGATTATCCAACTATTCAGGTCGTTACTCTTTATCCCGGAGCAAGCCCTGATGTAATGACATCGGCAGTTACAGCCCCATTAGAGCGTCAATTTGGACAGATGTCTGGATTAAAACAGATGTCATCACAAAGCTCAGGTGGTGCATCGGTGATCACACTGATGTTCCAATTAACATTACCATTAGATGTTGCAGAGCAAGAAGTACAGGCTGCAATAAATGCGGCAACTAATCTGCTCCCCTCAGATTTACCCTATCCGCCAATTTACAGCAAAGTAAATCCAGCTGATCCGCCTATTTTAACCTTAGCGGTAACTAGCTCAACTTTACCGATGACACAGTTGCAAGATATGGTTGAAACCCGTATCTCGCAAAAAATTTCACAAGTTAATGGCGTAGGTTTAGTGGCGTTAGCTGGTGGTCAGCGCCCTGCTGTTAGAGTCAAACTCAATGCACAAGCCGCAGCATCTTACGGTTTAGATAGCGAAAAAATTCGTGTAGCAATCAATAATGCGAACGTTAACTCAGCGAAAGGTAGTCTTGATGGCCCTACTCGCTCTGTGACGTTATCCGCTAATGATCAGATGAAATCATTAGAAGATTACCGCCAATTAATCGTTACTTATAAAAATGGCGCACCAATTCGCCTATCTGATATTGCAACTATTGAACAAGCACCTGAAAACAATCAGCTAGGTGCATGGGCGAATAATGAGCAGGCGATTATTATTAATGTTCAACGTCAACCCGGCGTTAACGTTATTGATACTACTGATAATATTCGTAATTTATTACCTGATTTAGTCTCTAATTTACCAAAGTCCGTTAGTGTTGAGATCTTAACAGACAGAACCACAACCATCCGCGCTTCAGTTAAAGATGTGCAGTTTGAACTTGGCTTAGCTATCGCTCTTGTGGTGATGGTGATTTATCTCTTTTTACGTAATGGTGTCGCAACCTTAATCCCAAGTATTGCCGTACCACTTTCATTAGTGGGTACGTTTGCCGTGATGTATTTTTGTGGATTCTCTGTCAACAACCTCACCTTAATGGCATTAACCATTGCCACGGGCTTTGTTGTCGATGACGCCATTGTTGTCATTGAAAATATCTCCCGTTATCTCGAACGTGGCGATAAACCGCTAACTGCAGCCCTAAAAGGCGCTGGAGAGATTGGTTTTACCATTATTTCGCTTACCTTCTCTCTGATTGCCGTACTGATCCCACTGTTATTTATGGGAGATATTGTTGGTCGCTTATTTAGAGAATTTGCAATCACCCTTGCTGTCGCCATTCTAATTTCTGCAGTGGTTTCACTCACATTAACACCAATGATGTGTGCTCGATTGCTAAAACCTGAAAATGAAATCAAGCACAACCGTTTTGAAATGGCGTGCGAACGTTTCTTTGAAAAAATGATCGCAGTGTACGCCGTTTGGTTAAAACGTGTTTTAAACCATCAATGGATAACCCTCGGCGTAGCACTGAGCACATTAGTGCTGACTGTATTGCTCTATATGTTTATTCCTAAAGGATTCTTCCCATTACAAGATAACGGGCTATTGCAAGGAACCATTGAAACTTCACAATCCATTTCTTATCAAGCAATGGTAGAAAAACAACAACAGGTCGTTGATAAATTAATTGATGATCCTGCTATCGATAATATTGCTAGTTTTGTAGGAATTGATGGAAGCAACGCAACTTTAAACACGGGTCGTTTGCAAATTACATTAAAACCTCTTGATCAGCGGGATTCCCGTATTGATGTGATTATTCCTCGTTTACAAGAACGTATTGCTTCAATTTCAGGAATGACTCTCTATCTGCAACCCACTCAAGATTTAACGATTGATACGCAAGTTTCCCGTACTCAGTATCAATTTACGCTACAAGCAACATCATTAGATGAATTAGCTTATTGGGTGCCAAAACTTTCTCAAGCATTAAAAGATAGCCCTGAATTAACGGATATCAGCAGTGATTGGCAAGATAACGGCATGATGGCATATATTAAAGTGGATAGAGACTCAGCAAGCCGTTTAGGCATTTCAATGAGTGAAATTGATAACGCGCTTTATAATGCTTTTGGTCAGCGTTTAATTTCAACTATCTACACTCAAGCCAATCAGTATCGCGTGGTATTAGAACAAGATATTCGTAATGGTGATGGATTACAGGCACTTTCAGCCGTGCATTTAACGGGTAAAGATGGTGCGATGGTACCTTTATTATCTATTGCATCCGTCGAACAACGCTTAGCGCCACTTTCTATTAATCATCAAGAGCAATTTCCTTCAGCGACCTTCTCATTTAATGTCGCTGAACAATCTTCTCTTGAAGAAGCGGTGAAAGCAGTGAAATTGGCTGAAGAGCAAATTTCTATGCCGAGAGATATCACCACTCAATTTCAAGGTGCGACATTGGCGTTTGAAAGTGCGCTTTCAAGTACTTTGTGGCTGATTATCGCGGCAATCGTCGCAATGTATATTGTATTAGGTGTGCTATATGAGAGCTTTATTCACCCTATTACCATTTTATCTACATTGCCAACAGCGGGTGTCGGCGCATTATTAGCTTTAATAGCAGCAGGTAATGAGCTGGATATTATTGCGATTATTGGGATCATCTTGCTTATCGGGATCGTAAAGAAAAATGCGATCATGATGATAGACTTTGCCCTTGCAGCCGAACGAGAGCAAGGTTTAACGCCTTACGAAGCGATTTATCAAGCGTGTTTATTGCGTTTCCGCCCAATTTTAATGACCACAATGGCCGCCCTTTTAGGTGCTCTACCTTTAATGTTAAGTACGGGTGTAGGGGCAGAATTACGCCAACCATTAGGGGTTTGTATGGTCGGTGGTTTAATAATGAGCCAGATCTTAACTCTGTTTACGACACCCGTGATTTATCTGTTATTTGATAAATTATCGCTCTACATCAACCGTAATAAACACGTCGAGAATAATAACGGGGCTGTATCATGAAGTTCTTCGCCCTCTTTATTCAACGACCCGTAGCAACCACGTTGCTCAGTTTGGCGATTTCGCTATGTGGTGCATTAGGGTTTATGTTGCTCCCTGTTGCTCCATTGCCTCAAGTGGATTATCCGGTTATTAATATTTACGCCTCCTTACCTGGGGCGTCACCAGAAACGATGGCGTCATCTGTGGCAACACCGCTTGAGCGCTCTCTAGGACGAATTGCGGGTATTGATGAAATGACATCAAGCAGTTCGCTTGGCAGTACCAGCATTACGCTGGTGTTCGATTTAAACAAAGATATCAATACCGCAGCTCGTGATGTACAGGCCGCATTAAATGCCTCACAAAGCTTGTTGCCTTCAGGTATGCCAAGCCGTCCGCGTTATTATAAATCGAATCCTTCTGATGCTCCGATTATGATCTTAACGCTCACCTCTGACACACAAAATACAGGGGAGCTTTACGATCTCGCTTCAACACGGTTAGCACAAAAAATCTCACAAATTGAAGGTGTCAGTGAAGTTTCGGTTGGTGGCGGTTCATTACCCGCAATACGCGTCGCCCTCAATCCTGATGCGTTATTTAACCAAAATATTAGTCTCGATGATGTTAGAAAAGCAATTAATCAAGCCAATGTGCGACGACCTCAAGGCTTTGTAAATAATGACGAAGGGCGTTGGCAGATCCAAACTAACGATGAGCTCAGTAAAGCGGCTGAATATCGCCCAGTGATCGTGCATTATAATCAAGATGCGGTTGTACGTTTAAGTGATGTAGCCGAAGTTACCGATTCTGTACAAAACTCACGAGCAGCCGGAATGAGTGGTGGAGAGCCTGCAATCTTGCTGGTTATTCGTCGTGAGGCGGGAGCCAATATCATTGAAACTGTAAATCGTATTCGTGATGAGCTTCCAGAATTACGTGAGCTTATTCCCGCAAGCGTTGACTTAAAGGTCGCACAAGATAGAACACCGACTATTCGCGCATCATTAGCAGAAGTTGAACGTGCGTTAGCCATTGCTGTAGCACTGGTTATTTTAGTTGTGTTCTTATTTTTACGCTCCGGTCGCGCTACGCTGATCCCTGCTGTTGCTGTACCTGTTTCATTAATTGGCACTTTTTCAGCCATGTATCTTTGTGGCTTTAGTTTAAACAACCTTTCATTGATGGCATTAACCGTGGCGACAGGCTTTGTGGTTGATGATGCCATTGTGGTGCTTGAAAATATTTCTCGCCATATTGAGAATGGGTTAAAACCTAAAGAAGCCGCCTTAAAAGGGATTGGTGAAGTCGGTTTTACTGTCCTTTCAATGAGTATTTCTCTTGTTGCCGTTTTTATTCCATTACTGTTAATGGATGGTCTTGTTGGGCGATTATTTAAAGAATTTGCCATCACTTTAACAACGGCTATTGCTATCTCGCTATTTGTTTCTTTAACGCTAACACCCATGATGTGTGCACATTTACTCAAAGGAATGAAACCCAAAGCACAATCGCATTTACGCGGTTTTGGTAAGTTACTTTTTCGTGCTCAGCAAGGTTACAGTGTCACATTGCAAGCGGCCTTGCGTCATCGACGTTGGGTTATGGCTATTTTTCTCGCTACTCTGGGCTTAAATGCTTATTTATACATCAGTGCACCAAAAACATTTTTTCCCGATCAAGATACGGGGCGTTTAATGGGATTTGTGCGTGCAGACCAAAGTATTTCGTTCCAATCTATGAAAGAAAAAATGACTCGTTTTATGCAGGAAATTAATGCCGATAAAGACGTTGATAGCGTGACGGGTTTTACGGGTGGCGGACGTATTAACAGCGGATTTATGTTTATTTCCCTCAATCCGCTGTCAGAGCGTACCGATAGCGCAAATCAAGTGATTAACCGCCTACGGACAAAATTAGCTAATGAACCGGGTGCCAACCTCTTTTTAATGCCAGTGCAAGATGTTAGAGCTGGTGGACGCCAAGCGAATGCCAGTTATCAATTTACATTATTAGCAGATGACTTAAGTGAGTTGCGTAAATGGGAACCGATTGTCCGTAAAGCATTAGGTGAACTGCCTCAGCTTGTCGATGTTAACTCTGATAAAGAAGATAAAGGCGCCGAAATGGCACTGACTTACGATCGCGATACTATGTCGCAATTAGGTATTAATGTCAGTGATGCCAATAATCTGCTAAACAATGCTTTTGGTCAACGTCAGATCTCTACTATTTATGCGCCGTTAAATCAGTATAAAGTCGTGATGGAAGTCTCTGAACAATATACACAAGATGTCTCTGCGTTAGATAAAATGTATGTGGTCAATAATCAAGGTGAGCGCATTCCATTATCCGCATTTGCAAGTTGGTATCCGGCAAATGCGCCATTAAGTGTTAATCACCAAGGATTATCTGCTTCTTCCACTATTGCCTTTAATATTCCTGAAGGCTATACACTAGCTGATGCCATTAATGCTATTGAACGCACAATGACAGAATTAGGTGTACCCAATACCGTCAGAGGCACCTTTGCAGGTACGGCACAGATTTTCCAAGAAACCATTAAATCACAGCTTATTCTTATCCTAGCGGCGATTGTAACGGTCTATTTAGTATTAGGTGTGCTGTATGAAAGCTATATTCATCCACTAACTATTTTATCTACCCTACCTTCTGCGGGTGTGGGTGCCTTATTAGCATTACAGCTTTTTAATACGCCTTTTAGCCTAATTGCTCTTATTGGCATTATGTTGCTGATTGGTATTGTGAAGAAAAACGCCATTATTATGGTGGATTTTGCAATTACTGCGCAGCGTGAAGGCAAATTATCGGCTAAAGAGGCCATTATTCAGGCTAGTCTACTGCGTTTTCGCCCTATTATTATGACAACGCTTGCTGCATTATTTGGCGCATTGCCATTGATGTTAGGTAGTGGCGATGGAGCAGAACTAAGACAACCGTTAGGGATAACAATTGTAGGGGGTTTATTAATGAGCCAATTACTAACCCTTTATACAACCCCTGTTATTTATCTATTTTTTGATGGATTGCGTGAACGTTGGCAACAACGACGTATCAGCAAAAAAGAGGCAAATGCATGAAATTGAGAAGCAAGCTGTTCTTAGTGGTTTTCGCTACTTGTATGGTGGTTGTTCTCGCCATGCATATCGGTATTCGTGGTAGCTTCCAACAAGGATTCATTGGTTATATCAAGAAAAACAGTGAACAGCGTGCAACTCTTTTAGCTGAAGCCTTAACGGAACAATATGCTTTAACGGGAGATTGGCGATTCCTCAATAGAGATGATCGTTCTCTTTATCAAATATTACGAAGTATTGACCAAATAAGCCAAAGTAGCGAAGGCCCGCCTCCCAGAGGCTGGCGAACACAATTTTGGATTGTTGATAAAGATATGAAGCGCCTATTTGGACATGACAATCAATTTCCCGCAGAGACATTTAAAAAACCCATTACTTTTCACGATGAAATTGTTGGGTGGGTGATTGTCAGTGCGGCAGATAAAATCAGTAATGAAGCTGATATTAGTTTTGATAAACAGCAACTGCTTACCAGTTGGATAATTGCAGGTTTAACGGTTCTTTTTGCTTTATTTATCACGCTTATTCTTTCTCGTAATATGATACGCCCTGTTAAACGCCTCGTTGAGGCGACACATAAATTAGCAGCTGGTGACTTTTCTGTGCGAGTAACGCCCACAAGTAAAGATGAAATCAGTCAACTCGCTACCGACTTTAATCAACTTGCCAGCACACTAGAAAAGAATGAGCAAATTCGTCGTGATTATATGGCTGATATCTCACATGAATTGCGAACCCCTCTTGCTATTTTAAAAGGTGAACTTGAAGCGCTACAAGATGGTGTCAGAAAACCCACAACAGAGACGCTGAACTCTCTTTTATTTGAAGTTACAAACCTGACAAAACTGGTTAATGACCTCCACCAGCTTTCATTATCAGACAGAGGCTCTTTAACTTATCGTAAAGATTTTATTGATATTAATGAGGTTATTTTGCTGGCTGTGGCTTCTTATCGTCACACATATCAAACTAAAAATATTACTCTACTCACCGAGTTAGATGATTTATCGCCACTCATTGTACAAGCCGATCCTGATAGGTTGATCCAGCTTTTCCATAATCTGCTAGAGAATAGCATGCGCTATACTTATTCGGGTGGCCAATTACATATCAGCACCCAAAAAGGGCAAAACCATGTTCTTATTTCATTAGAAGATAGTGCTCCGGGGCTTGATAGTGCGCAATACGAAGTTGTTTTCCAACGTTTTTATCGTGCAGAAAACTCACGAAATCGTGCAAGTGGCGGTTCAGGTTTAGGTCTTGCGATTTGCGAAAATATCGTTGAAGCTCATAATGGTAAAATAAGTGCCATGCCTTCTTCTTTAGGTGGTATGAAAATTCTTATAGAATTACCTGCATATTCTGATGATCTTTAAGCCTATAACCATTGAGCCAATAAATGACAGTATCTGAATCACCCTATTCAATCCTGATTGTTGAGGACGAACCTAAGCTTGCCCAATTGCTTATTGATTACCTTCAAGCATCTGGTTATCAAACTCATTGGTTAGCGGATGGTGCTGAAGTGAGCCATTGTGTAAAACAGCAGCATTACGATTTAATCTTGTTAGATCTCATGTTGCCAGCTAAAGATGGCATTACAGTCTGTAAAGAGTTACGTCAGTTTTCAGATATTCCCATCATTATGGTGACGGCTAAAACAGAAGAAGTTGATAGATTACTTGGGCTTGAAATTGGGGCTGATGATTATATTTGTAAACCCTATAGCCCAAGAGAAGTGGTAGCCCGAGTCAAAACTTTATTGCGTCGTTTTTATCGACCACAAGATATTGTTCAAAGCGATAAATTAGTCGTTATTGATGAACAGGCTTATCAAATCCAATACAACAATAAAATTCTCGATTTAACGACGGCTGAATTTCGTTTGCTAAAAGCCTTAGCCACTCAACCCGGCAAAATATTAACCCGTGATCAGTTAATGGATCACCTTTATGATGACTACCGTATTGTGACGGATAGAACCATTGATAGTCATATTAAAAACTTACGACGTAAACTTGAGCAACTTAACGATCAAATTGAATTTATTCGCTCAATTTATGGTCAAGGTTATCGTTGGGAAACCCAAGCTTACCGCTTTCGATGATATTTTTTCAGGAATACATTGAACCTCGCTACACTTAAGCGCTAGAATCCACCCCTTTATGATATACCCCTACCCAATGTGTGGGGGAACTGACTTGAAATCAGAACCAGGAAATTTAACCATGTTTACACCCGAATTGCTCTCTCCTGCTGGCTCATTAAAAAATATGCGCTATGCATTTGCTTATGGCGCAGACGCCGTTTATGCAGGTCAGCCACGTTATAGCTTACGTGTGCGTAATAATGAGTTTAACCACGAAAACCTTGCTAAAGGTATTCAAGAAGCCCACGAATTAGGTAAGCGCTTCTATGTTGTGGTTAATATCGCACCTCATAATGCTAAATTAAAAACCTTTATCCGTGACTTAAAACCTGTCATTGATATGGGCCCTGATGCGCTGATTATGTCTGATCCGGGTTTGATCATGATGGTGCGTGAAGCCTTCCCTGAAATGGATATCCACCTTTCAGTACAAGCCAATGCCGTTAACTGGGCAACCGTAAAATTCTGGCGCCAAATGGGATTAACTCGTGTGATCCTGTCTCGTGAACTCTCTATTGATGAAATTGCCGAAATTCGTAAGCAAGTTCCTGATATGGAATTAGAAGTTTTCGTTCATGGCGCATTATGTATGGCTTACTCAGGTCGTTGCCTGTTATCTGGCTATATCAATAAGCGCGACCCAAACCAAGGTACTTGCACTAACGCTTGCCGTTGGGAATATAAAGTCGAAGAAGGCAAAGAAGACGATGTAGGTAATATCGTTGAAAAATACACGCCAATCCCAGTTAAAAACGTTGAGCCGACTTTAGGTGTTGGCGCGCCAACAGATAAAGTTTACTTGATCGAAGAAGCAAAACGTCCTGGTGAATATATGACTGCGTTCGAAGATGAACACGGTACTTATATCATGAACTCTAAAGATTTACGTGCGATTGAACACGTTGAGCAATTAACTCAAATGGGTGTGCATTCACTGAAAATTGAAGGTCGTACTAAATCCTTCTATTACTGTGCCCGTACAGCTCAAATGTATCGTCGTGCGATTGATGATGCAGTTGCAGGTAAACCTTTCGATCCAACGTTGCTAACGACATTAGAAGGCTTAGCACACCGCGGTTATACCGAAGGTTTCTTACGTCGTCATACCCATGATGCATACCAAACTTACGAATATGGTTACTCTGTCTCTGACACTCAACAATTTGTCGGTGAATTTACAGGTAAACGTGTAAACGGTTTAGCCGAAGTTGATGTTAAAAATAAATTTGTTTTAGGTGATAGCCTAGAATTAATGACACCAACTGGAAATATTCAATTCACGTTAGAAGAGCTGTTTAACAAAAAACAACAACCAACCGATGTTGCACCGGGTAATGGTCACATGGTTTATTTATCTGTTCCTGAAGATGTTGATTTAGATTTTGCACTGCTGATCCACAACCTACAAGGAACAACAACACGTCAACCGCATAAAATTGATGCGGTAGAAGTGAAGTAAAGCGTCATAATCTGATTTAAAGTGGTCAATTTCAAATACAGATCACATCAATAATGATTTGTTTACCGTATCATCAGTTCCGAAAAATAAAGAACTAGAATGAATACAGTAAGACTAGGAACCACCTCCTTGGCAAATCCAATCTCCCTTGGATTTGCCTTTTCTTTTTTCATCACCATTATCAACACTCCTTTACGTAAACACGTTCTCTTTTTCGTTATCATTTGTAAAAAAAATAGTAATTTTCTCGATATCCATTACCTTTAAAAGAGTGATTCAATTAAAGGGACCCATCAATGAGTAAAATTAGTTTGCTGATCATTAATGGAAAAAGCGCTGACAACAGTGCATTGAGAAAAGCGGTTTACCAATTACGTAACGAAGGTTTTAATCTCCAAGTCAGAGTAACCTGGGAATCCAGTGATATACGACGTTTTGTACAAGAAGCTATCGATATGCAAGCCGAAACTGTGATTGCCGCAGGAGGCGATGGTACGATTAATAGCGTTGTTTCTGAATTAATTCACCTCTCACCCTCACCTTTACCGACACTTGGCATTATTCCCTTAGGCACAGCAAATGATTTTGCCACCAGCGCACAAATTCCCCGTGATATGGAAAATGCACTTAACTTAGCCGTTAAAGGACGTGCAATACCTATTGATGTAATCGCCGTGAATAAGACCCACTATTTTATCAATATGGCATCAGGGGGCTTTGGAACCAAAATCACAACAGAAACGCCTGAAGCGTTAAAGTCTGCATTGGGCGGAGCCGCCTATTTTATTAATGGCCTTTTAAGTATCGACTCTTTAAAAGCAGATCACTGCACAATTGAAGCTGAAAATTTCCACTGGGAAGGAGAGTCTCTTATTTTGGCTATCGGCAATGGCCGTCAAGCAGGTGGAGGACAAAAATTGTGTTCTGATGCCTTAATTAATGACAATAAACTTAATCTCACCATTGTTGAAGCTCATGAACTTCTCCCTTCAATTTTAAGTAGCATGTTTGATAGCAAAAAGAATGACAAGATAATCGAGCGAGAAAGTCACTGGGTAAACATTAGCGCTTCTCATGAAATGATATTTAATTTAGATGGAGAACCCCTTTTAGGGGATAAATTTGAATTTATTGTGTTACCTGAAGCGATCCACTGCCGGTTACCGCCTCAATGTGACTTGTTATCTTAATGTAGATAAATGACAATCACTCTCATCTCATCATGAACTGGAGTATGTAATGACTGATATAGTAAGTTTGTTAGGTGCTGATGCAAAATCATTATTAGAACATCGTTGCCAAACCATCCCGAGCGAAAATCTCTACCTGCCAGGTTCTGACTTTGTTGATCGTGTTATGATTGATAACAATCGCCCTAATAGCGTGTTACGTTCAATGCAAACCCTATTTAACCACGGGCGTTTAGCGGGAACGGGTTATCTGTCTATTCTACCTGTTGACCAAGGTGTGGAACACTCTGCCGCGGCCTCTTTTGCAGCAAACCCACTCTATTTTGATCCGAAAAATATTGTTGAGTTAGCGATTGAAGCAGGCTGTAACTGTGTTGCCTCTACTTATGGTGTTCTTGCTTCTGTTTCTCGTCGCTATGCACACAAAATCCCTTTTCTTGTGAAACTAAACCACAACGAAACCCTAAGCTACCCAGCGCAATATGACCAAACACTATATGCCAGTGTAGAACAAGCCTTTGAAATGGGTGCTGTTGCAGTGGGTGCGACCATTTACTTTGGTTCACAAGAAAGCCGTCGCCAAATTGAAGAGATCTCAATGGCCTTTGAACGTGCTCATGAATTAGGTATGGTCACTGTATTATGGGCTTATTTACGTAACCCAGCCTTTAAAAAAGATGGCGTTGATTACCATGCAAGTGCGGATTTAACCGGTCAGGCAAACCATTTAGCAGCTACAATTGGTGCTGATATCGTTAAACAAAAAATGGCTGAAAATAACGGTGGCTTTAAAGCGATTGGTTTTGGTCATACTGATGAGCGTGTTTATACAAAACTCACCACTGAAAACCCAATTGATTTAGTTCGTTACCAATTAGCAAACTGCTATATGGGCCGTGCGGGATTAATTAACTCTGGTGGTGCTTCAGGTAACAATGACCTTGAAGATGCTGTCCGTACCGCCGTTATTAACAAACGTGCTGGTGGTATGGGCTTGATCTTAGGACGTAAAGCGTTCAAGAAGTCAATGAAAGATGGCGTTGCCCTAATTAATGCAGTACAAGATGTTTATCTAAATAAATCTGTCACTATTGCTTAATTGATAGATTTAATGTAAAAGCCACTCAACTGAGTGGCTTTTTTAATGTTGTTGTAGGTAGCCTTACCACCAGCGATGAAAATGGTGTACCGGACCAAAACCTAGTCCAACCTCTAAACTGTCGGCATGTTCTAACGCTTGCTGTAAATAGGTTTTTGCTTGTTCAACACAAGTTTGCCAATCAGAGACTTGAGGACGAATAGCAGCTAAAGCGGCTGAAAGAGTACATCCTGTACCATGAGTATTTTTCGTATTAACGCGTTTTGAAGTAAATCGCCACTCGCCATCTTGGGTAAATAACCAATCAGGACTTTCATTTTCAGTTAAATGCCCCCCTTTCATCAACACCGCTTTGCATCCTTGTTTTAGTAACGCATAACCTTGTTGCTTCATCGTTACTTCATCTTGAGCGACTTCACAACCTAGCAGCGCTGCTGCTTCAGGTAAATTGGGCGTGATCAAATCAACCAAAGGTAACAGCTGATTGAGCATTTTATTAACCGCATCTGGCTGCAATAGCGGATCACCACTTTTTGCAATCATTACAGTATCAAGCACAACAAAAGGAATGGCATATTGCTGAAGTTTGTCGCAAACCACATCAATAATCGTGGCATTAGAGAGCATACCAATTTTGGCACTATCAATTCGAACATCAGACAAGACAGCATCTAATTGAGCGACAACAAAATCGGGGGATAAATCATAGACACGACGAACACCACAGGTATTTTGAGCAACAAGTGCTGTCATTACTGTTGTGCCATAAACACCCAGTGCGGAAAATGTTTTCAGATCAGCCTGAATACCTGCACCACCACTAGGATCGGTGCCTGCGATAGACAATGCATTGAATCTCACTGATTAACTCCTCCTTTCACCAGTTACAGAAAAGTCGGGCTCTGTTAATCAGCAGAGTTACCTTGACTTCCCTACGCTGGCATTATCCAGATCAGGTTATACGGGTTCATCTCAGCCATAAGGCGCCCCGAGCCAAAGCCTGTAAATTCAGGCGATAAGGAGTATCGCACGCTCAAGATAAAGATGCTAGTTTAATAGCTAATCTCAATAATAAGTAATCTATTTTTTGAGAACATATGAATAAATATTATTCGCACATTTTTACTTTAGGATATTCTGCACAAAAAATCGGCATTTCGCTAAACAAAACTTACACCACTTAAACGATTTATAAACCAACAAAGAGTTTTTCTTTTTTTTATTTAACTATTCTTATTCGTTACCCTATTATCCTGCTGGAAATTTATCTCTTTTAATAAGTTAATGTTATTGATATTAAATTTTTCTCAAATTGATATCAATATTTCAATTAAGTCATAAAAATAGATATTTTGTGGATTTTTTCTGTTGAAAATGACTAAGCCTAAATTATACCTTACAGGCCTTATTTATTAGTTATTTATTTAAAATCTAATAAAAACTTAATTTTTTATTAAAAACAATACATTATCATAAAAAATAACAGCATTTAATATCAGATAAAATTACGTTCATAAGTACAATAAATCTATTCATTTTCTTCTTAACCGATTCTAATCCCTTAAGATTTTATTTAAGAAGTAAAGTTTCAGATACCTCTTATCTTAAATATTTATCAGTTAAATAACACTATTAGTAATGTTAATTTGTCATCACCAGAATCACTGTTTATGCCGTACTCGGAGTTATATTATGTCATCATCCTATTTTCACCCTAGCGTATTAGCCACAACGCTGTTGTCACTTGCGTTAACCACTTCGGCTTTCGCTTCTGAAAATAATACAAATACCCATCAGATTATTACGACAGAAAACCAACAAGTCACCAGTAACGCATCTCAACCTAATAATAACGAGAACTACTGGGGAAAATTTAAACGTAATATCAATCAAACTTGGGATAACGACCAATATAATTACTATTTACCGGTATGGACTTGGCATAACCGTTTTACTTACGATAAAGAAAAAACTGATCGTTATAACGAAACCCCCTGGGGCTTTGGTATGGGAAAATATCGTTACGATAATGATGGTGATTGGCACTCTCTTTATGCGATGGCATTTATGGACTCAAATAATCGAGTGCAGCCTATTATGGGCTATGGTTTTGAAAAAATGTGGTATCCCGGTGATAAAGACGGGTTTCGTATGGGGGCTGGATTTACGCTAAGCATTACAGCTCGCCATGAATATAACTATATTCCTATGCCACTTCCTTTACCTTTAGTTTCTGTCGGCTACGGGCATCTTTCACTACAAGCAACCTATGTACCCGGCACTTATAACAACGGTAACGTATTATTTGCTTGGTTACGTTGGCAGTGATCCTTATTGTGGCTATCAGAATAAGTACACTCAATAAAAATAGAACATAAAAAAACGCATCATTTAGATGCGTTTTTTTATTTCAACAAATGCTCAAATCAATCTGTAATAACTTAAATATCTTGGCTTGCTTGAGTACTATTAGGTGTTTTCTTCATACGGGAAATCTTAAATCCAACCCATAAGAATGCAATCCAGAATGGCATTAAAATCACCGAAATATTCACTTGTGGCATAAATAAAATAATCACTAAAATCATGCATAAGAAAGCAAGGCAGATATAGTTACCATAAGGATACCAAAGTGCTTTAAAGAAAGGCTCTACACCCTCTTTCGTTTTCGCAGCTCTGAATTTTAAATTCGCCAAACAGATCATAATCCAGTTAAGCACTAACGTAGTAACAACCAACGCCATTAATAGCTCTAACGCCTGATCAGGTAATAAGTAATTAACTAAAATACCCAATGAAGTGGCAATTGCAGATAACAATAACGACACAACCGGCACACCGCGTTTATTAATGCGAGAAAGTACATGTGGCGCATTACCTTGTTTAGCCAAACCATAAAGCATGCGACTATTAGAATAAACACCACTGTTATATACAGACAGAGCAGCTGTTAATACCACAGCATTTAAAATATTCGCGATTAAGAAGTTATCCAAGTTATGGAAAATCAGAACGAATGGGCTTTCACCTTTAACAACTTGAGTCCAAGGATAAAGTGAAAGTAACACTAATAACGAACCGATATAGAAAATTAAAATACGATAAACAACTTGGTTAGTCGCTTTCGGGATACTGACTTTTGGATTTTCAGCTTCAGCAGCGGTGATCCCCACCAGCTCAAGTCCACCAAAAGAGAACATTACAATGGCTAATGCAGACATAAAGCCCGTAAAACCATGAGGGAAAAAGCCTAGTTCCCATAAATTGCTGACAGAAGCTTGAGGGCCACCATTACCACTTGCCAATAAGTAGCTTCCAAACAAAATCATCCCGACAATCGCTAATACTTTAATAATGGCAAACCAGAACTCTGTTTCACCATACATTTTCACGTTAATCAGATTAATTAAGTTGATTGCCACAAAGAAGATAGCAACGGAAACCCAAACAGGAATATCAGGTAACCAATAGTTAATATACTTGCCTGCTGCGGTTAATTCTGCCATGCCGACAAGAATAAACATCACCCAGTAGTTCCAACCAGATAAGAAGCCTGCAAATGGGCTCCAATATTTATTAGCAAAGTGACTAAACGAACCCGCAACTGGCTCTTCGGCAACCATTTCGCCTAATTGGCGCATGATCATAAACGCAATAAAACCACCAATTGCATATCCTAAGATAACTGATGGACCTGTCATATTAATTGTTTGCGCTATACCAAGAAACAGACCAGCGCCGACAGCACCACCCAGCGCAATCAGCTGGATATGTCGATTTTTCAGACCGCGCTTAAGTTCTGTCTGTTGCGACTCTCTCGCCATACATCCTCTTCTCTTTATTATTTTAGCAACTTAAAGTGTAAACTAATATTTACGATTTTGTTTATTTCAAGCCACCATTAAAACACTATTCTGACTTGAATAACAAATACATTTTATGCTAGGCGAAAAATAATAAGAAAAGCTATCTTTTAGTGATGTCTAGAAGGGAATAATGTGGTAAAGCGACAAAGACCTTGTTGGAAATCCTCTCCACGATCGCAAAAATTATCTAAAGCCACAAGATAGAGGCCAAAGGTAATGGCTAATGCAATAATTAAGCTAATAATTATTTTCTTTGCGTTCAATTTAAAATCCTTTAAATACATTTTGTTAGTATGACTTATCACATTATAAGCATTCGCTTAAATACGATAACAATACAGGGAGTTGTTGTTATAAAATCCGCAATCAATTATCTCTATGAGTAAATTTAGCATAACTTTCATTATGAAAGGTAAACGCTTCCTCGACAGACTTCAGATAATTTGCATTATTTCGCTCTAAACTGTATGTAAAATGGTCTTATATTATTCTAAGTACACATTTTGCCAACGATTAGAGATAGCTATCCATTAATATGGATTTCTCTGTCTGCCATTTTTTGTATAAGATTAGGGAGTTAATTTTGATTTTTACCTTAACTTCATTGATAGAATGGAACTGTAATGCCACAAGATAATCATCTCGCATTAGTTTGCGCGCTAAGTAAATGGATTGAGGAGCATTTAGGCCGTGTTATCCATCTTGAAGAGTTGGCGGCTTATTCTGGATATTCTCTTTGGCACATGCAGAAAATATTTAAAGAAGTCACGGGCACCTCTTTAGGAAAGTATATCCGTCAGCGTAGATTAGCTGGCGCTATTCATTTATTACGCACCAGTGAGCGCTCTATCTTCGATATCGCCCTTGATTTCGGCTTTGGTTCACAATCTCACTTTACTTATATGTTCCGTAAAGAATATGGCATCACGCCTTTCGATTTTCGGCAAAATCAAGAGATCGTTTTAGAAACCAAGCAGCCTTTACATTTACAATCACCTTGTTGTGATTAACCCTTCCATTTATGTGGCATTATGCAGATAGCCTTTAATGTCACATAAATAATACTCAAGTTATGTGATGATAGACCGCTTCGCCCTTCCTTTATCATGATTGCTTTTATTTAATATGGGGATGCTAATGAGTATTAAGCTTATCGTTATTGATTTAGATGGAACCTTGCTCAACAAACAACACGAAATTACGCCAGAAGTAAAACAAGCAGTCCAGCGAGCAAAAGAGGCGGGAGTTAAGATTGTATTAGCTTCAGGGCGCTCTTTTAATGGTATCTCTCCCTATTTAAAAACACTCGGTCTTGATGCCTCTGATTGTTACTGTATTAGCAATAATGGTAGCCAAATCCATCAAGCTGATAATGGTGAAGTGATTATTCAGGATTTACTCAATTTTGAAGACTACCTCTATTTTGAAAATCTCGCTCGCGAAATAGGTGTTCATTTTCACGTCATTAGTGATAATAAAATTTATACAACTAATCGCCATATTAGCCATTTCACCTGCCAAGAAGCCTTTTTATCTTGGACACCGCTTTACTATCGTCCACTAAATGAAATGCAATCTGATATGCATTTTAGTAAGTTTATGATTGTTGATGCGCCTGCCGTTTTAGATAATGCCATTCAATATCTTCCTGCTAATATTTATGAACAATACAGCATATTACGTAGTGCTCCTTATTTTATTGAAGTGTTGAACACCAATGTTAATAAAGGGAGTGCTGTTCAAAAAGTGGCTGAACATTTAAAAATTACACCAGAAAAAATCATGTGTATTGGTGATCAAGGTAATGATTTAGCAATGCTGAAATATGCGGGTTTAGGTGTTGCGATGGGAAATGCCCCTGAAGAAGTGAAGAAAGTCGCTAAATTCGTCACACTTTCTAATGAAGAGCACGGTGTTGCAGTCGCTATCAATAAATTTATTTAAACACGATCTTTTTTGTGTTTTATCGTGAATGTCTACAAAATTATATAGCAATTGTGATCCCTAGCAGAGGATCACACTGCTTTTCGACCAAAAACATAGCCTTTTATTATTCTATAATTGCTGTTAAATAAGCGTTAAATCTGCCTTTCTTCTTACATATCCTTCAGAATTTGTTACTATCAATTCACTTTTCGTTATTCAAACTGCATTTTTACAACATATTAAGCTGTTAATTAGGCTAGATGTAGAATAACAAATATAAATCATTTATATATTTTCTTCACAGACAGGTAGTTTAAGTTATGCTTTCTACAAAAGATATGCTCGTTCTTGGAATGATGGTTTTTGCACTCTTCCTTGGTGCCGGCAATATTATTTTTCCCCCTATGGCGGGTTTTCAATCGGGAAACCTCTGGTTTAGTACATCTTTAGGCTTCCTTGTTACTGGTGTCTTACTCCCTTTCCTAACCTTAGTTATTGTTGCAATTCGTGGACGTGGTGAGCGTCTTTCTGTTGATTTGCCTTCATGGGTTGCCGTTATTTTCTGGGTAGCACTATATCTTATCGTAGGCTCTACTTTTGCAATGCCTCGTGTCACCAATACCGCTTATGAGATGGGTTTCTTACCTTTAGGGCTTATTGAGAAAAATACGGCAACACACCTTACTTTTGCACTTATTTTCAATATCACTAGTATGTTCTTCATGCTAAAACAAGGCACCATGATCAGCGCCATTGGTAAGTTTATGACTCCGGCACTGTTAGTCCTACTGGTGGTTGTCGGCATTGCTGTTGTGGCTAAACCAATTTCCCCAATTGGTGAGCCAACAGGTCTTTATGCTGTTAATGGTTTCTTCTCTGGCTTTATTGATGGCTACCAAACCATGGATGTCCTTTCTGCTATGGCGTTCGGTGGTATCGTTGCTCGTGCTTTATATACCAAAGGCATTACTGAACCACGCCAAATCGGATTTATTACCGTAAAAGCCGGCATGATTTCAGTTTTACTGTTAGCTGCACTTTATCTGTGTCTTTTCTACTTAGGTGCGACAAGCCACTCTGTTTCAGTCTTTGCTGACCCTGCACTCAATGCTACTAACGGAGGTCAAATTTTCTCACGTTATGTTGATGCACTATTTGGCTCTGTGGGGACTTGGTTGATGGGCGGTATTGTTTTGTTAGCCAGTATGACAACACTTGTGGGTGTAACAAGTGCCGCTGCAGACTACTTTGCGACATTCCATCATCGTTTAGGTTATCGTTTCTGGGTTGTGGTATTTACATTAATGACCACAATCGTATCAACATTTGGTCTTGATACATTATTACGAGTGACTATTCCTGCGTTATTAATGATTTATCCAACATCAGTCACCTTGGTATTGCTACAATTTATTCGTAATAAATTAAAAGCACCTCGCTTTACCTATCGCTTTACCATTGCAATCATCGTTTTAATGAGCCTTTTCGACACATTGAAACAATTGAAGTGGTTAAATGCTGATTTACTACAATTATTTAGCTACATTCCACTTTCTGATTATGGTTTAGGCTGGGTATTACCAGGTGCGATTGCATTCGTCATTTCGCTGATTGTCAGCTTAAACCTTAAAGAAGAAAATCTTCCAGTAGAAAATACAGCGAAATAATCAGCAGATAACACCTAATTTGTAATACTGATTGTAAGTTGATAAAAAAAGCGTCTGCCAAATTTTATATTGGAGACGCTTTTTTCTTGTCTAATTTATCACAGAAAAATTTAAGTCCGGTATTTTTCAATCAATGCCCTTAAAATCGCTTCTGATTGGGCATCAGGGATCCCATTCGCTTTCGTTGCTCTAAAATGCATTTGGAAGGCCTTCACGACTTTTTGTGCATTATTATCTAACACACCATTTGTTGGTGTTTGATAACCATATTGCTGTAATAACTTTTGAAAATTTGCCACATCAACAGGCTCTGAAGGATCTCTACCTGCTAAATAAGTTTGCACTAATTCCTTATCAGGCCAAGCACCTATTCCTTGGTTTGCTAATCTTTCCCAAGGGAATAAAGGTCCCGGATCAGCTTTTCTTTGAGGTGCAATATCGCTGTGACCTAACACATTTTGAGGCTCGATATCATAACGTTCAATAATATCTTTCATCACTACTGACATAGTCACGATTTGATCTGCGGTATAAGAATACCAATACCTAAACTTACCATTATCACGGTAACCCAGATTGACAATCTCAATTCCAATGGAGCAATTATTCAGGCTAGTCGCATCTCCCCACTGGCTAATGCCCGCATGCCATGCGACTTGTCTTTCATCCACTAATGAAGTTATCACTGGTTTTCCGTCAATAGATGAAGGATGTGTAGGGATCAAATAATGACTACTGACTCGCCCCCCAGTAAGAACTTTAAGTGAGCGTTCATCATCTAGCGCGGTATAGTGCATCACCAGATATTTTACACAGTCATTAGCTTCCTGCTTATTAGGAATAACTTTAACTATATATTCACCTCTATCAATAAATTCTGATTGCTTGGCACAACTGGTTAAGAGACTTATTACAATAAGTAATCCTATGTAATACCGACTAGACCTCATTTCTGATCCTTGATTTAATGTTCCCAAAGTTAAATTGTAATAAAAAAACCCATATTAAAGAATATGGGTTATGTGTTTTGACACTTTTTTATTATTACTTTAGTTATTGCCCACTTTTTCACATCGAACTAAAGGCTCATCAGGAATAATATTTTCATCCCAAATCCCTTTTTCAATATCATCTTGTAACTCTGGATATTGGCGAATATCAAATGTAGGCAGTAAACCAGCTTGTCGTTGTTGGTTATAATCTTTAACTAATTTTAAGGCGACACCAGAAAGCAAGATGATTGCAATTAAATTAGTCATTGCCATTAATCCCATTGAGAGATCGGCCATTTTCCAAACAAGAGGCATATCCGCTAAAGCGCCAAACATCACCATAGCTAAAGCCGCTGAACGTAAAAGAAATAGCCCAGTTGTATGATTACGACCAAGGAAAATCATATTACTCTCAGCATAAGCATAATTAGCAATAATAGAGGTAAAAGCGAAGAAGAAAATGGCAATCGCAATAAAAGTACTCCCCCAACCTCCCACACTCGATGACAATGCCAATTGTGTTAATTGAATACCGTTAATGCCTTCCGGATAACTATCGAGTGCACCTGATGATAAAATAATCACCGCAGTAGCACTACAAATAACCAAGGTATCCATAAAAACACCTAGCATTTGAATATAGCCTTGAGATGCTGGATGTGGTGGATAAGGTGTTGCTGAAGCTGCAGCGTTAGGTGCCGATCCCATACCTGCTTCATTAGAAAATAAACCGCGCTGAATGCCTTGTGTCATCGCTTGGCTAATACCGTAAGCAATTGCACCCGCTGCGGCTTCCTGTAATCCAAAGGCACTTTTAAAAATTAAAATGAAAACTTCAGGTAAGCGCTCAATATGATCTGCAACAACCCAAAAAGCTAATAATAAATAAGCCATTGCCATAATAGGAACAACTAATTCAGCAACTCGAGCAATCCAACGCAGGCCACCAAAGATAATAAATCCGCTGGTTAGTACTAAAAAGATCCCCACATAAAGTGGATCAAAATTAAAGGCAGAAGCTGTGGCTTGAGCAATAGAATTGGCTTGAACAGCATTGAAAACTAAACCGAAGGCGATAATCAAGAAAATGGCAAAGAGAACACCCATCCAGCGCATTTTCAGTCCTTTAGTCATATAATAAGCAGGACCACCACGGTAATTACCATCGTCATCTTTTGTTTTATAAAGTTGCGCGAGCGTACTTTCTATTAATGATGTCGCCATACCTATTAAAGCAACTACCCACATCCAAAAAATAGCGCCAGGGCCACCTGCTGTTAAAGCAATCGCGACTCCCGTCAAGTTTCCAGTACCTACACGCGCAGCTAAACTGGTGCATAATGCCTGAAAAGAAGAGATCCCTGATTTATCTGACTTGTGGCTATTTTTTAAAATAGAGAACATATGACTAAAATGTCGGATTTGTATAAATCCAGTACGGATAGTAAAGTAAATACCTACTCCAAGAAGTAAGTAGATAAGAATATATCCCCATAAAATGTTATTCGCAAAGTTTATTAGCCCTGTCAAATTAATCCCCTTATATAATAACGTATATAACCTATCCTTACATCGCTATTGAAATAAAAAAGCAAACAGATATCGTGTAATTGAGTCAATTACTGAATCAAATCTGTCTTAAAGTAATATCAAAGATTACTGTGTGAAAAGCGAACTAAATGTAACACAATATTGTGTGACATGTATATTTTTTGTTTATTTTTTTACATGTTATTATTTTATTTTAATTATCTCGTTAACTAAAATAAACAATATTGCAAAATAAAAAATCCATACATATCATTAGGATAAATAATTATTTATTCTATTAACTCGAAAAAGTAAAGTAAACTCTTTAGTCATTAAGTTAATCAGTCATTTTAGAAAAAAATAAACAGATTAAAAAAACATCAATTAATAACCTTTTCCATTTATCTAAAATAAGATTTAAATGAACTACTAAAGTCATTAATTAAAGTGTTTTTTAATATCTAATTTAACATTTTGATAATTAACATTTAAGAAATAAAGATTTTTACAACAATTAACAATAAATATTTTATATTGTCGTATTAATAAAATGCTTTAATATTAATAAGATATTAGGATTAAATGAAAAACAAACTTTACATCTTTATTTTATCACACGACTCTAACGTATTAATTCTAACAAGGTTTGTTATCTTAGATTTTTTAAGAATACTGTTGATTAGTTTCTCTTCTCTTTTTTATTCACTTGCTATTCATTAATAACACTCTTCTTCTTTGAACATTAATTAAAATTTAATAATACTTTATTTCATATTAATAAAAAAATGTAGAATCACGTAAGTTTACCTATTAACCATTTAGTTAATTTTATTTATACTATGTTTTTCCCTGGTGTTGTATTAATTTTCGCCCTGTTTCCCCAACAGGGCATTTTTTTATCCCAATATTTCATAACCTTACCGTAACTCTTTGTCAAACAATATAAAATGAAAACATATGAAACATCCAATTGATAAATTAACATTATTTACCTATTTTCAATGCAAAATCTCTCATTCTTTTCATTGATCTAAGTCAAATTAAATATTCATATTATTTACTCTTTTCATGGATAAACTGCTTTTTTCTCTATTTTAGAATCCATTTAATAAGGATTAAAAATGTTTGTTTTATCATTAACCTTATTTGAATTACCTACAAAGTGGTATAACAATTAAAGAGGAATAAGATTTTATTGTTATATTTAATAACCTTGATTAAAAATCGACCCAAATAAAGTACATCATTTTTACTACACATTAATGACTAATATCTTTATTTGCTTGCATTAATAAGCATGCTCTTTTACCTTACTTACATCGTTACAGAGGGATAAATAATGGGTTATAACCTTTCAGAATTGACACAAGAAGAAAAAGATAAGCTAAATATAAGCTTAGCTGCTTCAGGTGTCGCTTTTAAAGAACGCTATAACATGCCCGTTGTAGCCGATGCTGTTTTAAGAGAACAGCCTCAAGCTTTTCATGCTTTCTTTCAAGAAAGGCTGGTATTTTATCGCGCAAGAAGCCAACACTATTCTCGTTTACCTTATGAACCACAGGTAAAAAAATAGTCAAGCACTCTCCGTGATTTTGATAATGGTAAAAAAAGAGATAAACCAAGGTTTATCTCTTTTTCTTTCAATAGATTAACTAAACTTACTATCGTCTATCTATTATTTAGGAGAAACATAAGTAATAGTATTGTCATCACAATTGACTTGAACATTGTAACGAAGATCTGTTCTCGCCCCTCTTACATTCAATACCATCTGATAGTTATTATCCATCTTGATAACTTCATTGGCATTAATACTTGCAACAGGTTTTGATCCTAATGCATTTTTATCATCTTGCCAGCGAGGTAAACGATTTTGTAGATAATCATTTTTTACTCTTGTAACAAGTTGATTATTATCTAAATTAACGCAACTCGCAAAGGGAGCAGAACGTACAATATCTTTATTAACCTTTTCGATACTTTCTGCAGATGCTCCAAAAGAAACAGCAAGTAAAAGACCTGCTCCAAGTATCCCTGTTTGACCAATAAACTTGCTTAATTTCATATAACCTCCCGAAAATATCCTTTAAAACAGGATGTGTTTTCATTAAGCATAGCACATGGTCAATAACACAATTGTGACATTTGTTAAAAAATTGTTTTATTCATTCTCATCATCAAATACGATGGAAACAGATTCACGGGTTGTATGTTTCTCTCTTAATTCTTGGGCGACTAACTGAATTGCCTCTCCGCTACTCATTCCCTCAGCCATAAGAGATTGAATTTTTTCTACTGCTTTTTGTTGCTCTTCATGTGTTAATGTAGGCATTCCTAGAAACATAATGTTACTCTTATCTTTATTAACGTCTATTTTGTATTTACATGAATGTAATCTTTTTGATTACAATTTAATGTGCGAATAATACAACACACTTTGTTTATATGGTCATAAGATGGATATGCAATTACAACAACGTGAATTAACTTATACCCCTGATCTAGCATTACGGGTATTTTCTCCTATTGCGTCATTGCCTTGGTCTAGTTTACTTCATTCTGGCTTTGCCGAACATCCTCATAACCGTTTTGATATTGTTGTCTCCGATCCAGCTGTAACTTTGGAAACGCGCAAACAAACAACAACCATTAAAGAAAAAAATGGTGCGGTGAAACGATCTCAAAAAGATCCCTTTACACTTATTCAATCTACGTTAGAACAATTCAATTTCCACCCAGAGCATAATGAATCGTTACCTTTTTTGGGAGGCGCTTTAGGTATTTGGAGTTATGATTTAGGCCGTCGTTTTGAAACTTTACCTGAAATAGCGAAAAATGAACTTAATTTCGCAGATATGGCGATTGGTATTTATGATTGGGCACTTATTGTTGATCACCATTTAAAAAAAGCCACTTTAATTAGCTATCACGATATTGATGAACGCTTACAGTGGTTAGAAAGCCAAGCTTCCACATCACTTGATACCACATTTGCTTTAACAACTGATTGGCAATCAAACATTAGCAATGATGAATATAACGAGAAAATTGCTAAAATTCATCAATACTTACTTTCGGGTGACTGCTATCAAGTTAATTTAGCCCAACGTTTTTGTGCACACTATACTGGTAGTGAATGGAATGCATTCTTAACATTGAATCAAGCTAATAAAGCGCCATTCTCTTCTTTTATGTGTTTACCCAATAATTTTGTGATTAGTGTTTCACCTGAACGCTTTATTCATTTAGCTGATAATAAAATAGAGACACGCCCAATAAAGGGAACGCTACCTCGTAAAGCATTGCCAGAAGAAGATGATGAACAAGCACAGTTATTGGCAAACTCTCGTAAAGATCGCGCTGAAAACTTAATGATTGTAGATTTGATGCGTAATGATATTGGTAAAGTTGCAGTCACAGGCTCAGTAAAAGTGCCTGAGTTATTTGTTGTTGAACGCTTCCCTGCAGTACATCATTTGGTCAGTACGATTACAGCGCAGTTACCTTCTCATTTAGCAGCAACTGATTTATTAAGAGCAGCTTTCCCCGGTGGTTCTATCACTGGAGCACCGAAAATCAGAGCGATGGAGATCATTGAAGAACTTGAACCTCATCGTCGCCATGGATACTGTGGTGCAATTGGTTATATCAGTTTTTGTGGCACAATGGACACTAATATCAGCATTCGCACTTTATTGACTGAAAAAAATAAAATTTACTGCTGGGCAGGTGGTGGTATTGTTGCTGATAGCGTTGCTGAAAAAGAGTACCAAGAAACATTCGATAAACTTGGGCAAATATTAACTGTATTAAATGAGTCTACTATCGATGACACCCATTGATACTTTTATCAATCGTTTTCAACTCACATTACCTGATGACAAGGTAAATCAGCCTCTTCATGCCCAAAGATCGGCGGCTGTCTTGCTGCCGATTATCAATAAACCTAATCCAACATTATTATTAACTGAGCGTGCATCAACGTTACGTTCTCATGCAGGGCAAGTCGCGTTACCCGGCGGTAAACGTGACCCTGAAGATAGCAGCCTTATTGCAACTGCATTAAGGGAAGCACATGAAGAAGTGGCTATTCCACCCAATGTTGTATCCGTTATTGGTCAGTTAGCCCCTTTACAAAGTTCTAGCGGATATTTAGTCACCCCAATTGTGGGTGTTATTCCTGCGGGTTTACCATTACGCCATAATCCTGCTGAAGTCGCCTCTATCTTTGAAATGCCACTAAGCCATGTACTTAATGCCCAACATTATCAGCCATTAGATTTTCATCGTGCTGGTGAAAATCATCGTATCTACTTTTATCCTTATAATGGACATCTTGTTTGGGGATTAACCGCTGCTATTTTACATAGACTCGCTCTGCATATCACTTAATGCACTATTTTATATTCAACCTGTGCTTTTTATCACCGCCTTCACAACTCTACTTAGCTATTTTAAAAAAATGTTGTAAACTACATCATTAACGGGACGATATAATCGTAAAAACGATCCCTTTACTATAAATAACTATATTTTATTCTTTTTAACCCTCTCTCTTATTATTAAGGAGTCTGACGTGATTAGCGTTTTCGACATGTTTAAAGTGGGCATCGGACCATCTAGCTCTCACACCGTAGGGCCAATGAAAGCGGGTAAAGAATTTGTCGATGATTTAGTCAGCCAGGAATTGATTGCGTCTGTCACTCGCGTAGCTGTTGATGTTTACGGCTCCTTGTCTTTGACAGGCAAAGGTCACCATACTGATATCGCAATTATTATGGGGTTAGCAGGTAATGCACCAGCTACTGTCGATATTGACAGCATTCCCGGTTTTATTCGTGAAGTTGAAGAAACTGGCAAGCTAGCATTAGCAAACGGCCTAAAAGTGGTCGAATTCCCAGCAGAAAGTATGCATTTCAGCAATGACAACCTGTCATTACATGAAAACGGTATGACAATCCATGCTTTTGCTGGCGACAAAGAAATCTATAGAAAAACCTACTACTCTATTGGTGGTGGTTTTATCGTTGATGAAGAAAATTTCGGTAAATCAACATTAAACAGTAAGCCAGTTTCATACCCTTATGCAAGTGCAGAAGAGTTATTAAAACACTGTAAAGAAACGGGTTTATCCATTTCTAGCTTAATGATGAAAAATGAGCTAGATCTGCATACTCAAGCAGAAATTAATGCTTATTTCGCTGATGTTTATAAAACAATGCAAGAGTGTATTGAACACGGTTTAAATACAGAAGGCGTATTACCGGGGCCATTACGTGTACCTCGCCGCGCAGCTGCATTAAATCGCTTATTAACATCAAGCAACAGCCTATCAAACGATCCAATGAAAGTCGTTGATCTGATCAATATGTTTGCACTGGCAGTTAATGAAGAAAACGCAGCAGGTGGTCGCGTTGTCACAGCACCAACGAATGGTGCATGTGGTATTGTTCCTGCTGTATTGGCTTACTACGATCGTTGCATCGAACCTGTTACACAAGAAACCTACTTACGTTATTTCTTAGCATCTGGTGCAATTGGTATTCTTTACAAAATGAATGCTTCTATTTCAGGTGCTGAAGTAGGTTGCCAAGGTGAAGTTGGCGTAGCTTGTTCAATGGCGGCTGCGGGTCTTGCTGAATTATTAGGTGGAAGCCCTGAACAAGTCTGTATTGCTGCTGAAATCGGTATGGAACACAATCTTGGTTTAACTTGTGACCCAGTTGCAGGTCAAGTTCAAGTTCCTTGTATTGAACGCAATGCTATTGCTTCAGTTAAAGCCGTTAATGCTGCACGTATGGCAATCCGTCGTACCAGTGAACCTCGTGTTTCTCTCGATAAAGTCATTGAAACCATGTATGAGACAGGTAAAGACATGAATGCTAAATACCGTGAAACATCACGCGGTGGTCTTGCAATCAAAGTACAGTGTGACTAATTAGCATTATTTAGACGAAAAAAGCCATTCAAAATGAATGGCTTTTTTATTTTAGCTACTTTATTTTTAGTCATCGCTTAACCCTTAGATAACTAAAGATAATAATCATAAAGTAAACATTTAAAATTAATGTAGTATATCTTTCTATAATTTAAACTTTTTTATTTTTTCATATTAAAAATAAGTATTAAATATACACATTAAATATAGGCTCATTTAATATTCATTTAATTTTGTAGAGAATAAAGCTTATAATTTTCAGGTGTATTTATTTCTATAAAAAAACTAATTTCTTATTATAAAAATAATTAAAATCCATTGTTTATTATATGGTTAATTATTCATCATATTGAAATTTATCATTTTTTTAACATCTGGATATTATTTATAATATATTTAAAACCACTAAATTAATAATGATAATTATTATCAATATCATCTTTGAAATATAATAAATAATATGTTGCCTTTCGAAAATAATATGTTATCTTCTGCACCAAGTCATTGGGGAGTAGCCTGTCTTAAAATAAAAAACATTATTTTAAGAAATCTGTATCAACATACTCGCTTATTTTCATCTAGCGTGGTGCAGATGCCGTAATACGGTTGGCAAGACCATAGACACATGATTGTACTTCTTTGGTTGGGGGTCAATTGTGTGTATATGGAAATACCCCAACCGAGGCTTTATTATGAGTTTCTACGCTACTATCATTCTCGCCCTTGCCCTTTCTATGGACGCATTTGCTGTCGCCGTCTGTAAAGGTGCCACATTACACAAACCTCGTTTTCGTGAAGCACTCCGCACTGGATTTATATTCGGTATTATTGAAGCCAGCACACCCGTTATTGGTTGGGCACTAGGTTTATATACTAGCCAATATATTATTCAATGGGATCACTGGGTTGCCTTTGGATTACTGTTTGTTCTTGGTAGCCGAATGATTTACCAAAGCTTAAAACGTGGTGATGATTGTCCTTGTGAAGAAGATGCCCCACAACGCCACGGCTCACTGTCTTTAATCGCAACGGGTATTGCAACAAGCCTTGATGCAATGGCCATTGGTGTCGGTTTAGCGTTCCTTCAAGTTAATATTGTTCATACCGCAATGACGATTGGTATGATGACTATGATTATGGCAACTCTAGGTATGCTAATTGGCCGTTATATTGGTCCAGTACTTGGAAAAAAAGCAGAAATTATCGGTGGGATCGTATTAATTGCAATCGGCTTTAATATTGTCTTCGAACACTTAGAATTATTTATGTACGCCAAATAATCGCTAATAAAGCATATTAAAAAGCTTAGGTTTGAAACATTACGACCTAAGCTTTTTTATTAACTTTTTTAATTTCGCGTGATTAAGTATGACGCTGGTAAACACGAATTAAAAAATCGGTTTCACACTCAAAACTTTTACTTTCCGCTAATGACTGTTTTACTTCTTCACTTGCACGCCATGCAAATGGTGTCATTTGTAATAAATCAAAAGCCTGCTTACCGTTTAAATTCATCATATAAGCGACTTGATGTTCAGATACTTTATTAAATCCATCAAAATATTCCTCTTTTAATGGATGAAGATGTACTTCTGAATAAATTAGTGCTTTTAACTGATAAAGATGACGAGGGGGTGGTGTAACAGTAATGATATAACCATTGTGCGCAATAACTCTTGCTAACTCATCACTATTACAAGGGGCGTAAATACGCACAACCGCATTTAAAGAAGCATCACAAAAAGGTAAGCGTTGACTTGAAGCTACACAAAAGTGAATTGATGAATAACGTTTAGCCGCATATTTAATCGCAACTTTAGAAACATCTAAACCATACACTTGCGGGTTATGTGATTTTAGATTTTGATAAAACTGATTGGTGTAATAACCTTCACCACAACCAATATCCAATACAACACGGTTATCTTCAGGCAATAATGCTTGTATTAACTCAGCCACTTTATCTCGCATTGGCTGGTAAAAACCTGCATTTAAAAACTCACGGCGTGCGTTGATCATTTCAGCGCTATCACCAGGCTCTTTTGAGCGCTTAAATTGTACCGGTAAGAGATTTACATACCCTTCTTTAGCGCAATCGAACTGATGATTATTATCACAGACCCAACTGTGAGCTTGAAGAGAAAGTGCCTGATAACATAATGGACATTGATAGGACATAGTAATATTTTTTGTGTAACCCAGAATAAAATTGGGAGAGATAATAACATACCTCTCCCAGTCTTGCGGAAAACCTTACTCTTTATTTTTAATCTTAAATCATGCTCTCTATGCTAAGTCGCTTAACAGCCACAACTTATAAGCAGATCAAGTTCGCTTAAGTTTTTCAGTGTTAGCGATAAATAACGCAATAACTAACAGCAAAATTGCACCTGATTGAATTAGCGTATCAACAGAGTCTTTATGCTCAACAATAATTAAACGTACGATTGCCGTTATTCCAATATAAATAAAATATCTAAGAGGGAAATGCCCACCAGATAAAAAATACTTAACAATAAGCGCAATAAACTCAAAATAAAGAAAGTAGATCAAAATACCTTCTAGCAATTGATAAGACGACTCTTCTGCACCTAAATTAAATAATAATGAAGCAATTACGTAAGTTTCTTTGATAAGAAAACTAACCAATACAATTGCTAAAATAAGTAATCCAATATTAAGCACCCACTGTAATATAGTGGCAATACATTTCAGTAAGTCTTCGCTTGATTTTCTCATATAAACTATAACCTAGTGGGATCATTCCATGATGTGTAACAAATGATAAAAGGCCTATTAGGCAATTTGGCTAAATTTTAATGGATTTATGCATTCATCACACTATTTTTTATCTTTTAGAGCCAAAAAGCCAAGAATAATGATGCAATAATCGCAATATTTACTTTTAAATTTCAACTTGTAAGCCAGTTTACTTATACTTAATTTAAGAGCTAATTTATTGAAAAGGCACACTATGGCTAACAAATACCTCGTTGCAATTGATTTATTAGAAGATAGCAGAATTCAGCGCATGATCGAAGATATTCACTTCCTAGCTAGGAAACCAGAAAATTATTTCCATTTCATTACAGTTATGCCTAATTTACGCTCTTTAGAAGCTTATGGACTTAATTGTGATAGCAGATCTGTCGTTGAGAAAAAGCAACAAGCTTTAGTTCTATTAACTGAAAAATTAGAACAATGTGTAAAACAACAATTTAATTTACCCAAAGAACAATACCAATGTCATGCCGTTATTGGTACGCCTAATTACAATATTCTAGAATTAGCAGAAAAAATTGATGCAGATACCCTTATTATAGGTTCCAGCTCACGCAATAAACGCAATATATTGCTGGGTTCTACGGCAGATTATATAGTGAATAATACGTCACGTTCAGTAATGGTCATCCGCAAGTAAGACCACGCACCTTCTTTTCTTTTGGCAATAAATAATACTAGATTATTTATTGCCAAAAGAACTCTGCAATTATTTTCATTATAAATAGCACTAAATGCGCCTTAATTTTTTCATTTAAAAGAGCTAACTTGTTAGAATACAGACCAAAAAAACTAAAATTTTAGGTCTATTTTATCGCTGTTTCAGCTTGATCCTAAATTTACTTCCAATAAATTTATTTTCATTCTCTGTCTTCCAAACCTTAAATGAGATACTTATGAATCAAGATCTAAAACAGAAAATCTGTACATTTGAAGAAGGTTCCCCTGATGAAAATCCGTGGGTAAATGGAAAACCAACACCAAGTATGATAAAGATTGAGCCCTATAATGAATTATGGGTAACATTATTTAATCAACAAAAAGAAAATATTACCCAAAAATTAAAAGATAAATGTTTAGCCATTGAGCATATTGGCTCAACAGCAGTACCTGGATTAGATGCAAAACCGATCATTGATATTGACTTAATTGTTGCAGATCCTGCTGATGAGCCCCGCTATATTCCTTGGTTAAATCAGTTAGGCTATGAACTTACAGTAAGAGAACCTTCTTGGTATCAACATCGTATGTTGAAACTAGAAACACCCAAAGTGAACCTACATATATTTGCACCTAATTGTCCTGAACATCTTAGACATATTTTATTTAGAGATTGGTTAATTACCCATAAAGAAGATAGAGAGTTATATATCGATGCAAAACTCAGTGCAAAAGAAGATGTTGAAAATGTACATCAATATAACCAGAAAAAAGATCACGTTGTAAAAGTTATTTATCAGCGAATTTTTGATTCACTTTAAGCAACTACTCTCCTTTTTATTTCATATCCTCACACTATTCCTAACGTGAGGATATAAATTTTATTGTTGGTTTTTATTCAAAAGATAAAGACTGCCCTGCATTAAAATCTTCTGCATTAAGATATTTTCGCCCTAATACGCCAGTACAATGACATCCATAGACATCAATATTTGTATCTATGGCTTTTTTCGCACGTTGTAATGCTGATGGTGTCGCACAACGTAAATGCAATCCTCCTACAATCGCTTGAATTTGGTTGTTTCCTGTTATTCTTTTCGCGTGTCCAATGATGGATTCGATACCTGAGTGACTACAACCTGTGATAATCACTAAGCCTTTCTTTCCTTGCCAAACAAGAAAGCTATCATCAAGAACATAGTCATCTTCTTCGCCTGATTCATGAATAATAACACCGTAGCGTTTATTCACTTGTCGTTGGGTCACTTGCCCCGAATAGATAAAGTTTTCTTCAATGGCTAACGGTGCTTGTGTTAATTCAAAAGAGAACTGTGTTTCAAGTTTTTTGCGATCAAATAAAGGTGCTAACCGTTTAAATTTAATATTTTTATTGCCTAAAAAAAGTGCTGAATAACGAACAGAAAATAGATGGGGATGAGCGATAATTCGTGGTTTATGAATAAAAAAATCTACTGGCAAATGCGTGAGTCCACCCAAATGATCATAATGCCCATGAGACACAACAATTGTTTTCAACGTGGTTAAATCAATACCCATTTTTTTGGCATTTGAAATAAAAGTAAGGTCTTTTCCAGTATCAAAGAGAATTTTAGCTTGGCACTCATCATCTTCTAACAATAATGATAAACCAGGGTAGTGGTTAAGTTCAGGATTAATTGATTTGTTTTCTAGCAATGCGGTGATCGTTAACATAGGGATTTTTTAATTATTATCAGGAGATAACTTATAGTAATTAAAAAAAGAATTTGTTCCAAATATAAAAGCTGTCTATCTGTACAATTGCTTTACCTTTGAAGCCACATAATCGCTGTTACGCACGAACAGAACATAACAGCGATATCACTAAATCTGCAAATATTCTTATTTATCGCTATAAAAACATTAGGCTTATCTTATCGCCCTATTTTCTTACTACCATAACAGAACGTTTTGCATAACGTGTAATATCTGCAGCAGTTGAACCTATATGATATGAATCATCTTCCGGATTATGCGAGCCAATCACAATTAAATCCGCATTCACTTCATCAGCAACCTGCAATATTGCATCTCTTGGTGTACCAATACAAATGTGAGTTTGCATTCTATCGTCAGGTAAATCAAAACGTTCGATTATTTTTTTAAGCTCTTTTTCCGCAGACGTTTTTAAGCATCCTTGATCTAATTGATCACCATTCATAACAAGTCGATAATAAGAAGATTGCGGAAGTTTAGGAAGTACATACAAAAAGTGAACATAAGGATCTTCATTTTTTGCAATATTTTCCACTAACGGAATTGCTTTGTTCATCAGGTTATCTTCATCAATATCAATGGGAACCAAAATATTCTTATACATACCGCCTCCTTTTATTTTAATTGTAGGATAGTGTATTTTTAGAAAAATGCCGGATGTAGTTAACATATTTTAAAAATATTTTATTTAGGAAAAATAACGTCTGTTTTTCACTCAAATTAATGATGAAAATAAGTAAAAAAATGAAAATAAATATAAGCTTTATTCTTGATGATTTTTTATTTTAGAAACTATTAATTATTTTATTAGTAATGACATTTTATTTTTAATAAAAAGCCTTATTAAATAATAAGGCTCTCTCGTTTTACTATGTAATCGATGTGGTCGTCGTTATGTTATTTTTGAACAGCATTTTTCTGTTTGTTCTTCTTAACGTATTGATAACCAACTGCTAATGCAATAAACCACAGTGGAGTCACACTTAATGCTTGGCGAGTATCATGTTCAAAGGCTAATAGCACTGTCATAAATGCAAAAAATGCAAGACATAGCCACGACATAATAATTCCCAAAGGCATTTTATAAATAGACTTCTCATGCAATTGTGGACGTTTTTTACGATATGCCAAATAAGAGCATAAAATCATACTCCAAATAAACATAAATAATAACGCCGAGACTGTTGTTACCAAGGTAAATACGTGCATAACATCAGGAATAAAGTAAATTAATATAATTCCACATGACAGGCATAAGCTAGTAAATAACAGCCCATTCGCAGGTACTGCACGCTTAGATAATTGACTAAACTGTTTTGGCGCTTCACCTTCTTTAGATAAACCGAATAACATTCGGCTTGTGGAAAATATCCCACTATTCGCAGAAGAAGCAGCGGCTGTTAATACAACAAAGTTTACTAAACTCGCTGCTGCTGGTATTCCTATCATAACAAATAGCTCAACGAATGGGCTTTTATCTGCCAAAATAGAACGCCATGGAGTTACCGACATAATAATGGCTAATGCTAATACGTAAAAAGTAATAATACGGATAGGAATAGCGTTAATAGCTTTTGGTAAGGATTTTTCTGGATTACGCGTTTCTGCAGCAGCGGTACCGACTAATTCAATCCCAACAAAAGCAAAAATAGCAATTTGGAATCCAGCAAAAAAACCACTTAGTCCTTTGGGGAACATTCCTCCATCATTCCAAATATTTTCTAGTGCGGCAGTGTGCCCTGCTGGAGATTCAAATCCAATACTGATAAGAACAATACCTACAATAATTAAAGAGACAATTGCGGTTATTTTTATCATGGAGAACCAGAATTCCATTTCTCCGAAGAGCTTGACTGTCGCTAAATTTAAAATAAGCAATGTCAGTACACAAATAAAGGATGTACCCCACTCAGGAAAATTAGGTGCCCAATAACTAATATAAGACGTTATAGCCACAATATCGGCAATACCCGTAATGACCCAGCAAAACCAATATGTCCAACCGACAAAGAAGCCAGCCCACGGCCCTAATAAATCACCAGCAAAATCACTAAATGACTTATATTCTAAATTCGATAATAACAGCTCGCCCATGGCTCTCATTACAAAGAACAAGACAAAGCCAATTATCATATAGACAAAAATAATTGATGGCCCAGCTAACGAAATGGTTTTCCCTGATCCCATAAATAGACCAGTACCGATAGCACCACCAATAGCAATTAATTGAATATGACGATTTGTTAGCCCGCGCTGTAGAGTGGCATTTTTCACTCTAACGGGAGGAGAAATTTCTGTTTGATCTTCCATACAATACCTGAAGTGTTTTCATATTTTCGATGTTGTTTTCACCGCTATTTTATTTTTTGACGCGGCAATATGTTTGCGAAATTATTGTGACACAAATCTCAGTATAAGTAATGAAAAGATCACTTTTAGTAAAATGAATGATGCTTTGATAACCAGATAAGATCCTTTCTTTAATTTACTCGGCGATATTTTATACATTTGAAAAAAAATCAAAATAAGCGCTTGACCAACGCATTTGAGAGGAGAATAATCAGCGCATCGGGTTGTTAGCTCAGTCGGTAGAGCAGTTGACTCTTAATCAATTGGTCGGGAGTTCGAGCCTCCCACGACCCACCAAATTTACGCTGATAAATCAGGCAATTGAACCACTTCGTAAGAAGTGGTTTTTTGCTTTTGGAATAAAACTGTCGCGAAAGTGTCACATTTATCTTAAGTTAAACACTCAAAATAATACGGTAATTAAAGAAAATAGCATCCACTTATTTTTCATCCAAATTTAAAATAAATAGAATCAATCAAAACAAACAATTAATCTAGTTTAGCTGGATAATTCAATACAAACCGCCAGAAAGCCTATTTTATCTCTTTTTTATCTTTAAATTCCCCGCCAAAATCATCAATCAAAACATAGTTAATGGTATTTATTCTACTATCTACTAGGTTGGTTTGCTGTTTGGAAAATGGCGCTATCATAGGAATAAGAATATTAGGATCATTTTCACTTGATGCTGATTTAATGGTGACATAAAAAGGTGTCGGGTTTTCAATTGTTAACTGTTTATCTGATTTCGTAAAAATAAGAGCGCTACTGACATCGGAAATCGCCATAACTAAATCATCAGGGCGATAAAATACTTTTACTTGTAATCTAACGACGACATTAATTAAACCTTCATCATATTTTTTATTCGCTGGCTTAGGCATGATTTCATATAAATTCAGCCAATAAAGTGTTTCTTTCTCTTTATCTGTATTGGTAAATTTATTAATCACTCGTACCTGTTGTGATTCACTAGGTTTTAATTGTAAAACTGATGGTAGTGATAAAGCGGAAACATCGGTTATGGTTTCTGGGGTATTTTCTGGGTTACCATCATCCACCCATGTTTGAACCACCACTGGAAACTCACCATCATTTTTTATATTTAATGATGCTTCTCTGTCTGAGTGATAAAGCACCACTCTTGAACCATCTAATGCTAAATTCGCTTTGGCGATAAACGAAAAACACAGTAACAGAATAAAAATACTGATCCTTTTCATATTTATTGCACCTGTATAATCACTTGTAATGTCGCATTAAATTTACCTGCAGTTATTTTCTCTCTCGGTAACGCTTCTAATGAGGCATATAATGTTTTAGTTAAATCGGCAATACCATTATTAAATGAGACTGAATTAGCATCATCATAAACAGGATACCAACCGTAGCCCTCACCTTGTCCTTCATTAGCTAATGTTGATAATAAATTTAATGCTCCACCTGATGGGCGATATATTCTTACACCAACCCCTTTTGCCATATTTGAGTCAGTACCATAACCGTCTGTCACTAAATGGGTAATTGCGGCACCATTAGGTACTGTTAATCCTAATTCAATTGCCTTATTGACATTCGCTGGTCTGGGTAAAAATCCCATTGCAGTTTGTCCTGCTCCCGTTCCACTAGAAATATTGCTCATGCCATCACTCGCTGGTGATGTTAATTGGCAATAAAAATCAATCGTAATAGGTAAAGTCACTTTTTTACCACTAGCTAACTCATTAATAGTGACCAATGGGAATGAAACATAAGGCGTAACATTTCGCACAAAACAAGTGGATGCATTACGAATATAAATACGGCGAGACATATTTACAGCCGCAGGCCAATAAGCATAAAAGCCATGATAGTTTGTCGCGTGATCTGAACCATCTTTTAATAAATAAGAGAAATTAGAACTTTGAAAAGCAATATAACCTGCCGGTTGGTTAATAAAAGTAATTAAGCCACTACTTGATTGTGCTGGTGGCATATCACTTGTTCTTTCATAGTTAATCTTAAATAACTCGACTTCCATATTAGAAAAGTTTTTTGCTTTTACTAAGATCCATCCTAGACTATCTCTTTCTAAATTATCTAAAGCACGAGATTTCCAATAGCGACTGTAATATTCGCCTGTAATGGTGTTTTTAATGCGAATACCTAATCCTCTTGCCAGACTAATATAAGTATCATTTAAGCCTAATGCAGGATTAACTAAATTTTTGCCACCATAGTTATAGTCGCCATTAGTTGAGTAAAACTCTCTTAATTTACCCTCTTCATCGGCGGTGCAACGAAATAATATTTGTTCAGGATCATATACTTCATAACCAGCCTCAAAAAAAGAAACAAAACCACTTGCCACTAATGTACCCGGAACTTGAAACTGGTCGTTATTGACATTAATTACTTTTGGCGTACTTCCCATTGAGCCAGAATCATCTCTTGCACCAGCCCAACTTTTCGCTGAACCTTTGCCGGGTTCGGTATAATACGAACTATTGGGATTCGTCGTCGTGGTTGTTATTTTATAACATGTTGCTAAAGCTAAAGAAGGAAATAGCATCAACGCCAATAAAATAGAGGACTGACAAGAAAGTAAACAGCGATTTAATTTCATAAGCATTGACCTGATAATAAAATGAGTTTATCGGCTTCTTTTTCTTCTGGTATTGAGTAATCGATTTGGCAACTATCTTCATCTTTACCGACAGTTAGTGTCCCTTTTTTATTTTCAACTCTGACATAAATCTGATTACTTTGTCCCACCATGCCAACAATATGTCTATCTTTATCATAGATATTTTCACCTAATGCCAATGAATTTGCAGGCTTAACCGAAATCAATACAGGATATCCGACTTGGGTTTTAAAGACGATTTTAGTACTAGAACCTGAATATGGCGCTATTTGCTTAGTATTTTCTAATAACTCAATATTATTATTCCTAATATTTTTCCCATCCAAACTAACATTATTATATTGGTAAGGGACAAGAGATGGCACTATGGCATAACCAAAGGGATCTATGCGTGCTCCCATACCATTACTCACACTCGCGCCACTTGCACCTTTTGCTTCGACTAAAGCAAAAGAATCACTAATACGAGGCCCTAACGTTACCCCTCCACTGTGTGCAACTAACGCACCTTGAATACCAACACTACCTTGAGTGTAATGTTTACCATTAGAGATACTGCCTGATAACGTGGTAAAAGGAAGCTGTTTGATTAAATGCAAACCACTGCCTACCGCTCTATTTTGTGTGTCGTAATCTGCATTTACACTATAAGAAAGTGTTTTATCTTCTCCTAAAAGCCCTGATAAATTCGTTTGATAACTCGAATCATCACTAGAATGGCTAGAAGATAACGATAGCATTGGTGAATAATCAGAACGTCCTAATGGCATAGAAACAGATAGCATCACCATATCTTCTGATATCGGATCCGTTGTTATTGGTGTGAAGGTATTATTCGCTGTCATTTGACCCGTTTTTTGGCGGCTATAGGCAAGACTATAAGCTATATCTTTATAGGTATTTGAATAACCAATTTGATACTGAGCATCATGCCCTTTATTACCATAATAGTTACTGATAGAGCCTGAAATATAAAGTTGTCCCCACTTATCAAGAGACTGATTAACACTAAGTGTAAACTGGCTTTCTTGGTTATAACTGCTGGAATTCCATTCCATGTCATTACTTGCACTTTTTCTTAACCCCAAGACATCATTATATTCGCGGAAATTCTCTGTTGAATATTTATAGCCTGCAAGTGTAATAACGGTATTTGTTGGGCTAAAAGTACGGCTATAACTAATACCTAAACGCCCACCTTGATAATTTTTGCCACCCACATCAGCATTTGAAAATGCCGAATTAAAACCTATTGCTCCTAATTTTGTGGCAATAACAGAACCGACAAATACTGCCTGATACTGATGTCCTACACGCACCCCAGTATTTAACGTTACAGTGTTATTCATGCCATATTGCAAGGCGACATCTGAAAAATAACTATTTTCTGAACCGAAATTATTCACTTCACCCGCGGTAAAGTTATATTTAAAGCGGCCTGCCCTTACTGACTCAGGTAATGCAGTGAATGGCACAGTGAAAGAAGAAACTTTGCCATTACTCTCGTTAATCTCAACTAATAAATCCCCTTCATAACTGGTTGGATAAAGGTCATCTATTTCAAATTGCCCTGGTGATACTGTCGTTTGATAAATTTCAATACCATTTTGCTTTATCACCACACGAGCAGTAGTCGTCGCAATTCCACGAATAACAGGCGCATAGCCTTTTTGAGAATCTGGCAACATTCTTTCATCAGACATTAATTGAATGCCTTTAAAGGCCAGACTTGAAAATTGTGCACCTGTTGTATAGATATCACCAACAACTAACATCGACTTTAATGTCAATAAAGGTTTTTGTAGATAAGTTCTTATCCAATTAAATTCACTATTACTTCCCGATTTCGATGAGTTATAAGAGTAAGACGCCTGTTGGCGAAATTGCCAAGTTCCCAGATTTACACCCATGTTGATACTACCAAAACCATAGTCTGAAGTTTGTCCGTTCGATTTATTCTTATAGTAGTTACCAGAATAATTGGTGAACAACATAGTGTTGCCTGCATCTAAATCGTCTTCATTAACATAGCCTTGTGGTCTTCGTTTTAATAAGATTTGAGGCACTGCAATCATTATTCTAAAGTTAGAAGCATCAAACGAATCTACAATATTTTTATTGATCTGGTTTAATACTAAACATTGACCATTATCTTGGTTGCTCTCGTTATCAAGCAAAATACCCATTTCATCAATCTGTTGTTGATCAAAACACGGTATCACTTTACCTTTATCATTTAATTGAAAACTCACTGTTTTTCTTTCAAGAAAACGATTATTAATATAGATATCAACATCGTAATCACCAGGATCCACATAATTACTATCGTGAAGCTGATTAATGTTGATATTATTCTTGCTACCTAATAATAGAGAAGGATCAAATTCATAATCATCAGCGAATGCAGAAGGCATTGATTGAATAAATAGAGAAAATGAGCCGATTATAAATACGACTTTTATTCTCTTATTTAATTGCGCTATGCTTTTTTCTATGAATTTCATTTCAATGCCATTTTTATTAATGAATTAAATCTGTTGCGCTGTTTTGCCCACCTAGATCATTAAGGTATTTATAGGTTATTTTATCGGGTGAAAATGAAAGTTTTTCTCCATTTTCAGCGGTTAATATTTCTGTTGATAATGGAGATACCATAGTTGATTTAAATGCAGATTTTTGTCCTGACGCATTCGTAGCTTCAAGTTGTGCAAATGACACAAAGAAAGGTGAGTCGTTTTTAACTTTTATATTGCCATTACTTTCTTTTAAGAATGATATTTGTTTCTCGATATTATTTAGCTGAGAGACAATCGCTGTTGGACGATAGAATATTTTTAATCGATGATGCACAATAACCGTAAAGCTATTTCCTTCTTTTATATCTTTATTCAAATCTTTAGGAGGAATTTGCGCCACATTTAAATAGAAAATAGATTCTTTATCTTGTGGTAACCCTTCACCCGTATAAATTAATCGTGCATCTCTCCCTGTTTTAGGGTCGATACGAAAGACAGGAGGCTGAATAATAAAAGGAGCATCTGCATCATCTGGAGTCGAATTAGGATTATCTTTATCCGCCCATATTTGCATAATGTAAGGAATTTCATCGTTATTCATAAATTTTAAAACTTCAAAGCGTGAATCCGATGAATAAACAATACGTGTTTTTAGCATAGTGACACTAGAATACGATGCTGTGCTATAACTTAAAAAAAATACGGCAATTAACATTATTATTTTTTTCATTATTTATCTTCCTCTTATATAAATAGAAAATGTCTCCTTTATATAAAGGAGACATATAAGCATTATTGATAAGAGATAGAGTACTGCACGCTACCTTCTACTTTACCAGCTGTTGCAACATCATCTGCATAATAACGCACAGCATAATCATAAGATGCTGATTTTTCGTTTGCTTTTAATACTAAACCTTCGTTACCTACACCTGTTAAATCAATTTTGGTGCCTGTTTTTGCAGGATCAATAATTTCTAAGCTAACATTGTTATTTGCCGCAGTATTACCAATACGACCTTCTGTTGTCAGATTATTAGCAATAAAAATAGTTTTAATATTTGTATCTGTTGGTTTAGAACCTGTACAACCACTCACTGCGATTGTAAATGGTGTTTGACCTGCTGTTTTACCCGCTGTATCTAATGCAGTTACGGGTACTGTTGGTAATAAAACAACTGGAAGTGCTGAATTACCATTAACAGTTACAGTACAAGTTTCATCAGAAACTTCGCCTTGAAAACGAATGGTATTATCAGAAGCCGCATAAACTGTTGATGAAAAAATACCTGCGATCATCGCAGCAAGAAGCATTTTATTCATAATAAAACTCTCTCCGGTAATATATCTAAATAAGTTTATTTTTGGGTTTTGAATAAAAGAAAAGGCAGACACGAAATAATAATGGTTTAATAACCTTATTTCATGTTTATTACGTACTAATATTTAAGTATGCATGATTATCAACTTATTTACTCATAAAATGCAACTATCTTCATCGTATATAGAGGCTAATACGTATATATCTTTCGATTTTAAGTATATTCTTATAGTCAAAATACGACTATTGCGCATTTTTTAACAAAAAAACGTTAATTTTATTAGGATTAATATTAAAAATAACATTAATTTACCTTAAATTGATATTTGTCATTTTTAATAAAATAAGACCAATCATTTATTAATTATTTTTAAATTTAAAAATAAAATTGTTTCTATTCTTTATTTGATTATCGAATAATTACTTATATCACTATTTTCTTTCAGAGATATTTAAATTAGATTAATCAATTAATATTTAGTTAATTGATTAATCTAATTCATAATCAGCATATTCGTTATATCACATTTAATATAACCATAAATTGTTTAATTTATTTTTATTAACTTATTAATAAAGTATAATGATGATATTTTTGAATAACGTCATCTTTTCACTCGTTATTATATTTTTTATATTACTGTTTATATATTTCTTTAATCTAAACGTAAAATATTCTCAAAATTATTTGCTTTCGCTTTGCTTGGAGTGATAGAAATAAAAACAATATTTGCTGCCTTTTTTAATGAAATCTTATAATTTCCTATTGGTAACGAGATAATATCACCAGAACGATACAGTGGATCATCTGGCTCTAAATCACCGCCAGTAGTGTCCTCTCCCGCACCAATAAAGACTTTACCCGATGGACAGCTTATATTTATTTTTACATCAGGCTCTTCGATGTTGTCGCATAGATTTATTGTGTAAAAGCCATCATTACCTAACCCAATAAATGCAATATTACCCTTGTTCATTTCCTCTAACTCATCATCTGGTATGCTCCACCAATCTGCTGTATCTGATTTTCTATGTCGGATCGCTTGTAAATCAAAAATGGCCAGAGTTGCTGTATCAGTCATAAAAGAAAACACGTTTGACATCTTAATGCTCCCAAAACAGTTCTGAACGTACCAAATATTTTTTCTTTATATACCGGTTAATCATATAGGATTTTATCTATACAATTTAGCAAACCAATTCCCTATACTAGACCTATATTTTATAAATCAAAATGTAGCTTGAATACATATACTCTAAATAATTCAAGATTCCGCTAGGCGACAAGTGAATGAGTCTCTAGGCGTATACACAAGTATCGCCTAGTGCGAATGAACTCAGACAACAACGCTGCGACTTGAAGTATGACGAATACATAACATGGACGGTCTTATGAAATCACAACGACTCCTTATTAGCCTTTTCCTTTATGCGGTTTCCTCATTTTCAGCAATCGCGGCTTCAACTCAATGCACCGATACTGAAAAACAAACCAATATCGCTAATAACAATATTATATTACTCACTTCTTATAACGGCCCTGTTAAATCAGTCACGATGACAAGCACCATTCCCCATGATGGACGTTTTAAAGCACTAAAAGGTGAAATTCACTTTGATGAATGTGGAAAATTATTGAAAGATAGCACATCAATGCAGGAGTACTTTGAAGGCAATGTAGAAACTAATTTAATAAGGACATTACCAAATAACCCTTCTGTTATTCGATATCAATTTCAAGTAAAAAATACCTATGGCTCACATTCTATCTACATGCAAGAAACCTATCATAAAGATGAACAGAATCGGTTCAACAAAAAAGTCATTCAATATTACGCAAATGATGGCACTTTACTAGATACTATCACCAGCCAATTCGACTATAAAAATGGTCGTATTATCAAAGAAACTAGCAAATCATCCGATCCTACAACTGAGACTATCACAACAGAATACATCTATAATCCTCAAGGAAAACTACAATCCGTAATAGAAGACGGAAAAGTAAATGTAGAGTATCAGTATGATCCAGAAGGAAAAACTATCAAACAATCGAACTATATCAAGGGTATTAATGGAGAAGATAAAGCCTTTATCACGACTTGCCTTGAATGGGACAAATTTGCTAATTGTTCAAAAGAGGAGCTTGAGAGTACGATTAAATTTGATGATGAATTGGTGAATTTTAGTAAGGCCATGCTTCATAACGAGTTTATTTATTACGAATAATATTTATATTATATTTTTCGTATCAAATTTAAGTTAACAATATAAAAATCAGACTATCTAAAATAGACTGGTTTTTTATGTTTATTACATATCTTCTTATCTGTGATTAAATACTCATCTACTATGCTTTCATTAAAAAACTATTTGTGTAAAACTACTTAAATCAATTAATGATGAATATGTGCTATAGCATGTTCTCTTTTAATAAAATTTAAGATGACTCATTATATGAAATATCCATTATTTTTTATTTTCTCTTTTTACACACTTTTTATTTCACTTCCAGCATTTGCGGCTCAAGTTTCTTGTGATAAATCACAAAAACAAGTGAATATAAATAACGTGATGTTCATTACGATCAATTTTAATTACGGGCCTATAAAATCAATCACAACTACTAGCGACTTACCCGAAAAAGGCCGATTCAAAGCTTTTCAAGGAGAATCTCAATTTGATAAATGTGGAGTTCTTACCAAATATAACTTTTCTACACAAGAATATGTTCATGAGCATATTGAGACAAATCTTTTAAGAATGTCAACGCCTTATAATCTAAAATATAAATACCAGATAAAAAATCGTCATAGAACATACTCGCTCTATTTAGTTGAATTTTATGGTAAAAATAATCAAAATCAATTGATAGACAAAAAATCTTATTTCTATGATTATGATGGCTCACTGATAGGAACTGATTTTGCTAAGCTGAGTTATAAAAATGATAAAATTTCAGCAGAAACTATTATTGAGTCTACTGCAGAAAATCAAGGAAATTCAATTCATTATCTTTATGATGAACAAGGGCGTCTTTTCAAAGCAATTGATAATGATGAAGTTACATTAGAATTCCATTATGGCAAAGATGGTAAGATTTTGCGCCAAATGCAAATATTCACCAGCTTATATGATGATATAAGAGAATATAACAATACATGCCGAGAATGGGATAAATATAATAACTGCTTAACTTGGGATATGGTAAGTGAAGTTAGAAAAGATGACATAATAATCGATACCAGTACAGCAACTATATATAATAAATTCGAATATTATGAATAACTTACTTTTTATTAATAAAAAATCTTTATTCTGAATTACACAAAAAAGGTCACTTCTAAAAGTGACCTTTTATTTAGTTGATACCTATCTTTTATTATGTATTACGATATTGAGTTTCAGCTTCATTAAAGCGTTGCTGGTTCTCTTTACTTGGTTCTTTACCCATTAAACTAACCACAACGATAGCGATAGAGGCAAAGATAAAACCAGGAATGATTTCGTATAACCCAAACCATTTATATTGCATCCACACCAACACGGTTAAAGCGCCAATCAACATTCCAGCAAATGCACCATTACGGGTCATGCGCTTCCACAAAACAGAAATGAGGATCACAGGACCAAAGGCGGCACCAAAACCGGCCCAAGCGTTACTGACTAAATCAAGCACTTTATTGTTTGGATCACGTGCTAAGAAGATTGCGATAATTGCAATTAATAACACCATGCCACGTCCTACCCACACTAGCTCTTTTTGGCTCGCATTTTTACGAATAAAGGGTTTATATAAATCTTCAGTTAACGCACTTGCACAGACTAATAATTGACAGCTTAATGTACTCATTACCGCGGCAAGAATTGCAGACAATAAAATACCCGCGATCCATGGATTAAAGAGTAGTGAAGCTAATTCCATAAAAATACGTTCATTTTTAGCTGTAACAGCCCCCGCTTGTGCTGGATTCATTTCAAAGTAAGCAATACCAAAGAATCCAACTGCAACCGTTCCCCCTAAACAGAGGATCATCCACGTCATACCAATACGACGTGCTTTGCGAATAGTTTGGTTAGAGTCAGCCGCCATAAAACGTGCAAGGATATGAGGTTGTCCAAAATAACCTAATCCCCATGCTAATAACGAAATAATGGCGATAAAATCAAGGCCCTTGAACATATCCAAATAAGATGGATCTTTTGCTTTAATAATAGCAATAGAAGTATCAATACCACCCACTGAGAATATAACGATAATAGGTGTCAGGATCAGAGCAAAAATCATTAAAGTCGCTTGAACGGTATCTGTCCAACTTACCGCAAGAAAGCCACCTAAAAAGGTGTATGCAATAGTTGCAAGGGCACCATAAATCATCGCTTCGTGATAAGGAATATGGAATGTAGATTCAAACAGCATTCCACCAGCAACCACGCCAGAAGCACAATAAATAGTAAAGAAGGTAAGAATAACTAACGCTGAAATGATACGTAGCATTTTGCTTTTATCATCAAAACGCGATGTTAGATAATCAGGCAACGTTAATGCATTATTGTTTTTTTCGGTTTGCAAACGTAAACGCCCAGCAACTAAACGCCAGTTTAGCCATGCGCCTAAACAGAGCCCAATAGCTATCCAACTTTCTGAAATACCTGCGAAAAATACCACGCCAGGTAATCCCATTAATAGCCAGCCACTCATATCTGAAGCACCCGCTGACAACGCAGTTACTACACTGCCCAGTCGCCGGCCACCTAGAATATAATCATCAAAGTTTTTTGTTGAACGATAAGCGAGGTAGCCAATAAAAAGCATACCCAAGATATAGATCGTAAATGTAATTAGCATTGGCGAAGTTAGAGCCATAATTGCAGTTCTCCATAAATCTGTTTCCGATCATCGGTATGCTTTTGACTTGTACAGGAACGTTGCACTTCGTTGCGCATTAATGATCTTTTCAGTTTTTAATTAAAATAATTTCTTACAGCAACAGATAAAGCATTCACATCAATCCTAGAATAGGTTAACTGCATTTAACAAGAAATTAACGTTTAAATATTTAAATTTTGTTTATGACTTCACACTATTTGTCTTAATTCGAATACATATTATAAATGAAAACATCAACAAAATAAATATAATTTATTGATTTATATATAAATATTTATAAGAAAACAAATCACACGATTTTTAATCACCTACAAAACCTGACTACTTTCACATTATTTATAAATAAAATGTTAACAATGTTGCACAAAGTTGCAACATGAATGATATTAATAAAAATAACGGGTAACTGTATTTGTGAATTAGAAATAGAATATGAGGAGCACTGCATGAGTAGCACAACAATGGGTGTTAGACTTGATGAAGAAACCCGCAATAGATTAAAAGAAGCTGCACAGAAATTAGATAGAACATCGCATTGGTTAATTAAACAAGCTATTTTCGATTATCTAGAACAAATCGAAAATGATCAGGTTAATCTTGGTAACTCAACATTTGCAGAGCAAGATATTGATGAAAGCACTGAAATATCAACCGCTCATTATCAGCCTTTCTTGGAGTTTGCTGAACATATTCATCCGCAATCTGTTTTACGCTCAGCAATTACTTCTGCATATCGCACACCAGAAACACAGGCTGTACCTATGTTATTGCAACAAGCGACCTTACCTGAAAATGAAGCCCAAGCAACGCATAAATTAGCCTATTCCATTGCCGAAAAATTACGTAAACAGAAAAATGGTGTTGGACGCTCAGGGCTGGTTCAAGGTCTATTACAGGAATTCTCACTTTCTTCACAAGAAGGTGTCGCCTTAATGTGTTTAGCAGAAGCTTTATTGCGTATTCCTGATAAAGCCACTCGTGATGCACTTATCCGCGATAAAATCAGTCATGGAAATTGGCGTTCACATTTAGGACAGAGCCAATCTATGTTTGTAAATGCAGCTACATGGGGATTATTATTCACAGGTAAATTAGTTTCTACCCATAATGAAGAAAAGCTATCTAACTCTTTAAATCGCATTCTCACCAAAAGTGGCGAGCCATTAGTTCGTAAAGGCGTTGATATGGCGATGCGTTTAATGGGTGAGCAATTTGTTACTGGTGAGACGATTTCTCAAGCACTCGCAAATGCACGCAAACTTGAAGAAAAAGGCTTTAGTTACTCTTATGACATGCTAGGAGAAGCAGCATTAACAGAGAAAGATGCTCAAGATTACCTAGTCTCTTATCAACAAGCCATCCACGCAATTGGTAAAGCCTCTAATGGCAGAGGTATTTATGAAGGCCCTGGAATATCTATCAAGCTTTCAGCATTACATCCTCGTTACAGTCGTGCTCAATATGAGCGTGTTATGTCAGAGCTTTACCCTCGCCTACTCTCATTAACATTACAAGCAAAGCAATACGATATTGGTATTAATATTGATGCAGAAGAAGCAGATAGACTTGAGATTTCACTCGACCTACTTGAAAGACTCTGTTTTGAACCTGAATTAGCAGGTTGGAATGGTATTGGCTTTGTCATTCAGGCTTACCAAAAGCGTTGTCCATTAGTTATTGATTATGTGATTGATTTGGCTCGTCGTAGCCGTCGTCGCTTAATGATCCGTTTAGTGAAAGGTGCCTATTGGGATAGCGAAGTGAAACGTGCTCAAATCGATGGCCTTGAAGATTATCCTGTCTATACTCGCAAGGTGTATACTGATGTCTCTTACCTTGCCTGTGCGAAAAAGCTACTCGCATCACCTAATTTTATTTATCCGCAATTTGCTACACATAATGCGCACACACTGTCAGCAATTTATCATTTAGCAGGTCAAAACTATTACCCCGGACAATACGAGTTCCAGTGTTTACACGGTATGGGTGAACCCCTTTATGCTCAAGTTGTGGGTAAAATTGCAGACGGGAAACTAGGACGCCCTTGTCGTATTTATGCACCCGTAGGGACTCATGAAACATTACTTGCCTATTTAGTACGTCGCTTACTTGAAAATGGAGCTAATACATCATTTGTAAACCGAATTGCTGATACCACTATTTCTCTTGATGAATTAGTGGCAGATCCGGTCAAAGAAGTGAATAGAATGGCTAAAGCCGAAGGCCAAGTTGGGCTTTCTCATCCTAAAATTCCGCTTCCTCATAAACTGTATGGTGATGAACGTAAAAATTCACCGGGCATTGATATGTCAAACGAACATCGCTTGGCATCACTTTCTAGTGCCTTATTAACATCAGCAACTGAAAATATACATTGCGAACCTTTATTAGGTGATACATTTAATTTTTCAGAGAAAACACAAGAACCTCAATCTGTGTTAAATCCAGCCAATCATGCTGATATTGTCGGTACAGTAAGAGAAGCAACAGAAGCTGAGGCAGATTTTGCCTTAACCATTGCCCAAGAAAAAGGTGAGATCTGGTTTGCAACACCACCAGCGCAAAGAGCTTCATTTTTGATCCGTACTGCGGAATTAATGGAGCAACAAATGGGCCCTCTTATGGGAATATTAGTGCGTGAAGCTGGTAAAACTTACAGCAATGCGATTGCTGAAGTCCGCGAAGCTATTGATTTTCTCTACTATTATGCGGCTCAAGTCACCCAAGACTTTGATAACAATACACATCGACCTTTAGGACCAGTGGTTTGTATCAGCCCTTGGAACTTCCCATTAGCGATCTTCAGCGGACAAATTGCGGCAGCTTTAGCCACAGGTAATACCGTTCTAGCAAAACCCGCAGAGCAGACACCTTTAATTGCATCGAAAGCCGTTGCGCTTTTCCATCAAGCAGGTGTTCCTTCTTTTGCACTACAACTATTACCAGGGCAAGGTGAAACTATTGGCGCCCGTTTAGTCGCTGATGAGCGTGTTCGTGGTGTGATGTTTACAGGTTCAACGGATGTTGCTCATATTTTACAAAAGACCCTAGCAGGTCGATTAGATAGCGAAGGCCACCCAGTACCTTTAATAGCAGAAACTGGTGGCTTAAATGCCATGATTGTTGATTCATCTGCATTAACAGAGCAAGTAGTAACCGATGTAATGGCATCCGCTTACGATAGTGCCGGTCAGCGTTGCTCCGCTTTACGTCTGTTATGTATTCAAGAAGAAGTGGCTGAGAGCACTATCGAGATGCTTAAAGGTGCGATGGCACAAGCAACAATGGGTGATCCAAGTTTACTATCTACAGACATTGGCCCTGTTATCGATAAAGAAGCAAAATCGGGCATAGAGAAGCATATTCAATCTATGCGTACAACTGGCTTCGAGATTTATCAAGCATCACACAATAGTTTGTCAAAACACGCTGAAAGTAACAGTACCTTTGTTCAACCGACTTTAATTGAGTTAGATAAAGTAAGTTCATTGAAGAAAGAAATCTTTGGCCCTGTATTACATGTTGTGCGTTATGCAAGCCAAGATTTACCCGCTTTGCTAGAAGAGATTAATGCAACAGGATACGGATTAACAATGGGCGTTCATACACGCATTGATGAAACTATTGCTTATGTTGCCTCAAATGCCAAAGTCGGAAATTTATACGTCAACCGCAATATGGTCGGTGCCGTTGTCGGTGTTCAGCCTTTTGGGGGAGAAGGATTATCGGGTACAGGCCCAAAAGCAGGCGGTCCTATTTATTTATATCGCTTATTATCTAAACGCCCTGAAAATGCCGCAACACAAACACTTACACGTCAAGATGAAATACTTCCTCTTGATACTTCTATGCGTAATACGTTATTACAGACTTATCATAAGTACATGGAATGGCTATCAAACAAAACGGATAAACCACACTATGAAGCTTTAGAGAAATATGCTCTTGCATCCCAAGCGGGAACACTGCGTGTATTACCGGGTCCTACTGGTGAACGCAATACTTATCAATTAGTTCCTTGTGGTAATGTACTGTGTATTTCCGATAACGAGCAAGATGCATTGACTCAAATTGCTGCTGTTCTCGCCTCTGGTTGTCACGCCATTGTCGTTAATAGCCCATTCTCACAAAAAACATATCGTGAATTACCTGATATTGTCAGAAAAGCCATTACATTGACTGAAAACTGGAATGATGAGTCACTAAAAATAAATGCCGTAATTTACCACGGTGATGGTGACCAATTACGTGAAACTTGCCAGAAAATTGCTCAACGCAATGGAGCTATAATTTCTGTTCAAGGATTCTCTCGCGGTGAAACTGGTATATTGTTAGAGCGTTTATTGCATGAAAGAGCATTAAGCATTAATACAGCGGCAGCTGGAGGTAATGCAAGCTTAATGACGATTAGTTAATTACCCCTTCTCTTTCTCTCCTTGTCTTTGAGACCACCTTTAAAGTCTGTTTTCTTAAAGGTGGTTTTTTCTTTTATTACCCTATTATTTCTAAAGAGATAGTCAAAAATGTTATTTCTTTTAATGCTGTGACTGTTCTCACTCTTTTTATATTTACTATTCGCGATGAATTAGTTTAGTAAATATACTTAAGCTCAAGTCAACCTAGAAGTTGATTTAATTATATCTTTATGAATACCTGAAACTTGCGCCCCACTGTGGGCGCTTTTTTTATCTATTGATGTAATTTACTTAGTACAACATTGCTTTTTATCGTTGATAGATAGTTTTAGAAATAAAAAAGAAATTAAACAAGAAAAAATAGTAAGGATTTAGAATTAATAGAATAGAAAAAGGAGCAGGCTAGGCTACTCCTTTTAAGGTCTCTCTTGAGCGCAATTAGTGACTGCTACTCATTGATGGGGGCTCTTGGCACCAATCAAGATATTGCTCGTACTTACGTAGTGCAATATTGTAGTTACTAAATGCAGAGGGAGTGAGCTTTTTACTCAAGTCTGACTGAATTTTCTCTGTCGTAAACTCTTGACGAGGAAAATTAGTGGAAGTCAGTAATTCATCGAGCCGACGTAAACGAACCACATACTCACGAACAGTACTGTGGCTCATCTCCGTTTGTTCAAACAAATACTGCTTAAAAGACATAATGTCAAAGTAGTCAGTTTCACTATTACAGTAAATCTCACTACAAAAACGGCATAGCGCAGAGAACTTCTCTTGTAACGTTTCCCACGTTTCATCATCAATTAAATCAGTCATTTCAGAAATGGCTTCTTTATTGATAACTTGGCGATTGAATACGAGAGAGATCCGATCAAGCGCCTTGTGGCAATGTAGACAATGAGTCTGGCTGTGTTTATAGTCTTTAATGTAACGGCTTAGCGGCCGTTTCTTTTGTGTTGAAACAGACATAAGAGATAAAGCCCTGTGTTGTAGTCTTAATAAACAAAAACAAAAATAAGCAAAACTTCTATTTCTCTGGGTTTAAGCGTGCTCGTAGCCTTTTTATAGCTTGGCTGTGTAGCTGGCTCACGCGGGATTCCCCGACATTAAGCACTGCGCCTATTTCTTTCAAATTAAGTTCTTCCTGATAATACAGAGTAAGAACCATTTTTTCCCTTTCGGGAAGCAATTCTATCGCGTCTATGACTCTTTGGCGAATATCACTTTCTAATAACATCTGTAATGGATTGTCATCATGATCTTCGTCTTGAGACGGTTCACAGCTTTCACCGTAAATTTCATGCCATTCGTCATAAGAGAACAATTGGCTGTTATTCGTATCCAATAGGATCTGCCGGTATTCTGCTAACTCAATCTGCAAATGATCAGCAACTTCCTGTTCTAATGGTGGTCGTCCTAGATCCTGCTCTAATTGATGAATAGAATGTGTTACTTCTCTTGCATTGCGACGCACACTACGTGGCGCCCAATCTCGACTGCGTAGCTCATCTAACATCGAGCCACGGATACGTTGAACAGCATAAGTGGTAAAGGCAGCACCTTGCATTGAGTCATAACGCTCAACGGCATTTAGCAACCCAATTCCACCTGCTTGCAAAAGATCATCCAATTCAACACTCGCAGGTAACTTGACCTGTAATCGTAATGCTTCATGGCGAACCAACGGGACATATCGCTCCCAGAGGCTATTTTTGTCCATCACGCCTTCGGCGGTATACAAATCACTCACAACAAAAGACACCTTTGGATAAAAGACCGGAAACCATTATCTGGCGAAATAAATTTAGCAATCGGCTGAACAGTGAAGCAAAAGCGCCTCTTTTTCACCTATGCCAAATTTTCAGCAATAATCGGGTTTTCATTGATAAATTAATTTGTCATTGCATTACGAGAACTACTTTACCTTAAAACACCCACTGCTAATCCTTGGAAAAACCGTTAATTAAATTGATAATTTATCTCATTAAAAGAAATAGACGTATTGAATATGCATTCTGTTCATAAAAAAATAACATATAAATCATAGTATTTTATTTTTTGAGATTTTAGCGTCTAATTCACGAGTTGAAATACTCATAAATGATTAATTAAAAAAACGACTGTTTTGATGAAAAAACACCCACCGCAAAAAAATTGAAGTGGGTGTAAATTGAGGATTATTTCAAGAGAAAATTAACGTAATAGTGATAACACATTTTGAGGCATTTGATTCGCTTGTGCCAATACTGAAGTACCTGCTTGTTGTAATATTTGGTTTTTACTCATATTTGAGACTTCTGTTGCATAGTCTGCATCTAAAATACGACTACGTGAGGCAGTCAGATTATTAACCGTATTACCTAAATTAGTAATGGTTGAATCTAAACGGTTTTGCACTGCCCCCATTGCACTGCGTAAACTATCAACTTGAGCCAGTGCATCATCCAATGCTTTCAGTGGTTTTTCAACGAGCATATCTAAACCCGCTACTGCTGTTTTAGCGGCATCAACTGTTGCTTTAGCGCCTGTACCACCTGCGGTTACCTTTGCATCGAAGTAACCTTCAACGCCTTTTGCATCTACAGTTTGTACGATAAGTTTTGATTTATCGTCTTTACCATCAGCACCTTTTGCATAATAAATATCATAGTTTTTAATTGTGCCTTGCGTAATTTCGTCATCAAGCGCTTTAGTATCAAACTCTTGCATTTCTTTTGTTGCAGTAGCACCTGTACCAATGGTCACTTCCACGTTAGTTGCTTTAGAACCAATTTTGCTTTGTGCTGATAAATCCAATTTATCAATACCCAGTGTAGTCGCATCAATTTTTTTCAGATTAACACTGATTTGTTCTTTATCATGCGCGCCAACTTGTAAATTTAATGTACTATCTTCACTTAAAACCTTTACGCCATTAAATTGTGTTTGTTTTGATATACGATTTATTTCAGCGGTACGTTGCTTTACTTCTTCTTGGATGGATTTGATATCGGATTCTGAATTAGAACCATTTTTAGCTTGTACGGTTAATTCACGAATACGTTGCAGGTTATTATTAATTTCATTTAATGCCCCTTCTGTGGTTTGGGTAATAGAAATACCATCATTCGCATTACGAGAGGCTTGTGTTAACCCTTTAACATTAGAAGTAAAACGGTTCGCTATGGCTTGACCAGCAGCGTCATCCTTGGCGCTATTAATACGTAACCCTGAAGAAAGGCGTTGAATTGCTGTATTTAAGGAGCTTTGTGAGCGATTTAAATTATTTTGAGCAATCAATGAGGTTGGGTTAGTCATAATTACTTGTGGCATACAATATTCCTTCGACTTGATTTTAAAATATTTTTCAATGAATAGGTGGGTTATTACGTCACTGTAATAACGTTACCTATACACTATCGTCATCAATTTCGAGGGGTTTACGCTTTTCGGCGTCGCGAAAATAGCAATAAAAGCCAGTCTGTTAATTTTTAAGAACTTATTGATTTTAAAGAAAAGAAAATTAATTGAGCGAAAAATAAAAACTAAAAAAAGTGAGTTTAAAGATAAAACACAAAAACAAAAAAAGGCCCTCTTGCGAGGACCTTTTGGATATAGAAAGGTATCTTTTGTGTCAGTGTACGAATTAACGTAACAGAGACAGAACAGTTTGTGGTACTTGGTTTGCTTGAGCAAGTACTGAAGTACCAGCTTGTTGCAGGATTTGGCCACGGCTCATGTTAGAAACTTCTGTTGCATAGTCAGCATCTAAGATACGGCTACGTGAAGCAGATAAGTTGTTAACAGTGTTGTTCAGGTTGTTGATAGTAGATTCAAAACGGTTTTGAATCGCACCTAATTTAGAACGGCTTTCATCAATTGTATTGATAGCTTTGTCTAAAGTTGCTAAAGCGTCATCTTTAACGTCTAAAGTTTTAACGTCTTTACCTGCATCAGCAGTAAATGCGTTACCAGCAACAGCTGAAGCCGCTTTTAGCTCGATATCATCAGTACCAGTAACTTCGAAGTCACTTTTACCTACCAAGTATTTATCAGTACCTTTAGTTACAACGAATTTATCAGCGACTGCTTTACCATCAACAGTATATTCTTTAACAGTAATACCTTTATACTGAGCACCACCAGGGATTGCTAAAGTAGCAGCATCCACAGTACCACCTTCAGCAGTTACACCTTTTGTCTCTGTTTTTTCAGTGAACAGTTTGTCACTTGAAACACCTAAAGTATCATTATCAACTTTATCTAAGTTAAATTTGATAACTTCTTTATCGTTAGTACCAACTTGGATAGTCATTTCTGACTTCTCACCGCTCAGTACTTTAACGCCATTGAACTGAGTTTGTTCAGAGATACGGTTGATTTCTGCTAAACGCTCAGTAACTTCGTTTTGGATTGAAGTGATGTCTGAGTTAGAGTTAGTACCGTTTTTAGCTTGAACTGTTAACTCACGGATACGTTGTAAGTTGTTGTTGATTTCGTTCAGAGCGCCTTCAGTAGTTTGAGCGATAGAGATACCATCGTTCGCATTACGTGAAGCTTGAGTTAAACCGTTTACGTTAGAAGTGAAACGGTTAGCAATCGCTTGACCCGCAGCATCGTCTTTAGCGCTGTTAATACGCAGACCAGAAGACAGACGCTCGATTGCACTTCCTAAAGCTCCCTGAGATTTGTTCAGGTTGTTTTGAGTTACCAGAGATAGATAGTTGGTATTAATGACTTGTGCCATAGCTAGATTCCTTTAAAATCAAGTCGATAAAATAAAAGTTTGCCTATTCATTTACGGTGTCAATCACCGGCAACAAGTTTATCGGCACCCCACATACAACCTTTAACTTTTCCTACAAATATTTCTGTGATTTTTTATAGAATTAATATCAAGTCAATGATAAATAAAGAAATTAATTTATTATTTTTTTATTAAATTTTTATCACTTTTTATCTCAAGCCACTTTTCACTCATCAAAATTCGACTTTGGTTATCAATAGCAATAAAAGGCTTCTATATGGCAGCCTGTTTAAGTCATCAAAAATACCAAATAGACGTAAACTTTTCGCCGATTCTACCGATAACGCTTTTTGAGGATCATTTTACGAACACAGAAAGGAGACCGGTATGGCTGGTATTGCTTCACTAGGCGTGGGCTCAGGGATGCCTCTTAGCCAAACATTGGCACAATTAGAGGCGGCGGAAAATAAACGCCTTGAACCCCTTGATAAACAGATGAAAAGCTACGAAGCGCAAATTACCGCTTACGGTAAAATTCGTAGCCAACTTGATAAGTTGCAGAAAGCGTCAGAAAACTTAAAGAAATTTGACGAAATTATTGCAACCAAAGTAGACGATGAGTTTGATGCATTTAAAGTGACAACGGATGGTAAAGCCAGTATTGGTAACTATACCGTATCCATTAAAGAGCTTGCTCATGCGCAAACATTGAAATCAAAAGCTGTAAGCGATGTAAAAGTACCTCTTGGAAAAACGTTAGGTGAAGGTAATAAACGTACCTTAGTGATTACCCAACCTGGTGAAGAAAAACCATTACGTATTGAATTAACTGACGATCAAACCTCGATGATTGAATTGCGTGATGCAATCAATAAAAAAGAAGGTAATGTTTCTGCCACTATCGTTAAAGCAAAAGATGGCGTTAACCACTTAGTACTGACTTCTCGTAAAGAAGGTACAGAGTCAGAAATGACCGTTAAAGTAGAAGGTGATGATGAACTCAATGATTTCATTAGCTATTCTTCAAGCAGTAAAAGTGGAGCAATGCAAGAGATCGTTAAAGCAAATAATGCCAAATTAACGATTAATGGTATTGAAATTGAACGTCAAACTAATGAGATTAAAGATGCCCCTGAAGGGATCATCTTAAACCTTAAGAAAACGACGTTTGATAATAAAGACAAAGCCGATAAACCTGAAATTGTAAACGTTGCTCGTGATATTGAGCCAATGAAAAAAGCTATCCAAGCTTGGACAGACGCTTATAACGAGTTAAACAGTACCTATAAATCTCTGACTAAATATACTCAAGTAGAGAAAGGCGAAGCGGCATCTAAAGACAATGGTGTATTACTCGGTGATACCACCAGCCGTATGATTATGTCTGAGCTAAAAAGCTTTGTAACAAGCTCACAAGGCACCTCAGATATGGATACCCTGAATAAAATGGGTATTAAATTTAAGGTTGATGGCTCTTTAGATATTGATAATAAAAAACTCGATGATGCGTTAAAAGATAAACCCGCTAACGTAAAAGAGTTTTTTATGGGTGATGGTAAAGAGACCGGTTTTGGTACTCAAACCTATAATTACCTAAAGAAAACCCTGCAATCTAATGATGGTACTTTAGATATTGCCACTGATGGCGTGAAAAAGCGCAAGAAAACATTAGATAGCCAAATTAAAAACACGGAACGTAATATTGCAGCCACGATGGAACGTTATAAAAACCAGTTCCAGCAGTTAGATAAAATGGTTAACTCCATGACTAACTCCAGTGCTTCAATCGGCCGTTTATTAATGTAATTTTTTAAAAGTAGGACACTATGTATCAACAATCAGCCAGTAAAATGTACGCTCAAATCGACGTTGAAAGCGAGATTTTAAATGCCACGCCTTACCAGCTGATCCAGATCCTATTTAATGGGGCGCTTAGCGCCCTTCGCCGTGCATTAATATTAATGGAACAAGGAAATATCGCCGGTAAAGGCGAAAATATTTCTAAAGCCATTAATATTATTGGTAACGGATTAAAACAAGGTCTGGATAAAGAAAAAGGGGGCGAGCTTGCAGAGAATCTGGAGCTCCTTTATGACTATATGGTTAATCAGCTACTCGATGCTAACTTAAAAAATAACCCAGAAAAAATTCATGAAGTCATCAAGCTCTTAACTGAAATTTCTGATGCTTGGCAACAAATCGGCACACAGATTAATTCTTATTAAATTAGAGTGGACAACAATATGGATATTATGGCGGCTTACGAGCATGTTTTAAAATCAAGTGAGCAAATGTTAACGCTTGCCAAAGATCAGCAATGGGACAAGCTGATAGAAATGGAAATGGATTATTTAAAAAGCGTTGAAAGGATCACTAAGATGATAAAACCGGCTGACGGTGAGCTGAGACTACAACAACGCCTCACAGATATGCTAAAGAAAATCTTAGAAAACGAAAATGAGACGCGAAATTTATTACGGGCTCGTTTAGATGAGCTTGGTGTATTAATTAGACAGACTGAACAAGAGCAGAGGGTACAAAATAGCTATGGTCAGTTTACAGAACATAGTTATTATCCTGATCTCAATCTTAAATAACTCTCCTCTGCGCCAAAAGCGGTTTTATTAGCTAATGGCGTCTTTACTTAGAAAAAATCACTCTTATTATTCAGCTTAACTTGTTATCGGTAACGTAAAAAACAACGTTTGTCCTTTTATATTTTTGTTTTTTTGATTACACAGATTGTACAGATTGCACTAAAACCATATCAATATGTGGAATGTTATCTTCAAGATAAGTTTCTGAATCAATAACAAAACCATGTGATTGATAAAATGAGACTAAATAAGCCTGTGCCATTATTTTTATTGTATGGGTGTTAAATTGACGGCACGTAGTTGCAATCGCCTCTTTTATTAACTGATGTGCAATACCACTCCCTCGCTGATTTTGAGCAACAATCACCCGCCCTATTGAAGCTTCTTTAAATGCGATACCTTGAGGCAACAGACGTGCATAAGCAATAAGTTGCTGGTCATCTTCCTCTTTGGCAAACAAGTGTAATGTATTTTGATCTACCCCATCCAGATCTTGATAAGCACATTGCTGTTCACAAATAAAAACCTGATTTCTTAATGCCAAAATAGCATAAAGCTCATCTGTGGTGAGTTGTGAAAATGATTTTAAAATCCAATTCATGTGCTTTATCCCGCGGTTTAAAGTAATAAATAGTAATAAAAAACAATCAATGATAATGCAATATCATCGACACGAACTTTGTTTCATCGCTTGGTTTAATATAAAGAGTGAAATAGTGATGTTGATAGTACGTTTTTATAGTAAAAAACGCCGAAGAATAGAGACTTAATGCAGAAAAATAGGCAATAAAGCCGTTAACCTAAATACATTCAGACTCCCCACGAGCCTTGATGACATCTCTTATAGACATCTATAAAGATAATCTTAAAGTCGTTCTAACCCTTTCCATGCTCTATTTTTTACTTCAGTCACTAAAATGGCTGGATTTAAGGTTATTTTTTCTGCAATCGAAAAAGCCAACTCGATAACTTCTTTGTGATCTTTAGTTTCAGTATGGTAATTAAACTCTGCAAGAGGCAGAACATATTTACCTTTCAAACCATCAATCTCTTTTTTAAATCCTTCTTTTACCATCTTTTGTGTTAATAACACATAATCTGCATTTTCAGGATCAGATAACTCAACTCTAACAGTAAACTCAGGCATAGAAACCTCCTACAGTCTGTCTATGTCTAATAAAATTCTGTTAGCTCTCGAAAGGAAGTATATTAAATCAACAATCATTTTCCTAGTAAGAAACTATGATAAATAATGTGATAGTGGTTGAAATAGAAATCGCCCACTTCATCGTGGGCGACCTATTAGCTCATAATAATATAATAAATAATAATTTATTTAATCACATCATAGAGTTGCTGATTTGATAAATAATCCGCGGTTAAACCGACTGATGGATTATATTGTACCCCAACGATCTCAGAGAATGCTTTACCCTCTTTACCTAATGAAACTTTGCGTTCGTCTTTACCAGTGCTTTCATAGATAGAATAGGTTTTACGACGCATTGCGGTATATTTATCTGCATCATTAGCAATATCGGTGTGGTAACCCGTAATTTGTGTATCCGTTAAAGCTAATTTATTGGCTAAATCACAGCCCCAACGAGTTAAACAAACTTCTGCAAAATGGCGAACCACTAAACCCGGTGCATATAATGCATTTTCACCTTCACTACCATCAATAGAAGCATTGCCAACTAATGTGGCATGACGTCCGGAAATAGGGAAAATATGCATTTTAGTATCGGCAGCGACAGTTGGGATCACGCAAGTAAACCCTTTAGAGCGCTCATCTTTCGCATAAAATCCGACATACTCTTTGACGTTTTTACCAAGTGTCACTTTTTCTGGTTGGAAATTCAGTGGACCCGGAACAGGATCGATAGCAAAAATATTCACAGGAATATCTTTTAATTGAGAGTCTGCCAACATTGCATTCGCTAGCATATGGCAAGTAATACCACCACGGCTCCAACCCACGAGGTTAACTTGTGTTGGAATAATGCCATCTTTACGGAAGATACGAATAATTTGCTGCTGAAGTTGTTGTTGAGTGACATGACGATCGCCATAGTCATATTTACGCCATAAAAAAGAGCCTGTTACTTTGACATCTTCAATAGGAATACCCGCTTTTTTCAGTTGATTATACTGCTCTTCTGTCAATTTCTCACGTTGCCAATCAAAGTTACCTTTCATTAAACAAAGTGCGTGGTTAACATTTTCTTCCCAACCACTACCAAATAGCGAACCTTTAATATCAGAGTAATTAGGGCTTTCAACCCATAAATCATCTTCTTGCAGATTGCCACTACCTGGACCATCAACAATAAACCACTGTGCAAACTCTCGTCCTTGATTATTTTGCGCTAAAGTGGAGACTAATTCGCCTTGCCAGAAGGTAGGATTATTATTATCAAATGAGTTAGATCCGGTACCACATAAATAAACGGTTAATACTGTCATAGTTTAAATTTCCTTTTATTAATAACCTAAAAATCACAATGATGATTTTTATTTCCTTGTATTGAGCTATTCCTTAGCCCACCAGCACATTAACCATAAGCCTTTTTTTATTCAATTATTAAAAGTGAATTAGTAGAGCTGAGATCACATAATTGAATTTTATTTAAGTAAAAGAAATGAAAAAACTCTATCAGATCAATGTAATTAAATAACATAAATAAATTCTTTATTTTTTTAATATTTCTATTAGTAAATTAGCTTATAAATATAGTGTATTAAATAACCAAACTTTAAATTTAAAATAAAAAAAATCCCACATTAATAAATGAAATGCAGGATTTTCTATTAGGTAGAATGTTTTATAAACGATTAAAAGCAACTACTCTCACCGCAGGAATATCAGCTTGTGCTCCTTCAGCAACTTCCTGACATGCTTTTTCTAACGCAATATGGGGTGTGATCCCACTTTCTGTTTCTACAATTTTATGTCCGGCGTAGGTATCACCATTTCTGGAACGCACTTTATACGCAATAAACCAATATTCCATATCATCACCGTTTACGTTATTAATCATGTAATTACCATAACGGTTTATGACCTGCTTTAATGTGATAATAATCAATAATTTTTAGTTTAATAAAATCGTTTTATAAAAAGATTAAAGCAATAGAGGAAGTTTTAAGCACCACAATCCATTTCTGATTGGATCATTTTCTTTATTTTTACTGCTTTTTCAAAGTGATCCAATTTATGTGTCATAATCCACCATGTTGCGGCTTCCATTAATAATTCAGGGTTGTCATTTTTATTTGCAAAGAAAGCATAAAAAGATAACCCCACGCCCTCTCCTTTAGCTGAAATTTTGTCATTACATATTTGAATTATTTTTTGTTGCAATGATTTTCTCATATTCTCTCTATTTTTATTTTTCGACATGACAATAAATAGGAAAAAGCAAAGGCTCTATCCATGAAATTTGTTCCATAACTGAATAAGTAACCAAGCAGCAATAACCCAGCAAATCACTGCCGTAGCTAGCGCCGTAAATAATTTCACATAGTTGATCATCACATAGAGTGAAATTAGATAAATCATATAAGGAATAACAGCCCATAGACTAAAAATAATGGTGGTACGTAACGCTTCAATCGAGCGTTCGGAACCCACAATATAGTGTGCAATAAGTGCAAAAGTGGGAAATAGAGGAACTAATCCCGCAATATAGTAATGGCGAGATTTTGATAAAACAGCGATTAATACCACAACAAACGCACCTATCAGTGCTTTAACCAGTAATCCCATTATTTTTTCATCAATTTACAAAAACCTTACTACTATCATACCTATTCATATTTGTATGTGAGCTGATTTTATTTTTTGTGGTTTAAGATAGTATGATATTTTTGATGATGATAAAACCCGCTATGCTATGTACCTACCCATAAAATAAAGATAAACATGGCCGAACTTTATAAAAACTCTCACAGTGATTGTCAGCTAAAGTTTCATCAAGGCACAGCTAAATCTCATTATTTAGCTCAAAAACAATATAAAGTCTCATTCTTAAGCATCTAAATGTGTTTTCTTTTTTTCTGGTGCCTCTGTTTCTTCTTTATTCTTACAACAATCGTGTGAACTATTTTCGCCATGATGATGTTTATGCATAAAGAGGTGCATTAACGGGCAAAGTAATAACATCAAAATAAACCAATTATCTCTTAGAAGTTCCCACATAATTATCTCCCAAAATCACGATTTAGAAGATGATAGGGCTTACTCTAAGAGGAAGGTCTAGTATTGATTTGTTATTTAATCCGTATTTTTGTCAATAATTTTTATTTATTTGGCATATACATCGTGTTCTCAAAAATATTGAGATAATTTTCACCACGACTAATAATAGGATTACCATAAAATTTAGAGCTAGATATAAAAATTCATGTTTCATGGAAAAATGAATATCTCTGACTACGAAACGTCAACACAAATCGGGGCACTCATCACCATAAATAACAGGCAATAGTATAAGTATTCGAATGTTTAATTACATACAAAAACTTATATCATCCATTCAATGATATTGAGCAAAATGCCCCATTCTGTTTTAATTAGGTGCTTCTTTATAGCTATATAAAAGAAAAGTCACCTTTATCAAATGATAAGCTACTAAACCTGCATACTCATTATATGGGAGTACAGATATCACAAATCTAAAAAGTTCGAGTTAGTTCAAGATTAGCAGACGATTACCGCAAATTATTTTCTCAAGCGTGAGTTAGTTCGAGAAAGTTTGCGGTAATTTTTTGCCCCCTATACGTCCCCACCTACTACCTTCCTGCTATACTCTCCAAAAACTAACCGGATCTGTTATGAACCTCGCAAACCTAACTCAAGAAGAAAAAGATAAAATCAATGTCGATTTATCAGCTTCAGGTGTCGCATATAAAGAGCGACTCAATATGCCAGTTGTTGCATCCGAAGTTGAACGACAACAACCAGCACATTTGAGAGCGTACTTTAATGAACGACTAGCATTTTATCGAGAGAGAAGTAAGAGGTTGCCAGATGGGAATTCGGTGCAGTATTTGAGAACGGAGTGATCACTCAGGTTTTTGTGGCCATTCGATATCAGGTGCTAACTCTGGATTTACATCGTCGAGCTTGACTGTGTAAATTTCCCATGATTTTAGTAGGCCAACCTCTGCTTCATTTGCCATTTCTAATTTAACTTTGCGCTCTAATTGCACAATGCGATTTTCAGCCTCTTGTGATAGCTCTGCTTTTTGTTTCTTAGCTGAGTTAACTTGAGCCTCTTTAATAGCTAGCTCATCTGTAGCCCATTTCTCGCCATCCCACTTATCGAACTCACTGCTCGGCTGTAATAGTGTTAATGTATCAGGTAATGATCCGATAAAATCAATATTTACTGGTTGCTTTGTTTGTATGTGATATGCAACAAGCCCGCGATAGTCATCGACAATTTCCCATGCGCTACCATCAATCTTGCGTCTTATTGCCTGATTTTCTTTTTTTGGCAACTTAGGCTCATCCAGATATGCTCCCAATTGAAGAGAAACATCAAACATAACGTTTTCCATTGTTGCGCCCATATATTCACGAGTATGAGGATGTGACAAATAGCATTTCACCCAGCCAGCAACTTCAGCTAAACCATTCTCACCAATTTTTCCATTTTGAATATCTAAATTATATTTGTTCATTATGCTGCTCTCACTATGTATAAAAATGCAATATTGCGTGGTCGAGTTTCATTTCCGTTTTGGTCTTCTATTTGTTGATAAATTTCACGTTGTCCTTGGTTATCAGTGCCGATAGATCCGGAGGACATTTTTAAAGAAAACTCACTGTTACCCCCAACTCCTCTAGCGCTTAATAAGCTATTCCCTGATTGGGAAGATAGCACCTCGCGACCCGTATCAATCCCTCTCCCTGCATCCGCACCTCTGATAAATTCACTACGTAATTCAGGAAGTCTTCCAGATGGATATGCAATAGCTAGTTTAGGATATGTCGCTTTGTTGAATGTCTGCCCCTGACAGATTAGATAACCAGAAGGTGCTGTGGGTAGTGACCACGGTATAGGGTGGGGAACTAACTCCGAATTTTCAATGTCACCAATCAAGGCCATGGTTCCAGTTCTGTCAGGTACAGTTATTTCATAAAATTGAGAACCTTTTTTATTTGAAATAAAGCACCTATCATCGTCTGCACGCGCTCTCAATCCAAGTTGTCGCTCACTCCCATCAGTTGCGGTGATATATTTAGACTCAACAGCGCCAGAGAACGCCTGATTGTTGGTTGACGATTTGTCAGCATAGTTGCCTTTGGGTTGAAATTTACTATCTGAATCGCTTTTAGAGTAACTATATCCTTCTGCTTGATAGCTACCTTTCGCTTGATACTTTGCATCCGACTCCGCTTTTGTGTAGCTATCTCCTTTAATGGAGTAATCACCCTTCTGCTGATACTTTGAATCTGATTCTGATTTTGAATAACTATAACCAATCGATTGGTAATTACCTTTTGGTTGAAATTTAGCGTCGCACTCAGTTTTACTATATAAGTCACCAATCAAGGCCATGGTTCCAGTTCTGTCAGGTACAGTTATTTCATAAAATTGAGAACCTTTTTTATTTGAAATAAAGCACCTATCATCGTCTGCACGCGCTCTCAATCCAAGTTGTCGCTCACTCCCATCAGTTGCGGTGATATATTTAGACTCAACAGCGCCAGAGAACGCCTGATTGTTGGTTGACGATTTGTCAGCATAGTTGCCTTTGGGTTGAAATGCATCAGAGGACGCCTTCTGGCTCATTACGCTTGTTGTTGATGTGCCTGTGGATTGCACGATTGCTGTTTTGTCGAGCTTGTTATTTACACCTAAAAAATCAACTAGCGGTTTCCAAGCGCTTTGTGATGTATTTGGTTGTTCCCCTTTCGTTGTTTTTAATGCAACATAAAAAACAGATGAATGCTGTACTAATGCATCTTTCGGATAATCAACTGTACTATCCCACTCAGCTAAGCCGCGCTGAGTTAGATACATTAACCATTCATCCACTCGTTTACCGATAGCATTAAACCATTCTAATGGAGGCTTTCCGGCTGTTCTTTCCAGTGTGATACCCCATCCGCGCAGTACGTCTGGAAATGTTTCGATCTCGCCTGTTTTTGCATCTTGAGCAAATATTTTTAGATCTGGCTTTTTAATTACTGACATTCATTAACCTCGTAAATTTTCCATCATTGAATCCGAATGAGTACGGATCGTTAGCCCATCCGAATGGATGAGAGTCAGTGATAACTAAATATTTGTAATTGACACCTACTGGTCTAACTAAGATGTCTAAGTTTTTTATGGCATGAAGCCTGAAAGGAGTTAAATAATCGGCTGGAACTACAATATTCATCGTCATATCGTAGTTATCTATAACAAATGTTTGTTCACCCAATAGGTTTCTGATGGAATGTGTAATTCCTTCAATATCAGGTGATTGATAGTTCTTTGTGATCTTCGCTTCGATAAAGAAACGGTAATCGTCATCATCCAGTTTTGATGATTCTTTTAATGCATCGCCATATCGATAAAAAACACCAACATTAAAACCAAGCGCACCATCAATACACAAAAAACCAAAATAATCCTTTGGAATGAATGACTTCATTATTCGATTGATGCCGACATGCTTACCGATTAAATCAAGTCCATACCCTGATGATTGTTTTACATTTAATATCGTTGATAGTTGTATAACTGATTCAAATGTTTTCTTAGTTTCAGATAGCAAAAGCCCGACTGTTTGTCGGGCCTTGGGTTTTCCTCTGTATTGCCAAATTAGAAAATCTTCTCTCTGTTTACTCAATTAGCACCTCCACATCTTCAGGTCTAATTTGAGCGCACTGCCTAACTCCAACTTTCACCGAATCCGAACCATTAACGGTAATAGACTTAATATAGAAGCCTTGCACTGAGTTAACTTGGCAAGTTAGGCGCATAGCATAGACTGACTCGCCTATTTCAAATGGTGTGTTTGATAGCGCTGATTTTATGCTTTCTGTATCTATATCGTGAAATCCACCCACCCTTTCTAATAAGAGCTTAACTTTAATGTTGACGCTAGATGCTCTATCAAATTTAACCGTCCTTTGTGCCCCTGCATATTCTTGGGTATTGCTGATACTTCCAAACACACCGCAACCACCTATTTTCTTTTTGAGGATGGTTAACCCTATATCATCATCACTGCCACCGATCACAACCGCATTTAGCGAGTGTGCAGGTACACCTTTATCATCAGTTTGGTTGGTGAAGTTTTCGTATACTCTGGCTTGTTTTACGTCAGGCAAATCAAGTAAAGCGCCTTCAAGTCCTTGCCTATCATCATGATTGTTAATTGAATGCGAACGCATGAGTCGAGTTAACAAACTGCCGTCCATCTCCTCAAACACACCTTCTTTGGCTGTTTTTGTTGTCGTGATTTTTTCAATGCCAACAATTACAGTATCCATTGATAACTCTTTCCCTGCTTGAATTGAGAAAGCGCCTAACTCATGACTTCTCATATTCACCCTTGCCGACCCATTAATATCTAAAACAACATCAACAAGCGTGACCCACTTTGATAAATTTCCATCTGAGAAAATAGAGCCCTTCGGCACTTTTACACCTTGTTTTCCTGTGACGATCACGTCATCTAAGTAACTATAATCTGCACCTCTACGAACAATACCGGCATACATTGCTCGCTGTTCTAACCATGCGCCTGTTGCTTTGTAGGGATCTAACATCTGAGCAATCATTGATAATGCCTGATTGATGTTGTCTATTTCTTGAGAGAATAACCCTATCATCTGCCCGTCAGGACTATCTGCATCAATACTAATATCATCGCCGTAAATCCGTTTAAAACCGTCAGTGAGTCGCTTATGCACATCTGACAGACTATCAATAACTATCCCTGTTTCAGTTATTTGGAGCATCTGTGTTTACCTCACTTTCTTTTCCGTAAATGTCAATATACGTGACAGATATTGTGAATCGTCGCGTGTCGGGATTAAGCTGGATATCAAAATCAGTGATCTGCTCTACGCCATCTGTATTTAAAACAGTGCCTTTTATCTCTGTTTCCATTGCGATGAGATTTGGATTTTTTCGCAAATAATCAAACCAGCGAACACCATGTTCTGTGTTGAGAAACCAGTCATTGCGCAGGGATAGGAGTCGCGTTAAAACAGATTGGCTAATCGCCTCAGATTTAGTTGCGTAGTCAGCTCGTCCACTTCCAAAAGTCCAATCGTGATTATTATCTAGTCGTCTGACTTTCATTAATTGGGAGCTCCTGTATTTCCATGACCGGTTTCAACACCACTATGAGTATGCGTATCACCAATATTTTTACCGTTGTGCTTAATGGAGCCACCTGATGATTCGCTATTGCCTTTCACTGAGTGATTGCCATTTATAAGCGTATTACCTTTTTGTGTATTGTTTCCCGTATGTTCAATATCCCCTTGAATAAGGATCTTACCTTTCTTCATTCGAATGAATGTCGAGCCATCATCGGTCTGCATTGATAGTGAATCACTGGAATAATCTGGTATTTTATTTGGCTGACTACTTCCCATCGGCAGGAAAAAAGCATCAGATAAATCATGGAATCGTGTATCTAATGGCACTGATTGTTTGCCTGACGCGTACCAGCCATCAATGCATCGTTCCGCGAATATAACTAGACCATCATCGCCCTCTTTCAATGGAACAGTAACGCAAAAACCGCCGCCACGATAAAAACCAACAGGAACATCGACAAGAGGAGGTAAAGCAATCGAGCTACCGTCTTTCATTAGGTGAGTTATCATTAACTCAACTGTTGCGCTATGCCCGTTACATGAAATAAGGCGAGCTGGTAATGCAGTGTGTATATCTTGCCGCTGATTTTCTGATTGTCTCGATAAAACATCCAGTAGAGATGGTTCCATTATTTTTCCACCTTTTTAAATCTGCCACCTATGCAAGTGATTTGTGAGTACCAATCATCACCAAGAAAATCACCCTCATGGCTCAATTCAGTGATTTTATAATCACCGTTATACTCAGACATGATTGATTGAACCCTGACTAAGCCACCGATCCGTAATGACGGATTACACAAACAAGTTAAACTAAGGCCATCATCCGTTTTCTCTGGTGAGCCGATCATTCCGGTTTCTTGTGAAAGCACGAACCCTTCGTTATCAGCAAGCACTTTATCTTTGGGCAAGACTGTCATTTGACCATCTTGAATAGACCATTGAGCATCGTTATTCTTGGCTATCTTGTGAAGCAACTCACGAGGATCCCCAAACATCACCTTGCCTCGAGGTAACTGCCTATCTTTTGGCAAATCAACAACACCCGTTTCGATACCCATCGACTGAGTATTCTCGTTTAGAATTTCAGCATCACTCTTACCAGCTGACAGTGTTTTATTTACCACTGATGATGTGTAGGCTTTGAATCCATCACCACATATCAACTCGCTAATAAAATCTTCACCATCTCTAAGTGTGTTAGCTTCAACAATATCACCGGCATAAATTTGGCGCAGTTCCTCATAGCCTACTGACAGTGAGGCTCTATTAAATTCTTTGCTTGTTAGTAAGTTACGGTGAGAGGCGTTGAGGTTATAAATTCTGATAACTGCGGGATTTGGTTCTGGTGTTAATGTTTTTTTTACTTCAAATGTGACTCGTAGGTTTGTTATTTCAAGTGACTGTTTATCACTACCGATCACTAATTTAAGTTGTCGTCCGAATTGCCTCACGCCAAACCTCCTTATCCATAACATACAGCCTGAGCCGATTGCCTAGTTCATTTCGAGAAACTGAGTTAATACCAAACTGCGATTTATCAGATAGCATCAGAATGAAAGGTAAGTTCTTTTCTAGTAGTGATGGTGCATTAACAGCTAACCCTTGCCGCTGAGTGATCACCTTATTTTTATCAGCATCGAATAAGTCAAACTGCCAGCCTTTTGATACTGAGTTAAAGTAAAGCGTTAGGCGAATATTCATATCGAACAGTGTAAATATCTGCTCTTGAATGGGTTTGTTTGAGACTGGCATTTCGTAAATCATGGCTTAACTCCCATTAAGTCCTTAGCTGAGCTTACAACTGCATTCTTAATGTCCGTGATCACTGAGCTATTTTTATCGACAACTTTGTTCGCTGGCTGAGTTCTCCCCATGTTCTGCTTTTGAGGCTGTCCTTTTAAATCAGGGTGAAGCCCTTTTGCGGTCTGGTTCTCGACAATGAATATCTCCTCAAGTGTTAAAGTAACCTCAGCAGAACCCGGCTTATCTTGAATAGTACCGACATTCGTTATCATCATGTTTTTGTATAACTTAATGCCTGTTTGTACATCTATCGTTTCACCATGCTTTTGCAGTGATAACAAACTATCGTAAGCCCGACCAACTCTATCCAGCGTTTGAGATGTGTCAGCACTGCCTATTCCAGAATCTGGATACCACGGTGCTAATACTTTTCCTGCTGCATCAAGACCAGCATTAGCAATGCCGATATATTGCTCAATCATTGCTTCTGCTTGCTTCATATTCGCTGATATTTCTAATGGCAATGGATAATCATCAAGTACAGAGGTATCGAATCCAGTCAGGTTCTTAAAGTTTTGAGGTGGCTCATAACCAACAACAACACCTGTCACAGTTAATGTCTTAGGCTCTAGGATCGCGTGATCTGCAATATCAGCACCAGACTCAACAGGGTTCTTTGTTAATCGTAACGATGAGGCATGTTCTTCTCTTACTGTGCAATCGAGAATAAAGTCACCAATAGAGCGCGTGACCACTGACGCTCTACCTGTAAATAATCCGCTTGTTAAGTCCATGTTGGCTCCAATAAAAAAGGCCGCTTATGCGACCTCATTGATGATTGTGATAATTACTCAAAATCATCATATCCAGAGATATCAGAATATGAGACATCTTTTATAAGATCACAGGCTTCCCTGTAATCACCATCAATAATAGTTACTTTCCTGCCGTTTCTTCCTTTAACATGCACGTATAACTCTTCCGCAAACCTATCTGTTGATATCTCAAGTTCGCAAATTGCACTTTGTCCGCCACGACCCGTATCATCGACCACAGTAGCAATTGCAATATTAACAACATGGTATTCTATGGGCTCAACTGGTTGATCGGAAAATTTTCCATTGATCATTTTCCCAATTGTTACATACTGATACTCTTTATCATCAATGCCTTTCCATGTTTTGTTAGGAAGATAAAGAGATCCTTTATAAGCCTCAACTAATTCACGAATACTTTTTTGAATGAAATCGAAGCGATTTTTTCTTTCGCTTTTAATGCTTTCCATTTTTTCACGCATTTTTTCGTATGTAATAGTCATAAAGCGTCCTCTGTTGCAGTTTAAAGATTTCATCTTATCACCTCCTAGTGGTTTATACATGCAACGTGAAAAACCTCAGTTAAGAGGCGTGTATGTAAAGATTTAAATCTGCGTTGTGAATACTACAATACAGATTAAACATTGATTTTATTAGTAAAGCACATTTGCTTTACAAGCCGTCCTTGGCTTAGGTGTTACTGATAAATAATGTTTTGAGGGTTTCTTATTCCGTGAAGAATTCGCCAATTATCTAATTGATTTCTATCTATATGTATGTGGTTAGTCGCTTTTTCTAGAATAACTCTGCAAATCTCTGCATTTCTCTTCGCCTCTCTTGGTGCTTCGTAAAACTTACCTTCTAGGCGATGCTCTGCAACGTGCAATAACGGGTGAATAGCAGTCATTGCATTAGCCATTGAATGATTGAATTTCCACATCCAACATAGAAACTGCAAATCATCATCACTTAATGATGCTGAGTCTTTGGCTGAGTATGTTCCATTTTTACGGATTGAAGGTAATACCTCATTCGTAACCCACTTTCTAAATTTATGTGGAACAGAACCTTTTTTAATTGCATCTCTACATCTCAATACAAGAGTGTACATTCCAGACTCTGAAATGATATTTAAGCTCTGAGCACCATGACCTGCCTGACTCTCGGTTAAACCGATGGTCTCTTTTTCATCATCATCTAACTTATACAAAGCATCAGTAACATTGGAAATATTAAGCGCTCTACAAACATCAACAGCAACAAACCAAGGATCATTTTTATAGTTTGATGGTTCTTATTTGAGTGCCACCAAAAACAAACGGAGTGAAAGAGACGATTTCGTTTTTCATGCCGCCACCTCCACATTTAATAATTTGGCTAGTTTAGATAAGCCTTTTGCTGTAACACGAACTTGTGATACTTGCTTATCTTCACCAGTGGAACTTTTAACAACAGTGACTTTATGCTCAAGTAAACCTTGCTGGATTTTATCTTGATATGCAATCCAAGCCGTTCCGAGGCGACGGTAGATCCATTTGCTATGACTCATTAAGTCAAATAGTGATTTAGGCTTAACTTGTAATTGTTTGGCGGCGTCAGTAACACATAGAGATCCTTCCGCTTTAGCAATACGGGTTAGCGCGTCAACATCAGGTTTCATTTCCTCGACTTGGTTTTCTAGGTGCATAACCTTTTCAGTGTAAGAAATTAAAGCATCACGTAAGAAAGCAGGGTCATTAAGTGCCATCATTGGATCAATAGATGGTTTAGCGTTTCCAATCTCCAAGTCATACCATCTGTCAATCACAACTGCTCTACGTTTGATATCATATCCAGTGACTAAGATTTCAGTATGCCGACGGTCTAATAAGAACTCGTACACATAACCTCTATCATCAAAATTAATTGTAATACCTTGAATTTTATTATGATTTAAAAACGAGATCATCTCATTCTTTGTAGTTCCCCAAGCATATGAACGTACCTTTTCACCATTATCTGACGCATATAATGCTGGAACCATTGCGCGAATATCTGAATGAACAGCACTAATTTTTTTACCCGTTAGTTTGGCTATCTCTCTACTAGACATGGTGACAACTTGGTTGTTAACTGCTAAAGTATTCATAGAGTTATTTCCTTTGGTTAGGTTAACTTTACTTGAAGCCCCACTGGTTGCCGCCATTGGGGTTTTGTTTTCATTGAATAATACTCTCACCTTTTTGCTCCTTATCAATAACTCTGTCCATGATAGTGTCCAACATTCCTTGAATAGATCGATGAGTCTTTGCAGCATAACTTTCTAGAAATTCTGCCACCTCTGGACGTAAGCGATAACTAATCTGCTTGCTCTTAATTGCATTTTGTTTCATTATTCACCTCATTATGTATTATTGAATTTTCAATTACTCATTGATGTGTTTTTATCATACCTGATAATCATGTTGAGTCAATGAGTTTTTAAAGGCTCATTTATGAATTTTGACGAATTATTTCCCACTAGAGTTTCGATGGCTAGAAACTCACTAAAGTTAACGCAATCAGAATTAGCGAAAAAAGTTGGTGTGGTTCCTAGGCAAATTGCTGCTTATGAAGGTGGCGAGGCCAAGCCTAGGGAGAAAGCATTAAATAACCTAGCAGTTGCATTGGGGACTTCTGCTGAATGGTTAAAATCTGGTGTTGGAGACGGACCTGACATAAGCAATGTAAGAAAAACAATTACTGTTCCAGAAATACCTTTATATACATATGATCAAGCTTATGGCCTGTATAGCGGGAAAGCAAACCTAGTTAAAACAATGGCTCCAATTGCATTTGTTACGGCTCCAGAAAGAGCAAATAGAAAATGCTTCGCCTTATCGATATCTGGCGATTCAATGGAATCAAGTGAAGGAGTTAGCTTTACTAATCGCTCTATAATTACATTTGACCCAGGAATCACTCCGCAAAATGGTGATTTTGTATTGGCTTATCTACACAACCATCAAGATGTAACGTTTAAGCAGTTAATTAAAATAAATAGAAGCTGGTATCTACACCCATTAAACCCAAGTTATTCGGATCTTGCGTTGAATGATGATATGGATATATTCGCCGTAGCTATACATTCTCAATACGATTTATACGAACTAAGAATAAGAAGTAAAGAAGATGGACTTATAAAGCCAACAATCGACTCCTTGGGTGAAATATATGAAAGCGATTTAGGGTTTAAACATAAAGAAAATAAGGATTTAAATAACAGATTAAACAAAATCGAATCCATGCTAGAGAAACTAATTAAAAAAACATCACAATGAAATAAAAGAGGCTATATGAACATCCTAAACACCCATGCTGGTGACTTATATACATCAGAAAACGTAACTGTTAATGGAGTTATTGATGGGCAATTAATTGTCAACACTAACCATCGAGCAGATATTAATGGAAAGGTAACGGGTGATGTTATTGTGCATGATGGTGCTATCGCCAACGTCTATGGAACTATTACGGGTAATGTAATCAATAATGGTGGCGTTGTAGAAATACACGGAGTGGTAACTGGGAGTGTTACCACTTTAGCAGGAAGAACAAAAACATCATCTGGAGCAAAAATTGGGGCATCTAGTTAAAATCAACCCCCTTTCGGGGGTTTTGTTATTTATTCTCACCCATCTCAATGATCTCTTGAGCAGTCTTGCCATCAAGTTTGGCTCTTAATGCCTTATCCTTTTCTTCCTCGGTAGTTTTAAAATCAAAGCCAACCTGAGCAATAATTCTCATAATGCTTTTGTTGAATTTAACTTTATCACTGTCAGATAAGTCCTTTTGCACTGCGGCGATAGATTCCTTCATGGCTGCATCACTAGATGCATCTATTTTAGGCTCACCACACCCAACTAAAAACAAAGATAATGCAGCAACAACTAATAGTTTTTTCACGTTATTCTCCTTATGTAATTCATTAAGGATAATAATGACTAACAGCAAAAGAAAGCAAAACTATTAATTAGGTGATATAGCGCTCATTAAATTTTGGTAAGTTAACCTATTAGCTTTACTGTAAGCATCAGAAGAAAGTGAAGCAGCTTTTTGTGGATCACTCGATGCTATGCTCTGGTGAATTGTCGTATCTCCAATCTGAACAGAAATATTTCTATTCGCCTGAGCGTTAGCCATTACAGCATTAGCATTTTCAGGAAAGAAAGCTAAACTTTGAATAGTATCAATTAACTTCCCTGAGAATTTACTCACTTCATCATTAACGCCAGAAGTAAATGCTGACATCTTATCGTTAAGTGCCTGTTGTTCTTCAGGCGTCAACTCCGATGCTGTTGGGTTTTCATCTTCACCAGTAAGATTATCAATACCATTATTTATTAGGTTAAATACATACTCAAATTTTTTCTCTATCCAATCCAGTGCCGCTTTAAACGGCTTCTTAATCAGATCTGTCACGCCTGTAAATGCCTTACCAATATCATCTACAAACTTCTTAGCATCAGCATCACTGATATTGAATAAACCTTTGACTAAATCCCACCCTGCTTGAAACGGTGCAAACAGGAAGTCTTTAATCGCGGTGAAAGCAATGTCGAGCTTTTCAGTCCATGATGTAGAATCGTCAGTAAAGGTGTCATAGAGCTTCTTAACTAAATCAAAGCCCGCTTTAAACGGTGAGAGAACAAAGTCGATAATAGGCTTGAATGCGTCCTTAATTTCGCTAACAAAGGACTTACTCTTCGATTTAACCCACTGGAATGACTTGGAGAATGGCTTTTTAATTGCGTCAACAATTGAGCTGAAGATATCGCCTATCCGCTTCAGGAGTGCCTTGGTGTTATCGACTAAGTTTGAGAATAACTCAGTGATGTTTTCCCAAGCCAAAATGAATGGATAAGTAATAAAATCAATAATGTCGTCGAATACTTCTGAGAGCGCAAAGACAAATAGTGATGCTTTGTCTTTCATCCAGTCAAACGCAGAGCCGGCACCTGATTTAATTCCTTCCCAGATATTTGCAATCACCTTAAGCAGAACTTCAAACATGATAGCGAGTCCGTCAAGTGCGCCAGAAAGCACATCCATCAGACCATCCCATATTTGCATCATGCTATCGGTTAAACCTTCCCACGCTTCCCCCATCATCTCAGTATCGCCAGTAAATAAGCCGACTAAGAATTTAAGAGAATTAAAGAGATAGCCGAACACACCGCCCACGATGGTTGCCATTGCCGAGAATGTTTTCTTAAATGCTTCACCTATCGCATCAAAGATAACTTTGTTTTCAGCGTAGAACTTATTCCACCATGCAATGACAGATTTCACCCACTCAATTGCAGGCCCCCAAAAGTCACCAAATAACGAGTCGCCACCCTCTAGGTAAACCATCAGATCATCAAGCAAGAGCATTAAGCCCACAATGCCGGCAATCACCCACGTTATCGGGTTGGCAATGAACGCCATGATCATTGATTTCTTGAGTACCGCCAGAATGGTGATAATACCGAGAATAGCGCCTTTCCAGCCGACTGTGCTTTCAACTAGCTTGCTGACTGCTTTAATCGAATTGACGACCATTTGAATGATTTTAGCGCCCCACTGAATGACTTGCGTAAGCCCCTCGGTGATTAATTCTTTATTGGCACCTAACCAATCATTAAAGCCTTGCGTTGCCTTGGTGAGCTGAGGAACGAGATTAAGCGCTATCTTTGTTTTAATGGACTCAATAGATAACCCTGTTTTCTTCATTGCCTCCTGATACTCATCGGCTTGAGCCAGTTCCTTCTTGGAGATGTCGAACAGTAAGCCTTTTTCTTGTGCTAGCTCTTTAGCACCGGCTAACGAGGCGTCAATAAATCCTAATACTTTAGCGGTTGCCATGCCCACTACTGCACCAATCCCTAATGCCAGTAGTTTGAGCCTTCCTAGACTACCGCCCACCTCGTCAGCCCGTCGAGATGCATCATCTAAATCATCAGAAGCCTGATCCCCGATATCACCAAGATTGTCATTAATCTTGTTTGCTTCTGTCGCTATTTTAGTCGCTGCCGTTGCGAGGGCGACAACGACTTCATTAATCTTGGCCGCCTGTGACGTATCAACGCCGATGGCGACCAGTAGTTCCTCTATTTCCATCGTCCGCCCTCTGCTGAGATAACAAACGCTCGACATATGCCTCATGAAAATCAAGCACATCTTCGAGCGTTGCAGTCGTTCTCAAATCGTGACCAGTGTATTTACCTTCCATGATCGGAAGCATCTTTAACCAGTCAACATCACTTACGCCACTGTCAACTCCTCCAAGTTGAGAGTATTTACCTTGGACGCGAGGCCACCGGGCAAAAAATCCGCAAAGTGGAATTTCATCCCTTCGATAATAAGTGGGTAATAGTGAGATCGGTGTTCGTTAAAGTGCTTGTTAAACACATCAACTTTATCCAACTGAATAACATTGCCGTCAGCATCTTTTGCAGTAACCCATTTTAAAATGAATTTCTCTGCGCTTTGCATCTCAGGAGAGCCGATGTTTGCCAGCACACCACCAAGGTCAATATCAACAGTTTTGCCTGATAAAGACATGCAACCCTTGAACATGGCAAGTAATTTCTTGGCGTGCGTCATTGCTTCCACAAAGTTACTGTGGCGGTGTTCGTAAGTGATATTGTCTTTTTCCATTAGTTATGTGCTCCTTTGGCTAATTTAGTGATAACTTTCTCAAATTGCAGTACCCATTGAGTTGGGTTGTGTGATGTACCACGTGAGATGGTTGGCGGTGTAGTGAAGAAACCAACATGACCCACAATCTCATCACCATTCCAAGTGTCTTTAAGGTAAAACTCGATAGGCGCTGGCGCAGACTGGCTGTTTAAAATCTGGTTACGCAAATCAGATAAAAACTTATTATCCGCGGAGTGTTGTAATAGCTTGATAGTTAGTGTTGCAGATTCATTGCCTGTAAAAACAAAGACACCGCCACCACTAGCCCCGATTGTGAACGCGCCATCATCACCAATTGGCGCGATTGAAATAGAGTCTGCTGACTCATCAAACGCAGTAATCTCATAACCGTTAATGGTTAGAATACTGCGATCATGTCTATATAAAGCCATTTCTTACCTCTTAACGATTGAATTGGATGAGTAAATCAGCGGAGTGACCAGCACCAGCCAATTTGATTGCGCACATAATCGGCATCATCTTACGAGCCTCGCGGTCAGCCTGTGATTGCGTGTCAAAGCTATCTGAATAGAAATAGAAACCTTCGTTTAGGCGGTCACCATAAGTTAGCTCACCCACATCATTACCACGCCATAAACCGCCAGCAAGAAAACCGTTCCGCACAAACTCATTACCGATAACGACTAATGAGCCGATTAGCATTGATTGGCCCTTATCGGTTTGAGGTACTTTTGTTGGGTTGGCCTGTAGTGTGGTGAATGCTTCGCGCTGGCATGCATCAATGAAAGCATCTAAACCCATGACTTCATCAATGAATGTTCCGCCAAGCATCGTACCTTCAGCCAACATATTGATGCCGTCATAGTCGGTGTAGTAATTAACACCTAAACTGCGACACTTTCGAGCGTCCGTTAATGTCACTCGGTCATCAGAACGAACCGCAGATTGCTGTTTAAATTTAACTGTCTTAGCTGTGTTTTGCCCTTGCCACACGGTTGAGACTGCAATTGCCAGTAATTCAGCGGCGGCATGATCATCACCCGTTTTATTAAACTGAACCATTAAGCGACCAGAGGCTTTGTCGTACAGTTTTTTAAGGACGTTCTCGTTATTCCATTCGATTTGTTCATCACGGATAGCGGTATATGCCAGCACTTTTAAATCAGCACTAACCACCCAATCATGAGCATCTTCAAGTTGTTCGTCAGTTAACGTGTTAGCAAAATAAGCGCCATACCAGTTTTGATAAATATTTTGCAGTTTACGCATCGCATCAGATGGCATTTCAGCTTCAACACTTTCTGACGCTTTACCAATAACAATTGTCGCCTGACCATCTTCAAGCTTAAGCATGTTGCCGATGTAGGTGCCTTGAGTTGCTTCCGTAACATAACCCAATCGCGTTGCAGGATAAGCACCCGTTGTTTTCGCTTGAATAATGAAGCGGTGACCGACTTCATCCCAAATTACTTGCAGGTTTTTATCTTCTGGTAATTTGGCTTCAATAGCCGATGCAATATCAGCAAATCCAATCGCCTTGCTAAAATCTAACGCTGTTAACTCTACTTCTTCACCAGCGATATTCAGCGTCATAGCACCATCACTGATAGCTTTAAACGCATTAATACCAGCGGATACCGTTGAGCCTTTCAGTGCATTGGCGATAGCTGGAATTTCTTGTTTCTGTTCTGCATAACGAGCAACCATTGCGCGCTTTAACTTTGGTCGTGCTGAGAATAACGCTTGCGCTGCTTTGTGTGCGTTAGACTGGCTACCGAATAGATTTGCTACATCATCAGCATCAGACACAAACACATAGCGTGTCGTAGCATCCTGAAAGGCTTCGCCAACCTCTGATGTAAAAATAGCGACCATGCTCAAATCTCGGCGCTGAGCCGCTGCCGCCTGTGGCAAAATTTGAGCGTTAATCACCTCTTTGATTGATAAACTCATTTATTAATCCTTTTGAGTAGTGATAACGACCGACTCACCACGATTGAGCGGTGCTTCGATACGATGAATATGTGAAAGAACTAAGTCGAACTGAGCGCGTTGCTCCTTACCTCCCGCGATTGCAGTTGGTAAGTTTCTGATTTGAGATGAACGAACAACGCCTACACCCATTCGTTTAAATAGCTGTTGTGCGTAACTTGTTCTGATTGATGTTGATAGCTTCTCGATGATCAGATAGGCATTTCTGCCAAAGGCATTGATAGAGATTGAGGTTTCGTAGGTTGACGTGACGATTTCTTTTTCATTGGTAGCATCAAACTTAATCTCCGTACCAATGGGCTCTGATGGTAATCTGTTTACTGATATGAAATATTTCCAATCTGAAACATCTGTCTCATCATCACCATCAATAACCAACTCTTCACGTAATTGGGAAACCTCCGCTATCGTCCGTCTGACTTCCTTCATATCGAGTTGCGAGAGTGTCGTAATAGCCATAATCATTCCATAGCGATTTACTGATAATGCGCCAGCGATGACCGTTCCAGTTAAACAACTCTTTGTTTTCGACTGGCTCTTGTGTCATTACTCTGACTGTTGGATTGTAGCGATCACCTTCAGGAAGGATTTGTAGGTCATCATTGCTGGCTGGCTGAACAATGCATGTTAGAGTTCGCTTTACTCCACCTTTAACCTCAAACTCTCGCTCCTGCGCAAAAAACGGATCAGAGAAGATATCTTCAACAAAGTTATCCATCATTTGTCACGTACCTCATAAGTGATTGAGCTTTTTAAGGCACCGCTATCCATCAGTGTTTTACTGGACTTTTTCTTCCGAACTGTTGATGGAGCGTTAGCTGGAGATATACCAGATTCAATTTTCCTCTGGACATCTCCCATCATCACTCCACCAACGGAGCCAAGAACAGAGTTTATATCACCATTATTAGCCAGCTGATGATGAAACCCTTTGATGATCAACTTTGACCAATTTTCTTTTTGTTCATTAAATGTTGAGCGCAAGAATGATCGTTCTGGGATTTTTATTTTATGAGCACCAGTTTTACCCGTTTCCATATATCCCTGACCATTTCTTAGAAACCTTGATTTACCATCTCTTGCATCTTTTTCCGTTCGATAACCATAACTTGTTCCCCCGGGATGATTGATGGTTGCACCAAATTCATGGACGGCGGCAATCATTGCGTTACTTAATTCCCCCTCTCGAAGATTATTGGTTGCAGCAGGAACGCCCACCACAACCTTTTTCTTACCCATTGCACGGATCCGAGCCTCTAATGCTTTAAGCCCTGCACCGTTGAACTTGCCAGAGTTTTTAATCATGGGATCACCATTACATGCACACCAACTAGCTTGCGAAGTCGGATATATTCCTGACCGTAAGAGCTTGATGCGTATCCATCGTGATTAGAACCAAAACCAGCATCAGGCGCAGAGTAACCAATAGATAAACCACCCGCAGCTTTACTTGTCGCGGATTGGACTGGTTTACCATTTGAATGACCAGACTTGGTTAATGCGCCAGAGACATAGAGAAGATGTGCTGTTAAAGCATCTCGCCCTTGCTCAAACTTCTTGCCCCATATTTTACGAGACATTTGGTTTTCAGTATCTTGCTGGGCGAGTTCAATTCTTGCTTTATCAACATTGGCAAATTCGGGGTAACGAACAAGAAATGACATGCTACCCCCTTTGATTATTTGCTAGGCGATGTTTTATAGTCCACATACACTGCTGATGCAGGAACCTTCCACATTGCACCACCGAACGCAGCACGATAACCACACTCATAGGTCAGCAGGTCTCGCTGGCGAACAGGTAAAAGCTCTGGCATGTGAACTTTCATCTCAACATACTCTTCATCGTAGGTATAGATAACTAGACGAGTTTTTCCTATTGTGATTTCTCGCGCATATTCAGCAGGAATTTTTACAAAATTAATACTGAATGCGTTATCACCAGAGGCTTTACGCAATGCAGCCATAACGCGATCCATTGCTGATACTGGTAGCAAGTCAACGCCCACAATCACACTGTTTGTGTCAAACTTCTGCATAGCTAACATGAAGTCAGCTGCATCCATTGCGATGTGAGTTGGTTGTACACGATAACCTGATGCAGCCCATGCAACATTGTAGGCATCGAGGATCATTGAGATAAACTCTTCTGCTGTCATATCTGCGATAGACTTTTTAGACTTCTCAGTAATCACCTGTACTAATGGGCCATTAAGCAACCCTTCCTGACCTTTAACTGCATTATGCCCACGATAGCCAGCATACTGAATTGTTGCCAATGCGTTAGCATACAAGTCATCTTGCTTTTTAGAAGGTAAGTTTTGACCGACTTTTGCAATCTTTTCGACTTGCTGCTTAGTCCATGATGCTGCCTTAGCCCATTGAGCTACTGGCGCTTTTTCCATCTCAATTTCACTGTCGATAGTGATTAATGAGTTAGTTTTGTTACCGATAATACCGTCCATCACAGAACCCATAACTTCTGTGCGTCCGTATTCAAAATACTCCATTGCAAAATCAAGACCTTCACTAACAGGAATAGCTTCACCAATGTTAATTTCAGGTAGCTCTTTCTCCTGTAACTCTTTGTCTCGCTCAGTCAGAGACTCTTGCAACACTTCTTCAAAATAAGCTTCTTCGATAGCCATTAATTACTCTCCTGAGCCTGTTGATTGTACGTTTTGCATGTAGCCCAGCGTGATGGCCACACAATTACTTCCCTTGCTTACTTTCTCAGCCCAATAACCAAGCTTGATGTTCCCAGTGGCTTCTTTGGTTACTCGACCAGATGTAGCACCACCAACTTTGATATAAACCAAGTCACCACGAGCAAATTCCTCGCCTTCTACAGTTAAGGCCCCCACACAGTCACCATGAGAGAAGTGACCGATGTTAGTTGTTTTGCTGTGTGGTGCTTTATCACCGTAAATGTCACGAACAACGATGCCATGAACAACATCATTAGCCGTTTCAATGTGCTTAACACCACCTTCAGGATTGACCGCTACAAAGATGCCGTAATCCATATCTTTTTCAGTGCGGTTTTCTTCACCCCACACTTTGTCGTTAGAGCTTGATGCGCGGTAAATCGTACCAGCGCGGAGTGTGCCAATAGGCGCATCCCATTTAGCAGGAAAGAAAGACATTATTTTTTACCCCCTAAGCGGTGAGAAACTGATTTTGTTGATTTAGATGCTGAGTCATTGAACAAATGCTTGCCAATGTCGCTCTTTGGTTTGGATGTCGCCTGTACTGCAACGTAAGCCGTTCTTAATGCTTCGTCTGACATTGCCTTAACCTGAGAGTCATTAAATGCACCAGTGCTTAATAGAACGATTGAATGCACATCACGAGATGACTTAGCATCAGTGAATTTCAATTTAGGGAAACGCGCTTTAGCGTCATTCAGTGTTGAGTCAGTGTCCTTTTCAGATTTAATGGCTTCCAGCTCTTCTTTAAGCTTCTGGTTTTCGGTTTTTAACTGAGCGTTTTCAGATTCCAATTCAGCAATACGAGCGTCCTTATCATCAGCGGGTGGTGTTTCTGGATCTGCATCAGTTGGTGTTGCGCTCATGCCTTCAAGTTGTGCTTTAAGTTCAGCTAATTGCGTAGCCACTTCTTGCGCTTTGGCGATTGCTTCTTCTGATGCCTGACCATCAAGCTCCGTTAGTGTTTTTTCAAGTACAGCAATCATTCCTGCGATTTCTTCCGCAGTAAGGGTATTGCCTTCGCCGTCTTTTAATTTCTTACCCTGCATAAAACTAAGGGCGTCTTTCAATGTTTTTAGCATCGTTTTACCTTTCTTGTCGTTTAACCTAATGTCAGCGCCGTAGCGCCCTTCTGCTACCACGGCAACATGGTTGCCACGAATATTGATGTGATATAACTTTCCGTCACGCTCTTCGATCTCGGCTGGCTCATAGCCAACAGACACCTCACGGACATCTGTTTTCTCCAGTGTTGCGATTGCTGCCGCATCTGTGATGTAGACGTCACAAACAATCTTGTCGCCTTCAATCCTGACGTTCTGGATGTGACCTATCGCTTTCTCTTTGTGATCACCCGCTGTGACCTCACCACTATCAGGGTGCGTCAGTGTTAGCGGGAGTCCTTCAAATGATTTCAGTGTTTCTGGTTTTGATAGTTCTTCGAGTGTGCGGAGGATAGATATTTTTTTGTTGGCATCACTGCCAGTTAACCCAATTTCATGACCGTAATATTCAATAGGCCCTGCACGGGTTATCGTCGCAGTGGTAACAGCGTACCCCTGCGGTGTTTTTTTCCATGCCATTGATTAATCCCATGAGACGTAAGGGAGAGGCACACAACGACACTGAAAGTCAGTGCCCGGTGTTCCTTCGTATGCTCCAATTGATTTGCGTTTCTTCCACGTTTTACCGCCATCGTCAGAATAAACAGTTGGATCTGAGTATTTGCAGAGTTTGTTATTTAATACAAAATGACTATCTCGCTCGCGTTCATCACCAGCACCGCCCCATTCGTATAAATCAAGACCAAGCGCACGACTGCGTGATTCTGTTAATGCTGCGTTGAGTTTTGCTGTCTGATCACGAGCGATGAACTTAGCCCTACTTTTTGATACGCCACCACGTTCTTTGATGATTGAAATAAGATTTTCGTGACGCCCACCACTTGATAGATTTGTGAAAACCTTCTCACCAATATCGTTGATAAAATCAGTCTGTATTGACTTAATCAAATCAACATTCTCTTTGACTGCTTTATCCATATCATCACGAATAGCGCCATCACCTAACATTCCAGACAAGTCGATACCGAACGCATTTTTATACGTCCTTTGTGTCTGTTCTTTGTTTTGTTGGTTTGCGCGATTTACTAGACCAAAAGACAATCGGTTAGCAATGTCAGCAATAGACATATTGGCCACTTTTTGTATTGCTCTAGATAATTTTGCTGTGATACTTAAAGGAGGAGTGTTTGGGGCGTCGTTCAGTGTAGGTCTTTCTAATTCAGAGATAATGACATCAACCATTTCATCAATTACAGAGTTTAATCGCTCTCGATACCAAACCTCAGTGCGCTTACTCTGCTTGATAGGCCTCATTCGCCTTCGTCGTGGCTTAAGTCGCCCCTGTTTGTGCTCCAATATCTGTTGTAGTTCCATAGTCACCATATCCTGATGATTCAACTATTCGTTTAATATCATCCTCAGTCACTGTAACTAATAACCCTCTCGCCACCATTTCACGTAATACCGTTTCTTCGTCTATTACGCTATTTTGTAACATTGACGTGAAGCCTGTTGAGTAGGCAGTGAACCGTGTTGCCAGCTCAGCTTCGTTAATGCTGTCAATTGATGGATAGTCATACTTAAGCTCGTCACTGATTGATAGCTTGTCGAGAATGAACTGATCGATAAAGTCCTGAAGTGGTCGTAACCGCGCTTCTTGCAACCCGTTTATCGTTTCGTAGTAAGATTTGTTATCTTCTTCGCCTGAATTGAAGCCACTTGCAGACTGGCCAAATAATACAGTAATAGGTCTATCCAGCGCACCAGCGAGGACACTCATCATCTTAGTAATAACATCAGACAATCCAGCAAACTGTGCTGTTTTCTGTTCATAGCGCCCTTGAGCATTAGAGTCACCCGCATCGATAGCGAGGATGCCAGTAGATGATTTCCCCTGCTTCATTACAGTGAGATATTTTCTTACTTTATCCTCTTCACCGCTGGCAATCTGATTATTCATACCCGGTATAAATAAAACATCGACATTTGCTTCTTGGATTGTGTCACCTGTGCTAAGAACCGCCGTATCAAATATCTTGATATCTTTGTACGGAGTTTGCAGATCAGATGTGCCGAACTTGGCCCTATCTTTCAAGCTGTGCTTACCCAGTTTGATTCGGTGACAGCGCGTGTGATGAAACTTTAATTGCTTATCGCCAATATCAATCTGATAGACAATCGGCTCGCCAAAATGCGGTGAGGAAATATCAGTAATGACATTAGAGTCTGGCGTATACTCACCTTTTCTTAGCACTAGGAATTTAACAATAACTTCCTCAGCCAGATCGAGCCTTGAGACTATGCTTTCATCATCACAATCAGTAATCGCAACAATGAGAGCGTCACCTAGCAATGAACTCCATGTCAGTGCATCATTAAGAACCTGATAAACCTTCAATTCAGTCTCAGTATCTTTGATGCTTTGGATAAGTTTGCTGTCAATGTCACCTGAAAGCTCACGAGGTAGTTTAAGCATATCTTCGGCAGTTTTATTGACATATTTCTTCGCTACCCATGACCCATCATACAGTGCCATTAATTCATTATCCGGCACTGCTTTTTTCTTATTGCCGTATGTAATTGCGCCTATCTTTTCGCCGAGAGACGTCATCATGCTACTCAAGCTATCATTAAGCCGAGTAATTAAATTTTTCTTAGCCATTAGAGAATATCCAATACTGATGTGCGCCCCTTGATATACCCATCCAGCCCATACCTAGACGCATCCCAACAGTGGTTATTCTTGTCCTCAATAACGGGAAGAACCTCACCAGTGATCCGGTCTGTTTTATATGAGTAAAGACGGGCTTCTTTTGCTGTTTCTTTACAGCGAGGATGGATAATGATTTGCTTGAATCCGCGCAGATGCGTAATGCCATCCTCTACGCTACCCTGCCATTTCTTGGCTGCTGATATATTGAAACCTTGGCGTTTTAGGTAACTGATTGTTTCTGGTCGTGCGGAGTCTGCTTTAATTGGCCACCTACGAGATTCAGGTATCTTGTCGTAAAACGCTGGCATATGGTCAAGCTCTATGCCAATACCGTATACCTCGTACTCGATGTACAGGCAGTCGTTTAAAATGAACTGACGTAGTAATGTGTTTGGGTCTTTAGCAAAACCGAAGTCAGCACCGAATAGCAATCTGTCTGCTTTCTGCCATAAATCATCAGGGAATGATTGAACTACGTATTTATTGGCTAATACTTGCTTATCAGAGTTTTCGAGATAAGCACCTTCCCAAATCCATGCGTAGGTTTGATCATCAAGGTTCTTTCTGTCCCTGCGCCTAACCTTTTCCAGTACATCAGGAAACCACGGATTGTCTGTGTAGTTCATTTCGACAACTACCATGTCATCGTCCGGCTGTTTCCTGAAGCGCTTATCTGTGGCGCTACCATCCTTTTCAGGGTTCCACGTCACCCATATTTCCGACCCACTTTCACGCACGGTAGGATCAAGCTTTTGCCAAGCCGTTTCACTTACAGTCTCAGCCTCGTCAACCCAGCAAAGTAAAATACGGGCTTTTGATTTAATGCTGTCAAGGTTGTGACGCAGACCACAGAACACGTAGCTGACATTACGATCAATGGTGCGGATATATTTTTCACCAATATCGAAGTTAGCAGCCAACCATGGTACAGATCTAATCGCCTGTTTAACTTCCTCCATTGACGACTCTTCCAGTGAGTTCATAAACTCACGGGCGCACAGTATTACTCCAGACTCTCCGTTGTTAGCGGCCTGATATGCCTTAACCGCTGTCATCAATGCGAATGTCCTCGTCTTTGCACTGCCTCGACCGCCGTGTGAAACTCGGTATCGCTTACCTACTGCGGTAAATAATGGAGCCAGTTTTGCGGGAATCTGAAGCTGCACAGTGTCATTCATTGTCAGGTTCCACCGGTACAAGCTGGATTGTTGTTGGCTTAGGTGACATCGAACCGTCAGATGATTTTAAATCAATATCCTGAGTTACCTTGTCTCCATACTTTTTAGGACTCATTCTTGCTAAAGCCCACTTTCTGGTATCTATCCTTAACCTTGCCTTAGCAACTGCCGCTGGTTCTTCTGTTACATCATCAGCAATATCAAACAACTCTTCAAACACGGCATCAGCTCTTGATTCCATTGCTTTCGCGTACTGTTCACGAAAGTCAGGATATTCTCGTAACCAACGCATGACTTTAGTTGTGTTTGGCATTCCTGGTCGCTTGCATACAGAACGCAAACTTTCACCATCGGCAATTAGAGCGCATACATCGTCCGCCACCTCTGGTAAGTAATCAGAAGGGCGACCCATTTTCTTTTCAGTCGCCATTAATCAGCCTCTTTTAGAATAATTAACTGGTTTCGTTTATATATCTCCGGCAATCAATGACACCGTTGAGGATATAAAACTATATAAAACTCTATCAATGCCACTCAAAGAATGACATTTGTAGAATTTTCTAAAATGAATAATCATTTACTGTTCAACCACTGGCACATATTTAATATCACTAATCTCATCAGGTGATATGTATACCCATGAGCCATCGAGTGATGCGATACCGATTAACCCGTTAGTCACACGAGGCTCTTTGGTGCTCATCATGCCTTCGTAGGTTGTACCGTCTTTCTTAGTTGCTATTACGTGATATTTTTCTGACATGATTACTAGCCTTCTTTCAATACATCATGAAATGCCTTAGCAATAGTTTTGATTTGACGAACATTTCCACGACCAGTAACGATGATTTTTCTAACATTTCCAGCCTGACACAAACAAGCCTTCAAGTTGCCATTAGTTATATCCACCTTCGTTACAGCCCCTGTGGTCGTGGCGTCTATGTTGTAATTTTTCATATTCCACCCAATAAAAAAGGCCACTAGGGCCTATTCATCGTTAAATGTTAATTAAATCAATCTCCTCAATTTTGAGGAAAGGTATCACTCAACGCTAGGAAGGAGTAATTGACCTTTTTCCTCTATCTCGGCGATCTTGTTTAATAACTGAGGCTTTTTAACTCTACCCCAGCGATTTAATAATCGCCCTGACATACTGGCCACATCCTTCTCTTTCATGAATTCGAGCATTATCTCATTTCGCTCTTGTTCCATGGTTCGGATATTTTTGGTAATAACATCAGCCATCCAGTTAAAGGCGTTTATATACGCCACCTTAATTCTCATAGCTTCTTTCTTTGTGTATGACATAACCAATAACATTAGGCCGCCTTTCCGTAGCTTATAGAATTTTTGAGGCTTTCCATTCTGTAACTCATTGTTTTTATAGCAAAGCTCAAAATTGAGCTTTGTATCAAACTCTGGAGGACACGATTTTATAGTCCTTTCGATATCACGAATTACGTTCTTTGGCTCTTTACCAAAAGCTCTTGCTACACAAAAACTATCAGTAATTACTTCTGAACCAGACATAAATACGATGTTCCGAAAATCAATTCCATTTACTACTGTTGGATAATTCATGGTGTAAATCCTTATAGAAAAGCGAACCTGTTCACCAGAAATAACCGCCCCACAGAAAATACCATTAACGGTTTTTCTCAGGTTCGACTTTCTGTAAGGTTCTGTGAGTGTTTTTAATTGCGCGGTGAATGCGCCGATGAAATGCGTAGAGTCGCAACCATCATCACGTATCACTACGTTAATCAGGTCGCTTCTAGTCTGTTCCTAGCAGTCAAGATATGATCACTCTCCTTAATGGATAAACGACTTATCTAATTGCTGATATATATATTTACTTAAGCTATACTAAGTAGCTATCGCTACACTTTGATTGATATATTGTTAGTATTGCCCAGCCTCCCGTGCTGGGCTTTTTTATTCTTTTGGAATGCTTTTATCCAATTCTTCACGGAATTTAACTGGATTCTCTGAACCTTCTACTGCCATGATATTTCTCCATTAAAAAACCCCGCTATTGAGCGAGGCATTCAGTGTTGATGTAGTTCTGCAAATACAAAGTTTGCTGTTCGTTCTCGACTATCATTTCTCTGAGACGTAGATAATCTTGTTCAACTGCTTTGTTAAGTCGTGCGGTGGCTTCATCGCTTCCGCTTTCGGTGGAATTCTTGGTGACTGTTGGACACTTGGCTTTGACGTACACCCGCTTATTGCCAGAGTTAACAGCATCACGAAGAGTGTTGATTTCATTCTTTGCACTGGCTAACTCCTGTGAGTGACGAATATCCAGTTGATTTAATCGAGTGATACGGGCTTGATAGTCTTTGTTGATTTCGACTTGCTGTGAGAGTTGCTCAGTGAGTGATGACTTATCTTTTTCCAACTCATCAATATCTCTCTTTAGATTTGAGTTTTGATGAACAAAAAACCAAATCACCAACAAAGGAATAAATGCAACAAAATACTTCGCCAGCAGCTTTAAAAGCTCTTTTGTCATTATCCCCATATCACTTAACGCCATTGTGTTCTAACGAGTAGTGATTGCCATCATTGAAACGACCACCCCACGTACCGCCGATAGATTCCCAATATTCACCAAGTAATTTATGGTCACTTGATGCTGTTAGGTACTTGCCATCTTTGAATAGATTGAAATCCACAGCTAGGCGCTGGGTGTGTAAGCTGTTTTTAATACCGGCTCCTGATTTGGCATTTAACTGTGCCTGTTCTGGTGTTCGGTATGCTTCTGAAAAGGTCAGCTCATAGCCGTTGTCATAAGCAAAGATAATTAAGTCCGCAATCATGCGAGTGAATTTTCGTTGTTTCTCACCGAGTGTCATTTTTACTAACCCCTCTAAATATTTGCATTACATTCCCACGACTAAGAATTATTAGTGCGCATAGCGTGATATTGATTCCGACTTCAAATGGATCTGCATGAGCGTAGTCATTCGTTAATATGCGTAGTGGGATAGAACCCAGCATGACAATGAGAACCCATGCTATAAGTGACGGAAAGAATTTGTATTTAGCGCCGTTACGCTCATAGTTAACAAGACGAATAACAGCAAGCAGACATGAGTAAAAGTTGATGTAAATCCAAAACATTGAGATGGTCATCTTCCACCTCCTCTGAATTTATCTATCAGGTTATTAATGACGTTGTTAATACTGTCCGTAAGCGCGCCTGGTTTAGATATTGTTACCAATACGCCAACCAAACCAGCCGATGAGAACATTGCACCAACAGAGCGATCGACTTCTCTATCTCCGACAATGCCACTCAGTAGTGATGACATGAAATCAGCGCCCAATATCCCGATCGCAAATGCAACCGTGAAATACGCCCATCGTTTTAACAGCCGGATATCATGAGCAGACAATACAAATATCACCGCCCCTGCGAACGCACCGATTACAACGCCTGCGTCCATACCTGAATAGAGACCCACAATAGAGACACCCGCTAACGAGGCGGTTGCTGTGCCTGTTAACGGCTCTTGCATATATGTAGTCCTGATTAGTTAATAGAACGCCGACTCACAGCTCTTGTGTGAACGTGATAACGAGGGTAATTGTTCTGTGGTCGGCATATACGAAAAAAGACCGCCTAGGCGATCTTCAAAATGAGTTGTTCGGAATAACCGAATATGTGAACTATCCGGAATTTCCGGAAAGTTGGATTTGTAAGCAACCATTACAGGTTTAATTAGCGATATCGGAATTCCGGCATCGGAACAATATCAATAACTTATTCCCTCGAATTCAGGGGGATTAAAATAGAAAGGGACACCAGATGATGTTTTGGTCGACGGATATCTGGTGTCCCTAATAACACAACTCTCCAAAATGAAGAGTGCATTTAGTCAAAAGATCAACTGTAATGTGGTGTTGCGGATTTTCTTTTGTCTAAATTTGGTTGCCACACCAAGCCACTAGACAGGTAGTAACTATTGCCTGCGAGTGGGTGGTGTGGTCTTCAAGCCCCATAAGGGTACATCGAAAGCCCCAAACGTATCGCAAACCAGATTTCTCCGTTCTACGTAGAGGTTATGAGGGGCACTATTGCTATTTAGATGGACATGGCGTGACTATCGCAAGACAGGATAGACAGTTAGGGCTATGCCTCGGTCAAGGTGCTCATCCGCAATGTCGGCATTTCTGCTAATGATAGTTTCCCGTCACGATAAATTGCGATTTACTGAGATATTTATACAACAAAGCCCCGCCGAAGCGAGGTCTTAAATCGGAACTTTTCAGCCCGTAATCAGCAGGTAATCTCTTACCCTCTTTAATCTATCTGTCTGCTCTTTGCTTTTACGAGCGAGCATACACTAAATATACACATTCATAACTTATTTTCAAGTGATTTTTGAAATATTTTTATATTCAACTCCAAGTTGTGAGCGCTCTCTCGCTATTTCATCTTGTAGCACCATATATAACTTCGCATTAAATAATGTAATGCACCAACGGACACGATCAATACACTGCTTAGTGGTGAGCCAAGGTGCTATTTGTTGTTGAATGTAATTTGCGAGTGTTTGCATCGTATTTCTGCCAAGATAGTAATCGGTAGCAACAACATAAACAGGATTGGACTTGTCGAACGCTTTCAATATTGCTTTCTCTACAAAATCAGCTTCATCTACATCGTTGGCGCGCTGAAACATGTTGCTGAGTGATTGCTTTGGAAATAATATTGATTTGGCTTTTTCTTCAAGTTCACTTCCTGTGTAACCTTCCTTCTTTAGTTGTTCAAATACCTTGGTGAAGCGTTCTATATTTTCTCCTGACCATCCAGTAACAAATCGCCAGATGCTTCCAGATCCCCAAGATAACCCAAGATAACTATCATCTTTCATCTCTCCAGCCCACAGAGATATGATTGCTCTTACCCATCTATCTTGTGACGGAGTTAATCTCCTTGCCTTGCCTAAATATGATTTTCGAGGTGAGTCTGCTACATACCTATAAATATCTGGCTTACGTTCCCTCATCTCGCCTCCGGTAATACTGTGTGATAATCATCATTCGCAGTTGTATATAAAATCCTGACACCATCCATCAGCCCGCTGACTACTTCCATATAGTCCATAATCTGCATTACACAGAAGTTAACTCGACCCCCCGATTGAGATTTTAAATATCTTGCTTCTTCAATAGCTGCGATTAAGTCAGTAAACATTAAGCCACCTCCGAATATTGATCCTTTCGCCTTTTCTCATACCAACGGGCCCTACGAGTGAATATTGATTTCATTCGCTTGAGATATTCGATGTCGAATTTACGGACCGTGTTATCGTGCTCTAAACGAATTACTCGCTCTTCGCCGATTTTATTGATGAGATTAATGCGATATGGAATGAGATTGCCTGACAAGTCCCTATTGCAGTGAACACAGCCAGCATGAATATTGAGTAGATTAAATCTTAAATGACTTGCAGAACCTCTGGACCTGTAATGGCTAGCATCTACGGAACCACCTCTTACCCCATAATTTAATTGCCGACCGCAAGCGATGCATGGCTGACCATAGTCTCGCCAAAAGATGTATTTATTTACTGCCGCTTGGGCCTCTTTGTTCCAGTCTGATTTTGTCTTTAACTTTTCCTTTCTGGCCCGCAATATTTTTCTTTCCTCAGATAAGCGTTTTTTACGGTCCTTTTCTTCGGTCCGTTTAATTTCATTTGAGGCGAATTTTATTGCGCAGGATGTGGAACAAACTTTTTGGGTAGATAGGTAGGGAGTGAATTCTTTGTTGCAGACTTTACAGGTTTTGAGCTTCGGCTTTTTAGCCTTAGCCATACATCACCCTAAAATAACTCCAAGAATTAACATGGCAATAAACCATATTGCGACAAATTTTCCATAGCGTAATAAATTGGCATTAAACATTGGCTCAAACTCCTTTTGTGGTTTCTTTTGATGTTTATGTTTGTGTTTATATTTACTGCGATACCTCGCCATCTCCCTCTCCTTTGATTTTATCCATCACTTCCAAATGAGCGTATTCATCAGCACACTTGCTACACACGTAAATTTCATCATCTGTTAGCTGTCTATTGCATGACTGGCAGTTCATTGAACGCCTCGCTTTACCGCACGTTTAGCTTCACGTTTAATGGCAATGCCTAATCTCTCTAGCCACTCTCCGTATTTGAGTAGTGCTTCGGTTTCATCACTAATACGAGGGAATCCATCCATTTCAATATCTACCTCAAACTTTCCAAAGTTATCTCTGGCAATAGATATTTTCTGCTCTAACTTTGTAGTCTCATTATTGTGAGTAACGCTATACTCCTTGAGAAATAGGTTTTCGTTTCTTTCAAACTTAACCAGTTCCATTTTTGTTGATTTGGTTTTCACACTCTCACCCCACTCAATAATGAATCCAACTTCATCAACATCGGATTACCCATGCCTGCAACATTGGCTTTATCGACAAATTTCATAGGTCGAGATTTAAACTCTCTCGCCTTTTGTCTAACTGCTTTTACCTCTTCTCTATCGTCAGCATATGATTTGATTAGCTGTATCGCGTTATCACAAACGACAAACTTCCACGCACTTTTATCAGACTTTCTTATTGCTCCTATCTTTTTGAGATGCATGATTGTTTCTCGACATTGATTGATCGTTAAACCCGTCACTGCAAACGCTGTTTTGGTGTCAAATAACTCTAAATGCCTTACAGATTTAATAATTGTGATTGCGTTTTCTATTGGGAAGTTATCTCTAGCCATTGCTTCCAGCCTCCATCTCATTAACCATCCGTTCCATATACCAATGAGCCTTTTTCAAATCTTCGACTGGATTAATTTTCTTTTCGTATCGCCAGACGTACTTTTGAATATTACCCTTGAGATAGCCTAGAAACGCCTCTTTGGTCATACTGGCTTTAATAGCATCGATGCACTCAATGTCACCTGATGCATAGTGTGGTGGGTTATTTACGTTGTCTGTCATTCGTCTTGTTTCCTTTTCAATTTCATATACTCGCTATCTTCTGGAGTAGTTAGTATTAAACCGAACTGTGATGCCCATGCTTCAACTCTCTGTAAGAAGTGATGCATTTCCCCTTTATCTAGTTTTGAAGTGTGCCTAAGCATCTCTCGTTGCGTTTTTTCACCCGTTAACACATCGGTGTACTCAGTTACTTCAAATCCAAGGTAAGTGGCCTTTAAACTTTCCTTCACCCACGCTTCAGTACAGAACTCACGACCAGACTTAATCAAGTAATCGCTGATTTCTTTGTACCAAACATGGCTTAATGCGTTTTGAGAGAGGCTTCGTTTTGGTTTGTAAGGCTTGATGGTGACGCTGAGTTTTGGGTGGGATTTAAGTAGTTCAATTACGTTGTTATCAAATAGCTTTTTCGTTGATTCGTGTAGACAGAAGTTTTCCAAGTTAACCTCCTTGCATTTCTGCGTATACCTCTATCCAATATTTAGCTTCTTGGATCCATTCTTTTTTCTTTTTGCGGATTTGTCTTTTAGTTGGTTTGCTTGGGAATTTATAGTGTTCCTCAATCCAACCTACATTTATTTTCAACATCCAAAATCTGCTATTCGTATTGAAGCTGACGTAATAGACCATGACTTCTACTGGCTCACTCACTGTTAGCTCTCCTGTTCCAGCCTGATGGCCTCAATTTCTGCAAGCGTCAGACTATCGACTGAATATGGGTTGTTGAAATAAATCGTCGCCTCTTTGAATGCCGTAGGAAATCCATCAACTAGCGTTCCAATGACAACAATCGGTATGAACAAAATAACTAATAACCACTTGTCCATGTAGCACTCTAGCGAATTCAATTCATCTACTTTTGAATGCTGATAGAATGACAATCTACGAGTTGGAAATAGCTTATTGTGAACTTTGCGTTTTATCTTCATCATTCACCCTCTGGCATTGGTGGGAGTGGCAAAGGCATCCAGTGCGTTATTGGATAATCGTCATCTTCAATAAATTCATCGTTATCGCTGATAAAATGGCTGTAAGAACGCGACCAAATCCAGCCTTCAAAACCTGAATCTGAACGCATGAACACATGCCATACAAACTTGCCATTCCAAAACCATCCAGCGAACACTGGCGTGTCCAGTTCAGGTAACCTATCACTACACTTAACCCAATTAGTACCTGCATTAGATACCTCCAATTATTCTTTTCAGTTCAAGTTGAAGCAGTCGCTTAAGCACTTTCTCGCTTCGGTAATTTTTGAAGAACCTGCGGTTATAGTCTTTGCAGTTCTTTATGTATTTTCTTTTCCTGAAGGTAGCCTCGTCGGCATAAGCCCACAGGAGATCTTTATAATTAGTTCCTTTCATCTAAAAATCCTCTTGCGTGTTAATACTTGGTGACATTTTCGTCTTGCCATACTTCGTCATATTCAGAATTAGGCATATTGGCTATGTAGTTGTAGGGAGAACCGCCTTCCATGATTAAAAACTGGTGAGAACGCTCTTCAAGGTATAACGGGATCTTACCTTCCCACCCCTCTCCGTTACGTTGTTTCTCCAAACATAAAACTGATGCTGGTTCTGCGGTGTGATTCTGTTCTTCTGGTGTTAGTTGTTGCCCTGCTTGTAGCTTCTGTAATGCTCTCTCACGTCGTTTGTTGCGCCAGATGATAAACAGATTGTCTGTTAGGTCGGTAATTGAGCCTGAGCCTTTCACGTCCATTTTACCCGTGGGTTTATCCTCGCTATCAGACTTGCGGCTGTGAGTGACTAAAATGACATGGCTGTTAGTTTTGTTTTTGAAGTCGCATATTGCGTCTAAAAACTCCTTTTGACCGTTGTAGTCATCGTCATCAATTCCGCATTTCATCAGGCTATCGATAACAAACAGGTTTATTCCGTAACGTCGGTTTGCATACTGGAATATTTCCAATATCTTTTTGGCTTTAGCTGTTCCTGTTAGCGCAAATAACCAAAGGCGATCGTCATAAAAACTAAATGCTGACTCAATCTCCATGCTGGTAGGTAATTTATTGCAAGTAGCTTGTCGTGTTAGTCGTTTAAGAAATACTGCTGGCTTAAGCTCAAAGGAAGCCACGCAAGCCTGAGCGCCTTGTCTCATAGCCTCACAAAGAATGTGACCTAAAATCTCGCTTTTACCGTGACCGTTCACCCCATTGAGAATGGTTAATTCAGACTCTCTAAAACTGAATTGATGGTTTAAGGTTTCCCAAGGGCTTCTGAAAAGGTATTGCTCTTTGCCGTAAAATGCTTGGATTGTGTCCTGCATAAACTCACGGGCACTACACAATTCATCAGGGTCAAAGTAAGTTGCTGTTTCAAGGTACTTAATGATTTCTTCTTGAGGTATTCCAGCTTGTAAACATTCGTTGATATCTTTTTTTGGCAATGACACCAGTCTGCAACGATATTCACCTAACCGCTTGGCGATTTCCTTAGCGGCCTCTTTCCCAACTTCGTCACCATCTAGTGATAACCAGATTTCTGTAAACCGGTCTAAGTTGTGATATTCAAACTCAATCCATTGTTGCTTTGCCCCCTTACCTCCTCCGAATGGTACAGATAGCGCAGAAAGCCCATATTCGTGATAGCTCATACAATCAATTTCACCCTCACAAATAATTATCGCTCTTGCGTCTTTTGGTATCTGATCCCAACCGTACAAACAGGGTTCGCAATCAGCCTCAACCGAAATTGCTTTTTTGCCATTTGGTCGCTCAGTGCTAATTCTCTTCACCTGCAATAATTCACCATCTCGCTTGTATGGGAATGCGATAGCGGGCAACTCACGATTAACATCATGAGACCAGACAACAGCGTCACAAACTTTGAATTCTTCGGCTATCTTGCGACTAATGCCTCGACTTTCTAGGTATGTGTAGCAGTTTTCAGTTTTACGGATATTTTTCTTGAGTGATTCGTTTTTTGGGCGACTAAATTTCTTTTGGCTCTTTGCTGAGAAATGGTGATCGTCATCATGAATGCCTAGATATTTCTTAGCTTCGGTCATAGCTTGATGCAAACTGCAATCTCTAACCTCAACCCATAAGTCCAGTAAATCACCACCAATCCCCTCAGCAAAATCAGACCAAACCCTTTTTCCAGAAAGGTTTATCTTTAAACTTTTGCCAGCTTCACCGTTTACCGATCCCGCAACCCATTCGTTGTGCTCTTTTTTGCCATTAGGTAATAAATACTTCGCCACTCGGTCAACGTCTTCCCACAGACGATCTGACAGTTCCGTGATTGTCATTAGGCTTCCCTCAAATTTAATTTTCTGAACCAATACCGAACGAAATCAGCACTTAGCCATCCGTAGCAATAACCACGAATTAACATTGATTTGATAGTTGATTTCATTGTCACCTCAATAAAACACGAGGCCGTTTTTAGATACCGTTATTGAGGATTGTTGCGTTGTAGCTTGTGGTTGGTCTAGTTTTTCATCAGTCCATCGACTACCGTTTAGGTAAGTTGTTGGGTGCATCTTGTCAAAGCCGAATTGCTGAATATGTAACCTGTACTGAATATCATCAGCAAGTAACTTAGCGAACTCATCGATAGTTCCGCCAGTCTCTTTCCGCCACTCTTTGAATTTGGATTTAAATGCGGATTTTGATTTATCCTTCCCAACCTTTCGCATTCCTGCAACCCAAAATATTTTTTCGAATGGCTCAAGAAACGGATCTGGTTTTGCAGGCTCAGAATTCGATTTTTCATCCGTCGAGCGAACCTCTTCGATCATAGTGTTTTTATTATCTTTCTTTTCTTTTGTAGTATTGTCTTTTGTGTTTACCTGATTCGGGTAATGACCTTTACCTGATTCGGGTAAAGTTTTCTTACCTGATTCGGGTAATGTTACCTTTTTCGGGTAAGTTTGTTTTTCTTTCCATTCATGGATGTTTTTATTAATTGAAACATGGCGTTTTTCTGCCACTAAAATTCCTCTGGAAACCAACTCACTTTTAGCTGCTGAACACTTGTGCGGCAACATTCCAGTTAACTTTGAAAGTTGCTCATTGCCAACCCAATCAGATTTTTTGTTATAACCGTAAGTCTTTCTGGCAATAGCAAAGAAAACTAACAATTGATGTTGGGTTAAATTGGCAAGCATGACAGCCTCAAGCAGCTCATTGGCTATTCTGGTGTAGCCGTTATCAAGGTCAGCCACTTTGCTCTCCACGACCTTTAGCTCAGGTCTAAAATCATCAAGATATTTTATTTCCGCTGACACACTGACCTCCTTGTGCTTTTTTAAACTCTTCGACAAATCGCTTGCCGAAATTCCTGTTTTTTGCAGCTGCGACTAATAGCCCATCAGGGCTATCAGGATGTGCTCTTTCTTCTTGATTTTGGTTGATAAATCGGCGTTTTTTTGCCATAATTACCTCATTGAGTTGTTGTTAAATTAAGTCCATTTGTTGAGAAGCCTCACCATTCGCAGTGGTTGAGGCTTTTCTTTTTGGTGCTTTGACATGTTCAAGCATCTGAATTAATGCCCTAGCCTCATCACCTTGCAATATCACTGTGTCATCTGGTGTCTCATACCCAATAGCAACTAAAAGCCTTGCACAACGTTGTATGAAGCTTAATTGCGTTTTAGATTGTTGAGATTGCCAGCGAGATATTTGTGATTCGTGAATACCCGTTCTTTTCGCTACTTCTCTAGCGCCAGTAACAAGTATCCCTTTCATGATTTTTGATTCGATTTCTCGAAATTTGCGTTCGTTTGATAGTTCCATTTGTTAAATTCCTTCTTAGATTACTTCCCATATTGGGAACAGCAGTAATGATCCGTGGCTCATTCCATATGAGCTGGTATTGATATGTTCCACAATGGCGGAACCTAGATTGTGAAAAGAGCGGGTGAAGCTAATTTTTATCTTTTACTAAATGCTCAAATGGTATTCCGAACAGTTCGTTGATTTGAGCGTATCTTGCAGGAGGAATGCGTCCTTTGTGCTCCCATTGTCTAATGGCTTGATCGCTAATCTTTAGCTTCTTAGCTAAAGCTGGAATTCCACCTGCTTTTTTAATTGTTGTTTCCAATGCATTCATAAAGATATTCCTTTAACTGATTAACAACAAGAAGAATACAAGAATTACTTTACTTAAGCAAGTGTTGCTTGTTGGAAAAATAAAAGTGCAACTTGTATATTGAGCGAATGAAAACTATGCGCGAAAGAATCAAGCAAGCTAGACTTGCAAAAAACATGACCCAAGCTGAGTTAGCTGAGTTGGTAGGCGTATCACCACAATCAGTACAGCAGTGGGAGACCAGTACTGAGCCAAGAAAAAACAGAGTTATTAAAATTGCTGAAATACTTGAAGTTGATACCAATTGGTTATTATTCGGAATAACTGACATTGATGAAAAAAACAAAGTCAGTAGTATTCAAATAAAGCAAGATGGTGAAATTTCAGATAAAAATAACTACAAGGTGGAGATGCTGGATATCCAAGCTAGTGCAGGACCTGGTGTGATGGTTCTTGATGATTTCATTGAAACAATAACAGCTATTGAGTATTCAGCGGATGAAGCAAAAAGACTGTTTGGTGGTAGATCTGCATCCACAATCAAGATGATCACTGTTAAAGGTGACTCTATGGCTGGAACATTTGAGCCTAGAGATCAAATATTCGTAGATATCACCACTAACTTTTTTGATGGTGATGGAATTTATGTCTTTGTTTTAGATAATCAGCTATATATAAAAAGGCTTCAAAAGCAATATAAGAGGCTGGCTGTTATATCTGATAACGCAAGATATGAAACTTGGTATTTGGAAGAGGACAGTATCAATGGTCTCTACATTCACGCCAAAGTTTTAGTTAGCCAATCTATAAAATACAAATTTCATGGATAGAAATTTATTCAATTATCAGGTGGTAGCCAAATGAAAAATATAGCTTTATTGCTAATTACGGTTGCTTCAATATCTGCTCACGCTACTAATAAGATTGATCTCACTAATGAGGATGACTTCAAATTGATAACTACAATTATGAAAGCATCTGAGTGCAACGCTTACTCTTCTTTATATAAATTTCAGCAAGAAAAAAATGTTCAAAATGGGGATGAGTTTATAGATAAATTCATGAGCAGTGAGGCAAAAAAGAAAAACAGCACCTTAGTTGATATGACCAACGATTGCCAGAAAGCGCTACTGGATTTTGCAGAAATAACATCAAGTAAAAACTAACCACCTCTCATTTATCCCATCACAGATCCCTCTTTAATGAGGGATTTTTTATGCCCAAAAATCACAAAACCATCCAACAGAATAAAAAATTTAAATTTTTTACAAAAAATAACACAAATAAAAACAAGTATTTATTGTTAAAATAAAGATTAACTCAAGTTTAAACACAAGTTACACTTGTTTTAATAAAGCAATGCTTGTATAGTTAATCACATCGAAGGCAAGGAGCCATAGATAAACAGGATGTTCGCTCTTTTACAAATTAACTCCCGCCATTGTGGGAAAGTTTCAAAACTCCAAGTGAGTATTGGGATTGGTGAATGCTAAGGCTGATTAGCAGCTGAATGCTAGCAGGCGTGGGCAACCAGTAAAGTAGCTGGGATTGTTCACAAGTAGGAGATCAGCACCTACCACCAATCACCAATACTTACTAACCGAGGGTAAATTATGGCTCAAATTACTTACTTACCGCGCACTGGTAAGACAAATTCAAAGATGCGTCGTTATATCGCTAGAGGTGAATTAATGGCGCGTAAGGCTTTAGAAAAAGCTAACCGTGGTCGCACTACTGAGGAAATATGGGATTCAATCATTAAGCCAGTCGATGAAACAGATGTGCTGGCAAGCTTGGTGTTAAGTCTTAAATCAGCACCAGATACACGTAAAACATTAAAACTGAAAAATAAGCCGAGCAGTGAGTTCGGGGTTACGGCGAGGGTTTAGATATGGCAGGTTTAGATGTGACATTTCAGCAAGAATTAATAATCGACTGCAAGCAGTCTCAGCGTAAGTACATGTCTTGGGCTAAAGAGGATAAGGAATATCCTGAGTTACGTAAGGCTTGGTTAGAGCTGGCACTTATGGCGCGTCGTCATGCACGTGAGTGGTTCGTAATGAGTTAACTAATTACAGTCCATTCTGTGGGCTGTGGTGAGTTGATTAATAGATAGGAGATAGAGATGGAGTTAAAGATAGATAGAGGCACTCTACTCGCTGTTATGGAGTGCATGGCAATAGGAGATGTCCGCTACTCTATTTGCGGAATCTGCTTTCTTCCTAACGGTAAAGTGGCTGGCACAGATGGTCACATGCTGGCATACGGCGAACACGATAACGAAATTGAAAATGAAGTTATTTTGTCAGTGGGTAAATTACCAACTAAGCAATTCGATTATGCAATTTTCGATACTGATGACGGAATTGTTAGGCTGTTTTCAGATAAAAATACGCTAATAGGTGTTTCAATGTGTAGTGTTATCGACGGGCGCTTCCCACACATCGACAAGCTAATCGAAAAAACAAGAAAAATGAAAGAAAACTTACCATTCAAAATAGGTATTAACGTTTCATTTCTCGCCAAATTACAGAAGATAGCAAAGTATGTTAACCCTAAAATGCCAGCTATCGAACTTCAATTCAAAACAGGTCAAGATGCTATCATTTGCGACATATTCAATCCTTACAAGCCAGTATCGGTATTGATTATGCCAATGCGTATTTAGTTAATAACGGAGGGAGTATGACAACCCTCGGCCAGCAGTAACCCACCACTTAATCATTCATATCGCTATTAATAGTGAGGAATATGCACATAAGGAACATAGAAAATGGCAAATGAATTAGTCGTAATTGAACAAGCTACGGCGCTAGATTTGTTTACGGCACCAGAAAAAGTAAATCAGATGCTAGAGCACATTAAATCTCTTGCAGAAGAAGAGCGAAAAGAACTCGATAGTGATTTATCTGTGGCTAAAAACCGAAAAGCATTCGCTTCTCTGGCATACAAAGTAACTCAAACAAAAACAGCTATTGATAAGGCTGGCAAGCTGGTTGTTGATGACCTGAAAGAATTACCTAAGAAAGTAGATGCCGCACGTAAGCTATTTCGAGACGAACTTGACTCACTGAGTAATGGCATTCGCAAGCCACTAACAGAGTGGGAGGCGCAAGAAAAATCTCGTGAAGAAGCTAAAGCACTTAAGAAGCAAATCGAGCTTGACCACGAAGAAGCTCTGCAAATGAACGAGTTGTTTGATTTACGCAAAGCCGAAGAAGAACGCCAGCGCATTGCTCGTGAAGAAGAAATGAAGCGACAAGCTGCGGAGCAAGCAAGACTTGAAGCTGAACGTAAAGCACAGCAAGAAATTGAAGCGGCAGCACGGCGCGAGCGTGAAGCAAAAGAGGTTGCCGAACGCGCTGAGCGTGAAAAGCAGGAAGCTATTCAACGTGCAGAGCAAGCAGCGAAAGAAGCCAAGGAAAAGGCAGAGCGTGATGCTAAAGAAGCTCAGGAACGAGCTGAACGTGAGAAGCAATTAGCTATCGAAGCTGAGCGTAAGAAAGCGCAGGAAGCAGAACAAGCACGATTAGCAGAAGAAGAACGTAAGCGTCAAGAAGAGGCTAAACGTCAGGCTGATAAGGAGCATCGTCGCAAGTATAACCAAGAAACCTTACAGGCATTAGTAAGTAACGGATTTGATGAAAAATTAGCAACTGAATTTATTAAGCTAGTTGCAAGTAAACAAATCCCTCACATGACAATGAACTACTAATACCCACCGCACAAACACCAGATAACCACCCTATCGCTCACCTAGCGAGGTAACAATGAAATCAGAATATTACATCACTATGCGTGATTGCATGGCGGTGCGTATCACTACGCCTTTTTTACAACTCGCACGTCAGGCGGCGAGGATAGCCGTCTCAACTAATAACAAGGATGTCTGGCGGTTGGCGAGTCAACTACAGAAGATGGCTTACGGGGGAAAATATGTCACTGACTATACGTTACACCTATGCAGATATGACCAGTAGAAACAGAAATAATGGCACGGAAATAGCCTTTCAGAATCTTAACGATGTCCGCATTGAAACCGAATCATTCAGAGAACTTACTCAATATTACCAACCAGAGCCGTCAGAAGTCGTTGATTACATCATTAATCAGTATGACGCAAAGTCACTCGCAGCAGCTATTCATCTCTCAGGACGAGGGGAGGTAGTCGCAAAGATACTCAATGAGTTGTATTTCAGGAGGGTTGCGTGAATCCTTACCATGAACTTGACGCAAGGGAAGAACGCAAACAAGAAGAAGCATCATGGATTGATGCAAAGGACGCTGAGTTAAGCAATGTCGCATTTAATGTGGTTGATGGATTACCAAAGGATATTACCAGTCAATGGAGTGACAGCGTTTTCGATATGACTATTGATAGTCTTTACAAGGAGTTAAAGAACTATCAAGAACGCAGGAGGATGTCGTGACAAATGCAGTTCAAAAAATATATGAGGTTGTAAATCCTCTTAAAAATGAGTTCGAACAAGTGTGTAGCGAGCCAAGCATTGCATTCAAAAGGGAATCTGAATTTGCCATGCAAATATTCGCGAACAATGATTATCTGGCAAATGTTGCAGTTAATAATCTTGTTTCAGTTCGTAGTGCGATCATGAATGTATCAGCTATCGGAATTAGTTTAAATCCAGCGCAAAAACTGGCTTATCTAGTTCCTAGAGATAAGAAAGTATGTCTCGATATTAGCTATATGGGCTTGATGCATATTGCTCAACAATCACAGGCTATTAAGTGGTGTCAATCAAGCATTGTTCGACAAAATGATAATTTCCAGCTCACATCAATAGATACCGCACCCCGCCACGAATACAACGCCTTTGCCACTCAGGAACAGAGAGGTGAGATTGTCGGAGCTTACACGGTAGTAAAAACAGAAGATGGAGATTATCTAACTCACACAATGGCTATTGCTGATATTTACGCAATACGTGACCGTTCATCAGCATGGAAAGCTTGGATATCAAAGAAAAAATCGTGTCCTTGGGTAACTGACGAAGAGCAGATGATCCTAAAAACAGTAGTAAAACAAGCAGCCAAATACTGGCCTCGTAGAGAGCGCCTAGATAAGGCTATTGACTATATTAATACTGAGGCTGGAGAAGGTATTGATTTTGGAAATGAGCAACAAGAACCAAAGGACATAACGCCAGCAAGTGAGGATCAATTAAAGGCTATCACGGATTTGATGCTTAAAGTTAATGGCGAGTGGAGTGACGCATTTTTCGCATTCATTAGTAAAAAATTCAACCATCAAATATCCCATCCAGAGCAATTAACCGCATTTGAAGCCAATACCATTATCGACATGCTAAGGAAAAAGGCAGAAGGAAAATGATTAGTAATGACATCATTCTAAGCAAATAAAGGTGACTCTATGTATGCAAAGCAATTACAAGAAGGAGAAATATTTGGACTCCTAACAGTGTGTAAATTCTCCCATATGAAAGATGGCAGGCGGGTTTACATTTGCTCATGTAAGTGCGGAAACACCTGCTTAAGAGCGGCTAACTCACTAAAGTCATCTGGAATTAAGAGCTGCGGATGCTTAGTCGGAAGAAACAAAACCCATGGATATAGAAATACGAGGATATACAAAATATGGGTAGGAATGAAAAACAGATGCACAAACAAAAATAATAAAGACTATGAAAAATACCATGCCAGAGGAATAAGCAAAGAATGGCTTGATTTCAAAGCTTTTTTTAATGACATGGGTAACCCACCATCAAGAAATCACCAACTAGACAGAATAGATAACAATGGCCCTTACTCTAAAGAAAATTGCAGATGGGCTACCGTATCAGAGCAAGCAATGAATAGGTCTAACTCATTCTACTGGCATATTGGCGATTTGGTGTTCGATAGCTGCTATTCAGCATCCAATCATTTCAAGGTGAAGCCAGCAACTATTTATAAATGGTGTAACGGATATATAAATAGAGGCAAAAAAGTACCACCAAGAAATGGCTGTAGGAAGGTTCCAAAATATGAGTAGACCATGGGAAAGTGCGTTCGAGGATATATTTGGACCAATATCCAACATTGAACAAGGTAGCGATATCTGGTTACAAGCAAGGCTCGGCGTAGTAACTGCCTCTGAGGCATGGAAGGTTATCTCTAAGCCAAGATCAGGAACAAAATGGACAGACACAAAGAAAACATATTTAAACACCCTTATTGGTGAAGTCTGTACGAGTGTTTACAAGGAGGTATCAGCAAGGACGCTGGAATGGGGTAAAAACTATGAATTAGAAGCAAGGATGACATTCGAGTTTTACACCGGATTAACGGCAAAGGAAGTGCCAATAATATTCAAAGATGAGCAACTACGGATGGCTTGCTCACCAGATGGCATTTGCAGTGATGGCTCAGGATTGGAGCTTAAATGCCCTAATAACACGGACGTATTTATAGACTTGGCATTGAATGGAATCAATGCAATGAAAAAGGAATATGTGGCTCAAGTTCAATATTCCATGTGGGTTACAGGTAAGGATATCTGGCACTTTGCAAATTTTGACCCACGCATGCCGGCAGGGAAAGAAATCGCATATTTCCCTGTTGAGCGTGACGAAAAAATGATGAAAGAATTCGACGAGTTAGTGCCTGAGTTCATCGAAGTAATGGATCAGGGGTTAAACAAGTTAGGCATTCAATTTGGCAATCAATGGAGTGTATATGGCAAGTAAAGGAGTAAACAAGGTAATCCTCATTGGTCACTTAGGGCAGGATCCAGAAATCCGCTATATGCCGAGTGGTGGCGCAGTAGCAAATCTCACACTAGCCACATCGGAATCGTGGCGAGATAAACAAACTGGTGAAATGAAAGAAAAAACCGAGTGGCATCGAGTATGCATCTTCGGAAAGTTAGCGGAAATTGCAGGTGAATATCTGAGAAAAGGAAGCCAGGTATATATCGAGGGCTCACTGCAAACCAGAAAATGGCAAGACCAAAGCGGGCAAGACCGATACACAACAGAAGTAGTGGTAAATGTCGGTGGAACAATGCAGATGCTGGGCGGTAACGGTGGTAATCAGGCAGGAAGCCAGAAACCACAGCCTCAAGGATGGGGACAACCTCAGCAACCGCAACAGCCTAAACAACAAACTCCACAATACCCTGAGCCACCAATGGATTTATCAGATGATATTCCGTTCGCTCCTATCGGACTCCCCTACCCACGCCACGCTATTTATGTGATTTAACCAAAGGATATAACCATTACTCAGTGCAAGGATGCAAACAGGAGATAGATGTCTCCAACAACTAAACAAAAGAGGATTCAATAATGGCGAATACCGCTAGATTAAGACTGGGCTTCTCACCTTTAACTAAAAAAATAAGCTTAGCAAAAATGAAAGTCGTCGGCGATGGTCTCTTGGTCAGAGTTGGTAACGATGAAAGAGACGTGACAAATGAAGCCGCACAAATGGTCTGGCAATTAGTAATTGCTGAAGTCGGGGAAATAAATTGGCATAGAGAAGATGGAAAGATCATGAAGCTAAAGGCTGAACTGATTGATGACGACAACTCGCAGGGATGCAATAAGAGGAATGAATAATGGCAATAGTTCAATTTTATACAACAAGAAGAAAAGACGAAAACCCATCAAAAATTACTAACAACCTCCGATATGAATTACCAGATGATCATAATTTCAGTGCTGATGATGATCTAGATTCATGCATTGAAGCATGTGCAGAATATTATCACGCTGATTGTGACGGATGGGAAGATAAATGGCCGTTGTTATTCATGTTATGGATTGATGACCAATATCTTGGCACGTTTGAAGTTGAGCGTGAGTTTGACCCAGTATTCTCAGCAAACAAGGTGGAATGAATATGAGTAAGCAGATAGTTTTAGTTGCAAGAACAAACAAGGTTGGATCTGACTCTGAATGTGGGCTGGGTATTACTGAGGACGAATGGGATAAATTAACCGAAGAAGAACAATCAGGATATGTAAATACTGCAATTGATAATCTTGTTGATTGGTATGTGAAGACAGAAGATTAAGGTGGATTGATGGATAAATCAAGGCAGCAATTTGAAGCATTTATAAGTAAAGGTGATTACCCTTGGGTAAAAGGTATTATCCCTGTCATGTGGATGGTGTGGGAAGCATCGCGCGAAAGTGCTGAGCCAGAAATTAAACATCATCAACTAAGAGAGCTTGTTAATACCGCAAGAGATACGGCTATTAAATATCAAGGGTGTCAATGCTTACGTTCAGCGTTATCAACAGCCATAAGACACAGCTTAATCAGCAATGGAGTGAAAATAAAAGATGAATAATGAATATAACAGAGAGCAAATGAAATCAGGAATTCTATATGCTAGCAATCATTTAATTAGCGCATACAGAGCTAACTTTATAGAGTGTGATGAGAAGCAGTTCGCTTATATCATGGCCCAATTATCTCACGTTGCAAAGGAAGCTATCGATATTGAATTAATGATGGATAGTGTTTTGTCATGCGATGATGAAGCTGAAAATTGGATTAAAGAAACTTTAATTAAACATTCTAAATAAATAACCATGCAAATAATCGGATATGTATTGCTCATGCTAATACAGGGTTCTGCTGTGCCTGTAACGGAAGATATATACACGCAATCGGAATGCAATAAACGCGCTGAATATTTAATGTCAGTTAAGAATGTTGAGGTTATTTGTGGAGAGGTAATTCGTGAAAATAACAATTGAATGTAAAGATAATGAGTATTTATTTGCTCTTGAAGCAGCAAAAACAATTATCAGTAATAAGCCAGATGTTAATGCATTAGCCGTGGCTACTGGTGATGGGAAAACGGCGTACGGGAAGAAATCACATGCGGGTAATTACAAAATAACTGTTAAGGATTAATCAATGAATAAATACACCGAACTATCTGACTTCGAGATTAATAAGCGCGTCTTTGTTGCTGCGAAAATAGAACATGAAGACACGAACTTACATAGTAATAAAGTTTTCTATGGTGATGGAGCAAACTGGATTGAATTTAATCCCTGTAATAACCCTACTGACGCAATGCCGATTATTAAAGATAATTTCATATCTATAACTCATGATGGAATAGCATGGGATGTTGGTTGTGCTAAATACCCAGAGTTAAGTGTGTGGAATGGTCTGGAAAACTACAATGATAATTTTTATCGCAAGGCTATGGAATTATTTCTATTAATCAAGGATGCGGAGAATGAAAAAGTATGACTTGATATTGTGCGATCCTCCTTGGTCTTACAATAACAAAGTTTCCAATGGCGCAGCAGATAATCATTACAACACTACCGACTTATATTCCCTCTCCCGATTACCAATAGAAAAACACTCCTCTAAAAATGCCGTACTGTTTATGTGGTACACAGGCAACTTTGCACTCGAAGCAATTAAATTAGCCGAAGCATGGGGTTTTAAAGTTAAAAATATGTTCGGTTTCGCATGGGTGAAATTAAATAAAAATGCAGGAGATAGAATAAACAAAAAACCGCCCGAAGACTTTTTCGATTTTATGGAAATATTAAACAATGAGACGAAGATTAATTGCGGTAATTATACTCGTCAAAATGTCGAAATGTGTTTAATAGCCACAAGAGGTAATGGATTACCTCGTAAGTCTGCAAGTGTCAGGCAAGTTATTTATTCATGCTTAGGTGAACACAGCGAGAAACCGAAGGAAGTCCATCATCGCTTAGAGGAATTATATGGAGATGTTCCTAGACTCGAATTATTTGCACGAGAGAAATACGGTGATTGGGATGTGTATGGCGACCAAGCAGAAGAAAGCATTCAATTAATATAAAGGTAAATTATGGATATTATCGACTCAGCAAACGAATTAGAACAATTACATATTCAAGCCTCATTATTAAATCGCAAACCTGCAATTAAATCATATAACGGAATGTGCATTTGGTGTCACGAAGAACCTGTCTCACCTAATAGTGCATATTGCAGTAAAGATTGTGGTGATGACCATGAACAACATAAACGGAAGAATGGATAGTATTGCATTAGAAAATGCACGACGGCAAATAGCAAAGGAATGCTTAATCGAACTAAGAAGCCATGGAATACCAAACGACAAACTAACCACTCAGATCCTCGATAAATACACACCAAAGTTTAAGCCTCTAAATCACACAAAGTACAACACCAAAGATGTTATGTGCCAATACATCAGAAATCTGCAAAAGGAAGAGAAAGATGGATGACTTAACTCAGTTGATGCCAAATAAATGGGTGACAGAAACGGTTTTAGTTGCTATCACAGGAATGAAACCGGGAACAATAAAGCGAGCTAGGGAAAGCTCATGGGCAATTGGAAGAGAATATATTCACGTATCGCCAGAAGGAGAGCCAAAGCCAAACTCAGAATGCATGTACAATCATCAGGCAATCAACACATGGATTGAGAGACAAATAAAGAAACAACCGAGGTGATGTAATGATTAAATATCCGACTGGGGTTGAGCTGCATAATGGCTCCCTCAGGATAAATTTCGTTTATAAAGGAAAGAGGATCAGGAAATGGCTGGCTATGCCAGATACAGCGAAGAATAGAAAAATTGCTGGTGAATATAGGGCCTCTATTGTTTACAAGATAAAAATGGGGACATTTGTTTTTGATGATGAGTTTCCAGATGACAAAAGAAGCTCTTCATATTCAAAGGATATTAACTTCATAGAACTTGTTGATTTGTATATGGAGTTGAAGAAAACAGAGATAGCAACAAGCACATTGCGTCGCTATGACTCTATTTCTCGCTCACTAATGCAGTTTGTTAATTGCAAGAAAAGTATTTCAACATACACTCCTTCTGATTTGCTAAGAATTAGAAATAAGTTACTTACAGATCATCAGTTACCTAACAAATATAGACCAACACGAGATGATGGTAGAAGTGTTGCTACTGTAAATAACTATATGCGAATGCTTTTATCATTATTTAGATTTGCTTATAGAAACAAATATATTAACGATGATATTACTGTTGACTGTGGCTATCTGAAAAAAGAAAAGCCTATTCCTGATCCTCTGAATGAGGATGAGTTCAAAAGGCTGTTACTAGCATGTCAGAATAATCAATCTAGAAACATGCTCATTCTATCTGTATATACAGGGTTAAGACCTGGTGAGCTAACAGGATTAGCATGGGAGGATATAGACTTAGTTAAAAAAACAATAATGGTTAGAAGGAATGTTTGTGGTCCTTCCGACTTTTCATACCCAAAAACAGGTGCTAGCACTGATAGGGTAATTAGCTTATTAGAGCCAGCCTTTAACTGCCTAAAGGATCAGTCTCTATATACAAAGATGACAACTCCAATTGACGTTAAAGTAAAAACTCGTGAGTTTAATAAATATCGAACTGACTCATGCACATTTGTTTTTCAACCATCCATTGTTAGTGTGAATGGCGTTATTACTAAATTTTATTCACCAGGAGGCTTCTCGCAAATATGGAGATCATTAATTAGAAGATCTGGTGTTAGGCACAGAAAGTCATATCAAACAAGACACACCTATGCTTGCTGGATGTTATCTGCTGGAGCGAATCCTGCATTCATTGCAACACAGATGGGGCACTCGTCATCAAAAATGGTACACGATGTTTATGGAGCTTGGATGCCTGAGAACGATCAAGACCAAATATCGCTATTAAACCAAAAATTGAATGATTCTGTCCCCTATGTGTCCCCATCGAGTCACAATAAAGATAACATTCGATTTATATCAAATAGTTAACCCTATCACACCTGCATACTCATTATTTCTTGATAAGCGGCTACCAGCTTATTACGTACTTGTACGCCCATTTGTAATGAGATACTGGATTTTTGCATATCCACCATTACATCGTTTAACTCAACACCGGGTGTACCTAAAGTAAACGCTTGAACTTTGTTGGTTGCATTCATTCGAGTTTCATTAATTTTACCCACGGCTTGAACAAGCTGAGTTGCAAACCCTGCTTGTACTGGCTGGGGTTTCGCAATATTGGATGCTTGCAAAGTCTGGATTTGCATTTTATCCAGAACACTTTCAATAGCTGGAATTGACATATAAACCTCTGCGTTAATCATCTAATTCAATTACTGAATCAATGTCATAGTAAGGAAGTGAACCAACACGCTTACCGAGTTATACCCTAACACAGGGGCTTCATTCCAAAGCGAGTAATTAACGCAAAAGTTAAGGGCTAATTACGCCATTAAATGAAACGCAAAAGGCCAATAATGAGACACCTGAGAGTAGGTTTATTTATTTGCGTAAGGGGAGTCTGTTTTGTTACGCCACGCTTTTAGTATTCATCCCGAACTACAAGGCAAGGATTGTCTATGAATGCCGAAAAAACCGACGTTGTGAACCAGAATAAGGGTTTTAACGCCATTATTAACCGGATAAAAGCCGATCCGAAAATTCCGCTCATCATTGCGGGTTCGGCGGCTATTGCCATTTTTGTTGCTGCATTTTTATGGTTACAAAGCCCTGATTATAAAGTGCTTTATAGTAATCTTAGCGATAAAGACGGTGGCGAAATTGTCACACAGTTAACACAGATGAATGTACCTTATCGCTTGTCACAAAATGGCGCGGCGATTATGGTGCCTGACAATCAGGTTCATGAATTACGCCTGAAACTCGCGCAAGCGGGACTTCCAAAAGGCGGTGCTGCCGGTTTTGAACTGTTAGATAAAGAAAAGTTCGGGATCAGCCAATTTAGTGAACAAATTAACTATCAACGTGCACTTGAAGGTGAGCTTGCTCGCACTATCGAGACATTAGGTCCTGTACAAAATGCTCGTGTTCATTTAGCACTACCAAAGCCATCTCTTTTTGTTCGTGAACAGAAATCCCCTTCTGCATCCGTTACGGTGGGTCTTTTACAGGGTAGAGCGCTGGATGAAGGTCAAATTAATGCCATCGTGCATATCGTTGCGAGCAGTGTTGCGGGCATGCCTGACAGCAGTGTGACCATCGTTGATCAAAGCGGTAAATTATTGACACAGCCTGATGCAATGGGTCGTGACCTTAACTCTACCCAATTGAAATATGTTCAAGAGCTAGAAAATCGTTACCAGCAACGCATTGAAACGTTATTAAGCCCAATTGTAGGTCGTGGAAACGTTCATGCACAGGTGACGGCTCAAGTTGATTTCTCTCATACCGAAGAAACAGCAGAAGAGTACAAACCAAATCAGCCACCAAACCAAGCCGCTGTACGTTCAAAACAGTTGAGCCAAAGTGAGCAAAATGGAGGCATGTTAGCTGGCGGTGTTCCTGGTGCATTATCTAATCAGCCTGTTGCCCCACCTCAAGCGCCTATTGAAGCACCAAAAGCGCAAGAAGGTGAGAAAACAGATGACGCCAATGCAACGGGTACGGGTACAAATCGCACATTAACGCGTAATCCAAACAGCAATAGCCGTTTAGATGAAACGACCAACTATGAAGTTGATCGCCGAATTCGCCATATCAAACGTCCAGTAGGTAACGTTGAGCGTCTTTCTGTCGCTGTTATTGTGAACTACAAAACAGTTGAAGATAAGAAAGAAGCGGCTGAAGGTGAAGAGCCTATTGTTGAAACTAAACTTGTTCCACTAACTGATGAACAAATTCAGCAAATTGAAGGGCTTGTTCGTGAAGCGATGGGCTATTCCCAAGAACGTGGTGACTCGTTAAGTGTCGTGAACTCACAGTTCAACGATACTGAAGAGAAAGTGATCACCGTTCCTGTATGGGAAAATCCAGAGATTCTGGCGAAAGCATTAGACTTAGGTCGCTGGTTATTACTTGTCATCATCGCATGGATCTTATGGCGCAAACTGGTGAAACCACAGCTTGAAAAACGCCGTGAAGCTGAAATTGCTGCACAGAAAGCTGTACTGAAAACCAAGCTACAAGTTAAAGATGATGTTGATGAAGCAGAATTAGATGACGAAGCAAGACGTAAACAAGCACGTAAACGTGTGAGTGCCGAATTGCAGAGCCAACGTATCCGTGAGATGGCAGAGAAAGATCCTCGTGTCGTCGCAATGGTAATTCGTCAATGGATGAGTAAAGAGCAATGAGTAATAACTTAACTGGAACCGAAAAAAGCGCCGTTATGTTACTAACACTCGGTGAAGACCGTGCGGCGGAAGTATTTAAACATCTAAGTACACGCGAAGTTCAACAGCTGAGTATTGCAATGTCATCAATGCGTCATATCTCAAATCAGCAATTGATTGATGTTATGGCAAGCTTTGAAGAAGACGCAGTTCAATACGCAGCATTGAACGTCAATGCGAACGATTATTTACGCTCTGTTCTGGTTAAAGCCTTGGGTGAAGAACGTGCGAATAATCTATTAGATGAGATCTCAGAAACTCGTGAAACAACAACGGGTATCGAGACACTTAACTTTATGGAACCACAAATGGCTGCCGATATTATCCGCGACGAACATCCGCAGATTATCGCAACTATCTTGGTTCACCTTAAACGGGGTCAAGCGGCAGATATTCTTGCCCTGTTTGATGAGAAATTACGTAATGACGTGATGTTACGTATCGCAACATTTGGTGGTGTTCAGCCGTCAGCATTAGCAGAGTTAACTGAAGTACTGAATAATCTGCTTGATGGCCAAAACCTCAAACGCAGTAAAATGGGTGGTGTTCGTACTGCTGCTGAAATCATCAACTTAATGAAGAGCCAGCAGGAAGAGAACGTCATTACTGCGGTTCGCGATTACGACGGCGAATTGGCACAAAAAATTATCGACGAAATGTTCCTATTCGAAAACCTTATCGATATCGACAACCGCTCTATCCAGCGCATTCTACAGGAAGTGGAATCCGACTCCCTGGTTGTGGCATTGAAAGGATGCGATCAAGAGCTGCGCGATCACTTCCTCAACAATATGTCGCAACGTGCTGCTGAGATCATGCGTGATGACTTGAATTCTCGCGGCCCTGTCCGTATGTCTCAAGTGGAAGCAGAGCAGAAAGCTATTCTGCTTGTGGTACGCAAATTAGCAGAGACTGGAGAGGTTGTTCTTCATGGAGGAGACGATACCTATGTCTGATAAACATACTGATACTAACTGGAAGCCTTGGGTTCCAAAAGAACTCACTGATTGGGCATTAACGGTCGAGGAAACGACAGAAGACGAAAAGGAAGTCGAAAAACAGGAAAAAGAAGTCGTTCAGCAACAGAAAGTCCTTGAGCAAATTAATATGCTTGATGACATGAAAGACAAGGCCCAGAAATTGGGCCACGCTGAAGGCTTTGAGGCAGGGAAAAACCAGGGTTATCAGGAAGGCTATCAGGCTGGATTACAATCAGGTATTGAAGAAGGTATTCGCCAAGGCATTGCTCAACAATCACCATTAATTAATGAATGGCAAGGATTGTTGGCTGAGTTTAGGCACTCTTTAAATGGGTTAGACAGTGTTATTGCTTCACGTTTAATGCAAATCGCCCTCACAGCGGCAAAAGAAGTTTTAGGTCAGCCTGCCGTTTGTGATGGTTCTGCATTACTGGCGCAAATCACCTTAATGTTGCAACAGGAACAAATGTTCTCAAACAACCCACAGTTAAGAGTTAACCCAAAACATATTCCACAGATTGAAAAAGATCTGGGTGATTCACTTTCTGCTCATGGTTGGAAAGTGGTTGCCGATAACAGTATTCATGTTGGTGGATGTCGTGTTGTGACAAATGATGGCGATCTCGATGCCACGATTGCAACTCGTTGGCATGAGCTTTGTCGTCTTGCTGCTCCGGAGGCGTTGTAATGACAGCAAGATTGGGGCGTTGGTTAGAAAAACTCAGTGATGCAGAAGCGCGTTTAAATAAAATTCCGCGTGTACGTCAATATGGTCGTTTAACCAGAGCAACAGGTTTAGTCATGGAAGCTAAGGGGCTTGTTATGCCCCTTGGCTCTACGTGTTTAATAGAACGTACCATTGGTAAAACTGTTGAAGAAGTTGAAAGTGAAGTCGTTGGGTTCAACGGTAGCCAAATGTTGTTAATGCCTTTACAGGAAGTCGAGGGATTAACACCGGGTGCCCGTGTTTATGCACAGGCCACTCCGGGTGGTGAAAATGAAGGTCGCCAGTTGCCTCTTGGAGATGCGCTATTAGGACGTGTTTTAGATGGCTCGGGTTATCCTTTAGATGGTTTACCACCACCAGATACCGATTATCGCGCACCACTAATTACACCGCCTATCAACCCGTTACAACGTACTCCAATTACCGATGTATTGGATGTGGGCGTGCGTGCAATCAACTCACTGTTAACTGTGGGTCGTGGTCAGCGTATGGGGCTTTTTGCAGGCTCTGGTGTAGGTAAGAGTGTGCTATTAGGCATGATGGCGCGTTTTACTCAGGCTGATGTGATTGTTGTTGGATTAATTGGTGAACGTGGACGTGAAGTTAAAGACTTTATCGAAAATATTCTCGGTACTGAAGGCTTAGCGCGCTCTGTGGTTGTGGCAGCACCTGCTGACGTATCACCACTTCTTCGTATGCAAGGTGCTTCTTATGCAACACGTATTGCCGAAGATTTTCGTGATCGTGGAAAACACGTCTTACTGATTATGGATTCACTTACACGTTACAGTATGGCACAACGTGAAATTGCCCTTGCAGTAGGCGAACCGCCTGCAACCAAAGGCTATCCACCTTCTGTCTTTGCAAAATTACCAGCACTGGTTGAACGTGCGGGAAATGGCGTTGATGGTGGTGGCTCTATCACGGCTTTCTATACTGTTTTAACAGAAGGCGATGATCAGCAAGATCCAATTGCAGACTCCGCGCGTGCGATTTTAGATGGTCATATTGTGCTTTCGCGTTCTCTTGCAGAATCTGGGCACTACCCTGCTATCGATATCGAAGCGTCTATTAGCCGTGCAATGACGTCACTGATTGATAAAACACATTATCGTCGTGTGCAAGTGTTTAAACAGCTTTTATCGAGTTATCAACGTAACCGCGATTTAATTAACGTAGGTGCTTATGCTGCGGGTAGTGATCCTATGCTTGATAAAGCCATTGCTCTTTATCCGTCCCTAGCGAAGTTCTTACAACAAGATATCCAAGAGCAATGCAGTTATCAAAGTGCATGTGAGCAACTTAATCAACTGATCACAGTAAACTAATTCTGAACATAATCAGAGAAAGTAAAGAGGGTTCCAATGCGGGAGCAGTCACCTTTAGTGACACTGAGAGAACTGGCACAGACAGCGGCTGAACAAGCCGCTATTCAACTGGCTCAGGTCCGGCAGAGTCATCAACAAATGGAACAGCAACTCAATATGTTGATTGGGTATCAGGATGAATACCGTGTACGTCTAAATGAAACGTTAAATTTAGGGGGGATGTCGTCAGCATCGTGGCAAAACTACCAACAATTTCTCAAAACGCTCGAATTGACTATCGAACAACATAAACAACAACTTCAACATTGGCAGGCGCAACTTGATCTTGCAACTGAACAATGGAGAGAAAAACAGCAACGACTCAATGCATTTGAGACTTTGGAGCAACGCGCTGAAGATAGCCGTAAGCGACATCTTGATCGTATTGAACAGAAACAAATGGACGAGTACGCACAGCGTAGTACTTTACGGAGAACAACTTGATGGAGATAACGCTTCTGACCATGGATGTCGCTGCAGCCTCTCCGGGAACGACATCCGCTTCAAATAGTCAGCCCGGTGATAATGCCCCGACATTTGCTCAGCTTTTGGGCTCTCAACCTCAAAACGCACAGAGTGATAAAAAGACAGCTAATATCACAAACCCTTCAACGAAAGAAAACAAAGCACATTCACACTCTGATGAAGACAAAACAAAAGAAGACGGTAGTCATCTTGCGTCTGTCACTACAGAACCCAATGTGATAGAAGAGTCATCTCTTGAGAAATCTCAATTGACTCTTACTTTGCCGGATAATGAACAATTTGCAGCTATTGTTGAAAATAAGACCCCTTCTTTATTAATGTCAGCAGAAGAGCTAGCTGCTGAACTTCCTGTTCAGTTAGCAGGACTATCTGGATTAAAGCGTCTTACCCTTCCCTCTGAACAACTGACTCAAGCATTACAACAGCATCAATCAGTTAAACAGGATGAAGGTTTAGCTTCATTAGCACGTACTATTTCAAAAGATAACGATATGTCGGACTTCAACCTTACCGACAAGCTTAATCTATCAAAATCAGATGAAAAGTCCTTGTTAACTCAGCTACGTCCAGAGACAGCGACATTAACGACAGAAAGTACACGTGTCGGTGCTAATCAAACAGAAAAAACTTCTGCGAAAAAAGGAGATAGCATCGCAACACTTTTAACGCCAACAGCAGAAAAAGTGAATGCATTACTAAACGGCGATAAACAAGTTGCAAATGCAAAATTAGCGGACAATGTTGCTCAGCAAATGGTGGCAGGTAATCGTGTTGTAGAAACCGATCTTCACAACACCCTTTCTACCTCTTCTTCTTTGGCTTCACAGAGTATTACAGGTCATGCTCACTCATCAACACAACCACAAATGCAATTTTCACCGATGGCAACACCGGTATTAAATGCACAAGTAGGAACACAAGAGTGGCAACAGCAACTTAATCAACAAATTGTGATGTTTAGCCGTAATGGCTTACAAAAGGCAGAGCTACGTTTACACCCTGAAGAGCTAGGTTCATTGCATATCCGCATGAAAATAGAAGATGGGCAAGCACAGTTGCACCTTGCTTCACAAAGCGGACAAGTTCGTTCTGTATTAGAAAATGCCATGCATCAATTGCGTCAAGCCCTCTCTGAAAATGGGATCCAGCTCACGCAGAGTCAAGTGTCTAGCGACACTAATGACAGTTGGCAACAACAAAATATGTCAGATTCCTCTCAATTTAGTGGAGATGGTGCCGATAATCATCAAGGAAGCGAGGGTAATTCTCTGCAATTAGCCTCTGAAACGGCACTACAAAAGATAACCCTTACGCCTCAAGAATTAGCATCTGCTCGTGGTGGTGTTGATATTTTCGCCTAATACAAATGTATTGGGAGGACACACTATGTCAATAAACGTAAGAGTTAATGGTTTTTTCCCTATCTGTTTCTGCAATTAAAAAACAGAAATAGCGGGATAATTAAGGTTGATTTAGATGGATATGGAAGTCCACAACAGTGAACACGTATCCACTACAAAACAGGAATTTAACTGTCCATGTCTAATTACAGCAATGAACGTAAAAGCTATAGCTTAATTCTGATCATCGTTTTATTGGTGATCGCCATTATTGCAGCGGCATTCGGTGGATATAGTTGGTGGGCATTGAAGCATGCTAAATCAGGTTCAGCGGGCACAAGTCAGCAAAAAGTTATACCAGCACCCGTTTTTATGTCATTAGAACCCTTTACGGTAAATCTAATTGATGACGAAGAACACTTAGACAGAGTGCTCTACATAGGGATCACATTAAGATTGCATAATGAAGACACTCGTAAGCGTCTACATGATTATTTACCAGAGGTTCGTAGCCGCTTGTTATTACTGCTTTCTCGTCAACAGGCTAATAAGCTCGCGACAGACAATGGAAAACTCCAGCTAATGACGGATGTAAAAGAAACGCTGAGACCGACTCTCGTACCGGGAGAATCTGAACAGATCCTCTCCGATGTACTGTTTACCACGTTTATTCTGCGATAATCATTATGAGCGATAATATCCTTTCACAGGCAGAGATTGATGCTCTGCTGAATGATGACACATCAGGTGACGACGCCAAAAAAAGCGCGAACAGGGAACCTGCGATAGCGAAGGATCCGAATGAACCGGATATTCAGCCTTATGACCCCAACACGCAACGTCGTGTGGTTCGAGAACGTTTACAGTCGTTAGAAATTATTAACGAACGCTTTGCACGTCAATTCCGTATGGGGCTGTTTAACATGCTCCGTCGGAGTCCTGACATTACTGTTGGTGGCGTTAAAATTCACCCTTATCACGACTTTGCTCGTAACTTACCTGTGCCAACGAACCTTAACTTGGTGCATTTAAAACCGTTACGAGGAACAGCATTATTTACCTTTGAACCAAATCTGGTTTATATCGCGGTAGATAACCTGTTTGGTGGTGATGGCCGTTTTCCAATCCCTGTGGAAGGACGTGAATTTACCAACACAGAGCAGCGGATCATCAACAAAATGTTGAAACTGGCACTTGATGCCTACCGTGATGCTTGGGATTCCATATTCAAAATTCAGGTGGAATATGTTCGTTCTGAAATGCAGGTGAAATTTACCAATATCACCTCATCACCGAATGACATTGTCGTTACGACACCTTTTCAGGTAGAAATTGGCTCAATGGTTGGGGAATTTAGTATTTGTATCCCGTTTGCCATGATTGAACCATTACGTGAACGACTGATCAATCCACCAATTGAAAATGTCCGTCAAGAAGATGGGGTTTGGTTAGATAGTTTAGTCAACCAAGTTCAGCATTCAGAGCTTGAACTGGTCGCAAACTTTACTGACATCCCACTGCGTTTATCAAAAGTGTTAACACTTAAAGAAGGGGATGTTATCCCGATTGATAAACCAGAAAGATTGATTGCACATGTTGATGGTGTGCCCGTATTAACAAGCCAATACGGTACAGTAAATGGGCAATATGCCCTTCGTGTTGAACACCTAATTAACCCTGTTTTAAACGCTCTGGATGAGGAACAAACCAATGAGTGATGCAAATCGCCCAACTGATAATTCACAATCGGCTGAGGATATGTGGGCTGATGCAATGGAACAGCAAACTGGGAAAAGCCAGGATAATAGTTCCGATCTATTTGAACATCTTTTACCTGAAGACGATACGCTGAATCATCTCTCTGACATCAATTTGATTATGGATATTCCAGTCAAATTAACAGTAGAGTTAGGCCGCACCAAAATGACCATTAAAAAATTACTGAGCCTGTCACAAGGTTCTGTCGTTTCACTGGATGGTTTAGCAGGTGAGCCTCTTGATATTCTTATCAATGGTTATTTAATCGCTCAAGGTGAAGTTGTGGTTGTTTCTGATAAATACGGTATTCGTATTACCGATATCATTACACCATCAGAACGTATGCGTCGTCTGAGCCGTTAATCTATGGAACAGCTTCCTTCCTTTTCCAGCCAAGGTGCGGTAAATACTACCGCACCCGCTACAACACAAACTGTTCAAACACCTACACAACCGTTGCCTGTAGGTCAAAGTCTTGCTCAAGTTAGCACGGCACTTGCGGGCATCATTGTTCTTATTATTGTTGCTATGTGGTTATTTCGCCGTTTTGGCTTTACCCGTAGTTCATTTAAAGGAACAACAGCACAACTGAGTGTCAAAGCAAGTTGTTCGTTAGGTGCGAAAGAACGAGTGGTGGTGGTTGAGATTGAACAGGAATGGCTTGTATTAGGGGTAACCGCATCACAGGTAAATCTGTTGCATAAATTACCCATCCCTGAAAAAGCCTCGCAGGAAGCGACCTCATCACCAACATCGCCATTGTTTACTCAAATATTACAAAAAACGCTAAAGCGAGATAAAGGCAACTCATAATGCATCAGTGTGTCACTTTTTTTAACGCATTAAAGCGTTGGCGTCTCTTCGCTAGTGTGCTGGTTTTAATCTTGTTACCTAGCAGTGCGTTTGCCCAATTTCCGGGTGTTATTACACAGCCTTTACCAGGTGGTGGCCAAAGTTGGTCATTACCAGTTCAAACATTAATCTTCATTACAGCTTTAGGGTTTATTCCTGCTGTTTTGCTGATGATGACCAGTTTTACCCGCATTATTATTGTCCTTGGATTATTACGTAATGCTTTAGGTACACCTTCTGCACCACCAAACCAAGTCGTTCTTGGTTTGGCGTTATTTATGACCTTTTTCATTATGGCACCGGTTTTTGATAAAATTTATCAAGATGCCTATATGCCATTTACTGAAGATCAAATTACCTTTGAGCAAGCCTTAGAGAATGGCTCTAAACCTTTGCGCCAGTTTATGATGCAACAAACTCGTGAAACTGACTTAGCGCTGTTTGCTCGCCTTGCTGATGCACCTGCATTTGAAACTCGCGAAAGTGTACCGATGCGTATTTTGGTTCCCGCTTATATTACGAGTGAGCTAAAAACCGCCTTTCAAATCGGTTTTATGATTTTTATTCCTTTTCTTATTATCGACTTAGTTGTTGCCAGTGTGTTGATGGCGCTAGGTATGATGATGGTGCCACCTGCCACAGTTTCATTACCATTTAAACTTATGCTTTTTGTTTTAGTCGATGGTTGGCAATTAATATTAGGCTCGCTTGCACAAAGCTTTTTCAATTAGCGCAGAGGTAACCCCATGACACCAGAATCTGTCTTAGCACTAGGTACTGAAGCGATGAAAATCGCTTTATCACTAGCAGGCCCTCTTTTATTGTCCGCTCTGGTGACGGGTCTTGTGATCAGTATGCTCCAAGCTGCAACACAGATAAACGAAATGACATTATCGTTTATCCCGAAAATTCTTGCTGTATTAGCCGCGATTTTAGTTGCTGGCCCTTGGATGTTAAGTTTACTTGTAGATTATATGCATAACTTATTTACTGGCATTCCTGGGATGATTGGTTAATAGCAATGATAACCCTGACCAGTGAAATGCTTAACGGCTACATTAGTGATTTTTTCTGGCCATTTGTGCGTATACTCGCCCTTTTTAGCACTGCACCGCTATTTAGTGAAAGGCAAACACCTAAAAAATTTCGCATTGCACTCGCCTTTTTGATTACCGCATTAGTCGCACCGGGCTTACCGCAAAGTCATGTGCCTTTATTCTCGCTTATTGCTTTTTGGGTGTTGTTGCAACAAATTTTGATTGGCACAATTCTAGGGTTATCGATGCAGTTGGCGTTCGCGTCTGTTCGTCATGCTGGTGAAGTGATTGGTTTACAAATGGGGCTTTCATTCGCCACCTTCGTTGATCCATCAGGTGGCCCTAATATGCCTATTCTGGCACGTATTTTTAATATGCTAACAATGCTGTTATTTATGGTCTTTGATGGTCATTTATGGCTATTGTCTATATTAGTTGATACGTTCTATGTTGTTCCTATTGGAAATCAGACTTTTAACTCTTTAGGTATTCTTACTTTAGTTCAAAGTGGTGGCACAATCTTTATTAACGGTATGATGCTAGCCATGCCATTAATCACCCTACTTTTAGTACTTAACCTTTCATTAGGTATTCTAAACCGTATGACACCACAGCTTTCTGTCTTTGTGGTTGGTTTCCCTCTTACGCTGACTATCGGTATGTTAGCATTATCTATGATTATGCCTGCATTACCTGTATTTACAGAGCGTGTCTTTAGCGATACGTTTAATCGCATCACTTTAATATTACAACAGCTGGTTTCTTGAGATTTAAATCGACTGATTTTTAATCGCAGTCCTCGAATTAAAATTTATCGGTTTTTTTGTAGCTAATATTGTTTGTTTATTCTACAATCAATGTATATCAATTGCTATACAAGGAGGCGTGATATGAAAGCTGATGTACAACTCAATATTCGCGCTAAAGAATCACAACGCGCACTTATTGATACTGCTGCTGAAATTCTCCATAAATCTCGTACTGACTTTATTCTTGAGACAGCATGCCAAGCTGCTGAAGACGTCATTTTAGACCGTAGAACCTTTAATTTAAATGATGCTCAATATGCGGAATTTATAGAAATTATTGATGCGCCGGTTGATATTGACCCTGCTCTTGAAAAGTTATTAATGAGAAAACCATTATGGGAAAAGTAACAGCACCTGAGCCGTTATCAAACTCACATGAAGTGGCTGATTTTTATAGTAGTGAAAATGTATTAGATAACTGGATAAAACAAAGAGGTTTAAAAAACCAATTTTTAGGTGCATCCCGTACATTTGTGGTCTGTGAAAAAAATAAAAAACGTGTTGTTGGGTACTATTCTTTAGCAACAGGTAGTGTTAACCATACTGAAGCAATGAGTCATATTCGTCGCAATATGCCAGACCCAATACCCGTGATCATTTTAGCTAGACTTGCTGTTGATAAAACTTTTCATGGAAAAGGTCTTGGTGCCGATTTGTTAAGAGATGCAGTTTTGCGTTGTCATCATGTAGCTGAAAACATTGGTGTTAGAGCGATTATGGTTCATGCTTTAACTGAAAACGCAAAACATTTCTACCTTCATCATGGTTTCAAAGCTTCTTCGACTCAAGACAAAATCTTATTCTTAGCACTAAAAAAGAAAATATAGTTTATTGCTTTTAATAAATAAAAAAATCCCCTGATAAATAAATACCAGGGGTGATATCAAAATATCTTAAAACGATACTAAATAATTAGCGATACATTTTGAACATCGACATATCTTTCATGTCGTTAAAGACTTTATAAGAAGCCTGTAATACAGACTCTTCTTGGTAATAATCAGAAATGGCTTGCGTCCAGTCTAAATCACGTAATTCACTTAAACGTTTTGCGTTTCTTAATGACGTATCCGCACCTAAATCATCTAAGTTATCAAGCTCTTGAAGTTGTAAACCTAATTTAGCTTCTACACTTGAAATATTATTTAACGTTGCACGGTTAACGCGGTTTGCAGCATCAATTTTTTCTAATGCTGCATCGCGATCAGCTTGTGGTTTACCTGTTAAAGGTTCACGTAATGCAGTAATAGCACCATCTAATGCTTCAAAAATATCCGGTGCTGTTCCTTTACTTCCTGAAGATTGTAATGTTTCAATCCCAGTGAAGTTAGTGACCATTTCAATATTGCTATCTACTTTTTGGGTAATTTGTTTATCACCACCTTGGTAGGTGATTTTGCCTGTTGCATCAGCCACAAAAGGCGGTTTATCTGATTGGAAACCGGCAAAAATATAGCGACCCACACCATCTTTTGTATTACCAATCCCCACTAGCTGATCTTTTAAACCTTGTAATTGATCAGCAAGAGATGAGCGGTCTTCATCGCTTAATGTTGCATCATTACCCGCAGCAACCAGCGTTTCTTGAATTTTAGTTGTAATATTAACCATTTGACTGGCTAAACTCATTTGCAAAGACATACTGTTTTTTGCAAACCCACGCGCTGTTGCATATTGCTGGTTACGTGATTCAGATTGCTTAACCATAACGGCTTGAGAAGCCGCCATTGGATCATCTGATGGTTTTTCAACACGACGACCACTGGAGATTTTATTTCCTTCAGTCATCCATTTGCTTTGCGAACTGGTGATATTATCCATTCGCTGGGAAAATATTTGATTTGAACTTAAGCGCACAATTTATTCCTTAATTCATGAGGCTTATAAAACCTGCATAATCGCATCAAACATGGTATTTGCTGTTTGAATAACTTTAGCATTTGCCATGTAATATTCTTGGATACGATACATTTCACCGTATTCTTCATCCAAGTTCACACCAGAAACAGATTGTTGCTGAGACTGAATACTTTTGGTGATTGAGGTCTGTGCATCAAAATCAACTTGTGCTGTATTGACTTTATTACCCACCATACTGATCAATGAGCCATACCCACCAGCAATTGTTGTTTTACCATCAATAATTTTTTCATCAGGTAACTCAAACAATTTTTTCATATTTTCGTTATCGCTTGGACCTGTATCTTTAGAGCCAGCAGCCGCAATCTTACTTGGATCCGTCACAGCCACTTCCATACCTGCAATCACATTACCCACAGATTGGACCACAATAGAATCACCTTCTTGTGGTGTGCCATTAACTTTGATACTCATACCTTCGAATTTTAATTCGCCCGTTGTCGCATCAGGTGTGGCTTGAAATTTACGTTCACCAGGTTCTACTGTGACATTCCATTTGCCACTCTCATATGTAACGGTATAGTCAGCAGCTTTCACTTCTTTAGAATCGGTATATTTCACATCAAAGGTAGCATCACCTTTGTTTTTACCGTTCGTCATCACATGAGCACCACCTAACTTAAAGAAATCCTCACCTTTGTCGCCATTCAAATCATAGCCTTCTTTGTGTTGTTTATTAAATTGATCACCCAACACTAATGCTAATTGATTCAATTGATTACGGCTTGGATCTAATACTTCGTTACGGCTACGGTATGCACCACCAAGTTCACCGCCTTTAATGCGTTTTGCATCCACTTCACGAACTTCATCAATACCGTTGCTATAACCGATAACAAGGCGTTCACTGTTTTTGTTTGATGGAATAGCGGACACTTCATAAGCGCGTGTACCAGAAACTAACGGTAAACCATTAGCAAATGTCACGTTAACAAAACCACCGTCTTGTTGTGTAACTTGAACATCCACTAATGTATTCAATTCTTGAACTAAACGATCACGTTGGTCTAATAAGTCATTCGGATCAGCGCCATTAAAGCCTTTAGAACGACTAATTTCATTATTTAATTTGGCAATCTGCTTTGTATATTCATTGATATTTTTAGAGGTATTCGTCACCTGACTATTGATATCTTTTTCCAGATCACGCAATGATTGGTCTGCTTTAGCAAACATATTAACCATGGCTTCCGCTTTACCAATAACCGTTGTACGCGCAGGATTATCTTCTGCATTATTGGTTACGTTTGGTAAGCTAGTAAAGAATTCGTCAATTGCACTCGAAACATCATTCCCTTTATCTGCTAACAAATCATTAATTTGTGAGATGTTTTTAGTATAGCTATTTAGGGCGCTTTGCTTAGTCACGGCACGATTCAATTGACCAGCCAGGAATTCATTGTACTCACGATGAATACGACTGACGTTTACGCCATTACCGATATAGCCATTACCGGTCATCGTACCCCCGTTTTCATTAAATACTGTCATTTGACGGTTATACCAACTAACTTTCTGATTAGCGATGTTATTACTGATAGTGCTCATCGCAGCTTGTGCCGCATTAAGTCCGCTCATCGCTGTATTAATTAAACTATTGGACATTTGTCTATCCTTTTACGTTTAGTCATCTCCCGTATGTACGGAGCATAACTGGGCAATTGATATGAATGCTCTGGTCTTTATTATCGGTTCTTCCCCTCTAAACTTGAGGGGAAAATGATTAAAATAGGTCGCTTAAATCGTGAGTATAAGTTTTAGCAACTTGCTCACCACTTCCTTTTAATTGACCAATAATTGAAACCAGTTTTTTCGCATAACCCGGATCGGTGGCATAACCCGCTTCTTGAATACGGTAAGCTGCTTGTTCAGGGGTTTGAGCTTGAGGTACTTTGGCGTAACGAGGGCTTTCAGTGATAAGTCTGAGATAATCTTGAATAGCTTCAACATAGGAGCCATAAACACGGAAATTATCACGCATTTTAATCGAGTTACCATCAATCACTTCAGTTGTCATGATATTCGTGACAGGCCCTTTCCAGCTACTTCCTGCTTTGATACCAAACAGGTTATAACTTGGTTTGCCGTCACCGGTTAGAATTTCACGCTTACCCCAACCGGATTCAAGCGCAGCTTGAGCAACAACTAAAAGATGGTGTACACCTGTACCTTCTGTGGCTTGTTTCGCAGGCCCTAACAGTTTTGATGCAAAAGAAGCACTGCTTTCAGATAAGCCTTTAAGCTTACCAATCGTGCTTTCAACTGCATTTTGATAAGGCTGCATAGCACGATAAATTTGCCCCAAGGCTTGTGTTGGCATGGATTGAAAAATATCACTACCATCTAATGGCATCGGTGTTTTACCCGCCATTTCGCTAGGCTCCATCGTGACTTTGGCAGAAAGTTGTTTTTCTATCATGTCAGCAAAGCCTAAGCCTTTTTGTGATAAGTCTTGAGCGATTTGTTGATCATAAAGAGAGGTGTACATCTTGGTACTTTCTGAGTTGAACATGCTTTCTTGAGGAATGGCGTCACGCATGCTTTTTAACATCATTTGAACAAAAACGCCTTCAAGTTGCTGCGCCACTTGGCGCAGCCCTTGCTGATCAGCATTTTGTCCAACCTGATATTTAAGTTTATTCAATGCATTACTATCATATGCCGGCCCTGACATCGCTGGCATTGAAGAAAGCAGAGATAAATCTTTCATCAGATAATCTCCAATCTCGCACGTAAGCAACCCGCGCTTTCCATTGCTTGCAAAATTGACATTAAATCTGTTGGTGTTGCACCAAGTGCATTTAATGTGCGGATCACTTCGTTTAAGCTTGCGCTTGCATTAACTTTCTGTAATGAGCCACCTTGTTCACTCATATTCACGCTGGTATTACGCGTTACGACGGTGCTACCGCCCGCGAACGGAGTATTAGGTTGGCTTACATTCACTTGGCTATCGACCGTAACGGAAAGGTTGCCTTGGGCAATCGCACAGCTTCCTAATGTCACATCACGATTCATAACAACAGAACCCGTTCTTGCATTGATGATCACTTTCGCATCTGCAACAACACGTTTAATTTCAAGATTCTGTACTTCAGCCAAGAAACGTACTTGTTCACTTTTACCAATAGGAACACGTAATTGAACTGTACGTGCATCTAAAGGAATAGCGGTACCCACACCTCGTAATTTATTAACAGTGTCAGAAATGTGTTGTGCCAAAGTGAAGTTTTCTTCATTCAGTTGTAAGTTCAGCAGACCAGTTTGACCAAATTGCGAAGGCAGTTCACGTTCAATGATAGCACCGCTGCTAATGCGCCCACCCGCTAACTGGTTAACCTTAACACTATTACCACCCGCAGATGCACCTGCTCCCCCAACAATAATATTGCCTTGTGCTAAAGCATAAACCTGATTATCAACACCTTTTAGCGGTGTCATCAGCAACGTACCACCACGTAAGCTTTTTGCATTACCTAAGGATGAAACAACAACGTCGATGGATTGCCCTGTACGACCAAAAGGCGGTAATTTTGCAGTTACCATTACCGCAGCAACGTTTTTCAATTGCATATTGGTGCCGGGTGGTACTGTGATCCCCAATTGTGAGAGCATGTTATTCAGACTTTGCGTGGTAAACGGGGTTTGCATTGTTTGGTCACCCGTTCCATCTAATCCCACAACCAAACCATAACCAATCAGCGCATTTTCTCTTACCCCTTCAACAGAGGTGAGATCTCTGATCCGTTCAGCATGAGCGGAAAAACCGACACATGTCATCACGATAAAGAAAAGGCTCATCGCTATTTTTTTCATCTGGACCCTACTCATTAAAAAGGTGATACATTTAAGAAGAAGCGTTGTAGCCATCCCATAGACTGTGCTTCATTGATATAACCGTCTCCGATATATTCAATACGCGCATCAGCAACTTGGGTTGAATTTACGGTATTAGTACCACTGATAGTTCTTGGGTTCACAACACCTGAGAAACGGATAAATTCAGTACCTTGATTGATAGCAATTTGCTTTTCGCCAATAACATGCAGGTTTCCATTGGCAAGGAGCTGATCGACGGTAACTGTAATGGTGCCTTTAAAGGTATTGTTCGCATTTGCGCCACCTTTACCGCCAAAGTCACTGTTCCCTTCCATACTCATATCTGTGCGTTTATTACCAAATATTCCTTCTAAGAATCCCGGCGTAATCGCAGCAAGGAATCCTGCTTTACCATTACGGCTGGCATTTGCAGATGAGTTTTTGCTTGCACTGACATTCTCTTGCAATGTAATAGTCAGCGTATCGCCTATATTGCGAGGACGTCTATCTTCAAATAAAGGTTGATAGCCAAAATAAACAGGCTGAGTTGCCTGAAAAATAGAGCCATTGGGTGCCGGTGCAGTCGGTGCCGTTGGAACCGCCGTTGTGTTGCCTTCCACTAACGGTTTTTTGGGTATATATGCGCATCCCGACAGTGTCAGTACCAACAGGGCGGTACCTAAACGTTGATGACGACGCCATCTGACACTAAGCTTTCTTGCCCCAGAATTGTCAGTAATGACCTTTGTATCCATCTTCGATACTCTTTTAGTAATACGCCTGACAGGAAACCCTGTCAGGCTAATGAACAAACGAAATTAGAGTTGCGTTAGTTTCTGTAACATCTGATCAGATGTTGAAATCGCTTTACTGTTAATTTCATAAGCACGTTGAGTTTGGATCATATTGACCAGCTCTTCAGCTACATTAACGTTAGAGGTTTCAACATATCCCTGATACAACAAGCCTGCGCCGTTGATACCCGGGGCATTTTCAGTAGGTGCGCCAGAACTTGCAGTTTCTAAGTACAAGTTTTCACCGACACTTTCTAATCCGCTGTCATTAATAAAGGTAGTTAGTGTCAATTGACCCACTTGTTGTGGCGCAGGGGAGCCTTCAATCTCAACACTGACTGTACCATCACGACCAATCATGACCTTTTTCGCAGTTTCAGGAAGAATAATTGCAGGCACAACTTGGAAACCACTAGTGGTGACTAATTGCCCATTTTGATCCATTTGAAAAGAGCCATCACGGGTATAAGCGTCTGTACCATCAGGTAACTGGACATGGAAGAAACCCTGTCCTTTAATCGCCACATCACGAGTACCATTAGTTTGAGCCAAATTACCTTGACTATGTAAACGCTCAGTCGCAACTGGACGAACACCCGTACCAATTTGTAAACCTGAAGGTGCATTTGTCTGTTCAGACGTCATCGCACCAGGCTGGCGAATGGTTTGATACAGTAAATCTTCGAAAACCGCACGCTGACGTTTAAAGCCATTGGTGCTGACGTTTGCGAGGTTGTTGGAAATCACATCCATGTTTGTCTGTTGTGCATCCAACCCAGTTTTAGCAATCCATAAAGAACGGATCATGGTTTTCCCCTTACACTATTTAACTCAGTGATAGCAATTGGTTAGCTCGTTGCGCATTATCATCAGCGCTATGGATAACCTTCATTTGCATTTCGAAACGTCTTGCGTTTGCTATCATATCGACCATGGCTTCTGCTGGATTGACATTACTGCCCTCTAACACACCAGCTAACACCTTCACGCTATCATCTGCAGGTAATTCCTCACCAGCACGCGCAACTCCTTTCGGTGATAAATGGAATAACCCATCATCACCACGAACTAAGTCGTTTTGCTCTGGTTTTACCATTTTCAGACGACCAATTTGACCCAGCATTTTTGGTGGATCAGTAGGCACATGCGCAGTCACAATACCGTTATTGGCAATACTAACATTTGCTTGAGCAGGTACTTCAATCGCACCGTTATCACCCATTAACAAACGCCCTTGTACCATCAACATGCCGTCAGCGTTACGTTGAATATTCCCGTTTCGGGTATAGGCTTCTGTGCCATCTTCAAGCTGAACCGCTAAATAGCCGTTATCACTTAAAGCAACGTCCATTGAGCGGCCAGTATAATTCATCGTTCCTTGACTCTGATCGCTACCTGGCGTTGATGCTACCGTTAATGTACGAGTCGGTAAGGTATCGCCATTGACAGGTACGGCTCGCATTGCACTAAGCTGCGCTTTGAATCCCGGCGTTGATGCGTTTGCTAAGTTGTTTGCCACGACAGCTTGATTTTCCATCGAATGTCTGGCGCCGCCCATCGCGGTATAAATCACATGATCCATAACAGATTATTTCCGGCGTTATTAGCGCAAGCTAACCAGAGTCTGCAGGATCTGATCCTGAGTCTTGATGGTTTGTGCGTTTGATTGATAGTTACGTTGAGCAACGATCATGTTGACTAACTCTTGGCTCATATCCACGTTAGACGCTTCTAATGCGTTATTGGTTAACTTGCCGAATACACCAGAGCCTGCAACACCGACGATTGGTGAACCTGAACCGTTAGTTTCAGACCACATATTGTCGCCTTGTGAGCTTAAACCACCTGCGTTTGCAAAGTTAGCTAATGCGATTTGACCAACAACTTGGCTTTGTTGGTTTGAATAAGTCGCCATGATTGAGCCATCTTGCTCAATACGGAAGTTGGTGAATTCACCTGCTTGGTAACCGTTTTGCGCTAATTTAGATACGCTGGATTCAGAGACTTTTTGCTGAGTGCTACCAGTGAAATCTAATTCGATAGTACCCACAGCAGAGCCATTCAAAGAAGCAATATTCATATCGGTCTTTGTATAACTCTCTAGCACCCCTGCATTGGTATATTTTAAAGTGCCTAAATCTTGATGAGGCGTTGGCGCACCACCTGCTATTTTAGTTGACGTATCTTGCCCATAAACTTTCCATTCATTGTCATTAGTTTTTACAAAGAATAAGTTCAGGTTATGTTCATTACCTAAGCTATCGTAAGTGGTAACGTTAGTACTGAAGTTATAAGTATCACCATCTTTAGAATCAAATGGCGTTTTAGCAGGTTTCTCTTCACCTGAATTCAGGTTAACCGCCATATTGATTTTGTCTGTTGCACTGGCATTCATCATATCGGTAGGAATAACGATAGGTGTTGGTGTCGCCCCTTTTTGAACAACATTTTTACCATCAACAACTTGTACTGGATAACCTGTTACACGCATACCTTGCATATTGGTCAGGAAACCGTCTTTATTTTTACCAAATTCACCGTTACGTGAATAGAAAACACCGCCATTTTGGTCTTCAATGCGGAAAAAACCACCGCCAGAAATTGCCACGTCTGTTGGACGGTTAGTGGTTGTGATACTACCGTCTTTAAAGTTTTGGCTAATGCCTGCAACTTTAACACCCAGACCTGCACCTGAACCGGCGAAAACGTCTGCAAAAGAAACGTTTGCACCTTTAAAACCGTAGGTTGCAGAGTTAGAAATATTGTTACCGATAGTATCTAAGTTAGCGGCTGCTGCGTTTAAACCACTTACTGCTTGTGAAAAGGACATGCGCCCTCCAAGTTGAATATGTGTTAGTTAAAGAACCTGACGAATTTCATCCAATGAAACGGTATTACCTAAGCCAACATCAAGGCGGGCACCACCATCCACCATGGACACACTATTCACCAGCGCATAATTCAGTGTCTTAACAGGGACCTGAGCATCATTAAGCGTGGCGTTAACGGTAAATTTATAGCTTCCCGGTGGAACAGGATTGTCATTTTCATCAGTACAATCCCAAGAGAAGTTATAAACATCCGGTAGCATCTTTTTGTCCATATTGATTGTACGAACGGTCACACCACTCGCATTGGTGATGTTTATCGTAAGAGAATCGGTTGGACTGAGTAATTCAAAACCAAAAGGTGTTGAAAAAAGGTGTTCACTGTCAGGCGTATTTGGATCCGTACCATCTGCTTTATACGTTCCCATTTGCTGACGAGTTTTTTCATTTTGAGTGTCAGGTGTTGGAATGGTGTCATCCCCATCACCGGGATTTTCAGTCTCACCTTTACCGTCGGTTGGCTGAAAGACAACAATTTTATTCCCTGCGACCATAACACCTCGTCCCACCAGCGAAGAGGCTTTTAACGCCTGACTTTGGTCAATCTGGCCAACAATGTTATTCACTGTTTTATTCAGTGTTTCAATGCCTTCAACGGTTGAAATCTGAGCTAACTGGGAAGTTAACTCATTATTTTGCATTGGGTTTGTTGGATCTTGATTTTTCATCTGGGTGATGAGAAGTGTCAGGAAATTCCCTTTAATATCATCACTACCACTTTTTTTCGTATGGTATGAAGAAGGAGCATCCCCGATAATGGTATTATCATAAGGTTCATTCATTGAGGAGGAAATACCCACAATTTATTCTCCCTATTGACCTATCATCAGTGTTTTTTGCATCAGCGATTTTGCCGTGTTCATCACTTCGACGTTAGCTTGGTAGCTTCTTGATGCAGAGATGGTGTTAATCATTTCACCCACAACATCAACATTTGGCATACGTACATACCCTTTTTCATCGGCAAAGGGATGTCCCGGCTGATATTCCATACGAAATGGCGCAGGATCATCCACCACTTCAGTAACACGAACACCACCAATTTCTTGACCAGCAGGTGCGTTTACCTGAAAAACAACCTGTTTTGCACGATAAGGGTCGCCATCTGGACCCGCAACACTGTCAGCGTTTGCCATATTGCTGGCACTCACGTTTAAACGCTGTGATTGCGCTGAAAGTGCTGAACTTGAAATATCGAAAATACTAAATAAAGACATGTTCTTTACCCTACTGTTGCAATACAGCCATCATGCTTTTAACTTGCGAGTTAATAAATGTCACATCAGCCTGATACTTAAGGCTATTGTCAGCAAAATTACTACGTTCCATGTCCATATCCACGGTATTACCATCCATCGCAGTTTGATGAGGCACGCGATAGAGTAAGTCCGCTTCTAAGCGATAACCGGGTTTGATCGGGATATGGCGTTCAGATGTCATAGCCAATTGCATGCCATGAGTACCTGTACGCCCATTTTCAATGGTTTTCTTCAATTCAGAAGCAAAATCAATATCACGAGCCTGAAAGCCTGGGGTATCTGCGTTAGCGATATTCGCAGCGAGAATTTCTTGGCGTTTATTACGTATTGAGAGCGCTTCTTGTTGAAAATGAAACGTATTTTCTAATTTATCGAGCATCTTCTATCCTTGGTGGCTAAGCCACTTACCTCAGCTGATAAAACAATTTCAGTTGACAGAATAAACGCTCAAAAAAAAGATGATTGGAGGAATAGGCGTAAATTGGATTGCTATTTATGCGTTTAAGGCGTGCAAAGTCGATGTACACTGTTATTGCTAAATAATGGCAAACGCACAATTAGCATCAACTCTGTAAGGTGATACAAATTATGTTAGTTAGAACTCTTATCGGTCTATTTTCTTTTTTCTTTATGGTGAATGTAAGTGTCGCGAAATCACTCCCTGAAGAACTACAAGATTTCTTTGTCGCACTTCATCAACAAGGCGATAAAGTGACTGTGACAGTTTTAACACCAGAAGATAAATGGCCAGTCTGCCACACACAAGAGATCCAACGTCATGCTGGTGCTCGTAATTGGGGGCGTCTTTCAATCCCAATTCAATGTGATAAACAACGTCGTTTTATTCAAGTTGATGTTAGCGTTAATGGTAAATATTTAATCGCAAAAAAAGACATCAGCCGTGATGACATGATTGAAACTTCTGTCGTTAGCATGACAACGGGTGAATTAGAAAAATTACCTTATGATGTATTACGCGATCCTGCATTAATTAAAAATGCGATCGCAATGCGACAAATATCCGCAGGAAAACCTTTAACTTCGACAATGGTTCGTCGCCCTTGGGCTATTTTGGCGGGACAAAAAGTCACTGTATTTGCGCAAGGCCCTCACTTTCAGATCCGTTATGAAGGCAAAGCCATAAACAATGCTGTCGCCAATGAAACTATTCGAGTAAGAGTTAAATCAGGCCAAATCGTCACTGGCGAAGCACTGGAAAACGGCTCTGTACGCATCCCTCTTTAATAGATTAAAAAGCTGATAAGCAGAATAAGCCTAAATTGAATTGCTTGTTACCCGTTTCAGTTATGGCAAGCCGAGGTAAACTCTCTTGCGCTACATTTTTCACTCTAAATAATTAAAGCTGTAGTTAGACAATAATTTAAAACATCGCATATAGATACTCTAAATAATTCAAGTTGTAGCTAGGCGACAAATGAACGAATCGCTAGGAGCATACATAAGTATGTGACTAGTGCGAGTGAATGCGGTCAACACCGCTACGGCTTGAAGTATGACGAGTAGTGTGACTAGTGCGAGTGAGTGTTGCCAACAACGCTACAACTTAAAGTATGACGAGTATGACGACTAAGATTAAAGTTTTTGATTTCATAGCCGATATAAAGAAACAAGATGATAGGCGAAAACACATAGGTTGTTTTACAATGGCTTCATCTGACTATTAATTGATGCCTAACAAAGGATTTCCCTATGAGTATTGAACGCGCGAATCCACTGCTTCCGATTAATGCAATTGCACAACGTAACCCGGGTGAAGTCACTCAGGGCTCACGTAAATCGGGAACAACTGAACAAAAAACTGCAACAGGCGACACTTCTGTAAAACTGAGTGAAGCGCAGAAAAAACTTGTTCAACCTGGAAATAAAGACATTGACGTTGAGAAAGTTGCTCGCTTAAAAGAAGCAATTGCCAACGGAACATTAACCATGGACAGCGGTAAAATTGCGGACGCTCTTTTCCGTGAAGCTGCTGAAAGCATAACTCAATAATATTTTAATGATTATGATGGAAGAACTCCGCCAGACTTTAGATCTTCAATTATCACAGCTTAATACCATTGCGGGTATTTTACGTGCTGAACAACAGTTATTATGCGCAGGTAATATTGATATTAATGCCCTACACGAAGTAACTGAACAGAAGAATTTTGTCTTGTCGGCTTTAGGTCATACAGACCAACAGCGTCATACGCTAAGCCTACAAGCCGGTGTCGAAAAACCTTATGAAGGGTTGCCGTTCTTATCTGATTTATGGACACAGATAATAGACATTACGGCGGAGTTAAAATATCTGAATCAACATAACGGATTACTGCTCGATCAACATATCGCTCGTAATAGTGATGCTATCCGTTTTTTGCAGAAGAACCACAGCCCAACCCTTTATGGTTCTGATGGGCAAGCACAGCGTTCAACACTGGCTGGGCGTAAAATTCAGGTTTAGGTTTTCTCAATAATTATCAGAATTCACACGATACGCCATCAATATTGATGGCGTTTTGCGTTACGGATAAAACGAAAATGCCACTTACTTTAACGCCACCAACCGATCACACTGTGCTGTTATTTATCTCATCCTTGTGACACTTCTCTTATCTAAAATAGATATCACTAAGCTATCTATTTCTTGATGAGCTGACTTCTCTCTTTGTTGTGAGTAAAAAGCTAACACGACTCCGACTCTCTACCCCATCACATCTTTCTATTTTATAAATATAAAAAAGGCCACTTAATAAAGTGGCCTTGGCTTTAATAACAGTTTATCAGTGAGAATGATTAATGAGGTTGTCCACCAATCATCGACGTCATACGAATGCGACGACCTTCACTAACTTCCATATTCGACAACACGGCTAATTGTGGCAGGCTACGACGTAAGAAACGTGACAATAATGAACGCAACGCATGATTCACTAGCAATACTGGAGCACCACCAGACATCTCTTGGTGACGCACTGCATCTGCTGCTTGTTGTTCGATATTCTCAGCCAGCCCCGGCTCTAAACCACCGCCACTTTGCATTGCTTGAACAAGAATACGCTCTAAGCTGGCATCTAAGCCAATGACTTGGATTTCATCTTGATCACCAAACCAGTGTTGTGTGATAGCACGGCGAAGTGCAACACGAACAACGGCTGTTAATTCAGCTGGATCTTTCTGCTCTGGTGCGTGCTCTGCTAAAGCTTCTAATATGGTTCTCATATCACGAATAGGCACTTGTTCAGACAGCAGATTTTGCAATACTTTGTGCAACACTGTAAGCGAAAGCATATCTGGGATCATATTTTCTGTCATTTTAGGGAGCTCTTTACTCACCCGATCAAACAACATTTGTGCTTCTTGACGACCAAATAATTCTGATGCGTATTTCGCTAATGCATGGTTAAAGTGCGTTGCAATAACAGTACTTGCAGCGACAACGGTATAGCCTTGAACCTGTGCTTGCTCTCTTAAGCTGTCATCAATCCAAACTGCCGGTAAACCAAATGCAGGCTCTTGAGTAATATCACCCTCTAAAGAGCCAACGGCATTACCCGGGTTGATTGCTAACCAACGACCTGGATGCGCTTCACCGTGACCAATTTCAACCCCTTTCATTAGAATGCGATAAGAAGAAGGTCTTAACTCCATATTGTCTCGAATATGAACAACAGGAGGAAGATATCCCGTTTCCTGAGCAAACTTTTTACGAATACCACTAATTCGGCCTAATAACTCACCATTTTGGCGGTTATCTACCATTGGAATTAAGCGATACCCTACTTCCATAGCTAATGGATCTTCAAGTTGTACATCTTCCCATGAAGCTTCAACAACACGGTTTTGTTTTTCAACTTCTTCCATCTCTTTTTGTTGTTGCACTTCAGGATTGGCGTTACGGCGTAAGATATACCAACCTAATCCACCTAATGCTGCGGTGAAGAAAAGAAAAACAAAGTTAGGCATTCCCGGCACTAAACCTAACAGACCAAGTACGCCTGCGGTTAACAGTAGAACACGAGGATTGTCAAACAGTTGGGTAACCATTTGTTGCCCAACGTCTTCATCTGTTGCAACACGAGTAACGATAACACCCGCTGCTGTTGAGATAATCAATGCAGGAATTTGCGCAACCAGACCATCACCAATGGTTAAAAGGGTATAAGTTGTTGCGGCATCGTTTAATGCCATTCCGTGTTGAGCGACACCGACGATAAGGCCACCTACCACGTTAATCACAAGGATCATTAAGCCAGCGATGGCATCACCACGAACGAACTTACTCGCACCATCCATTGAACCGTAAAAGTCGGATTCTAATGAAACTTCTTTACGGCGTTTTTTAGCTTCGTCTTCGCTGATAATACCAGCATTCAGGTCAGCATCGATTGCCATCTGTTTACCCGGCATTCCATCTAACACAAAACGCGCACCAACTTCAGCAATACGTCCCGCACCCTTGGTGATAACCATAAAGTTAATCAAAATAAGGATGATAAAGACCACAATACCGATAGCAAAGTTACCGCCAACAAGGAAATGGCCAAAGGCCTCAACAACGCGCCCTGCCGCTTCTGGTCCTGTATGTCCTTCCATTAAGATAATACGTGTTGAAGCAACGTTTAATGATAAACGTAACAACGTGGTAAATAGCAAAATAGTGGGAAAAGCAGCAAAGTCCAAAGTACGTCGAGTGAACATTGCAACCAACAGCACCATGATGGAGAGTGCGATATTAAAGGTAAATAATAAATCCAATAGAAAAGGTGGCAATGGTAATACCATCATTGACAGTATCAACAAGATAAGCACTGGCCCAGCCAGTATCTGCCACTGAGAACTTTTCCAATTTCCCGGCAAGCGGAGTAATGAGGCCAAATTAGCCATGACGATTATCTTCTCCAGCAAAGTCCAGTGCGGGAGGCACTGGCAAGTTCATAGGTTGTTTAGGTTTTAAACCACCTTCGGTTTTCCATCGTTTCAGTTGATAAACCCATGCAAGTACCTCTGCAACCGCAGCATAGAGGGTTGAAGGTATTGCATGGCCTATTTCACTGTGACGATATAACGCCCTAGCAAGCGGTGGTGCTTCTAGAAGCGGAATTCGATTTTCTGCACCAATCTCTTTAATTTTTAACGCAATAGCCCCTGCACCTTTTGCTAAAACTTTAGGTGCAGTCATTTTGTCGTTATATTGCAGTGCAACAGCATAGTGTGTTGGGTTCGTAACAATAACGTCAGCTTTCGGTACATCCGCCATCATTCGACGGCGAGACATCGCATGTTGTTGCTGACGGATACGTGCTTTAAGTTGCGGATCACCCTCTTGCTGTTTAAATTCATCTTTAATTTCTTGGCGCGTCATGCGTAGCTTTTTCAAATGGCTACGAATTTGGAAAATAATGTCGAATGCCACCATCGGGATCAGCATAAAAACCGTGATATAGACGGCGAAAATCAGTAGTTGCATCGCATTCGCTAGTGCACTCAGGGGTGGAAGCGTGATCAGATGAAGAATATCGTTCCAGTTGTGCCATAAAAAAACAGTTGCAGCGATCCCCACAAAGGTTGATTTCAGTATCGCTTTAAATAACTCGGCTAACGCATTCATTGAAAAAATGCGCTTTAACCCAGAAATAGGGTTCCATTTTTTCGGATCAAACTTAATGGATTTACTACTAAAGTTAATTCCGCCTAATAAGGCTGAGCCACCAATTGCCACAAGCACTAAACCCAAAAACACCGGTGATAGGGCAAACACAGCTTGTTTAATCAAGCTACCAAATCGAGGGATCAGCAAATTCTCATTACCAATAAGGTGATGATTAAACGTAAACCCTTCTGTTAACATGGCATATAGCCCACGAGTGATAAATCCACCACTCATCCACAGCAAACTCACACCACCCAAGACCATTAATACGGACGATAGCTCTTTAGAACGGACAATTTGCCCATCCTTTTTGGCTTTTTCCCGTTTATGGGGTGTGGGGTCTTCTGTTTTTTCGAGATCGCTATCTTCAGCCACAGTCTGTCCGATTTAGATATTGAGATTAAAAGCATGAATGAAATGACTCTAAGCATGACAAATTCAGAGGAAATTGATGGGCTGAACAATCGCAAATTTACGGGGCTTTTTGGGCTATGACAGTATGCACTTAAAAAAACAACCCAATGATAAAAATGGAAATATAGGCAATATTGACGCTGATTATAAGGAAATCAGCAAAACTCACAGCAAAATTGAGCAATTTTACTTTTGATGTTTATTTCGATAACTTCAAAAGCCGCTTAAAAAAAGCGGCTTACATTTTCTTCAATAGCGTGTGCTATTAAAGCATTATTACGTGATTTTTTATCCATAAAATACACCATCCTAAAAGAGCTGAGCATAGAGCGAATGCGTCCTGCATATCTCAACGTCCTTATCGCCCTAAAACTCATTAGAAGGTTAGAAACCTAAACTTTCCAGTAAATCATCAACTTGATCTTGATTTTTGATCACACCAGCGTTGTTTTTATTAACCTGTGGACCATTTAATAAAGAGTCAGTCTCTTTCTTCACATTAGACTTTTCAAGCTGCTCTGGTGGCAGGTTTTCCATTAATACCATCACGAGTTGTTTTTCAATTTCTTGAACAACACTCATCATGCGTTTAATTACCTGGCCGGTCAGATCTTGGAAATCCTGTGCCATCATAATTTCCAATAACTGACTGTTAGTAAAAGCCGTACTCTCAGGGATATCCCGCAAATAATTGCGGGTATCGGTTACAAGAGAGCGTACATCTTTCAGCTCTTCTGGCTGTTCAAACCATTGGTCCCAACGTTCAGTAAGCTTAGTCGCATCGGAACTTAACGCATCCTGTTTAGGTTGCGCAGCTTCGACACAGTTCAATGTACGCTCAGCTGCCTGAGCGGTCATTTGAGCAACATAGTCCAGTCGTTCCCTAGCGTCAGGGATGGCTTCTGCTGCTTCGGCTATTGCTTTATCCAATCCTAATTCTCGCAAACTGTCGCGTAACATCCGCGTCAATTGTCCGATCCGGCTGATAATATCAGATGTCATTTCAATATTATCTTTCGGCATAATTGGATTCCCACTCATTGCGACTCCTTAGATGCCCAGTTTTTCAAAAATTTTATTTAGTTTTTCTTCAAGAATTGCTGCTGTAAAAGGTTTAACAACATATCCACTTGCACCAGCCTGCGCTGCTGCAATGATATTTTCTTTTTTAGCTTCAGCGGTCACCATTAACACTGGTGTTGCTGCAAGTCCCGCATCACTACGAATATTTTTAAGAAGCTCTAGACCATCCATGTTTGGCATGTTCCAGTCTGTGATCACAAAATCAATTGCCGAATTGCGTAATTTAGCTAACGCGTCAGCACCATCTTCTGCTTCTTCTACATTCGTAAATCCTAATTCCTTTAGCAAATTACGAACTATGCGGCGCATTGTTGAAAAATCATCAACCACTAAAAATTTCAGATCCTTACTTGCCATTGAAAACTCCTTCAAAATATATCGGCAAATTACTGTGTTGCTTTTAAACTGAACTTAATCAGATACGCAATGATTGTGTGCTACTGATTTTCATCAGTACTGCTTTACTCATTGCGCTTATGCTTTTCACTTCGTCTACTGCGCCTAATTCAACTGCAGCGCGAGGCATACCAAAGACGACACAACTCGCTTCATCTTGTGCAAAGGTATAACTACCAGCACGACGCATTTCTAATAAACCTGCAGCACCGTCACTTCCCATTCCGGTTAAAATCACACCGATAGCATTACGTCCCGCATATTTTGCGACTGACTTAAATAGCACATCGACAGAAGGACGATGACGGTTTACTGCAGGCTCTTTATTAATGTGGATCTGATAGTTAGCACCATTACGACGAAGCTCCATGTGATAATCACCTGGCGCAATATAAGCATGCCCAGGCAATACACGTTCGCCGTCTTCTGCTTCTTTTACACTAATTTGGCATAAACGATTTAATCGTTCTGCAAATGAGTGTGTAAACCCTGCGGGCATATGTTGCGTAATTAATATCGCAGGGCTGGTAATAGGTAATGGTTCTAGAAAATTACGAATAGCCTCTGTGCCACCAGTTGATGCACCTACAGCAATCAACTTTTCACTCGAAATCATCGGTGTAAATGACAATGATTTAGAAGGCGGAGCCTGAACTTCACGTCGACTAATTCGAGCAAGAGCTGCTGCACGAATTTTCTCAGCAATCAGTTCACTATAAGCCATCATACCTTCACGCAAACCAAGCTGTGGTTTTGTCACAAAATCAACTGCACCCAGTTCTAACGCTTTTAACGTCACTTCTGAACCTTTTGCTGTTAATGATGAAACCATAACGACAGGCATTGGTCTTAATCGCATCAGTTTTTCCAAGAAATCAATACCATCCATACGTGGCATTTCAACGTCTAACGTTAATACCTGTGGGTTGTACTTTTTTATTAAGTCACGAGCCACTATAGGATCTGGTGCACAATCAACAACTTCCATATCGCTATGACTGTTGATGATTTCTCGCATGATTTGACGCATTAACGCCGAATCATCAACACAGAGTACCGTTATTTTATTCATAACCTCTCCTTGCTGGTGTCAGCCCGTAAACGGTATGCCCATGCAAGTAGAAATCCTTGCTAAGCTGGCTTACATTCTCAGAATGTCCAACAAACAGCATTCCGTCTGGCTTAAGTAATGAGGTAAAGCGGTTAAGTAAGTTTTGTTGTGTCGCTTTGTCAAAATAAATCATGACATTACGACAAAAAATTGCATCAAAACTACCTTCTAGATCCCATTGCTTATCGAGTAAATTCAAATACTGAAAAGAGACCATCTCGCTAATTTGCTGTCTAATTTTCACGTATCCTTCAAAATCGCCGACACCTTTGAGAAAATATTTTTTCAAATATTCATCATTTAAAGTTTTAAGCTCTTCCTGTCGGTAAACACCTTTTCGTGCTTTATCCAACACATTAGTATCGATATCGCTGGCAATAATTTTGGTTTTATAAGGGTTATTCCCAAAAACATCGCGTAAAGTCATCGCAATTGAATAAGGTTCTTCTCCAGTAGATGCTGCTGCACACCATACTCGGTAGACTCCTCCTGCCCTTTTTCTGGCATGTTTTGCCAAAATAGGAAAATGATGTGCTTCCCTGAAAAATGCGGTGAGATTGGTTGTTAAAGCATTTACAAACTCTTGCCATTCAGGGTTGCGTATATCACTTTTAAGAAACGCAAGATAGTCACCAAAGTTATTCATCCGTAATTCACGTAACCTCCTAGTGAGACGGTTATAAACCATCTCCCTTTTGTTGTTAGTCAGCACAATACCTGCCTTTTGATAAATCAATTGGCATATAGATTGGAACTGATCATCGGACAACATGAACCGTTGGGTAAAAATATCCAACGGTTGAGCAGCGATATCTGATAAGACTTCAGTAACATTACGTTTCATTGTTTTTTAATGGGTCTTTTTAAAAAATGATTTTTTATCTGCTTTTTTCAACCCATTACCTTCTAGGGATGAAGAGGAATTACTCTCATCCGTGTCAGGCAACTCGAATGCCGATACAGCATCAACAAGGTTATTAGCCTGATCTTCCAATGCTGCGGCAGCAGATGCTGATTGCTCCACCAAAGCAGCGTTTTGCTGTGTCACCTGATCCATCTGACTGACTGCATCAGCGACTTGGTGAATACCTCGACTTTGTTCATCAGAAGCTGAGGCGATTTCTGCCATTAACTCAGTGACTTTATTTACTGATGTGACGAGTTCCTCCATTGTCTGCCCTGCATTATTAACGAGTTGAGAACCTTGAGAGACTCGTAAAACAGATTCATCAATCAATAATTTGATCTCTTTTGCAGCATCAGCACTACGTTGAGCAAGGTTACGAACTTCTCCAGCAACAACAGAGAATCCACGCCCTTGTTCACCTGCGCGCGCAGCTTCAACCGCTGCGTTAAGTGCTAATATATTGGTTTGGAACGCAATACCATCAATCACACTGATAATAGCCCCTATCTTTTGAGAACTTTGTGTAATCGCATCCATGGTTTCAACAACACTGTGCGTGATTTGGCCACCACGTAAGGCCGTTTCAGAAGCAGACTCTGCTAGCTTGCTCGCTTGCAAGGCGTTATCAGCATTTTGTTTTACCGTTGCTGTTAACTCTTCCATGCTTGCCGCAGTTTCTTCTAACGAAGCAGCTTGTTGTTCAGTTCTTGAGGATAAATCCGTGTTTCCTTTAGAAATTTCTTGAATACCAGAATACATAGCATGGCTGTTATCACGAACGATACGAATAGAACGCGCGAGCTCACCACGCATATCTCGTAGTCGTCTAAACACATCCCCTATTTCATCATCGGTAAAGACAAGAATTTCACGATTTAATTTACCGGTAGCAACATCATTAAAATAACGGCTTAAACTTGCGAAAGGTTTAATGATATTAAAACTTAGCCAGCGATGAGCCGCGATTGATACAACAATAACCATCGCTATTGCACCGATAAACATCAAGATAGCAATAGTATAAGATCGATGTCCTTGCTCTATAGATTCAGTAATTTCTGCCTGAACATAATTCATATAGGTGTTAAATGAATTTTCCATCGCAGTTTGATAACGTTCTGTTGGTTGATCTAAAAAACCTTGGAAGTTATCGTTTTTTAACATGCTATGTAATTCAGTTAATGCACCATATAAAACGTGGTAATCGTTTTTTACTGCTTCAACGATTTCTTTTTCTTCTGTTGGGATTGCCTCTTTATTTATATCAGCAAGGAAATTTTGAAAATGTGTATTCGCCGTTTCCAAACGTGAAAGTGCAATTGATTCAATAGATTGAATATAATCCGTTGACTGTTCAGTTTTCACTGCAATAGCGACACGATTAATTGCATTACGTGTTTGTATCAAAGATGCCCAACTTAATCCTAATTCATCTCGCTTAGATGTATCTATATCTACTCTGGTGATCTGTTCGTTATTCAAATGAACGATCCCTAGCGAAATACCACTAGAAATCACCTGCATAACGCAAAACATCATCAGCAATAAATAGAGACTGGTGGATATCTTTAATTTGCGAAACCTAAACATGCCTTCACCTCGTTTAAAGCGGTGGTTAAAAGCCACCGCTTGTCAGCCACTTGTTGTTGTTAGAAAGTTTCCCAGTTAGCGGGATCTTCAACACTGCTGCTCTTTTTCTTTTCTGAGGTTCCTGGTTTTATAAGTGGAGCAGCGGCTTTAACTACAGGGGTTGCATCCGATTCCTTTCTTTCTAGCGTTTTTTCTTCCTGACCCGGTAATTTGAAGATTGAAACTAAGCGGGTTAATGCAACTGCTTGATCTTCAAGACCAGCAGCAGCGGCTGCAGATTGTTCTACTAAAGAGGCGTTTTGCTGAGTGACGCGATCCATTTCAGAAACTGCAAGGCCAACTTGTGAAATACCTCGGCTTTGCTCATCTGATGCAGAAGCGATTTCACCCATGATGTCAGTAACACGCGTTACTGAATCCACGATACGTGTCATCGTCTCACCCGCACTTTCAACGAGTACAGAACCCGTTTCAGTACGACTTACAGAATCTTCAATCAGTGTTTTTATTTCTTTAGCAGCTTCTGCACTTCTCTGTGCAAGGTTACGAACTTCACCGGCAACTACCGCAAATCCGCGACCATGCTCACCGGCTCTTGCTGCTTCAACAGCCGCATTCAGTGCCAAAATATTGGTCTGGAATGCAATGCCATCGATAACGGCTGTGATATCGGTGATTTTCTGAGAACTTCCGGCTATGTCGTGCATCGTTTGCACCACATTAGCAACAACTTTTCCGCCTTGGCGGGCAATATCTGAGGCGTCATTAGCAAGGTTACTTGCTTGGCGAGCATTGTCTGCGTTCTGTTTTACGGTTGCCGTTAACTGTTCCATACTTGCAGCAGTTTCTTCTAACGAAGCCACTTGCTCTTCTGTACGAGCAGATAAATCATTATTTCCAGCAGCAATCTCACTTGTGCTGTTATAAATGTTTTCCGTACTTTGATAGACACCACGAACGGTTTGAATAAGTTCTTGTTGCATATGTTTTAATCCATTTGCTAACAAGCTCATTTCATTGCGGCCATTCACTTCGATATTTGGACGTAAATCACCTTCAGAGAAGGTTTTGATACTTACTAGAAGTGAATTTAATGGTCTAATTAAGGCATTACGTAATGCAAACCAGCATAGAATTAATGCCGAGATCACGATAATGGCTAATACAACCATAGTAATGACAGTGCGTTGGTGAGAGGCTTCTAGTGCCACATTTAACTCTTCGTTAAATTTCTCATTACGCATGACATATGCAAGATATTCTTTATAAAAAGCGTCTTGATAACCCGTAGTTGGTTGCTCAAAAAAATCTTTTAAGTTTTTATCTTGAAGTAAAATTTCCAGTTGGTTTAATGCAGAGTAATATTCGATAAAACGCCCTTTTAGGCTACGAACATCATCTTCTGAGTGAACTTGATAAGCAGTAATATTCTTTTCAAATTCTTTAAATTTCTCATCTGCACGAGACATATTTTTACGAGCAAGACCCGTTAGATAGTCAACAGATAAAGAATCATCTACATTAAGATTTTTATCTTGTAATAAAAAACTAATCGCGGCGCGGTTAATGTTATTACGAGCTTGCAGTAAGTTAGCCCAGCTTTCATCTAGGCGCTCACGTTGATCTTGTATTGTCAGTGTTTTATTAAGGTCGTTTCTTGTCTCAACGATATTTGAGTAAAAAACACCCCCTGAGACAAATTGCAAAACACCAAACAACAGAAGAATGGATAATAATCCAGTCACTATTTTCATTCGGCTAAACATAGTTTCCCTTTTTATAATAAACGGTAATGAGCAAGTTATCGGCAGACTTAAGAGAAACTTTATAGGTTTCATTTCGTCTTAGTCATGCTTTTGCCCCATTAGAAAGCGGTGGTAATACTGTTTTTAATTAAAATTATAAGTATAAAAAACTTTAAAGTTATTTCCGTCAGTAGAAAAATATTACAGCTAGGTGATAGCTACTTATAAGTTAATAAATAATAAAATAGAACTTAACTAAAATTATTAGTTCTTTTTTATCTTTTAATTTTACTTAAAGTTAATTTAATGCTTTAGCACTCGCTAATAAAATAAAAAAGATAGAAATAACTATTCCGGCAAAATTACCGGAACAGTATTTAGATTATTTTTTAAAAAATAAAAACTTATTTAGCTTGAATTGTTGCGCTATCGACTAATTCCATTTCTTCACTGTTGAGTAATTTTTCAATATCAACAAGAATAAGCATTCTTTCATCTAAAGTACCTAAACCTGTTAAATACTCAGTAGACATTGTGACTGCAAACTCTGGCGCAGGGCAGATTTGCTCTGGCTTTAGCGTAAGAACATCAGAAACGCCATCAACAACAATTCCCACAATTCGATTTAATAAGTTAACCACAATAACAACAGTATTGTCATTATAAGTTACACTTTCTTGTGAAAATTTAATACGCAGATCAACTATCGGAACAATAACGCCCCGTAAATTAGTTACACCTTTAATAAAGCTAGGTGAATTAGCAATACGTGTAACTTGATCATATCCACGAATTTCTTGGACTTTTAAAATATCAATTCCATATTCTTCATCGCCCAGCGTAAAAATTAGAAATCCTTGTCCAACAGTTTCACCGGATAATTTCTCGAAATGTTCCGAAGCCATAATCTTATTTTATCCTCACTATTAAATGACTGCGCTTGCAGTTGTATTCTTTTTCTTATTCGTCATTTGTGTATGACTTAAACGTTGCAATTCTGGTACATCAAGAATTAAAGCCACACTACCATCGCCCATAATTGTTGCAGCAGATATTCCAGGCACTTTTCGGTAATTGCTTTCTATATTTTTAACAACAACTTGATGCTGACCAACTAATTGATCTACCAATAAAGCATAACGACGTCCGGCACTTTGAACAATTACCGCAATTGCTTGAGTAATATCGGTTTGAGCACCTTCAATATTAAAAGTACGATGCAGTTCAATCAGTGGTAAATATTCTCCTCTGACCTGCAATAATTTCTCATCACCAGCCAATGGATAAATATCTTCTTCTTCCGGTTGTAAAGAACTGACTACCGTTCCTAATGGTAAAATAAAGACTTCGTCATGAACTTTAACAGACATACCATCTAAAATTGCTAATGTCAGTGGAAGTAAAATACGAATGCGCGTTCCTTTACCTACTTCAAAACTAATTTGAATTTGACCGCCCATCTCTTGGATATTTCTTTTTACAACATCCATACCCACACCACGACCAGAAACATCCGTGACGACTTCTGCAGTAGAGAAACCCGGTGCAAAAATCAGCATAGCAACTTCTTCGTTGCTCATATTTTCAGAAACTGCAAGCCCAGAGGAAATCGCTTTTTTCAAAATACGTTCACGGTTTAATCCGGCACCATCATCAGTCACTTCAATACAAATATTACCGCCTTGATGTTCCGCAGACAGGGTTAATTGCCCCGCTTCCGGTTTACCTGCTGCAACACGATCGGCTGGCATTTCAATACCATGATCAAGACTGTTACGAACTAAGTGAGTTAAAGGATCGATAATTTTTTCAATTAAGCTTTTATCCAGTTCTGTTGAGCTACCAATCATATTTAGCTCAACTTTTTTATTCATTTTACCTGCAACATCACGCACAACTCGAGGGAAGCGACTGAAAACATATTCCATCGGCATCATACGAATTGACATAACAGATTCTTGCAAATCACGAGAATTACGCTGTAACTGAGCAATACAACTTAGTAAATCACTATATATTGCAGGCTCAAGGCTACCACTGTGCTGTGCCAACATTGACTGTGTGATAACCAGTTCACCAACTAAGTTGATTAATTGGTCAACTTTTTCAACTGCAACACGAATACTGCTTGATTCTGTTTTTGGTGCAGCTGCCGCAACAGGTCTTTTCGCTGATGCAGCCGATGCCACTGGTGCTTTAGCAGGTTCTGCTGATGGAGTCACTTTTTCAGCAACTGTTTTTTGTGCAGATATAGCTTGTTCTACTTGGCTTTCAACATGAACATCATCAACAGATGTTGTACTTTCTTCTGTAACTGTGTTTTCTTCTGGTGCTTTTTCTGCAACAGCCACTTTTTTAAACGAGATTTGTTCAGGTTCAATCACAAAACAAAGTACAGCGCTGATATCTTCTTCTGTTGCAGTGGTTTTTAATATTGCTTCAAGACCATGATGCTGTTTTTCAACTTGGCTAACTTCACCAAGGTGTTTTAATTCATCAAGCATTAAATCAATATCTGTCTCTTTAAGATCAGACAAAATAATATGATGGTAATAATGTCCATCAGCCGCCATTGTCGATGTTACTTCGACCATGGTTTCAGTGGCTTCAGTTTGCACACTTTCAGAGTCAGATGACAAAACAGAAGTTTCAGTTATTGTCGCTTGTGAGTCTGAAGCTTCAGATCCAGCACCAACCTCAACTTGAGGAGCGGATTGTTCTTCTTTTACATCGAGAGCCAGCTGACGCAACTTCTCACAAATATAGTTAAATGTTTCCTCATCAGGTTCTTGTGAGTTTTTATGTGCATCCAATTGCTGTTGCATAATATCTTTCGCTTCCAGAAACAGGTTAATAATGTCGTCGGTGAGCGCCATCTCATGACGTCTTGCACTATCGAGCAAGTTTTCAAGCACATGAGTGGTCTGTTGAAGTTTAACGAAGCCAAATGTTGCAGCTCCTCCTTTTATGGAGTGCGCACTACGGAAAATCGCATTCATCTGTTCTTGATCTGGATTTGCAGGATCAAGTAACAGCAAATGCTGTTCCATATCAGCTAACAACTCATCTGCTTCATCAAAAAATGTTTGATAAAACTCAGTAATATCCATCGTTACTCATTCACCTTTACGCGATTACTAACAAATTAGGGGGCTGTTCCCTGCTTTGTAGTAATATTTGTCGATTGTGATGGCAAACTTTCCCCAGAAACTCCTGTTTCAACATTTTCCTTTTTTGATTCGGGAAGCTCAGATGCAGAAGACACAGACGAACCCGTCTGTGTATTTTCTGCTTTTTCTTGTGGGGTTTCTTGCTCTGAAAGTAGAGGTTCAATTTCTGAAGCCTCAGTTACTGTCGGTGCAACCCGCTCATTTTCTTGTACAATTTTTTGTTCTGCTTGCTTCGTTAAGACCAGAATACTGATCCGTCGGTTAGCAGGTGCAAAACCATCCTCTTTAACTAAATGAACTGTTGATGCCATACCCACAACACGCAACACTTTCCATTCACCTAAGCCAGCACCAATTAACTCTCGACGAGAGGCATTCGCGCGATCCGTTGATAGTTCCCAGTTACTGTATTTAAAAGCGCCACTTGCATAAGGAATATCATCGGTATGACCCGATAAACTAATTTTGTATGGCGTGTCATTTAAAATAGGTGCAATTGCCGTCAAAATATCCTTCATATAAGGTTCAACGGTAGCACTACCGACTCTAAACATAGGTCGATTGGCTTTATCGATAATTTGGATGCGTAAACCTTCATCCATCATGTCGATTAATAAATGAGGCTTCAGATCTTTTAATCTAGGATCATTTAAAATGACTTGTTCTAAATTCTCTTTTAATCGGCGGAATTGTTGTTTTTCATTGAGCTGTTTATCTTCCTGGCCTTTTGGCAAAATATCACCTTCGTTATAAACAGGATCACGCCCGCCTCCAGGAATAGGATTGGTTGCATCCCCACTAAATCGCCCTTTTTCAATAGCAACTTTTAATGGCGTACGAAAGTATTCTGCTACACGAGTTAATTCTTGCGGGCTAGAGATTGAAAGTAACCACATCACCAGAAAGAAAGCCATCATTGCAGTCATAAAGTCAGCATAAGCTATCTTCCATGCACCGCCATGAGCGTTATGTTGCTTTCTTCCTCGCTTTTTAACTCGAATGATTTGTGAATTACTCTTCATAATTACTCTTCTTTCATTACATCAGGATTTGCCTGCATTGGTGTCCGTACCTGACGTACATGTTCTTCCAACTCAATAAAAGAAGGTCTGTCTGCCAGAAAGAGGGTTTTACGTCCAAATTCAACAGCTATCTGTGGCGCATATCCATTCATGCTAGATAACAATGTTGTTTTGATGCACTCCATCATTTTCATTTGCTGACTAGAGCGCTGTCTGAGTCTAGAAGCTAATGGCGAAATAAAACCATAAGCTAATAAAATACCTAAGAAAGTACCAACCATTGCGTGTCCAATTAATACGCCCATTTCGCCAGCAGGTCTATCCGCGGCACCTAACGCATTAACAACACCCATAACCGCAGCAACGATACCGAACGCTGGTAATGAATCACCCATCGCCGATAAGCCTGTTGCAGGCACTTCGCTTTCCTCCTCAAAAGTTGCAATCTCTTCATCCATCAGAGATTCAATTTCATAAGGATTCATATTTCCTGTCACCATCAGACGCATATAGTCAGTAATAAAACTGAGCATATAAACATCTTTCATAATGCGAGGATATTGGGAAAAAATGTCACTTTGTTGTGGGTTTTCGATATCTCTCTCTAATGCCAACATCCCGTTTTGACGGGCTTTTGACAATAAACGAAACATGAGTGCCATTAAATCCATGTACATCGCTTTATTGTAATTTGTACTACGAAGTAATTTCGGTAAGATCTTCATTGTCGATACAATTGCTCTACCATTATTACCCACAATAAAAGCACCGATACCGGCACCAAAGATGATTATAAATTCGGCTGGCTGGTACAAGGCACCTAAACTACCACCGACGAGAAGATATCCCCCGATGACGGCGCTCATAACCACGATATATCCTAAGAGTACTAACACGCGATATCCCTTTAGCTAATTTCGTTATAGAGAGAATGGCGAACATAGCAGCAAGAGATAGGAGGGGGAGAGGAAACGGCTCAGGTTATAGATAACTAAGCTCTATAACCTGATATTTAACTTTCAATCTCGAATCACATTGCAAACTGTTCAAGACCATCCAACAGTTGTAAGTTAATATCGGCAGGATTGGCGGAAAGTTTACGTTTTTTTATTGCGCGAGAAGGTGGCTGGCAAAGACTACAAACATAATTACTAGCTGGCTGGTGTGCGTGTGTAATAAATGAACCATTACATTTGGTACAAACGGAAAGTTGCAACATGCCACTTTCAACAAAGCGTACTAATGTCCATGCTCTTGTTAGTGCTAAAATAGGTTCTTGATCTTTAACAGGTGGACATTGTTCTAAGTATAAACGATAAGCTTTAACAACAGCCTCAACACCAACACAACCGCCATTTTTTAATAAAAAGCGATAGGCGTTATAGAACATTGAGGAATGGATATTTTGTTCCCATGTCATAAACCAATCCGTTGAAAATGGCAGCATTCCTTTTGGAGGGGGGCTCCCTCTTAATTCTTTGTATAATTTAATTAAACGCCCCCGACTTAATTGAGTTTCACTTTCAAGCATCTGTAAGCGGGCACCCAAGGTGATTAATTCCATTGCTAAGCGAATATCCTTCGCTTCTCGGACGATACTTTTCTCACTCATTGTTATGCCCGTTTCTTTGTCGCAGTAGTATCTTGTTCCGATAACTGACGAAACAAGTTAGAAGAAAGAAGAATGCCAGTATGGATTTGTTGCAAATCATCCACTCTAGATTCTTTAGTGAGTTGTTCTATTGTTTCGCTGTCTTCAAACCGGAAATTACAGATTAGTTGGTTTGTTTCAGCCAACTTAACCAATTGAGGCAATGTAAGCTCTGCCAGTGCATCCGCCATAGCGTCACTAATCCCAAGCCGAAACATTGCGGAAGCCTTTTCTTGGTTAATTAACCTTTGCGCCAAAAGCAAATACGATAAATTTATGTCATAAATATGCTTAAGCAATTCAACCGTACTCATCTCTTTACATCCCGTCCGATTATATTGAACAAAGAGGATCTCTCTAATGAAAGATCCCGAGGAAATTAATATAAATGTAATATTAAATCTCCAGGCCCCATTTTATGAACATGACACGTAGTAACACTACCTTGTATTACTTAGTTACGATCATTTTCAAAAGTAGCGAAAAAAACATTTAAATTAAAAGTAAACTTTAAATGCTCGCCAATATAGCTCGTTAAGAATAATCCTAACGCGACAACTTTACTCCTTAACGATTAAGTTATTCAACGGATAAAGTAGTCTAATTTAAATACTATGTGAGTCACATCACAAAAAGATAATCATTATTATGGAATTAGTTCATTAACTATTCAAGTGATAAAAGTAATAAAACTAGGTGTAAATTAATAAGCTAATCTACCCAAATTAAAATATTAATGATAATTTTTTATTTTATACGATCTATTAAACTTATAAACCTAAAAATACAGCATAAAAATTTGACAAATCCACAATTGAAGATTTTTTTGATCACAGTAACATATATTGATATATCTCCTCCTCATCTTTATCTAAACAAGCTTCCCAATTTTAATAAATATTTCTATAGATATTATTTTTTTCATCATTTACGTAAACCTTCAGAAATGATCACTTTTTATTTACAATTTGTTTGAAAAATAACCTATTCTAATTATTTATAGTTATCCTAAATTTTTTCATTATTTCATAATTGAAATTACTCTTTAAAATCAATATGATACCAAGGTTGATTTATTAGGCAGGACGATAAGTCACATAAAATTAAATTCTTAGTTATGCATCTTCACCCTTAAATCATTGAATATTTATTTCCACGTCATTAAAGTTTCAATTGTAATAATGCAATTTAACTAATACTTATTAAGTGCTATTTAACACTTAAATTACAGAACTCTTAATAAGAGTTTTATTGGCTGTAAATTAGTCACAGAGAAATAATATCCACATACAAATAAGTTTTATTTATGAATTGCAGTATATATTATGAACAGTGAGAATTTAAAATCTCAACGAGATTAATATAAAATCAAAAGAATGTTTTTTATTTAATTAAATAAAAAACACCTGAAATTTAATTATCAATTTAAAATGCAATATAAGAATAATACAATATTTAGCTTAAGTTAATTTCAAAAAAACAATCATCTTTTTATAAAATAAAGCCATACTTTATTAAATTTAAAAATAAAATTAAAAGCACCTTACTTTTTTACTGTATAGATATATATATTAATTAAACAGCCTAAAATTAATTAAAAATATAACGATCAGTAAAAAAACATAAAGAAAAAAACAGTTCTATTAATTATATTTTATATAACCACTCCTCTTTTGTTATAAAAAAAAGACATTTTTTGAAATATAAATTTCAATTCCATAAAAAAAGATCCCAAGATCTTCAATATAAAGTAATTAATTCATAAAATAATAAGACAAAATATAAATTCTGTTTTTCCTGTTATCAGCATTACCTCTGCACAATAAATGACTGTAATGACAAATACGACAACTCCGAGTTAACACTTGTACACATCAGCTTTTTCAATGTAAAGACAGAAAAGCAAATATGATCAAAATAACATCTTATTGATTATTCTATTGGCATTACCTAGAACTAAAAAATATCAAATGTTACTTTTTACCCCCAAAACAACTCTTAACAGCAATTTGTTTTGCTCTTACAAATGATGAGTATTGTTTCACTTTTCTTCTTATCACTCGGTTAGCTTCTTTTTTTCAACCTAGTTAGCATAAGTCTCAAGACATTACAGAACAAAAAGTGCTGACATCGTAACAACATCATTACTTAACAAAAGTTGATGTTGACGGGATTAGGAGAGCATAAAGATTTAAATATCGATATATCGTTACTTAAAACGATAAAATATATCTCTAAATATTCTTCTATTCTAACCACTAATTTGACTCATTTTATTACCCTTTTTATGAGTAATTTCGAGTTTCAAAAGACTTTTCCTCTCTATCAAAACCTAATAAAAATATTGATGTATCTAAATAATCAAGACCCACATCTCATTTATTAGATTAATCTTAAAAACCAATAACAATGCTTAGTATTCTATACCCCAAAAGTGTTCTAAATTTTTGGAAAAGAAAGCTTTTGAAAAATATTGTAACCGTATTTTTCAAAAGTAATAATTGAGTTTATTCATGCCGTGAATGCAAATACTTTGTGTATTGCTTTCAGTTCTATTGAAATGAGTTACATCGTTTTTTAGTAAGCAAACATGAAATGATTGCTCACTCTTTTATACTGGCATTTTTTTTAATTAGCGTTCCTCTTATACTTGATTTTATCTTTTTTGGTAAATCGAAAAAGGTCAGTGGCACAATTATCTTTTATATATATTTCCACTGTAAATACCAATGACACATCTATTTCATACTAAGATAATTCTCTTTCTGTAATAAGTAAGATTTACATCCTTGACAAAGTTATAAACAATATAATTCTGAAATTATTATTTTATCGAATGAAAGGAGCGGTGTGATTTTTCTACGCTTATTATAAGATTACTTATTGGTATCATTTTCTCTACATGACCTTTACAAAAAATCCTACAATCTTTCAAAAGATTTTCATTCATCATTGATTAGTGATTACAAACTACATACCACAGCAATTCATCAGCTTTACTGTAGCGGTCTAAACTCACCATTTTCCTGAATTCTTCTCCATTTTTTGAGGGACTAATTTGATTAAATTAAAAACATTACTCAAAAAATCAAACTTAAATTAAATGCGATAGAAAATATTGATAAAATTTTCACCAAATACATTGAAATAATTTGAGAGTATAAATTAGGTATTAAAAAAAAAATCCAATATAATCAATGGAAAACATTGATTTTAACCCAAGATTCTATACTGCGCTAAGCCCCTTAATAACGACTTTTTGTCCTACAATACCCCTAAGTACCTCATTTAATAAGTAAACCATAAGTAGCAATCGCTTACTTGATTTTAGTTTTTACTGTTTATTAAAAACAAAATAAACAGAGATAAATCAAATTGACTTAAAGCGCGAGATTAATAAAGATGAGAAATCACGCCAAATATACTCGAGCGCTGTTCAATATTTTTCATTCATAGCTCATTATATACGGGTTAACCACAATGCAAATAATTGTGTATTAATCAATTTAGGTAAAATGTTTGTTTTTATTAAAACGAAAATGAATATATTCCACCCTATTGCGTATTTTAATTAGCTTTTTTTGAATAGATTTTTCCTTTTTTTATTCCATAAAGTAATAGTTACAAAAATAATAATTACTCAAACAAAATACTTTATTTCTATATATTAGTAATAATACGTAATATATGACTAAGATCTCATTATTCTCATCAAAGGAGTTAGTTCTTAAATTAAGTATTATGTTGATGATATGAATAGTTTGAGGTTTGGATAGGCAAAAGTGAATGCTTTACTAAGAGCATACAAAAGTATGTAACTGATACGAATAAGCGTAATCCCCGACACAACAGCTTGAAATATGACAGAACTATTACTTACAAACTACAAAGTTATATTCTTTATAACTTTTATCAATACTTATATTCTTTTTTGAAATAACTTTGTAAGTTGATATCTAGTTATCTCGATGACAAAAAGCTCCTATAATCAATACAAGGAGCTTTGGTTAGAAAGGCATTATTCTCAAAAAACTCATTAAGCAGGATGCTCTGCCGCTATCTTCCAATTAATTGCACTGACACTCTTCTCTAAACTTACTCTACAAACAATCGCCTCTATCTCTTTTTGCTCAACAGGTGTTGCAAGTAATTCAGCACAAACTTCTAACTGGCTAGGCATCAATGTATCAGCACTACTTAAAGATTGTAATCTAACATGTAGTCCATTTATTGCTTGTAAAATGAGTGTTCTAACTAAAACCTCATCTTCTTCATGACAAATAATTCGTATTGAGTAACGTTGTTCAATGTCTATCGCTTGATGTTGTGGCTGAGCGTTTATCCGCTGAGCAGCTTCTCGTAATAAAATATTCGCACAAAGAATAAGAAGTGTAGCTATGGTTGCTAATTGATATAAGCCTAAGCCACATAACACGCCAATTCCTGCTGAACACCAAAGCGTTGCGGCTGTATTAAGACCACGTATATTCATTCCTTCACGCATGATCACACCAGCACCAAGAAATCCAATACCTGAAACAACTTGAGCTGCAATACGACCAGGGCTATCTAGCGAAGTTTCTATTGAACTTAAAATAAAAACAGCCGCCCCCGTTGCAACTAAAGCATTTGTTCTTAACCCTGCCATTCTTTGCCGCCATTGGCGTTCAGCGCCAATCAAAGCACCAAGACACATTGCAATTATGAGATTTAAAATATAAGGCGTCATCGTCATGTTTATTTCCTCTACATGATGATTAAAATCGATATGAAAATTTTGCTCTGATAGTTCAGAGTATTGAAATTAATCCATCACCTTAGGTGGAGGAAATAAAGAGAAAAAAATGTAGCACATGAAGTTACCCTTCGTATTTTAGTTGTATAAGGGAAATCATTTGGGTAAGTGCAGAATAGGAATATATAGGAAAGAGATATTACAATGCACTGCCCACCAAAATGGTAAGCAGTTTCAGTGAAGAAAACAGCCTACCTATTATTTTGACTAAAATTATTCACAGTTAATGGATTTCTCATTAACCTACAACTTTGTGTATCCAAGGTGTTTTCTCCTAACTAAAATTTGACAAAAGTATAAGTAGCTGATTTGAAAATGTAAATGAACAGTACCTAAACGTAAGTCACTTTTGCTGTATTGGTCTAACGAATGTTCCTTCTCCGCCCTCTTTTTCATTAAAAAACCAAATTCCTTTTGGATACTCGGGAAGTGATACTAAATACATTATGCCTTCGTTAAATTCTTCAATAAGTAGAATTGTTCCTTCACGATCGTCAATGCCATCAGTTTTCACAACAACGCTATCATTAACCTGCATTTTCTCTCCTGATAAATATTATCATTCTCTTTTTCTTTATTTTACCCATAAAGAAAAAGCCTGCCACCATAAGGTGACAGGCTTGAAGAAAATTTTTAAAAGGCTTTAAATTACAGAGCTGTTACGTTAGCAGCTGCTGGACCTTTTGCACCGTTTTCAATTGTGAATTCTACGTTCTGACCTTCAGCCAGAGTTTTGAAACCGTTACCTTGAATGGCAGAAAAGTGAACGAATACGTCTTTGCTTCCGTCTGCTGGAGTAATAAAACCAAAGCCTTTAGACTCGTTGAACCACTTAACTTGACCTTTCATTTTGTCAGACATGTGACTTTCCTATATATCAATAAAACGTTGCCTTCTCGGCATCTACTGGCCTGAACTACCTATAACTTATGGGCACACATGAAGAAAACGGTCAAAAAGCGATGCTGTTTAAAACTCATTAACTTAGAATGTCAATCATAAATCAGGTCTGTATTGAGGCCTTACTCATTAACGCATGAGACAAGTTTAATAGCAATAGTTTTATGCGTCTAAAGATTAAAAAAATGCGAATTGCACATTAAAAATACAATTCTTCCTCTATTTTTATCACTGTGCATAAAATTTATTTGATATTTTATCTCTATTATTAACAACAACTAAGAATATTCTTAATAGCCTAACAATAACAGTTAATGCCAGATTTAAAAAAAACTGTTCTACCCGCTTATCTTGTCCCCGTGATAATCTAGTAACAAGAAACAAGTTTGCAACATTCATCTCTTAAGGTGTTTACAATGAATGTATTAAAAGAAATCTTAGAGCGTGATTTAGACCGGATCAATAAAGCAGAGAAAAGAGACGGAAAACCACATTTTAATAGTCAATTTTTAAAGAACCATATCTGGTTATGTATCAGCATGGTTCTCTCTTATGTATTACTCGCTGCGTTATTAATTTATTCACCTTACTTTGGTGTTATCTCACTCGTGCTTTTTACTGTGATGTTTTTAGTTATGGCTGGTATCTTGTTATTTGATATTAAGCCTATCTATAAATTTGAAGATATTGGTGTTCTCGATTTGAGAGTTTGTTATAACGGTGAATGGTATACTTTTGAAAAACTCTCTGATGAAGCCATAAATGAGATCCACCAGCACCCAGCGATATCTCTACAAATAAAAGAAGACATTCGTGAGATTATTAGTAAAAAACAAGAAATTCATTTTTACGATGTGTACTTGATGGCATTTGATCCCGTTCAACAATCAATTGCAGCATCACAATTATCTCCTCAAGCCTAATTTATTCTCCGTGTTACATATAAAACACGGGGAATAATTTCTATTATTTAGCCACTTTGTTGATAAAGCAACCAAATAGATATTTAACCCACTTTTAACGTTGACACTCTGATATATCATCGTTATTATGCGCCTCGTTCTCAAGAGAACTCGCTTCCTCCATAGTTCAGTCGGTAGAACGGCGGACTGTTAATCCGTATGTCACTGGTTCGAGTCCAGTTGGAGGAGCCAAATTTAGAAAAGCCCGCACTATCATAGTGTGGGCTTTTTGCTTTCTTAGCTTTCACCATCTAAATCAGCTACCTAAATCCAATCTGTATCGTTATTTTGATTGACTAATAGATAGCTAATTTATATCTAGCAAGAGAAATATCTAATCAGCGATCCCAACTATTTCTTGTTCTAAGTGTTTTTTATACGCTTTAATATCTTGTTCAATTTGTGGCTGTTTCACCACATCAAACATTCCGAAGGTTTTTAATCCTTCCATACCTAAAAATTGATTCGCTTTATGGAATGGGAAATAGACAGCATCAATTCCTTTTCCTTCAAAGAACTGTTCTTGCTCTTCAAAAGATTCAAAAGGTGCATTCCAAGTTACAGAAAGAAGATATTTCTTGCCTTGCAATAATCCCCCCGAGCCATATTTTTTCGAAGGATCTTTTCGCGTACGGCCATCATCAATAAACATTTTTCCGTATCCAGCACTAAATACATCATCAATGTATTTTTTTAAGATCCAAGGCCCTTCCATCCACCAGGCAGGCATTTGATAAATAATAACATCAGCCCATAAATATTTATCGACTTCTTCGTCATTATCATAACCATTATCAATACGTGTTGATTGCACATTTATATGATGTGAAGACAATAATTCTGTGGCAACTTGCGTCAAATGGTCATTGAGCTTCCCTTCAGACCCATCAAACTCTTTTGCCGCATTAATAATAAAAACATTCGTCACGTTTAAACTCCTTTATATACACATAGTTAATAAACTGACTGTAACGCAATTATCTATTACTACTTTAACTCATTTATCCATTATTCTTGCCTAATAATCCAAAGATACCCTTTCTGAACTAGAGGCTTTTAATCGTTGAATATCTTTTAGTGGCGACAATCCAAATAATCGCTGATATTCACGACTAAACTGTGATGGACTTTCATAACCCACAGTAAATGCTGCTTTAGAAACATCACTCATTTCAATTAGCATGATCCTTCTCGCTTCATTTAGTCGTAACCATTTTTGATATTGCAATGGTGTCATGCCAGTTCGATTTTTAAAGTGGAAATGAAATGAAGAGGTGCTCATACCCACTAACGTTGTTAGATCCTCAATTCGGATTGTTTCGCGATAATGTTGTTTAATCCAATCAAGAGCATGACTAATTTGCCGGCACTGAGGATGTTGCGAAGCTAGTAGTTGCTGACGCGCGCCATCGTTTGATCGTAATAAGTAATAAAGGATCTCTTTTTGGATCAAAGGAGCAATAAACGGTGCATCTTCGGGTGTATCTATTAGTTTTATAAGCCTTGTTACTGCTTGTAGGATTGGTGCGGTTACTTGAACAATTTGTTGAGCTCGGATCTCGTTATTTTCTTGTAGTAATTCAAACTTATTTTCAGCTAACAGTTCAGGTAATAGAGCGAGATCTAATTTTAGCAATATTGCTAAAAAAGGCGTTTCTTTTGAAGCCTCACAAACTTTAGCAAAAGTGGGTATTTCTGATGATGTTAAAAGCATATTCATAGGACGATAGCAATTTGTCTCTACCCCTATTGTTATCTGCTTTGCACCTTGCGCAGCAATAGCCAAACTTGGTTCATACATCCAGCCTTCTGATTCTGTAATAGAACTATACCGACATAACGCTAGACCAGAGACAACCGTATCCCACCCCCCGTCTTTATCTTTTGTATGTAGAAGAAGTGTTCTTTTAAAATGCTCAAACTCTAATACTATCGGTGTTGATAAATTCGTAGTATCCATAGTCTCTGATTCTTCAATTTAGCCTGTGAATTCGTCAGATTGTATTACTAAATAGTTTGAAAAACTTTCTTTTAAAAAAGTACCTTATCTTTTCTTACCAAGGTAAGACATATTTCATCTAGTAGAAATATAATTTCGAGTATTATTTCTACTGATAACCATTTATTTTTTATACATTTTTATCAAAAAAGAAACAATCTGATGCTCTCTTGAGCAAACAGTTATTTTTTTCATTTTTTTACTTTACAAGGTGACTGAGGATAGCTATTATTCGCCTCGTTCTCACGAGAACACGCTTCCTCCATAGTTCAGTCGGTAGAACGGCGGACTGTTAATCCGTATGTCACTGGTTCGAGTCCAGTTGGAGGAGCCAAATTTAGAAAAGCCCGCACTATCACAGTGCGGGCTTTTTGCTTTCTACTCATCAGCTATTTTTATTCCTTCATTTTTTATTTATTTCCTTTGTATTCTTTACATCTCCGTCTTATGCATCTGCTATTTCAATTCCACGTTAACTCAAAGTCATCAATAAAAGCGTGCGTTCTTATAGGATCATTTAAATCAACACCTCTCCACTGACTATTTTTTAAACTCAAAACCACTTTATTTGATTTAAAAACTATAAATTAGTTATTTTTTAACCACTTAAACTATTATTTCACTTTTTTTACTTTACAAACTTCATCACCCTCGCTATTATCCGTCTCGTTCTCACGAGAACTCGCTTCCTCCATAGTTCAGTCGGTAGAACGGCGGACTGTTAATCCGTATGTCACTGGTTCAAGTCCAGTTGGAGGAGCCAAATTTAGAAAAGCCCGCGCTATTATAGTGCGGGCTTTTTGCTTTCTACCTTCTCTATTATCAATACCATTCCTATTTTCTTCCCTTTTATTTTTCAGATCTCATAGTCGTCTCAAATACGTTATCTCTTTATTTTTTATCTTTATTTTCAGTCTTCAATGTAGAGAAAATAACCATTAAAAAATGCTTACCTCCCCATTATTAGATTATCAGTTTTAGAAACACACAATATGTTGTTTATCTACGCACTTAAACAAATATCGTCGATTGCCCTTTGACATATCAAATCACTCACTATATGATACACGCCACTTAATGATGTTCCTCCATAGTTCAGTCGGTAGAACGGCGGACTGTTAATCCGTATGTCACTGGTTCGAGTCCAGTTGGAGGAGCCATTTCTATTTGTGTCACCCTCGTAACCTTTTGATTTTATTCTCTGTTTTACCTTACATAATTCCAAAAACATAATAAAAAAATGCGATTAAATAGTAGCTATTTAATCGTTTTCGTATTAGCATTCATTTCCGGCTTGACTATCTAGTCCAATCCAATCCTTGATCTTTCGATTTTCCTAAGACACACGGAGCCGGTATATGACCACTGCACAACCTATCACCCTCACTATTCGCCGTCCTGATGATTGGCATGTTCACTTTCGTGATGATGACATGCTAAAAACTGTTGTTCCTTATACCAGTCGCTATTTTGGCAGAGCTATTGTCATGCCAAACCTTGTTCCACCTGTTACAACGATTGAAGCTGCTCGCACTTATCGTGATCGCATCACAGCGGCTATTCCTACGGGAGATAACTTCGAACCGTTAATGACTTGCTATTTAACAGATAGCACACTGCCTTCAGAAGTCGAACAAGGTTTCTTACAAGGTGTTTTTACTGCTTGTAAACTTTATCCTGCAAATGCAACAACCAACTCCAGTCATGGCGTATCAGATATCACAAAGATTTACCCTATCTTAAGTGTGATGGAAAAAATCGGTATGCCATTGCTGATCCACGGCGAAGTAACCGCTTCAAATATTGATATTTTTGATAGAGAAGCACGTTTTATTGATGGAGTTATGTCTCCTGTACGCAAGCAATTTCCTGAGCTAAAAATTGTTTTTGAACACATTACAACTAAAGAAGCAGCTCAGTATGTGTTAGAAGGAAACGAATTTCTTGGAGCCACCATCACTCCGCAACATTTGATGTTTAACCGTAATCATATGTTGGTTGGTGGAGTTAAACCTCATCTATATTGCTTACCTATTCTTAAACGCAACGTTCACCAAGAAGCACTAAGAGAAGCTGTTGCATCAGGAAACTCTCGCTTTTTCTTAGGTACAGATTCTGCACCTCACTTACAACACCGTAAAGAATCATCTTGTGGTTGTGCAGGAGTATTTAATGCACCAACCGCACTGGCAGCTTACGCAACCGTATTTAAAGAACTCAATGCATTACAAAACTTTGAAGCTTTTTGCTCTTTAAATGGCCCTCGTTTTTATGGTTTACCTGTTAATGAAGGAACAATCACATTAACTGAAAAAACGGTTGAGGCACCAGCGCAAATCCTTTGTGGTAATGAAGCGCTTATTCCTTTCTTAGCAAATGAAAATATTCATTGGGATATCACTGTCGATTAATTCTTCCCCTTGATATTTATCTAAAATGCACCATATAACATTTGTTCGACTGTTAATGGTGCATTACTCTTTTATCAGAGCCAGCACACATTTTTTTGTTATAACAAAAATTTATCTTTTTAATCACGATAAATCTCGTATACTGAAAAGTAACCACTTTGTGTGGGAGCTTCTCTCTTAGTCAAAACCGGTTGTATGATTAGGAGGTATTATGAGTAGAAAAAATGAAGTTATTCAGACACATCCTGTTGTAGGCTGGGACATTAGTACCGTTGACATCTACGATGCCATGATGTTGCGTTTACATTATCTTCCTGAAAACGAACATCATCCAGAAAACGCAGTTGTAGATAAGACACTTTGGCTCACAACAGACATAGCTAGACAGTTGATTCACATTCTTCAAGCAGGTATTGATAAAATTGAATCATCTGAAGATTCTGTTTCAGACAACACCAAGCACTAATAAAAAGATCTAGAAAAGATAGCGAACGCAAAGCAGGAGTACTTGGTACTCCTGTTCTCATTTTAGCCTCTCTATAACCCATCATCATATATTGGTTATATCCATATATGAACCAACTCTTACGATATAAAAACAATTAGTTATATAATGAATTAAATTACATTTAATGGAAATACAATCATAATCTTTTTATTCGATATATCTTCAAAAAAAGAACATATAAGCCGAATTGACATAAAATGAGGTTATCTTTATTTTAATAAATTAAAACGGCTACAAACAAGGAAGTTATTTGTGAAAGTATTAATTATTGATGAATGTTTTTTTACTCGTAATGGTATAAAACATTATTTTTCGAAGAAAAATGTAAGACATGAAATAATTGACATCTCATCTATACAAGAAGCAAATAATTATATTAATCACTCAATGCCAGATATTATATTTATTGATCTTACAAGGTATTGTCGAGAAATAGCACATTGCCCACATTTGCAGTTTTTTTTCATTTCAACAAGAAGTTGTCGCCTTTATCTTTATATTGATGCAAACTACCCAGACAAAGAAAGACCTATCGCATTGACAAATAACTGTTTTATTCTCCCTAAGAAGATACTTCCTTGGGTGCTTGAAAAGACATCTTTATTCACTTCTCGTTGCCAAGTTTTCTTTCCAACTTATAAACATTCATTATGTTCTATTTTCAGTTTACAAGAACAAAAAATTATTAATTATTGGATGAATGAAATACCTAATCATCAAATTGCTAAAAAACTGTCCATTAGTAGTAGCACCGTATATTCACACAAAAGACATATTACCGAAAAAATTAATGTGAAAAATCGAATTGAATTATTTTTCATATATAACATTTTAAAATATATATACGAGAAATAATCTTATTATATTTAAATCAAAAAACAGAAGAAAAAAGGAGTCCAATTCCCATTATTACTCACTGTAATTGAGGTGGCTAATATGCGTGTTGGCCACCTTAAATTTATTATAATATTATGTATGTAGGGTACATGTGATATTAAAATAATTAAACTGATCTAGTTCTATCTTATCGCAGATAAAGTAAAACTAATTTTTTGTGCGAGCACTTCACTCTTGATTTAATAAAGAGTGAAGTGCTTATTTAAAATACCAAATTGATAATTAAGCTATACGCTCAATTTTAGCAGGTAAGCCTTGGCGAACAGATGCACCAGATACCCAATCTAACCACGTATTAGTAATTTGACGTGTTGGATCAGCAAAGCCTAAATCATTAAGATTGATACCATTGCCAATACCTTTATCCATAGGTAATGGTTGTTCGTCTAAGTAATGCTGACGAGAGCCTAACTCTTGATGCCCATATCCATGCTCAATCGCTAAAACACCCGGCATCACGCCATCGAGTAAACTAATCTCAGCTTCAACTTGCCCACCCGGTGTAACAATGCGAACTTTATCACCATGATTAACACCCCATTTTTTACCATCTTGAGGATTAATTGCGACTAAGTTGCTCGGTTTCACCATTCTTAAACGTTGGATCATGCCTGTTGAACTACTTACCACATGAGATTTAAAGGACATTAATTTTAATGGCCATTGCTCTTCAGGATAGTGCTGATGAATATCACTACCATCTGATAAACGCGGTGGATAATAAGTCGGGCAGCCACTATAACGTTCACCGGTTATTGCGTGATGGTTTTTCGCAACGTCTTCATTCCAAATCTGCAATGGTTTTTTCCACTGTGGTCCAGTTTCATCACCATTCCATGCTTTCTCATAAGGTGCAAAACGACCACCTCGTGTATAGATGTACGCAACTTGAAGGACTTCTTCATTTTTTAACGTTGACGTTATCGCCGGTAAAATACGGTCTACACCACTCAATAAAATATCTTCATTGGTTGCTGGTGCAACAGGTTTCTCACCCATAAATGCCATATTGGCTGCAACACGTAAATAGTAGTCTTCTGCACTATTGATTGGATAAAAGTTACCATCCATATCTTCAATTGCTTTCTCACCAAAGCCAGGTAAATCTAAAGCTTTTGCTACCGCAATACAGAATGTTTCCATTGAAATTGGTTGACCATCGGCTGTTTTTGCAACACGAGGTTCGATAATCGGCCAACGCGCTGTACTTGCTTTAGTTTGAACACCAGACCAAGGCGCACTAAAACCCCAGCTTTCGAAGTTATGCGTATCAGGAACAATATAATCGGCCAGCGCTGTAGTTTCATTCATAAAGGCATCAATACCAATAATTAAAGGCAGATGCTTAGGATCCTTCAGACGCTCTTCCATCACTTGGCGAATACCTGCAATCCCATAAATAGGGTTGGTCATATTCGTTATCCATGCTTTCAATGGATAAGGATAACCAGCTAATGCAGAGCCTAGTTGCTCAGTTAATTGTCCAGCAGCAAACGGATACCAAGGTGCTTTTGCAGGATATGGAGATTCTCCTTTCTCTACACGCTCACGGTACTCATCAGATTTTTCATAGGCTGCTTTACTGCGTGATAACACCATGCCTTTTGGTTTAACTTTACCTTTAAAGCTATCCATTTTGTAACATGGGCCGTCAGTTGCACCATTAAACTTACCACCACCAACAGATACCCCACCTTTAAGGTTTAAGTTACCTATTAGCGCATTAAGCATGGTCACACTCCACGCTGTATAGAAACCATTACCTCCCATCATGCCACCATGAGAGATAACCGCAGCTTTTCGACCATATGCCGTAAATTCACGTCCTAATGCAACAATTGTTGTTTCTGGTACCTTACAACGCTCACTATATTCCGCCAGTGTCATACGTTTAGCAGCTTCATCAAGTAATTGGAAACTTGATTTAACTGTAACAGTAGCACCCGTTTTTAATGTCACAGTATGCGTAGCAAACAATTGTGCTTTATCAACTTGAGTAGATGGAACTAATTCTCCCTCAAGTGATAAAACTAAAGTTTGCTCTTCACCTTCTGCAACATCATTAAAATGTGCTGTTGTCAGCATTTGCCCTGATAGAGGATGTTTTTCATCACTGATCACAAGGTGAGTCGCATTTGTCCAGCTCTTCTCACCTACATTTTTCATTGAAGCTTCACTTGGTACTGACAGATATTCCGCATTGTAGCGATTGTTTTCAATGATCCAGCGGATCATCCCCATCACTAAAGCTGCATCTGTTCCCGGTTGAACAGGAACCCAATGTCCATGATCGTTAGCCAATGTCGTTGTTAACGGTAATGCAGGTGCAACAACCACATAATTGAACGAATCACGAATACGAGCATTAGCTAATTGGCGACCTTGACGCTTAAATGGGTTACCTGATTGTGCCGGCGATGTTCCTAAAAACAGCGCGAATTCAACATAATCCCAGTCAGGTTTAACGTGGGCGTTTTTATCTAAATCATTCATTAACGCACCAGAGCCAGCTCGGTACGCTAATCCACAATAAGAGCCATGGGCACCAAAGTTTTTACTACCAAATGAGTTTTGAGCAAAGCGACGAATAAACGTATCACGTCCATCATCACCCGCATTTGTCATTAATAATTGGTTAGCTTTAGGGCCTAAAGTCGGTTGCTTTGGATCAATTAAAGTATCTAAATCACGGATGGCACGTAAACCATCAACATGACCTTCACCAAAGAGATCGCCACCTTCTACAATTTCTTGGATCAACTGCTCAAAACTGATGCGTTTCCATTTACCTTCACCGCGTTTCCCCACACGTTTCATCGGTTCAAGAATACGAGTTGGGCTGTCTAAGCTTTCCATCATGGTTGCACCACGAGCACAAGCTGTAGAACGGTTTTCTAAACCACTTTCACCACCCATTTTTTCAAATGCTTCTTTAATTGGCATGTTATAGCCAAAGTGGTGATCATGAGAAAGTGGGTGATAAGGGTTACCTGCAATACGTAAAACTTTATTGTTTGCTCTATCAACACGAGCACGGACGCCACATTGTGTCCAGCAACCAAAACATTGTGTCATGCAAACAGATTGATCTGTATTTGCTTGCCATTTTGCGTCTTTTACAACTTTACCTTCAGGTAATAAAGAATTTCCGTTGATCCTATCAAGTGTCACTTTGCCTGATGTGCCATCAACTAAACCATCTATGGCACGTTTAGCAACATCACGGTAGCTGGCAGCAAATGCGGCAATACCACCGATAACTAACCCACCTTTAAGCCATTGACGTCTTGTAAACTTAGCCATGCTGCACTCTCCTGACAACCCAACGAATACTTTCTCTAAATAAAATGGTTAACGCTATCCACAATCCAAATGTACCGACAATTGCCATCAGTCCATCATTACCTAGCGTAAACTCATAAGGGTTTGTAATTATGTTATATTTTGGAATGTATTGAGCACCCATCAACATCAACCAGCGTAATACCCACGCAAGTCCCATTGATACAAATGCCATGATGGTAATAAATGCAACCGAACGAGCTTGTTTTGCCATCAAAAGACCCATCGCGACAGAGATAACCCATAGCGTGATAACCCCCATGGCACTCCACCAACCAAGACTTCCCATTGCTAATTGTTCTCTAATTGCTTGGCCTGAAATCGTATCGCCAGCAACCCAAAAGCCCGTACATACAGCTAGTAACATCAGTGAACTTACAAACCACATCGCTAATTCACACTGATGTACTGGTTCACGACGAGTGCCTAATGCCAGTAATGTTGGTAACACTTGCATTGCACTAAAGAACAGCAATATTGGTAACCAATAGGTATACAACACCGGTCTTGCTTTTAAGATAGATGCTTCACGACCTGTATATAACAACAAACCAATCGCAGTTAATGAGCAAGCTAATGCAACCCAACGCGTTAATTTGTATTCACGCTTCCACACTAAGCGAACAACCATCGCTGCAAAGTAGAGCATACTAAACGCTGAGAATAACGGTAATAACAGTGAACCCCATGCCATCCATGACCACGGTGTTGGATAAGCATAGAAATGCCACACACGAGCTGTTTGGTGTAAATCTGCTGTTAACGCGAGAGGTGCCGTAATACCAGCTGTTACTGCAATAAATACAGCAACCGCTTCTAAACGTTGATTACCTGCACTGCCTTTCCAGCACTGCCAACACGCATAAAGCGTTGCACTACAAGCAATACCAATGAAAAAGAAATATTGCACAGCCCAAGGTAACCAAAAATATTCTTGAGGGATCGCGATGACTTCTTGAATTTGAGAAACTTGCGGGATCATGAGTGAACCTCCTGCTGCCATAATGCGGGTTGTCCTTGACCTGCTAACGGTTGTACAAATGCATCATCGAGGCCGAGATAGAAAACTTGTGGCAAGGTACCGCTTTCTGGCTTTAATACTTTTAGCTCTTTTTCATGAGTACGCAGCATTTTGCTGATAGTACTATTAGGATCTTTCATATCGCCGATAATACGAGCACCGCCGACACAAGATTCAACGCACGCTGGCAGTAATCCAACTTCGAGGCGATGTGCGCAGAAAGTACATTTATCTGCTGTTTGTGTTGAGTGATTAATAAAACGAGCATCGTAAGGACATGCTTGAACACAATAAGCACAGCCAACACAACGTTCATTATCAACAACGACAATACCGTTTTTACGTTGGAAAGTTGCTTGAACAGGGCAAACTGGCACACAAGGTGGTTCATCACAGTGGTTACACAATCTAGGCAGTAAGACGTTGGTTATCCCCTCTTGCCCCTTGATAGCAACCTGATATTGGTTTACTGTCGTCCTAAATTGTCCTTGTGGAGTCTGATTCTCAATATTACAGCTTACTGTACAGGACTGGCATCCTACACAACGGCGTAAATCAATCAGCATTCCGTAGCGTTTATCTTCCGAGCCCTCACGACGCTCAGGTGATAATTTAATGCCGGCTTCAGCTAAAGGAACCAGTGAAGCACCAGCAGTAAGGACCCCTAATTGTTGTAGAAATTTTCGTTTTCCAAGATCCATATTTGTCTCCAGCATCACTCAATAACACAATCTCACTATGAGTGAAGGAAATAGAAATTAAAAAGTATGTGTTTTGTTATAAATGCATTGTAAAAATTACTGAAGACGACACCTATTGTGGTTTACCACATACCAAGTGCGAACTTGATCCAAGACAATATTTAACATTAGATATTTATGACGATAAAACAGACAATTGGGATAAGAAACGCAGTAAGTATCGGGTTATTACTGCTCTTTTTTATACTTCCTCTACAAGCCTCTGCAAAAGAGTGGACAATCGGTGTTTTAGCATTACGTGGTGATGCATCAACGCAAAGACACTGGCATCCACTTGTTGACACCTTAAATGAACAATTTCCATCAGAAAACTTTGTATTAGTACCGTTAAATCTGGAAGAGATGAAATTAGCAGTTGCAAAGAAAAATGTTGATTTCTTACTGACAAATCCTGCGCAATTTGTTCAATTAGATAATGCATTTCCATTACGTTGGTTGCTTTCTTTACGTTCCGGCTATGAGCCTGATAACACAACACGAAATGTCATTGGCAGCCTAATTCTCGTCCGTAACGATAGTCCAATTACTTCCGCCCATGAATTAATCGGAAAACGCGTTGGCGCCATCGCACCAGATGCCTTTGGTGGCTATCTTCTAGGTTACAAAGCACTACGAGAAGAAGGTATTGATCCTGATAAAGATTTCACATTACGTTTCACGGGTTTTCCAGCCGACGCTTTACTTTATCTCTTACGTGATGAAGATATTAACGCAGCAATTATTCCTGTTTGCTTACTGGAAAATATGGATCATGAAGGGCTTATTCGTAAAAGTGATTACCGCCCCGTGATTTCCTATCAAACCAATACCCCTTGTTTAACCAGTACACCGCTCTACCCTAATTGGTCATTTGCAGCGCTAGATACCGTTCCTGATGAGCTTGTTGATAAGGTCACTCGCGTTTTACTTACCGATGACAGTAAACCGATGAAATGGGGAGCGCCGGCTTCACATACTCAAGTTGAAAATCTATTAAGAGAAGTCAACCAACATCCTCGACAAAGGCAGCTTTGGCAAGATGCGAAAAGTTGGGCTATTCAGCACCAATTTATTATTGGTCTTTCATTAGCAGCCATTCTTTTTCTCATCCTAAACCAAGTGTGGGTCAGCTATTTAGTTAGGCGTCGTAGTCGTCAACTGGAACAAGCTCACAATCGATTAAGACAGCAAAAGGAAGAGTTAGAACACGCTCAGCGCTTAAATATATTGGGAGAAATGGCATCCGGGTTTGCTCATGAGCTTAATCAGCCACTTTCTGCGATTAAAAGCTATGCACAAGGGAGTGTTATTCGCCTTAAAAAAGAGAATGAATCGCACCCATTGCTCCCAGCATTGCAACAAATAGATAAGCAGGCACAGCGCGGTGCTGATATCATTAGAAATCTACGTTTATGGGTTGGAAAACAAACACCTAACAGTGATACGATGTTGCTTTCTCATCAAAATATTGCGCAGTGTATTCAACATATCTGGAAGCTCTTACGCGTAGAAGATAAATACCCACAGGTTTCATTGATCACTCATATTGATGAACATGATACCCTGTGTTTACCCGAAACTTTATTAGAGCAAATTTTATCCAATTTAATCACCAATAGTCTCCAAGCTGGCGCTAAAGTACTAAAGATTAGCACCCATAAGGCCCCTGATAGGTTACTTATTGTCATTGAAGATGATGCGGGTGGAATGAGCCATAGCCAACTTGAACACCCCTTTTCCCCATTCCAAACAACAAAAATGGAAGGACTTGGATTAGGTTTGGTGATTTGCCAACGTTTATTACTTTCTCAAGGTGCTGATATTCATATTGAAAACCAAAAGAATGAACAAAATAAAGTTGGAATAAAAATTACACTGATTTTCCCTAACAAAAATAAATAACGGAGAAAAAATGCCAACAATTCATCTTGTTGATGATGATCTTGCTGTCACTGATGCTTGTCAGTTTTTATTAGAAAGCTTAGGTTATTCAGCCCATGTTTGGAATGATAGCGAGTTCTTTATCAACAATGTTAATCTCTATCAACAAGGTGTTGTCTTGTTAGATATGAGAATGCCAAAACCCGATGGCAGGCAAGTCCACCAGCATTTAATTGATAAGCACAGTACACTTTCTGTGATTTTTTTGACTGGTCATGGCGATATTCCTATGGCAGTTGAAGAGATCAAAAAAGGGGCTATCGACTTTCTACAAAAACCCGTTGATAGTAATGCATTGTTATCTGCATTAGATGCCGCATTTCTTGAAACTAATACGCGTTTTACCGCACACGATATTCGCCGCCGTTATGCATCATTAACCCCTAGAGAAAAAGACATTGCTTATTATGTTATTCAAGGATTAATGAACAGAGAAATAGCAGAAGTTGCTTGTGTTTCAATAAGAACCGTCGAAGTTCATCGAGCAAAAGTGATGGATAAAATGGCAGCTAAAAATATTGCTGAATTGGTGACTGCATTACAAGGCATCGAAATAATTTCACCTAATTTATGACAAAATTTCTTATCTGAGCTAAAAAATGTCACAATATAAGATATTCATTGGAAAAATAGTAAATAGATAGGCTTATGATAAAGTCACCTCCATTTAAAAAATCATTTTTACAGCCTAAATATTGGCTAACTTGGTTCGGGATTGGATTACTCTATATTCTGGTTCTCCTTCCTTATCCTGTCATTTATTGGCTAGGGACACGCCTAGGCCGTTTTTCAAAAGTTTTTTTAAAAAAACGCGTCCAAATAGCGGAACGTAATCTTGAGCTCTGTTTTCCACAGATGCCCAAAAGTCAGCGAGAAGCCTTAGTTAATAAAAATTTTGAATCTGTTGGTATGGGATTATTCGAAACTGGCATGGCGTGGTTTTGGCCTGAATGGCGAGTCAAACGTTGGTTTAAAGTCAGTGGACTTGAAAATGTCTCAATGATTCAAGAAAAAGGACAAGGCATTTTGCTCATTGGCATCCATTTTCTAACACTTGAACTGGGTGCTCGAATTTTTGGTATCTATACCCCTGGAGTTGGTGTTTATCGCCCTAACGATAATCCCGTTATGGACTGGCTACAAACATGGGGTCGATTACGTTCTAATAAATTTATGATCGACAGAAAAGATGTCAAAGGCATGATCCGCAGTTTAAAAGCAGGTGAAATTGTTTGGTATGCACCAGACCATGATTATGGTCCACGTAAAAGCGTTTTTGTACCTTTGTTCGCTGTTGATAAAGCGGCAACAACAACGGGGACTTATATTCTGGCAAGAACCAGCAAACCCGCATTAATTCCATTTACGCCCAAACGCTTACCTGAAGGTAAAGGTTATGAGTTAATTATCTCACCACCTGTTGCTGATTTTCCTGTTGATAATGAGGAAAATGCCGCTAAAGCAATGAATAAAGTGGTTGAACAAGAGATTTTACGCGCGCCAGACCAATATATGTGGTTGCATCGTCGCTTTAAAACTCGCCCAGAAGGTGACGCTTCTTTATATAACGAAATAAAGAAAGTACACTAATCGCAAAGTGGCTGTTTTATTCCAAAGCAGCCACTTTGTAATATCACGATATACTGCAATAACGATAATAAAATCAATAACAGCACAAGCTGTAAACTCCTGCAAAACACATTATAAGAGCAAGACCTATCGCACTTATTCTGTATCATGGCTATATTCTTATTCATCATAAAATAAGAAAACCGACTCGTTGTTGCCACGCTCAACATCGCTACGGTTATTTTCAGCCTATTTTCTTGGTTTACTCTCTCGTTCTCGGCTAAAGGAGTAACATGGATCTCAAGCCCCGAAATAATTCTTGGAAACGTAATCTCTATATTGTCTGGTTTGGCTGTTTTCTAACTGGCGCCGGTTTTAGTCTGATCATGCCTTTTCTCCCTCTCTATGTAGAGGAACTGGGTATAACCGATCACGAAGAGCTTAATCTTTGGACAGGCGTTGCATTTAGTATTACCTTCCTTTTTTCTGCTATCGCTGCGCCTTTTTGGGGAAAATTATCAGATAGAAAAGGTCGAAAATTAATGCTATTGCGTTCAGCCCTTGGTATGGCGATTGTGATGGTATTAATTGGATTTGCACAAAATATATGGCAATTATTAATACTGAGAGCCTTGCTCGGTATATTAGGTGGCTTTGTTCCGAATGCAAATGCGTTAATTGCCACTCAAGTACCCGTTAAAAAAAGCGGCTGGGCATTAGGTACACTTTCAACAGGTGCTGTAAGTGGTGCATTAATAGGCCCTTTAATTGGTGGTATGCTTGCTGATCTCTATGGTTTACGCCCCGTCTTCTTTATTACTTCAGCCGTTTTATTTATTTGCTTTTTAGTCACCCTCTTTTTCGTCAGTGAGAACTTCACGCCTGTTTCTAAAAAAGACGCACTAACCACAAAACAAGTATTTTCATCCCTTAAAAACAAAAGGCTCGTTGTGTGTCTGTTTTTCACCACAATGATAATTCAAGTAGCAACGGGGTCAGTTACACCTATTTTGACGCTTTATATCCGTGAATTAACGGGTTCAGTCAACAATCTTGCCTTTATCAGTGGTGTTATCGCCTCTGTACCCGGTATTGCAGCACTTATTAGTGCCCCTCGTTTTGGTAAATTAGGTGACCGAATTGGTCCGGATAAAGTGCTTATCTTTACCCTAGGGCTCTCTATTTTTATGTTAATTCCAATGGCGCTGGTCAGTAATTATTGGGAGCTAGGTGCGCTACGTTTTTTACTTGGCGCAGTCAACGCTGCTATGTTACCTGCGGTACAAACACTTATCCTCTACAACATCACCCCTGCTATTGCTGGTCGAATTTTCAGCTATAACCAAGCACTAAGAGATGTTGGAAATGTTACAGGGCCGTTAATGGGGGCTTTTGTTGCTGCAAGCTATGGATTTAGAGCTGTTTTTTATTTCACCGCAGCCGTTGTCTTTTTTAATTTAATTTACTCTTGGTTAAGCTTTAGAAGGCCACAAGAAAAGTAGTCAAAAAATCCACAAATAAGATCAGTTAATAGTTTTTTTTCTTCAAAAAATTATACTTTTACATTTAAAGGCTCAATTGTTACTTCTTTTATTCTATTTTTTGTAATTTATTGTTTATTAAGAATATTCTCACCCCCCATTTGTTAAGACCTCTAAAATTTTCTTGTCCTCTTTTTTCAAAAAATTGCAAGGTTAACTATTGCAAAATGAGATTTTTATCGACTTTTGCACCAAAAAATGGTTTATAAAGTATTAAATATACTTTTAGTCGCTGAATTCTGACAAAAGTATGTTAAAAATATATTAATTAAATGTGGTGGATACTGATAACAGAATGAAATAATTCTGTTTCTCCACTTACTGCTATTTTGTTCTTTTTACTTGCAAACGACCTGTAGAGGTTTTTTTTGGGAATTTAAGATGCAATCTACTCACTCAAAATCTAGCCGAACTTTCTTTGGCCACCCATATCCATTAAGCTCCCTTTTCTTCACCGAAATGTGGGAACGCTTTTCTTTCTATGGTATTCGCCCATTATTAATCCTATTTATGGCGGCAACCGTTTATGAGGGTGGCATGGAAATCCCCAGAGAGCAGGCATCTGCTATTGTGGGTATTTTCGCAGGCGGTGTTTATTTAACATCACTGCCAGGAGGTTGGCTCGCTGATAACTGGTTAGGTCAACGCCTAGCTGTATGGTATGGCTCTATCTTTATCGCTTTAGGGCACCTATCCATCGCACTTTCCGCATTTTGGTCACAAGACCTGTTCTTTATCGGTTTATTACTGATTGTATTGGGTACGGGGCTATTTAAAACCTGCGTAACTGTGATGGTAGGAACCTTATATAAAAGGGATGATACTCGCCGTGATGGTGGATTCTCCTTATTTTATATGGGTATCAATATGGGCTCATTTATTGCACCACTCATCACAGGTTTCTTAGTGCGTGATTATGGCTGGCATTGGGGCTTTGGTATTGGTGGGATTGGTATGCTTGTTGCGTTACTGATTTTCCGCTTTTACGCAGTACCTACTATGCGTCGCTTTGATAGCGAAGTCGGTTTAGATTCAAGTTGGGATCGCCCAACCGTTGTTCGTCGTAATGTCGGTCAATGGATTTTAGCGTTATCTGTTGTTCTTATGGCAATTGTTGGCCTTATTATTTCTGGCGTTATTCCTTTTAACCCAGTTGTTGTGGCTAACTTTATGGTCTATGTGATTTCCGGTAGTGTTATCGCCTATTTTATCTATTTATTCCTATTTGCTGGATTAAGTAGTAGTGATCGCTCTCGCTTATTTGTTTGTTTCCTCTTATTGGTTTCAGCAGCCCTTTTCTGGTCTGCATTCGAACAAAAACCGACATCATTTAACTTATTTGCTAACGACTATACTGACTTAAACTTTATGGGATTTGAGATCCCTGCGGTTTGGTTCCAGTCTGTTAACGCTCTGTTTATTATTATTCTTGCACCAGTATTTAGCTGGTTATGGCCAATGATGGCACGTAAGAATATGAATTTAAGCAGTATGAGTAAGTTTGTAATTGGTATCTTATTTGCAGCGGGTGGCTTTACCGTCATGATGTTTGCATCTGAAAGCGTTATTGCAACAGGACAAGGTGTTTCACCACTTTGGTTAATTGGCAGTATCTTATTGCTGACATTAGGCGAATTATGCTTAAGCCCAATTGGACTTGCCACAATGACTATTTTAGCGCCAGCTAAAATGCGTGGGCAGGTTATGGGATTATGGTTCTGTGCAAGCGCATTAGGAAATTTAGCAGCTGGTTTAATGGGTGGAAATATTCGTCCAGATAAACTCGATGTCATGCCTGATTTCTTCTCTCATGTTTCTATCGCTCTGGTTATTTGTGCCGTTGTTCTTGCTGCACTGATTATTCCGGTTCGTAAGCTTTTACAAAGCGCAGATAGTAAAGAGAAAGCACAAGCTTAATCTAATGCGTTAATTATTAAAGCCATGTCTAATTACTTAGGCATGGCTTTTTGCTTTTATATCTTACAACTTAGATGCTGTTTTTAAGTATTGCACCCAATATTTAAAACACTTAATCTCATTACCTTCTATTTATTGATAGTTTATCACTAAGGTAATGGAATGACTGTTCTTCCTATTTATTATGTTAATGCTTTTTCCTCTATGCCTTTTGCAGGAAACCCCGCAGCTGTCGTTTTGTTAGAAGAATGGTTGCCTGATGACACCTTAATTACACTTGCTAGTGAGATTAATTTACCTGAAACCGCTTTTTTAGTTGGTGACCATATTCGTTGGTTTACACCTAAAATTGAAGTTCCTCTTTGTGGACACGCAACATTAGCCACTGCTTTTGTACTAAAAACCATAAAACATTCCCCTCATGATCTCTTTAAATTCCAGTCTCTTTCAGGTGAACTCACAGTTTCTTGCCAAAACTCTCTTTTTACACTGAATTTCCCAGCTATACCTGCAACATTAAATAACGATATAAAATCAGCCCTTGAAGAAAAATTAGCATTACAAATCGATGAAGTTTGGCAAGCGCATGATCGTTATGTTTGCTTTTTATCTGATCCAGAAACAGTCACTAACTACCAACCTGACTTCATTCAAATCACACAGTTACCTTTGCCTGGCGTTATTATCACAGCTAAAGGTCATGCTCCTTTTGATTTTATTTCTCGCTTCTTCGCCCCCGTAAAAGGCGTGAATGAAGATCCTGTTACGGGTACATCACATTGCATATTAGCGCCAATTTGGGCTAATAAACTCAATAAAACACAGTTACAAGCAAGACAAGTTTCAAAACGAGGTGGAAATATTAACTGTGTGTTAAGAGATAATCGCGTTTTACTGACAGGTGATGCTGCACTCTTTTTAACTGGCGAAATAACCTTTTAGTTACAGACGGCATAATCAATCATTCATCTACTTTGCTTTCAATTTACTCTATTTTATACTGTGGGGAATATCTCCCTACAGTATTAAAGAAAAAGGCTTTATTGTTATGTCCATCTCTGACTTATCCCCTGAACTACAAGATAAAATTAAAAATTCAGTCACCCGTGTTTCTAAAGTCATATTCCCTACCACCACCAATCACCACTCAACACTCTTTGGTGGCACAGCACTAGCTTGGATGGACGAAGTTTCATTTATCACCGCTACCCGCTTTAGCCGTAAACGTCTAGTGACGGTTTCTACTGAAAAAATAAATTTTAATCACCCTATTCCATCGGGTACGATTATTGAATTAGTCGGTGAAGTTATTCGTGTTGGACGCACAAGTTTAACGGTAAATGTTTCTATTTTTCTTGAAGATATGTACGCAGAAGGCCGTGAAGAAGTAATCCATGGTCAATTTAATTTTGTTGCGGTTGATCATGACGGAAAACCAACGCCATTATTCGATAAATAGTATCTATAGAGAGATTTGTCATACTTTTTATCTCTATTAATTAAAAATGACATTATTTTATTATGTTCTTTATTATTTTGAATAATAATAAAGTATTAAGATCATTAATTTAAATGGATGCTTTTCAAGCAATATAAAATATCCAATAAAATCAATAAATAATAAGATTACTAACATGTAAAACAAGAGTTATCCACAGTTAATGTGGATAACTGAATAAATCCAAAAATCAGAAAACACAGATTTTTGTTACTTCAAATTCAATCTGACAAACGGTCAATTTCCTTCCTGCTGTTGCACTTTCAGCAATAACAATATCCGTTGATTGTGAATACTGTCGCCCTACTTCAAGCGCTAATTCAATGGTAGGTTCAATCAGTAATATCGCCCCAATCTTTTCAAGATCAACAGGAAATTCTGCCAGTGATCTAAATTGCACCACTTGTTTTATCTTATTTTTAGCAATTTCTTGTGCTTTTTCCGTTGCAACTTGATTAACTCTTGCTTGTTTTTCAAAAGCACCACCACCTGAATGAAGATAAATCATATTTTACTCACATAGAAAACAAAGGCTGTTACCTTTATTATTCAAATCAAAGGCATAAAAGCCAGCAGAATGATAAAAAAGTAACAACCTTATCTCTACTTTTTATCTTACTCAGCACAATACAAAAATGCTTTACCAGCCATAAGAAACGCCCCCGCCTACAACACCGCGATCTTCTGTATTCCATGAAGCTGAAACACGAATAATGGCGCTTTCTGTTATTTGATACTGAGCACCCGTTGCAAATGCATTAGCATCGCGATAATTACCCACTCCAACACCTAAACTAAACGTGTGATTGGTTACGTAAGGAATATTAGCCATCGCCGCGACAGAAGCAATCCCGGCACTTGCTCTTTTATCTGCTTTATCGATTTTATTATCCATATTCTTAAGTGCAATATCATTATCAATAAAGATATTCTTAAATTTATTATTGGTATATTCATTTGCAATAGAGATAGAGTCATGTTTTGATTTTTCAATATATTCCTTCAGCGATTCATCTCTTTCATTAATTATCGTATTGGTCACATTTATATACTCATTTCCTTTTTGAGTAACATAGCTTTGATGTTCTTTGGTTAATTTCTCATTATTTTTTCCAATAAGTCCTTCTATACCCGATGCTATTTTACTAATCTCAATATCGGTATAACTATTGGCATTTTTTTCTGATGCGTTAACCCTTCGCTCTGTTGAAAAGGTAACTTCATCCTTAATATTGTTAACGTGTTCAACTATTTTCTTATCGTGTTCGTTGACTTTAAAGTCAGTGTATTCTTTAATATTTTTTTCAGACTCATTGATCCTATTATTTGTGCTCTTCTCTATTACTTCCTTCATATTATTTATTTTATTATCAGTATAACTTTCCGCACCTTTTTTTATTTCATCTGCTTTTTTATTTGTATAATTTTCAGTATCTACTTTTAGATCAGATAATTTTTCTTCATTATAAAGATACATTTCACTTTTAACTTCATTGATATAATTAACAGTATTAGTCTGATACTCATTGATTTTACTATCAGTATATTGATTTGAGTTTTTTTCTGCATTTTCTGCGAATGTTTTTGCTTTAAGCTCGCTCTCTTTTAAGACTGCTTCATTTGCCTTTATGATATCTCCTTGTATTATCTCATTATTTTCATTTATTTGTTTTGTTGTTGCTTCAACAATCGTATTTTTCTCTTGCTCAATTTTATTATAAATAGTGGTATTATTATCATTAATGCGCTTATCAGCCTCAATAAGAATATTATCTTTTTCTTTTTTTAATTGAGAAATATTGACGGCATCTGTATTTTCCGTACCTGCTGCAACATTAATAATTTGCCTCTGGTTTTTATCACTACCGATTGATAATGTATTATTACGATTATTACTGCTATTATCACCTAATATAATCGCATTACTTGCTGATCCTGAAGACTTACTACCAATAATCACTGAATTCTCTGCGTTATCAGAAAGGCGACTACTACTACCTAAAATAACACCATTCTCAGCATTATTTATTACTCCTTTCCCTATACTAATTGAGTCTTTATTTTCACTATAAGCCTGAGAACCTATAGAAAGAGAACCCTCACCAATTGCCATTGCACCACTTCCCAATGACATCGCATTATCACCAATTGCCGTACTTCTATGTCCTATTGCAGTTGCATTTTCACCTTCAGCACCTGCATTAGCACCGATTGCCGTTGATTGATCAGAATGCGCCCACGTATTATATCCAACAGCCGTAGATTCATTACCGTCTGCTTTACTATTTCCACCCAATAAGGTTGTATTATTTGCATAAGATAAAGGTGATGATAATAATGAAATCACTAACAGCTTTACCTGAAAATATTTATTTTTAATCATACCCACATCACTCCATAATTAATAAAGTCACATATAGAATAATATGTATTTTATTTTTTACACATTAGATATCTTATAAAATAAACTAATGATAAATTGAAACTCTATTAATTAAAAATAATAACAATGTCATATAATTAACTTTATTATAAATAAACATTGTGATTTGATTTATATTTAAATGATAATCAACAACTAAAGAAAATAGATAAAAAATAAAAATCAAAAATAAATTTTAAAAAATAAAATCATTAACCATCTATAAAAATAAAATATTTTTACTTTTGAGATAATGATCAAATAAAAGGAAATGCTACTCTATAAATATAAATACTATTTTTAAAATATATTAAAAGAAACACTAAGTAAAACCCCTAGGCTTATTACCGCTTAGGGGGGTTAGTATTATTCAATAAACTGTGCTTCTGCAATTAATAATTTATCAATTGATGATTGGCATAAAAGAGGTCTGAGCGCTTCAAATTTCTTTTCTGACCATTGGTAAATCTTTAAAGATAATAGTTGCTCAATAACTTTAGGCTCAAATCGATATTTAAGATGTTGTGCGGGTGTTCCTCCTACAATGCTATAAGGTTCAACATTTTTGGAAACAACGCTATTAGCCGCAACAATAGCACCTTCACCAATTGTCACACCTGGCATTATCATTGCACGCATTCCTATCCATGCGCCATCATGAATATAGGTATCACCTTTGCCAATATAGGCTTCCTCAATCTTATCCATAAAAGGATAAAGAGAAAACCAATCCATTCGGTGAGTATGATTGCCACCCATTAATATCACCGCTTGCGCACCAATACAGACATAATCGCCAATATATAATTTATCAATTTCCCACAATGGTTCCCATTGCAGGCTAATCTCGTCACCATATAGATAACGTACAACTGAAGTTTCAAAACCATCATCCCAACAATCACTGTAATAACTGTGTTGTCCTTTGATGATAATGTTTTTATTTTTAACTGTTTCGTGCAGATATTCTACACGCGACCAATGTTTATTTTTCATAATATGACTCGCTATAAATTAATGAGTCATCAAAGAATGCTTAATTCTCTGATGATGTGTTCGCATTCAAAACACATCGTCTTAAGCAATCCTTGGTTGAAGTAATAAGGGATTTTTTTTCATCTTGCTTTACGGCCAACTTTTCCAACGCAATGCGCTTATACTTGCAGTTTATCTGCACCATAATAAAGATTATCAAAGAAAAAGCTACGGATAACCTTAATAACGATTGGTTATTTCCCGTAGCTTGATAATATTATTTAAAAAAGTCTTTGCTACCATGAGGCGCACAACGTAAATATTGAGGTGCTACTTTTATGGTTTGTTTGAGTTTTTCTGCTGCATGCCAAGGCCAACGAGGATCATAAAGAATACCTCTGCCTAAAGCGATAAAATCAGCTTGCTCTGTAAGTAAAATAGCTTCTGCTTGTTCTGGCTCAGTAATAAGGCCAACTGTAATAACAGGCAGTTGTGTTTCATTATAAATTGCTTGAGCAAATGGTACTTGGTAATTAGGGCCTAGCTTAATTTCTTGCTTTTCTGATAATCCACCAGAAGAAACATGAATATAATGACAACCTAACTCTTCAAGATGCTGAGTTAAAGCAATCGTACTTTCTAAGTCCCAACCAGCTTCAACCCAATCTGTTGCGGAAATCCTGACGCCAACACAAACATTATCAGAAACTGCATTTTTCACTGCAACAAAGACATCCACTAATAACCGACTACGATTATTAAAATCACCACCGTATTGATCCGTTCTGTGATTAGATAGTGGAGATAGGAATTCGTGCAATAAATATCCATGAGCACCGTGGATCTCAATAACGTCAAATCCTGCTGATTCAGCCCTTTTAGCAGCATCAACAAAAGCTTGTTTTATTTCGTCAATTTCATCGACAGCCAACGCATGAGGTTGATGATTCTTTCCAAAAGGGATTTCTGAAGGTGCAACTTTTTGCCATCCATTAGGAGAATCTGGCGCTAATGATGCTCCGCCATTCCAAGGTAAATCAGTCGATGCTTTACGTCCGGCATGTGCAATCTGTATACCGACTTTTGCAGATGAATACAGTTTAATATTATCAACTAGCTTTTTTAGTTCATTACCATGTTGGTCAGACCAAATACCTAAATCTTTATAGCTAATACGACCTCTAGGCTCAACCGCTGTTGCTTCAACAATCACTAACGAAGCACCAGATAGTGCTAGTTGCCCGTAATGCATAGTGTGCCATGCGGTTGGGTAACCTTCTTGTGCTGAATATTGGCACATAGGTGCAACAATAATACGGTTATCTAACTGATGGGGGCCTAATTTTTTAGGGGAGAACAACAAACTCATTTAAAGCCTCCTGCTATCAATAAGAATTTATGCAAAGAAAATGTCTTCGCTTTTAGATATACCATTTAAATATACAGGTTTAAGGCTATCGGATCTTATTCATTTAGGCGATGTTTTACTTCACATTGTGAAAAACAAAGAAATCCGCAATTGATGCGGATCTCTTTGTTGATTAATCATTAGATTTGGCAGGTTTCACCAATAATAGTGAAAAGCGTCTTGCGATTGGTAAGACAAATAAAACCGTTGGAAAAGCAATCATCCAAGAGATCCCCCAAGAAGTTAACCATGGGGAGATTACATACATTCCCATTCCTAACGATTTGACGGTACTAATAAACGAAACAATACCTGACATAATAAAAGAAAGGAAAAAGGGAACAAGAAAAATCATTGCTCGAGTAGGAAGTTTAGGAATACCTAAAAAGTAATTTTTGTCCTGAAAAGACATAGATAAAGACTCCAATAATACGATTGTACAACAGCACATAACTGCCAATACAACAGGCTAAAAATGTTATATGCGTTGATTAACGTAAACGCTTACGAGTCTTTGTTGACTAAACTGGGTGCTAGTTTATTAATAAATATTTCTTTGTCAACTAAATTATTCTCATTATCATTTAGATGGTCATTGATAAAATTAAAGCTCATCTAGATGAGAAAACACAAAATAGTTTTCTCATCTTATTTCTACCAATCTCGTGTTGCAATTAATTCTTCTATATCAGCATCTTCAAAGCCATATTCATCAGCAATGACGCCAAAATCTTCAGCAATACACTCTCTTGCTACTGTTTCGATCTCGCTATTTTCCTCATAAAACTCTTCAGCTAACTCATTAAATTGGTCTGTTGTTTCTTGCGTAAGAATATAAAGCTCTGCCAAATTTTTAGGTGAAGTTGCTTCTATTTTTAAACAAAGTGCTTTTAATAACTCTTGTCCTTTCTTCACAAGATGTGTTGGATAATAATTATCATTGTCCATTTCTTTTAAAAAATAATGCTCTGCTAGTACTTTATTTTTAATCATTACAAACATCCTTATCTAAGTATTTATCTTAAGGTCATTAAAGTATACTTATTATCTCAATTACGGAAAAGTATATTACGTTTCTTAATTAAATGTCTCGCTTTTATTTATCCGAATTTATAGAATTCTGTCCAGCAAACGGAAAATAGGCAATTAATTAAAATGGCTAAAAAAATACAATTTATATTTCTTTTTTTGACTATTGCACTGCTCTCTTTTTTGACTATTAATAAATTTTTTAAAAGCTCACCATTGGCGACCTGGCACTTCTATGGCAATAATGGTGAATATATTACAGGTCATTACTACCCACCAGCAGAAGATGATGTAACAGATGCGGTGATTTCCATTCCAGAAAAACCAGCTAAAGAAGGTTTAACAATAACACATTGGAATACTTGCAGTATTGAACTGAATATTGATAATAAAACGCTTTATATTTCTTATTTTACTAATGGCCTTATTCAAGCTTCTTTATCAACAAAAAATACATCTTACGTTGTATTAACTGAGCTGTATTTTTATCATCCTGATGATATGCATTGGTCGATAAATCGATTAGAAGATGGAACATACAAAGGTTGGATTTGGGATAATGTTGCAAACCAGCTTATTCCTGTTCGTTATCAGGAAGATAAAACAACAATTATTGACGGTACAAAATATACTTTGATGCCAGAAAGTTATTGGCTATTTCAACGTTGGGCTAATGGCGTTTTAGTGGAAGAGTACACATTAGATGATTTACCAGCAAAAGATGGCTTTATTCCTGATATAGATAAACAACGACTAGCTCAAGCAAAAGCAGAGCTTCAAACTACCACAAATGAATTGGTGAAACCGTTAAATTTACCATTTAACTTAATGTTGTGGGATAACTCACTTTGCAAGTGATATGTGAAATGCTCCCAGAGGGTTGGGAGCATTTCTGACACAGAATGATTTAATTTATACTAAATAACACCATCTAATTTCATATAAATTCCTTTTATTGAAAATTTAATTCCTTTCCAGTAGTTAAGTTTTACTGCAAGAGTATAGATGAATAGAGTAAATAATTTAAATCTGATAAAAATGTTGCACAACAGGGGTATATTAAAATAGTTATTTATTTTCAATAAAAGAATAAGGCATCAATTTAATAGCTATATTATTCAATAAAATCAATATTCTATATTTATATTATTTTAAACATAAAAACTTATTTATTAAACATTAATTTTTAATAGACTTCATTTTTAAATCTAAAACATCTCAAATAAAGTATTTAAGTTATCTTAGCATAATAATGTGAGATATTTATTATTCACATTAGGTTAATTACGCTAATTCTATCTAAAAAAAATCTTTAAAATTAACATTAAATGCCTTAACACGATAAAAATGAAATAAATAGTATATTTATCTCAATCTACTCCTAAAAACTCTAGTCATTTATTTTTAGTAAAACATATTAAATAAAAATTTATCTTACATTAAGAGTTCATTAATCAAACCTTGCTTTACATTTTATTATATTGCTCAATTTTTATTTGGCTCTTATACTTTCTTAAGACGATTTTAGGTAGGTATTATTATGAATATTTTATTAGTTGAAGACGACTTACAACTTGGTAAAGCGCTTTGTCGCGGGCTTGAAATTGCAGGTTTTCAACCATGTTGGGTCAGATTACTTGCAGATGCTCGTGTTCAATTAAGCCAGCGCCCTTTTGATTTAATGTTATTAGATTTAGGTCTACCTGATGGTGATGGGCAAGACGAACTGATTGCACTTAGAAAAAGTGGTGAGAAAATTCCAATTATCATTTTAACTGCTCGCACTCAAATTGATAATTTAGTACAAACATTAGATTCAGGTGCAGATGACTTTTTACCAAAGCCTTTTGCTATGCCTGAACTTATTTCTCGCGTAAAAGCGGTTAGTCGTAGAATGGCTGGTTTTTCTTCACAAATATGGTCCATTGGTGATTTACAACTTAATCCAGCAAACCATCAAGTCACTTTAAATAACGAACTGCTTTTGTTATCAGGTAAAGAATACCAACTATTATATGAATTAATGCGTAATTCTGACAATGTGGTACGTAAATCAGAGTTAGAACAGCGTTTATTTGGTTTAGACGATAAAATCGAAAGTAATTCCCTTGAAGTGCATATGCATAATTTACGAAGAAAAATAGGCAAAGAGCGCATTATCACGGTTCGTGGCGTAGGTTATTTATTAAAAAAAGAAGCTAATTAAATGAAGATCTGCTCCTTCTTTATTTACACCATTGTCCTTCAGATTATCTCCATAGTTATGCTTTGGGGCGTTTGGTTAGCTTGGATACAATTTGATTATCTTGCTGAGTTCGAAAAAGTTTATAATCAACAACAAGAAATTATTGCTGAGGGTTTTGCTAATACCTTAGAAATTGTTGCTGATCAGCCTGAAGTCCTTAAAGAAGTCGCTCATAACTTACAAGGTATGTATATCGACGCCATGCTCAATGGTGAGGATGATGAATTACAATATCTGCCGTGGATTATTGCCTTAGATGCAAATAATACCCTGATTTATACTAACCGCCCTGAGCTACCAATCCCTACAAGAGTTCTTTCATTAGCATCAGAAAGAGTATCTGTGGCGGGTGAAAAGTGGATCCTCTCTTTTAGTTGGGGTGATAAACACAAAATAAAAGTCTTTATTGGTGAGTCGGTTGAAGATAGAGGCCATGTTATTGGTAACCCTGTTGAAGGCACCTTTGTTCCTTTCCTATTTATTCTTGCGACTGTTATTTTTGCAATCTTAATTACCGCTTATTTTAGTTTACGGCCTCTAAGACAAGCTGCAGAGCTTATCTCTAATCGTAAACCTCGTAATTTAACGCCGATAAATGTAGGCCAGCAATTTAAAGAAATACGCCCTATCTTTAAAGAATTAAACCAATTAATGGCTAGAATTGACGCGGCCAATATTCGTGAAAAACAATTTATGGCAGATGCTGCCCATGAATTGAGAACACCAATAGCCGCTGTTATTGCTCAATTACACCTGCTCTCTTTAGTCGATGATCAAAAAGAGCGTGAAGAAATTATTGATGATATGAAACAATCTCTTGATAGAGCGGCGGCTCTTTCTCATCAATTAATTGATTTGGCGCGATTAGAATCTGACGATTTTCCATTAAAAATAGAATCTCTTGATATCTATAACGTCATTGGAAATGCAATAGCACAACGTGTTCCTTATGCAATTACTAAAAATATTGAGCTATCACTCAATGAAGGCCACGCTTTAACGATTAAAACTGATAAACAGGCTTTGCTCTCTATATTTAATAATCTGCTTGATAATGCCATCAAATATTGCCCCAAAGGTAGCCAAGTTGAGGTAACTATTGAGAATCGATATGCGGAAGGGATCCATGTTATCGTGCGTGATGATGGCCCTGGTGTCGCAAAAGAACATATCAATGTTCTATTTTCACGTTTTTACCGCGTTCCTGGCTCCAACGAAACAGGGAGTGGATTAGGTCTATCTATTGCACAAAATCTCGCTAATAAAATTCAAGCATCGTTACTTGTGACTGAAGGGCTAAATAATAAAGGTATTGGTTTTATTATTGTTCTGCCTTTAGAGGCTAAATCATCAGACAGCGATTAATAGATAGATAACCGATATTCCATAATAAAGGAGGATATTGTACCTCCTTTTTATTTTATTACAGTGATGACCTAAAGGGGGATTATCCCCAAAGATTAATTAACCAACGTAAACCTGCTGTCACTATTGCGGCACTCAGTACAATCATAATAAAAGGCTTTTTCTGCCAAGTAAGAACGCCTGCCACACCCACACCAATAACTTTTGAGATATCAGCAAGTTGGTCACCATCAAAAAATGTCGATGTCATCGCCACTGAAAACAGAATAACAATCGCCGACAATGAGAGGAGCTCTTTAACTCTCTCTGATACACCCGCTTTATTGTTGAGTAATATGCCGGAAAGACGCATGGCGTATGTACCAACAGCAAGAATAATAATTCCTGTAATAATAGATGCCGTGGACATTATATTTTCCTTATCACAAACAATACGCCTAATAGCGATAATAAAACGGGGATCCCAACAGGGAGGAATAATGTGGTTGCAAGTGCAATAATGCTTCCTATTATTGCTGCATGGCGTGTTAGTTTATTTTTTAATGCCGGTAAACTTAATGCGAGGATGATGGCTGGAAACATCGCATCTAGCCCTAACATCTTTATATCTACAATAAATGATCCTAAGTAAACACCAAGCATGGTTCCTAAAGGCCAAACAAGTAAAATACCCAACCCACAGGCCCAAAATGCTAATTTATTTTGTTCAGCAGTACGTTGAGATAAACCAAATACAACACTTTCATCATTTAATATATGAAAACCTAATAATGATTTAAGCCCTTTCCCCGGTAAATCTTTTACGGCCATACTAAAAGGAATATGTCGTGCATTGACCATTAATCCAGCAAGAGCGGCATATATTGCACTTCCTCCCATCGCCACAACGCCAATAAAAAGAAATTCGGAAGCCCCCGCTAAAACAAAAATGGATAACACCAACGGTACCCAAAAATCAAAGCCTTGGGTATGTGCTAATGCACCATAAGAGATACCGACGATACCATCTGCTAATGAAACAAGCACAATATCTCTAAGTACGTTATTATCAAGACGACTGTTAATTTTCATAGAATGTAGTATTTTTTATCGAACCATTCGTTCATTATGTTGAACGACTTATTTTTTTGCAAGATGATTTTTGAAGGAATCTATGATGTCATCGCCTTGTGCGCCTATTGAAATTATTTCTCAAGCACTGGCTAGAGAAAGAAAAAAAGCGGGCCTTTCACTTGCTGAAATAGCAAGACGAGCCGGTGTTGCAAAATCAACATTATCTCAATTAGAAGCAGGACAAGGAAATCCAAGTATTGAAACACTTTGGGCAATTTGTGTTGCATTAAACATCCCTTTCTCTCAACTTATTTCAGCGCCACAGCCTGAAGTGAAGGTAATACGTAAAGGCGATGGCTTTAAAATTAGCGCAGAAAAAGCCTATTACCATGCTTTTTTACTTTCATCCTGTCCAATAGGTGCAAAACGCGATATATACACGGTAATTGCACAACCGGGAAAAGATAGAGTTTCAGATCCCCACAGTAAGAATGTCACTGAACATATTATTATTATCAGTGGCAGTGCAATGGTGGGCACTTTAGATGATCAGCAAGAATTACAATCTGGTGATTATATTTGCTACCCTGGTGATGTTACTCATGTATTACGAGCTTTAGAACCTGACACAACCGCAGTCATGATTATTGAACATCATAATTAACATAGTAAAATTATGAATTTACCGCACTGCTATACTGCCATCGATATCCAAAAAGCAGTGCGATAAATTTGATAAAGAATATCTGCTTATTCAATTACTTCTTAAGTGCTTTATCAATGTAGATCTCTCGTAGACGTTGAGATAAATGCCCAACTTTTCCCTGATTTATATCTTCATTATCGATTGAAACAACTGGCCAAATAAATGTGGTTGCTGAACTAATAAAAGCTTCTTTTGCTTTTTTAGCTTCATCAAGCGTAAATAGGCGTTCTGTTATTTTAAGCCCTTCTTCTTGTGCTAACTGAATAATCGCTTGGCGGGTAATACCGGGTAAAATATTCTGACTCAATGGCCGTGTAATAATTTCATTATCGTGATTAACAATAAAGAAGTTACTTGAACTCCCTTCTGTTATATAACCATCTTTAATTAAAATAGCATCATCAGCACCTTGTTGATGTGCATGGTGTTTTGCTAAACATGCCGCTAATAATGCCACTGTTTTAATATCACAACGTTGCCAGCGAATATCTTCAACACTCACTACCGAAATACCTTTTTTTGCATTGGGATGGTTAATGACTGTGGAGTGCTGAACAAAAGCAACTATTGTAGAAGGAACAGATGAAGCCGGAAAATCAAAAAAACGAGAGGAATCAGTGCCTCGTGTTATTTGTAAATAAATAAGCCCTTCATGAAGGTTATTTTTTTCGATAAGTTGATGATGAACATCAATTAGCTGCTCTTTGGTAATAGAAAGCGATAGCGCTAATTCTTTGCATGAACGCTGTAAGCGTTGAAAATGCCCATTAAAGTCAATAAGCTGACCATCAATAACGGCAGTGACTTCATAAACGGCATCTGCAAATAAAAAACCACGGTCAAAAACAGATATTTTAGCCTGCTCTTTAGGTACAAAGTGACTGTCTAAATACACGATATCAGACATTTTACCTCCGTTATAAATTTTATTAACAATTTATCTTAATCCACTACCTTACTCTTTCAACTTTCTATTTTAAAGACGATCTTCCACATCACTACCTCTTTTTAATTATAGTTTTATGTAACTAAGCCATGTTATATAAGCAGAAATTGCTATAATTTAACTTATGTACCAAATATAAGGATAAGAGGTGGCTATGTTAGATATTAATAAAAATAATTTATCCCAGCTAACAGAGAAACTGGTTAAAAAACAATGTACTTTAATGACTGTTATTGCCACATTGGGTTTCATTGCAGGTTTTATCTGTATTATTAACCCACTTTCTTCTGGCATTGTTATCAGTATATTACTCGGTGTTGTATTTTTTGCCTGCGCAATATCCAGCATTATTGGTGGTTTTAATGCTCAAGTCTCTTCTGGTTGGTCAATGTTGATCACATTATTGGCGGGTTTTATTTATCTCCTGCTTGGCTATATTTTTGTCACCGACCCACTAAAAGGTATGCTTAGCCTCGCCTTTTTTATCGGTTTTTTATTTATTTTTGCAGGAATACTGCGCCTAAATATAGGTTTTAAACAGATCAAAGATAATTTTTATGGCTGGTTTAATATCTTGGTGGGATTTTTAGATTTAGTAATTGCCTATTTCTTGCTTGCTTTCGGCCCTGAAACCTCAGTGGCATTAGTTATGGCATTGATTGGTATACAACTCATTTTAAGTTCTATCACAATATTATCGATAACCAGTGCAATAAAAAGAATGACCCATTAATTGATTATTCAGTAATAATAATCTCATCCATTTTATATAGACTAAGAGCCACATAAGTGGCTCTTAATTTATGGAAAACGAAACAGAGGCATCAAGCACAAGGTAAGCGCAGAGATACCGTATACATATTCTCCCCGCAAAGGTAGCAATTACCTGTATTTTCAAAGACCATGACTTGAATACCTAATTGCCCTACTTCAATATTTGGCAACGCATCTGCCAAAATACTTTCTAACGCAGGTTCTAGTACTTCAACCACATTAATAGGCTCATTATTCGGCGTGGTATCCTGTAAGAAATTGCCTAAACGAGGATCATCAGCATAAATTTCAAGTGTAGAACGATACACCAACGTTCTTTCACTACTATTGACCTTAGAGTAACCATTAAAAATGATAACCATTTTTTGAATATTCATTTTGGCAACGCGGTTTTTAATCTGTAAACATAAAGAAGGTACGAGCCTAATATTCACAGAATTAAAATAGCGATCACAAATTTGTGGAATAGTGACACTAATACAAGGTTTAGGTGCAATATTTTTAATTTGTTTACCACACTCCCCCGTTAAAGAATTATCGACAATAATACGTTCACGTCGGGAGAAACAAATATTATCAAAGATATCAACCGTAAAGAAAGAGATATAATGAATACCATTAGTTAACGCTTGATTTTCCAGCCTTACCGAAACAGCTGACTTGTCAGTACAAGGCAACATTTTTAATTGGTCATTAAAATAAAAACCAACCTGTGTGCTTTCGCTAATATCGCGTCCTAAAATTAGGTTTGCATTCACACAATAATTTTCGCTGTGATAGCTTAAAATACCATTTAACGTTGCCGGAACTTTTGGCGATGGTAATTTTTCGGTTGTCATTTCAACATAGTAATCTCTTGATTTAAGAGGTTTATCCGGCTCTTCGCTATTTTCAGATTCAGCATGAAAAACAGCAATTTGCTTAGGTTCACTCTTCTTAATTTTCACTTTAAAATTTGCGATACCGTACTTATTAGTTTTTCCTATATTAATTTTTTCACCATCGGAATTATAAATTTCTGGTTCAACCTCTAAGCTACTATTATCCGTATCGTAAACGAGCTTTACCTCTTTATTTGAAACATCTTCACCTTCTTTATCCTGTAAATGTACAACAAAATTTTTAGGTACACTTGCCCATTTGCTTGGCCATTGCATCGATTCCGAACGTATTGTCAGTAAATCATCAAACTTTTCACAATTAGTCACAGCGCAATCAGTGTTAGGATTAGGCTTTGGAGGCGTAACTCGAATTTGAATCGGCGTTGCGTAATACACAATGCTTTCATCATCTTCATCTTTTAATATCAATTGCAATGACGCCACACCATTACGATTTCCCGTTAAAGAGATCTCTGTTTTATTATTATCCACTATCGTAATGTAGACATCTTTATTATTAGGTAAAATTAAAATCCCTTTAGGGCTTGTACGCCATTCGGCTAAACGCAGATTAATCCCCGTTACAACAACCTCATATTTGATGACTCTATTCATTTTAACTTCGTTATCAGCTTCATCGGGTGATGATTTGATCTGATTAAATTCAACTTTCACATCGGCATCAACGACAACTTGTGATTGTGCATTATAAATAGGGGGCTGAAAGGCCAGAATGTCCTTCTCACCTTGTATAATTTTTTGCAGGCGTTCTTCTTTTGTTTCGATATTCATTGAGTGATTTCCTTTCTTTTTCCGATTCCATTTTTAGCTTAAAGCAAAAATTTTGAGTGAAAATCACAATAGAAAAAAGTCAACTAAGTATTGTTGTCAGATGGAAGAAATAAATACCTAATAAACAATAAGATAAAAATCGATCCTAATAAAATTATCTCAAATTGATCGCTAAAAAATGCCTTTAACATAAAAAATAATTTAAATTTTAAAATATTTTTGTATAAAGCTATTGACTGTTATGGAAATGTGATTAAAATCAATATCAGAAAATATTTGTGACGTGAATCACATTTTATTAATAGGATACTTAATATGAAATCAATGACTTCTTTTATTACTCACCTGCACCAAGTTGTTGTACAATTATCATCAACTCGTTTACTGTAATTATTTGATTTAAAAATAAAATACAGTATAAAGCCAGAAGTAGCACCCTCATCGCACAAAAGACTATTTCTGGCTTTTACTCCTCTCTTTACGTTTATTCATTACCTCGTGTACCCTCGTATTTTTCGTAACAAAAAATTCACCTTCTTGAACTAAGCTCTCTTTTCTGTACTCTTAATATATAGCTCACATTAACTATGAGGATATTTTATGCAGCAGCAACTGCTTACATGGATACGTCAATTCAATGAGGAGTATGCCCAAATCGCTTCTCTCCTACTCGTTTTAGCCATTATTTTTCTTGTCGCAATCATTCTCCATTTTATTTTGCACAAGTTAGTCTTACCTAAAATTTCCAAAGCAATAACTCAGTACGATCAGAAATGGCAACTTTCTCTAGAAATAAATAAACTATTTAGTCGTTTTGCTTTTTTAATCCAAGGTGTTGTTGTTAATATCCAAGCGCTGGTGTGGATGGGATCAGGTAAAACACAAGAAATTCTCACCACCAGCGCTCAAGCATGGTGTTTAATTTTCGGCTTGTTGATGCTTTTCTCTATTATGGATCTCTGTATGCAGATCATGAGAAATTCATCCTCATTTGGCCGATTACCATTAAAAGGTATTTTTCAAAGCTTAAAACTCGCCGCCTCTGTGCTAATTGGGATAATGATTATTTCCCTACTTATTGGCAAATCACCACTTATTTTACTTAGTGGTTTAGGTGCCATGACGGCTGTATTAATGTTGGTGTTTAAAGATCCTATTATGGGATTAGTTGCCGGTATTCAACTGTCTGCAAACAATATGATAAGCCTTGGTGATTGGCTAGAGATGCCTAAATATGGTGCTGATGGCGCCGTTATTGATATTAGTTTAACGACCGTTAAGGTGCGTAATTGGGATAATACTGTCACCACTATTCCAACTTATTCTCTGATTTCAGATTCCTTTAAAAATTGGCAAGCAATGACAAAATCAGGTGGACGTCGTATTAAACGAAGTCTTGCTCTTGATATTAATAGCATCCATTTTTTAGATAAAAAACAACTTGATGATCTAGAAAAAGCTCACTTATTAGCACCTTATATCAAAAATAAGGAAAGCGAAATTAATCAATTCAATGCAACTTTGGGCAATGAATGTCAAACGCCATTAAACCAGCGTGGCATGACCAATATTGGAACCTTCCGTGCGTATGTTGAAGCTTATTTAAAAAACCATCCTAACGTACATAAGCAAATGACGATTATGGTAAGACAATTAGCACCCACCTCAGATGGGCTTCCCATTGAAATTTATGCTTTCACTAACACCACCGTTTGGGTTCAATACGAGGCTATTCAATCAGATATATTTGATCATATCTTTGCTATTTTGCCTCAATTTGGCTTAAGAGTTCACCAATCTCCAACTGGAAATGATGTAAGAGCACTCAGATTTCCTGCTGAAAATAATCCGCAATAAATCATTTTGTATTAAGTAAAAAAGGAGAATTATTCTTCTTTTTTACTTTTCTTATTAACAAATATTTTTATATCTTTTATTTTGTTATCATGTTAACAATCTTGTTTTTCTATATATTAGCAAAAATCGATATGTTATATTTTATATATCGTTCGATTGTTAATTCCTATTTATTTGATATTTTATTTACCACTAAAGTGGTATTAATCAGAAATTGTAACCATTTGTTTAATAATTATTTTTTTATATAACGTTATTAACATTTTTTATATTGATATAAATCATTATAGGTAGAAGGGTTATAACTTAACATATATATACAACTTTACTTGTTGTGAAAAATGTTAGGGTAATGTCAATGTCAAAAATTAAAAATAATACTTCTATGACTGAAATGAGTCGGCGTGGATTCATTCAGTCTGCAGCAGTTATTTCTGGAGCTGCTGCTGTTGCAGGAACGGTTTCATTACCATTCGCTGCTAATGCTCAAACTCCCCAGGGTATTCGTCCTGATGAGACTTCTGAAACTATCAAGTACAGTGCATGTCTAGTGAACTGTGGTAGCCGTTGTCCATTAAAAGTTCATGTGAAAGATGGTGTGATTCGCCGTATTTCTAATGAAACTATGTATGATGATTCAACATTTGGTCTTCACCAAATTCGTCCGTGTCTTCGTGGTCGTTCTGTACGTTGGAAAACATATAACCCAGATCGTTTAAAATACCCAATGAAACGTGTTGGTAAGCGTGGTGAAGGTAAATTTGAACGTATTTCTTGGGATGAAGCGACTTCAATCATCGCGGAAAAATTAAAATATACCATTGAAAAATATGGTAATGAGTCCATTTATTACCAATATGGTACAGGCTCTACTGGTGCAAACTTACACGGTAGAACTGCATGTAAACGTTTATTAAGTACTGTCGGTGGTTTTTTAAGTGACTATGGTACTTATTCATACTCTCAATTAACTGGTATTGTGCCTTATGTTTATGGCGATATGCTGGAATCACTGTTAACAGAAATTGAGAATTCAGACTTAGTGGTGATGTTTGGTCATAACTTGGCTGAAACACGTATGTCTGGTGGTGGTCAGTTCTATGAAACGTTAAATGCGTTAGATAAGAGCAAAAGTAAAGTTATCATCATCGACCCTCGTCGTACCGACAGTGTGACAACATTAGGTGCCGAATGGATCCCAATTTATCCAGGTACTGATGCTGCATTAGTGGCTGCATTAGGCTATGTGATGATCCAAGAAGGTATCACCGATGAAGATTTCTTACGTGAATATTGTGTCGGTTGGGATAAACAAACATTACCTGCATCAGCACCTGAAAATGGCTCTTATAAAGATTACATTTTAGGTAATGGCCCTGATGGCATTGCAAAAACACCTGAGTGGGCAAGTAAATTAACTGGTATTTCTGTTGCACGTATCATCCAATTAGCGCGTGAAATTGGCGGTGCAAGAGCAGCATGGATTTCTCAAGGTTGGGGCATCCAGCGTACTTCAAATGGTGAGCAAGCATGTCGTGCGATTATGATGCTACCATTAATGTCAGGTCATATCGGTCGCCCTGGTACAAATACTGGTTGTTGGGGCGGTAACGTCGCTTACCCTGTTGCAAGCTTTGCACTTCCTAACCCAGTAAAAACGCTGATCCCAACTTTTATGTGGTCTGAAGCAATTGCACGTGGTGAAGAGTTAACCAGTAAAAATGCTGGTGTTAGAAATAAAGATAAACTTGATACTGGCATTAAATTTATGTGGTGTTATTCCAGTAACGTGATTGGTAACCAACACGCTGACTTGAATAAAACACATGATTTACTGCAAGATGAATCAAAATGTGAGTTTATTTTAGTGTGGGATAACCACATGACACCATCTGCAAAATACGCTGATATTTTACTGCCAGATGTGACAACAGTTGAGACAAACGATCTTATCAATAACTCTTACGCCAGTGGCGCTTACCACTATGTTGTCCGTTTACAAAATGCGATTAAACCACTTTGGGAAAACCGCCCTTGCTATGATGTCTTAACTGACATTGCAGAAAAGATGGGTACCAAAGAACAATTCACTGAAGGACGTACTTACGAAGAGTGGATTGAATATTGCTATAACCAAATGCGTGAGAAAAACCCAGCGCTGCCTACATTTGCAGAAACTAATGATGTAGGAATTATCGATCGTAAATTACCTAACCGTAATCAATACGTTGCACTCGAAGCATTCCGTCAAGATCCTATCGCTAATCCACTAAAAACAGCGTCAGGTAAGATTGAAATTTATTCTGAAAAACTAATGCAAGATACTGATGGCTGGGTGTTACCAGAAGGCGATCGTATCCCTGCAATTCCAGAATATTGTAAGAATGAAGAAGGCGTTGAAAACGTTAAGCTTAAAGAGAAATTCCCTCTGCAAATGACTGGTTTCCACGATAAAGGCCACGTTCACTCAAGTTACTATAACGTTGCTATGTTACGTGAAGCTATTCCTCATCAATTCTGGCTAAACCCAATTGATGCGGCTGAACGCGGATTAAAATCTGGCGATATCGCTGAAATTTATAATGCCCGTGGTCGTTTGAATATTCTCGTCAAAGTTACAGATCGTGTATTACCTGGTGTGATTGCAGTACCGCAAGGTGCATGGCGTTCACTTGATACAACAGGTGTAGATACAGGTGGATGTATTAATACATTAACAAGCTGGCACCCATCGCCGTTTGCTAAAGGAAATCCACAACATACAAACCTTGTTGAAGTGAAACGTGCATAAGGAGTTAACTCATGAAGCAATATGGTTTTTATTTTGACTCCACTAAATGCACTGGCTGTAAAACATGTCAAGTCAGTTGCAAGGATGAAAAAGATTTAAATTTAGGCCCTAAATTCCGTCGTGTTTACGAATACGGTGGTGGTAGCTGGGCAAAACAAGACGGGATCTGGACACAAAATATCTATAGTTATTATTTATCCATTTCTTGTAACCACTGTTCAAATCCTACTTGCGTTGCAGGTTGTCCAACTGGCGCTATGCATAAACGTGAAGAAGATGGTTTAGTGGTTGTTAACCAAGATATTTGTGTTGGTTGCCGTTATTGCGAATTACGTTGCCCTTATGGTGCGCCACAATTCGATGAGAAGAAAAAACTCATGTCTAAGTGTGATGGTTGCTACGAACGTGTAGCACAAGGCATGAAACCGGTTTGTGTTGAGTCTTGTCCTCAACGTGCGCTTGATTTTGATGATATTGAAGTGATCAGAGCAAAACACGGTACTGAATGTGGTATCGCGCCAATGCCTGATCCTAGTTTGACCAATCCAAATATCGTGATCAAAGCACACAAAGAAGCTAAACCTTCTGGTGATAAAACCGGCTCAGTTCAAAATGCGGCGGAGGTATAAACCATGCATGAACTTCCTCTAGTCTTTTTTACTGTTTTAGGTTCGTCAGCAGCAGGCCTGTTTCTTATTGCTTATATCAGTAAAAAATTAGGTCAAATTGATGAAAACCAACTGCGTAATGCTAATATTTTAGCCTTGATTTTAATGTTAGTTGGTTTAGGTATTGGTGGATTACACGTTGGTCAGCCACTGCGTTTTTTCAATATGTTATTAGGCGTTGGTCGTTCTCCAATGAGTAACGAAGCCTTCTTAAGTGGTGTGTTTACAGGTTTTGCTTTTGCAACTGTTGCACTCACTATTATGAAAAAATGGAAGGGTTTACGTGAAATTTGTAACCTACTTACTGTTGTTTTCGGTCTAGCATTTGTTTGGTCAATTCCACAAGTCTATCATATTCCTACAATTGCTAACTGGAATACAGACTACACCACATTGCAATTTTGGATGACGCTGTTAGTTGGCGGTGGTGTATTAGCAATGGCTACAGGTGCAAGACGTTTAGGCGCATTATCCTTTATTATCGGTGCCATTATTACTTTTGCGACTCGTTCTGGTTATGTTAGCTTCCTTGGCTTTACAGGCCCTGAACTTAGCGCTGATCAATCTCTATTTTGGGGATTCCAGTTAGCTGTATTAGCATTAGGTGTGGTTATCGTAGGATTTACTGCAGTAAAAGCGCAAGCATCAAAAATGACGCTAGCAACTTGCGCGGCTGCGGTCATTATTGCTGAGTTATCAGGCCGTATCGCCTTTTATAACTTATGGCATATTACTATGTAATCTTAATTTTATGGCTGATTAATCGTCCATAGAAAAGAGACAAAAATGCATACCCGAAAAGGTATGCATTTTTTTTAGAATGAAGAGCCAGGTTGCTGTAAAAAATCTAATTCTTCTGGCGTAGATGTTCGACCTAAGATGGCATTACGATGAGGATAACGACCATATTTATCAATAATTTCTTTGTGTCTTAGTTCATATTGATAAGTATTTTCATCATCAATCTGAGAAAACAATATAACCGCATCTTGATGAATTTTAGGTGATTCTGAATGCATAAATGGCATTATCATAAACTTACGTTTAACTGGTGCTAATGTCAGGTATTCAGGTAACCGGATAGCTTCTTGCGCTAAGATTAATGCCATATTATCTTGGGCAAAGGCTTTTGGCGTATCACGCCAAATATTACGCGAGAACTGATCAAGAATAATAATCTCAGCTAAGCGCCCTTCTATCGTTTCTCTCCACGATGCTAGTTCACCACGACTTGCACTTAAACATAATTCACCAAATCTACGGCTAATTTCTTTATCAAACTGAGTATCTTTTTTAAACCATTGCTCTGGTGTGCATTCTTCAAACCAAAACGTCAAAGTTGATTGATAAGGGATCATAAAAACTACCACGCTAGTTGTTTATTAATCAAAATAGCGTTTATTTTCATCAAAATAAACGTCATTGGCGAGTTACTACTTTGGTAAGTTACCATTTTAATATAGCAACAGCTATTGATCCCTATCCGAAAAGGACATAAAAATAAATCCCCTCTTTAATCTTTAAAGGGGATTTAAAATGCTTCCTAGCTAACGCTTAAATCCATTAAGTCGCGCCATCCATAAGCCAATTTATTTACAAATATGTATAAAATGGTATTCATTCCATTTGTTACATTCTGTCGATATTATGATGCAATTTAACTAGCCTGCACATTTTACAAGCATCAAATTTATCTCTGTATCTCTATCCTGCCTTAAAAATCAGCATTTAAAAATTTTAATTTTTATAGTGAAACCACTAAAAAAGATCGATACCGTCTTATTTTATTTTTTAAAAACATCATGTTATGACAATAAAGATTGTTATAAATAAACAATTAAATCAATGCACTACATTTCAACTTTTAATTTTTCTGCTTTAACCTTGTTATTATCTTGTGTGATTACACCCAAAAGAAACCAGAGATCAAAAGTGAGATGAATGTTTAAAATTTGCACATTAGTAATGACATTTATTGAAAAGTTTGCCCTATTCCTCTGTTTCTTTAACAATTTTGGAGTACAATTGTTGCAGTCTATTTACTGAATGATCTGTTATGTCTGCTATCTCTATTATTGGAATAAGCTACCTTATTGGAGCTGTAATATCGTTTATTATTACTTTCTTTTTAACCAAAGATCCTAGTCTTGCCATGCGCCTTTTAAGCGCATTATTAATTGCCTTAACTTGGCCTCTTAGCTTTCCTATGGCACTTATCTTCTCTATTTTTAGTTAATTTTTTTAATTTAAACTTAATAACAGTAGTTATATTCTATTAAATTAGAATAATAACTATTTTCTTTTCTACTCTTAAATAAATATATTAGCTACTTTTTAAAAATAACACTTTTAGCTTAGATTTTATCTAAAAAAGAATATCTAATTGCTCGTTATTTCATTCAAGAAATTACAATATTAACAAGCAATGTCAATACGTTATATTTAATAGTCACTTTATCGAAAATAGAGTGCCATTTTTAAACATAATATTCGAGTAAATATTTTTATAAATTTACAATCAAGCTTAATTTCATTACAGTATCTTATGTAAATTGGTCGAATACGCATATTATTTACCATCACCAATAATAATTTTTAATTAGAGCTAGAATATGTTTAGTGAAAATGTCATTACAGATATTATCTATTGGATTGAAGAAAATTTAGAGAAAGATCTAAAACTTGAGAATGTTTCACAAAAATCAGGATATTCCAAATGGCATCTTCAACGCATGTTTAAAGAGCAAACAGGATTAACATTAGCGTCTTATATTCGAGCTAGGCGACTTTCTTGTGCCGCTGTTGAATTACGCTTACAAAGAACGCCACTACTTGATATTGCGTTAAAATATCGTTTTGACTCGCAACAAACTTTCTCAAGAGCGTTTAAAAAGCTGTTTAATATGACGCCCTATAATTATCGTAGAAAAGAGAATTGGCAGGCTCATGGCTTTACATTACCGTTAAGAAAATTTAGTGGTTTTAATTTAGATATCGAAATCGTCACTATTGATTCTCTCTCTTTAACGGGAATAGATCACACCTATAAAGCCAATGCAATTGATTGGAATTTTAATACAGAAAAATCACGAGAAGAGTATTGGAAGGTATTTTTTCAAAATGCGCTCTACAAACATGAGCGAATTTATGCTTTACATAATATTTTATCTAAGAAAAATAATGAATTAACGATAAAATATGCAACTATGATGGAAAATAAACCTGAAGTGTATAATGCACAATTTTTGCATAAAGCGCATATCGAGAATGCTAAATATCTTAAATTCACGATCCCTGAAAAATTACTCACATTAGAGTATAAAGATATTATCTATAATATTTATGGTATTTTACTTAGAAAGTTAAATATACCCAGAAAGAAGGGGTCGCCCGATATTGAGGAATATATTTTTAAAGAGGAATATCCAGTTTCTAGCCTAGCTTATAAACCAATTCCTTTAGTGAAAGATGTGAATTACTATATTCCTATCGAAATTGAGCTTAACGATAAAAATAAGATAAAATAGTTTTGTTTAAAACCATCTATTTCTAGATGGTTTTTTATTTAATACGCTATAAGAAGTTCTTTTTACTTAATAAAACAATAAATCATTTCAGGATCATTTTCATCAAGGTTTTCAATACAACCACTTTCAATAAACCCTAACTGAATGAGCATATTTCGCATTGCATGATTAGATTTATTGGTTGATGTAAATAGCTTATCTCCTTGCGTATTCTCTTGAAAATAAGTAATCAAGCGTTTTCCATAGCCTTTTTGGCGATACTTCTTATCTATCATCACAAGTTTAATAAAGGGCTGATTAAAAAAGTGATGATGAATAACACCATAACCCACAATCTGCGCATCCACTTCAAGAAGATAAACAGCTTGGCTAGATAGCCAAGCTTTAATTTCTTCAATACGCGAAGCATCCTGTTGAGCATAAGTATCTAACTCAATAAGCGCAGAAAGATGGTGGTATGTGGCGGAGGTGATTTTCATGGTATTTTTTTGTTAAACAGCTTCTAATATTTAGAAGGTTAAGTTTATATTATCGGATTACTTTTTGCAGAAAAATATATAACTAGAATTGATATAGTTTAGAATTTTTTCATAGCTCACAACCACTATAAGATTAGTGAGCTAGTTATATAAAAACTAAGATGAATAATATAGACTTAATCTGGTTTTTCTGGCCATTCTATATTTTCACCATCATTAATATTTATCTTAGATAACTCTATAAAATATTTCATCAATTTATTTCTCCTTATTCTTTCATCCGCGGTAATAATTTTCAGCTCTATTGAATAATCTAATAATCTCAATTCATTAGTAACCCAACTTAAATTTCGCCTCTTATTTCCATTAGCAAATGAAACCAAATCCTCATCATCTCTCAATTCAGCCAATACTGGATACCCATTCTTATCTGCTTGAATTTTTTTATTAATACCTTGGGAAGAAAAAAGCTCAATATAATATTCATAAGAAATTTTTTTAACATCATCAGGAATATCCTTATGAATCGTTTCATCAAAAAATCCATTTTTTGATGCAGAATAATACATAAAAGCTCCTCTGTTAATATCCAATTGCAAACCAATGGTAGCTATTTTCATAAGATTGGTGCACTACAGTAAAATTAGATTTTGTTAAGTTTATAATAGAAACACCATTATTATATTGGTCGCGATTTAATTTACTGGAAACAGAAACTACAGAAGTACACTTATTTGGAAAAGATAATGGAAAAATTATAACCTTACCACCATCTCTAGGTATAGCGCCAGTGTTTCCCCATTGATAAATAATACCTGTATCATTACATTTCCACCAACCACTATCAGCTTTACTTGCTGTATTTCTAGAACCAAAATTCCCTTTTGGTTGATATTTACTATCAGACTCACCTTTGGAATAGCTATAACCCGATGTTAAATAGCTTCCTTTTGGCTGATATTTTCCATCTGATTCGCCTTTTGAATAACTATAACCTGATGCTAAATAATTCCCTTTCGGTTGATATTTACCATCTGATTCACCCTTGGAATAAGCCCCCACATCAGCTGCTGTCGGTTTATTTTGACTATTAAACTCTTTAGCCCAAGGTGTAAAATTACCTTTATCATACTGGCTACGAGAATAAATACGGCTAGTGTTATAAACATAATAAAGCTGGGTAATGCCTGCATTTTTTAAAACAATTAATGTCCCCGCCATCGCTTCTGGGTAATTTAAATTTGCCGTTGCATTCGCATTGGCAGGCTGAAAATAAATACCCGCTGTTTTATAGTTATTTAAATTTTGATTCGCGCCAATTGAGATAGCTTGACCATTAAAAATATCTTGCGATGTTACTGTCACATCACCACTCAATGGCTTATCATTAACTTTACGCGTTATGGCAACATAACTACCTTTAGCTTGATATTTATTATCCGCTTCAGATTTTGAGTAACTATAACCCGCTGCTTGGTAATTCCCTTTCCCCTGATATTTACTATCAGATTCTGTTTTAGTATAGCTTTCGCCTTTAGTCGCATAATTTCCCGCAGGCTGATAACTTCCTTTTGGCTGATATTTACCATCCGATTCTACTTTGGTATAGCTTTCCCCTTTGTTAGCATAATTTCCAGCTGGGGCATAATTCCCTTTAGGTTGATATTTGGTATCAGATTCTGCTTTTGAATAACCATAGCCTTCAGCTTGATATTTACCTACAGGTTGAAAACGTTTATCTGCATCACCTTTAGAATAAGCACCTACATCATTTGCATTAATATCAGCTTTTAATTCAATCCATGCATTACCTGCGACTGGCTCAACATTATTATTTTCAATTTTAGACTGCCAAACTTTATTTTTATGATAAACCACACTACGAATAGGGTAAGGTTTCCCCGCTTCCGACCACTTAGCAAAACCCTGCAATTGCATTTCACCAATAGACTCGGTGATATCGTGAAATAAACTATTCATTTTTTCACGTTCAATATCTTTTGCAGCCGGATCAGTCACTTGGTCACGTTCATAATCATAACCATAACCTTGTGTATAAGACACAGAACCATCAGATTGTATTTCAACAGGTACAACTGTTTTATCCCCTTGTGTTGCAAAGGGGGTTTTAAATATTTTAGTCATAGGGATTATTCTCCGAAATTACTCTTCAGAAAGTTTTTACGATATTGACCATAACCAAAAGCTTTTTTGGTTATGATGCGATATTTGACACCTACACCTGAAGGGCGAGGCATTAAATCGAAGTTTTCTAATAAAAGGCGTAAACGTTCATCTGGATTAAAATTAAAAACGTAATACATATACGTCATATCAAAAGGATCGAGCACAAAAACCTTGCTATCCTCACGCCAGAAAAAACGTTTAAGAAATTCATTAATATTGGTTACGGTAGGACTTTGAGTGAGATTGAAATAACGCATTCTCACCAGCATTCTTTTTTGATCTAAAGTCAGCGATAAAGTGTAATCAGCATTTCGTCGAAAATTTGCTTTAAAATTGGTTTTCTTTTTACCAAAACCAAAACCTATTTTGTTTTTATCACTAGGAGGAATATCGATGCCTAAAGGTACATCTAAAATACGTGACCATACTGATAAACCAAAATCGTTAGCTGTATCAATATTAAAGATATCTCGATACCAGTTTTGCCAAAAAGTAACCGTAGATTGATTAAAGTAAATAGCTTTTAAATGTGCTAATGCTTTTAATTTATCTGCGTTTTCATATTGCCAGAGGATTGCTTTTAGTAGATCAGAATGAAAATCAAATTCTTGAATATTCATACGATCACCACTTGTACTGCCCCTTTTGGTAATCGGGCAATTTGATTAAGTTTGATAGGAATTAATGCAACATTCCAATTTTTTCCATCTGTTGAAAGTTCCACTTTAGTGACAAATAAATGAGGCTCAACCGCATTAACCGCTGCTGAAATTTCAAAAGGAGAAATTTCTCGCCCAACCACCAACCCATTATCTCCATCTATTTCGCCCTGAACCCATTTCTCTAGCGCATTAGGAATAATGGTTTGCGCATCAATATTGGATTTTTTTACAGAAACACGGCAAAACACAGGCACTTCTTTCGGACGTGAAAACTTAATAGGATATTCTTGCCCACTTGCTGGCTCTATTACATTTATTTCAATATCACCATTAAATGCAGCGCCTATTGTTTTTGTTCTTAATAATGATTTAGCAATTTCATGGCTATCTCCACCTTCCACACACACATAAATGCTGTGAGGTAATAATGAGATACCATCGACAACTAACGCTTTATCATTAAAATTTTCACGAAAAGAAAGAGAATTAACTCCCTCTAATTCATATAACGAAGAGGTAATTGCTTCTGCAACACTAACTGTATTTTTAGCTAATGTTTGTTTACGCCGACGCCTTGCCTTTATATCTGACTCAGCATGGCGACCAACAACAGCATGGGTTAAGTTATTTACTTTTTCCCATCCTAAGACAGAACTTGCCACTTTATTTAATTGCCCAACGCCACAAGCAATAGGACCATATTCTTTGGCTCGCATATCGCCTTTAATTTTCCCGTTATTAGCGATAATTAATGGTGATAACGTTTCAAAGGTAGCACCTGTTATTGTGAGAGCCTGAGAGCCTTTAGGAATAATAGTACCGGGGATACCAGTAAACTCGACGTCACTTAAATAGGAATGTGTGGCATTAATACGCTCTCCGCCCATTAACGCCCAAATTGCATCGAGAAAAACACCACCAGCAATATCGGGATTTATTTGATTTGCGAGCTCAGCATTATTACGAACAATGGCATCTCTATTTTCAATTTCCATAGTTGCCAATACCCCTTGTGGGGTTTCTGGCGATAAATTAATAGATTGACCAAATACAGCGCGAAATTCATCTTCGACATTATTTCGTAACGTCGATGTGTCTGGAACAATCACCCCTTTATTATTAATATAACGATAGTCAGCCATTCAATGTAAATCCTCCATATATCGTGCGTATATCTGCCTGATATTTCAATGTCCCCTCTTCTAGAAAAGCATGGAAATAAGTGATAGCAACAACTTCCTCTATTTCTGCAATACGTTGTCGAAATGCCATTTCAAATAAAGGTATATCTACTTGTCGACTAAACGTTGCTGACCAATAAGGAATTCCTTTATCTTTTTTATGTAGCATTTCACCACGTACAGCTTTAATAAAATGCTGACAAACGTTTTTTACAGCTTCATCGTTGTCGCAAATTTGAAGGTTACCATCAGCACCTATCGCAAAATCATTCTGCTGATTTATTGAAAATGTCCTCATATTGGACTCCCTGTATTATCTTTCCCTGATTGCACTCCACTATGAGTATGTGTTGAGCCGATATCCTTTCCGTTATGGCGCATCACTCCACCTTGTGAATCACTATTACCATTTACGGCGTAATTACCATTAACCGTCACATTGCCAGTAAATATCGTTTCAGGTGCATTGATTTCATATTTTGGGGCTTCTAATACAACTTTATCGTTATGAAGAGAGAAACAGACTGAACCATCCATTGACTGAATAACCAAGGCATCAATATTCTCCCCATCAATCGCCCATCCTTTGATCGTATCAGGAAAAAACATAGCATCACTAAACGAATGTAATCGTGTTGTATTGGGTTGATCTTCCAAACCACCACGTTGAAAAATAAGGCTAATATCGCGATCACTCGCCTTTAGCCAGCCAAAGTCACCCGGTTTAATTGGCGCTCTAATAAAAAAACCGCCACCACCAAATCGAAACACGGGAATATTAGCAACCGGTGCCCGAGAGATTTTTTCATCATCCGTAGTCAACATCATGACCAAAGGTTTGATCATGGCTCGATTAGTTTGCTCATCATAATTAATGACGGTTGCGGGTAACATATCATCTGTATTCATCATTAAATGGCGAAATGCAGACGAAAAAGCCCCTGCCAGTGAACCAACACTGGCAATATCATTATTGGGTTTACTCATAATTAAGCTCGTTTACACGTTGCGGTATAAGTGAAATCTGCATCATGTGAAGCAACTTTAAATTCAAGTTGCTCAATAATGTAGTCACCATTTAGTGAGGTATTTAATTTGCTATCGAGGCGAAGCATTCCGCCTAGTTCAGATGTGCTATCGATAAGATAACTCACCGTTAAGCCACTCTCAGTGGCTTTGGGAATTCCAATCATGCCTGAATTCATATTCAAAATACGAAATCGGCTTTTTAATGCTTTATCATCATCTTTTACAAATAACGTATCATCATCAATAAAAGCTTTAACATTTCCCGACTCTTGTAAACGCTCTATTTGATGTAATGCAGAGCCACAATAATACCAATTAGCAATATTCTTATCGGTTGCCTGAAAATCCAATTTCACGCCACAATCATTAGCAATGGTTAACGCGATTTCACTCAATTTTTGAATTGCGCCACCACTAGAAGAAATAATTTTTCCAGAACAATGGTGGCTAGTTTTTGCAGATAACGTTACGGTGACATCCGGAGGAGAGTCTATTTCTGCACTGACAATATCGCCAATAAAAAGTGAGAATAGCCCAGAGTTAATTCGACCAACTTCTAAATAAAGTCGTCGAACTTGCTTATTTTTATTATAAGGACTTGTTTCCGTCAGCAAATAATCTCTTGTTTCGGTATTAAGCCCTGTAATAGCGATTTTACATTCGTTTTGTAATGGATTTGCATATTTCTTTCCTCCTGCTGATATACGCAATCCTTCATACCATTGAAGCCTTTCACCGACCTCAATCCCCACCCTTATTCGCCGAAGATCCATCTTCATTACTCCAATACACTAATGATTGTGTTTTTGTAAATTCCTCATACCACGGTAAAGCATCATTTTCTGTTAGAAACATTAAATTAATCCCCTGGTTTAAATATCGATAAGGGATAATAGGTGTATTAGCAACTAAGCGAATACCTGTAATAAGCACTTCACCATCTCGCTCAATATCAAAAAACATTGTTTGATTAGCGACTTTTAGCGTAAATGTCCAATCAACACCGGCTATTTCGATAGAAAATCGCTGATTAGGAATAGCTTGTAATGGAATAACTTGCATTTTATCTATCTCCTATTTTTATTTTTTTCCTGCTTGTGTTGATTTTTTACTTTTGACATTACCACGATTAACTGTTGAGGTTTGTTTTGGTTTTTTGGTCGATTTAGAGGATTTTTTATTATATTCGGGCTCTATTGTTTTCCATTCTGTAAATTTAAGTTTTAATTCGATGGCATTCACTTTTTGGGGATCTTCATCGTGAGTCAAACTTTCTAACAACATTGGTTGATAGGTTCTGACTCTAGTTTGAATTCCCACTAATGTATGTTCGTCATAAAGCTGCTTTATAATAGAATAACGATCCGCAATATCACCCGTTAATAGTAACTCGACACCTATATTAATAGGATTAATAATGACGTGGTCGCTACGATTTTCGCCATTTTCAACCGCAAATTTAATGACTTGATGACTATCAGTAATTGAAACTTTCATCGGATTAACGCTATCAAATAACGTTGTGAATGACTCTAAATCAAAAATTCTAACTTCCGTTATCATAGTTAAGCCTTCCCTCCGCTAGAATAATGCTCTGATATTTCTTTAGAGGCTTTATTTTTCAATGTCTCATCAAGAACTTTAGCAACAGCAACGCCATCAGTGGCTTGTGTTTCAACTCTGATTTCACCAATTTGAACATTATTTTCATTTTTAATGCTTGATTGGTTACTGATCATTTGGCTAGTCATTGGGTTTAAACTATTTGTTGAAGATAGTGTTAATCCATTATTTAACGCATTTACATCTTGTATTGGATTATAATATCGCATCGTTGGATTTGACTGTGGCAGGGTATAATTGAGACTACCTTCATCAGATAATTTTCGCTCTACTTTTTGAACAACAGTGACCTCTTTCTCGTCATCTTCCATTCCCAAAAAGCTTTTTGCTGATTGCCAAATCCCCTTTATGGAATCAATCCCCTCATTAACCCAACCTAATATTTTCTCTATATATTCCCACATCCAACTAAATACACTAACCACTGCATCAGAGACAAAAATAAAGACACTAATTATCGATTGCCCCCACTCGATAATATTATTAATGCCCGCATTAAGCGCTATAACAAATTGGTTAAATGCGTCAGATATATAATTCCAAGCAGCAATAAATTGTTCCGCAAGAACCTTTGAAGCAATCTTTAAAGATTGAACAAAAGTTTGCCAAGCTTCCCATACAACCATTATTGCGTCTTTAAGCACTGGGTATTGATCCAAAATGCTGCCTATCATTGAATCATTACCACTAATAAAATTCATAATATCGTCATAGACGAGTTTAAATGCCGTCGCTAAGAGACCAATAACCGCTGCAATAGCTAATATAGGAAGTGCTGTAGCAAGTGTAGCAACTGCCGCAGATATCATCGCGGGCAGATAATAAATAGCAACAGCGCTACCAATCGCGGAAAAAAAACCGATAACAAAATCTTTATTCTCAATACAGAAACTAACTAATTTATCAAACCACGTTATTCCTTTTGCAAGAACAGGAATGATTATCTCCAAAAAGTTGTTTTTTAATTGTGCTGCTAATTGATCAAACTTATTCATTACTGCATTAAGTTGAATAGAACTTTCGATACTTTCATCATTAATGCCAGAGAATTGTTTTTGCACCCCCATTGTGCGCTCTAATTCTTCCCGGCCTTTCATCATTAATTCAATGGTTTTTTCATCCACAACACCCAATTTTTCCAGCTCTTTTTGGGCTCCTTCAAAGCTCATTCCTTTGACTTTGTCTGCTGTTTTTAATAGTTGTTCGATAGGATCTTCTGTATCAGTAAATGCATTTGCCATTGCAGTTAAATCGGCTTGAGCGGCTTCTTTTGTTCCTCCCATTTCAGCCATAGCACCGGAAAAAGCATCGATATCGATAGCCGCGATACCTATCTTCTTACTTAGTTTATCTAATGACTCTATTTCTTTGGCACGATCTAATGAAGCAGTGAAAACCTTTTGTAAAGCTCCCGTAATATCCTTAACCCCCATAGCGTTAAGAACATAATCCTTCATTTTCTCTACGGTTTTTTGATAGCTCTTACCTGTTTCATCAACACTCTCACCTAATCGACGTTGAGCTTTAGCTTCTTCGACCGCAGCCTTAATGCCTTGTGTTTGCATTGTGCCAATAAAAGTATCGTAATCGGCGCCTAATTGCTTAATGAGCGCATCAATAGCAATTTTACTTTCTTTATTTTTCTTCTCGGCTTCAGTTAAAGATCCCAATTCATTATTCAATGAGGATAGTTGATCCTCCATTGCATCATATTCAGCATTGAGACTTGCTAAAATATGGGCTTCAGCCACACCATTGTTATTAACCAATCCTCTTTGATAATCTAATACCGACATAGAACTTTTTAGAAAATCAATACTTTGTGTTACTGAATTAATTTTATCTTGAGTTTCACTAATATTAAGATCAATATTTATTGGTTCATCAAGTGATAAGCCCAACATACCCACTAAGATTTCTTGCAAGAATTTATCAAACTCTTGCGTTCCCATTAGCGCGCTTTTAACAATGCTTTGAATTGAATTTTCAACGATTACAGAAGCACTTGTAATTTCATCACTATTAAATGAAATACTTATGTCATGATCTTCGGATAATTCACCAAGATTGAGATGAATTTCTTGAACAAAATTATAGAAACTAGTGATACCGTCTGAAACACCCTGCTCAATATTTTTCATCTCAACAAGGATTTCATCTGCCGATTTTCTGATATTTGCTAATGCACTATCAGATACTTCAGCCTCCAACATCAGTACCTGAGAAAATACCTGTAATAGAGACATTATCTCTCCTTTGACGCGGCAAGCGCCTCGTTATAACGATTAGTAATCGCGATCTCCCACAGATCAAAGGCTTCTTCTAGATCTATGGTTGTTTTGAGTTCTGTGAAGGAGGCGAAACCCGCGGAGATGATGACTGCAAAGAAGCCATCAGCGTTTTTATAATCGACGGGAGAGAACCGCTGAACTTGCCTAGAAGGTATTGTAGGAAATTTTGGCTCCCGTCTTTGCCGAAAAAACTGGTATTGTACTTCAACATTTCGAGCTCAAGACGGATCAAAGCTTCTCCATCGGGCACATGATTATCAATTAATGTGCTGGTTTTTAGATAAATTTCTTGCCCTTCTTTTTCGATTGCAACATAAGCCATCATTTTTAACATGGCTTCTTTGCTAACTTCATAATCACCAATTTTGGGTGCATTTGATAAAGGGTATTTAGCAAGAATTTCTCGTCCAATCGTTGCAGGTAATCGGCTAATAATAAAAGTGTGTTCTTCACGATCACTATCAATAACAGTGATCTCTTTTGGTTTAATTAACATAATTAAATTCCATAAAAAAGGCGACCGAAGTCGCCATTACATTAAATGAATAACGCTAAAAATTAACGTGCTCTGACACGATCAAAGTCTTGGAAAATAAAGGTGTATTGCTTAGATTTAAGGCGAGCATTGTTTGATATTGAATTACCACGGCTACCATTAGTAATTCTGCCATTACGAGCAGTGGTAATAGAACCATCACCATAAGAAGCCACTAGTGTAATAATATCGCTTGCATGACGACGTCCTCGTCTTGCTGTATTTGCATCAAGCAAAATAGCCAAGTTTTCATCTTCTTCGCTACCTGCTAATACGTTGATTGTCACAGTTTGAGGTGTAGGTGCCGACCAACTCACTAAATTACCATTAATATCTACTGCGGTTGCTGTAATATCGACAGCCGGTAAATCTAATGGATCACCCTCATCCGAAAATGTGGTAATAGGAATACCTGCAGGAAATGTGTTACTTGCCTGAATAATTAAACTCAAACCTGTTGCTGAAATATCGTTCATTGTTTGTTCCTTAAACTAAATTATGTGAGCCTTCAACTTTACGAACCCAATCGCCTTTACCATAAATTAATACATATTTCATAGTGTATTCTGGTAAATTTGAAGGACCTGTTTCTTCAACGATTTCAGCGTTGTACCAATAACCTTTGTTTTGTACATCGTGCCACGCTAAATCATCACCTGCTGCATCTGTAATTGCGATTTTTTGTACTTCAGTCAGCATTTTACTGGTAAGAATAGTGCCATTGTTTAATGCTTTCGTGACAGCGCCGGCAATAACCATCATGGCTCTTGCTTCTCCATCTTTATTAGCGGGGATCCCGCGAGTTGAAAGTAATAAACTCAACCACTGCTGTGCAATATAGGCTTTTAGCCATTGCTCATTAGTATGAACACTCATATCTAATGGATTAGAGGCATTTCCACATAAAAAACCACGTTGATAGAAACTAATATCAGTACCAGTAACAGCCGTTTCACCGTAGTAGTTCACGCGTAATTTATCTAATCGATCAGCTGCAATATCTGTCTTAACTTGAGATGGGAAAGTGATACCAAATTGGCGATACATATAGTTAGTAGTCGCGTTTGTGCGATCAAAATCTGTTGCCGCCATAATTGCCATAGGTAGAGCTTGAACAAAAAAGCCGTCATCTGTTTTTAAATTTAAGCCTGTTGATGCCGTACCAATTAATGCTTTACTGTAAATTTCAGCTTGTTTATCTGGAACTGACAAATAGAGCTGATATTTTACATTTTCACCTGCAATGTACTCTGCGAGCTCAACACTTTGCTCTACCGAAAGCTCGGTTAAGAATGTCGCACTACCAAATGAATCAGAAATCGCTTCGGCAGCGATAAATGCTTGAAGAGCTGTTTGTGCAACATTACCTTCAGATGCCTCTCCGTCACTTAATCCCATAGCATCAGCTAAAGGCGAATGTTCCATAGTGATCGTCGCTTTTTCTTGTACACCACCACTCATCAAGAAAGCACCATCAAGCGCATTAAAAGTAACGTAGCAACTTGCAAATTGAGGCTCACTTTCAGCGTTTAGTTTTGCTTGAATAAGAGAAGCAACATCTGCGTAAGACTCAATCTCAGTCAGTGAAATACCCGTAATATTTTTGGATACATCACCAATAGTTAAACTCAGTGTCCCTTCTTCAATTTGCTTTAATTTATCAAGTGTTGCTGCTGGTGTACCAAATAATGTCGGTGCCCGACCTACAGGTTCAAAAGAAGCAATTTGTAGCTCTTTAGGTTTGCTAATAGGCGCAGGACTAACATAACTAAAATATTGACGAGCGAATTTAGCTTCTAGTGATCCTGCGCCAAGCAACTCATCCACTTGCCCACTGGCAAATTCAAGCACTTTCCCCGCTGGAATTTTAGGATTTGTTGAGAAAATACGAGCTGTAAGTTTGCGCATAGGTGCAGCCGATGCACCAACAACCGCGCTCGCAATATCAATATAGCGAGTTTGTTTAATAGACATATTTATCCTTAAATACGATATAGATTAGAAATAAGTAAATTTGTAGCAGCAGTGTCTAAAGATAAAGTGCTGGAAAATGTGATATTAAAATCAAATGAAGGATTATGCTCATAGCTATTTCCAGCATTTATTATTGGCGATCGTCTAATTTCGCTCGCTCGTTGTATCCCTATTCCCACTTTTCTCATTGATTCAACAAAAGACAGCGAATTAATAATCATTCGAGTCATTCTAACTAAATCACCTGCTGTTAAATTTGAATGTTGTTTAATAAAACCTTGTACCTGAAGTGTTAATTCAAACAGTTGTTGCTCTTTATGATTTGCATTATTACCCTGAATATTATAATTTCTTTTTTGCCAACCTTGGCCAACCTCCTTTATAGGGAAAAACATAATAATATTATTATCTTGTATTTTTTCTGGCTGAAAACCAGCAATAACATCAACATTAATATCTGCTGATTTGAATTGTTTTAATAGTTGTTCACGAATGGCAATATTAATATCATTATCTTTCATTTCACCTCCTTAATATAACTCTCCTTTTCTTTAAAAATATTTAATCCATTTTGTTTATAAATATTTTATTTATTATAAATTACTTAAATGGATTTTTAATTAATACATTCTTGGCGAATATAATCTTGTAAACCTAAAATGATCTGTTCTGACTGAGCAATTCGTTCTCTGAGTATCCAATAATTTCGGATAGCGGTGTCAGTAGGTCTGGCGGAGTTTGCATTAACCAAGCTGGTGGTGGGAGTGGCTGAGGCTTTAGGGCACTCTGCTTTGATATACACCCGCTCAGGAGCACGCTTACTAATATCACGCAGCTGATCAATTTCTTTTCTTGCATGAACAAGTTCCTGTAAATGTCGATTATCAAGTTGATTAAGCCGATTTATTCTTAATTGATAATCTTTATTTTCTGCAATCTGCTGAATAAGAGATTGATTAATATTGTCGTATTCCTGTTGCAAAGATTTGTTTTTATCAATTAACCAAAGTAATACTATTCCTAAGCATAAAATCGCTATTAGCATTATTTTTGATAAATAATTCATAGCATCAACCAGGCATCTTCAAAAACTTTCTCTGAATAAGGTTGATAGCCAAGTTCAATATTGACAATAGCAACTGCTAAAGGAATGGTGATATTTTTTAATTGTGTATTAATTGGGTTGTTAGCATCAATACCAATTTCTTTTGATGCTCGGCTAATATAGCCTGCTGTATTATTTTCGTTAGGTGGAGCATAACGATTAATAATCGTTCTAATGGTATTTAAACCATATTTTTTTTGGTAAGTTTGTAATAATTTGTAGATAGCTCGTATACCATATTCAGGTGAAATAAATTGACAAAAATCTTTATCTGTTTGCTCAACGGATAATCCCTGCCATTTCGAACCATGCCGGATATTACCCGGATTATGATTACGCTCACCTCGTGCTATTTTAGCCATTTTTAACTCCTGCTCTCCCTTTAAGGAGTTTACTCACGGAATCCACTCCAACATAGCCAATAAATACACTGGCTAAGTAAGCAAACTCATGATTAATATTAAATAAAATTAAGATGTCTTTTACGAACCAAGCAAACATTGCACACATCAGCCCATCTATAGAGGTTTTTTTCCATCCTCCGCCGTTATATAAACCTCGAAGAATAGCCATTCCTCCAGCTAGAGAGGCTGATATTCCTTGCTCTTTCATTGAAGAAAGAACAATAAATACCTGTTCCCATAGATCTGGATTTTCTTTCATTGTTTCTCATGGCTTACCTCCAATAGGAGGAACTGTAATAAATCATATACTCATCTACAGCACTTAAATTTAAGCACTGTTTTAATATGAGTATCTTTATGTTTTATTTATCTAATTAGATAAATGGAGAATATAAAAAAAGACCACATTGTGGTCTTTAATTGAAGATAAAATTTAACAGATATCATTAATTTATATTAGTTAAGAAAATCGAGAAACAAAAAAACCCCACCGAAGTGAGGCTCTTTATATTCTGTTGTGAGGTCTTTAGATACAAATCTCTCACTGTGGGGATATAGTATGCTTTTTTTTCCTGAAGGTCAATAACTAATTTCTACAATTAGAAATAAATATAGAAAATTATTACTTAAAAGTTACTTCTTGAAGAATTTTTTCTGACAAGGACTCTTCTTTAAAGCATTCTTCAACTAAAAGTTCAAATAACGGCTTATAATTACTGTAGGCAACAGTTTTAGAAACACTCACTACCGTTTGTACTTGTTCTAATACTTCGCTGAATTTTAGACGAGGATATCCACGTCCTAAACATTGATTACAAGGTTTGAAAACAGGCATACTCTGTTTTTGACTCTCTTTTTTATCTAAAACTTGACCACGTCCATGACAACGACATGCCAAACGAATTTCGGCTTTTCCCTTACATGTAGGGCAAATAACTCGAGTTATCTCTCTCACTTCACGGTAAGAAGTCTTATTTATTGGTTTAACTTTAAGATCATCTTTGAGATTTTGCTCAAGCTCTTTAACCGATTTTGAGGTGTAGCTTTTAGTGGTAAAAACTTCAACCTCAATAAATCCGTTACTACAATCAGGACACGCTTTCTTACTTGCAGCACTTCTTGCGTAATCTTGAAAAGCATAATTAGCAATGACCTGCAAAACTTTAGCTTTATCGTTTTCAGTTAGTTTATCAATCGCTTTATATTGATAAGCTTGGGTTAATGCATATTGGTAAAGGCTTTCTATCGCTTCGCTTGGGTTACTAATACTATGTTTAGCTAAAAACAATTCTATTCCCATGCGTCCTTTTCGCGTTGCTAGGCTAATTGATGTCATTACATCGGTTACTGAGAGTGAATCTACCGCTTTAACAGTTCTTACATCACTTAATACAATGCTTTTTGGTGAAAAATATTTAGGTAAGTCTGCTAGTCTCATTTAATGCTCCTGTTGATTTCCTATCACTACTCATTGGTCATCCATGTACCACGACAAGGCATGGCATTTATGCATCTAAATCACCCGCATTTTACGGCGTTATCTCAACGTGATTTTTACTTACCACTCTTGTTTTGGTTTATTTAGTTAATTTCTTGTGCTTTTTGCACTTTTATTAACTAATAGTTAATGCTATATTTTAACCAAGGTGACGTCAAGCAGCAAAGGAAATTAACTAATGGTTAAAATCGATAATAAAACGGAGTTCACAAAAAGGCTTCAAGAAGCTTGTTTAGATTCAGGGATTGCTGGTCGTGGGTTAGGTAAAAGAATTACAGATGCACTTGCTGAACAAGGTATAAAAGTCAGTGCTCCAGCAGTGTGGAAATGGCTAAATAGCGAATCAATTCCCGATCCAACGAATATTTTAGCATTAAGTCAATGGCTCGATGTTCGAGCAGAATGGTTAGAATATGGGCGAGGAGCAAAAAGAAACGATGGTGTTTCAGTCAATGAAATGACACCTGTTGATGATTGGGATAATAATACACCGATAGAACGAGATGAAGTTGAGATCCCCTTCTATACTACTATTGAATTAGCTGCCGGTTTCGGAAGTTGTACCACAGATAATCAGAAGGTGGAGTTATTGAGATTTTCTCGTTCTACATTTAATCGCTATGGCGTTCAACCTAGTGATGCCGTTGCTTTTAAAGTTCATGGTGACAGTATGTCCCCTGTTATCCCTGATGGTTCAATTGTCACTATCAGTACAGGACATACAAAAATTGTTGATGGCGGTATTTATGCTATTCAACAAGGTGATCTTTTGAGAGTCAAAATTTTACATCGACTTCCCAATAACACCATAATCATCCGTAGCTATAACACTATTGATTACCCAGATGAGCGTTCTACATTAGAAGAAGTAAAAATTTTGGGCCGAGTATTTAATTGGTCCGTGATGGGTTGGTAGTTTATTATAAAAAGTGGCTTTATAATATTATGGTCTAATATTTTTATAACATTGAACCATAATATTATTATTCAAAAAAATCAACTTGTTAAACAATATTTTTCTTATAAAGTTCCTATTGAATTTTATTATTTTAAAAACCATAAAAAAAGTAAAAAATAAAACTTCATTCAATAGGAGAACTAAAATGACTAAACTTATAGTAACTGACTCAGATACTGAGAATAAATTTTATCCTACCAATATTTCATTTAATGCTGATGGTAATACTTACTTACTTTCCATGAGTAAGGATAAAGAATATATGACAAGAACAGTTCACCCATCAGGCAAACTGATCCGTGACCCTTTAGCTGATAGTGGTACTTTTGCATATTATTATGATTATATGAGCATTGCTTATGATGCAGTCACAGGTAAACAGTATTTATGTTGCATTTCAACAGAAAACAAATATTTTGAGCTTTTCTTAATACAAGATAGTGGAAAATTAACCTCTACAAATACGTTTAGCTTCGTTAAAGGCTTTAACCGAAGCATTGCTATATTTATCATCAACAGCAAATTCTTTGTTTATATCCAAAATGAAACAACTAAGTACTGGGAAGTGATGTCAATTAGCAAATGACATGAGTTAATCAAAATTTAAATTTATCAAAGAAAAAACCCGCTATCTCTTGCGAGATAACGGGTTCTTATATGGTGCCGGCTACCGGAGTCGAACTGGTGACCTACTGATTACAAGTCAGTTGCTCTACCAACTGAGCTAAGCCGGCTAATTCTGGCGGAAGGATAGAGATTCGAACTCTAGGATGGTTTCCCATCGGCGGTTTTCAAGACCGCTGCCTTCAGCCACTCGGCCATCCTTCCATAGCGCGGAATTATGCCTATCTCTGGCCCCGCTGTCTAGTCCTGATTGTAAAAAAAATGACTTTTTTATCTGTTTGCTCAATCTTCAAACGCTTTTTGCTTAAAAAATGCTAACTCACTAATATAATGGTTAATTTTTGATAACTATAGATAAAAAATCACAGTGATATCGAGAGATAAATGGAGTAATCCAAAAGGAATTAAATAAAAATAAATAAGAGGGAAAGTGAAAAATAGAATGATAGATAAGAAAAAACCCGCTATCTCTTAAGAGATAACGGGTTCTTATATGGTGCCGGCTACCGGAGTCGAACTGGTGACCTACTGATTACAAGTCAGTTGCTCTACCAACTGAGCTAAGCCGGCTAATTCTGGCGGAAGGATAGAGATTCGAACTCTAGGATGGTTTCCCATCGGCGGTTTTCAAGACCGCTGCCTTCAGCCACTCGGCCATCCTTCCATAGCGCGGAATTATGCCTATCTCTGACCCCGCTGTCTAGCTCCGATTGTAAAAAAATTGGATTTTTTTGTTTGTTTGCTCAAAGTTCATCCGAATATCCCTTTTAAATTGATAACCTGTTAATATAATGACTGAATAATGGTGATTGTTTATTCAATTTTCTATTTTTAATTACATTGTCTCTTAAAGGCTCGCAAACTGAATGCGTACATTGAACCAACTCAAGCCAAATACACTAACTCGTCTATATGCCCTGTTTCTTCTTTTTATGGTCATATCACTTTTTCTATACGCTTACAGTTATTTTGACACTTGGCTAGATAGTAAAAAAAATGCTATCAACAATACGACTCACAAATTTGCTCGACAAGTTGAAGATTACCGTTACCACTCTAATCAGCTTTTTCAGCTATCAAATAAAATAACCGATACCTCGACGTTCCCTGTATTACGACTTAATCCAATAAGATTACGTTCTGATGTATTTTGGCTTGAAGGCAGAGATCAAACCGTAGATTCCATTATATTCGGCAAACCCAATGAGCAAACCTTTCAGTTAGCACAACGATTTGCAAACTCACTCGAAATTCTTTGGGGAGTGCGTAATGACTACAGTTCGCTTTATTATCTAAATGGTAAAGGGAATGATCTTATCTTAATTACGACTCATTCTGTGCTTAAGCCAGAGATCCGTTACAAAGAAAGCTATTTAACATTAACGGCTGAAAACAAACGGTCTGAGTTATTGATGCAATCAACGGCATTAGATGAAAAAGAGAGTCTTTCTCCTATTAGGAAAATGTCTACAGAAAACATCTATTACTACACTTATCGCATTATGTTTAATGTTCCAGGTCAGTTAACCAGCGTAGTGGCGTTTGATTTGCCTATCAATAATTTCTTGCCTTCAGAATTGTCTCCACACTACTTAAGACTACTTCCAACAGGTCAACAATCTGTTTACGACAAAAATAGCATTGAAGTATCAACAGACGGCTCTTCACTGATTTTTTCTCAACCTATTGCAGGGATCCCCTATTCACTCTCTTATGAATACCCGTTGAAATCGATTATAAAAGAGATCACCTACAAAAATATTTGGTTATTAATCAGCCTTCTGGTATTTATTTCTATTTCCATATTTGGCCATATCTATATTCGAAATAAGTACGTTTTCCCTTATATCTCTATGACTCGTAACCTACGGATCAAAGAAGAGATGACAAACGATATCATTTCAAATCTCCCGATAGGATTATTAGTCTATAATTTTTCCTCTAACCATAAGATTATTAGTAATAGTCATGCGGAAAAATTACTGCCTCATATCGATTTATCTAAGATCCGCCAAATGGCAGTTGAGCATAATGGCTTAATCCAAACGGCTATCAACAACGAAATTTATGAAATAAGAACCAGTAATAACAACAATATTGACAATACATCATTATTCATATTTCTGAATAAAGATAACGAAGCATTAATCAATAAAAAATTACAACTTGCACAGCAAGAATATGAGAAAAACACCATCGCACGACGTAAGATTTTATCTAATATGTCATTAGAATTGATGCGCCCTATTAAAGATATAAATGAGATGGTTTATCAATTCAAAGAGTTATTGCCCGAAGATACTCATCAACAATTGCTTAGCTTATTATTAGAGAAAACAAATTACATTTCTGAGTGGATAGAAAATATTACATTAATTAATAAGTTAGAAAATCAAGAATGGAAAGTTCATAAGGATGAATTTGAACTCTCAACATTAGTTGAATCTATTCTGATAACAGCATCACCTTTTATGATAAGAAAAGGCCTAACACTTTATTTCCACAATAACATAAGACCAGGCTTACTTTTAATTAACGATGGCCCTGCTTTAAGTAAGATTATTTTATCATTGATTAATTATGCCATTAGTACGACTAATTATGGAAAGATAACGGTTAATCTGAATTTAGTTCAAAATAAAGATAAAGAAGAAATACTTATTGATATTATTGACAGTGGGAGCGGGCTTACACCTCAAGACATTGCTAATATAAAATACCCATTCTTAGGTCAAGCAATGGGAGACAAATATTATTCTAACTCAGGCATCATTTTTTATTTATGTCATTTGCTGTGTAATAAAATACAGGGAGAATTAACTATTAAGAGTCAAGAAAGTATTGGTTCTCATTTCCGAATTGTACTCCCATACCAGCATATAGATACGGAAGAACGAACTTTTAACGTATTATTAGAGGGAATAAACGCAAAACTTGCCATAAAAAACCCTGAAATAGAAAAAATCATCTGCCAACAGCTTGATAAATATGGCGCTACATACTTTGATAAAAATAGAGAGAATCTTTATCCTGAATACGATATCATACTTAGGGATACGCCGAATGATAATCCTGAATCTCCAACAATATTATTAATGAGCTCTATTGTTGGATTTGAAAAAATATCGAAAGATTTAATAAAGTGTAACTATAACTTCGGTGATCCTTTAATAGAGGCTATTACTTATTTAATTGAAGAAAATGAGTCATTTCCCCTAGATACAACTAAAGAGAGTATTTGGGATGAAAATAATAACCTTGATAAATACGAAGTAATTCTTAATAATTATAGGAAGAAGTTGAATGGTAGTGATTATAAGGAACTATTTATCAGTACTGTTCCTATTGATGTTGAAAAACTACACTTAGAAGCAACAAATAAAGACTTTCATTCTCTAGCCCAGACAGCTCATCGTCTAAAAGGGGTTTTTGCCATGTTAGATTTAGAATATCTCAGAGAAAGCTGTGAATATTTAGAGCATGACATAAAAAATCATAATGAATTAGAGATCAAAGAACGTATCACTCAACTGGATAAATGGATTCAACAGTTGCTGCAGCAAGGTAACAATTAAACATGAATAACCTTAATATTATTATTGCCGATGATCACCCAATCGTTTTATTCGGTATTCGTAAATCTTTAGAACAAATTGAATGGGTCAATGTTGTTGGTGAATTTGAAGATTCAACTTCACTTATCAATAACTTACCTAAGTTAAATGTAGATGCTTTAATTACTGACTTGTCTATGCCTGGCGATAAGTATGGTGATGGTATTACACTCATTAAGTACATTAAAAGACATTATCCTAATTTGTCGATTATCGTACTAACAATGAATAACAACCCAGCTATTTTGAGCGCAGTCCTTGATCTTGAAATTGAAGGTATTGTACTTAAGCAAGGTGCTCCGACAGATCTGCCAAAAGCATTGGCTGCACTGCAAAAAGGCAAGAAATTTATGCCTGAAAGTGTTGCGAAGCTACTTGAAAAAGTCAATGCGAATGGTTATGGCGATAAACGCTTATCACCAAAAGAGAGTGAAGTACTGAGATTATTTGCTGAAGGTTTCCTTGTAACTGAAATCGCGAAAAAACTGAATCGTAGTATTAAAACGATTAGTAGTCAGAAAAAATCAGCCATGATGAAATTGGGTGTCGATAACGATATCGCATTACTTAATTACTTATCATCAGTGACTATTGATAAGGAAATTAACGGCCCAGATTAATTTCACTGTAGTTACCTTAGTCGCACCGATAAAATCAGGAAGCTCAACCCTTTGGGGAGCTTCTCTGCTTTTTAGCCTTTACTTTCTCCCTCTCTCCTTTTGAGATTACCTCTTTCTTTCCCTTGTAATATTCTCCTTGTTCACAAGCGCTTCTAAGCTGTATGATTTATCCTTCTATTTCTTCTTCATACCCTTATTAATTTCAGTGCTCACAGAGCATTGTAGAGGCTTTATTACCCTACTTTTTAAGCAATTTATCTTGTTATGGCTCTGCTTTGTTTTATCTTATCTATCAAAAGGCTTTTTAAATGCATCATTTTTCGCCTTATTTGGGCTTGAAAATAAATAAAGACTAATAAATTAGTCTTTATTTATTCATTTTATCATTCACACTCTAGAATTATTTTTTAGGAATATGCTTCACCAACACTTCTCTTAAAATAGAAAGTGAAACAGGTTTGGATACACAATCATTCATTCCGGCATCAATACAGCGTTGCTTCTCTTCGGCAATCGCATTCGCCGTTACCCCTATTACAGGCATATCACTGCCCATTTCTCGTATATGTGTTGCCAACTGATAGCCATTCATATTCGGCATATTGACATCCGTCAGAACGATATCAACATGATTCTTAGCTAAATACGTTAATGCATCACAACCATCTTCTGCTGTTGCTGTATTAAAACCAATTTTTTTCAGTTGATCGGTCAACAATAAGCGGTTTATTGGATGATCATCGACAATAAGGATAGTTAAAGTTTGTAAGCTACAATCTGTAGCTTGCTCCACCATCTCCACACAATTTGCTTCAACTTTATTTTGTGGTAGTTGCAGTATTATTTTTGTTAGTTCATTTAGTTTATAAGTACTGCATACCCATACGTTTTCAGCTATTTTCTTCGATGGCTCAAAGTAATGCTCATTGATCCTAATAAATTGGCAGTTATCTTTTCTTGGTAGGTCGTAGTCCGTAATAATAAAATCGTTTGAAGATATCACCACTTCTTCAGTTAGTAATTCACAGCTCAAACCGAAGTAACGAAGGTATCGACCAATAAAGCCTTCCAAATAAAGATTTTTAATGTCTATAAAACAACGAACATTACTTTCTTTATAAATATTCTGTTTAGAAGACGATTCAATTCCTTCTAGAGCACCATAAAGAGGTATACGAACCGTAAAACGGCTACCAATATTTTCTTGGGAAACAACACTGATATCCCCATCCATTAAGTTGATCAGTTTTTCACAAATGGCCAAACCTAATCCAGTTCCCTCAGATGCACTTTCTGTATTTTGAGATACTTGGAAGAATGGCTCGAACAGTTCATGCAATGCTTTATCGCTAATGCCTCTCCCTGTATCGTGAATATCAAAATAGAGATAATAATCATCTTTATAAAGATGTAAGGTAATACATCCAGTTGTAGTAAATTTAATACTGTTATTCAATAAATTAGAAATAACTTGTTGTACACGAACAGGATCGCTATTTACAATTTTTGGTACATCAGGTTCAATAAAACAATAAATAGCCAAGTCTTTTTTCGCAATCAAAGGTAAATAGTTAGAAATAACAAAAGAGAGCACTTGGCGACAATTAAATGGCTTAATATCAATTTTTAACTGTTTAGATTCAATTTTCGAGAAATCGAGGATATCGCTGATAATTTTTAGCAATAGCGATGAGGAGTTATCCATCGTCTTTAGTAATCGAGAAGTATCATCATTTTGTGTAAGCGACTGCAATAATTCTAGATTACCAATAATTCCATAAAGTGGTGTCCGTAATTCGTGACTGACTGTTGCCAAAAACATCGATTTAGCTTGGTTAGCTTGCTCCGCAGCTGTCGCCATATTTTGTAGTGAGCGCTCCATTTTAACCCGTGCACTAATATCCACTAAAACACAGATAGCCACATCCTCATTTTGATAACGTGAGTTAACAAAGCTTATTTGCAAATGATTACGATTATTGGTCACTACATCGACCATATTGCTACTTTTCTCAGCAATAATAGAAAGGATATTTTGTTTATCGCTATGACTAAGCAAACGAAAATAGTTATGTGCTAGCTCGTTACTTAAGATGATCATACCATCACGTATTCTAAGAATACTGATCCCGACCGGCGCTGATGCCACAATCTTATGGTTAAACTGTTCGTGTTCTTCTAGACGAGAGGCATTATTTTCGGCTGGAGAGAATATTTTTCTCTCAAAGATCCAGACGAAAATAAAAATCATAATAGCTGAGATAATATTTAAAATCAGCGCATTAAAAATCGTGAATTTAAATTCATTTAAAATTTGCTTGAGTGGTAATGAATACACCACACTAAAAGATGATGGTAATAATTTACGCTTAGCAACTAAATCACTAAAGTCTTCATCAAAGCCAAAATAAGGGGCGCTAACATCAGGAGCCTGTTTAACGGTATGATAGTTGTTTTCTGCTGGATAGCTTAAAACCGTAGTATTTCTGCTATTAAGAAGATGAATTGAAATCACTCTATCTTTGGCAGGAGAAAAATATTCAAGACGAATAGCCCTTTCAATACCAATCAGACCAATGAATTTACCTGAGGCATAAACTGGCGACATAACATATAAAATGCCACTATCCCCTTTTGCATCTGGCACTATCCAATATTGGTTAGTTTCTTTACCTTGTGCACGTTGATTAACATAGTTACGTGTATTTTCGTAAACCATTTTTTTCAACATTTCAGTATCAACAGGGGATGCGCGCAATGGGAAGTTAATCATACACATGCTATGGGAGCCAACCATAAAGACTTGATTTATCCCTTGTAATGCCGGAGTGTTATCTTTCCAATAATATAAAATACTGTTAAAGGAGCGGAAATAGTTGTTTGTTTGTCCTTTAAATAATTCACAATCTGCGGTGTCATTAAGTTTATGAAGTGAGAATGGCCCTTCATAAAATAATGAGTTTTTCATGTTTGGATTTAAGTTAATTTGTTCTTGGTGACGTTCTGCGAGGTATTGTAGATCACGGATGGTGCCGGAAGTTTGTCTAAAGAAACCAAGGAGATTAGTGTAGTTATTACTATACTCTTGCCGAATATCAGACTTTGTATCATTGAAGATATTGATGAGGTAAAACATGGTTAGCAATGCACCCATCGCCCACAACATGATACCTAATATGCGAAAAAGGTAGCGGGAAATCTTTAACGATGTTTTAAAGGACGAGAGATATCTCAAACAACCACCCTAATCAATATTCCTACCGCACAAGAAACTTATTCTATTCTAGCAGAAGTTACTGAATGTCTGAATGATATGATCTTTATCATCAGGATAATTTTTTCTGATGATGAACTGATCCTACCACATAAAAAAAGCAGGCAATTATGCCTGCTTTCTTTTATTTATACATCACAATAATGATAAATATTATTCTTCGTCCGCATCATCTGCCAAATTTGAATCAGGTGCTTCTGATGACTCTTCGCTAATAACTTCATTAACTTCATCGTCATCTAATGCATCATCTTCATCTTCAACACGTTGCAAACCAACGACCAACTCATCTTCTGTTGTACGAATTAAGGTAACACCTTGTGTATTACGTCCAACAATGCTGACTTCAGAAACTCGTGTACGAACTAATGTACCCGCATTGGTGATCATCATAATCTGGTCAGTTTCTTCAACTTGAATTGCACCAACAACTTTACCGTTACGCTCACTCACTTTAATAGAGATAACGCCTTGTGTTGCACGATTCTTCGTTGGGTATTCGCTTTGGGCGGTACGTTTACCATAACCATTTTCAGTTACAGTTAAGATATCACCTTCACCACGAGGGATGATGAGTGAAACAACTTTATCGTCATCACTCAGTTTCATACCACGGACACCTGTCGCAGTACGCCCCATTGGGCGAACACAATCTTCCGCAAAACGAACCACTTTACCTTCCGCAGAGAACAACATAACTTCGTTTGTGCTATCGGTTAAATCAACACCGATTAACTCATCGCCTTCATTTAAGTTAACGGCAATGATACCTGCACTACGAGGACGGCTGAAATCTTGTAGAGGCGTTTTCTTCACGGTTCCACTTGCCGTTGCCATAAAGACAAACTTACCTTCTTCATACTCTCTTACAGGCAAAATAGCGGTAATACGTTCATTTTGCTCAAGAGGTAATAAGTTGATAATTGGACGACCACGAGCACCGCGACTTGCTTCTGGTAACTGGTAAACTTTCATCCAGTAGAGACGACCACGGCTTGAGAAGCATAAAATCGTGTCATGGGTGTTAGCCACCAATAGACGATCAATAAAGTCTTCTTCTTTAATTCTTGCTGCTGATTTACCTTTACCACCACGACGCTGTGCTTCGTAATCGGTAAGTGGTTGATATTTAACGTAGCCTTGGTGAGAAAGTGTCACAACAACATTTTCTTCATTGATCAAGTCTTCAATATTAATATCAGCCGTATTTTCAGTGATCTCAGTGCGACGAGGATCGTTATACTGATCTTTAATCGCATTTAGCTCTTCACGAATGACTTCCATCAGACGTTCTGGGCTTCTTAAGATATGCAATAGCTCAGCAATTTGGAGTAATAACTCACGATATTCATCTAACAATTTTTCATGTTCAAGACCGGTCAGTTTCTGCAAACGCAGATCCAAAATAGCTTGAGCTTGTTGCTCTGTTAGATAGTATTTACCGTCGTGCACACCATATTGTGGCTCTAACCATTCAGGACGAGCAACATTGCTATCGCCAGCACGCTCTAACATGGTAGAAACGCTACCTAAATCCCAAGGTTGTGCAATTAATGCCGCTTTTGCTTCTGCTGGATTTGGTGCTTGACGGATCATTTCAATAACTGGGTCAATGTTCGCCAATGCAACAGCCAGTGCTTCTAAGATATGAGCACGGTCACGCGCTTTGCGTAATTCGTAAATAGTACGACGAGTAACAACTTCACGACGGTGACGAATAAAGGCAGAGATAATTTCTTTTAGATTCAATAATTTTGGCTGTCCTTGGTGAAGTGCAACCATATTAATACCGAAAGAAACCTGCATTTGCGTTTGTGAGAATAAGTGATTTAATACCACTTCACCCACAGCATCACGTTTGATTTCAACGACAATACGCATACCGTCTTTATCAGACTCGTCACGTAATCCGCTAATACCTTCAATACGCTTATCTTTAACAAGCTCTGCAATTTTTTCAATTAAACGAGCTTTATTCACCTGATAAGGAATTTCTGTCACGATAATAGTTTCGCGACCTGTTTTCTCATCAGTTTCGATGTCAGCCTGAGCACGGATATAAATTTTTCCGCGACCAGTACGGTAAGCATCTAGAATTCCTCTGCGACCATTAATAATAGCGGCAGTCGGGAAATCAGGCCCCGTAATATGTTCCATCAACTCTTCAATCGTGATGTCTTCGTTATCAACATAAGCAAGACAGCCGTCGATAACTTCGCCTAGGTTATGTGGAGGAATGTTTGTTGCCATCCCCACCGCAATCCCTGAAGAACCATTGACTAACAAGTTTGGAATACGGGTTGGCATTACTGCCGGAATATGTTCTGTTCCATCATAGTTAGGAACAAAATCAACCGTTTCTTTTTCCAAATCCGCCAGCAGTTCATGGGCGATTTTCGCCATACGAACTTCGGTATAACGCATCGCAGCCGCCGAGTCACCATCAACTGACCCGAAGTTACCCTGCCCGTCAACCAACATGTAACGCATAGAAAAAGGCTGTGCTAAACGAACAATCGTTTCATAAACAGCAATGTCACCGTGCGGGTGATATTTACCGATAACATCCCCAACAACACGGGCTGATTTTTTATAAGGTTTATTCCAATCGTTTCCTAGTACATTCATCGCGAAAAGCACTCGGCGGTGTACTGGCTTCAGTCCGTCTCGAACATCGGGTAATGCGCGTCCTACAATAACAGACATCGCATAATCCAAATATGAGCTTTTCAGCTCTTCTTCGATATTAACTGGTGTGATTTCTCTGGCAATGTCGCTCATGGAGCCACTGTCCCTCATACTACGGATTCAAAGGTTTAGAACTATACCACAAATCGCCAATTTTTGGAAAAAGGAAACAACTAAATTAATGATCCTTTCGCTATTCTCTTCGATTTCACCGTCTAACGTTGGTAGAATCATGGCAATACGAAAATAGGAGTAATACTTTCTGATGAATGATAAAACAACCTCTTTACATGCTAACGTGGATCAGCATGAAATCGACAAGTTTGAAAGCGTCGCATCACGCTGGTGGGATCTTGAAGGTGAATTTAAGCCATTACACCGCATCAACCCGCTAAGACTCAACTATATTCAAGAACGCGCGGACGGCCTATTCGGAAAAAAAGTCCTAGATGTTGGTTGCGGTGGCGGTATTTTGTCTGAAAGTATGGCGTGTGTTGGAGCTGAAGTAACTGGTCTTGATATGGGTACAGAGCCATTACAAGTTGCACGTTTGCACTCGCTAGAATCGGGTATTCCGGTCACATACATTCAAGATACGGTTGAAAACCACGCGAATGAAAACCCACAAACTTACGACGTCGTTACCTGTATGGAGATGTTAGAGCACGTTCCTGACCCTTCATCTGTTGTAAGAGCCTGTGCAAAACTGGTAAAACCTGGTGGACATGTTTTCTTCTCAACCATCAATCGTAATAAAAAAGCGTGGCTGATGCTGGTGGTAGGTGCGGAGTATATTCTGAATATGGTACCTAAGGGCACACATGATGCTAATAAGTTTATTCGCCCATCAGAATTACTTAGTTGGGTTGATGAAACCGATTTGCGTAGCAAAAATATGATTGGTTTACATTATAACCCAATCACTGACAAATTCCGATTAGCGCCAAATGTCGATGTGAACTATATGGTGCACACACAATCGACACATAACTCGAATTTGTGAAACTGAAAGTTTAATTTGGTTTAATAAAACATCAAACGATCACATTTTTTAAAATTGACTTTACATCGTTGTCACTTGAATTTGTGTTTCTTACTGCCTGTATTTATGCAGGGTACAGGCAGTTGTTAAAAAATTTATCCCCTATTTATCCACAGAAACAATCAGATTTGTACACTTGATCAATCGCTCAATTACCTTTATCTTGTTATCACCATTTGAACCAACCCCTATATATTGTGTTTCCTTAAATTTCACACCACAAGACTCCTTGACACAGATTGTCATCGGGAGCGTTTTTTTGCGGTATAAAATTTCAGGTAACACTAATGCAAGAAAGGTGCATCGCTCATGAATCACAGCCTGCTCGTTACAAAACGTGATGGTCATAAAGAACGCATTGACTTAGACAAAATTCACCGTGTTATCACCTGGGCCGCAGAAGGTCTAGAAAATGTCTCTGTATCTCAAGTTGAATTACGTTCTCAGATTCAGTTTTATGATGGTATCAAAACTGCTGATATCCATGAAACGCTGATAAAAGCTGCTGCAGACTTAATCTCTGGTGAAACGCCTGATTATCAGTACCTCGCTGCCCGTCTTGCCGTATTTAATTTACGTAAAAAAGCGTATGGCCAATTTGAGCCACCAACACTGTATGATCACGTTAAAAAATTAGTCGATTTAGGCAAATATGATCGCCATCTTCTTGAAGATTACACACAAGAAGAGTTTGAACAGATGAATAACTTTATTGTTCATCAACGTGATATGAACTTCTCCTACGCTGCGGTTAAACAATTAGAAGGTAAATACTTCGTTCAAAACCGTATTACAGGTGAAATTTACGAGAGCGCACAGTTTTTATATGTTTTAGTTGCGGCTTGCTTGTTCTCTCGTTATCCACAAGCAACACGTATGGACTATATCGAACGTTTCTATAATGCGATTTCAACCTTTAAAATCTCATTACCAACGCCAATCATGGCGGGTGTAAGAACACCAACTCGTCAATTTAGCTCTTGTGTATTAATTGAGTGTGACGACAGCCTTGATTCTATCAATGCGACATCAAGTGCCATTGTGAAATATGTTTCTCAACGTGCAGGTATTGGTATTAATGCCGGTCGTATTCGTGCATTAGGTAGTGCTATCCGTAATGGGGAAGCATTCCACACAGGTTGTATTCCTTTCTATAAACACTTCCAGACTGCGGTAAAATCTTGTTCGCAAGGTGGTGTTCGTGGTGGTGCCGCAACCTTGTTCTACCCATTATGGCATTTAGAAGTTGAAAGCCTGCTGGTACTGAAAAATAACCGTGGTGTTGATGATAACCGTGTTCGTCATTTAGATTACGGCGTTCAATTAAATAAATTAATGTATGAACGTTTAATCAAAGGTCAAGATATTACTTTATTTAGCCCTTCTGACGTCCCAGGTCTATACGATGCATTCTTTGCTGATCAAGATGAATTTGAACGTTTATATGTGCAATATGAGAAAGATAAGAGCATCCGCCAAAAACAAGTTAAAGCGGTTGAGTTATTCTCATTAATGATGCAAGAGCGTGCATCAACTGGCCGTATTTATATTCAGAACGTTGACCACTGTAATACACATAGCCCATTTGATCCGGTTGTTGCACCAATTCGCCAATCAAATTTATGCTTAGAAATTGCACTGCCAACTAAACCATTAAATGATATTAAAGATCCTAATGGTGAAATCGCACTGTGTACATTATCTGCATTTAACTTAGGCGCAATTGAAAATCTTGATGAGTTAGAAGAACTTGCTCGTTTAGCCGTTCGTTCTTTAGACGCGCTGTTAGATTACCAAGATTATCCAATCTTAGCGGCAAAACAAGGTGCAATGGGTCGTCGTACCTTAGGTATTGGTGTTATTAACTTTGCTTATTATTTAGCAAAACACGGTGTCCGCTACTCTGATGGTAGTGCAAATAACTTAACCCACCGTGCGTTTGAAGCAATTCAATACTATTTATTAAAAGCATCTAATGAATTAGCGAAAGAACAAGGCGCATGCCCATGGTTTAATGAAACCACTTACGCTGACGGTATTTTACCTATTGATACCTACAAAAAATCATTAGATGTACTGACAAAAGAACCTCTACATTACGATTGGGAAAGTTTACGCAAAGACATTAAAGAGCACGGTTTACGTAACTCAACACTGTCTGCACTGATGCCATCAGAAACATCTTCACAGATTTCGAATGCAACAAATGGTATCGAACCACCGCGTGGTTATATCAGTATTAAAGCCTCTAAAGACGGTATTTTACGTCAAGTGGTTCCTGAGTATGAGCGTTTGAAAGGCGCTTATGAATTACTATGGCAAATGCCAAGTATTGAAGGTTACTTGCAGTTAGTGGGCATCATGCAGAAATTCGTTGACCAAGCCATTTCAGCGAACACTAACTACGATCCTACTCGTTTCCCTAGCGGTAAGGTTCCAATGAACCAACTGCTGAAAGATTTGCTGCTCGCTTACAAATACGGTGTGAAAACACTTTATTATCACAATACCCGTGACGGTGCAGATGATGTACAGGGTGATCTGGAAGAAGTCGTTGAGACTGAAGATACAGATTGTGAAGGCGGCGCGTGTAAAATTTAATTGAGGAAGCTATGTCTTATACTACTTTTTCACAAGTTAAAAATGATCAACTTCAGGAGCCCATGTTTTTTGGGCAACCTGTTAACGTAGCGCGTTATGATCAGCAAAAATATCCTATTTTTGAAAAGCTAATTGAAAAACAGCTCTCCTTCTTCTGGCGTCCAGAAGAAGTGGACGTTTCTCGTGATCGTATTGACTACAATGCATTACCTGATCATGAAAAACATATTTTTATTAGCAACTTAAAATATCAAACGCTGTTGGATTCGATTCAAGGCAGAAGCCCTAACGTGGCATTCTTACCTTTGATCTCGATCCCAGAGTTAGAGACATGGGTTGAAACATGGTCATTCTCCGAAACCATTCACTCGCGCTCTTATACACATATTATTCGTAATATTGTTAACGATCCGTCCGTTGTGTTTGATGATATCGTTGAAAATGAAGAAATTTTAAAACGTGCACGTGATATTTCTTCTTACTATGACGAGTTAATCAAGCTGACAAATCTTTATCACATGTATGGTGAAGGTGACCATCAAGTTAAAGGTAAAACGGTTCACGTCACGTTACGTAAGTTAAAGAAACAGCTTTATCTGTGTTTAATGAGTGTAAACGCACTAGAAGCAATCCGCTTCTATGTTAGCTTTGCCTGTTCATTTGCCTTTGCTGAACGTGAACTGATGGAAGGTAACGCGAAGATCATTCGACTAATTGCTCGTGACGAAGCGCTACACTTAACAGGTACACAGCACATGCTGAATTTACTGCGTTCAGGTCAAGATGATCCTGAAATGGCAGAAATTGCAGCGGAATGTGAGCAAGAGTGTTATGACCTGTTCGTTGAAGCCGCAGAGCAAGAAAAAGAGTGGGCTGAATACCTATTCTCTGAAGGCTCGATGATTGGTTTAAATAAAGATATCCTTTGCCAATATGTTGAATATATTACTAATATTCGCATGCAAGCAGTGGGTCTTAAATTACCATTTAAAGCGCGCTCTAACCCTATTCCATGGATCAACGCATGGTTAGTGTCTGACAACGTTCAAGTGGCACCTCAAGAAGTTGAAGTCAGTTCTTACCTAGTGGGTCAAATCGATTCACAAGTTGATACTGATGATTTAAGTAACTTTGAACTGTAATACTGAGAAATAACACCGATACGTTATGGCATCTCATAAAGTGACCCTGCATCAGCAGGGTCTTTCAAAACCTTTAGAATTTCATACTGACACCCATCCCTCTTTGCTTGATGCATTAGAGCATGGAAAGGTCCAAGTTGAATACCAATGTCGCGAAGGCTATTGCGGCTCTTGTCGTCTGCGCCTAGTGAAAGGCAAAGTTTGTTATCGCAATGAACCTTTAGCATTTATCCAACCTGATGAAATCTTACCTTGTAGCTGTCATCCCATCAGTGATATCGAAATAGAAATTTACTCTGAATAATTTGAATTATCTTAATTTGAGCTTTTTTCTAACACTCTTGTTCAACTTTGACTAAGGTTAAGTTAACACGATAAAAAAAGGAAAAGCATTATGAAATTAAAGTCTATTTTCTCAGTCATTGCTATTTCTACATCAATTCTGCTTGTTGCAGGCTGTTCAAGCCCACAAAAAATAGAAACAGTAAATGGGGAAACAATTTTAACGACAGATAAACCCCAAGAAGATGAAGCAACTGGATTAATTACCTACAAAGATTCAGAAACCGGACAGATTAAACAGATTAATCGTGATCAAATAAGACGAATGGTAGAGCTTGACGACTAACGCTCTTATAAACCCTTCTCTTAAAGCGCCAATTCATATTTATGATTGGCGTTTTTTTATTCACAAAATCTTTTTTGTAAATTATTCGTTACACCACACGTAATTAAAATTTGACAGAAATTTACCATTCTTATACTCTGCTTTTTAAATAAATAAAGTAGTCTAGTGAACAGAGGATCTTGTGAAGAATCGCACTATAGGCAGTGTTTTTATTGTTGCAGGAACAACAATTGGGGCAGGTATGCTGGCAATGCCACTGGCTGCCGTGGGTATTGGCTTTAGCACAATGATGCTATTGCTTGTTGGCTTATGGTTATTGATGAGCTATACCGCATTACTGCTGGTGGAAGTTTATCAATACAACGATCCTCATACAGGTCTCGGCTCTATCGCAAAACGCTATCTCGGTGTAGGTGGTCAAGTTATCACTGGTCTTGCACTGTTGCTATTAATGTATGCGTTAACGACCGCTTATATTAGTGGTGCAGGTGAATTACTTTCGGCTACTCTTTCATCTTGGATTGGTCATGAGCTTTCTGTCACTCAAGGTATTATTATCTTTACAGTGATTGGCGGGGCTGTAGTAGGAATTGGTACCACATCAGTTGATATGATTAATCGGCTACTATTTACAGCAAAAGTTTTCTTCTTAATCTTTATGCTGGTTGTGATGTTACCCCATGTTGAAAGCGTCAATTTAACGTCAATGCCAGTCGCTCAAGGGCTTATTCTTGCTGCTATTCCTGTTATTTTTACTTCATTCGGTTTCCACGGTAGCGTACCGAGCATCGTAAGTTACATGAACGGCGACATTAAAAAGTTACGTATTATCTTTGTTGTTGGGAGTGCTATCCCGCTTGTTGCTTATATCTTATGGCAAATTGCCACATTAGGTGCCATCCCAACAAATACTTTTATGGGAATTATGGCGCAGCAATCTGGATTAAATGGCTTACTGACAGCTATTCGTGATGTTGTTGCTACACCTCGCGTGAATATTGCAGTGAACCTATTTGCTGCGTTGGCGTTGGCTACTTCATTCCTTGGTGTTGCATTAGGACTATTTGATTATCTTGCAGACCTCTTTAAGCGCAGCAATCGCGCTACGGGGCGCATGCAATCAAGCCTATTAACCTTTGTTCCACCTTTGGTTTGTGCGCTTTATTTCCCTAACTTTGTGCAAGCATTAGCTTATGCTGCTATCGCACTATCAATTTTAGCGTTACTTCTGCCGGCTTTATTAGTATGGAAAGTCAGACAAGAACAAAATGGTACTGATAAATACAAAGTTAAAGGTGGGAAAGGTGCATTAGGTATTGTATTTACTTGTGGCCTAGTGGTTATTGGTATTCAAGTCGCCATCACTTTTGGTTTATTACCTCAAGTTGGCTAACTCCCTTTCTTATATAGCTTTCTTATAGACAACAAAAAAGCAGGTGCTGATTTTAAACACCTGCTTTTTTTGATTCAGATATAGCGCCTAGATTAGAAACTTAAACCCGCACCTACATAGAAACCATCAGCTAATTTATTATTACTTCTATTATGTGAGTTTTCGATTTCAATCACGCGATAACCTGCATTAACATGCAGTGGTTTAAATACCGTTAACTGTGCACCCACATCAGCTTCATAATAAGATTTGCTACCAGAGGTTAATCCTTCAGGAGATGCATAAGCCTCACCATACAGATTTAAAGAAGGCAAGACATCCCAGTTAAGGCCTACACCACCTGCTAAAGCAGCACCGTCATCACCATTTTTGGGTGCTAAATAGAGTGCTTTACCACCAACACTTGCTGAAAAAGGCCCTAAAGGTAACGCAAATTTTGCACCTAAGCTTCCTACTTGACCATCATGATCACTACGAGCCCAGTTACCATTAAAAGAAAGACCCGCATTAGGATCACCTAAACCAGCACGAACATCAGTATAATGTTTTCCTGCTTGAATATTCATTGATACTGCATTGGCATTTCCAGCCACAAACAGCGCACTTATCGCACCGACCAATAAATATTTTTTCATTGTTATTACTCCAGCAAATAATTGTCCTAACATATAATTATACAACAAATTTATTAAACAACTTGACTCAAAATTGAAAGATAATCTGTAGAATTTTCAATCTATGTAAATAAGTTACGTCTATCAATATTATTGGTCTAATTGGTTTTATTAATGAGTTCAATATTGCTAAAGTGGAATTACAGTCAATATTAACCATAATAAATATAAGGCTGTTCGCTTCGTTTTATTCACACATGCTATTTTTTTAGAACGTTTACTATTTCATAAACTGGAGATATGTGATGGAAAAGAAAAAGCTAACAACGGCGTCAGGCGCACCTGTTGTAGACAATAATAACTCAATGACTGCGGGCCCTCGTGGTCCGATGTTACTTCAAGATGTCTGGTTTTTAGAAAAACTAGCTCACTTTGATCGTGAAGTTATTCCAGAAAGACGTATGCACGCAAAAGGCTCTGGTGCTTTTGGTACATTTAAAGTCACTCACGATATTACGAAATATACTCGCGCTAAAATTTTCTCTAAAGTGGGTAAAAAAACAGAAATGTTTGCTCGCTTTTCAACCGTTGCAGGTGAAAGAGGTGCCGCAGACGCCGAACGCGATATTCGTGGCTTTGCGTTAAAATTTTATACTGAAGAAGGTAATTGGGATATGGTGGGTAATAACACCCCTGTTTTCTACCTTCGCGATGCCCTGAAATTCCCAGACTTAAACCACGTTGTAAAACGTGATCCTAAAACCAACCTACGCAATATGGCATACAAATGGGATTTCTTCTCTCATTTACCAGAAGCGTTACACCAATTAACTATTGATATGAGCGATCGTGGTTTACCACAAAGCTATCGTTTTATTCACGGTTTTGGTAGCCATACTTATAGCTTTATTAATAAAGATAATGAGCGTTTCTGGGTTAAATTTCACTTCCGTTGCCAACAAGGTATTAAAAACTTGATGGATGATGAAGCTGAAATGCTGGTTGGTAAAGATAGAGAAAGCTCACAGCGTGATTTATTTGATGCGATTGAACGCGGTGATTTCCCTCGTTGGAATTTACAAATTCAAGTGATGCCAGAAAAAGAAGCATCAAAAGTCCCTTATAATCCTTTCGATTTAACTAAAGTTTGGCCTCATGCTGATTATCCATTAATTGATGTGGGCTATTTCGAGCTAAACCGTAACCCTGAAAACTATTTTTCTGATGTAGAGCAAGCAGCATTTAGCCCTGCCAACATTGTTCCGGGTATTGGTTTCTCCCCAGATAAGATGTTACAAGGTCGCCTATTCTCTTATGGTGATGCTCACCGTTATCGTTTAGGTGTTAATCATCATCAAATCCCTGTGAATGCGCCACAATGCCCATTCCATAATTATCATCGTGATGGTGCAATGCGTGTTGATGGTAATAGTGGTAGCGGTATTACTTATGAACCAAATAATGGTGGTATGTTCCAAGAACAGCCTAATTTTAAAGAGCCACCATTATCAATTGAAGGTGCTGCAGATCACTGGAACCATCGTGAAGATGAAGATTATTTCAGCCAACCTCGCGCACTGTATGAATTACTGAGTGATGAAGAGCATCAACGTATGTTTGCTCGTATTGCAGGTGAATTAATACAGGCAAGTAAAGATACACAAAAACGTCAGATTGCCCTATTTAAGAAAGTTCATCCTGAATATGGTGCTGGTGTTGAAAAAGCAATGAAAGCATTAGCAAAAAAAGACGCTAAATAACCGTATAATAAGAAGCCCTGTGAGCAACTCGGCAAAATAATAAGGCGCCTTCGGGCGCCTTTCGTTAATATCACTTCAACAATTGCCCTTTCACCCATTGTTGTACTTGTTTACGGGAAATTTTTATCCCCCCATTTTTAAGGCTTTCAGGAAGTTGTAAACAAGCAACTGGTCTTTGAAATCCGGCTAATCGAGAGTGATACCACTGTGGTAATTGATTGATGATTTCAATATCAGCATCAACAACTGCAACTGGACGTTGTCCAAATTCAGCATCATCGATAGGGACAACAAAAGATTGGCTAACACTTGGGTGTGTATTAAGAATTTTTTCAATATCTTCTGGTTGGATCCCTTCGCCAGCACTGAAAAAAAGATTGTCCAAACGGCCTAAAACACACCATTCTTCTGCACTAAAACAACCTTTATCTCGCGTTGAATACCAACCATCAGCCGTAAGCGATAGTGGTTTTAATTGACCATCAAACCAATAACCTAATGCGACGCTGTCAGACATTATCTGGAGCTCATCATTCACTAACCTAACACTTTTACCTTTTAGTGGAAGCCCTACTCCCGCTTTATCATCTGCACGCTTGGCACAAACAGTCGATGCCATTTCTGTCATGCCGTAACCACACCAGCATTGAATACCCCAATGTTCAGCTTCTTGTGTTAGCTCAATCGGGATCATTGCTCCCCCTAATAAAACAGATTTTAGGGTAATAGGTTGTTGATTATCTTGTTGCGCTCTATTTTGTAAGAAGCGCCATAGCTGTGTGGGAACTAAAGAGGCATGGGTACAACCTTGCAAAGCATCTACAAAAGGATGCATTTCACGCACCACCAGCGTTGCTCCGCGTAATAACCAGCGCCAAAGTATACCTTGTCCTGAAACATGAAATAGAGGCAAAGAAAGTAACCAACTATCCCCTTTTTCCAAAGACATTAATGATAAAACACCCATTGCACTGCAAAGATGTGCATCAAAAGTGTGTACCGCAGCTTTAGGTAAACCTGACGAGCCTGATGTCAAAATAAGTGTTGCCATACGAGATGGCTCCCATAAAACATCATTTACTGTTTGAGCTTTATATTGACGTGACGTGTTATCTAGTTCAATACCACTAAGATCAAGCAATGTTGCATTTAAATCTAGCGATATTTCACTCAAATCAGCATAAAAATCAATACCTAAGTGAGGCAATAATTCATCAAGTAAAGATTTTGGAAGCTGTGGATTTAAAGGTAAAACCTTTGCACCACATTGAAAAACAGCGAGCAATGCGAAAACAAGATTGATGTGATTTTTTCCACGCAACAGCACAGTGCTTTGTGTATCAACACCTTGTTTAGCAAAATTATTAGCTAACTGATTTATATGGCAACTTAGTTGCTGCCATGTAATAGGTAGACTGCCTGAAATGATGGCCGTTTCATTTGGGGTTAATTGTGCCCAGTGATGCCACGGCCATTGTTTAAATGGAACTACTGTTGCCATACTGTCTCTAGCTGTTCAAGAGAGATAAGCGGAATGTCCACATTTGGCCAAGGACGAATAAGTTGTTGTTTAATCAAATCAACAGTATCGAGTCCCGGAATGCTATTAGGTGTTAACCATTGTGCAATTCTTGCTAATTGAGTGAGTCCGAAACTACTTTCAATGCTTGAACTGATAATAGCATCTAACCCCAACGCATGTGCTTGTTTAACAAGCATTTGACAACGTTCAAGACTTCCCACTAACGTAGGTTTAATAACAATCGTTGTCACACCAGGTTGTAGTTTTACTTCAAAACCATCATCACGCACCGTTTCATCCCAAGCGATGTTAATACCAGTTGCTTGAGCAAAAGCCAGTGACTCTTCAGGTGTTTTGCAAGGCTCTTCTAAAAACGCAATACGGTCACGCCATTGCGGATTAACATACTTTGCAAAACCTTCTGCTTTTGCTGGTGTCCAGCTTCGATTGGCATCAAGTCTTAGTTTTAAGTCAGGGATAGCTTCTAATAACAGGTTAACAACGATCCCATCACGCACTGCTTCATATAAGCCAACCTTGATTTTAGCGACTTTTTCACCTTCCATATCATTAAGGCTTAAAATCAAATCATCAGGATCGCCATTACATAAAGGCGCAGCTCGATAATTCGCGTCTTGTGGCAATGTGCCTTCAAGCTCTGCTAATGCACAGCTAATACCAAAAGCCACACTTGGCAGTTCACTATGAACAGGGTTTTCACCCGCACACCAAGTTGTTAACCAAGATTGTGTAGCTTCTTGTGCTTGTTCTAAAGTTTCACGGCTAAACTCAGGAAGAGGTGAAATTTCACCCCATCCTTGTTTGCCATTTTGCTCTAAACAGACAAGAAAACCATCACGCGTTTTTAGCCTTTGATAGCGCAGAACAACGCCTGCATCTACAGGTAGGCTGAATGAATAGAGTTTGGCGTTTCGCATTATGGGTTACGTTTAAATCGAGTGAAATCAGGTTGACGTTTTTCGTTAAAGGCGTTGCGACCTTCTTGACCTTCATCAGTCATATAGAACAGCATAGTTGCATTACCCGCTAATTCTTGAAGACCAGCTTGACCATCACAATCTGCATTTAATGCTGCTTTCAGGCAACGTAATGCCATTGGGCTATTTTCCAGCATTTCACGACACCAGCGTACAGTTTCTTTTTCAAGATCTGCGTAAGGAACAACGGTGTTAACCAAGCCCATTTCTAATGCTTCTTTTGCATCATATTGACGGCATAAGAACCAAATTTCGCGTGCTTTCTTTTGACCAACAATGCGAGCCATATAAGAAGCACCCCAGCCACCATCAAAAGAACCCACTTTAGGGCCAGTTTGACCAAAAATAGCGTTTTCAGCCGCGATAGTTAAGTCACACATCATATGTAGCACATGACCACCACCGATAGAATAGCCTGCAACCATTGCGACAACAGGTTTCGGACAAGTACGGATTTGGCGTTGGAAATCTAGCACGTTCAGGTGATGAGTGCCGCTATCATCGCGATATCCGCCGTAGTCGCCACGAATTTTTTGGTCGCCACCTGCACAGAATGCTTTTTCACCAGCACCCGTTAAAATGATAGTACCAATTGTGTCATCATAACGTGCATCAGCTAATGCTTGGATCATCTCTTTCACAGTCAAAGGACGGAAAGCATTACGCACTTGCGGGCGGTTAATCGTAATTTTTGCAATGCCATCGACTGATTTATGATAGAGGATATCTTCAAAACCTTCAGAGCAATCCTGCCATTCAATCGGTGCATATAATTTTTCTTCGCTCGGGTAAAGCATAATTAGGTTCCTTTAACCAAAGAGGGATAAAACATGATTTATCACCGCAGCATAAGCAACAGGCTGTGCCTGATGGGCATTATGACCAGCATGCGGGATAGTCGTTAATGGCAGCGAATATTGCTGCGCAATAGATTGAAATTTATTATCTTTTTCGCCACAAAGCCAAATAAATGGCAAAGTGAGTTGCTGTAATTCAGTAACAAGCCAAGGCTGATTGCCTAAAGAAAGTGTTTCTAAACTTTCAGCAATACAAGAACCCGCATTACGGCAACGTTTTTCAACGAGTAACTGGCGTTTATCATCGCTTAAATCGGCAAATACCGGTTGCTGATACCACTGTGTTAATACGTCGCTGAGAGGTTCATTACGAAAACGTTCAGCCCAGCGTTTATCATGTGCAAGGCGACTTTGTCTTTCCGTTGCCTCATATAACCCTGGATTTCCGCCTTCTACAATCAATCCCATTAATCCTGTAGTATCACCAAAACACGCATGATACATAGAAATTCTGCCACCTAACGAGTAGCCAATTAACCAATAATGGTCAATACCTTGCTCTTTAAGTGTGTCTGTTAGCAATGCACTAACTTCAACAAAATCTTTCGCGCTGATAGATGCAGAACCACCATGACGAGGCAAATCAATCACAAGTGATGGATATTCATGGCAAGCCTGGATCACAGGCTCCCATTCACAACCTTCACCTAATAGCCCATGTAACCAAACTAACCAAGGCCCTTCATTATGGGTATTATATCGCTGACATGCTAAAGTCATGAGATGTTACCTGTTTTACCAGCTGATTTAATGTTTTTGCACCATCAGTATCATCAACAATTAATTCAATTAATGTCGTTGTTGGCGCCCCTGTCCAGCACGCCTGAACAGTCGTTAACAATGCATCCCAACTTGTTGGTGATACATATTGCAAGCCAAACATTGCGGCTGCATGTTTGAAATTTAATGAGTGAGGCATACAGTAAAAGCGCTCTCGCTCTGCCTCTGGCGTGGGTAGCATTGAAAATATTTGCCCACCGTTATTATTCACTACGATAATAACATTAGGCGCATAAACTTGTTGATGCAACGCTAGACTATTTAAATCATACAGTGCAGATAAATCACCCAATATTGTTAATGTTGGCTTTTCTGTTGCTCGATGAACACCCGCAGATGTTGAAATTAAGCCATCAATACCACTCGCACCTCGATTGCTCATCACAGGATAACCTTGAGGTAGCTGAGCAAATGCATCGATTAATCGCACTATCAGACTATTGCCAACAAATAACTGCCCATCATTAGGAAGTAATTTATCTAATTGGTGCGCAACCTGTGCTTCACCAAAATAATCAGTTATTTCACTGACTTTTTGATAGGTTTGTTTGGCTATATTAGTTAATGCATCTGTCCACGGTGAATTATCAACCGCAGGATGTGTCGTTAACCACTGCATCGGTGGTAATGTAAATTTCTCACCTTGATGATGACCAGGATCTAAGCGTCCCGGAATAGGATCAATAATCCAATACGTTTTTGGCGAACATCCTACTTGCCATTGTAATAAGCGTTTGCCTGTTAAACTTGAACCAAATTGAATAACGATTTCAGCTTTATTTAATTCTGATTTTATCTGTGGATTATTCAACCATAAATCGGCACAAGGTAACGGTTGCCCAGTTTGTGATAATACATCACCCAATAAAGGCCAACCTAATTGTGAAGCCCATTTTGCGACTTCAACCCCCTCTTCTGGGCGAATACGTCCTGCAATAACCACACCTTTTTTCTGACGCAATGTATTCCACTGAGGATGCATAGTGACAGAGGTAAAAAGTGTTTCTTGTAGCCACGGTTTATCACTTTGCCACCAATCCCCTAAAGCTTCAGTCCATGGAGTCGATGTTTCAACATCATCACCATATAAAGGTTCTGCAAAAGGGCAATTGACGTGTAATGCACCATGAACCAATGTATTCATGGCATTATCAAGGGTTGAAACTAACCAGCTTGCAGAAATATCTGCTGTTGGTCTTGGTAACGAGAGTGTCTGTGAAGGATGCGTTGCAAAAATACCTTGCTGGCGAATAGCTTGGTTTGCACCACAATCAATTAATTCAGGGGGTCTATCCGCGGTTAAAAAGACAACACGCTCACCCGTTAATCCAGCTTCAATCAACGCAGGATATAAATTGGCAACAGCTGTTCCCGATGTCACGATCACAGCGACAGGCTCTTTAGTTGCTTTTGCGAGTCCCAAAGCTAAATGACCAAGGCCACGCTCATCAAAATGCGTATGGCAAACTAATTTTTGATTGGCTGCCGCCGCAAGTGTTAAAGGGGTCGAACGAGATCCGGGGGCAATACAGATATGGCGTAAGCCATGACGAGTCAAAGTTTCGAGTATAACTTTAGCCCATTGGCGATTAAACGAACTATTAGACATTGATCATCCCAACAACGAAAACCTGCAATTGCTATTATAATATCTGTTCCTAAATACTTTTCCTTAGCCTAGTTCAATGAACAGAAGTTTTCGTTAAATAAATCGTTAAAGAAAACACTCAAAGAGTGCATTATTTAGGCTAATCATCCACTCTATTTTCAATGAGCTCTTTTTTATCGTTAAGAATAGGAATAAATAGCGTTAGTGTTCTAAAGGATAGCATCAATTAGTTAACAATTAGCAGTGGTTATTTGAAGAGTAGCACTAAATAACTGACTTTAAAAAACTACTCATCAAATTTTGATTATTACGCTGATATTATTTATTCAAACTGAGATTATCTGTAAGAAATTAACTCTCTTTTTCCAGCAACGTTCGTAAACCTGCCGCTTTATTTTCGATTTCAGTCCACTCTTGCTGAGGATCAGATCCTGCAACGACTCCTGCACCAGCGTATAAAGTCAATGCATCATCGTGCAACTCACCACAACGTAAACTAACCGCAAATTCTGCATGGGGGAGAGATAAATATCCCGCAGAGCCCGCATACCAACGGCGTTCAAAAGGTTCATGCTTACGAATAAATGCACGCGCGACACTTCTTGGTAAGCCACATACGGCTGCGGTTGGCTGTAATCGCTTTAAGCAATCGATATCATCAGAATCAATTAATTTACCATGTATATAGCGACGAAGATGCTGCACTTTACGCAACCGGATAACATCTGCAGGTGAAACATCAATACCGTCGACACCACCTTGTAATCGTTGGCAAATATCATCAACCACAACCAGATTTTCATGTTGATTCTTCTTATCATTCATCAACCAATCTGCAAATTCAGTGGCTTGTTGCTCGTTATCAGAACTCGCGACTGTACCCGCTAACGCTTCAGTATAAAGCATCAATTCATCACGCTTATATAATCTTTCTGGGGTTGATCCCATAAATGCATCTGAAGGTGAAAATGCCAGCATATAGTGATAGCAATGATGATTAACATCACGGCTCGCTTTCATAAATTGGATCGCTTTCAGCGGGTTATCTAGCGTTAAACATGTCGCTCTTGCAGGGACAACTTTTTCAAATAAACCTTGGCTAATTTCATCCAAGGCAATATTGAGATAGTGAGTCCACTGCTCTTGCGTTAAAGAGTGATTAACATGAGTAACAGAAACAGAAAGCGGTTCAATTTCTACAGCTTGATTTAATGTTTGCAGAAAATCTAATGTATTTTGCTTATCATCTTCATCCAACATATTTAGATGAACAGAAAGCTGTTGCTGGTGGCGTCTAATCTCAATGCGAGGCAAAAAAAGGTAGGCATCATCGCCTTTTATTTTATCAATGCGGCCGGGAATAATGGTATCCCACGCATTTAAGCCCCAAATTCGGACATCATCAATATTATGCTCAGATTGATGTGCAGATAAAAATTGGCGTGCATCTTGAATATTATTGAAACAACACAATTGCCCACAAGCAGCGACTTCTTCATTTTCATCACGATGTTGCCAATAAAATTGGGGATAACACGACTGCGCAGCAAGCCATGAAAGTAACGAAAATGATACATCTGCTGGCAAGGTGACTTTTAAATGTAAAAGATTGCCTTGTGCTGTCAGATTTATATTTTTAACTTTTTCGTGCAGTGTCGAAAACACAGGATTAATCTTTTCCACTACCAATACCCGCAACAAAATTAAAAAGGTGATTATACGTCTCTATACAAATTATCAAAGGGCTGATTAATTATAACCTTTGTCATTTATCAAAGTTTTGTATTTTTTATGTTACAAAGTAGATGCATTAACTCGCCCTTCTGAAATAACCCACAAATCTTCATTAGATAAAGTGGTAAAGATAGAAAATTATTATACATAAGTGAGGTTATATGGATACAACCACCTTTAAACACATCGATAAAATTATTGAGACATCCGATATTCCAAAGGTTGCATTGGGATTAATATTAGGTATAGATATTGAGGACGGACGATTACCTGGTATAGTGACTTCTCATGATCTAATAAAAATAAAATCTTATATTAATAAAGCACTTTCTCTTCCTTACAAAATAGATGATGTCATCAAATTCATTCATTACAATGAAATTAATGTACCACAACTTTCACCTGATAATATTCTCTCTCTTTTTATCCAAATACGAGAGCACGCTTTTGATTGGAATAAAATAGAGTATGCTATTAAACAACAAGCAATTGATTTAGAAATAATTGGCAGAGAAATTACGTCTACAGGTGAAAATATTATTGCATTTATTAAACAAATGCCTTTATTAGCAAAAATATCCTCTGTTATTAATGACTTTTCTGAACAAGAATTAGAAAATATTCAATATAAATCACAAGATAAAGAAGTTGCAACACAACTAATTCATATTTTAGAAAGTATGAAAGAAGATATTGAAAATGAATGTAAAAAGACTATTAAAATAAAAGACAGCTTATCGACATTTAGAAGTAAAATAATAGGTGGAAAAGATAGTAAAAATATTTCCCACTCTTCTATCTATCATGATATTTTGAATAAAAAACGATATATCAATGAGTTTTATACTGATAATAATAATTCTCTTATAGAAGAACGAGATTTATTAATAGAGGAAATATCACGATTAAAAGACGAATATAAACACTATGTTGGCCTTGCTTTTACAGGGCTTGCCCTAGGTATTATTGGCGTTATTATTACGGGCGGAATATTTGGTGCAAAAGCTGAAGTAATACGTAAAAAGAAAAATGAGCTTATTGAACAAGTAAAAAAGATCAATATTGAGATTGATGTTTACGCTGGTTTATCTTTGCATTTAAATACACTTTATATTGAATTATCAGAAATTGAACAGTTTATTGAAGATACAAATATGGCTCTAGAGCATATTGAATATGTATGGCAAGCTATATTAACAGAAATTGAAGCTTCAATTACTAATTTTAATAAAATTAACAATGCGTTAGAGTTGATAAAGTTTAGTATTTATCTTGAGAAAATCATCACACCTTGGTACATGGTTATTGGCTACTCAAAAGAGATTTTGATCTCTTTTGATAATGCACTTTCTACATTTTATTCATCAAATAGCTAACAAAAGGATATTGTTATGAACAATCATAAGAATCCCATTAAATTAAACGCCCCCTTTGAACACAGTAAATTATTTCATGCATACAGAAATATTCTTTATTTAAGCAGTAGTAAATGCTATATGAGTCACGCACTAGAAGAAGAAACAACAAAACTTCTAGAAAAAAATAATAAAAATATGGAAAACATTATTTATTTCTCTCTCAATATAAAAAATAGGCTAAGACAATTTTCATTTAACAATCTCTTAAAAACGATTAATGAAATTGATACTGAAATACAGACAGGAACAATTAACGATAAATTAAAAAGTAAATTAGAAGAAGAAAGAAATGAAATATTTAATATACTTTTTAGTGAGATAGATGAAACAGTAAATGCGATTAACCAACACAACCAATATCTTTCATTTGAAATTAAAGAGTTAAAAAATAAATTTATCACCAATAAGATAACACCTCTTATTTATGATAAGGAAAATAATATAAAAAAAATTACGGATGAAATTATTACTTTAGAGCATCAATCTGAGGAGACCAAAGAAGAACTTGATATTATACGTGAAAGTGAAGATATTTTGCATAGAAAAAACTTTTTTGATCTTTTTAAAAACTCAATACCCCAACCCTCAGAAATTAATAAACTTAATATTGAAACACAAGAAAAAAACATTTTATCTTCCTTGGTGAAAATACTAAATAATTTGTTCTCTACATTAGATTATGGTTTTTCTTATAATAAAATAGTTGAAACTCGACATCAACTTACTACACTTTATCTGATGCAGATGAAAAAAATTCATCAGTTAAAAAAAGAGCAGCAAAATACACTTTTAAACTTAAAGCACCATTATAAACTCGTAGATATTGATTACTTTCTTCATATCTTAATTAAACAATTAGAGTTTTTATCTGAATACTGGAGAGACGTTATTTTGCTAATACTCACACTAAAAAATAATCAGTTATTAAATAAAGATATTATCATTCCTATTTTTTCATTCTTAGATGGTTTCTCTTTATATTATGAAGAAGTCGAAAAGATAAAAAATCCTCAGGAATAACTAAAAAAAACGGCTCTTTAATAAAGAGCCGTTTTACTATCTTAGTATCTAATAATATCGATTAATTTACTACTGGAGCAATAATCGCAAAATTAGTTAATTCAATAAGTGGTTGTGGCCATACACCTAATGCAATAACAACAATTGCACAGATTAATGCAACAAATGTTGCCATATTTTGTGATGTTGTTGAAATAGCTGGCGTATTGTCATTGTCTGGTTTGCGCAAGAAGACAATAGCCGCAGCACGTAGGTAGTAGAATAAGCCAATCGCACTACCTAACACAACCATACCTGTTAACCACCATAAGCTTGAGCTGATACCTGCAATGATGACATACAGTTTACCAATGAAGCCTAATGTAATTGGTACACCTGCTAGTGATAACATCATCAGCGACATCACCACAGCAACCACAGGACGACGCCAGAATAATCCGCGGTAATCTTCCAGTGAATCCATTTCGCTTTCACGATAAGGACTTGAAGCTACTGCAATAGCACCAAACGCCCCTAAGCTTGCAAACAAGTAACCCGCTAAATAAATTTCAGCTGTTTCTTGTGCTAATACAGGGCTGTATTGCAATACAATTAATGCCACTAGCAGATAACCAAGGTGCGATACTGAAGAGTAACCCAGTAAGCGCTTTACGCTCTTTTGCGTTAACGCCATGATGTTACCAAATAAGATAGAGGCAATTGCCATAAAACCTAAGATCATTCGTAAGGTTTCACTATCCGCAGCGGGTGCTTCAAGGAATAAACGCATAACAACAGCAAAAATACCAATCTTACTTGCCGTTGCTAAGAACGCACCTGTTGGTGCTGGTGCGCCTTGGTAAACATCGGGCGTCCACAGTTGGAATGGGAATAAAGATAATTTAAAGCCAATTCCCACTAACATCATACCTAAACCTGCGAGCACTAATGGTTTATGGATATTGCTATCACTTAAACTCTGTCCCATCGCGGTAAAGGAGAGGTTTCCTGCTTCTGCATAGAGAAGTGCCATACCAAACAGTAAGAAAGAAGATGCTGCTGCTGAAAGCAACATATATTTAATGCCTGCTTCCAAAGAAGGGCGTTGTTGGAATGCATAACCAATAAGACCAAACAGCGGTAATGTCAGTAATTCAATACCAATAAACATCGATGCGAAGTGGTGAGCAGATGAGAGTAAAATCCCCCCAATGACCGCAATCGCAATCAGCAAGTAAAACTCTTCTTTGTTATCTTGATAGCCTTCTAACCATGGATAAGCAAAAGCGATAGTGCCAATACCAGAAAGGATCACTAGTGCAGTAAAGAAGCTAGAGTATCCATCAACATGATAAAGCGTGGTAACGTCCACTACGCCTAATGCATTAACGTAATAGAGTGATCCTAACGCAATAATGAAACCCGTTGCTGTCAAAGTGGCAATGATGAAATGATCGCGTCGCCACGCAATGGACAGCATCACAACCACCACCGTCAATCCGACGATTAATAGCGGTAGCATTGCGATCAATTGTTCAGGAGTTATTGTCATGGCGAATTACGGCCTTACTGTTGAAATAGAAGCGGAATACCAAGTCTGGAGATTTTCCATCGCTGATATGGATGTGTCTAATACTGGTTGTGGGAAGAAGCCCAAAATAACCAGTAAAACAACCAATGTGATCAGGATAAAGAATTCTCTCAGATCCAACCCTTTATAGGTTCTCTCAGCTGTTTTCGGTGAACCGTAGTAAGCCTGTTGCATCATCCACAGTGCGTAAACAGATGCAAAGACTAAACCAAAGACCGAAATAATCGTGATCAGCTTAAAGTTGCCATAAGTACCAAACAGGATCATAAACTCACCGACGAAGTTACCTGTTCCCGGCATACCTAAAGAGGCAACCGCAAAGAACAATGAAAACGCCGGTAAGAAGCGGATGCTTTTCCACAATCCACCCATTTGGTTCATATCACGCGTACCTAAACGCTCATACAGCATGCCACACATGATAAACAGACCTGCTGCTGACAAACCATTAGTGATCATTTGAATAATCGCACCTTGGTAAGCCAATACAGAGCCGGCATAAATCGCAATCACGATAAAGCCCATGTGAGAAATACTACTGTAAGCCGCAAGACGTTTAATATCTGTCTGACGAAATGCCAGTAATGCTGCATAGAATACGGTAATTAAACCTAACCACATCGCCACAGGAGCTAATAACGCTGACGCTTCTGGGAAGAGCGGTAAGTTAAAACGTAATAGACCGTAAGCCGCTGTTTTTAGCAAAATACCTGATAAGTCAACAGAGCCTGCTGTTGGTGCTTCTGCGTGAGCATCCGCTAACCAACCATGTACAGGAACAATTGGCATTTTCACTGCAAATGCAGCAAAGAAACCTAACATCAGGATAAATTGTAGTTCAGAGCTTAAAACAGTATGTGCTTGTAATAAGGTATCGTAGTTAAACGTCCAAATACCTGTTTCGCGGTAGAAAGCCACCGCAAGACCGATAATGGCCAGCAACATTAACAGGCCACTTGCCTGTGTATAGATAAAGAATTTTGTTGCCGCACTAACATGTTTTTTATCGCTACTTCCTTTGTGTCCCCATAAAGAAATCAGGAAATACATTGGGATCAACATCATTTCCCAAAAGAAGAAGAATAAGAACAGGTCAGTTGCTAAAAATACCCCCATCACACCTGCTAAGATCCACAGCAGATTAAAATGGAAAGCACCTTGTGATGGCTGATTTTCACTCCACGATGAAAGTACCGCTAAGATACCTAAAATCGCGGTTAATACCGTCATCAGCAATGACATACCATCAAGTGCAAATTGGATATTAATCCCTAAAGCAGGGATCCACGGCACAAAGTAATACTCTGTCCAGCGTGGCGCTCCATCAGCACTAAGTAGTTGATAATCGCCCTGCAACCAAAGTTGCACAGAAATAACGAGTGTTAATCCCATCGTCAGCAACGCAACCCAGCGAGGGACTTGCGAGCCGATTCGTTCAGCCTGCCAACTTAGCAGGCCACCGATGAAGGGAATAAGTATTAGCCAGGGTAATAACATGGCGCAATGTGTCCCTTAATTAAACCAGAAGCAGCAGAGCGATGACCAGCACTGCACCTAAACCGAGAGAAGCCGCATACCAACGCGCTAATCCATTTTCACTGAAACTTAATCCTTTATTGGTGCCTTTAAGCAGACTACCGAATAGATTAAAGAATTGGTTAACAGGATCATTTTGGATAAGCCACGCCGCCCCTTTATAAGGTTTGACAAACAGCACTTCATACAGCGCATCGAATCCCCAAGCATGGAACCACCATGTTGAGAAGAAACGACCCGTACGAGTATTGGCAACCTTAGAAACACATTGACGCTGTTTCAGGTATAACCATGCTGCAATGGCAACGCCTACTATCGCTACCACACCAGAAAGAACTTCTAATACATATTTACCATCGTGCGATGCATTTCCTTCAGGGAAAACAGCACCTAGCGGTTGAGTTATTAACGCACCGATAAATGTGGATAACAGTGCTAATACCGCTAATGGGAAAGTATGAGTAAACCCTTTAACTTGGTGTGCTTCGGTTTTGGTTTCACCATGGAATACGATGAAAATCAAACGGAAGGTATAAAGTGATGTAAATAACGCACCAACTAAACCTGCAAGCATTAAGTTAAAATGCCCGTTTGAATACGCACCCCATAAGATTTCATCTTTACTGAAGAACCCAGCTGTTAACAGTGGTAATGCCGCTAATGCGCCACCACCAATAAGGAAACAGGCATAAACAAATGGGATCTTCTTACGTAACCCGCCCATCTTAAAGATATTCTGTTCGTGGTGGCAGGCGATAATCACCGAGCCTGCTGATAAGAACAGTAATGCTTTAAAGAAAGCGTGAGTCATTAAGTGGAAAATTGCCGCATCCCATGCTTGAGCGCCTAAAGCCAAGAACATATAACCAATTTGGCTCATGGTTGAATAAGCAAGAATACGTTTGATATCTGTTTGTACTAAAGCTGCAAAGCCCGCTAACACTAATGTGACTGCACCGATAATTCCGACCAATTCCAGTACTTCTGGTGCCATTAAGAATAGTGCATTGCTACGTGCGACTAAGTACACACCCGCCGTGACCATGGTTGCGGCGTGAATTAATGCAGATACTGGTGTTGGACCTGCCATTGCATCGGCTAACCAAGTTTGTAATGGAAGCTGTGCTGATTTACCTACTGCACCGCCTAATACCATCAACATTGCCCAGTTAATGACGCTTGACCCCACGGCTAATTGCTCAGGAGCAAGTGCTGCCATTTCACGGAAGCTCAATGTACCTAATTGGTCAAACAGGATAAACATACCGATAGCTAAGAACACATCACCGATACGCGTTACGATAAACGCTTTCATCGCAGCTGCGCCATTAGCCGGATTGCTATAATAGAAACCAATTAACAGATAACTACATAAACCAACCCCTTCCCAACCCATATACATCAGCATCATATTATCAGCCAGTACTAAGACGACCATACTTGCGATAAATAAGTTGGTATAAGCAAAGAAACGAGAATACCCTTCTTCGCCACGCATATACCAAGATGCATACATATGAATAAGGAAGCCAACACCAGTGATAACACCCAGCATTGTTAATGAAAGACCATCAAGAACCAGCGTAAATGGAATATTAAAATTTCCTGCTGACATCCAGTTCCATAAAGTCAGAACATAGGTTTCTTGCCCGTTAGCAAAGAAATCCATACCTGCCCAAAGTGCGACAAGAGCAGATAAACCCACAGAACCTGTACCAATCCATGCTGATACGTTTTCAGACCAACGACCACGTGAGAAAGCGAGCAATAAGAATCCCAGCAGTGGTAGCAGAATGGTTAAATAGAGTATATTCATCCGCGCATCTCACTGACTGTATCAATATTGATATTTTGGCGATGTCTATGAAGCTGTAATAACAATGCCAGACCAATACTTGCCTCTGCCGCTGCCAAGCTGATTGCCAGAATATACATTATCTGACCATCCGTTTGGCCCCAAAAGCTACCACCAACAACAAATGCCAGCGCAGCCGCATTAATCATAATTTCTAGTCCGATCAACATAAACAACAGGTTGCGGCGAAGTACTAAGCAGGTAAAACCTAACACAAACAGTACCGCAGCCAAGATCAAACCATGTTGAAGAGGTATCATTTTTGCTCCCCTGCGTTTTCGTTTTCGACGAGATCGTCATGGCTCTGATCACGACCAATGTGATAAGCAACTATTAGTCCAGACAACAGAAGAACAGATGCTAACTCAACAGCCAGAATATAAGGTCCAAATAAGCTAATACCGACCTCTTTCGCGCCAATTACTTCTCCAGCAATTTCGCCGTGAGTGACACTACTAATTGCATAAATAAGCACGACTAATAGCATCAGAGATAAAAGTGCAGGACCAATCCAAAACTTCGGTTGTAGCCATTTTTTCTCTTGATCAACGACGGATTTACCTAAATTGAGCATCATCACCACGAAAACGAACAACACCATAATGGCGCCAGCGTAAACGATGATTTCTAATGCACCAGCAAAATAGGCACCTAACGAGAAGAAAACCACAGAGAGCGCAATCAATGAAATCACTAAGTACAGCAGTGCGTGTACTGGATTGGTATGAGTGATAACTCTCAATGTTGCAAGGATGGCAATCAGCCCCGCGATGTAAAATGCAAATTCCATGAATATCGCTCCTTACGGTAACAGGCTTTTGACATCGATAGGTTTAGCTTCATCATCCGCATCACCTTTGTCTTTGCCGTTAATCGCCATACCTGTTTTACGGTAAAAGTTATATTCAGGATATTTGCCGGGCCCAGAAATTAACAGATCGTCTTTTTCATAAACCAGATCCTGACGCTTAAACTCACCCATTTCGAAATCAGGCGTTAATTGCAGTGCCGTTGTTGGGCAAGCTTCTTCACATAAACCGCAGAAGATACAACGAGAAAAGTTGATACGGAAAAACTCCGGATACCAACGGCCATCTTCATGTTCTGCTTTCTGTAATGAAATACAGCCAACTGGACAAACTGCTGCACACAAGTTACAAGCAACACAGCGCTCTTCACCATCGGGATCACGCGTCAACACAATACGTCCACGATAACGTGGTGCAACATTGACAGGTTCTTCCGGGTACATCTGTGTTTCACGTTTGGCGAAGGCATGTAAGCCAATCATCCAAATGCTTCGTACCTGGGTGCCGAAACCAGTCAATAACTCTTTTAAAGTCATGGTTCAATCACCCCTTATTGAGCGTTGTAAAGTATCACTGCAGCAGTTACCAGCAGATTAATAAGCGTTAACGGTAAGCAAATTTTCCAACCGAAAGACATCACTTGGTCGTAACGCGGACGCGGTAACGATGCACGAATAAGAATAAACATCATCATGAAGAATCCTGTTTTCAGTGCAAACCAAACGAATGACGGTAAGAAAGGACCTTGCCAACCACCAAAGAATAACGTCACGATAAGACCCGATACCGCAACGATCCCAATATATTCACCAACAAAGAATAAACCGAATTTCATACCGGAATATTCAATGTGATAACCATCAGCTAGCTCTTGCTCTGCTTCTGGTTGGTCAAATGGATGACGGTGACAAACAGCAACTCCGGCTATTGCAAACGTAATAAAGCCAAAGAATTGTGGGATGATATTCCACATATTTGCTTGTGAGTTTACGATGTCAGTCAGGTTAAAAGAGCCCGCTTGTGCAACAACACCTAAGATTGAGAGCCCTAAGAACACCTCATAACTTACAGTTTGTGCTGATGCACGCATTGCACCTAACAGTGAATATTTGTTATTACTTGACCAACCTGCAAATAACACGGCATACACCGCAATACCTGCAACCATCAAGAAGAACAAAATACCAATGTTTAAGTCAGCAACAACCCATGTTGAGCTAACAGGTACAATTGCAAATGACAGCAGTAAAGATGAAAACGCAATCACTGGCGCAATGGTGAAGATAAAGCGATCAGCAAATTTAGGGATCCAGTCCTCTTTAAAGAACATTTTGATCATATCCGCAATTAACTGTGCTGAACCTGCATAACCTACACGGTTAGGCCCATAACGGTTTTGGAATAAGCCCAGTAAACGGCGTTCCCCCATACTCATAAAAGCACCACAAGTGACCACAACAAGCAAGATCACGACGGCTTTTAAAACAGTGAGTAAAATCTCTGTAACTTCAGGAGATAACCAGCTCATTATGCAATACCCCGCAGTTGACGAACCGATACACCTACCAGCGATGGAGAAATACCTGCCATACCTAACGGCAAGCCAATTTGACCTTGAGTCAGGTGAGCACTGATTTTCACAGGTAAGGTGAATTCACGGCCTTCGTAAGTAAACATCGCTTGCTGACCTTGAGTTAATGCTAATGCCTGTGCATCAGATTCACTCAATGTTAAATAAGCCGTTTCCATACGAGATTGGATAACTTCAGCGCGTTGTGATAACTCTTCACTACCAAATAAACGGTAGCAAGGTGCGACAGTCCATTGATTTTTCTGTGCATTAAATGGCGCAGGAATATCAGTGAAATAGCCAAGTGTATTATCACCACATTCGATTAAGCGCACACCCGGATCGCCAAAGCGTAAGCTGCCACCCACTTCTGCTTGGAATTTATTCCATGCTTGAGGTGAGTTCCAACCCGGAGCCCATGCAAATGGAATTTGCTGACGAGGTGCTGTTGGGCTGTTATTACCTTCCATTGAAAACGCAAATGGAGTGTCGATATCTTTTGGTTGACGCTGTTCATGAACAGACACATTTGCCAACATAGAAGTACGACCGCTATAACGATGCGGTTCACGAGCCAATTTCTGTCCACGAATACGGAATGAGGCATTCGGAGCAGCATCAACAATGCCTGCAAACTGAGGAAGGCTGGTTGCACAATGCTCGATAACACTGTCCAACTGTGTCCAATCCAACGTTCTTTCATGCCATTGTGAATCAACCGCACTCAACCAACGCCAGCTTTCATGCATCACCACTTCTTTGTTATAGAAAGAAGGTTCGAAAACTTGGAAGTAGCGTTGTGCTCTGCCCTCTTGACTCACCATTGTTCCATCGCTTTCAGCGAATGAAGAAGCTGGGAGAACAATATGTGCTTTCGCCATAATGTCTGTTTGCTGGTGGTCGATAACAATAACGTTATCAACTTTCGCAATCGCATCATCAATCACGTCTGCATCGTAATGGCGATATAAATCGTTTTCCATTACCACAACGGTGTTAACTTGACCACTACGCATCATTTTTAATGCATCATCAAGTGGTTGTGCATTCATCATGGCAAGCCCCATGCTGTTTGCATCATCAGCAACGAAAGAAAGCCCCACTTCATTACCTTTTGCTTTTAATGCAAACGCAATGTTAGCAGCTGCTTTGATAACGTCTTCGCTACCTGCATGACTACCACTGATAATTAATGGTTTCTTCGCTTGAGAAAGTGCTTGAACAATCATCTCGATATGTTTATTCAACGCTTCATCAATGCCATCAACTGCGGGTGCTTCACCGTTAATGTTATTGGCAATCGCAAAACCTAAACGCGCTTGATCAACAACCGGTGCGCGGTAACTCCATGCAGCAACATCATCAAGGCGAGTTTCATCAACATGAGTGACAAACAGCGGATATTTCGCACGTTGCCCGATATTCATAATCGCAGCAATTTGCCAGTCAGCTACTTTTTGAGCTGCTGCCATTTCACGTGCTTTACCTTTCACTGCTTGACGTACAGACAATGCCATACGAGCACCGGTTTGTGTTAAATCTTCACCTAACACTAAAACAGCATCGTAATCTTCAATTTCACGCAGAGATGGGGTATGAACGCCACCTTTTTGTAAAATATCTAACATTAAAGTCAGTCGTTTCTGCTCTGATGCAGAGATACCGCTATAGAAGTTTTCAGCACCAACAACTTCACGTAATGCAAAGTTACTTTCAATGCTTGCACGCGGAGAACCAATACCCACGATACGCTGACTTTTCTTCAGCATATCCGCAGCGGCTTGAGTTGCTTGAACAGCGTTAATTTCTAACCAGTTACTACCTAAACGTTTTTTAGGCTGACGAGGTCTGCTTGCTAAATTCACATAGCCATAGCCAAAGCGACCACGGTCACAAAGGAAATAGCGGTTTACAGTCCCGTTATAACGGTTTTCAATACGACGCAATTCACCATAGCGTTCACCTGGGCTGGTGTTACAACCCATGCTACAACCTTGGCAAATGCTTGGTGCAAACTGCATATCCCACTTACGGTTATAACGTGATGAGTGAGTTTTATCAGTGAACACACCTGTCGGACAAATTTCAACCAAGTTACCCGAGAATTCGCTCTCTAATGTGCCATCTTCAACGCGTCCAAAGAATACGTTGTTATGTGCACCAAAGACGCCCAGATCAGTACCATCGGCATAGTCTTTGTAGTAACGAACACAGCGGTAACAAGCAATACAACGGTTCATTTCATGAGAAATAAACGGTCCCAGATCTTGGTTTCTATGTGTACGCTTCGTAAAGCGATAACGACGCATAGTATGACCTGTCATTACCGTCATATCTTGAAGGTGACAGTTACCGCCTTCTTCACAAACTGGACAGTCATGAGGATGGTTTGTCATATACCATTCAACAACGCTTTCACGAAATTTCTTCGCTTCTTCGTCGTCAATAGAGATAAACGTGCCATCAGTCGCCGGTGTCATACAAGACATCACTAAACGACCGCGGGTATCCTCAGCATTTTGATACTGCTTCACCGCACACTGGCGGCAAGCGCCAACGCTTCCCAGCGCTGGGTGCCAGCAAAAATAAGGAATATCTAAGCCTAAATTAAGACAGGCTTCTAACAGGTTATCAGCCCCGTTAACTTCATATTCTTTGCCGTCTACATGAATCGTAGCCATAGTCAGCATGCTTCCCAAAGGCCTGCACAGCAGGCGTTAAACCTAGAATGTGTCGTGAAAAATTACCAGCGGCTTTTCAGCAAGTTAGGCTGAATACCTCTGATCAAATTGGCATTGGTATAATCTTCTTGAATAATGCCAGCCTCAAATTCTTCACGGAAATATTTAATGGCGCTTTGTAAAGGTTCTACTGCACCCGGTGCGTGAGCACAGAATGTGTGTCCCGGACTTAAAGAACGACATAAATGCTCAAGTGTTTCGATATCACCAGGGCGACCTTTACCGTTTTCTATCGCACGTAAGATTTCGACACTCCATGGCAAGCCATCACGACAAGGTGTACACCAGCCACAAGATTCACGAGCAAAGAACTCTTCTAAATTACGGGTTAATGAAACCATATTGATTTCATTATCTACCGCCATCGCAAGTGCTGTACCTAAACGGCTACCTGCTTTTGCAATCGTGCCAAAATCCATTGGGAGATCGAGATGATCTTCCGTTAAGAAGTCAGTACCTGCGCCCCCCGGTTGCCATGCTTTCAGCTTAAGACCATCACGCATACCGCCTGCGTAATCTTCAAGGATCTCACGCGCTGTTGTACCAAATGGTAATTCCCATAAGCCCGGAAATTTCACGCGACCCGAGAATCCCATTAATTTAGTACCTGCATCTGGGCTTTTGCCTTCACTTAAACCGATATACCAATCTTTGCCGTGTTCAATAATCGCAGGCACGTTACACAATGTTTCAACGTTATTGACACAAGTTGGTTTACCCCATGCCCCTGATGTTGCAGGGAATGGCGGTTTAGAGCGCGGGTTAGCACGACGACCTTCTAATGAGTTGATTAATGCTGTTTCTTCACCACAGATGTAACGACCTGCACCAGTGTGAACAAATAGCTCAAAATCAATCCCGGAACCAAAGATGTTTTTACCAAGAAAGCCTGCTGCTTTTGCTTCCTCGATGGCATGGCGTAAATTCTTAGCCGCTTCGATATATTCACCACGAAGGAAAATATAACCACGGTAAGCTTTTAGTGCGTGGGCGCCGATAATCATCCCTTCAATTAACAGATGTGGAAGTTCTTCCATTAAGAGGCGGTCTTTATAAGTACCCGGCTCCATTTCATCTGCGTTACAAAGGATGTAACGGATATTCATGCTTTCATCTTTTGGCATCAGGCTCCATTTCAAGCCTGTTGAGAATCCAGCACCACCACGACCTTTTAGACCAGCATCTTTAACTTCAGTGGTCACTTCCGTCGGTGACATACCTTTTAATGCTTTTTCTGCCGCTTTATAACCGTTTGTAGCACGGTATTCATCCAGCCATACAGGCTGACGATCATCACGTAAGCGCCACGTTAGCGGGTGCGTTTCTGCGCTACGAATAATCGGTTTTGCTCCTGAAATTGCTGTCATGGATACTGCTCCAGTAACGTTTCAATCTCTTCAGGTTTAACAAAGCTGTGAGTATCGTCATCTACCATCATGGTAGGACCTTTATCACAATTACCTAAACAGCAGGTTGGCAGTAACGTAAAGCGACCATCTGGTGTAGTTTGACCAGGAATGATATTAAGATGCTTTTCAATCGCTGCCTGAATGCCTTGATAACCTGTAATATGACAAACCACGCTGTCACAAAAACGAATAATGTGACGGCCAACGGGTTGACGGAAAATTTGGCTATAGAACGTAGCAACGCCTTCAACATCGCTTGCAGGGATCCCAAGAACATCCGCAATTGCATAAATTGCGCCGTCTTCAACCCAACCGCGGTTCTTTTGCACAATTTTCAGTGCTTCAATAGAGGCAGCACGCGGATCTTCATAGTGATGTTTTTCTTGTTCAATTTCAGCACGTTCTTCTTCAGTTAAAACAAACGTTGCTTTCTTTGAATGCGTAACATCAACGATTTCGATCTGCACTGCATCATCTTTTTGGTTTAATTCATTTTGCATGATTAACGATCCACATCCGACATTACAAAATCAATACTTCCCAGATACACAATCAAGTCAGAAACCAGACTACCGCGGATAACCGCTGGGATTTGTTGCAAGTGAGCAAAGCTTGGCGTACGAATACGTGTACGATAGCTCATTGTGCTACCATCACTGGTTAAGTAATAGCTGTTGATCCCTTTAGTGGCTTCAACCATCTGGAATGATTCATTAGCAGGCATAACAGGGCCCCATGAAACCTGTAAGAAGTGGTTAATCATGGTTTCGATATGCTGTAATGTACGCTCTTTTGGTGGAGGCGTTGTCAGTGGATGGTCTGCTTTAAATGGCCCTTCTGGCATATTTTTATAGCACTGTTCCAGAATACGTAAGCTTTGGCGTAGCTCTTCTACTTTCAGCATTACGCGGTCATAACAGTCACCATTACTTGCAACAGGGATTTCAAATTCAAAGTTTTCATAACCTGAATATGGACGCCATTTACGGACGTCAAATTCAACACCTGTTGCACGAAGACCAGCACCTGTCACACCCCAATCTAATGCTTCTTTAGCATTATATGAGGCAACACCAATAGTACGACCCTTCAAGATACTGTTTTGCAGTGCTGCTTTTACGTAAGAATCTAGACGTTTTGGCATCCAATCTAAGAATTCACGTAATAAGCGTTCCCAACCACGTGGTAAGTCATGAGCAACACCACCGATACGGAACCATGCTGGGTGCATACGGAATCCAGTAATCGCTTCAACGATGTTGTAAACTTTCTGACGGTCAGTAAAGGCAAAGAACACCGGTGTCATTGCACCAACGTCTTGGATAAAGGTACTGATATACAGTAAGTGGCTATTAATACGGAATAGCTCTGACAGCATGACACGAATGACTTTAACGCGTTCAGGCACTTCAATACCGGCAAGTTTTTCCACTGCAAGTACATAAGGCATTTCGTTAACGCATCCGCCGAGATATTCGATTCGGTCTGTGTATGGAATATAGCTATGCCAAGATTGGCGCTCACCCATTTTTTCAGCACCACGGTGGTGATAGCCTACGTCAGGCACACAGTCGACGATCTCTTCGCCATCAAGCTGAAGAATAATACGGAATGCACCGTGAGAGGATGGATGGTTAGGACCGAGGTTTAAGAACATAAAGTCCTCATTCTCAGTTCCGCGTTTCATCCCCCACTCTTCAGGTTTAAATGTCAGCGATTCCATTTCCAGATCCTGTTTCTGCTTTGTCAGCACATAAGGATCGAACTCTGTCGCACGAGCTGGATAATCTTTACGCAGTGGATGACCTTCCCAATCAGGAAGCATCATAATACGACGTAAATTTGGATGCCCATTAAAGACAATCCCAAACATATCCCAGACTTCACGCTCATACCAATTCGAGTTAGGAAAGATAGATGTGATAGTCGGAACATTAAGATCATTTTCACTTAATGCGACTTTCAACATAATATCTTTATTACGATCGATTGATATCAGATGATAGAAAACGGAAAAGTCTGCTGCTGGCAAGCCTTGACGATGCGTACGAAGACGCTCATCAAAACCATGCATATCAAACAGCATGACATAAGGTTTTGGTAAAGATTTGAGGTATAGCATTACCTCAATAAGTTGTTCCCGCTTTACCCAAACAACTGGCATACCAGTACGAGTAGGCTGGAACGTAAACGCATCTGGCCCAAATTTCTGACGCAGTTCATTAACCACCTGATCATCAATATGATCGGTCGTTTCCCACGCTGGCCGAGCGCCTTTTTGCGCTATCTGATCGGTCATTTCTATTCACCACAACTTTGATCAGGGTTACTATGATCGCAACACATTGCTCTGGTTACGTCTTAGGCAAAAGCCTTTAAATTTCGTCAGGAGTACGCAGATTTTTCACTGCGATACGTTCACCGTGTTTTCTTTCTCGTTCTGATTGCATATTGGCACGGTAAACACCTTGGTCGCCGACAACCCATGATAATGGGCGACGTTCTTTACCAATGGACTCTTGTAATAACATCAGTGCTTGCATGTAAGCTTCAGGGCGTGGTGGACATCCAGGAATATACACATCAACTGGAATGAACTTATCAACACCTTGCACTACTGAGTAGATGTCGTACATACCACCAGAGTTTGCACATGCCCCCATAGAGATAACCCATTTAGGCTCTAACATCTGATCATATAAACGTTGAATAACGGGTGCCATCTTAGTAAAGCAAGTACCCGCAACCACCATAAAGTCAGCTTGACGAGGGGATGCACGTAATACTTCTGAACCAAAACGAGCCACGTCATGCACAGCCGTAAATGACGTCACCATTTCAACGTAACAACAGGAAAGACCAAAGTTATATGGCCATAAAGAGTTTTTCCGTCCCCAGTTCACAACGTCATGCAACGCATGTTCCAGTTTTCCCATATACACGCTGCGATGAACGTGAGCATCTAACGGGTCACTGACAATTTCCTGTGATTGCAGGGGATAACGGTCATTCTCACCGTTCGGATCTATGCGGGTGAGCGTATAATCCATTTCTAATGCCTCGCTTATTACTGCTGCGGATGTTTGCCGCTGGTTAATCGAACATGGCTTTTACTCGCAGTTTCACGACGAGAGCGAACAGGCGTCCAATCTAATGCGCCTATACGAACCAAGTAGAATAATCCAGCTAATAAAATAGCGATGAAGACTGATGCTTCAATAAAGCCTAACCAGCCAACTTCACGAACGGAAACAGCCCAGGCATAAAGAAACAGTGCTTCAACATCGAAAATAACGAAAAACATGGCAACTAAATAGAATTTAGCTGACATGCGCAGACGAGCGCTGCCAACAGAATCAAGACCAGATTCATAAGGAACATGCTTTGCCCTTGCCTGTGCGCGCCCGCCTAAATAGCGGGCACCCAACAACATGAGCGAACATAACCCCAATGCGCCTATGAGGAAGACAGCAAATGCCCAATGATGGGCGATAACTTCGGTGGTTGTAGACATACTCATTGCTTACTCATCAAAGGTGGTGTCAATTAACCAATTCTTATCCGGCGGTTTACACCACATTTCTAATTACGAAAAAAAAGGCGAATTAAACAGACTTGCTAATTAAAGAAATAATAACAGTCTATTTATACCTTTATTCTTTTTTAGAAAACTTTGCGACAAATCACTCAGTTTTCTATCGCGATTTAACAACTTTAACACTCAATTTTAACACTCAATTACAGCTCAATGCTAAAACGTGTCAGTAAACCGACAAGCTTTATGCTAACACGCTTAGTCTAACTGATAATTCGATTTTACTACACCAGTATCTCAGGAAAAACCTGATTCAACACAGGCAAATGTGCCTTATTTTTTTGATCAAACTCACAAAATAGTCGAAAAAACACCTAATCAGTTTAAAATTTATCCAAATTTTAACAAATTAACTTTCTAATATTGTGGAGGAGGTCAAATATCCGCTTAGATTTACTTTTTTATTCTCTTAAAACCTAGACAATCTTTTTATTTGTTAACAAATCCTACAAGTGATTAACCAAGGGGGAAGGTAAACATTTTTTTAACAAGCAGTTAAGGTAGTTATGCAATGAAATGTTACAAAGATAAATACATAAAACAACATAATTATTAACATAGTGTTACTATTTCAAAAAAAGAAATAAAAAAACGGAAATAAATGCACTTTATTGCATCTATTCCCGTTTATCACTATTCATCACTATCCAGCTTTATTTGACTCTTTTTTAATCTTTAATTTTTTGTGTTTTAACGCTAAAAAATTCACACAATTATTAATGTGATTATTCAAGTTCAGTAGAGCTAATATCTTCAGGTGCAGTGACGGTATAAGGTGTTTTCTTGTTTTCAATCGCATTGAATACTGTTAACACCGCTTCATTTTGTTCATCAGAATTACGATATAACCAATATTGTGTCTCAGGTAAACGAGGTAATCCTTCGCTTTCACCTAAAATACGTAAATCGGCATTCTGCATTTCAAGTGGACGAGCAGTAATACCCACCTCTGCATTAACCGCAGCACGAACAGCAGATAAAGAAGCCGCTTCATAAGCAATACGCCATTGAATTCCAGCATCATCTAGTGTGTTTATCGCTAATTGACGGAATGGGTTCGTTTCATCCATTACAACTAAAGGAATCGGCTCATTCATTTGTAATTGGAAGTCTGGCGCACAATGCCATAACACTGGTGCAGTACGTAACGCTGTACGTGGGTGATGACCAATACGTGCTGTTGTTAATGCTAAATCAATTTCATGATTATCTAGCATTGTCTCAATATATTGAGAACGCTTAATACGTACATCAACAGCTAAACGAGGATACACTGACGCGATACGATTTAGTAAAAACGGTAATAAAGTATCAACAGAGTCATCAGAAGCACCAATACGTAGCTCCCCTTCTGCATCGCTATATGTTAATGATGCTGTTGCATCATCATTTGCACGCAGAATTTGACGCGCATAACCTAACAGTTGTAGACCATGCTCTGTTAAAAGTTTATTACGACCATGACGGGCGAAAAGCTCTCTACCCACCAATTGCTCTAAACGTTGCATCTGCTGACTCACAGCAGATTGGGTTCGACATACAGCAGCAGCGGCTGCTGCAAAAGTGTTCAAATCTGCTACAGCTACAAACGTTCTAAGCAGATCGAGGTCGAGATTCATTATCGGACGATTTGCATTAATCATTGTTTATTCTTCACTTATTTTTGATTTTTAAATTACATATACCTGGTGTTTTATATCAAAAGTCTAAAAAAGACTTCCGATTCAGACAGTACTCTACTCTGAAAAGGAGAGCAAAGACATACCGAATACTTTACATTTGTTTCTTATCGTTTACACCTCCTAGATAGAAAGGAATTGCATCTTTTTGTAACAAATTAAATTTTATTATCATTTCAAGCATTCACAAGAAAGAACTGTATACCGTCATCACAAGTTAGACGTAGATCATACTATATTGCTTTCTCATTCATAAATTTTAACATTTTGAAAATAATTTAAATTATCTTAACTATGCATTCAGGTTTAAGTATCTTCCCCTATAAATTAAATTTAAGATTTAAATTTAATTTATACTTAAACTAATTGATTGCTATAGAATAAAGTAGATTTAACCATATTATTTGAAAATTTAATATATTAAGTCAGATAATACAAATCCGATAAAATTATTCAATAATTGATTATGCAACATTTCATCTACCTATCCATCACATCAACTTATTTCTGATCACCACACTAAAAAGCCCCTTTTCAATAGAGTAATAATCTAGTTTTAATTCAAAATATGAAACATAAATCCATCATAAGCAATACAATCAGTCATCAAAATAACATTCTAAGAATAAACTGACCTTTTACACCAAAAATTACCTAGCATCTTCAAAAGTTTGTAACGTAAGAGTAGAGTGATAGAACAGTTATTTGCTGGGACAGCCTTTTCATTTGTATCTTTCTATATGAATAGCAATCGGCGATAAATGTCGCTAAGTCGCCATAATCACAATAAAAGATACGAGTCAGACCCTATTAGGTAAACGCGCTATGAATCAGATTAAAAAATCAAACAAACTCGAACATGTCTGTTACGACATTAGAGGTCCGGTTTTGCAAGAAGCAAAACGTCTGGAAGAAGAAGGTAATAAAGTTTTAAAACTCAATATTGGTAACCCGGCACCTTTTGGCTTTGAAGCACCTGATGAAATCTTAGTAGATGTGATCCGCAATCTACCAAGCTCTCAAGGTTATAGTGACTCCAAAGGACTGTTTTCTGCGCGTAAAGCTATCATGCAGCATTATCAAGCCCGTGATATGCGTGATATCACTGTTGAAGACATTTATATTGGTAATGGTGTTTCTGAGTTAATCGTACAAGCGATGCAAGCTTTATTAAATAATGGCGATGAAATGCTTGTACCTGCGCCTGATTATCCATTGTGGACAGCCGCCGTTTCTCTTTCAGGAGGAAATGCTGTTCACTATATGTGTGATGAGCAACAAGGCTGGTTCCCTGATTTAGATGATATCCGCAGTAAAATCACAAAAAATACCCGCGGTATTGTTATTATCAACCCAAATAATCCGACAGGTGCGGTATATAGCAAAGACATTCTGATGGAAATTGTTGAAATAGCACGTCAACATAACCTAATTATTTTTGCTGACGAAATCTACGATAAAATTCTGTATGACGATGCCGAGCACCATTCTATTGCTGCCATGGCACCCGATTTATTAACCGTAACATTTAATGGTTTATCAAAAACCTACCGCGTTGCAGGCTTCCGTCAAGGTTGGATGGTGTTAAACGGCCCCAAAAAACACGCTAAAAGCTATATTGAAGGCTTGAATATGTTAGCGTCTATGCGTTTATGCGCTAACGTTCCTATGCAACATGCCATCCAAACAGCATTAGGTGGCTATCAAAGTATTAGTGAATTTATTCTGCCGGGTGGTCGTTTATATGAGCAACGCAACCGTGCTTGGGAACTAATTAATCAAATTCCGGGCGTTTCTTGTGTTAAACCTATGGGAGCATTGTATATGTTCCCTAAAATAGATCTTAACCGTTACAGTATTAAAGATGATCAAAAAATGATCCTCGATTTATTACTCCAAGAGAAAGTATTACTGGTACAAGGTACAGCCTTTAACTGGCCATACCCAGACCATTTCCGTATCGTTACTCTTCCGCGTGAAGACGATTTAGATATGGCAATTCAAAAATTCGGTCGCTTTATTGTCGGTTATCATCAATAAGATTACCTGCATATAAAATAAAACGCAGTATAACAACCAGTTATATTGCGTTTTTTTATTTTCTTTTCTATTAACGTTTACATCTACCTGTTATCCACTCACAATAATGCCTTCAATCACGCAATTGGGAGATATTATGAGTTACTTTTTTGCCCACCTTTCTCGCTTAAAACTCATTACTCGTTGGCCTTTAATGCGTAATATCCGCCAAGAAAATGTTTCTGAACACAGTTTACAAGTCGCTTTTGTCGCCCATGCCCTAGCGGTGATTAAAAATCGTAAATTTGGTGGTAATGTCAATGCTGAACGTATTGCATTACAAGCGATGTATCATGATGCCAGTGAAGTGATCACCGGTGATATGCCGACACCGATTAAGTACCATAATCCACAAATTGCTCATGAATATAAAAAAATAGAAAAATATGCCCAGCAAAAATTAATTGAAATGTTACCAGAAGAATTACAAGACGATTTTCGCCCTCTTATTGATGAGCAATTACATAGTGAGGAAGAAACCTTTATTGTCAAACAAGCTGATAGTTTATGTGCTTATTTAAAATGCCTTGAAGAACTTGCCGCAGGTAATAGTGAATTTAATTTAGCCAAAAATCGCTTAGAAAAAACGTTAGCCGAAAGACATAGCCCAGAGATGGACTATTTTATGAAGGTATTTGTACCCGGCTTTAGTTTATCGCTTGATGAAATTAGTGAGTAAATAGAAATAGCCCATTATAAATATAATGGGCTATTTCTATTTCTATCTAAAAGATAAAAATGAGTTATTAACCTTATCGATTTTTTTATCAACACTTTTCAATATAATAGCCTCCTTTAAAAAATCCAATGTGCTATTATTCGAATAATGATATATATTATCGCTATCATTGGATATAGATTCACGACTATCTCCAAATAATTTGACTTCATTCATATTAAACTTATTATCATTTTTTATAAAATATGTATTTTTATCACAGTCTTCTCCATACATTCTTATACCACCATTATCATTAGTATTTTTACTTACTAAACTTTCTTTAATTTTATTTAAACCTAAAAACTCTTTTATAGAATTTCTAACTGATGATATAACCTTGGATAAAAAACTGTATTGTTTAGTTTCACTTTTTATTTCATTAACATATTGCACATTAACACTTGTAGGTTGAATATTGTTTAACTCATTCATTTTATTAACTCCGAATACATTTATTTTTATATAAGATATTATGCTCTTCTCTTAATAATCTATGTCAAAAAACACACACATATAGATACAAATTATGCATCAAATAAAAAACCACCGACCAATAAATAAAAAACGCTGTTTATTAATTAATAAACAACGTTTCAGCAAAACAAAAATATTGATAATTAGAATGGGAATAATAGCGGGATCAAGAATACGCTAATAAACATCACAATAATGGTAAATGGCACCCCAATCTTAATAAAGTCTGCAAACTTATAACCACCAGGTTCAAGGATAAGCGTATTAACCGGAGATGAAACAGGTGTCATAAATGCTGCGGAAGCCGCGACACCAATCACCATTGCAAATGGTAATGGTGAAACATTCATTTGGTTTGCAGCCGCAATAGCAATTGGTGCCATTAATACTGCGGTTGCCGTATTCGAGATAAACAACCCGATTGATGCGCAAAGTATAAATAAACATACCAACATCACTTGAGGACCGGCACTACCTGCAACATCCATTAAGCCATTTACAATAAGCTCGATACCGCCTGTTTTTTGCAATGCGGCAGCAAAAGGCATCATACCGACAATTAAAATAATACTTGGCCAATGAATAGAACGATAAGCACTTTCCATATCAATACAGCGGAATTTACCCATCAATAAACAAGCAATAAGTGCCGCAATAAAATTAGGGACTTCATTCGTTACCATTAATGCCACCATTAATGCTAACGAAAATAATGCGTGAGGTGCTTGAGATGAAGCAGGAGCAACCGTTTCAATTTCAGCAGCCAGATTTAATACGATAAAATTACGCGGTTTAGTTGATAAAACGCGAATAAGTTTCCAATCACCAATCACCAATAACACATCGCCAAGGCGTAATGGCTCATCGACTATTTTACCCGGTAAGGCGCTTCCTTCGCGACGGATCGCAACGACATTTAAGCCATAACGAGTACGAAATTTAATTTCTCTTAATGATTTACCTAATAATTCAGAATCAGGATTCATTGATACTTCAGCAAGTCCTACATCACGAGATTGTTCAGAAAAGTATTCACCTCGTAGCACCATTGGCTCTAACATCTGTTCACGACAAAACTCACGCAAATCGACATCACTGGCTGACATATCAACTAATAAAACATCACGTTCTCTTAATTCAGTACCACCGGTTGCGCTAACCATAACACGCCGAAACCGCCTCCAGCGTTCGATCCCGACAACGTTTGCACCATAACGAGAACGTAAGTGTAATTCATCAAGTGAATGGCCTATTAGCGGAGAACCTTTACGAATGGCTAAACGACGAGCACGTCCTGCTAATTGATAATCACGAATAAGATCACGGAAAGTTCGACGATAAGCCTCTTTTTGCTTACCATTATCGTTGTTTCCTAGCCACCGACGTACCACCAGCATATATAAAATGCCTGCGAATAAGACGGCAATACCAATAGGTGTAATGGAGAAAAATTGAAAACTTGGCAATCCTTCTCTGACTAATTCACTGTTAACAACCATATTAGGCGGTGTCGCCACTAAGGTCATTAATCCACTGATAAGACCCGCAAAACCTAGCGGCATCATTAAACGACCTGGTGATGTTTTCATGCGAGCAGCAACGCTCAGCACAACAGGAATAAAGATAGCTACCACTCCTGTTGAGCTCATGAAAGCACCTAGACTTGCAACGCATATCATTAATAGCACAAGCATTTTAACTTCACTGCTACCCGCGACACGTACAAGCCAGTCACCCATTTGATAAGCCACACCTGTTCTCACTAACCCTTCGCCAATAACAAAAAGGGCCGCAATAAGTAATACGTTAGGATCACTAAATCCTACTGTGGCTTCATTTAATGTAAGTGTACCGCTAAGAACGAATGCGATGATGACAAGTAAAGCGACCACATCCATGCGGATTTTGTTGGTCGTAAAAAGGACAATAGCTATCAATAGCAGGCTTAAAACCCATAATAATTCGCTATTCAAAATGGCCTCGATCAGCAATAAGTGAAAACAGGTTAAGACATCAATTCACTACATTGATAAGTAGACCATTTTTACATCAATAAGTCTTCTAGTATGATCAAAGAAAAAACTATCTTTTGTGCGTTATTATCACTTTTTCAGCTTGCTTCTCGATTTGAATATCATTTAAAGAATCAATAATTAAATGAATCTCATTACGGCGAGGAAGGGATAGAGGTGCATGAACAGCAACGACTTGGCATCCTGCATCTAAACCAGAGTAAATACCCGCTGCTGCGTCTTCAAAAACCACACAATCTTGTGGTAATAAACCCAATTTCTTGGCACCCAAAAGATAAGGTTCAGGATTAGGCTTACCTCTACTAATACATTCCGCTGTAACCCAGTGTTTAGGTTCAGGAATACCCGTGACAGATTGGCGTGTTGAGGCAATAGGAACAGTGCCTGATGTAACAATCGCCCAAGGAATATTTAAGTCATTAAGGCGATTAATCAGTTCAATAGCACCCGGAAGCGGTGCTAACCCTTCAGTTTGTGTTGATTCTAATTTTTCTAACCAACGGAAAGTTTCAGTTATCTCTTGTTCGGTTGCATTAGGCATAAAATGGCGAATCGACTCAATGGCAGGTTTTCCGTGGATGTAGTCATTAATCTCTTGTGTTGATACACCTACGCGCTCACCAAATAGCGCCCAACAATGCTCAACAACCGGTAATGAATCAACTAATGTTCCATCAAGATCAAACAGAAAACCTTTACATGTGATTGCCATATTTTATGCCTACCTTTACCTTACAGTGATGCGCTAATAATTACGCATTAAGTATTTGTTGAATTTCAACGGAGCTAAGGTGATATTGGCGAGGACACGCTAACCAAACGTTAAGCATTCTTTGGTATTTCTCCCACATTGGAGTTTGAGAGTTAAAACCATGACTGCCACTATCGAAATGCGTGTAACGCCCTTCTGTATTCACCATAAAGCGCACATAGCTAAGATAGCGGGATTCTGTCGCCGCATCAAAGCCTATAAATGCGACACGACGAGCATCAGGCATCTCTTGTTCTTTTAAGTTATCACGGGAAACTTGCAATGCATGGTACATTTCCATGACGTTAATAATGGTACGGCAGGTCTCTTCTGACATTTCATCGAAGTCACGGTCAAGTTCACGTAATTGTAATCCATACCCACGTTCAATAATTGTCTGATAGCGACGATAACGTTCAGCGTTATCAGGATCCATCATAGTCATCATTTTATATTGATTAGAGAGGATCAAGCGTTGTGCGTGTGTCATTTCCATCATTAATTCTCCAAAGAAATTATTGAGGAGAGCATGACATTAATCAAAAGTATTGAGTAGCGCTAACAACGCATTTTTTGATCTCAATGGGGTAATTCAGATAACAATCAGACAAACGAAGAAGGTAGAACAAATGTTCTACACATCATCAAGAAAAGAGCGATCAAGTTGCTTAAAAGCACGCTTTAATAAATGGGCTAAAGAAAGGTAAGTCGGTGTTTGCTCAACAGGGGCTAAAGCGATGCCTGCTTCTTCAAATTTCTCACGAATTTCATAAAACCAACGTAATAACGTAGCAGGAAGTGGCGTAGCTGCACGTTTACCCAACCACCATAATCCTTGCATTGGCAAGCTACAAGCAAAAAGCGCGGTCGTAATTGCAGGTCCCAAATTACCGCCTAATGCGATTTGCCATGTCATTGTAAAAATGGCGATAGGTGGCATATAGCGAATACCAAAGCGTGTGGCTTTGACAATACGATTTTCAGGGAAAACAGGCGCTAACTGCTTTTCAACCGGCCAGGTTTTTAAATACTCGTTCCCCAAACGAAGCTTCTTAAAAAAGCCTGGAGGAGTCACTGTCGGTTCGCTCATAATGACCTCAATCAATTTCTTCTGTAACTTTTAAAAAATACCTATAAAGAATAAAAATCTTTTAGTAGAATTAAGTATATTTTGTCTTTGTTGCCTTTACTCTGTATCCTGTGCCCATTCTAAAGGTTTGTGGCAATAAAGCGCTATATTTTGTTTGCCGGCGTGATTTTCAACCCTTTTCGCCGATTTTAACGCGAAAAGCTAATGGGTGAATAAAAATCGTCCAATTAATGATTGGCAACTATAATTAGCATCAAGTTTTTTACTTTAAGCATGATGCGCGTCATTAATGTCATCATAGTAATGCGATAGGCTTTTATGATTGACGTTTTATTAACCACCGTCTTTATAATATAAAAGACACTACGACAACAAGATAAATAGGTAATTCCATGTCAAGTAAGCTGGTGCTGGTACTGAACTGCGGTAGTTCTTCTCTTAAATTTGCAATTATCAACCCAGAAAATGGTGAAGAATTCCTGTCAGGTTTGGCTGAATGCTTCAACCTTCCTGAAGCCCGCCTGAAGTGGAAAATGGATGGCCAAAAACATGAAGCTGCGTTAGGCGCAGGTGCTGCTCATAGTGAAGCATTAAACTTTATCGTAAACACTATCCTGGCTGAAAAACCAGAATTGTCTGCACAAATTGCTTCTATTGGTCACCGTATTGTTCACGGTGGTGAAAAATTCACTAAATCTGTCGTGATCACTGACGAAGTTATCAAAGGTATTGAAGCTGCTATTCCATTTGCTCCACTACATAACCCAGCTCACCTTATTGGTATTGAAGAAGCGCGTAAAGCATTCCCTCATTTAATTGAGAAAATGGTTGCAGTATTTGACACTGCATTCCACCAAACAATGCCAGAAGAAGCTTATCTGTATGCACTACCATACAGCTTATATAAAGATCACAGCATCCGTCGTTACGGTGCTCACGGAACTAGCCATTTCTACGTTTCTCGTGAAGCCGCTAAAATGTTAAACAAACCTGTTGATGAACTGAACGTAATCACTTGCCACTTAGGTAATGGTGGTTCTGTTTCTGCTGTTGTTAACGGTAAATGTGTTGATACTTCTATGGGTCTGACTCCATTAGAAGGTTTAGTAATGGGAACTCGTAGTGGTGATATCGATCCTGCTATCGTGTTCCATTTACACGACACTTTAGGTATGAGCGTTGAAGACATCAACAAACTGCTGACTAAAGAATCTGGTCTGTTAGGTTTAACAGAAGTCACTAGTGACTGCCGTTATGTTGAAGATAACTACGACACTAAAGCAGATGCTAAACGTGCAATGGACGTTTACTGCCATCGTTTAGCCAAATACATCGGTTCTTACTGTGCACTGATGGAAGGTCGTTTAGATGCTATTATCTTTACTGGTGGCATCGGTGAAAACGCAGCAATGGTACGTGAATTATCTCTGAAAAAACTGGCTCTGTTAGGTTTTGAAGTGGATCATCAACGTAACTTAGATGCACGTTTCGGTAAATCAGGCACTATCACTACTGATAACAGCCGTCTTGCTGTTGTTATCCCAACTAACGAAGAGTTAGTTATCGCTCAGGACGCAAGTCGCCTGACCGCTTAAGTTCTTTGATGTACTGCCAGTGTCATGCTGGCAGTACTGTTTTACATAACGAGCAACCGATATTTAAAGAGGTTTCCGTGTCCCGTACAATTATGCTAGTCCCAACTGATACACGCGTGGGTTTAACCAGCGTCAGCTTGGGTGTTATCCGTTCTATGGAACAAAAAGGCGTTCGCCTTAGCGTGTTCAAGCCAATTGCACAACCTCGTGTAAAAGGCGCTTTAGATCAGACAACTGCGATTATCCGCTCTCACTCCACTATTCAATCATCAGAACCTTTAAACATGGATTATGTTGAGTCTCTACTCAGCTCAAACCAAAAAGATGTTCTGATGGAAGAAATTGTTGCTAGATACCATGAAAACACCGCTGATGCAGAAGTTATTCTCATCGAAGGTCTGGTACCTATGCGTAAGCATCCTTTTGCACAATCATTAAACTATGAAATTGCAAAAACATTAGGTGCTGAAATTGTTTTCGTTACTGCATTAGGTAACAACACTGTTGAACAGCTAAAAGAGCGTATCGAATTTGCGCGTGCTGAATTTGGCGGTGTAAAAAACCAAAACATTACAGGCGTTATTGTTAACAAACTAAATGCACCTGTTGATGATCAAGGCCGTACTCGCCCTGACTTATCTGAAATCTTTGATGATTCAAGTAAAGCAATTATCTCTAATGTCGATTTAAAAACCATTGAAAAAAATAGCCCACTGCCTTTACTGGGTTGCATTCCTTGGAACTTCGATTTAATCGCCACTCGTGCAACAGATATGGCAAAACACTTAAATGCGACTATCGTCAATAAAGGCGATATTGAAACCCGTCGTATTAAATCTGTGACTTTCTGTGCCCGTAGTATTCCACACATGTTAGAGCATTTCCGTCCAGGTTCACTTTTAGTGACTTCAGCGGATCGCCCAGATGTATTAGTTTCAGCGTGCCTTGCAGCAATGAATGGCGTGGAAATTGGTGCAATTCTACTAACAGGTGGCTACCAAATCGATGCACCAATCAAACAACTTTGTGAACGTGCATTCGAAACTGGCTTACCAATCTTTATGGTTAATGCGAACACTTGGCAGACCTCTTTAAATCTGCAAAGCTTTAGCTTAGAAGTTCCTGCTGATGACCATGAACGTATTGAAAAAATTCAGAACTACGTTGCTCAACATATCAATACACAATGGATTGATTCACTGACCGCTAACTCTGAACGCCCTAACCGTTTATCACCACCAGCATTCCGTTATCAATTAACAGAATTAGCACGTAAAGCGAAAAAACGTATCGTTTTACCAGAAGGTGATGAACCACGTACAGTTAAAGCGGCTGCTATTTGTGCTGATCGTGGTATCGCAACTTGCGTACTGTTAGGCGATCCTGAAGAAATTCGTCGTGTAGCAACCGCACAAGGTGTTGAATTAGGTACAGGCATTGAGTTAGTCAATCCTAAAGAAGTACGTGAAATCTATGTACCTCGCTTAGTTGAACTGCGCAAAAATAAAGGTATGACAGAAGTTGTTGCTCGTGAACAGTTAGAAGATAACGTTGTTCTTGGCACATTAATGCTGGAAAAAGGTGAAGTAGACGGCCTAGTTTCTGGTGCTGTTCATACAACTGCTAACACTATTCGCCCACCACTACAGTTAATCAAAACTGCACCAGGTAGCTCATTAGTGTCTTCTGTGTTCTTTATGCTGTTACCAGAACAAGTTTATGTTTATGGCGACTGTGCAATTAACCCAGATCCAACAGCAGAACAGCTGGCTGAAATCGCAATCCAATCTGCAGACTCTGCAATTGCATTCGGTATCGACCCACGTGTTGCGATGATCTCTTATTCTACTGGTAACTCTGGTGCAGGTAGCGATGTAGAGAAAGTTCGTGAAGCAACACGTTTAGCACAAGAAAAACGCCCTGATCTGATGATTGATGGTCCTTTACAATACGATGCGGCTGTTATGGCTGATGTTGCTAAATCTAAAGCACCAAACTCACCAGTTGCAGGTAAAGCGACTGTGTTTATCTTCCCTGATCTGAACACTGGTAATACCACTTATAAAGCGGTACAACGTTCAGCTGACTTGGTTTCAATTGGACCAATGTTACAAGGTATGCGTAAACCAGTGAATGACCTTTCTCGTGGTGCATTAGTAGACGATATCGTCTACACCGTTGCGTTAACAGCGATTCAAGCAAGCCAACAAGAAAACGCATAATTATTGAAGTTCGCTTCAAATAAAAAAACGCCAGATGAAATCAATCATCTGGCGTTTTTTATTCTACAGATTTCTTATTTGACTAAAATCCGAGGCAGTCTCAAAACCAAACAACTTGATTCTGTCTCCTTTATAAAAGAGTGTCAAATAAAATCACACATATAAACACCCGATACAAAAACAATTAACGTATTGATTTTACTTGATTATCGATATCTTTATTATTCAGAAAAAGATAGGAATGAGGTGAATTTCTGTTAGTATGCTGGTGAGTGCTTGGATCATTTTGGTTCAAGCATTTGCAGGAGCCAAAAAGACGAAAGCCCCGAATTTTAATTTACTAAAATCCGAGGCTGTCTCAAACCAGACAACTTGATTCTGTCTCCTTTATAAAGGAGTGTCAAGAGAAGTGACTAAGCTTGCCCTATTAGGGCTGATTACTGTATGTATTACAGTTTTGTGTTTTGCTTTACTGAAACATGAAAGATTATGTTCTTTTAATATCAGTAGTGGCGACACCGTAGTTCAAGCTATTTTATCTTGCGATAAATAGTTTTGTGGGGGTAAATTCCCCCACAATTTCTCTCAAAAGTTGTTGAGATTGGTGATCACAAGCACCCTACTTTAATCCACTAGCACACGCTGGTTGGTCGCACCCCACAAAATCGACATCTCTGTAAATAATGCACCACTAATATCTTCAACCTCTTCAGCAGTGATCTCTGCATTACCTTGCTTACCAAAGAACACGACTTCATCTCCTGATTTGATATTTTTAAGATCGGTAATATCAACAATCACTGTATTCATTGATGTTTTACCTAAAACAGGCACACGTTGGCCACCAATTAAAGCATGCCCTGCATTACTAAAGACTCGACGATAACCATCTGCATAACCGACAGGAATATTAGCTAACACTGAGTCACGTTTTAGTGTGTAAGTGCGATCATAACCAACAGTATTGCCTTTAGGATAATAATTGATTGAGGCAATATTGGATTTAAAAGTCATAACACGTTTGTAATCGGTACTTGCAATGGTATCTCCATAAAAAATCCCACCTACACGCACCATATCCAGCCATGATTCAGGTACGGTAATTGTGGCAAAAGTATTTGCCATATGCAGAGTAACGTCTTTACGATTTAGCCCAGTAACATCCAATACCTTTTGTGATTGCTGTTTAAAACGAGCGAGATCTTCTCTTACTTTATCTGCATCTTCTTCAGGATAATGAGACATAATGCCAACCACTTTAAGGTTAGCTAATTGAGTAATTTGCTTCGCCTCTTCGAGCCCCGCATTGTTATTAACTTCTAATCCATTACGAGACATTCCACCTGAGTTTAAGGCAAGATGAATAGGGATTACTTTATTTTGTTGTTTAGCAATGGCATCTAATTTCTTAGCCATATCTAAGTTACCAATCAATTCTTCCACGTTATAGCTTGTCGCCTGAGCCATTTCTTGCTCAGTGGCATTACGTACACGCATTAAACGACCTTGAAATCCTAGATCACGAACTTCTTTTAGCTCTTGGTTATTCGTTACACCAATACATTGCACATTATTTTCAATCATAACAGGTGCAACTAATGATAAATCATGTCCATATGCATCGCCTTTTAAAACAGCACAAAGTGAGGATTTATCACCTAAAAGTGATTGTACTTTTTTCACATTAAAATCAAGTGCACTACGTGAAATTTCAATCCATGAGTTATTCACAATTGCAGGTTGAACCTGAGCAGTTTGAGTCGCTGGTGGATTGTGATTAAGCGGTTGTTGGCAAGCAGTGATAACAAAAAGTGGTAACAACGCAAGATATCGAATACCAAAAAACATCTTCTTTTTCCTTAGTGATTGTGATGTTAAACCTATTTTTATAATTAATTAGGTACGAAAATATACACATCGTGAATATTCACTCAGGATAATAGCATTATTATTCATAAAATAAACATATTAATTCAAAATGATATATGTATCAGCCAATGACGAAAATGAATAGAAAAGGGAAAGAAATTTATAGGTGTGATCTCTGTAGGAAACGCCAGTCTATCCCCGTGCATACGGGGAGCACTCTAATCATAATATATTGAATATATAAAAGAAATTTAAGTGCATTATTTCTACCAAAAAAATGCCCGACTGATTAAAAAGTCGGGCATCTATTAAAATTCAATAAACAACTACTATCAACGGACAATAATACCTAACAGAATACCGATAACACCGAAGTCTGCATCACTAAATGTAGTGTTAGCAATACCGATATCACCAAGTACTGGTAATAGGAACACAGGTAAGAACGTGATTAATAAGCCTTGAACGAATGCGCCTAAAATCGCACCACGACGTCCACCGGTTGCATTACCAAATACCCCAGCTGTTGCACCCACAAAGAAGTGAGGAACTACACCCGGAATTATTACTGTCCAATCTAAGGCATACAGAACAAACATGCCAATAACACCCGCAGCAAAGCTACTTAAAAAACCAACTAACACGGCATTGGGTGCATAAGGGAATACAACTGGGCAATCTAACGCTGGTTTTGCATTAGGGACTAACTTATCTGAAATACCTTTAAATGCAGGAACGATCTCAGCAATAACCATACGCACACCTTGCAGAATAATATAAACACCTGCTGCAAAGGTTATAGATTGCATTAACGAGAACATAAACCAGTTTTTACCACCACTGACTTCTCGAACAAAAGCATCGCCCGCAAATAAACATGTAATGATAAAGATAATGCCCATAGTGAAGGCAATAGCAACTGGAGTATCACGTAAAAATAGTAAGCTTTTAGGTACATTCATCTCTTCTGTTGAATGCTCTTTATTACCAAATTTACTACCGATAAAGCCCGCAACAACATAAGAAATAGTTGAGAAGTGCCCTAATGCAACATCGTCAGAGCCAGTGATTTTTTTCATATAAGGATGTGCAATGGCAGGGAAAAATACCATTGAAATCCCAACAACTAATGAACCAACCGCAACTAATACTGTGCCTTCTAAGCCCGCAGTTGCCAAAATAACTGCCACCATCATTGACATAAATAATGTATGGTGACCAGTTAAGAAAATAAATTTCCACGGCGTTAAACGTGCAATTAAGATATTAATCAACATGGCAAAAAACATAATTAATGCCATCTCTTTACCAAAGCTTTTTTGTGCAATAGAGACAATCGCCTCGTTATTAGGCACAACACCTTGAATACCGAATGCATGTTGGAAAATCGTTGAGAAATCACCCAGTGAGTTAATTACAAGACCTGCACCAGCACCTAAAATCACAAAACCCATAATGGTTTTCACGGTGCCTTTAATACATTCTGTAACTGGTTTTTTCTGGGCAATTAAGCCAATCAATGCAATCAAACCCACTAAAATAGCCGGCTCTGAAAGCACATCACTCATTAGAAAGCGGAAAAAGTCCATGATAGGCTCCTTATAACGCGCCTAATTCACGTAATGCGGCAGAAAGCTTCTCTTTCATCGCCACTTTATCAATCATGTTGTCCAGTGAAACAACCTTTCCATTTACCGCTTGTGAATTAAGTTGCTCTGCAATATCACGCGTACCCACATAGATATCACTTGGTGTCCCTTTTGCTGAACCCAGATCAACGTGATCCACTTCTGCATTCACAGCAAGATCTTTTAGGATGCTTTTGATGCTCATTTCCATCATTAAGCTACTACCTAAACCATTTCCACACACAACAGTAATTTTCATGATATTCCCCTTGGTAATTTAAATCGTCATTAATAGTTGTTGATAACGGCTAATACATCCGCTTTGCTTTTCGCATTAAATAGCTTTTGAATATCAGTGTCGTTATCAAAAAGTTCGGCTAATTTCATAATGGCATTAATATGGCTATCGTTATCTGTTGCAGCCAAAACAATCAGTAATTTCACAGGATCGTTTTCATCAGCACCAAACTCAACACCTTGCTCAACAATAGTTAATGCAAGAGAAAGTTGATTAACACCATCCTCAGGACGTGCATGAGGCATCGCAATACCTGGACCTAATACATAATATGGCCCGATTTTTTCGTGTGATATATAAATTGCATCGATATAACGAGGTTCAATACAACCTTTATCAATTAATGGCTGACACGCTACTTTAACGGCTTCTCGCCAATCGCTAACGTTTGGAACCACTTGCACCACATCCGGTGTTAATAACGTTTTAAGCATATTTGTAACCTCAATAAGACTCTTTTTGAGCTTCGTTATTAAGGATAGTAATCATTAATGGTAGCGCTATCTAGGTAGATCATTCGTAATTGTGATAGCGCTATCATTTTAATGAAATGTTAATTGCAGAAAATGCCAACAATTGACACTGTATTGTTTCAGCATAATAGAAAGATTTCAGGTAGGATCTGCGGTTAATAAAATAGGCTAAGCAAGCATAATCACAAATGATCAAAACACGTAAGCGCCGAAATACAGGTCGCGTCACATTACAAGATGTCGCTAAACATGCAGGAGTCGGTTCAATGACCGTTTCTCGTGCATTGCGAACCCCTGAATTAGTTTCTGATAAGTTACGAGAAAAAGTTAATCAAGCAGTAGAAGAGCTTGGCTATATTCCTAATGCTTCAGCAGGTGCTTTAGCTTCAGCACAAAGCCATATTATTGCTGTACTGTTGCCCTCTTTTACAGATAGAGCCAGTGCGGATTTTATGCAGTCTTTGCAACAAATACTCAATCGTCATCAGTATCAAATTTTAGTCGGTTGTTATGAACATCAGCCTCATAAAGCTAGCGATGTGATCAATATGCTATTGCAAAGTAATCCTGCTGCATTGGTTGCCTTTGGTTCACAGCTTAGCCCAACTCATTTTTTACATATCAGTAATGCCAATGTGCCTGTTGTCAGTGTCGCCAGCCAATCGGATGAGCAGGCAGCAATTAGTATCGATTGTTCTTATGAGCAAGCCGCATATGATTTAACAAACCATTTAGTCACCCAAGGAAAACGTTGTATTGGCTATATTGGTGCGTTACAAGGGCAACGCCTGCACCACCAGCAAATAACAGGTTGGTCACGAGCATTACTCAAAAATTATTTAAATGCTGAACAAAGTGTCACCACGCCCGATCCCGCTTCTATGGCATACGGGCGACAAGCATTAACAGAAATTTTATTGCGTCAACCAGAACTAGATGCGGTTATTTGTAGTCATGAAAGTATTGCGCTAGGTATGATTTTTGAGTGTCAACGTCGATTAATTAAGATCCCACAAGATCTAGCTATTGCTTGTTTAGAAGGCTCTGAAAATAGCGATCAGATATCTCCTTCTCTCACATCAATTCGTTTTGATTATCACAAAATGGGAAAAGAGGCGGGAAAACATCTGATAGCACTTTTACAACGTTTGAGAGACGAAGATGATAACGCTATATTCGAAGATACCGTTATCAACTATGCTTATCGATTTGAACTAGGGCAAAGTACCCCTTAATCTACTGTTTCTCTACTTTCTAGGCGTGTACTGTTGTTACGCGTTAACCAAAGAGAAAGCGCTTTTAATGAATCCGGTGTGAATTCATCACAACGTTCAGTAATTTCAGAGGGAGTTAACCAACACACTTCCTCAATTTCTTCTGCTTGCAGTGCGAAAGGCCCATGAGAAACACAACTAAACAGACTTCCCCATACACGACAACTTTCATCATCATAATAAAATTGGCCATGCTCAGCAAAAGGGACTCCAGCAATACCTAATTCTTCTTCTGCTTCACGACGTGCACTTTCAAGTAAATTCTCACCTTGTTGAACTACACCACCCGCAGTAGCATCCAACCAACCAGGATAAAAATCTTTTGTTTCAGTTCTTCGCTGTGCCAAGATTTTTCCCATTCCATCATGAACCACGATATAAGTTGCTCTATGTCTTAGGTTTTCAGCTCGCATTTGTTGACGTGTTGCTTGTGCAACGACTTCATTTTTATCATCAACAATATCAACCCATTCAACCAATGCCGTCTTTTCTTGTTCCATCCTCAACAAACCTTTTTTAACCGATACTAAACGATCGTAATTTTTATCCTGAATATACCAAAATCACTATTTTTCACCACTACAATAATCATACGTGACTTGTTTTATCCATCTTGCGCTTTTTTGCTTTTTATGATGTTAGAAGGCAGACTGTGATTATCTTATGTATTTAGTGCCTACTTTATTTTGGAGCTTTTATGATTGACTTATATTATGCAGATACCCCAAATGGCCAAAAAATAACGCTTTTTCTTGAAGAAACAGGCATACCTTATCAGTTACATCGCATTGATATTAGTAAAGGCGATCAATTTAAGCCTGAATTTTTAGCAATTTCACCCAATAATAAAATTCCCGCTATTGTAGATAACTCACCGGTTGATGGGGGTGAACCTATCTCTATTTTTGAATCAGGTGCTATTCTTATCTATCTAGCTGAAAAAAGTGGCAAATTGATTAGCCAAAATTTACGAGAAAAAACAACACAACTACAATGGCTGTTTTGGCAAGTGGGTGGATTTGGCCCAATGTTGGGGCAAAATCATCACTTCACTCGTTATGCCACAGAAAAAGTCCCTTATGCGATTAAACGTTATACTGAAGAAACACAGCGTTTATATAGCGTATTAGAGAAAAGGTTAGCGCAATCACCTTACCTTGGTGGACAAGAGTACAGCATCGCGGATATCGCCACATATACATGGGTTCGTCGGCACGAACATCATAACATTGATTTGGCAAATTACCCTGCGGTAGAAAAATGGCAAAACAACATTACCCAACGCCCAGCTGCGAAAAAACTCTTTGGTGAATAAACGCAATTCATATATCAGGATGATATTTATTCTTTATTAGGCAAGATGATCAGGAGGATGGTGATGAAAATACTTATTACAGGTGGTACAGGATTAATTGGCAAAGCATTAGTGTGCGAACTTGCACTATCTAATAATGATATTACGGTGCTTTCTCGTTCACCTCAAAAAGTCTATTCGCATTTTTGTAATGAGATCACCTGTTGGACTCAACTCAACGATAAACAAAATCTTAATGAGTTTGATGCCGTTATTAATCTTGCTGGAGAGCCTATTGCTGATAACCGTTGGACACCTTCTCAAAAACAGAAACTCGTTAATAGCCGTTGTCATTTAACCCAGAAATTGGTTGATTTAATTAAAGCCAGTGATCCCCCCCCTGCTGTTTTTATTTCTGGCTCAGCGGTGGGATTTTATGGTGATCAAGGTGATACTCGAGTCACTGAAGAAACACCAGCAAATCCAGAGTTTACACATGAGCTTTGTGCAAAATGGGAACGTATTGCACTTGAGGCTCAAACACCATTAACACGAGTTTGCTTGTTACGTACAGGGATTGTACTTTCAACACTCGGTGGCGCGCTGCCTAAAATGAGCAAACCCTTTAAGCTAGGGTTAGGCGGCAAATTGGGAAGTGGGAAACAATATATGCCGTGGATCCATATTGATGATATGGTCAATGCGATTATTTTCTTGCTTAAGAACCAAGATACTAAAGGCGCTTTTAACTTAACAGCGCCTGAGCCTGTACAAAATAAAGAGTTTACTCGTCTATTAGGAAAAGCCTTCAATCGCCCAGCCTTAATGACAGTGCCTGAAAGCATATTACGTTTAGTGATGGGAGAAAGCGCCACATTAGTGTTAGGTGGGCAACAAGCCATTCCTGAAAAACTACTTAATGCTGGCTTTGAATTTCGCTACCCTCATTTAGAAGAGGCATTAAAAGATATTATTACCACTGGAAAATAATCTCTTTTTATTCAAAATAGATACTCTAAATAATTCAAGGTGTAGCTAGGCGACAAGTAAATGAGTCTCTAGGAGCATACAATAATATGTGACTAGTGCGAATGAACGCCGTCAACAACGCTACAACTTGAAGTATGACGTATAAATACTCTAAATAATTCAAGGTGTAGCTAGGCGACAAGTAAATGAGTCTCTAGGAGCATACAATAGTATGTGACTAGTGCGAATGAACGCCGTCAACAACGCTACAACTTGAAGTATGACGAGTATACTTAGCGAGCAGGCTTATCGCCTTCCCATCGTTGAAACAAATCATCAGGTAAATCAACCTCAAACTGATCGAGTACACGATTAACGGTTTGATTGACAATATCATCGATGGTTTTAGGCTGAAAATAGAAGGCTGGAACAGGAGGCATAATCACTGCGCCTAACTCAGAAGCTTGTGTCATTAATCGCAAATGACCTAAATGCAGAGGCGTTTCACGCACACATAACACTAACTTACGCCCTTCTTTTAATACCACATCCGCAGCACGAGTCACTAAGGTATCTGTATAGCTATGAACAATACCTGACAGGCTTTTGATTGAGCAAGGTAATATAACCATTCCATTGACACGAAACGATCCTGAAGAGATAGAGGCGCCAATATCGCGATCGTCATAAATCACATCCGCTAAAGCATGGATATCTTTTAGCGAATAATCGGTTTCTAATGAAATAGTACGACGTGCAGCTTGGCTAATGACTAAATGTGTTTCAACTGATGGCACTGATTTCAGTATCTCTAATAAACGTATACCGTAAATTGCACCACTGGCGCCGGTTAGCCCAACTATCAGCTTTTTCATTATGATCCTCAGAATATATACCTTTGTTAATCATTATGATGATTAACCCTCAAAAAACAAGCGTCGATGCAGAACACGCTGGCATCGACGCTTTATAAGAGGGATATCTTATCGAAAAATTAGCCTTCGTTATAGATTTCCAAATTTTCTATTTCATTCTGATCACGAATTTTATGTTCATCATCACGACGTAGATTTTCTAAATAATCCAAGTAATCTTGGTCAATATCTTTTGTAATATAAACACCGTCAAACACAGAACATTCAAACTGATTAATATCAGGATTCTCTTCTTGTACTGCGGCAATTAAATCAGTGAGATCTTGGAAAATAAGCCCATCAGCACCAATTAATTTACGAATTTCATCCACTTCACGCCCATGAGCAATAAGCTCATTAGCATTTGGCATATCAATGCCATACACATTAGGGAAGCGAACTTCTGGTGCGGCTGATGCAAAATAGACTTTCTTCGCACCTGCTTCTCTTGCAAGCTCGACGATTTGCTCTGACGTTGTGCCACGTACAATCGAGTCATCAATCAACAGAACATTTTTATCACGAAACTCTGCACGATTTGCATTCAGTTTACGTCTAACCGATTTACGACGCTCTTGCTGACCCGGCATAATAAAAGTACGACCAACATAGCGATTTTTTACAAAACCTTGGCGATAAGGTTTATTGAGAATATGTGCAATTTCTAAGGCAATATCACAAGATGTTTCAGGAATTGGGATCACAACATCAATGTGTAAATCATCCCACTCTTTCGCAATTTTAGCGCCTAATTTCTGCCCCATGCGTAAACGCGCATTATAAACCGAAATTTTATCGATAAAGGAATCGGGGCGAGCAAAGTAAACATACTCAAATAAACAAGGCATTAATTGCGGATTTTCAGCACATTGGCGCGTAAAAAGTTGTCCTTGTTCTGTGATATAAACTGCTTCACCCGGTGCCACATCACGTAAAAATTCAAAACCTAAAGTATCAAGTGCAACACTTTCAGATGCGACCATATATTCATGGCGACCATCTTCTAAGGTACGTTTACCTAATACTAAAGGACGAATACCAAAGGGATCACGAAAAGCCAGTAAACCATGACCGATGATCAAAGCAACACAAGCATAAGCACCGCGTAGTTTTTTATGCATTGCCGCAACGGCTGCAAAAATATTATCAGGTTCAAGAGGGAAATGGTCAAAACGGTCTAATTCATATGCCAATACATTAAGCAGAATTTCAGAATCAGAGGTGGTATTGATATGGCGACGCGCTGTTTCAAATAATTGGCGACGTAATAAATGCGCATTGGTTAAATTACCATTGTGCGCCAACGTAATACCAAAAGGTGAATTCACATAAAAAGGCTGCGCTTCTGATGCACTAGAACTACCCGCTGTAGGATAACGGACATGCCCTATCCCGATAGTACCTTTTAAACGCAACATATGACGGGTTTCGAACACATCTTTAACCAGTCCGTTCGCTTTGCGAAGACGGAAACCGTTGTTACCGTCTATCGTTGCAATGCCTGCTGCATCTTGACCTCGGTGTTGTAACACCGTTAACGCATCATAAATTGATTGGTTTACTGGATTAGCTCCAGCGATACCGACAATACCGCACATGAATAGATCCTCATCAGCCAGACGGAGAGGTTATATTCTCTCCGACACGAAACTTGACGCATTTTGCAGGTAGTCAAAGAACCACCTAATAATATGGTTGAATTGAGGAATAAGCTCAGAACGTTGCCAATCAGCGCTATCTGCCATAGGCGTAAATGCACCTAAAACAAAAAGTAATGCTGAGACTATCAGCACGCCTCTTAAAGCCCCGAAACAGACCCCCAATACACGATCTGTACCTGATAACCCTGTGCGTTGAACAAGAGAGCTAATCACATAATTCACAACAGCACCGACAATCAGTGTCGCAATAAATAACGTAACTATCGCAATCCCGTTACGAACCAGCTCATCTTCAAACCGGGTAAAATAGACGGCAAGATAAGGATAAAACTGACTAGCAACAAAGAAACCACAACCCCAGGTGATGAGTGACAATGCTTCACGAACAAAGCCACGGATCAGGCTGACTAATGCGGAAAAACCAATAATGGCAATGATGGCGTAATCTATCCAGACCATAAATTCTTTATCCAATAATGATGCTCCGCATTAATACGGAAGCATTCTAACAGAAAACGAAAACGTTTGCGTAATGCTAATTTTCGCTAATTTCAAAATAATTTACGGCGATATGAAAAATCATAATCGCCGCAATAAGTTAACGCTTTGTTACATCACTCATCTGATGACTCGTTTAGAAAAAATTAAGGCTTATATGCCCTTACCTCACCTTGTAAGCCCGTAAGCTCTTTTAAATGAGGCAAAATCGCCTGTAATTCTGACTTCGATGCACTAGGGCCGATATAAATTCGAGTCACTTGCCCTGCAACTGGACGTGCAGGTATGGTGTATACCGGATAACCTGAGAAATGCATTTTCGCAATAATTTCTTCTACCTTCGCCGCATTTTTCAACGCACCTAATTGAACAACCCAAGCCTCACCTTTCGGTGGTTTAGTTTCTTGCACTGGTGGTGCTGGTGGTTGTACTGGAGGCGTAACCACAGCAGGAGGCTCTTGTGTAGACGTTGGTTGTTGTGGTGGTTGTGCTGATGGTGTAACAGGTACAACAGCAGGTGCTTCGGGTGTTGTAACAGTAGGTTGTTCAACGCCTGTCACCGCTTCAGAAAGCATACCTTCAGACGCACCTTCTGACGGAGTAGATGGCACTGAGGTTTGCTCTATCGGGGCGATAGATTCTATTTCTTGCTCATCACCAGGTTTAGGTACTAAAGGAATAGAGGCGAACTGGTCTTCGTTATATTTCTTATCGCCGTCGAGCAGTGCAGGCAAAAAAATAACCCCTACTGCCACCAATACAACGGCACCGACTAAGCGATTTTGAAATTTACTTGCCACTCACACTCTCCTTTTCCAAAAGTTCCATCACATGCGCGACAGTATGAAATGAACCACAAACCACAACAATATCGTTAGGAGTAGCATCAGACATTGCTTGTTGCCATGCATTTTCAACACTATCGAATACCATTGGTTTCTCAAGATGTTGAGCTAATACATCCGCAGAAGCACCTCGAAACTCATTAAGTGGAGCAACATACCAGCTATCAGCCAATGGTGTTAAGCACGCTAATGTTCCTGCAATATCTTTATCACCCAGCATACCAACAACAATACGCACCTGAGTATCAGATTTTTGTGGTAATTGTGATAATTTTTCCGCTAAATAGCCCGCCGCATGAGGATTATGAGCCACATCAAAGATAACCAAAGGATATTGAGAAATTACCTGAAAACGACCTGGCAATTGTGCGTGAGACATACCTTCAACAATGCTTTGCTGTGTTATTGCTTGGCTGACTTTATCATCAGACTTGAGCAAGCAACGAATAACTGCCATCGCTGTCGCCGCATTGGCTAATGGAATATTAGGGATTGGCAACGCATCAAATTCACAATCAGCACAACGCCAATGCCAGTGATCACCGTCAATAACAAAAGACCAATCAGTTCCTCGACGGAAAAGCTTAGCCTGTTTTTCATTGGCAACTTCAGCAATGGAGTGAGGCATATCCGGCTCACCCACAACGGCGTAGTGATTAGCACGAAAAATACCGGCTTTCTCGTGGCCAATATGCTCTCTATCTGCACCTAACCAATCAGTATGATCGAGTGCAATACTTGTGATAGCAGCAATATCCGCATCAACGATATTCGTCGCATCTAATCGACCGCCTAATCCTACTTCAAGAATAACAACATCAAGTTGTGCTTGTTGAAATAACTTCAGCGCAGCCAGAGTGCCATATTCAAAAAAGGTCAGAGATATATCACCCCTAGCTTGTTCAATTCCTGCAAAAACTTCACAAAAAGCATCTTCGGAAAGTTCTTTGCCTTGAATACGAACACGTTCTGTATAACGGACAAGATGAGGGGAGCTATAAACGCCGATTTTCAATCCTGATGCCATCAAGATTGACTCTAGCATATGGCAGGTTGTGCCTTTCCCATTGGTACCTGAGACAGTAATTACCTTAGGTGCGGGACGTAACACGTTTAATATTTTTCCTACCTTGCCTACTCGTTCTAACCCCATATCAATGGCGCTAGAGTGCAAATGTTCAAGATAAGAAAGCCACACCGACAAAGGCGATGTGGCTTTAGGAGCAGTTATGATATTAGACATCTTCTTTTTTATTCGTTTCGATGTTAATTTCTGGCTCGTTGTCTGTAGATTCAATTTCATCAGCAATCATTTCTTCACCGATGATTTCATCTTCATTTTCATCTTCAACTAAATCATACTGAGTCAGCTTAGCCAGTAATTCAGCCAGCTCATCACGCATTTCAGGACGACGAATAATCATATCGATCGCCCCTTTTTCTAACAGGAACTCACTGCGTTGGAAACCAGTAGGTAATTTTTCACGTACTGTTTGTTCAATAACGCGAGGGCCTGCAAAACCAATCAGTGCTTTAGGTTCAGCAACGTTGATATCACCTAGCATCGCTAAACTTGCAGAAACACCACCCATTGTAGGGTCAGTCATTACTGAAATATAAGGTAAACCACGCTCTTGCATTTTTGCTAATGCTGCACTGGTTTTTGCCATTTGCATTAATGACATCAGTGCTTCTTGCATACGCGCGCCGCCACTTGCTGAAAAGCAAACTAATGGGCAGTTATCTTCTAATGCTTGTTCAACAGCACGAACAAAACGTGCACCTACAACAGAAGCCATTGAACCGCCCATAAACGCAAATTCAAAGGATGCAGCAACAACAGGCATCTTTTTCAGCGTTCCTTTCATCACGATTAATGCATCTTTTTCTTGTGTCTGTTTTTGAGCAGCGCTGATTCTGTCTTTGTATTTTTTAGAGTCGCGGAATTTCAGAATATCTTTAGGCTCTAATTCGCTGCCTAATTCTGTTGTGCTTCCTGTATCAAGGAAAGTCTCAAGGCGACGGCGCGCTGAAATGCGCATATGGTGATCACATTTAGGGCAAACCTCTAAATTACGCTCTAATTCTGCGCGATAGAGTACCTGCCCACAGCTGTCACATTTAGTCCAAACTCCTTCAGGGATATTGGCTTTACGTGAACTTGTGATAGTGCTTTTGTTTAGAATTTTTTCAATCCAGCTCATTAATGGACCTTTTCGTCTGAATCTGACCTTCGCCAGTAAAATTATTGTTAGCGTATCAACCACAATGCACTGGCTGTGTGGTTAGCAAAGTTTATGATGATACCGCTTACTGAATTTCAGCGCATCTCTTTATTATGGCTATTCTACGGCAAAAACTTATGATAACTGCTCAAACCTCTTTGTTATCACTTTCTTTCTTTGCTTTTGCACTCGCTCTGCGGTGGCGTAGGATCTCAATAACGCCCGGTAAAATAGAAATAACAATAATGGCAACAATTAGCAATTTTAAGTTCTTTTGAACTATATCTAAGTCACCAAAAAAGTATCCTGCATAAGTAAATAACAGTACCCATACAATTGCCCCAGTAACATTGTAAAAGGCAAAATGACGATATGACATTTTACCCATTCCTGCAACGAATGGCGCAAAAGTTCGGATAATCGGCACGAATCTTGCCAAAATTATCGCTTTACCACCATGCTTTTCATAAAAAGCATGGGTTTTATCTAAATATTCACGACGGAAAATCTTTGAATCCGGCTTACTAAATAGTTTTTCACCAAAAAGTCGCCCAATAGAATAGTTAACAGCATCACCTAAAATAGCGGCGCAAAGCAACAGTAAAACAATAATATGGACATTTACATCATTGGTGTCTAAAGAAGCTAAAGCACCAGCAACAAATAGCAATGAGTCACCAGGTAAAAATGGTGTTATCACCAACCCCGTTTCACAGAAAACAATCAGAAACAAAATGGCATAGACCCACGTGCCATATTGTGCAACAAGCTCAGCTAAATGCGCATCAATATGTAAAATGAAATCAATTAGAAATTTAATTAAATCAACAAATTGTGTTAATATTTCCATAAATCCTCAGAAAACTGGGTGTCTTTATGATTGAGATATCTCAATAGGACTATCCGCTAAAAATAGTGGGCCCATTGCAGGTTTTGGTAATTCAAAATGATCAGGATAATCCACAGAAACCAGATACAATCCATTCGCTTTAGCTGTTGCCGCAGCTTTAGTTCTGTCTTTTAAGGCTAATAATTCAGCCATCCAAGTAATACCCTGATTGCCACACCCTATTTCTAAAAGGCTGCCAACAATATTTCTCACCATATGATGAACAAAAGCATTCGCTTTAATATCCACAACAACATAGTCACCATATCGAGAAACATTAACATGCATAACGTTACGCCACGGCGTTCGCGATTGGCATTGGACAGCCCTAAAAGAGGTAAAATCATTTTCCCCCAGTAAACATTGCGCTGCTTGGTGCATACGTTCAGCGTCTAAAGGATAATGAAAATGTGTCACTCCAGATGACAAGATAGCAGGACGATACCGATGATTAAAAATCACATAGCGATAACGTCTTGCCGTTGCACTAAAGCGAGCGTGAAAATCATCAGAAACTGTTTTTACCCAACGTATTGCGATATCCGCAGGTAAATGAGTGTTAACGCCCATTGTCCAAGCGGGATCTTTACGGTGTGCAGTTGTTTCAAAATGGACAACTTGCCCCGTTGCATGTACTCCAGCGTCAGTTCTTCCCGCACAAAATACAGATACAGGTTCATTAGCCACTTGTGAAAGTGCTTTTTCTAACCGTTCTTGTACACTACGCACTTCATTTTGGCGTTGCCAGCCATAATAACGACTACCATCATATTCAACGCCTAGAGCAATTTTGATTGTTGTGCTTTCAGAAGTAACCGCTGACTCAGTCAAAGGTTGTTCTGTTACTTCAGCACTCACTTGCGCATTCATTAGTAAAACTGCTCCTGCATTAATTGCTCTGCTACTTCGACAGCCATTAATGCCCCACCAAAGCGCACGTTATCTGCGACTGACCAGAATTGTAAAGCTTCTGGCATACCATAATCATTACGGAAACAACCTAAATTTAAGCTCACATTACCTGATGCATCGGTGACTTGAGTTGGAAAATCATTTTCATCACTGATATTAAGATCTTCATTTTCTTGTAATGTTTCACGCGCTTCATCACTACCCATTGGGCGTGAAGTTTCTAATTGTACCGACTGTGCATTACCATAGAAAACAGGCGCTTGCAGTGTAGTAACAGATATTGGCAAGCCTTCGTCTTGTAAAATTTTACGAATTTGGTCAACCATGCGACGCTCTTCTTGTATAGAGCCTTCGTCATCAACCATTAAAGGTAAAATGTTAAATGCTAACTGTTTATTAAAACGACCTAATTCAGGAGGAATACCATTAAGTAGGCGAGCACTTTGACCTGCCAATTCATCTACGGCTTGTTTTCCAAAACGAGAAACTGACATTAAGTTTGTCACACTAAGGCGCGTTAAACCCGCAGATTCTGTTAATGGATTAATGGCACGTAATAATTGGCTCACCATACTATCTGCAATCGAAACAATATTACGAGTACGGTATTCCGCAAGCATTGCGCTGTTCACGCCCGGAACAACTAATGGTACATCCCAATCCATTGCAAAGATGCCACTACAATCAATGACAATACAGCCAGCATCAGCCGCTTGTTGTGCATATTGCGCGCTGATCTCTGCTGGAGCAGCAAAGAAAGCTAATTGAATATCAGCCCATTCGATATTGTGAATACCTTGAACTGCAACACTTTTGCTGTTTACACGCACTGATTTCCCAATGCTATCTTCACTTGCGATTGCTGTTAATTCACCAATGGGAAATTCACGCTCTTGTAGCAGTTCTAAAATCGCTTCACCAACAGCACCTGTTGCACCAACAACTGCAATATTCCAACCTTCTCCCATAAGATATCCTCCAATACCATAAAATTTTTAAAATAATATTTTGCTTTATTTGTGTGTAGCGCTAAAGCCTATTGCATTTAATGTGTCGACAGTGGTTTGATTGTCACAAATAACGTGTAGTGAAGACCACTCACGGCGTACAGGGTAAAATTTGCGTAACTTATCAAACTCCCCTTTTATTCCTGCCACTTTTCGTAATGGAGCATCATCACGACGCACATCATAAACAAGATGAATAAGTTGTTTTAAAAGTGTTTGTGTTAACTCACCTTGCACAGAAATGGTAGAAATAGTAGGCGCAGGTAACAATGTTGATAATTCAACATGTTGAGGTTGACCAATAAAATCACAATAAGCTTCAAAAACTTGAGTTGTGCCGCGTGCCTTACCTTCTAAGGTATAACCTGCAATATGCGGTGTTGCGATATCAACTTTATTTAATAAATCAATGGAAAGATCTGGCTCTGGCTCCCAAACATCCAATATAACGCGTAAGGATTTGCCGCTCTTAAGTACAGACAATAATGCTTGATTATCAATAACCTCGCCACGGCTCGCATTAATTAAAATGCGTCCTTCAGGTAATTTTTCGAGATTGCTCTCATTTATTAAATGATAAGTTTTGTATGGGCCTGATTTATTGAGAGGTGTATGGAAGGTTAGAATATCTGCTTTTTCTAACAATGTTTCTAATGGGTGAAATTCTTCATCATCACCATTATCCGCTCTTGGTGGATCGCAAAGTAAAACATTTACACCTAATGCACGAAGGCGTGTTGCTAATCGCCCCCCCACATTTCCCACACCAACAATACCGACAACTTTATCGGTTAATTGAAAGCTATCTTGCTCTGCTAGCATCATCAGTGCAGAAAATACGTATTCAACAACCGCTATAGCATTACAACCTGGGGCAGATGAAAAACCAATTTGTTGTTGCTCTAACCATGCAATATCGACATGGTCGAAACCCGCAGTCGCAGTTCCAACAAATTTCACTGGCTTGCCTGATAATAAGGATTCATTGACTTTGGTAATTGATCTCACCATTAAGGCATCAGAATCATTAAGCTCATCAGTAGGTAATGGGCGACCAGAAACAGCTTTTACCTCACCTAATTGGCGGAAAAGTTGTTCCGCATAAGGCATATTTTCATCAACCAGAATTTTCACGGTGTTATCTCACTGATTTGGTGTTTATGTGTGTAAGCAATCAATCGAAAAACAAAATTAAGCGGTCTATTTTGCCACTTATTCACAGCAAAGCCTATTATTGACAGTAAAATCCGCCTAGATTTTAAGTAAATATATGAAAAGAAGGCTTAACAATTGGGTAATCGACGAAAACGTTCTGGTGTTGTGCCAGCAAACTGTTGAAACATCGCAATAAATGAAGACGAGGAGCTATATCCCACATCAAATGCAATTTCATTCACACTTTTCCCTTGCTCTAATAAAGAAATTGCATGTAAAAAGCGTAGGCGTTTACGCCATTCGCTAAAAGACATACCTAATTCCTGTTGGCAACGACGAGAAAGTGTTCTTTCTGAGGTATAACGTTTTTTAGCCCATTCTTCTAACGAGGTGTTATCTGCCGGATTTTGCTCTAACACAGAAAGTATAGGGGCAAGTAATTTATCTTTAGAGGAAGGTAAATAAGTATGATGTATTGGTGAAGCTTTAAGTTGATCAATCAGTACTTGGGCTAAGCGAAAATCTTCTTCTGTTTGTGGTTTACACACACCACGATGGAAAAAGTCAGAAAATATGGTTGAAAAAATAGCACTCAATTGAATCAAACAAGGTTTATCTAACAATCCTTCACACCAATTTGGCGCGATATCTAGCACCTTAAAAGAGAGCGTTTTTTTATTGTAACTGGCATGCCCTACATTTTTGGGGATCCATACACTAAACTCTGGTGGCGCCAAAAATCGCTGTCCCCCAGCTTCTAAATCCATAACACCAGAAATTACATAAAGTAGCTGACCAAAATCATGTTGATGATAAACAAACTCTGTTTCAGCTAATAGTTGCTCATCACGAAATCGAACCGTATCTGGATCAGACAATAACCATTGCATTTTTTGTTGTTCAATTGTCATCTTTATGTTGTTCTCTTGTCATGTTGTCTTTATTGGCCTATCACTTGTCTGGTTTTCATTATATATATCTAATCAGACAGGCTTACAATAGCGACCTGGTTTAAAAATAGATGTGAGAATAATGAAAAACGCAATTTTTCCGCTTTTAGCGGTACTAATTTGGTCCATTAATGCAGTCGTTAATAAAGCAGCCGCGTCTGTTATCGATCCTGCTGCAATCTCTTTTTATCGTTGGTTCCTCGCCTTTTTAATTATGACTCCTTTTTTGATCATGCCAGTTTGGCATCATCGTAAAACCGTCAAACAATATTGGTGGAAATTATTTATTCTTGGTGCATTGGGGATGGTGATGTACCAAAGTTTAGCTTATTATGCAGCGCATTATGTTAGTGCAACATTTATGGGGATTTTGAACTCTCTCATCCCATTATTAACCGTTATCATTAGTATTTTTGTTTTACGTGTTGTACCAACAGTAGGTATTGTTTTAGGCACAGTACTTTCAATTAGTGGCTTAGTTTGGCTAATTAGCCGTGGCGAACCTTCTCAGTTGCTTTCCCAAGGTTTGGGTTATGGTGAACTGATGATGTTTATTGCTTCGGCGTCATACGCCCTCTATGGCGTATTAACAAAACGCTGGTCAATTACACTACCTAACTGGCAATCACTTTATGTGCAAATTGGATTTGGTGTTCTGTTATTATTGCCAAACTTCTTTCTTGCCGAGAGTGTTGCGTTAACAAAAGATAATATTGGATTAGTTGTCTTCGCAGGTATCGGTGCTTCTATTCTTGCACCTTATTTGTGGATTTTAGGTGTGATGAAATTAGATGCAAATACGACCTCTATTTTTATGAACCTAATGCCATTATTTACTGCAATGATCGCTATCGCGCTTCTTGGTGAAGAAATGCATAGTTATCACTTAGTGGGGGGTGGTATTGTGTTACTTGGCGTGCTCTTAGTGCAACAACTCAGAACGCCACTGAATTTCCGACGTCAGTCTGCTCAGAAAAAAGCAGATTGTCGCCAGGAGATGTGAGTCAATGTCAAAAAGACAACAATAAAAAATGCCGGCTAAATTCTTAGCCGGTCACATTCATAATGTTAGGTTTAATAAATAAAACTGACACAAGAAATCAAAGTATAAAATATAAAGTAATACAAGTATCCGTGGCAAACATTACCAACTTTTATATTAAATAGCTCCTATTTATTTGTAATAAAATAATCCAGATCAATTTTTTACGCTCTTTTTGTCTTATTCAACCTTTCCATTATCCTAACCCTATATAAAACAAAACATTTAATGGTTTTGGGTAAAATTAAATTAAACGATTGAAATAAAATAAACCTAATTTAATTTTCTCAATATAAACAATAAATTAACAAAAGCAGTCTATTTTATTAGAATAATAAAATGAGTAACTATTAGGAACGGTATTTTTAATCGTTATTTATATAATCTTTTTTTAATGATTTTTATTCGAAAGATATCTTTATTAGAATAATAAATTATTATGCATAATAAATTTAAAATAAAAAAGCAGACTCCATTTTAATGAAGCCTGCTTTTTTTAATAAGAAAATATAAGTATATCTAACTATTTTTTATATTTACTCATGACTAGTGAAGCATTTGTACCACCAAAACCAAAGCTATTTGACATTACAGTCTCCAGTTTCTGTTCTGTTGGTTGAGTAATGATGTTCATACCCATTGCTTTATCGTCTAATTCTTCAATATTGATGCTTGGTGCAATAAATCCATGCTCTAACATCAGTAAGCTATAAATTGCTTCATGCACGCCAGCCGCACCTAATGAATGACCAGTCATTGCTTTTGTTGCTGAGATAGCTGGTGTATGCGAGCCAAACACTTCTGTGATAGCTTCAAGCTCTTTTAGATCACCAACTGGCGTTGAAGTACCGTGTGTATTGATATAATCAACTTTATCAACACCTTGCATCGCCATTTGCATACAACGCACCGCACCTTCGCCTGAAGGAGCAACCATGTCTGCACCATCAGACGTTGCGCCATAACCTACGACTTCACCATAGATATGTGCACCACGCGCTAATGCGTGTTCTAGCTCTTCAACAACCACAATACCGCCACCACCTGCGATAACAAAACCATCACGGTTTTTATCGTAAGTACGAGAAGCTTTGGTTGGAGTTTCGTTATATTTAGTTGAGAGTGCGCCCATTGCGTCAAATTCGCAGGTCATTTCCCAACTTAACTCTTCACCACCACCAGCAAATACAACATCTTGTTTGCCTAATTGGATAAGCTCAACGGCGTGACCAATACAGTGAGCCGATGTTGAACAAGCTGAACTAATTGAATAGTTAACGCCTTTAATTTTGAAAGGTGTTGCTAAACAAGCTGAAACACCTGATGCCATTGCACGAGTTACCATATAAGGGCCTACGCCACGTAGACCTTTTGCTCTCATGCCATCAGAACCTTGGACTTGGTTACGTGGAGAACCACCACCAGAACCAACGACTAAGCCAGAACGAATATTAGAAACTTGGTCTTCAGTCAGACCTGAATCAGCTATCGCCTCTTGCATAGATAAATAGGCATAAACCGATGCGTCGCTCATAAAACGGCGGATTTTACGGTCAATAAGACCTTCAGTATCAAGCTTAACGTTGCCCCAAATGTGGCTACGAAGCCCCATCTCTTTAAATTCTTCTGAGAAAGTTATCCCGGAACGACCTTCTTTTAAAGAATCCAGCACTTCTTTCTGGTTATTACCAATGCTCGAAACAATACCCAGACCCGTGATCACTGCGCGCTTCATTCATACCTCTTTACAATAATAGTTGTAGCTGCGGGATTTCTGAGTAGCACTTTAGCGTACAGTTGTACGCCGAACAAGTCCGATCAGGATCTTTTTTACAAAAATACAGATAAGCTAATAAAACACTTTCCCCTTTAAGGCTGGCACAAGCAACCTAACGGCGCTAAGATATTAGTTAATTTTTTCGAGAAATACAGGCAGTTCCGTGAATAATAGCCCGATAAATACTGCGTCTTTAAGTTGGAATGAACTTGGTACACCTATCTCTGAACAATTTGGCGATATTTACTTTTCAAACCAAGACGGTCTAGAAGAAACTCGACATGTGTTCTTGCATGGAAATTATTTTCCATCACGTTTTGGTACACATGTACGCTCTGAATGTGTTATCGCAGAAACAGGATTTGGTACTGGGCTTAATTTTTTAACACTGTGGCAAGCTTTCGATCAATTTAGGCAAACATCCCCTGACTCTCGTTTAAAACGTCTTCATTATGTTAGTTTCGAGAAATTCCCTCTTACAAAAAGTGACTTACAATCTGCACATTGCCATTGGCCTGAACTGGAAAAATATTCACAAGCACTTTGTTCTCAATGGCCATTAGCCATTGCAGGTTGCCATCGCATTATTCTTGCTGATGGAGCAATTACACTGGACTTATGGTTTGGTGATATCAATATCTTGTTACCCCAAACTCGCCAAGCACTACATAATAAAGTGGATGCCTGGTTCTTAGATGGTTTTGCGCCTTCTAAAAACCCACAAATGTGGAGCGAAACTCTCTTTCAATCGATGGCTGATTCAATGCGGGAAAACGGTACATTTGCAACGTTTACTGCCGCAGGGATTGTCAAGCGAGGTTTGCAAAGTGTTGGTTTTGAGATAAATAAAATCAAAGGATTTGGCCAAAAAAGAGAGATGCTGACAGGTGTTTTTCCACATCCCCCATCTCCTGAATTTCTCCCTTACTATGCCAGACCAAGTGCAACCAAAGCACAGAACATTGCAATTATAGGCGGTGGCATTGCCAGTACATTAACCGCGCTTTCCTGCCTAAAAAGAGGTGCCAGTGTCACCTTGTATTGTGAAGATAACCAACCCGCAACTAATGCCTCCGGTAATCGACAAGGTGTGTTATATCCTTTACTTAATGGCAAATCCGATGAACTAGAACAATTTTTTACAAACGCATTTTTATTTGCTCATCGCACTTATGACAACCTAAGTAAAGCAGGTATTCCTTTTTCACATCAATGGTCTGGCGTTGCTCAAATTATTTATAACGAAAAAATTCGTAAAAAAGTACAGAGAATTATCGATAACTCCATACCATTTACTCAAATAGCGTGTTACCTCGATGAAGACGAAGTCAATAATATCAGTGGATTAGACGTTAATTATGATGCTTTGTTTTACCCACAAGCGGGCTGGCTTTCACCGACTGAACTCACAATCAATACATTAAAATATGCTGAACAATTAGGATTAACATTGCGATTTAATCATCAAGTTACTCAAATAAGTGCACAAGAAGCATCTTGGCACTTAAAGGTTGTTCATCACGATGGAAAAAGTACAACACAATTTCAATCACAACATGATTGCGTTATTTTGGCAAATGGGCATCGAATTACAGACTTTACTCAAAGTGAAAAATTACCTATTAGCGCAGTTAGAGGGCAAGTTAGCCATATTCCAACAACAAAGACATTATCAAAACTAAAAACTGTGCTTTGTTATGATGGCTATTTCACTCCTGTTGATCACCAAGATAATTTGCATTGTGTGGGAGCAAGCTTTCGTCGCGATAGATTAGATTTAGCAGTCTCAACGCAAGAGCAAGAAAATAACCAAGCTCATCTTACACAATGTTTAGCAAAAGCCTCTTGGGTTAAAGACGTTGATTTTAGTCGAAATGAAGCTCGAGTAGGTATTCGTTGTACTATACGCGATCACTTACCGTTATTAGGTGAAGTACCTGATTTTGAAAAACTACGAGTGGCATACACACATTTAGATAGATTTAAACGTAGAAAACAAACGCCAGCTTTAGCCCCTGTTTATCATCAACTTTATATTATCAGTGCATTAGGCTCTCGTGGATTGTGTTCGGCACCTTTATCGGCTGAAATTCTTGCAAGCCAAATATTTGGCGAACCGTTTCCAGTTGAAGATAATGTGTTGAATGCCTTACACCCTAATCGTTTTTGGGTAAGACCATTACTGCGTGGAAAGCCGATTGAAGTGGAATAAATGTATAAGCAACCAACCTCGGTTGCTTATTTTTTTACTTTTTTATTATCTTACTATTATACCCGAGATCACCATTTCCAAAGAGAAGCTAAACCTCAAACTTCATTGCACAGCGCGTTTCTTTTACAAAACCCCCTCTTTCCACTTCATCGTCTAAGATTTCTTGCAAAGAATGAGGGATCTCGCTTTCTGACAAAATAGAAAAACCTAAACGTTGATAATACGGTGCATTCCAAGGAACATGGCGAAATGTTGTCAACGTAACAGAGTCAAACTTATGTACTTTTGCTTCATCTTTTACTTTTTGAATAAGTAACTTACCAATTCCCCTATTTTGCCAATCTTGGCTCACTGAGAGCTCATGGATAAATAAGCTTTCTGGTAAATCAGTCGTCATGATAAAACCAACTGGTTCATTATCACTATTAACTGCTACCCAATGCCCTTGCTGATCAATAAACGCTAAATGTTTTTCAACACTTTGTACGCCACTTTCACTTATCCAACGTAAGTCTTCTAAAGTACTAAAGAGCTGTCCTGCTGATTGCTCAATAGCAGGCAATGTAGTGGCATCATCGATTTGTGTTTGACGGATCGTAATATCGTTATTTTTTATTTTGTTTTGTGTTGTTGTCATCTCTGTTTCCAGCTTAGGTGTTTTTATACTTTTATGCTTAATTTATTAAAAAGCCATCCTGTTGGATGGCTTATGTTAATACTTAAACAGCTTCTTATTTTTTAAGTCGTTAATCTTTAGGTAATATACCGTAAGATTGAAACTTCTGAGTCTCTATAATAAAACGATTATAGTATATATTGTCTTCCACTGAATCCTTCACCACACGGTTACTATAAGCGCTAACAACAGCAAGTGTCGCCTTATGAAGTTTATCTTTTAGTCTGTTATGGATCTTCGGATCTTCACTTTCTTGAACTTGATTTAATAATGAAACAAGCTCTTCTGCTTCAGCTTGAATATCAGGATCAGTAAATTCTGCTGTCGGTAACATATAGTCTAAATCCAGATTAACAGAATCGTTATATTCATCTTCTTGAGTAAAAGGCTCTAAGTCTTTGTTGTATTCCGCTGAAATATATTTAATAAATTCTGGTTTATCAAAGCATTTATTTTTTATGCCACCATTATTATTTTTATTGCGAGTGCGGATTTCATTAGGAAATGGCTCGCCTAAGGCATAAGTACACTGAAAGATATTACCATCGATTAATGTGGCATTAGTGCTACGCACTGGAAGTTCAAATTCATAACCATTAATAATAACGGGGTAATCGACAGGTTTAAATTGATCTGTTTTTCCCTTTACTGCATAAACTTCTGAAAGAGTGTAATACATAAAATTATCAGGATTTAGTATGCCACCATTATTCTGGTCATAAACCATAAATCGAGCATCATTACCGGCACTATCTTTTAAACTATGCTCACCAGGTGACAGCGTTATATAACCATTTTTACCCGGTTCAACCTGATATTCTTTATCATCGACACTAAAACTAATGACTTTTTCGCTTGGATTACTGTAGTAAAACTTATTTTTTTTATTATCTAAATCAAATTGATCACAAGCCGATAAAAATAAAATTGCGCTAGTCAGTAGGCCTATTTTAAAGAAATTTTTCATCGTATCGTTATCCTTATCATAAATATTCTATGCAAATCATTTGCATCCCGAGAAACATTCCTAAAAAACATTTAAAAGTAATTTTACAGAAATGGCAAGGAGTTACAAAAGATAGCACTATTATGCTTAATCAATGAGAGATACATCGACTTTGAAAAATCAAATAAAAACAATTGATAAATAGTAAAGATCAATTTTTGTATAAAAACCAACCTAATTCAACAGTAAATATCTTAAATATGACTCAACGACTGTGATTTTAATAAGATATTAAGAAAGAAAAAACAACCGATTTATGCCGGTTGTTCTCTTAAAAGACATGCAGGATTAATTAATTGAGTTAACTAAATCATGCCAAGTAGATAAAACTAACGCTTGGTCAGGTGGTGAAAGCTCACCTGCTTTTATCGCCTTTTGAATGCTCTCTTCTACACGCGCTCTTAACGCTTCTAACTGTGTGTTATTTTCTTGCTCAAGTTCAGCAATAGCCAGTGTAATATGGCCTTGTAAATATCCACCTGCAAATAATTCATCATCAGTGGCATGTTCAACACGGCTGTCAATTTTATCTAATAAGTACGCTTCATACTCAGAAAGCATTATTTATCCTCAATATATAATGTTGCTATTTTTATATCTACCCTGTATTAACAGAGCATAAATACATGTGTTCTAGCAACCTTACTACTTCAGACTCCACCCTATAGGGTAAAACCTTCACAGTGGATAAGCGATAGTTATTCTCGCAATCCTTAATTAACTAAAGGATTTTCCTGATAAGGAAACATCTCTTCGGTTAGCTCTGGGGTATTGTAAAACAAATGTAACGCATTAATAAATAGCTGTGCACGAGGTGGCGTGTTTTTATCTCGTAAATAAGCGAGTACTTGTTCTCTAACTTTATTTCTGAACTCATAACGATCAGGCTCAAAGTTACCTTCTAAATTGTCACAACTGACATTGAAAGGATAACCAGCAGCTTGGCAAAATAACCAATCTAATGCTTGAGGTTTGATTTCTACAACTTCAAACTGTCCTTGAGTGGTTTCATCTCGTCCATCTGGACAATACCAGTAACCATAATCAACTTGTTGGCGGCGAGCCTCTCCAGCAATACACCAATGTGATATTTCATGTAAAGCACTGGCATAAAAGCCATGAGCAAAAATGATTTGGTGATAAGGCGTCTCTTCATTTGCAGGCAAATAAATCGGCTCATCATCCCCTTTAACTAAACGAGTTTGAAAACTTTCGCTAAAACATTGATTAAAGATATCAATTAACTGTTGATAATGATGTGCTGACATTTAAAAACCATCTATTCCTAATTAAAAAGTGCAGAAAACCAAAGTGCAATAGTATCGCCATGATTGTCATGAATGAGTTTGATACTCATCAAAAAGGAGATAATGACCAGCATAGGTCTTATTAATTTTTGCCCTTTTGTTAATACTAAACCTGCACCTAAGCGAGCACCAATAAATTGCCCACAAAGCATAACTAAACCAATAGTCCAAATAACCTGCCCACCAATAATAAAAAACAGTAAAGAGCCAAAATTAGAGGTGAAGTTGAGCAATTTAGCATGAGCAGTCGCTTTTGAAAGATTATATCCAAGTAACATGACATAACCTAAAGCGAAAAAAGAACCTGTACCAGGTCCAAAAATACCATCATAAAAACCGACACCGCCGCCTAATATTGCCCCAAAAGTATAGTAACCAATGCGTTGTTTACTGTCTTGAGCACCTATTGATGGAGTAAAAAGGAAATAGAGGCCAATGGCAATGGTAAGAATAGGAAGCGCTTGTTTAAGAATTTCGGGGTTAATAAACTGCACTAACATTGCACCAGAAACTGCACCAATAAAAGTCATTAAAATTGCAAATCGCTGCGCTTTTAAATCAATAACCTTTCGACGTATAAAATAGAGCGTAGCCGAGAACGAGCCACCTACTGATTGTAATTTATTTGTTGCGAGAGCCTGAACTGGCGGGATCCCCGCAGATAACAAAGCTGGAATGGTGATTAATCCACCGCCACCAGCTATTGAATCAATAAAACCTGCGATTAAAGCAACACAGAAGAGAAGAAGGTAGATGCCATCTGAAAAGAGCCAATCCATTTATCTATCCGAATTATTAGGAATGAAGGACGCGTTGCTGTGTTTATCTCATTATTTTAAAAAACCACAGCAACACGATCTGAGCATAATAAAATTAGGCGCTCACACCTTTAAAGCGAACATCAAACTTACAACAGTTTATCGACCACGTTATTGATGTAGAATGATTACCATTGCATTAGCGGAGGTACAACATCACCACATTGACCACGTTGGCGCAATGCATGATCGAGCAATACAATTGCCATCATTGCTTCTGCAATAGGGATAGCGCGAATTCCCACACAAGGATCATGACGACCTCTGGTTATCATATCGACTTCTTCACCATCACGATTAATTGTTTTTCCTGCAATAGTAATGCTAGATGTTGGTTTTAAAGCGATATGAGCAACAATAGGCTGACCACTGCTAATCCCACCTAAAATGCCACCTGCATGATTGCTAGTAAAACCATTTTTAGTGATTTCATCTCTATTTTCAGTGCCTTTTAAGGTTACAACACCAAAACCATCACCAATTTCAATTCCTTTAACTGCATTAATACTCATTAACGCGTGTGCTAAATCTGCATCTAGTCTGTCAAAAACAGGCTCACCAAATCCGGCTGGTACACCTTCTGCAACCACAGTCACTTTTGCACCAATCGAATTGCCTTCTTTTTTAAGCGCACGCATGTATTCATCAAGTGCTTCTAAACGAGAAGGATCTGGGCAGAAAAACGGGTTGGTTTCAACGATAGACCAATCAACTAGATCACAAGTAATTGGGCCTAGCTGAGAAAGATAGCCTTTTACTTCAATACCCATTTTCTCTTTTAGGTATTTTTTAGCGATTGCACCAGCAGCAACACGCATTGCAGTTTCTCGTGCAGAAGAGCGCCCACCACCACGATAATCACGCAAACCATATTTTTGCTCGTAGGTATAATCAGCATGACCAGGGCGAAAAACATCTTTGATTTCACTGTAATCTTGGGAGCGTTGATCAGTGTTTTCAATCAATAAACCAATGCTTGTTCCTGTTGTAACACCATTAAATACACCTGACAAAATGCGTACTTGATCAGGTTCACGGCGTTGAGTGGTATAACGCGATGTTCCGGGTCTACGTCTATCTAAATCAATTTGTAAGTCAGCTTCTGTTAAAGGTAATCCAGGAGGCACACCATCAACAATGCAACCTAATGCAATACCATGAGACTCACCGAAAGTAGTGACTCTGAATAATTGTCCGATACTGTTTCCTGCCATCCCTTTATTCCTATCTTTTACTGTGTGATGTTATCAATATGTTATTTGTGATAAATAACAATCTACCGTCTCATTGCTGTTACATCAATGTTTATCAGTAGAAAAACACGCTGAATATTCGATGAGCTGTTCACGAGTCAGCATAAAGACACCGAGCCCACCATTTTCAAACTCAAGCCATGTAAATGGAACCTCAGGGAATTGCTCAATTAAATGAACCATACTATTACCCACTTCACACACTAAAATACCTTTTTCACTCAGATATTCAGGCGCTTTTAGCAAAATTTGTCTTGTAATATCAAGACCATCGATACCTGAAGCTAATGCTAACTCAGGTTCAACTTGGTATTCATCAGGTAAATCGCCCATATCTTCAACATCAACATACGGAGGATTTGTCACAATAATATCGTAAGGTGTTGGAACAATGGCATTAAATAAATCTGACTGCATTGGATAAACACGATGCACTAAACCGTGGTTTTCAATATTAAATTCAGCTACTTCCAGTGCATCTTCAGAAATATCAACCGCATCAACTTCAGCATCTTCAAATTCATGAGCACAAGCAATAGCAATACAGCCACTTCCAGTACATAAATCAAGAATACGAGTTGGTTCTTGCTGAATTAAACCATCAAAATGATTATTAATTAATTCACCAATAGGAGAGCGTGGGATAAGAACACGCTCATCAACATAAAATTCGTGACCACAGAACCAAGCGCTATGCGTTAAATAAGGAACTGGGATTTTTTGCTCAATACGGCTTTCGATAAGCGTAATAATTTCCATTTTTTCAGAAGTTGTTAACTTAGTTGATAACAGTGCATCTGGAATATCTAAAGGAAGTGCAATGGTTGGTAATACCAGCTGTAATGCTTCATCCCACGCGTTATCTGTGCCATGACCATAGTAAATATCAGATGAATTAAACTGACTCATAGCCCAACGTAACATATCTAGGATCGTGCTTAGATCAGCAACCGCTTCCTCTTTTAGTGTTATATCCAAAACTGTTGTCCTCTGAAGAAATAGAAAGTCTGTAGTTTGCCATGAAGATTGCGATAAATCAGCGGGAAACCATAAAAAAACATCACTACATTATTATTATCTTGATCATACCCATACACTTATTATGGTTTTAAACTTCAATCAGGTAATCAAAAGCAAAATTTATGATCTATTCATAAATAAAGATTAGCGTTTTATACTTTTAATTTAACTTTCATTAGCAAGAAAATGAAACTAGACCATACTTAGAGTATGAAAGAATTAACTGTGTACCAAAATGCGCCTATAGATGTTTTTCATTCAATATGCAGTCACTTGAAAGCAAATAACTAATTTAAAAGACTATTTAAATATCTTTTTATCGTTTTTTATCGAAACCTGAAGATATAGTAATATTTTATGTTCCACAGATATTATAAGTAGAGCAACTTATTAACTAGCCTATATTTGCTAACTATGTGACTATTTCGGCAGGGTAAATTCCCTGCTTTTTTTTACGCTAAATTTATGGCCTATACTTTTTTATCTCTGACACTATTTCATGTACTATTGCCTTATAAAGACAGTAACACTATGAAGAATCGTAAAAAATGAATAAAAAATTTTCATTACCTCCTTCTGAAATTGAGTTGTTTCAGGAGATGATAAAAGGTACTAAGAAATTACCTCAAGATAAAATACTTCATTCGCCAAAACGTAAAAAAGTGACACATTACGCGCCTGAACGTCTGCAACAAGAGCAAGTTGATGCCTCTTATTATTTTTCAGATGAATTTCAGCCTAACTTAGCCACAGAAGGCCCAATGCGCTATTTAAGGGAAGGCGCTAATGCTTATGAATTAAAAAAGCTACGTCGTGGTGATTATGTACCTGAGTTTTTTCTAGATTTGCACGGATTAACACAGTTAATTGCAAAACAAGAGATTGGCGCATTGATTGCGGCATGTAGACGAGAGCATGTTTATTGTGCCTGTATTATGCATGGGCATGGCAAACATATTTTAAAACAACAAACACCTCTTTGGTTAGCACAACACCCTGATGTAATTGCTTTTCATCAAGCCCCTAAAGAATGGGGAGGTGATGCCGCATTATTAGTACTCGTAGAAAACGACGATATTGCTCGCCGCTAAACCTCAAAAATTCTATTGCATTAACCCTTAAATCACCTATCGGGTGAAATAAGGTGTTAATTATTTACTTAGTTAGTTGATTTAAATTTTTATTTCAATGTTGAGGGTGATACTTGCCATAGCAACTCCCCTGCACCTTTTGATAAATCAAAATCAACACAGGCAATGGTTGATGTTGAAAACATAGGAGCACATACCGCAGGGCAGAGTTCAGCGACAACATAACCCACTAAAGGTAAGTGAGAAATAACAAGAATATTTTTATATCCTATATCACCCAAGGCACGTAAGTAATGTGCAACATGTGAAGGATTACCTCCTGGGATAAGTCCATCATCTGTTTCTATTTTATTAGGGAGCGCTAAATCTGCTTTTACTGCATCCAATGTCTGTTGAGCACGTAAATAAGGGCTGACTAAAACATAATCAATTATATGTCCTTGCTTTATCATCCATTCAGCCATTTTTATTGATTCACTTTTTCCACGCTCAGTCAGTGGTCTTAGTGCATCACTGGCAGCATCAAGAGCCGCTTCTCCGTGGCGCATAATAAAAATTTGCATAGTAAATTATCAAACCTATTTTATTTTTGTAATTACTGGTATTTACAGTTTTAAGATACTTAATTTAATTCAGTTTAAATCAATATATCCCCATATAAAAATCTTCAATACCCTAATTGCAATAGCATTATTAATCTTTTTAAGATCATGCCGTTGGTTTACAAATCAACATCATTTTCAGAATTTTATTTTAAAAAATTTCGTTTTTAAATTTATTTTCAAATAACTATTTTGCCATATCTGGCTATCATTAACACTTTCGACCTCTTTTTCCATTAAAAATTCATCAATTATTAATCTGACGCAAAAAGTACAAGAAAAAAGGCGCCTAAGCGCCTCAATCAAAACAAGTGTCACAAAAGGAAAAAGCAATGGTAAAGTGATGACCTTAATCGTAAAAACGTTCATTTCGTTTAGCCATTTCGACTAAACGCTCACAAGGGCGATATTTTTCTCCGTATTTATCGGCAAGTTGATTGAGCTTTTCTGCCACTTTTGTTGTTCCCATACTGTCCATATAACGGAATGGACCACCAAAAAAAGGAGGAAAACCGATACCAAATACAGCACCAATATCACCATCTCGTGGTTGCTTTATAATATTTTCATCTAAACAACGAACGGCCTCATTTAACATTAATAATAAACAACGCTCCGTAATTTCAGAGGAAGATAATTGGCTTTTAGGTTTAATTCGTAATAACCGATATATAGCCGGATCAGGCTGTTTTTTATTTTTACTTAAAGAAAAAGGTAATGCATGTTTTGCATAAAGATAAAAACCTCGTCCATTTTTACGACCATTTCTATCATCAGCAATAATGGCATCCACAGCAGGAGGAGAGGCAAATCTGTCACCAAATGCATTCACTAATATTGGTGTTATTTTTGTGCCAATATCGATACCCACTTCATCCAATAACTGAATAGGCCCTACGGGAAAACCAAACTGAACAAGTGCTTTATCAATATTCTCAATAGGTTCTCCTTGTACTAAGCATGTCAATGCTTCACTGATATAAGGAGCAAGAATACGGTTAACATAGAATCCTGGTTTATCACCAACAACTATTGCAACCTTGCCCTGCTTTTTCGCAAAAGCTACAGTTGTAGCAATCGTTTTTTCATCGGTATTTTCATGCGGAATAACTTCAACCAAAGGCATTTTTTCTACTGGACTAAAATAGTGAAGCCCGATCACTTTTTCTGGGTATTTTGCTGTTTCTGCAATTTTATGAATAGGAAGTGAAGAGGTATTTGAAGCAAAAATGATTTTACCTTTTCCTACTTCTTCGATATCTGCGACCATTTTCTGTTTTAAAGCCAGATCTTCAAAAACCGCTTCAACAATAATATTTGATTGATGAAAACCGCTATAATCCAATGAACCCGAGAGTAGCCCCATTTGACGTTGACGTTCGCGTGGAGATAACCTTTTTTTGCTTACTTTGGCTGAAAGCGCTTTCCAACTATAATTAAGCGCCTGAGCAATTCCTTTATCGCTAATATCTTTAATTCTTGCTGGTAAATTACCTTTTGTTACAGTCACAAAAGCAATACCACCGCCCATTAATCCACCACCTAAAATACCGATATGGTGTAAATTATCTGGTTTCTCGGATGATCCAGTTTCATTTTTAAGTGCCGTAGAGGCAAAAAAGAGATGTCTTAATGCCGATGAAACGGGTGTCATCGCTAGTTCACCAAACGCATTAGCCTCTTCTTTAAAACCTGTTTGAATATCTTTCTCAAGGCCTCGTTCAATAACATGAAGAATACGCTCTGCAGCTGGATAGTGGCCTTTCGTCTTGGCTAATGTGCGTTTTTTTGCTTGCCCAAACAATATATTTCTACCTAAAGTCGTATTTGCCCAAAAGCGATCCATTATCGAATGTTTTTTCTGATCTTTTTTACCTGATAAAATCCATTTAGCTGCAACTTCTAATAGAATATCTTGTGAGACAACATCGTTTACAAGGCCTAATTTTAAGGCTCGTTTCGCATTAATTTGTCTACCCGTTAAAATCATATCTAACGCAGATGTCACACCAATAAGACGAGGTAAACGTTGAGTTCCGCCAGAGCCTGGTAGTAATCCAAGTTGCACTTCAGGAAGCCCTAAACGTGTTTTATTATTATCAGAACAAATTCGTCCATGACAGGCTAAGGCTAATTCAAGCCCTCCACCAAGGCATGCACCATTGATAGCCGCTACAACAGGCAATGGGTAATTTTCAAGTTGCGTAAAAAGATCCTGCCCTGCTTTTGCTAATGCACTCGCTTCTTCTTTGGTTTTACAACCCGCAATCATGGAGATATCCGCACCCGCAATAAAACTGTCTGTTTTACCCGAAGTGATAATCAATCCTTTTACACCGGAGTGTTGCTGAGCCTGCTTTAAAACATCTTGAAACTGCTGTACAAACTCTGCTTTTAGTGTGTTTACTTTTTCACCAATAACATCAATAGTGATAATGCCTACTTTGTCATTACGAACTGAGAATTGAAAAACAGATGATTTTTCTAGTGTTGTTTGTTGTTCCATTATTCCACCTCCAAAATCATCGCTGCACCTAATCCACCAGCCGCACAAGCAGTGGTTAACCCAAATCCTCCACCTCGACGTTTAAGCTCATGTAGTGTCTGTGTGACCATTCTTGCGCCAGTCGCTGCAAATGGGTGCCCATAAGCAATAGAACCGCCTAGCACATTAAATTTATCCATATCCACTTCTCCAATCGCCTTGGATAATCCTAGTTGCTCTTTAGCAAAACGCTCACTGGCAAATAGTGTCAAATTGCTTAATGTTTGTGCAGCAAAAGCTTCATGCATATCAATTAACGTTAAATCACTCAATGCAAGACCAGCGCGAGAAAGCGCAAGTGGTGTGGCATATGATGGTCCCAATAGCATATCTTTCCAAACATCTGTCGCTGTAAAAGCATAACTACGCAAATAACCTAAAGGCTGATAACCGAGACTTTTGGCAACAGATTCTTTCATCATTAATACAGCGGCTGCGCCATCGGTTAATGGCGTACTGTTTGCGGCAGTGACACTACCATGGCGACGATCAAAGGCTGGTTTGAGTTTGGCATAAGAATCAAGAACTGAATTTTTACGAATATTGTTATCTTGATGAAAACCTTCTTTGTAAGGTGGGAAAAACGCAGTCATGACTTCATCATCTAATTTACCCATTTCCCATGCTTTCGTTGCTAATTGATGAGAACGATGCGCTAATTCATCTTGAGCAACTCTGGAAATATGATAAGTCTTTGCCATTTGCTCCGCTGTATCTCCCATACGCAACCCCGTTGAATATTCAGCAACTGCGGGTGCCACAGGAAGGAGATCACGAAATCGTAATTGGCTTAAATAACTTAATTTCTGACCTAATGATTTGGCCTTATTAAGGCTTAATAAAACATCCGCAAGCTTTTTACTAACGCCGATAGGCAAAACTGAAGAAGAGTCTGCACCACCAGCAATACCGACAGAAACATGTCCAGCCATCATGCTTTCAGCAACATTAGCAATCGCCTGAAAGCTTGTTGCACATGCTCTTGTTACACTATAAGCATCAGTTTTTACACTTAACCCTGCGCCAAGAACAATTTCTCTGGCAATGTTAGGTGCCTCTGGCATTTGAACCACTTGACCGAAAACAAGTTGATCAATAATTTCGGGAGGAATTTCATTGCGAGTCACTAATTCTTGAACCACTGAACGCCCTAATTCAACTGCAGGTACTCCTCGATACGCAGTCGCTTGTTTAGCAAAAGGTAAGCGTAGCCCGCTGATAATGGCGATGCGATCTTTCATAGCACTGTTCGTTGATGACTTCATAACGGCTCCTGACAAAATGATTTCCTAACACCAAAGAGGTCTGACCTGACAATAGTGTTAACAAAAATTTCACCTTTCAGAAACGTCATTTTACGAGAAGTGGGAGTTAGCGCTCAATATTTCGATTAAATGTCTGAAACTTAACAATAATGATAGAAAAGAGAATGGGGTGAACGAGAGATATAAAAAAGGCTGTCGAATTTCAACAGCCTTAAATCTATTAATTTCAGAGGATTAACGTAATCCTAACTGGAAAATTAGGTTTTCTGCTTCACAAGAGAATGTAAAATCAGCGGTAAGTTGAACACCACCATCAACATCAGCAAATTGTTGATCGATTTTGCAAGGCTCTGAAGCGATAGATTGTGCTTTTGCACTAAGTTGATCTAACATTGCTTGCGCTTGTGCTTTATCAGCGAAGACATGCTGATATGACGCTGTGCAATTCTTATTGTCAATAATAGTACCCACATCTACACAACAGCAAGCAGCGGTTTCTTCTGCACTACAACGATTAATTGCGTCTGCCATTTTAGTCTCCCAACGAAAGAAATGTTAATTATCTATCATAATCGCAAAAAAATAAAATAAACTGCTTTAGCTCAAATTTTATTACAATTTTACAAAAATAATTGATTATTCTGTTTACTTAACAATCAAAAACATCTTTATTGGCATATTTTGTGAAAAATATGTTAACCAAATCTCAATTATTGAATCTAAATGGAAATATTTTCAAAACATACTTGCAACATTTGGGGTAATCAACTTTATACTTAATCAACTGGTCTGATTTGTCATAACGACAACCGCACCTAAAATCCAGCGCTTCTAATCAGAAGTTACTAACTTAAAAAAATTATGAGGGTTTAGGTCATGAACCGTAAAAACCTGTTTACTCGCACAGCACTAGCTGCCATTGTAGGAGCAATTTCCTCTCAAGCAGGCGCTGCCGGTTTTCAGTTAAATGAATATTCTACTTCAGCACTAGGGCGTGCATTTTCAGGGGAAGGCGTTATCGCCGATGACGCAAGCGTAGGTAGCCGTAACCCAGCTGCACTTACCATGTTCGATCGCCCTGAATTCTCTGTCGGTGCTATCCTTATTAATCCAGGCGTTGATGTTAAAGGTAAATCACCTCTCACTGGCACTGATACCACTGCAAAAGATATCGCACCAAGTGCATTAGTCCCTAATATCCACTTTGTTGCCCCTATTAATGATAAATGGGCGATTGGTGCATCAGGTACCACAAACTTTGGTTTAGCAACAGATTTTCCAAGCGATTATCCTGCAGGACTCATCGGTGGTAAAACCGATTTAAAAACCATGAACTTAAACTTAAGTGCAGGTTATCGAGTAAATAATCAATTTAGTGTTGGTTTAGGGTTAAATGCCCTTTATGCTGATGCTGAAATTACTCGTCATGTGGGTGAAGCAGGTAAAGTTTTAGGTTCCAAATTATCAAATAGCTCAAACCCTCAATATCAAGGATTAGGTAAATATTTATCAAGCCTATCGCCAAGTGACCGCTTTGCTCAATTGAAGGGTGATGCATGGGGCTTTGGTTGGAACGCCGGTTTATTATATGAATTCGACGAAGGTAACCGTATTAGTTTCACTTACCGTTCTAAAGTCAAAGTGAAATTTAAAGATGGTGAATACCAAAATGATCTACCACCACTGCCTGCACTTAATGATATGGGTATTATTGGTACTAACGGTGAAACCATTAAAGGTAAACTTGACCTTAATTTACCTGAAATTTGGGAATTTGCCGCTTATCACCGCGTTGCACCAAAATGGGCGGTACACTATAACTTCGCTTATACAAGCTGGAGTGCTTTCGAAGAGCTAAGAGCCACTCGTAAGAGTGATGGTCAGCAACTCTTCAAGAAAGAAGAAGGCTTCCGTGATGCATGGCGTGTTGCTTTAGGTACAACCTATTATCACGATGATAACTGGACATTCCGTACTGGTATTGCTTTTGATGACAGCCCTGTTCCTGCTGATAAACGTTCAATTTCTATTCCTGACCAAGACCGTTTCTGGTTAAGTGCAGGGGCAACCTACGCATTTAACAAAGATATGTCTGTTGATGTTGGCTTAGCGTATATGCACGGTAAAAAAGTCACCATCAAAGAGAAACTGGCTGAAACACCACTTTCACCTACCTATGAATTCGAGTCATCAGGTAAAGCATGGTTATACGGTATGAACTTTAATTACCGTTTCTAATTTTTCACTGTGCTTTTTATACAAAAAATGGTCTTTTTTAAGACCATTTTTTATTTATTCATCAAGCTAACAAAGATAATAAACTAATCGATAGAATCTAAGTCATCCTCAATGGCTTTCGCATTAGGATTTTCTTTTACAGTGCCATCTGCTTGGAAGTCGTTACGCTGGAAATAAGCTTCGCGCATCATTAAGTATGGATCAGAAGAATTTTGTAAAATCGCATCAGAGTCGAGCAATTGTGCCCGTGTTTCAATGCCCTCTAATGCCCACTTACCTGCTGACATCCAAAATGTTAAATAACTCAGCATAGGATACGTTAAGTCAGCCCAGTCACCGCCCTCTTCACGGACAGTAAAGCTACCATAGCCCGGTACAACCACATAAGGGCCATAATCCATACCATAATGACCTAACGTGCTACCAAATCGCATTGGGACTTCTTTTTCCATCGTTTCTTTAGACATACCAGCAACATCTATTAAGCCACCCATGCCAAAAACGGTATTAATCCAGAAACGACCAAAATGTTTTGCCCCCTTCTCAAAGTCACCACGCAATACGCTGTTTACCATACTTGCCGGCTCTTCTAAGTTACCTAAAAAGTTAGATAAGCCATTTCTTGCTGGTGGTGGCACATAATCACGCCAAACAACCGCAACAGGGCGTAAGATATAGGGGTCTAAAACATAGTAGTTAAAATCAAACATCTGGCGGTTGAACCCTTCCAATGGGTCAGAGCGCCCCTCCCCATTATTAGGGGTACTTGCACATCCTGAAAGTAAGGCGACTGAAAGAGCAACACCGCACAGGCGATACTTCATAATGTTCTCCGCTAATTATCTTATGATGGACAGCATCATAGTTCGCATATTCATAAACTCTACACATAATACTGTCAATGCATGATAAGTGGTACTTTTATTAGGCTTTGATCTTATAAGATAATTCGGTTTTTGTGATTATCTTATCGAGCTGATTTAAAATATTAGCCCAATATTATGGGCTAATATAAAAATCTATGATGTTATTTAATTATATTCTTTTATCACTAATCGCTCTTCTGGATCAGGGTACGAAAAATGCTGTGTAATAAAATCAAACTCTACTTCTGTGGTTTTAAACGGATTCTCATCTGATTGATTACGTAAAGATAATCGTTTTTTACACTCAGCACTTTCTACTTTCAAAACATGAAATAAATAAGGCATTCCCGTATTATCAGCTAATGATTTTAGCCATTTTCGCTGCTTTGGTGTATTCGCTGGAAAATCCATAATAACGGTATTTCCAGCATTAAGAAGAACTGCAATATGTTCGCTTAATACCCCCTTCACTAACTCACTTTTTTCAATATAGTCAGTTACTGTCTTTATTTGATTTGGATAAAGTCGCGATAACCATTCATCTTCATTGATTAATACCGTTCTGGGCGATTTAGCAAATGATTTTGCTAACGTTGATTTACCAGAAGCAATTTTTCCACAGAAAAAATGCAAACGAGCATCAGAAGATGATTTTAATAAATCAGTTCCATAAGAGTTATCTATAACACAAAGCCATTGGTCATTAATAAGTTTAAAAACATAAGTGGCTTCTCTTACTGTATTAAACTTTCCTTCATTTGGCATATTTGCACTTAAAAGTGTTTGTGCTAAAACAAGTGCACAATCTTCACCAAAAATAGCTTTCACTCTTCCTTGAGAAACTTGTAATGAGTGATTAAAAAATCCAGCAATTGTCATAAATGCTTTTTTTAGTGAAGGCTTACCAGAAACATGCAAATCATCTTTAACCACTAACGTGCCATTTTCAGTATAAAAACTCATTAGATACTCAAAATTTTCGTCAGTAATAGCTTGGTCTGCATTTACAATTAGCTGCGTTAGAGATTGGGTATGTTGATCAACTTCTTCTGAAGTAAACATTTATTGTCCTTATCTTTATCTTTGTACCAGATAAGGAGTTTAAAAATAAAAAAACCCGCTTATCTGGCGGGTTCTTAATACAACCAATCCCCACCACTAAGTGATGGTAATAATAATTGCTGGAGAGGTTGTGAAATATGACATAAAAATAAACCTTATAAATAGACTAAATAAAATCTAGCAGTAATTTATTTTTTAAACAAGAATATATTTTTAAAATCAAACCAATAAATTAATTGATATTTAATTTACCTTTGAATATAAAATTATTTTATTTAACTGTTATAGATAAATAATTATTTTCTCTCATATTGGCAACCACATGATGTTTTTCCAGATAATTTTGCTTTTTGAATCGGTGGGCAAAGTACTGTTCCATAAGAACAAAACACACAACAATCGCCTTCAAGGGGGTTTAATAGAGTATGACAATACGGGCAAGTGATTTCTGACATCAAGTTAATCTGATTGTCTGACATTTTATTTCCACATAAATTTATAAAGATCATCTTTATTATTTAGCATACGCTATTTTCATTTCTTAAATAGCATATTAAATCAATAGTTTATTTATCTGCAACCTGTTAATTAAAGACTTGTTGTTTTATTGAGGAAATATCAACTTCTTCTAAGTATTGAACAATATTAGGAAAAAAGAGTTCGTGATAGCCATATTCTTTTTTTCTTAATTCAGCGATTGCCTGCTCTTTTGTCCAATTCTCAAATATTAGCCGATACATTGCTATAACAGTCCCTGTGCGATCACTGCCATGCCAACAATGCACTAACACAGGATCAGACGTGCTATTTATTTTACGTAATACCTCAATGACGTCCTTATCATTAATTCTACCTGCGTTCATTTTTACGTGAAAAGTTTCTAGTTGCGTGCCTTTTACATCATCACTATCACTATGATATTCACGTAAGTTAATAATCGTCTTGATACCTTGGGCTTCTAACCATTTCATTTCACCGCGTGTTGGTTGCCCTGAACGATAAACTTTTTCTGAAGCTTGATAAAAATTTTCAGGAGGTACGAGGACATCAGTAGGCCTAGAATTACACCCCACCAGCAGAAAAAAATAAGTAATAAATAAAAACTTTAAATATCGAATATCATTAATTGATTTTATATCCATATAAAAACCTAAATTTATTACTGATTATTGAATGAGGAAGCAAAATAATAGCGATAATAGCGTGGATTGATAAACACTGCTCTAGGAATAATTTCTAAATTTACAAAATAGGTAATAGATAGCGTTCCCTACAGACTCCACAAACAATGGAGTTGATATTGATTTATATGTGGAAATTATAGAATTTAAAATATTTTACCCAATCAAGAAAAGTGAAGTTAATTTGTAGATCGAACCTGTGAGAAAGGTGATACTTTTATACCCTCCCTTCATTTTTAATCCCCCTCCTCGCTATACTCTCCAAAAACTAACTGGATCCGATATGAACTTAGCTAATCTAACTCAAGAAGAAAAAGACAAGATTAATGTCGATTTAGCCACAAGTGGTGTCGCATATAGAATGTCTAAACATGCCAGTCGTTGCGTCCGAAGTTGAACAACAACAACTGGCACATTTGCGAGAGTACTTTAATGAACGGTTAGCGTTTTATCGTGAGAGTAGTAAGAAGTTGCCAGATGGAAATTCAGTGCAGTATTTGAAAATAGAGTAGTGCGATGCTTAAAGAAATAGATCCTTTTGATAAGAAAAATATTCTCGAATCTACCCGCAGAACATTAGATAGCATGGTTAAAGATGGTTTGCTAGAGAAAGTGTCCAGTTACGAGTGAAGACAAAATAAATACCAAAGCTCAAGTTCATCACCTGGTGTTCGCTGTGTAGTTAGTCGGTATGGCTTACGAGGAGAGTGTTGCCTGGTGAAATACGAAAATGACGGAGAGGATTTTATTGAAGGTGAGTGTGTTAAGACTGATTAACTTACTGATTTTTCTAGATCGTCATTTGGAACAAAAAAGCCTCCGCTAAGAGGCTTTCAAAACGATACGAATAAATATTATATACGTTTGTTCATTACCACTTATCACGATAATCAAATGCTACCTGGTAATCGTATTTATTTAGTTCAATTTTATGTTTGATATATTTCTGTAGGTAAGGAACCCATGCGGAAATAACATCGAAGCTACCTGCATTTATGATGTTTTCTGTCGGATTAACAGTCTGTTCAATAACCGTATCGTCATCTCCCAGATCGACCGAATATTCTTCACCAATAAAACTTTCAGTCTTTTTATCGAACCAAGTTAAATCAATTTTCAATCCCATAATATTATCCTTACAAGTATTTTTTGATATTACGTTTTGGATCAGCAGGTTTCAACTGATTGCCCGTCTTTGGATCAAACGCGCCAAGATACTGACCATCGCTTGCACGATAACCTTCAATTTCACCATGTTGATAATCCCATTCATAAATTTTACGCCCTTTATCCCCAATCCAGCGCTTACGAGTACCACCCCCACCTTGTTTCGGTGTTTTATCTTTCCCTCGTTTTAATTCTCCCAATCCTTTAATTTCTTCAGTCTTAGGTGCTGGGTGATAATCATGACCTTTTTCTCTAACACCTTGGCGTTTTTTATCCTGCTCAATCTTAACTTTATCCTCAGCAGCTTTTTTCTTTCCCTCTGCTTTTTTTCGTGATTCGAGAATGGGAGCCAGTTTTTTCTTTGCATCTTCGATTTGAGCGTGGGTTTTTAAAATTGAATCACATAAAGCACTTAAAAGAGCTGCAACAGCAAATAACTGAGGCCCCTTAATAGACTCTTTAGCTAATTTTTGAACAACTATGTTAGGATAGTCATTAGGCCGACTCAAAATTGCTTTTAATAACTCTTTGTCATTAAATTTAACTTCTTGTTTTGTTATTTTTAATTGCTTGCTGTCCTGTTTATAAATAAGAGGATTTTTAACAGGATCGGCTAACGCCAAACCTTCTGGCGTGGCTTTGAGTTTATTAATAACAGCAACTTGAGCCTGATATTGTTTATCAATATCAGCTAATCTTTTTTTTGCTTCTTCAAGTTCTAATAATGCGGCTTCTAAAGGATATAGAGTCGACCATTCAGCCCATTCTTTTTCCACTATTTGCTTTTCATTATTTATATCAATAACGTCAATAATAGAGACATAAAGAGCTTCATGCTTTCCGCCAAAATCAACAATCGCATGATGAGTCTTTAATTTAGATGAAGGAATATAATATCTAGCATTAGGCTTAGAGTTGATGACTACCTGTTTATTTTTATCTACTTTGTTTTCAGAAACGCTAATACGCACTGACTTTGCGCCTGCAATAATAGGAGCGGTATAAACATTAGGTGTGCTTGTTGCTGTTGCTTTTACGATTGGAATACTAATAGCCTGACCCGTTGATACAATGGTTCGTTGCTTTCCAGTATTCTTATCTAAAGCAGACATAACCTGAGTATGTATACTTAATGATGTTTTTTTACCAATGTTGCTAATTTGATTAGTAACAATATCAGCAGGCATGGTTGTAACTTTACGAGATTTATTTCTATCAAAAATATCTCTGTCTAAAACACCGTATTTTCCCAGCAGAGCCATTTCAGCTTGAGTAGACATAATATTACTACTTGGCCACAATCCTTCGATTGCAATTCCGACACCTGTAACTCTAGCCAGTTTTGGAGCAATAGAAATTGCTTCTAATGCACTAGCTCTCAACGCTGTCAATGACTTAGAAAAGACACTCTTAATATTAGCGGAAACAAATGGAGTTGATGTAAAACTAAGAACACCTTGATAGGTAAGGAAACCTAAAGCAGGGAGACCAGCTGATGCCATTACTAGCTTTTCAGGATATTGGTTTAAATCAATATCAGAGGCATCTTGAATATCTCTTTCTCTTTCGTTTCTGTCTCGATCTTCATCGTCATTATCTGTGTAATTTGAGTTATCATCTTCATCATAATCATAGTAATCATGACTACTGACGCCATCGGTTATTTCAATCCGAATATCTCTATCTTCATTATCACTCATATAAATTCCTTTTTATATTCAACTGCACACAATAACTGTATACAAACACAGTATATTTAATAATAATTGCAAAACAATCGTCTGATTTCGGCTATAGTCGGAATAGTTACGGATACCTTCTTTCACCTTAGATGAGTTAATCCTGAGCAGCCAACCATTTAATTTCTTTAATGCCATACATAAAATATTACGTAATTCTTTATCTATAACGACCATATTCATATGAACAAAGTTGTATTTATCATTGTTTTTATTGATTTTTTTGATTTAATCAACCAACTCATACCAAGATTTTCTACAATCGACTTCATTGCTACATAAACAATACTTTCTACCATCGCAGTAATTATTTATTGTCCATGAAATTGAATGTTTGATGTGTTACCGACACAAATAGATACCACCAGAGCCCTTATACGGTTTATCTTTTGCTTTAAATGATGATGTCTGCTTTACAGTTAACATTTTGGGTAAAATCTCGCTGGAGAAAAAATTTATCCAATAAAGATAGAGGTTTTCCAACGAACTAATAAGAACCACAACGGAAAGGAAATTATTGTGTATATTGAATTTTGTGGGATTTTACGAACGAAGGCGAACTAATACGAATGGATTCAGAGCGTTCCCTACAGGAATCGAACCTGTAACTAGCCCTTAGGAGGGGCTTGTTATATCCATTTAACTAAGGGAACATACGTAGGAAGATAAAGCATGACTTATGGACGGGCTACATTTTACCCCCCTCACTCTCTATTAATCAAGTTTTAACGCACTGATATTGGAAGGAATTTTTTTGTTTCTTTTTTGAACAATGCAATTTGACTTAAAAAGTATCTGATAAATATCATTATCACTAATTATGTTTACTCTTATATATATCTGTTTTATTAAAACTCTTTCAATCGTTTTAAAAACAATTTCGGTGAATATCCCATCTCTTTATTAAACATTGCACTAAAAGCGCTCGGATTTTCATAACCCAGCTCTAAAGCAACCTCAGTGACTGAATCTCCTTTCTTTAAAGCGGTTAACGCATACATTAAACACGCTTTTTGACGCCAATCTCGAAAAGAAAGTCCTGTCTCCTTATGAAAAAGACGAGTAAATGTACGTAGACTCTTATTTAATTTTTCAGCCCACATTTCTGGTGTTGTGCGAATATTAGGTCGTGACATAAATTCAGTACACAATTCATCTAATAAAGCATGTTGCGGTAATGGCGTAAAATAAGGTAATGGCTTAGCTTGGGATAATTCATGACAAAGCAAAGTCAATAATGCGCTATCTCGCCCACCTAAATCATAAAGTAAAGGAAGTTCATTGGCAGAAAGTAATAACTGATGAAGCAGAGGGGAAACTTGTAAAACCTCACAATATTCTGAATGACGAGGAATTTTATTAGGCTCAATATAGAGACTATAAGTACTACTACCCAACATTAGCACTTGATGTACTTTTTCTGCAGGGATCCACACGCCACTGTAAGGCAATACAATCCATTGACCATCTTCTGTTTTAACTTTCATTACCCCACTAGGGGCATATAAAAATTGCGCACGCCGATGATGATGAGCTTCAAGTAATGTGTCATAAGGATAATCAGAGCCTAATGCCAAAATATCACGAGGAAGATCATCCACACTGTTGATATCGATATTACGCATAATATTTAAATTGTCCTAAATTCGTATAAACTTGTCATTATCGCGTGGGTAAGCCATCACTTTATTCTATATTGTTAATCTCCTGACTCAACAGGAGATTTGAAATGACACTCTGGCTGATTTCTTTTGGTTTAATTTCAGGCATCACAACATGGTTATTTGGCTTTGGCGGTGGTTTTGTCACTGTTCCCTTACTCTATACACTTATTCTGACACTTTGGGGAATAGACAGCTTACCTGCTGAACATGCTATGCAAATCGCAGTTGCTACCTCTGCATTAATTATGTTGTTTTCTGCGACAGTCACCACCATTAAACACCATAAAGCCAAAAGGCTTGATTGGAATATCATGTCCATTCTGTTTATGGGTATCGCTTTTGGTGGGATCTTAGGTGCTCTTCTCGCATTAACAGTTGAAGGTACGTGGATCAAATGGATCTTTATTGGTTATCTTTTTATCACTATTTTAGATTGTTATTTTCGCCCCGGTTTTATGGCTCCGACTCACAACTCAAAAACAGTAACTAAAGCAAAAGAAAGTATTAATGGTACAGTGATTGGTATTATTGCTGCTTTTTTAGGCGTTGGTGGAAGTGTCATGACAGTACCTTTATTGCGCCGTAGAGGAACACCCATGGCACAATCAGTAGCAATGGCAAATGCATTAACCTTACCTTTAGCTCTCACGGCAACATTTACTTATGTCGCCCTTTCTTTTACCTCACCTTTAAATAGTGAATCAGGTTTTATTGGTTATATTTGGTTAAAAGCTGCACTTATTCTGATTTGTAGTACTTGGGTTGGCTTGAAGATCTCTGAACGTTTTTTATCTCGCATTCCTGATAAATGGCACGCAAGAGTTTATCCTCTGTTATTGAGTCTTGTTTTAATTGTCATGCTGTTTTAAATCCTTTCTTCTATATAGACAATACCAAGACAACAAATAACGGAAAAAACAATAACGACTACACATAAGATGGTGACTTTGAATATTCAAAAGAGTCGCCATTTTTTAACATTTCACTTCATCTTTTTCCTACGCATCTTCACCTAGCATTAATGCTATTGAGACACATAAAACAAAAAATATCTCTTTTTGACAATCACGACACAGTTCCATAACGATTAATATCATTAATTAATATTTAAACATAATGAACAATAATTTATAAATTGTCTCATTTTTAGTATCAATCTGATCACGTCTCGATGAATATTTATTGTATAAAAAAACACCTATTTATTTTTCTATTTTATTTGCATTTATCATCATAATAATAAGTTAGCTATTTTTCATAAGAAGATAATTTAAGAAGAAACTGGATTTAAATAACATCAAAAGTATTATTTATTATGATTTTCAAATAACAAATTAATTACAATATAATGTCATTTCGATATATAAATAATTATATATCGATAGGCTTTTTTGTCAAACTTTAATTATTATTAATCATATATTTTAAATACACTTTAATAAAACAAATTGATGATATAAGCCTGTGAATTTAAAAGAACTATCCATTAATGTCATATCCCTTAAAATCCCCTATTCCTTCCCCAAATTTTTATAATAGCATTCAATAGAAGAAAATAATTATCATTTGATTTTGTCTATTTTAGTTAATTTATTTAGTGATATTTATTAACTTCTTATTCTCTATTATTTATTATTTACAACTAACTCATCACTTATGGATTAATAAAATGGAGACGCCTTCAAATATTTATTTAACCGTCCGTATATAATATTTAGCTATAAGAAGAAACTGGAGGTTATATGAGTATTAGTCGTCGTTCTTTCATTAAGGGGATGGGGATAGGATGTGTGGGTTGTACCGTGAGTAGTTTACCACCAGGTGCACTTGCATTTAATCCTGTAGATTCTCTTAAGGGTCAGTCAACATTAACACCTAGCCTGTGTGAAATGTGTTCTTATCGTTGTCCGATAGAAGCCCAGGTTGTTAACAACAAGACCGTCTTTATCCAAGGAAATAGAAATGCTGAACACCAAAGTAGCCGAGTTTGTGCAAGAGGCGGAAGTGGTGTTAGCCTAGTTAATGATCCAAACAGAATTGTCAAACCCATGAAACACAAAGGCCCACGAGGCGCTGGTGAGTGGGAAGTGATAAGCTGGGAACAAGCTTATAAAGAAATTGCAGAAAAGATGAATGCCATAAAACAAAATTATGGTGCAGAAAGTATCTCTTTTTCATCTAAATCAGGTTCACTTTCTTCTCATCTTTTCCATTTGGCGGCCGCTTTTGGCTCTCCAAACACCTTTACACACGCATCTACTTGTCCAGCAGGAAAAGCTATCGCAGCATCCGTTATGATGGGCGGTGATCTTAAGATGGATTTAGCGAATTCTAAATATATTCTCTCTTTTGGTCATAACCTTTATGAAGGTATTGAAGTCGCCGAAACTCATGAACTGATGACAGCACAAGAACGTGGCGCAAAACTCGTCAGTTTTGACCCTCGTTTGTCTGTTGTTTCAAGTAAAGCAGATGAGTGGTTCGCAATCCGCCCTGGTGGAGATTTACCTGTTCTGATGGCAATGTGCCATATCTTAATTAAAGAAGATCTCTACGATAAAGCGTTTATTGAGAAATTTACGATAGGTTTCCCACAATTAAAAGAGGTTCTACAAGACACAACCCCTGAATGGGCTCAAGCACATTCTGATGTTCCAGCTAAAGATATTGTTCGTATTGCTCGTGAGATTGCAGCAAAAGCACCTCACGCACTGATTATGCCAGGTCACCGCGCAACCTTTAATAAAGAAGAAATTAATATGCGTAGAATGATCTTCACCTTCAATGCGTTACTTGGCAACATTGAACGTGAAGGCGGTATGTATCAGAAAAAAGCAGCGACAAAATACAACAAATTAGCAGGTATTGATGTTGCACCTGAATTAGCGAAACCAAGCGTTAAAGGTATGCCTGAAATTACCGCAAAACGTATTGATGCAACAGCTCCTCAATTTAAGTACATCAATAAAGGTGGCGGTATTGTTCAATCAATTATCGATTCAACATTAGAAGGCGTGCCGTATCAAACACGAGCATGGATTATGTCTCGTCATAACCCATTCCAAACAGTGAGTTGTCGTCCTGATCTAGAGAAAGCCGCACAGAAATTAGACTTAATTGTTAGCTGTGATGTGTATTTAAGTGAAAGTGCCGCTTATGCCGATTATCTTTTACCTGAATGTACCTATTTAGAACGTGATGAAGAAGTTGCTGATGTTTCAGGTTTAAACCCAGCTTATGCATTACGCCAGCAAGTTGTCGAACCGATTGGTGATACTAAACCAAGTTGGTTAATTTGGATGGAATTAGGTAAAGCATTAGGATTAGAAGCCTGTTTCCCTTGGGAAAATATGGGAGTAAGACAGCTTTATCAAGTTAATGGTAGTGAAGAACTTTATAAAGAGATGCATAAAAAAGGCTATATCTCTTATGGTATTCCACTGTTATTACGCGAACCTTCTTATGTAAAAGCCTTTGTTGAGCAATATCCAGATGCAATTAAACATGTTGATAGCAACAATACAATGGAAAAAGCCCTTTCCTTTAAATCACCAAGTGGCTTAATTGAAATCTACTCTGAAGAATTAGAAAGCCGTTTAGAAAACTACGGCATTCCACGCTTCCACAACTTCCCATTAAAAGAAAAAGACGAGCTTTATTTTATCCAAGGTAAAGTCGCCGTTCATACTAATGGTGCAACACAATATGTACCGTTATTAGCTGAATTAATGTGGGAAAATCCTGTTTGGCTTCACCCTGAAACAGCTAAAAACCATGGAATTAAACATGGTGATGAAATCATTCTGGAAAACAATATAGGCAAAGAAAAAGCACATGCTTTGATAACAGAAGGCATTCGCCCTGACACTGTATTTGTTTATATGGGATCAGGTGCAAAAGCAGGTGCGAGAACAGCAGCGACTACAACAGGTGTTCACTGTGGCAACTTATTACCTCATGAAATTAGTCCTGTATCAGGTACTGATGTACATACATCAGGTGTCAGAATTAGTCGGGCTTAAGGAAAAAAATAACAATGAACAATAATGATAAACAATTTGTCATGTTACATGATGAGAAGCGTTGTATTGGCTGCCAAGCTTGTACTGTTGCGTGTAAAGTCATCAATGACATTCCTGAAGGATTTAGCCGGCTTCAAGTCCAAATTCAAGGCCCTCATGACGACGAAGCGGGTAATCCACATTACCAATTTTTCCGTGTTTCTTGCCAGCATTGTGAAGATGCACCTTGTGTTTCTGTTTGCCCTACTGGTGCTTCTTTTATTGATGAGAATGGTATCGTTCAGGTGAAAAAAGAGCTGTGTATCGGCTGCGATTACTGTGTTGGTGCTTGCCCTTACCATGTTCGTTATATCAACCCAATGACGCATATCGCAGATAAATGTAACTTCTGTTCTGATACTCGATTAGCTGAAGGTGAATTACCTGCATGTGTATCGGTATGCCCAACAGATGCGCTTGCTTTTGGTCGCATTGACTCACCTGAAATTCAGGCTTGGATCAAACAAAAATCCGTTTATCAATACCAATTAGATAATGTCGGAAAACCAAGTTTATTCCGTCGTAAAGAAATCCATCAGGGAGATAAAGCATGACTAGTATCTGGGGAGCAGAACTCCATTATACGCCAGATTATTGGCCTGTATGGTTAATGGCAGCCGGTTTATTAATCGTTGCTATGATAGCAGTATTAGTTATTCATGGCTTACTACGCTATGCCCTTGCACCAAAACATTCTGGTCATTATGAAGAAGAACGCGTTTATTTATACTCTAAAGCAATTCGTTTTTGGCACTGGGGTAATGCTTTACTGTTTATCCTATTACTATTGAGTGGATTTTTAGGGCACTTCTCTATCGGTAATGTCACTTCAATGGTGCTATTACATAAGATCTGTGGCTTTGTACTGATTGCATTTTGGATTGGTTTTATCCTTATCAATCTAACAACCAGTAATGGTGTACATTACAAAGTAAGATTTAGTGGGCTAATTGGTCGTTGCATCAAACAAGCTCGCTTTTATCTTTATGGCATAATGAAAGGCGAACCTCATCCTTTTGCAGCAACTGAAACTGACAAGTTTAACCCTCTTCAACAACTCGCTTACTTAGGAGTGATGTTTGGTTTAGTGCCGCTGTTATTGGTTACTGGATTATTATGTTTATATCCTGAAGTACTTGGTGAAGGCTATTGGATGCTAAAAGCACACTTAGTATTAGGGATCGTGGCATTAATGTTTATTTGTGCGCACTTCTACTTATGTACTCTGGGTGACACTTTTACTCAAACATTCCGCAGTATGATCGATGGTCATCACCGTCACCAAAAACATGATGATCATAGTTCAGTAACAGAAAAAACAGAGCATTAATTTCTCAAGATCCCTTCTGTTACGATTCATTTCCTCAAATGCCCGCTTAAGCGGGCATTTTTTTGATCTAAATTCAGAAACAATTTCATAATTTTATTATTAGCAAATACATCATTTTATTTACATGTTATTCGGTGTATAGTCGGCGCCCACCTCGCTATATACAATCTTATACAATGATGTACATTACATTCGCAACGGGTATCGTTATATAAAACTTTTAATAGCGATGGGTTTATATAACTAAAAAATACATTTAGGGAGTCTATCGTGAAGAAATTTATTATTTCGACAATAGCTTGTGCTATAGCACAAACATTAGCTGTATCAGCAAGTGTAGCTGCTGAAAATGCTGAAAAAATCGTCGTTACTGCACAGCCAGTGAATAATAGTGAAGCCGGTGCGGGATTTGTTACTCGTGAAGTTGATATGGGGCCATTAGGTGAGAAAAAATGGTTAGATACTCCTTATACAACAAATACTTTTACTCAATCTATGATTGAAAATCAACAAGTTACCAATGTTGCTGATATCTTAAAATATAATGCCTCTTCTCAAATGCAAGCACGTGGCGGTATGGATGTTGGCCGTCCTCAAAACCGTGGAATGCAGGGCAATGTTGTTGCTAACTCTCGTTTAGATGGCGTGAATATTATTTCTACCACAGCCTTTCCTATCGAAATGCTTGATCGTGTAGATATTATTAATGGTCTAACTGGTTCACTTTATGGGCCAGCAAGCCCTAGTGGGCAATTTAATTTCACACAAAAACGTCCAACCTTAAAACGCTTAACGTCACTTAATGCAACTTATGTCAGTGATAACCAATTTAAAGGCCATCTTGATTTAGGGGGTTTTATTGATGATAACAACACTTTTGGTTATCGCATTAATCTAATGCATGATGAAGGTAAAGGTTACGTCGCAGGTAGCAAAACACGTCGCCAGCTAATCAGTACCGCATTTGATTGGAATATCTCGTCTGATACTGTGTTAGAAGTGAATTTTAGTGATTATTGGTTTAAAAAAATAGGTTACCCTGGTGCATTTTCTTATGGACCCAAAGTTACCGCATTACCTGATGCGCCAGATCCAACTAAAGCCGGCTATGGTCAAGCTTTTGCTGGCGTTGATCTTCATACCAGAACAGTAAGTAGCCGACTAAAACATGATTTTAACGAAGATTGGCAAATCAGTGCAGCAATTGGCTATCAAACGGCTGATCGCGGATTCCGTTCTGTTTCTAACCAATTAAGTCATGATGGTAAGCAATTTACACCAACGTTATCAGTACCGACAACTTATGGTCGTTTTACTATTTTAAGCCATTCTGTCAATGTTAATGGTCATGTGATGACTGGCGCACTATCTCATGATTTAATTCTCGCCACTAGCGGTTATCGTTGGGATATTTATGGCGCAAATGGTAATGATCAAAAATTCACATTACCAACTCAAGATATTAATAATCCACATCGTTATGATGATCCTTCTCATGAAGGCTTCTACACAGGCGCAGCTCGCACTAAAAATAGTCGCTCACAAGTTCAATCTTTTACTTTAGGTGATACCGTTACCTTTAATCCTCAATGGTCAGTAATGGGATCACTAAGCCAAAACTGGATCAAAGAAACGTCTTATCGTGCTGGTGGTGGAAATCACACCGAAAATGGATTAAGCCCTACTGTCGCATTAATGTTTAAACCTATTCCTGAAGTGATGACTTATGTTTCTTATGCAGATTCATTAGAAGAAGGGGATTCAGCACCAAACACTGCCAACAACAAAAATGAAGTACTAAAACCTTATCGTAGCGAACAATGGGAAATGGGGGTTAAATCGCAAATTGGCGATCTTAATTTAAATGCAGCTATTTTCCAATTAGAGCGTCCTTTTGCCTATGTGGGTAACGACAATATCTTTAAAGAACAAGGTAAACAACGTAACCGTGGACTAGAGCTTATCGCTAACGGAAAAGTCACTGATGAGCTTTTCGTTTTTAGTAGCATGACTTGGTTAGATCCAACTTTAACCAACACAGGAAATGCTCAAACACAAGATAAAGACGTTGTTGGCGTACCAAAATATCAAGCAAATTTATTAGCTGAATACCATTACCCTACTTTGCCTAATGTTATCTATAGCGCCAATGTTCACTACACAGGTAAGCGTGCAGCAAATACCACCAATACGATGTGGGCAAAAGCCTATACCACTCTCGATCTGGGTGCGCGTTATCAAACACAATATTGGGATAAGAAAACCACTTTCCGACTCAATTTAGATAACGTGACTAATGAGCATTACTGGGCATCTATTTTCTCTGGTAACCAAAATGGCGCAATTGGGGGAGCAAATGCTTTCTTAGGCACACCTCGCCAAGTTTCCGCTTCTGTAAGCATTGAACTCTAAGAGGAAAACGAAATGTATAAAGTTTTTTTCAAAATCCTGTGCATTGCGTTACTGGGAGCTTCGGCTCTCAGTATCTCCTTTAATGTACAGGCACAACGAGTTGTTCAATATTATCAAAATCAAACCATTACTATTCCTAACTCACCCGAAAGAGTCGCCACGAGTTGGAATGCTCAAAATGCGATACTTGCTATGCTTGGTGCTGGAGATAAAATTGTTTCCACAACCGATTTAGTCAAAACTATTCCCTTTTTTACCGAGATTGTTCCCGCTATAAAAACAGCTTCAATTTCTAGTAAAGGGAATAATGACACACTGAATATCGAAACATTAATTGTTAGCCAACCTCAAATCTTTTTTGCAACAGGAAAGCTATCTGATGCACAAATGACAGCGCTAAAAAATGCAGGGATCAGTGTTGCATTATTAAAATCAGGTTCAATGGATGCATTGTTAGAAAGAACGTTGATCACAGGTGAGATTTTAGGTTCAAGTAGTCACCAATTAGCAAACGATTATTTAGCTTACTTTCAGCGTAATGAAGCTCTTGTAAAAAGTGCGGTAAGCGAGATAAGCACTAATAAACCAATGAAGGTCTATCATGCTTTTGGTTCGCCATTAAGAACATCTGGCGCACCTTCGTTAAATCATGATTGGATAACACTTGCAGGCGGTATTAACGTTGCAGAACATTGGTTTGATAATGTGCCAAGCCGAGCTGGTGATGTTTCCTTAGAACAAGTTATTCATGCCAATCCTGATGTCATTGTCACTATGTATGCAAGAGATACTGAAATCATTAAGAATGCACCTGAATGGCAATCCATCTCTGCCGTACGTGAAGGCCGAGTTTACACAAATCCTAAAGGCCTATTTTGGTGGTGCCGTGAAACCACAGAGGAAGCCTTACAATTTTTATGGTTAGCGACTGTTTTATATCCAGAACAAACAAAGCATATTAATATCTCTAAAGAGACTCAACAATTCTATAAAACTTTTTTTAATATCACCCTCACCGATCAGCAGCTCAAACACATTCTTAAACCTCTCAAAGACTAATTGTTACCGCCTCTTCATATTTACGATGAAGAGGCAATAATAACTCATACTACTTCTATTTTGATATTACCACTCGTTCTCTATATAGTCATTTAATGATAAATACGTAAATATTGATCCTATGTCATTTTTTTCACTAAACGGATTTAGGGCATTTATCATATTAAACGCCACTCTTTTTAAATTTATTGGTATAAAACGCATAAGGTCATAGGTTTAATAGCTTCAAAAATGTTATCAAGAGGTAAAATCGTGGTAGGTAATATAAGGGGTGATTTTATGAATAGCTTATTCTAAACAAGCACTAATTAGCTGTTTTTTTATCATACAAATAAATACAAGAATATATTTCTCCGAGCATGAAAGTCTCGGTTCATTTGCAATATAATTATTCTTTTCTTATAAAAAATAAAAATTCTCATTCCCTATAAACGTAAAATGCCCTAATAAGGGCATTGATTTCATATAAAGGCTTTATATCATCTATTAAGAAAATTCTTATTATTAATCAGCTAAACAGAAACACCTATATATAAGAATTATCTTATTCAATTTAGTTATTCTAAAATTAATTACTTTTTAATTTAAGAATATTATTAGAAGATAGAAAGAGCCTTGCTATCGAAATGAGCTGGAATATGTTGTTCATTATGCTCAGATTCTTGAGCCATTCCGCCTGTAACTTCTTCAAAGAAGCTACCTATATTAACGCCTAGTACTTCAAGTACTCTAACTAAGCAATCAATATCAATACGGTTTACACCACGCTCATAACGAAATAACTGTTGTTCACTAATATCAATCTCTTTTGCTAACTGAAATACAGTATAACCTTGAGATTTTCTTAATGACTTAATTTTTTGTCCAACTGCATAAGCGACTGGATACTTGCTACTCATAATATTGTTCTCGCTTTTCACTTTGATTGATATCTAATTTATAATGGTGTGTTCCTGCGCAATAATATGTAAAATTATATATTATCGAGAGCACCTTTTTGTTTTAATAAAATATTATTTTTAGTAGATAAGAAATATTACAATTCATAACATGACTTATCATATGTAAATAATATACTACGCATTTAAACACTTTCAACCAGTCAAAAAAAGACAGTGCAAGTACAATGATTTACTCATACTAGTTGATAATACCTAGGATAATGCTATATCCCCTTTATTTTCATACAGTTAAAATATTTTACTTATAAAATCACACTTTTTTTTTCTTAAACTTTACTCACTAATTAGAATTATCATCTAGTACAAGCTTAATTTAAGGTGTTATTATTTGAGTTGTGCAAAAATAAATCAACTTATATCAGTCTAATTTATTTAAAATAATAAATTAACCTCATAAAGGTAACGATTTTCTTATTTTTATTAAATAGCTTAAGCAATATCAATGAAATCTGTTTTTTTTACAAACAAGCCGATATTACTCTTCCATATCAATACGTTACATAACTTACATAAAAAAATAGATATAAATCACATTTTAAACATTTGTTAATTAATTTGTATAAGCATAAACCCTTACTCTTTCAACTAAATATATTTCAAGATCCACAATTCTTTATTACTCTAGAATAAATAAATAATAGATTTAATTACTCATTTTTTTTGAATTTTTATTAATGAATAACTTATTTTAATTTTCAATTAGATTAAAAATCTTCTTTATGAAATAGAAAAAAAGTAAGTCTTAATATAAATATTTTTGTTTTATCAGTAGGTTATTTGAAAGCTAAGCGTATTATTATAAAAACCATTCTTTTTATGACCATGTAATACTATTCTTTCTTTTTCACTCAAATACGCGCATTTGGCACATTGTAAAAATAGAGTAATAATTACATCTTAAGTTAAATTCACAAGGGAATGAACTGTTAAATATCAACTTTGGCATGATCTAATTTTGTTAAAAAAAATAAAAATTAACCTTTTTACATCCTAAGTAATTACACGTATTCCATATAAGAGTTATTCTTACGAGAAAATAAACATTAATATTTTTATATAATTTATATTCCTGCCAAATGCACAAATTTCTCCATTTTTCGTAAAAAATGAAATTAACCACTTCAGGACAAATCAATTACTGATGAAACAAGTGCTTTTTGCTTTATATCATTTACTATCCAGCTCATTATGGTGTAAAGGTTGATAAATATCAAATCTTAAACTTAGTTCGTTTTAAATCAAATAGTTATGCAAGATTTCTTACTATATCCCACCTTCAAAAAAGAAGATAAAACATCATTATATTTAACCTTTATTATTACTAGCACAATCCAATGATTTATAAAAAGTAAGAAAGATTAACTATAAAGCCCAATTTTTATCTTTTAATCTTCTGTTTTTTTCTTAAAAAATGAGTACCACATATTTATCAATGCTGACTCAAAATGTTTTAACTTGCTCATTTTATGAGAGATATTGCTCATAAGAAATGAGCAAATAATTTATCACAGTGCATCTAAGGTTATTTAATTTTATTAAAAAATTGGAAATACCTATACCTCCCCCCAAAAGGAGTAGGTTTTTCTTTTTCAATTAGAGTAATTTCTTTAATATTTTCAGATTGACATTTGAACCCCGCTCAAAAATAAATACATATTTTCTACTGAGCGCAATTCCTCATCAAAAATGATTCACTTAACAATAGAAGAACCTTTTCTTTTTTAAGTGGCTCCATTTAAATGATGAAAACATGACAGAATGTAAAAAAGTGTAATAAAAAAAATGACTTATGAGCACTCTTCACGACAAGCACAATGCAATAACAAGTTAAAACAGTCTTAGAAACTAAGAGCTCCAAGGGAACAAAATAAGTAGCTAAGTAAGGATAAAGAGATGATGCCAATACAAAGGGCTAGTAAAGTATGTCTATAGGGATATGTAGCCATAAGTGAAGCAACGAGCAACATAATAGAACAGTGCACACAGAGAAAAAGATTAAGGCTCAAAGGATGCAACTAACAGCAATAACGCAGATAGCAGGTATGAGAAACCAAATAACTATTATTAATTCTTTTAGAAAAACTCTAGGGAAGTAAATAAGAAGCGATAACGAGGATATAAAGAAGTGGTGGGCGGTATTGGGCTCGAACCAACGACCTCCTCCTTGTAAGGGAGATGCTCTACCAACTGAGCTAACCGCCCGCTTTATTATTAAATGGTGGGTCGTGGGCGATTCGAACGCCCGACCAATTGATTAAAAGTCAACTGCTCTACCGACTGAGCTAACGACCCATTTAATAATTTTGCGTAAATCTGTAAGTAGCTTTGTGAATGGTGGGTCGTGGGCGATTCGAACGCCCGACCAATTGATTAAAAGTCAACTGCTCTACCGACTGAGCTAACGACCCGTCACAATGTTCACTACTTTATGTTGTATTTTTAGGAATGGTGGGTCGTGGGCGATTCGAACGCCCGACCAATTGATTAAAAGTCAACTGCTCTACCGACTGAGCTAACGACCCATACCTAACTGTGTGATATTGCGCGAAATAACCGGATGAAGTGGTGGGCGGTATTGGGCTCGAACCAACGACCTCCTCCTTGTAAGGGAGATGCTCTACCAACTGAGCTAACCGCCCACTTCATGATGACTAAATTCTCACTACCACGCTTTAATGTAATTGGTGGGCGGTATTGGGCTCGAACCAACGACCTCCTCCTTGTAAGGGAGATGCTCTACCAACTGAGCTAACCGCCCAATTACACTAAATCATACAACTTATCACAACGAAAAAATAATGGTGGGCGGTATTGGGCTCGAACCAACGACCTCCTCCTTGTAAGGGAGATGCTCTACCAACTGAGCTAACCGCCCGTCGTGATGGGGTGCATTATAGGGATACTGCGCTATGAGTCAACGATTTTTATCAGTTTTTTATCGTGAAAACGATCGTTCGTTTTATTTTTAGTCAAGATGCTTTTTTTAGCACCATAAGTGACACAGCAATTAACCAAAGTAATCCTATAGGTAGTATTCGTCAAACAAAAAATCATCAATTTAAAAATTTTATCTCTGTTAAAAGCTTAATGGCATTGAGGAATTAGCATCCAGTGATAAAATAAGGCAACCATTTCGTTTTTTTGATAATCACGATTACTTATCTATATATAAGTAAGACGTACAAAGGCAATCCCAATGAGTAAAATAAAAACCCGTTTTGCACCAAGTCCTACTGGCTATCTACATGTTGGTGGTGCGCGTACCGCACTTTATTCCTGGTTATATAGCCGTCACAATAAGGGCGAATTTGTACTGCGTATAGAAGATACCGACTTAGAACGTTCTACACAGCCAGCCATCGATGCAATCATGGACGGTATGAATTGGTTAAATCTGAATTGGGATGAAGGTCCTTATTATCAGACTAAACGCTTCGATCGCTATAACCAAGTGATTGATCAAATGCTATCTGCGGGTACTGCATACCGTTGCTATTGCACTAAAGAGCGTTTAGAGCAACTGCGCGAAGATCAAATGGCGAAAGGTGAAAAACCTCGTTACGATGGTTGTTGTCGTGGTGGTAACCATAATCACAGCGCTGATGAACCTCATGTTGTGCGTTTCTTAAACCCACAAGAAGGTTCTGTCATTTTTGATGACAAAATTCGTGGTCCAATTGAATTTAGTAACCAAGAGCTTGACGATCTGATTATTCGTCGTACTGATGGTTCTCCAACTTATAACTTTTGTGTTGTTATTGATGACTGGGATATGGAAATCACTCACGTTATTCGTGGTGAAGATCACATCAACAACACACCTCGCCAAATCAATATTCTCAAAGCATTAGGCGCACCTGTGCCTGAATATGCTCACGTATCAATGATTTTAGGTGATGATGGTAAAAAACTTTCTAAACGTTATAACGCGGTCAGCGTAATGCAATATCGTGATGAAGGCTATTTACCAGAAGCATTATTAAACTACTTAGTTCGTTTAGGCTGGTCTCACGGTGACCAAGAGATCTTTACTATTGATGAAATGATTGAGCATTTCACTTTAGAAGCGATTAGTAAATCCGCAAGCGCATTTAATACTGATAAACTGCTTTGGTTAAACCATCACTACATCAATACACTGCCAGCAGAGAAAGTTGCTGTTCATTTGGATTGGCATATTAAACAACAAAATATTGATACCAGTAATGGCCCATCATTAGTTGAGCTGATCAAATTATTAGGCGAACGTTGCAAAACATTAAAAGAGATGGCTGAAAGTTGCCATTACTTCTATGTTGATTTTGACACCTTTGAAGAAACAGCAGCGAAAAAACATTTACGTCCAGTTGCTCGTCAACCATTAGAAGTCGTTCGCGATAAATTATCAGCAATTACAGAGTGGACAGCTGAAAATGTTCACCAAGCAATTCAAGATACCGCTGATGAATTAGAAGTGGGTATGGGTAAAGTTGGTATGCCATTACGTGTTGCTGTAACAGGCGCAGGTCAATCTCCTGGCTTAGATGTTACCGTTCACGCTATTGGTAAAACTCGTAGCGTTGCGCGCATTAATAAAGCATTAGACTTTATTACTGAAAGAGAAAACCAAGCTTAATTTACTCGTTAATCTTGCTTATTAAGAAAGATACATTCCTAAAATAGGGAATGTATCTTTTTTTTGTACTCTTTTTCAGCAATCAATAAATAATGTGAGATTAACTGATTGACAGTATTGTGCTTGTTGCCTATTATCAAGCCCGTTCCAGTATGTTGGGGCTATAGCTCAGTTGGGAGAGCGCTTGCATGGCATGCAAGAGGTCAGCGGTTCGATCCCGCTTAGCTCCACCAATATACTTCTAGAACAATCCAATATGTGGGGTTATAGCTCAGTTGGGAGAGCGCTTGCATGGCATGCAAGAGGTCAACGGTTCGATCCCGTTTAGCTCCACCAGAATTTTAAGATCCTGAAGAGAAATCTTCGGGATTTTTTGTTTTCTACTCCCCCTCTTTATTTATTTTTATTGTGCAGTGTAACCCCCATCAATGGCATAAAATGCTCCCGTTGAGAAACTGCTTTCATCTGAAAGTAAAAATGCGACCGTTTTAGCGACTTCCTCTCTGGTTGCCATTCGTTTCATTGGATGTGTATTTGCCATCCATTCACGTACTTCATTGGGTAGCATTTGCATTTTTGGTGTATCGACATAACCAGGCCCAATTGCATTGATCCTTATTCCTTTGTCTGCAAACTCAAGTGCAGCTGAACGCGTGATCCCTAATACGGCGTGTTTAGCTGCTGTATATGCTGAAATACCTGCAATCCCCACAATGCCATTAGATGAAGAAAGATTCACAATACTCCCTCCCCCACTTTTCAATATTGCAGGTATGCCATATTTCATACCATAAAATACGCCATTAATGTCCGTATCAATAACCGCCTTCCAATCTTCAATCTCATAATCGACAATAGATGTATTATGAGGTCCTGTGATCCCTGCATTATTAACTAAGCCATGTAATGCTCCAACTTGAGCGATAATAGTTTCAATCATTTTTTCAACTTGAGAAAATGAGGTCATATCCGCCTGTAAAGCGATGACCTTTTTGCCTGTTATATCAATAGAACGTGCTGTTTTTGTTATTTCCTCTAAATGCCGACCAGTAATGAAGACCGTTGCACCACGTTGGAATAGCAATTGTGCAATGCCTTCACCCACACCTGTACTTGCTCCTGTGACTAAAATCACTTTATCTTTAAAATAGTCCATCATTTCAACTTCACCTCTTATCAACTGCATCAAGTTTTATCGGGCAACCACAAGGTAGTTAACCAAAGTTAACTATACGCCATCTTATTTGATTAACTTTAGTTAATCAATATAAAGTTTATTCGTAATGAATCACCTGATAATATTAACTTTAGTTAACATAATTTATGAGATAGCGTATTTATGGAGAAGTGTAAATTAGAAAACGCATTGTCATTATTACAATGCACATTAGTCGCGCAACGAACTCGTTATACACCAGAACAAGTCACTTGGGGCCAATATGATATTTTAGAATTATTGCGCTTACGAGGTGACTTAACCCCTTCTCAATTAAGTGATTCATTGGCAATTTCAAGACAGAATTTATCGAAATTTATGCGGGGATTAAAATCCTTAGGATTTATTGCACAGTATCGTTCTGAAAAAGACAAGCGTGAGCTTATTACTCATTTAACTGATGAGGGTCACGCTTTTCTGGCAAGAGCGGCGTTAGGCCGAAAACAAAATGCTGAGAAAATAAGTGAATGCTTAACGCTTGGAGAGCAAACATTATTTATTGAATTAAGTCAGAAAATCATTAATGCATTAACACCTGGTAAATCAGCTATGGATAATAATTAACATCACCGCTTTAATGGTTTTAATAGTCCTTCTAAACCTTCAATTTTAATTGCTAAGGTCATCTCCATGAGTTGACCCAGCTTACCCTCAGGAAACTCACCTTTCTTTGCAAACCACAATAGATACTCTTCAGGTAAATCAACCAGCATACGTCCTTTGTACTTGCCAAATGGCATTTGTGTGTTTGCTATATCGATAAGGTGCTGTTTCTCTAACATGTTCTCTACCACGTCGTCATTGAAGGGATAAAACCGATTATAGGATAAATTAAAGATAAAAAAAGCAGTACCCGAAGGTACTGCTTGATTTTCTGTTACTTGATTAACAAGTGACTCTATTTACATTGTTATTTTATTCACATGCTATCTGTTTTATCTTCAAAGATTAAACAAACAGACCTGCGATAGCTGCTGATAAGAAGCTAACTAATGTAGAACCGAATAGTAATTTCAGACCGAAACGAGAAACAACGTTACCTTGTACTTCGTTTAGACCTTTAATCGCACCTGCAACAATCCCGATTGAAGAGAAGTTAGCAAATGAAACTAAGAATACAGATAAGATACCTACAGAGCGCGGTGAAATTTCAGCAGCGATATCTTGTAAACTACCCATTGCAACAAATTCATTAGATACTAATTTAGTTGCCATCACACTACCAACACGTAATGCATCTTGCTCTGGTACACCAATTACCCATGCTAATGGATAGAAAACGTAACCTAAGCAATCTTGGAAGCTAATACCGAAAATCATGCTGAAAATCGCATTCACAGCAGCGATTAATGCAATGAAACCAATCAGCATTGCAGCAACGATTAATGCAACTTTGAAACCTGCTAAGATGTATTCACCTAACATTTCAAAGAAGCTTTGACCTTCATGCAGATTACCCATTTGGATCTCTTCTTCATTTTCAACAGAGTATGGGTTAATCACAGAAAGGACGATAAAAGTACTGAACATATTCAGTACTAGAGCAGCAACAACGTATTTTGGATCTAACATTGTCATGTATGCACCAACAATCGACATTGATACTGTCGACATTGCTGTTGCAGCCATGGTGTACATACGACGCTGAGACATTTTGCTTAATACATCTTTATAAGCAATAAAGTTCTCTGACTGACCAAGAACTAGTGAGCTCACTGCGTTGAATGATTCCAGTTTCCCCATACCGTTCACTTTAGAAAGCACAGTACCGATAATGCGGATCACGAAAGGTAATACTTTGATATGTTGAAGAATACCAATTAATGCAGAAATAAAGATAATTGGACATAAGACATTCAGGAAGAAGAATGCTAAACCACCTTTCATCATGCCACCGAATACGAATTCAGTACCTTGTGCGGCATAACCTAATAAGTGATCAAATAATCCAGCGAAGCCACGAACAAAGCCTTCACCAACATCAGAGTTGAGGAAGAACCATGCTAATGCGATTTCAATAACTAATAACTGCACGATATAACGCAAACGGATCCCTTTGCGATTGTTACTCGCAACGAATGCTAATGCGCCAATAACGGCGAGTGCTAAAACGAAGTGAATGATAGAGGACATGCATGCTCCAAAAATAAAAATAAATCTTGTAGAGCATTTTATGTAACGCGTAACATTAGGATGTGACTATTGTCACAATCTCATGAAACCGCATACACACTATTTATTAAATAAGATAGGTTGATCACACTTTGAAAGTTACTTAAGAAACATTAAATGTAAATTTAGCTTAAGTAAAAATGCCACTGAGAAGGTTTTCCCAGTAGCATTTATTAAATAGTAGAATGATTATTTCGATTGATCAAGTAGTCGTATCATTTCATCTTCATCGATAATGGCTATCCCCAATTCGTTAGCTTTCACTAACTTAGAGCCAGCAGCTTCACCTGCAATTACCATATCTGTTTTTTTAGAAACACTTCCGCTCACTTTTGCGCCTAATGCAGCTAATCTGTCTTTTGCTTCATCACGCGTTAATTGTGAAAGTGATCCAGTTAACACAACAGTTTTGCCCGCAAATGGATTATCACCTGCTTCATGAGTCACAATAACAGGCGCTTGCCATGTAATACCGGCATCATTGATCAATTGTTCAATAACCGTTCTATTGTGTTCTTCTTGGAAGAAATTAACGACATGTTTAGCCACAACATCGCCCACATCAGGAACGGATTTTAGTGCTTCAACATCTGCATTTCGTAATGCATCAAGTGTTGAGAAATGTGTTGTTAATCCACTTGCTGTTGCTTCACCAACTTCTCGAATACCCAGTGCATAAATAAAACGTGCAAATGTCGTTGATTTAGCCTTATCTAAAGCCGTGATCAATTTTTTAGCTGATTTTTCACCCATTCGCTCTAAACCAGACAGGATTTTTTCATCTAAACGGAAGAGATCAGCAGGTGTTTTGACATATTCCTTCTCAACCAGTTGGTCGATAATTTTATCACCCATTCCATCCACATCCATGGCTCGACGTGAAACAAAATGTTTAAGTGCTTCTTTACGTTGCGCGCCACAAATTAAACCACCAGTACAACGTGCAACAGCTTCACCTTCAATGCGCTCAACATCAGAATCACAAATAGGACAATGTGTCGGAAAGATAATTTCTTGAGCATCATCAGGACGTTTTTCTTCAATCACACTGACAACCTGAGGAATAACATCACCAGCTCGGCGAATAACCACGGTATCGCCAATGCGTATCCCTAAGCGTTCAATTTCATCAGCATTGTGTAACGTTGCGTTACTCACAACCACACCCGCTACTTGAACAGGCTCTAAACGTGCGACAGGTGTAATCGCACCAGTACGCCCTACTTGGAATTCAACATCTTTGATAATCGTCATTTGCTCTTGAGCTTGGAATTTATAAGCAATAGCCCAACGTGGTGCTCTTGATACAAAACCCAGTTCTTCTTGCAGCGCAATATCATCAACTTTGATAACAACACCATCAATATCAAAACCTAAATTAGGGCGAATTTCTTCTACATGGTGATAAAAATCAAGGACTGCTTTGCTACCTGAGCAAAGTTTTACAGCATCGCTAACGGGTAATCCCCATTTTTTAAATTGTTGTAGGCGCTCATAGTGGCTTGTTGGTAATTCACCACCTTCTAGTACACCAACGCCATAACAGAAAAAGGTTAATGGACGTTTTGCTGTAATACGAGGATCGAGCTGTCTTAATGAGCCAGCTGCGGCATTACGAGGGTTAGCAAAAACTTTTCCACCAGTACGTCGCGCTTCCTCGTTTAAATATTCAAAGCCTTTTTCATTCATAAAGACTTCGCCACGAATTTCAATGCGAGCAGGGATATCTTCGCCATATAAACGTAGTGGAATAGCCTTAATTGTTCTCACATTCTCAGTGATATTTTCCCCTGTTGTACCGTCACCTCGCGTTGCAGCTTGTACTAATACTCCATTTTCATAAAGTAAACTCACCGCTAATCCATCTAATTTTAATTCACAACAGAAAGTGATCTCTTCACTATTTTTTAAACGATCACGTAAACGCTTATCAAAAGCTAGATAGCTTGTTTCATCAAAAGCATTATCTAAAGAGAGCATCGGAATTTCATGTCTCACTTGCTCAAATGCTGTCAGAGGTAAGGCGCCGACCCGCTGTGTTGGCGAATCAGAAGTAATTAATTCAGGGTGTTCAGCTTCTAATGCTTTTAGCTCATTCATTAAGCGATCGTATTCAGCATCAGGTATTTCAGGTGCGTCCATGACATGATAGAGATATTCATGGTGACGTAGAGTAACGCGAAGTTTATCAATTTTTTGTTGAGTGTTTTTATTCATGATTATCACCAAAGAAGAAAAACCCCCGCAAGCGGGGGCTTTTTACAGACAAAAGCTATTGATTTAAATCCAGCGTCCTGCGGATCCTAGATTTATAAAGCTCAATTTTTTGTGGCGTTAAGAGTTTACGTTCATCATCCAGCACAACACCACCTACATCAGATGCGATACGTTGCGCCGTAAGCAACATCAACTTAAAGTTTTGGTTAGCATCACCATAAGATGGCACCATCATAAACATCGATACACCTGGTGTCGTTAATTCAGCCATCGTATCAATATTAAATGTTCCCGGTTTCACCATATTCGCTAAACTAAACAAAACAGGACCATTCGCTGTTGGATTAAGATGACGATGGAAAATATTCATTTCGCCAAACTGGAATCCTGCTTGAATGATACTTTGCATCAATACTTCACCATCTAGCATTTGACCATGATGTGCACTTACGTTTAAAACAATAACCAGCTCTTTCTCTGCTTCTGTTGCTTGTGGAGCAGATTCAGCTATCGGTTCTTCAGCCAGAGCATGATGTGAAGCCTCAGTTTCAACAGGAGTCACATGAGCCGTTGTCTCTGAAATTGACGGCTCAAAACTCGCAGATGGGCTCACTGTATTAACGTGTGATTTTATTTCACTCGCAACATTAACCACTGGTTCTTGTTTTGGCTCATCCCTAACAATTGGTACAGACTCTTTTTCAATGACATCAAAAACACCAAGACTAGGCTCTTGCTGTAATGAAGTATCGTGAGAGCTCCCTTTAGTTTGGGTTTCAGACATTAATGGATCTCTATCTGCCACTGAAATTTCAGGTTCATGTAGAGGCTCCGATTTTATCGGTGGCTCACTCTCCCGCTTTTCAGTAGAGGATAAAGTTGATGTCTGATGACTAGCCTCAGCATATTGTGGTTCGTCATCGTTCTCATCTGACTGATAATTCTGTTTCTGACGTTTTACTGGGCGATTACGGAAAAGCTTAGAACGCTCTTTTCGACCAATCCATAAGCCGTGTAATAACAAAGCTATGATTAAAATCGCACCAACAACGATTAATATCAGACGCAAATTTTGCTGCATCATTTCTATCTCTGTTGTCTTGAGGTTTAATAGCCACGTTGGCAAATATTACTTTTTACTAAGAGTATTTGCCAATGCTCATAAGTGCAAGCCAATACTTAATTTTCTTGTCACAAAGATACACACATCAATCTCTTATGCGCATTTTTTAGACAATTCATGACTAGTAAGGCTGATTATCTCCCTATATGATACTAGCTTGCCCTCATTGGAGAGAATAGGAAGTATGACAAATTTGACAGAAACGAATAAAAATTTAAATGGATTTCATTATTTTGCTCTTGGTTGGCGTTTAATTACACGCAAAGGGCTAAAACGTTTTGTTATCTTACCCCTACTTGCCAATATTATTATTCTCGGAAGCGCCTTTTGGTGGTTATATGGTCAAATAGGTGGCATGGTCAATTGGATGATGGAAAAAGTCCCGGATTGGCTACAGTGGTTGAGTTATTTAATCTGGCCATTATCCGTTATTTTTATTTTATTGGTGTTTACTTATTTCTTTAGTACTTTAGCCAATATTATTGCTTCTCCGTTTAATGGATTATTGGCTGAAAAGTTAGAAGGTCAAATAACCGGCATAGCACCACCAGATACAGGTGTTGCAGGTATATTGAAGGATGTTCCTCGTATTTTAAAACGTGAGCTAACTAAAATAGCTTATTATTTGCCTCGTGCTATTGTCTTGTTATTGCTCTATTTTATTCCTGCTATAGGACAAACTGTTGCCCCTATTTTATGGTTTGCTTTTGGTGCTTGGATGATGGCAATCCAATATAATGACTTCCCATTTGATAACCATAAAATTTCATTTGCAGCGATGAAATCTTCGCTGAAACAAGACAAATGGAATAATCTTCAATTTGGTATGGTTATTAATATTTTTACTATGATCCCTATTCTAAATTTAGTCATCATGCCGGTTGCAATTTGTGGAGCAACCGCAATGTGGTGCGATCGTTATCGTAAACAGCATGTACAAAATGGACAGTGGTAGATTTAATTTAACGACTTATCGATAAATGAGAAAAACCCCGTTTTATTAAGACGGGGTTTTATTTTATCATTTTTGTCTAAATCGTAGTTTGGTTTATTGAGTTATTGAGTGCATTACTCAATTAATGAGCGAATATAATCTTTCGTTTCTTCCTTATCCATCGGCTCACGCTCATTAATACCCATTTCAAAAATATTTAATGCACCATCTAATTTTTCCATAATCTCTTCATCATCTCGAATACAGAAAATATAAGCATTTTCAAATGGTGTGAGATCCACTAATCGTAACCCTTTCTCTGTCAAAAAGTGGTTAATATATTCAAGATAAGGTAATTCATAAGGCAACATATAAGGGTCTACACTCACCTCATCCCAATCAATATTTTCAACTTGAGATAAAATCAATGCACTTGGTGATTCAGGAAAAGAAATATGCTCTAACGATTTTAGATCAGGAATATCACCAAAATATTCTGTCCACTCCACATAGTCCATTAATCCTTGAGCTGAGAGTGATTCATATAACCAATTAAGGACATCTTCTTGAGCATCAGACTCGGGTAAATTTTCACGTAAAACTTGCGCATCTAATTCAGGCACAGCGAGCTCAAGTGCGCTAATCAACTCTTCAATGGTTTCCATTATGACCCCTGTATTTGCAATAAATGTAGTTAAAAATAGATTATCAGCCATCAATATACTGTACATCTCTTGGTTTATTAATTTGTGAATCGTCTCACTGACTCTTGATTAGAACCTTTTGGAATAAAAAGATGAAAAAGTTATAAGTATATTCATAAAGCTTATTTCCATCTTTAGCTTGATGGCGTATGGTAATTTCATCTGACCTTATAAAAATCATGTACCGAGGATAAAAATGAGCAAGATTTTCGAAGACAACTCGCAAACTATTGGACACACTCCCTTAATTCGCTTAAAGCATTTCGGAAATGGTAACATTCTGGCTAAAGTGGAATCTCGTAACCCAAGCTTCAGTGTAAAATGCCGTATCGGTGCCAACATGATTTGGGATGCAGAAAAGAAAGGTATTCTCAAAGAAGGCGTTGAGCTTGTAGAGCCTACCAGTGGTAATACTGGGATTGCTCTTGCTTACGTTGCAGCGGCTCGTGGCTACAAATTAACACTGACCATGCCTGATACCATGAGTGTAGAACGTCGTAAATTACTCAAGGCATTGGGTGCTAATTTAGTGCTGACTGAAGGCGCTAAAGGCATGAAAGGTGCCATTGATAAAGCCAATGAAATTCGCGAGAGCGATCCTAAGCGTTACCTTTTACTACAACAATTTAGCAACCCAGCTAATCCTGAAATCCATGAAAAAACCACAGGCCCAGAGATCTGGAATGATACAGATGGTGAAGTAGCTGCTGTTATTGCTGGCGTCGGTACGGGTGGTACAATTACGGGTATTGGTCGCTATTTGAAAAAGACTCAAGGTAAAGCGGTGACAATGGTTGCGGTTGAACCTACAGGCTCCCCTGTTATTACACAAGCCTTAGCAGGTGAAGAAATTAAACCAGGCCCACATAAAATCCAAGGTATTGGTGCCGGTTTTATTCCTGAAAACCTAGATTTATCGTTACTGGATCGTGTTATTCAAATCACTAACGAAGAAGCCTTTGATACCGCTCGTGAACTAATGACTAAAGAAGGTATTCTCGCTGGTATTTCTTCTGGTGCAGCGATTGCTGCAGCAGTAAAACTCGCAAAAGAACCAGAATTTGCAAACAAAGAAATCGTAGTTATTTTACCTTCATCAGGTGAGCGTTATTTAAGCACCCCACTTTTTGCTGACATTTCTGACAGCTAAATCGCGTCATCTCAATTGTAAAATATTTATTAAAAAAGCACCTAAATGGTGCTTTTTTTGTGGTAGAGATCAAAGTTTGTCATCCAGACAGGTGATTTATTTCTTCGAGTTTAGTATTTAATCAATTAATTATTTCGAAGGTCGAAATTAATCAGAAAATAACCGAGATGACAAAAATAAACTCTTTTATCTTTCTGAACACTATTTTTATCAGATGACGCTTTACGACTTAATATTATCTGATATTGCTACGCAAAGCAGGACAAATTCATCTACACTTACTAAGTCCTGACTTAATGTGAACAATTGAGTTATAAAAGGAAAAAATCCTATGTACCAGCAAGAAGTTACTATTACAGCACCAAACGGCTTACATACTCGTCCTGCGGCACAATTTGTAAAAGAAGCCAAAACATTCTCTTCTGATATCACGCTTATCTCTAGCGGTAAATCTGCCAGCGCTAAGAGCCTTTTCAAATTACAAACTTTAGGCTTAACCCAAGGTACTGTAGTGACTATCTCTGCTGAAGGCGAAGATGAAAAACAAGCTGTTGAAGCGTTAGTAAAATTAATGGCGGAATTAGAGTAATTCGCGATTAAACGTTAACACAGTACTTATTCCCCTGAAACTATTCAGGGGAGTTAATAATCTCAATGATGATTTTAAAACAACAGTATTTTGCAATCCTATTCTTTTAAGATTATCACCAGCAAGTCGTAGGATAAATTATGATTTCAGGAATTTTAGCATCACCCGGTATCGCTTTTGGTCAAACCCTTCTCCTCAAAGAAGAACCTATCATCATTAGCCAACGTAAGATCCAAAGTGATGAGATTGAGAATCAAATCGAACGCTTTAAAGACGGCCGTAACAAATCTGCACAACAACTAGAAATCATTAAAGAGCGTGCAGAAAAGAACCTTGGTGCGGATAAAGCCGAAATCTTTGAAGGTCATATCATGCTGCTAGAAGATGAAGAGTTAGAACAAGAAATTGTTACTCTCATCAAAAGCGACAAAAAAACCGCTGAAGCTGCAGTTCAATCTGTTATTGAAGATCAAGCAACTGCATTAGAAGCATTAGACGATGAATACCTAAAAGAACGTGCTGCCGACGTTCGCGATATTGGTAAACGCTTAATGCGCAATATCTTAGATATGCCAATTATCGATTTAAGCGCTATCTCAGAAAAAGTGATTTTAGTTGCAACTGACCTTACCCCTTCTGAAACTGCACAATTAAGCTTAGACAACGTATTAGGTTTTATCACTGACTTGGGCGGTAGAACCTCTCACACCTCTATCATGGCTCGTTCATTAGAAATTCCAGCGATTGTGGGAACATCTAATGCGACAGAAACTATCAAAAAAGACGATTATCTTGTTCTTGATGCGATTAATAACAAAATCATTATTAATCCATCAGATGAGGAACTAGAAACATTAAAAGCTATCAAAGAAGAGTACCTGCACGAAAAAGAAGAATTAGCAAAACTCAAAGATTTACCTGCTATTACACTTGATGGGCATCAAGTCGAAGTTTGCGCTAATATTGGTACAGTTCGAGATGTTGCTGGTGCTGAACGTAACGGTGCTGAAGGTGTTGGTCTGTATCGTACCGAATTCTTATTTATGGATAGAGACTCTTTACCAACAGAAGATGAGCAATTCCAAGCCTATAAAGCGGTAGCAGAAGCTGTTGGAAGTCCTGCGGTCATTATTCGTACTATGGATATTGGCGGTGATAAAGACTTACCTTACATGAACCTACCAAAAGAAGAGAATCCATTCTTAGGTTGGCGTGCAATTCGTATTTGTCTTGACCGTAAAGAGATCCTTCATTCGCAATTACGTGCTATCTTAAGAGCATCTGCTTTTGGTAAACTACGCATTATGTTTCCAATGATTATCTCTGTTGAAGAGATCCGAGCATTGAAAGCAGAACTTGAAATACTGAAAAGCCAGCTTCGTGAAGAAAATAAAGCTTTTGATGAATCTATTGAAGTCGGTGTGATGGTAGAAACCCCAGCCGCAGCAGTAATGGCTCGTCATATGGCAAAAGAAGTTGACTTTTTTAGTATTGGGACTAACGATCTAACACAATATACTCTGGCTGTAGACCGTGGAAATGAGCTGATATCTCATCTATATAATCCAATGTCACCTGCAGTACTCAACCTGATAAAACAGGTGATTGATGCATCACATGCAGAAGGTAAATGGACTGGAATGTGTGGTGAACTTGCTGGAGATGAACGAGCAACATTGCTCCTTCTCGGCATGGGATTAGATGAGTTTAGTATGAGTGCTATTTCAATTCCTCGCATCAAGAAAGTGATCCGTAATGCGAATTACGATGATGCTAAAGCACTGGCAGAACAAGCACTTGCTCAGCCAACTGCAAAAGAATTGATGGACTTAGTAGAAACTTTTACTAAAGAAAAGACACTGTGCTAATCACATTAGCCAGAGCCCGGTCCCAACTACAATAATTAGGAGAAGATTCATGGGTCTGTTTGATAAATTAAAATCACTGGTTTCAGAGGAAAAGAAAGGCAGTGGCACGATTGATATTGTTGCACCACTTTCTGGTGAAATCGTCAATATCGAAGATGTTCCTGATGTTGTTTTCGCTGAAAAAATCGTAGGTGACGGTATTGCTATCAAACCTGCTGGTAATAAAATTGTTGCGCCAGTCGATGGTACTATCGGTAAAATTTTCGAGACTAACCATGCTTTCTCTATTGAGTCTGACAACGGTATCGAGTTATTTGTCCACTTCGGTATCGACACTGTTGAACTGAAAGGTGAAGGGTTTAAACGTATCGCTGAAGAAGGTCAGCAAGTAAAAGTCGGTGATACTATTTTAGAATTTGACTTGGCTGTTTTAGAAGAAAAAGCAAAATCAGTTCTAACGCCAGTTGTTATCTCTAATATGGATGAAATCCAAGGTTTAACCAAAATGACAGGCCCAGTTACTGTTGGTGAAACCGTTATTATTCAGATTAAAAAATAATCTTCTGTGAAGTTCTCTACTTAAACCGCCACCCATATGTGGCGGTTTTTTTATATTCAAAAAACCAAGACTAAAAATTCTCTAAATAATTCGACAATATTATTACTCTAAATAATTCAAGATGTAGCTAGGCGACAAAGTATGTGACTAGTGCGAATGAGCGCAGTCAACAACGCTACAACATGAATTATGACGAGTAAACGCCTGTCGACAAATAACGATCCCCTCTATCACAAACAATCGCAACAATCACTGCGCCAGGATTCTCTCTTGCAACGCGCAGAGCGCCAGCAACAGCTCCTCCAGAGCTTACTCCACAGAAGATACCCTCTAGTCTGGCTAAAAGGCGCATTGTGGATTCTGCTTCTGTTTGTGACATATCTATCACACTATCCACCAGCTCTTTTTTAAAGATGCCAGGCAAATAAGCCGGTGACCAACGGCGAATACCTGGGATCTGACTTTTTTCCTCAGGTTGAAGACCTATAATTTGCACGTTGTCAGATTGTGTTTTTAAGTAACTACCCACACCGGTGATCGTCCCCGTTGTTCCCATACTCGAAACAAAATGCGTAATACGACCTTGTGTTTGTTGCCAAATTTCAGGGCCAGTGGACATAAAATGCGCTCTTGGATTATCTGGGTTATTAAATTGGTCTAATACCTTACCCTCACCTCGTTGTTCCATCTGTTGTGCGAGATCTCGTGCACCTTCCATACCGACTTCACGACTCACTAAAATCAACTCTGCGCCATAAGCTTGCATTGATGCTTGACGCTCTTTACTCATATTTTCAGGCATTAACAGCTTTAAACGGTAACCTTTTACCGCTGCAATCATCGCCAAGGCAATACCTGTATTACCACTGGTTGCTTCAATCAGCGTATCACCCGGTTTTATCTCACCGCGTAATTCCGCTTGTTCAATCATCGATAATGCAGCTCTGTCTTTTACTGAACCTGCGGGATTATTGCCTTCAAGCTTAACCCAGATTTCAGCGTCTACCTCTTGTGTAAGTCGTTGTAGTTTCACTAATGGTGTATTACCAATAAATTGTTCTAACCCTGCCACAATAAGTTCCTGCTCATTTGTTTGTCTGTATTAATGAAGAAATCACATTTAACTTATTAACGCAATAATATTAACGTGATTCGACAAGTCTCTTTATTTTCATAGAAACTAAAACACCCATGCCAAAAATAAGCATGGGTGAAAAATTGCGAAATGAAATGATAGATTAATAATAAAATTAAGCGGTATAGGCTAACGACACCGTATTCAAGGGAGTATCCCCCGTATATAAACGGGCTTGAGCACCTCCCATATAATAGGTATTTCCTTTTGTTGGCGCCGAAGAAATATCATTCCAAACCGCAGTAATCGGTACTTCACTCCATCCTAATGGCTGTAAAATCAACTGCCAATAATGCCCTTTTGGTGATACCTCAATAACCTTAACAGGCAATCGGCAAACACTGTTGGCATGTACACTTAATGCTATTTCCCAAGGACGTAAAAACACATCAACCGAACCTTGATAAAGTGGTGTCACTGATAACGGCAAGTGATATCCGCCAATCTGCAATTGAGCACCATTAATTTCGCCTTGTAGATGATTCACATCACCTAAAAATTCTAAAACAAAGCGACTTTTTGGTGATTGCCATACTTCTTGTGGTGTACCTACTTGCTCTATTTTGCCATTCCCCATAATCACAATACGATCAGCCACTTCCATCGCTTCTTGTTGATCATGAGTAACAAAGACACTGGTAAATTTAAGCTCTTCATGGAGTTCTCGTAACCAACGGCGTAATTCCGTTCTTACTTTGGTATCTAAAGCACCAAAAGGCTCATCGAGCAATAAGATTTGAGGCTCAACAGCCAAAGCTCTTGCTAAAGCGACACGCTGTTTTTGCCCGCCAGATAATTGTGCTGGATAACGTTGCGCTAAATGAGGCAATTGGATCATCTCTAACAACTGTTGCACTTTTTTATGGATAGCTTCTTTGTTAGGACGCTCTCGTCGAGGCAATACCGTTAGACCAAAAGCGATATTCTCAAATACAGTCATATGGCGAAACAGCGCATAGTGCTGAAAAACAAAACCAACTTTGCGATCTCGAGCATGTAAGCGACTAACATCTTGCCCCTCAAAACAAATACTTCCTTGGGTTTGATGTTCAAGGCCTGCAATAATACGCAAAAGCGTTGTTTTACCTGATCCTGAAGGCCCTAACAGCGCCACCATTTCACCTGAAGCCACATCAAGGTTGACATCATGCAACACTTCAGTGCGATCAAAATATTTTGTGACACTATTAATTTCAATACTCATATTTTGCCTCTACTTTGTGTAAATATGATGTCATTGCTGACGAGCTAAATGCCATTGCAATGCACTTTTAAACATTAAGGTGAAAATTGCCATCATTGCGAGTAATGCTGCAGCAGTAAATGCCCCAACAGTATTGTAATCTTGATGCAGTAATTCAACTTGTAACGGCAGGGAATAGGTTTCGCCACGAATAGCACCAGACACCACAGAAACTGCACCAAATTCACCGATAGCCCTAGCGTTGGTTAATACCACACCATATAACAATGCCCAGCGAATATTTGGTAACGTCACTCGCCAAAACATCTTCCAACCACTCGCTCCCAATAACACGGCGGCTTCATCTTCTTGACTTCCTTGGCTCATCATCACGGGTACCAGTTCTCTCACTACAAAAGGACAAGTGACAAACACCGTAACTAATACCATTCCCGGCCATGAGAACATCAGTTGGATATCAAATTGAGATAACCACTGCCCTGCCCATCCATTGCTACCGTAAAAAAGCAGATAAAGTAATCCAGCAACCACTGGAGACACTGCAAATGGAATATCAATCAATGTCATTAATAGCTGGCGCCCCGGGAAACGAAAACGCGTGACGAGCCATGCCATGCTGACACCAAACAACATATTGACAGGTACGGTAATTAACGCGATGAGTACGGTTAACCAGACAGCGTGTAACATATCGCTGTCCAATAAGTTCTCAGTAAATATTTCAATACCTTTTGAAAACGCGGTCATAAAGATCCACGCAATAGGCACAACTAAAAATAAAATGGATAACACAACACCGGTAAGGATTAATCCCCACTTCACCCAATCAATTTGACGACGATAAACAGAGCGTTGTTGCATAATATCTGACATCAATGCCCCCTCAGCCGTTGTCCAAATCGGCTTTGCAATCCATTAATTGAAAACAGTAAGACTAATGAAACAAGTAAAATCACAGAAGCAACAGCGCTTGCCGCTGGATAATCAAATTCTTGTAATCGAATAAAAATCATCAAGGAAACAACTTCTGTTTGCCATGCAATATTGCCAGCAATAAAAATAACAGCGCCAAACTCACCAAGACTACGCGTAAAAGAGAGCGCTGTTCCCGCTATTAGTGCTGGTGATAACTCAGGTAATACAACCTTACGAAAAGTCTGCCAACGACTTGCCCCTAGCGTTTCAGCAGCTTCTTCATACTCAGGACCTAATTCTTCAAGAACTGGCTGAACAGTTCTTACAACAAAAGGCAAACTGGTAAAAGCCATCGCAACAGCGATACCAATCCATGTGTTAATAACTTTGATATCAAATTTATCCAATACAAAACCGTACCAGCCTTGTGTTGAAAAAAGCGTCGCAAGCGTGAGGCCAGCAACAGCCGTAGGCAAAGCAAAAGGTAAATCCATTAAACCATCAAGCAGTTGTCTACCCGGAAAACGGTAACGAGTAATGATCCACGCAAGCAACATACCGAAAATTGCATTAAAAATACTGGCAACGCCTGCTGCGAGTAATGTGACTTTATAGGCAGCTACAATTTGGGGGTGTGTTATCACCGCCCAATACTGGGACCAACTCATATCTGAAAGTTGTACAACCAGCGCACTCATTGGTAACAGTAAGATCAAGCAAGTGTAAAACAGTGTTCCACCTAAACTTAATCCAAATCCCGGTAATACCCGTTTGCTGGCTGTAGTAAACATTATTGACGTCCTTGCGCTAACAACTTATCAAGCATGCCATCTGTCGTGAAATGTGTTTTCATCACGTTATTCCAGTCACCAAATACCTCTTCAATCGTAAATAATGACGTTGCTGGAAACTGTGCTGATTTTTGCGCCATAACCGCTTTATCATTTACGCGATAATTAAATTGCGTGATGATCTCTTGTGCACTAGGGCTATATAAATAATTTAGATAGGCTTTTGCCAGTGCTTCAGTGTCATTCCGTTGAATATTTTTATCAATCCAAGCGACAGGAAATTCAGCTAAAATATCAACAGGTGGTACAATAACTTGATATTCATCTTCGCCATATTGTTGACGAATATTATTAACTTCCGATTCAAAACTGATCAAAACATCTCCAAGTCCACGTTCGATAAACGAGGTTGTGGCGCCACGTCCTCCTGTATCAAATACCTCAACATTCTTGAGGAATTTCTTCATCGCTTCCTGCGTCTTCTCATCATTACCATAAGCTTTTTCGAAAGCCCCCCACGCGGCTAAATAAGTGTAGCGACCATTACCAGAGGTTTTAGGATTAGGGAAAACCACTTTGACATCTTCACGCGTTAAATCTTCCCATGAAGTAATGTTCTTTGGATTTCCTTTGCGTACTAAATACGCCATAGTGGAATAATAAGGCGAGCTATTATTAGGAAGACGTTGTTGCCAATCAGTAGGAATTAATTTGCCTTTATCATGCAGAATTTGCACATCTGTAACTTGATTATAGGTCACTACATCTGCGGGTAAACCTTGTAATATTGCAAGTGCCTGCTTAGATGAACCTGCATGTGATTGTTTTATGGTGACTTTATCATCAGGATGTTGAGCATCCCATTGCGTTTTAAAATCGCTATTTAACTGTGTGAATAACTCTCTTGCGATATCGTAAGAGCTATTAAGTAATTGAGCAGCCCCAGCATAACTACTAACAACCAAAGACAATGCTGCGGTTGCTTGTAATGCAAAGGTTCTGATTGTGTTTTTCTTCATCAAAAGTACCCATCATTGTAAGTTTTATTCTAATGGTTACTCTATCGACTTTATTTATAACAGTGTAGTTAACTTTTGTTATTTGATATAACTACAAGCTATTAAAACTGAATAAAACTCAGGCTAATTAATTAAATTTACATCGATTGTCATTAACGTGAAAAAAATTCAGACAAAAATGCCCGCATTTAAAGCGGGCATTTCATTAATAAAAACGTATTTAGCACGAGATAATGATTACAGTGCCTTTAATACCTCATAGGAAGGTGCGAAGTAATAACTTCCTGTTACAGGTTTACTCATGCGTAAGAGATCATCATGTTTGCCGTCTAATTCACCAAACATACTCAATAGTTGTTGTTCGATATTATATAAACGACCACAGTAAGCTAAGAAATATAAACCATGTTTACCGCTTGCAGTACCGTAAGGTAGGCTGTGACGTAAAATGGCTAACTCTTCACCATCTTCTTCAATCACAACACGAGAAACGTGAGATGTGACATTACGTTCAGATTCATCAAGTTCAACACTGTCTTTTTTAGTACGACCGATCATTTTTTCTTGGTCTGATTCACTAAAACGAGCCCATTTTTTCAGGTTGTGCTCATAACGTTGAACTAAAACATAACTACCACCAGCATCAACACCATCATTAATCAGTGCAACACCATAACGCTCATCATCTTGTGGATTTTCTGTACCATCAATAAAACCACTTAAATCACGTTCTTCTATCCAACGGAAACCATGAATTTCTTCTTCAACTTTGATTGCATCACCAAAAGCTGCAATTGCCGCTTGTGCTAATGAGAAATTGACATCATGACGCATAGATTGAATATGAATAAGAAGATCACGTTGTGTTGCAGGCGCTAAACCTTTGCCTAAAGGGCGAAAAGGTTTCAGCTCTGGTGCGCTGTTTTCATCGGAAAGTTTTTTCCAAAGATCAGAGCCAAATGCAACAACTGCGCCTAGTGATGCATCAGGAAATTGCTTTTGTAAATCAGATAATGATTGCATGAATTTCTGGCATCCTTCACGCAGAGCTTCTAATTCACCTACGACCATTGCTTCGATAAAAAGACCAAATTTACTATGTGCGACTAAAATGCCACTTTGTGCATGAGACATATTGCTTTCCTAATCAATAATCAAAACACCTAGAATGATGTTAATTATATCGAATATTTTTTCCTGGAGATTTGCCTTTTAACAAAAATCGGACAGTCTGATTATAAAATCTTCCTTATTTTATAAGGAATAGCGTGAAGGCGATTTATTCTGCCAAATAATTTGCGTTAATGTCCAGTTAGATAAAACTTCATCAGGTGGCATTAATCCGTCAGGGCCGTCCCATTGACCACTAAAGACATAGCTCACCGATTTAGCTTCTGTGGATTGGCATAAAATAGTTCTCTGTTTTTCATCTTTAGGACCTTTGCTACATGCACCAAATGCTTTTTTATAGATATCTTTAAATGGTGTACCCATCGTTATACCCCAATCCGTCGTTGCTTTAGCATCAAAGACTTCTATTTTTTCAACAGTGGCTTTCTCTTTGCCATAAAAAGCCACTTGAACGTTCTTATCTTCGAGAGCTTGGACGACAACAATAGTATCACTACCTTGCATCTCCATACCTTCACGATAATTGAAGCTACTACCTAGCTCATTTTTTATTTCACTTTCTGTTATTTTTGTCGAGTTGGTAATATTTCCTAATCCATTGGCAGAAACAGTTAGCGTATTATTTGAAAACCAATTCATCGGATTTAATGCAGAAAAAGACATTCCTCCCATGGATGAACAGCCACTTAATAGCAAAACACTTGCGCTTAAACACAAGGGTAACCAAAACTTAGGCATCATTTGTTTCTCCGTTAAACTTCTTCGCCACACATTAAAAATAGATACTAAGGTATTAAGCACACCTTATCTTACTCTTTGTATCACCTCAATCATCAGGCTAAAACAGTTGCGATAAGTCAGCATAACAAAATATCCACTGATTTGATCTTAGATAACCACATGAAAAGAAAGCCTAGTTACGACCATTAATAGAACATTTTGTTCCACAGAAAAGGTAATATCAGATTTTACGCACAAAATAAGCGATGCAAACGTAAAAATAGAAACAAGGAAAAAAGAGATAAATAGAAAGGAAAGAGAAATAACCCCTAGAGAATCAGGGGTTTTAAATACAATTAAAGATCAAAATCCTGATCAACAATTAATCGCTTAGTATAAGTTGTGCTTTCTTGGTTTTGATCTTCATACAACAACTTCTCAAACATACAAATTGTTGCATCATTTTCTTCTGGTACAACTAATGTAATTTGAGGACACCCTTTCGCTATCAGCTTTTTCTCTAATCGAGAGATCAATGCATTCGCAATGCCTCTTCCTCGAAAATCTGGGTGAACGCCTAAATAGTATAAAGAGCCACGATGACCATCGTAGCCTCCCATCACACTACCCACAATCTCACCAGCCACTTCTGCTATCAAAAATAAATCAGGTGAGTGGTTTAATTTTCTTTCAATATCAATTTCAGGATCGTTATCAGGAGATATCAAATCGCAACGCTCCCAAAGTGTAATAATTGCCTCAAAATCATCTTGGCGAAATACACGTATTTCCATGGTTTTGCCCATTATTGGTCATATAAATCTGAATTTATTATCGCTTGTTTGGTTTATGAATCAACTTGAAAATGAGAACATAGACAATATGGAGTTCTATTTTTAATAAATATGATAAAAATTGTAGGTTATTATGAATTTACCTGATATTCATCGCGTTAAAGAGTTTTTCTTATCACTACAAGATACTATTTGTCGCTCTCTTGAAAACATAGACCAAAAAGCCACTTTTCAGCAAGATAACTGGGAAAGAAAAGAAGGAGGTGGCGGTCGTACACGCGTTTTAACCAATGGTGCTCTTTTTGAGCAGGCTGGTGTTAATTTTTCACATGTTTATGGTGACACATTACCAAAATCTGCCACGGCACATCGTCCTGAATTGGCGGGACGCCGTTTTCAAGCAATGGGTGTTTCATTAGTTATTCATCCTCTTAATCCTTATATTCCGACTTCTCATGCCAATGTCCGTTTTTTTATTGCTGAAAAAGACGGTGAGGAGCCTGTATGGTGGTTTGGTGGTGGTTTTGACTTAACCCCTTATTATGGATTTGAAGAGGACGTTATTCATTGGCATAAGGTTGCTAAATCAGTTTGTGCGCCTTTTAGTGAAGATTATTACCCTCGTTATAAAAAATGGTGTGATGATTACTTTTATATTAAACACCGCAATGAACCTCGTGGTGTAGGTGGTCTTTTCTTTGATGATTTAAATACCCCTGATTTTGACCACTGTTTCGAGTTTGTCCAACATGTAGGACTTGGTTATCTTGATGCCTATCTACCTATTGTTGAAAAGCGCAAATCAATGCCTTGGAGTGAACGTGAACGCCAATTTCAACTCTACCGCCGTGGTCGTTATGTTGAATTTAATTTAGTGTGGGATAGAGGTACATTATTTGGTTTGCAAAGTGGCGGTAGAACAGAGTCAATCTTAATGTCTATGCCACCATTAGTCCGTTTTGAATATAATTATTCCCCTGAACCAAATACTCCAGAAGCAAAGTTATACAGTGACTTTTTGATCCAAAAAGAGTGGGTGTAGAGAAAATAAATCATTAACGATAAAGCCACATTATAAATGTGGCTTTACTGAAGTAAAACTACAAGTTTAATGACAAACATTTCCTAAAATTAATTAAACAAAAAAGCCAATAACCCTGTAACTTTATTTTTATTTTCCCAGCCTTCTCCTCTCATACAGGTATTAAAGTAATCCCTACGCTGCCATTCATTCGCATCTGAAGGAAAAGATGTCCCTGCCCCTGAATTTGGAATATCTTTACCATTTATTTTCATTGGAGCAAAAGAAGGCTGACTTGAAGCTACATATCTCGCAGGATATCGCGTATTGGCTTCTTGCATACACATATTTTTAGCGATATCTAAAGGAGATGGTGTGCTGGTATTTGCTTCCCATTTTTCAGGTGTTGCACAAGCAGAAAGCATAAAAATTGATGCAATGATAATTGTTTTTTTCAAAGTAATAGCTCATTAATACGAATAGGAATTAATTATATTTTAAACGATTACTTGAAAAATTAAGTTTCTATGAAATGCAAAAAACCACTGATAACTATGATATTGAAACAACCCATTGAATTATAGGTATAAAAAAGCCACATAAAAATGTGGCTTTTCATTTAAATAAGAAATTTAATTATCTTATTTCGATTTCTTCAAGTGTGACATTAAACGCTTACGTTTACGCATTTGAGAAACGGTTAATTTATTTTTCTTATCCGCATAAGGGTTTTCACCCTCTTTAAATTGAATACGGATCGGCGTCCCCATAACTTGCAGAGTACGGCGAAAATAGTTCATCAAATAACGCTTATAGCTATCTGGTAAATCAGTTACCTGATTACCATGGATAACCACAACTGGTGGATTATAACCACCAGCGTGTGCATATTTCATTTTTACGCGACGTCCACGGACAATCGGTGGCTGATGATCATCTTCTGCCATCTTCATGATACGAGTCAGCATAGAAGTCCCTACACGACGCGTTGCACAGACATAAGCCTCTTGAATAGATTCAAAAAGATTACCCACGCCACTACCATGTAATGCAGAAATAAAGTGAACTCGCGCAAAATCAACAAAGCCCAGTTTAAGATCAAGCATTGCTTTAACTTGTTCGCGATCGTCTTGTGTCATACCATCCCATTTATTGACAGCAATAACTAATGAACGACCAGCATTCAGGATATAACCTAATAATGAAAGATCCTGATCTGAAATACCTTCACGAGCATCAATAACCAGTAATGCAACGTTAGAATCTTCAATAGCTTGTAGCGTTTTGATAACAGAGAACTTTTCTACTGTTTCTTTTACTTTACCGCGTTTACGAACCCCCGCAGTATCAATGATGATATATTCTTTCTCATCACGTTCCATTGGGATATAGATACTGTCACGCGTAGTACCCGGCATATCGTAAACAACCACACGATCTTCACCAAGCATACGGTTTGTCAGTGTTGATTTCCCAACATTAGGACGACCAACAATCGCTAATTTTACTGGTAATGTAGAAGGATCGAAGTCATCTTCTTCCTCTTCTAATGCTTGTGCTTCTTGTTCTGCTTCTAAGGCGGCCCAATAAGCTGCATTCTCTTCTTCTTCTGTCAGCTCTAGCTCTTCTTCCACCACTTTACCTGTAATTGGTAATAGTGCTTGTTCAATCAATTGAGCAACACCACGACCATGGGATGCCGCGATAGGGAAGATCTCACCTAAACCTAAAGAATAAAAATCAGCTAATGCAGTATCAATATCGATACCGTCAGTTTTATTCGCAACTAAATACGTTTTTTTCTCAACACCACGAAGGTGTTTTGCAATACCTTGGTCTGCTGGCATCAAACCCGTACGTGCATCAACTAAAAACAGTACGATGTCGGCTTCTTGAATAGCCTGTAGCGATTGTGATGCCATATGGGTTTCAACACCCTCTTCAGCACCATCAATACCACCGGTATCAATAATAATAAATTCTTCGCCTTCTAACTCTGCTCGACCATATTTACGGTCACGGGTGAGGCCTGGAAAATCAGCAACTAATGCGTCTCTTGTGCGTGTTAGTCGATTAAATAACGTGGATTTACCCACGTTAGGGCGCCCTACTAAGGCAATAACGGGTATCATTTTTTGATGCCTCATAAAAATACAATCACGAACCTGATTGTATTTTACATGTAATTACTAAAAAGACGAAACGGCTCCTTTAAAGGAGCCGTAAAATAAATAGATTTGTCAGCAATTAATTACCGACTATAAAGATAAAGCTTACCGTCACGAGCCTGGATCATCAGTTTATCTTGTACCGCTTGAGGGCGACTTAACAAACCTGAACTGTTCACTTGGTTTTGTGCAATGAATTTACCTGTGTTGGTATCAATCCAATGGAGATAACCTTCTGCATCGCCAACCACTAAATAGCCGTCAAAAATAGCTGGTGCAGTTAAATTACGATGCAATAAATCTTCTTGTGTCCATAATGTCACACCATCAGATTTACGAACAGATAAAACTCGGTCATTTTGGTCAACAAGGTAAAGATTATCACCTAACAGCACCATATCATTCACTGAGCCTAAATCGCGTTTCCAAAGGATTTGTCCCGAACGCATATCAAGGCTAACTAAATTACCGTTATACGCCATTGCATAAACGGTATTTTCATCAATGATTGGTGTGATATCCACATCATTTAATCGGCTAATTTCAGTAGAGCCTTTAATTTGTGAAATATTTTGTTGCCAAATTAATTGTCCTTGAGAAAGAACAACGGCACTGACGCGACCATTATCTGCACCAATGATAGCCGCACCATAAGCGACAGCAGGAGCAGACTCGCCACGCAGAGATAATGATGGAGTATCTAAATTAATAGTCCACGAAATTTCACCCGTTAATAAGTCGAGTCCTTGCAACATGCCATTACTGGTATGAATAAGTACTAAACCATCACTAACAACAGGTTTTGAAATGGCTTCACCAGCAACATCGGTTTCCCAATCAATGGAGCCATCCTCAATGTTCAGTGCATATACTTTCGCTTTTTCAGTTCCCACAAAAACGCGAGTACCTGAAACGGTTAATCCACCAGAAAGTAATGCAGACTCATTGGATGAAAGAAAACCTGTTTTAATAGAGAGATCTTGTGACCAAAGCTCTTTACCAGTTTCTACCTCTAATGCTTTAACTAAACCATGGCGATCAGCGACATAAACAACTGCCCCATCCCATGTTGGTGACAAGTGAGAATAGTATTTACCAATACCATTTCCAACTGATTTGTCCCAAACGGCTTTAGGTGTAAATTGGCTCTGCACCTCAGGCAATGGAGACATTGTCACATTATCCTGTTCACTAGAACATCCTGCCAACAAAGCAGATGCTAGTAGACCAACCAGGAGAGTTTTACGCAGTTGCATGTCTGAAGATCCCTTTAATTGGATAAATTATTAAGTTTAAGTTCAACCAGTGAGCGAATAGCACCCGCATTTTCATCAGTTAATGCGCTACGATAAGCGGTTGCTGCACCTGCGTTATCGCCTTTTTTCGCTAAGACATCACCACGGATATAATTTTTCATTCCATTCCATGCTTTGCCTTTCACTTGCTCTAACGAAACTAAAGCAACATCTGTTTTATTTAATGCTAATTGTACGCGAGCTAAACGAAGATTAAGCATATCCGCAAATGCGTCATTTTTTACTTTTGCCACAGCGTTAGTTAGATGACGTTCACCGTTGACTAAATCATTAGCATCGATAGCGATTTGGGCAAGCTCTAATGAAGCTAAAGCGCCATAGATATCATTCGTATCAGTAACAAATTTTTCAGCTAATGCAATATTTTCAGGTGTAGGCTTAGCAAGTGCCTCACTGACAGTTGCAAAAGCACCCGCACTTTCTTGCAGACGATTAGTTTGATGCGATTGCCAGTATTTCCAACCAAACACACCACCAAAACCAATAACAGCGGCTAAAACGATAGTTAAGCCGTAGTTTTTAAAGAACTGTTTAATTGCATCAACTTGTTCGTTTTCGGTGCTATAAACTTCCACAAGTCTCTCCTTAACCTAATAACAGAGTCAATTGCTGAGCGAGCTCATTACGAGCAACGATTGTTTGTTCCCCTGAACGCAAATCTTTCACTGCAACAGTACCGGCATTAATTTCGTCTTCGCCTAAAATCAGCGCAATTTTAGCGCCTTGTTTATCAGCTCGTCCTAACTGCTTTTTAAAGTTACCATTACCGTGATTCGTCATTAAACGTAATGTTGGTAATTGATCACGAATTTCTTCAGCCAGCATTAACGCTGCGCTTTGGCTCTTATCGCCAAATGAAGCAAGATAAACATCAGCCACATTGGTATCTGCTACAAATTCAGGGTTAACCGCTTGAACCAATAAGATCATGCGCTCCATACCCATTGCAAAACCTACAGCTGGTGTTGGATGTCCACCAAGTTGCTTCACAAGACCATCATAACGGCCACCTGCACACACTGTTCCTTGCGAACCTAATGCACTAGTAACCCACTCAAAAACAGTACGGTTATAATAATCTAAACCTCGAACTAAACGCTGATTAACACGGTATGTAATACCAACAGCGTCAAGTAGTGCACAAAGACCATCAAAGTGCGCTCTTGATTCGTCATCAAGATAATCGAAAAGTTCAGGCGCATCATTCAATAAAGTCTGAATTTCTGGATTTTTTGAGTCTAAAACGCGTAATGGGTTAGAATACATACGACGTTTGCAGTCTTCATCTAACTTATCAACATGCTGCTCTAAGAAAGCCACTAATGCTTCACGGTAATTAGCACGCGCTTCTAATGAACCAATAGAGTTAAGTTCTAATGTTACGTGCTCTGCGATACCTAATGCTTTCCACCAGCGTGCAGTTAACATAATTAATTCCGCATCAATATCTGGGCCTTGTAGACCAAACACTTCAGCACCTAACTGATGGAATTGACGATAACGACCTTTTTGAGGACGCTCATAGCGGAACATTGGTCCCAAATACCATAAACGTTGTTCTTGGTTATAAAGTAAACCATGCTCAATACCTGCACGAACACAACCCGCTGTATTTTCTGGGCGTAATGTCAAGCTTTGGGCATCTTCACCACGATCGGTAAAAGTATACATTTCTTTTTCAACAACATCGGTCACTTCACCAATTGCTCGCTGAAATAGAGGGGTATGCTCTACGATAGGTGTTCTGATTTCACTAAAACCGTAACCCGCTAAAATTTGTTTTAGCGTATTTTCAATTTTCTGCCATACACGAGTGTCAGCAGGTAGGTAGTCGTTCATACCACGAATGGCTTGGATTTTTTGTGCCACTTTTCTTCTCTAATAGTTATTAATTGATTGTTAGGCTGATTATAGAAGCGAAATCAATCAGTATTCAATGTGAAATCAATAGTAAAACTGGCTCATTGATTAATGAGCCAGTTTTTTGAGTGTTATTTGTCCAATTGATTTATATTTATACGCATACTGTCATCAAGCATTGAAGCCTTAGCGCGAATTTTCGCTTCTAATAAATCAATCATATTTACGTTATCAAGACGCTCTTTTTGTCTCACGCCATCTTCATAAAAACCACTACGTGTTTTAGCGCCCGTTACACCTAACGTTGAGACTTCAGCTTCACCTGGTCCATTAACCACACAGCCAATAATAGAAACATCCATAGGTGTGATGATATCTTCCAGACGTTGCTCTAATTCATTGACTGTTCCAATGACATCAAATTCTTGACGTGAACACGTTGGACAAGCAATAAAGTTAATTCCGCGAGAGCGAATACGTAAGGATTTGAGAATATCAAAACCCACTTTAACTTCTTCAACCGGATCTGCTGCTAATGAGATCCTTAATGTATCGCCGATACCTTCTGATAATAAGATCCCAAGACCAATTGCAGATTTAACCGATCCTGCTCTTGCACCACCAGCTTCGGTGATCCCAAGGTGCAGTGGTTGATCTATTTTTTTCGCTAACAAGCGGTATGAATCAACGGCAAGAAAAACATCAGAAGCTTTTACACTGATTTTAAACTGTTCGAAATTCAGTCTATCAAGAATATCCACATGACGCATGGCTGATTCAACTAACGCTTCTGGTGTCGGCTCGCCGTATTTCTCTTGAATATCTTTTTCAAGCGAACCACCGTTTACACCAATACGAATAGGAATATTGTTGTGACGAGCACAATCAACAACTTGGCGAATACGTTCTTCACTACCAATATTGCCTGGATTGATGCGTAAACAATCAACACCATATTCAGCGACTTTTAATGCGATACGGTAATCAAAGTGAATATCAGCAACTAAAGGTACATTAACTTGCTGCTTAATTAACTTGAATGCTTCCGCAGCATCCATTGTTGGTACAGAAACACGAACAATATCAACCCCAACACGTTCCAGTGATTTTATCTGGCGAACAGTCGCTTCTACGTCTGTCGTTCGTGTATTCGTCATCGACTGTACCGCGATAGGAGCCCCATCGCCAATAGGTACATTACCCACATAAATTCGTGTCGATTTGCGACGAATAATAGGTGATTCTTTATGCATTGATTAATTCTCCCATGCTTCCATGCTTGCTCAAATGTGTGTCAGATTAAGCGCTCGGTACTGTTATTTTTGCTATTTTTCCAGTAAAACGGCTTAAATCAACTGATTCACCATTAAACTGTAAGCGAGTAACAGAAGGGGCGCCTATTTTTAGTTTATAAGGTTGCTCACCATCAAATTCCAAACGATCACCCGCTTTCTTAATACCATTAAATAAGACTTTATTTTGAGCATTACGAATTTCTAACCAACATTCACCATCAAACATAAGAACCAATTGATTCGCAATAGCAGTTGCTTCTGATGAGGTAGCTTCTTGTGCTGAATTTGCACGAGAAGTTGTTGATGTTGTTAGAGGTGAGACGGGTAATGGAACCGTTCTCACTTCTGTTGATGCTGGTGACGTCGTTTCAGTCGTTGGTGATATAGCAACATTATTCGCCTGATTATCAACTAATGGCGACGCAGGTACTTGTAAATTATCACCTTCAGATGTTGACGTATTATCTAAGGTGGTTGCTAAAGGAGAATCTATCGTGTTGGTGTTTTCTTGGGTACTATTTTGCCCTATGTCTTGAGAAGCCATAGAGACTAATTCTTGTTGATCAGCCTGATGACCTTGCCACCACCAAACCCCCACAAAAGCAACCATAACAATCAGAATCACCCATGTGAGTTTCATCAACCAACCTTCACGTTTTTTATGACGTTTGCCTAATGAGTAATTTTGTGTGGTTGTCATTCTAATTTGTTTGACAGGAGCTTGCTGGTCGATAAAACCAAGGATATCTTGTTCAGGAACGCCAACTAACTTAGCGTAAGAACGCATGTATCCGCGTAAAAATGTTGGTGCAATATCAGAAGAAACGGAGTCTGTTTCAATATCGCGAACTGTCGATAACTTCAAACAAAGTCGATCAGCAACAGTTTGTTGTGTTAGCCCCACCTTTTCTCGTGCCTGGCGTAAAAGTTGACCTGCTGTTAATTTCACTTCTTCGGTTTTGTTTTCAGTATTCATTAGCAATCTAGGCACTGTGGCTATTGGATGTTTAACATTGATGAACTCGCAAAAGCACAAAGTACCTTAACGTATCACCGCGAATTTTTTGATATTTTATTATCACTTTGCTGACAGACCAAATAATCTGGCGGTATATCCTCAATTAACACACTATTATTGTTTAATAGTTTTTGTTCACAAAGGAAATTACCATAAAGCCTTAATACATTAACATTTACTGGCTTCGAGTTCATCGCTATTTTGTAATAATCTAACGCTTGAATAGAATTTCCCAATAACTGCGATGTTAACGCCATTCCTAAATTTGCATCGGAGTGATTTGGCATCACCGATAACACTTTTTGGAAATGATATTGCGCTATTTGATATTGTCTTTCAGCTAAGTAAGCATCACCTAATTGTAAACGTGTAGACACTGCAACACGCCCTTGATTGGCTGATGATTGACAACCGAGTGTCAATAACATCAAACCAATAGTTATAATTACTGATGATATCCTTATCATCGTTATATTCCTTAAATAAATTCATCCTTGTTCTCTTTACATTGAAATTGTGTAATACACTTCACAAAGAAAGAGATATCCAACTGTATCAGACTGCTTTTACTGAAATTAGTTCACCTTGTTGGCGTTTTTTCAGTGTGCGTTTTGTACGGTCAATAACATCACCTGCTAATTGCCCACAAGCCGCATCAATATCATCGCCACGCGTTTTACGTACAATTGTCGTAAAACCATATTCCATTAATACTTTAGAGAAACGGTCAATTCGGCTATTAGAACTACGTCCGTATGGCGCACCCGGGAACGGGTTCCATGGAATTAAGTTAATTTTACATGGCGTGTCTTTTAAAAGTTCAGCTAATTGATGAGCTTGATCTGTGCTGTCATTAATATGATCAAGCATGACGTACTCAATAGTCACTCGCCCTTGGTTCGCGTTTGATTTAGCAATATAACGGCGAACACCTTCAAGAAACATTTCAATATTATATTTCTTGTTTATTGGAACGATCTCATCACGAATTTCATCAGTTGGTGCATGTAATGAAATTGCTAAAGCCACATCAACTGCATCACCTAGTTTATCTAATGCAGGTACAACACCCGATGTAGAAACAGTGACACGACGTTTAGATAGACCAAAACCGAAATCATCCATCATGATCTCAAGTGCTGGAATAACATTATTTAAATTCAGTAATGGCTCACCCATTCCCATCATAACAACGTTAGTAATAGGACGACGGCCTGTCTCTTTTAATGAGCCAATAATTTTAGCTGCACGCCAAACTTGCCCAATAATTTCAGACACTTTCAAGTTACGGTTAAAGCCTTGCTGTGCAGTTGAACAAAACTTGCACTCTAAAGCACAACCAACTTGTGAAGAAACACATAATGTTGCGCGATCATCTTCTGGGATATACACAGTTTCTACTTGTTGATCGCCAACTTTAATTGCCCATTTAATCGTGCCATCTGTTGAACGTTGTTCTTCAGAAACTTCAGGTGCTTTAATTTCAGCAATTTCTTTTAATTTATTGCGTAACACCTTGTTGATATCTGTCATTTGATCAAAATCGTCATAACAGTAGTGGTACATCCACTTCATAATTTGGTCAGCACGGAAAGGTTTTTCGCCCATAGAGACAAAAAGCTCACGCATCTGTTTACGATTTAAATCTAACAGATTAATTTTAGTTTTTTGATTCACAGTATTTTCTTTAGAAACAGCGACAGAAGCGCTTGGCGCTGGGGTGGTAGATTGGGTCATGACATTGCCTCGTTGTTACACTATGCGGCCTGCATTAGCATTGATGCTAATGGGATACTTATATATTTGTATAATTAAACAATAATAAAAAAACGCCCTGTTAATTATCAAACAGGGCGTCGCATTGTACTGTTTTTCGCGTAGAGATGCTAATAAATTAGCGCGCGCAAACTTCGTTTTCAGTGAAGAAGTATGCAATTTCGCGAGCAGCAGAAGCTTCTGAATCTGAACCATGTACCGCATTTTCAGTAAAGCTATCAGCGTAATCAGCACGTAATGTGCCCGCTAATGCGTTGTCTGGATTGGTTGCACCCATTAGATCACGGTGACGTTGGATCGCGTTTTCACCTTCTAACACTTGAACCATGATTGGGCCCGAAGTCATAAATTCAACTAAACCGTCAAAGAAAGGACGGCCTTTGTGTTCTTCATAAAAGCCTTCAGCTTGTTCGCGCGTTAAATGCAACATTTTAGCACCAATGATGCTAAAGCCTGCACTTTCAAAACGGTGATAGATAGCACCGATAACATTTTTTTTCACTGCGTTTGGTTTGATAATAGAAAATGTGCGCTGAATAGCCATGTCTTACCTCTAAATTATTTTATTAATGATAACTTTTGTTATCTCTTTTATCGCAGATCATGGAAAAACGAATCAAAAACCGCATTCCCTGCAAAAAATAGTGCTCGATTATAGGAGGATAAAAATGAATTGCACAGATTGAATTTCCTTTTTTTTTAAAAAACTGTGGCAAAAAAGTTATAAATTATCGATCTAATCACATTTTTGACGGTTTCCATGTTCAAACTTGAAAATAAGAATAAAAAAGAACCGAAATGAAATACGATAAATAGTCTCTTTATCGAAAAAACTAATTTAGTGAAAGATCACTCAGTTCTTGTTTATTTTATCGTTTTAGTTTAACGAAATATAAAATTAACCATATCCGTTTGACCACTTAGATCAAGCACTGAAAGTTGGTATTTACCTCGTTTCTCTAATAAATAAGAGAATGTTTCCCCGTTTCCTGTCTTACCTATTTGCTCACCATTTAAAAACCACCATTGCATACCACTTCCACCTTGCGTAGAAACAGTTATTTCAAGATTAGTTTCGCCGGGTAATGGTCTTAATAAATCGCCTGCACGAATACCCGAGATAAACAGAGGAATAATATCTTCTTTAATTGGTGGACAAGTTTCAGAAATCGGCGGCAGTCGTTTTGCTCTGCGCTCTTTTTCTGGCAACCATGCTTCTAATGCTATCGGCCACAAGGCGATATCTTTTAACTCTGCATTAGGGCAATTAGGGCCTGTACGTTTGCCTTCATTATCTAACCAAATTTTTTCGTTGATCCCCAAGATACCTTCTTGGCTATCATTTAACAAAGTTGGTGGAATGGTGTTATCTAAGATCCAACTTCGACGACTGACTCTACAGTTGCTATCTTCTTTAGGTAATGCCTTACCTGTCGGCCAACAGATAGTGGCTGCCGTTACACTGTTAGGGCGTAAATCTGTTGGTGGTCTTTGTTTATTTTGATAGAAGTAGCCTGTTAATAAGTTATTGACTTGATTCATAATAGGGACTGCTGTCGCAAAACCAAACTGCCCTGCAACCGGTGTTCCATCAGGCCTACCTACCCAAACGCCAATGGTATAACGTGCATTCACACCAATAGACCATGCATCACGATATCCATAACTTGTACCTGTCTTCCAAGCCAAAGGGACAACAGGCGAAATTGCACTATCTGGACGAGGTCTGGCTTCTCCGGCTAAGATACGTCTAATAATCCAAGCAGAGCCCGGTGACATCAATACTCGATCTTCTATTATTTGTTCCGGTTTAAAACGTAACGGTGCTGTTTTTCCTTGCCTTGCTAATGCACTAAAGGCAGAAACAAGCTCATCCATTCGCGTCGCAGTTCCTCCTAAGATCAGTGCTAAATTTGGCTCTGAACCATAAGGAAAGCGCATTTCAAGATGGTTATGACGTAATTTTGCTGCAAATTTCTTTGCACCATACACTTCAATAAGTTGTACCGCTGGCAGATTCAAAGAACGACTTAATGCTTCACTGGCACTAACTGCACCATTAAAATCAGAGTCAAAATTACCAGGACGATAATTATCAAATCGACGAGGAACATCTTGTAAAAGCGATTCTGCGTGAATAAGTCCTTCATCTAATGCAAGTGCATAAATAAATGGCTTTAATGTTGAACCTGGTGAGCGCCATGCACTAATCATATCGACATGACCAAAGCGCGAATTATCATTAAAATCAGCAGAGCCGACATACCCTTTCACACTCATATCTGTATGATCAACAACTAAGATAGCTAAAGATGTTTTATCCGCTAATTGATACTTCCATTGGTTCGCAATATCTTCGAGCTGTCGTTGAATATTGATATCAATCGTTGTTGTAATAACAGGTTCTCGCTTTTCGTTATACATACGACGAGCCAGTAATGGTGCTAATTGTGGTGTTTGCCTTGGTGCTAATAAAACCTGTTCTTCCTTAATTTCATCAACTTTTTCTTGTGGCCATATTTGATATTCTGCCAGTCTATCTAATACTTTATCCCTAGCAGCTTGAGCACGTTCAGGGTATCTATCTGGCCGTAAACGGCTTGGCGCTTGTGGTAATACCGCCATCAAAGTCGCTTCTCCCGCAGATAAATCAGCGGGTGACTTACCTAAATAAGCCCAGCTTGCCGCACCAATACCTTCTAACGTGCCGCCAAAGGGTGCTCTATTGAGGTAAATCTCCAGAATTTCATCTTTTGAGTAATACCACTCTAATTGCAAGGTGCGCCAAAGCTGTTTGATTTTCCCCCCTAAAGTACGAGAGTGAGGATCAATAAGACGAGCCACTTGCATTGATAGCGTACTTCCGCCTGACACAATTCTTCCTGAACTTAAGTCTTGCCATGCTGCGCGTAATATCGACATCGGATTAACACCGGGATGTTGATAAAACCAGCGATCTTCATAAGTAATTAAGGCTTCTAAATATTCAGGAGAGACATCAGTGAGTTTAACATGATAACGCCATACCCCTTCTTTATCTGCAAAACGCCAAAGAGGTGTACCATCTTGCGCTGTAACAATAGTCGCAATTTGAGGTTCAGGATCAGGGAGGGGCCAAATTTTATCTGCGATCCAGACTAAAATAGGCATTGCTAGCAAAAAAATAATGATAACAGCAATAAACTGTTTATATCCTAGTTTCATTCAATCACTCAAAGGAAAAAGCCCTTTCCGAAGAAAGGGCTACAAGACTTAAGGAACAACGTCAATCTTGGTTTCTGTTGATCCTATTGCACGCCAGTACGGCACATACATAGATTCAACTTGTGGTGGTGGTACTTGATAGCTACCCGGTGTTACGGCTCTTGCTAAATAGAGCAATGTTGTTGGGCGATATTTATCAACAGAGATAGCGGCAACAAATCTATCATCACGATATTCGAGATGTTTGATATTGGCTTGTCCCATATCGTCGATAAATTCCTGCAAGTCTGCCGCACTATCACTTAAGCTTGCACTACTTGATGCTAAGTTTTGGTTTTCGATTTCCAAGCCTGCTGGTAATAAATCAACAACTAATGCATCAGGTACGTCTCTATCAGCAGAAACTTCCAGTTTAACCACCAGCATTTCACCACTTTGTAAGCGATTAGGATGAACGCGGTTTCCCTTCAAATCATAATAACTACGATGAACATTTAATACATTACTATAAGGAGCAGGAGCGACTTTCGGATAACCCACGATATTCATGCGAGAATAAATCGCAGCACCACCACGGTTATTTAGCTCTAAGCCTTCTTGTAATTGTGCTGATGTTAATGTCTCATTGATTGCTCGATCGCTACTGATTGTAGGAACTTGACGATTAACAGCAACTTCCCAAGGCTGTTCCGCCATATTAATAAAGAAACGTCCAGCAAGGTATAACGAGTTACTTTCTTGGGTTGAGAACCATTCACGGCTTGTTAAGTTATCAGATAGTGCAATTACACTTGCATCACGAGATTGTGTTTCAAGGTTATTTTCACTTAACAATGCGATAATTAATGCTTGGTCACGAATGGTGCTACCGTAATCACCCAATCCATAATTATATTTACGTGTTGTTGTCACACCTTCAGCAATCAAGCTTTCAGCACGGCTACTATCACCCATTAATTTTAATGCGATACCTAACTGAACTAAAGCTAAGCCACTTCCTGCTTGATTACGCTCAAGATAGAGACGACGTAATTCACCCAAAGGTGCTTTTTGCTGATTTGCTAATACTAACGCAGCATAAGCCCTTGCTGAGAATCGCGCTGCATCTTGGTTAACTGCATATTCATAGTTAACTAAGTTTTTATCTTGTAAATAACGTAATAAACGATCGTTTGCACGTTTTAATGAATCAGCAGGAACTGAGTAACCTTGTTGTGATGCTCGGAATAAGAAGTCGGTTGCATACGCAGTTAACCAATATTCTTCACGTCCACCTTGATCCCATAAAGAGAATCCACCTTCTGATTTTTGCATCGTCAGTAGATGAGCAATACCTTTCTCGATAGCTGCTTTTCTATCAGCATCAGTTTGCGTTTTAATTCCCAACTGTTTCAGCTCTTTTTCTGTTGAATACAGTGAAGGATAAAGCCCACTGACTGTTTGTTCTAAGCAACCATAAGGATAAGCAAACAGCTCTCTAATATAACGCGCTACCTGCAACGGTGGACGACTTGTCAGTAATAATTCACCTTCAAGCGTTGAGTTATTAAAGCGACTTAAAATTTCTGATGGTAAACGCCAAGTATCACCATCTTGCAATGTGCTTGCATAGTGAATAGTTTCTGCTGGGAATGCTGGGCGAACACCAATATTCCATGTATTGTGGTAAGGTTTAATTTCTTCACCTGGTACTTTAATACCATAAATAGACAGTGAGAATTCACCCTGCCCAAAGCCATGTTTCGCTTTTACTGGAATTTGAATTTGAGTACGTTCACCTTTCGTTAGCGAGACAGTTTTGCTTTCAGCGCCACCTAATCCCACCAAACCTGAAGCGGTATAATTTAAGGTAATAGATTGCGCATCATCTGTTAGATTAGTTAAATCTAAAGATAAAAGTGCATTATCACCACCAGCCATAAAGCGAGGTAATGAAAGCTGCGTGACTAACGGTGCTGCAATAACAACTTTACCTTCTTGGCTACCAAATTTATCTGCAGTCCAAGCTTGTGCCATTAAACGAACTTCACCATTAAACTCAGGAATAGGTAAAGAAACTTCACCTTCACCTTGTGCATTTAATTTTACCGGAGCCGTTTGTTGAGCAATGATTTGCACATCAGTTAATGGTTTTTTACCACCACGAGATAATGCTGCGGCTTCACCACCATCACCACCAAAGCGCAAATTAGCTAAACGCCCTTGCCCTTCAATTAACTGCCCGTAAACATCATATTGGTCGATGCTGTAACGTTTACGACCAAAGAAAGCATCGTAAGGATCCGGTGTTTTATACTCTGTGATGTTTAATACACCGGTATCAACCGCAGAAACTAATACATTAATATTTTCAGGTAATGGTTGACCTGCAACTGGATTCGCTTTAATTCGAATTTTTAAATCTTGGTTAGGGCGAATTTTTTCAGGTGCGTCAAGTGAGATATCAATACGACGGTTTTTATCCTGCAATGGTAAATGCAAAATACCCACAGCACGTTTTACTGTCGCTTGTTTTGATGTATCTCCCGGTCTTACGACAACAGAAGTCAGATAGAGATCGTGTCTTGCCCACTCTTTATTAATAGGCACTTCAACATCAAGCCCTTTTTCTGGCACATCAATTTCCTGCCACCATAAAGGCCCATTACTTGATTCTAGTAATACATAACCTTTACCCGGATGAGGTGCAACAATGTTTAACTTAACTTTTTCACCCGGTAAATAACCTTCTTTATCCAGTTTAAGCTTAACTTGGTCTGGTCTTACCGCACCTGTTCCACCAGTGTTATCCATCCAAGAATAACCCGCCCAGAAACGTAGGCTACTGACTAGTTCTGTTTTAGGATCGACAACTTCGATACGATAAGAGCCCCATTCAACAGGGAATGCCACTTTTGCAGTGCCATCTTTTGCAATCTTGATTGTTTGCTCATCCATTTGCAGATCTTTTTCGTTATAGCCAGATTCCCAACCATTCGAACTAGACCAACGCCAGTAATAATCATGACGTTCATAGATAAATTTCACTTTAAGATCATTAGCAGGTAGTTTCTTACCATCTTGGTCTGTATAGACAATTTCAAATTCAGCCATTGAATTTTCATCAACACTGTAACCTGATTTATATTTGTCCGTACGATAGTCATAGACTTCTTTTTTAGGGAAGACAGGGCGAATACCAGCAAGATGAGTGGCAGGCCAAACAGCTTGTTGATAGCGACGAGTAACAGGGCGTCCGCCAGCTTCAAGTAAGCTAGCTTGTAAAATAATATTGATAGGTGATTTCAGCTCTTCATAGCGTTCGCTATCAACATTCACGCCACCTTCACCATCAGAGTCTAAATTAAGTTCAAACTCATCCAGTAAGCGACTGAAGTTTTCATCTTTTACAGCACCAAATTCATAGCCCGGTAATTTACTAACAGCTTCACGAGAGGCTTTTAAGAAAACTTGCCCTTGTAAGCGATTATCGGCAGCTGGTGCGCCATAAAGATAACGACCTTTAATGTCAAAATAAGCGTCATGACCGCTTAGTATAATTCCCTTCTTACCCGTGATTTCTAATGCCATACGTTCTGGCATAAAATCTTCGACCTGAAACTCGTAGAAACGAGGAGTACCATCTCCTACATCAAAACGTAAGGTACGTGTACCAGTATTTTCATCCGCAGGAATAACTAATTTTAATTGGTAAAGACCATTCTCTGGTTGCCAAACAAAACTACGAGAAACTTGTCCGTCGGTTTTAAGCAGATCGACTTTAACAGGTTGCTCTTTAATAGGATTACCATCACCGTCACGTAGCAATGCATTAACGATTAATGTTTCACCGGGGCGATAGAGATCACGGGGACCAAAAGCAAAAAATTGTTTGCTATAACCTTGTGGCCCACCAATATCAAACTCAGAAAGATCAAGCGCAGGTTTACGCAAATCAATCATACTGGTTTGCCCATCACGAATAGCCATTAATAAACGTGCTTTATCACTCTTCTCAAGTGTGGCATGTCCTTGGCTATCGGTTTGCGCTTTAGAAATCAAACCACCTTTTTCATCTAGCAGACGAATTTCTACTTTATCTAGCGCTGAACCATTTTTAAGTGATTGGGTGAAGATATCTAACGTATCAAGATAACTGTGCATTGACAGCCCGATATCACTAAATGTGAATACCGTTGCTGGCACTGTATATGAGTATTTACCCGCTTGTTGCATAACCGCAATGTAGGCACCTTCTTTTTTCAAGGCATCTATCGATTTTAGCGGTAACAATACATTTTCACGGGTATTTGTTTCTGTGTTTAATTCAAAACGACCGGTATAAACCAAATCAGCTTGGGATAGAAACTCATCTGATTCCCAATAGTTAATATTGGAACGGCTTTCCCATTGCGTTAAGAATTGAGCTAGTTGATCATCTTTAACCCGGAAAAAGTTTACATCAACTTGCCCCACATTTAGCGCAATAATCGGTAGACCTTCAGCTGCTTCAAGTGGCAGTAACGATCCTTTACTAGTGAAACCAACAGATGGGAAAATTTCTTCTGTCGTTAATTTCTGGCTAAAAGGTGTCGTTAATGTACGTTCATTAATACCTTTGATTTTTTCATCAATCGTTAAGTTTAATTCCGTTGATGGAGGTAAATGGCGAAAACGCAGTTCCATTAAGTTATCAGATAATTCCCACGCACCTTCTAACTTCCCTTTTTTGGTATCAACAAGATGAATAACATCATCAAACTTTTGGTCAGGATCAAGCGGTACAGAGAAAGTCACAACCATAGTACTCGCACCATCACGTTGTAACTCTGATGCATCTAATACAGTGACTTCTTTACCTGCAAAACGCATTGCCAACTCATCACGGACTTCTTTGCTTTTTAATGCAGTTTCGTTATTCGTTTTTGTTGTAACTGCAGGTTTTTCGCTTGTTTGAGTTGCGGTGCCTGATGTGCTCTGAGCGGTATCTTTTTGCTCTGTCACTTGTGTATTTTGCGTCTTATCAGTAGATGATACATTTTCATCCGCTTTATCATCACAGCCTGTAAGAGCTAATGCTGATGCCAATACAACAGCAAGAGAGCTCCAACGATAACCTCTCTTTTCTGTATATTGTCTAAACTGGTTTTGGTTCATATCCATTTCCTTTAATTCAACCCCTGAATAATGCGATGTTTTATGCAGGCAGAGATAATATATGTATTTCTTCATTCTAATAAGATAAAAAATAACGAGATAAGCTATTTTTTATCGCGTAAAACAAAATAATTTACAACACGAAACCATCTTATTTTTACTTTAAAAACAAAGCTTATCTAAAACAAAGCCTTATATAGAAATGCAAACGATTTGCTAATTTAGTCAACTTTCTATTATAAGGTAAAAAAAAGCGATATCTGATGAGATATCGCCTAAATTTAGAGGGCTGAATTAACTATCCAGATTAACTATCGGGATCCCTTTTCTTAAGAATCCCCCAAGTTTACGTTGATAAAAAGGTGATACATGGTGGATCATAAAATGACTTACACCTTTTTCATCTTTATCCACAAAGCAAAAATCTAGAGATTGCCCTTCTTCTAAATATTCAAAAGCTGATTCAGCCGCTTGTGGGAGTATCTGCGCGATCACCTCTTCTTCACCTGTTATCTCTAAACCAATAAGATAAAACGACTCTTCATTATCTTGCTCCTGAGCATTAACAATAAAGGCACGGCGGATCGGTTTATGCTCACCAAAAAACTCGCTAAGTGCGGTTATTAATTTTTCAGGCTGTGGCTCTAGAACACTTAACTTTAAAGAAGAACCTTCAACAGAAACAATTTCTTGTGTCTCAAATTGTTCAGATACACCCATTACAAACTCCAAATCAAATAACGTTTATTATTTTGCTTTTGCTAATAACAGATTCGCGATAGAACGTACACCGTAACCCGTAGCGCCTGCTGCCCATTGCTCTACAGAAGATTTTCTGTACGTTGCAGAACAATCGATATGTACCCAACCTTTTTTGTAGTCAGTTACAAAGTGCGATAAGAATGCAGCAGCTGTACTTGCCCCCGCTGTATGAGAAGGTGCAGCGATATTGTTTAAATCAGCAAAGCTAGAAGGTAATTGGCTACGATGGAAATCCGCTAATGGTAGACGCCAAAACAATTCATTTTCTTGTTCAGCACTAGTCAGTAACTCTGCAGCTAATTTATCATCAAAGCTCAATACAGAGTGGTAATCATTACCTACTGCAACTTTAGCGGCACCTGTTAATGTTGCTGCATCGATAATCAATTCTGGTGCAATATTGCTTGCATCAATTAAACCATCCGCTAAAACTAAACGACCTTCAGCATCGGTATTCATGATTTCAACTGATTTACCATTACGGTAACGGATAATATCACCTAATTTAAAGGCATTACCGCTAACCATGTTATCTGCGATACACAGCAGTAGCTTCACACGTTTATTTAAACCACGAGTAATCGCTAATGCTAAAGCGCCTGCTAACGTTGCTGCCCCCCCCATATCCGCTTTCATTGAGTTCATGGATGATGAAGGTTTGATGCTATAACCACCTGAGTCAAAAGTAATACCTTTGCCGACTAAACAAGCAAATACAGGGGCATCGCTATCTTTAGTTGGATTGAAATCTAATGCTAAATAGACAGGATCACGGGAAGAGCCTCGACCTACTGTATAGATCCCTGCATAGTTTTGATCGCGTAGATCAGCACCTTTGGTGATCTTATAGCTAATGTCTTCTTTATCAAGACCACAGAAAAGATCCACTGTACGTTGTGCTAGTTGTTCTGGTCCTAATTCTTCAGCAGGTGTATTGATAGTATCTCTAACCCAATCAACAATGCGAATACGTGATTCTAGTTCGTGTTTATCTGCATCATTTAATTGTGGCCATTCGATTGAACGAGCGCCTTTAGGTGCTCTGAAACCTAACCAGAAAGCCCAACTACGTTCTAAATCCCAGCCGTCGCCAACAAGTGCAACATTACGAATGCCTTGACCATCAACTTTACGTCCACCACGCTGAATAGCGCCTAAACGGTTTTCTTCCGTTAAGTGGATTGTCATGCCGGTTTCGCTAGTGCTAATTAGTGCTTTTTCACCCCAACATGCAGCAGCAGGTTCATTTGACAGCATGATAGGCATAATTTGTTTATTCATTTATTGTCTCACTTATTATTACTGGTGGCAGTTAACCTATTCAGACTACCAGATATTTAGCGTTTAGCGTGATCAATTTACTGCAAAAAACAAGAGGTCACCATTATCATCCAGTGATCTTTCGTATTTACATGATATTCCTCGAAGAAGATCGCATAACAAAATATCTCTACTACCAACTTTATGATTATTTTTAAATCAGTGATAAGGTAAAATGTAAAAGGTCATAATGCAAAAAGACCGGCAATAAGCCAGTCTTTTAAATTTACGATGTCGTCAATTATTCAAATTCATCAAGCCAAACAAGTAAAATAGCCTCAAGAATTTTTTCATTGGATTTCTGTGGATCATCATCAAAATCTTCTAAATCACAAATCCACTGATGCATATCAGTAAAGCGTACCGTTTTAGGATCAGTGTCAGGATAAAGATCAAATAATGCTTCCCCTATTTCACGCGTGTCACTCCATTTCATGTTCTACTCCTAAAATTAATGCTCTCTTGCGTGGTTAATCGAATATTTAGGGATCTCAACAACTAAATCTTCGTCAGTCACTTTTGCTTGGCAGCTTAAGCGGCTTTCTGGCTCTAAACCCCATGCTTTATCTAACATGTCATCTTCAAGTTCAGAGCTCTCTTCGAGTGAATCAAAACCTTCGCGCACTACACAGTGACAAGTTGTACATGCACAAGACATTTCACAAGCATGTTCAATCTCGATACCGTTGCGTAATGCGACATCTAGAATAGACTCACCTTCTGTTGCGTCAACAACAGCACCTTCAGGGCACAGTGTGCTATGGGGTAAAAATACAATTTTAGGCATAGTTATATCTCATCCACAGAATGACCTGCCAACGCTTGTCGAATAGATGAATCCATACGACGCGCTGCAAAATCCTGAGTTTGCTTATCCAGTAGTTTAATCGCGTTTTCAATAGCAACAGGATCTGTTCCTTCAACGCTCTCTATTAAGGTATCTACAACTTTGTCGATAGCCGTTTTCTCATCTTCATTTAACAGATGAGCATCTTCTTCTAATGCTGCGGTTAAACTTTCTAACACACGAGCTGCTTCGACTTTTTGCTCAGCTAAACGACGAGCATGTAAATCTTCTTGGGCATTTTCCATCGAAGATTGGATCATCTTAGCGATTTCAGTATCACTAAGACCATAAGAAGGCTTGACCTGTACTGAGGCTTCAACACCCGTTGATTTTTCCATCGCACTAACACTGAGTAAGCCATCAGCATCAACTTGGAATGTGACACGAATATGTGCGCCACCAGCAGCCATTGGCGGAATTCCACGCAGTGTAAAACGAGCAAGAGAACGGCAATCGCTCACCATTTCACGCTCACCTTGAACGACGTGAACACTCATTGCAGTTTGACCATCTTTGAATGTCGTAAACTCCTGTGCTCTAGCAACAGGAATAGTGGTATTGCGAGGGATCACTTTCTCAACTAATCCCCCCATTGTTTCAAGACCAAGGGAAAGAGGAATAACATCCAGTAATAGCATTTCGCTATCAGGTTTATTACCCACCAAAATATCAGCTTGGATTGAAGCACCAATGGCAACCACTTTATCTGGATCGATAGAGGTTAAAGGTTCACGTTTGAAATAATCACCAACCATTTGACGAACCAATGGTACACGTGTTGAACCACCAACCATAACCACTTCTAAAACTTCATCTATTTCGACATCTGCGTCTTTTAATGCGCGGCGAACAGATAATAATGTACGCTTCACTAATGATTGAATTAATGATTCAAACTCAGCACGAGTGATCTCACCTTTCCATCCATTAATGTTGATATCTGCAACATCGTTATCACTCAGTGCAATTTTAGTTTCTGATGCAACATCCAATAATTGACGTTGTAATACAGCGTCTTTCTGATGTCCAAAACCGGCACGTTCTCTTATCCAATCTACCAGCATCATATCAAAGTCATCGCCACCTAACGCAGTATCACCGCCAGTCGCTAAGACTTCAAAAACACCTTTAGTTAAACGAAGAACGGAGATATCAAAAGTACCACCACCTAAGTCATAAACAACGATGGTGCCTTCTTTTCCTGAATCTAGGCCATAAGCAATAGCGGCTGCTGTGGGTTCGTTTAATAAACGTAAAACATGCAAACCAGCGCGGCGGGCTGCTTCTTTTGTGCCTTGACGTTGAGCATCATCGAAATAAGCAGGTACAGTGACAACTACACCATCAAGTTCTCCACCTAATGATTGCGTTGCACGTTCAGCTAATGTTTTTAAGATATCAGAAGAGACTTGAATAGGATCAACAATACCTGCCGCTGTTTTGATCAGCGGTAGCCCATTGTCATTTTCATGAAAATGATAAGGAAGATTCGGGTAACGGCTTGTCACATCACTCAGTGAGCGACCCACCATTCTTTTAATTGAGCTTATCGTGTTAGCAGGATCTTTTTCTGCGTTTTTTTTAGCATTCCAACCAACGTTGATATTATCAACTTGATACTGCACGACAGATGGCAATAAATAGCGACCTTCGCTGTCAGAAAGCGCTTCGGCTTGCCCACTACGTACAGTGGCAACTAATGAGTGTGTCGTACCTAAATCAATACCCGCAGCGAGCCGGCGCTGATGCGGTGCAGGCGTTTGACCTGGTTCACTAATTTGTAATAATGACATAACTATTTCCCTTAAAAACCATCAAACAAGCGTTCTTCAAGTTGTTCTACTTGCTCTTTTAATTTCGTGAGAAAACGCAATTTTCTCACATTATCTGCAGCAACATCCCAAGTTTGATCCTCTAGCGTTTTGACCATTTCATCATGGCGTACTGTGTACATTTTTTCTAAACGCGCAGAAAAGTCGGTTAACAAACTTTCGGCTTCAGCACTGTGTTCGATGTTATCCAGCTCTTCACGTAATGTGAGTTGCTCCATTAAAAAAGCAGTATCGTGCATCGTTTGTTGCTCATTAGCAATATCGATACCCTGTAATGAGAGCATGTATTCAGCTCTTGAGAGTGGATTTTTTAAGGTCTGATAAGCCTGATTGATGGTTGAAGCAAGCGAGATTGCTTGAGCCTGTTCTTTTTCAGACTGACCTGCAAAACGATCTGGGTGATATTGACGCTGCATATCTTGATAACGTGTAGCAAGTTGCTGTTTATCAATATCAAAACGATTAGGCATGCCTAATAGTGTGAAATAGTCCATACATCTACTCTTGGATTAATTAACGTTAATACTGCGTTTTTAACACAAATTACACAGTGAAGCTTTCACCACAACCACACTCATTCGATACATTTGGGTTGTTAAATTTAAAGCCTTCGTTTAATCCTTCTTTGACGAAATCAAGCTCTGTTCCATCTAAATAGACCATGCTTTTACCATCAACGATAACTTTCACACCTTTGTCTTCAAAAACAGTATCTTCGTCATTGATGACATCAGCAAACTCAAGAACATAAGCCATTCCAGAACAACCGGATGTTCTTACGCCTAAACGTAAACCTTCACCTTTTCCACGATTAGATAGGAAAGAGCGAACACGATTAGCGGCGGATTCTGTAAGGGAAATTGACATGGCACACCTCACTCATAAAGAACGAAAGCGGATACTGAAAAAAAGTTTCAGCATCCGCCAATATTTTATTTTTTTATTATAAAAGACAATTACTTGCCTTGGCGTTTGCTTTTATAGTCTGCAATCGCTGCTTTTATTGCATCTTCTGCAAGAATTGAACAGTGAATTTTCACTGGTGGTAATTCTAATTCTTCTGCAATTGCTGTGTTCTTAATAGATTCGGCTTCATCTAATGTTTTGCCTTTCATCCATTCTGTTACCAGTGAACTTGATGCAATTGCTGAACCACAACCATAAGTTTTAAAACGCGCATCTTCAATTACGCCATTATCGTCAACTTTGATTTGCAGTTTCATAACGTCACCACAAGCAGGTGCGCCAACCATACCACTCCCTACAGTAGGGTCATTATTATCAAATGATCCCACATTACGAGGGTTTTCATAATGATCAATTACTTTATCGCTATAAGCCATGATTTAACTCCTGAAAACGTCTGATTAATGGTGAGACCATTCGATACTGTTGATATCAACACCTTGTTTATGCATATCCCAAAGTGGAGAAAGATCACGTAAGCGACCAATTGCACTGTGGATTTGTTCAATTGCATAATCTATTTCTTCCTCTGTGGTGAAACGACCCAAAGAGAAGCGAATAGAACTGTGTGCAAGTTCATCAGTTAAACCTAACGCACGCAGTACATAAGAAGGTTCTAAACTTGCTGAGGTACAGGCTGAACCTGAAGAAACAGCAAGATCTTTCAGTGCCATCATCAATGATTCACCTTCAACATAGTTGAAGCTCACATTAAGAATATTTGGCGCAGTGTGTTCTAAAGAACCGTTGATATAAACTTCTTCGATATCTTTAATGCCATTCCATAAACGTAAACGTAATTCGTTTAAGCGTTTAGTTTCATCAGCCATTTCTTCTTTCAAAATACGGTAAGCTTCGCCCATACCCACAATTTGGTGAACGGCTAATGTACCTGAACGCATACCACGCTCATGTCCGCCACCATGCATTTGTGCTTCTAAACGAATACGTGGTTTACGACGAACATAAAGTGCACCGATACCCATAGGGCCGTAAACTTTATGCGCAGAAAGAGAAAGTAAATCAACTTTTAACTTAGAAAGATCAATCGGTAATTTACCAACGCTTTGTGTTGCGTCTACATGGTAAATAATACCTTTGCTACGGCATAATTCACCGATAGCAGCAATATCTTGTACAACACCAATTTCGTTATTTACATGCATGATAGAAACTAAAATAGTATCTTCACGCATCGCTTCTTCAAGCTCTTTCAGGTCAATCAGACCATCACTTTTTGGTGCCAAATAAGTGACTTCAAAACCTTCACGCTCAAGTTGACGACAAGTGTCTAAAATGGCTTTATGTTCGGTTTTTGAAGTGATGATGTGCTTACCTTTTTTCTGGTAAAAGTTAGCAACACCTTTTAGTGCGAGGTTATCAGCTTCAGTTGCGCCTGATGTGAATACGATCTCACGAGGATCTGCACCGATTAAATCAGCGATCTGATTACGTGCAATATCAATAGCTTCTTCTGCTTGCCAACCAAAACGGTGTGAACGAGAGGCTGGGTTACCAAAAATGCCATCAATAGTCAGGCATTGCATCATTTTTTCAGCAACTCGTGGATCAACAGGAGTGGTTGCTGAATAATCTAGATAAATGGGTAATTTCATTGCTCACTAACTCCAAAGACGACGGATCTTCTTTAATAATTTTGTTTTTGCCTACCTAGAGATCGCCGTTAAACTCGCATATTAACAATGGTTTCTTGTAAACGACCATTAATAGCATGGCGTTTTTCATTGTCTTGACGATCGGCGACATCCATAACCTCTTCGTTATTTACTAACTCTTCAAGGCTGATACTGCTTAGGAAACTGGTTATACGATCACTTAAATCACGCCACAAAGTATGAGTCAGGCAACGATCGCCACCTTGACAACCTTCTTTGTTACCCTGACAACGGGTAGCATCGACAGATTCATCAACCGCAGAAATAACTTGAGCAACAAAAATTTGCCCTGCATCACGGCCTAATAAATAACCGCCTCCAGGACCACGAACACTTGCGACTAATTCATTTTTGCGCAAACGTGAGAAAAGCTGCTCAAGATAAGAAAGGGAAATCCCTTGACGCTCTGAAATATCAGCGAGGGGGACTGGGCCTTGCTGTGAATGCAATGCAACATCAAGCATTGCAGTAACTGCGTAACGCCCTTTTGATGTCAGTCTCATAACAAATACTCCGTGGTGAACAATAATCAAATTGTGTCATTCCCGAGTAATTTAGTCAACTATTTATCCGAGTGTTTTAGTCAAGTATTATACTCAGCCAAAAGTTGACTTAAGTTAATCAACTTTGCCCTCTATTTCTTAGCCCATTTCTCAACTGACGTTAGGATACCACGTAAGATATGAAGCTCTTGTGTTTCTGGACGTGCTCGCGTAAATAGACGGCGTAAACGGCTCATCACTTGTCCCGGATGTTTAGGACGAATAAAGCCAGATTCATTAAGCACCTGCTCTAAGTGAACGTAAAAACGTTCTATATCGTCTGCTGGTGGATAATCAATCTCTGATGGGTTATTTTCCTCTTGTTTTTCTTCTTGGGCAAGTGCTGCCATACGAATTTCATAACTAACAAGCTGAACAGCCATCGCTAAATTTAAAGAACCATATTCTGGATTAGTCGGAACATACAGATGAAAATCACATTTTTGTAATTCTTCATTAGTTAAACCTGTACGTTCACGGCCAAAAATAACAGCAACAGGTTTATTTTTAGCTTCCATAACACAACGTTCACCACATTCACGTGGTGCAAGCATTGGCCAAGAAAGTGTACGACTACGGGCACTTGTTCCTATGACTAAACCACAGCCTTCAATCGCTTCATCGATACTATTAACAATATGTGCATTGCCAATAACATCACTTGCACCTGCTGATAGGGCAATAGAATGTGAATCTGGTTTTTCTTTTGGATTAACAAAATAAAGATTGGTTAATCCCATAGTTTTCATAGCTCGAGCTGTAGAGCCCATATTGCCTGTATGCGAGGTTTCTACAAGGATGATGCGAATATTTTCTAACATTGATTTCTTGTTAATTGCTTTGTGATCCATCTATTTTATCACAATTGTAGCCAGAAACACGAATGCCTGTTATACTCTCGCACGTTTTTTATCCCCGTTCTTTAACATCTTGTGGAAGATAACCATGCATCCGATGCTGAATATTGCCATACGTGCCGCACGTAAGGCTGGTAATTTAATCGCCAAAAATTACGAAAATCCTGAATCTGTAGAAACTAATCAGAAAGGTACCAATGATTTTGTCACTAACGTTGACCGTGACGCAGAACAAGCAATCATTGAAATCATCCGTAAATCTTATCCAAAACACACCATTATTACGGAAGAAAGTGGCGAGTTACTCGGTGAAGATCACGACATACAATGGGTTATTGATCCACTTGATGGCACTACTAACTTCATTAAACGTCTTCCACACTTCTCTGTTTCTATTGCTGTACGCATTAAAGGCCGTACTGAAGTTGCTGTTGTTTACGATCCTATGCGTAACGAATTATTCTCAGCCGTTCGTGGTCAAGGCGCTCAATTAAACGGTTATCGTCTACGTGGCTCTAATGCTCGCGATTTAGACGGTGCTGTTCTTGCGACTGGTTTCCCATTCAAAAGTAAACAACATTCGGCCGCTTACATGAATATGTTAGGCAAACTGTTTGTACCTTGTGCTGATTTCCGTCGCACAGGTTCAGCTGCATTAGATTTAGCTTATGTTGCAGCAGGCCGTGTTGATGGTTTCTTTGAGATTGGCTTAAAACCTTGGGATTTCTTAGGTGGCGAATTAATCGCTCGTGAAGCAGGTGCTATCGTTTCTGACTTTACTGGTAATCATGGCTACCTACAAACAGGTAATATTGTTGCAGGTAACCCACGCGTTGTCAGAGCACTATTAGCTGAAATTCGTAGTGAATTAACAGACGCATTAAAACGTTAATTTCGTTGATACGAATAAAAAATATAAGAGAAAAAGACCATAATATTATGGTCTTTTTTATTGCCTACGGATTTATCGTTAATAGTGCATTTACTGATAATTGGTTAATTTCTTTGGCTATTTTATCTAATAATTGCGATGTCATTTCTTGTTTATCAATACGTAATAAAAATGCTTTTCTCGCGATCACAAACCCAAGTATTTGCCCAATAACGGCATGAGCACGAATAGTAGTAGTCAATGTATCACTCTTTTTATCGATTAATTCGATGAGATGAGATAGCCGTAAATGAAAAGGCTCAATTAAGTTATGATAAATCAACTCATAATTTTCAGTCGGTTCCAATTGCTCACGTAAAATCAGCTGACTGTAATAATGACGTTCAGGTGCTAATAAAGCGCGTGTTAATCCCGTGACTAATAAAGGGATCAGAGAAGCAAGTAATTCACGATCTAACTTATTCTCTTTTAATAAAAACTGAAGCTTATTATCAAATTGGTCAAAATGAATTTCTGACGCTAATTCTGTCGCAATATATTGAATAACAGCGGTATAAACGCCTAGTTTTCCACCAAAATGATAAGGAATTGCTGATTGATTAACACCAGCATCCTGCGCAAGTTGTCTCGTTCTCAACCCACTAATTCCGTATAGTGCAAAAAGCTTAATACCTTCTTGTACTAACTTTTCTTGAGTCTGTTCTGTACTCATTGCGGTTTTACTGGTGTTTTTCATTATTTATTAAATATTTATTAAATATTTATTATTAGGCTTATAAATCAGCCCGCATTAATTGTGTTGAGTTTGAATTTAACTCAATCCCTTTACTTTTACCAACTACAACCGTACCACCTAAGTTACATAAGTGATGACCAAAGCCACAGTTAGGCTCAAACGCAAACGTCATACCTTCTTGTAATACAAGCTCTCGACCTGGATTTGGTAATCGTTCAATTTGTTTATAACGACTCGCCAATGGTAATGATTCGATACCCGGAGCAGTACCAAAACCAATAGGTCCATAAGGATTGATGCTATGGATAAGTGGATGCACATGCCATCCCCCTGATTGTAATAATGGTTTTTCCATTAAATCAACCACTTCACCAAAAGTAATGCCAGCCTTTAAATGCTCAACACCTATTTCATAACATTCACGAGCAACCAAAGCCGCTTTTTCTAAATTCTCATGAATTTTACCCACAGCAACGGCAGCTTGGTGTTGTGTTTCATACATTCCATATAAAGCGAAAATTTCTGATAGCACAATGTCGCCTATTTGAATTTCACGTGGAGCTTGTGAGCGATATTGCCAAGCTGGAGGGCCCCAACCGATATATTCAGAACCTGATCCCATTAGAATTTCAGCCGTAAACCCACCTCTGGATAGGCAAGTTGCAGTAATAGCGGCCGCAAGATCGGCTTCTGTCGCCCCTGGTCTGGTTGTGATGCGCATTGCTTCACTCATTGCTTCACCAATAGCTGCAGCATATCTTACATGTGTCAGTTCTTCTTCACTTTTAACGGATGCACGTTTAAAGAAATCACGATAAACACAGCTAAATTTCGCATAAGGGAATGCATCCTTAATACCGTTTAGAGTATTAAATGGCATTGCACCATCAAAATAGAATGGAGGATAAGGCTCTAACCCAATAACACCAATATGTGCATTTTGTTGCACACCCATTTCTTTCAGTAATTGAGCAATATTACACCCTGTCTTTCCTACAACAAGATTGTCTTCATCAATCCACTGCAAATCACCACGTAGTTTGGCCTGCATATGATCAGCGATCATCATTGGTGCAAAAGTGACTATCAATGGTTTTTTATCTTCATGAAAAATAACAACAGACCCTAACCGGTCATTTGTAAAGTAGTGGTCAATACAAAATGGCGCTGGTGCGGCGGATTCTCTATCGCCATAGACAATCAATGTATCTAACTGATTATCTTTCATAATATCTCTAGCTAACTGCCAACGTCTGTCTCTTTCTTGTAAAGAAAAACTGGCTGGGATCACCGATTTATTGTTCATAATAATACCTTTTTTATATTCATTCATTTGAATGAACTAAATCTAAATCTAATATTTAGAATGGTCAATTATTCGCTTGATCAAAAAATGCGCTTTTTAAAGGCAAAAAGAAAAAGATCTGCAATATCAAGGGACATTACAGATCTTAATTTTTATAAAATAGAGGAATTAGGTATTTTGAGGTTGTATTCTTGGTCTGATAAACATAGCAGGGATCGTTAATGCTGCCATTAACCAGAAGATCAACGACTCTTGATTAGGAAGTTTTTCATACAACCAACCAGAGACAATGGTCATGATCGCAATACTTCCGCCCATCGCCAAAGCCGAATACACCGCTTGCAGACGAATAATTTCGTGCTCTTGACGTGCGCTAATAAAGCGCATTGCTGCTAAATGGCACACCGTAAACGTACCACTATGCAAGATTTGAACAACAATAAGCGCGGGTAATGCGGTAAAACTACCCATTAATCCCCAACGTAGAAGCCCAGCAAAAGCGGAAAGTAAGAGTAGATTTCTTGCGCTCCAGCGACGGAATAAACGATGGCTCAACATAAAAACAACCACCTCTGAAACCACACCTAATGACCAAAGATAGCCGATTGTTGCAGTGTCATACCCTGCTTTTTCCCAATAAAGTGCACTAAAACCATAATAAGCAGCGTGCGCACCTTGCAGTAAAGAGACACACAGCAGAAAACGCCAAACTGGTCCATCTGAAATGAGTTTCATAAAGGACACATTGCTGTGTTCTGCTTTTTTTACTTTACCCTGAGGCATAACTTTAGGGCGGAGCATAGATGTCAGGAATAGAGCAAGAGTACTGGCAATCAACCCATAAAGAATAATGGGATGCCCAAAAACATCAATTAAAACACCTAGCAATGATGAGCTAATAATAAAAGCAATTGAGCCCCAAACACGGATTTTTCCATAGTCAAAAGGAAACTGTTTTTGCCACGTTCCAGCTAGAGAATCGCCTAAAGGCACCATCGGTGAAAAGAAAACGTTAAATCCTGTCATCACAAAGAATAACCATGCCCAATGGCTACCCATCATAAATGAAACAGTAAAAAGTAATGAGAGAAAAGCAAACAATCTTAATGCAGTGATAAGTTTTGACGGATCCTTTACCGCAGGCGTTAAAATTAGGCTACCAACAAAACGTGCGGTTAAACCTACACCTAATAACAGACCTATCATTGCAGGATCGACCCCCTCTCCTTTTAGCCATATGGACCAAAAGGGTAAAAAGATGCCGTATGAAAAGAAATAGGTAAAATAATCTAAGGCAAGCCACAATGTTGATGGAATAACCATCCAATCCCCCATTTTTAAGATGCAAAAAAACCCGCCAAGAACAAGTTCTCGAAGCGGGCTTGTACAACGGGTTTTATTATATCGTTACAAACTTATGCGTAAACTGGAAATTTAGCGCAGATATCCAAGACTTTTTGTTTCACTTTCTCAATGTTCGCTTCATCATTGATATTATCAAGGACATCACACATCCAACCGGCTAATTCACGAGCTTCCGCTTCTTTAAAACCACGACGTGTAATCGCTGGAGAACCGATACGAACACCAGAAGTTACAAATGGGCTACGAGGATCATTTGGTACGCTGTTTTTGTTAACAGTGATATTTGCACGACCCAGTGCAGCATCTGCATCTTTACCTGTAATATCTTTATCAACTAAATCTAATAAAAACAGGTGGTTTTCAGTTCCGCCAGACACTACTTTATAACCGCGATCTAAGAAAACTTCTACCATTGCTTTCGAGTTTTTAGCAACTTGTTGCTGATAAACTTTAAATTCTGGCTCCATAGCTTCTTTTAATGCAACCGCTTTACCTGCAATAACATGCATTAAAGGGCCGCCTTGAGAGCCTGGGAATACAGCAGAGTTCAGTTTTTTATAAAACTCTTCATCGCCACCTTTAGCAAGGATAAGACCACCGCGTGGACCTGCTAAGGTTTTATGGGTCGTTGTTGTAACAACATGTGCATGAGGAACAGGGTTAGGATAAACACCTGCTGCAACCATACCCGCAACGTGTGCCATATCAACAAATAAGAATGCTCCAATGCTGTCTGCGATTTCGCGCATTTTAGCCCAATCGACCATACCAGAATAAGCAGAGAATCCGCCAATGATCATTTTTGGTTGATGTTTTTTAGCTTGAACAGCGATGTCTTCGTAATCAATTTTACCTGATTCATCAATACCATAAGGTACGATGTTATACAGTTTACCAGAGAAGTTAACTGGTGAACCATGAGTTAAGTGACCGCCTTGTGCTAGGTTCATACCTAAAACGGTATCACCTGGTTTTAACAATGCCATATAAACAGCGGCATTCGCTTGAGAGCCTGAGTGAGGCTGTACGTTAGCATAATCTGCACCAAATAATGCTTTTGCACGATCGATAGCCAGTTGCTCTACAACATCCACATACTCACAACCGCCGTAGTAACGTTTACCCGGATAGCCTTCAGCATATTTATTTGTCAGCTGAGATCCCTGCGCCTGCATAACACGAGGACTGGTATAGTTTTCAGAAGCAATAAGTTCGATGTGCTCTTCTTGACGAGTCACTTCACCTTCCATTGCATTCCATAATTCTGGATCGTAATCAGCAATATTCATTTCACGTTTTAACATTCACATCTCCTGACTCAGCTAACTTCACTAAAGACAAACTCCCATGCGGGAGAAAGAATGGCATACAGTGTAAACTCTTTTTCTTCATTGAGATAGCCCCTAATGAAAAAATACGCAATCGTTTGCCATCCAACTATAACAGCACATTATTACTTTTTAATAACCTCATTTTATCCTGTACTTATTCCCCTTTTTGAGGCACATCTCGCCTTATTTTGCAAACACCCCGCATCATTCTCTAAGAATTGAGATTTTTTGTTAAAAAATAAAAACAGAGATTTACAAAATAATCAAAAAGAGATAAGTTGCATATTAAATACAATTTATAAAAATTCACAATAAACTGAAAATTTTTCAGGAGCAATTATGTTAGATGCACAAACTATCGCGACAATTAAATCGACCATCCCTCTCATTGCTAAAACAGGCCCTGCATTAACCGCCCACTTTTATGACCGAATGTTCTCTCGCCATCCAGAATTGAAAGATATTTTCACCATGAGCCATCAAAGCAGTGGTGCGCAACGCGAAGCCTTATTTAATGCGATATGCGCTTATGCGGCGAACATTGAAAATTTAGCCACCATATTGCCTGCCGTTGAGAAAATCGCACAAAAACATGCCAGTTTAAATATTCTTCCTGAGCACTATCCCATCGTCGGCGAAAATTTATTAGCAACAATTGATGAGATGTTTAATCCTGGGCAAGAAGTATTAGATGCTTGGGGTGCCGCTTATCAAGTATTGGCAGATGTCTTTATCAATCGTGAAGAACAAATTTATCAGCAAAAAGAACAAACAAACGGGGGTTGGAGAGGATTACGGAACTTTAAAGTTAAACATAAAGTAAAACAAAGTGATGTCATTACCAGTTTTGAATTAGAGCCTGAAGATGGACTTGCTGTTACTTCTTATCAAGCAGGGCAATATTTAAGCCTTTATATCCGTAATGAGCGCCTTGAAAATCAAGAAATACGTCAATATTCATTAACTCAATCATCAAATAATAAAACCTATCGCATTGCAGTAAAACGCGAAGAGAAAGGTATTTTATCGAATTTTCTTCATGACCATATTCAAGAAGGTGACACTTTACAAGCTGCCGCACCAGGGGGCGATTTCTATTTAGATATATCACCAACAACACCGGTAACCTTAATTTCAGCAGGTGTAGGTTTAACTCCAATGCTGTCTATGTTGCACACACTTTCAGCTCATCAAGCTAATATTAATTGGTTACATGCGGCTGAGCATGGTGGTGTCCATGCGTTTAAAGATGAAGTTAATCAAGTTGGCAATCAACTTTCACACTATCAACAAGCGATATGGTATCGCACGCCACGCACTGAAGATGTACAAAATAAAGATTATCAATTCGAAGGCTTAATGACATTAAAACAAGTTGAAGATTGGCTAACTATTCCTGATATGCATTTCTATTTTTGTGGTCCATTACCTTTTATGCAATCTGTTGCTAAACAACTTATTGAACTAGGTATTAATAGTGAAAAACTTCATTATGAATGTTTTGGTCCTCATGCTGTTATTACACAAGACTTACAATAAAAATACCTTCATTAACGTTCAATTTTAAATTGAATAAAAAAGCGCTGGTTATATTTATCAGCGCTTTTCTTGGTTATTTTACTGCCTTTTTATGGTCGATATTTATTTTCAATCGCAGCAGGAATAACATGATCTTTAGCAGAAAAACCGTACCAAATAACACTAATTAAACAGAGCGTATAACCAAATAGTTCACTACCCTCTTCCACCATATTTTTAACGGCGCGGTTATAATCTTCACCCAATAATTTATGCCAAAGTATTCCCATTCCAAATAGACGAGAGAACAGTAAAATACATAACAGGCCAGCAACTAACATCCCATGGCTAGGATGAGTAATAAAGTGGATTAAGCCTTTCAACGTTCTCTTGCCTTCTCTAATTGCGATAGCAATACAAATAAATGTCACCGTTAGAGCAAACCAAACCCAAGAGCCGTGTGCTATCTGATCAAAAACGCCATCTAACTCACGAATTAAAATACACAAGAAAAAGCCCATAATAAGTGTGAACGCTCCCCGTTGTTCACTGTTTTGACATGCTTTAATAAAAAAGAATAAGCAAATAATGGCGACGATGATTTCTTGGCCTAATTCAGTTACTGACGTTTCAGAAATACCATTATCAAGAACCAAAATATCAAGAAAAATAAATCCCGTAGTGATGGCGATTAACACTGCTGCACATAAAAATAAAGCGAGACGCTTTAATAAATAATTAAACATTATTTTGCCCATACCTTAATAATTTTTTAATGTCGATGATGATAACTTTACTTAAAAGTTATTGAATAACATTTTGTGCCTTAAAATTTATAAAAAGCAGTAAAATAAATTGCTCAGCATCTTCAATAGACTTCTATAAGATATAAATAGCATTATAGGCAAAACATTAAAAAATGAATTATGCGCAAGAAAAAGAAAAAGCCCGATATTTTGATTAAAAATATCGGGCTTTAATAAAAATGAATAATATAAATATTTAGCTTAAGTTTAATTAATTACTAATAACTTAACTAAATAGCCTCTTCGTCTTGTTCGCCAGTGCGAATACGAATAACACGACTCACATCGAATACAAAAATCTTACCATCACCAATTTTACCTGTTTGTGCCGTTGTCATAATTGTATCTACACAAGTTTCAACAATTTCATCAGAGACAATAATTTCAATCTTCACTTTAGGTAAAAAGTCGACCATGTATTCAGCACCGCGGTAAAGCTCAGTATGCCCTTTTTGGCGACCAAAGCCTTTCACTTCTGTTACGGTCATTCCCGTGATACCCACTTCGCCGAGTGCTTCTCTTACATCATCTAATTTAAACGGCTTAATTATCGCTTCAATTTTTTTCATCGTATTATCCTGCTATTACCAGTTGTGGCGACCAAAACCGCTTGTAATTGGGTATCTGCGATCTTTACCAAAATTACGACTTGTAATACGTGGCCCAACAGGGGCTTGACGTCGCTTGTATTCATTAATATCGACTAATTTTATCACTTTACGGACTATCGCTTCATCAAATCCAGCCGCAACTAAATCAGATACAGATTTATCTTGCTCAACATAACCCTCAAGGATCGCATCCAAAATATCATAAGGAGGCAAATTATCTTGATCTGTTTGTCCCGGTGCAAGTTCTGCTGATGGCGGTCTATCAATAACACGCTGAGGAATAGCAGGCGAAAGCGTATTACGATATTTAGAAAGCTCAAAAACCAATGTTTTAGGCACATCTTTTAGTACATCAAAACCACCAGCCATATCACCATACAATGTGGAATAACCCACGGCTGATTCACTTTTATTGCTTGTAGTTAACACTAAACGGCGGCGTTTATTCGACATTGCCATTAAAATAACAGCGCGACAACGTGCTTGTAGATTTTCTTCTGTAGTATCTGCGGCAGTATCTTTAAACATAGGTGCAAGCTGCGCCATAAAAGCATCAAACATGGGTTCAATAGAAACCGTATCAAACTCAACACCTAATAAATCGGCTTGTTCTTTAGCGTCATGAATACTCATTTCTGATGTATAACGAAATGGCATCATAACAGCTTGAACACTCTCTTTGCCTAAGGCATCAGCTGCGATAGCAACGGTTAATCCAGAGTCAATACCACCAGATAACCCTAGAATTGCCCCTTTAAAACCGTTCTTAGTGACGTAATCACGCGTTGCAAGCACTAATGCTTGATAAACTTGCGCTAAAGGTGAAAGTTCCGGAGCAGGATCTGCCATTGGAATAATGTTTAATTCGTCGAATTCAACAATAGTAGTCTGTTCATCAAATGCAGCTAAACGATGTGTAATAGCACCCCGTTCATCAAATACTTTTGAGCAGCCATCAAATACCAACTCATCCTGACCACCAATTTGGTTAAGATAAATCACTGGAAGGTGTGTTCTTTGGCAATGTTCTTTAATTAGCTGTGTACGAACATGCGGTTTTTCACGATTATAAGGTGAAGCATTAATAGATAGAACGAGATCGGCACCCGCTTGTTTTAATGCATCAATAGGTTCATTGATCCAGATATCTTCACAAATTAACAAACCTAGGTGATAACCTTTAAACGGTATCACACAACGCTCATTTCCTTGTTGGAAATAACGCTTCTCATCAAACACACCATAATTAGGTAATTGCTGTTTGAAATAACGCGCTTGTAATTCACCTTTATAGAAAAATGAAAGTGCGTTATAAATTTTGCCGTTTTGCCACCAAGGATGTCCAACAACAATCGCTATTTTTTTGCTTGCTTGTTCTAAACGCGTAAGTTGTGTTTCACAACGCTGTTGGAAATCAGGACGAAATAGCAGATCTTCAGGAGAGTAACCGCATAAAGCCAATTCAGAAAACATGACCAGATCGGCCTCTTCTTGTGCTTTAACGGTAGATAACATGCGCTCGCAGTTACCTTCAATATCACCAACAACCCAATTAAGTTGAGCCATGGCGAGTTTTAGTTTACGACTCATAAAAATTAGTCTCTCCGCTATCTTCCGCATAAAAAGAAAGTTAGTTTAAAAATATATTCGTTATCTGAAAAGATTATTCTTTAAAATCATTAGCATCTAGCTCATGACGAGATAACAATTTATAAAACTCAGTTCGATTGCGCCCAGCCATACGTGCAGCTTGGGTCACATTGCCTTTTGTCATTTGCAAAAGCTTTCTCAAATAGGTCATTTCAAAATGTCCTCTTGCTTCTGCAAATGTGGGCAGCGCCGTATTTTCACCTTGTAAGGCCTGTGTTACAAGCGCTTCACTAATCACGGGGGCTGTTGTTAACGCAACACATTGCTCAATAACGTTAACCAATTGACGCACATTACCCGGCCAGCTTGCTGTCATTAAGCATTTCATCGCATCCGTTGAAAAGCTTCGAACAAAAGGTTTGTGGCGTTTAGCAGACTCTCTCAATAAGTGATTAGCAAGAATAGGAATATCTTCAGCTCTCTCACTTAATGTTGGAATACGTAAATTAACCACATTTAAACGATAGAACAGATCTTCACGAAATTCATTACGTTCCATCGCCTTAGGTAAATCACGATGCGTTGCAGAAAGGATACGTACATCAATATCAATATCGCGATTACTGCCTAATGGACGAACTTTTCGCTCTTGTAAAACACGCAATAATTTGACTTGCAATGCCATTGGCATGTCGCCAATTTCATCTAAAAATAGTGTGCCACCTTCGGCTGCCTGAAATAATCCTTCACGACTACTCACAGCTCCTGTAAAAGCACCTTTCGCATGACCAAATAGTTCAGATTCTAAAAGTTGCTCAGGTAAGGCGCCACAGTTAATAGCAATAAAAGGTTTTTTCGCCCTAGGGCTTGCGCGATGAATGGCTTGAGCAAGGACTTCTTTACCCGTACCACTTTGGCCATTAATAAGCACGCTGACATCTGATTGAGCAACTAGCTTTGCTTGCTCTAATAAACGTAGCATTTGCGGGCTACGTGTCACGATACCTTTTGACCACTCTTCATCTGAAACAATAGTTACAAGTTCCAGTGCTTCATCAATCGCTTTATAAAGTGCGTCTCTATCAACGGGTTTAGTTAAGAAGCTAAATACACCTTGTTGCGTAGCAGCCACGGCATCAGGAATAGAACCATGAGCCGTAAGAATGATCACCGGCATGCCGGGCTGTTGGCGTTGTATCTCAGCAAACAGCGCCATACCGTCCATTTCATCCATTCGGAGATCACTGATAACAAGATCTATTTTTTCTTTTAAGAGAAGTTTTAGTGCTTCTTGCCCACTTTCAGCGGTGAAGATATGAAAACCTTCACTTGTTAATCGCATACCAAGTAACTTTAATAACCCAGGATCGTCATCGACAAGTAAAAGATTTGCTGATTTATGGCCAGCCATGCACATTCTCCTTATTTAGATCCTGCTTCAGTCGGTTTTGAGCTTTGTATGTCAGTGTTAGTTTTGACTGGCTCTGGTTTTACCGCCTCAGGTTTTGTAGATTCTGATTTTGAAGGCTCTGGTTTAACCGCTGTTACAGAAGGTTGTTTTTCCTCACCCTTGGGCTTCTCTGTTATCGATTGCGTCGAAACGGGTTTTTCAGCCGGTTTTTCAACAATTGATTTTTCAGTAATAGTTTTTTCGGTAACAGGTTTTTCTGTATTCACTTTTTCTGTTTCCGCAGATGCAGCTGTCGCGCTTTCCGCTAAATCTTCATTTTGCGATAGCGAATCAACAGAGCCACTCTGTTTTCTATTCGATAACTGCCGTTCAATTTGGGTAAGGCTTTCAAGCTTTTTCAGTGTGACACTTAGTTCATGCTGTAATGCGTTATTCTCTTTTTTTAGCGCATCAATTTTATTATCTGTTTCTGTAGTTAAACGACGATAACGATTCTTTTCTTCTGCTAAAGAAAGAATGAGCGTTTGGTTCTCAATCCATGTCGATAATAGAACTCGCATAGAACTCGGAAATTGTAATTTATAGCTTTCTAATAATACTAATTGTGTTCGGCGATCGGCAATCGTCACTCCAGCACGCTCTAATAAAATACTTTTATAAAATGCATCATCCCACCCAGTAACAACAATACTGTTTGCTTGGCGTTGTGCTTCCGTTGTCATTATGCGGTTTGTACATTCAATGGCTCGTAACCAATAAAGTGCGTTATTGATACCTTCATCATAAAATGAGCTTAATGTTTTACATTCAGCCCAACGATAATCAATCGTTTTTTGTTTAACAACAGGGATTTCTGGCTCTGGCTCTTGTGCCTCAGTTAGTGACTTTGGTGTACATCCAGAAAGAACCAGTGGAAACATAATAAACAAGAAACACTGCTTCCAATTTAATGCGATTTTTCTAATTGATGCAGGGGCCATAGATAACAATTCAATACCAAGCATCTTCTTATTTATTTTTTTATACTCATGATGAGGAGATGCTTGTTTTTGTGACCTGATATGCATTATTTAATCTCAGAAAGTAGCGGTAATTCAATACGAAAACAGACATCGGCATAGTCAGAAGGAACAACACTTAATTCACCTTCCATTCTCTTGATACAGTCATGAGCAATACTTAAACCTAAACCACTTCCTTTTACTGCCCCTTTGCGTAGCAAAGATCCTTGGAAGAAGGGTTCAAAAATCATTTTTTGTTCAGATTCAGGAATAGGTGTTCCTTTATTGGCTATATCAATAACTATTTTCTGTTCAACTTGATAACTAGAGATCCAGATATTACCTGATTCAGCACCATAGTGCACCGCATTCGAGTAGAGATTGTCGATAACTCGTGATAATAATGTTGCTTCTGCTCGACAAGTGGTTAGATTAAGTGAAATTATCGTTTTAATATCTTTAGCTCTCGCAGGTAAACTGTGGGCTAATACCACATCATTCACTAATTGAGTCAAGTTAATTTCTTCAATTTGCTGAGGAACTTCAGAAAGTTTACGATTATAATCAAGTAGTTGTTCAATTAATAACTGTAACTGCTTACTGCTATTATCGAGAATTGAGACGACTTCTTTTTGATCTAGAGTTAAAGGACCCGCAACTTCATCCGCTAATAATTCCGTACCTTCTCGCATACTGGCTAACGGTGTTTTCAACTCATGAGAAATATGACGCAAAAATTCATGACGTTGCGATTCAAGCCATGCTAAACGCTCACTTAACCAAATAATACGTTGTGCTAATGAACGTAGTTCTCGTGGCCCTTGGAAAGTATCTAAATTATTACTAAGTGTTCGACCTTCACCTAATCGATTGATCATCTTTTCAATCCCTTTAACAGGGCCAATAATCATTCGAGTAAATAGCGCAATGAGGATCAGGCTGAAAACAAAAACGATAAGACTTTGCCAACCGAAATAGCGCCCTTTCTCAGCAATTGCCATCTGGAGTTGTTCGCCACGGCTAAAAATAATCTCTTTAGTTAATACAACAATACGGTTATTGGCATAAGAGAACTGCTCTAGGGCTTGTTGCATCTCTTTTGTGGGTTCGCTACTTTCGCATTGAATGGATTTTAGTTTTTCAAGAGAGGTATTAAGCACATTCGCTTCTTTAGAGGCAGAAAGAGGAATAATGGTTTGTTGTAATGTCGAGAAGAGTTTGGTGTATTGCTGGTAGCGTTGCTGATACATATCATCATCGGTTTTATCCCGTAAAACACAATATCGACGATAGTTTCCTTCCATTTCAATCGCTAGATTTCGCATCACTTCACTACGTTCAGTATCTGCAAGTGCATTTTTATTAGTAATAGCTGCCTGATTACTTAGTTGATCAAGACTTTGATAGGCCTGATAAGCAAGTACAAGTAAAGGTAATAGCACCATCCAAAATGCCATTATCACAAGCTGTCTTAAAGAACGAGGGAAAATACGCCACTTTTTCAATGAAATCATCTCAACACCTATTAGAGTAATGCGATGCTACATGACTTGATAACAAGAAAAAAGTCCGACATTGGGAAAATCAGGCATAGAGAACAAACACAAACGAGGAAATTTGACAGGCTCTAGAAGTGGGAGAGCGGAATATCTTATTGAGATATTCCGCTCGTCAATATTTCATCTCTTTTTTCTCTAAAAGATAATGAAGGTGGTGCCTCACTCCACGTGTCGCCCTGTGTTTGATAAGGTCCGAAGACGAGTATCATGATGTTGGACGGTAGGCACCTTACTCTGGCGTCATTCCTGGCTTATGTGGTATGTTCCCACCCATATTGTGGACCGACATAAAAAGTTGAATGAGCAACTGATTTATATAATGCACAAGGCGTGCCAACTTTTAAAAAATAAATATAACAAGTTGAAAAATAATAAAAAATAAAAACAAACCTCTACTATTTTATTTATAGCTCTTTTTTATCTAGTTATAAAATAACCAAGCTGTCTCCATATCCAGACAGAGTTACCCTAAATTTAATAATTACTTATATTTCAAACAATTAAATGTCGCCAAAAAGAGACACCAAAAACAACATGTGTCGTCTTTTTTACACAACAAAAAATAATTCTTTTATTATCAATGAAATAAAGCCTCTAGCAGTGTAGAGGCTTTATGTGTTTATCACTAAGATAGTTTTACATTTGATTAATCAAATTGTTTTCTTGCATTGCGGAATAAACGCATCCAAGGACTGTCTTCCCCCCAGTTATCTGGATGCCAAGAATTACTAACAGTTCTAAACACACGTTCTGGGTGAGGCATCATAATGGTTGAACGACCATCTTTTGTAGTGACAGCAGTGATCCCTTTTACAGAGCCATTAGGATTTAATGGATATTGTTCTGTTGGATTACCGTAGTGATCCACAAAACGTAATCCCACTAAATTTTGAGCTTCTAGTTGTGCTAATTGCTCAGCATTACGGAATTCAGCAAAACCTTCACCATGAGAAACAGCAATAGGCATTTGTGAACCCACCATACCTTGTAACAACAATGATGGACTCTCTGTCACTTTCACTAAACTAAAGCGCGCTTCAAAACGCTCAGAGCGGTTGCGAACAAAACGAGGCCATAAGTCTGCGCCCGGAATAAGCTCTGATAATGTTGACATCATTTGGCAACCATTACAGACACCAAGAGATAAGGTATCTTGGCGCTCAAAGAATTGAGCAAACTCATCCCGTAAACGAGAATTAAATAAAATAGACTTAGCCCAACCTTCGCCGGCACCTAATACGTCACCGTAAGAGAATCCACCACAAGCCACCAACACATCAAAATCACTCAATGAACGTCGAGCGGAATGCAAATCACTCATATGAACGTCGATAGCATCAAAACCAGCTCTGTCAAAAGCAGCCGCCATTTCAACATGAGAGTTAACACCTTGCTCCCTTAATACTGCAATACGAGGACGACTCCCTGTTGCAATATAAGGGGCTGCAATATCTTCATTTGGATCAAAGGTTAAATTCACATTTAAACCTGGATCGTTGAGATCTTGTTTTGCCTGATGCTCTTCGTCCGCACACTCTGGATTATCACGTAAGCGTTGCATTTGCCATGTTGTTTCTGCCCACCAAAGACGTAATTTGCTACGCTTTTCATTGTAAACTTCGGTTTCACGGCTTTGGATAATAATGGCGTCATTTTCTGTTGCTTGACCTAAATAATGTAAACAATCCGATAAACCATATTCAGCAAATAATGCTTCTACAGCCTCTTGATGTTCAGCACTAATTTGGATCACACCACCTAGCTCTTCGTTAAAGAGTCCCGCTAAAATATCTTCGTCATAAGCGCTAATATCAACGTGTAAGCCACAATGACCTGTAAATGCCATTTCAGCGAGTGTGACAAATAATCCACCATCAGAGCGATCGTGATAGGCCAACAATTTGCCATCATTAACTAATTGTTGCATCACATTGAAAAACTGTTTCAACTGCTCAACATCACGAAGGTCTGCTGCTTTTTGGCCTAATTGACGATAAACTTGCGCTAGTGCCGTTGCACCTAATGCGTTATGACCATTACCCAAATCAATCAAATACAAGCGGTTTCCTGCTTGTGTTGATAATTCAGGTGTCACTGTTTTACGCACATCTTCAACACGAGAGAATGCCGTAATAACTAAAGACAACGGAGAAGTAACCTCTTTGGTTTTTCCATCTTTATCTTGCCAGCGTGTCTTCATTGACATCGAATCTTTACCAACAGGAATAGTAATACCTAACTCTGGACATAACTCTTCACCAATGGCTTTTACTGCATCATATAAACCCGCATCTTCACCCGGATGACCTGCTGCTGACATCCAGTTAGCGGAAAGCTTAATGCGATTAAGCGCTTCTACATCACAACCTGCCATATTCGTTAGTGCTTCACCAACAGCCATACGTGCAGATGCTGCAAAATCTAACAGTGCGATCGGTGCTCGTTCACCAATAGACATTGCTTCGCCATAATAGCTATCTAACGTTGCTGTGGTAACAGCACAGTTAGCAACAGGAATTTGCCAAGGCCCAACCATCTGATCACGCGCTACCATACCCGTTACAGTGCGGTCACCAATAGTAATTAAGAAGGTTTTTTCAGCAACGGCAGGTAAATGAAGAACACGATAAACGGCATCTTTTAAATCGATATCTTTACGAGAGAGATATTCACCTTCTGTTTTCAGTGATTTTACATCACGCAACATTTTAGGTGCTTTACCTAATAATATGTCTAATGGCATATCAATCGGTTTATTATCAAAGTGTGTATCGTTTAAGACTAATTCACGCTCTTGCGTTGCTTCACCTATAACGGCATAAGGCGCTCTTTCACGCTGACATAATGCATCAAATAGAGGCATTTTTTCTGGCGATACCGCTAACACATAACGTTCTTGAGATTCATTGCACCAGATCTCAAGTGGGCTCATACCCGGTTCATCATTAAGAACATCACGTAATTCAAAACGACCACCACGACCACCATCATTAACTAATTCAGGCATTGCATTAGAAAGACCACCAGCACCAACGTCATGAATAAATAAGATCGGGTTATCGTCACCTAATTGCCAACAACGGTCGATAACTTCTTGGCAACGGCGTTCCATTTCTGGGTTATCACGCTGAACAGAGGCAAAATCTAAATCCGCATCTGATTGACCTGATGTCATAGAAGAAGCAGCACCACCACCAAGACCGATGTTCATTGAAGGCCCGCCAAGTACAATCAACTTAGCACCAACTGTGATTTCACCTTTTTGTACGTGATCTTCACGAATATTACCAATACCACCAGCTAGCATAATAGGTTTATGGTAACCGCGAATTTCAACACCATTGTGGCTATTAACTTGTTCTTCATAGGTTCTGAAATAGCCTAGTAATGCAGGGCGACCGAATTCATTATTAAATGCCGCACCACCTAATGGGCCTTCAGTCATGATATCTAATGCATTAACAATGCGCTCTGGCTTACCAAAATCCTCTTCCCAAGGCTGCTCAAATCCGGGAATACGCAGGTTAGAAACTGAAAATCCAACTAGACCTGCTTTAGGTTTTGCACCACGCCCAGTTGCACCTTCATCTCGAATTTCACCACCAGAACCTGTTGCTGCACCTGGCCAAGGTGAAATAGCCGTTGGATGGTTGTGTGTTTCTACTTTCATCAAGATATGTACAGGTTCTTGATGATAGTGATAATGCCCTTTTTCTGTATCAGGATAAAAACGTCCAGCCACTGAGCCTTCCATTACTGCTGCATTATCTTTATAAGCTGACATGACATAATCAGGTGTTTGCTCAAATGTATTTTTAATCATTTTAAATAATGATTTATCTTGAGCCTTACCATCAATAATCCAATCAGCATTAAATATTTTGTGGCGACAGTGTTCAGAGTTAGCTTGTGCAAACATGTAAAGCTCAACATCTGTTGGATTACGGTGTAAGCGGCTAAACGCATCAACTAAGTAATCAACTTCATCGTCTGCAAGTGCTAACCCCATTTCGATATTCGCTTTTACTAATGCATCTTTGCCTTTTGCAAGCACATCAATAGTTTTTAGTGGTGCAGGAGTTTGCTCGGCAAAAAGTGCATTTACATCTTGATAATTTAAGAAGATGGTTTCCATCATTCGATCATGAATAAAACCATAAAGTTGTTGCCATTGAGTGTCTGTCATCGTACCGCACTCAATAAAGTAGGCGATACCACGTTCAATTCTAACCACCTTGGCTAAACCACAGTTATGTGCAATATCTGTCGCTTTAGAAGACCAAGGTGAAATTGTTCCTGGGCGAGGCGTAACAACTCGCATTTCCCCAACAGGCTCATGTTCTGTTAATGAAGGCCCATAATGCAGTAATTGACGTAATTTAATTTGATCATCTTCAGATAACTGCCCTTCCACTTTCGCGAAATGGACAAATTCCGCGTATATACCTTGTACAGGAAGATCATGTTCCTGACATAGAGTGAGTAATTTATTAATACGAAATGCGGATAAAGCGGGGGAGCCACGCAGGATTTCCATAGTATTGAGTTCTCTCTTTTAGCAGCTAACCTGATCAATCATTCAGGGGAAACGCGCCTAGTATAATAGAATAACCGCTCAGACGAAACCGTTTGCGTGAACAAAATAACGGCATTTGACTTAGAGTGTTTTAATGATTAATTGGTGTAATCAAGTTGCGTCTTGCCAATATGTTAAGCAAAATGCTCGATTACTGGAAATTTATCCATGTTAAAATGACGATTTTACACACAAAAACAAACAACGTTAACGAGAACCAACCTATTGAATAATATAAGGATAAACTATTTCGTTATCGTTATCATAGCGCTCTTTTCAGCGGCTATTATCGCGTTGAATATTACATGGCCAGATAGGCAAAAAGCGCAGATAAATAAGATTTTATCTCGTGGTGAGTTAAGAATTAGTACGATACCTTCACCATTGATAACGATGAACGATAAAAAGGACCCCGTAGGTTTCGATTATGAATTAGTGAAACGCTTTGCAGATTACCTAGGCGTGAAACTTGTCGTTAATATGCGGACAAATATCAACCAAATGTTTGATGATCTGGAGAATAATAAAGCTGACTTTATCGCTGCCGGATTACTTTACAATAAAGAAAGATTAGAAACGACACGCAGTGGCCCTGCTTACTTTTCAGTTTCTCAACAGCTTATTTACCGTAAAGGAACATTAAGACCACGTAGCTTTGATGCGTTAGATGGGCGCCTTGTAGTCACTGCTGGCTCTGCTCATGCAAGTTTATTGCGAACATTAAAAGAGACGCAATATCCCGAGCTTGAATGGGAAGAATCAGATAATCAGACAACCTCACAACTGCTAGAAGCATTATCGGAAGGCAAAATAACCTATGTATTAGCAGACTCAATCAGTGTTGCTGTACAACAGCGCATTCATCCTAATGTTGCCGTAGGATTTGAAGTCACTGAAAGCCGCCCACTAACATGGTATCTGCCAGATGGCGAAGATAATAGCTTATATGCAGCGATGCTTGATTACTTTAATCAATTATCTCAAGAAGATGTATTAGCAAGACTTGAAGAAAAGTATTTTGGCCATGTAGGCTCGTTTGATTACTTCGATACTATCTCTTTTATTACAGCGATAGATTCTATTTTGCCAAATTATCAGCCCCTTTTTGAAAAGTATGCAGATACCTTCGATTGGCGCTTATTGGCAGCGATGGCATGGCAAGAATCACATTGGGATCCTCATGCTACATCACCAACTGGTGTTAGAGGATTGATGATGTTGACTCGCCCTACTGCATCAAGTATGGGCGTTACTGACAGGCTTGATCCTGAAGAGAGTGTTCGAGGAGGAGCGCAATACCTTAAACATCTTCTTTCGCGCTTACCCGATTCTATCCCTGAAGATGAAAGAATTTGGTTTGCATTAGCAGCATATAATATGGGATTTGGTCATATGCTTGATGCCAGAAGGCTTACTGAGCAACAAAATGCCGATCCTGACAGTTGGTTAGATGTAAAATCAAGATTACCACTACTTAGCCAAAAGAAATATTATACTGACCTCCCTTACGGCTATGCCAGAGGCCATGAGGCTTATCGCTACGTTGAAAATATTCGACGATATCAGCTCAGCCTTGTCGGCTACCTTCAAGCCAAAGAGAGCAAAAACAAAATATTATCTAAAGATAAAGAGAGTGATAACGATGAAGAACAAGAAAGATCATCATTGTCATTAACTCAAGATATGGCTTATCAATAATTTTTGTAATTAAAAACAGTCTATTAAACAACATAGCCTCTTTTATAGAGGCTTATTTATTTCCTTTCTACTATTCAAAAAATCACACCAACCATTAAAGCAACCCCCAAATTAATATTTTCTTAATATTAAAAATTGTTACATTTTTTCATCCTGTTTTTTATCCAAAATAGGAAAAACACATGTGTTAAAAAATGTAACACTCATTAGCTAAAACACTCAGCCAATGAGTAAATCGTATTTAAAATGACCCAAGTAGTCATTTTAAGACTGTCAGAATAAGTGAAATATAAGAAAAAATTAACTTAAATACGTAGGAATTATCTCATTAGTTATTATTCATTTTATGATTATTATTTTTGGAGAAACTTTTTTTGCAATAAAAATTAACTTAAACATGCCTTTATTAACATCCAACCTATTGAATTATATATATTATTATAATCTATAATTGATTTTATTAATTTTCTTAACCTAATGTTAATAACATTACTTTTTGTAAAGTTAAAGTAATGTTAATTATATTGTCTATTAAATTTATCTGCCTGATAAAATTTTTCACCCATAAACTGAGTAATAAAAAGAATAAACCTACATAAAACTCTATTAATATGGAATAAGCAAGATTAAATATGAAAATTGCGGAAATCAACAAAACGTTATATCAAATAGAGAGCCTTTATTGATATCATATAAACCAGTCATTATTCGAAACAACTCGAAATATAATGCAAATCAATTTTTATATTCCGACATTAATATTATTTTTCTATAAATAATAATACGCACGATCTTCAAGGGATTATCTATAATGAAACTGAGTAAAATTGCTTTAGCGGCTGCTTTAGTATTTGGTATTAATTCTGTTGCAACTGCTGAAACTCCTGCACCAAAAGTTGGCGCAACTAAAGGCGAAATTCAATTAAAAGGTGAAATTGTTAATTCAGCTTGTGGATTAGCAGCTTCTTCAAGTCCTGTTATTGTTGATTTCAGTGAAATCCCAACTTCTGCATTAGCAAATATGCAGAAAGCAGGTAACGTTAAAAAAGATATCGAATTACAAGACTGTGATACTACCGTAGCAAAAACAGCCACTGTTAGCTATACACCAAGTGTTGTTAATGCAACAAATAAAGACTTAGCATCTTTCGTATCTGGCTCAGCTTCTGGCGCAGGTATTGGCTTAATGGATGCAGGTAGCAAGTCAGTAAAATGGAACACAGCAACAACACCAGTACAATTAGTTAATGGTGTTTCTAAGATCCCATTCGTTGCTTACGTTCAAGCTGAATCAGCAGACGCTACTGTAACTCCAGGTGAATTCCAAGCCGTTATCAACTTCCAAGTTGATTATCAGTAATCGTTTTATTTATTTAAATTAATTAAATAATAGATTAATTACTGCATTAACGCAGAGGACTTCCTCTGCGTTAAATTTGATAAAACACTTCAATTTAATAAAAATAAAATAAAAAGTAATTAAATAAATATTCATTATTTAATTAGTTTTTATTTAATTAATAATTAGGCGTTTATTCATGTTAATTTCTTTTTTTCACAGCACAATATGGAAAAACATTTGTGCCATTTTGCTATTGTGCTTAGCGTTTTTCGCTCAAGCCGAGCAAGATGATTCTGTGGAATTTAACATTCACATGTTAGATGCCGAAGACAGAGATAATGTCGATTTATCTCGTTTTGCAACTTCTAATTACATTCTTCCGGGTATGTACTACTTAGATATCCGTATAAATGGTCGTGACTTCCCTCGCCAAAACATTAATTATGTTGAAGTAAAACCTAATTACTCCATCGCTTGTATTGACCCTACTCTTCTAAAAAAATTAACAGTTAACGAAGAAAATCAAAAATTTATCGAAGAAATCTCACCTGATTGTTTCGATATTAGTCAATTACCGGGTATCTCTATCAAAAATGATGGCGGTATTCTTGATATTGTTATGCCTCGCTCATTAATGAAATATGAAGATACGGATTGGACCCCTCCTGAATTGTGGGATCCTGGTGTCTCCGGGCTATTAGTTGACTATACCTTAACAGGTACATCAACTCGACCGAATAAAGGCAATAATAACAACTCATTGACAGGTTATGGACAAGCTGGAATTAATTTTGGTGAATGGCGACTACGTGCTGAATATCAAGGAAACTATTCATCTGAATATTCATCAAATAATAGCTTTGATTGGAATCAGCTTTACGCCTATAAACCATTACCTAACCAAGCAGCAAAACTAACGCTGGGTGAAACTTATTTAAACTCTCAAGTCTTTGATAGTTTTCGTTTTACAGGTGCCAATATAAAAAGTGATGAAAGAATGTTACCTCCTTCTTTGCAAGGTTATGCACCTGAAATCCACGGCATTGCAAACACCAATGCGAAAGTAACTGTAACGCAAAATGGTCGCTTAATTTATGAAACCACAGTACCTGCTGGCCCTTTTGTTATTAAACATTTACAAGACACAGTACAAGGTCAATTAAATGTTAGAGTTGAAGAACAAAACGGTAAGGTAAACGAATTCCAAGTACAGACCGCCAATCTACCTTATATGACTCGTCCTGGCTCTGTGCGTTATAACACATCAATGGGTCAGTCATCGCTCAACAACCATAAAATGCAAGGCCCTATTTTTTATCAAGGTGATTTTTCATGGGGTATGAACAACACATGGTCATTGTATGGCGGAGTTTTGTTGACGGCTAAAGATTACAATGCATGGTCATTAGGCTTAGGTCACGATATGGGCCGTTTAGGTACTCTTTCAGGTGATATTACTCAGTCTTATAGCAAAACTTATGATGATGAGAATATCAACGGGATGTCATTCAAACTGAACTACGCTAAAACATTCGATGAATACCATAGTACGATTACTTTTGCGGGTTACCGATTTTCAGAGAAAACATTCCGGTCTTTCTCTCAATATATAGATGAACGTTATAACGATATTAATAACAATGGTTATGAAAAAGAGATGTATACCATTACAGGCAACAAAACTTTTTGGGCTGATGATATTGAAAAATCGACAACACTTTACCTCTCTTATCGACACCAAAACTATTGGGATAAAAATACACAAGAACAATATGGTGTTACGGTAAGTCGTAATTTTTCTATTATGGGTATAGAGCAGATTAATACTAATTTATCTGCATTCCGTACTCAGCATAAAGGAAATACAGATGATAGTATTTCTTTTAATATTTCAGTTCCATTAGGAAGTGGCAAAAGCATTGGTTATAGCCTGCAAGACAGTAATGGAAAAGTGAACCAAATGGCCTCTTATTCTGATAATAGCAATTATAATAATCTATGGCGTGTTCGTGCTGGTTTAAGTTCCGACAATAAAGCCAATACTGATGGTTATTATCAACATCGTTCGCAATATGCAGAAATTAATGCTAATGCAAGTTATCAACAAGATAATTATGTTGCAGTAGGTGCAACAGTTAAAGGCGGATTTACAGCAACGCGCCATGGTGCGGCATTACATAGTAGTAGCATGACATCAAGTACTGCCCGCATGATGGTTGATACAGACGGGGTTGCAGGCGTGCCATTTAATAATCAAAGCACCACTACAAACCTATTTGGTATCGGTGTATTAACTGACTTAACTAGTTATAACAATGTTGATGCCCGTATTGATGTTGATAAAATGGATTCAGATATTGAAACACACAAAGCCATTACTTCTGCAACATTAACAGAAGGTGCGATTGGCTATTATAAATTCCCTGTTCGCCAAGGTGAGCGCCTAATGGCCATCTTACAAACTGTCGATCAAAAATACCCACCATTTGGTGCCGAAGTCACCAATAAAAACGGTGAAAATATGGGAATGGTAATGGAAGATGGTTTAGTTTATATCGCCGGTGTTAACCTTAATGAATCATTAAACGTGATCTGGGGTGGTAAAACCCAGTGTACGATTACAATTCCAGCGGCAATTAACGATCCACTAAAACGTGAATTGTTATTATGTCAGGGATTTTAATGAACAAAATGAATTACTAGAGATAATTGTATGAACTCATTCAACACACTCAAAACGCTTTTTTGTGGCTCATTAATTGCACTCAGCATAGTGAGTACAACTCAAGCGGGCGTGTCATTAGATAGAACTCGTATTGTATTAACAGGTAGTGAGAATTCAGCTAGCGTAAACCTAAAAAATACTAGCCCTGACATTCCTTTTTTAGCTCAATCATGGGTTGAAAATGAACACGGCCAAAAAATTGCCTCTCCTTTAGTGGCGTTGCCACCTTTGCAACGTCTTGATGGTGACCAAAAAGGGGTTGTTAGAATAACCAAAACAGCAGAAATTGGACTTTTACCACAAGACAGAGAATCACTGTTCTATTTAAATGTGCGTGAAATTCCACCAGCACCCAAACAAGCTAACGTGTTACAAATGGCAATGCAGTCTCGCATTAAATTATTTTACCGACCAACTGCCATTATTCCTGAAAAGCCAGGAATGATTTGGCAAGACCAGTTGGTGTTTAAAAAACAAGGTAATCAATTTATTGCTGAAAACCCAACACCTTATTACATCACCATTATAGGGCTTTCCAATAAACTGAATGGTGAAGATAGCGATAAGTTAACCACATTCCCTGGTTTAATGGTTGCACCTAAATCATCACTGGAAATTCCAGTTAAAACCAATGGCGTCAATCAATTTTACATGATGTATGTAAATGACTACGGTGGACATCCAGAATTGAAGTTTGTTTGCCAAAAAAATAGCTGTACAGTGGCACCGAAAGAACAACAACCAAAATACTAATTAACTTGACGCCGGTAGGAATAAAATGAAATTAACGACAGCAAATTTTTATTTCAATACGCTAAAATTACTTTTTACTGGCGCAATGTTATGTACTCCAATTGTTGCTTCCGCATACATTCATGGTGAGGTTCGCACCGTTGGTGGCCCTAATATCTTTAGAGTAGAGTTAAATAACGCAACATTTCCGAATAACAGACCTGGTGAAACTGCCAGAGTAAATTTTTCTTTACCTGATAGATATTTAGCAACAGTTTATTGTCCTAAAGATCCCTTAGTTCCTAATTCTCGCACTTATTATATGGCGAATTCTGACCTACGCTATTTAGGTAATAATTACTATGAACTTAATGAATACGTCGATGTTCAGATCAAGTTTTCTATTTGGGGCCCAGAAACACTACCTACAGTTCCTTTTATTGAAAAACCTAACAATCGAAATGGGCAACAAGGTTGCCGTATTCCTGAATCACCAAAACCCAACATGTCGTCAGGAAGCAGCGGTGTATTAGTGTTTCGTCTAAAAAAACCGATTATTAATGGTGTTTCATTAACAGGGCAAGCTGTAGCTCAAATGTATGCCCGTGTGGGTAATGGCTTATATCAAGAGTATGGCCCGGAACCAATTTCAAAATTAGTGATTAGTTCAGGAATACTGACCACTGAAGATAAATGCACATTTAATAATGGCTCTCCAATTACCTTTGATTTTGGCAATGTTGGTAATACTTCTGACTATTTAAATGGCCAAAATTACAAGATCACGCGCAATATTCCAATAAAATGTGAAGGTGGTAGTTTTACTAATCCTAACAGTCGAATTATGTTTAAAATTCAAACAGGAAGCTCAGGTGTTGCTAGCTTTAATCCTAATTACCTTGGTACAACAGGACCTGTAGATAGAACAAATCTAGGTATTGTTTTAAGAGACAAATCAGGAACGATTGTGCCACCTAATCAATATTTCTCTGTTGGGAAGCTGAATAATTTTAAAGGTAATTGGGAAGTTACTGCTGCTCCTATTGCAAAGGCAGGGAGCAAAATTACAGAAGGTGAGTTTTCAGCACATGCCACATTAGTTGCGGAGTTTATGTAATGAAAAACTCAATAATAAAATCGGCTATTTCTCTTTTATTATTACTTTCACCTTCTGCCTATGCTGTGACAGAGCTTATTGGCGGTGATATGGAGTTTAAAGGTGTTGTTGTCGCACATGGTTGTACCATTGTTGCTGGAGATGAAAATAAAGTAATCGATTTTAAGCAGATATCTGCCAAAGATCTCTATACCTTTCAAAAAAGTGAACCCGTTGCTTTTAGTATTAGTTTAGAAAATTGCAGTCAGGACATTTATAAAAGCGTCACGATTACGCTAGATGGGAAAGAACATCCTACAATGCCCAATCACATTGCTGTTGTCGGCACAGGATCTGAAGATCCTAAAAGTATCGGGATTGTATTTACAGATGTTCAACGCAATGTTATTCAATTAAAAAAGCCGAGCTCAACTCGACTTCTTAATAATAAACGTATTCAATTTAATTTTATGACGTATGTTGAGGCATCGTCCTCTGCACTAAAAAATCAAACTTTACTAACTGGCCCTTTCCAAGCCCAAGCAACATATACCCTTAATTATCAGTAAATATTATTCTTTTATTGCTGGTTCAGTATTGATTATGGCTGGACTGGCTTTTTGCTTTTTAAGCTGTTTCTTTTCAGCCCTTCTCATTTTAAAAAACTGACTTAAAAGCTGCGAACATTCTTCACCTAATACACCTGAAGTTATCTCAACTTTATGGTTCATTCCGGGATGCTGCAAGATATCAATAAATGAACCAGCCGCACCTGTTTTTAAATCTGAGGCACCATAAACCACGCGTTTTACCCGGCTATGCACAATCGCTCCGGCACACATCACACAAGGTTCAAGGGTAATATAAAGAGTCGCATCGAGTAGACGATAATTTTGTAAATGCTTTCCCCCTTTGCGTAACGCCATAATCTCTGCGTGTGCAGTGGGATCGTTATCGATAATTGAATGATTCCATCCTTTAGCAATGATTTTATTATCAACGACTAATACTGCACCCACCGGTATTTCACCGATTTCTTGTGCTTTATGCGCTTGCTCAATCGCTTTATGCATCCAATAAATATCATCTTTAATTTTATTCACAAGGATATCTCTTCATTATCATATAGCGAGATATTGTACCCTGTTTTCTATTGATAACTAAAGAGATTGTCTTGAATTGTTTATGACAAAGATAGCAAGATGAAATTTTAGTTTACGCGCGCTTCTGTGGCTAATTTGACAGCTAAAGTGCCTAAAATTGTCGCCATAAACCACCGTTGAACCAATGCCCAACGAGGCCTTTGCATAAAGAACCCTGCAATAGAACCCGCTGCAATAACAATCAATGCATTTACTACAATGCTAATAATAATTTGAATACTACCTAACACTAATGATTGATTTAAAACACTGCCATTTTGAAGGCTAATAAATTGAGGTAACAGTGATAAGTACATCAACGCAATTTTAGGATTGAGTAGATTAGTGATAAAGCCCATTACAAAGAGTTTTGTCGTATTACCTGAAAGTAATTTTTTCGGATGAAAAATAGAACGCCCGCCGGGTTTAATAGATTGCCAAGCGATATAAAAAAGGTAAATAACACCACAAATTTTTAGTGTATCGTAAGCATAAGGTACTGCCATAAAAATAGCGGTAATACCAAATGCCGCTAATAACATATAAAAAATATAACCGACAGCCACGCCAACTAATGAAATAAATCCGGCTTTTTTCCCTTGAGAAATTGAACGAGAAATCAGGTAAATCATATTAGGACCCGGTGTTAACACTAATCCCAAGGATAAAAGTGCAAACGTCCACATATTAAACAGCGTTGGCATAGTACACCCCTTATTTTATTGTATTATTTAACATCAATAACAGAGTGTTAGGTGTGCTGGATAACACAAAAAATACTATTTTTTGTTATTTGTTTTTTATTTATTGCCAAAAAGCAAGGATATCTCGATAAACACTTATCGAACATTATCGCCAACAGAAAACCCAACATTAAAAAACATTATGTAATGTTATTAGTGCAACTGGCTTTCATTTCTCTTCATTAATAAGTATTTAATCTTTTATTTATGTATGCTAATAAAGCATTTTAGCGATGCTACTTTAGGAAATTCACTATAAATGGTAACCTTACTCCCCCCTTACTTAGTGCCTATTAAACAAAAGATTGGGGTAATATTCCTATTTGAATGATAAAACACTACTTTATCGGATATAGCGACCCAAAACTGATAGATGGTAACATATAAGTGCAAGATATAAGTTACTGAAATTTAATAATTTATATATTAAGTGACTGATATGGCTTTACTAATTACGAAGAAATGCATCAACTGCGATATGTGTGAACCTGAATGCCCAAATGATGCGATTTCAATGGGGGATGAAATTTATGAAATTAATCCTGATCTTTGCACTGAATGTGTAGGACATTACGATAAACCAACTTGCCAATCGGTTTGTCCGATTACTAACACGATCATCACTGATCCTGCTCATACTGAATCTCAAGATGAATTATGGGAAAAATTTGTGTTGATCCACCACGCAGATAAGATCTAAACCTTAATCGATGGATTTTGTGGGTGATAAATCTAAGAGAGCTATTTTTCTAAAATAACTGTCGCACAAGCATAACGCTGTTCATCAGCAAGTGTTACGTGAATAGAGTTTATCCCCGCTTTCTCTGCCATCTCTTTTGCAACCGCTAAAAAATGCAATGTAGGTTTGCCTAATTCATCATTACGCACTTCAAAATGGTTGAAAGCCAATCCTAAACGAATACCTGTTCCTAATGCTTTTGCCGCTGCCTCTTTTACTGCAAACCGCTTAGCTAAAAAACGTACTGGCTGTTTATGTGATCGATAAATTTCCCATTCAGTATCAGTAAGAATGCGACGAGCAAGGCGTTCACCAGAACGCCCTATAATTTCTTCGATACGTGATATCTCGACAATATCCATACCTAAACCAACAATAGCCATTAGCGACGCGCTTCTCGCATTAAGCGTTTCATTTCTTCAACCGCTGGTGCTAATCCACTAAATACCGCTCTACCAATAATAGCGTGACCAATATTCAGTTCATACAGTTCAGGTAATGCAGCAATACGTTGCACGTTGTGATAGTGCAGACCATGTCCTGCATTCACTTTTAAACCTTTAGATGCAGCATAAGTGACTGCATCACGAATACGGACAAACTCTTTTTCTTGAGCCATTTCATCTTCAGCGTCAGCATAAGCGCCAGTGTGGATCTCAATAAAAGGAGCACCAACACGGTCGGCTGCGTTAATTTGCTCATGGTCAGGATCAATAAATAGAGAAACTTTGATACCCGCTAAAGATAAGCGTTTAATTGCATCAGCAACTTTAGCTTCATTGCCAACAACGTCTAAGCCACCTTCTGTTGTCACTTCTTGGCGTTTTTCAGGTACTAAACAGCAAAAATCAGGCTGAGTTTGACAAGCTATCTCGATCATCTCTTCAGTGACTGCCATTTCCAGATTTAATCTTGTCTGAACCGTTTGGCTTATCAGCATTAAATCGCGATCAGTGATATGACGTCTATCTTCACGTAAATGGATAGTAATACCATCAGCACCAGCTTGTTCTGCAATAAAAGCCGCTTGAACAGGATCGGGATAAGTTGTGCCACGGGCATTACGAAGGGTGGCGATATGGTCAATATTAACGCCAAGTAGAATATCAGACATGCTCTTCTCCTGAAAAATAACGTTGCATTACCTTAGTTTACACATTCCATAGAGAAGAAAAAGACAATATTACTGTTCTGCCATCAATGCTCTTTTCTTTGGGGCTTTTTTAATGGCAAATTGTCTAAAAAGTTCTCTACTTTTTAATGGCTTTCCGCCTAAATAGGGCTTCAATGCCATTCGAGTAAACCTTTTAGCCGCTTTTAATGTTTCAACAGTAGGAAATTCACGACTAGCTAAGGATTTTAATTCAAATCCAGTAAAACTATTATGATCAACCACTAAACTCGCAATAAAGCCTTTCTCTTCTCGATAACGATAAGTCATCGAATCTGAAACTGGCTCTCCACTTCCCGCACAATGCAGAAAATCTAAGCCATAGCCAAGTTGTGTTAATAACGCGAGTTCAAAGCGTCTCAGTGCAGCTTCAGGTGTAGTATCGCTAGCAGCAAGAATTTGCAAACAGGAAAGGTATTCAAAAAAAAGTACACTATAAGACGTACCATTTTCTAAAACGCGAGATAATAACTCATTGAGATACAACCCACTGTATAGGACAGAGCCTGTCAGCGGTAATGCTAAAGAGATAGGTTCAGCATCACGAAGTGTTTTAACTTCTCCTCGCCCACTCCAACGAATGAGCAAAGGAGTAAAAGGTTGAAGCGCCCCTTTTAAGGGTGAACGACGGCCTCGCGCACCTTTTGACAATATGCGTACTCGTCCTTCATTTTCAGTGAAAAAATCGAGTAACAGACTCGTTTCACTGTAAGGTCGAGCATGGATAACAAATGCACGTTGCCAGCCATCCACTTCAGTTACCTACTTTAAATCGTCCACATAGCCAAGGCTACGTAAAGCACGTTCATCATCAGCCCAACCCGCTTTGACTTTCACCCAAAGTTCTAAGTGAACTTTGTTTTCAAATAAGTCTTCCATATCCATACGGGCTTCAGTACCAATTTTCTTGATTTTCGCACCTTTATTACCAATAACCATCTTCTTCTGGCCTTCACGCTCAACCAGAATTAATCCGTGGATATCATAACCACCACGCTCATTGGTAACGAATTGTTCGATTTCAACCGTGACAGAATAAGGCAATTCTTCACCTAAAAAGCGCATCAGTTTCTCACGAATAATTTCTGACGCCATAAAACGCTGAGAGCGATCAGTAATATAATCTTCTGGGAAATGATGAGTCGCTTCTGGTAAACACTTACGTACGATTTTCGCAATCGTATCGATATTCATGTCTTTTTCAGCACTGATTGGTACAACATCAAGAAAATCCATTTGTTGACTTAAAAAGCCAATGTGTGGAAGTAACTTGGTTTTATCAGTCACGTTATCCACTTTATTAATTGCTAATAAAACAGGGCAACGTAATGATTTTAATTTATTTAATACCATTTCATCGTCAGGCGTCCAGTTGGTGCCTTCGACAACGAAAATAACCAATTCAACATCACCAATTGAACTGCTTGCTGCACGGTTCATCAATCTGTTGATGGCTCGCTTTTCTTCAATATGCAAGCCCGGTGTATCCACATAAATAGCTTGGTAAGCGCCATCTGTATCAATACCCATGATACGGTGACGCGTAGTTTGCGGTTTACGTGATGTAATAGAAACTTTCTGCCCCAGTAATTGGTTCAGTAGTGTTGATTTTCCCACATTTGGGCGACCGACTATCGCAATAAATCCGCAATAGGTTTGTTCTTCGCTCATTCAAGCTCCAGTTGTATTAATGCCTGTTCAGCAGCGGCCTGTTCAGCTTTACGACGGCTTGTACCCATCCCTTTGACAGGTTGTTCGATACCGCTTATCTGACAATGGATCGTAAACTCTTGATCATGGGCTTCACCACGAACCTGTACCACAATATAAGAAGGTAATGGTAAATGACGGCCTTGCAGATACTCTTGCAAACGAGTTTTAGGATCTTTTTGCTTATCGCCCGGGCTGATTTCAGCCAAACGATTCTCATACCAATTTAAAATAATTTTTTCGATATTTTGAATATCACTATCGAGGAAAATAGCACCAATTAAAGCTTCCACCGTATCTGCTAAAATTGATTCGCGACGAAAACCGCCGCTTTTTAATTCCCCTGGGCCTAAACGTAGACATTCGCCTAGTTCAAATTCACGCGCTAGCTCAGCGAGTGTATTTCCACGAACAAGTGTTGCTCTCATTCGACTCATATCACCTTCATCAACACGAGGAAAGCGATGATAAAGTGCGTTAGCAATCACATAGCTTAGAATTGAATCACCTAAAAATTCTAAACGTTCATTATGTTTACTGCTGGCACTACGATGCGTTAAAGCCTGTAGTAATAATTCATTTTGCGTAAAAGTATAGCCCAGTTTCTTTTGTAACTGGTTTATTAATAAAGTATTCATGTGCGATCAATTTCCATAACTTAATTTGAAGCACACGCAACAAATCTGTTTAAGACAACGAGAAATTATCGAGTTGGATAACAGAACTGTTGCGTTTGCACTGGCCCCTGTCAATAACAGGGGCCAATCATATTTAAAGAAGCGACATATTCTACACTTAGATAAGAAGGAATGCTGTCGCTATTTTGTTAATTATTACTTAATGCCACCAATACGGCTAAAACGAACGCCTGTTGGCCATTCATTCTCTACTTTTTCAAAGCTCATCCAGATTGTTGTCGCTTTACCGACTAAGTTCTTCTCTGGAACAAAGCCCCAGAATCGACTATCAGAGCTACCGTCTCGATTATCACCCATCATAAAGTAATGGCCTTCAGGAACAATCCACGTACCGACAGGTAATCCAGGTTGAATAAACTCAGGCATCGTCATATCACCAGGTATTGTCATAATACGGTGAGAGACTTTATCAATAGTTTCTACCCTTTCTTCTTCACGTAATTGAGTTGCTGTTGAAATAGGCTCCTCAATTGGAATAGATTTCATACCATTAATACGCTGACCACCCGGTACATTTTGTAATAACAACGTCCATTCACTTGGATAAGCAGTACCGTAATTTACTGATATTTCTTCATTGCAAATAGCTTTATCACAATTTGGATAGATATGAAGTTTTTTCGACATCATATCATAAACAATTTTATCGCCCGGTAATCCAATAACACGTTTAATAAAATCAGTAGAAGGATCACGAGGATATTTAAATACTGCAATATCACCTCGTTTTGGCTTCCCTGTATTAATTAACGTTGTCTGTGTAATTGGATCTTTTAATCCATAAGCAAATTTTTCAACCAAGATAAAATCGCCAACCAACAAGGTTGGCATCATGGAGCGAGAAGGTATTTGAAACGGCTCATACACAAATGAACGCAGAACCAAAACAATAATCAAGACTGGAAATAAAGAGCCTAATGTCTCCGCCCAGCTTGGCTTATTAATTGATTTTGCTAACTCTTGCTGATCCTCGGTCCCTTGCGTCATCTCTTGAAGACGCTTTAGTTTTGCTTTTCGGGCAGGCTTGAGCTTAAAGCGCTCAATTCCCCAAAAAATTCCCGTTATTAGCGTTGCCAGCGTTAGGATCAAGGCAAACGTGTTAGCCATGTTTTCTCCTTAAATTATTTATCTTTACCAACATGAAGGATGGCTAAAAACGCTTCTTGTGGTAGCTCTACGTTACCAATTTGCTTCATACGTTTTTTACCATCTTTCTGTTTCTGTAACAGTTTCTTCTTACGGCTAACGTCACCGCCATAACATTTGGCTAATACGTTTTTACGTAACTGTTTAACAGTTGAACGAGCAATAATGTGGTTACCAATTGCTGCTTGGATGGCGATATCAAACTGTTGGCGTGGAATAAATTCTTTCATTTTTTCCACCAATTCACGACCACGATAAGGTGCATTATCGTTATGTGTAATCAATGCTAAAGCATCAACACGCTCACCATTAATCAAGACATCTACACGAACCATGTTAGAGCCTTGGAAGCGGATAAAGTTATAGTCTAAAGAAGCATAACCGCGTGATGTTGATTTTAATCGGTCAAAGAAATCTAATACCACTTCAGCCATCGGAATTTCATAAGTTAATGAAACCTGATTACCATGATAGACCATATTGGTTTGAACACCGCGTTTTTCGATACATAAAGTAATTACATTACCTAAGTATTCTTGCGGTAATAGCATATGACACTCAGCAATAGGCTCTCTGATTTCTTCAATATTATTCAGTGGTGGTAATTTAGACGGGCTATCCACTAATACAATATCACCGTTAGTCATTTCAACTTCATAAACTACGGTTGGGGCCGTTGTAATCAGGTCAAGGTCATATTCACGTTCTAAACGTTCTTGAATGATCTCCATGTGCAGAAGACCCAAGAAACCGCAACGGAAACCAAAACCTAATGCAGATGAACTCTCTGGTTCATAGAATAATGAAGCATCGTTTAAGCTCAATTTACCTAATGCATCACGGAATGATTCATAGTCGTCAGAACTAATTGGGAATAAACCGGCATAAACCTGTGGCTTAACTTTTTTAAAGCCAGGTAATGGTTTATCTGCTGGTTTTTGGGATGCTGTTAAGGTATCCCCAACAGGTGCACCTAAAATATCTTTAATACCACAAACAACCCAACCAACTTCGCCACAATTTAATGATGTTGTATCAATTTGTTTGGGTGTAAAAATACCAATACGGTCAATATTATAAACTTGTCCCGTACTCATTACCTTGATTTTATCGCCTTTACTTACTTTACCGTTTTTAACACGAATAAGTGAAACAACACCCAAGTAATTATCAAACCAAGAGTCAATAATCAGTGCTTGTAATGGTGCCTCAGGATCGCCTTCAGGCGCTGGGATTTCTTTAACAAGACGCTCGATAACTTCTTTAACACCAATACCTGTTTTTGCAGAGCAACGCACTGCATCTGTGGCATCGATCCCCACAATGTCTTCAATCTCTTCAGCAACACGCTCAGGCTCTGCTGCTGGTAAATCTATTTTATTTAAAACAGGAACGACGGTGAGATCCATATCCATCGCTGTATAGCAGTTAGCTAATGTTTGCGCTTCAACCCCTTGCCCGGCATCTACGACCAATAAGGCGCCTTCACACGCTGCGAGTGAACGAGATACTTCATAAGAGAAGTCAACGTGTCCTGGGGTATCGATAAAGTTAAGCTGATAAACTTCACCGTCATCAGCGGTGTAATTTAAAGTTACGCTTTGCGCTTTGATTGTAATACCACGTTCACGCTCAAGATCCATAGAATCAAGAACCTGCGCAGCCATTTCACGATCTGTTAAGCCACCACAAATTTGAATAATTCGATCAGATAACGTCGATTTACCGTGGTCAATATGTGCGATAATGGAAAAGTTACGTATGTTTTTCATTCTGAAATTATTTTTCTCTATTGCTTTGCTCTATAAATCTGGCTTTGGAGTCATTCATGGACACAAAGCGAAAACTCTATATTGCAGGAGTTATGATTGATGACGCATTCTACACATTAGAGACATTATACTCAAAGAAACGTTCATCAAACACAAACATTTATGCTAAGACTTGCATTTATTTGTAATTTTTTGCGAGTATTTTCTAGATAAAGAAATGCGTTAATTTAAGATGAGTATTATTACAAAAGCGGCATGATAAAAATAATGGGGCAAATGCCCCATCTCTTTAATCTGCTCATTATTCTTGAAATTGAACTTTAAGTTCATGAGGTGGAAGCCCTATTTGCAATATAACAGGCTCAAAACCTTCGTCTTTACTCCACCAAGTCGCCACTTTTTTTGCAAATAAGAAACCAAGGATACCACCTACAAGCCCACTGCAAAAAATAGCAAACTCACTAGAAAACCAAAGGCTCGCAATGCCTGCGACAATAAATAGACCAATAAGTGGCGTTAAATACACAAGCATTGCAGAAAGAAGTAGATTATTTTCAGGAATACCCACTTCCACTTTTTGCCCCTCGACTAAAGTTTGTGCAACAGGAAGTTCAAGTTGATGAACTGTCTCTGGCCCTATTTTATTTAATAAATAAGAGCCGCAGGCAGCACGAGCTTGGCAACTACCACAGCCAGAAGAAGAGCCGTAGCGTAATAACGCTCGACCTTCATGCCAATGTATAACTGTTGCCCACTCTTTAACCATAACTTATACCCTTTACTTTTTCGTAAATACAACACTATTAACTATTGCTTGTGCCGTAGGAAACGGTAACTGACCAATAAAGGTAATTTCATTACCTTCTTTGTCATAGGTATAAATTGTATTACGACCATACCTTAACATTTTATCGCGTTCGGGCGAATTAACCTGTTGACCACTTTTATTAACATAAATAGAGAAGTCAAATAAGCCATCGCTAAATAAAATCGACTGACTAAACTCTGTTTCAGAAATCTGATGGTTACTGCGTTTTACCTCTTTAAAACCTTCAGGTAATTGACTAACTGACCAGTTATAAACCAATGGCTTAGATTTTGGCACAAGTAATAAAGGAGGCATATTGACAGTACGTAATGAATTAAGTGCATCTTTAACTTCACTTCCTTCATTAACGGTGATCACTCGAAATTGCTCAATGATGTCATTATTCTTATCTAACAGATCGACTCTTAAAGGCAGATATCTTTCCTCATCAATAAACAAGACATAATCGTAGCGGTCATTGTTTTTCGATAGCACACGAACAACTCGGCTCGGAATATCACCAATATGCGTTCTACCTGCATCAATAAAATTATAATACCCCGATAACTCATTGAAATTTTGGTAAATGATAGAAGGGATATAATCAACGATATGATCATTTCTTAAGCTAAAGGCATCTAAACCGGGTTCAAAATAACTGATTTCATCACCACGTTGAACAATTTCACGGCGAGTACTATCCATTTGCATTAATTGTGCAAGTGGTTTGCCATCAATCAGAGTGTGACGGTAGCGAATAGGAACAATACCTTGAGAATTGATATTGATAAAAGATAATTCATAGGTAGAGCTTTGACTTATCTGACCCATCTTTTGCAACAAAGCCTCGACACTACCTGTTTGAGGTTGCGCCAAGGCTTGTATCGGCATTGACAGGCTCCCCACCAGCAATAAGGTGGATAACCATGATTTTTTCATTACGACTGTTTCATTCCCACACGTTATTTATACATTCACATCTATTATTACTGTGCTACTACAGGTTGAGTTTCACCTTGAGCGCTGATTGGCGCTTCATTTTGTGGTGCATTATAGATACGACGATCTAACTCATACTGTTGCAGCATTAATCCAAGGCGCTGATTACGCTCTTGTAAACGTGTTTGCTGGTCTTTACCTAAAGTATCGTTTTGAAGATTTAAACTTACAGGCGAACCTGAACCCATAATAGGTTGAGTATTAAATACAGGTGTATCTACTTGAAAATCTTCAGAACCACTTTTTCCATTATATTGCTGAACACCAACAATAACAGCTAATGAAACACAAGCCGCGACACCGATTTGAGTTAACTGACTTGCCCAAGGACGTAACGTTTGTAAGAAAGAGTGCTGACGCCATTGTGATGGCGCAGGTTGCTGCTCTTGTTGTTGTTCAGGACTTATGCGAACAGGTTCATTCTCTAAAGCGAGCGCAACGCGACTTGCGATATCGAAGTGGACTACTTCACCTACATCACCACGCATTGTGTCACGAATTAAATGGTAGTGTTGCCATGTCTCTTTCATAGAGTCATCACGAGCAATTGTACCCATTAATTCTTTATCAAGAATTTCGCCATCCATAAATGCAGAAAGTTTTTCTTTTTGCATGTAAAAGTACCCTTCAGTCAATGATGGTTCACCCACAATTAAAACTCTTGTATTAATGGTTGAACCTTATTATCAATAGCTTCTCGCGCCCTAAAAATACGTGAACGTACTGTTCCGACAGGGCAGTCCATAATGACCGCTATCTCTTCATAGCTTAGCCCGTCAAGTTCCCGAAGTGTAATAGCAACCCTTAAATCTTCAGGTAATGACTCTATGGTGTGAAAAACCACTCTCCGTAACTCTTCAGACAACATTAAATTCTCAGGGTTCGAAATTTCTTTTAGTGCATTAGGTGATTCGAAATTTTCAACATCACTCGCATCTAAATCATTCGAAGGCGGACGTCGCCCCTGTGCGACCAGATAATTTTTTGCTGTATTCACAGCAATGCGATAAAGCCATGTATAAAACGCACTATCTCCACGGAAAGAACCAATGGCGCGATAAGCTTTAATAAAGGCCTCTTGCGAAACATCTGGCACATCGCCCTGTGGTACATAACGGGAAATCAGGCTTGCTACCTTGTGTTGATAGCGGATAACCAGCAAATTAAAGGCTTTCTGGTCACCATTTTGTACCTTTTCAACCAACATTTGGTCCGTTAACTGCTCGCTCATTAGAGATGGACTCTCCCGAAGTCAAGCTTCGCACTATTTTTAAATGACTCCGTCATATTTACTCTCGTTATTCCTTCTCGTTTTATGAGCTACAAGACTTGGAGTGCAAAAATAGCATGAAGTTCAATTCAATCATTATTTTAAGAGATGAATCACAAAAAAATCATCATGGTGATCACCCAACCAAAATGCAATTTGCCAATAAAAAAACGATAACACAATGATATTATTTAAATATATACGATTACTTACAACAATATATATTATCTTAAACAATGTATTATTAAATATAGATTTAATAATATAAATAAAAGTCAGTCACCCAAGAGCGAAACTTATCAGTGTAATGCCCTCCATTATTACGAATAATAAGTTCATCTATACTACATTCAACACTGCTTTGATTTTGTCTTTGAAATGCTAACAAAATTCGATGATAAGGTTTATCTGCACTATCTTTAATATTAACGCGTCTTGCAATATTCCACTCTTTTTTTTCTGCGATTTCAATAAATTGCTCACCAATAGAGTAAGGTAATACAACACAGAACAATCCATCTTCGGTGATAAGTGATTGTGCACTATCCAGCAATCCCTCATGCGTTAAGGTTTTAGTATAACGTGCTTGCTCACGAGCATCATTACGGCAAGCAATTGCTGGTTCAAAATAAGGAGGATTACTTACAATCAAATCATACTTATTTTGCGCTTTTTCAGCATAATGATAAATATCATCATGATGAATATGAATAAGTGAGCGCCATTGTGACTCTTGAGCATTTTCCGTAGCTTGTGATGCAGCCTTTTCATCGAGTTCAATACCATCTAGGCGTTCAATTTGATTCGCTCGCTGAGCTAACATTAATGCAATTAATCCACTCCCTGTACCAATATCAAGCGCACTTTTTACATTATCGATAGGTGCCCAAGCACCTAATAAAACACCATCTGTCCCCACTTTCATTTCACACTTATCATGAGCAACAAAAAATTGTTTAAATGTAAAACCACCTTTACGTAATCCCACTTTCTTCACTTTCTTTTGATTCATCTATTGGCTCTATTAATTCGTATTACTATCTCTTTTATTAATTATCATTCATGTCATTGAAAAAGAGATATATGGTATGATAACGCGTCTGCCTACCCTATCTTAACATTAAACTATTTGTATACGATGCTCGCTTATTTAGATTAAGCCTAAAAACAACGAATACCTTCGTCTATCGGTAATATATAATGTGATAGCGGTAAATCCTCTGGCTTTTAGCGGGGGATAATGTCAAAATCCGCGCCCTAAACAGAGGTATACAATGACAGCCACGACATTTTCCAGTCTTGAACTTGATGACAGTTTATTGACCGCATTAGAAGAAAAAGGATATCAACGTCCTACTGCTATTCAAGCAGATGCAATTCCTGCCGCAATGGATGGACGCGATATTTTAGGCTCTGCGCCAACAGGCACAGGGAAAACTGCGGCCTTTTTGCTTCCGGCAATTCAACACTTGCTTGATTATCCACGTAAAAAATCAGGCCCACCACGTATTCTTATCCTAACACCAACTCGCGAACTTGCTATGCAAGTTGCTGAGCAGGCAAAAGAATTATGTGCGCATACACATTTAGATATCGCCACTATCACAGGCGGTGTTGCTTATATGAATCACGCTGAAGTCTTCAGCGAGAACCAAGATATTGTTGTTGCAACAACAGGTCGTTTATTACAGTACATCAAAGAAGAAAACTTTGACTGCCGTGCGGTAGAAATGCTGATTTTAGATGAAGCAGACCGCATGCTAGATATGGGTTTTGCTAACGACATCGAAACGATTGCAGGCGAAACTCGCTGGCGCAAACAGACATTACTGTTCTCCGCAACACTAGAAGGTAATGCGGTTATTGATTTTGCACAGCGCATTCTCAATGAACCTGTTGAACTTAATGCTGATCCATCTCGCCGGGAACGTAAAAAAATTCAGCAGTTCTATTATCATGCTGATAATCTCGAACATAAAACAGCGTTGCTTGCTGCACTATTGAAGCAAGAAGATGTTAAAAAATCAATTGTCTTTGTTCGCAAAAGAGAGCGTGTAAGAGAACTTGTCACTGCGCTAGAAAAACAAGGTATTAAATGTAGCTACCTTGAAGGTGAAATGGCGCAGACACAGCGTAACGATGCGATCAAACGTTTAGAATCAGGCAAAATGAATGTGCTTGTTGCCACAGACGTTGCTTCACGTGGCCTTGATCTAGATGACATCACACACGTTTTCAACTTTGACTTACCTCGTACTGCGGATGTTTACTTGCACCGTATTGGTCGTACAGGACGCGCAGGTCGTAAAGGTATCGCGATTTCATTAGTTGAAGCTCACGATCATCCATTATTAGGGAAAATTGGTCGTTACGTTCAAGAGCCTATTAAATATCGTGTTGTTGCCGAACTACGTCCAGAAACCAAAGCGCCAAGCCTGAAAGCAACATTCAAACCTTCTAAAAAAGTGCTCGCTAAACGCAAGGCGAAAAAAGAAGAAGAGAAAAAAGCGGTTAAAGAAAAAGTGCGGACTCGTGATCGTAAAAATATCGGTAAACGTCGCAAAGCAGTTGCTGAACATACAGAAAAGAATGTGGCTCCTGCTGCACCAGCAAAAAAAACGAACACTGATAACGAATAATCTGTACTCTTTCTGAACTTATAAAAAAACCGTATCTATATAAGGTAGTTACGGTTTTTTATTGTTCTCTTTTCTTTCTTATTTTATATAGAAAAAATCTTATATAGAAAAATCATAACCACCCGTAAAACGGGTGGTTTGCTCTTGCCCTATAAGGGCTTATTACCGACTGCGCCTAAATGACGCTGCTTTCTCTTCGTTCAAGCTAAGTGTCTTTGCTACTTTGGCTTACCCCTTGAAGGGGTTCTCATATTCTTTACTACTCAATTTATCCGAGATTAAATCCGACTTTTCTTGTTCTCTGATATACTTTTGAATTGTGGCTTCGTTTAGCCCCACTGTTGTGACATAGAACCCTTCCGCCCAAAACTTTCTGTTGCCAAATTTATATTTTAGATTGGCATGTCTATCAAAGATCATTAGCGAGCTTTTACCCTTCAGATATCCCATAAAGCTTGAAACACTTATCTTCGGTGGAATACTCACTAACATATGGACATGACCTGGCATGAGGTGACCTTCGATTATTTCCACACCTTTATACTTACAAAGGTCTCTCAGGATCTCACCTATACTTGAACGAATATTATTAAAAATTACTTTCCGTCTATATTTCGGCGAAAAGACGATATGGTATTTACACAGCCACTTTGTATGCGCTGAGCTTTGTGCTTTAATGCCCATAAACACCTTTCCTTATTTAAGTTACGAATATTAGCTTGAACATCTATATCGTAACGGAAAGGTGTTTTTCTTGGTATAACCCTTGAACGCCACCCGCAAAGCAGGTGGTTTTATGTTTAAGACGCTAGCGCGACTTAAACTGGCTAAAGCCATAAATAAAAAAAGCCCGATATTTTCATATCGAGCTTATTATTAACTTATTACTTTAGTGAAAATTACAGGCTTTCTGTGAAAGTACGAGTAATAACATCACGTTGTTGTTCTGGAGTCAGAGAGTTAAAACGTACTGCATAGCCAGAAACACGAATAGTTAATTGAGGATATTTCTCAGGATTGTTAACAGCATCTTCCAGTGTTTCACGGCTTAATACGTTAACGTTAAGGTGTTGGCCACCTTCTACACGAACAACCGGTTTTGATTCTACAGGTACTTCTCGGTATTCGATATTGCCTAACTCTTTACGGTTAATCACTTGGCCTTCTTCAAAGCCTTTTTTAGCACAGATGCAACGAGCTTCGCCGTTTTCATCATCCAATAACCAGAAAGAATGTAATAAATCGTCGTTATCAGCTTTAGTAATTTGGATACCAGTAATCATTTCGACCTCCAATGTGGGCACAAAATCAAATTCCAATCTCATATCAGAACTTGGGTATTTGGTCTAACCAATGTTTCTGTCTACTTATATACCAGTATAAATGGCGTCATTCTTTGATAAATATCAATAAAATTCATAAGCACCTTAGCCAGAAAGGTGCAAAGTGTTGTTTTAAATCAATAATCACTTATAGCTTATTTGCAATTTTTTTGTAAATTTTCAAATAAAAGTTGAGGGAACAATTAATTCTTATTTTTAGGTCGTAATATTTTCATTCCCATTATGAAATCGGTAAGCTTAGGCACTATAAGATATCAACAAGGATTTTAGGTTATGACTACACCATTAACTTGGCATGATGTGATAGGCGCTGAAAAAGAAAAGCCTTACTTTCATCAAATTATGTCTCAAGTCGCACAACAAAGAGCCGCAGGTAAAATCGTTTATCCACCTCAAGAAGATATTTTTAATGCTTTTCGTTTTACACCTTTTGATAATGTGAATGTAGTTATTTTAGGGCAAGATCCTTATCATGGCCCTAATCAAGCACATGGACTCTCTTTTTCAGTACGACCGGGCGTGCCAGCGCCACCTTCGTTAGTCAATATGTATAAAGAGCTTGAAAAAGAATACCCTGATTTTAAACGCCCCAACCACGGCTATTTAGAAAGCTGGGCAAAACAAGGTGTTTTATTGCTTAATACAGTATTAACAGTAGAGAAAGGCCAAGCACATTCTCATGCTAACTATGGTTGGGAAATCTTTACTGATGCAGTAATTGAACAAATCAATCAGCGTAGGGATGGGGTTATTTTCTTACTTTGGGGTGCCCATGCTCAGAAAAAAGGGCGTTTTATTGATACCAATAAACACGTTATTTTAAAAGCACCTCATCCATCACCACTCTCTGCCCACAGAGGCTTTTTAGGTTGTGGTCATTTCAAACAAGCCAATGATATTTTACAGCAGCAAGGTCGTACACCTATTAATTGGCATCTTGATCCTATTGAATAATATCGCCCCATAAAACATAAAACCGCACAATAACAAGAATATTAAATAATCTTCGTATTGTGCGGTTTACTTTATCTACATGTAATAACACATGTGATAACAGATGCTTTATCGGTATTATTTAGAAACGATAACCATAGCTGGACGTAATAAACGACCATTCAAGGTATAACCTTTTTGCATAACATCAACCACATGATTGGATTCATGTTCAGGACTATCAATTAAAGTCATGGCTTGGTGAACTTCAGGGTTAAATACCACATTTTTTTCTTCAACCACTTCAATGCCAAACTTACGAACAGCATCTAAGAAGGATTTCAAAGTTAACTCTAACCCTTCAATCATCGGTTTCATCGTTTCATTTTCATGATCTGCCGCAGATAAAGCACGCTCTAAATTATCGAGCACAGGCAATAACTCATTAGAAAACTTCTCAAGTGCAAATTTATGCGCTTTCTCAATATCTTGCTGAGTACGGCGACGCACATTTTCAACTTCAGCGAGAGCACGAGCCATCGCTTCACGCTCTGTTTTTTGTGATTGCTCCAGTTGTTTTTCAAGAGAATCGATACGCGCTAATGCTTCCACTAACTCAGCTTGAGCATTAAAGTCCGCTGTTGTTTCTTCGGTCATTACTTGCTCTTGAGATTCATCCATTACAGATCCCATTCCTTCTTTTTCTTTTGAGACTTGCTCTTCATGTACATTTTGTTCTTTACTACTCATGAACATCTCCGCGTAGTTTTGGTATTCATCTTCATATTTAGTTTATTATGGGGATCAATAAACGGGTTTCAAGGAATTGGCGTAAAACGAGGGTAAAAAAATGCCAGATAATACCGTAACGGAAGAAAAACACTTTAAATGCATTGGCATTGTTGGTCATCCACGCCACCCTGAAGCAATTTCAACTCATGAAATGCTCTATCATTGGCTATTGGCTCAAGGCTATGACGTTATTATTGATACACAAGTTGCTCAAGAACTAAAACTAGAAAATGCACAAACAGGTGATTTAACACAAGTTGGCAAAGTTGCCGATCTTGTCATTGTTGTTGGTGGTGATGGTAATATGCTTGGCGCTGCACGCGTTTTATCTCGTTATAATATCAAAGTAATTGGTGTTAACCGGGGGAATTTAGGTTTTCTTACAGATCTTGATCCTGATAATGCCTTACAGCAATTAACCAATGTATTGGCAGGACACTATCGTGAAGAAAAACGGTTCTTACTTGAAGCTCGAGTCTGTGCTGAAGGTCAAAGAACACGTATTGGTACCGCAATCAATGAAGTCGTGCTTCATCCCGGTAAAGTCGCTCATATGATTGAGTTTGAAGTTTACATTGATGATCGCTTTGCTTTCTCTCAACGTTCTGATGGCTTAATTATCGCAACACCAACGGGATCAACCGCCTATTCACTATCTGCAGGTGGTCCTATTTTAACGCCAAACCTTGATGCTATTGCGCTTGTGCCTATGTTTCCACATACATTATCAGCACGTCCTTTAGTTATCAGCAGTGATAGCCAAATTCGCTTAAAATTCTCACAAACAAATATCGATTATGAAGTCAGTTGCGATAGCCAATTAGTGTTACCGATTAAAGAAGGTGATGAAGTTATTATTAAGAGAAGTCGTCAAAAGCTCAATTTAGTTCACCCAACTGATTACAACTATTTTAATACACTCAGCTCAAAATTGGGTTGGTCGAAAAAAATGTTCTAATTTTTGTGTCTCTCTACTTTACTGTATAAAAAACCAGTTTATACTGTATGTAATTACAGATATGTTTTTATACACAGGAGAGGCACTATGCTGACTCAATTAACCATTAGTCATTTTGCCATAGTCCGTGAACTTGAAATCGATTTTTCTGGTGGCATGACCACCATTACAGGCGAAACTGGCGCAGGTAAGTCTATTGCAATTGATGCTCTAGGTTTATGCTTAGGTAACCGTGGTGATGCCAATATGGTGCGCCCAGGTGCAACTAGAGCCGATTTATGTGCACGATTCTCACTCTCTGATACACCATCAGCACAACGTTGGCTTGAAGAACATCATCTTGATGATCATAACGAATGCCTATTAAGAAGAACTATCTCTACTGATGGGCGTTCTCGTGGTTTTATCAACGGCACTTCTGTACCTCTTTCACAATTAAGAGAGCTTGGTTCATTACTTATTCAAATTCATGGGCAACATGCTCACCAACAACTTCTAGAGCCTCGCTATCAAAAACAACTTCTTGATATCTATGCCCATGAACCTGCTTTATTAAAAAGCATGAAGTCAGCTTATCAAACATGGCATCAAAGTTGCCAAACTTTAGCTACTTTTCAACAGCTCTCTTTAGAACGAGAAGCAAGACAGCAGCTGGTTGATTACCACTTAAAAGAGCTCAATGAATTTCAACCAGTACAAGGTGAGTACCCAGAATTAGATCAAGAATATAAACGTCTTTCTAACTGCGGTCAGTTTTTAACACTAAGTCAAAATAGCTTACAAATTTTAAGTGACAACGAAGAGCAAAATATTTTAAGTATGCTCAATGTGGCTAAACATGAAATTACTGAGCTAACCTCAATGGAAAGCCAGTTCAACTCATTATTAGAGATGTTAGAAGAAGCCACTATCCAAATTAGTGAAGTGAGCGATGAACTTCGTCACTATGGCGATCGTTTAGAGATGGACCCTAATCGCTTATTTGAAGTAGAAAAACGCATGTCTAAGTACATTAATTTGTCACGTAAACACCGCGTCGCACCCGAAGAACTCTATGATCTTCATCAGCAATTAATTGAAGAGAAAAATGCCCTACTTCGTCAAAATGATGATTGTGAGGCTTTAATAGAACAAGTCAAAGCTGATCATTTAATGGCATTAGATGTCGCAAAACAACTGCACCAAGTTCGCCAACAATATGCGAATGAATTAAGCCAACTTATCACTAATAGTATGCATCAGTTATCAATGCCACATGGTTATTTTACTGTTGATACCCATTTTGATGACAACTCACTACAAATCGATGGTGCCACAAAAGTTGAATTTAATGTCACCACTAATCCAGGGCAACCTCATCAAGCACTTTCTAAAGTCGCTTCAGGGGGTGAGTTATCACGTATTGCACTCGCAATCCAAGTGATCACAGCAAAAAAAATGGATACCCCAGCACTTATTTTTGATGAAGTTGATGTGGGTATCAGTGGTCCAACAGCTGCTATTGTGGGTAAATTACTACGTGAGTTAGGCGAGTCAACTCAAGTCATGTGTGTCACTCACTTACCTCAAGTTGCAGGTTGTGGCCACCAACACTATTTCGTCAATAAAGAGACAAATGGTGAAGAAACAGAAACAACCATGAAACTGTTATCGAAAAAAGAACGTCTACAAGAGCTCGCTCGCTTATTAGCAGGTAGTGAAGTCACTAAAAATACCTTAGCAAATGCGAAAGATTTGTTGGCTGCATAACGATTAACAAACTTTTATTGATATTTAGGGTCATAGGCAGAGCGTGAAAGGTTTTCAATTGCTGCGTTGTCGATTATCATCGTCACTATGACCCTAAAAGGAATGTAATAACCATGCGTTTTAAACTGTTAAAAGTTGCCGCCTTATCTTTAGTCGTAATGACTTCAGGTTGCTCTATGTTCGAGAGACTGGTTTATCACCCAGATATCAATCAGGGAAATTATTTAACGCCAGCCGAAGTCGCAAAAGTTCAGCAAGGAATGACACAGCAGCAAGTCCAATTTGCCCTTGGTACGCCAATGCTTAAAGATCCTTTCGGAAGCCAGACTTGGTATTATGTTTTCCGTGAAGAGCCTGGTCATCAAAAAGTACGTCAAGAGACTCTCACTCTGACTTTTGATAGCAATGGCATACTGACTAAGATTGATAAACAAGGCAATATGCCTAGCTTCTCAGCACCTGAAACAAAATCGTAATGCGATTGCAGTGCTAAAAAAACTTAGTTTTGTATAAGATTGGCAAAAACGAATTGCACCCCATACGTTAAATTTGACGTTGGGGTGTGTTTTTATAAGGAGAAAATGCTTTATAACAGTGTTGTCTTTCTTGTATCTGTCTGTAATCAAATGGCCTATCAATGCAGTATATAAAACTCCCACCTATTAGACAGAAAAGTATAATATCAATCCGCTTTTTGTCGTGCTTTTTCAGCGCGTTTACGACGCATTTCTTTAGGATCAGCAATTAAAGGTCGATAAATTTCAATTCTATCGCCATCTCGCACATTATCGCTTAATTTTGTTGGCCGACTATAAATACCTACTTTATTTTTAGTCAAATCAATATCACTACAAATTGTTAAGATATTTGAAGCAATAATAGCTTGTTCAACCGTGTCCCCTAACGTTAGTTCAACAGGGATAAGATACTGCTTATCGGGCAACGCATAGGTTACCTCTACCCATATTTTAGTCACGATAGATCTCTTTCGCTCTGTGAGTAAATGCTTGAACCATATTGTTCGTTAAATCTTTAAAAATACGGCCAAAAGCTAACTCAATTAATTTATTAGTGAACTCAAAGTCTAGCTGAAATTCTATTTTACACGCATTATCATCAAGTGCGGTAAACACCCATCCCCCTGTTAATTTACGAAAGGGGCCATCAACAAGACGCATATCAACACGCTCATTAGTCTTTAAAAAGTTATGGGTAGTAAATGTTTTACTAATTCCCGCTTTAGAGACATTTATTGATGCAATCATTTCTTCTGGTGTGCTTTTGATCAGTTTACTTCCAACGCATCCTGGTAGAAAATCAGGATAAGTAAGAACATCATTAACCAGTTTAAACATTTGCTCTGTGCTAAAAGGGACAAGAGCAGATCGACTAATCTGAGGCATAGTTATTCCTGTACGACAACACTGTGTGTGATCATATCATTGAACAGTGACTAATTAAAAATCTAATGGAATATAGCTTAAGTTTTATGCAATTGAAAAGAAAACAGTCGGTTAAATGATTTCTTTCTATTGCTCATACAGTATAATGTGGACATTATGACAAAGAAAAAATCACACAAACCTGGTTCCGCGACCATTGCGTTAAACAAACGTGCTCGCCATGAATATTTCATCGAAGATGAGATAGAAGCGGGCTTGGCGCTTCAAGGCTGGGAAGTTAAATCACTGCGTGCAGGAAAAGCCAACATCAGTGATAGCTACGTTGTCATGCGTGATGGCGAAGCTTATCTTTTTGGTGCAACTATTACCCCTTTAAATGTTGCATCAACTCATGTGGTTTGTGATCCGACACGTACCCGTAAATTATTATTAAAACAACGTGAACTTGATAATCTTTATGGTCAAATCAACCGTGATGGTTATACCGTTGTTGCTCTTTCCCTTTATTGGAAAAACGCTTGGTGCAAAATCAAAATTGGCGTTGCAAAGGGTAAGAAAGATCACGATAAACGCGATACCATTAAAGATCGTGAGTGGAAATTAGACAAAGCACGTATTATGAAAAATGCCAATCGCTAAATTGCGTTAAGTACTAGCAATTACAAGTATTTTTCTGATATACTCGCTTTCAACAACTTGGGGCTGATTCTGGATTCGACGGGATTTGCGAAACCCAAGGTGCATGCCGAGGGGCGGTTGGCCTCGTAAAAAGCCGCAAAAAAATAGTCGCAAACGACGAAAACAAACTAGCACTAGCAGCTTAATAACCTGCTTAGCGCCCTCTCTCCCTAGCTTCCGCTCTTAAGACGGGGATCAAGAGAGGTCAAACCCAAAAGAGATCGCGTGGATGCCTAGCTTGGGGTTGAAGCGTTAAATTTAATCAAGCTAGCTTATTCATGGCGTGTCTGTCCGCAGTGGGTAAGTGAAATTAAAGACTAGACTAAGCATGTAGTGCCGCGGATGTAGAAATTTCGGACGCGGGTTCAACTCCCGCCAGCTCCACCAAATTTGGTGGGTCAGTGATAGGACAACGGTTTCAAAAACAAGAAGTTAGCGAAATCACCAAGACTACACACTGACAACAAAAGGACTTGAAAGTGCACGTGAAATGCACGTGCATTTGAAAGTTCAAAAAAGCTCACTTCGGTGGGCTTTTCTATTTTCTACCGAAAATTATAAATAGTGGTTTTTATTCATAAAAATAAAACACTTATACTGTAATTTAAATTCACCTTATATGATGTAGCATTATGTATGCGGTCATTATTAAAAGGTATTCACTCTTGCTTAACTCAAAAGATAGTGAATCCCTCCTTTTATCACCACTTGATTAAAAGTATTTTTATTCATTCTAATAATTATATATTGCCACTGTTTATGTAATCTTTGGTTATGTAGAATTTATCTGTACTAACTCGTTACCTATTCGAATAGCAAATTACGACGTTTATCCTACTTTCTGAAGATTCTGAAACTCAATGGGAAGAAATTAAAGCTTTGGTCAATACTTATTGAACAAATGAGAGGAAAGCGATAACACACAGTTCCTTTATCACATCAGGTATTAGAGATTTTGGAGACAATGAAACCTGTTTTAATTCTGATATAGTTGAAGTGACATTGACTCACTGTGACAAAAATTAAGTATAAGGAGCACATAACAGCCCCATCTAATTGCGCAATTCGTTAACTTACTGAATTAGTCAGAGAAATATGTCACTAAAGCTATGAATTATTAAAAAAGGATAACTAAATGGCCATATCTAAAGAAAAAATAAAATTTTACATTGCACAAAAAAGATGGAGGAATGAGCTAGATCGAAAAACAATTTGTTATGACCCATGTAGGCCTCGAAAAAAAGGACCTAAGAAAAAGGATATCGAATACATTCGTTTTCCAGCTAATTTCAGTATTTATTCAGCAGATAAAGATTCCTCATATAGTGACACAATGAATATTGTGTCAGCTATATCTCGATGCAATCAAAACATCACAAAAAAAGTTCATTTAGATTTTTCTCAAACAAAAAATATCAAAGTGGCATCACTACTAGTTCTCTACGCTGCAATTGAATTAGCTATCAAAAATGGCGTCAATTTTAAAATAATATCATTCCCTAGAGAGTTCAAAGCAACAACTGCAATAAAACGCTCTGGGCTGGATAAATTATGTCGGGATGGAATTTCAACACCTGATTTTAATAAGGACTTCATCCCTGTGATAAGCGGAATAGGAGGTGATTACCGGGATGAAATCGTAGATTTCATCCAGAGCAAAATATATAACAACCAAATGTCAGCGCATACTGAAAGTATATATGGTGGGGCTATACAAGAGGCTATAAATAATGTTTCATATCATGCTTACCCCAATATTCATGATAATAATGATAAGAAATGGTGGGCAAAATGTGATCTTGCTGGAAATCAGTTATTTCTAGCAATTTATGATCTAGGTGTTGGAATCCCAGAAACAGTGATGAAACGAGCATGGTATGGCAATATTTTGCAACAAACCTATCCTAAAATCTATGATAAAATTCAAGAAGAATTGGAAAAAGAAGGTGTAATCATAGGAGGATTTCGCTATAAATACGGTAAAGTTACAGACGCAATGAAAATTGCCATTTCAATGGTCGGTGATGTTACCGGAACTAACTCCAGTAAGCATGGTCAAGGCAGTAAAAGTATCAAAGGTCTTGTAACTGATAACGATATAGGAACGCTCTGGATTTATAGCAATAATGGACTATATAAGCTAAAATCAGGTAGCGTTGAAACAATAGACTTACCAAAACGTATGCCTGGCACATTGATACAATGGAATATTAAGGTTGATTTAGATGAGCATTAAAAAAACAAAAAAAATAAGTGTAATCAATGACTTTAATAAGAAACCATATGGACGATATCCTTCTGACGGTCCAGGAAATGGTGAAAAATTTCGTAAGTTACACCTTGTTCCTGCTTTACGATGCTTCGATAAAGTGATAGTGGATTTAACAGGGTATAATCGTTATGGTCGTTCCTTTATTGATGAGGCTTTCGGTGGATTAATAAGGGCAGAAAACTTCACAAAAAAAGAGTTAAACGACAAATTAGAATACCATCATGATGAGCTAAAAAGCTTTGAACTCTTAATAAAAGAACGGATAGAGAAAGCTGATTATGACACAACTCATGACAGATAACACCTTAGACCCTAAATATGTAGCAGTAATAATTTCTTCAATTATAGCCGTCCTCGGATGGCTATTTTCCTCGTATATAAACACAAGAGCCTTTAGAAGGGCTGAAACATCAAAACTAAAGGATAAAATAGCATCTTTGACTGAGATTTTTTTCGATACACTTGAAGAAAAAATAAAATTACGAACATTAAAAGAAAGTGAGCTTGATGATTTTATTAGTGGAAGAATATCTATTATTGAGCTACACCTCAATCACTTAGAGAGAAAAATAAACATCAATCTTATTACAGCTTCACAATTATCAAAGATACGCAGCGAACCCTATGATTATTTATTAACTTCAAATGGGGAATATAAAAACAATCTTGCCGAGCTAAAATTCAGCACACTTGAAATGATAGAGGAAAACTATACCATCTGGTATTTTAAAAATGAAAATGTGATAGCTAATCTTCACAAGAAAATCAAAAAACAATAAAAAAACCATTATTGCGAAATTTCAGTAATTGCTAAACTAACAAATATCACGCAATTATTATCAGTGTACTTTACAAGCATTCTGTATATGTTCATTTTGTTTATAATACCAAGTACATACATCATTCTGTATAGGTAAGGCTGCCATCCCAAGGCTAAATCGATAGCATATAGGTGTACAGAGATCTACAGATGGATGATCACACACAAATATTGCATTTTTTGACTAAAAATAATGTGAACCATTAAGGACATAAAAGGGGATACGTTGCTCTACATGATGTTGCCGATGAGCATCACGTATCCGTTCACTCACAAAAATCTGTTTTCCCCGAAAACGTATCCCTGTATTGCGCTTGGCCCAATCAATATTATCATCCTGATAAGACGCATTCACAAACTGACTGGTTGCACAGACTAAAGGCAAGCTATATGGAGTCTCTACACTCCCCTCCCGTAATAACAATGCCATTGATTGTCCTCGGGTAAAAGGCAGATAGTCCGTATTAAAGACCAGTGTTCCATCTTCACTGTACAGTGATAACCCCCAACGTCTCTTCGGGGTCAAAACCATTCCTGAAACGAAAACACACACATAAATGTCTGTTTGGGCTGAACTGTATAATTGCTTTTTATGCGCTAAATAGCTCACTTCCGCTTGAGGGTTGGTGGCATGATAAAACACAACACACTTATCTAAATGCGGTAATGTTGTTGGCAAAGACCAATAGCGCCCGCCTTCAAGGTGGATTTTTTGTCGAGACACACAATAAGTCATTTGTGTATTACGTGTAATCGCACTTCGAAATCCCTGAAAGGCCCCATACCACTCCACACCATACGTTGGTTTTGTACTATCCGGTAACGGGATACCATAAATATCGACCACCATATTGGCTCTTTTGGCCATCTGTGGGTCTTGAACCTGAACATTGTCATAAACATACTCATAACGTAATACAGGCCCTTCCATTCGGATATGCGTTATTCCCTGAAAATACGCATAATCATTCACCGCCATATACACAGAAGCCACTCTCGGGATGGCGAACGCCTCATACCCCATGGCTTCATGAATGACTTTGCTCCGTGTTTTTTTCGGTTGTCGATAATGGGGCCAATCTTCTGGCCCTATCGGATAAGAGGTTAAATAACAGAGAATTTGCGTATCACGCGTTAAACGGTAAGGTTTACCGCCTTCAACAGGAAAAATTTCAAGACCATACATAAATCAATTCCCTAGGTAACCGATTTTCATCACAAGGCGTTTTTTCTCATCTTTGACGACCAATTGATTATTGGTGATATTTAATGCCCCATTACCACCCGTAAAGCGGAAAATATTGTTTTTTGCATCCAATAAAAAGCCATTCCCTTTATCAAATCCCGATGATTTAAAATAATTGAGTACCACTAGTTTCTGTATCCACGCTTTATCCATTAAGGCTTCATGAATAACCACCTGTCCATTCTTCACGACAAACGGTGTCACCACTTTGCCATTTAATGACGATATCACCGCAAAGTTTTGGGCATTAACCAGAAATTGGCTATTTCCTTGCGCATTAAATCCTAAGCCAATGCCGGTAATGACTTTATTCCCTTTGCTATCCTGCTGGACTTTCATTGTCCATGATGCGGAGATTTTGCCATTTAAATCAGTGACCACTTTAGACGTTTGTTCGATTTTGGCTGAACTTGTACCCACTTGGCTTTCTAAACGAGTCACTTGTTGGGCGGTCGAGGTCACCTTTCCTGAGACCTCAGTTACCTTAGTTTCAAGTTGGTTTACCGCATTCGCCGTTGCATTGGCTTTCTGTTCGCTGGACTTAGGCACTTCATTCATCACAAATCCTTTTGGTGCCACCGATTGTTTGTTATTAGTGTAAGTGCTGGTGATGATTTGATGGTTAACACTTTTATGCTTAGTGAGTTGGTATTTAGCGCCTCCCCGTAAATAGATATATTCCACAGAGCCATTCGTTAATTGAGCTGGTCCCATCACAGGAGATTGATTTGTCCATTTCCAATCAAAATTATCAATGATGCGGTTTTCAGATTGTGTTCCCCATCCAGAACCACTCACTTGCCACTCCACAATCATGGCAAAGCCTTTAGTGCTGTGAGTCGCATAACTGGGTTTATTATCTGAATATTGCCCTAAGGTTCTAAAAACCTTAAAGGCATAACGTCGAGAGGTTACTAAAGGCAAAATAACCGGATAATAGGTGTTTTCATTGAGTTTAGATAAATCTAAATCCACCACGACTGATTCAGTTAAATCAGCTTTTACCGTCTCTAATTTGCTGGATAACGTTTGTACCTGAGAGGTTGCAGACGTCACTTTGCCATCAATATTAGATACTCGCGTATTTAACGCATTCACCACACTGCTATCAGCTTTCCCCTTAAGATTTGAATTGAGCGTTGAAATCTCTTGCGTTTGGGCTTGCTGTTTCGAGGTGAGGGTTTCTAATGATTTATTAATCGCGGAAACATTCCCATTCATCCGTGTTTCCAATGATTGTCTGGCTTTCGCTTCCGCTTGGTCACCCGAGACCCGCGCTTGTTTCTCGGCGGAAATGAGCCCTGCGGTGACTTTAGATAAATCATTACCGGTATAATCACCACGAAGTTGAGTGGCTAAGAATTGGCGTTGTTGAGCCTCCGCTTTATCAGCTTCAGCGCGAGCTTGTTGTTCTTGGTTAATTACTGCTCCTCGTGCAACTTGCTCCGCTAAAATCGCATCATGGTTTGCTTTCACTTGCGTGTTTAACTCAACAACGGCTGATAGGTCAGCTTTGCTATTTATCTCACCCAATAAGTCTTGTGCAAGTTGCTCTCGACTAATTTGCCCCGCTAATTCATCAAGAAGCAACTCCGTTTGAGCTGAGCAAACACCAGAAGCCTCCACAAAAGGTGATTTGCCATAGCTGTTGATTGTTCGAACATAAAAATAATACGTATGTCCTGCTTTTAAATTCTCTTGCGTCCAGAAATTCCCTTGGCCAACTTTGTTTGTTTTGGTGATCACTTCATTTTCAGAAAGATTAGCGAGTTTTTCCTCACTAAACCAAAACTCAAAGGTATAACCCAAGACAGCACTATCACCTTGTTTTGGCGAGACGGTGAGGCTGAACATTCCCGAAGTAACATCAACCTTAATGGGAGCTGGCGGTGCTTGGATAGCAAAATCACTGATAGCGGGTGCCGACATTGCCCCCGCCATATTCGTCGCTCTAACTTCAACACGATAAGTTCCTCGTGCTAATCCGTTAATATCAACGCGCTCACCCGGCACCTGAATAGATTGAATCACTCTACCGTTTTGAAGGATATTAACCGTGTTGTAGCGCACATCAGACGCCACATTCTGCCAAGAAAGCATACCTTGAACAATGTCACTGACGGCAAGTGGAACAAAAGCAAGATTAATAGGGGAAGCAACACCGCCAGTGGGTAAACTCACAAACGGCGGACGCTCAAACGGTTTACCAATCACATCTTCATATAAATAGGCACCATCCTCTTCCAACGTTAAAGCCACACCGTCTAATGCATGGAAAGACCATTCGGCAATACGGAATTCCAGCCCACTAATCCCCAAAGAAGGTAATGCTAAAAGCACAACTTCCCCCGGACGATAAGCATAGCCGTCTAAGTTCATCGTGAGTTGAACCCGTCTTCCCGCTTTCTTTTTACGGAGATATTGGCGAGCTAATCGTTGGGCTTGATAAGGGCTGGTGACAAAACGATAGTCGATATTCTCCCGAATTTCTAAGCCATCCTCTTTCACCCATTCGTCTACAATCACAGGCGTGAAATCCGTTTTTGTGTATAACTGTTCAGCATCAATAAACGTGCCATACACCGCATTGGTCGCGTCTTTTAAACCTGTTTCAGGGGTACACGTGACAGTGCCAATCAATTGTGATTCGGTGATAGTTTTTATTGCCGGCCCATAATAAGCACCGATTTGAATACCGTGTTTTCCTGCGGTGAATGTCGGTTCCGCGTTGATGCATTTGTGCATCGCTTCCAAGACACTCGATGGACTCTCATTTAAGTCATAGGCACCATTAAGGGTATATCGCGACTCAAATCCACCTTCTGGTAGACTCACTTTTTCATCACATAAATCGGCCGCCTGTTTAAAGCTGTCAAAATCAATATCTGTATCAGGTACTTTTAAATAATGGCGGTAATAATCCAAAATGACTAAAGCCCCATTATTACTCCACTCGGTTTGCCCAGTGCGAGGATCAAACAGATGTTTTCCCCAAACTTCACATTTCACATTGGGTAATCCATAAGGGAATTTTTCTTGGTCAAACGTGAGTGTCACACGTAACCACGCCAGACCTCGACCAATCATATCCTCTTTCCATGACGGGCAATTTTTTAGCATAAAGGGATCGACATCTTCTCTGCTATTATGTAACTCCACTTCAACAACAGGTGCCGTGATTTTTAAACTCCTCAACCAAAGGTGTTTAACTTCATGAACGGTATATTCACCAAACGTCTCAATTAAATCGTCCCCTAACCAAATCTTCCCGATTTTTTCTATGGGGTGCCCTGCCAGCGCCAATGCCAGTGTGATTTTTTCATTTTCATCTTGCTCCCCCGCTTCTTCTTCGGCGAAGAAAAGCAAACCCGATATCACTGTTTTTCCGACGATCACGGTTTCAGGGGCAGACGATGAACGTAACATCTGTTTGCGTTCACCGGTATCTCGATAATTCATTGACGGAAGTTTTGGCTTAAAGATAAGCGAACCTGCGACTTGAACCGCGACGCCTGCTGCCATCAGCGCCATGCCTATCGCTGAGGTGACGCCTCCGGTAAATAGCCCCGCAATCATTAAGCCCGCACCCACGACTTTTGAAATTAATCCACCACTCCCACCCATTATTCCACTCTCCACGCTTTGATTGGGTTAATCTGCACCGGCTTCACGCCTTGTGGGGTTACGCCCCAATAATGCCTCGCCCAGACCACCGCTAAACTGTCACCGTCCTCACCTTTGAACAGTACAAGGTCGCCACGCTGAACGCGCTCAATCTCAATGGATTTGAAATAGCGTGATACGGCTTTCTCTAAGGAGCCAAATTTAGATTTGAGCAGGTTGAAGGCTTCGGCTTTGGTTTTATAGTGATTGAGATAAGGCTTTATTGGAGAGAAACCGCATTGTGCGTAAATACATTCAGAGGCAAAAATACAACAATCAAATTCACCCCATGAAAAAGGGCGACTCATCGCCGCCCTTATCGTTTCTGGTAACTGGAGTGTCCAGTTTTGTTGTTTCATTCACCATCCTTTTCGCTTATAATATGAACTATCATCTACTTCTCACATCAAGCAAAAATCATTAACTAATTGTATTATCTAATATTGTGCTGATTTACCACCGATGCATTGATATTCAATAGCAACATTCATTCTTGTACATGCAAATCCATTACTCATACCACAATTTTCAGTTTTCCCACCAAATGCTTCAGCGCCTTCATATCCCCAAGTTTTACATTTTTTTGTTGCTAATTCGTTTGCACGTTCTATATCAACAACAGGAACTTCAAAAGCACCGAATTTATCACCATATGTATACCCCATACGAACCGTACCATCAGCTTTACTACCACCGATAGGTACTATTTCTTTTTTCACTGAGCAACCAGATAAGATTATTGAAAAACAGATTATGAATAACGATTTAGCCATGTTATCCCCTTCGCAATTACTTATAAATAAATGCAGGTGCATCTTTCTTACTGCCCCAATAAATCGCCCGTTCAGCCATTTGAGCGACATAACGAAAGATGCGATCCCCTTGCCTTCTTGACGACCAAGATTCATCGGTGAATCTATCGGGTAACCCGATTGACCATCGCTCGAATCGATTAGAAACATTAACACATACGGCATTTTCTTCGCCAGACACCACATTAATCGATGTGATTTGTCCGACAAATAAGACCTCAGCAAGAAGCGGTTTTCCCTCTTCACCGATGGCAACCATCATCAACCGCACTTCTCGTCCTCGACTTTGCTCATTCATCACCATTCCCACCAGCGATTTATCAAAACCCGCTAATTTAAGCTGTAATTGTGGAGGGCTGGTTGTCTTATTTTCTTTCAGCTGACTGATTTCGCCTAAACTACCCACACCCAAATAAGTTTCCCCCGCAATAATCAGTTGCCCAACACCGGTATGCGCACAAGTGACGCCTGATTTCAAATCGAGTCTGGCGGCTAAGACAATATAAGCCCCCTCATTAATCGCATTGACCATGGCATCAGAAAATGGATGATATTGCATTAGTACAACACCTCCTCAAAAGATAACGTGATATGGGTATACCCCAAGCGACGATGCTGAAATTTACCCTGTTCATTATCAACGAGCCGAAAAACTCCAAAAGGACGCTCAACCTCGAGCACTTCATTAACAGTAGGCGACGTTCTTAACATCGGTGAAATAGGAATATTTGCACGCCCATTATTGTCACTGACCACATCTGCCACCACCATTTTGAGTTCATTGCCCACAGTTAAGCGATCCCCTTGCTGTAACACGCGCATATTGCGCTTCCAGTCCTTTGTTTCTAACTGATTACCCAATTGGCTCGGTATTGCAATGCGAGGCGAACCATACCCATAACGCCCTTTTCTGATCCAACTCGATATTCTCACTCTTCCTGACATGCCATCCAATGAAGCCACCAGCGCTTCTAACTGGCGCGATTTTGCTTCATTTAAATTATTAAATGTCAGCTCGCAACGCCAACGACTTCCCGGAAAGCGTACCGTTTGACTACTTCCATTAAATGGTGAGGTAAAGGTTTTGCTGTTACTCAATAATTGCCAGTTTTCCTGCGTGGGGCTCACCTCTTTTGGCCATTCAAGAATAGACATTTAAACTCCTAATGTTCTGCGTGCTGCACCATTACTTTGAAAGTCTTGTAACATCATCGCGTGAGCTTTCTGTGCGCCGGCTTCTGTCCCTTGTTGTGCGGCTTCCTTCATTGCCTGCGCAAGTACAGCGTCACCATTTCCCGTCACCGTAATATGATTAACGACCGTCATTTGTACACCACTCGCACGGGCTAACGTCGGTTGCGGTGTAACCGGTATTCGCCCTGCGACCGCCCCCACAAAGCCACCTGAAGCATAACCTTGCGCCGCATGCATTAAGCGATAGAGATTGCCGACACCCAATTTAGCCGTCGCTTCTTTGGTAAAAACAAACTCACCACCATGCACAATCCCTTTAGGCTCAAATTTCCCGCCGTGCCCCGTATAACCACCGTAAGCATGTCCTTTGCTCATCCATCCCATATCAAAGCCCATTGCCTGCCCACCTGCTTCAATGGCTTTGAAAACCAGCATTTTCATCACCATTCGAGTAATATCGGAGATCACCGCATTAGCAAAATCTTTAAAGCTTCCTTTACCCGTTAAAGCAAAATCGGCTAATGCATCAGACATATTATTAAGCGCATTGGTGGTAACATTTCTGACGTTCTCCATCACATCCATGGCTGACTCACTGAAATCCGATAAGCCTTGTTTTAATCCCGCCATCGGATCACCTTTCATGGCCTCTCGCTTCCTCAGCTCTTCCTCAATCTGCTGTTTAGTGAGTTCGACATTGCGTTGTAAGTTCGCCAGCTCTTTCTCGCCTAAATCCACACTGGCTTGCTGATACAGCACATCAATCTGACGAAGGGCATTAAGCTTTTCTTGCTCTGCGCGTGATTTTCCTATTAAGGAAGTTTCAAATTGCATCTGCTCAATTTCTTTACCGCGATCATAAGCAAATTGCGCAACCGAGTTGGCACGCGCTAGATCATCAATGGCTTTCGCTTTTTCTTTGATCGTCTCAATCGCTTTGGGATCGATTTTTAAGATGGCATCAAACTTATCTTTATTCTGTTTGATATCGGCTAAGGCGGATGTGTATTCATTAAAGGAAGAGGTAGTACCATACAGCTGAATACTTTGTCCATCCGCAATCAGTGAGGCTTGTTTTTCCTCTAATTCCGTTAAGATTTTGGTGTATTGCTTGGCATAATCAATGGTGGATTTCTTTGGCTTATTTCTTTGAGCCAATAACGCATTTTGTGCTTTAATTTCTTCGGTCAAAGCGTCTTCATAACCTTTTTCTTCAGGTTTAATTCCCCGTCTTTTCAGCACATCTTCCGCATTCAACTTAGCCAGCTCAGCAGGAGAAGCCTTAGCTTTCATGATAGTACGCCGAGATTCAGCAATAGAATCCTCTATTTTTTTTGCGATGACCTCGCTCATATTGGCTTGACTATTTGCCGCTTCATCTGTCTTATTAATTAACGCATCGAAATCATAACCCAAGTTTTTTAATGTCACCCTAAATTGGTTAATGACACTCTCAGCCTCCTTTACTTTCGATGCATAACGCTGATATTCATCACTTTGCTTACCGTGTTTTTCTTCAACCAATGCCAGCATTTGTCGCATACTGGCTCGCTGACGCTCTAATATCGTCAACTGTGAAGCCACCTCCCCCATCGCTGCATCAAGTCCGATTTTTGCTTCTCTTTGATTTTGCGCGATTATCTCTTTATAACCTTCATGGTCACCCGTAAAACTCAAGTAACTCGAGGCATTTAAGCTCCAACCGGACTTCGAGTCTGCTGCCAATTTTTTAGCTTTTTCTAACGATCCTTCGAATTTTTCAATCTGAGCATCAATACCTTCAGATAATTTGCCTATATTCGTCAGCAATACTTGATTATTCATTGCTTTTAAGGCTTCTGTTGATGTATCTAGAGCATTGGCAAATTCGATCGATTCTCTTTTAGCTTGTTTGATATGTTCGCTATATTCATAGACGCCCATTCCAACAGCCGTTATTGCCGTTAACGCCAGTCCAACAGGGCCACCAACTAATGCCAATGTCCCACTTAACGCTCTTCCTGCGACCGTGGCTTGACGGCGTGCCGTCGTTAATGCCCGCTGTGTCGCCGTTTCTGCTATCAGTGCTTTTTTGTATCTTAAAGAGGCTTCCGTCGCTAACGATTTTGTCGCAATCACTTTCTCTAAGGCATAACCTTCTGCCACGGTTCCTTTCGCCACTTGATAACTCATTTTTGCAGAATTCAATGCCGATAATGCCGCCTCTTTATCCGCCCATGCCTTCCTCACGGCACTGGTTGCTGCCACACTGTTTGCCTCTGCACTCTGTAATGTGGCTTTGGCTTCATTCAATGTGGCTTGATTTTTTAAGTAAGTGGCTTTTGTCCATTGAGAGAGCTTGGCGACTAAAGCTGTAACCGCAAGTCCTTCTGCGATTTTAGCCACCGTCGATAAGTGATTAGAAAGTCCCGCTAAACCCGACGTTAAAAGCTGAGTCGCACCTGTACCTTGATTGGCTTCACCAACAAACCTCGTCATTGCTGATTGTAAATTAGTAAAACCTTGACTAACGGTTGTCACACTGGAAGCAAACTTCTGATCAACAGAATTTTTGACTTTCTCCAATGCCTGAATGATTTTATCAATCGCCATTTCACCGTCTTGGGCTTTCTTTTTTAAATCCCCCATGGAGATCCCCATGCCTTCTGCGATGGCCTGTGCTAAACCAGGGATTTGCTCGATAACAGAATTTAAATCTTGCCCACGTAACTGACCTGCTGCTAATGCTTGTCCAAACTGAGTTAACCCCATTGCAGCAGAGGCAGCACTGGCTCCTGAAAGAGAAACCGCTTTAGAGACGGTTTCCGTAAGTTCAGCGGCTTTCTGCTGACTTAATCCTAGACGATCGGCATTATCCGCAAAACGCTGATAAACCTGTGCTGTCGCATCCAATGATTGATAGGTTTTTTGGGCAATATCATAGACCGCTTGTGTGGCTTTATTTAACTCGACAGAACTTTCTGTCACCAGTTTTAAGCGGTTCTGTAATTCCGTCCAACTATCAGCATAATTAATGACTTGATGAATGGATAATGCACTTGCGGTGACACTCGCAAAACGGGCAAAAAGCGCCGAGGATTTTGCGGTTTGCGATACCATTCGCTCTTGTTGTACGGTGATAGCTTGAAGGCTGACGCGAATACTTTGCCCAAATTGTTCTGTTTGGCGCTGGCTACGGTTGATCGCATTTGTGAAATTTGCCGTATTCAGCGTCAAATCAATATTTAATCTACCTAATGCGCCAGCCATAAAAACTCCTTAAAACAATAAAAAAGCCCCAACAAAGGGGCTATCGATGAGCCAATACATTCTGAGTAACACTATCCCACTCTTCAGCTTCTGTGGGCTTTTTCTGCCACATCGGCATAAAATCCACCAATTCAGGCGGAGACGTTTTCGGATCACGATTTATCATCGCTAAAAGATGTGCCACTTGTGCCATCCGATAATCCTCTCGCCATAAACCAAAGGGCTGTTTGCGATAAAAGGCCTCATATTCACACAAGTGGCTTTCAGGCATTTGCTCGATTTCTGCGAGCGTTTTTCCCAGTGCCAACGACAATATCAGTTGGAATTGTCGTCGTTCTCCAAGTTTTTTTCGCTGTTCCCCGCTTCGGCCGTAAACACCGCATTAGAAAACCCTTGTCCTAAACGATTAAGACCTTTTAAGTCTTCTTCATTTTCAGCATCAAAAAGCAGTTCCCCTTTTTCATCACACAACTTAAAGGCCAACATTCTGGCGACATCATATTCATCGTAGACACGATTTATCGCCTCATTAAATTGTTCAGGATCGTCTTCGTCTAAATAAATGTCTTGCGCTTCGGCGAGCTTGATTTTAATTTGACGAAGTTTGCGCTGAATGTAATTCATGGTGCCAACATCCAGCTCTTTGACATAAAAGGTGTTGTCTAAATAGGTAAAAGGCGTCACTTTTAGTGCTTGGTTTAACACTAATTCACGCAATAACGCGTTAGACATAATCACTCCTAAAATTTTTATCGAAAAGGGAGAAGAGAAATAATGAAAGAGATGAGTTAAGGGTTATTTCTTCGTATTCAAATAATCACGGCCAGACAATTTAATCGAGATCCCCGAATCCATCATTTGTCCCACACTGCCATCAATGTTCATGCCCGTTTCGACGGAGCCGTAATAAAACATGGAACCTTCATCTCGTGTTAATACCATTTTCACCGCAAATTTTTCTTTGCTGTTTTCATATTTACGCAAGAGTCGTTGCACCTCACTGGAGCTATACCGTAAGAAAAAGGTCAATTTAATTGAACCGTATTCCGTATCACCGGATTCATATTCCTTGCCATCACTGCAAATGGTGGTGACATCAATTTGTTCAGTCGTCGAACCGTCTTTGCTGAAACTTTTTACCGCACAGAAATTATTAGACCATTGAATACGTTGTGCTTTGGCGTTTACAAAATCCGTGGGTAGCGTTTTATCACTCCAATCCACTTCGTCGCACAGGGTCACTTTATTGCCATCAACCTGTGCAACAGGAAAACGCCCATCTAACTCCCCGAGTCCCGATAACATAATCATGTCATCGGCTTTCAGCTTATTATTGGCGATAGTAATGGTTGCGGGTGATAACGTCACTTCCGTCACCGTCATCGCCTCTCCTAAGCCTGTTTGCACAAAGATCTTCGTGCCGAGGAAAGGCGTCGCTTTATGGTTCTTTGGCTTTGTCATATCCATTCCTTATTTATCTGATGAAATCATCAATTCAAGAACAAGCCGATGTAATTTGACATCCGCTTCATACCCAAAGACAGTATTCACCCGTTGTGCAAATGGGATTGCCTCGATAATCTGAGCCTCTATTTTTTTACGCAAGACCATCAGGGATTGTGGCTGGGGCGCATACACATCGAGTTGCACGCGATAGTTATCTAAATCCGCATCCTCCAGCGCACTGTTAGGCGTGATGCTGGCAAACTGGATCACAATGGCGGGATAATGCCCTTTGCCTTCAGGTAATACCTGAAAAAAAACCCTTCCATCGACCAGCGGTGAAAGGGTCTCTTTTAATTGCTGTATCATGATCTCTACCTTGCTTTTTCAATATCCTCTTTGAGTGTTTGAACAATCACTTTGGCCGTCGCTTCCTTTTTTGCTTCAAAGCTGGGGCGCATAAACGGTTGTGCGGGCATCTTGGCGGTACCAAACTCGACAAACCACCAATAAAACGGATCATTCGGGTTCAATGCCGCACTTTTTCCCGTTACCTGTTTAAAGGCAGACACCTTTTTACCCGATAATGATTTCACCCAAATACGCGTTTTAACTTGTCCATTGCGTTGTACTTTCGTTTTAGAACGAATATTGCGCTTGATAGTGCCTTTGCGTCGATGCGGCACCGTTTCCTTAAGGATAGGCACTCGATGTTTGATTTCCTGCTTTAACGCCGAAGCCCCTGCATTCATCGCCTTACGCGCACTTTGATTTCTGGTTTTACGGGCGATATCTTGCATTCGTTGAGCGAGTTCAGACAATCCACTGATTTTAATCTCACCCATCATTCACGCCCTCTTTGCACATTAATTGAAGCTCACGATGACGCTCATAAGGGTCAATAATCGAAATAATATTAAATAGTCGCTTACCCCATACAATACGCATCGAGGTATCAATATCAGCAATATAGCGAATAAGAATTCGCGTTGTGGCCTCACTTTGTACTTGCTGAGCTTGAAAATATTCTCGCCCTTGATAAGGCATGATCGCTGCACGTACTTTTGTCGCATGATCCGTCCAAATCACATCACTGCCACTGATGGCATCGGGCGCTAATACTGATTTTTGAATATGAATAGTGTGGCGTAATCGTCCTGCACGCATAAAACCTCCTACAACCCATAAATCCGGTAAGGTTGAAGTAGTGCGGTGACCGCAAAAGGTTGTGTAGAAAAAGCTTGCCCCGAAATTACCCCCTCACGATTTTCATACCATTGCGCAATTAATAAGAGCATTGCCGCAATCACATCATCCGTTAAGAACAAGGCTTCAGGATCTTCTTGTGCTTTATCCATCTCCTGAGTTTTATGTAATGTTCGACGCGTGTAATTTTCAACATATTTCACGGCGGAACCGATATACAGCGTCAATAAATTATCGTCATCCGTAAAATCAGGATCGATATTGCAATGCTGCTTCACCAATTCGAGAGAAAGCATTATTTCTCCTTTTTCGCCTTAATATTTCTTTTCGGTTCAGGTTCAATAACAAGATGTGCTTCTTCCTGTTCTTTGGCATAGCCTTTTTGAATTAACTCCCGTCCATGTTGCTCTAAGGTATCAATCTGCTCACCTTCAAGCACCACTCGTCCCTCAAAATAAATGGCTCGTAAGATGACTAATTTCATATCACCTCCAAAGAAAAAGCGGCCATAAAGACCGCCTTAGTTACATTAATCACTTGACGTTGCTACCGTAAAATCACCGTAAACAAAGGCTTCTGGGCGTTTGATCGCCAAAGCAAGACGCTCTTCACAACGGATAGAGATCATGTTTTTCTCAAAATCATCGGCGTTTTCCGTTGAAATCACCACATTCGTTTCTTCGCGATCAAAGAGCTGTGCACCCGCATTAAATGCCCCTGTTAAGAATTTCCCTTTAAACGCGGGGGTTTCTGTTGCCACAACTGGTAATCCCCATAAAGTCGGCCCTGTTAATGCGGAAGGATTAGCCAAAATATAGCGCCCCAAAGCGTCTTTGGTTAGTTCAATTTTCGCCCAGTCAATAAAGTGTAAAACGTGACCAGAAGCAGGGAAACGCGCCAATTGAGCTTGAAGCATGGCAAGCCGTAAATCATCGATACCGTTTTGTTTTTCAACCGTAAAGGAGGCTTTATATTGAGTGGCTTGTGGGATAATGCCGTGCAAATGAGCCCCAGAGCCATCACCAAATAAAATTTCTTGCTCTTCAACAAACTTCAATCCATAACGCATTTCCGCATCAATCAACGACTGCAACTGCGCAAAATCATCTAAGATTTGTTTAGACGCTTTAAACATATGAGCAATCGTCGTCACTGGCGTGATTTTGGTCGCAAAGGCAATGTCACTATACGGCTTAGTGGTATTTTCAGGCGCAACCGCCGCCTTGTTGGTAAACCCCGTTTGCTGAACCCAGAAAATGGCGGGAGATTGCGTTTTACCTGATGCAATTAAGTCACGAATAAAAAGTCGTTGTTTCGGTGCAACATCGATACCCGACAAACGTTGTGGTTCAACCACGCCTTCGGCAACGCCCGTAGATGTTAATGCTGCTTGAACAGGAATTGAAACACGTTTGCCCCCTTGAATGCTGGAATTGATCTCTTTTAATACTTCAGCCGAAATCACTTGTTGACCAACACTTTTTACAACCTGCACCGCATTATTGAGTGGCATTTGCGCAACATGTTGTTCTAAATCCCCTAATGCGGCTTTCAGTGTTTTTTCAGATTCGCGTAGCGCATTTAGCTCGGTTGCCATTTTGTCTACGGCATGTTTCGTTTCTTCATTTAATCCACCCACTTTCTGCGCTTCTTTTAACGCTTCTTCAGCTTTGGCATTAAAATGTTGATTGGCTTCTTCAATTTTTGCCGATAGGTTTTTTAATAATTCATTTGTCTCTGACATAGTCACTCCAATTACTTAACGCAGGCAAAGGCGGTCACCGCCTCCTCCAATTTTGACAGGATTTCAGGATTAATATCGCAGGTAGCGCTTGGCATACCATTAGATTGGGAAGTAGCGCTCGGCGTACTTCGGGTTAATGCACTAATTAGTTTTCGTCGTTCAGCACGAGGTGTGTTGGTTTTGGCAAGTAGCGCATCCAGTTTTCGGATCGCGGCTTGGGGGCTTTCATCACCTTCGTCAATCACATCGGCAGAAAGTAGGCTGTCCGCAAATCCCTTTTCTATCGCTTCACTCGCACTGATATATGTTTCGTTATCCATCATCTGACTCACCACGTCACTCGATAGCCCACTGCGTGCAACATAGATATCGGTCATCGAGGCATCAAAAGGGGCGAGATCATGAGCAAGTTTTGCAAAGTCGTGACGATTTCCTACCCCCATTGCCCAACAGTTATGGATCATCAAAAAGGCACCGCGCCCCATTTTTATTTCATCCCCTGCCATCGCAATAATGGACGCAGCGGAAGCGGCAATGCCCAAAATATTGACCGTTACCTTGCCACTGTGGGCACGAAGCAAGTTATAAATTGCCAACCCTTCAAACATATCGCCCCCTGGACTATTGAGGTTAACGACAATATCTTGCTCACCAATGGCACGAAGCGCGGCAGAAATCCGTTTAGCGGTGACACCTTCACCCCAATAATCTTCTCCAACGACGTCCAATATCGAAATCGAGTTATCCGCACTGGATGCCCGAATACGGCTATTCCATTTATCCAGTGCTTTGGGTTTCAGCTCATAGCGAATCGATGCGCAGGGGCGATCCTCCAGCGCGACTGGCAACTGATTTTTTTTCATAACGATTACTCCTCGGGACGAGGTGGATTGGATTGAGATGGGGTTACAGGTTCACCTTCAGGAAATAACCAGTTAGTGATCTGTGCTTTGAGCTTTTCAGCTTCATTGTTCGTGATATCTTTTCCGAGCTGATCCAGTGGCGTTAAATTAAGCTGAACCGTATAAATATCGCCCCCTTCAATAGGCGGTAAATTCTCTAACCGTCGAACATCATTTCGGCTCATCCAGCCATTTTGTAACGCTGTTGTGTAATAAGCTGAACGTCCTGCACTGTCTGCACGTAATAAGCCCTCAACAGAAAATTCCGCATAATAATCTTCATCACTGTCGAGTAAACAACGATTAATTTCTTGCTCAATATTGACCAATAAGGGACGTAGTGTATTAGTCAAAAACTGCATATTCATCCCTTCCACACTGGATGCCCAACTACTTTGCTTATCGGCATGCCCCACCATAAAAGGTGGAACGCGAAACCAACGGCAAATTTCCTCAATGCTAAATCCGCGACTTTGTAATAATTGCGCAGTTTCAGGGTTCATGGTGACATTTTGATAAGACAAATCCGCTTCGAGGATCATCACCTTTCCAGCATTTTTTGAGCCGGTAAACGTCATTAAATGCTTTCTTAGGCGTTCTCGTTGATCGGCTTTCAAAGCATTCTTTGACGTTAATAATCCACTGGTTTGTAACCCATTTTCAAACACTTTTCCGGCTGCTTCATCCGTCGATAACGCGGTACCAATCACATCACGCCCAATCTGGATCGGTATCATTCCGCACACACCGTCCATACCAAACCCTCGAATATGCATCATATTTTTAACGGGAATAACCCGTTTATTCGATTTAGGCGTGGTATAGGTATATTCCAACTGCCCATTTTCCAATCGTTTCACCGTCATGTTTTGAGGTAATAACGGTTGAAGTGAAACCAACTTTTTCCCGATATAACATTTTTCAATAAACGCATTTCCTCTTAAACATAAGCTGGCAACAACCATCAACATAAAGCGAGAAGGCGTCATTTCTGCATTGGGTTTTCGACATAAGACGGTGTAAGCGGGATGATGTTTCGCCAGTTCGCGCGAGCCATCCGCCTTCGTTTGATAGATTTTCAATGGCAATGTCGAAATAGATTCACTGAGTAACCGAACGCAAGACCATACCGCAGACAGCTGTAATGCATTATCTGCGGTGACCACCTTGCCACTGCTACTCTTTCCAATCCATTCTTCCCAAAAGGCGCCATCAGTTAAACTAATGGGTATCCCCATCCAATTGAGGATCGCCGATTTTATTCGGCTCTTTTTTTTCATGTTACGCATTTAGATCCCCACAATAATTGGGTTATCAAAGAAACCATCAATATCCCCTTCATCCTCGAATTCCCCTTCAGAGACCCCAATCGCCATTGCTGATGCCACCACACCATCAATTCGACCGGTGCTTTTTTTCTTGGCAAAGACGCGGTTATCTTTTTGGTCAGCCTCAAGCACAGCGGATGCAGCATTCCATCTCAAACAAGGATTGGCGTGGATCTCAATCTTATTGTCATCAATGAGCTGTTCAAACAGTTCGATAGAGTGTGGCATCCATAGCCCAGAATCTTTGGCTTTGTAAAATCCTTGGCCATGTTGGATTAAGGGAACCGTCACCCCCACCTCATCCAGTTTGGGTACAAGGTATTTAATGCGATAAGGGTCAAAGGCAATGGCTCTCATGTTGACGTACATCGCCATCTCAGCAATGCGTTCTGCCACAAATTCATACCTCACCGCATTCCCTAGAGTGGTATGCATAAAACCTTGCCTTACCCATAAGTCGTAAGGCACTCGGTCGGTTTTCGCTCTATCCAATAAGGTGTCTTTGGGTGTCCAAAATTCAACATAAAGACGTTTAAGGCGAGGAAAATACAAGGCTAATGCGGTTAAATCTTTGGTTCCCGATAAGTCCAGTCCGCCATAACACTCTTCACCTTGAAGATCATCGAAGGTGAACGGGTTTTCACACTGCATCCATGTTTCACTGTTAATCCACGGATTATCGGCATCCACCCACTGACAAAAATTAAGACGACGAACAATGCTTTCTTTCGCGGGCATACCTCGAGCTTGTGTCACTTGTTCACGTAAGTAGCGTTCAGAAAAGGTGTAGCCCAATGACGGATTGGCTTTCCCCCAGCAAGACTCATCCTTAAAGGGATCATCGTCTTCATCCAGTGAGCAAATATAGGAAAAGAAGCTGTCGTCTTCGATAGTACCTTCGGCGACTTTTCGACCGTATTCATGGTAGTCATAACACACACTGGTTTTATCATGGCCACTGTTGGTGATCATAAATACCAAGGCTTGCCGCCGACCTTTTGTACCCGCTCGCATCATCTCGACGGCGGTATTATTTTTGTGCTCATGAATTTCATCAATCAGCGCACAATGGGGACGAGGCCCTGATTGCCCATCATCTGAGCTAATCGGGCGAAAGAATGAACTCGTTTTCAAATAAGCCAAGTTCCACTCTTTACCTGTTCCGCCTGATTTGGTGATCCGCTGACTTAATGCAGGAGATTGATCAACCATCGCCACCGCATCACGAAACAAAATCATGGCTTGGTCTTTTTTCGTGGCTGCCGCATACACTTCGGCACGCGGTTCACTGTCGGCGACTAAACAATACAGCCCAACGCCACCCGCCATCGGTGATTTTCCTGAGCCTTTGCCTGATTCAACGTACACCATGCGAAACCGGCGTGTGCCGTCTGTCATTTTCCAGCCAAAAATGGAGCCAATCACAAAGCATTGCCAAGGTAATAAAATAAACGGTTTTCCTTCATGCTCCCCGCCATTGAGCTTTAAGACTTTCGCGAAAAAATCGATCACTCTTTTGACGGCCTCGACATCCCAGACTAATCCTCGTTGCTCGGCTTCGTTTAAATCTTTAAGATGACGCGCACATGCATGACGAATATCAGGCCCCGCTAAGATTTTGCCTTGATGCACGTCTTGCGCGTATTGTGTTGCCGGATCAACCGAAATATTGGTTGAGCGGATCTTCCTCTTCTTCTCCACCATCCATCTTCACCTTCGAGCGAGCGGCGGGGGTTAAACCAAACTCGACTAAATAACTTTTAAAAAGACCGTCTTTTTTGTCCAACATGGCAACCGCTGGATTCGCTTTAATTAAAAAATCCCCTAATTGGGTTTTTGTGGTGTATGTCTTACCTTCAATGGCAATGGTGTCTCGCAATTGAAGAATATCGGCGTAGATATCACACAGCCGTTCTAATGCCAGCGTGTCAGCCACGGTTAAAACGCCCATCCCATCGAGTATTAAGGTTAATTTTGCCCACGCCATTTTCCCCCAATCCGTTAAATGCTCGGGTGGGCTTGGAATTTCACGTTTGGGTTGGGGTTCTTTATCGTTGAGTTTTCGTTTTCCCGGATTACCGGTGACCACCTTCAAGTGGGTCGGTTTCGGGCGTCTTCCTGCCATCGGAACCTCCCAGAAAAAAACTTTTCATTTCGCGGTTGTGCACACAAATGAGGGCGCTAGGTAATCAGGGCGAAAGTGTTTGAACTTTTACCCCGCCCCCACCCGTTGTTATTTCAATTTAGAGTTATTTCAAATGGATATCGGGTGCATTCATGATCATGTCATTAGTGCATGTCAGTGTGACTGTGATATCAACTTGTTTACATAATCCATCAGCGGGTGGAAGAACAACTAACTTTTGATTACTTAACAACTCACCATCAACACTTAATGCATGACCAACGAAGCGACCACCACGAAATAGCTTGGATAATTTCACTTGTTTTTGATTACACATCGTTATTTATTCCAATGAGAGTTCGGATCGAGTGGAATGCCATCCGCATTACAGCCAATGACTTTGCCACTCTTTTCGATACGTTGTTTGGTTGAGTTATGATGCAGTTCACATAGGCTTTGAAAATTCTTTGTATCCCAGAATAAGGCTTGGGCTTTTGCGATACGTTCTTTATTGCCTGATTCAAGCGCCTCTTTAAGGCGATGTGGAGTAATGTGGTCAACCACTGTGGCCGCAGTAATGCGTCCTTGCTCTTGGCACATGACACAGAGCGGATGTTCATTAAGAAACGCTAATCTCACTTTAGCCCATCGACCACCATAGACATTGCGTTTTTTCATGTTTTGTTTCTGACGACATCAGTTTCTATTGATGATTGCTTATTGCAGGTAATAATTCCTTTGAATATAGCGTCACTAGACGTACTAAAACCTAAAGAATTATCACTACTAATAACATAATGTTCATAATCAGCCTTATCCGCCCATTGATTATGAGTGGTTGCTAGTGTGATGATAGTTTGATTTATCTCATGTATTTTTTTTAGCAATTTAGCTGGCTTATCAATACTATTTAAATCGATAATTTTTGTGTTTCTTGGATCTGTATAAGGAAATTGCCCTGAATGACAAATTGCTATGAATTCTTTATATAGGTTGCTTCTCTCTTCAATTAGCTGCGATATTTCTTTTTGCAAGTAAACACAATGACCTATTGCCTCATAATTAATCTGTTTGTTTGACATAATAAACTCCAATAAAAAGCCATTAGGGCCTATTCATCGTTAGATATTAATTAAATCAGCATCCTCAATTTTAAGGATCGCTATTCAATACCAGGAATATAGATTTGAGCTTCTTTAAGAATTCGTTCCCTCGCTGTTAGTAGTAACTGCTTTCTACCACCAACTCCCCAGTTAGCCATCGTTCTTGCACAGTTACTTATATTTTTAGTTTCGGTATTAATGACATGATCTAGCTTGTTCAACTTAGACATGACATCTAATCCCTTCCTCGTAGCCTCTTTAAACGTGTTGTAGACAAGGATTTCAAATTCTGGCTTTAACCAAGCTGCATATCTAATAACGACTAACTCTAAAGCCCAAGTTCCCTGGTTGAGTCCACCTTTAATCACTTTAACCGATGCACTTTTTGTTGCATCGCTTAAAGCTTGAACAAATCGCCTTACTTGACGACTTTTCAAAAATGCACCAGGCCTTTGTGATTCCGTTGCTTTACCATCCGCAACAGCGGCCGCATGAAGATCATTTAAATTATATCTACCTTCACTATCAACACGGACAGACACACCATTAATACTTACTCTTGGATATTGCATAACGTATTACCTTCATTTGAAATGAACCCTCGTTCACATAGAAAATCAGCCCGTCGAAGCTCGCCAGCTATAACTGACTTTCTCGAAGGCTCATATCAAAGTGATTGGATTCGACGTTTTTGAATTGCTCTGTGAATGAGCGATGAAATGCGTATAAAAAAAGCCACCAGCGGTTAACTGATGGCTATCCATATACGTCACTAAATAAATGACGTTTGTAGAATTAAATATATTGATGTCTCTCCATCGTCACGCCCCTTCTTCTACCTACAGCTGACGTTGCTGATAATGACCCAAAAATAACAAAACGGTGGTATTCGTTGTTTTTGACTTCTCTTACACACTCAATGTGAGGAGAACATGTCATTGTTAATGTATGAGAACAGCGACAACGCAACGCATTAAAACGTCATTGCAAGATGATTATTTTCTAAAAAATAGCGTTGATTATTAACAGATTGGATATTTAGATATTGGTAATCTATTATTTTCACACATACTAGTGAAAGCCCTGTGGGAGCCCAAACTCACAGGGTTATTTTTATCTTGCGTTTTTTATTTAGGTAAGAAATAGGTTAATCAGAATTATCAATCTGGTATATATACTTACTTAAGCTATACTAATTAAAATCAACCTCGCTATACTCTTACTGATTGGTGTTTAGTTAGTTTGCCCATGCACCCATGCTGGGCTTTTTTTAGTTCACACACTCCACTCTAATATAATCCTGCAACCCTTTAATCACCTGCTCTGACTCTGCAATTCGCTCTCTGAGTAACCAATAATTTCGGATAGCGGTGTCAGTAGGTCGGGCGGTGGTTGCATAAGCCAAGCTGGTGGAGGGAGTGGTTTTGCTTTTGGGGCACTCGGCTTTGATATACACCCGCTCAGGATGACGCTCACTAATATCACGCAAGTGGCTAATTTCATTCTTGGCATTCGCTAACTCCTGCATATATTGAATATCCAACTGATTTAATCGCATTATGCGCGCTTGATAATCAGTATTAATAGACTTCTGTTCTTCGAGAGCCACGGCCAGTTTTTTGTTGGTATCTGTCAGTGAATTAATCCTATTAGCTTGCCAGTTAATCACCCAGTAACTACCCACAATAATACCTACCAACGCAATGATGGCATAGAGTTTCCCGTATTTCATGATTAGTACCGATGATGTGAGAGTGCAATCTGACAGCGTTTTTCTAAACTCACTTGGTCTTTAGTACATGAGTTATCAATCGAGAGATAAATACCACCAGCGACTGTAATGAGTAATGCAAGAATAAAGCCGATAATGACGATTAAAGGTTTCCATGACATAGTGCTGACTCCGCCTCTCGACGACTGACAAGTCCTCGCCAAACCTTTCCTCCTGCATAAACCCAACGTTTCATTTCTTCACAGGCACCCGCTCTATCACCAGTATTTAGTTTCTTGAGTAATGTTGAGCGAGCAAATGCGGTGGCACCCACATTAAAAGCAAAGGAATATAAAGCGGCTTTAGTGTAGTCATCGAGTGGTACTTTGATTAATGCATCGACTTGCTGTTGTATTTTAATAAAATCGTTTTGTAATAACGCATCACATTCTTGTTGTGTGTATCTCTTACCTTGAATAATGTCTTTGCCTGTATGCCCATAACAAACCGTTAGAACGCCTGCCACATCACGATAAGGTTCATAACGCACACCCTCAAAATGGGCGATGACAACTAACGCGATTGCTGTTGCTCCCGCTGTTGTTAGCGCAGCTATTTTCTGTTTGAGAGACATTAAATATCCTTTGGCGCTTTCACCATTAATTCAGCAAGTCTTTTTAACGTTTCGGTCGGGTTTTGTGGGTCAACATGACGAACAAGCTCTTCAAATAATTGAGTGCGCTTTCGTTGTTCTCGACGAGTCATAAAATAAGTAGCTAAACCAAGAACCATGCTAAACGCCATCCCGATAACAAATCCCCATTCATATAACGAAAGACTGGCAAAAAAGGCCGTTAGACCTGCGGTTCCATAAGTTACATTGGTTAATTTTTCCATACGCATAGTCACCCCCAGAGGAGTGTCCGTTGATGATTAGTGTGAGAAAGTTAAAAGTGAAAATTTAAGACTTAATTTAAATTAATAATTCAGCCCAATGTAATTAACCGAAGGAATGGCTGATTAACTCCGGAGGGAAATACTTATGCAATACGAGTTTGAAAAATACACAGGTATCACACTTATTCCTGAAAACATGGCCTATGCCACCCCTGCATTGTTCGCCATTCTTGCTGCATTGATCACTGGAGATGACGAAGAAAAGCAAAACAAACTTTATGAGCTAATCGATAAAGCGATAAAAATGAACGAGGGGAATCCCAGCGAAACTCAAATAGCCATTGCAGGGCAATTTGCTAAAATGGCGATATCCGGCAAATAGTAGAGCCATTAACTTTTTTTATTTCAATGAGATTATTAGAAATAGCCATTAATGTGGCATTATTAATAGTCTCTAATTCACAGCTCGTTAATTGCATGCTAGCGAGCTGTTTTTGTAACTCAGCAATTTGCTTGCCTTGCTGAGTAACTTGTCGCATTAAGGTGCTCATTGTCATTTTTAATTGTTCATCACACATCATTCTCTCCTTATTCGCTTATTTGGATAAATTAAGTGCCTTTAATAAACCTTCAGGCAACTGCTCTTCAAGTGAGGCATTAGAAACAATCACAAGACCATACATAGATATCCATGTATTCGTTTGTTGTAAGTGTCCTTGAATAAATTGCTTCGCTTTCTCTAACAAATAAATACAACTCTCTTGTGTGTTTTTACGCCAATAGGATTCAATCGCCACCAGCAATGGATCACCTGCATCACTAATTTTTTGCAAGCCGATTCGATATTGCTTTTTCCCTTCAGAAGATGTCGTGCAAATTAATTGTGTGAGTTGTTGGGTGTCACCATCAATCGTATGAATATTTGCCGTTAAAATGGTTGAGATATTCATTTCACTATCTGTTTCTGAGGCATAGTGAAGACTAAACTGTAATTCGTTTATCTCTTTTGACATAACATTTACCGATTTATTTTAGTTAATAAGGTGCCGACTCACAGCTCTTGTGTGAAGTGATTAATGTGTGATTGATACTGTGGTCGGCATATACGAAAAAAGACCGCCTAAGCGATCTTCTGAATGTGAACTATCCGGTAATTCCGGATGGTTGAACTTGTAAGGATTACTTACAGGTTCGTATCTATAAATAGAAAAAGGCCACGCAATGATCCGCTCTTAAGCAATTATCAATTGCTTAATTAATAACCTCTTTTATATATTTGCCGGTCTGTTTGCACCTTCTGACTAGCTTTAATACTATTTAGCGTACTATCAGCATAGGGGTCATCTTTAGGTTTTTCCTTGCTAAAATCCTGTCCAGAAGATGCGCAAGCAGAAAGCATTACCGCAAAAACTAATATAAATAGCCTCATGTTATACCTCATAATCATATTTATGTTAGGTTTTAGACCTGTCGAAGCCTGTAAGTTCAGATTAGTAACTAAACTAAGTCTAAACGTTAACAAAATTAGAAGCATCATTGAGGCATACGCTGAGAGTGTATGCGTTCAGGTTCCCCATGGCGTGTGTACTTCTATCCTAATAAGTGCGGTAGCCCATGTGAGTTAGCCGATCAGCCTCGACATTCTCCACAATGAGAACCCCATTCGCTTTAATGCCACCGAGTGAAAGTCGGAAGCTGGCAAATAGAGTTTTCATTGCAGATAACAAAAAACCCCGCAGATGCGAGGTGATAAACAATTTTGGCAACATACCAAATTAGACTTAAATATGGCCTATTTTGTTGATTTTTGCAAGTTGTCGTGATTATTTTTATTAATCTGCTCGATTCTAACTCGCCTCATGGAAAGTAATGCTGATTTATCTAATTCATAACACACTTGAAGTAGATAATCCCAATATGCTTGATAGTTTTTACTCCAATTATCACGCTTAACACCAACTAAGCGAGCTAGGTCTGTTTGTGAATAATTACGGCCAGCGAAAGTCTGAACCGATAACCAGACTAATGATCTTAGTCGTTCTTTAACCTTTTTAGTTATCTTTTTGCCTTTATGCTGCTTTTCAAATTCAGACCATATATGAATACTGATATTAACTTGATGCTCAAATTTCAAGCTATATCCATAACAATACATTATCCATGAGTGTTGTTCTTCACTTAATGCATTGATAGCCCTACGCCATGAGCTTAATAAAAAATCCACCGGATCTATCATCGGCTTTGGAGTTCGACGACAACGAGTTTCTAATACATAGATTGGATCAGTATCACGACAAACAAAACGACCGTTTAATTTTAAATCTCGTATTCTAACTCTCGGTGTTGTTCTTGTGTCTGTTAACCCAAAATCTTCAAATGCTTCTAACTGACCTTTTGTTGAAACTCTTAAGTTTGATGTAGCTATCGATGCCATATCACTTAAATATTCCAAGTCATGCGCATAAATTGGCATATTTCCTCCACTCGTGCCGTACACACGTTAAATAAATGCACCGATGCCTAACGAACGGTTTAAAAAATGAAATAACAATTCGAGTTGATTGCCGTGAGTTGCTTCCCATTGTTTGGGATCACGATGTAACTCATCATGATGAATACGACATAATGGAATAGTGAATAAGTCATGAGCCTTAGTGCCCATCCCTCCCATACCATGACCTATGATGTGGTGTGGATCATCAGCCTGTTGCCCACACACGCAACATGGTTGAGTCTTTACCCATTGGAGCCAGTTGGTATTTTCCCAACGTTGCATTTTAGGTTTTAGGAGAAATGATACTGGTGGCTCCGGATCGACAGCAACTTTAATAACGGGTTTTATCGCATCTAACCGTTCATTCATTGCGGATAGTGCAGTTACGTTGCTTGGGATAATATCGGCTTCTGGGAAACCACCGTGAACTCTGCGTTCTTCTTGTTTATCTGACCAGTTTAAAATCTGACGCAATATCGCTTCGGGTAATTCATCAACCAAGTTATGCATAACCGCGAATGAGAAAAAATCAGGTATTGTCAGCTGGTGGCCACTATCTAATCTCAAACGACTACGAATAGTGTCTACCATCCAAGCAATACGATTTTTATGAGCCAACTCAGCAACCCACTCAGCTGATGAATGGCGAATATGATTATCATGGTACCAACAAGTCCGTATCACACCGTCTTTATGCCATGTGGTTGTTAATTCATGATGATGATAACTGTCATGCTTATCGTTAATCTGACAACAATGGATATTTCTGCCTATCCACATATTCATCGATGACAATCCTCCCATAGCTTGGAGAACTTTTTTATTATTCAAAAAATCAACAATGCCCTTGTTATCCAATAATGGCTGTTCATTTCCTGTTAATGCCCCAGAAGGCCATTTATCTAAACTTTTTGGTACATCGCTAATAATCACGCGCGAATGTGGTTTAAATTGCTTAAGCAACTCCGCTCCAGGCTTCAATAAAACAACGCCAAGGTCAGACTGAATATAGGGCGTTAAGAGTAGTTTCATTAAATCTCATCCTCAACTTTATATTCAGCCCATAACCCTGCAATCCACTTCACACCTTTAGTAGTAAACCTTGATTGTGCAAAAGCGTGGTTATTTTTTTGGTTCGTTCCCGTTTTTATCTCAAAGCGACCAAGATCGACATGAGTTTGATAAGGCGTAAACGTATTATTCAAGCGATACATAATTTTCTTATCAATTAAAAAACAACGAAAATCGGTTTCTTTCGCCTGCAGTAATTTACACACTTGTCGAAATGTCATAGAACCATGGGATAAAACATAATTATCAACAAACTGAGCCTTAGGTGTCGCAATCGCCAGTTCACTTTCCAATTTTTGTTTTTCTTCTGCTAAGTCTGCTGCTAATCGCAATGCTTCTGGTAATGTTTGAGGAATGACTGGCTGCATTTTTGATTCTAATTCCTGCCAGCGATCAACTATTTTTGCTGTGAACTGAGGTGACAATCGAGCTACCAACACCAGAGAGTCTCTTTTATTAAAACGATATTCAGTATATTGATTGCCGTTATGTTCAAAAGGGAACTCAGCCAATGGCTGGGTTAAAATTTGAGCAACAAAAAGCCTATCGGCAGAACGCTTAACATCGGAATGATTACTTCCCGTTAAACTGGCAATCTCTCGACTCGACATAGTTAATTCACGATTCATTATGGGTAATACTGAAACTTCCATTATTTTTTGCATCATGCTATTTCTCTCCACGTTTTACTCGTGACCGTACATCACGTGATTAAATGGGCAGATTATTCTCTCCTTCACAATATCCATTAACATCAACTCAGGCATAAGTACCCCATAACCCAATCAATAATGTCACTACAAACCAAAAACCAACGAACAAAATGTATTTAGTTAGCATTACTGAGTCTCCTGTAACATTTCTATCGCTTGCTTCCAAATGCTGTTCCATGCTTGGCGACCTGAAAACTCACTCATACGACGAATGCCTGTTTTACCTGCTAGCTCAAGTGCAATTTCTTCAATGCGGTTTTTAGGTTTAGACCGAGAGCCAATCAAGCGGGAAAAGGCACTATCACGTTCAACGGTGTCAACTTGAACCTTTAGCTCATCCTTTGGCTTTTGACTACGAACGAATAGTTCATCAAAGTGTTTACGTAACTTACGAGGACTTAAAATGTTTTGGTACCAGAATGAGTCTTTGTTGGCCCAATCGAACAAGGCACAAATTTGCTCATGGGTACGCCCATCGATTTGACGCATCAAACGAATATCGTTCGCCCAGTCATACCAAGTAGGCTCTAGCGCAGATGGATTTAGTTTTTTAACACGACCAAACATCCATTTCGCCGTTTTTAAATCACCTTCATCGCCCCATTTTTGGAAGTTAGCGCTGTAAATCACTGCTTCAGGATAACGAGTTAAAAAATCATTTTTCGGCTGGTCGCTGGATTCGCCAGAATTCTGCGACAAAGAATGATTTATTGATGGATCATATTTTGAAGTTACTGATGGATCACCCTCAGGAGCTGACGGGTCAAAAACGACCTTTTTACTGGATTTTGATGGAACAGAATTTGATGCAACAAATTTTGATGGGTCAGATTCTGATGCATCAGATTTTGACACGTCAGATTTTGTTGGTTGAGAAAGCCCTTTCTTTGCCGCTTGGTATAGCTTCACTACATTTAACTGATAAATATTGCTTGCATTACGATTCCCTTTTCTACGCTTTTCACTGGTTAACCACCCCTCTTTTTCCAGCTGTTTTATTGCTGTGCGTACTGTACTTTCTCCCGCACCGATTTGGCGAGCAATAGTCAGAATAGAAGGCCAACAAATGCCTTCATCATTAGAAAAATCAGCTAATCTGGCCATGATAGCGACTGATGTGAGTTTTAAACCTGCATGGGCGCAACCATCCCAAACATAACTAGATAATTTAACACTCATATGAGACCTCCCTTAACTCGGGTATATTTCTCTCTAAATTTTTTAACTGGCTCACATTGGGGATCATCACAACCATCGAGCATAAAAATAACGCGCTGTTTTTTTCGGTCATAACAAACAACATGAACAACGATCCCCCGATGATTTTTGTAGTAGCGATCAAGTTGGTTTGGGTTCTCATTGCTCATTGCCCCACTCTCCACTTGAAAAATAAAAATCAGCCCATGCCTTTTTAAGGGACTGTCTATCTACCAGATCTATTTTTTGTTGGTAGTTGTTTAGTTGTTCGTCAGAGGCTATGATTTCCACATAGCGAAATGACTGACGACCTGAGACAGGTAAACAACGAAATTGCTTTTTAGGTACTAAATGCGCTAATCTACTCATGCTAATTTCTCTTCACACAATTGAAATTTGCAAACCGAAGCCAGAGGCCGTACACCTTTGGCTTCACCCTTTCTGGATATAGCCATCTTTAATATCTCTTTTGATGTAACGAAACAAACGCATTCATAAATGTGTGGATCTGCGAAATTAATCCATCCAACATCATTTTTATTTTCTGCTCTTCTTCGTTATCAATAACGCCATCAGCCAAACTATTTTTCATCAGTAATGCTAAATGCCCTTGCATTTCGTCAACATTACTGCGTAATGTGAATAACTCGGTTGTGTCTAGTTCAGCTGGATTGACTCTATCCACCAACAAGCGATTTGATTCACGAGCAACAAACTCAGCAAACAAAACGGTTTTAGAAATATCTTGCATCGCTAACAACTCGTTTAAATCAAACGAACGACAACCGTTTTTCTCGTACAGTTTATTATTGAATGATGTTAAAGACAGACCAAGCGCACCAGCCATTGCTTCACGTCCACCAGCAGTTGCCTCACACATTGCTTTCACTACTTGTTTTATTGATTGACTATTCATTTCCTACCCTTATTTAAGATTTTTGTAGTTAACTGCTTTAAATAGTTTTGCTATTGTTTATTCAGTAAAAAACTATGGAAATCATTGTTGAGTTCCACGCAAATACGACCAATCAATATCAGGTCTAAGCTCTTCACACCGAACTACACCTAACGTCGCTTTCTCAATTTCAAGGCAACGTTCAGCAGGAATTTTGCGAACACCATTAGCCCATTGAGAAATAAGTGTCGTTGGAACTCCCAATTTTCTGGCTAGTTCTGTAGATTTTCCCCGTTTGTTACTTGTGTATGTTTTTAGTGTCATTTGATTTACCTTACATATTACCCACCTAAATAATAGCGTTTCGCTATCATTAGTCAATAGCGTTTCACTTCTTCTAATGGTTAGTGCATTGCTATCTAATGTAAAAAATAAATAAAATTGGCAATGATATGAAAACTATTGAAGAAATTAGACGTGAATGGCTTAATATGCTTATTGAGCAACATAAAACTATTGCTAACTTGAATATAGCTTTAGGAAGAGCAAAAACAGATGCGACCTTATCGCAAATAAGAAATAAGGCTATAGATAGCAAAAGTGGTAACCCCAGAAATATGGGCTCCCCTTTAGCTAGAGAGATCGAAGAAAAGCTTGGTTTAGAAATAGGTACGCTAGATCATACTCCATGTAAGACTGATAAATCTCATAGAAATAATAGCTTTCTAGAAGCTTATGATTCTGCTGATGACGCAATAAAGTCAATAATTGATTTTATTTTACATAAAGACACTTCCACGCCAATCCCTCAGTGGGTTGATACAGATGCTAAAGCTCATGCTGACTCGTTAGAACTAAAATCAAGAAAATGGTTTGCAAACAATAAAAGCAATAAAAATAAGATCAAAACCAGAGCTTAAACTTGCTTGGTCTGATGGAAAGCCATTATTTTTGCCTCTCAAAAAATCCCCAAAAAAATAAACACAAATTTATTAGCGTAATGCTATTGACCAAACATTAGCGTTACGCTATCTTATTGGTATCAACAATATTACCAATGCCTACTCAAATACAAAGTAAATGATTTTTTATGTGTGAAGAGAATCAATTGTGTGGAGGGAAATTAGCGTGAGTAATATTACTAATGAAAAACAAAACATCAAAATCTATGCCTTAGTCTTTCATAAGAACGCGCTAACTCTGTCAACCGACAATATCCATGAAGACTTTTGGTTAGAGCTACACGAAACCATCGGTTGGATTAAATTTGTAAAACATAGTGAAGAATCTGAGTTTGTTAAGAACGGAGCACTGTTTGTAGCCACTGAACTGCGTCCGGTATCTGATTCAGTCCCTTACCCAATAGTTGAAGCACAATGTGTTTTGTGGCGTCAGCGGGAAGCTCTTTTAAGTGCTGCAGATACCCTCTCCTTTCTTCTGGGTCAAAAACGAGGAACAATGACTGATTGAGTCTTTAACCATTAACGGGGGTGTGGTGATAATGTTCTGCTCAGTCAGCCATTTTTATCAAATCTAACAATAACTAAGGGTACTGGTATTGCTTGTGAAATGTCTTATCCGGGTTGTATCAACTCGCTAGTGCCCTTTCTTATTGTGTGAAGAGATAACATGAGGTTATAGAAATGAGCCAAGAAGATCGTAAGACAAATGTCCCTGACTTTCTTTCTGAATTAGATGCTGGCGTTTTTGAAAATAAAGTCTCTGCTGTTTTAAATGATGTGGCTTTAGGCGTTTTAAATAATGGTGGAAAAGGCAAAGTCACTATTGAATTAGATTTTGCTCGCATTAGTAATTCAATGGAAGAAAAACGAGTTGAAATAACTCATAAGCTTAAATTCTCTGCACCAACACCTAGAGGAAAACGGACTGAGGAAGATACCACCAAAACACCTATGTACGTGGGTAAAGGTGGCAAGTTGACCATTATGCAAGAAGATCAAGGTCAATTATTTTCTTTACAAGGTCAACCCGAAGGTAAATTAAAAGCCATTAATTAGTTTTCTTATTTTTAATTAAACCTGTCCATTTAATTTAGTACTTTTAAATAAGTAGGAGTTTACTCATGTCTCAATTAGACAGTAATGCTATTTCGCAAATTCAAGATATGACAGTGGCTTCATTAAGTCTCAATGCAATAGAGAAGTCATTATGCCCAGCGATTGTTCTTCCGAATGACTTTAAAGTAAGTAGTTTAGAAAATTTACAAGAAGGTCGTTTCCGCTTTCGCGGGGAAATGAAAACAACCAGTATCAGCGACTTTGTTAAATACTCAATCAAGAATGCAATTGATGAAGGTGTTAGCTGCTTTATTGATGCCGATGAAATGAGTGCCAAAACTATTTTTAATATCGGCACAATTGGCGAACCCGGTCATGCAGATAACACAGCTGCTGTTAAGTTAAAACAAACTGCCCCATTCGCAGCGCTATTAAAAATTGATGGTGTTAAACATCGTCAAAAAGAATTAGCCGAGTGGTTAGAAGATTGGCGTGATTATTTAATGGCGTTCGATGCTGACGGTAATGTTTTAGATATAAAACAAGCTATTTCTGCTGTTCGCCGTATCACTATTGAGTCAACACGTTCTGCTGAACATGAAGACGCGGATTTTAGTGCAAAACGCTCGGTATTAGAAAATGTTGAAGCCAGAAGCAAAGATGCAATGCCTACTACATTCCAATTTACCTGCACTCCGTATGATGAATTAAAAGAACGTAGCATCAAATTACGTTATAGCGTGCTTACTGGCGGTGATGTCCCTGTTTTAGTGCTCCGCATTGTTCAGCTTGAAAAACTTGAAGAACAAATCGCTCAAGAGTTCCGTAATCTGCTTTGTGATGAATTCGATGAAAGTGAAATCGAAACATTTATCGGCAAATTTTCAGCGTAATTAATCGCACAAATGCCACTAACTTGGTGGCATTTGTAAAATTGTGTGGAGAGAAAGTATGTTCTTTGAATGCATACCGATTTCGGTATATTGCAAACTTTTTGACGAAACAACTGATGCAATAAATAAACGGTTACAAAGACAATTCTGGCATGAAGGAGTTCAAGTTTTAAAAGTGGAAGGATCCAAGGAGCGCTGGATTGATATAATTGAGGTAAATAAATGGGCAAGAAAAAACAAACAAAATACCCATTGCCAAGAGGTGTGACTATTCGCCAAAATAAAATTAAAGAAACACTTATTATTACATTCACTTATAAAGGAGTTCTTTGTAGAGAACCTCTCTCTAGGTTAGAGATAAACAGCAAAAATATTAAATATGCAGAAAGGCTACTCGCAGAAATTCAGAATAATATCGAAAAAAACATTTTTAACTATTCAAAGTATTTTCCTAACTCTAAAAAATTAAATTTATTTGGTGTTAATAATCACGAAAAAAGGGTTATTGATTATCTAGAAGAGTATTTAGTTATTTGTGAAACTCGAAATTTATCACCATCAACAATTAATGGTTACAAAAAATGTAAAAGTGCCTTATCAGATTTGCACCAATTGCATGTTTCATCACTCACTCCTGCGATCCTAAAAAATTGGATACAAAAGCAAACTACTGTATTAAAAACTATTCGTAATCAGTTATCTTTTTTACGAAGCTCACTAGATGAGGCCATTACTGATGGGATTGTATCAATTAACCCAGTGAGACTTATATCGGCATCAAGATACCAATCAAAAAATAATGGTGCTGAAAGTAACTATATTGTTGACCCATTATCACCAAAGGAAGTTTCTGCTCTGCTCACTGCGGCAAGATATGAACAATGGAAAAACTTATTTCAATTTGCCATTAATACTGGATTAAGAAGCTCTGAGTTATGTGCATTGAGATGGAGTGATATTGATTTTTTAGAGAATACAGCACATATACAGTCCGCCAGCGTTGTCGGTGTTATTAAGAAAACCAAAACTAAAGCCGGTACTAGAAAGATTGAATTGAATAGCGAAGCCCTAAGCGCTCTGAATGACCAAAAACAATTCACGTTCATGAAGGATGGCGTAATTTTCGAAGACCCAAAAACAAATAAAGCCTGGGCAGGTGCTGACGCAATCAGGAAGAAAGCATGGGTACCAACGCTGAAGAAAGCAGGTATTCGATATCGTAATCCTTATCAAACTAGGCATACATTCGCCACACGTCATATAAGCCAAGGAACCAACTTGTTTTGGCTAGCAAAACAAATGGGGCACAAAGGTCCCGAGATGTTGTTTCGACATTATGGGGGCTATCTTAAAGAGTATGACGGTAATACAGCTTATAATATTAAGTATCAACATTTGCCCTCAGCTAATTAACGCTCTCTTTTATCAGCAACTATATGAATATAAAATGCCCTGAGATAAAGTAACTCGGGGCATGTTTGAATTAATATTATCCTTTATCATGTAAGATTTAGAATTATTATCTTACGCCAGAGCAGTATTTAGAGAATAAATATTTTTATTAATTTCATTAAGTTGTCGCATAGTGAGGTCAACTACCTTCAGTAATGTATTTTCAAATTGACTATTACCAATAAATTCATCACCAGGAGAAATTGAACCACATAATAAAAATGGTAGGGCAGGTTTTTCTGAAAAAATATCAAAATTGCTATGATGAAAATCTCTTACTTTTGATTCTTCATCAGGATTTAGTATCATTAATCCTGTAATTATATTTTTAACATTTGAAATAGAGTGAAGTCCATGCAAATACTTAAGAGTTAAGTCAGGGAGGTATTGAGTAAATGCTTTATCAGAATATGTATACTTTGCATCTAAAATAATATATTTTCCATTATTGTAATCATCATTTATTTTAATGACAAAATCTGGTGATCTATTTGAAAATCGACTAGAACTAGAACGTTTTGATACTTTTCCATTATAAGTAGTCCACCCCTCAGTATTTACAAGGCCTCTAAAATCAACTTTAGGATGATTAACCATCCAATACTTTGGTTCATAAAACAAACTCAACCTTAGACCTTTTTCAATATTAATGCTAAATATTAATGATTCACTTACAGATTCATTTGAAAAGTTAGAGTTATACTTTTTTTCTAAAATAGCCTTAATATAGAATAAAGAATAATATTCAAATAGCTTTGGAATACTCTGAATTGACAATAGTTCTTCTTGCACACTCCAATCTGGACTCCCAAAACGATACCAATCGACTATTTTTTTAAATAGTGATAAATATAAGGGATTCTTTTTTGCTTTCATCGTAAATGTAGGTATACCTACAATATGTTTTTTCAATGGTATTTTTTCAGTCAGCATTCTCTTTATAGAATGAAGATTAGCTAAAATAGATTTACATTTTAATATTTTCCTCTGATTAATGCTCTTTTGAAAACGTTGAATTTGACTAAAAAAACTAATATATCCTAAAGGTGTTTCATTTGATTTATTAATTTTCCCTTCAGGTATTTCAAAACCAAAAAGTAACCTTGATGCTGTCTGAATCAGAGTATTTATAAAACCATAAATTACCTGATTTTCATAAACATCTGAATCTTCCGTTGCCTTATGCTCAATTAATTTCCCTGCTATATATAAATTATCATTATATTCTAAAATAGCGTGATCAATACTGTCAGTTTCAGAAAGTTCATCTATATTGTTACAAAGCCATGATAGTGTGAGATCATCGACATTAGTGCTATCATTAGGATAAACATATTTTCCTATAGTTGATAATTTAGTAATTGGCCTATTAATTATTTTTTTTACCAATATTGATGTGTTTTCTGTAATATTTTCAATTTGTTCAAGTAAAATTTCCGCGGGAGTATCTCCATGTTTATAACCCGCTTGTCGACGAGTTACTCTAAAGAAAGAACATAGTACTTCATTATCAACTCCAGCTAAAAATGAAAGCATTTTTTCCACACGCTCTGCATTTATTTTTCTAGCTAGAACTTCTATTGCTTGAAAGTTAAATATTTCGATTTTTTCTTCAATTTTCAATTCTAAAGCTAACTCAGCAATACCATAATAATTATGAAAAAAGCATTCATAGTTGAACTTCCCTAATCTTCTAGGTTGCCATTTATAAATCCACAAGTCATCACGCTGTTCAATCACTGTGGGTTGCATTTCATTTTCATATAAAAGTAAAGATACTTTATCGTAAAATAACTTGCTAGAAAATGATATTTCAATAGCTTCATCTTCAAGAATAAAAATAGCTGACTTACATTTAGATTCAACTAAGGATAATTCAAAAGCGTCACCTTGACGCTTTCCTCCTAAAATTGATATTTTAATTTTCATCTAATTCATCCTTAAAAATATGAATACGATTCACTATATATATCGCCATTATTTATTATATTTTTTAACGTTGCCTTAGATAAATTTAAATCAAGTTCAACTAGCTTTTGTTCAAGATTATGTAATCTTTCTTTAAAACCAGTTCCATACCCTTCAATCAACGGTAAAATATGCTGATTAATAGCAAAATCTAACGGTTGAATCCTTAACCCTTCAATTTCATTTGCCACATGACAATATCGTTTTATAGCATTATATTTTCTTTGGCTAACTATTACAGATGTTGTTCTATTAATTGGAGCTCTTAAAATTTCAATGATTTGCTCTAGTGAATTTTCCTCTTCAGTAGTAAACGAAGATTCATATAAACTAACATCAAAACATTCTTCAAAAGATTCGTTATGTATAGCGCCATCAAAATCTATAGTTTTTAACAAATTAGATTTAAAATCCAAATTATGATTCAAACCTATTACAGGAACACGGTCTATCAATCTAGGGGATAAACGCTCTGTGGATGCATCATTATTTATAGTTGCAATAAAACGTACTCCCTTGGAAACTTTTATGTATCGTTCTTCATCTGAAGGTATACCCAAATCAATTTTTCTATTCCTACCTTCAGGATCACACATACTTAAAAAGTCAGACCAATAATGTTCAACACTAGAAAGGTTTGCCTCATCTAATAAAATTAACTTCAGATAATCTTGATTATGATCGCTTTTCAAAAATTCATAAAGTCCTGTTCTTGCAGGCTGATAAACATCTTTTAACGAATTATAAAAACCCAATATATCTCTACTAGAAACCCAAGCTCGCCCTACAGAAATATTAATAAAGTTACTTGTATTATGTATGTTTTCTTCATTAGTCAACCCCATACTTTGTGCAAGTCTAATTGCTGTAGAGGTTTTACCTGTACCTGGAGGGCCTGCTAATATAGTCATAAATGATTGATTTAGGCAAATAAGTAAATTAGACATTTCATCAAATGAGAAATTTTTACCATTATCGTTACTAAATGAGTCTATTAAATAATTTATATAATCTTTTCTATTATCTTTTGTTAATTTTACTGTCGATGGCACTATTTTTGTTTTGTATATATTGGGAGAACTCTCTTTATTTCTCCCCCCATTTAATAATGTAGTTAACGTTTTAATTTCAACAGCTTTCTCCAATAATTGAGGAGAATTTAATGTTGCTTTTTTAAGGCTAATAGTTTTTTCAACAGCCTCTTTTTCTTTATCTAGATCTTCCTTTAACCTTTTAAGATAATTTATCTCTGAAATGAGTGAATTATAATCATTTACTCTTGATAAAGTTGAATAAAAAGCCTCAAGCTTTTGGCTTGAATCAATTATTTTGCTCTCTAAAGCAGTATTTTCTTCTGTTAATGCTTGTTGTTTCTGTAGCAGGATTTTATGTGCATCTTCTGCAGTTTGCTTCTTTATTCTTTCTATTTCATCTTTAGCTTTTAACTTTTCCGCCTCAACATTTTTTATTTCAAAATCTAACTCTGACTTTTTATTTGAAATGAGCCGCTCTAACTCATTAAGTTCCTTATCTAATTTTATTTTTTGAATTTTTGTTACTTCTTCCAGTTCCTCTGATTTTTGTTTCACCAATAAATCTTTATTTTTAGAAAAATAATTGTCTAAATAAAGCCTTCCATCTCGACTTTCAGCCAAAAATTCTTGAACTATTTCCTGGCCAAATGGACTAGAATCTAAAAAATCACCTAACAGTTCTTTAAGTCTTATCAATCGTTCACTATTCTCTAGAACTTTATTTTTTTTTACATATTCATCAATGCCTAGCGATAACTTTTGGGCTTCGCTTTTTCCTAATGGATTTTTGTTTTTAGACACTCCGTTACCAAAACCATTTTTGGTAAAATATGATACTAAACGAGTATCTGATATATAATCAACTTGCTCATAAGGTAGAATTGAAATATCCTTCAAATTATTTATATAATTTTTATTTTCCCCTTTGATACTCCACTCAGAAATCAATTTATTTGCGACTATACTTTTTAATTCTATTTTTGCAATGTGGTCTTGTTTTAATTGTAATGGAGATGGTGTTGATAATGGTGATAATTGCCAGTTGTTATCTTGTTTAGATGCCTTGAATGGACCATAAATATAATCATCATTTTCTACAAAAAATTGATTGCTCGATGCATCAATGTCATGGTTAATATAACCAGTTTTAATATCAGGAAGTTCAGATTTTATAATTGGTATAAAATAATTTCGTTCAAGTCTCTCTACTTTATTCCCCAATCCAAAATGTTTTTGATATCTAGAATTATTTTTCCAATCATCATCGTTACTTTCATAAAATTCAGTAAGAATAAAAAGCTCATCATTACCAAATTGTTGACTAATATTTGTAAATCCTTTTGATATAAATATTCCACCATTGGGAAAATCGTTAGGGTTTATTTTTTCATACTCTCCACTTTCATTTATATAAGCAACAGGAATAACTAATCCCATATCAGGGTTAGATATATAGTTTTCTTCTTTAATAACTAATACTCTATTCATAACCACTCTTCATTACAGTAATTAAACTTGATAATAACATTTTATATAGTTTACAAAAGTTATCATATTGAAATATTAAAAGTCATTAAGACTTACACTGTTTATTTTATTCCAATAAATTATAACTAAAACATTATGTTCTATCTTCAAATAACTTAGTCATAATATCATTATTCTAGCTTATAGCTACCGTGTTTCATCCATACTGGACTTACATATCATAATTTAATTTTATGTGCTATCTATATCGAATTGAATAATTTTATTTAGAATTGATATTAGTTATCAATGATGCTTAAAAACTTTTACAATTTATATAGTTAGTATAATTTCGAAAAAGAAAAACTAGCTATTAGCTATTAGCTATTAGCTATTAGCTATTAGCTATTAGCTATTAGCTATTATTATTTTTTTTATGAGAATAACAATAAGATTTAATACACAATCAATTTAGAACAAAATGTAGAGTGTGTGACCTCAATATGCACGTCTGCTACACATGATTGAAGCCTCATCAAAATACCCATTAATAATCAATAAATTAAAAAATTACAGATGCGGGTTCAACTCCCGCCAGCCCAAATTTGGTGGGTCAGTGATAGGACAACGTTTTCAAAAACAAGAAGTTAGCGAAATCATTAAAACTACACACTGACACAGATAGGACTCTAAATCATACGCAAATCGTACGCGGATTATTTAGAGTTCAAAAAGGCTCACTTCGGTGGGCCTTTTTATTAAGATCGACAAGGGTGAAAAATGAAAACGTCAGAATTAATTAAGAAGCTACAAGAAATAGATAAAACTGTACCTTTTGATGCTGACATTGTTACTGGTGATGACTGGCTCCCTTGTGGCGTTGAAAATGTTTACCACGCCCCACCAAATACATATATTCAATTTAACTCCTATGATGCCGACGAGATGTGGGGAGACCCACAAGAAAATAATAGGCGTACATCTATTGTCGAGCTATCAGCACGAGTTAGCGAAATAAATAATATAGTAAAAATGATAGAGTCCAACCCTTCAATTACAGCCTTGGATATAATAAAAGAATTAAATTTCAGATCTAAACGAATGTCAGAAATGGCTAATTTATTGAAAAAATAAAGCAGTGCCAGTGATCGAATTATATATTCAATCAGTTATCAATTTCTGGTGTCTTATTGGTGTTTTGATTAACTCTTATCATACCCTTTAGTTTTTTTATACCTATTTTCAGCTTGAATAAGATATTCTTTAACTTTCCTTATTGTACTTTTTATCTCATCATCTGAAAGATCACTCCCTAAACTATAACTACGAAAATCTTGAATTAAAAAAGGCAGTGCTATTTCTATAGTGGCGTTTCTTTTCTGTATATTTTCCATATACCAAATAAATATCCTTGCTTTATCTTCATATTTAATAATTTTATTTTCTCTATAGTTTTTTAGTACCAAAAGAAACTTTTCCATCTCACGCATTCTCACGTTATAAATGGATTGCTCTAGCATCTGTACACGAACGGAAATAAAACATCCGGGATGCAGTGAGCCCTTAACCCTGAAAAACAATCTCTCCTCTATATTTCTAAGCTACCTATGCAGCAGTGAACATCACCTTATTATTTTCGGTGATTTGATTATGTTTCTAAGCTACCTATGCGGCAGTGAACAACAGGTCACAAAGTTTGAAGATTTTAAGGAGTTTCTAAGCTGCCTATGCGGCAGTGAACATTCACTTTGGACGTGAATATGGTGGGCTGTTTTTCTAAGCTGCCTATGCGGCAGTGAACGTGGCGCCCATGTGATAGAGATTTCTGTCACATTTCTAAGCTGCCTATGTGGCAGTGAACAATAGTATTGTCATAGAAAAACAAGATACAACAAGGTGTTAGCAACATTTAGCTATTTTTACCTTGCTTAAAACAGCAAAATGTAACCATCTGTTTTTGTTATCGTTTTTAAAGAACAAAATAAAAGGGTTAATTATTGAATATACTTAAGTCAAAACCAAAGTTCAACGTTCCGGGTACTTTCACAAAAACCACCTACGCATTTTCTGCCATAAAATCTATTTAATGAAAAATCAAATCACAGAGCGAACAATAATAAAAATTCAAGAAGCAATAAATACGTTGTTTTTATATAAATACTTAAAAACACAAAGGCCCTAGATTTCATACTAGAGCCTATTAAGAATAACTTGATATAAAATACTGCGAGTAATTTAAAGGGTAATAATCTTCAAGCCTATCGTTGTCGCTTTTCCGCCCACTCTCACTCGACTAATCGTATTTTCCGTTGAATCAATAATAACGTGAATAAGAGAGGAGCATTGCATTGCACGCCCTTGCTCTAATAGAAAATGTGTTTTATGAGGGAAAACATGCTTAACAAGATAACAACCTAAAGCGCCACTAGAGCTCCCAGTTGCAGACTCTTCATTGATACCATATAAAGGCGCAAAATTGCGACAATGAGCAGTAATTTCTTTATCTTGGCTAAGCTCGAAAACATGAAAACCGATAGTATTAAATTCACGACTTAGATTTGCTATTGCATCAAAATTAGGCTTTAGCATATCTAATTGCCCAAATTGTACGGGGATCAAAATATCGGGTAATCCCGTTGAAAATATTTCAATGGGTAAGCCGGTTTCTAAGATAACTTCGCGATTTATTCCCAGCGCAGTAGCCACATCGTCGACACTTGGAGCTTGTCGTGAAACGGGTAGTGTTTGCTCCATAACAACATTTTCAGTATCAATCGCTACGCTTAAAATACCTGCTTTCGTTTTTTGTGTGTAATGGCCAGAAGCCAATAAGTTGAGTGAAGATAAAGTGAAAAAGACGGCTAATGTAGCATGACCACAGAAATCAACTTCTCCTTCAGGAGTGAAAAAATCAACTTTAAAATCAGTCTCTTCGCCTTGATAAACAAAGGCCGTTTCAGAAAAGCCGACTTCTTTAGCGATAGCAATTTTCTGTTCATCACTTAATAGAGGAGGATTAAGTACTACGCCAGCAGGATTACCACCTTTATTATTTCGAGTAAATGAGTTTACAAGGCGTACTTTGATCTCGTGCTCTACTGAGCGTATAACTTTATTTTGCATATATTACTCGCATTGCTTCACATAGCATCAAGCCTGTGTGTAAAAATAAAATCTATCTTATTTTTAAGTATTAAATAAAATATCCATTAATTATGGACAATCTTCCGACACGCTATCTAAACCTTGCTGTTTTTGTTCAAATATGACGCTTTTCTTATCGCCCTCTCGGATAATTTTTAAGATATAGATACTATCAAAATCACTACTTTTCCATTTAGGTATTAATTTAGGATCACCACCCTCTTGTTTCATGATATCTCGTGCAACTTTAACTAAATTATCGTGCTCCCATGCAATAAAAATAACTGAATTCTCATATTGCTGACTGAGCAGATCTTCGCGTAATTCTTTTATCTCTTTAGCATGATATTGAAGATGGATAGGCAATGAAGTTTTAATGGCGATAGGAGAAATCGTTTGAAGTGAACGTAATGAATTACCTAATTTACTTTGTTTAGGTGCTGCTGCAAATAATGCATCAGGTTTGCCAAATTGATTTATAAGCACATCGGGTAGTGCTAATGCTCTATTTAATCCTTTACAGGTCAACTGCCCACTATCATTATCAGGCTTTTCGCCATGTCTTATAAAGACAAGGGTTTGATCGGAATACGCCATATGACTAAATCCTAAAATAAATATGCTCAAAAATATAAATACACTGCGCATACAGCGTTATCTTTAAGTCGATTGAGTCTAAGAAATATAGAGTGTTAAAACACATCTCACATTAACCATAAACTCACCTGTTTTAAGTCATCCAGTTTATCACAACCAAAAGTATTTCAGAGGTGAGCAAGTCTTAGATAGTGTGCATTTAGCCATTCTTATAATCTCTTTACCTTTATTCTACCTTCTAAACATCTCAAAATTAATTAACAAATATTAAAACCGCTCAAACAATTGTTAACGGAAAATAAAGGATCTCTTTAATTTTTCATTACTTTAAGCTTAATTTTATAAAGTTGAATGAAACTTAAATACTAAGCACATTTAGATAAAAAAAGGGAGGAGATCTCTTTTTAACAATAAAAATAGTGTGTTAAAAATCAATGCAAGCCTTTTTATCTCCCTTTATTTAGTTTAATGACTAAAGTTCTGTCACTGCTTACCGATACTGTTTGTTCTTCAATAAGTTACTAATACTTATTAATTATTATTTATCCAGGGTTAAGCATGTTCTTTAAAAATTTTAAAATTCGTACAAAACTAACTATCGCATTTACAACGTTTGTGATGTTAATTATGTTGGGTTCCGGTTTCGCATTAATGGGTTTAAACAGTGCGAATCAAGATATTCATGATGTCGTTGATGATATCTATCCAGCCACAGTCAAAGCCAATTTACTGATTAATAATTTCAATGAATTTATTATATTCCAGCAACTCACTATGCTTGATGAGCAAGGAAGTTTAGCGGCTGAGCAAGAGAGCAAAAAAGCAGAGATCACCGCTAAAGTTGCACAATTGCTGAAAGAATTAGATGAAACCACACACGATGCTGAGTCCAAAAAAATCTTAGCTGAGGTTTATGATATTCGTCAGCAATATATAACCTCTCAAAACTTTGTTGTGAAGGCATTTAATGAAAATAACAGACACGCCGCAGTCAATGAACTGATCACGAAAACTTCCGCTATTCAGTTAAAGTATCGCGATAAAATATTAGAGTTTATTGAATTGCAAAATAAAAAGATGAATGAGGCTGGCGACGCTGTTGAACATGATTTTATTGAAAAAAGGATATTTTTAGTATTATTAACCCTCGCCAGTATTATTGTAGGCAGTATTTTAGGATGGTTTATTACTAAAGGGATCACTCTCCCATTAGAGAAGGCAATCAACTTTGCAAAAGCCATTGCAAATGGTGATTTAACACAAGAAGTGAAGACTGATTATCATGATGAAGCAGGAATATTATTACGAACCCTTGCAGAAATGAAAATGCACCTATTAGATGTTGTGCAAAATGTACAAAACGGTGCTGAAAATATTTCGTCAGCAGCAGAGCAAATTACTGCTGGTAGCCAAAACTTAGCGGCAAGAACAGAAGAACAAGCAACATCAGTAGAAGAAACAGCAAGCTCAATGGAGCAAATGACCTCAACTGTTAAAAACACCGCAGATCATACACATGATGCGATTAATGTCGCTGAAAAAACTGAAATCGCTGTGCACCATAATGGCGAAATGATGCTCCAGCTGACAGAAAAAATGAGAGCAATTAATAGCTCGTCATCTCAAATGACAGATATTATTAACTTAATTGATGCCATTGCATTCCAAACGAATATTCTTGCACTAAATGCTGCGGTTGAAGCCGCTAGAGCAGGTGAACACGGTAAAGGTTTCGCTGTTGTTGCTGGTGAAGTCAGATTACTGGCACAAAAAAGTGCAGACTCCGCTAATGATATACGCACTCTTATCGATAATTCATCAACTCAAACACAAGAAGGCATGGAATTAGTTGAGCAAGCTGGCTCACAAATCCAAAAAATGATCACCGATGTTGAAGATATCAGCACATTATTACGAGAAATTGGGCAAGCAAGTAATGAGCAAAGCGATGGTATATCACAAATCAATAATGCTATAAGTCAGCTTGATTCAACAACGCAACAAAATGCAGGATTAGTAGAAGAATCTGTGGCTGCTGCGAATTCACTTAATGAACAAGCATTGAATCTAAATAAATTAGTAAATTACTTCCAAATCCATCGAGCCTGATCCAGGCATTCATTAAATGACGATAAAGGTCACTCAACACTATATTTAAGTGACCTTTACATCAACAACGTTCTTAAGTAGCCAAAAAAATAATAGATCACCTCGAAAATGCATACTTATTAAACATAACTAGTATGTAAAAATAGCCCTAGTCCGGCTAAGCTTAGTCTTTACCCCCTATTCGTACACACTAAAAAAGGAACCTAGCTCACACTTTGGTTCTTTTTTTTATCTGTAACAACGTCGGTAATAAAATGTAAACAATTTTACCAATATCAGACAAACTGTTTGTATTTTCCAACTTATTTCAGAGGTAATGGACAGCGTCAAATGTTAAATCCTAAAACATCGCTAACATAATCGCTGATTTCCGTTATCAAAACAGGGCTATTTAATGATGAAAATAATCTTTTCACTATTAATGTTCCCATAATAATCTTGGAATAATGCTACTTATTGTGAGGCAAGCTTATAACGCTAAAAAGAGACAGCAATACATTCACTCGCTAAAGAAAACATTTCACTAGAGATTATTACGTAGTTAAAACAAAAACAATTATCTCCCCATTCACTTTTTAGCCACTTTTTTTCCTTTCCATTTTTGTATGACAATTATCAAAGTGAAATTAATATCTCATCGAAAAATGAGACTATAACTTCAAAAATATTTCATAACGTATCTTTGTTCTATAACAATCAACTTGAACACCTTAAAAAAGGTGAAAAATATCCTCAAATAAATATTTGTCTATTATTAGAAATAATTTATTTCACACTTTCTGAAGTATAAAAAAGAAAAAAAATAAATTTTTTATTTTTATCGACACGATCAAGATCACTTTACCTACACCTTTAGCTACATAAAATTAGAAAGAACTATTCTCATTCACTATTTATCTCACTCATCACATTTTCATTATCTACCTGATTTGTATTACAATTAATATTAGCAACAAACCTAGCAATTGCATGACCCTAGAGGTAAAAAGAAGTCAATCATTGATGATAAAATCATATTGTTATTTATTTAAACATTTAATATAAAAATATTAGTTTTGTATAATTAAAATTATTAAATTAAAGGATAATAAAAGGAAGCAATAATAATTAATTATAATTTTATAATGGGTGAAAATATTTACGCATTAGAACAAACAAAGAAAATTATATTTTTTATTTCAAAAAAACATGCAAGAAAAAAAATAAAAACAAGAAAAAACAAATTAAATTCAAATATAAAAAACGAAAAATAAAATAGAATAACAAGACATTAAAGATAAAATAGAATAAAACATAAAAAATAAGGAAAAATGTTATAAAAGTAAAATAATAAAAAGTTAAAATAATTTAAAAGATTAAATTTAGAATAATTAAATATTAAAATAAAAAAATTTTAGTCTATTTGTTAATTAAATAGCCACCAAAATAATTCATTAGTTTAATTTATGTATATTTTAGGTGCCGATAGCCATTTTTATCATCAAAAATGGCATTTTAGACTTAAGTTCATCTTTTTATTACATAGCTAAAACTATCAATATCGCTCTTTTTTTCATCTAAAACCAATTTGATAACAACATTAGCAATCCAATTACATTGATGAACATCAAAAAATACGACAATTAACAAGCAAATAATGAGAAAAAAGGATTTTTTTTATATTTGTCACACAATTGATTTTATTCTATTACATCTCAATAAATATTCCCTACAATAGCCAACTAATCTAACCTGACAATTTCCTAAGTGATGATATCTTTCATTGTTTAGGTTAGTAACTATCTTTTTTTATTTATGATTTATCGTTTCAGCAAAGTAGAGCTTTAATAAAACCTAGTACCCTACACAATTATATAATGAGCAACTTATAGGTTTGCTAACGCAGTTATAAACGATAAAAATTGCAAACTTAAGGATAAAAATAATCATGTCAGACTACTTATCATTCTTATTAGGCATTGTGCCTTTAGCGGTTTTGATTTTTATGATCTTAAAAATGAAATCAGCCGTTCACCATGCTGTGCTTGTATCTTTAGTGATAACTGTTGCACTTGCTATTTTCCATTGGAACAACACCATTCAATTTGCTTCTGTCTCTGTCCTTTATGGTGCAGTTAAAGGTTTGTGGCCGATAATCATTGTTATTCTTGCTGCTATTTATAGTTATAACTTAATGTTAAAAACAGGTGGCATGGATGTACTTAAAGATGTATTGGCTGGCATTAGTGATGATAAGCGAGTACAGGTTCTGCTTATCTCATGGTGTTTTGGTGGCTTTCTTGAAGCGGTTGCGGGTTATGGTACTGCGGTTGCCATTCCTATCGGTATTTTAATTGCACTCGGATTTGATCCTTTTAAAGCAGCCGTTGCCTCTTTAGTTGCCAATACTGTCCCTACCGCGTTTGGTGCAGTTGGTATTCCAGTTTCTATTTTGGCGCAAAATACAGGCCTTGATGTATTAGTACTGAGTAAAACCATTATTATTCAGTTGGGATTATTCAATATCTTGTTACCTTTCGTTATTGTTGCCATTGCGGGTGGTGGAATTAAAGCGATTAAAGGTGTCGGATTTATTACCTTAATGTGTGGTATTAGTACACTAATCCCTCAATATATCGTTGCTGCTAATTTAGGTGCTGAATTACCAGCGTTTGCAGGTAGCTTAGTCAGCTTAATTGTGGTTATTTTCCTTGCTAAACGCATGAAAAACAGTGGTGACAAACAAAAAAATGTCAAAAAGCACACTGGGAAAGAGTTGTTAGTAGCAAGTTCTATTTATCTGTTTACCTTTATCTTTATCTTAGCGTGCTCACCTTTATTTCCTGCGATCCAAAGCATGGCGGGCGCGATTTCCACAAAGATCCCGTTTGTATTAAGTGAAACACAAACGGAATATCAGACTATTGCTTGGTTAAGTACTCCGGGTGTATTGATTATTCTCGCAAGCTTTGTGGGTGGTACCATTCAAGGTGCAAGTATTTCAACACTGATCTCTGTTCTGGTTAAAACCACTATCCAACTGAAAAATTCCATTATTGCCATCACGGCAATCGTAGCGATGGCAACTGTTATGGATTTCAGTGGCATGATTGGCAGTATTGCTGAAACCTTAGTCGATTTCACGGGTGCGGGCTTTATCTTTATTGCTCCAGTGATCGGTGCATTAGGAACCTTTGTAACAGGTAGTGACACCAACTCTAACGTGCTGTTTGGTAAGTTACAAACCAGCGCGGCAGCTAAACTTAATATTGATCCATTCATTCTGGCCGCGGCCAATACCTCTGGTGCAACGGGCGGTAAAATGATTTCACCGCAAAGTATCGCCATTGCTGTTTCAGCGACAAAAATGGATGGTCAAAGCAGTGCCATTATGCGTGAAACCTTAAAATATTGTATTGCTTATATAATTATTCTTGGCGCAAAAATTGGCATTATTTATCACCTAATGAACTAATTAATAAGGAAAAGGGAGCGTGTTTACTCCACTCCCTTCTCCTCTTATAACAAAGCAATAAAAGAATTTTATCTTTAGTAAAAATGACAACATCTGAGCGATGTTTTGGAGTTCGATTAATGAAAGTTAATTTTTATGCGACCTGTCTTGGTGATGTTCTGAAAGCCGATTCAGCCCGAGACACAGTCTTGTTACTTGAAAAATTAGGCTGTGAAGTCTTATTTCAAGAACGCCAAGGTTGCTGTGGTCAGCCAGCGCTTAATAGCGGTTATGTAAATAACGCGAAACCTGCCATGAAATCGTTAATTGAAACATTGGAAGTGAACGACTATCCCATTATTTCACCCGCTGGCTCTTGTACTTATGCCATTAAAGGTTATCCAACTTATCTTGCTGATGAACCTCAATGGGCATTACGGGCACAAGGTGTTGCCGATCGCCTTATTGATTTAACCAGTTTTATTGTTAACACCCTTGGCGTTGTTGATGTTGGCGCTCGCCTTCCGGGTAAAGCGGTTTATCACCCATCATGCAGTTTAACCAGAAAGCTAGGTGTTGTAAGTGAGCCTTTAACGCTGTTAAAACATGTTGAAGGCCTTGAAATGTTGCCTTTTGCAAATTCAGAAACCTGCTGTGGCTTTGGGGGTACCTTCTCCGTGAAGATGTCTGAAATTTCGGGTGAAATGGTGACTGAAAAAGTAAAACATATTATGGATGTGAGCCCTGATTATGTCATTGGTGCTGATACAAGCTGCTTAATCAACATTCAAGGTCGTTTAAGTCGTGAAAAGCGTCCTGTAAAAGTGTTGCATATTGCACAAGTTTTAATGAGCCAATAAGGGAGCCTGCTTATGTCTATCAAAACCAGTGATATAGATTTCAGACCTCGTCTAGAACATGAAATGAAAGACACAATCATGCGTAATGCGGTTGTTATGGCGCAAGAACGTATTGGGGCTAACCGTCAAATCATGGTGAAGGAGCTAGGTAATTGGGAGGAATGGCGTGATCGCGCTGAACAAATCCGTAACCATGTTCTTGAAAATTTAGATGCTTATCTCTATCAATTGTCTGAAAAAGTGACAGAAAACGGAGGCCATGTTTATTTTGCCAAAACAGCAGAAGATGCCTCTCGTTATATTTGTGAAGTTGCCAAGAAGAAAAATGCGAAGAAGATTGTAAAATCTAAATCCATGGTCACCGAAGAAATTGGGATGAATAAAGCCTTACAAAATGAAGGCATTGAGATCATTGAAACTGACCTAGGTGAATATATTCTTCAATTGGATAACGATCCACCGTCGCATATCGTGGTTCCTGCGATCCACAAAGACCGTTATCAAATTCGTAAAGTATTAAATGAAAAACTCAATTACGAAGGTAGTGAAACACCGGAAGATATGACGCTTTTCATTAGACAACGTATTAGACAAGATTTCCTTTCTGCTGATATTGGTGTCACAGGCTGTAACTTTGCTGTGGCTGAAACAGGTACTGTCTGTTTAGTCACCAATGAAGGTAATGCAAGGATGACCACGACATTACCTAAAACCCACATAGCAGTTATGGGTATGGAACGTGTGGCTCCTACTTTTGAAGAAGTCGATCCACTGATAACCATGTTATGTCGTAGCGCCGTTGGCTCACGTTTAACTAGTTATAACACTTGGGTAACAGGGCCTCGTGAAGCAGGCAATGTTGATGGCCCTGAAGAGTTCCATTTAGTGATTGTGGATAATGGTCGTTCTGAAATTTTAGGCTCACAATTTAAAGATATTTTACGTTGCATCCGCTGTGGTGCTTGCCTAAATACATGTCCTGCTTATCGAAATATTGGTGGTCATGCTTATGGCTCAATTTATCCGGGCCCAATTGGTGCGGTAATTTCACCACTATTAGGGGGTTATAAAGATTTCCACGATCTCCCTTATGCATGCTCATTATGTAATGCTTGTAATGTGGTTTGCCCAGTCAAAATTCCTTTAGCTCAGTTGATTTTAAAACATCGTCGAGTGATGGCTGAAACCGGTTTAACACCGAAAGCAGAGCGTCGAGTCACTGGTATGTTTAACTACCTCAATTCACACCCAGCTCTTTGGAAAGTGGGTATGAATGTCGGTGCGAAAATGGCGGGATTAATGATCAAAAATGGTTCTACACCAATCAAAATAAGTGTTCTAAATGATTGGATGGAATCGCGTGATCTTCCTAAACCAGATGGTTATAGCTTCCGTAGTTGGTTTAAACGCCATAAAGCAGAAGGAAAAAAATAATATGTTAAACGAACAAAACCGTAATGAATTTCTGCAAACTATTGCTGAAAAATTAGGGCGCCCTATTGCGCATAAGCCACAGCCACAACCTACACCGATTAATGATTTAGCGAAAACTCGCTTAACTAATTTGACTCAAGATGAACTATGCAAAGAGTTTACTGACTTTGCACAGACTCAAATGGTGAAATGTGTTGTTACTAAACCTGATGAAGTTATTAATAGCCTAATTGAACTCTGTGAAAGTTATGATTGTAAAGGCTCAGTGGTAATAAGTGGTGATGAGCGTTTAGATGCACTAGGAGTCACAAAAGCGGTTAGCGAAAAATACGAAACCTACATTTGGGATCCAGCTCTCGGACGCGAAAACATTGTTTATGCTGAACGCTCGCAAATCGGGATTGTTTATGCTGAAGCGGGTTTAACGGAGTCTGGTGGGATTGTTTTATTTTCGTCCCCAGAAAAAGGGCGTGCCGTTAGTTTATTACCTGAAACCTCAATTGTTATCCTACGTAAAAGCGATATTTTACCCCGCGTGGCACAAATTGCTGAGCGTCTACATAAGATGGCGCAAGAAGGCGTGAGAATGCCGTCTTGTATCAATTTAATTGGTGGTGCAAGTTCTACTGCAGACATTGAATTGATTAAAGTATGGGGGGTTCATGGCCCTGTTCATGCGGCTTATCTTATTATTGAAGATTGCTAATTCAAAATAAAATAACATTAAAACGATAACAAAATAACTAACAGTCAGAGTCAATCATTGACTCCTAAATCAAACCCAAAAGATAAGTTAATCGCTTTTGGGTTTTTCTCTATTATTCGCCAATTAATTATTCAATAAAATTTTTGCTCTCCATTGATTTAATTTTATTTCGCATGCTAACAAAACATCTCCAGCCCCTGATCCCCCCATTAATAATGCGGATTGTCGTTGACATTCAGCACTTCGAAATTGAATAAAATGCTGCTGAGAACTGGCTAATGCATCAATGGCACTTTTTGCAGCAACAGAATCAGTATCTTCAAGATCACTCTTACTTTTGTCATAAATGACATTCATTTGCTGCTCTGTCAGTTTTAATTCATCCAGTAAACAAGCCTGCACCGCTGTTCTCGGCTGATTTGCTGTCACTTCATAACATTTTGCTAAAGGATCGTATTTGCCTTGTGCCGAAGAGAAAAAACTAACTGTAAGTAAGCTACAAGAGATCAGAAATAAACTTATCTTCACGCGAACTCCTTATAGGAATTTATAATAAAATTTATACTCAACATAATGTATTAAATAACTAATATCACATCTATTAGTGCGAACAGCATCATTTTAGGATATATCGTATCTTACTCGATAAATTTAAATTTCAATCAAGTAATAATAAGAAAACATTATTAATGCCTTTTGGGTTTGAATCTATTTTTCTTATTTTTTATTGAAAAAATGTTATTTAACACAACATCCATAGATTAAAATTCAGCCAATAATTTTAAAAATAGATATTTATTACTTCAACTTTGTTTTTTGTTGATAAAATTACAAACTTTCTTATAGGGAAAGAAAGACCAACCTTTTAATTTTTGGCTATTTTTTTCTTATCATCACAATAGAAAATCTACTTTTTTTGCAGTAATCTCATACCTTTCTTATTGGCAATAATTTTGCCTAAAAACGACTCGTGGTATCTCCAATATGTTCTACAAATTTACGCCTATTATTCTTCTAATTATTTCCAACGTTTTCATGACGTTCGCTTGGTATGGCCATCTAAAATATGGCAATAAACCTCTTATTGTTGTCATTATTTTAAGCTGGTTGATTGCATTTGTTGAATATTGTTTTGCTGTACCCGCAAATCGTATTGGTCATAATTACTACAGCGCGGCAGAATTAAAAACCATACAAGAAGTGATCACATTAACTATTTTCGCTATTTTTTCGGTCACTTACTTGGGAGAAAACTTCACCTTAAATCATTTTATTGGTTTTCTTTTAATTGGTGCTGGTGCCTTATTTATTTTTAAAGGCCCCTTTTAGAAAAGCCTATTAGTAGATATCGTTAACTCGTTTTTTCAACGTTTCTTTATGCTTCTTTTATTATCGCCTTATCAAAATTGATAAGGCTTTTCTTTATCTAAAACCTGATATCATGATTATTTTTAATACTATTTATACTGTGGTTTTTACAGAGGACTAAATAGCACCATCGCTTACCATTAAGTCATATAGTCTACCTAGATAGATTTTCCAAAATAATAGTCTGTTTTGTAATAAATATATTCTATATACAGAAATATTTCTCTTGAAAAATATTTTTCATTCGGCGCATAATGATTGCTCTAAGAGAAGCATCGTTTCTCTGTCTTTTTTTTTGCTTCTCTTAAGCTACCGCACCCTTAAAACGTGCGTTTTATCCCTTTAACGTCAGATAAAATGGTATCTGGTATGAGCAAACATTCTAACGATTTTATTTATATGCAGGATAATCCCTGTATGCATTGTGGTGCTTGTTGCGCCTATTTTAGAGTTTCGTTCTATTGGGCAGAAATGGTAAGTGGTGGAGGGGTGGTTCCTGATGAATTAACAGAACCGTTAACGCCTTTTCTCTCTTGCATGAAAGGAACCAACTCTAAAAAACCGCGTTGTGAAAAACTGATTGGTGAAGTTGGAGAGTGTGTAAGCTGTTCTATCTACGAACAACGCCCTTCTCCTTGCCGTGAGTTTCAACAATCTTGGGTAAATGGCATTCCTAATGAAGCTTGTGATCGTGCAAGAGCGGCTTATGGTTTGCCTCCATTAACTCACACCATCTTGCCTCACACCGCGTAAGACATCAGAGGGGTTAAGCCCCTCCTGATCATTTAATACCATCCAATACATTTATTTTTATAAAAATAAAATTTAAAAACAAAAAATCATTATTAAATAATACGTTAGTTTGACTTTATTTTTAAATGACCTAGTATATAAGGTAATGTGTTAATAACATTTGTTTAGTGAGGTTTTTTATTTAAAAATAGCAATAAATTTGGAGGGCATTATGATCGGTAGCTCTTTTTTTATCCTTTTCCTTTCTTTTATCTGTTCTACTGCTGTCGTTAGTATGTTACTCGGTGGCTTAGAGGAATAATTATGAATATTTCTGATGAAAATATTCTCCCCCAGAAATAATGCCCATACTTAGATAAAATCGGTATGGGCATTATTTTACTTATTATTTAAATTCAGATTTATTTTACTGCTATTACTTCTATTTTATTTTCCACAAAAGACTGAACGCTTCAATTTTTCTTTTTCACCTATTTAGTAGGTAAAATGACCCGTTATTTTCCATGAAAATAAAACGTCTTCAGCAACTTGACCAAACCCGATATTATGCATAACTAGATAGCGTTGGTTATCCCCGCTTTTCTTATTTACTACAATCCCAATATGAGGCCGTCCATTATCTAAACGCCAGCTTACAATATCGCCTGGTACATAATCTTCTGCATTTTTTGTAATCGGTTTTACTTTTCCTTTTCGTGTGAAAAAGACTTCTAAATTAGGAACTCTACGGTGATCTATATTCGTATCAGGTTTATTTAACCCCCACATTCGTTTACTTGGGTAAGCTGAAAAATTTGCTTTAATATCTTCATGCAATAATTTTTGTAAATCGATATCAATGCCACGATAGCTACGAATGATCACATCACTACATACCCCTTTATAGGCTGGTACATCTCCCATTGGGTAATCTATTTTACGATAATCAGAGTCGTAAAATACGGCTCTTGGTAAATCAGCAGCGTACTCCACCAGCTTTTTATTTTGTTCTGAGGTTATCGCTTGGGCACTTGAAAAAGGCATAGTGAGTAAGAGTAAAATGCTAATTTTCATTATATTCACTGAGTATTCTCCATGAAAAAGTTAAATCCATTATTTACGAAAGAAATGACATTATCTGTTTATACTGATAAAACACAGTATAAAAATATAAGGGAAGTCTTAATTCTTTTTAGAGTAGATATAAAAAACCGAGCCACCTTTACGGTAAGCTCGGCTGATAAATAAGAGAAAGAAAGTAAGAAAGAGAACAAGTAAGAAAAACGGTTTAGTTCAACACAATATGACTTTTACGACGTAAACTTGCAAAGAGCATGTAAATTGCCGTCACTAATAACACTACAAAGAAGAAATTCATAATGCCGTTATTGGCTTGCGCCATAAACATACCCGCCCCTAAAGGCCCGATTGCAGAACCAATGCTATAACTTAATAGCATTACTTGTGTAATAGCGACAATATAGCTAGCATTCACATGATCACACGCTAATGTAATAGCGATAGGATAAAGAGCAAAAGAAGACATTCCTAATAGCGCCAGTGCAATAATAAGCACCATATAATCGCTAGAAAGATATGTCAGTCCCATAGCAAACACACCCACTAAACACATCATCGCTAATAACAGTGTTTTGCTTATCATCACAGACAATTTGCTAATAATAGGCTGAACCACCATGCCGCCTAAAATAATCGCCGCCATCAACACACCTATTTGGTCTGTTGTAAATTGCCCTTGATTTAAAGCCAATGGCATCATGCCATAAATACTGCCCATCACAACGCCAGACACCATACAGCCTACTAAAGCTGCTTTATTTAATCGGCTCATCTGCTTAAGTGACAAACTTTTATGATCATGCCCTTGTGGTTGCCCTTGTTTAAAAAACAAAGGTGGTAATACGGCGATTAATAGCAAAACTAATATCGCCATAAATGGGATAGCGCCCTGTGTACCAATTGCACCAATCGCCAATTGCCCTAATGTTGTGCCCCCATAAAGCGAGGTCATATAAAAACCTAAGCGTTTAGCTCGCTCTTTAGGATTATCGCCAATTAATAGCCATGATTCGACAACAACAAATATACCTGCAACCGCCATACCACCAATAAAACGGAAAACCATCCATGCTGATAAATAAGGCATTAAAGGCAATACACCGACAGTCACTGCCAGCAATAATAAAAATGCAACAAAAGAAAGACGATGCCCTATTCTTGCAATAATAGGTTCTATCATGACTGAACCTATTAATAATCCAATAAAATAAATACTTGCTAACCAACTGGCATAAAGTGTGTCCATTCCAAAACTGCTCATAGACAGTGGAATTAAACTCATTAAATAGCCTGACGCGATAGCAAATACCGTTAACCCAGCCACAGGTACTAATGTACTGTCGCCTTTGCGTACCAAAGTAGTGTTCTGTTTCACTACCCTCGTCTCCACAATCAAAACGGTTGATGATGCGCTGTTTTCTCGATGCCTGATAGAGGCTGTTCTTTTATCTAGGAAAGATAAAAGAAACAAAGGTGAAAACAGTGGATGGCGTCCCTAAATTCAGGAGACGCGAATATAGCGCTTAAATGATGATAAATAAAATTATAAAATCTAATGTCAGAAAACAATTTTATTTATATCAATCATGATTATCGTCTTTTTCTACCAAAAAGAAATAGCTCTAATCTGATATTTATTTTTATTAAAAGATAAGTATTTTTTATTAAGAAAATTACGAATAAATACGTATTAAATAAAAACTACAATAATAAATATTCATTACTATCCTATCATTACTCGATAGGATAGCTAAAAATAAAGGGATGTTTTTGTTTATTCTATGCTTTTTTCTAAAGCAATATTAATCGCATCAGGAATTGAACCCCCATGCCCTTTCCCCTCAAACAGATAAAACTCACACTGTTTTCCCGCGTCTGATAGATATTGGCATAACTGACGTTGTGTTAACCAACTACTACGCTCTTGATAATTTTTTTGTTGTTCTTCACTTAATCGACTTAAATCTGGACTTTCTTCTTTTTCACCCAAGGTTATTGTAATAGAAATATCATTAGGAATAGCCTGCCATTGCACTTTTTTCACCCATTCGCCTTTTCCCCACCATAATGACGGGCTTGCTGCGATATAACGTTGAAATGTTTCAGGATGATTGAATAAAACATAGAGGGTAAATACACCACCAAAAGAGTGACCAAACAGAGATTGCTGAGTAATAGAGACTTGTTCTTTGGCGAGTTCCTCTAACGTATAAGGCCTTACTTGCGTTAAGAAAAATTGATAAAAATTCTCTGCGTTTCCGCCTCGGCTAAATGCTTCACCTTTTACACTTGGTGTATAATCATGCGTTCTCTCTGTAATAAAGTAAGCTTTATCGCCCACATATCCCACACTGATAATAGCAGGCAGTGGTTTATTTTTCTGCTTTATGGCTTCGTTTATCATCAACGGAAACTGCGCATTTCCATCGACACTATAAATTAACGCTGTTTTAGTCGTATTTTTAGGGATAGCAAGAAAGAGGCGATATTGTTTTCCTTCATATGCCACTTCTTTATTTGTAATTTGATAATAAGAGTGAGCCTGAGACTCAATTTCAGGAACTTCTTGGTTAGGCCTAGCCTGAGCAACCGCAGATAACATAATCATTCCACATAACATTAGTATTCGCATAAATCAGATACTCTGTCGGTAATTTAAAAAATGAATCATTAGATGAAAATAATAGAGAGGCATAAAAAAATAAACCCCATATTTAATACGGGGTTTATGTTAATTTAGGCTCGATTAGAAGCTATATTTAATATTCGCCCAATAACGACGGCCTTCATCGACAACCCAGTTACCACCTTTATCATTTACAGCAGGGCCTGTTTCATCTGTAATATTTAATACCGCAAAGTTAAACATAGTATTTTTATTAAAGTTGTAGGTCATTCCTAAATCAAAGGTTGTGTAACCACTACGATAACGTGCACCAGTGTAACCGTTACGTTGTGCAGCCCAAATTTGCTTGCCCGTATAAGCGGTATTGGCATAAAAACTGGTTGCTTCATCAAACTGCCAATCCACACGCGCATTGGCGCTGTGCTTTGGGGTCATATCAAGCGGGTAGCCTTTTAATGACTCACCAGAAGCTAACTTTTCATCATCACTTTTACGTTCTGAATCAATATAAGTGTAGTTAGCATTAACATGCCAGCTTTCCGTAATTGGGAAACCAACCGCCGTTTCAATCCCTTTAATATTTGCTTTACCCACATTATCGTGTTGGTACAGTTTTAAACCTGTAATAGGATCTATTTCACCAGTATCGTAGTTCGTTAACTTATTTTTAAAATTGGTATTAAAGAAAGTCACACTTGCAGTAACACCATCCCCATTATCATAACCAATACCAATTTCTTGGCTAACAGAAGTTTCAGGTTTTAAATCACGATTACCATACATAATCGCACGACCTTTTTCTGTTGAAGTGCCATATTCAGGGCTGATTTCACGCAAACTTGGTGCTTTAAAAGCTTTCGCCACACCACCTTTTAACGTGAATTCATCCGTTAAATGATAAACGGCATAGGCTCTTGGGCTCCAGTGATTACCGTAATATTCGTGATCATCAAGACGCACACCACCTGTTAGTGCGAGATTATCTGTTACGCTATATTCATCTTCAAGGAATAGCGCTTTTTGATCTGCAGTAATAGTAGATTGCTTAACTTCTTTTCCACCAAGAGAAGATTCATCTTTTAAACGTGAATATTGATATTGCCCCCCAAAGGTCATCACATTTGAAGGTAAAAAAGCAGTAAATTTTGCATCAAAAACAGTATTGGTAATTTCAGGGCGACGTGCTTCGTAATATTTATAGCTATTCCCAGTTTCCTTATCAACCGCTTCTGTTTTTTGAATACGCTTAGTCTGTTCTTGGTAGACACTTAATTCAGAATGCAGAATATCAAATTGATTTTTATAAGTTAATGCCCAATGATTACGATCGTTATTAGTTTCCAGCATTTTATTTTTATCAAGACGCCCACCACGATTGGTAAACTCGCTCATGGATTTACCCGGTGTCGTTGTACGCTGTAACGTATTGCGACCCGCTTCTAATAAAATGGTCTGATTATCCGTCGGGGTGAATGCCAATTTCGCCGTAATATTTTTATTGTCATTACGGCCTTGACCATAAGTGATTTTATCTTCTGCACGTAAGTAGCTACTGCCGTAAAGCTGTAAGCCTAATTTATCTTCAATTAACGGCCCTGAAAGATAAAAATCACCATTAATAGAGTCACCTGCATCACGGTTGTGTTGCAGTGTACCGCCAAGTGCAACAGAGCCATGCCACTCTTTTGTTACTGGTTTCGTGATGATATTGATAACACCACCCATTGCATCTGAACCATACAGAGACGACATTGGTCCACGAATAACTTCTATACGTTCAATCGCATCTGCTGGTGGAATAAAACCGCCCTCATAACCGCCACTCCCGTTCGGACGTGACTCACGGCTATTTTGACGACGGCCATCAACAAGAATAAGTGTGTACTCGCCTGGTAAACCACGCATCGTGATTTCTTGTTTATTGGCATTACCATTAATGCTAACACCTTCAACACCTTTTACTGCATCCGCTAAATCATGAACGGGTTTCTTTGCGAGTTGTTCTTTGCTGATCACGGTGATACTTGCTGGTGCATCTGTAATTTGTTGAGCAAACCCTGATGCTGATACAACAAGTTTTTCTTCTTTGTTTTCTTGTGCATACAGCGGGTAAGAGGCAGATAAAATACAGGCTGTTAAAACACCCATTTTAAAGTTCATAGCAGTTCCCTGAATCAATAACAGTTATAGTAATGAGAATGATTAATATTATCTTAATCAAATAATCATGAGAATGCTTTTCTTTTCGTATTTGATGTTTTTTTTTAATCTGCATCAATGAAAATTGACGCTATTCAGATTAAGTACAGAAATAGCAAATCTCGAACACAAAAAAAGCAGATGGTATAACCATCTGCTTTTTATCGTTGTGTAGAGTATTTTTAGATTTAGAAAATTAACCAATCACAATCTTGTTATTACCAGAATACCGCGTAAAGCACACACAAGATGATCATAATGGCATAGGAAGCGATGTTAAAACCGCTCTGTGTTTTAAACGTTTTATCAGTTAATGCAATAGCGCCTTCACTATCATCTGTTTTCGTTGAAGTTAAACTAACTAATGCAATTACGACTGTTGTAAACATAAAGGTGTACATCATTTGATCAAGGAATGGCATACCCAATGGCATTAATTTTAGGAACAATGCGAACGGTATAGATAAGACCACACCAATAATTGCACCTTTTGCATTCGTTTTTTTCCAGAATAAACCTAGGAGGAATACCGCTAAAATTCCTGGGCTTACTAAACCTGTATATTCCTGAATATATTGGAATGCCTGATCGATACCACCCAATAATGGCGCAATAAAGCAAGCAATAATTAAAGCAACTACTGCACTAATACGACCCACATTCACTAACCGTGTTTCAGAAGCTTTTGGTCCAATATATTCTTTATAGATATCCATCGTGAAAATAGTCGCGATAGAGTTAAGCATAGATGCCAAAGATGAAACTATTGCAGCGGCAAGTGCAGCAAAAACAACACCTTTTGCACCTACTGGCAAGAACTGAGTTAACCAAGGATAGGCTTTATCTGCTTGTGATAACGTTGGGATATGCTCTTGTGCCATTGTCCCTAACCCCGCCATTAATTCAGGGTTAGTGGTAATAACAAATGCAGCAATACCAGGCACAACGACCAGAACAGGCACAATCAGTTTTAAAAACGCTGCAAACACGAGCCCTTTTTGTGCTTCATTGATAGATTTAGCGGCTAAAGCACGTTGGATAATGTATTGGTTAAAGCCCCAATAATAAAGATTAGCAACCCATAAACCACCAATCAGCACCGCGATACCCGGTAAGTTCATAAATTGCGGGTTATCTTTCTCTAAGATCATTTTAAAGTGATCTGGCGCGGCTTGTGTCATTTTGCTCAAACCTTCCATGATCCCACCATCTCCGCCGATATAGCTGACGGCTAATACTGTGGTAAATAGGCCACCAAGGATAAGGAAGAACACTTGCACCACGTCTGTCCACGCAACAGCAGAGAGTCCGCCATAAAGTGAATAGATAACTGCAAATAATGCTAAACCAATAATGGCATACATCATTGGTACACCAAGGATGGTTTCTAATGCCAATGAACCTAAATAAAGTACCGATGTTAAGTTAACAAAGATAAATAACGCTAACCAAAACACCGCAAGAATGGTTTTTAAGTTACGACTTTTAAAACGATTCTCAACAAATTCAGGAATGGTATAAATACCTTTTTCAATAAAAACTGGTAAAAAGTATTTTGCAACAATAATTAATGTCAGTGCTGCCATCCATTCATAAGATGCGATAGCAAGACCAATGGAGAAACCAGAACCAGACATACCAATGAATTGTTCTGCTGAAATATTAGCTGCAATAAGCGAAGAACCAATTGCCCACCAAGGAAGGGTTTTACCTGCAAGAAAATAATCCTTTGTTCCTTTTTTCTCACCATCCTTGGAACGAGAAACCCATAATCCTAGACTAATAATAATCACGACATAGAGGGCAAAAATTGCATAGTCTATTGTGCTTAACCCAACACCTTCTGTATGCATAATATTTTCCTTTCAGACCCATAGAGAGAATAGGATTTTAATGTAAACGTTTTCACAATCTTTTTCCGTTACTCTGTTCACAATTTTATCGCTTATGTTACGTAAATGGATCATAAAGTAGGAAAACAAACGATTACCATGACGAGTAAAGCCAAGTTTGCGCCTAAAATACGATGGTAACTTTATTTAATAAATTTCAGATATCTAAATAATTATTAAAAAAACCAAAAAGTGATAACGATTACACAAATCAAGTAAAAATAACCTCTTAATTTTATAGGGCTTATTAAGAGGATCGACTTGATTGAATAATAAATGAGGTAATTAAGATTAAGAGAGGTGGCTAAGATTAAAAACAGAATTACGTTGAACTAATGTTGGTGAAAAAATACGTTGTTTTTGTTCGAGCATTTCACCTTTAGAAAGCCTGATAGCCAGTGTTGCAGCTTGTTCCGCCATCATTTGTACAGGATAACGCACTGTGGTTAAACGAGGGTGGATATAGCGTGCAATTAATACGTCATCAAAGCCAATAACGGAAATTTTTTCAGGGACAGGGATTTCATTTTCATCAAGAACAGATAAAGCCCCTGCAGCCATAAAATCGTTGTAAGTCACTACAGCCGTAAAATCGATTGATTTGGTTAGCAGATGCATCATTGCCTTTTCGCCCCCTTCACCTTCCGGCTCACCATACTCAATATAGCTTTCAGGTAACTTGATGTTATTGGCTTCTAATGCAGCTTTATAACCTGCAAGACGCTGAGTTGTATCTTCAATATGATGAGTTGATGAAATATAAGCAATTTTGGTATGACCTTGACGGATCAGATGCTCTGTTGCCATCCATGCCCCTTTATAATTATCTAAAGCGACACAACGCTCAGCAATTTCAGGAATAAAGCGGTTAATCAACACCATGCTTTTAACTTCATTAGCATAAGCTAACAATTCTTCATCAGAGAGTGCTTTTGAGTGGATCACCAGGCCATCACAACGACTATTAATCAACAACTCGATAGATTGGCGTTCATCTTGAGCATCATGATAACCATTACAGACCAAGATGTGTTTTCCTGATTGTCTTGCAACATTATCAACCGCTTTCACTAGTGTGCCAAAAAAGGGATCGGAAACATCATGCACTAAAACACCCAATGTTTGCGTACTCTGACTAACCAAAGCCCTTGCAGCCGCATTAGGTCGATAGCCTAATTTTTGCATCGCTGCATTAACGGTTTCTATAGATGCTTGGCTTGCTTTCGGCGAGTTATTAATGACTCTAGACACAGTCGCAACAGAAACACCGGCTTCCTTTGCTACATCTTTGATAGTCGCCATATCCACTCCTTATGGATCACCTTATTCATGGTTAATAAATAACGAGCCGTTAATCTACAAACAAAGAAAAAGGGAGTAATAGAATTTAAGTGGCCTGATTATCAGCGAAGAAGTGAAATTTAAAAAGTAAAAAGATCAAATAAATAGTGAAAAGGAAAGCGTTTACACTTTCCTTTTATTGTTACGAGTAAAACTTATAGATTGTTTGGCTATTCCACGCTGTATTTGCAGGCAAAACACCTTGGTTTTCATGCCATTCTGGATGATTAGGGCCATCTGGGAAATATTGTGTTTCTAATGCCAATCCTGAGTAATTGCCGTAATGGCGACTCTTTCCTTTTGTTCCTACCAAAAAGTTGCCCGTATAGAATTGGACAGAAGGCATGGTTGTAAAGACATCCATTTTGAGCTCACCCTCAGGTGCAATAACGGTTGCAACAGGGGTTTTATCTTCAATCACTTTTTTATCTAAAATAAACGCATGATCATAGCCATTTGCGGCTTTTTGGCACTCATCTACCATAAAATCAAGGCCAATACGTTTTAATTTTCGAAAATCAAACCCTGTTCCTATTACGCTTGCAAACTCACCCGTAGGAATATTGCCTTCACCATTTTTCAAATAATGAGTCGCACAAATTCTTAAATCATGTTCAAGTGCTGTGCGCTCAGTATGTTCGCCCGCAAGATTGAAATAAGCATGGTTAGTTAAGCTTAATGGTGTAGTTTTATCACTCATCGCCTGATAATCAATGCATACTTCATTATTATTTGTCAGTGTATAGGTTACACTTACTTTCACAGTACCGGGAAAACCTTGATCGCCATCATTAGAAATTAGTGAGAAAGTAACAGATTGAGAAGATTGCGCAGTGATCCCCCAGCGTAGATGGCTAAAGTTTTGCTTACCACCATGTAAGGTATTTTGGCCTTCATTCGCACTAATTTTATATTCTTGACCTTCTACTACAAATTTAGCCCCTGCAATGCGATTAGCAAATCGTCCAACCGTTGCGCCTAAATATGCTGTTTGTTGTTTATGGGCATTCATATCCGCAGAGCCTAATAACACATCTCGACGATATCCATTAACCGGTACAATACAAGTTAACCACGTTGCACCAATATCCATTAAAGAAATAGACATACCAAAACGATTTTTAAGCACCACGACTTGTGCAGGTTTTCCATCTAATGCAGGTTGTGCTGTCATTTGTTCAGGTTCAAGAAAACGAAGCTCATTAGTCGCCATTATTTTGCCTCCGAATAGCCCGCTCCTTGGCTTGCAGAGCAGACATAAATAGTTTCTTTTAATCCTGTTTTAGCTTCGTATTGCGCCTTAACAGAGTCAACGACTTTATCAACTAAATCTGGTGTCACTAATGCTACGACACAACCACCAAATCCACCACCCGTCATTCTTACTCCACCACGATCACCAATCACCGATTTCACGATTTCAACCAATGAATCAACCTCTTTGACTGTGATTTCAAAATCATCACGCATTGAGTGATGTGATTGCATCATTAGCTGACTCAATGTGGTTAAATCACCACGGCGTAAGGCTTCTGCGGCGTCTAATGTACGGCTGTTTTCAGTAATAACATGGCGTGCCCGACGATAAACCACATCACTCATTAATGCTTTTTTAGCGACTAGATCCTCTAATGAGGCATCTCTTAATGCAGTCACATTTAAAATATGAGCGGCCTCTTCACACTGTTGGCGACGGGTATTGTACTCACTATCAACTAAGCCACGCTTTTTATTGGTATTGATAATCATCACAACCATATTTTCAGGCATCGTTACGGCTGACGTTTCTAATGAACGACAATCGATTAATAGTGCATGATTTTCTTCACCACAAGCCGAAATAAGCTGATCCATAATGCCACAGTTACAACCAACAAATTGGTTTTCTGCTTTTTGGCCATTTAATGCAATCTCTTTTTGGCTAATAGGTAACTGATAAAGTGTTTTAAGCGTTTGGCCAATGGCAACTTCTAACGCAGCAGAAGAACTTAATCCTGCACCTTGAGGAACATTTCCAGATATCGCGATATCCATACCATGAAAAGAGTAGTTATCTTTTTGTAGAAAATGAATAACACCACGAACATAGTTAGCCCACATTTTATTAGGTAAAAACTCAATACTGTTATCAAGGTTAAATTCATCAACTTCATTTTGGTAATCAACCGCAATGACACGAATAATGTTATCTTCTCGTTTTGCTGCGGCAACGACCATTTGATAATTAATGGCACAAGGTAAAACAAACCCATCATTATAATCAGTGTGCTCACCAATAAGATTTACCCTACCAGGCGCTTGAATAAAATGTGTAGGTGCGTAACCAAAAATAGATGAAAATGAACGAGTCACATTATTAATAAGTGCCTGCATAATAAATCCTTAGCTTAAAATTAAGTAATAAAAATCCCACCACAACATTATGTAAATAATGAGATGTTTGATTTAATTTATTTCGTGCGCAAAAAGCAGATTAATTAAAATACCTTGCCATATCGCAGGTCATTAACGTTGCTCTTTATAATGAATGTCACTTAATTGACGTAAATTATTCGCAGCTTGTTCTGGCGTTAGATCTCTTTGCGATTCCGCCAGCATTTCATATCCCACCATAAATTTTCGTACAGTGGCTGAGCGTAATAATGGTGGATAATAAAGCGCATGTAATTGCCAATGATCGATATTTCTATCATCTTTAAAAGAAGGCGCAAAATGCCATCCCATGGAATAAGGGAAAGAACAGCGGAATAAATTATCATAACGACTTGTTAATTTTTTCATGGCAATAGCAAGATCATCTCGCTGAGCACTATTTAATTCACTCATTCTACGAATATGTACTTTAGGTAATAACATCGTTTCATAAGGCCAAGAAGCCCAATAAGGTACTATCGCCAGCCAATGCTCTGTTTCAACGACAGTGCGACTTGTATCTTTACATTCAGCATCAACATAATCGATTAATAGATTGCGCCCGTATTTTTCAAAATAAGCTTTTAATTGCGTATCTTTTCGCGCTAATTCATTAGGTAAGAAATCACTCGCCCAAATCTGTCCATGAGGATGAGGTTGAGAGCACCCCATCGTTTCTCCTTTATTCTCAAACACTTGAACCCAAAGGTATTCTTTGCTGAGTTCTTCTATTTGGTTATCCCAAGTATCAACAATTTTACGTAAACTACTGACGGGTAATTCAGGAATAGTTTTTCCATGATCAGGAGAGAAACAGACGACTCGACTAATTCCTCTTACTGCTTGAGTTTGAAATAAAGGATTTGATGAGGGCTCAACATAATATTCATCTTGTAACAACGCAGAGTGGTCATTATTAAAGACATACGTTCCGGTGTAATCTGGATTTTTATCACCAGAGACTCGGGTGTTATTCGGACACAAATAGCAGTGAGGATCATAAGAGGGAAATGTCGCAATCTGAGGCTTTTCATCTTTGCCATTCCAAGGTCGTTTCGCTCTATGTGGTGAAACTAAAATCCACTGGCCAGTTAGCGGATTATAACGACGATGAGGATGTTCAACAGGATCAAAAATCAGTTTTGACATAACCTTCTCTCTTATTTATTCAAGATTATCTGAATACTTAAAATCTTATTTCAGATAACCATTTGGGTTTTGTAACTGCCAACGCCAAGCATCCGCAGCCATATCATCAATTGAACGAATAGCTTTCCAGTGTAAATCTTTCTCTGCTTTTGCAGGGCTTGACCAACATTCTGCAATATCGCCAGGACGACGAGCTTGTAATTGATAAGGGATAGGTTTACCACTAGCTTTACGAAATGCTTCAATCATTTCAATCACACTAGTACCGTTACCTGTTCCCAGATTATAAATATGTAAGCCCGCTTTTTTACCTAACGCATTTAATGCTGCTATATGACCATCAGCCAGATCCATAACATGGATATAATCACGAACACCTGTACCGTCTTTTGTTGGGTAATCATCACCAAAGACAGCCACTTGTTCACGACGACCAATTGCCACTTGAGAAATATAAGGGGTTAAATTATTAGGAATACCTTTAGGATCTTCCCCCATCGTACCTGATGGATGCGCCCCTACTGGGTTAAAGTAACGTAGCAAACTAATAGACCAACTTTCATCCGCAACAAATAAGTCAGATAAAATGCGCTCAACCATATATTTACTGGTGCCATAAGGGTTAGTTGTGCCCCCTACTGGCGAATCTTCAGTAATAGGAACAACTTGAGGGTCACCATAAACTGTCGCAGATGAGCTAAAGATAATGCTTTTTACGCCCGCATCACGCATACAACGCACTAGCACCAATGTGCCATTAACATTGTTGTCATAATATTCAATTGGCTTCTGAACAGATTCACCAACCGCTTTCAATCCCGCAAAATGAATAACAGACTGAATAGAATGCTTAGCAAAGATTGATGCCAATAACTGGTCATCACGAATATCACCGTTATAAAACAGAGGGCGTTTACCTGTTAGGGCTTCAACACGGTTAAGGACTTCTTCATTCGCATTGCTAAGGTTATCTAAAATAATTGGTGTCATGCCTGCTTCAATCATTTGTACGCAAGTATGACTACCGATATATCCCATACCACCTGTCACTAATATTTCCACATTCACCTCTTTTGATTCAATTCAACGGAAAAGCGCAAGACGGTTTCTGTTCACTGACACAGAGTTTAGCAAGATCAATCGAATCATTTCGTGATCAAACCGACATTTAGTGTAAACGTTTACACGCTTTTCGCACACACTTAAACTTTATAAAAATCTTAGTTTAGAATTACATTACAGTATGTTAATAAAATACGTAATACATCCCACCTCTTCATCACTAAAAATAATACCCATTTAAAGTAAACGATTACAGCCCAATCAATTAGTTAATTACATGATAAAACTGACATTCAATACGCTTTATCATACCTTATTAACTTCCCTGCTAATATGTTTAAGCGGGGTATGAACACTCTCAATAAAATGCTTACAGTTTAATAAGTGTTTTATTGAATAACTTAATAAGTGTTTTATTGCATAGATACTCTAAATAATTCAAGTCACAGCTAGGCGGCAAGTGAATGAGTCGCTAGGAGCATACATTAGTATGTGACTAGTGCGAATGAACGTAGCCAACAACGCTGTGGCTTGAAGTATGACGAGTATCGAAGAATGACGAGTATCTAATGGAGAACATAATGAAGCCGATTGTCTTGCTCTACCAAGATCTTCCTGAAAAACTGTACAAAAAACTATCTGATTTTGCTGATATCAAACAATTTAAAACGCTCTCTTTAGGATCTGATAATTTTCGTTCCGCACTTGCCAATGCTTCTGGTCTACTCGGTGCTGGTGGCAATATTGATGAAAACTTCATTAACCAAGCCCCTCATTTAAAAGCCGTTTCAACAGTTTCTGTTGGCTATGATAATGTTGATGTTAATGCACTCACCAAACGTAATATCAAACTAATGCATACTCCAACCGTGTTAACAGATACCGTTGCAGATACCATGATGGGATTAGTACTTGCCGTAGCAAGACGAGTTCCTGAACTTGCTGATAATGTTAAACAAGGTTTATGGGTTAAAGGTATCACTTCTGATTGGTACGGTACTGATGTTCATCATAAAACCATGGGTATTATTGGTATGGGCCGAATAGGAAAAGCTTTGGCACAACGTGCACATTTTGGTTTTAATATGAATATTCTTTATCACTCACGTACAGAATATACAGATGTGAATGATAAATTTTCTGCAAAGCATTGTTCTTTAGAAGACTTATTACAGCAATCTGATTTCGTCTGTATCACGTTACCATTAACACCAGAAACGCATCATTTAATGGGTCAAAAACAATTTTCGATGATGAAACCTGATGCTTATTTAATTAATGCAGGACGTGGCGCAGTGGTGGACGAATTAGCACTCATCAGTGCATTAGAACAAAAAGAGATCGCTGGTGCTGGGCTGGATGTTTTTGAAAAAGAGCCTCTATCTTCATCTTCACCTTTATTAACAATGAAGAATGTCGTCGCTGTTCCGCATATTGGCTCTGCAACAAAAGAGACTCGCTATGCGATGGCTGAATGTGCAGTCGATAATCTAATTGCGGCACTGAGTAATAATATAAAAGAAAACTGCGTCAATTTCTAAAGTGGTAAATAGCGCTTTTTGAGATACAAAAAAAGGTAATGAAAATCTATCATTACCTTTTTTATTAGATACTCAAATAAGTTTAAGCGGGATCAACGTGCGCCATCACACTCAGGATCTGTTTATTTTGCAAAACCTTATTACGTGCATTTACAACAATCTCATGACTTTCACTGACAGTGAGTTCACCTTTGATTTCAAGGTGAACGTCTACAAGTAAATAATCACCTGAACGACGAGTCTTTAAATCATGAACGCCTTGCACGCCCGGTGTTGAAACCAGCATCTGTTTAATCTCTTCTAGCGTTTCTTCATCTGCCCCTCTGTCCATTAAATCTTGCAGAGCTTGATAAGTAAAACGCCATCCCATACGGCCGACAAATAGTCCGACAATTAATGCTGCTAATGGGTCAAAAAATTTAAATCCAGCCAAACTTCCGATAATACCAATTGCAACAACTAATGAAGAAGCAGCATCAGAACGCGCATGCCAAGCATTTGCAACTAACATAGTTGAGTCCACTTTTTTTGCAACCGCAAGCATATAGCGGAATAATCCTTCTTTAGCCGCTAATGCAAGTAAAGCCACATATAAAGCAACACTATGAACTTCAGGAATAGTAGATGGATCTAAAATTTTATGAATGGCAGAAAATACCATTCCGACACCAACAATTAATAAAATAGTCCCAAGAATAAGTGATGCCGCATTTTCATAACGAAAGTGCCCATAAGGGTGATCCGCATCAGGTTGTTTCTGACTACCTTTATTGGCAATTAAAACAACAAAGTCAGCAATAAGATCAGAAAGCGAGTGAATACCATCAGCAATTAAACCTTGAGAGTGTGAGAAAAAGCCCACTGTAATTTGCCAAATGGATAAAACGATATTGACAAAAACACTCACTAACGTGCTTTTTTTAGCTGCCTTAAATTTTTCAGACTGTTTATTATCAGCCCGATCCAACTCAATATCATCAATGTGATTATGTGTCATAATAATAATCTTATTTGGTTTTAAATAGCCTACTCTATTGCCATAGATAAATAGAGTTCCATAGGTTATTTCAGGTTCCATAACTCATTGGTGAGGATAAAGGACGACTCTGAATAACAATCCAGTTTAGGGACTAAGATTGCTGTCCAGACATCATATTGAGATGCCATTGCCTATTAATATGCCATATTTAAATCTTTCTGTCTCTTATTTTTATCAATAAAATCTTATAGATACAAAACAATAATATAATTGATAATCATTCTTTTATGCATTTTCTATTTTTAATGAAAAAAATAAAAGTTTATTTTTAATGCGACATTATTAATGTGCTTTTCTGTCAACAAGTTAAGGTATATAACTTATTTTTCATTATATTGTTAATATTATTTTAGTCTGTTTTTAATTTTTAATGCTTAATAATGTAAAGCAGTAAATAATCATTCTCACTCTTATTTAAAACACAGATCACAGCTATTTTTTACTATTAAGCGATAATGGTAAATATTTTAAACTAACGCTAAGTGAGGTTTGTAATGTATAAGAAAATCCTAGTTCCCATTGATATTTTAGAAGATGAACTTTCTCAGGAACTAATCGCTCACATTGAACAAATAGCAAAGGTGGGTAAACCTGAGATCCACTTCCTCACCGTTATTCCTAATGCTGAACTTTTCTTTGGTATCGAGTTTGCTGCGATTCCTGAAAAATTCAAAGATTCTTCAGAACGTACTCGTCTTGCTTTTGTTGCGCTACAAGAAATGATTAAAGATGCAAAAATTCCTGATGAGCAAATTGTATGTAATGTTGGCGTTGGTAACGCAAAAGATGAGATTTTAGAATATGCCCGTCACATTGATGCTGATTTAATTGCGATTGCTTCACATAGACCTAATGTTTCCTCTTATTTATTAGGCTCAACAGCGTCATCAATTGTACGACATGCCAAAATGTCAGTTTTAGTTATTCGCTAATATCTAGCTAAAATAACAACAAAGCCCTTTGTCTCAATAACAAAGGGCTTTTTAGCGAATGATGACCTATTCTAAATAAGGTTATCTATTATTTTTTAACTGAATCTTGAGTCGTCTCAGCTGCAGACCAAATACGATATTTTACATCAACATCTTTAGGTGCATAAACTACGATAGGTAATTTGCTGTTATAACGGATAAAGGCATCTGATCCCATATTTGCCTGTACAAAGGCATCTTTTTTCGTATTGTCAGCACATCCCATCATTGTTGACATTGGGCCATTTAAATCGCCAACAACATAATAGCTATAACCCCAACCTTCTAAATTCTTTTCATCTAAATCCGCACCAAACCACTGATGATTGCAATCTACTTTCAATTCTTTACCAATAATTAATTCAACTTGGTAATTGCTTTCATTATCTTTTTTCTCTAACTCGATAACATGACGAACTTGATTTTCTTGAGCCTTAGGATAAGGTGCAACTTTATCTAAACTGTCAGTAGCTTGTGCACACGCAGATAAAGACATTGCTGCTACTAAAGATAATATTACTTTGTTCATCACTCTCTCCATATTTACAGCGAACACTTCGCCGTTAACAAAATTATTCAGATGTTTTTATTACTCGTTATCCGAATACTAATATTTTTAGTGTTTGAATGCTAACATCTTAGTAAATAATACTATGAGTGGATAATTCTGAATGTTTTAAAAAGAAAAATCACGTTTTTTCATGAAATGTAAATTTGTGATGCTCTACCATGCAGATAACCAATCTATGATTATACTGAAATAGAGACCCAATTTCTTTTCATAGGAGGTTATATGTTCTCAGATCAACAATCCCTTGTTTCTCAATTAAGAAATAGTGATCCCCGCTTTGAAGCTCTCTACGATAAACATCATCGACTCGATCAAGAAATTGCTAAACTAGAAGGTCCAAACGGAGCTGGCTATAACGATGAAGTTGCCAAACTAAAAAAAGAAAAGCTTCATCTTAAAGATGAAATGCAAAAAATACTTCAGCGAAGTGAAAAATAAGGCTCTTTTTAAGCGATGATATAATGTCATCGCTTTTTATGATTAAAAACAAAGATACCCTCTCATAAAGATGCATAATTAATATATCTTTTATTTTTTAGGGTACTCAATATGTCATCAATACATGGTCATGAAGTTTTACAAATGATCCTTTCTTCAAAGACTGCATTTACTAAAACATCGCTAATTGATGCTATCCATAAACAATTCGGCAATGACTCACGTTTTCATACGTGCTCAGCTGAAAATATGACAGCGACTGAATTAGTTGATTTCTTAGAAAGGAAAGGTAAATTTATTCCAGCAGAGGGTGGATTTACAACGAGTGAAAATAAGATTTGTCATCATTGATAGATATACAGTTTTAAAGCCCGATTGCCAGTGATTTCCTTTTCTATGTCATTGGCTTTTTATATAAACAAGTAAAAAGCCAATTCATTCTGACAATCGTAATTACTTTATTTACTAAATTTTTACTGCACTTTATTCATCGTCTGTTTGCAACCAACCATCATCTTCCCAAACGCTTTGAATAAGTTCCATTATGTGTTCATGCTTAGTTTCATCTTTTATGCCAGTGACTTGAATCGAGTTCATGCTACTAAAGGCAATACGAAACTGCATATCTGGATATTCTGGAATGATCTTTTTTCTCAGTTCGTGTTCTAAGAGCGGAAATAATGAGTCGGTTATCTTAGATTGTTTATTAAATAAAATTTCCACACGCATTGGTTTCACCATTTAAAGGCAAATAAACTGTATATAAATACAGTATTATATTCTAAGAAAAAAGAAAAGTCTTTTTGACAAAATTTTTTATGATTACGCATTAAATAATATTTTAGCGTCTCTATCGGCTTAATGATAAGATGCATAATAAATGCAACATATTACTAAGAGAGGAAGATATGTCAGGAAAAAGAATAAATCGTGAGAAAAAAACCATTCAAAAAATGGTGCACCTTTATGCTCATTCGCATCCTGAAGCTGACTCAGATTATTATCAACAATTAATCAATTATTCCTATAACCGATTAGATAAATGTCGCTATGGTGAAGATAAACCGGCCTGTAAACAATGCCCTATTCATTGCTATCAACCAGCCAAACGAGAAACGATGAAACAGATCATGCGATGGGCTGGTCCAAGAATGTTGATTTATCATCCAATTTTAGCAATACGTCATCTTATTGATGATAAAAAACCCGTTCCTCCTCTTCCTGAAAAAAAACGGTCTATTCGTTCGACTGAAAAATAAAATCAGACTTCTTCAAGCGATATAGAACATGCTCAGCAAGAGGATGTGCTTTATCTAATGCTGGATGAAAAAAACTATCAGATTGATACATACCTAGTTTTTGCATTACACCTTGAGATGGAAGGTTTGAAACTGCAGTAAAAGCAACAACCTCTTCTAATCCCAACGTTTCAAACGCATATTTAAATACAGCTAAAGCCGCTTCATAGGTATAGCCTTTTCGCCAAAATTTTTGCGCAATCCGCCAACCAATTTCTACGCAGGGATTAAATGGCAAAGGCGCTGCTGGAATATTTAACCCCACAAAACCAATAAATTCTTGAGTTTCTTTTAATTCAACAGCCCACATTCCCCATCCATTTTGCTGAATAAATTTTTCGCGGATAGTCTCAACCATATTATCACTTTCTAGTTGAGATAAAGTGCAAGGAAAGTAGCGCATCACTTCAGGTGAAGAGTTGATTTCAGAAAAAAATGGCGCTTTATCACTCTCACGCCATTCTCTTAGGTGTAGTCTGGGAGTATCTAAATTCATCGTTATTCTCTATTTATATAAAATTAAGACAATAGCGATAAAATAGGATAAGCAACGAACAATGAAAAGAAAAATGGTACTTTATTTTTTATTTTCTTTTAGTTGGTTTTCTACTGGAGTAGCAACTTTATCTTTATTTGCATTAGAGCTCTCTTTTATTGAAACAACACGTTGTTGAGCAACTGATTTGGCTTGATGTTCAACTTGCTCTGATTGCCCAGTAAAAATACCACCACGCTTAATAGACATACTGCCACAACGACTAGTACCACGTAATTCACCGTGTTCTAAGATATCTAAATTATTTGCAGCACAGATGCCTTTTACAAAACCATCAATAATAATATCAGGTGCTGTTAATTCACCTTCAACTTGTCCGGCATGCATAACACGAATAACGCCATCTTTGACATTAATATTGCCGGCTACTTTACCCCAAATTTGGATATCGCCTTCAACATTAATATCGCCTTGGAATACCGTTCCTTTTGCAATAATCGTGTATAGTTTTTGCTCTGGCATCGGTTTTTTCTCTTCTGTTATTACTGGTGCAACAGGCTCTGCTGCTTTTGGTGTTTCAGTTTTACGACTAAACATAGCGGCTTTTTTTAACCTCAACGTCATAGAATAAATAATAATGCTAAAAATTAGGATTAGAATAATCAAAAACTCGCCAGCCATCTGATAACGCCAAAAGGCAATTAAGGCAAGAGTCCAAATGATCCATATCCCGCTGAATATAATATTTCGCAGTGTTCGCTTATTCTCCATAATTAGCTATATCCTTACCTCCCTGACAATAAATACACTTATGCATTCACCATTCTAATAAATAGATGACAAGCATAATGCCAGCAATAAGGCTATTATTACCTTTTAGTTTTTTGATTTGTTCCTTGACCAAAATAAGATTTAATTAAATTAAATGATAAAATCACTATTTTAATAATTTACGTTCGATGTGAATAAATCGTGATGATTACCAGTCTATTTAGATAAATATTTTTTATTAAAAATTAACATTTTACATTCTATTCCATATTTTCATAAAAAATCATTCAAATAAATTTATCATTCAAAATATCATTTAATCTAAATCTTGATAAAAAAATACGATAACATCATCACAATACCAATAAAAATAAAATTAAAACAAAAAGTAAATAGTGATTTTTTTTTTACATTTTATTTTTTATTTTATAATTTAGTGCCTACTTCATATAAAAGAAAAATACCGTTATGGTAACAAACGTTAATATCACCACGGAAATCAATTTCTTCATTCAATTTTAATCTTCTTTTTATTTATATTTCACACTCTTTTTTTAATTTTTTTATAACAATAAATTTTCATATTTATTACACAATAACTTTTTATAATAAAATTAACATTAAAAATGTACTTATTATTTTTTTACACTGTAAAGAGAGATAGTTAACAATAACTCATTGTTATACAATCTCTTTTTTATAAAAAACATAAAATGTAAATTATTGATTACATTCTAACATGTACTATTAGCTATCACCTTGAAAAAGAATTTATTCGTATTTAATTTCTTTTTGCAATTTATAAGGAATGTCTTTAAATTAACAAAATGACTTATCTTAAATCAGCAAAACAAAATGCAATGCCTAATATCTAAAAAAAAACCACATCAAATTGAAGAAAATAATCTCTTTTTTATTTTTAATAGCACTCAATAATAAAGAAGTATTTTTATAAATATTCTTCTATTTATTTTTATAAAAATACAGTGATAATTATATAATAATTTTGGGCGAAACATGAATACAATACAATATGAAAAAAACAATCAATATGATTGTGCTATTCAGAAAAAATCTTATTTTTATCCACAATACCAAATACTAGAAAATGAACAAAAAGCGCTTTTTCTTATCAGAAAAAATGCACTCATATTGCAAAATTGCACTGATACAGTAACAGTGAGTGATAACCAAGTTCTTTTTCTACAACAAGGTAACTATACAATAAAAACACAAGGTGCAGAGCCTACCGATATTATTTGTATCCCACTCTCTGATGATTTTTTAAGAGATTTCATGTCTAAGTACAATGAGATCTTGTGCCAAATAGAAAGAGACGAAGAGTTTTCAAGTGCCTTTATTTGTTTTCAAAATTCACCTCTTATTCAATTTTGTAGTAATGGCTTTGAATATCTCACTGTTCAATCTTGCCCTGAAGCCTTCATACAATTACGTATTGAAGAGCTTTTAATTCTATTACTTTCAACTGAGCAAGGTTCTGACTTAATGGCGTTATTGCGCCAACTTAGCCATCGTCAAGTTGATCGCTTAAAGATTTTTATGGAAAAAAATCATTTAAAAAACTGGAAGCTTAAACAATTTGCTCGTGAATTTGGTATGGGATTAACTACGTTTAAAGAGCTTTTTAATCATGTTTATGGTACTTCACCAAGAACATGGATTTGTGAAAGACGCATTATCTATGCACACCAACTGCTGCTGACCACTGAAATGAGTATTGTTGATATTTCAATGGAGTCTGGCTTTTCAAGTCAGTCTTACTTTACACAAAGCTATCATCGTCGTTTTAATATGACACCAAGTAAAGCGAGAAATCTCAGATCAAAATTATAAAAAATCCGACTGAATATCATAATATCTAAAAGTCATTCATAGTTAGAATACTTAAAATTTGTTCTTATGAGTGAGTTGTATATCGTGATAAAAGAAAATACATATAGCACCAAAGTCCATTATTATGACTATTTAGCCTTACTGAAAAAAATAATGGCACCCAACAATGAAGAAACTGTAGATAACTTGTTTGATCTACAGTTTTCTTTTCATTCTAATGAAAATATCGTTACTGCATATGATGTTAATGAGCAACAAATAAAAATACTATCCCGTGTTTTGTGCCGTGAAAGCTTAGACAGTTTATTACAGTCCACTTGGTTTTTACGAAAGAAATACTGTTTTGTTGTTATATCTAAAGAAGAAGTACGTGATGTTATTGGTTTTGCACATACATTTCATGCAGAACAGCCACATTCAACAATAACACCAGCAGATTGGGATAAATCATTAAGAGCAACAGTCAATATCAATGAACATATGCGCTTAATTCAAGCCGTAATAAAACCGCTTTTTATTTGGTGGGCTCAACACATTACTCCCCAGCTTTTTACACTTTATGAAACTAAAAGAGAGCTCGAACTTCAAATTAAACAGTGTGAAAATATTAAGTCATTTGAAGAAAAGCAACTATCAAATAAAAGTGATCCTTTTTTATCTTTAGATGATATCAATATTAAGCTTAATGCGGATAAAGTCAGACTAATTGTTATCAATAACTTATTACAGAAAGATATTCAATTACTCCTCGATAATTGGAAAAGTGAACCTATCTTTAATGTTGAAATAAATAACACTCTTGATTACATTCAGAAAACAACACCTAGTTCTGAACTAATAAAACCATTATGGGAGATTTTAAATAGCATTCCAGAACATCCTGAAAACTGCCAGAAATTAAAAAATTGGCTACTAGAAAGAGAACTTTGTTTAAAAAACGATGAATTTTTATGGCAATAATAAAATATCAGCTCTTCATTTTTTATTCAGAGAAGAGCTGATGTTACCTATTAATTATTTTATTTAATATCTAAGATCTCAATTGTCACGATGGACATGGATTCTGGTGGCACTTGTCCTGGTACACCATTCTTCCCATAACCGCCACCTGGTTTTATATAAATTTTGGCTTTACCATTGATACCTGCTTTTGCAATAAAGGTATTCAGTGGTAATGGCAATTGGCGGTAAGGTAAAATAAGTGGCTTAGCTTTATCATAATTAAGAGTTACAGTACCGTCAGTTAACTCTTCATGCATTGTAAATACAACGGTTTTACCTGCAATTGAAGCCACAGGCTTACCCTGTTTTAATATTTTAAAGTAGGTATTATCGTCATATTGTACGTAATTCTGTTTTTGGATCTCAGATAAAATAGATTTATTACGCTGGGCATTATCTTTTCCTATAATTGAATAGGCATAAGCAAGTTGCCCTGCAATCATTTGCCCTTCACCTGCCATTTTCTCAAGCTGCTCTTTTAGCGTTTTATTTTCTTTTAAAATATTGTTAGTGTCTGTGTTAACTTTCGCTAATTCAGCATCTTTGGCTTTAATTTGCTCATTTAATTTAGCAATAGATTCTGTTTGTTGTTGCTTTAACGTACTAATTTGTTGTGCATTCTCTGTATTTTGTTTTTCTAATTGTACTTTTGCTTCAGCTAATTGAGCACTCAATTTATCCGTTGTATTTTGCTTTTCAGTGAGTTGTTTTTCTAACAATGCTAAAGTTTTCTCACTCTCTGTTTTGCTCGTGGTGACTTGAGCTAATGCAATATTATTCTCTTTAAATTGTGCATCTAATGTTTGATATTTATTCGATAGCTCACTTTGTGCTTTCTCCAATTTAGCTATCAGATTATTTTTATCAGTAATTAAATTTTCAACGGCTTTTTCACCCGCAGATAAACTCTTCTTCAAGTCAGCGAGTTCCGTGACCTTGTTATCTAGCTGTGCTTTTAATTCTGGGATCGCTTTTAGTTTTTCGTCTACTTGCTCTTTTTGCTGTTGAACAGCTAAAAGCGATTTATTAAGTTGAGTTTGTTCCTGATTACTTTTTTCAACTTGTGTTTTTAGTTGTGCTATTTCTTTGCGTTGCTCCTCAACAAGTTTGCTATTTGCATCTTGCTGCTTTTCTGCTTCTGCGACTTTCAATGCAAGCTCTTTAGATAAATCTTCACGTTCTGATGTGATCTTCAATAATGTGCTTTGTAATTTATCTATCTCTTTTTTCGCAGAGTCATCTTTTAGCAATAGTTGAGCCTGTGCAAACTGAGTCTGCACATCTTCTTTCTCTTTCTTTATCGTTGCTAATTGATTTTGTACATCTAAAAGTTGTTTAGTTAATTTTTCTTGCTCAGTCGTTATTGTTGATAACGAATTTTCTAATGTTGCTATCTCTTTATTTTTGATTGCTTCTAATTTAGCTAACTCTTGCTCTTTTTGCTTACTGTTACCACTTAGTAACTGCTGAGATTCGATATACTGAGCCTGTATAACTTCTTTTTCTTGTTCAATTTTCGCAAGTAGTGTCTGTTTTTCATTTAATTGACTAATTAACTTCTCTTGCTCTACTTTTATACTCTCAAGTGAACTTTGTAATTTATCAATCTCTTTTTTGGCACTATCATCTTTTAACAGAGCTTGAGCCTGTTGATACTGAGACTGTAATTGCTCTTTTTCTTGCTCAAGCTGAGTATATTTCGCCTCTAAGGTTTTAAGTATTCCCGCTTGTTGCTCAAAATCTTGTTGCTGTTTTGCTAACTCTGTATTTTTTACTGTTGTTGCCTGTAATACATTCTCTTTTTCGGCTAGTTGCTTAACTAACAAGTCACGTTCTTTTTTTATTGTTTCTAAATCATTTTGTAGCTTAGCAACAGCCTGTTTTAACGTGTCATCAGTAAGTAAGGTATTCGCCGTAGCTAATTTTTCTTCTGTTTCAGCCAGCGTTAATTCGAGTTGTTTAATTTGGCTATTTGCATTGTGAAGTTTTTCTAAATGCTCTTTTGTTATAGCTGCCTGCTCTGTGTATTTTTGATACAGAGTTTGGTATTTACTTCTTGTATCTGCTAAACGATTTAATAGCTCTTTATTAAAAAGAGGTTGTTTATGATCAAGTACAGAGCGATTGAACTGATATGCAAAGTGGAAAGGAATGGCCGTAACAGAATAAAATGTTCCTGGAATAACATCTAACAAGAAATTGTCATTACGTTGAGGCCTTGCATAACTCTCTTTTGAATACAGAGCTAATGGGTTATAAACCGTTGCATTATTTCTGTAGCTATAACGATTAAGATCCTCTGGTGTAAATTGCGGTTTAATCGGAATAAAAGAAAGCAATGGAGTTAAATAACGAGTGTAGTCACTCTTTAATTTTGAATAATCAGCAGGTAACACAGGGCAATTTTCTGCCAGCGTGATATCAGGAGTCTTAACAGGTTCAACTACCTGATTATCTGTTTTAGCTGGCGTAGAAGTTTTAACTCGTTGCTCTGGTTTTGTTTGTTGAGTCGCTGTGGTGCGGTTTACTCCACGATTAGCCTGACCGGTTCTCGTTGACGATGAAATTGTAGCAGATGTTTTAGGCTCAATTTTAATTGGCTTTTGTGTTTCAAAATAACGGTCAAAATCTTCAATAACAGAATTAAACTCATTATTGGCAAACGACAGTGTTGGAAACAGCATAAAAGCGAGACAAACACTCTGCTTTAATTTCATAGTAATTATTCACCTAATTTTTTTAATGTCGAATTAACTGACATAATCGACAAATAGCGAACTTTTGCACATAAAACTTCTGTTTTTGATTCAATACTCATTTTTAATAAATCTAAACTATCTTTACTTGCTGTACCTTGAACACTACGGTACATCGCATTGATTTCGCTAATTTCTTTAAATGAGCTCATCATGGATTGATAATCAGATGGAGAAAAAGTTTTTAAAGAATCAAGTTGTTTGATACAAGCACTTTGCGGTGCCAGTCCCAATTTTCTTGTATCTACGCCACTATCAGCAGGCTCTGCAGCTGGTGCCATAGAAAGCGGTTGTGCAACAGCCGCTGGTTGAGTAGTTGCTACAGGCTGTGTGGTTTGTACTGGCGCTGGCGTTTCAATTGGACGAGAGTGATCAGTCCACGCACACCCAGATAGGGCGAGAACGCTGGTTGCCATAAATACAGCGAGGACATTCTTTTTATTTTGTAATAAGGACATCATTTTTCCTTAATTCCGATCAGACTTAAATAAGAGTATATGAGTTGTCGCATTTTAAGCCATTTTATTATAATTTTCTATTACCTACTGCATACTAAATAAATAGGCTAACACTCTTAGTTGCAATGAGTGTTCCTATCATTTCATTTATTTTTTCTTAAAATACTACTTACATCACACTAAACGCATCAAATCTTGAATATCGGATTTATTTAGTAAAATGTTGTCATATAAACTGATCGTTTTTTATATTGATGAAATAATACCAGATAATAATAAAAATAATAATACCAATTTTATCATTTATTTACGTAATTTACGTGTAAAAAACACTCTTATATTTTGTTGCTGTTTTTTAATACCAAGATAAAATCAAAAAATGAATATCTAATATAGGCTTTGGTATTCATTTTATCCTTCAAAATAGGAGAACTAAGATGAGTCATTTTAAAATTGGTATCGTTGTCGGTAGTTTAAGAAAAGATTCGTTTAATAAACAAACTGCACATGCCTTAATTAAGTTATTTCCTCAAGAATTTACCTGTCAGTTTATCGATATTAGTGCTCTCCCTCTCTATAACCAAGACGATGACAGTCATACCCCCTCTTCTGTTGTCGATTTCAAACAACAAATAAAAGCATGCCAAGGCATCATCTTTATCACCCCTGAATATAACCGTTCAATACCTGGGGCACTTAAAAATGCTATTGACCAAGCTTCTCGCCCTTATGGAACGAATGCTTGGGATAAAATTCCAGCAGGTATTATTGGGGTTTCAACGGGTAATATTAGTACAGCAATAGCTCAACAACATTTACGTAATTCGTTAGCCTTCTTGAATATGCCGACCCTAAATCAACCAGAATGTTATCTAAAATGGTATGACGGAATGGTTGAGAATGGACAGTTTTCAGAGAAAACGGCAACTTTTATGCAAAACTGGATTGATGCCTACGTGGCTTTTGTGAAGCAAAATAATCAATAATCAAATAAGCTAAAAAGAGCTTCATGTAAAAACATAAGCTCTTTTTCTTTTTTATCATAAAAGTTAATGTAATTTATTTGGTTATAATATTCTTGTTCACTTCGCTATTAAACATCATGAAACAAAAATAGATTATCATTAAAAGACATGTTTTTTTATTATCACCATTAAGAATTGTTTATTATATAATAAAAAATAAAGGAATTTAAATAGAACCAGATCCGAGATCAATTTTAATCATTTATCTTATTAGCCCCAAGGTCAGAGAATATCAATAAGACTTCAACTTACTACCACATATAAAATTTACAATTTGATAATTATTTTTAATAATTTATATTAGGCTAAAACATTAGTCATAATGTGCGATACATCTCTAAATAATATGCTTCTATAATTGTGATAAACAAAAAAATTACCTATATTACTCATCCATTAAATACTGGCAGGTAAATCATGGATAAAAATTTAAAAGAAATTGAATGCGAAATTGCGGCTCTAAAAATTGTTATCAAATCTTTACTTTCTACGTTAAATGATAGACAACGAAGGGATATGTTGGGCAATATATCTATAGTGCTTGAGGATACATCAAACAAATACCCTCAACTCAATGAAGTTATTAACTTAACTGAGCAATACGTGAAGAAACTTACTCAAGCCTAATGAAAACAATATTTGCTATTGCTATAAAGTTTACCCCCTAATTTTATAGGGTGCTAATAGCATCCTATTGATTATTTTATATAGTTATACCGTTATTTTTCTTTCATTAATACAATACTAAGTTAAATTTTCTGAATGTCTATTTCCCTCATTTAAAATATCCTTACATTTACTGTTTTAATGAAAAAATGCGATAAATTCGCATATTTTTTTATCAATTTAATTTTTTCTTGGATTTAAGTAAACAATTAATTAATATGAAAAATAATTTATCACACAGCAATAAATTGTCGTTCCTTTGAGGATCTTATGGAAAAAAAAGTTGTCAATATAGAGTATGAAATTGCAGCAGTAAAAGTAGTTTTGAAAGCCTTATTATTGACTTTGACAGATAAACAAAAAGAAATAGTGATCCAAGATATAAATAAGACCGTCAATGATGCTTATATCGATCATCCTCAATACCAAGATGTTATAAACAAGACAGAACAATATATAAAAAAATGCTCTAAACATTGAGACAATATTCTTCATCATCCTCTCTTTATTATTTATATTAAAGAGGATTTATATCTGCATCTTTAAAAAATCAAATCACTTCAAGCTTTAACATAATCACTGATTGATTATGAAAATTAAAATGGAAAGTACTTTTTAATTGATTGAGTATAATAAAATAATATTGTTATTTATAGATCGTTTAATTTTGATAATAATTTTCTGTTTCACATGATAAAAATAATAAAACATGACGACTTAAATACTCAATCAATGAGCAAGTTAAGCTCATTGATACTGTTAAATAAAAGCAAGAATAATAAGAATGTAGCCTTTATATTTATAATATTTTTGCGCCTAACGAGTAAAAACTTACCACATTAGACACATACTTTATAAATTTTTTCTATATCAATGATGAGCTAGATTGAATTTTTGTACCGATTGCTGTAATTCTTCGGTTTGTCTTTCTAATGAAATGGCTGCTGCTGAAACTTGTTCAACTAAAGAGGCATTCTGTTGTGTTACGCCATCCATTTGAGTAATAGCCACACTCACTTGGCCAATACCTTTACTTTGCTCTTCAGATGCAATAGTGATTTCTTTCATTATTGACGTTACCTGTTTAACTCCCGTCAAAATATCTTCCATCGTTTTTTCCATATCACTGACTAAGCTTGCACCTTTTCTTACTCGCGTAGAGGAGTCAGCAATAAGCACTTCAATCTCTTTAGCGGCTTTGGCACTATCTCCTGCTAAATTACGCACTTCATTGGCGACGACCATAAATCCTCGACCATGAGTTCCTGCCCTTGCCGCTTCTACTGATGCATTTAAAGCAAGTATATTTGTTTGAAATGCAATATTATTAATAACGTTGATGATATCTGCAATTTTATTTGAACTATCAGAAATCTCATCCATTGTTGTTACAACAGATTCAGCTAGTTCATTGCCTTTTTCAACAGTCACTGATGCAACTTCAGCCAATTCTCTCGCCTGATAAGCATGTTCCATATTCTGATTAACGGCAGCTGTGATTTCTTCCATGCTTGCGGCTGTTTGCTCTAGTGCCGTCGCTTGCTCTTCTGTACGAGAAGCCAAATCGTTATTCCCTTTGGCAATTTCAGATGCACCTCGATAAATACTGTCACTTCCCTGACGGATAGTGCTCACTGCTTCATGTAAACTATTTTGCATTCCATTCAATAATGGTATTAATCGCCCAGCACAATTATTACCAAAAGGCTCGAGTGGCTGACTCAAATCACCTTCTGTAATTTTCACAAAATGTTGGCGAATACTTTCGAGTGGTTTTTGTAACATTGACACTAAATAACGATCAGTGAGGATCAGAATAATTCCCCCTAAAATAGCGCTAATGATAATAACGATTTGTGTTACTTCAATAAGCTCATCTACTTCTGCAATGGTTCTATCAATTTTTATATTTGCGACATTATTAAAGTTTTCACTCACATTACCCAATTCACGGCTCAACGTAGGTGTTACATTTTTTGCATGGTGTTCATATTGCTCAATAGTACCATTGAGCGCTAACTCCATTTGCTTTTTTACTCCTTGCTCAAAAAGCGTTTGCCATACATCCATTAGCTCTTTTGACACTTTTGCATCCATCGGCCCCGGAGAAACAGATTTCATATATTCAATCTGTTTTTCCATGTTCTCCATTGCGATTTGTGCTTGTGTAAAGTCAACTTCTTTACCCTCTGCTTTTTGTTCTACCAAACGATTAAGCCGTGAAGTAAAACGAAAGTATTGGTCATTTCCCTGACTGAGTGCGGCCATTTGCTTTATTATTTGATTATCAGATTGATTGCCTTCAGATATTTGTGATAGTGACCATGCGCTATAAAGACTGACACTGCCAAATAACACACATAAAGTCCCCAGTATGATTATCATCATCAGACGAATAGTAATGTTACGAAGTTTCTGCATCGAATTTCTCAACTAACAAGATAAAGTAATCCCAATTGGGCGTAATGTACTCTTATCGACACTTTTTCAATTTATTTTAATTTTTTACTAATTTTTTTTATAAATTTATTTTTAATTTCCTCTACATAAAAAGAGTTAGAGGAGAGAAGCAAAAGCGTTACTTATATATCATTTTTTATAACTTGATGAAGAAAATATAAAATCATTTAAAATCATAGCATTAAAATAAGGTAGTGATAAAAATGAATAATAATAGTTAAAGAAATAAAATAATAACTATATTGTTTATATAGTTACTTTCTTTAAGAATTTATTTAAAAAATAAAAATTCCTCCAATAATAAATATTATTATTACTTAACTAGCATTTGAACTTTATACTATTTATTTGATTATCACAGTGGCTACTCTCGAGTTATTTTAAGTAAGTAGATGCGATTATAGATATAAGGAGGAAGGCGTTTACATGAGGTAATACGACCTGACTCGCCTATTTAATATAAATAAAATTAAATAATTCTACTTTTATCTAAAAATAATCTGAAGCGCTGGAAACAAATAGCGTCGAAACAAACTTCACCATCAGGCTTAAATCCATAACGAGAGAGTGTTTTTATTACCTTCCTTGAGTGAGAAACTTCTTTGGTACAGGGCGACGCCGTTGGCATGACGAGGATCGATGTCACCAATGGTCAACATCAATTCCATCTGGCTGATAAAACGTGGAAATACTTCATCCAACTTCAAAAATTCTGCGTTACTGAATTCACCGATAATGCTGGCTCGGTCAGCCAGATAGTGCAGTCGTTTTCCTTCCAGTACCAGACAAACGCCAAAACAAGGTGATTCTTTATTGCCTGTTCGGGATCACATTTTTCACTCCGCCCTTTTCACTTATAACAAACGGGTGATATCATTCACCATGTAAATACCTATCAACTCAACCCGAGGCTTCGATGCTGGAGAATGTCATCATCTGATAATCAGTTCCCACGACCTTTACAGGCCGGACTGATTATCAATGCGCTAAAATCGAATGTGGACACCGCTGTGTGTTTGCATGTTTTACACATGATGATGAAACAGGTTTTCCAGTATGAATTTATCCCGTCAGGAACAACGTACCTTACACGTTCTCGCCAAAGGTGGACGTATTGCACACGTCCGCGATGCTTCAGGTCGCGTCACCGCCGTTGAATGCTACAGTCGCGAAGGGCTGCTACTTGTCGACTGCACGCTCACCGTCTTCAAAAAACTCAAAGCCAAAAAGCTGATCAAATCCGTCAACGGTCAGCCTTATCGCATTAACACTACCGGACTGAATAACGTCCGCGCCCAGCTAGATAATCGTTAAGGAGAGGATCATGGATATCCCACGTATTTTTACTATTAGCGAAAGCGAACACCGCATTCATAACCCTTTTACGCCCGAAAAGTACAACACACTGGGTCGAATATTACGCATGAAGCCGAATACTCGCATCCTTGATCTCGGCAGTGGTTCGGGGGAAATGCTCTGTACCTGGGCCCGTGATCACGCCATTACTGGTGTCGGTATCGATATGAGTCAGTTGTTCAGCGAGCAAGCCAGACGACGTGCGGAAGAACTCGGCGTAAGCAACCGTGTTCATTTCATTCATAACGATGCCACCGGATATGTGGCAGAAGAAAAATGCGATGTAGCCGCCTGCGTCGGCGCGACATGGATTGCCGGTGGATTTGTTGGAATGATTGAGTTGCTGGCGCGGAGCCTTAAGCCAGGTGGGATCCTGCTCATCGGTGAACCCTACTGGCGTCAGTTCCCAGCATCAGACGAAATAGCCCGAGCCTGTGGCGTCAGCTCGACGAGCGATTTCCTGACGCTGTCAGGACTTGTCAGCGCGTTCGACGGCCTCGGCTATGACGTGGTGGAAATGGTACTGGCAGATCAGGAAGGCTGGGACCGGTATGAGGCAGCGAAATGGCTGACCATGCGTCGCTGGCTGGACGCCAATCCTGATGATGACTTTGCAGCAGAAGTCAGAGCAGAGCTAAACATCTCGCCAAAACGTCACGTAACGTACACGAGAGAATACTTTGGCTGGGGCGTGTTCGCACTCATCGCCAGGTAAAATAAGTTCCCGGTATTTCTGGCTGGAGATACTGGGAGCTTCACCTTTGCTTTGATCTGATGCATCACCCGCACAAAACATATTTAATATGTTTATTAATCAGGATGTCACCATAAGAGCATCATATGTCACAACACGAAAAGTACTGTTAGGCCTGCGGAATGCGATGTCGAAACCTGATGCACACTATGCCAGTGATCAATATTGTACATACTGCAGCGATGGCAATCTGAAATTCTAGGAAGAGACCATTTCCGGTCTGGCGGGTTTCCTTGATTCCTAGCAAAATAAGCAATTGCATTGCTATGTTAGCAAGCACCCTACCGGCATAGGTGTTCAGAATACAAAGAAACTCTGGCAATTCATCTTGGTTAAAAAACATAGCAGGGGGGCAATTATCCTCCCGAGTTCAATAGAGTAATAAAATGCTATAACTGCTGATTTATCAAGGAAAAATTAAGTTTGGCAGACTTCAGGAGACTTGAGTTTGGAGCGGGCGAAGGGAATCGAACCCTCGTATAGAGCTTGGGAAGCTCTCGTTCTACCATTGAACTACGCCCGCAATTTATTTTCTTGATTATACGCTTCCCTAATTGAACGACAATCCCCTTCTTATTCAAATGATTACTTAATCATCGCAAAAAAGACAACTCACTGTTTTTAAAAACAAAAAAGCCACCTTTCGGTGGCCTTATAACTATATTGTTCTTCGTTAATGCTATTGTTAAATTAAGGATTTATTTAAAATAACAATTATTTATTAGGGCGCATTGCCGGGAATAAAATAACATCACGAATGGTATGGCTGTCAGTAAATAACATCACCATACGGTCAATACCAATACCTAAACCAGCTGTTGGAGGTAAACCGTGTTCTAATGCCGTAATGTAGTCATGGTCAAAGAACATCGCTTCTGCATCACCCGCTTCTTTTTGGCGAACTTGATCTTCAAAACGCTCTGCTTGGTCTTGAGCATCATTAAGTTCTGAGAAGCCATTACCAATTTCACGACCACCAATAAAGAATTCAAAGCGATCAGTGATAAATGGATTATCATCGTTACGACGAGCCAGTGGAGAAACTTCAGCTGGGTATTCAATGATGAACGTTGGTTGAATTAAGTGGCTTTCAGCAACTTCTTCAAAAATTTCACATTGAACACGACCTAAGCCCCAGCTTTTCTCAATCTTAATACCGATAGACTGAGCAATAGCAACCGCTTTATCCATATCATCAAGATCAGCCATTGCAGTTTCTGGACGATATTTGCAGATAGCTTCTTTCATGGTTAATTTGGCAAATGGTTTACCAAAATCAAACTCTTGATCACCATATTTCACTAACGAAGAACCCAGTACATTTTCAGTTAATGTACGGAATAACTCCTCAGTTAATTCAATCAGGTCACGATAATCTGCATACGCCATATAGAGTTCCATCATGGTGAACTCAGGGTTGTGACGTGGTGATACACCTTCGTTACGGAAGTTACGGTTGATTTCGAATACGCGATCAAAACCACCGACAACTAAACGTTTTAAATATAACTCAGGCGCAATACGCAGATACATATCGATATCTAACGCATTATGGTGAGTAATAAACGGACGCGCACTTGCTCCACCAGGGATAGTTTGCATCATCGGCGTTTCAACTTCCATAAAGCCTTTATTCACCATAAATTGACGGATACCCGCCATAACTTGTGAACGAATTTGGAAAGTTTTGCGCGATTCTTCGTTAGAAATCAGATCTAGATAACGCTGACGATAACGCATTTCTTGGTCAGCTAAACCGTGGAATTTATCTGGTAACGGACGCAGTGCTTTAGTTAATAAACGCACTTCTGTACAGTGAACACTTAATTCACCTGTTTTCGTTTTGAAAACACGACCGCGAGCACCTAAGATATCGCCCAGATCCCATTTTTTAAATTGCTCGTTATAAATACCTTCTGGTAAATCATCACGAGAAACATAAAGCTGAATACGGCCACCCATGTCTTGCAATGTAGCGAAAGATGCCTTGCCCATAATACGGCGAGTCATCATACGACCTGCAATAGAAACTTCCACATTCGCTGCTTCTAACTCTTCTGCACTCATTGCATCATACTTTTGATGTAATTCGTCAGACAGAGCGTCTCTGCGGAAATCATTTGGGAATGCGTTACCATTATCGCGTAAAGCGGATAATTTTTCGCGGCGTGTTTGCAGTTCGTTATTTAAATCAGGTGCCTGCTCCGCACCTTGTTGCTGTTGCGACATGTTTTTCCTCACAGGCCCGCTTTTAAGCTAGCTTCAATAAATTTATCAAGATCACCGTCTAATACTGCTTGCGTATTACGTGTTTCCACACCAGTACGTAAATCTTTAATACGTGAATCATCAAGAACATAAGAACGAATTTGACTACCCCAGCCAATATCGGACTTGTTATCTTCCATTACTTGCTTGTCTGCATTTTTCTTCTGCATTTCCAGCTCGTATAATTTCGCTTTCATCTGCTTCATTGCCTGATCTTTGTTCTTATGCTGAGAGCGATCGTTTTGGCATTGAGTGACAAGACCTGTTGGAACGTGGGTAATACGCACAGCAGATTCTGTTTTGTTAACGTGCTGTCCACCCGCACCTGAAGCACGATAAACGTCAATACGTAAATCAGCTGGGTTGATTTCAATATCAATATTGTCATCAACTTCAGGGTAAATAAAGGCAGAGCTAAATGAAGTATGGCGACGGCCACCTGAGTCAAATGGACTTTTACGAACTAAGCGATGAACACCTGTTTCTGTACGTAACCAACCATAAGCGTACTCACCAATAATTTTGATAGTCGCTGATTTTAATCCTGCAACATCACCGTCAGATTCTTCAATAATTTCTGTTTTAAAGCCTCTTGATTCAGCCCAACGTAAGTACATACGCATCAGCATACTTGCCCAATCTTGCGCTTCTGTACCACCAGAGCCTGCTTGTAAATCAAGGTAGCAATCCGCACTGTCATATTCACCAGAGAACATGCGACGGAATTCTAATTGCTCAAGCTTTTTATTTAAACCATCTAATTCAGCAATAGCTTCGTTAAATGTTTCTTCATCATCAGCTTCAACCGCTAAATCAAGTAAACCAGAAACATCTTCTAATCCTTGATCTAACTGATCGATTGTTTCTACGATAGCCTCAAGAGATGAACGCTCTTTGCCCAATGCTTGTGCCCTTTCTGGCTCATTCCATACATCAGGTTGTTCTAATTCAGCGTTAACTTCTTCTAAACGCTCTTTCTTGGCATCATAGTCAAAGATACCCCCTGAGAACATTTGTTCTTTCAGAGACTTCTTCTATTTGGTGTTTTACGGGGTTGATTTCAAACATACTTTTTCGTCTTTATGTTGTTTTCAAAAAACAATTGGAATAAATTTTGAACCGCATATTGTAACGGATATATCAGCGGGTTTATAGCATTTATATACAATTGTCTACTAGATAGTTGTTACCATAACAACGTTATCCTTTATATCACGATAAATTGTTTAATTACTCGTGTTAACAAGGCCAAATGTGCTCAACAAGCAGTTGTGCATTACGTTGTCCTCTAAACTCATTGACATCTAGTCGATAGGCTAGCTCTACCGTTTTAATGCTGTTATCCGGCCACATATTGATATCAACATTGAATGCAATCGCATCAATCATTAAATGACTATTCACTGGCTGAAGCATCATTTTTAAATGCTTACTACCTACAATACGTTGTTGTAACAACGTAAATTTACCGTCAAATAGAGGTTCAGGAAAAGCCTGTCCCCAAGGCCCTGCTTCTCTGAGCATTTCGGCGATAGGCAATGAAAGTTGATTATCGGTTAGTTCGCCATCCGATAAAATTACGCCTTGTAACTGTTCATCGGAAACCAACTCTGCCATCAAAGACGAAAAATGACGCTGAAACAGTGGGAATTTATCTTCTTCAAGTGAAAGCCCAGCCGCCATTGCATGCCCACCGAATTTCACCATCAATCCCGGATTTAACGTATTTAATCGTTCTAATGCATCTCGAAGATGTACACCACTTATTGAACGACCAGAGCCTTTCAACAGACCATCACCGCTAGGTGCAAAAGCAATAACAGGGCGATGCAATTTTTCTTTAATACGAGAAGCTAAAATACCCACAACGCCTTGGTGCCACTCAGGGTGATAGATCGCTAAACCATTTGGTAAATCATGTTGTGTTCCCATAAATTGACGGAAAATGATTGAAGCTTCTTCTTGCATACCCGCTTCAATTTCACGCCGAGTTTGATTTAATCCATCAAGTTCATTAGCAATTTCACGCGCAGAACCAATATTGTCGGTTAAAAGTAAAGCAACTCCCACAGACATATCATCAAGACGTCCGGCTGCGTTTAAGCGAGGCCCTAAAGAGAAACCCAAATCGCTACTGACTAGTTGAGCGAGTTCTTTTCGAGAGACTTCCGTTAGCGCTTTTATTCCTACACAACAACGTCCAGCCCTAATTCGGCGTAATCCTTCATAAACAAAAATACGGTTATTTTCATCAAGAGGAACAACGTCTGCCACTGTGCCTAATGCAACTAAATCAAGAAAATCCGCCATATTGGGGCGAGCTAAGTTTTGTTGCTCAAACCAACCTTGCTTTTCTAACTCAGCTCTTAATGCCGTCATTAAATAAAAAGTAACGCCAACACCAGCTAATGATTTAGATAAAAAAGAACAATCTGTCAGGTTAGGATTAATAATCGCATCCGCAGCGGGTAAGGTTTGTCCGGGTAAATGGTGATCAGTAACGAGGACACGAATACCATATTCATGAGCTGTATCCACACCTTCAAAAGAGGAAATTCCATTATCAACAGTGATAATGAGATCAACCCCCTTTTTAGCAACGTCATGAACAACTTGAGTGCTTAAACCATAGCCATCATCAAAACGATTAGGAATATGATAGCTAACTTGCTTAAATCCCATTTGTCGTAATGCTTTAATCGCAAGTGCGGTACTTGTTGCGCCATCAGCATCAAAATCGCCAACAATAACAATACGAGATTGTTGCTGTAACGCCTCAATCAGTAATGAAATTGCCGTTTCTATTCCTGTTAATGTTTGATAATGAAGTAAGCCTTTTAACGATCGTTCTAGTTGAACTTCAGATGTTATTCCACGATTAGCATAAATTTGTCGTAATAAGGGATCTAAGTTATTCGGTAATTGAGTTGCCTGTGCAATTCGACGACGCAGTGTCGGTTCAATAGTGACCATAAAACGTAATTACTTCTCTTTTTTATCTAATAATTCAACAAGGTTTTGAGCAGAAATATATCCACCATAAATACTGGCATTAGGTAATACAATAGCGGGAGTGCCTTGAATACCCATCATGGTGCCTAATTTAAAGTGTTCATTGATATTGATTTTTGCACATTCATCAATGGGGATAATTTTGTCACCTTTAAATGCACTGTCTAATGATTTATTAGGAAAACCACTACACCACACGGCATTCATTTCTTTACTCACAATATTATTGCCAACACCGTTACGAGGAAATGCCAAATAACGCACTGTTACACCTTGTTTATTCAGTTCAGGTACTTCTTGGTGAAGTTTTTGGCAATAAGGGCAACTGATATCAGTAAAAATGGTGATCATATGACGCTCATTACGCGCTTTATAAACAATCATTTCATTCTTAAGTGAATCTATTTTTTTCATAATAACTTGATTAGCAATACTAACTGGCTCACCACTACTAATATTATAAATAGGCCCTGCAGTCAGATATTTACCATCATCTGTAATATAAAAAATGCCTTTATCTGATAACACTGCATTTAATCCAACAATCGGGGTTGGTTGAATACTCTCTGCTTTAATCTGCATTTTAGCTAGTTGCGCTTCAATAGAAGCATTGTCAGCAAGCACTGGCATTGACACCATACTTAATAAGATTGGCAACCAGAATAATTTCTTTTTCATTTGAATTCCTATTTAACACCAGCTATTTAGCGGCTATCCCCTTGGGTGATGTTGCTGATGAAGCGCCTTCAAGCGCTCTGTTGCAACATGGGTATAAATCTGTGTTGTAGAGAGGTCACTGTGCCCCAATAACATCTGTACAACACGCAAGTCTGCCCCATGATTTAAGAGATGTGTCGCAAATGCATGACGCAACACATGGGGTGATAGTTTTTCAGTATCGATCCCTGCTATCACGGCATAATGTTTTATCCGATGCCAGAACGTTTGTCGTGTCATTTTTTGCCCTCTTAAGCTAGGAAAAACAATATCGTCCGTTTTCCCTTGCATTAAAGTGGGTCTTCCATATTGCAAATATTGCTCTAGCCAGTAAATAGCTTCTTCACCTAAAGGAACTAAACGTTCTTTATCACCTTTACCAATAACACGTAGCACGCCTTGTCGTAAGCTGATATCAGAAAGGGATAATCCCACAAGTTCAGAAACACGAAGCCCACACGCATAAAGAACTTCAAGCATTGCTTTATCGCGCAATTCAAGTGGCTCATCAATACAAGGTGCATTGAGTAAATCATCAACTTGTCGCTCACTTAAATCTTTTGGTAAGCGCTTGGGAAGCTTAGGAGTTGAAAGTAATGCGCTAGGATCGTCTAAACGTAATTTCTCACGATATAAATATTGGAATAATCGACGCATTGTACTAAGCAATCGAGCGGCGCTGCTGGCTTTATAGCCTTCATCTAAACGTGTCGCGAGAAAAGATTGCAAATCCAAAGTAGTGGCTGATAACCAATCTAATTGGTGGTGTGCAAGCCATTGTCCTAGTGCTTGTAAATCTAAACGATAAGAGCTAAGTGTATTAGCAGATAAGCCTTGCTCTAACCAAATGTTGTCGAGAAATTGTTCAATGATAATATCAGTATCTTCATTGATATGAGTTGTCTTTTTTGTCGATAATTTGGTTTGTGACACGGTCTTGCTCTCCCTCTCTTTAGCTCATAGCCTTTACATTATGCCTTATAAAAAAATTTTTCTGGTACAATAGTGACCTTTATTGGCAAAAATATCCTAAAAACCTTTATGAAAATTGGTCTATTTTACGGTTCTAGCACCTGTTACACCGAAATGGCAGCAGAAAAAATTCGTGATATTCTCGGTGAAGAGTTTGTTGATCTTCATAATGTTCAAGAGTGTGATATCTCGCTTATGGAACAATATGACATCCTTATTTTAGGTATTCCAACTTGGGATTTTGGTGAGATCCAAGAAGATTGGCTCAATATTTGGGATACATTGCCGACATTAAATTTAAAAAATAAGCTTATTGCAATGTATGGGATGGGTGATCAAGTTGATTACAGCGAATGGTTTCTGGATGCGCTGGGTATGCTCTACCATCATTTATTACCAAGTGGTGTTAAATTTATTGGATTCTGGCCTGTTGATGGGTATGAATTTGTCAGCCCAAAACCTTTATCGGATGATGGTAAACATTTTGTTGGTCTTGCATTAGATGACGTTAACCAGTTTGAAGAAACTGATGAACGTTTATCACAATGGTGTATGCAAATTCTACGTGAAATAGAAGAAAACTTATAAATTTAATATCCAGGTATTAAATATCTGGATATTGCATTAATAACTGAGAGAAGTTACGCCACTCATTTTCAGTCATACTATCAAAAGCGACCCATAACGTGATTTGCTTTTTATTTAGAATAGAAGTCAACGTTATTCGAGTACCAAAACGACTAATCCAAGGATGTTTTGTTATTTGCCATTCATGCTGTTTCCATTGAATTCGATTACCATTCAGTAAAACAAAATCCCCTTTGATACGACTAATATTCTTTTGTGTGAAATACCAACTGCCGATCAGGAAAAGTAACAGTGGCACCCAAACATAAATAAAATCAGGAGGCCACGGATATAACAGTAAGCCTATCACAAAGGCAACATAAGCAACCGTTGAGAAGAGTTGAGTGAACCATGATACTGTGAGGTGCGATTTCCATAAAATCACGAGTTATATTAACTCCTGCTGTAATTCTATACGGATATAAATAAGTTAAAGATAATAAAGACCAACCTATTTATAATGTAACTTCTTTCTTAACCTTGCAAATAATTTATCTTACATTTTAGCTCAAATATTTATGGCTACCCTTTCTATTTAATATGTGTTCAAAAAATATAACTTAATAATAAATACGTAATTAATATTCTTTTTTAATCGTTGTTTTAATAAATTTAGCATACCTGATTTATTCAGTATAAAACGAAAAATATTGAAAAAAGGCGATTTAAGCCATAATTTTTAGAGATAGCACGCAAACTTAACGTAACTACATTTGTTATTTCAGTAAATTTTAGAGTGTTATTAGTATTATTAATTTTTTATATAAAAATAAAAACGCCTTTATTTGATGAGAAAATAAAAGCGTCATTTTTAATCAATCTTAATTGCTATTTAATCTATCGCTGATTTGATAATCTATTTTATTAATATTTATCAACGATCTCCGCCATTCTCGCTTTATTACGCTCTTGGATTAATTTCACCATATAATAGAGCGCATCATCATCAGGCCGTCCATGATTCATTAACCAGTTAAATAAATCAGGATCTGCACACTCTAGTAAACGAACAAAAAGCGCTTTATCGTTATCAGATAGCGTATCGTACTCATTCTCGAAAAAAGGCATGATAGAAATATCCAGTTCACGCATTCCGCGACGACATGCCCAGTTAATTCGTGCTTTATTCTCTATATCGATAGTCATACTCTGCTCTTTACATTGTTCAAATCAAGAAATACCACTATTTCTTCCTAGCCCTGATGATAGTCTTATCGCAAAATTTTTAACATCAAAATGATCACAGTTTGCAGGTTTAGTCTCATAGACAACCTATTGAACACGCTTTCATTTGTTATTTATCAGGTTCATTTTCTGTGCGTTAAAAATAATAATGACTTGCATTGTCTTGTCACTCTTTTACCATAACTGATGTATCTGATTAATTTAATAGCTGGTGACATCATGACTCAAAATTCTACTCAGGCTAAACGCCCTCATGCAGCAATCAATTTGCCATTAACACTGGTTTCTTTAGATGAATGGTCACTGATAACAGCAACAGGTGCTGACAGTGAAAAATATCTACAAGGTCAATTAACTACGGATATTGCAGCCCTCCCAACAACGACACATACATTGTCTGCACACTGTGAAGCAAAAGGTAAAATGTGGAGTACGCTTCGCTTATTCCACCAGCAAGAAGGTTTTGCTTATATTCTGCGTAAAAATGTCGCGCAAAAACAACTTGCTGAATTAAAAAAATATGCCGTATTTTCAAAAGTAACTTTAACTGAAAATACAAATAGCGTTTTATTAGGATTAGCCGGACAAGGTGCTGCTCTTGCATTGGCCAATTACTTTCCAAATATCCCTCGTAAAGCAAATGAAGTTGTTAATCACCATAATACTTATATTCTTCAGCTACCTTTACCTACTGAACGTTTTTTAATCGTAACAGATGAAGAAACCGCAAAAAATCTTGCGGTAACATTAAAAGCAGAAACCAGTAATAGCGAGCAATGGTTAGCCTTAGATATCGAGGCTGGATATCCTATTATTGATACTCCCAATATTGAGCAATTCTTACCTCAAGCAACAAATCTGCAAGCATTACCGCTGAGCATCTGCTTTAAAAAAGGCTGTTATACCGGACAAGAAATGGTATCTCGCGCAAAATTCAGAGGTGCCAATAAACGTGCAATGTACCTATTATCAGGTGGTGGTACTGAATTACCTGAGATTGGCGGTAGCATTGAATGGCAATTAGGCGAAGATAAATGGCGTAAAACAGGAACAGTATTAAGTGCTGTACGTATGGCTGATAATACTATTTTGGCTGAGGTTGTTATGAATAACGATATGGAGCTCGATAGTGTATTTAGAGTTCAAGGCGATAACATCAGCCGTCTAGTCATTAAACCACTGCCTTATTCTTTAGAAGAAGAGTAATTTTTATTAATCATACCAATACGGATTTTTATGACACAATTACCTAAAGGGGCATTTGGCCCCTTCTCTGATACGATTAACTTTATTATGGAGTTAGATAAACTAAAACGTGTTTATCGTAAAAATAATGTATTAGACAATAGTCGTTCTGAAAATACCGCAGAACATAGCTGGCACTTTGCCGTTGCAGCAATGAGTTTTCAGCCCTATGCGGGCGATATTGATATGGGGCGTGCTATTCAATTAGCTCTTGTTCACGATATCGTTGAAATAGATGCTGGCGATGTGATGGTTTATGACGTTGCCGCTCGTGAAGCAATTAAAGAGCACGAACAAAAAGCTGCAAAACGTATTTTCGCTTTATTACCTTCTCCACAAAGCGAATATTTCCTCAATTTATGGTTGGAATATGATGCAGCTGAAACACCTGAATCTCAGTTTGCCAATATTCTTGATCGCGCGATGCCGATGCTGATGAATTTGCATAATGAAGGTCAAAGTTGGGTTGAAAATAATATCCGCTTAGAGCAAGTATTAGCGCGTAATCTGTTTATTGAAAAACAGTGGCCGGAATTTTGGCAATATCTCTACCCTCAATTATTAGAGGCGCAGAAGAAAGGCTGGCTGAAGTAATATATTCATTGTTAAATTTATTAAATAAAAAAATACCGATGGCTAACTTAATCATCGGTATTCTATTTAGGAATATTGCTAGATTAAAGCTTATTCATAATCACTAATTGGTGCGCATGAACAATGTAAATGGCGGTCGCCATACACATCATCAAGACGTTTAACCGCAGGCCAATATTTGTTTTGTTTCGTTGCTTCACTTGGGAACACCGCACATTCACGGCTATAACTATGTGACCACTCTTGCACTAATTCATATTGTGTATGAGGTGCATTAACTAATGGGTTATCGTCGATTGGCCATACGCCTTTATCTACCAGTACAATTTCAGCACGAATAGAAAGCAGAGCCTCAATAAAGCGATCAATTTCAACTTTACTTTCGGATTCTGTTGGCTCAATCATTAATGTACCCGCAACAGGAAATGACATGGTTGGAGCGTGGAATCCATAGTCAATTAGACGTTTAGCCACATCCATTTCACTGATACCGTAGTTCGCTTTTAATGGACGAATATCGATAATACATTCATGTGCTACATAACCATCAGCGCCAGCATAAAGAATGTCATAGTCATTTTTCAGACGTTGTGCGATATAGTTCGCATTTAAGATAGCCACTTGGCTGGCTTGTTTAAGCCCTTGTGCGCCCATCATACGAATATACATCCAACTAATTGGTAGTATTGAAGCGCTACCAAATTGAGCTGCAGAAACCGCACCTTGTGTAGTAACATTCTCCATTTCAACAACAGAATGTCCCGGTACAAACGGTGCTAAGTGTGATTTCACACCAATAGGCCCCATACCTGGACCACCACCGCCATGAGGAATACAGAAGGTTTTATGTAAGTTTAAGTGAGAAACATCAGAGCCAATAAAGCCCGGTGTAGTGATCCCCACTTGCGCATTCATATTGGCGCCATCAAGATAAACTTGTCCGCCATATTGATGAATGATTTCACAAACTTCACGAATACCTTCTTCATAAACACCATGTGTTGATGGGTATGTCACCATTACACAAGAGAGTTCAGCTTGATGTTTTTCTGCTTTGGCTTTTAAGTCCGCAATATCGATATTACCGTTATCATCACAACCGACAACAACCACTGTCATTCCTGCCATATGGGCAGATGCTGGGTTAGTACCGTGTGCTGAACTTGGGATCAAACAGATATGTCTCTCACCTTCTCCACGACTTTGGTGATAACGACGAATAGCTAATAAACCGGCATATTCACCTTGAGCACCCGAGTTTGGTTGCATACACATCGCATCATAACCCGTTAATGCAGCAAGCCAACTGGAGAGTTGTCCAATCATCACTTGATAGCCCTTCGCTTGATAAGCGGGGCAGAATGGATGTAGCTCGGTAAATTCAGGCCATGTGATTGGGATCATTTCAGCGGCAGCATTAAGTTTCATCGTACATGAACCTAATGGGATCATCGCTTGATTCAATGCTAAGTCTTTATTTTCTAAACGATGCATATAACGCATCATTTCTGTTTCACTGTGGTAATGATGAAAGTTTTCATGCGTCAGCACAGTGTCTTTACGTTGCATAGAAGCAGGAATTGACGCTGATGCAGAAGCCACTTGTTTATCAAGTGCATCAATATCACCCGCAAATACTTTACCACTGATAATTTCAACAAGCTTTAATACATCTTCACGTGTTGTAATTTCGCTTAGCGTTACACCCACGGCTCCCACAATATCAGTGCGTAAGTTAATTTCAGCATCTTTAGCACGTTGTAATACAGCCGCTTTATCTGCGGTATCAATCGTTAAGGTATCAAACCAAGTTTTATGACGTAATACCATACCGTTTTGTTGTAAACCTGCGGCTAAAATATCCGTTAAACGATGAATACGTTGAGCGATGGTTTTTAATCCTTCAGGCCCATGATAAACCGCATACATCGCCGCAATATTGGCAAGTAAGACTTGGGATGTACAAATATTGGAGTTCGCTTTTTCACGGCGAATATGTTGCTCACGCGTTTGCATCGCCATACGTAATGCACGATTACCCGCAGCATCACGAGAAACACCAATAATACGTCCCGGCATCGCACGTTTATATTCATCACGACAAGCAAAGAATGCCGCATGTGGTCCACCATAGCCCATTGGAACACCAAAACGTTGCGCTGAGCCTAATACGATATCAGCACCTTGATGACCCGGTGCGGTGAGTACCACCAGCGCCATTAAATCAGCGGCAACACTGGTAATAATTTTGCGTTCTTTTAGTGCTGCTAATAACTTACTGTGATCATGAACTTCGCCCGTTGTGCCGACTTGTTGTAATAGCACGCCAAAGACGCCTTCAAGCTCTAATACTTTTTCAGCCTTATCAACAATCACTTCAAAACCAAAGGTATCAGCACGAGTTCTGACAACATCTAAAGTTTGAGGGTGAACATCATCAGCAACAAAGAAACGATCCGCATTTTTTAATTTGCTTACACGTTTTGCCATTGCCATTGCTTCTGCAGCTGCTGTTGCTTCATCTAGCAACGATGCAGAGGCGAGATCCATTCCTGTGTAATCAATTGTAACCTGTTGGAAATTCAGTAGTGATTCTAGACGACCTTGAGAAACTTCTGGCTGATACGGTGTATAAGCGGTATACCAACCCGGATTTTCTAATAAATTACGCAAAATCACAGGGGGTAATACAGAAGGTGCGTAACCCATTCCAATGTAAGAAGTAAAACGTTTATTTTGGCTAGCGATCGCTTTTAGTTCAGCCAAGGCTTCTTGCTCTGTTGCTCCTGCACCCACATTCGGTGGTGTCTCTAATTGAATATTATCTGGAACAATTTTTTGAGTTAATTCATTTAATGAGGAGACGCCAACAGCACTGAGCATCTCTTTAATCTGTTCTGGTGATGAACCAATATGGCGACGAATAAATTCATCGCGATACTCTAACTGATTTAAAGTCTGTGTCATTGCAAGTAATTTCCTGAATTCACTATGAATGGATAGGTAAATAGCACACGGCTTAAAGCGCGTTGAAATAGCATTACGACAACAAGCTAACAAATAAAAACGCCCCGGCATTGATTTGACGGGGCGCTTCGTTTTACTCTTCGCTATCTACCAGTTCTTGATAACCCGCAGCATCAAGTAAGTCATCTAATTCGCTTTCATTATTTGCTTTAATGCGAAATAGCCAACCTTCTCCGTAAGGTGCGCTGTTTACCAGCTCTGGAGAACCATCTAATTCTTCATTTACTGCGATAATTTCACCCGATAATGGTGAATAGATATCTGATGCAGCTTTTACTGATTCCGCTACTGCACAATCATCACCCGCTGCTACTTCTCTACCCACTTCAGGTAGATCAACAAACACCATGTCACCTAATAATTCCTGTGCATGTTCAGTAATACCGATAGTGTATTCACCATTGCCTTCTGAACGGATCCACTCATGAGACTGCGCGTATTTTAATTCACTAGGTATTTGACTCATTGACCTTACTCTCCATTTAAAATAATTGTGCGTGTTATACCAATGCTTTACCTGAACGAACAAAACCAGGTTTTACTACTTCTACTGGCATCTCACGATTACGCATTAATACAATTGCGCTATCTTTTATACCTGCGGGAACTCTTGCTAATGCAATACTAAAGCCTAATGTAGGCGAAAAAGTACCACTTGTAATAATACCTTCTCTTAATTCACCTAAATCATCAGTAAAGTGTACGGCAGTACCTGCACGCAACACACCTTTCTCTCGCATTACAAGACCCACAAGTTTATCTGTGCCTGTTGCGCGTAATTTTTCTAATGCTTCTCGACCAATAAATTGACGATCTTCCGGTGCCCATGCAATCGTCCATCCCATATTCGCTTCAAGTGGATTAATAGTTTCATCCATCTCTTGGCTATAGAGGTTCATTCCGGCTTCTAAACGTAATGTGTCTCTCGCACCTAATCCTGCAGGTTTAACACCCACAGCTAATAATTTTTTCCAAAAATCGACTGCTTGCTCTTTTGGCATTGCGATTTCATAGCCTGCTTCACCGGTATAGCCTGTTGTTGCAACAAACAGGTCTCCAAGCTCTACACCATAGAAAGGCTTCATTGCAGACACAACTTGGCGTTGCGCTTCAGTTAATAAGCTTTGTACTTTCTCTTGTGCATGAGGACCTTGAACAGCGATTAATGCCAAATCATCACGAACAGTGATATCCACAACATAATCTGAAGCATGTTGTTCAATCCATGCCAGATCTTTTTCACGGGTCGCGGAGTTCACAACGAGACGATAGAAAGAGTCATCAAAGTAATAGACGATAAGATCATCAATTACACCACCTGATGCATTTAGCATACCAGTATAAAGCGCCTTACCTTTTTCGGTGAGTTTAGCGATATCATTCGCTAATAAATAACGTAGAAAATCTTTAACTTGCGAGCCATGTAAGTCAACAATGGTCATATGAGAAACATCGAACATACCTGCATCACGACGTACAATATGATGTTCATCTATTTGGGAGCCATAGTGCAAAGGCATCATCCAACCATGAAAATCGACCATACGAGCACCGCAGGCTACATGCTCATCATACAACGGAGTCTGTTTTGCCATTCTTCCCTCTTTCTACTTTTACTTTAGATTATTCAGAGAACGCATTTGTTAAATATAAAATTAAACTTGATTTGAAATCATAGTGTTAATCTTAAGCTTAAGTTTATTTTTAAACATAGATTTAACAAATACGAGCAATTAACGTACAACGCAAACGATACCATCCCCTTGAACTTAGCATTGTGAGAAAAAATAAACCATAAGTTAAAATAGGGTATAGTGTCTCTTAATCATAATGTAGACATATGGGTATGCAGAACTAATGATTGCAATTATGCGTATCAGCGCTCATTTTTAGCGAGGAATTACTAAAAAAAAGGAATTAGTGCAAAGAATAGACTGAAAAAATAGATTTTTTTAGTTCTATTTCTTCAGTCAGATATAAATAAAAGTAATGTGAAATAAGCGAGGAATTAGATTTTTTCAACTGAAGTGAAATTTTTATCACTTAACCATTCAGGTAAATCAGAAAGCCCCATTGCTTGCTCAAGTAACTTAGGTTTTACCCCCGGTAAACTATCTGCTAACGAAAGGCCGATATCCCGAACCAGTTTTTTAACTGGGTTGTTGCCAGCAAAAAGTTCACGGAATCCTTGCATACTTGCCAGCATTACGGCTGCTGCATGTTTGCGACGACGCTCGAATCGTCTCAAATAGAGATATTCACCAAAATCTTTACCTTCTGCTTTTAAGCGACGGATCTCACCAATTAACTCTGCAACATCCATAAAGCCGAGGTTAACGCCTTGTCCAGCTAAAGGATGGATTGTATGTGCTGCATCACCTAATAGTGCTAAACGAGGAGCGGCAAATTGGCGAGCATAACGGCCTGTTAATGGTATGGTCATGCGATCACTCATCAATTCACATTGACCTAAACGCATATCAAAGGTCACGCCTAATGTACGCTCAAATAAGGTTTTTTCTGCATTTTTATAACGTTCAGCAAGGTTACTTGGCAAAGACCAAACAATAGAACAAGTATGAGGATCAGAAAGAGGTAGAAATGCCAAAATACCTTCACCATGAAATACTTGACGCGCAACATTATCATGAGGCTGTTCAGTACGAATAGTAGCAACTAAGGCATGATGTTCATAATCCCAAAAAGTCAGTGGAATATCTGCGTGTTTACGTAACCATGAATTAGCGCCATCAGCTCCGACAACTAATCTTGCCGTCAACATCTCACCATCATTCAGGGTTATAAATGCATCATTCTCCCCCCACACTACACGCTCAATCTGCGTTGATGAATAGAAAGTAATATCACTGTGGCTTTCGCATTTTTGCCAAAGCACTTCACGAATAAGGTTATTTTCAATAATAGAGCCTAAGTGGCTGAACCCTTCTTTTTGTGCTGAAAACTCAATACGACCAAAACTATCTTGATCCCAAACGTCCATACCTTGATAAGGCGCGGTTCGTAATGCCTGTAAGTTTTCCCAGACACCTAATTTTTTCAGCAACATTTCACTGGCTGTATTAATAGCAGATACCCGTAATGAAAAATCATCCTGTGGGTGAAAAAGCTTCGTTACTGGGTGATTTTCTATTATCGCTATACGTAATCCACACCCGTGTAATCCGCTGGCTAATGCAAGCCCAACCATTCCACCACCAGCAATAACAACATCAAATGATTTCATAATAAAAGTATCCTAAAAAGCGATTATTTTAGAGCGCGCTATTCTTTCTGTTTGTCTAGTCTGTCCAGCCTAATGTTTGATGCGCCAATTTATCTCTCATCATCGGAAGCAATTCCATCGTCATTAACCCTAAATTGCGAGAAACAATCAGTGGCACACAACGATTTGCAAACACTTTCACCAACCCATCAGTAATAGAGATTGTTTTTTCTCTATCTTGCTGGCGCAATTGTTGATATTGAGAGAGCACTCGATAACTGCCAATATCGGTATTGGCATTAATCGCTTGAGTGATCGTATTAGTGAGCGCCATAACATCACGTAAACCGAGGTTAAAACCTTGTCCTGCAATAGGATGAAGTGTTTGCGAGGCATTTCCAACTAACGCTAAACGATGTCCAATAATTTGATTGGCTTTTTGTAGTGCTAAAGGGTAACAATTTCGCTTACCAATATGCTCTATCTTTCCTAAACGCCAGCCAAAATCACGCTGTAAATGTGCGATAGTTGTTTCATCATCCCACTGTGAAACTTCATCTAGTTTTTCAATAGGATGACACCACACTAATGAGCTACGCCCTTCACTCATCGGTAACATGGCTAATGGACCAAATTCTGTAAAGCGCTCAAAAGCTTTACCTTGAGGATCGATTTGCGTTTTAACATTAGCGATCACAGCCACTTGGTTATAAGGCTCTCGTTGCCATTGAATATTGCACTGGTGACCGATAGGTGAATTCGTACCATCAGCAGCAATCAGTAAGTTACCCGATAATTGCGTACCATCATCAAGTGTTACCTCAACAGAATCGATATTACGCTGAACTTGTTCAACTTTAGCAGGGCAATGAAGCGTGATATTAGATTGTTTTTTCAACTTGGCAAAAAGCTGGCGTCCAGCATCATGCAATTCAATAACATAACCCAGTGCTGAGATATCATAGTCTTGTGCATGAATATTAACAAAACCACAATGCCCTCTATCAGAGACATGAACATGATTAATGGGAGTAACAAAAGGTTTTAATGTTGACCAAAGCCCGATTTGCTCTAACCGTCTCGCTGTTCCATGTGCTAATGCAATCGCTCTTGCATCAAATCCTGGATGTCCATTATCTGGCTCTCTTGCTTCAATTAGCGAAATTGAAATCTTACCTTTATTTAATGCAGAAAGTGCAAGTGCTAATGTCGCACCAGCCATCCCACCACCCACAATAATCACATTCATGCTGATTTTAGCCTTAAATTTTTCCAGCCATCAGAGCTTCAATTTCATCAGGATCTTTAACGACAGATGCCGTTAAATTCTCATTGCCTGTTTCCGTGATAACAATGTCATCCTCAATACGAATACCGATACCACGATACTCTTGTGGCACATCTGCATCTGGTGCAATGTAAAGTCCCGGTTCAATGGTCAGTACCATACCCGGTTCTAAAATACGGTCACGCTCAGTGCCATAATGTCCAACATCATGAACATCAAGACCTAACCAGTGGCTTAAGCTATGCATAAAGAAACGCTGATAGGCTTTTGTCTCAATAAGATGATCGATTTCACCGTGCATAATGCCCAGTTTAACCAGCCCTTCGACCATGATATACACGACATGCTCAGTGACTTCTTTGATACTTGTACCAGGTTTGTACAATTCCAAAGAAACATTGATGGATTTTAAGACGATGTCATAAATTTCGCGTTGTTGACGGCTAAATTTGCCATTAACAGGAAAAGTACGGGTGATATCGCCCGCATAACCTTCATATTCACAGCCTGCATCAATGAGAACTAAATCTCCATCGCGCATTTTAGTTTCATTTTCGGTGTAATGAAGAATACAACCATTTTCACCACTGCCGACAATACTGTTATAAGAAGGGAAACGCGCACCATGAGAAACAAACTCATGTTCGATCTCACCTTGAAGTTGATATTCGTACATACCCGGCTGACATTTTTGCATCGCACGCGTATGTGCCAATGCAGTAATTTTTCCGGCTTTACGCAGTAATTCAAGTTCAAAATCAGATTTAAACAGACGTTGTTCATGAACCATTGGACGCCAATCAATAATAGTTTGTGGCGCTTTTAAGTTACGGCGAGATCCTTTTCTTAAAGTTTCTAATGCACTAAAGACTATCTCATCAGCAAACGCATATTCACCTTGAGCATGATAAACAACATCTAACCCATTTAATAATTGGTAAAGTTGTTCACCCACATCTTCATAAGGTAGCGCCTTATCAACACCCAGCTTTTCAGGTGCAGCTTCTTGTCCAAGGCGACGACCAAACCAAATTTCAGCAGTTAAATCTCTAACGCGATTAAAAAGCACACTATGGTTATGTGTTTCATCACTTTTAATCAGCACAAGAATAGCTTCAGGCTCGCTGAAACCAGTTAGATAAAGGAAATCACTATGTTGGCGATAAGGATACTCACTATCGGCATTACGTTGCGCTGGTGGTGCGGCAAAAAAGATAGCTGCACTCGCAGGCTTCATTTGTGCTAATAATGCCTGACGACGGGATAAAAATTCTTGCTTATTCATACCCACTCCTGTCTTTCATTTATCTTTATGGTTATCTAATTAATGATGAAATTAATGTAATACACGTTGCTCATTTTGTTTGTCATTTCCTTTGTCTTTTGGTGCGACAAAAGTGATATAACAAAGTTGAACGGATACTTTTACATATTCACTGACTTCTTCAAGCGCATCTTCAAGTTCTTCTTGGTTTTCGTCTTCTTCGTAACCTAGCGCACCAATATTACGTAAATCAGTAATCACTTCGGTCAATTCTTTATGATCAGACAACTTAGGTTGAGCAACTCCCAGACCTAAAAGAAAATGATTAACCCAACCTGCAAGAGCATCGGCTCTTGGAAAAACAGATTCAGATTCGTCAGGTACTAACATCGAGAAATTGAACACACTGTCATCGAGTTGTTCTAAGGTGATGTGATAAAGCTCTTCAAGTGGCTCTGATAGCGTTTTAGGAAAAGCTAAGCCTTCATTGGTCAGATCGTGTAATAAGGTTTTCCAACTGCTATCACGCACTGCACCACAAATAAATCCCGTGATCAAACCATGCATTTCAGCCGCGGTTAAAGGTACTGTATGTTGCTGTAATAATGCATCAATAGTTTGATAATTCGGTAATGTGTTCTGTTTTGACATAAGAATAAACGTCGCATTTAGGGGAATAGTTCAAGATATGCTACCATCAATAGAAGTCGCTGTACCAGTTAAGCCATGTTAATCATTGGAATTTTTGCAGTAATAGCGTTTAATACAGCGTTATAACCGTATACACTACTAAACACGTAGCACAGATTTTATGTCAGGAAGGAATCATGTCCGCACAACCCGTTGATCTTCAAATTTTTGGGCGCTCATTACGTGTCAATTGCCCACCAGAACAAAGAGATGCTTTACTGGCTTCTGCTGCTGAACTGGAACAACGATTACAAGATCTCAAAGAACGCAGTGGTGTTTCCAATACAGAGCACTTAATTTTTATCGTGGCATTAAATATGAGTCATGAGTTGGCAGAAGAAAAGTTAAAAACCAGAGACTATGCCTACAACATGGAAGAGAAAATAAAAATGCTACAACAATCCATTGAACAAGCTTTACACGATCAAGGCAAGCACCATGATCGCACTTTTTCAACTGCGAAGTAGATTTGTTCAGAAAGCATGCGTACACCACGAAATTCACAGATAATAGGTTGCTTTCTACAATTAAAATAATACAATAGTTCATAGATAAGGTGCTTAGCGCACCCACCAAATTTCTCTGAGATGTTTGCCAGCGGGCCAGTCCCCTGAGCCGATATTCGAAACACATAGAACGTGGTGATCTGTTGCTTGTGAGCATACCCGATTCGTTCAGGCAGCCTAATGGTAGCAACACTATGTTCACCTTGGACCATGGGTTCAAGGGTTACAGCTTGCGGCGGCATCTTGGAGACCTCCTACTAAAGTTCTAAACACTAAGTATTTTATAACTACTTAATGTTTAGAACTTTTTTTATGCTTTCATTCTCATATCTTCAACTTCTTCGCTTTCTTACCTCTAAAGTGTGATAAATTGATTTAAATGATGGTTTCCACTTAATACCAACCGCTTATTGATGGATTGATGAATGACACACACTTCACTTTTTCAACAAAGAGATGAGATCCGCAAAGCTATTCGCCAAAAACGTCGTTTACTCACATTAGAAGAGCAACAACAAGCAGCTGATAAATTATGTGAACAAGTTCTTGCTCATCCTAAAGTCAAACAAGCACAAACTATTGCACTATTTCTTTCTTTTGACGGTGAAATTGATACATCATCTTTGATCTCCCAGCTATGGGCATTAAATAAACAAGTTTGTTTACCTGTATTACACCCATTTCATCGCCACCATCTTCTTTTCTTACGTTACACACCTTCTACAACGTTAGTAAAAAATCGTTTCAATATTTCTGAACCTCCTTTAAATGTGAACATGGTTATTCCCATATCTGATATTGATATTATTTTTACCCCCTTAGTGGCTTTTGATGCACAAGGCCAACGATTAGGTATGGGAGGCGGTTTTTACGATAGAACGTTAGAAAACTGGCAACAAAAATCATTTTACCCAATGGGTCTTGCTCATACTTGCCAACAAGTTGATTATCTCCCTACCGCTAATTGGGATGTTCCATTACCTGAAATTATTACTCCTGAAAAAAGGTGGCATTTTTAAACTATTCTATTTTTTATCATTAATAATTATCTGTGTTTTTTTATATTTTTTATAAAAAAAACATTCTTAAATACCTTTTACATTTCCCTACTCAAAAGGTATTTATCCTAATGAATGAAAAAGATATTCATTTAATTAAATGCATTAAAATTATTATCCTCCTAATTAAAAACAAAGAAATAAAAATAGAACACAATCACACAGTAAATTCATTAGAAAAAGAGCACAGTTTTAAATTAAAGAAAATAAAAGCACACACTTTATTAAATAAACAAATTAATCACAAATTAATTATTATAGATAATAATGACAACTTATTTATTTTACTAAAAAATAATAACAACAATATTCTTATTTACAACACTCAAAAAGATAAAACAGAAACTATCAGTAAAGATAATTCACTTAAAATAAAATCCGCCTATTATCTTGATTTTAAAGCAAATAATGAATTCAACATTACTTGGTTTCTCCCTGCATTTAAAAAATATAAAACTATTTTTTATAGTATCTTATTTTATTCATTAATTTTGCAATTATTACTATTGGCAACTCCTTTAGTTACACAGATTATTATGGATAAAGTCATTATTCATCACGCACAATTAACACTTGATGTATTAGTTGTTACTTTGGCTTTTATTGCTATTTATGAAGGGGTACTAAAAGGAATTAGAGAGTACATCTATCACCACACAGCAAATAAAATTGATATCACCTTAAGCTTAAAACTTACTGAACACTTATTTAAATTACCGATTAGTTATTTTAAATCACGGCAAACTGGTGCCATTGTCACTCGAGTAAAAGAATTAGACATTATTAGGGAATTTATTACTAATACGTTATTAATGTTAATTGTCGATTTTTCTTTTATCTTTATATTTATCTTTGCAATGGTAATGTTTTCGTTAAAGCTAACTTTGTTTTTCATTACCACGATCCCTTTTTATCTTATTTTAGCTAAATTTCTCGCACCTAAAATAGAGCTTGCTGTTCGACAGCTTTATCAAAAAGCGGCAATTAATACTGGATTTCTTACCGAAAGTTTAGGGGGGATTGAAACAATTAAAAGCCTTTCGCTTGAACCTCGATTTATACAACAGTGGTATACACAAATTCATCAGGTCACCTCAAAAAGTTTAGTACTTCAAAATATTGATAATTTCTCACGCTTTATTGTGTTATTTCTTAATAAAACAACAATAGCATTACTATTATGGCTAGGTGCCTATGAAGTCATTTCTCTCTCGATGACAATAGGTCAACTTGTTGCGTTTATGATGCTCCTTAGATTCTGTTTACAACCCTTTGCGACGGCAATCGATGTTTGGGGCAAATATATCAGAACAAAAACAGCTATCTATAACTTACAAGATATTCTTAATCTTCCTAAAGAACAGGATACTGCAACACGACAATCCAATATCAAAGGTGAAATTACCTTTAATAAAGTGAGTTTTTATTATCAAAGCAATACTCCTACTATTTTAAATAATATTTCATTACATATTAAAAAACATGAAGTTATTGGTATTGTTGGTACTTCAGGATCGGGTAAAAGCACCTTAGTGCGAATGATTTCAGGTCTTTATATTCCACAATCAGGCTGTATAAAAATTGACGGTATTCCACTTACACAATTTCATTTAACTAACCTACGTCAGCAAATCGGTTTTGTGTTACAAGAGAATTTTTTATTTCATTTAAGTGTATTTGATAATATTCGATTAACTCATCAACATGCTTCTTTAGAGGAAGTTATTCACGTTGCAAAAATGGTGGGTGCTCATGAGTTTATTTTAAAACTTCCTTTAGGATATGACACACTTATTACAGAAGGAGGAGCATCATTATCAGGAGGTCAACGCCAACGTATTGCAATTGCCAGAGCCTTATTACCCTCACCCAAAATCTTAATTTTCGATGAAGCCACCAGCGCTTTAGATGATAACTCCCAAGCCATAATTCAAAACAACCTCCCTCTTATTGCTAAAGGTAAAACCGTTATTATCATTGCTCATCGCCTTTCAACTATTCGAAATTGTTCTCGTATTATTGTGTTAAATAAAGGGAAAATTATTGAAGATGGAAACCATGAAGAATTAATTGCAAACAGTGGCTACTACAAAAAACTTTGGCAACTTCAACAAGGATGTTGAGAATGAAACTAAATATATCCTCTATTTTGCTCACTCTTTTTCAGCGTAAAAATAAAGCAAAAAATTACGATTTTTACCCTAACCACATTGCTCTTATCGAAAAGCCCATCACTCCTTATAGTCGTTATATTGCGATACTTATTTCATTAAATGTTATAGCCTTTCTTCTATGGGCTTATTTCGGTAAATTAAATATACAATCCCCTGCAACAGGTAAACTTATTGCTATTGGGCATTCTCAACTTGTTCAAATATCTGAACATAGCCGATTAGCAACACTTCATGTAAAGGAAGGACAAAAAGTTAATCAAGGCGATATATTACTAACACTTGATATATTAGGTATTGATGAAGAAATAATAGGAATAAAAAAGAAGATAGACAATATCTTACAGCTTAAAATACGCTATCAAGCATTAAGCCAAGATATATCTCCTCAAAATCTTTACCATTTTAATACGTTAGATAAAAAAGCAAAAAGAAATATTTTAACTAGCTATAAAAAAGAAAAGGAAGAATTTGATAGTAATATAAAAGTAGTCGAGACAGAGATTGAAGTAAATAATAAAAACCAATTGATGACTTACAATGATTTATTATCATTAAAAAAATTAAAAGAAAATATTGAACAACGATTCACATTAAAACAAACACTGTATATAAAAAATTTTATTAGTAAGATAGAGTATCTAGAAAATCAAAAAGAGTTGCTAGAAATAAACAGACTGATAAAAACGAAAGATTCAGAATATAATCTACTAAAAAGCCAAGAAGAACAGAAAAAGCAAAATCTAAATCAATTAGAGAAACAAAAACATCTAGAATGGTATGATAAATATAAGCAGTATGAAAGCGAATTGATCATTTACCATCAAAACCTTAACCATCTTCAAAAAAAACAGCAACTAAAAAAAGTACGTTCTCCAATAACAGGTACAGTTCAACAAATTTCAACACATACACTAGGCAGTGTATTACAACCATCACAAGGTATGATGGTCATAGTACCTGATAACCAAGATAACATTGCTGAAGTTAATTTGCTCAATAAAGATATTGGTTTTATTCATTTAGGGCAAAAAGCAATGATAAAAATAGATGCTTTTCCTTATACACTCTATGGCACCATGGAGGGCGAAATTATTAATATTGCTAAAGATGCGGTTCAGCACGACCAATTAGGCTCAATTTATCCAATAACTATTAAATTAAACAGACAAACAATTAAAAATAACCAAAGAGAATATCGTCTTATCCCTGGTATGTCTTTAACTGCCGAAATAATCACTGAACAACGTCGTGTCATTGATTATATTTTAAGTCCAATAGAAGCTTATCGTCATAATGCACTTACTGAAAAATAAGATACTTCATATTATGGAAAATATAACTAACATGGAAAAAAGCCAATATCACCACTCTATTATTGATGGATTACTTTATTTTTCTAAAAAAGGCAGAGGAAATATAAAAAAAGAACAGATCATTCATTTTCTTGGTTGTGATAATCACCTTAACAAATGGAATATTTTTGAAACCGCTCAATTATTAAATTTAAAATGTCAATTTGATGCCTTTGATTATGATAAAGAGAAAAAAAACATAATTAACACCCTTATTGAAATAGATAAGCATTGGTATATTTTAAAAGATATAAAAAAGGAAAAGCTTATTGTTTTAGAACCTAGAAATAATATTAAAATTGAGTTTATTATTGATAAAAAAAAGAAACTTAATACACTATTACTTATTACTAAAGAGCCCTCTCCATTATCAGCTAAATTTGATTTCCGCTGGTTTATTCCTTCCCTGTTAAGACAAAAAAATACATTACTTTTTATCTTTATTTTAGCTTGTTTCTGTCAACTGTTTGCGTTAGTCAGTCCTTTAATTTTCGAAATTATGATTGATAAAGTACTGACAGGAAGAAATTTATCTAACCTACACCTTTTTGGTTATTTATTGATACTGATTGCTGTCACAGAACCCCTCTATCTTTATTTGCGCGATAAGTTATACATTTTTATTTCTTGTCAGTTAGGCGCTGAATTTTCAGGAAAGGTATTCCAGCATCTTATCTGCTTACCTAGCCATTTTTTTAATCAACGCCAATCAGGGCAGATTATTACCCGTATTCAAGAGCTTTCACATATTCGGCAATTTATTACTAGCTCTGCTTTTATGCGAATACTAGATCTGTTTTTTATCATCGTATTTATCTCTGTCATGTTCACGTATTCGTCACTTTTAACCTGGATAACCCTAGGTGCATTAACACTCTACTTTCTACTTTGGCTTATTTGTGGCCCTTTTATTCGCTATTGGGTTGAGCAGGAATATCAGGCCAATGCGGATAATACCAGTCTACTAACAGAAGCAATAAACGGTATCGAAACCATAAAAATAACAGCAACAGAAAATAAATTTATAGAAAACTGGCAATACAAACTTACAGATCATATTAACAAACGCTTTTCTGGTGCTAAAAAAGCGTTATTTGCACAACAACTTATCTCTATCATTCATAAAATCGCGACGGCTATTATTTTATGGCAAGGTGTTAATTTAATTATCAATGCACAAATAAGTGTGGGTGAGCTTATTGCTTTTAATCTTTTTACTGCGCATATTACACAACCTATTTTACGCTTAGCCCAATGCTGGCAAGACTTTCAGCAAGCAACCATTTCTTTGCGTCGTGTTGGCGATATTTTGAATACTCCTATTGAATATCATCCTTATGGAACTGCGACCGTTCCTAAAATCACAGGAAGTATTGTTTTTTCAAATGTTTATTTCCGTTACGCTAATAACACACCAGATGTCATTGAAGCACTCTCTTTATCTATTCCTGCCGGTAAATTTATCGGTATTACGGGGCGTTCTGGTTCAGGAAAGAGCACTCTTACACGTTTGCTCCAACGTCTTTATACGCCTCAACAAGGGCAAATTTATATTGATGGAATGGATCTCGCTATCGCCGATCCACTCTCTTTACGCCAAAGTATTAGCCTTGTTTTACAAGAGAGTTTTTTATTTAGTGGCTCAATCCTTGAAAATATTCGTTTATCAAAACCCAACGCGAGTGAAAGAGAGATAATAGAAGCTTCCCTACTTGCAGGGGCTTTAGATTTTATTGAGCAACTTCCTTTAGGTTTTAACACTCAAGTTGGAGAAAGAGGTCGAAATTTATCAGGAGGACAACGTCAACGTATTGCGCTTGCTAGAGCTTTATTAACTGATCCGCGTATTCTTATTTTAGATGAAGCAACATCAGCATTAGATTACAAATCAGAAGCACAAATTTTAGCGAATTTGCCTCAGATTTGTAAAAACAGAACCGTCATTAGTATTGCACATCGTCTAAATACATTAGTGCATTCAGATTATATCTATGTAATAGATAAAGGTAGGGTATTAGAAGAAGGAACACATGCTTATTTAATAGAAAATCGAGCACTCTATTACCAATTATGGAAGCAACAAATTCAATAATTAAAAATTGATAAATACAAAAAAGGCTCGATATTTCGAGCCTTCAATATATTACCGATAATGTATCAATAATTAGTAAAGCATACGAGCACGGATTGTTCCCGGTAATGCTTTGATTTTTTGTAACACTAATTCAGCTTGGGCTTTCGTTTGTGTTGTAATATCAATCACAACATAACCTACGTTACCTGATGTACGTAAATACTGTGCGGCTACGTTGATGTTTTCTTCAGTAAACACGTTGTTGATGCTGTTCATCATACCTGGGCGGTTTTCATGAATATGCAGTAAACGGTTTACATCATCACCATGGCTTGGCAGTGATACTTCAGGGAAGTTAACAGCAGATAATGTAGAACCGTTATCTGAATATTTCGCTAACTTGCCCGCAACTTCATAACCGATGTTTTCTTGCGCTTCTTGGGTTGAACCACCGATATGTGGTGTTAATATCACATTGTCAAACTTGATAAGTTCAGAAACAAACGGATCGTTAGGATCGTTATTCGCACCCGGCTCTGATGGGAATACGTCAACAGCGGCACCGGATAAATGCTTAGATTCTAATGCTTGTGATAACGCAGGAATATCAACCACAGTACCACGAGAAGCATTGATAAGAATTGAGCCTGGTTTCATGCGCTTAATTTCTTCATGCCCAATCATATTCTTGGTTGATGGTGTTTCTGGCACATGTAAGCTGACAATATCACACATATTCAACAGTTCAGAAAGATGACGAATTTGTGTTGCATTACCTAATGGTAGTTTGTTTTCAATATCGTAAAAATAGACATCTAAACCCACACTTTCTGCCAAAATACCTAACTGTGTACCAATGTGACCATAACCAATAATACCCAGCTTTTTACCACGCGCTTCAAAGCAGCCTTTCGCTTGTTTATCCCAAATCCCACGATGCGCTTTCGCATTTGCTTCAGGAATACGACGCAGTAATAACAGTAATTCACCAAGTACCATCTCTGCCACGGAACGAGTATTTGAGAAAGGAGCGTTAAATACAGGAATACCGCGACGAGCAGCGGCATCTAAATCAACCTGATTAGTGCCGATACAGAAGCATCCCACAGCAACTAACTTTTCAGCGGCTGCAAAAATTTCTTCTGTTAAGTGAGTGCGGGAACGAAGACCAACAAAACGTGCATCACGGATAGCTTCTTTTAATTCTTCGTCCGATAATGCGCCTTTGTGATATTCAATATTGGTATAACCCGCAGCTCTTAAATTTTCTACTGCACTTTGGTGCACACCTTCGAGGAGTAGAAACTTTATCTTTTCTTTTTCCAAAGATACTTTGACCATTTACCCTGCCCTATCGTTATTACATTTAATGAAAAACAAAATCCTGTCTCATCAACATAACAAAAATAGATTTTGTCGCAATACAACCGATTGCAGTGATGACAGAATAAGCGGTAAATAAAGTGATTTTCTACCGAGTAAAATGATTTTGACTTTAAAAAAGGCAGGATTTTAAAGAGAAATATAACTATCGTGTGATATATATCACTGAATTTGCAGTTTCTAAAATAATTTAAAAATAGGTAGCCAGAGCTACCTATCTTAAAAAGAATTATTTAATGGTTTTCACACCTTCAGAGGTGCCCATTAAAACAACATTCGCGCCACGGTTAGCAAATAATCCTACAGTTACAACACCCGGAATACTGTTAATTTTGTTTTCCAGCTCAATAGGATTAAGAATTGTTAAATTATGAACGTCTAAAATAACGTTACCGTTATCAGTTACCACATTTTCACGATATTCTGGTAAACCACCCAGTTTAACGAGTTCACGTGCAACATAAGAGCGCGCCATTGGAATAACTTCTACTGGTAGCGGAAATTTACCTAGCACATCGACTTGTTTAGATTCATCAACAATACAGATAAATGTTTTCGCTACACCCGCAATGATTTTTTCACGCGTTAATGCGGCACCACCACCTTTGATCATTTGCATTTGATGGTTTATTTCATCAGCACCATCAACATAAATATCTAAAGAATCAACTTCGTTACAGTCGAAAACAGGAATACCGTAACTCTTTAATTTTGCTGTGGATGCTTCTGAACTTGAAACTGTGCCTTCGATTTGACCTTTCATTGTTGCTAATGCATCAATAAAGTGAGAAGCCGTAGAGCCAGTACCGACACCAACAATCGTGCCTGGTTTTACATATTCAAGCGCTGCCCAACCCACTGCTTTTTTCAATTCATCCTGAGTCATTTAAAAAAACCTTATTTATCACGTTAATGGACTAAGAATAGCATATTGCATTCAAAACTAGCACGAGACACATCAAAAACTGAGAAGCAACATTTTAACTCATTACAACGAAAAATATGGCATAGTAAGCAATAGAATATAAAATCGAAGAGAGTCTGTTAATGAAACGCCCTGATTATCGAGCATTACAAGCCCTTGATGCCGTCATTCGAGAACGTGGCTTTGAACGAGCTGCGCAAAAGTTATGTATTACACAATCTGCCGTTTCTCAGCGTATCAAACAGTTAGAAAATTTATTTGGACAACCGCTATTAGTCAGAACTGTTCCACCTCAACCTACAGAACAAGGGCAAAAATTATTAGCACTATTGCATCAAGTAGAATTACTTGAAGAACAATGGTTGGGTGATGAAAACAGTGGTTCCACACCTCTTTTACTCTCTTTGGCGGTGAATGCGGACAGTTTAGCTACATGGCTATTGCCCGCGTTACACCCTGTATTAACGCAACTGCCTATTCGTCTCAATATTCAAGTTGAAGATGAAACTCGCACTCAAGAACGATTAAGACGAGGTGAAGTCGTTGGTGCAATCAGTATTCAACCACAAGCACTACCAAGTTGCCTTGTCGATCAATTAGGTGCTCTCGATTATCTATTTGTTGCTTCTCCTGATTTTGCTCAACGCTACTTTGCAAACGGCGTAACAAAATCTTCATTATTAAAAGCACCGGCAGTGGCATTCGACCATCTTGATGATATGCATCAGGCATTTTTACAACAAAACTTCGGTTTATCTCCGGGCAGTGTACCGTGCCATATCGTGAACTCTTCTGAAGCCTTTGTACAATTAGCTAAACAAGGTTCAACCTGTTGTATGATCCCTCATCTGCAAATTGCTAATGAACTAAAAAGTGGAGAATTGGTTGATTTGACGCCGGGGCTTTGCCAACGACGTATGCTTTATTGGCACCGATTTGCACCAGAAAGTAGAACCATGAGAAAAGTGACAGATGCACTCATTGATTTTGGTCGTAAAGTTTTAAAGCAGGATGAAGAGTAATATGCTCTTTCATCTTATTAACTCAAAAATAGGCTTCATATTGAAGCCTATTTTATTTTGATCACGGCATGATTATTTAGTGCGCTTTAATTCAAAAACTACATCAACATAATCTTTAAACTCGATACTTTGCTGTTCATAGGTTTCTTGCACAGCAGCAGGTGCTTGTGCTTTTAATGCCATCGCATCCATACGCACTTGTGCAATTGGATAAGGTGTCGCCTCTGGTGCACGATAGCTGACACTATAAACTGCACCTAAATCCGCACCAAAACCTTTTGCTACTGACGTTGCTTGATCAATGGCATTTTTAATCGCAACTTCACGTGCTTTTGTTTTGTATTGCTCAGGATTATTTACACCAAATTCAACGTTATTAATTTCATTTAAACCAGCCGCTAATGCGCCATCTAGTAACGTATTCAGCTGTTCTAATTTCTTAATTTTAACATTCACAGTACGTGTTGCAGTATAACCATTAATTACAGAACGCTCTGCTTTTTTATCATACTCATAATTTGGTTGAGTACGGATATTAGCAGCATCTATATCTTCCTTCACAACACCATTTTCTTTTAAGAAGGCAAAATATTTTGCGACACGCTCATCTACTTGTTTCTTAGCCTGAGCGGCATCTTTTGCTCTTTCGTTAACCTGAATATTTAATGTCGCCATATCAGGAGCGGCTTTAATTGTCGCATTACCCGATGTTGTAATATGTGGTCCTTCTGGCTCAGAAGCAGCTAATGCAAGTGAAGGTAATCCCAGCGTAAACACGGATGCTAATACAATTGCTTTTAATTTCACAAAAACCCCCGACATAATAAATTTTAAGACCATCTTTTATGGCTAAGAAGAACCTTAGCATATCTGATGTAAAGTTCTTTAAGATTAAAAGAGAGTTTTCCATCCTTGTGCTGCTAATTGAACAGCAATAAACCACATTACACATCCTACAAACAGATTAATAATACGTTGAGAGTGCGCTTTGCTTAATATTGGAGAAAACCAGGCAGCAAGTAGTGATAACGCAAAAAACCAGCTTATAGAAGCAAATACCGCACCAAATGTAAACCAAGGGCGTAGTTCTGATGTTAATTGCCCGCCAATACTGCCTATCACAACAAAAGTATCTAAATAAACATGAGGATTAAGCCAAGTCACAGCAACTAATGTCACAATCACGCGCCAACGGCTTTTTACTTGATTTTCACTTTGTGATAATTCAATATCTTTTGAAAACGCAGTTTTAAATGCATTCCAGCCATACCATAGTAAGAACGCCACACCTCCCCAAGTGATCAATAATAAAAGTATTTCTGATTGACTGAGAAGAACACTTCCACCAAAAACCCCCGCCGTAATTAAAACAACATCACTTAAAGCGCATAAAAATGCACTCATTAAGTGAAACTGCCTTTTACTCCCCTGCTGCAAAACAAAGGCATTTTGGGCGCCAATCGGTAGGATCATTGCTGCGCTTAATAAGAACCCCTGAAAAAAAGTTGTAAACATGCAAAATACCTTAATAATTATTCGTTTAATATTAGATGAATAATAGAGGGATTTTGATATTAGAGGAAATGAATCATTCTTATTGATAATAAGAAAAACTAATGGCGATAAAATAGGAAAAAATAAAGTGCTAGTAGGATTAATAGGATGAAATAGCCATACTCACTAATAGCATAAAAATAAAATTAGACCAAATTGTGACATGAGGTGTTACCACAATTAGTGCAGTAATAAATAAGATAATACGTACTCGTTTTTTCTCTGTTTTATGGGAATACCACAATAATAGGAGCGACAAAACAAACACAATATAACTATCAACGTAATGAAAAATGAAAAATAAGCTCTTTAAGATTATCTCCATCTTTAGTATCCAATCCCTTTTACCATCTGTGTTATCTTATTATTTCTCCTGTTTTATCATACAAAAAAAGCCACGTTATTAACGTGGCTCTATGTCATTTATTCTTGTGAGACTATTCTGCTTTCGCTGTCGCACTTTGTGTTTGATGCATATAAACATCCATTTGTGGGAATGGAATACCGATATTATTCGCGTCTAATGCACGTTTAAAATCTTCCATTAGATCCCAATAAACAGGCCATGCATCACCATTGGTTGTCCAAACACGTACCACAAAGTTTAATGAAGATGGAGCCATTTCATGTAAACGGATAGTCACTCCTTGATCATGTTGAATACGTTTGTCTTTAGCAACAACGTCACCCAGCACTTGTTTCACTTTATCAATATCAGCATCATAAGCCACACCAACAATAATTTGTGTACGACGATTTGGCTCACGACTTAAGTTGATAACTTCACTACTGATAATTTTGCTGTTTGGAATAACAATAATTCTGTCATCGGCTGAACGTAATGTGGTTGAAAAAATCTGCACATCTTTCACTGTACCTTCAACAGAACCGATCATCACATACTCATCAGTACGGATCGGACGGAAAATAACAATCAGTACACCAGCTGCAAAGTTAGACAGCGAACCTTGTAATGCTAAACCAACAGCTAAACCAGCGGCACCTAATACAGCAATAACAGAAGCTGTTTGAACGCCTAATCGTCCTAATACCGCAATTAAGGTAAAAGCAACAACGGTATAACGAACCAGAACTGACAGAAAAGTGACAACAGTGGCATCGATATGACGTAGCGTTAAAACTCTTGCGACACCTTTACCAATCATTTTTGCCACAAAAAGACCTATAAATAGGATCAAGAATGCGGCGACAATATTCACTGCATATTGAATAAAAAGATCCTGATTTGCCACAAACCAACCTGTTGCTTCATCTAAACTAGCGGGTAATTCATTCATTAGACCACCTTTTAAACTTAAAAACGTAATGAAAAGAATAGTAATTCAATAGTATATTGTGGCAGATTTATTCAAAAAATATATAGGAATTGTTAATTCCTTCTATTTTCCAGAATAAATAACCGATATTTTTGTAACATAGTAGCAAAATCATCTAAACCACAAAAAGAGATGCTTTCGTTATCGTAATAGCTCATTCCTTCTTCCATTTCATCTGTTTCAAAATGCAAGGTATTAGCTCTAACCATCACTTCTTCGTCATCAATAGAAAGACTGTATTCTTTACCGATAAGTTCCCACTGTCTTTCACTACCTTTAATACCTTCCATTTCTTCAAGAATTTGATCGATAAGACTAATGTCGCCCTGAATTTCATCATTTAGCCAATAGCCTATTGCTTCATGATCCATCGAAAAACGGGCTAGTATACCGCCAGTGAGATCTCGCTGAAATTCATAATCCATGGTGTACGCCCCTTATAAAGCACTCGCTTTTTTAATAAAAAATATCTTATTCTTATTATGACAAAAATAACAAAAAACGGGAGGCATTTGCCCCCCGTTTGTTCATATAAAATACTTTAAAGCAATATATTAACCATTAAACCATTGTTTGAAAAATAACTTGGTCTGCTTTATCGGTATATTGCTCTAGTTGGTCAAAGTTTAGATAACGATAAGTATCTTCTGCGGTTTCATCCACTTTATTCATGAAATCCAGATACTCTTGAGGCTCTGGTAAACGACCTAATAATGAAGCGACTGCCGCAAGTTCCGCAGAAGCAAGATACACATTAGCACCTGTACCCAAGCGGTTAGGGAAGTTACGTGTCGATGTTGAAACGACAGTTGCACCATCAGCAACACGCGCTTGGTTACCCATACATAGTGAACAACCCGGCACTTCGATACGTGCTCCACTCTTACCAAAGACGCTATAATAGCCCTCTTCCGTTAATTGCGCTGCATCCATTTTTGTTGGTGGAGCAACCCATAAACGTGTTGGTAATTGACCTTTGTGTTGATCAAGCAGTTTACCTGCAGCACGGAAGTGACCAATATTGGTCATACAAGAGCCAATAAATACTTCATCAATTTTGCTATTTGCAACTTCGGATAATAAGCGAGCATCATCTGGATCGTTAGGCGCACATAGAATTGGCTCTTTGATCTCATTTAAATCAATTTCGATCACTGCTGCATATTCTGCATCTGTATCAGCTTCAAGTAATTGCGGATCTTTCAACCACTTTTCCATTGAAGTGATACGACGTTCAATAGTACGACGATCGCCATAACCTTCAGCTATCATCCATTTCAGCAAAATGATATTAGATTGCAGGTACTCAATAATTGGCGCTTTATCCAGTTTAATAGTACAACCCGCCGCTGAACGTTCTGCTGATGCATCAGCAAGCTCAAATGCTTGTTCTACTTTCAGTTCTGGTAAGCCTTCAATCTCAAGAATACGACCAGAGAAAATATTCTTCTTACCTTTTTTCTCAACTGTCAGTAAACCATCTTGAATTGCGTAATAAGGAATAGCATGAACTAAATCACGCAGTGTCACACCCGGTTGCATTTCGCCTTTAAAACGTACCAGAACAGATTCTGGCATATCTAATGGCATTACCCCAGTTGCCGCAGCAAAAGCTACTAGGCCTGAACCAGCTGGGAATGAGATACCAATAGGGAAACGAGTATGCGAGTCACCGCCTGTACCGACAGTATCAGGTAGTAACATACGGTTTAACCATGAGTGGATAATGCCATCGCCCGGACGCAGTGAAACACCACCACGGTTCATAATAAAGTCAGGCAAAGTGTGATGCGTTGTAACGTCTACCGGTTTTGGATAAGCTGCAGTATGACAAAATGATTGCATCACTAAATCAGCAGAGAAACCAAGACACGCCAAGTCTTTTAGCTCATCACGAGTCATTGGGCCTGTTGTATCTTGTGAACCTACTGAAGTCATTTTTGGCTCGCAATATTCGCCAGGGCGAACACCTGTACGGCCACAAGCACGGCCTACCATTTTCTGAGCTAGCGAGAAACCACGGTTGCTTTCTGCAACAGGTTTAGCATGGCGGAACAGTGTGCTAACAGGTAAACCTAGTGATTCACGCGCTTTAGACGTTAATCCACGACCAATAATCAATGGAATACGGCCACCAGCACGAACTTCATCAATTAATACTTCGGTTTTCAGTTCAAAGGTTTCCAGTAACTCATTCGTTTCATGGTTACGAATTTCACCTTTGTATGGGTAAATATCAATAACATCACCCATATTTAATTTAGAAACATCAACTTCGATAGGGAGTGCACCTGCATCTTCCATAGTATTAAAGAAGATAGGCGCGATTTTGCCACCAAGAACAACACCACCACCGCGTTTATTAGGAACGAAAGGAATATCGTCTCCCATAAACCAAAGCACAGAGTTAGTTGCTGATTTACGTGATGAGCCAGTACCTACAACGTCACCAACATAAGCCAAAGGGAAGCCTTTTTTATTTAACGCTTCGATTTGTTTGATAGGGCCAACACTACCTGGTTGATCTGGTTCAATACCTTCGCGTGCATTTTTCAGCATTGCTAAAGCATGTAATGGAATATCAGGACGAGACCAAGCATCAGGTGCTGGAGATAAGTCATCAGTATTAGTTTCACCCGTGACTTTAAATACGGTAACCGTAATTTTTTCTGCTAATTCTGGGCGCTCGGTAAACCACTGAGCATCAGCCCAAGATTGCATAATTTGCTTAGCGTAAACGTTACCTGCTTTAGCTTTTTCTTCAACATCATAGAAGTTATCAAACATCAGTAATGTATGAGAAAGAGCTTTAGCTGCTATTGGCGCTAATTTATCGTTGTCCAGAGATCCAATTAAAGCATGAATATTATAGCCACCTTGCATGGTACCTAATAATTCAACTGCTTTTTCTGGAGTGATAAGAGGTGATGTGGTTTCGCCTTTCGCGAGGGCAGTTAAAAAACCCGCCTTAACATAGGCAGCTTCATCAACTCCGGGTGGAACGCGGTTAACAATTAAATCAAGAAGAAATTCTTCTTCACCTTTAGGGGGATTTTTTAATAGCTCAACAAGTGCGGCTGTTTGTGTGGCATCGAGAGGTTTTGGAACGACACCTTCAGCTGCACGCTCTGCTACGTGCTTACGGTATTCTACTAGCACGACTGTCTCCTCGCTTCTTTGTCATTTTGTATAACCCGGCTGTCTGCACCCTGTCTATAGGGTTCCAGGTCAGAGGATCTTTTGCTCGCATAAAACATAAGTGGTTGTGAGATTATGCCCAGCTAAGGGTATCAGCATAGCAAATCTTCAACACGATGTTAATTCGTTCACATAAAAGTAACATTAATCAAATTCAAATATCCACTTATTCAGATTAAAACACTTAAACAAAATATATAAGAAACATTTTTACCCAGTTTTTTAGATAAAATACTATAAAGAATCTATAGATATGAATAGAAATATACTATTTAAGAGAAAGCTTACTAAGCGCTGATAAGAATTTGAATAATATTGATTTGTTATAAAATGAGCCTTTTCTACAGGTAGAAGCTACCTACTTAAAAATTGTTATTTTATTTAAAATAATATATTAGCTCTATTTAGCTCAAACAATGAAAGATAAAATATCTAATTAATCAAATACATGATTGATCACAGCTGCAATTATAGATGTTCCAATTGCCACTAAAACCAAATCATTTCCTACTATTTTCCATTCATACCCTTGATAATATGGTAATTGATTTAACATATTATTTGGGATGTTTTTTTTCATGATCCCAGGAGGGAGTGGTTTCCCTCTGACTAAATTTTTAGCTATACCCGGTGGCAGAGATTGATAACCAACAATATTATTTTTTATGGCTAAGATCCTTGCATCTTTATAAGTTAAAGAAACAGACACTAGCCCATTACTATTAATCATTATTTCAGATGATAGCCCATCGTTTTTATTAGAGTTTATATGGTTATTATTCTGATAATGTCGTGCTTTCCCATTCCCATTCCCATTCCCATGGGGAGGATTAGCTAAAGAGCCTAAAGAAAAGCTCACTATAAACAACAATAGAAAAAAACGAAAAGAAGTGTGTTTGCTCATCATATATACCATCCCAAAATCAGATCATAATAAAAAAATAGAGTAATAAACACTTAAGTACAATTTCTCATATTCTGATAATATTACGACTAAGCATATATAGCTAAAAAACACCTTTTGAATAAATAAAAAAGAGCTAAGTTCTATAAAGAACTTAGCTCTTATCATTTAAACTACTTTAGTAAACTGTTTTCAGCAAAACTATTTTCAGTAAAGCTGTTTTCAGTAAACAAGTTGCTTATTTTTTCTTTTTCGCTTTTGGATTTGGCAGGTCAGTAATACTACCTTCAAATACTTCCGCAGCCATACCGATTGATTCGTATAACGTTGGGTGAGCGTGGATAGTTAATGCGATATCTTCAGCATCACAACCCATTTCAATTGCTAGACCGATTTCACCTAGCAGTTCACCACCGTTAGAACCAACAATTGCACCACCAATAACACGGTTAGTTTCTTTGTCGAAAATCAGTTTAGTCATACCATCTGCACAATCTGATGCGATTGCACGGCCTGATGCTGCCCAAGGGAAAGAAGCCACTTCATAGCTAACGCCTTTCTCTTTCGCTTCTTTTTCAGTCATACCAACCCATGCAACTTCTGGTTCAGTATAAGCGATTGATGGAATAACTTTAGGATCGAAGTAATGTTTCTTACCAGAAATAACTTCTGCTGCAACGTGACCTTCGTGAACACCTTTGTGAGCCAGCATTGGTTGACCAACGATGTCACCGATAGCAAAGATGTGAGGTACATTAGTACGCATTTGTTTATCAACATGGATAAAGCCACGATCATCAACTTCGATACCTGCTTTACCTGCGTCTAATAGTTTACCGTTAGGTACACGACCGATAGCAACTAATACTGCATCGTAACGTTGTGGTTCTGCTGGGGCTTTTTTGCCTTCCATTGTTACGTAGATGCCATCTTCTTTTGCTTCAACCGCAGTTACTTTGGTTTCTAGCATTAGGTTAAATTTCTTACTGATACGTTTGGTAAATACTTTAACCACGTCTTTATCAGCAGCAGGAATAACCTGATCAAACATTTCAACTACGTCAATCTGAGAACCCAGAGAGTGATAAACCGTACCCATTTCCAGACCGATAATACCGCCACCCATAACCAGTAAACGTTCTGGTACAGTTTTCAGTTGCAGTGCATCTGTTGAGTCCCATACACGTGGGTCTTCATGTGGAATGAATGGTAATTCGATTGGACGTGAGCCGGCAGCAACGATTGCATTATCAAAAGTGATGGTAGTTGTACCTTCAGCACCTTCAACAGACAATGTATGAGAACCAGTGAATCGAGCTTCGCCATTAACGACAGTAACTTTACGGCCTTTAGCCATGCCAGCTAAGCCACCCGTTAACTGAGAAATAACTTTATCTTTCCAGATGCGAATTTTGTCGATATCTGTTTTTGGTGCGTCAAATACAACACCGTGTTCAGATAATGCTTTCGCTTCTTCGATAACTTTAGCAACGTGGAGTAACGCTTTAGAAGGGATACAACCCACGTTCAGACAAACACCACCTAAAGTAGAGTGACGTTCTACTAAAACTGTTTCTAAACCTAAGTCAGCGCAACGGAACGCCGCGGAATAACCCGCAGGGCCTGCACCGAGAACCACTACCTGTGCTTTAATTTCAGTACTCATCGTGACCTCATTATTTATTTGTCCGGCGAGTCAGACGATAATCCATATTTAACACCGAGACTTACATACCGCATGCAGTTTACAGAAATGTTAATAAACTGAAAAGCGCTCTAACATGATGGATCTCACAACCTAAGATGTATGACTGTAAAATCCATCACTGTAATCAGAGAAACCGGCGCTAAGCACCGGTTTTAAAATTACATTACCAAACGACGTAAATCACTCATGTACTGATTAATCAGAGTGATGAATCGAGCACCGTCAGCACCATCGATCACACGGTGATCGAAAGATAATGACATTGGTAAAATCAAGCGTGGTACGAATTCTTTGCCGTTCCATACTGGTTTCATAGAAGAACGGGAAAGTCCCATAATCGCAACTTCTGGTGCGTTAACGATTGGTGCAAAACCGGTAGTACCGATACCACCAAGGCTAGAAATAGTGAAGCATCCGCCTTGCATATCTGCTGCAGTCAATTTACCTGCACGTGCTTTCTTAGAAACTTCAGCTAACTCATAAGACAGTTCGATAATGCCTTTTTTGTTAACATCTTTGAAAACAGGAACAACAAGACCGTTCGGTGTATCTACAGCAATACCGATATTGATGTATTTTTTCAGGATCAGTTTTTGTCCATCTTCAGAGATAGAGCTGTTAAAGCGTGGCATATCTGCCAGTGCTTTCGCAGCTGCTTTCATTACGAAGACTAACGGAGTGATCTTAACATCCAGTTTTTTCTTCTCTGCTTCTTTATTTTGCTGTTTACGGAATTCTTCAACCTCAGTGATATCTGCTTCATCAAACAGATTTACGTGAGGGATCATCACCCAGTTACGGCTTAAGTTAGCGCCAGAGATTTTCTGGATACGGCTTAATTCAACTTCTTCAATTTCACCAAACTTGCTGAAGTCAACTTTTGGCCAAGGCAACATGCCTGGTAATCCACCACCTGCATTCGCTGGCGCAGATTCAGCACGTTTAATTAACTCTTTCACGTAAGACTGAACGTCTTCACGTAAGATACGACCTTTACGACCAGTACCTTTCACTTTCGCTAAATTCACTCCGAATTCGCGCGCTAAGCGACGAATCACTGGTGTAGCATGAACGTAAGCGTCATTTTCAACAAACTCTTCTTTCGCTGCTGGCGTAGTCGCTTGTGCTTTAGCAGGTGCTGCCGGAGCAGAACTTGCTGGCGCTGGAGCTGCTGCCACTGGTGCTTGAGCAACTGGTGCTGCACCTGCAACTTCGAAAATCATGATCAGTGAGCCAGTTTTTACTTTATCGCCCACTGCAATTTTGATCTCTTTAACTACACCAGCAAATGGTGCTGGAACTTCCATTGAAGCTTTGTCACCTTCAACAGTGATCAGTGATTGTTCTTCAGAGATGGAATCACCTACTTTCACCATCACTTCAGTAACTTCAACTTCGTCATCACCGATATCAGGAACATTCACTTCTTTCACAGCAGATGTTGCTGGTGCAGATGCAACTGGTGCTGGTGTCGCTTGAGCAACAGGTGCGCTACCCGCAACTTCAAATACCATGATCAGAGAGCCTGTGCTCACTTTATCACCTGTTGCAATTTTAATTTCTTTCACTACGCCAGCAAATGGTGCTGGAACTTCCATTGAAGCTTTATCACCTTCAACAGTGATCAGTGATTGTTCTTCAGCAACGCTATCGCCCACTTTTACCATCACTTCAGTGACTTCAACTTCGTCACCACCGATATCTGGAACGTGAACTTCTTTCAGTGCAGCTGTTGCAGGCGCAGCTACTGGTGCAGGTGCTGCGTCTTGAGCTGGTGCTGCTTGCGCGGCACCTTCTGCTTCAAAAATCATGATAAGAGAACCTGTTTGGACTTTGTCGCCCACGGCAATTTTAATCTCTTTAACAACACCCGCTTGTGGTGATGGAACTTCCATAGAAGCTTTGTCGCCTTCTACAGTGATTAAGGATTGTTCTTCCTCAATGCGGTCGCCCACTTTCACCATCACTTCGGTGACTTCAACTTCATCAGCACCGATATCTGGGACTTTAATTTCAATAGACATTCACTTTACCTCTTACGCCAGACGTGGGTTTACTTTTTCAGGGTTGATGTTGTATTTTTTGATTGCTTCTTCAACAACCTTCACATCAATCTCACCACGTTTAGCTAATTCACCTAATGCAGCAACAATCACATAAGAAGTATCAACTTCGAAGTGGTGACGCAGGTTTTCACGGCTATCAGAACGACCGAAACCATCTGTACCTAATACGCGGTAATCATCTGCTGGTACATAAGTACGAACTTGTTCAGCGAACAGTTTCATGTAGTCAGTAGAGGCAACAGCTGGTGCATCATTCATAATTTGAGCGATGTAAGGTACACGCGGTGCTTCAGATGGATGTAACATGTTCCAACGTTCACAATCTTGACCATCACGAGCCAATTCAGTGAATGAAGTTACGCTATAAACATCAGAACCAATGCCGTATTCAGCAGACAGGATTTGTGCTGCTTCACGAACGTGACGTAGAATAGAACCAGAGCCCAGTAATTGAACTTTACCTTTCGCGCCTTCCAGTGATTCCAGTTTGTAGATACCTTTACGGATACCTTCTTCAACACCGGCTGGCATTGCTGGCATATGGTAGTTTTCGTTCAGTGTAGTGATGTAGTAATAAACGTTTTCTTGTTTATCACCATACATACGTTCTAAACCGTCTTGCATGATAACAGCTACTTCATAAGCGAATGCTGGATCATAAGAGATACAGTTAGGAATAGTCAGCGATTGAATATGACTATGACCATCTTCGTGCTGTAAACCTTCACCGTTAAGTGTTGTACGACCTGAAGTACCACCTACTAAGAAACCACGAGCTTGTTGGTCGCCTGCAGCCCAGCATAAGTCGCCAATACGTTGGAAACCAAACATTGAGTAGTAGATATAGAATGGGATCATTGGCAGATTGTTAGTGCTGTAAGATGTTGCAGCTGCTAACCAAGATGCGCCAGCACCCAGTTCGTTGATACCTTCTTGCAGAATTTGACCTTTAACGTCTTCTTTATAGTAAGCAACTTGCTCACGGTCTTGAGGCGTATATTGTTGGCCATTCGGGCTATAAATACCGATTTGACGGAACAGACCTTCCATACCGAAAGTACGTGCTTCGTCCGCAATAATTGGAACTAAACGATCTTTGATAGATTTATTTTTCAACATTACGTTCAGAGCACGAACGAATGCGATAGTTGTTGAAATCTCTTTAGATTGTTCTTCCAGTAATTGGCTGAAATCTTCCAGTGCTGGGATATCCAGTTTTTCTTCAAAACGTGGACGACGAGCTGGTAGGTAACCACCTAAATCCTGACGACGTGCGTGCAGATATTTGTATTCTTCTGAGTCTTTATCAAAAGTAATATAAGGCAGGTCTTTGATTTGCTCATCAGCAACAGGAATATTGAAACGATCACGGAAATGGTGAACGCCATCCATGTTCATTTTCTTAACTTGGTGAGCAATGTTTTTACCTTCTGCCGTTTCACCCATACCATAACCTTTGATGGTTTGAGCTAAAATAACAGTTGGTTGATTTTGAGTGTCTTTTGCTTTTTGGAATGCTGCAAAGACTTTCTTCGGATCGTGACCACCACGGTTTAATGCCCAGATTTCATCATCAGTCATATCTTTAACTAATGCAGCTGTTTCTGGATAACGATTGAAGAAGTGCTCACGAACATAAGCGCCATCACGAGATTTAAATGTCTGGTAGTCACCATCCAGAGTTTCATTCATTAATTGAATGAGTTTACCTGAAGTGTCTTTACGCAGAAGCTCATCCCAACGATCGCCCCACATTACTTTGATAACGTTCCAGCCAGCACCCGCGAAGATACCTTCTAATTCGTTAACAATTTTGCCGTTACCTGTAACTGGGCCATCAAGACGCTGCAAGTTACAGTTAATCACGAAGCACAGGTTGTCTAATTTTTCGCGAACTGCGATGGTGATAGCACCTTTAGATTCTGGCTCGTCCATCTCGCCATCGCCTAAGAACGCATAAACAGTTTGTTTAGTCGTATCTTTTAAGCCACGGTGATTCAAATATTTCAGGAATTTAGCTTGGTAAATTGCAGATAGTGGTCCCAGGCCCATAGAAACTGTTGGGAACTGCCAGAATTCAGGCATTAATTTAGGGTGCGGATAAGAAGATAAACCTTTACCACCAATCTCTTGACGGAAGTTGTTCAATTGCTCTTCAGTTAAACGACCTTCTAAGAATGCACGAGCGTAGATACCTGGGGAGATATGGCCTTGGAAGTAAACCAAGTCACCGCCATCAGTTTCATTTTGCGCGCGGAAGAAGTGGTTAAAGCACACTTCATATAAAGTTGCAGAAGATTGGAATGACGCCATGTGTCCGCCGAGTTCCAAATCTTTTTTGGATGCACGCAGAACCATCATTACTGCGTTCCAGCGAATAGCAGAACGAATACGACGCTCTAATTCCAGATTGCCAGGGTAAGCGGGTTCATCTTCAGCAGGAATGGTATTGATATAATCGCTGTGTACAGAACCGCCTAAAGCGATATTAAGACCACCATTACGGGCTTGTTTTAATACCTGATCAATCAGGAACTGTGCACGCTCAACACCTTCTTCACGGATGACCGAGTCGATCGCTTGTAACCAGTCGCGAGTTTCGATCGGATCCACGTCATTTTTCAGCATATCTGACATGGTGTATTCCTTATCTGTTATCTGTTTTTAATGGTTATGGGAGCCTATCTTCCCGTTATACCCATCTGATATGACGGGAAGATAGGCCCTGCTGTTATTACCGCTTCCCCTGAAAATCACAGGGCGATAGGTAGTACAGACTCAGCGGTCAGGATCTGTGCTACTAAAATAAATCAGGATGTTGTTGTAGCCGGCGCAGAGAGCGCTCACGGCGAGTATGTTCACGACTCATATCCAACAAAACATCTTCAATAAAGGCCAAATGGCGATGTGATGCTTCACGCGCAGCTTCTGGCTCTCTATTAATAATAGCCTGATAAATTTGACTACGATGCTCACTTACTGCAGTTAACATCTCTTTACGAGTATAAAGAAACTCAAAATTCTGGCGGATATTTTGCTCAAGCATTGGCACCATGCATCGTAATAGATGCAATAAAACGACATTATGAGCAGCTTCCGTTACAATTAATTGATATTGCAATACAGCTTCAGACTCAGCGGCTAAATCACCCTTTTCATGAGCTTTCAAAATGCAATCATGGCTAGCTTTGATACGATCAAGATCTTCATCAGTACCACGTAATGCGGCGTAATATGCGGCAATACCTTCAAGTGCATGACGAGTTTCTAAAAGATCAAATTGAGATTCGGGATGTCCGCTAAGCAGTTGAGCTAAAGGATCACTAAAACTTTGCCAGAGATTGTGCTGAACAAAAGTGCCCCCGCCTTGGCGACGGAGTAAAAAGCCTTTAGCTTCTAATTTTTGGATAGCTTCACGCAATGAAGGGCGAGATACATCAAATTGTTTCGCCAGCTCACGCTCAGGTAAGAGTTTTTCTCCCGGGCGCAGAGTACCTTCTAAAATCAGATGCTCAAGCTGTTGCTCAATAACATCAGAAAGCTTAGGTTGGCGGATTTTTGTATAAGCCATATTGCTGGAAGCCATTATTGGATAACTATTACCTTAGTGATTGAGTTGTCAATTGGTAATACCAATTTAATATAACGGATAATAAAGTAACAAAGTATTCACTAACTGTCCATACAGTTGTTGAGCGAAATCATAAAAACCTGCAAACTTTAACAAATTATTTTAAAAATTCATCAAAAGTGATAACTAGATCGCATTATCTAGAAACGTTAAAAATAAATTTTTTAACGTTTTTTAAACACATAAACAGTCAAACTGAAGCGTGACAGCAGTACAATTTTGAATTTAAATTCTAATTAAGTGCATTAAAACCCAGCTCAAGCGGTTATTTTGTTAACAAACTGCGGTAATAAGCCCAATCAAAGTGAGGCCCTGGATCGGTCTTTCTATTTGGAGCAACATCACTATGTCCAGTAATGTTCTCTTTAATGGCTGGATAAAGAGTAATAAGCGATTGAGTTACCTTCACTAATTGTTGATATTGCTGCTGGGTAAAATCGCACTCATCAGTACCTTCAAGCTCAATACCGATTGAAAAATCATTACATTTTTCTCTGCCTTTATATAAAGAAACGCCAGCATGCCACGCTCTCTCAGTAAAAGGCACATATTGCACAATTTCTCCATCACGCCGAATCAGGCAATGAGCCGACACTCTTAAGCTAACAATCTCACTAAAAAAAGGATGATCTTGCTCTGATAATGTATTGGTAAAAAGTTGGTCAATATAAGGCCCACCAAATTCACCAGGAGGTAAACTGATATTATGAACAATTAATAAAGAAGGGAGCTCTCCTTCAGGTCTCTTATCATGATTAGGTGAAGGAACCTGTCTAGCATCGATTAGCCAACCTTGTTTAATTTCCACATCAACCCTCTTTTATTTTGTTTTGCTATTATCAATAACTCTATTAACTCATACTCATCAATAAATGCGAACTTTCCCTCAATAATAAAAGTTAAATATGTATATCTCCCTTTTCTTTTCGATATTTTACTCAAACTTTATCTTATCTATTCGCTAATAAAGTCTTTTTTTTTTCATACTTCTAGTGTCTATTACTCAAGGAGGACGCTAGATGAATGCACTTAATTATCACTCTAATGAAAATGGTTTTACCCTTATGGAACTTATGATTGTGATTGCTATCATCTCAATTTTAAGCTCAGTGGCTATTCCTGCCTATCAAGGTTATATCCAAAAAGCCGCATTAACCGATGTCTTACAAACACTGTCTCCCTATCGTTCTGCGGTAGAATTATGCCGTTATGAAAATGAACCTCAACACTGTAATTCTGATTCCTCTTTTATGCCGCAACAATTTCGTAGTCGATATTTATCCGATATAAATGTGTTACACGGTGTGATTAGTGCAACAGGGAAAACTCAGCTTGATGGTCTGACAATCACAATGTCGTCAGAGAAAGGAGTTAACGACCTCGTTCCGGTATGGAAAACACAATGTTCTACAACAAATCTTACGTTGCAAAAACAGTGTAGTGAGATTTTAAAATCATATTAGTGCTTTTAAATAAAGGGAGCACTCATATCGAGTGTTCCTATTGCGCACTTTAAACATTGAAGACAACACAAATAAGTCAGAAAGTATTAAAGAGGTGAAGAATGGATATCACACACTCTGCAACAGAATTTATTGAGCATCTATTACGTACAAGTATTTTAAAGCGTGTCTCTGATTTACATATAGAGCCACAGCAAATCAGTGTAAGAATTCGAGCCAGAATAGATAATCATTTATATCTATTTTCGCCACCTCCAAATGAATTCTCTGAAGAAATAGTGACTCGCTTAAAGGTACTCGCTAACTTAAATATTGCAGAGAAGCGATTGCCTCAAGATGGGCAGTTTAATTGGTCTTATCATGAAAAAAACTATTCAATACGAATTGCGACACTTCCCACATTATATGGCGAAAAAGTAGTTTTACGGCTTATCAATAATTTACAACAACCGGAATTAAATCACCTGGGCTTTCAACCCTCACATTTAACGCTATTAAAAAAATATTTAAATTTACCGCAAGGAATGATTTTAGTTACAGGGCCTACGGGAAGCGGAAAAACGCTCACACTATATAGTTGTTTACGTTATTTAAATAAAGAAAACCTAAATATAAATAGTGTTGAAGATCCGGTTGAATTACCTCTAAAGGGTATTAATCAGATCCAAATTTCCGAAAAATCAGGGATCTCATTCACAACAATATTACGGGCATTACTACGCCAAGATCCTGACATTATTATGGTAGGTGAAATACGTGATCAATCGACTGCTGAAATGGCAATAAAAGCAGCACAAACAGGGCATCTTGTATTATCAACCTTACATACTAATTCGGCTTCATCCACATTAATGCGTCTATATAACTTAGGAATTGAAAAAGATCTTATTCACTCCTGTGTTAGCTTAATTATTTCACAACGATTAGTTCGTTGTTTATGTCCACTCTGCAAAATATGTCTACCCAATAAACAGCATATAAATATAAACAAAGAAATGATCGAAATACCAAACTGGCAAGCTGTTGGTTGCCAGCAATGCTATTCAGGCTATAACGGAAGAACGGCTATTTATGACTGCTTTGAGCCCTTAAAACAAACTCTCTCATCCCCTTATCACTTACTCTATTCCGGCATTTCATTAATTAAACAAGGAATAACGACACTTGAGGAGGTTTATCAAACACTAGGAGATATTGAATGAGATTACAGCTAATTTATCGCTATGATGCATTAACTTATCAAGGAGAATGGTGTACAGGAAAAATACTGGCATCCTCTAATAACGAGGCATTTATTAAACTAACACAACAACAAAAACTCCCCATAAAAATACGTTTATTCAAAATTGTTTTATTTCAAGATACTGATAAGCAATATCGAATTCAATTCTTCGAACAATTAGCTCTATTACTTCATTCAGGTTTAGCACTTCTTCCTGCATTAACACTATTAAAAGATGAATGTCGTTACTCACATTGGCAATGCGTATTAGAAGATATCATTTTCAACTTAATACAAGGAGGTTCTTTTTCTAAACAATTAACTCGTTATCCGCTTTATTTCCCAATTACATTGAGTCGCTTTATTTTTATTGGTGAAGAAAGTGGAAAGTTAGATGAAGTTATTACGCTTCAAATAATACAATTAAAGAAACATCGAGAGATTGTTAAAAAAATCAAAAAAGCCTTTAAATACCCAACCTTTTTACTCACTGTATTAACTTTGATTACCAGTATTATGTTGCTCTATGTCTTACCTGAATATCAGTCTTTATACAGTGCCTTTAATACAGAACTTCCAATTTTAACACTCACTTTAATTACTTTTTCGCAATGGCTTACTGATTATATTAGTATGATAGTGTTTATCTTTATAGGATTAATAGTTGCTTATCGCTTAATTCGACACTCTTTTTCACTATTATATTTTGTTGAACAAACCTTTTTTCTTCATATTCCTTATTTAGGTAAGCTTTTAAAGTATCAGCAATTACACCTTATTTTTCAGATAATAAGTATTACACAACAAGCTGGATTACCTTTATTACAAGGTTTAAAAATAGGAATAGAACAACTTACACACCCTATTTATAAGCAAGTACTTTCTCAAATGAGCGATCACATTATGCAAGGTAAATCGTTGAGCTTATTTATGAAAAATGAACCTCTTTTTACGCCTATTTGTTATCAATTTATCAGTTGTGCAGAAAACTCGGGACAATTGCTCTATTTTTGTCAGCAATTAAGTGATTGGTTTTATCATCAACTCGATGAGCAATTAAACACCATTAGTGCTTGGCTAGAGCCAATATTGATGACAGTTGTTGCATTGATTATTGGCACATTAATCATTGCTATGTATCTTCCTATATTACAGTTAGGTGATACTATACAATGAATCACAAATTTTATGAGTAACATGCTGTTACTATGTGTAGCACTAACTTATTGATTAATGGTAATTCTATTACGCATTATGAGGTAGGATGTCAGGGTAGCAGAAAATCATCTATCATAATAACCGAATAAAACCCAAATATTGCGGTTATTATCTTGTGATAAAAACAAAATTAGCCTTTAGAATACCTAGACTAATCGTAAATTTTAATTCATTAAAAACAGATAAACAAAAATGGCTTATACAGTTGCTCTTACAGGCGGAATAGGCAGTGGTAAAACAACCGTTGCCAATGCTTTTGCCTCATTAGGTGTACCGCTTGTCGATGCTGATGTTATTGCTCGATTAGTGGTAGAGCCTCGATCTTTAGGGTTAAATGCATTACATCAGCATTTTGGTGACTGCATTTTGCTACCTGATGGTTCATTAAACCGAGCACAGCTGCGACAGATTATTTTTGAAAATAATGAAGAAAAAACTTGGGTTAACAATCTTCTTCACCCATTGATACAGCAAGAGACTCAAAGACAAATACAACAAATTAAAGCGCCCTACTTTATTTGGGTTGTTCCATTATTAGTCGAAAATAAATTAATGCATCTCGCCTCTCGTGTTCTTGTTGTCGATGTTACACAAGAAGAGCAAATAGAAAGAACTATAAAACGAGATGGCGTTAGTCGAGAGCAAGTTCTTAATATTTTAAAAGCTCAAGCTCAAAGACAGGAACGATTAGCCGTCGCTGATGATATTATTGAAAATCACGATAATAGCCAAAATATGATTGGAAAAGTTAAGCAACTCCATCAGCATTACTTAGAATTAGCTCAACAAGCGTTACAGGACAATTGCCATGAGTGATGACATCACAACAATCATCTTCGAACATCCCCTCAATGAAAAAATGCGTTCATGGCTTAGAATTGAAAATTCATTGATTCAAATTAACAGTTTTCGTGCAATTGATTCATTACCCACAGCACTCTCGTTTTTCCGTGCGATATCAGAATTTATTGAAGTCCTTGATCGTGGTGAAATCCGTGCTGAATTACTTAAAGAATTAGAAAAAAGACAAAAAAAATTACAGCAATGGCTTTCATTTCCTAATGTTGATAAAGCGATTGTCACTCAGATTATTGATGAATTAGCTGAAAATGCAGCCGTATTAAGTAAAGCCCCTCGAATAGGTCAGCATTTAAAACAAGATAAAGTCATTAGTTTAGTCAAACAGCGTCTAAGTATTCCTGGTGGATGCTGTAATTTTGATGTACCAGCATTACATTTATGGTTAAGTTTACCTCAAGCAACTCGTGATGAAAGATTACAAAGCTGGCTGGCAGGTTTATTACCATTACAAAATGCATTAAATAGTTTGCTCATGCTTATTCGCCAATCAGATACATTTAAGTCCGCTCTTAGTCACCGTGGTTTTTACCAAGACAGCGCTGAAGATGGTGAATTGCTACGTCTTAAGATAGCCATTGATCACCAAATCTATCCTCAAGTTTCAGGGCATAAAAATCGCTATGCGATCCGCTTTTTACCACTTGATAGTGAAAATGGAACCGTACCTCTAGAGCTACCTTTTGAGATCGCTTGTTGCTAACATTATGTTTATTGATATGAGCATAAATAGCACCAATGAGATCTAGGAGAGATAATGAGCGAAGAATTAATTGTAAAATGTCCAACCTGTCAAACAGAAGTTGTTTGGAATGAAAGTAGCCCTTATCGCCCTTTTTGTAGTAAGCGTTGCCAACTTATTGATTTAGGCGAATGGGCTGATGAATCAAAACGCATTCCAAGCCAAAGCGATATTAATGACAGCGATGATTGGAGTGAAGCGCCACAACAAGAGCCTAAATACTTTTAATATGCCAATCTGAACATAAAAAATAGCCACTCGACTGAGTGGCTATTTTATTTATAGGTGCTTATTTAGCACTATTCTACTTTTGCTTACTTTTGCAATAACGCCACAATAGTACGGTTAGCAGGCGGAAAATCATCGGCATTTAACGATCCAATCGATGTCCACTTGAATTCTTGACCCTCTTTACCATAGGGCTCATTATCCCATTGCGTGACTAAGAAAAAGGATAAGGTAATGTGTCTATCTGGAAAATCATGCTCTACTGTTTCAAAAAGTGAGCATTGCGTTACATCAATACCAATTTCTTCTTGTAACTCACGTACTAGCGCCTGCTCTGGAGTCTCTTTATCTTCTAATTTCCCCCCCGGAAATTCCCAAAACCCTCCCATGTGCGATTTTAGAGGGCGTTGGGTGATAAAGACATTATTGTGTTGATCACAAATAATACCCGCAGCAATATGTAGCTTCTTTTTATCCATCATAGACAACCTATTGAATAGTCACGTTATTATAACAACTTAACGATATTATAACGTATATCCAACGGTGCTACTCTGGTTTTCTTTCCCTGACTATCTCAATTAATTAACGATAAATAGGTAAGAAACCGAACTGTGCTAATGTTTGGCAAATAATCCCTACTGCACCAAAAGCGATAACAGCATAAATTAATCCTTTGCCACCCCACACTTTGAAACCTGAGTTTGGAAATTTCTCGCGTGCTTTCAGTGCCATAACCGCAGGACAAATAATTGCCCATACACACGCGGCAGTTCCTGCATAAGCAATCGCAATTAAAAACCCATTAGGGAAAAGTAAACATAATAGTAACGGTGGTGTAAAACATAAAACGCCAGATTTTAAGCGCCCTGTTTTGTTATCTTCAAATTTTAGTGATGCTAAAATATAGTCGAACAGACCAATCGCTACCCCTAAAAATGAACAGAATACGGCACTAATAGAAAACCACAATAAAAATCCTTCAATATATTTACTGTTTAATACAGTATATAAAGAATCAATAAAGGCATCTAAGTTACCACCCTTTTGGATAATTGTAATAAATTGCTCACGAGGTAAATTCCCCATCGTACCAATCATCCAAAGTAAATAAATTACCAGTGCTAAAACACAACCAATAACACAACTTTTTACAACCTTTCTTTCATTTTCATGATAGAGCTTATAAAGGCTACAAACATTACCATGATAACCAAAAGAGGTGATAGCATAAGGAATAATGATAAAAATAAAAGGATAAAGATATAATTGACTTTTACCTTCAAAGGTTGCAGTAAATAATAAATCACCTCTCGCTTTAAAGAATAATCCCGAGAACGCCAACACAAATAGAACAATCTTAATAAATAAAAATATTGAGGTTAAGCGACTTGCGCAAGCACCTCCCCACCAGATTGTAGCCCCTAGTAAAATAGTAAATACAAAGAATATCACTCTAAGGTTTAAATTAAGACCATATAAAGATGAAGCTTCATAAATGACCGAACCTGCAGCAGAGATATAAGCATAAATTAAGATATATAATACAAATATCAAAGACGCATTCGCAAGATAACACGCCCATTTAGGTAATAACTCTTTCGATATATGAAAGTAGTTTGTTCCTGCACCATATTTAGATATACATTCAAGAATATAAATTCCAGAATGAAACATAAAGAAACAGACAATAAATAATATAAAGAGTGAGTTAATAAACCAAGCACCAGACATTATTGTTGGCAGGCTAAACATTCCCGCACCGATCATCGCGCCGCCCAACACAAATCCCCCTACAATAATTGAGGGTTCTTTATTTACCGACTTATTTTCCATTTTTTAGTCCTTACTGAAATAAGGATAGGGCTCTCGCATTGCACGAGAGCCATTATTATTGTGGAGTATTATTTATTTGATAGGTTTTAATCTAGCAGTAAAGTGTCTTAATACAGGTGGTTCATATTCGAACTCAAGACCTTTAAGCGTTTTAAACTTCTCTTTTAAGCCAATAAGTGCGTCAGCAATATAATCCATATGGTCGTTAGTGTAGACACGACGTGCAATGGTTAAACGCATAAATTCCATATCTGCATGTTTTTGCTCACCTGTTGCAGGATCACGACCTAATAAGAACGAACCGATTTCAACAGCACGAACACCAGACTCTAAGTAAAGTGCGTTAATGACAGCTTGAGCTGGGAATTGATCGCCCGGGATATGCGGTACCAGTTTTTTACAGTCAACGAAAACAGCATGTCCACCAGTAGGATATTGAATCGGAATGCCCGCTTCACGTAAACGGTCACCTAGATATTGAACCTGACCAATACGATAGTGCAGATATTCTTCCTCAGTACCTTCTTCTAAACCTTGTACCATTGCAGCCATATCACGGCCAGCTAAACCACCATAGGTAACAAAGCCTTCCATTGGTACACAGCGTTGTCTTGCTAATGTGAATACTTCTTCATTATCACGAATTGAGACTAAACCACCAATATTTAACAGTGGATCTTTTTTCGCTGACATTGTTAATGCATCAGCGTATTTATACATATCTAGAATAACTTCTTTGATAGTCGCATTTTTATATTTAGGATCACGCTGTTTAATGAAATACGCATTTTCACAATAACGCGCTGAATCCATCACAACAAAAATACCGTGCTGTTTTGCGATTTCGTAAACTTCTCTTAAATTGTCCATTGAGACAGGCTGACCACCAGCACTATTACAGGTCACTGTTGAAACAATGGCAACAACGTTATCAGCACCATGTTTTGCAATATTTTCTTTTAATTTAGCAATATCAAAATTGCCCTTCCAATCATCATAGGTTTCGGAATCAAACGCTTTCTCAGTAACAATATTAATTGCTTTACAACCATTTAATTCAACGTGTGCTGCTGTGGTATCGAAATGGAAGTTAGAAATAAATACAGGGTTTTTCGCTTTTCCATCTTTTTGTTTATATTTTAATAATACTGGGAAAAGAATATTTTCAGCACCACGTCCTTGGTGAGCAGGAATAATATAATCGTAGTTAAATAACTCTTTGGCTTTATCTTTTAAATCATAATAGTTTCTTGAACCTGCATAAGCTTCATCACCAGTTATCATTGCTGCCCACTGGTGATCACTCATTGCGTTAGTACCAGAGTCTGTTAATAAATCAATATAAACAGCATGACTTGGTAATAGGAATGGGTTATATCCTGCTTCTTTTAATGCAGCTTCACGTTCTTCTCTTGAAGGAACACGGATTTTTTCTACCATTTTAATGCGGAATGGTTCTACGATTCTTTTAGCCATGATAATACCTTTAATATATTAAATAATAAAATTAGAATAAATAAAATAATCTTCCCATTTAAATTAAACGGAAAAAGAGTATTAAATTATTTTGGATGGATATAAAAAAGGATTATTTTTCAGGAAAGTAGAAGGCGAGTTCAGAATCAATATTAAACCATTTCTTCAATCTGAAGAAACCTCTTAATACTATCAAAACATTAAATGATGAGAACATACTTTAACCCTTATAGTCAGGAAATAGTACAATTTACATGCTAATTTATATAACAGTTAAACACAATTAGTAATATAACAATAGTATATTTTGGACGAAAATCACACTATTTATAATAAATAATATATTAACGTGATCACTATCACTTACTTTAATCTTTAATTAAATATTTTTTTATAACTTAAATTTTTATTGATAAAATCAAGTAGTAATACATGTATTTATATTGTATTTTCATAAAATGAAAGCTGTATTTAAATAACCCTACTTTTTATCATGAATAATAATTTAACAATAAAACCCTAATCTCTTTACTTTTCTACTAGTCGTTTTATTCATTAAAATGAAATAATAATTCATGAAATATTTATTCCAGAATACAACATTAATAAACTTATAAATAACAAATGAAAAGTTAACTAACCTGCTTCTTTTTCATATCTTCGAATTCCTTCTCATTATTTATCTTCTCTTTATAAAAAATGAAAAAGTTTTAATTAACATAGCTGAATCGATGGTAATTTAAGCAAGAAAAAAAATAACGCGTAAGATTATAACCATGAAAATCAACACAATATAATCCATTTAAATGAATCATTTGTTTAAATAATGCTATTTGAGATATCAATCATTTTAGTTATGTCGCTATTTAATATCGAAACGGGTAGAAATTTATCTTTATTTCATCGATTTTTAATTTCTTTTCATATTGAGAGTACCCGGTATTTATTATTCTAAAATTAACGATAATATAAAAACATTAATTATTATCTTTCTATATTTAAGCAACATTATTTATATTTGAATTAATACCTTTATATTGAGGTAAAATGAGAAAAAAAGTTATTTTATTAACACTATTAAGTGGATTTTCAACCTGTGGATTAACAGCAAATGACGCCGGCTATTTAGGCTCGATGGGAGAATCACGGCGCGCATTACAAGATAGCCAACGTGAAATAAATCAACTTATTGAACAAAATCGCTATCAACAACTTCAAGAAAATGCATTAGAGGTTTCACCTACCCCCACACTTATTACTGAATCAGAACATTGTTTGCCTATTAATGGTGTGTATGTTCAAGGAATTACTTTACTTAATGAAAAAGATCTTGATTCCTTAACACCATTACCAGAGCAATGTATAAAAAGTGCTGACGTTAACCGTTTAGTCAAAGAGTTAACCCAACGCTATCTGCAATATGGTTATATCACGGCTAGAGTTCAATTTTTACGCCCAAATCAAGAGCAACAGCTTGGGCTGTATGTTATTGAAGGCTTTATTGAAAAAATTGAAGGCGGTGATCGAGGCGTTAACACAGCACTACTTTTCCCTCAGGTTGAAGGAGAGCCTCTTAAGCTTTCAAAACTGGACCAAGGGCTTGATCAAGCAAACCGTTTACAGTCGAATAAAGTTAAACTCGATATACTGCCTGGTACGCAATTAGGTGGCTCTATTATTCAACTTACCAATCAGCGACAAGCGCCATGGCACCTTAATATTTCAAATGATAACTATGGGCAAAAAAACTCAGGACGCTGGTTAGTTCGAACCAATGCAAGCTTAGACAGCCCATTAGGGCTATCTGACTTTGTCAGCTTAAATGCCAGCATTACCACTGATAATCCTAATACACGCTTTAATCGTGCTTACACCCTACTCTATTCTTTACCTTATGGTGCATTGACATTCAGCACTTTTGGTAGCTATTCGGAGTATGAATTTCATCAAGCATTACAAACACGTACTGTACGTTTATCCGGTGATACAACACAAGTTGGTTTAAGGGGAGATTACGCTTTTTATCGTAGTCAAAAACAGATTGATACCTTAAACATGCAGATAACACATAAGCGAATACGTAACTATTTCAGCCAAATTCGCCTTGATCTCAGTAGCCCTGCACTTACAACGGTAGAGTTAGGTATCAACCATTTACACATTGTTCCAAATGGTGTCATCAGCGTTAATTTAAGTGCAGAAAAAGCCATTAGTTGGTTTGGTGCAGATGAATCACCTCGTGTTGCTAATGGCAATGGTAATGACTATCGCTTTACAAAAGTTAAGCTTTTTGCCAATTGGCAACATCGTTTTGCCTTATCGAACTCTACATTTTTATTCAATAGCGCCTTCTTTGGTCAATATAGCCCCGACACCTTACCGGGTGTGGAATGGCTTAGTTTAACGGATAAAAACGCAATCCGTGGTTTTGACCAAAGTACACTTTCTGGCGATAACGGCGGCTATTTACGTAATACGCTTTCTTATCCTTATCGGATAAACACATTTTCAATCACCCCTCGAATTGGCCTCGATGCTGGCCGAGTTCAACAACATGGTAACTATGAAGGATGGAGTAGTGGCTATGGGCTAAGTTCGGGCTTAAATCTCCAATATCAAAAAGCACAATTCGATATTGAAGTCGCCAAGGGGTATTTGCTTTACAACCAAACGAATTCCAATAAAACCAAAGACCCTACTCAAGTGTTAGTTAGATTTTCATATTTATTTTGATTCACACTCATAGCAATAAACGGAGAAAACTCTATGAAATCAAAAAACTTCAAGCTCTCTCCTTCGGGTAGGCTTGCTGCATCTTTAGCGATTATTTTCGTATCACTAAATGCATATGCTGGAGGTATTGTTCCTGATGCGGGCAATCAAGGACCGAATGTTTCATCAGTCAATGGTGGCACTCAAGTCATTAATATCGTTACACCAAATAATGAAGGTATCTCTCATAACCAATATCAAGATTTTAATGTAGGTAAACCAGGCGCTGTTTTTAACAACTCCTTAGAGGCGGGACAATCACAACTTGCTGGACAATTAAATGCTAACAGCAATTTAAATGGACAAGCTGCTTCTTTGATTTTAAATGAAGTTGTTAGTCGAAATCCTTCGTTCTTATTAGGCCAGCAAGAAGTTTTTGGTATCGCTGCAGAATATGTACTTTCTAACCCAAATGGTATTACCTGTGATGGATGCGGTTTTATCAATACCAGCCGTTCTTCTTTGGTTGTCGGTAACCCACTATTTGAAAATGGTGAGTTAAAAGGTTATAGCACACTTAACAATACGAATTTACTTTCTATTGGTAAAAACGGATTACACGCTCCCGGCCTTTTAGATTTAATTGCACCTCGTATTGATAGCAGAGGCAAAATAACTGCTGCAGAAATTTCTGCATTAACAGGTCAAAATACATTCTCCCAACGCTTTGATATTCTTTCATCACAAAAACCCGCTTCTGCCTTAGATAGTTATTTCTTTGGTAGTATGCAATCTGGTCGTATTCGTATTATTAATACCGCAGAAGGAAGTGGGGTTAAATTAACAGGTAAATTTGTTGCTGATAACGAATTAAGTGTCAGAGCGGACAATATTCAAACGGATAGCCAAGTTCGCTATGACAGCTACGATAAAGATGGTAGTGAAAACTATCAAAATTACCGTGGTGGTATTGCTGTTAATAACAGTGGTTCAAGCCAGACTCTGACAAAAACAGAGTTAAAAGGTAAAAACATCACATTAGTTGCTGATAATAAAAACCAAATTAAAGCCTCTGATTTAATGGGTGATGATATTTTATTACAAGGTGCTCATTTAACGGTTGATGGTAAACAGTTACAGCAAAAAGATACTGATACTGACAATCGCTGGTTCTATTCTTGGCAATATGATGTGACTAAAGAAAAAGAGCTAGTACAGCAAGTTGGTAGCCATATTGATGCCAAAAACAGTGCGACATTAACAGCAACTAAAGGTGATGTAACACTTGAAGGTGCAAAAATTAATGCGGGTAACACACTGGCAATTAATGCTAATCAAGATATTAATATCAACGGATTAGTTGAGAAAGAAAATCGCAGTGAAAACGGCTATAAGCGTAACCATACTTCTCGTTTAGAGACAGGTAGCTGGAGCAATAGCCATCAAACAGAAACCTTAAAAGGCAGTGAATTGACTGCGGGTAAAACGCTAGGTTTAAATGCTGAAGGCTCTGTTACTGCTCAAGGTGCAAAATTACATTCTAATGAGAATGTTGTTGTTAACGCTAAAGAAAACATCAATCTTAATGTTCAAAATACCAACAATGATAAAACAGTAACTGATAATCATGTCGTTTGGGGTGGTATCGGCGGTGGTAATAATAAGAACAATAACAATAAACAAGAAGTCAGTCATTCAACACAATTAACGGCTGACGGGCAACTGTTACTTGCAGCAGATAACAGTGTCAAAATCACAGGTAGTCAAGTGAAAGGCAATCAAGGTGCCTTTGTTAAAACGACTCAAGGTGACGTTGTTATTGATAATGCGATTAGTGAAACCATCACTAAAACAGATGAACGTACAGGTACTGCATTTAACATTACTAAAAACTCCCACAAGAATGAAACTAACCAACAGCATTCAACGGGTAGTGAATTAGTTTCTGATGCAGAATTAACAGTAGTTAGTGGGAAAGATGTCAATGTAATTGGTAGCTTAATTAAAAGTGCTGATGAATTAGGCATTAGATCTTTAGGTGATATCAACGTTAAATCTGCACAGCAAATCACGAAAATCAATGATGAAAAAACATCATTAGAGATCACAGGTCATGCCAAAGAAGTTGAAGACAAGCAATATAGCGCAGGTTTTCATATCACACATACATCCAACAAAAATAATAGCACTGAAACTGAACAAGTAGGATCTACTATCAGTGGTGGCAGTGTTAAAGTTCAAGCGGATAAAGATGTCACTTTTGCTGGCTCTGATTTAAAAACAACTGCAGGTAATGCCATTGTTTCTGGTGACAATATTGCTTTTGTTTCAACAGAAAATAAAAAAGAGACTGACAGTACAGATAGAACCATTTCAGGTGGCTTTAGCTATACTGGTGGTGTTGATAAGATCGGTAGTAAAGCTGATTTCCAATATGATAAACAGCATACAACAACTGATATCACCAAAAATAAAGGTAGCGAAACTCAAGTTGCAGGTGATTTAACCATTACTGCAAACAATGATGTAACACATCAAGGTGCATCACACAAAGTTGATGGTGCGTATAAAGAATCCGGTGAAAATATCAATCACCTTGCTGCAAATGATAGTGCAACATCTAAAACAGATACCTTAAATATCGGTGTCGATGTAGGTGTTAATCTTGATTATAGCGGTGTGACTAAACCGATTAAAAAAGCAGTAGAAGACGGAATTGATACCACAAAACCGGGTAACAATACCGATATGGATAAGAAGGTTACCTTTAAAGATGCCATTAGTAATCTTGCTAACTTAAGTAATTTAGAAGCGCCAAATGTGGGTGTTGAAGTCGGTGTTAAAGGTGGCGGTAGCCAGAAATCACAAAGTGATAGTCAAGCGGTTTCTACATCAATTACCGCGGGTAAAATTAATACTGATAGCAATAAAACGCTACATGACCAAGGTACTCATTATCAATCTACCCAAGGTGACATTGCGCTAACCGCTAACACTCATACCAGTGAAACGGCCCAAAACAAACACCAAGAGTCCTTCCATGAAACAACAGGTGGCGGTCAAGTAGGTGTCAGCACCAAAACAGGCACTGATATTACCGTAGCAATTAAAGGTGAAGGTAAAACCACTGACACAAACCTAACCACAACCAAAGCTGAAGGTAGCCAGTTTAATTCAGCCAGTAATATCAATATTAATATACGTGAAGACGCATATTATGAAGGCGCTAAATTTGATGCTCAAGATGGAAAAACTGTCATTAATGCTGGCGGTGATTTAACACTTGCACAAGCAGCAGATACCCACACTGAAAGCCAACATAACGTGAATGGCAGTGCAAACCTGAAAGTCGGTACAACACCAGACAGTAAAGATTACGGTGGTGGCTTTAACGCAGGTGGTGCAAATCATCAAAAAGATCAGACAACAGCAAAAGCGGGTTCAGTGAATGGCTCTCAAGGTATTGAGTTAAACTCAGGCCATAATCTGACTTTACAAGGCACTCATTTAACCAGCGAAAATGATGTTGCTCTGACTGCAACTAACAAAGTTGATTTCCAAGCAACAGAATCTCAACGTACTGAAACAGGTAAAAACTTATCGGGTGGATTACAAGCGGGCTTTGGTCAAAAGGCAGGTGATAAATCATCTTCTGTCAATGGCTTAGGCGGTGCTGAATTTGCTATTGGTAAGCAAGATGAGAAGAGTGTTTCTCGTGAAGGTGGAACTATTGCTAACCAAGGTAATTTAACCGTTAATGGTAGCTCTGTTAATCTTCAAGGTACTAAAGTTAATAGCAAAGATACGCAATTAACTTCTCAATCTGGTGATACCACGCTGACATCAGCACAATCAACGGATTACAAAAATAACTGGGGTACTGATATCTCTTTAAATGGCAAGCAAACCAATACGACGCCAAAAGAAGTGACTGATGAAAACCCAGCAACCTCTATCCATGATATTGGTGGTAAAGTTTTAGTAAACGTTGAAGATCAACAAAAGTCTACACACCAAAATGCCTCTGTAGAAACAGGCACATTAACTTTAAATAGTGACAAAAACCTCGCTCTTTCTGGTGCAAATGTTTCTGCAGATAATGTAACGGGTAATGTGGGCGGTGATTTTACAGTGACTAGCCAAAAAGACAGCGATCGTCACGTTAATGTTGATGTAAATGTCGGTTATAACCATAACAATGATCCTAAATCTAGCCAAGTTGATAAAACAGCTAAAGCAGGTGGATCACTATTAGAAAACACTATCAAAGAGACCATTGATTCAGGTATTAAATCTGCAACAGATGTTATCTCTGATAAATATAATTCACTCTCTTCAACTATCGCAGATAAAACGGGTATCAGTGGCGAAACAAAAGCCAAAATTGATAAAGGTGTAGGCACAGTGGGTAACGGTATCAAAAATATCGTAACTGGTGCTGAAGGTCATACAGCCAATGCGGATATCAAAGTTTCTCATATTGATAATGATGCAGTGACCCAAACCACAACCTTAACTAGTAAAAATGATATTTCATTAAATGTAAGTGGTACAACTAAGCTGGCAGGCGCTGAAATTAAAAGTGAGCAAGGTCAGGTTGATTTAGGTGGTAGCAACGTTCAATTAAACAATATTGAAGGCCATCAATATGAAGCCGGTGCAGATCTTGATCTGAAATCATCTGCAGTTGATTTAGTGAAACAACTTACAGGTGGCGACTTATCATTAAAATCACCTGTTAAAGTTAATGAAACTGTAAACACAAAATCGTCTATTTCTGAAAAATAATAGATACCTCATAAAAGAGTAATGCCTATTCTTTTGTAAGCCAAACCCGCTTGTTATCACAATAAGCGGGTTTTTTATTTATCTGCTTAGATTTCGCTGATCATCCAATAAATTTACACTTCTTTAAGATTTAAATTAAATGCAGAAAATGAGAAATAGAAGATAATGCATTGAATTAAAAATAGAAAAATACATTTTATCGTAGAAATTAAATCACTATCGATTTCTTGACCTTCCCCTAATGGTAAAGCCTAAGCTTTATCTCATACCATATTTAAAAGGGGATTTTTGATGAACACTAATACTACGTTGTCCTCTGCCAATCGGTTGAGTTTACCTGTTGAAGGTATGACATGTGCATCATGTGTTGGTCGTGTCGAACGAGCCTTAAAAGCCGTACCACAAATACAAGATGCCGTTGTCAATCTAGCCACTGAACGTGCAGATATTACATTTACAAATACACCCGACCCAATAGTTGCCGTGAGCGCCATTGAAAGTTCAGGTTATAAAGTACCCGAAGAGATAACCGAGCTGGCAATTGAAGAAATGACCTGCGCATCTTGCGTTGGTCGTGTAGAAAAAGCACTAGCTCAAGTACCCGGTGTATTAGAAGCCACGGTAAACCTTGCAACTGAACGCGCTCGGGTACGCCATTTATCAGGCGTAGTATCGATCACGGATTTAGAGGTCGCCGTTGTACACGCAGGCTATAAACCCCGTCGTTTATCTGATGATCCAGCAAATACACGTGATGTAGGTGAAGAGCGCCGTGAAAAAGAGGAACGTTCATTACGCCGCGCATTACTTATCGCCACTATTTTCACATTACCCGTTTTTGTTATTGAAATGGGCTCACACTTTATTCCCGGCGTACATGGTTGGGTTACTCAAACACTGGGGCAACAACTAAACTGGTATATTCAATTTATCCTCGCCACTGTTGTGATGTTTGGCCCTGGTTTACGCTTTTTCCAAAAAGGAATACCAGCGTTATTACGCGGTGCTCCTGATATGAACTCATTAGTGTCTGTTGGTACAGCAGCCGCTTACGGCTATTCAGTGGTATCAACCTTTATTCCTCAAGTCTTACCTGCCGGCACAGCCAATATCTATTTTGAAGCTGCTGTTGTGATTGTCACCCTGATCTTGTTAGGAAGAACGCTTGAAGCCAAAGCGAAAGGAAATACATCTCAAGCAATTAAACGGTTAATTGGTTTACAAGCCAAAACAGCGCGAGTTTCTCGTCATGGTGAGACATTAGAAATCCCACTGGATCAAGTAGTGATGGAAGACATCGTTTTTGTTCGCCCTGGTGAAAAAATACCTGTTGATGGAGAGATTATTGATGGTCACTCTTACGTTGATGAAAGCATGATAACCGGAGAGCCTGTACCTGTATCGAAAGAGATTGGCTCTGATGTTGTGGGCGGAACCATCAATAAAACAGGTGCTTTTAGTTTTAAAGTCACCAAAGTTGGCTCCAATACCGTATTAGCACAAATCATTCGCTTAGTGGAGGAAGCTCAAGGATCTAAACTTCCTATTCAAGCACTTGTTGATAAAGTCACCATGTGGTTTGTACCCGCGGTTATGTTAGGCGCAACTATCACTTTCTTTATTTGGTTAGCTTTTGGCCCTGAGCCAGCATTAACCTTTGCGCTCATTAATGCCGTTGCCGTGTTAATTATTGCCTGCCCATGTGCTATGGGATTAGCAACACCAACATCCATTATGGTGGGTACAGGTCGCGCGGCAGAATTGGGCATTCTTTTCCGTAAAGGTGAAGCCTTACAAGCCTTACGTGATGTCAATGTTGTAGCACTTGATAAAACAGGGACATTAACAAAAGGTCGTCCTGAATTAACGGATTTAATTCCAGCAGAAGGCTTTGAATATAACGAAGTCTTACGCCTTGTTGCAGCTATTGAAACGTATTCGGAACACCCTATTGCAGAAGCTATTGTCAATGCAGCTAAAGAGGCAGAGTTAACACTCGCTGCGGTTGAGAATTTTGAAGCAGTTCCAGGTTTTGGCGTTAGTGCAACAGTAGATGGAAGAATGGTATCTGTTGGTGCTGATCGCTTTATGAAACAACTTGAATTAGATGTCAGTCACTTTATCTCTTCAGCACAGAAACTCGGTGAGCAAGGCAAAAGCCCTCTTTATGCAGCCATTGATGGGCGTCTTGCTGCCATTATTGCAGTTGCAGATCCGATTAAAGAAACAACCCCTGAAGCAATCAAAGCTTTACATGATTTAGGTTTGAGAGTTGCCATGATCACTGGTGATAACGAAGCCACAGCAAAAGCGATTGCTAAACAGTTAGGTATTGATGAAATTGCGGCTGAAGTACTTCCTGATGGAAAAGTCGAAGCCTTAAAACAATTTAGCCATAAAGGTGCCAAAGTCGCTTTTGTTGGTGATGGTATCAATGATGCTCCAGCACTTGCACAGGCTGATGTTGGGTTAGCGATTGGTACAGGAACCGATGTCGCTATTGAAGCTGCTGATGTGGTATTAATGTCGGGTGATCTGCGCGGTGTCGTTGATGCAATAGCTTTAAGCCAAGCAACTATTCGCAATATCAAGCAAAACTTATTTTGGGCTTTTGCCTATAACGCTTTATTAATTCCTGTCGCGGCTGGCATGCTTTATCCAATTAATGGCATGTTACTTTCACCCATCATTGCTGCTGCCGCAATGGCGCTTTCAAGTGTATTTGTATTGGGTAACGCCTTACGACTAAAACGTTTTCAAGCACCAATGAAAGCTCATTAATAGATTGATTTTCTTTATAGCCAGACTCCACAAGGGTCTGGCTCAATATTATAAAGCGACTACTTTATACTTATAGAGAGTGCTTTATTATCCGATAAGGAGGACATAATGAATATTGGTCAAGCAGCAAAGAAGTCCGGTATTTCAAGCAAAATGATCCGTTATTATGAGCAGATTGGCTTAATTCCCAAGGCTATTCGTACTGATTCAGGTTATCGCGATTACACGGATGCAGACGTAGCTTGCTTTCGTTTTATTCGCCATTCTCGAGCGCTTGGTTTTTCGACAGAACAAATATCAACATTGTTGGTTTTATGGAATAACAGAGAACGCGCCAGTGCTGATGTGAAATCTATTGCACTCTCCCATATCGAAGAGCTCAATCATAAAATTGCTGAGCTACAACAAATGACAAAAACGCTAGAACATTTAGCGAAAGATTGCCAAGGTGACAACAATCCTGATTGCCCGATTATTGCGGGATTAGTTGAGCCCCAGTCAGGCTCTCAAAGTAAAACGACCAACAGTCACCTTTCTCACCTTCGCTCTTCAATTTAGTTTTTCTATCAACCATAAAAAAATCCCGCTTATTGCTAAGTGGGATTTTCTTGTTCAACGAAAGGTTAAATAACCATTATTATCAACGGATAAATTAACCTAATTGACCATGACAATGCTTAAATTTCTTACCCGATCCACAAGGGCATGGTTCGTTACGTCCCACTTTTTTACCAGCGGCAACTTGACCATCTACTGCTGACATTTGAGACTCTTTTGTCACTTCATGGCTTAATTGTTGTTGTTTAGCTAAACGTTCAGCTTCTTCACGGCGACGGCGTTCTAACTCTTCAACTTCTTCTGGTAAACGAACCTGTACTTTGCTTAATGTGCTGATCACCTCGTATTTCAGTGATTCCAACATATTAGCAAACATAGCGAACGATTCACGTTTGTACTCTTGTTTTGGATCTTTTTGTGCATAACCACGTAAGTGGATACCTTGACGTAAATAATCCATTGCAGCCAAGTGCTCTTTCCACAGTGAATCCAGCGTTTGTAACATCACGCCTTTTTCAAAGTTACGCATCATTTCAGCGCTAACGATCTCTTCTTTCGCTTTATAAACTTCGATAGATTTTTCTAAAATACGCTCACGTAATGTTTCTTCGTGTAATTCAGGTTCTTTATCTAACCACTCTTTGATTGGTAAATTTAAATCAAAGTCTTTTTGTAGACATGCTGTTAAACCTTCGATATCCCACATTTCTTCCAATGATTGAGGTGGAATATAGTTATCAATCATTGAAGTGAAGACGTCTTGGCGAATACTATCAATAGTTTCGCTTACGTCTGCCACATCCAATAATTCGTTACGCTGAGTATAGATTGCACGACGTTGGTCATTTGCTACGTCATCATATTCAAGCAGTTGCTTACGAATATCAAAGTTGCGGTTTTCTACTTTACGCTGTGCGTTTGCAATCGCTTTGGTTACCCAAGGGTGCTCAATCGCTTCGGTTTCATTCATACCTAATTTACGCATCATGCCAGACACTTTGTCTGAAGCAAAAATACGCATTAAGGAGTCTTCCATAGATAAATAGAAACGAGAAGAACCTTCATCACCTTGACGACCCGCACGACCACGTAACTGGTTATCAATACGACGAGATTCGTGACGCTCAGTACCAATGATATGTAAACCACCTGATGCTAATACTGCATCATGGCGCTCTTTCCATTTAGCTTTGATTTCTTCGATTTGCGCTTCGGTTGGCTCTTCAAGTTTAGCCACTTCAGTTTGCCAACTACCCCCTAACACGATATCAGTACCACGACCTGCCATGTTAGTTGCAATAGTTACCGCTGAAGGTAAACCTGCGTTAGCAATGATGTCCGCTTCCATTGCGTGGAATTTCGCATTCAGCACGTTATGGTGAACATTCGCTTTAGTCAGCGCTTTAGAAATTTCTTCTGATTTTTCAATTGAAATGGTACCCACAAGAACAGGCTGACCATTTTGAGTACGCTCGCGAATATCTTCAATAATGGCTGCAAATTTACCTTGCTCATTCATATAAACTAAGTCAGGCAGATCTTTACGTACCATTGGGCGGTTAGTTGGGATAACAATGGTTTCTAAGCGATAAATAGAGTTAAATTCAAATGCTTCAGTATCCGCAGTACCGGTCATCCCTGCTAATTTTTCGTATAAACGGAAATAGTTTTGGAATGTGATTGACGCTAAGGTTTGGTTCTCATTTTGGATCTTCACACCTTCTTTTGCTTCAACCGCTTGGTGTAAACCATCAGACCAACGACGACCTTGCATTGTACGACCCGTGTGTTCGTCAACAATGATAACTTCGCCATCTTTAACAATGTAGTCAACGTCTTTGGTAAATAGTGCGTGAGCACGTAATGCTGCTGTCACATGGTGCATTAACATAATGTTAGCCGGTGAGTATAAAGACTCTCCTTCTTTCATCATGCCAGCATCTGCTAATAACCCTTCGATTTTAACCAAACCGCGTTCTGTGATGTTCACTTGACGTGTTTTTTCATCAACAGAGTAATCGCCTTCACCTTGGAAAGTATCTGAGTCTTCTTTTTCTTGAGAAATCAAGTGAGGGATCACTTTATTCATTTGAATATAAAGCTCAGAACTATCTTCTGCTGGGCCTGAGATAATCAATGGAGTACGTGCTTCATCGATTAAGATAGAGTCAACCTCATCCACTAATGCATAGTGTAATTTACGTTGAACACGTTCTTGTGGGCTAAATGCCATGTTGTCACGCAGGTAGTCAAAACCAAATTCGTTGTTCGTACCGTAAGTGATATCAGCATTATAGGCTTCGCGTTTTACTGGTGGCGCCATATTTGGCAAGTTGATACCAACGCTTAACCCCAAGAATTCAAACAGAGGACGGTTATTTTCGGCGTCACGTTGTGCAAGATAGTCATTGACGGTAACAACGTGAACCCCTTTACCTGATAACGCATTTAAATATGCTGGTAATGTTGCCGTTAATGTTTTACCTTCACCTGTACGCATTTCTGCAATACAACGCTCATTTAGCACCATACCACCGATTAACTGCACATCGAAGTGACGCATACCAAAGAGACGCTTACTTGCTTCACGTACGGTTGCAAATGCTTCAGGTAAAATATCTTCTTCTTTTTCACCGCTTTTTAAACGCTCACGAAATTCATTTGTTTTCGCTTTTAATTCATCATCAGTCAGCTTTTCAAATTCAGGTTCTAATTTATTAATTTCACCAACAACTTTACGCATACGACGGATTGTACGATCATTACGACTACCAAAAATTTTGGTTACAATTTTACCTAACATAAATCTTTATTCTCATTTATGGCGTGAAACGCCGAAAACAGCCTCTGTATCTATCAATAAACAGAGATAATCATAATCTTATTAGATTAAGTGACTCATTAAGCTGTTAGATAAGGCCCTGCGCGAATACCGCGGATTTGTGCAAGCCATAATCCGGTATGATAGGAATTTGTATTCTGTACTAAAACATAGCCAGAAAGAGGAAGGTTGCTTACTGCTGATGATGGAGTTTCTGTTAATAAGGCATACAGAGTATCAAGCATAACCTCTGCAACATTGGAAACAGGTAACGGCTCATCTTTGGCTTTAACCATCAATTCAGGCGAATTAATGGTGAATGCAAAAGAGAGCTGCTTAATCACATTTTTTACTGCGTGTTGTTGCCAGTAATTAAAGGTGAAGGATGAAGCAGGATTCTGTACACTTTGACGTAAGAATAAGTTATCAAACGCAATAAGTGCCTGACTTTGACGGTTTTGAGATAAAGGGGTATCAGTTTGCTGTGGATTTTCGGCATGAGCAGACAACAGCGAAGGTATTCCAATACCTGCTGCTACCATCCCTAAAAGCAAATGCGACCAAAAATATCGCCTGCCAAACTGTCGCCAAAAACTTATAATGCTCATTAACCTTCGTTGCTCATTAATCTTTATTTTGTGGAGTCAAAATCTATGCGGGATAGTTACCCACAATCATTGGAAAAAATCTTCATTGAACTTGAAGGCTCCAATAAGAGTACATTACAACTTATACAACAGCGTGCAACGATTTTACTAAAATTAAATCGCGCCGTCATGGCTCTTTTACCTGTTCCTTTACGAGATAAGTGCCGTGTCGCAAATTATCGCAGTGCTATTTTAATTATTGAAGTTGCAAACGCAAGTTGGTTAACTCGTTTACGTTATGAAACCCCATCATTACTTTCTGCATTGAGACAAGAAATTTTACCATCCTTATCCTCAATAGACATCAAAATAAATCCGTCTTTAGGAATAAAACAGGAAAAAAGATCTTTAATATCATCATTAAAAGAGCAAGAGCCTATAAAGAGACGTCACTTAAGTTTAGAAAGCGCACAATCATTGAAGTATTTGGCAGAGAAAAGCCCGAAGAAATTAAGAGAAAGATTAGAACGGTTGGCTGCACTTGCCGGAGAGAGTACAAGTACAGCCAAAGATGAACGTTAATTAGAGATAATTAACGCGCTTTCCTTCGCAGGAATTAAGCAAAGACCATTGAGGGAGCTTTGAATGCCACTGGCATTTGCGCTTCGTCTTCAAATGTGACGAATTCCCACGCAGATTCTTTTGCTAATACAGCTTGGAGCAATTTATTGTTCAGTGCGTGACCTGATTTAAACGCGGTGAATTCACCGATAATGTTATAGCCACACATAAATAAATCACCGATTGCATCCAACATTTTGTGACGAACGAATTCATCTTCAAAACGTAGGCCATCGTCGTTGAGAACACGATAGTCATCAACTACGATTGCACAATCGAAGCTTCCGCCTAAACACAATCCTTTAGATTGTAGGTATTCGATATCACGCATAAATCCAAAAGTACGAGCACGACTGATTTGGCTCATAAAAGACTCAGCGGAGAAATCTAATTTATAACGCTGTGTACTTGCATCGATGGCAGGGTGATTAAAATCGATAGTAAAATCTAATTTAAACCCGTTGTATGGACGCATTTCTGCCCATTTATCGCCATCTTCTACACGTACTGTTTCTTTAATGCGAATGAATTTCTTCGCAGTACGAAGTTCTTCAATGCCTGCATCAAGTAACAAGAAAACAAAAGGTGCCGCACTTCCATCCATAATTGGAATTTCAGGTGCATTCACTTCAATTACGATATTATCAATGCCTAAACCAGCCAGTGCTGCGTTTAAATGCTCAACGGTTGATATACGCACATCGTCTTCGTTAACTAAACAAGTACATAACATAGTGTCACGAACTGATTTTGCGTCTGCTGGAAAATCCACCGGTGGATTTAAGTCAGTACGACGGTAGATGACCCCAGTGTTTGCTGGCGCCGGACGCATTGTAAGCGTAACTTTTTTACCCGTGTGAAGTCCCACACCAGTTGCTTGTACAATTCGTTTTAATGTCCGTTGTTTGATCATCATTTTATCTCGCAATGTTATCCGTCCTACCAATCATTATACTTATAATTGGCAGGACAGTTTAGCACAAAAAGCGGAGATGCCAATCTTTTTGGCGATTAATCAGCCTGTTTTCTCAGGAACGCAGGGATATCTAAATAATCCGGTTCTTTGTTTGCCTGAGTAGATTGTTCGTTAACGGCTTTTGCTGCTGGCTTGCTTTCTTCTACGGCAGAGAAAGAAGACATGCTATTTTGCATTTGCTGGTAACGATTCTCCATTGCGCTTTGCTGATTCTGTTTATTAGTTACCAACGTAATCTCTGGACGTTTGTCCATACCAATACCTGTTGCAACCACAGTCACACGCAATTCATCATTCATTTCTGGGTCAAGGGATGTACCGATAACCACAGTCGCATTATCTGATGCAAATGCACGAATGGTATTACCCACTGTTTCAAATTCATCAAGACGTAAGTCAAAACCAGCTGTGATGTTGACTAACACACCACGAGCGCCAGATAAGTCGATGTCTTCCAATAATGGACTTGAAATCGCCATTTCTGCTGCTTCTTCAGCACGATCTTCGCCTTTCGCAGCACCAGATCCCATCATGGCATAACCCATTTCAGACATCACAGTTCTTACGTCAGCAAAGTCAACGTTCATTAAACCTGGACGGGTAATTAGCTCAGCGATACCTTGAACTGCACCTTTTAATACATCATTAGCCGCACCAAACGCATCTAATAATGAAATACCACGACCAAGTACTTTTAATAATTTGTCATTTGGAATAGTGATTAATGAGTCAACATGTTTTGACAACTCAGTAATACCTTGTTCCGCAAATGCCATACGTTTTTTGCCTTCAAAATTAAAAGGCTTAGTTACTACAGCAACGGTCAAAATGCCTAATTCTTTAGCCACTTCTGCAACAACAGGCGCAGCACCAGTACCAGTACCACCGCCCATACCAGCTGCGATAAAGACCATATCGGCACCTTCAAGTGCTGCACGTAACCCTTCGCGATCTTCCTCAGCAGCATTACGGCCCACTTCAGGATTTGCACCTGCACCTAAGCCTTTCGTAATGGCATTACCAATTTGGATAGTCTGTCCGACCGCTGTTTTACGTAGCGCTTGAGCATCCGTATTGACTGCAAAGAAATCTACGCCTTCAATACGTTCACGAACCATGTGCTCAACCGCATTACCGCCGCCGCCACCAACGCCGATGACTTTGATCACCGCATCGTTGGTTAATTCCATAGGTTCAAACATAATTTCTCTCCGTTTTGTGCCTTCTCAGGGCCGCTTGCTCAAACGACCTCTTTTTAAATTTGTCTGATTATTAAAACTCTCTTTTTAGCCAACCAGTGAGTTTCTTAAATAAACCACTGACAGCAGAGCGTTTCTCGGTTTCAGTTTCCTCACCAAAGTGAGATTCTTTACCGTAATGCAAGAGCCCAACCGCTGTTGAGTAGTAGGGATCCTGCGCATAATCTGTTAGCCCGGTAATATTTAACGGTTTACCGATCCGTACTTGCGTGTGGAAAACACGTTGAGCACATTCAACAAGTCCATCAATCTGTGCAGCACCACCTGTTAGCACGATACCTGCGGCTAAATGATGCTTAATCCCTTGCTGACGTAACTGTTCTTGAACTTTTAAAATCTCTTCATTAACAAGATTGAGCAATTCGGTATAACGAGGCTCAATCACCTCAGCAAGAGTTTGTCGTTGCAGACTTCTTGGTGGTCTGCCTCCGACACTTGGAACCTCAACATTTTCATCTTTACCAACTAAAGAACCTAATGCACAACCATGGCGAACTTTGATAGCTTCTGCATCATTTGGCGGTGTGCCAAAAGCGTAAGCGATATCGCTGGTTACAACATTGCCTGCATAAGGAATAACGCGAGTATGTCTTAATGCTCCACCGGTATAAATAGCGATATCCATTGTACCGCCACCAATATCAACAACACACACACCTAATTCACGTTCATCTTCTGTTAATACAGCGAAACTTGAAGCGAGTCCCGCAAAAATCAGTTGATCCACTTTTAACCCACAGCGTTCAACTGCTTTTACAATATTCTTTGCCATATCGTTATGGCAGGTAATTAAATGAACTTTAGCCTGCATACGCACGCCCGATAATCCAACTGGGTTTTTGATCCCTTCTTGATAATCAATGGCATACTCTTGCGGTATAACGTGTAGAACACGGTGTTCATCTTTTACTTTGACGGATTTCGCGGTATGTACCACGCTATCAACATCATCTTGAGTTACTTCTTCTTCTGAAATTGGCACCATACCAATCTCATTTTGGCAACTGATATGCTTGCCTGATAACGCCAAATATACTGAAGATATTTGACAGTCAGCCATTAATTCAGCCTGATCTACCGCCCGTTGCACGCATTTTACGACAGATTCGAGATCGTTGACGCCACCTTTATCCATGCCCCGAGATGGACAACTTCCCACCCCGATAATATTCACTACACCATCAGGCAAGATCTCACCGACAAGGGTAGCTACTTTGGCCGTACCAATCTCAAGACCAACTACTAATTTTCTGTCCGTCGCTTTGATCATTATTGTTCTGCCTTCGCCTTCATCGTGTCATCTGCCACGTCTTGTTTATTCATTCTCAAGTAATAAAGGAGCCCATCCGACTGCACCACCACTGTCATAACGCAGATCCACGTAATCAACTCGTTTATCCGTTTGTTGTTGCAGTATCGGATACAACTCAATAAAGCGAGCGATCCGTTTTTCGTTATCCTTACGACCTAACTCCAATCGGACATCATTGTCTAAAACTAATTGCCATCCTTGACGGGCAGACATTGACGCTGCTTTTAAATTCAGGTTACTTGCAAGAAGCTGATCTCTCATTGCGACATAACCTGACAACACCATTTTTTCGCTTCCTTGTGGGCCATATAGCAAAGGATAACTTCCTTTGGTTTCCAACTGCGTTGGCAGACTGAAAACACGCCCTTCTTTATCAAGAAAGTAAGTATCATTCCAACGGGTAAAGGGAACATACTCTACCAGATGAATTTTAAGTTCATCAGGCCACTGTTTACGAACAGTGACTTGCCTAATCCATGGCATGCGTTCAATTTGTTGCTGAATAATATTCACATCCTGTGTCATAAATGTGCCCGGCTTTCCTAAAGACAAAATGGCCTGACGCACATCATCATTCGTTGTGTAATGTCGCTCGCCTGTTAATACAAGTTTTGAGATTGGCAGACGATTTGCGTCTTTCATCCAGTTAACCACTTGTATTCCACCCCAAACGATGGTGGCAATCACACATAAGAAAAAGATTAATCCTGATAAATAAGTACCATTACTCGGTCTGTCAGAATGTTGCTTCTCTTTATGCTCTTTTATATTTAGCGCTGCTTGTGACATATTAACCCACTAACTCCTGAGCAACGTTTAAACAAGAGAATCGCCCATCCTTTTGTCCGATATTCCAGCGATTAATACTTTTCCTACATATATATACTTTATGAACACTATTAGATTTGATAATTAAATCACTAAATTGTTCAATCTGTTGAGAATTATTTACTTTAAAAGAAGAAATAGCGAATTTTTCTGCGTTTTTCTTACTTTTTAACTGAAATTTTTTCTCAACACAAATTTGAGCAAGCGAATTCTCGATCATTTTTTTCGCCAATTCAGTGTTATTTTCTTCATAACACCTCATCATTACAGTTAGTTTATTAACTATTTCACCATAAATGATGTTCACTTGCTCAAACATCCGTCTTAATCCTCGCTGAATGATGGCTGTAATTTCGTATCTGCTAAGCGACGCGCTATTTTACCAATATTTCCAGCACCTTGAACTAAAACAAGATCATTATCTGTTAATACACCCGCTAATATTGATGAAATTTTATCCACATCAGAAACCCAGATAGGATCTAGCTTCCCACGTTGGCGAATTGTTCGACAAAGTGAGCGACTGTCGGCACCAGCAATAGGCGCTTCCCCAGCAGAATAAACATCTGTTAATAATAAAATATCAACTTGATTGAGAACAGTGGCAAAGTCTTCATATAAATCACGAGTACGTGTATAGCGATGAGGTTGGAAAATCATCACTAGACGTTTGTCTGGCCATCCTGCTCTCGCTGCTTTAATCGTTGCATCAACTTCTGTTGGATGATGACCATAATCATCCACTAGCATGACTTCACCTTCTTGGCCATTAACATGCTCAAGACCATAGTTACCTAAAAAGTCGAAACGACGTCCAGTACCTTGGAAGTTAAGTAATGCAGCTAAAATATGTTCGTCAGCAATGCCTTCTTCTGTGGCTACAGCAACTGCTGCCGTCGCATTCAATGCGTTATGGCGACCAGGTGCGTTTAAAACAACTTGTAAATCTGGCATACCTTCACGAGAAATTGTGAAAAAGCCCTGAGCACCTTTTTGTTCATAATGCGTAATACGAACATCCGCATCTTCACTAAAGCCATAAGTTGTAATGTAACGACCCACTTTAGGAATAATCGAACGGATCACATCGTCATCCAGACACATCACAGCGCGACCATAGAATGGTAAATTGTGCAAAAAGGTAATAAATGTCTCTTTTAGATTGTCAAAATTACCGTGATATGTGTCCATATGGTCTGCTTCTATATTCGTAACGACAGCAACCATTGGTTGTAAATGTAAAAACGATGCATCACTTTCATCAGCTTCAGCAATTAAATAACGACTGCAACCTAAACGAGCATGTGTACCAGCTGATTTAACAAGCCCACCATTAACAAACGTAGGATCCAAACCCGCTTGCGCATAAATATTTGAAATCATCGCTGTTGTCGTGGTTTTACCATGTGTTCCGGCAATCGCAACACCATGACGATAACGCATCAATTCAGCTAGCATTTCAGCACGACGAATAACAGGAATACGCGCTTCTCTTGCTGCAATAATCTCAGGGTTTTCAGCACTGATAGCTGTCGATACCACAACAACACTTGCGCCACGAATATTTTCAGGGCGATGATTAAAATAGATTGTTGCGCCTAAGGCAACGAGCTGTTGTGTGACTACATTTGGTGCTAAATCAGAACCACTGATTTCATAACCTTCGTTAGCCAGCACTTCAGCAATTCCACCCATACCCGCACCACCGATGCCGATAAAGTGAATATGCTTAACTTTTCTCATTTCGGGCACAAACGATCTTAGTTTTGCCAGTTGTTGTGTATTCACTATTTACTTCTTCACTCTAAGTTAATGGTTACAAATTACATTTATTTTTTTGCCACTTCGATTATCACATTTGCTACGCGCTCTGTGGCATCCGTAATCGCAACACTTTTTGCTTTCTCTGCCATCGCTAACAAAGTATCTCTATCCCAATTTTTCAGGGTTTGTGCAATGACTTCTGGAGTTAAATCATTTTGCTCGATAATTCGCGCGGCACCCGCTTTTTCTAGCGGTAGTGCATTCCAATATTGCTGTCTATCTTTGTGCTGGAAAGGAACAAAAATAGCGGGTAATCCCGCTGCGGCAATTTCGCTGACCGTTAATGCACCTGAACGACACACCACAACATCAGCCCATTGGTAAGCTTGCGCTATATCATCAATAAATTCAGTAACTTTATATTCAGATTTAACTGAATTTTTTGCTAATTCGTTCTGATAGCGTGTTTTTGTATCACTTTCGCCACCTTTTCCTGCTTGATGCCAGATTGTAACATGTTCACCTAGCAAACCTGCAACTACAGGTAAGGTGTGATTTAAAATTCTAGCGCCTTGGCTACCACCAATAATCAGTACACGAACAGGCCCTGTTCTCTCTTTTAATCGTACTGAAGGTGCTTCAAGTGCCAATACATCTTCACGAACAGGATTTCCAACAACAGGTGCTTTAGGAAATGCCCCCGGAAAAGCCTGCAATACACGCTTCGCAATTTTAGATAACCAACGATTGGTTAATCCAGCGATACCATTTTGCTCATGCAAAATAACAGGTATCCCACACATCCAAGCAGCAACACCGCCTGGACCTGAAACATAGCCCCCCATACCAAGTACAGCATCTGGCTGATAACGCTTCATAATGGCGCGAGCTTGGAAAATCGCTTTAATAATACGAATAGGAGCTGCGATTAACGCTTTAATCCCTTTACCACGTAAGCCTGAGATACGAATAAATTCAATTTCGATACCGTGTTTAGGTACTAAATCGGCTTCCATTCTGTCCGCCGTTCCTAACCATCGAATTTCCCAACCTTGGGATTGTAGATAATGAGCAACAGCCAGTCCTGGGAATACATGCCCCCCAGTACCACCAGCCATAACCATTAAACGGCGTCTACGCTCGCTCATTTCGGGCTCCTTACAAACGCCTGAGCTTGTGCTAGACGTGTTTCATAATCAATTCGTAATAACATCACGATGGCAGTTGACATAATAATCAAGCTCGAACCACCGTAACTAATAAGAGGAAGGGTTAATCCCTTTGTTGGCAACATGCCTGCTGCTGCGCCTACATTGACCAATGATTGGAATGTAAACCATATCCCGATAGAGCAAGCTAAAAAACCTGAGAAACGTTGATCGAGGATCAGCGCACGTCGCCCAATTTGCATCGCACGAAAAGCGATGAAGAATACCATTAAAAGCACCAAAACCACACCGATATAACCAAGTTCTTCAGCAAGAATAGAGAAAATAAAGTCGGTATGCGCTTCAGGTAAATATTCTAATTTTTGTACTGAGTTTCCTAAACCTTGTCCCAGTAAATCTCCACGGCCAAAAGCCATTAGAGATTGTGTAAGTTGATAACCACTACCAAATGGATCTTCCCAAGGCTCTAAGAAAGAAGTAATACGTCGAACACGGTAAGGTTCAACGATAATCAACATAACAACAGCCGCAATTCCTGAGCCGATAATAGCTAAGAATTGCCAAATTTTAGCACCCGCTAAAAATAACAACGCTAATGTTGTTACGAATAAAACTACAACCGTTCCTAAGTCTGGCTGTAATAACAATAAAATAGCCAGTATTAACATCACACCCATCGGCTTACAGAAACCCCAAAAGTTGTTTCTTACTTCTTCAACTTTTCGAACTAAATAACTCGATAGATAACAAAAGAGTGCAAGTTTTGATAATTCAGCAGGCTGGAAATTTAATGGCCCCACAGCAATCCAGCGTGAAGCACCATTAACCGAACTTCCGACACCTAATACCACCAATAAAAGGAGTATCGAGCCAAACAACATTAAGCTGCTATAACGTTGCCAAATTGCCATTGGGATGCGCATGGTGACTAACGCAATACAAAATGCGACAACGATATAGATACCATCACGTTTCGCAAATAAGAAAGGATCTTCTGCAAGACGTTGACCTACCGGCATTGAAGCCGATGTCACCATAACAAAGCCGACAACCGCTAATCCGAAAGTAAACCAGAGCAAAGTGCGATCATACGGCACAAATGCCGTATTCTCAGTTTGATAACTGCCCACTAGCCACTGTTTTAATCTTCGCATTGCGAATATGCTCATCAGCCAAGCTCCCTTGCTAAACGTGCAAATTCATCACCGCGCTGCTCAAAACATTTAAACTGATCTAAGCTTGCACATGCTGGAGAGAGCAACACCATATCTCCTGATTTTACAGTCGGTGCTAAGGCTCGTATGGCTTCTTCCATTGTCACTGTTAATAAAGAGACATCGGGTCGTAGATTTGCCAATGCTTGTCCATCTTGTCCAAAACAGTACAGACGAATATTGTCACCGCTGATATAAGGCAATAAAGAAGAGAAGTCAGCCGATTTCCCATCACCACCTAATAAAAGGTGTAATGTACCTTCAACTTCAAGCCCTCGTAATGCCGCTTCTGTGCTTCCCACATTGGTCGCTTTCGAGTCATTTATCCAACGTACATTTTGATGTGAATAAACTAATTGAAAACGATGAGCAAGACCGTGATACGTTTTCAGTACCTCAGTTGCTGCTTTACGAGAAATACCCACTGCGTCAGCAAGTGCTAATGCCGCTAATGCATTCGTATAGTTATGTTGTCCTGACAGATACATTTCAGCCATTGAAAGGACTTTCTCACCTTTCACTTTTAAAATACGATTTGTGTTATCAAGCTGATAATCACCTTGTCCAACACCAAAACTAACACAACGATTATCCTTACCTGCTAAAGGTAACGTTAATGTATCATCTTCGTTATAAACGCAGGTTTTAGCGTTATCGTAGATACGCAGTTTTGCTTCACGGTATTGCTCTAATCCCAACGGATAGCGATTCATATGATCTTCGCTAATATTTAATACCGTTGCAGCCGCGGCTTGTAAGCTATAAGTCGTTTCCAATTGGAAGCTTGATAGCTCTAATACATATAAATCATAAGGCTCGGTTAATAAAGTCAGAGCTGGAACACCAATGTTGCCACCAACCCCAACGCGAATACCATCCGCACTTGCCATTTCACCCACTAGCGTTGTCACAGTGCTTTTACCGTTAGAGCCAGTAATCGCAACAATAGGTGCTTTGGCTTCACGGCAAAATAGTTCGATATCACCGACAATTTCAACACCATGATTTGCTGCTTCAACAAGCTCAGGTGTTGAAAGTGCAATACCCGGACTAGAGATAATTAAATCAGCATCATTAAGCCATGCTTGATGAAAACTACCTGTATGATATTCGACGTCAGCAGGAAGCTTATCTAAGCCTCCTGGTTTTTGGCGTGTATCAATAACCTTAGGTGTAACACCTTGGCGGATAAAAAAGTCAACGCAGGAAAGGCCTGTTATTCCAAGCCCAACAACAACCACTTTTTTTCCCTGATAATTTGCCATATTAACGTACCTTTAATGTCGCCAGACCAATAAGCACTAACATCAGTGAGATGATCCAGAAACGGACAATAACACGAGGTTCAGGCCAGCCTTTTAATTCATAATGGTGATGAATTGGAGCCATACGGAAAATACGTTGACCACGCAACTTAAATGAGCCGACTTGTAAAATAACGGAGAGTGTTTCAACTACAAACACACCCCCCATAATGACTAATAAAAATTCTTGGCGTAATAACACCGCAATCGTTCCTAATGCACCACCTAATGCAAGAGAACCTACATCACCCATAAATACTTGAGCTGGGTAAGTATTAAACCAAAGGAACCCTAGGCCCGCACCAACGATAGCGGTACAGACAATCACTAATTCACCCGCATGCATCAAGTAAGGAATTTTTAAGTAGCTTGCAAAATTAACGTTACCTGTCGCCCATGCGACTAATGCAAAACCAGCGGCAACAAAAACAGTTGGCATAATGGCTAAACCATCTAAACCATCCGTTAAGTTAACGGCGTTACTTGTTCCCACAATGACGAAATAAGCCAGTAAAATATAAAGCATGCCTAATTGAGGCATGACATCTTTAAAGAATGGAACGACTAACTGTGTTGCTGGCGTATCTTTGCCAATGGCATACATACTAAATGCCACAACAAGCGCTAATACGGATTGCCAGAAATATTTCCAACGTGCGATTAAGCCTTTGGTATCTTTACGAACAACTTTGCGATAATCATCAACAAACCCAATTACGCCGTAGCCAATTAAAACCAGCAATACACACCAAACGTAAGGGTTATCTAATCTTGCCCATAACAGTGTAGAGATGGAGATAGAGAACAGGATCATAATCCCGCCCATTGTTGGTGTACCACGTTTACTAAAGTGCGACTCAGGTCCTTCACTACGAACCACTTGTCCAATTTGCATTTTTTGTAACCATGCGATGAGATGAGGCCCCATCCACAAAGCAATAATTAATGCCGTCAATAAACCAACAATCGCCCTGAATGTCAGATAAGAAAATACATTAAAAAATGTATGGTATTTAACCAAATATTCGGCTAGCCAAACTAACATTCAAAGCACTCCTTTAATGCGTTCACAATATCTTCCATCGCGGAGCTTCGTGAACCTTTTACTAAAACTGAAACAACATCATGTTGCTGTAATAATGGAATTAATTGAGCAAGTAAGTCGGCTTTAAATGCAAAATGCTGACCACCTTGATTTTCATCACTAATAAAATGACTGTGATGCCCAACAGTAAAGACACTATCAATACCAGCACTGTGAGCAAAACGACCAACATCGCGGTGGCATTTTTCTGAATCTTTACCTAATTCAGCCATATCCCCAGCGACAAAAATTTTATATCCCGGTAATTGAGAGAGCACTTGTAAGCCCGCAATCATCGAGCCATCGTTCGCATTGTAAGTGTCATCTAACACCATTTTTCCTGAAGTTAACTCTACAGGATACAATCTTCCCGGTACCGCTTTTAATGTTGATAAGCCAAGGCGAATATCTTCAAGGGTTGCCCCAGCAGATAACGCAAGTGCACTTGCAGCTAACGCATTCGCAATATTATGGCGCCCCGGCAATGGAAGAGTGACATCAACACAACCTTCTGGTGTGTGTAAGGTGAAATTGGTGATGAATTGCTTAACAACGATATCCGTCGGATAAAAATCTGCGTTGCTTTGTGCGGATAAAGAGAACGACCATTGTGTTTGGCGCGCATTTAAATGATGTTGCCACAGAGGTAAGTCATTACTATCAAGATTAATAATGGCTGTACCTTGCTCTTTTAAGTGAGAAAAGATTTCGCCTTTAGCTTGAGCAATACCTTCCAGTGAGCCGAAACCTTCAATATGTGCAGAAAAGAGGTTGTTTACCAATGCAGCATCCGGTTTTACCATATTTACTGTGTAGGCGATTTCACCGATATGGTTTGCACCTAATTCGATAACTGCAAAACGGTGTTCAGGCGTTAAACGAAAAAGCGTTAAAGGTACGCCAATATCGTTATTTAAATTGCCATGCGTATATAAGGTTTCGCCACAGTGACGCAAAATAGAAGCGGTCATCTCTTTAACGGAAGTTTTTCCGGAAGAGCCTGTCAGCGCAACAATCTTAGCATGACTTAGCGAGCGAATATGTGCTGCTATTTTCCCCATTGCGAGATGAGTATCTTTCACAATGATTTGTGGGCAATCAACATCAATCTCACAATTAACTAGGACTGCTACAGCGCCCTTTTCTTTCACATCAGCAATAAAATCATGAGCATCAAAACGCTCACCCGCTAATGCAATAAACAGGCAATCTTCATCAATTTTACGGCTATCCGTTGAAATCGATTTGATGATAAGTTGATCCGCTGAGTCTTGAGCGATATGGCTCAATGTGCCTTTGGTAACTTGTGCAATATTTTCTAAAGATAGAGGGATCATGCCATCACCCCCAATAATCGAGCAACGGTTAATCTATCTGAATAATCAAGGCGACGTGAGCCAACCAACTGATAATCTTCATGCCCTTTACCAGCGACTAAAATCATATCATTGGCATCTGCTTGCATAATCACGTTAGTGACTGCTTCAGCTCGACCTTCAATAGCAATCGCACGACCCGGGTCCATTAAACCTGAAAGAATATCTTGGATAATTGCTTGAGGCTCTTCGCTACGCGGGTTGTCATCAGTGATGACAACTTTATCAGCCAGCTCTTCTGCGACCGACCCCATTAGTGGGCGCTTACCTTTATCTCTATCTCCGCCACAACCAAATACACACCACAGTTTACCTGTGCAGTGTAAACGAGCAGCTTGAAGTGCCTTTTCTAAAGCATCTGGAGTATGAGCATAATCGACAATAACTGTAGGACGATTATCCGCGCTAAACACTTCCATGCGACCACAAACAGGAGTAAGTGCAGATGAAGCATTAATCACAGCATTTAATGGGTATCCTAATGCCAATAATGTCGCCAAAGCACACAAGAGGTTACTGACATTAAAAGCCCCCATAAGTGGGCTTTCAATTTCACCATCACCCCAACTAGAACTAAAATGAATGGTTGCGCCTGCGTCGTGATAATGAATATGGGTTGTTTTAACAAAACGGCCTTGCCAATTTGGTGGCAATTTATTTTCCATTGTCACTGCAACGGCATCTGATAAACGAGACAACCATTTTTGACCAACAGCATCATCCGCATTGATAATTTTCTCACCACTTTGATGTGTGGAAAACAGTAACCATTTTGCTTCTTCGTAATTTGCCATATCACCATGATAATCAAGATGATCTCGGCTTAAATTCGTAAATACACTCGCCACAAAAGGCAATGCACTGACACGGCCTTGAACTAAACCATGAGAAGAAACTTCCATAGCCGTTAATGTCGCGCCTTGATTTAATAATTGCTGTAACTCTAATTGAATATCAACCGCAGATCCGGTGGTGTTCATCGCAGGAACAACATGACCTAAAAGCCCGTTACCTACTGTTCCCATCACAGCACTTGTTTCACCCAAACCTTGTGCCCACTGTGCTAACAATTGTGTTGTTGTCGTTTTTCCGTTAGTCCCAGTAACACCAACTAGTTTCAGTTTTTCCGCGGGTTGATGATAAAAGTGCCCAGCTAATTTTGATAACTCAGCATTAAGATTATCAATATAAATAACTGGAATACCGTGACTTTCACGGATTTCGCCATGCGTTGCAACATCTTGGGCTTCCGCTAATACCGCAGAAACACCCTGAGCAATTGCTTGAGGAATATAGCGTCTACCATCAGTTTCATGACCTTTAATGGCGATAAAAAGATCACCGCTCGCCGCTTTTCGGCTGTCGAGTGTCATGTCTTTGAGCATCAATGACGGTGCTTGTATCCCGAGTGCCCCTAATAGGTCACTTAAGTTAGGATCGGCCACTTGTATCCTCTTCTTTTTTAATTACAAATTCATTTTTATCGTCTGGCGTCAATGCATCAGGTTCTACGTTCATCGTACGTAAAACTGCGCCCATGATTGTGCCAAACACCGGTGCGGATACTGCGCCCCCATAGTACTTACCTGCTTTAGGTTCATTGATTATCACAACCAACGCAAAGCGAGGACGACTTGCCGGTGCAACACCCGCCGCATAAGAGATATATTGATTGATATATTTTCCGTCAGGCCCTACTTTTTTCGCTGTCCCTGTTTTAATCGCAACACGATAACCTTTAATTGCCGCACTCACACCACCGCCACCAGGTAATGCAACGCTTTCCATCATGTGCACGACAGTTCTCATCACTGGTTCTGGGAAGACTCGTGTTCCCGGTACAGGGGGGTCAACTTTCGTAATAGAGAGAGGGCGATAAATACCAAAACTACCAATCGTTGCGTAGACACGCGCTAACTGTAACGGTGTTACCATTAGCCCATATCCGAATGAGAAGGTGGCCCTTTCAAGATCGGACCACCGTTGTTTTTTTATTGGAAATATGCCACTACTTTCGCCAACTAGCCCCAAGTTAGTTGGCTTCCCGAATCCAAATCGTGAATATACATCCACAAGTTCAGATGCAGGCATCGCTAACGCCAGTCGTGAAACACCAACGTTACTCGATTTCTGTAATATTCCTGTTATCGATAGTTCACTATATCGCCCTACATCTTTGATTTGATGTCCGTTAATACGATAAGGAACAGTATTAATAACACTATTTTCTTTAATAATATGATTGTGAAGAGCACTCATCACAACCATTGGTTTTACGGTAGAACCTGGTTCAAAAATATCGGTGATAGCACGGTTGCGCATCGCGTCTTTTGGCGTACCCGTTAAATTATTTGGGTTGTAAGATGGGCTGTTTGCCATCGCCAACACTTCACCGGTATTTACATCAACTAAAACCGCCGTTCCTGACTCAGCTTTATTTTTAATAACCGCATTGGTTAATTCGCGATAAACCACAGATTGTAAACGCTCATCAATACTTAACATCAGGTTATGAGCAGCTTGGCTATCTGTTTGAGCGATGTTCTCAATAACACGATTAAAACCATCTTTCCGAACAACACGCTCACCGGGAGCACCTGTCAGCCACTGATTAAAGCTTTTTTCAACACCTTCAATGCCATCACCATCAATATTTGTTACGCCGATGATGTGAGCTGTGACTTCACCTGACGGATAATAGCGTTTTGATTCTTGACGCATATTAATCCCAGTGATTTTTAGTTTGCTGATGTAATCACTAATTTCAGGATTCACTTGGCGAGCCAAATAGATAAAGCGAGCAGAAGGCGTTGTGACAATTTTTTGCTCAATTTGATTCACTGGCATTTTAAGTGCATCAGCAAGTGCTAACCAACGAGAGTCCGTCATATCAGGATTTGCATCTAATACAACTTTAGGATCAGCCCAAATAGCATAAACAGGCACACTGACAGCAAGAGGTCGCCCCATTCTATCGCTGATCATGCCTCTGGCCGTTGGTACTTTTTGCACACGTAGAGAACGCATATCCCCTTCACGAATAAGGGGGTCGGGATTAATAATCTGTAAATAGGCAACACGGATTAATAACGCAGCTAAAGCGATACCAATACCACCGCAAAGCAACGCAAAACGCCAACTCACAAATCCTGTTTTTTCTTCAGGCTTGCGTAGTTTGGCATTTGACTTTGTCTTTGCTTTCGCTTTTGCCGAACGTGAAAATTTCATACTTGCCTTAATTATTTAGTAACCACGATGTTCTCTTTTGTTGGGTCGACATGGATCATGCCCAAACTATCACTTGAAAAACGTTCTACTCGGCTATGGTCTGCCAGAGCGTTTTCTTCAAGAATAAGATTGCGCCATTCGATCTCCAATACGTTTTTTTCCAGCACTAAACGCTCCTTCTCTGCTGTCAATAAACGTGTCTTATGTGCTGTCGTCACGACATACACCGCAGAAATAATCACAGCAATCAGTAAAAATACAGGTAGTTTGCCATGACGCAGTAAATCCTGCCCTATAACTCCCGGTAGTGAGTGTCGTTCAGTAGACATTTATTCTCCAATACGTTGTGCTACACGCAATACAGAGCTTCGTGCGCGTGGATTTTCTTCAACTTCCACGCCAGTCGGTTTCATCTTGTGAATACTCGATAAGCGAGCACTTCCTAACTCTTTTATCTGCGCTTCAGTGAGAGGAATACCAGCAGGAACAACAGGCCCTTTACTCTCATCTCGAATAAAACGCTTCACTAATCGGTCTTCCAAAGAATGGAAACTAATTACCGACAAACGCCCTTCTGGCGCTAAAACAGAAACAGCACCTTTTAGTGCTTTTTCAATTTCATCTAACTCGCTATTGATATAGATGCGAATTGCCTGAAAACTGCGTGTTGCAGGGTGCTTATGTCGCTCTTTTACTGGGCTTGCATCGCTAATTAAATCTGCCAATTGCTTGGTGCGAGTCAAAGGCTCTTCTGTTTTGTTGCGAGCAACAATGGCGCGAGCAATACGTTTAGCAAAGCGTTCTTCACCAAATGTTTTCAATACCCATGTAATATCGTCTTCTTCTGCTGTCATCAGCCATTGTGCAGCTGATTGCCCTGATGTTGGGTCCATACGCATATCAAGAGGCCCATCACGCATAAATGAGAAACCACGCTCAGGATCATCAAGTTGAGGAGAAGAAACACCTAAATCCAGTAATACGCCGTCAATTTTTCCAGCTAAATCGAGCTCATTAACATACTGTTCAATATTTGAAAAAGGCCCATGAACAATAGAAAACCGAGCATCATCAATCTCATTAGCAACTGCTATAGCTTGCGGATCTCTGTCTATCGCGATTAAGCGACCTTGCTCACCCAATTGCGACAAAATTAGACGAGAGTGACCTCCACGACCAAATGTTCCGTCGATATAGATACCTGAAGGTTTAATATTCAGGCCATTCACTGCTTCATCCAGTAATACACTGGTATGACTAAAATTATTTGTTGTCATTATTTAAAGTGATAAATCCAATAGTCGTGTCGATAACGGTTCCTGTGAGGTTTGCTCGGCTACAATGTCTTTTTCGATCTGTTTGTACCAGACCTGTTCATCCCACAATTCAAATTTATTGAATTGACCGACTAACATGACCTCTTTTGTTAGCCCCGCATGCTGTCTTAGCGTGCTAGCTAACAAAAGACGTCCTGCGCTATCCATTTGGCATTCGCTGGCGTGGCCTAATAACAAACGTTGAACTCGACGTTCCGCAGGATTCATGGAGGACAAAGCCGCTAATTTTAACTCAATCTTTTCCCATTCAGGAAGGGTGTAAAGCAATAAACATGGCTGATTGAGATCAATGGTACAAACCATTTGACCTTCTGAAATCTCACTCAGCGTTGTTCGATAACGGGAAGGAACTGTTATTCGCCCTTTGCTGTCAAGATTAACGAGTGTTGCTCCACGAAACATCCTCATTACCCTCAGCTTTGTAATTTACACCACATTATCCCACAAATCCCCACAAATAGAGTTTACGGATGGTATGAAAACGTTGTCAAGCCAGATATAGGAAGCTTTATTTATATTTACAGTAATTTGATAGGCACACCGAAATGTTTAAATTATCGACAAAAAGGGGAGGGAGACAATTAACACTATGATTAATAGAGATTATTTTTCCAATTCTATTTTTAATCACGAAAGGTAATTATTTATAACGATTACAAGGAGGAAAAATAGATAAAGAAATCATAATCAGTAAATCATGATTTTTATTATAAAAAACTAATTTATTGCAGCTCATTTACCTTTAGCCAACATAATAATTTGGGGTTGCTTTTATATAAATAAAAATAGTAAGACGATAAAAAATAATTCAATATCATGAAGATAGTTATTTATTTTTTTCTTAAGTTTCCCAAAATAAAATTAATTACTTATTAAATTTAAGCAATATCACTTATGGGTATATCAAAATTTAATCTATTAACTTAGTAAAATGAGAGAAATAGTAAAAAAAGGCTTAAGATTAATCTCAAATTTAATATTCTCTAAGCTATTCGACATTCTTAAATCAAAATAAAGCATCCCCGTTTTAATTTAATAAAACAGGGATGAGTATAAATGCAGATAATTACCAACAGAGTCACATCAATTAACGTGCACGTCCCAAACTGCCTCGACGGCATAAATCACGACGAATACGTGTAATACCCGCTTGCGGTTTTTGTTCTTCTTCAAGACTTGCAAGAACAAGTTCTAACACACGCTCTGCAATATCACGATGTCGTTGAGCGACAGATAAAACAGGACACTCAAGAAAATCCAATAACTCATGATCACCGAAAGTCGCAATAACCAATTGTGTAGGTAAACGGCCACTACGTTGTAATGTCACATCCATAACCCCTTGTAATAAAGCAAAAGAAGTCGTGAATAATGCATCAGGCATTGGATTATTATTTAACCATTCAGAAAAAGCAGCCGCAGCAGCTTCTCGTTCATAGCTATTTGCATATAGGTAGGTAACTTCTCTAGGATCATCTTTCCATACATTACGGAAGCCTTGTTCACGTAAAAAACTCACTGAGAGTTCAGGTAGTGCGCCTAAATAGAGTACGGATTGCGAAGGAAATGCTTTTAGTTCTGTTGCCAACATTTTGGCATCTTCTAAGTCATCACCAACAACACTGATAAAATGCTCACTTTCTAATGCTCGGTCTAATGCAATAATCGGTAATGAGCGATTTGCCCAACGTTGATAGAAAGGATGCTCTGGTGGCAATGCTGTTGAAACAATAATGGCATCAACTTGGCGTTGCAATAAGTGCTCAACACAACGAATTTCGTTGTCTGGTTGGTCTTCTGAACAGGCAATCAGTAATTGATAACCACGTTGACGCGCTTGTCGTTCAAGGTAATTTGCGATCCTGGTATAACTGGTATTTTCCAAATCAGGAATAACCAAACCAATAGAACGCGTACGACCAGCACGTAATCCCGCGGCAACAGCGTTCGGGTGGTAATTATGCTCTCTGACCACCGCCATCACTTTTTCAACAGTCTTGTCACTTACACGGTACTGTTTCGCTTTACCATTAATGACATAACTTGCTGTTGTTCGTGAAACACCAGCCAAGCGGGCGATTTCATCCAGTTTCACATTAGCCTCTTTTAATTATTAAATGTATTATTTATTACATATTGCTATGAATTTCAGTCATCATGCTGATCTGATTTTGCATTTTAACACAATTTACTGATAAAACCGTATGCGTCAACGTTTCCGTTTATGTCTTTTATCAATTATTTCAATCATCGTTATCTATCAATAAGTAATTTCAAAAGAAAAAAGCACCATTTAGGTGCTTTTTCATCAAAAAAATTAATCTTGATACATTAATTCGATTTCGTTTCGATAACGTTCAGAAATAATTTTACGGCGAAGTTTCAATGTTGGTGTTAACTCACCCGATTCCATTGAAAAGCCTTCAGCAAGAAGAGTAAAGCGCTTAACTTGATGAAAACTTGCAAAGTTTTTTTGCATTTCACGTAAACGTTCATCAAATAACTCTTTAATTTTGGTATGGCGTAATAATTCTATACGATCTTTATATTTTAAATTTAATGCGCGCGCATGTTCTTCTAATGCATCAAAACAAGGTACAATAAGTGCAGAAACAAATTTACGCGTATCAGCAATCACCGCAATATGCTCAATAAAACGGTCTTGCCCTAATGTTCCTTCGATCATTTGTGGTGCAATATATTTACCATTTGACGTTTTCATTAAATCTTTCAAACGTTCCGTGATAAATAACATGCCATCACTATCAAGTGCGCCAGCGTCTCCTGTACGTAACCAACCATCTTCTGTAAAGGCTGCCGCCGTATCTTCAGGCTTATTGAAATACCCTTTCATGACAATGCTGCCACGTACTTGAATTTCATTTTCTGCACCAATACGCACTTCAACGCCCGGCAATGGTGTACCAATAGAGCCTAACTTATATTTATTCTCTTCCCAGCATGAAACAGTGGCACAGGTTTCTGTCATACCATAGCCGTATTTAATATTAATACCGGCAGCCAAGAAGAAGCGGATCACTGCATCATCTAAACGAGCCCCTGCCGCTGGTAAAAAGCGAACACGCCCACCTAGAATTTGACGCAATGGATTTAATACTTTTTTATCTGCAAAGCGATAACATAAGCGAGAAATAAACCCTTGCTGACGCTGATTCAGTTGTGCTTCACGCTGTTTTTCGCCCTGCTTTATCGCCCATTTAAAGATAAATTGACGAAACACAGATGCTTGAGACACTTTCTCTTGAATAGCGCTATACACTTTTTCATAAAAGCGAGGAACAGCACACATCACCGTAGGTTTAACCGCACTCATAGCCTCTCTCACAGCGTGAGTGTCTGTTAAATACACATTAACCGCGCCAGTGTGCATCACATAGAAGCTCCACGCGCGTTCAAAAACGTGAGAAAGAGGTAAAAAACAGAGCGAAACATCTTTATCAGATAATAAGAGACGCTCATCATGAAGATAAAGCTGTGATGCCAAACTCGTATAATCAAGCATAACGCCTTTAGGTTCACCTGTTGTTCCTGACGTATAAATCAAAGTAAACAGGTCATCTAGACTGCATTCATTAATACGTTGTTTTAACACTTCGTCATGCTGAAATTGTGTCTGGTTAATTAAATCTTCCAGATAGCATGAAGGTGTGTTTTCGTTTAACACAACATCGGAGTTAAACACAATAATATGTTCAAGCTGAGGACATAACGCTAATAATTCAGAAACAATATCGTATTGCTTTTGGTCGCCAACAAAAAGAATGCGGATATTCGCATCATTTAAAATATAAGCGGCTTGTTCAACACTACTTGTTGCATAAAGAGGAACGGTTACTGCACGTAGTTGTAAAGAAGCAATATCAGCCAAAGACCAATCAATGGTATTTTGAGAAAAGATCCCAATGTTTTCTTGGACATTTACACCCATTTCTAACAATGCATTTGAGAGCGCATGTGTTTTCTTTTCAACCAACTCCCATGACATTTCGATATTGCGCTTAGCATCCCACTGACGATAAGCAATTTTATTCCCGCTGTGCAAAAACTGCATCTGCAATCTTCTAATTATATGATAATCATGAAGATTATTATTAGTTATCATAATTTTCCTGCTATTTATGGAAAAGCGGCCGTGTTATGAAACTGAAACGGAGAAAATCTCTCTCTTACAATTTCAGCTTACACTTGTTCGCTGAGTCGGATAAAAGTCTAAGTGATCCACCAAAATAAAGGAATGCAATTTTACATAAATTTGTAAAATTGTGAGTTATGAAAAGTTTTGTCAGAAAAGGCTATCTCATCACAGTGAGGTAATTAAATTTTATGATCTTATTTTTTATGGAAAGCTAAAAAGAAAAGCTGATAAATAACAATGGGTAATTGTCATAACTTAATCAATGACAATAGAAAGAGAGGGATATTATTGTAAAAAGATAGGTTTAACATAGTAATAATACGAATAAGAGTCATTATTACAAAGAAAGGGCAAAAATAGTGACAGCAATCCAATTTAGTTTATCTACTGCATAAACACCATCTTGGCCATTAGCTGATTAACTAACGTTATCTGCCACTATTTCTGCATAATTAGTAATAAATACTAATTATGAGCGAAAACACTCTAGTTTTGACAAACTTCACTTAATAAATTTTTCATCCACAAGTGGCCTTTATCACGCGCTGTTGACTCATGCCAAATCAAGTAACATGGACGCTCTGTTTTATCCCAAGGTAACGACACGGCTTTAATATCTAATTGTTCAGAATAACTCTCAACTAACCATTTTGGTGCAATGGCAACCAAATAAGTTCTAGAAACAATATTTAATACACTATTTAAATCGGTTCCTTGATAAGTGATTAAATCTTCTAATTGAGTATTTTTATAATAAGATGTACTAAATGAACCAATATCATCTAAAGAAACAATGGAATGTTGCTCATTTAATAACATCTCTTTAGTTACACTCTCTTTAATACGAGGATGTTTATTAGAAACGACCAAAACAACTTCATCATTAAATAGTGGTTGTGAATGAAATTCAGACTTTTCAAATTCCTTATAGCTAATAAAAAATTCAACTTCTTGATATTTTAATTGGTGTTCTATATTGCTATTTAAATAAGATTTGATATTAACGTTAATATTAGGTGTTTCATTTTTAATTTGTTCAACTATTTTTGGTGCTAATTTTATATCTAGAGGGCTACAAATAGATAAATTAAATATACGCTCACTTTGTTCTGGTTCAAATCCAGCCCCTGGAAGCTCATTATGAACCAACTGTAAGGCTTGTCTCACAGGACCAAAAAGTTGTTTAGCTCTTAACGTAGGCTGAATTCCTCGTCCATAACGAACAAATAATTCGTCATTAAACATAATTTTAAGGCGAGATACTGCATTACTTACTGCGGGTTGTGACATGCCCAATACTTGCGCAGCACGGGTGACATTTTGCATTTGCATAACAGCATCAAATACCGTTAATAAATTAAGATCAACATTACGTAAATGCATATCTGTTGATTCTCTGCTGGTAACTGTTGCTGATGTGTAATCCGTCATTTCTTACTCCACTATGTTATCATAATAGCAAAATAAATATTATTAACTGAGATATTATTAATAATAGATAGGCTTCAACTATTACTTAAACTATTTATTAAAATTTATTATTCATCATCCATGAATATAACTAAACACATAAGTTTCATATCAATAAAAAAACGTATTTCATATAAGTGATGAAATTTGACATTAAAATTACATGTATAGAAAATGATTATATCAATATATATTACAACCTGTTTTACCTTCTGCCTTGCAAATAATAAAACAAAGTATGATAAAAATCATAATAAAATAATGTACTTTCATTCCTAAAATAGGTATCTGATAGCCATCATCATTAATAATACAATGATTTTTATTCTTACATTCAAAACGTTGCTCACATTCCTCAATCTTCCCTTCTCTAACTGGCTCTTTTCTCTCTCTCAACTAGCTGGTTAAAAAAAAAGCAAACAATCGTTTAATTTTTCATTTCACTCTTTTTCAAACAACGTATGGAACATTAACCCAATCAATAAATACTTAATAGTTATAATCATTAGTAAAAATTTAGATATTAGTCAGAATCACTATATAAATTTTATAAATAACAGTGATAAATGAATTAATAAATTCCAACGCTTGACATCTTTATTGGTATTAGGTATCAATAAATACAGATTATTGAGAACTTATCTAAGGATGTTTCATGTTAAACGCAATTTTACTATCAAGCCTACTACTACTCGCAACTTTTATGCGCGGTCGGCTTATGGGTAAAAAGTGAAACACACCTGCCCTTAGAGAGAAAACCCGCGCTAGTCGCGGGTTTTTTTATACCTGGGAGAGCGCAAACAGCAAATAAAAAGAGAAAGGAACAGATTATGAGCAACAACGTGATTATTTTTGATACCACATTAAGAGATGGCGAACAAGCATTGCAGGCGAGCTTAAGCGTAAAAGAGAAGTTACAAATTGCTTACGCTTTAGAGCGTTTAGGTGTGGATATCATTGAAGCGGGCTTTCCTGTTTCTTCTCCTGGTGATTTTGAATCCGTCCAAACCATTGCACGCGAAATCAAAAATAGCCGTATTTGTGCATTAGCACGCTGTGTTGATAACGATATTGATGTTGCAGCAGAGTCTTTAAAAGTCGCTGAAGCTTTTCGTATCCACGTATTCTTGGCAACCTCGGCATTGCATGCTGAACACAAATTAAAAAAATCATTCGAAGATATTATTGAGATGGGCGTGAATTCGATAAAGCGCGCACGTCGCTACACCGATGACGTGGAATTCTCTTGCGAAGATGCAGGTCGTACTCATATCGATAATTTATGTCGAATTGTTGAAAGTGCAATTAATGCTGGCGCAACCACCATTAATATTCCAGATACCGTAGGTTATACAACTCCTTATCAATTTGGTGGCATTATCACCAACTTGTTTGAGCGTGTTCCCAATATTGATAAAGCTATTATTTCTGTTCATTGTCATGATGATTTAGGCATGGCAGTTGCTAACTCAATTACCGCAGTACAAGCAGGTGCAAGACAAGTAGAAGGGACAATTAATGGCTTAGGCGAGCGCGCGGGCAACTGTGCATTAGAAGAAGTCATTATGGCGATAAAAGTCCGTGAACAAATGATGAATGTTCAAACACGGATTAATCACAAAGAAATTTATCGTACCAGTCAATTAGTTAGCCAATTATGTAATACGCCAATTCATGCTAATAAATCTGTTGTTGGCTCCAATGCATTCGCGCATTCATCGGGTATTCACCAAGATGGCGTTTTGAAAAATCGCGAAACCTACGAAATCATGACACCAGAATCTATCGGATTAAAAGAAGTGCAATTGAATTTAACTTCTCGCTCAGGCCGTGCTGCAGTTAAACACCGAATGGAAGAGATGGGTTATCGCGAAACAGATTATAACTTGGATACTTTATATTCTGCCTTCTTACGTTTAGCCGATAAAAAAGGCCAAGTCTTTGATTACGATTTAGAAGCTTTAGCATTTATGGGACAACAGCAACAAGAGCCTGATGAGTTTGTAATGAACTATTTTAATACTCAATCGGGTTCATCAACCGTTGCTACAGCAAGTGTCAGTATTACCCATGGTGACAAAGAAATTACTGAAGCAGCTACCGGTAATGGTCCCGTTGATGCAGTTTATCAAGCTATCTCTCGTGCAACAGGTTATCCATTAAAATTAGTCACTTACCAATTAACCGCTAAAGGTGAAGGTAGGGACGCTTTAGGACAAGTTGACATCGTCGTTGAATATCAAGGACGTAAATTTCATGGAATGGGTTTAGAAACTGACATCGTAGGTTCATCCGCGAATGCCATGATCCACGTTATCAATAGCATTTGGCGCTCAGAGCAAGTCGAAATAGAAAAACGCAAACAACATACAACACAAGAAGCGGTTTAATTATGTCAAAAAATTATCATATTGCAGTATTACCCGGAGATGGTATTGGCCCTGAAGTCATGGCTCAAGCACAAAAAGTGATGAAGGCGATCAGTGAGCGTTTCTCACTTAATATCACAACAAAAGAATACGATATCGGTGGCATTGCCATTGATAATCATGGCACTCCGTTGCCAGCAGATACCTTAGCTGGTTGTGAACAAGCTGATGCAATTTTATTTGGTTCAGTAGGTGGCCCTAAATGGGAACATTTACCTGCAAATGAACAGCCAGAACGTGGGGCTTTATTGCCATTACGCAAGCATTTTAAATTGTTCTGCAATTTACGCCCAGCACGCTTATATGAAGGCTTAGAAGCCTACTGCCCATTACGTTCTGATATCGCCCAACGTGGTTTTGATATTTTATGTGTACGTGAATTAACAGGCGGTATCTACTTCGGTCAGCCTAAAGGTCGTGAAGGTGAAGGAGCACAAGAGCGTGCTTTTGATACTGAAGTTTATCATCGTTATGAGATTGAACGTATTGCACGCTTTGCATTTGAATCGGCACGTAAACGCCGTCATAAAGTAACCTCTATTGATAAAGCTAACGTATTACAAAGCTCTATTTTATGGCGTGAAGTTGTCACTGGGATCGCAAAAGAATATCCAGATGTTGAAATTCAGCATATGTATATTGATAACGCAACAATGCAGTTAATTAAAGATCCTTCTCAATTCGATGTGTTGCTGTGCTCCAATATTTTTGGCGATATTTTATCGGATGAATGCGCAATGATCACAGGCTCTATGGGGATGTTACCATCTGCCAGTGTTAACGAAGAGCGCTTTGGTTTATATGAACCCGCAGGAGGCTCTGCGCCTGATATAGCAGGTAAAAACATTGCAAACCCAATTGCACAAATTCTGTCTGCCGCACTGTTATTACGCTATAGCTTTAATGAAGATAATGCAGCTCAAGCCATTGAAGATGCTATCACTCAAGTATTAGCAGAAGGCTATCGCACCGCAGATTTAGCCGGCAATGGCAGCGCAATCACAACCGCCGAAATGGGTGATCGTATCGCTCAGTATATTCGTGAAGGGGCATAACATGGGTAAAACATTATATCAAAAAATTTATGATGCACATGTTGTCAGAGAAGTGAGTGATGAAACACCCATTTTGTATATCGATAGACATTTAGTGCATGAAGTGACATCACCTCAAGCCTTTGATGGGTTAAGAACAAAAGGTCGCCCTGTCCGTCAACCGAATAAAACCTTTGCAACAATGGATCACAACGTATCAACTCAAACTAAAGATATTAATGCTTGTGGTGATATGGCGAGAATTCAAATGCAAGAGTTGATGAAAAACTGCCAAGAATTTGGCGTTACGCTGTATGACTTAAACCATCCTTATCAAGGGATTGTTCACGTAATGGGGCCAGAGCAAGGCTTAACCTTACCGGGAATGACCATTGTTTGTGGTGACTCACATACTGCAACTCATGGTGCCTTTGGTTCATTAGCTTTTGGTATTGGAACTTCAGAAGTTGAACACGTTTTAGCAACTCAAACTTTAAAACAGTCTCGCGCTAAAACATTAAAAATTGAAGTTCAGGGTAAAACCGCTATTGGGATCACGGCGAAGGATATCGTATTAGCCATTATCGGCAAATTAGGTAGTGCCGGTGGTACGGGCTATATCGTTGAGTTTGCAGGTGAAGCAATTGAAGCATTAAGCATGGAAGGTCGAATGACTTTATGCAATATGGCGATTGAAATGGGGGCTAAAGCAGGCTTAGTAGCGCCAGATGACACCACTTTTGACTACTTAAAAGGGCGTCAATTTGCACCTAAAGATCAATCTTGGGATGAAGCCGTCGCTTATTGGAGAACCTTAAAGTCTGACAATGATGCAACTTTCGATGCCACAGTCACTATTAATGCGGCTGATATTGCGCCACAAGTCACATGGGGTACCAATCCAGGGCAAGTTATTGCTATTGACCAAATAGTCCCGTTATTAAATAGCTTTAATGATCCCGTTGAACGCGCTTCTGCTGAAAAAGCCTTGGCCTATATGGGATTAAATGAAGGCGTCAACTTAACAGATGTCACTATCGATAAAGTCTTTATTGGCTCTTGTACAAACTCACGTATTGAAGATTTACGAGCAGCTGCTGAAATCGCAAAAGGCCATAAAGTTGCGCCTCATGTTCAGGCGATTGTAGTTCCGGGTTCAGGCCCTGTTAAAGCGCAAGCTGAAGCAGAAGGCTTAGATAAAATCTTTATTGAAGCAGGTTTTGAATGGCGTTTACCGGGCTGTTCAATGTGTTTAGCGATGAATAACGACCGATTAAATCCGGGCGAACGTTGCGCATCCACCAGCAATCGTAATTTTGAAGGTCGCCAAGGTCGTGGAGGCCGAACACACTTAGTCAGTCCTGCAATGGCGGCAGCGGCAGCGATTAATGGTCATTTTGCAGATATTCGTACATTTTCTGTGGCATCTTAAGGGAGAACATAATGAATAAATTTACTCAACACACGGGTATTGCGGTTCCTTTAGATGCAGCAAATGTAGATACCGACGCCATTATTCCTAAGCAATTTTTGCAGAAAGTAACACGTACTGGCTTTGGTAAGCACCTATTTCATGATTGGCGTTTTTTGGATGATGAAGGCACTAAGCCTAATCCTGCGTTTATTTTGAATCAGCCAATTTACCAAGGTGCTTCTATTTTATTGGCACGAGAAAACTTTGGTTGTGGATCATCTCGTGAACACGCGCCTTGGGCATTAACTGATTATGGTTTTCACGCTGTTATCGCCCCTAGTTTTGCTGATATTTTTTACGGGAATTCATTTAACAATCAATTATTACCAATCAAATTAAGTGATGATGAAGTCTCACAATTATTTGATTGGGTAAAAGAACATGCAGGCACACCCATTACCGTAGATTTAGTGGCACAAGAGGTCAGAGCGGGTGAATTACATTTCTCTTTTGAAATCGATTCATTTCGCCGCCACTGCATGATTGAAGGGTTAGACAGCATTGGATTAACACTGCAACACCAAGATGATATTAGTGCTTACGAGGCAAAACAACCTGCCTTTATGCGCTAATTAGAGCAATTTTCACCTTCTTCTACTTTCTGTGATGTTTACTTTGTCATTCTTGCCGTAAATTCGTTTACGGCTTTTTTTTGCCCCAAAACCCCTTCCTATAAATAGCCAATAAAAAAGCCAGTGATAAATTATCACTGGCCGGTAATCACCGAATGCTCAAATGGGGGAGTCTGTCAGTATTCGTAATTTGTGATAACTAACATGAGAGCTAACTTTAAACACAATCATTATCGGTCTAATATAAGGAAATTAAAATTGATCACTTTATCAAGGGATTTCCTCTTTTATGACATCACCCCGCTTAGAGTTACAATTTATTCGCTTATGGCAAGCCTTTCAGGGGAAAGCAACCGAAACAACGTTACAAGAATTAGCACAAACTCTGCATTGCACGCGTCGTCATGTCCGCTCTTTATTAAATAAGATGCAAGAAATAGGTTGGATAAATTGGCAAGCAGAAGTCGGTCGAGGTAAAAAATCCACACTTATTTTTCATTCTAATGCACTTGAGATCCAACAAAATCGCGCTGAAAGACTGATAGCAGAGAATGATATTGAAAAGCTTGTCGCATTAATGGGTGATAAAGATTCAGTGCGCCAAATGGTGCTTTCACAGATTGAAAAAAGCTTTCATCCTGGTCAACAATTACTGCGCATTATTTACTATCGTCCTTTTAGGAATTTATTACCGGGAACACCATTAAGACGTTCTGAATTGCATTTAATGAGTCAGATATTTAATTCATTAGTGCATCTAAAAGAGGAAAATGGGGAAGTCGAAGCCGAGTTAGCTCATCATTGGCAAATGATCACAGAGCAACATTGGCGATTTTATTTACGTCCTTCTATCTATTTCCATCATGGTCGTGAGCTCACCCTTGAAGATATCAGTGCTTCTTTAATGAGAATGAAACACTGCAATCCTCTTTATGCGCATATAGAACAAATTTCCTCGCCTCAACCTTATGTGCTAGATATTTTCTTAAGCGAAGCTGATAAGCAATTTGCAACGTTATTAGGGAGTCCACAAGCCGTTATTTTACCGCAAGAATGGGCATCACTCCCTTCTTTTGCACAACGTCCTGTTGGTACAGGTGCCTATCAAGTTATCGCTAATGATAAACATAAGCTGCAAATCAAAGCCTTTAATCGCTATTTTGGCTTACGGGCATTATTAGATGAAATTGATATTTGGGTAGTTCCAGAACTGAATAACAAAATGGTCTGTTCAACTATTCATTTAACAGATGATGATACCAATAAAGATTCGCTAGAAAGCCGTAAAGAGGAAGGATGTTATTTCCTTCTCTATGATAGTCGCTCAAAGCAGTGTCAACAGACTGAAATAAGGGAATGGTTAAGCAGTGTATTAACCCCTGTTAATATGCTGACACATTGTGATCCTTTCTATCAACGCCATTGGTCTCCTGCTTATGGATTATTACTTCATTGGCATCACAGTAAATTAATCCGCCAACATCCTAAACCGGCTTCATTAACAAAACTGACCGTCACTCTTTATAAAGAGCATCATGAATACAGCACTATTGCAGATTTAATAAAAAGTATTTTATCTCAGTATGATATCGAACTTACCATTCAAGTGCTTGATTATGAGCAATGGTATTACGGTGAAGCTGACAGTGATATTTGGTTAGCGACAGTGAATTTTTATAAGCCTTTAGAGTTCTCAATTTTTGCCGCACTTTATGAATTACCCCTCTTTCACCAATGTCTGGGAGCATCGTTTTCACAAGAGCTCACACTATGGCACCAAAAATCCTTGCCACTGGAAGAGTGGTGTCGCCAATTAACACAAGATATTTGGCTTTATCCTCTATTTCACCATTTACTAGAGCTACAAGGGCAGAGAACCATACGAGGTGTCAAAATGAATACCTTTGGCTGGTTTGATTTTAAATCAGCATGGTTTACGCCTGATATCGATACACTAAAATAGGTTATCATCTCTTTTCAGTGTTCAAATTAACCATTATTTGTGTTAATTCACAGAAATCTTGAAAGTTATAAACACCCACATAAACACTTAGGGGATTTATTCACTTTTTCTGTGGATATCTATGTGAAAAAGAGTGAGATAATCAGGGTATAGTTTTTGTATTGTTAGGAAGGCTGTTGATACAATTTTTAAAATATCACTTATAATTCAAATTAGTAGCCAAATTTTAATGCCTATTTCAGCGATTGGATAAAACAATTAAAAGCCCCCCTCGCTTAAATCGTACAAAAAATAATCGTAGGGTGTTTTATCCACAGGTTATGCCGATTAGTTAGACAAAATAGGATAATTTTGGCAAATATCTGTAAAAGTCAAGGCTGTAAATCAGAACAGTGATCTCACTTTCTGTGAGTTATCCCATAAAGCTGTGGATAACCTAGTGTAAAAGCCTGTTTATGATTTCAGGATAACCGTGCACAACTTGGAATTATAAATTTCAATTAGCGAATTAACTCAAAAAAATGATGATATATCATGCTATTATGATTTAAATAAAATAAAGCTAAATACGTTATCAATAATCCGTTTTTTCTGTCTATTATTTATACAAGAAGATAATAACTATGTTTACACCACCAGTCGCCCCCGAAAATGAGCAGGTTTTATTCGAACGAGCAAAAGCGCTTGCGGGTTATACTTTTGGTGAACTTGCCACTTTTGCACAACTCCCTATCCCAAACGATCTTAAAAGAGATAAAGGTTGGGTAGGTATGTTGTTGGAATATTATTTAGGCGCAAGTGCAGGCAGCAAACCTGAACAAGATTTCAGTGAATTGGGCATTGAGCTAAAAACAATTCCAATTGATAGATTGGGTATGCCTTTAGAAACCACTTTTGTCTGTGTCGCAGCGTTGACCGGAAACAGTGGTATTACATGGGAAAATAGCCATGTAAAACGTAAGCTCTCAAAAGTGTTATGGGTACCTGTTGAAGGAGAAAGGGAAATACCATTAGCACAACGTCGCGTCGCCTCTCCGTTACTTTGGAGCCCAAATAGTACTGAAGAAGAACTATTACGTCATGATTGGGAGGAGCTAATGGATATGATTGTGTTAGGTAAAGTAGAAAGCATTACCGCACGTCACGGACAAGTCTTACAAATCCGTCCCAAAGCCGCAAACAGTAAAGCATTAACAGAAGCTATTGGTGAAGATGGACAACGTATTATGACCTTACCCAGAGGCTTCTATTTAAAAAAGAATTTTACCGCTCCTCTGCTTGCTCGTTATTTTCAGCTTTAATTCTTAGCTCTCAAAAATACTTAATTTGCACATAGATAAGATGTAAAAAAAGCGATACCTAATAGATATCGCTTTATCTTTATTATCTGGGGTTAACAGAAATTATTTTTTTGCTGCTTGCAGATATAACATATCAAGAGCAATAGTTGCTCCTGCAAGTGCTGTAATATCCGATTGATCATAAGCTGGAGAAACTTCAACTAAATCCATGCCGACAATATTTAACGGTTGTAATGCACGTAAGATCTTCAGTGCTTTATCTGTTGTTAAACCGCCTACAACAGGTGTTCCTGTTCCTGGTGCAAACGCAGGATCAAGACAGTCGATATCAAAAGTCAGATAAACAGGCAGATCACCAACAATACCTTTGATCTGATCAACAAGATCAGTTACACCACGATCGTTAACTTGTGCGGCATCCAATACAGTGAAACCATTATCACTGTCATGATCAGTACGAATACCTATTTGAACAGAGTGGTTAGGATCGATTAATCCTTCATTTGGTGCATGAAAGAACATTGTACCGTGGTCAAATTTACTGCCATTACCATAAGTATCAGTATGCGCATCAAAATGAACTAATGCCATCTTACCGAAGTGTTTTGCATGGGCACGTAATAAAGGTAATGTGACAAAATGGTCACCACCAAACGTTAAGCACTTTTTACCTGCGGCTAATAACTTCTCTGTATGAGCTTGTAATTTATCGCTCATATCTTGTGCATCACCGAAGTTAAACACTAAGTCACCACAATCGACAACGCTTAAACGTTCACGCATATCAAAATCCCACGGCCAGCGATTACCTTCCCACGCTAAATTCGTTGAAATTTGACGAATAGCACCTGGTCCATGACGAGTTCCTGCACGACCCGATGTTGCCATATCAAAAGGCACACCCGTAATAACCCAATCTGCATCACTGCTATAAGGCTGAAAATTCAGTGGAAAACGTAAAAAACCAAATGCATTAGAGATCAATGAATTATCAGTCTCATTACCTAACGTACTATTTTTCATGCTATTACCTCTGTTACTTATTTAAAATAAGCAACATACAAATCAATATGATAGATAAAGAGTGATGTTTAATAACATCACTCCTGCATTGGAAAGTGAAGAATTACTCTTCTTCTTCCAGATACGTATAACCGTATAAACCACTTTCAAATTCAGTCAGGAATTGCTCTTGTAACGCTTCATCTAACTGTGCATTTTTTACTTGGGTGCGGAAACGATCTAACAGCACGGTAGGATTTAACTTAACGTACTGAAGCATATCAGCAACTGTGTCGCCCTCTTCACTTTGCACGTAAGTTAAATTGCCTTTCTCATCAAGGTAAACGTCAACAGCTGCCGTATCACCAAATAAGTTATGCATATTGCCTAAAATTTCCTGATAAGCCCCTACCATAAAGAAGCCGATCATTGGTGGATATTCAGGATCATAAGCTGGCATTGGCATTGTTGTTTCAACACCATCACCATCAACATAATGGTCAATAATACCATCTGAGTCACAAGTGATATCGAGTAACACAGCGCGACGATCGAGTGGTTTATCTAACCCTTCAATCGGTAATACTGGGAATAACTGGTCAATACCCCATGCATCAGGTAAAGATTGGAACAATGAGAAGTTAACATAGAACTTATCTGACATACGTTCTTGTAACTCATCAATAATAGGACGATGGGCACGATTGCTTGGATCTAAATCGTACTGAATACGACGACAGATATTCAAATACAGCTCTTCTGCCCATGCACGCTCTGTCAGGCTTAACATACCGTGAACATATTGAGTATGCACATCATGTAAGTCTAATTGGCTATCGTGTAACCATTCACGTAATGAACGGCTATGCCCCTTTGTTTGCATCTCTTCCCATGTTTCCCAAAGACTTGCAATCGGTCTTGCAGCATCATCTTCAGGTGGTGTAATTGCCGTAAATTCATTACGTTCAACACCAATCACATTAGAAATTAATACAGTATGGTGTGCGGTTAATGCACGACCTGATTCAGTAATAACGGTTGGATGTGGTAAATCATTTTCATCACACGCGTCACCTATCGCCCAAATAACGTTATTCGCATATTCATTAAGGCCATAGTTAACAGAGCAATCAGATTGTGAGCGTGTACCTTCATAGTCCACACCTAAACCACCACCCACATCGAAATACTGAATATTCACGCCCAGTTTATGCAGTTCAACATAGAAGCGTGCAGATTCACGAACACCAGTTGCGATATCACGGATATTCGCCATTTGTGATCCCAAATGGAAATGCAGTAATTGCAGGCTATCTAAGCGGTCAGCTTGGCGTAACATATCAATTAATTGCAGAACTTGTGTCGCGGCTAAACCAAATTTTGATTTTTCACCACCACTTGCCTGCCATTTGCCTGATCCCTGAGAAGCAAGACGAGCGCGAACGCCTAAGCGTGGAATAACTTCTAAACGTTCAGCTTCTTCAAGAACCATTTTAATCTCAGACATTTTCTCAATGACTAAGAAAACTTTATGCCCAAGTTTTTCACCAGTGAGTGCTAGACGAATATACTCACGGTCTTTATAACCATTACAAACAATCACAGAACTTGTCATATTAGCATGAGCAAGTACTGCCATTAATTCTGCTTTAGAGCCAGCCTCTAGACCTAAAGGCTCTCCTGCATTTACTAATGACTCAATAACACGACGTTGTTGGTTAACTTTAATTGGATAAACTAAAAAATAGTCACCTTTATAACCATAAGATTCACGCGCACGATGAAACGCGGCATTAATCGAACGTAAACGATGTTGTAGTATTTGAGGGAAGCAAAAAAGCGCTGGTAAACGCAGGTTCGATTGCTCTTCTTGAACTCGTTTAACCAATTCGGTTAAATCAAAAGTTGCATCAGGAACATCAGGATTAGGACAAACGCTAATATTTCCCCGATTATTCGCTAAATAGTAACCGCCACCCCAATATGCAATATTATAGGTCTGCTGCATCTTACGAGCGATGTTATCATTCATGACATTCTCCTTAGGGAGTATGAGTTTATACCTTGCCTGTCACCATAGTAGTCAATTATCCGACAAAAATCTGAAACGACTGATAAATAACAGTTGGAAGTAATGGCTCACTATATATTTTTATATGATTATCCAGCTATACGCAGGACATAATAGTAGAAAGTTCTCGAGTTAACCTATAACGAGTTAACACAATCACCTATTGGCAAGTAACAGACAACTTCGCTCTAAAGAGAAAGAGCTCAAAGAGGAAATCACTCTAGATATACTACGTGTATAGTATTGACGAGTACTGTTTTGGTTTTTGAAAAGACTAACCTGTAGACAATGGATCATTACCCATTCACTCCACACATGGCTTAAACCTATAAGCCATTTCCCTAACAGAGAAACAGGATCAGAAATCCTGCGGTTTACACTGTGTTCAGATTTCACAGTAACCGCGAGGTTATACCTTTAGTTAGTTAAAAATGCAAAGCAAAAAGTACAAAAAACTTTTTTTTCTCTCATCTCTATTTTCTTGATACAAAAATAGTGGGCAATAAAGAATAAGATTAACTGTTTGATTCTGCTTTATCCCTATATTTGATTAAAAAAAGCTGGAATTAAAGAGAGAAGAGTCATAAAATAGACGTCTAGATGTTAAAACATCCATCCTTAAACCGTTTGTATTAAGGTAACGAGATATAATGACTACACACCTTTTTACTTCTGAATCAGTCTCAGAAGGTCATCCAGATAAAATTGCAGATCAGATTTCTGATGCTGTTCTGGATGCAATTTTAGAACAAGATCCAAAAGCACGCGTTGCCTGCGAAACTTACGTTAAGACAGGCATGGTTATGGTAGGCGGAGAAATTACCACCAAAGCTTGGGTCGATATCGAAGAAATTACACGTAACACTGTTCGTGAAATCGGCTATACCAGTTCCGACATGGGCTTTGATGCTAATTCCTGCGCAGTTATCAGTGCGATTGGTAAACAATCACCTGATATCAACCAAGGCGTTGACCGTGCAAATCCATTAGAACAAGGCGCTGGCGACCAAGGTTTAATGTTTGGTTATGCGACCAACGAAACTGACGTATTAATGCCAGCTCCAATTACTTATGCTCATCGTTTAGTTCAACGCCAAGCACAAGTGCGTAAAAGTGGCACTTTACCTTGGTTACGTCCTGATGCGAAAAGCCAAATTACCTTTCAATACGACAACAATAAAGTTGTTGGTATTGATGCTGTTGTATTATCAACTCAGCATTCTGAAGAAATTTCACAAAAAGATCTGCATGAAGCAGTGATGGAAGAGATCATTAAACCTATACTGCCAGCAGAATGGTTAAATGAACAAACTAAATATTTCATCAACCCAACAGGCCGTTTTGTTATCGGTGGACCAATGGGTGACTGTGGTTTAACCGGTCGTAAAATCATTGTTGATACTTATGGCGGTATGGCTCGTCATGGTGGCGGTGCTTTCTCTGGTAAAGATCCATCGAAAGTTGACCGTTCAGCAGCTTATGCTGCTCGTTACGTTGCTAAAAATATCGTGGCAGCAGGTTTAGCCGATCGTTGTGAAATTCAAGTTTCTTACGCAATCGGTGTGGCAGAGCCAACATCAATTATGGTAGAAACATTTGGTACTGAAAAAGTCCCAACAGCACAGCTTATCTTGTTAGTGCGTGAATTCTTTGACTTACGTCCTTACGGATTAATTCAAATGTTAGATTTACTGCACCCAATCTACCAAAAAACGGCTGCTTACGGTCACTTTGGTCGCCCTGAATTCCCTTGGGAAGCAACAGATAAAGCTGAAATCTTACGTGAAGCAGCAGGCTTAAAATAAGTCTCTTGCCAATAACATCACGTAATTGATTTTGATAAGACCACATCAGGAATAGATGTGGTTTTTTTATGGGCTTCTATTTATAAACCTCATAAAAAAAACCCGCAATCATACGGGGGTCTCAATAGGAGAAAACGAGAACATAAATTTATGATGAAACTGTTTCCTATAAAAAATTAGTTAGGATAATTAATCCACTCACCTCCATTTAACTTGATATAAGACTGCCCTTGATAATCAACCACAACCGTAGCTTGGTTTTCCGCGACATTGGCAGTTTGAGGAAGCTCACTGGCTAATTTATTCCAATCAATAACAGATTGGTTAAAAACATCACCATTCACATTACGAGAAATAAGTTCAGAAATAGCCAAATAGCTGCTAGGTTCATCGATAATCATAGGAGGATAAAATTGTGCTCTATCTTTTATTCCGGTGAAACGGATACCAACAGGAACGGTAGTAATACTTTGGCTTGGAATATCTCTTAACCCTGACATTTGTGTCTTATCACCTTGTAACGCTGCACCATGCTCAGGCACGATCACCACCATCACTTTTCTTCCTTTCTTATCAAGCTCATTCATAAAACCATCTAAGTTATCAAGTAATGTAGAAGCGCGTTTGCCGTAATCAGCAGTGCTATTTTCGCCTACATAACGGTTACCATCATGTAATGACACCAAGTTCACAAAGGTTACAGAGCGACTCTCATTAGACTGTTCACGCGCTTTCAACCAACGTTGTAATGTTTCCTTATCGTTGTAAATTTTGGTGCCATCAAATGCGGTAATTTGATGAGAAAGATTTTCTTGATCTTGTAAAGCGATATTAAGATCACCGAGTTGCTGAACTTCTTTAAGGTAATTACCAAATTTCCCGTTATGATCGAGAACCAATTTCTTGGCAAATCCCAACGAAGCCAGATTATTCATCAGCAAACATTGTGCATCTGCGGGATCGTATAAATCAGAGTGGTGAGTCTGGCCACAACTCGCGCGTAATAATCTTAATGATGCAGGACCGCTATAAGAAGATACGGTATTAAATTGACTAAATAACACATCAAAGTTACCCCAAATAGGGTGTTCTTGTAGCCCAACAGCTGCCGCATCAGCAGTAGAAAGTGAACAAATATTAATAATTAAGATATCAAAAGGCTGAGCATTGGCTGCTAACTGCGCAGGAAATGGTGTTGTACGTTTTTTCTCATAAGCATAAAACTGTGTTAACCAATCATCCAATACCTTATTATTGACCTTCAGTTTTTGTGGTGGATAAACGGTATTAATAGCTTCTTTAGTCGGTACAACTTCAGGAGAAACTTGCGGTTCAACTGATGCTGGTAATACTTCAGGCGCTTTGGCTACTACCGTGTTTTTTTCTGTACTAATGTTACTTTCTTGCATAAAAGAATTAGCGGAAACAGCAGGCACTACACCTTGAGAAAAATGAGTAAACCCACCAAGATTTAGCCACAATACCCCCGCAATAATAAAAACGGATACCCTCATCCACTGTTCAATAAAAAGGTAGCCCACTAACAAAATAAAGGCGACACCTATCATTTTGATATTAATAAAGTTAACAGTTAACTCAACAAGATAATCAAAGGAAAACTGTTTAAGCTGTCCACCTTGTGCAAGAACCGTTGAAAAGCTGGGTAACCAAGTATCGTGGTAAAATAATATTATCCCTATTGGGATAGCGGCCCAATTACGCATTTTATGCCAAATATTTTTTGGTAATGGGAATAATAAAAAGGCAAGAAAAAGTAAATTGCTAAAAGCATCAAAATTTAAATAACCATACCAAAGTAAAACAAACTTTAGTAAAAAATAGAAATTCCATGCCCCCAACCCATGCCAGTAATGTAAAAAATCGAACTGGGTTGTATTAGATTTGTTCATTTTGATTTCCTACTCTTTAGTATAAATAAATCCAACTCGACAGTTATATGATTACTCATATCTGTCTTTTTATTACTTCTGATATTTAATTAACTACTAAATAAACATATAAGAGAATATTCATTTAAAACCAAGTAAAAACCCTTAAATAAAAAAACAAAAAATCTCATCAGGAAATACTGACCACTTATATAAAATAAAGATAATGACAAAAACCAACTTATTTAAGCTGTATTTAAAAATAAAACAATCAACGTTCCATTTATATAATAGCGTCTATTTTTAAAAATGATGATTTATTTACATTAAATAATGAAACACAGAGTTATCTTATTTTTATATTTCGAAACAAACACAAAACAAAGTACACACCGCCAACAACACGTAACAATCAATAAACATAAATAGCAATAAATAAACAATAAGCTCAATATAAAAACACAAGTAATCACTAAAAGACTAAAAAATAATGATTTTTATATTAAAAATGATATAGGTCAATATACAATAACGATCATCGGATTTGAATAATTTAATATATTGTTATAAACAGCCAATTTACATTTCTTTTTATTACTTTATTTTGTAGCTAAACCCTTCCAGTTGTTATTTAATTAACGTAATTAAAAAAACAAAGAAATATAAATAAAAAAAGAAAATCGATAACCATCATTCATAAAAACAAGATAAAAAATATCTATTTTATGTGTTTTTACGTAATTGAAATAATGAAATTTAAAGCATACTCTAAAATAGAAGACTTAAATAAATAGAATTCACAATTAATTAACTAATATTTTATCGAGATTTTAATTTTGATATAAAATTATTTTCTTTTTTTAGAGATTATTAAAATGAAAAATGAAAGTTTTATTAACTCAAATATAAAAATAGAAAAAAATAATCTAAATAAAGACATTGATAAACTAAAAAATTTATTTTCATTAAATAACTATCACTATCAGGATATTAATAAAGAAGAAGGAAATAGTGTGCTTATTTATCGCTGGCCATTACTTAATGCATTTCATTACATGACTAAATGAGGCTAACTATGCCACTTATTGTATTAAAAGGACTCAGAGGTGGAACGGGTACAACGTCCACAGCAATTGCGCTTGCTCGACAATTTAATCAACAAAATAAAGAAGTGCTTATTATTGATAATTGCACTGAAAATATTTTGTCTTTTTATTTTCCTACACAACAAAAAAACACCACATTAAGTCAGGCATTATTAGCAGAAACACCAATAGAGGAGAATATTTTTTACTATCGACCACATTACCAAGTGTTACCTTTTGGTTTGGTTAATATGAAGGATAATTTGCTCTTACAATTGTCATTTTCAGCAAAACAACATCTCAGCCATTTTTTAACGACATTTATTCAGCTACACCCTGATACCATTATTTTAATGGATTTACAGCATGCAGAAGACGCTCTTTTCACACCTTGGATAGAAAAAGCGGATATTTTTTTCACTGTAGCAATGGCAGAAAGCAACTGCCATATTCGCCTTAACCAGCACGAATTTATTGAAAATGAATACGTTCTGATTAACCAATTTCGTGCCACCAGCCAAATTCATCAAGATTTTTATCAATTTTGGCAAACGACGCCATTTCCATTATGCCCTGTCGTTCTTCATCGAGATGAAGCCTCACTAGAGGCCTGTGCCTCACGTTTACCTTTATATGATTATCGAGCTAATTGCATGTTAGTAGAAGAAATATCGCAACTCGCTCAATGGTGTTTTTCGTTATTTGAGAGGAAAAAAGGACAGCCATAATGCCATCATCTTACGATGCTACGAAAAAAGTCGAAAAGAATATGACACAACACATTCTTATTCGTTATTACAAGTTTTATCGCCATAACGGTGCATCTCGTAGCGCGGCTATTATTAGCGAGCTATTTATGGGCATTATGTGGTTTTTTTTACGGATGGAATCCCCTTTTTGGCGGAGAATTGCCAGAAAACAACGAGAGCTATATCCCCATATTGATCCGCGTTGCCCCAAAGTTTTCGATCCTCTACGCTATTTGTTGCAAAGTATTTGGCTAGCCTGTCATTATGTCGCGCATTTGCTGATTAAAAAACCCACTCAACTAATTTCCTATATTCGAAAAATATACAAAAAACTCTTTGTTCATGTCACCCCTATCGCAATTGACATCATTGAACATAAGAAAAAAACCACACCATTTTGGCAGTATGCTCTCTATTCCGTCATCGCTATTTTTGCCATTTTCTTTATTTTACTCAGTATCACTCAGCCATTTGATCTTACGTTCCAGTTTGTTTTTGTAATTGTTCTTTGGTTAGTTGCCTTAGCTATCCGCGATATTCCGGGGCGTTTCTCTTCAATCGCAATGGTTATGTTGGCATTGACAATTGCATGCCGATATATTTGGTGGCGTTATCAATCAACCCTTTATTGGATTGATAATTTCAGCTTATTTTGCGGTTTACTGCTTTTATTGGCTGAAACTTATGCCTGGTGTGTGTTATTCCTCAGTTTTATGCAATGTATTTGGCCATTGCATCGAAAACCCGTTTCTATGCCTGAAGACATTACACAATGGCAAAGTGTTGATATTTTCATTCCTACCTATAACGAAGATTTACAAGTTGTTAAACCGACAATCTATGCCAGTTTAAATTTAGATTGGCCTAAAGATAAGCTCACTATTTATCTGCTTGATGATGGTGATCGTCCTGAATTTAAAGCATTTGCTCAAGAATTGGGTATTCGTTATATCGCACGAGAAAAACACGATTTTGCTAAAGCAGGTAATATCAATCATGCTTTAACACTCGCTACAGGCGAATTTGTCGCTATCTTTGACTGTGACCATATTCCAACACGCTCATTTCTACAATTTACGATGGGATGGTTTTTAAAAGATGAAAAAATGGCATTGGTACAAACACCTCACCATTTTTTCTCACCCGATCCTTTTGAACGTAACTTAGGTAATTTCCGTGAAACGCCGAATGAAGGCACACTCTTTTACGGATTAGTTCAAGATGGTAATGACACTTGGAATGCAGCGTTTTTCTGTGGTTCATGTGCCGTTTTACGTCGTACTGCATTGGATGAAATTGGTGGTATTGCCGTTGAAACGGTTACAGAAGATGCACATACCTCATTACGCTTACACCGTCATGGCTGGAGATCAGCTTATATTCGTATCCCACAAGCCGCAGGTTTAGCGACTGAATCATTATCCGCGCATATAGGCCAACGTATTCGGTGGGCAAGAGGAATGGTGCAAATATTCCGCCTTGATAACCCACTCTTTGGTAAAGGTTTGAGCCTGCCACAACGTCTTTGTTACTTAAATGCGATGTTGCACTTTTTTTCTGGCATTCCACGGATGGTTTTCTTACTTGCACCACTGACGTTTCTTTTTTTCCATGCCTATATCATTTATGCACCTGCGGTTGCCATCGCCCTCTATGTTGTGCCGTATTTGATCCATATTTCACTCGCAAGTGCGAAGTTACAAGGTGCTTATCGCCACTCATTTTGGGGTGAAGTTTATGAAACGATTTTGGCGTGGTACACCACTCGCCCTGTGTTAAGTACCCTTTTCTCTCCTCATAAAGGAACTTTCAACGTTACAGGCAAAGGTGGCGTGATGGAAGAAGGCTTTGTCGATTGGCGAATTAATCGCCCTTATTTACTCTTTCTCAACTTGAATTTACTAGGTATTTTGTTTGCCTTTTGGCGCATTGCAACAGGAGATCCTGATGAAGCTTGGGCTGTTGTTATGTGTTTATTGTGGGTTTGCTATAACCTTATCTTACTGGGTGTTGCAATTGCAGTTTCTGTTGAAACAAAGCAACAACGCCGTTTTCCTCGCGTTCGCGTTAAAGTTCCTGCCATGTTGTTGTTAAATAATGGCTCTCTCTATCGCTGTTATCTCTATGATTTTTCTGATAATAGCTGTGCCATTCTATTACCTGATCATGTCACTCTTTCACTCTCTCCAAATGAAAGTCTTACTCTGTTACTCAGTGAAAATCAGCGTGAATATGCCTTTAAAGCCAATATTTCACGTGTTGATGGGCAAATTATTGGGTTACAACTTCTTGAAATGACGACACAAAAAGCTATCCAATTTACCGCTTGTACTTTTGAGCGAGCCGATACTTGGGCTGATTGGCAAAACGAACTTCCAGCCGACAGGCCTTTAAGCAGTCTCAAAAATATTATTTTTATCAGCATGCAAGGTTATAACACCTTGTTAAAGCGTGCTCCTTACTTTATTTACGCCACATTTCGCTTACTCGGTTTGTTTTTGCTATGGCTTTCATCGTTACTCCCTCAACGCGTTAATGTTTCACAAATATTTCATCAGTCTTGAAAGAAAAACTCAGTTTTCTGGGAATTTATTCATAAACAATAAGATCATGGGTAACAATAATGAAAAAACGTTTTCTCATATTTGCCTTATTTATGCTCACTTCTTCAGTTCATGGAGATGAAACGCAAGAAGCGCAAACTAATATTTCAGCGCCCCCCGTTACAATAACAGAAGCGACTCCTGAAGTTATTTCTCAAGTAGGGCTTGGAAATACACAACTGCCTTCTGCTGATGTCACACCTTCTGCTCGTCAGAAGATATTAAAATTTGCGGAGACAGCACCTAGTTATGGCGCTATTCATTTAACAGGCGTTAGCCCTGACGGCTATTTAGAATTTGGTGTACGTAGTGATGAATATGTTTCAAAAGCGACTCTCGATTTAGAATTTACACCGTCTCCATCACTCCTTCCTGTGGAATCTCATCTCAATGTCTATTTGAATGATGAATTGATGGGAGTTATTACCTTAAAGCAGGAAGATTTAGGTAAGAAAAACCAAATTACGATACCGATTGATCCTTTATTTATTCAAGATTTTAACCATATAAAACTCTCTTTTATTGGCCATTATCGTGAAATTTGTGAAAACCAAGCAAATACCACACTCTGGCTCGATGTGAGTAAAAGCAGTCAATTAAATTTGACCTTTCAATCACTCCGTTTAGGTAATGAATTAGCACACTTTCCAGAGCCATTTTTTGACAGCCGTGATTTTGGTGAATTAACACTGCCGATGGTATTCAGTCAGTCGCCTAATTTAGTTCAACAAAAGGCGGCTGCTATACTCTCTTCTTGGTTTGGTACTCAAGTTGATTGGCGTAAGCAAAATTACCCTGTTTATTATGACACTTTACCAAACCAACACAGTATTGTTTTTGCAACGAATAAACAAAAACCCGCATTTTTAAAACAGCATCCCGATGTAAAAGCACCAACTATCGAAATGCTGACACACCCAACCAATCCTTATATTAAATTACTTCTTATTATGGGACGTGATGATAATGATTTGATCACTGCCGTAAGCGGAATAGCCCGTGGACAAGTTATTTTCAGAGGAAATCTCGTTACAATTAATAAAGTAGAAAAATTGATCCCTCGTGAACCTTATGATGCGCCCAAATGGGTACAATTGAATAAACCTATCTATTTTAATACGTTACAAGACTACGAAGGCCAGTTGCAATCTCGCGGATTAAAACCGAATCCTATTACGTTGAATATGACGTTACCGCCTGATCTCTTTATGTTTAATAATACGGGATTACAAATGCAATTGCGTTATCGCTATACCGCACCTGCATTTCAAGATGACTCTCGTATGTCTATCTCTGTAAACGATCATTTCATAAAAGCTTATCCTCTAGAAAAAGATAAAAAAGATAATCTTGTTATCGCTTATTTACCGCTTATTCAAGGCTGGATTGAGCATAAGAATTTATTGAATATTCCTGCAGTAAAACTGGGTGAACGTAACCAAATTACTTTTGCCTTTGATTACACCAACCCTATTCCGGGTGGTTCAGTAGATCAATGTATTACTTATCAACCTGTTCCAAATGCAGTCGCGATTGATAGTTTATCTAGTTTTAATTTTACTGGTGACTATCGACATTACATTGCACTGCCTGACTTGCGGGTTTACAGTCATGCTGGCTTCCCATTTAGCCGTTATGCAGACCTGTCCGAAACTCTGATTTTTGTTAATCAGCAACCGTCGCCAACTCAGTTGTCTACCCTATTAATTTCAACCGGGAATATCGGTGCTCAAACAGGTTATCCTGCACTAAACGTTTCATTAACCGATTCATTAGAGGAAGTGCAAAAAAGGGATGCGGATCTGCTACTTATCGGCACAATTCCACCGGCATTAAATAATGATAAACAGATGAATGTACTGATTGATAAAGCTCGTAGTGAAATCACTCTGCCTTCTCGTGAGATCAGTATCTTTAGCCACACAAGTTATCAACCCACTGATAAACGTCCTGATAGCCGGGTCTCCCTGATATCTAAAGGCTCAATGGGTGCAATTATTGGTTTCCAATCTCCATTCTTTTCACAACGTAGCGTTGTCGCATTATTAGCTGATAGTACACAAGGTTACAAACTGTTAAATGAGGCACTCAGTGATAGCGGTAAACGTGATGCTATGCATGGTTCCGTGGTATTAGTCAGAGAATCTGGTGTAAATAGCTTGCGTGTAGGTGACACTTATTTCGTCGGTTATTTACCTTGGTGGGAAGAAGTTTGGTATGTGTTTGCATCTCACCCTATATGGCTTGGTTTAGCGGCAATTATCGGCATTATTCTTGTCTCTCTTCTTATTTGGCGAGCAATGAAAATAAGAAGCCAACGTCGTTTAGCGGCTAAGGATTAAGCTATGTGGCAATTTGGTCACACACATCGCCACTCTGTTATTGCTCTCTTTTTGCTGACAGGCATTTTGCCTGTCACGCAAGCCAGCGAAGAGACAACGGAAGCCTTTTTACAAGAGCAAGTGAGGTTAGGAACATCCACAGGAAATGAAGCTTTAGTGGCTCAATCGTTGCATCGTTTAGCGTTAATTAAACCCAATGATCCTAATATCTTATTAATGCAAATTCAGTTTGCCGTTAAACAAAAAAATAATGCAAAAGCACAACAGTTATTTACTCAATTAGGTACTCAGTTTCCTCAATCAGAGCAATATCAACGTGCAATAAAAACCTTATCACTGACAACGGATGTTAATCGGCAAAAATTACAACGAGCTCAACTTTACCGTACAGCTGGACGCTATGATGATGCACTAAATTTATACGATGAAATTTATCGAGGAATGCCACCGGATGAGACTTTAGCACTGGAATATATCCAAGTGCTTATGCAATCTTCTCACAGTGATAAGATAGAACGACTTAATCATATCTATCATCAATATCCACAAAATACGAAGATAGCAAGTCTTTACCAACAACAATCCACAACAAATCTCCCCAATACGGCATCCTCTGTTAAATCTAAAACAGATGTTGCCTCACTACCTATTGCAACATTAAAACAGAAAGCACAACAACAACCTGATAATGCCGAGATTGTAGGTGCTTTAGGTGTACGTTATTCTCGTGCAAATCAACGTGGTGCAGCTATTTTCTATCTTTCACAAGCGCTCAAATTATCACCCAATCATGATAATAGTGATCAATGGCAAGCCATGTTGCAGTCTAATCAATATTGGTATCTGCTTTCAAAAGGTGAGGATGCACTCTTAAAACAAGATTATAAATTAGCTGAACGTTATTTTAACCAACTCAATAAATTAAGCCCTTATAAAAGCGAACCTTATATTGGTTTAGGTAATATTGCAGTTGCACAGCAACAGTTAACCCTCGCTGAAAGCTATTATTTACAAGCCTTAAAATATCAGCCCAATCACCCCGCGACTTTACATAGTCTCGCAAAGCTTTATCGCCAACAGTCACATGATAAAGCTCAACAATTTATTAATGGGTTAACACCAAGGCAATATAAAAATCTGGCAGAAGATTATGGCTATATTATCTCTGGCATAAGACAAGATTTAGCCGCTGATGATGAACACAAAGAGCAATACCTTAGTGCGATTGAAAAACGTAAGACAATTGCTACAGATTATCCTAATGATGTTTGGAATATTTATCGCCTTACTGATGATTTATTAATAACTCAACAAGCCTCTGAAGCTGAAAAGTATTTTAATCAACTTAATCGCCGCCTCCCTAATGATCCATCTCGCCTTTACGCCTACGCGTTATATCTCAATAAAACAGGAAGAGAAACTCAAGCACTCGATACGCTGAAAACAATTCCTTTGTCTCAACGTAGTGAGAGTATGAAAGCGTTAGATAGTCGATTACGTTTTGGTGAAATATTAGCGCATGCAGAGTCTCTACGCGCAAAAGGACAAGAACAACAAGCTGTTGATTATCTTTTTGCTCATATTCCGCCAGAGCAGAAAATTCAGACTTATTTGCTATTAGCGGACTGGGCTCAAGAGCGAAATAATCTTGAACAAGCCTTAAGTTATTACCATACCGCACTAAACCTAGATCCTAATAATGAAACGGCATTATTAGGTGCAACAGATATAGCCTTGGAACAAGGACAAGAAGCACAGGCAAAGTACTATCTTGCAAAAATAGAAACACTTTCACCCAACCAATTTAATAGCAACTCTATTAGACGTGTCGCCAATGCAGAAAAAGAGGTGGGTAATACAGAAAAAGCACAACACTATTTTACTTACTTGACACAAAAAATTGAAACTGAGCCGGACAGTGCAGATCCTTTAGTATTACGCGATATTGCTCGTTTTCAGCGTGATAGCCAACATCCTTATCAAGCTCACGATTATTATCAACAAGCGATGATCAAGGATGGAATAACAGATAGGTTGCCAAAAGATAATATTGAGTACACCACATTAATGCGCAATGACGAAAAAGATAACTGGTTATCTCGAAGCCTACGAGCTGATGCTGACTCTCTTTATCGTCAGCAAGAGTGGCGTTTTACTCTTGAACATGATTATTGGGGCTCTAGTGGTAGCGAAGGCTATTCAAAACTACGCGCTCACACTACGATGTTACAACTCGATCACCCTGTTTATGATGGTCGTTTCTTTTGGCGTGCAGACTTAGTTGATCTCAGCAGTGGCAAACTGGGTACATCACCTTATGATTCTAAATTTGGGACTTGTTATCGTACTGGCTGTTTCCCGTTAGAACAAAAATCCTTTGGTGTTAGCCCAGCAATTGGCTGGGAAAATGATCAATGGCAATGGGATCTTGGTACAACACCACTGGGTTTCGAGGTAACTGATTGGGTCGGTAAAATCGCCTATAGTCATGATCTTTTTAATGTTGGCTGGACACTTGATGTTCACCGCCGTCCAGTTAATAGCTCTCAACTGGCTTTTGCTGGTCAACGAGATATTTGGACTAACCAAACATGGGGTGGCGTGAGAAGAACCGGCATTCGTTTAAGCGCAAGCTATGACTTAGGCGGAAAAGACGGTTATTGGGGAGAGGTTTCTGTTGATAAACTGACGGGTAAAAACGTTGAAGATAATAGCAGTGTTCGAGGAATGGGTGGCTATTATTACAAACTTATCAATGAGAACAATCGCCGCGTTTCCATCGGATTAAGCACAATGCTTTGGCATTATGATAAAGACTTAAGCGGATACACTTTAGGTCAAGGTGGTTATTATAGCCCTCAAAAATATGTCTCTTTAGGGATCCCGATTAATTATCGTGAACGCACTGAAAATTGGTCTTGGGAATTATCAGGCTCTCTTTCTTGGTCTTACTCCCAAACAGATGACAGAAAGCGCTATCCTTTACAAAATCTCATTTCTCCCGATAAATTCAATCGCTATATCAATGGACTTAGCCCTGAAGATCGAGAAGAGATGATGAGACTTTATTATCAAGAGCGTGATGCTGTTGATGAAGGAGACTCCAGTAATGGTTTTGGTTATACCGCAAGAGCATTAGTTGAGCATCGAATTACACCGCATTGGTTTATTGGTGCGGCTATTGATATTCAACAAGCAAAAAACTATACCCCAAGTCATGCATTAATGTACTTACGTTATTCATTTGATGGTTGGAATGGTGATTTAGATTTACCGCCAAATCCTCTTATTCCTTATGCCGACTTTAAATAACGTTCAAATGTATTAAATACACAAACGGGAAGCACTGGCTTCCCGTTTAACATTTTCGCTAAAGTTATGATAGCAAGTTGTCATTATTGCGTTTTACGAAAAAGCCCAACGAACAACCAACCCACAATCATGGCAAGAACAAATAAAATACCTTGATAAAACCCTGCGCCTGCTAATACCAAACCAGGCCCCGGGCAAATTCCAGCCAATCCCCAACCAAGGCCGAATAATACACTGCCCAACACGAGTGGTTTATCAATCACTTTATTGGTCGGAATATTTAGAGGACACGCTAAAACACTTTGCTGTCTACGGCGTGTTAATTGGTAGCCAATAACACTGACAAGCAATCCTGCCCCCATAATGATCAATAAAGAGGGATCCCAGTTTCCTGTAATATCCAGGAAGCCTAGAATTTTTTGCGGATTGCTCATTCCACCAACAATCAATCCTGCACTAAATAGAAGACCACAAAGAAAAGCAACAAACTTAGTCATTTTCTTAGCCTCCTATTACGTGGCGCTGAATATAAACGGTAATAAATGCCGTCACCATAAAGACTAAAACTGCCACCATCGAGCGACGTGATAATCGTGCTAACCCACAAATACCATGACCGCTAGTGCAACCATTACCTAAACGAGTGCCTGCTCCCACCAGCACCCCGGCAATAATTAGCATCCAAGGTGACGTTTCAATCACAGGTGATAAAGGTTTATCAAAAAAATAAAACAGTGTAGGTGCGATTAGCATGCCAAGTAAAAATGCCCAACGCCAACCATTTCCTTGCTGTTTTATTGATAACACACCACCTAAAATACCGCTTATTCCGGCAATGCGACCATTAAATAACAGTAAAATGGCGGCGGCTGCACCTATCATAAGCCCACCAATTGCCGCACTTAAAGGCGTAAAGTGAACCCAATCTATATTCATAAATTAACCTGCTATCGGACAATAAAGCTGATAAAGCGTATTGAGTAGCACAAGAACTTTTTCATCAGCAATAGAATAAAAGATACGTTTTCCATCACGACGAGTATTCACTAACCCTTCATTGCGCAAAACGGTTAGTTGTTGAGAAAGTGTCGGTTGACGAATACCTAAACTCTCTTCTAACTCACTCACACTTTTTTCGCCCTGACTTAGCTGACACAATAATAAGAGGCGATCGCCATTTCCTAGCGTCTTAAGCATGCTAGACGCTTCATTAGCCGCCAATTTCATTGCATCTAATAAATCAGGTTGAACTCGTTGTGTCATGGTAAACTCCATAATCAATATACTTTTTAATAATATGTTAATTTATATATTGTGCAAGTTTTCTTTTTATTGCGTGTTTGTATAAGGCGCTATATGCTCTGTAACATGAAAACGGTAAGAGTCCCCATTGCCTTAGTGCAAAGCGTTATGCGAACACTGCGTGAAAAATTGCAGCAGGCTAATATTTATCTTAATACAAATTACCCAGAACCTACTCTACATTATAATCAGAGAGGAACTATTGCAGGCAGTGCCTATTACGCAAACTGGGAAATCCGTATTAATCCTACATTATTGATTGAAAATAAACAGAATTTTATTCAAGAAGTTATTCCCCATGAATTAGCGCATTTATTAGTTAATCGCCATTTTGGTCGTGTAGCACCTCATGGGAAAGAGTGGAAATGGATGATGGAAACTGTATTACAAGTTTCAGCTAAACGTACTCATCATTTTGATGTCAGCGCCGTTAAAGCTAAAACCTTTCCTTATGCTTGCCAATGTGAAGAAAAACATCAACTTACAATTCGACGTCATAACAAGGTATTACGTGGTGAAACTCAATATCGTTGCCGTCATTGTCAGTCAATTTTGCAATTTATAGAACACGAACTCGTGTAGATAAAAATAAAGCCGATGTATTGATTAAGTCACATCGGCTTTATCTTGAGAATAAATATGTGGGATTGTATTAAGCAAACTCGCTCATCACATGAGATGCGATTTCAAAGTAAATAATAAGACCTGTACCATCAATTAAGGTTGCGATAAACGGTGCTGAAACAACCGCAGGATCGATACCTAAACGCTTTAATACCATTGGAATTATAGACGAAACAATCGCACTCCAAACAGTGATTGAAATGAGTGTTAAGCCAACAACAATCATCACTTCCATCCCCACACCTAAGAACCAAGCACGCACAAAACCAGCAATACCCATAGTTAGTGCGACCATTATGGATGTGGTTATCTCTTTTCTTAATACAGACCAAACATTACGTAAGCTCACTTCCCCTAATGCCATGGCACGTACTAATGTTGAGGTGATCTGTGTACCACTATTTCCGCCTGTACCAATTAGCAATGGAATAAAGAAAGCTAATGAAATTGCGGCTTCTAATCTGTCTTCAAAGGCATGTAATACCGTACTGGTATACGCTTCTGCTACAAATAGCATCAATAACCATACAACACGTTTACGCCATAATGTCACCGGACTGGTTTCTAAATAAGGCTGCTCTAAAGGTGAGGTTGCACCCTGCATTTGTGCATCCAGTGTATTTTCATCTTCAATTAATTCGGCAATATCTTGAGGACGTAAAACACCGACTAACTTTCCAAAATGCATCACTGGTACGCTGTCTAAACCGCTATGGCTAATCAGTTGATAAACATCATGACGATTCTGTTCTGGTGAAACAGAAAAAAAGGTTTGACGCATCACATCAGAGACAAACAGATCATTCGCAGCTGTTAATAATGATTTAACGGGCAAAATCCCATTTAGATAGTTATCTTTATCCACTACATATAAATAGGTTGGAATTAATTCATCTTTTAAATCATTAACCAATTGAGCTTTCACATTTTCAACAGAATCAGCGACAGAAACAGCAATATAGGACTGGCTCATATATGCGCTAACAGTTGCATCATCTTTTAAACGATTGTATTGGTCTTGAGTTGAGTTGTTTTTAGGTGTGTTTAAGGATGCATCTGCAACTAATACAGCATCCATTTTGTTTTGAGTATTGAATTTCATTTTTGTGGTTCCCTATTACTGTTTGTGTTTAGCAAATCAGTTCTCCATAGGGGCGAAACCAGAAGCGAGAATGCAAAAGCTATCTACACGTCTCGGTTTTAGCACTATACAACGTATCCGATGAATACTGGAAGTTACATGGGGATATACCTTCGGTCGATATATCCTGTCCTAATCTTGGGCGTCTCTCGACGTCGTCAGATCAGTAACCTGTGTTTGTATAGGAGCCTCGCCTAACGAGATACTGCACTTTTCTTGCGAATGCGGCGCGCATTATAACCATTCACAATATAATGAAAAGTACGATAACGATTTTGTTTAAGTTCTATTGAAAAATAGCTCACGATATTCATCATACAATTAAATAATATAATTCCATTAGAAATTAATATATAAAAAAGAAATGAAGCTTTCCTACGAAAGTTAAAATCGTATAGTAAGAAGGAATTTGTTTATTAATTGATTATTTAAATGCTAATTTTTGCACTCTTATTTCTTCTGCTTGCAAAAATATCTCTTTTACCGTTTTACCATCTAATGATTGGCACATTTTACGAGTGATAACATCCGCATTTTTATGACGCCCTGCGATAACTAAGTCATTAAAATTAATATCATTAAGAATAGCTAATTCTATTGCCTCATCAAAACGCGTTTGTTCATCAAGGGGGAGTGAATTGCGCATTTCAACAATTGAGATACGTAGCGATTCTACATTAGAGCCATCAAGGGTTTGTTGAGGTTTTTCACAGCCAGATAACATGACACTAAACAAACAAATAACTAACAATTTTTTCATATATCCCCCCTTACCCAGTCAATAGTTTAAATATAGCAGAATGTTTATAAGGAAACTCCCCACTAACTAAAATATATTTTTATATGAGTCATCATTTCCAATATTTTTATTATTCTGAATAAATAAAAACCGTCTTTAATTTAAAATAAAGGGAAGTATTTTCCAGATTATTCGTTTTTTTAATGGGAGGAATAGGCATAAAAAACCCTGCTAATAAATTAACAGGGTAAAAAACAAGGAAATAGAAGGAAAAATTTAATAAAAAGAGGTTAAGCAAGCTCAACATCTCCTTTTAAACGACAGCTACATGCTAAGACATAACCTTGAGCTATCTCTTCAGTCGTTAATGTACTGGTACTACTGACATCGTAATCACCACTCACAATGCGCGTTTTACAACTACCGCAAACTCCTGCACGACAAGCAGCAAAGACAGGAACTTTATTTTCTTCCATTGCTGATAATAAAGTTACACCAACAGGAACTTTAATTTGTGATAATGGATGGCGAATAGTCATGGTTAATTGTTCGTTTTCATCAACACAAACAGGCTCATCACCAAAACGTTCCATAAAGATATTCTCAGCAGGTACACCAAGATTTCTTGCAAAACGTCCGGTGTCTTCCATATAGCTATTTGGGCCACAGCACATGACAGTACGACTCGCAATATCAGGGACTAATGCAGCTAATTTCTCTTGAGAAATGCGCCCACTAAATAACCCTTTATTATCAGGCAATTTTGGCATCATGATAAAATTGAGATTGTATGGATATGCATTTGCTAATTCGATCCACTCTTTCTCAAAAATAAATTGGCTTTGCTCGCGAATATTAAAAATAACCGTGATATCCGCTTTAGGTTGATTATTTAGCAACCAACGCGTCATCGACATAACCGGCGTCACACCGCATCCTGCTGCCAACATTAAATAGCGCGCACCTTCTTTACCCGCACAAGTAAACTCACCCTGAGCATCAGATAACCAAAGATAATCACCTGGTTTTACTTGTGATGTTAACCAACCTGAGCCTATACCATTTTCTAAACGACGAACGGTTAAGGTGATAAATGGGCTTAAACCCGGAGAAGATGAAATGGTATAAGCGCGCAATGTTTCATCACTATTATTGATACTCACCAGTGCAAATTGGCCCGGTTTATAAGAATAAAAGTCATGATTAATTAAATTTAGCGTCCACACTTCAGGTGTTTCCTGATTAATAGAGTGAACTTGCATACGATTAGGACAAAGAGAAGTAGGCATCGTCATGGATATTGATCCTTCACCGAAGCCCGTAGGCTTCGGTAATGATAATGAATTTAAAACATTAAGCAGAAAGAATATCTTTAAGATCTTGTTCTGGTGTAGTAATAGAGCGCATACCAAATTTCTCATTTAATACCGCCAGCAGATTGTCAGTTAAGAACGCTGGAGCAGTTGGACCGGTATAAATGTTTTTCACGCCTAATGAAAGCAGAGTCAATAAGATAACAATCGCTTTTTGCTCGAACCAAGAGAGAATTAAAGACAGTGGTAAGTCATTTACACCACAACCTAATTTCTCAGCAAGGTTAACAGCTAGCATAATCGCTGAGTAAGCATCGTTACACTGACCCACATCAAGTAAGCGTGGTAAGCCTTCTAAAGTACCGAAATCCAGTTTATTGAAACGGTATTTACCACACGCCAAGGTCATAATTAAACAATCTTGTGGAATTTCTCTTGCAAGATCGGTGTAGTAACTACGCTCACCACGGCTACCATCACAACCCCCCACTAAGAAAACATGACGTAATTTTTTCTGTGAGACTAAATCAATCACAGTATCAGCGGCATTTAATAGTGTTTCACGACCGAAACCGACAGTAATTAAATGCTCAATTTCGTTGTATGGGAAACCTTCTAATGATTGTGCTTGTTCAATCATTTCAGAGAAGTCATCACCAGTAATATGTTTCACACCCGGCCAACCAACAATACTACGTGTCCAAATACGGTCACCGTAATTACCTACATTTGGATCAATAATACAGTTTGAAGTCATTAATACAGGGCCAGGAAATTTTGCAAACTCAATTTGCTGATTCTGCCAACCACTTCCGTAGTTACCCACTAAGTGTTTGTATTTTTTAAGTTCTGGGTAACCATGAGCAGGTAACATTTCACCATGAGTATAAATGTTGATCCCTTTACCTTCAGTTTGCTCAAGAAGCATTTGCAGATCTTTCAGGTCATGACCTGAAATTAAAATAGCTTTACCTGCAACAGGGCGCACGTTAACAGTAACAGGTGTAGGGTTGCCATAAGCTTGAGTTTCGCCTTTATCAAGAATAGCCATAATGCGGAAGTTCATTTGACCAATGCCCATCGCATTTTCTAACAACTCATTCATATCAGCAGGATCAGTACCTAACCACGCCATATAGTGGTGATATTCTGCATAAATTTCATTGTCATACTGACCTAAAACGTGCGCGTGCTCCATATAAGCAGCAGCCCCTTTTAAGCCATACAGGCACAGCATACGTAATCCATGAAGATCATCACCGATTTGCGCTTTATCTGCATTTAAAGCAAAAAGCTGAGCTTGTTTTTGTAAGCTGTCTAAATCACTACCCGCTAATTGAATTTCAGCTCTTGGATTAGTGACTTGAATTGCTGCGTTTTTCGCTAAAGTACGAGATTTCAAACTTTCACGGAAATAGATAGCTTCTTTCGCATAACCGACAATACGATCAGAATCAAAGTTGACGTTAGTTAACGTAGAGAAAAAAGCACGAGGAGCAAAGCTATCTACATCATGATCAATAATATCGACACTACGCGCAGCCAAAGCCCACGCTGAAAGTCCTTCTAATACTGCAACGAGTAAATCTTGAAGATCTGAAGTTTCTGCTGTTTTACCACACATACCTTGCGCATAGGCACAACCATTACCTACAGGCGTTTTCATTGTTTGTTCACATTGCACACAATACATATCGTATTCCTTCTAATAAAAGATAACGCTTTATTTTTATAAGTTGCATTTTAGATGCAACATAAGAATACGCCATTTTTATAAGAGAGAAAGTGCAATATTGAACAATTTAAATGTTGTTTGATCTAACGCAATTTTTAGCAAATCTTTTAATATCTCTTTTTTTATCCTTTGATTTTGATTAAGCCTAAAAATAATTTTTCCAAAAAAAAAGTGTTATTGCATTGTGCCGATGATGACTAAATAAGAAGGAATATTTAACAATTATTGATGGTTGTTTTTTGTCTAATCGTATAAAGACTGAGAGATGAAACGATTAAATTTATTCATTTTTGTTAGATCAGTAATACTCATTATTATTTTTTATAGTTAATATCACCTATTGCATCAATAGCTAATCAAATTTTTTCAATTGAGATATGTTATTAGCACGAGTATTACGAAATGAAGCTACACATTTGAATGATGCTCCCCCCTACATTGGAGATTAAAAATGATTAAATTAAATAATGTTCCATCAGAATTTCGTCCTCTAGAAAGCTACAAAATGCTAATTGGAGGAGAATGGGTATCTAGTACATCGCAAAAAACAACGAAAACCTATAGCCCAGCTACGGGTGAATTATTAAGTGAATACCAGTCGGGTAGTGCTGAAGATGTTGAACGCGCAGTCAGAGCTGCACGTAAAGCATTCAAAACATGGAGTAAAACGTCACCTGCTGAGCGTCAAGCCCTCTTATTAAAAATCGCAGATCGCTTAGAGCAAGAACAAGAACGTTTTGCTTGGATTGAGTCATTAGATAATGGTAAGCCACTCAATGAGTCGAAAAACATAGATTTACCTGCCTCTATTGACCATTTTCGATATTTTGCAGGCGTGATACGCTCTCATACCGATGAAAGTGCCGTCCTAGACGAAAATACCATTAGCCTTGTTATTCGTGAACCTATTGGTGTTGTGGGGCAAATTATTCCATGGAACTTCCCATTATTAATGGCGGCATGGAAATTGGCACCAGCGATTGCAGCGGGTGACACAGTGGTTATTAATCCAGCAACACTGACTTCCCTTTCATTATTAGAGCTAGGTCGTATTTTAAATGAAATATTACCAGCGGGTGTAATTAATATTGTTACTGGACGCGGATCTGTTGTAGGACAAGCTATTTTAGAGCACGAAGATATTGATAAACTTGCGTTTACTGGCTCTACCAATGTGGGTTATACCGTAGCAGAAGCAGCAGCGAAAAAAATGGTTCCAGCAACATTGGAATTAGGCGGTAAATCAGCCAATATCGTGTTCCCTGATGCGAACATGAAAAAAGCAGTCAAATATTCAGCATTGGCAATATTGATGAACCAAGGACAAGCCTGTGAATCAGGTTCACGTTTGTTCTTACATAAAGATATTCATGATGAATTTTTGAAAGCATTAAAAACTGAATTTGAGAGTATTCGTGTCGGCGATCCACTTGATCCGAATACACAAATGGGTACACAAGTTAGCCAAGATCAAATGGATACCATCTTAGGCTACGTTGAACTCGCGAAAAAAGAGGGTGCAACTGTTTTAACTGGCGGTGAGCGTATTACTGGTGAAGGTTATGATGACGGCTTCTTTGTTCGTCCAACGATCATCATCAACGCAACAAACCAAATGCGTGTTGCTCGAGAAGAAATTTTTGGACCTGTGTTATGTGTTATTCCATTCGATAATGAAGATGAAGTTATCGAAATGGCGAATGACTCTGAATATGGCCTTGGTGGTGGTGTTTGGACTCAAGATATTAACCGTGCCTTACGTGTTGCAAAAGCAGTAAGAACCGGTCGTATGTGGGTTAACACTTATCACGAACTCCCTGCTCACGCACCTTTTGGGGGCTATAAGAAATCAGGTTTAGGACGTGAAACACATAAAATGATGTTAGATGCTTATAGCCAAGTGAAAAACATCTTCATCAGTATGAAAGAATAAGATTTTCTCTCTTTTCTAAATTCTTATAAATATAATATCTATACTCATCTCTTCGCCTTCTCCCCAGAAGGCTTTTTATTATCTGTAATTACGTTATTACCATAAAAAAACCGCATACTTATCGCTATAAAGCATGCGGTTTTATGTTGTGTTGTTAGCTAATAAGTAAGAACGAATTACTCTACTTCAGCTTCTTTTTTACTTATTGAGTGAGTTTCTTTATCTAATTCAATATTATCAGCGTTAACATCTTTTATATGATCTCTCGTTAAGCGATAAACAACAGGACTTAATAAAGCTAATGCAATTAAGTTAGGAATAGCCATCATTGCATTGAGTGTATCGGCTAACAACCACACAAACTCTAACGATTGTGTCGCACCAATTGGTAACGCAATTAGCCATGCAACCCTAAATGGCATAATCGCTTTAGGCCCAAAAAGATATTGCACACATTTTTCACCGTAAAAACTCCAGCCTAAAATCGTGGTAAAGGCAAAAATGGCTAATGCAATTGCCACAATATAGTTACCACCCGGAATAGCAACAGAGAATGATGCAGCGGTTAATGTTGCTCCACTTTGCCCTGTTAGCCATTGTCCTGTAATAATAATAGTTAATCCTGTAACAGAACAGACGATGATGGTATCAATAAAAGTCCCCAACATCGCAATCAAACCTTGGCGAACAGGATTTTGTGTTTTTGCTGTCGCATGGGCAATAGGTGCACTACCCAATCCTGCTTCATTGGAGAAAACACCACGCGCAACACCAAAGCGGATCGCCGCCCAAACAGCCGCGCCCGCAAATCCCCCTTGAGCTGCAACAGGTGTAAATGCCGATTTAACAATAAGAACAATGGCATCTGGGATCGCAGTCGCATTCAGTGCGAGGACAACAATACCTGCACCAAAATAGCCAACGGTCATAATAGGAACTAATTTACCAGCAACATCAGCAATACGCTTAATGCCCCCTATTAATACAGCACCAACTAAAACCACTAGTACAATAGCGGTAATTGTGGTTGAAATACCAAAATTACTTTCCAATACATCCGCAACAGAGTTTGCTTGTACTGTATTACCAATACCAAACCCCGCAAAACTACCAAAAACAGCAAAAATAGTGCCTAGCCAAACCCAATTTTTACCTAAGCCATTTTTGATGTAATACATTGGCCCACCGACATAATTTCCGTATTTATCAACTTCACGGAAACGTACAGCAAGCACGGCTTCTGAATATTTGGTTGCCATTCCCACTAATGCGGTCATCCACATCCAGAACAATGCACCGGGGCCACCTAAGACAACCGCTGTTGCAACACCGGCAATATTACCAGTTCCAATAGTGGCAGAAAGCGCAGTCATTAAGGCATTAAATGGCGATATTTGCCCTTCACCTCTTTTGTCATTTTTTTCAAATAAAAGCTTAAAGCCTGTTCCTAACTTCCTAATAGGTAAAAAGCCAAGTCGAAACTGCATAAAAAGGCCGATACCGAGAATGCCGACAAGCATCGGAACTCCCCATACCACGCCATTTATAGCGCTTAAAATATTCGTGATGAAATCCATAATTTACCCTTTCTCGTCCAAATGTTATCTAAATATGTATTTTTTGTTATCAATTACACTAAAGATGAAAAAGTGGAAATATGCTAGAAAAAAAAACGACTAACTCTAAAATTGATTACGTTATGTGAGAAATATCACTTCAATATAAAATTACGCTATCATTATGTTCATTGTTACAATACATAAATCAAAGTTATGCTTAACCATAAATCAATCCAAAAGAGCCAAAATGAACGACGTTTTAATTTATTCAGAAAAGCACAAGAAACCAACCTTGCACCACTGAAAGTCCTGCTATTGTCTGCGATAGTTGGTTCTCTTGCTGGATTAGTCGGTGTTTTATTTGAAAAAAGCGTGAGTTGGGTGATTCATTTTCGACAAGAAGAATTTATTAAAACCTTTACTAATCCTTATATTCTAGCGATCTGTACATTACTTTTTTCCTCTATTCTGGCAATGCTGGGATACTATTTAGTCAAGAAATTTTCACCCGAATCAGGAGGTTCAGGAATACCTGAAATTGAAGGAGCCATGATAGATATTCGCCCAGTTCGTTGGTGGCGAGTATTGCCTGTAAAATTTATTGCCAGTATTGGGACATTAGGTTCTGGCATGGTATTAGGACGAGAAGGCCCAACAGTACAATTGGGTGCCAATATCGGCCAGCTCGTAAATGATATTTCTCGAGTAAAAAATAAAGAGTCGCGCCATACTTTATTAGCTACCGGAGCCGCCGCAGGATTAACCGCTGCTTTTAATGCACCTCTTGCGGGTATTTTATTTATTATTGAAGAGATGCGTCCTCAATTTAAATACAGCCTTATTTCAATTAAAGCAGTCTTTATTGGCGTTATTATGTCTTGCATTGTTTTTCGCCTATTTAATGGTGAAGGTGGTGTTATTCATATCGGTAAGTTTTCATCTGCACCATTAAACACACTCTGGTTGTATTTAGTTTTGGGTATGTTATTTGGCATTATTGGCGTTATTTTCAGTAAATTACTTTTTTATGTTCAAACTCAGTTTCAACATTTTTATCAAGATAAAACATCACGTTTTGTTTTAACAGGTGGGATCATCGGTGGGCTTTGTGGCTTATTAGCATTAATTATTCCTGAAATAACCGGTGGTGGATTTAGTATTATTCCAGCATTAAGCACAGGGCAATATTCTCTTATCGCTCTATTACTTTTCTTTGTTTTACGAACCATAACATCCATTATCAGTTTTGCTTCAGGTGCTCCTGGCGGTATATTCGCCCCAACGCTGGCATTAGGTACGTTATTTGGTAGCGCCTTCGGATTAACTGCAACCTTACTTTTCCCTGATTATCAAATTCAAATTGGTACATTTGCCATTGCAGGAATGGGAGCTTTATTTGCGGCAACCGTAAGAGCACCTCTAACAGGGATCGTCCTCGTATTAGAAATGACTGATAATTATCAACTTATCCTACCGATGATCATTACCTGTTTAGGTGCAACAATGTTGGCACAACTATTAGGTGGTCGCCCTATTTATACCGTTTTACTAGAACGAATATTGCAAAAATCTGAGGAAAAAGAACAAAAAAACAAAGCCAATGACATTAAAAACGATAAATTACCACAACAATAAAACTCGCTTGAACAGATAAAAAAATACCCCAATTATTTGGGGTATTTAAAAAGAGATGATTGTACTTAACTATTTTTTACGCGCGATTAAAGTAGCAAAGTTTAAGGCGATACGATTGCCATTTGCATCTGTTTTATGTAAATGCCCTGGGTTTTCATTATATTTAATAATCTCCCATTCTTTATAATAATCAGCTAATTCATTTGGACGTAAAAAGGTTTTAAATGGAATTTCAGCAGGATCACTATTTGACGTTTCAACAGGGCAAACAATCACATTAATACCATTAGAGTTGGTACATTCCTGCATATTTTTAATAATACTTTCAATACGTTCTCGTTGACAGAACATCAAGACAACAGTTGAAAGAATAATATCGTATTTATCTGTCAGTGAAGCTTCATTAATATCATATAAGCCGCTTTTTACCGCTAACCCTGTTTTGGTTTTAACAGTTTCAATAGCATCAATATGCGAGGCATTAATATCTAACGCTGTTACATCATAACCTTGAGATGCCAAATAGAAACTATTTCGACCACGACCAGCACCTAAATCTAACACCTTACAAGGCTGGGTAAATGTTGCCATATAACGTACTTCAGAATGTGGTAATGATAAGTCATTCTCTTTAAATAGCTTATCTTCTGGAGCACATAAAAAAGAGAGTTGGCAACGAACATCATCGCTCGTTTTATCTATTTTATGCCACTGTTGAGGTTGAATTAAAGGTGGCTGATTGTCAGTATCACACTCCACTGAAATCTGTGAACCATCATCATTAAAAACAACAAATGTCATGTTACCTTGCAATACCCGCATTTGGGCATAAGTGCCTTCCTTTGTATTGTGACGTTCTAATAACGCTAAAGGAATGGATGTACGAGTCCACTCAGGCATTGTTTTATAACTTACAAGTTCCATAATTCAACCTCACTTAAGATGCATTTTAAATGCATCTTATGGTAATCATTATCTTTCGTAAAGAAGGTTTTATCAAAATTATGATTTTAAATATTTATTTAAAAGCAAATCAGTCACATCTGATGAGGAAATAGACTCGCCACACAAAACTTTCATCATAATTTCTTTACCCAATGATGCTAAAGAAAACAGCATATCTGGGCGTAAACGACTGATTTTATCTCTATTCTCATCTTGATTAATAATAGTGATCAATTTGGCATTAACATTAGAACATTCTTGGATAGTCAGTAAAATAAAGGTATTTTCTGCATCACTTTCAGATAAAGTCGCCACCCAACTTGCTTTTGCAATATTGGCAGATAGTAATGTTTTAAGATTAGTAGGATCGCCTTCAATAATATTGGCTTGCACGTCATAAGTGGCTTTGTTTTTATCGGTACAAATCGCAATAACTTGTTTCCCTTGCTCTCTTAACCCTTTTTCTAATTGAGAAGCTAATACCGATGAACCAATAATAATAAAATGATTATGCATTTTAGCGATCCTTTTCTTAACAATATCGCGAGTGCCACGCGCAAGAAATCCCATGACATACACAATGGACGTGGTAAAAACGGTTATTCCCAAGATAACAACAGTAAGAGTAAAAATACGTGCATTCGTGCTAACTGGCACAATATCGCCAAATCCTAGTGTCGTCATACAGACAATAGAAAAATAGAATGCATCCATCAGCGTTGTTATATGTGGCTTAAACTCATCACCAATATAAAGACTTCCCAGCATTGAGAATAACAGCAAAGAAAGGATACAGATAAAAGCCACAAAGCCAGCACTAGTTAAACTATGATGCGGAAATGCACGCCAACTCATCAGCAACCCAATAGCTAAAATAAAAGAAAAATAGGATTGAAAACCCATTTGCTGATAAACAGCAACATCAAGAAAAATAATAGTGGCTAATAAAATCAACGAGACGCACCACGCAATTCTAGCCCCCAAATACATAAATATTGAAAGCAAGATTAAAGCACAAGCTAACATGACCTTGGGTATATCAAGAAGTTTTAATACACCTAAAGATTTAAGCCATGCTGAAAACCCATGGATTTCCCAATCCAGATAAATACCACGAGACAGCAAAATAGAGTAAATGATAAAAATACCATTTAAGATAAGTAATAAAGACATCATTTTTCTTGTCACTTTAGATGTCTCTATTACATTCAGTATTGCGGATAATTTCATATTAGATATCGTAAATACTCAGCTAATTATTTAAAGGAATATTATCTAATCCTTGAAATTTAAAAGGTTCTGCGGGTTTAAAATGACTTGTCGCATTTGCAGAATAGATTATCGACTGCTCTTCACCTAATGGTAATGTCATCACTTTCCCACTCTCTTTTGAAAAATCAATTTCCTTTAAATTAACCCAAAAGGTATTTGGCGATAATGCTGATTCAAAAAAATATAATTGGTTTTTATGATCAGCGACAGTTCTCCAGCGTGTGGATGAAATTTCTGGTGATTCAGCCGTACTTAGTCCATAAGGCACAGATACATTTCTGATCACACCAAATACACTGGCAAGCGATTTTTTACTCGATTGAGCTTTAGGAATGGCATTCACATAAAAAGAAGCTCTAGCAAAACGATCTGATGCTCGGTTAGTCCCCGGTAACATCACGGTTCCACCAATTTGTTGCCAATAACTGTTCAACGCTAATTGTTCTGAAAAAATAGGAGAGTTCGTCATCACTTGATACTCTTTGCTATGATGAATCACTTGCTTACCATTAATATATTCAATAATGGCGCTGTCTCCCGTTGCATCTGAAAGCGAGAGATGTAACGTTGCCATTCTATCTTGTCCAGGAACTTTATCTGTTAATACAATAAAAGGCTCACTGTCTAATGCATTAACGGCTTCTTCAACTGAAGCAAAATTATCTAACACATACTGCGCCCATGCAGAAATTGAAATCGCCGGTTTTTCTTTGGTATATGCTGGATAATCTGATTCCGCCAACCATAATAAATTAGCCACTAAACCTTTTTCATTCATACCATCTGTCGTAGAAATATCATAACCGGATGCAATCACACTTCCATATTTAGATGTCCATTTTATCGAGTTATCGCCAGCTTCTCCTGAACGCTGCATCCCTTGTGGGAACACCCATAAATTTGTTCCTATATCATATTTCCAGTCCATCGAGCGAGCTGTAATAATTTGATTATTGTCGCCTAAATAAACAAGCCGGGTACATGCATCAACATCTGTAATACCTACTGTGAGAAAACCAGAGATAAGTAGAGTACCCAAAAAAGTATGGCGTAATTTTTTCATTATGACTCTTTCCTGTTAAACAAATGGATGGCTTCTTTGTTATGACCTTTCTTTGCACCGGCTTAAAATAAATAAAGCCTCAACATAAATATTAATCCTATTCAAAAATAAGAATTATTACTTAAGTATAAGATCATTCATCATAATTGTGCATAAAAAAACCGATACGTTAAAGTATCGGTTTATAAATCATCTAGGTAATAAGAGCCTTTATTGCTCTAAAAAAGCATTTAATTACGCTTTTTTTACACCTTCAACAGAGATAATTAATTCTGCTTCTTGTGATTTTGGTCCTAAATCTGATTTAAAATTAAACTCTTTCAGATTTATTTTACCTGTTGCTTCAAAGCCAGCGCGATAACCTTTCCAAGGATCAGTACCTTCGCCAATTAATTTTGCATTTAATGAAACAGGTTTAGTCACACCATTTAATGTTAAATCACCTGTAACTACATAGTTTTCGCCATCACGAGTAACTTGAGTTGAAACAAATCGAGCTTCAGGGTATTTGCTTGCATTAAAGAAATCAGCGCTGCGTAAGTGCTTATCACGTTCTGCGTGATTAGTATCTAAGCTTCCTGTTTTAATCACAACATCAACTTTGTCTTTTGATGGATCTTCTTTATCGTAACTAAATGTACCATCGAAATCTTTAAAAGTGCCGTATAACCAGCTATAGCCTAAATGTTGGATACGAAACTGTACAAATGCGTGTTGGCCTTGTTTATCAATAGCATAATCTGCTGCTAAAGCAGTACTTGCATTAAATAACAACGCACCTGCGGTTAAACCTAATAAAGCTTTCTTAAACATTGTTATCTCCATAATTTCGTTTTATAAGTTTAATTATTTAGTTCGCATTCCTAACATGCGTTTTAACGTAACATCTTTATCAATAAAATGATGTTTTAAAGCACCTGCCGCATGTAACAGCGATAACAAAACCACTGCCCAAGCTAAATAAAGATGAATATCACCCGCTAAATCCGCTTGTTCGGCTTCCCCTGTAAAAATGGCAGGTACAGAAAACCAATCAAATACAGATATAGCTTGTCCATCTGCGGTTGAAATTAAATAACCACTAATCAGAATAGAAAATAAGATTAAATATAGAAGCATATGTGCAATATGGGCACTAATACGTGTCAATTGACTGTAGCTTGATAAAGCTTTAGGTGGTGGTGAGATCCAACGCCAAATCACACGCACTATCAGAATAATAAATAAAAGAATACCAATGCTCTTATGTATTTCAGGTGCAGAATGATACCAACTATCATAATATCCTAACGTTACCATCCACAGTCCTAAAGCAAACATGCCATAGACAGCCAGCGCTGACCCCCAGTGTAAAAGGAGTGATAAGTGCCCATAGCTAGACACATTATTTCGCCATTGCATAATAAAAACCCAATAGTTTCTAATTCATTAAAATAATGTTATCTAGTTTAGTGTATTGAGAATAAATTGTTAGCCTATAATTCAACAAATAATTTGCTTATCATTATCAATAATAATCAATAAGTAATAAGCTCTTATTAGTCACTATGTTGATTATCTAATCAATGACATTGTTGGATCAGGCTTTTTTCAAAATAAGATGGGTGTATTGGCAGGTGTTTATATACATAAGAAAAAGAATAAATAAAGAAGTAAAAATAAAAAGCGAAATAAGAAAAATATAACAATTGTCCAACCATAAAAACAATTGCATTTTTTTACTTATTCTAAATTAGAACTTATTAAACAAAATACGATAATAATGAGAGGAACCGTAAAAAAAACGGATAACCAGCGCATTTCACGTACAACACCAAAAATAATACCAACAATACAAACAAAAAATATAACAGGCATCATTTCTGAGTAGTGATCATGACAATAGTGCATTAATAAATTAATCCACGAGTAATCGTTTTGCATATAAAAATTTCAACCAATAAAAATAAATTTAAATTAAGATAGTGATAAATTACTATCATTAACAAATAAAACAAGTGTCGTATTATAAATATCAATCATCGCGCACAAAGATATTAAAACACTTCACATTTTAAATAGAGATAACATTGGCAAGCAAAAATAACAACCTAAGTTAAACTCCCAGTAATATAAAGTTAATAATGTCAAATACGGTTAATCCATTCAAATAAACCCAATATCATTATTAATATCACCTTAGCTGAACGAAATAATAATTTCATTTAATTGCAAATAAAGAAAATTAATTTCACAAAGTGATAATAAAAGTAATAAAGAATAAATAAAATAGAGTTTTAAACATCAAATAATTACCTTTAGGTTATTCATTTACTTGGAATTAACTCTATATTTCATTTTAATTACTATTAGCTAAAAACATTCAAATCCCAAGCAAAAAACACTACAATTACAATAGTATTTTTATTGAGGGCACTATGTCTACTGCAACAAATCTGAATGAACTACAGGAACAAGTTCGCTCCCGCTATAATGGATTAAGTAAAAGGCTACAGCAGGTTGCACATTATCTACTTGATAATAAAAACAGTGTGGCATTTGATACAATTGCGATCCTTGCAGATAAAGCAAATGTTCCTCCATCGACATTAATTCGTTTTGCCAACGCATTTCATTTCAATGGCTTTAATGAAATGAAACAATTATTTCAAAACCATCTGATGAATGAAATGGTAAACGAAAATGAAAATTTAACTTATAAACAAAAATATAAAGAGGAGCCTCCTAATCTGAATGAGCCTGCCTATATTTTGCAAGAATTTGCGCAAGCAAATAGCCATTCATTGCAACAATTGGCAAATCAGACTCACAGAGAAATGTTAAATAAAACATTACAATTACTGGAACACGCTGAAACAATTTATATTTGTGGCTTTCATCACTCATTCAGTGCTGCAAGTTATTTTTTTCATGCTCTCTCGCATATCCCTTGTGAGACTGTTTTTGTTAACAGTTTAGGTGGTATGTACAAAGAGCAATTGAGAAATATTACACATCGTGATGTGCTCTTTGGCATTCACTTCCACCCGTATTCAGATGAAATGCAAAAAATGTGTGAAATGGCGACTTACAAAGAAGCAAAACAGATTATTGTTACTGATAGTCCAATTAGCCCATTAGCGAGTCTAAGCGATGTTTGTTTAACAGTTAAAGAAGCTCAAATAAAAACCTTTCGTTCTCAAACATCAACAATGTGTTTACTACAAGCAATTTCCGTCGCTTTTGCTTTTAGAAAAAAACGTTAATGATTTTTTTATCTCAAACTGCATCTTAATTAAGGTGCAGTTTTTCATAAAATAAATAATTTTTAAAATAATATTTAATTGAATATATCCTCAACTATTAACCAAATATTAAATAGCTTAGTATCTTATTTAAAACTTTTTTTAAGAGTAAATACAGAATGTTTCATTTGTGATGAGAAAAGCAATCATTTAGCATTAATTCATACCACCAAAGATCATTAAAGGATTAAATTAAATGCTATTTAAAAAATTATTTTTAATTGTTTTCTTATTTCCAACCTTTTCTTATTCAAACACTCATTTAATAAAAGAAAATAAAGAAAAACCAATAATCGTAAGTATTCCCAGTATTTCATTAGGTGAAAAAAGTAAAGCATCTGGTAACGGTTCAATTGCAATAGGAACAAATAGCCAAGCTAAAAATACACATTCAGTTGCTATAGGAACTAATTCATTAGCAACAGAAGAAAATACAGTGTCATTTGGTAATATTGAGAATAATCATACTTCTCGATTAGTCAATATTAGTGATGGTAAAAATAATACAGATGCAGTAAATCTTATTCAAACTAAAAAATTGGTAGATAAAAATAGAACAACAACAACTAACGCCATCAATCAACTAAAAAGAACTGTCAGTACAGATATCAGTGATCTCAAAACCCATGTTAATAATTTTGATAATTATTATAGAAAAAGACAAGCTGAAATCACAGATTCAATTGCAAATTTAGATAAAGAAATTATCGCGTTAGAGAAGAAAGTATTTGCTGGCATTGCTTCATCTGTTGCAATGACTAGCATTCCTTATCTTTCTCATCACACCTTAAGCGGCGGAATCGGTATTAGTAATTATCGAACAGGCACAGCATTTGCTGGAGGTGTACAATATAAACCGAATAACGACATTGCATTTCGATTAAACTCTTCCATTAATAGTGAAAAGGAAATTATTATTGGCGGTGGATTAGCGTATGGTTGGTAATCGATTTTCTTTTCTATAATCAGATTATTATTAAAAAATAACTTTATAATTAAAGCGGTAATATCTAAGTAATATTACTGCTTATTTATAAAAAACATAATTAGAAATTTAATAAAAATGCGTCATTTAAAGAGAGATCGATAAGTTTAACTTTAGTATCTCTAATATATTTTTTGTAATATAGACTATTTTTTATATACTAGAATTATAAGCTAGAGAAAAAAGGAATAAAAAATGAATTATATATTTCAAAAAATGACCGCTAAAGATATTAATGCAGTCGCACTATTATTACAGGCAAATTCTGAATCTCAGCAAGGTGGATTATATGGCGAATACCCTCTAAATAAAGTTGAGGCGATGTATCAAAGTAGCACTAACGCCATCATTGCACTTTACCAAGCAAATATTGTAGCTGTTGTTTTTAGCTTTCCTGTTACCTCTTTTTCGATCCCTCCAATTGCTCAAGCTATTAATCAACACTTTCCAGAAATAACACAAAATAATTGGTTTTACGGCCCTGTTTGTATAGATAAATTGCACCGTGGAAAATCCCTATTAAAAGATCTCTACCAGCAGATCTGTTCTTTACATGGCGGGCATCCTATTGCATTTGTGAATAGTGAAAATATTCGGTCACTAAAAGCCCATCAAAAACTAGGTATGGAGATCGTTAAAAATTTTGAGTTTAAAGGCACATCTTGGTGGGTCATTAAAGGACAATGAAAACAAACGAAAGAAAAATACTTACACTTTCTGTTATTCAGTTTTCTAGCTAAAAATAGAGGCTTTTAAGTATTTTTGCTATCGCCATCACAAAACAAATAATAACCATACAAATCAGTATAATACATAAAACAATAAAAAGTTAATCTATTCTTAACAATATTCCAACTCCTATTTTGGCTGCCAAATTGCTTACAATTTGACATCATTCTGTGATCTCCCTTTCAATTATTGATCTTTCGTTAACTTACTTTTTGATCTTATACAAAAGTATAAATAAGATAAAAGACACCAATTCGAAAGTAAACGTAAAATAGGAGGAAGCAATGACTGTTTCCCGCAGAACTTTTATCAAAGGACTCGCAGCCAGCGGTGCAGCAATGACTGTTTCTACCCCTGTTATTGCTAATTCAGGGAATTCGGCTTCTAACACGCGGTCGCGTCCAGAGAATGCCCCTAACCTATTAATTGTTTTCCCAGATGAAATGCGTGCTCATGCATTACAGTTTATGGGGGAAGACCCTTCAATTACACCTAATTTGAATAAATTTGCGAAGCAAGCCAAAGTAATGACGCAGATGGCTTCAAACTACCCTCTTTGTTCACCATTTCGTGGCATGTTTATGACAGGTCAATACCCTGTTCGTAATGGTATTACAGGAAATGCACATGACTATGGTGGCAAAGTGGGTATTGATTTATCGCCTTATGCCAAATGTTGGTCTGATGTTTTAAAATCTCTCGATTACAGTACTGGTTATATTGGTAAATGGCATCTTGATGCGCCTTACGAACCATTTATTGAAAGTTACAACAATCCAATGGAAGGTCGCTATTGGAATGAATGGGCGGCACCAGATAGACGCCATGGTTTTGATTTTTGGTATTCTTATGGCACTTACGATTTACATTTAAAACCAATGTATTGGGCAAACGATACCCCTCGTGATAAGCCAATTTACATTGATCAGTGGGGACCTGAACATGAAGCTGATATGGCAATCAAGTTCCTCAAAAATGAAAACAATCAATTTAGAGACAATTCGAAACCATTTGCATTAGTGGTTTCAATGAATCCACCTCATTCACCTTATGATCAAGTACCGAAAAAATACCTCGATGCTTATCAAGGTAAAACGTCAAAAGAGCTAAATACACGCCCTAATGTACAGTGGGATACTGAATATCAAGAAGGCTATGGCCCTCAATATTTCAAAGAATATATGGCAATGGTCAACGGTGTTGATGAGCAATTTGGTCGCATCGTAGATGAATTAGAAAAACAAGGCCTTGCAGATAATACTCTCGTTGTGTTCTTCTCTGATCATGGCAGTTGCTTAGGGGCAAATGGACAAGCAACAAAAAATAATCCTTATGAAGAATCCATGCGTGTTCCTATGATGTTTCGTTTACCAGGTAAAATTAAACCAGGTTCTGACGATGCACTCATGTCAGCACCTGATATTTATCCGACTATCTTAGGGCTACTTGGTTTATCAGAATGGATCCCTGATTCAGTAGAAGGTACTGATCTTGCAGATAGAGTAGTGACAGGCAAAGGCGACACAGCAAACTCTCAGCTTTATCTCTTTATTCCTTATGGTGAACCTTCATTTGGTAAACGAGGTGTAAGAACTAAAACTCATACTTTGGTTATAGATAGACAAGATGGGCAACCATTGAAATATACTTTATATGACAATGTGAATGATCCATATCAAATGAAAAATATTGCCAAAGATAATATGCCTTTAATTGAGAAATTAATTAAAGAAGAATTAACCCCTTGGTTGGAAAAAACAGGAGATTCTTGGCGCGCCACTGAATTTATTACGGCAACAACCAATAAATTAAATAAAACAATATCGACATGTAAAGAAAAATAATAAAAATATCTGCGCCATAGCTTTATGGCGCTATATATAAACCCAATTCGCTGATATAAAAAATCCTTTTAATAAAATAAAGGGAAAAATGTCCTACACCTAAAATTTGACAAAAATAAAAGCGAATAAAGAATTGGATATATACCATGAACAAACTTCGTATTGCTCTTTTTTTACCTCTTCTTGGCTTAGGTTTAACTTCTTTTCATTCTCAGGCAGCTAATGTCAATGCCATGTTTTCTTGGGAAACGGCAGATTACGATACACCCAATAACTATGCTGGTTATCGTGTAGATTTTAATATTAATCCAGATAAGTCTAACTGGTATTTCGATGTTGGTTTTCGTCAACGTGAGCATGACAATAAAAATCGTTATCAGCGTTATGATTTACAGGGTAGTTATCGTTTTAAATTAAATAATGGTTGGATCCAACCTGGTTTAAAAGTACGTCAAGATCTGACTAACTATGATAATGGTAGTCGCTTAACTATTGATTTTTATGAATCAAAAACCAATTACCAATTTCCAATTAATAAAGATTGGGTTTTAACCGGTAGTGTTTTATTTGGCTTACAAAAGAAAGAAGACAAACGCAGTAATGGTATCACAAATACGGATTATTTAGGCTGGGAAATTGAACCTGGTCTACGTTATTTTATCACTCCTAATATTAATACAACTGTGGCTTATTTTGATGGTGGTAAACAAGCAATACGACATGAAGAATATGACACAAAAGAAACAAACCATAATCAACAATTACGTATGTATGTAAACTGGACAACTCCAGTAGGATTAATTGTTTCTCCATCAATGCGTAAATCTATTTTCGGAAAAATAGAAGATAGGACAAACAAAGGCGTTTATATCGAAAAAGATATGACACGTTATACCTTACAAATGGCTTATCAAATATCACCTCAATGGCGAGTCATGACGGAATATTATAATGAACGAGTTGAAAATAAAAACGATGGTAGTAAATCAACTCAAGATTATTTCAAAGTTTCATTCCGAGCAACATTCTAATAATTAAAACCATATAATTGTTCATGGAGTTATATTGTGAAAAATAAAAAATTGTTATTTTTGAGCGCTGCTATTTTATCAGCTATTTATGGTTCAGCATGGGCGGCAGAATGTGATCCTACTTTAAATATCTGCGAAACAGTTAATATTAATGACGGGAATACGGCTCAAATAAATAAAGATGTTACTGTTTCTCAAGGTGATGGAGTTGTATTTAATGGCTCATCAACAGAATACAAAGCCCAAGCAATTACAAAAAATATTACTGTTACTGGTGATGGAGCCAGTGCCATCAAAATAAATCAAGGGGCTTCTTTTAGCAGTAATATCAATTTAAATGGTGCTAATGTGACCAGTGAAAATGGCACAGCCATATTGGTTGAAGGCGATTTCCCTAAACGAGGTACAGGTGTTTATGTTAGAGACGGTGCTATTATTCGTGGAAAAACCGCAGCCATTGATTTTAGAACACTGAAAACAGGTTTTAGAAGTGATGTAAATGGTGAGATCCACGGTGATATTTTAGGAAATGGCCATGCGGATACTAAAATAAATTTCGCTTATCAAGGTGGTTCTCAAAATGCCCTATTTGATGGATATAAAATTACAGGTGTTCCATTAATTGAAAACCACGGTAATTTAACTATCCAAGGAAAAGATAGAACGATCCACTGGGAAGGTAATTTCATGAATAAGGAAAATAGCCAGCTTATTTTCCGCCTTGATGACAATACCAATACCGATGAAACTATTCTTCATGTTGACGGTGATGTCACTTTTAAGAAAGGTAGCCAAGCCAAGCTAGATTTTAAAGGCACCAGTGTCGATAACATCATAAATAAAGATATTGTTTTAATTTCTTCCAATTCAGCTATTAAAGATGAAGCTGGGATTACGGTTACAGATGCAAATGCTATTGCACCCGATATTTCTCCTTTATTAGAAAAAACAGATTCATGGTTAGAGACTACACCACCTAATATTAGCGGTGGTGTTAGTGGTAACCAATTAGTTGCGCGTTATGGTATTAGCTACGAAGGTGGTAATAACTTTATTAGTGCTGCCGAGCGTGGCGGTGCCAGTGAAAATGGATTAGCAGCAGCCAACTTTGTTATTCCAACTGTACTAAATGAATTTAATAATACGCGTAGCCAAGTTTCAGATGAAGCACTGAGTCTATTAGTCGCAGCTGGAAATGACGATAATAATATTGCTGCATTATCGAATGATTTAGCCCCTATAGCCGATGGTAGTGATATTCAAGCGGGATTAATCATGGTTGAAGATATGCGCAATAATATTGATCATCGATATTTACGCTATGATAACCAATTGCCTATTGAAGAAAGAGAAGCTGGCTGGAATAGCTGGGCTAATGTGCTGTACGGTTATGGTACGCAAAGCAATCAAGGTGGAGTTAACGGTTACAACACTTACCGCACAGGCATTCAAATCGGTACTGATTACGAAATTAATCAAGATGCTCTGATCGGTGTTTCTTTTGCTTATAACTACGCAAAAGCTGATGCCAAACAACGTAACGCAAGTAAAGAAATTAACCATTTTGAATTTATGCCTTACACCGGTTGGTATAGTGACACATTATTCCTAAACGGTAATTTAAATATTGGTTATTACACTGTCGATAGCGAACGAGATATCGGTGGTAATACAGGATGGGAAGGAAATACCAAAGCAAAAGGTGATTATTCTGGTGTGCAATTAGGTTATCAAATTAACGCTGGAACCTATTTTGATTTTGATTTCATCCATATTAAACCAATGCTGACTTACCAATATCAATGGCTAAATATTGATTCATGGGAAGAAACGGGCTCTACATTATCTATGCAAACTTATGGCCAACGCTATGCTGTTAATCAATTAGGTGGTTCAGTTGCTTTATGGAATAACTATCAAACCGCTTATGGCAAATTAACTCCATCCCTTAATTTGCGTTATTTCAAAGATATTGCAGGTGACAATAATATTAATCAACGTCATAGCCTCACTTATTTTAATACTGGAGGAAACACCTTCGATATTAAAGGAAATCGTGTTGGTGGCGACATTATTAGTGCTGAATTAGGGGCAAATCTCGATATTTCCCAATCGTTAAATTTAGGCACAACAATGGGATATCAGCGTTATGACAAATTCAATGAAGGACGCATTGGCTTCACCGTTAGCCAACGTTTCTAAGGAGAAAAATAATGCCGATATTTCGCTTTACTGCACTTGCTATGACACTGGGGCTATTATCAGCCCCTTATAATGCACTTGCAGCTACCAGCAATCCTGCATTTGATCCTAAAAATCTGATGCAGTCAGAAATCTATCACTTTGCGCAAAGTAACCCATTAGCGGACTTTTCATCAGATAAAAACTCAACACTGACGTTATCTGATAAGCGTAGTGTTATGGGAAGCCAATCCCTTTTGTGGAAATGGAAAGGTGGCAGCAGTTTTACTTTGCATAAAAAACTTATTGTCCCAACAGATAAAGAAGCGTCTAAAGCATGGGGACGTGCATCAACACCTGTTTTATCATTTTGGCTTTATAATGAAAAACCCATTGATGGTTATCTTACTATCGATTTTGGAGAGAAACTGAATTCAACGAGCGAAGCACAAGCGGGTTTTAAAGTAAAACTAAATTTCACTGGCTGGCGTGCTGTTGGGATCTCTTTAAATAACGATCTTGAAAATCGAGAGATGACCTTAAATGCAATGAATACCTCTTCTGATGGTACTCAAGACAGCATTGGTCGCTCTTTAGGTGCTAATGTCGACAGTATTCGATTTAAAGCCCCATCTAATGTAGGTCAGGGTGAAATCTATATCGATCGCATTATGTTTTCTATCGATGATGCTCGCTATCAATGGTCTGATTATCAAGTTAAAACACGCTTATCAGAGCCTGAGATCCAATTTCATAACGTGCAACCTCAGTTACCCGTGACACCTGAAAACTTAGCGGCGATTGATCTTATTCGTCAACGCTTGATTAATGAATTTGTCGGTGGTGAAAAAGAGACAAATCTCGCACTAGAAGAAAATATTAGTAAATTAAAAAGTGACTTTGATGCACTCAATATTCGTACTTTAGCGGATGGTGGAATACAAGGGCGACATCTGATCACGGATAAACAAACCATTATTTATCAGCCAGAAAACCTTAATGCTCAAGATAAGCGACTTTTTGATAATTATGTCATTCTTGGTAACTACACAACATTAATGTTTAATATCAGCCGTGCTTATGTCCTTGAAAAAGATCCGACACAAAAAGCCCAGTTAAAACAGATGTACTTATTAATGACAAAGCATTTATTAGACCAAGGCTTTGTTAAAGGGAGTGCATTAGTCACAACCCATCACTGGGGATACAGTTCTCGTTGGTGGTACATTTCTACACTATTAATGTCTGATGCCTTAAAAGAAGCAAAACTACAAACTCAAGTTTATGACTCATTACTGTGGTATTCACGAGAGTTTAAAAGTAGTTTTGATATGAAGGTAGGAGCAGATAGTTCAGACTTAGACTATTTCAACACCTTATCTCGTCAGCACTTAGCCTTATTACTGCTAGAGCCTGATGATCAAAAACGCATCAACTTAGTTAATACTTTCAGTCATTACATCACAGGGGCGTTAACTCAAGTACCACCAGGCGGTAAAGATGGTTTACGTCCTGATGGCACAGCGTGGCGCCATGAAGGTAACTATCCAGGTTACTCTTTCCCTGCCTTTAAAAATGCCTCTCAGCTTATTTATTTACTACGCGGCACACCATTTTCAGTGGGTGAAAGCGGTTGGAATAACCTGAAAAAAGCAATGGTTTCAGCGTGGATTTACAGTAACCCTGAAGTTGGGTTACCTCTTGCTGGGCGACACCCTTTTAACTCACCTTCGTTAAAATCCGTCGCACAAGGCTACTACTGGCTTGCCATGTCTGCAAAACCGTCTCCAGATAAAACACTCGCGTCTATTTATCTTGCAATAAGTGATAAAACACAAAGCGAATCGAAAGCTATTTTTGGAGAAACTATTGCACCAGCTGCTTTACCTCAAGGTTTCTATGCCTTTAATGGTGGGGCTTTTGGTATTCATCGCTGGCAAGATAAAATGGTGACACTGAAAGCTTATAATACCAATGTTTGGTCATCTGAAATTTATAACAAAGATAACCGTTATGGTCGTTATCAAAGTCATGGTGTCGCTCAAATAGTGAATAATGGTTCGCAGCTTTCACAAGGCTATCAGCAAGAAGGTTGGGATTGGAATAGAATGCCAGGGGCAACCACAATTCATCTTCCTCTTAAAGAATTAGACAGCCCTAAACCTCATACATTAATGCAACGTGGCGAGCGTGGATTTAGTGGGACATCAGCTCTTGAAGGTCAATATGGCATGATGGCATTCGATCTGATTTATCCTGCTAATCTTGAGCGTTTTGATCCTAATTTTACCGCGAAAAAGAGTGTATTAGCCACTGATAACCACTTAATTTTTATTGGCAGCAATATAAATAGCAGTAATAAGAATAAAGATGTTGAAACAACCTTATTTCAACATGCCATAACGCCATCATTAAATACCATTTGGATTAATGGGCAAAAAGTTGAAGCGTTTCCTTATCAAGCAACACTAAAACAGGGTGATTGGTTAATTGATAGCAACGGTAATGGTTATTTAATTACTCAAGCTGAAAAAGTGAATATCAGTCGTCAACACCAGACTTCGGCTGAAAATAAAAATCGCCAGCCAACAGAAGGAAACTTCAGTTCAGCCTGGATTGATCACAGTGTTCAACCTAAAGATTCCAGTTATGAGTATATGGTCTTTTTAGATGCGACTCCTGAAAAAATGGGAGAAATGGCTAAAAAATTCCGTGAAAATAATGGGTTATATCAGGTTCTTCGTAAAGATAAAGATGTTCATATTATTTACGATAAACTCAGCAACGTGACGGGATACGCCTTTTATCAATCTGCTTCAATCGAAGATAAATGGATCAAAAAGGTTGATAAACCTGCGATTGTGATGACTCATCATCAAGGAAATACACTCACTGTTAGTGCTGTTACACCGGATTTAAACATGACACGTCAGAAAGCAGCAACTGCCGTTACTATCAATGTCATCATCAACGGGAAATGGCAACCTACTGATAAAAATAGTGACGTAAAATATAACGTTTCAGGTGATAACACTGAACTAACGTTTACCAGTTACTTTGGTATTCCACAAGAAATCAAACTTTCACCTCTCTCTTGATATCACTAAAAGGAACGCACTTGCGTTCCTTTTTTATTTGCAGGAAATCTGATTATGCTAATAAAAAATCCTTTAGCACATGCAATAGCATTAAGTTTATGTTTATCATTACCCGCACAGGCATTACCTTCTCTTTCCCATGAAACTTTCGGTGATATTTATCTCTTTGAGAGTGAAATACCTAATACCCTCACCACTTCAGGTAATAATCAATTATCACTGAGCAAACAGCATGCTAAAGATGGTGAACAATCACTCAAATGGCAATATCAACCACAAACAACATTAACACTAAATAATATTGTTAATTACCAAGATGATAAAAATACAGCGACACCACTCACTTTTATGATGTGGATTTATAATGAGAAACCTCAATCTTCCCCATTAACATTTGCATTTAAACAAAATAATAAAATTGCATTAAGTTTCGATACTCAACTTGATTTTACGGGATGGAGAGGTATTGCAATTCCTTTTCGTGATATGCAAGGCACAGCAACAGGTCAATTTGATCAATTAGTGATAGCAGCCCCAAATCAGGCTGGAACTCTATTTTTTGATCAAATTATTATGAGTGTACCTTTAGATAATCGTTGGGCAGTTCCTGACTATCAAACACCGTACGTAAACAATGCAGTAAATACCATGGTCAGTAAAAACTGGAGTGCTTTACTGATGTACGATCAGATGTTTAAAGCGCATTATCCAACTCTAAATTTCGATACCGAATTTCATGACGATCAAGCTGAGATGGCATCGATTTACCAGCGTTTTGAGTATTATCAGGGAATTAGTAGCGAGAAAAAAATCACCTCTGACATGCTAAATAAAAATTTAGCACTCTGGGAAAAATTAGAATTAACACAACACGCTGATGGTTCAATAACAGGGAAAGCACTAGATCATCCTAACCGGCAAAACTTTATGAAAGTCGAAGGTGTATTTAGTGATGAGACAAAACAAGCATTGCTTGATACAAATATGCTAAGAGATGTGGGTAAAACACTTCTTCAAACTGCTATTTACTTGCGTAGTAATTCCTTATCAGCAACCGATCGAAAAAAATTAGAAGATCTCTATTTATTAGGAACTCGTTACGTTCTTGAACAAGGTTTTACGCGAGGTAGTGGTTATCAGATTATTACTCATGTTGGCTATCAAACCAGAGAGCTTTTTGATGCATGGTTTATTGGTCGTCATATTCTCGCAAAAAACAACCTCTTAGCCCCTACTCAGCAAGCGATGATGTGGTACAACGCCAGTGGACGGATTTTCGAAAAAGATGATGAAATCGTTGATGCGAACGTTGATATTCTCAATACTCAATTACAGTGGATGATAAAAAGCTTACTGATGTTGCCAGATTATCAACAACGCCAACAAGCTTTAGCACAACTGCAAAACTGGCTCAATAAAACCATACTAAGTTCAAAAGGCGTTGCCGGTGGTTTTAAATCTGATGGTTCTATTTTTCATCATTCACAACATTATCCAGCCTACGCTAAAGACGCATTTGGGGGTTTAGCACCGAGTGTTTATGCATTAAGTGACTCTCCTTTTCGCTTATCAACTTCAGCTCATGAGCGTTTAAAAGATGTTCTGTTAAAAATGCGGATCTACACTAAAGAGACACAAATTCCTGTGGTATTAAGTGGCCGTCATCCCACAGGATTACATAAAATTGGAATAGCTCCATTTAAATGGATGGCCTTAGCAGGAACTCCTGATGGTAAACAGAAGTTAGATCCCACATTATCTGCCGCTTATGCAAAATTAGATAACAAAGCACATTTTGAAGGTATTAAGGCTGAAAATGAACCTGTTGGTGCATGGGCAATGAATTATGCGTCAATGGCAATACAACGCAGAGCATCAGCCCAGTCACCACAACAAAGCTGGCTTGCAATTGCTCGTGGTTTTAGTCGCTATCTTGTTGGTAATGAAAGTTATGAGAATAACAATCGTTATGGACGCTATTTACAATATGGACAATTAGAAATTATTCCAGCTAATTTAACTCAATCAGGGTTTAGCCATGCTGGGTGGGATTGGAATCGATACCCAGGAACAACCACAATCCATCTTCCATATAACGAACTTGAGGCAAAACTTAATCAATTGCCTAGTGCGGGTATTGAAGAAATGTTGCTTTCAACTGAGAGTTATTCTGGTGCCAATACATTAAATAACAACAGTATGTTTGCTATGAAATTACATGGCCACAGTAAATATCAACAACAGAGCTTGAAGGCAAATAAATCCTATTTCTTATTTGATAATAGAGTGATCGCTTTAGGCTCAGGTATTGAAAATGATGATAAGCAACATTCAACAGAAACAACACTATTCCAGTTCGCTGTTCCTAAATTACAATCAGTGATAATTAATGGCAAAGAGATTAATCAATTAGGTACTCAGTTAACTTTAAATAATGCAGATACTTTAATTGATCCTGCCGGTAATTTATATAAGTTGACTAAAGGACAAACCGTAGAGTTTAGTTATCAAAAACAACATTCACTTGATGATAGAAATTCAAAACCGACAGAACAATTATTTGCAACAGCTGTTATTTATCATGGTAAAGCACCAAGTAATGCAAATTATGAATATGCAATAGCTATCGAAGCACAAAATAATAAAGCTCCCGAATACATAGTATTACAACATAATGATCAGCTTCATGCGGTAAAAGATAAAATAACCCAAGAAGAGGGATATGCTTTTTTTGAAGCCACTCAGTTAAAGTCAGCGGATGCAACATTATTATCCAGTGATGCGCCGGTTATGGTCATGGCTAAAATACAAAATCAGCAATTAACATTAAGTATTGTTAATCCAGATTTAAATTTATATCAAGGTCGAGAAAAAGATCAATTTGATGATAAAGGTGATCAAATAGAAGTTAGTGTTTATTCTCGCCATTGGCTTACAGCAGAATCGCAATCAACAAATAGTACTATTACCGTAAAAGGAATATGGAAATTAACAACACCTCAACCCGGTGTTATTATTAAGCACTACAATAACAACACTCTTATTACGACAACAACCATACAGGCAACACCTACTGTTATTAATTTAGTTAAGTAAATTTCGTAACTTTTAAACTAAAGAGTCTCGACATAAGAATATCGAGACTCTTTTTTATTAAATATAAATTAACGAATAAATTAATTATTTAAAAAAGCAAAAACAAATCGCTAGCTTTATTATTAAAAATAAATGTGTTGTGCCCGATGATTATTTTGTTATTCTCTGCACGGGTGCTTGGATCAATCTGGTTCAAGCATTTTGCAGACACCAGAAAGAGAAAAGCCCCGATTACGTTATTTAACATTAATCGAGGCCAAATCATACCCAACAATTTGATTTTGCCTCTATCTTTATCGGAGTGCAAGAGGAAATGAAAAAATATTCTTTAATCGGACTGATGATCGTGACGATGATAATATCGAATCGCGTATTATTAGAGAGTAAATACCTTATTTATTCATACCAACTACTGAATATTTAACTATTCAGGTTAATATAGCGTTTACTTTATATTAATCTTGTGGGGGAGCACTCCCCCACAGTTTCCTTTTTCAATAGTTGTGTATTTATCTAAGCACCCAAATTTATAATAAGAGGTAACAGATTATTGTTACCTCTTATTTTATTATTTATCTCAATTAACAAATAAATCATTTAAAAAAAGCAAAAACAAATCGCTAGCTTTATTATTAAAAATAAATGTGTTGTGCCCGATGATTATTTTGTTATTCTCTGCACGGGTGCTTGGATCAATCTGGTTCAAGCATTTTGCAAACACCAGAAAGAGAAAAGCCCCGGAAAATATATTGTATATTCACCGAGGCGGACTCAAACACCAACAATTTGATTTTGCCTCTATCTTTATCGGAGTGCAAGAGGAAATGAAAAAATATTCTTTAATCGGACTGATGATCGTGACGATGATAATATCGAATCGCGTATTATTAGAGAGTAAATACCTTATTTATTCATACCAACTACTGAATATTTAACTATTCAGGTTAATATAACGTTTACTTTATATTAATCTTGTGGGGGAGCACTCCCCCACAGTTTCCTTTTTCAATAATTGCGTATTTATCTAAGCACCCAAATTTAAAATAAGAGGTAACAGATTACTGTTACCTCTTATTATATTAAAAATAAAAAAGCCGACCTTATTTTTAGTCGGCATCCTAGATAGGAAAATATTGCACGGAAGGCATGTAAAGCGCAAGAAAAACAACAAAGCGTCAATATCAAAGCTCTAGCAATTTTACAAAAGATTTAAAACTTCACTTCCTGCTAATAAATAAGCACCAGCACCATAATCCATATTATGTTCGAACTTCACTTCACGAGGGTTAAATGCCGGAAGTTGAACCCAACCTATCATGCCATTGTCATGAATACAGGTTTGTAATGCTGACCATGCTCTATTTAATGCGGGGCAATACACATCTTTCTCTAATACTCCCTGATTAATTCCCCATGCTAGCCCATAACAAAATAGCGCTGTTGCTGAACTTTCTGGTGCAGGAAAATTATCAGGATCGAGTAAACTAGTCCGCCAAAAACCATCTTCATGTTGATAATCTAGGATGGAGGTCGCTAATTCTTTAAATAATGCAATATAACGTTCACGACCATGATAATCATCAGGCATATATTTTAAGATACGCGGTATCGAAGCTAAAACCCAACCAATACCACGACTCCAAAATACTTTTTCACCATTAGCTTCACGTAATTCATTGCCTTGACCATCAGGAATATAGCGATGATCACGGAAGATAAGCCCTGTTTCAGGATCACGTAAATGGTCAATCGCATCCCAATAAGCTGTGTGCATATAATCTAAATAACGTCGCTCATTGGTGATTTCGGCTAATGCAGCAAATCCTGGAGGCGCCATAAAAAGTGCATCACACCACCACCAATCTTCACGGCCAGGCTTAGGTTCATTGAGCATGATATCAAATGCTTTGATTGTTGGTTCAATCACTTCAGATTGCTCAAAAAGCGGACTGATAGCCAAATAAGCTTGTGCACAAACATGGTCATCAGCAAAACGCGCATTAGGACCTGTTCTAAACCCTGTATGTAATGTGTAATTCAATATGCCATTAAGATATTCTTCATCTTGTGTAGCTTGCCATGCTGCACTTACACAACTCCATAAAACACCGCGTTCCCAATCTGTGTCTTTAATAAAACGGGTTTTACCACTACGGCGACGAACACTGCGAACTTGATTAGCCGATTGATAACGATACACTCGCTTCATGTTTTGTAATACAAGCTCTCTTTGCAAAGCCTCTGTATTAGCGTGTTCCATCCTATTTCTCCATGAAATTAACGAGCTAACCAACCACCATCAACGGCAATGGTGAATCCATTAACATAGTCACTGGCTTTAGAGGCTAAGAAAATTGCAGGACCTGCAACATCTTCTGGTGTTCCCCAACGTCCAGCAGGAATACGCTCTAAAATAGCAGCATTACGAGCATCATCAGCACGCAGAGCAGCAGTGTTATCTGTTGCCATATAGCCCGGAGCAATTGCATTTACATTGATATTGTATTGAGAAAGTTCAGTCGCCAATGCGCGAGTTAGTCCCATTACTGCAGATTTACTTGCGGTGTAAGAAGGTACACGAATACCACCTTGATAAGAGAGCATAGAAGCAATATTAATTATTTTGCCCCCCTCTCCTTGTTTCACAAATTGGCGAGCCACTTTTTGAGATAAAAAGAATAGTGTTTTCTGATTAATATCAATCACATCATCCCAATCTTTTTCACCAAACTCCAAAAGATCTTCTCGGCGAATAATACCAGCATTATTTACTAAAATATCAATGCGCCCCATAACAGAAGTTGCTTCATCCACCAGCGCTTGTAATCCATCTTGTTTCATTAAATTTTGCGTAATGTAATGAAAACGGCGCCCCAATGCCTCTACTTGTTGGCGAGTTTCAGGCGCATCTTGAATTCCAACGCCCACAATATCAGCACCGGCTTTTGCTAAACCAATAGCCATACCTTGACCTAACCCAGTATTACAACCTGTAACAATAGCAACCTTGCCATTTAAATCGAATAAATTCATAACAATAACCTCTTAGGTGTGGCCTTATAGCCACACCTTTTTATATGTAGGATAAGAAGAAAATATAACTATTTATGGTTATTTCAGATCTTTCATTGCTACATGGTCCATATCGTGGAAGACCTGATTTTCGCCAACCATTCCCCAAATAAAAGTATAAGATGCTGAGCCCACACCGGAGTGAATTGACCAACTAGGGCTTATCACCGCTTGCTCGTTACGAACAACCAAATGACGAGTTTCCGTTGGCTCTCCCATATAATGGAAAACCACATTGTCATCTTTCATATCAAAATAGAGATATACTTCCATACGGCGTTCATGAGTATGACAAGGCATGGTATTCCATAAGCTACCCGGTTCAAGAACTGTCATCCCCATGGATAATTGACACGTTGGTAGTACTGAAGGGTGTAAAAATTTATAAATAGTACGAACGTTGCAATTTTCTGTATTACCTAATTTTTCAGGTGAGGCTTGTTGTTGAGTAATTTTGCGGGTTGGATATGTGTGGTGTGCTGGTGCACAATTCATATAAAAACGAGCAGGTGTTTCCACGCTATCACTCATAAATTCAACGCTTTTAGCGCCCATTCCGATATAAATGGCTTCGCGAGAACCAATATCAAACACTTCACCATCAACAACCACTTTACCAGCGCCACCAATATTAATGGCACCTAGCTCACGTCTTTCTAAAAAGAAATCAACGCCTAAGGCTTTACCCGCCATTAATGCTAAAGGCTGTGTTGTAGGAACAATACCGCCAACAATAATACGATCTATATGGCTATAAGTGAGATTCATTTCCCCTTCACAGAATAAGTTCTCTATCAGGAACTCCTTGCGAAGTCCTTCTGTATCAAGCCTTTTAGCATGTTCACTATGAATTGGTTGACGAATTTCCATTATAAATACCTCATTTTTACTGATGGGTGCATAACTGAAAAGCTACACATTTTCCCCGGATACAGAGTAAATATGATTTCCTCTGATGAATGTATCGGTGAGATGAAAACATTCATCCACCACAGCAAAGCTGGCTTGTCGCCCCGCTTTGATATAACCCAATTTGTCGCCGATACCGAGATACTCAGCGGGGATCGCACTCGCCATTTGTACTGCTTCCCATTCAGGAACATGTGCGAGTTGCACCATATTTCTTAATGCACTGTCTAAGCTACATGTGCTCCCAGCCAAAGAGCCATCGGCTGTTTTGGCCTGCCCCTGAGTAACACTTACAGTTTGTGCACCCAGCCTATAATCTCCATCAGGTAACCCACCAGCTCGCATGCAATCAGTAATTAAAGCGAGTTGTTGATAACCTTTCATGCGATACGCTAATTGCATCATAACGGGATGAACATGAATGCCATCTGCAATCAATTCCGCCAATACATTGTGATACAACACGGCACCACAACATCCCGGTTCGCGATGATGAAGTCCCGTCATTCCGTTATACAAATGCACACCACAATCAGCGCCATGTAAAAAAGCATCTGATGTTTGTTCATAAGTTGCCGCTGTATGCGCCACACTAGGTTTAATGCCTCGATTGACCAACCAATCAATCGCCTCCATCGAACCTTGTGCTTCCGGCGCAACAGCGACACGCAATAATGTGTCTCCCGCACTTTCAAGCAATGTTTCTAGCTCTGATATCGTTGGTGCTTTTAGATATTTCACAGGATGAGAGCCTCTATGGCGCTCAGTAAAATAAGGCCCTTCTAAAAAACTCCCAAGTAACTGTGCGCCAGAAGTTTGTGGCTTCGACAAAAACTCACGTACTTGTGATAATGCTTGGCGAATATCATCCATAGGCGCAGTAACGGTTGTACCAACCCATGCAACTACACCTGTTTTCACTAAAGCATCAGCAATGGTTTGTAATCCTTGTTGAGTCGCATCCATTACATCAGCACCTTCACGGCCATGAATATGAATATCCACAAAACCGGGTAATAACGATTTCCCTTTTAGGCGAATAATGGGGCAATCTGTTGGTGCTTGCGTGGTGATTGATTCAATGACATCGTCTTTAACACGGACATAGCAAAGATAACGAATACCTTCTGGTGTAAAAGTTCGATCGGCTAAAATGGCATATTGCTGACTCATAAACCGTCTTCTTCTTCAACATCATTGCTATCTATTTGTGCCAATTGCTCACGAATATCTTGAATACTGTCTTGACCTATTTCGCGTAATATTTGCACTAACTCTGATGTTGAACACCCTTCTCGTTCGAAAGCCGCATTAACAATCATTGGTAGATTCACACCCGCTAATACTTCAACGGCAGGATTTTTCATCATAATGGCCATTGCACGATTACAAGGTGTTCCACCAGGTAAATCTGTTAGGAATAGATATTGCTGACATGACATTGAGTTGATCGCTTCACGCATTTTTTCTTCAAGTTCATCAGGAGAAATTGACTCAACAAAATCGATAAATGCGATATCTTCTTGCTCGCCGGCAATCGCTTTTACGGCTGATGCCATACCAGAGGCAAAATTAAGATGTCCTGAAACAATAAGACCTATCATGAGTGACTCCTTGCGGGCAGCAGAAGACTCTCCTGCCCGTTTATAGCAAGTTAATAATGTATTTCGATTGACAATAACGACGGCTATAAAGGTTTTCTGTTATAAGAACCCTAATACGTGACCGACAACGCCAAATGCAAGAGTTGAGAAAATCAATACCGGAGGCTTACCCCAAAAACCGGTGCTTTTAACCATTTTGTACATAAGGAAAACCAAGCACAGAGGTAATAAGTTCGGCATAATTTTGTCAAAGAGCGCAGTTTGTAATTCAACCACCTTTCCTCCCAGCTCCAGCGAGGCGGTGGTTTGCACCTTGATAAAAGTTGCACTCAGCGCACCGATAACAAAAATCCCCATAATATTGGCTGCTTTAGCCAGCTTTTCAGTGGCATCACTCATATTGACCATCGCAGCGGTTCCCGCGCGATAACCCATAAACATCAGCCCGAAATACACTAAAAAGTGCACAATTTGATATAAAAAGAAGAAAACAAAAGGTCCTGCAATCGAACCTTCCATTGCAATAGATGCACCCAATGCTAATGTCAGTGGCATCAAGGTCATATGGTCGATAGCATCACCTATTCCCCCGGTTGGCCCCATTCCCGCAACTTTCATGACGTTAACAGTCGATGGTTTTTCTTTGTTTTCTTCCATTGCAACGGCTGTACCCAATAAAAAGGTAAACAGCTTAGGACTGGCATTAAAAAATTGCAGATGGTTTTTCAGTGATGTTGCATAGTCACGCTTATTATTCCCATGAATTTTCTTTAATGCAGGGATAATCGAGAAGGCAAATCCACCACCTTGCATACGTTCGAAGTTAAAGTTACCTTCCATAAATAAACCACGGAATGCACACTTCCAAAGGTCACCTTTAGTGATAACTTTTCTGACAGTGGTATCTTGATACTCATCAATGCCATCAATCAAAGAACCCGTTTCTGTTTTATCCTGCGTTTTTAATGCGGTGCTATTATCAGATACCATCTTCGAAATCCTCATTCTGCTGACTTGTATTTTTGTTGTTACCACTAAAGAAGAAGTAGAGCGCAGCGGCTGATGCGCCCAAAATAGCGACTGCCATAATTGGGAGCTTTAGATAGGTTGTCATCACAAAACCAATGAAGAACACACCTGCAACTTCTTTTGACCACATAATTTTCAACAACATAGCAAAACCAATTGCCGGAACCATCTTCGCGCCAATACCTAAACCTTCGAGCAACACTTTCGGGGTATTTTCATCAATCCATTGAGCTGCATGCTCACCAAAATAGACCGTCACGAAAGCAACTAAAGCATAGAGCAATGAACGCACCGTAATGGTAATAATAAGTAACCGTGAAATCCCCGCAGCATCAGCTCTTTCAGCATACCTATCGGCTTTCCCCATAGTGAAAGCCGTCACTGCAAAGAAGCCAATCACTAACATTTGCATTAACACTGCGATTGGCATACCAATCCCCATAGCAACTTCAGGTGATTGTTTTGTCATCACAGCAAAAGCAACAGCAGCAATCGTACCTAACGTCACATCAGGTGGCTGAGCGCCTGCGTTAGGAACAAGCCCTAACCACGCGAGTTCTAACGTCGCACCTGCAATTAATCCAACTTGCATATCACCCATAATCAGGCCAACAACAGGCCCTGTAATGAGTGGTCTGTGAATATTTAATGCAACGTCATACTTATCTATACCGCAAAAGAAGGCCCATAAAGCCACTAAAGAAGCTTCAAAAATCATAAATAATCCTCAAACCTGCTAATGCAGGTTTTTTCTTCAGGAAGTTATCAGGCTGATGCGAGCGCTAACACATCAACAGGTGTCTGATCGGGAGTGTTTTGGATTGTGCAAGTGACCCCATTTGCGACGAGGCTTTTAAACGCTTCAATGTCAGCATCATTGACTGATACAGTTTTCGCAATTTGGCGTTTTCCTTCATGAAAATGCATATTGCCAACATTACAGTGAGTAATGGGCACGCCACCTTCCACTAAACGGGCAACATCTTTCGGGTTATTACACAAAACAAAAATTTTCTGACGAGGAGATGCTTTACTAATAACATCAATAGTCTTTTGAATAGAGAAGAAGCGAACAGCATATTCACCACCTGCTGATGCTTTCATTCCTGCTTGCATAAATGCAGCATTAGGGCCTTCGGCTGCGTCATCATTAGCCACTAAAATCAGGTTTGCTTCTGTATGTTTACCCCATGTAATGCGGATTTGACCATGGAGTAAACGTTCATCAATGCGGGTCCAGACAATATTCGGTGTGTTCATGATTAGCTCTCTTATTATATTTTATTAATTTAAAACAGACTGTGTGTCGTCTTTTTTGTGTGAGAACGGATAAATTGTGACGCCTTGTACAACGCGGTTGATTTCTCCTGTCGGAGACGGGTTATCAGGCGTATTCCCTAGTGCAATGGAACTGTGAAATGCGAATGATTGCGCCAACATCAAGTAAGGGAACAATAGCGCCACATCAGAACAGTTCTCTAACGCAGGAATATAAACAAAACTCTCAGGCGAAAAAGCGTTATCATTTCGTGCGGTGATCGCGATCACCTTGCCTGATGCATTATCGTGAATAACCTCTCGTAATAAGTCAGTCTCATATTGACGTGTATAAGGATCATTAGAGAAAAACATCACCACTAAAGTTTCTTTATTTACGATAGACTTAGGCCCATGTCGAAAACCTAATGGAGTATCAAAGCTCGCAACCACTTTACCTGCTGTTAGCTCTAACATTTTCAACGCAGCTTCTTGCGCTAAACCTTGCAATCCACCGCTTCCAAGATAAATAACCCGTTTAAACTTACCCGCGTATTTATCCCTAATAATTTGATTTGCTTTATTAAACTGCGCTTTATAGTGGCTAAAAAAAGGAGCAATCGAATCACTAAAAACGTTATCACCTAAAAAGATAGTTACCGCAGCCATCATCATGGATGAAAAGCTAGAGGTCATTGCTAAAGAACGGTCATTGGATTCTTCAGGCATCAACAGTGCCAATGCACTACTGTTATTTTGGCAATACTCATAAAGCTTGCCATTTGCATTACATGTCAGCACCAAGTGATAACATTGTGATAGGCATTCCGTCGCAACATCTAATGCAGCCACACTTTCAGGGCTATTTCCGGAACGAGCAAAAGAAATCAATAATGTAGGAATATCTTCTGCTAAATATTCTTGTGGATCAGCCACTAAATCAGTTGTTGCAATCGCATCGACGCGACGTTTTGTATGGCCACTTAAAATAGGAGCCAATGCTTTCCCAGCAAATGCAGACGTACCCGCTCCAGTTAAAATAATGCGCGCATGAGGTACAGCCAGCGCTTCATTTAGAAAGGCTTCAATATCAGCACGTTTTTCTTTTACTGATTGCCATGTTTTCTTCCAACATTCTGGTTGTTGCTCAATTTCTTTCGCAGTCCAAAATGCATTCAGTTGCTCTAATTGAGCGGTCTGATAACTTAAATATTCCATGGTTCCCTCAATTAATGGACATAGCACGCATCGGCATAAACCGATAACACATCACGAATTTTCGCAATAACAAAAGACTCAGGTGATCCGTCAATCATGCCTTCTCTAAATTGGGTAAATTGATAAGGCAGATATTGGCTTAGTAACGGTAATGGAATAGGTTTAACGGATAAGTTATCCATTAATGTATCGATGGCGGCATTAATCTCAGCATCAGGCCAGTAATAACGAATGCGATCACTAAAACTATACACTCGGGCAAAGGCTTGTTGGCGCTCATCACCATGATAGTATTTTTGCCAAAAGCCCGGTTCACGGCACATCAATTGCTCCATTTTTTCACGTAATTTAGAGCACTGTTCTTGAGGGAATAATGTTTCTTCAATAGAGCAAAGTGCGTATAAACCTTCGCGCATTGCAAAAGTTAATGCAGGCCCTACTTTTAAAATCGCAAAGTGATCATGAACTAGCTGTTTATAAGCTTCTTTAGTTTGATAATCCGTAGAGTGTGCTTCGAAAACAAGATGAGAATAATCATTTACCACTTGGCTTAATGCTTGTGCTTCTTCTGGTTGATAATCAATGATACCTGTATGATCAAATTCAACACCGGGTTGCACAACCAGACCAATAACGCGTTCCCAACAGTCACCAACGCCCACATTTTGAAAAGCTTGGCGATGGCACTCTAACGTTTTGCGTGCAGCATCAGGTGAAGTCACTTCAACAGTATCAAGTTCTTCAGCCGCGCCGCCCGGAACGGGCACTTCTGTACCAACAACATAAACAATATCACTAGAGCCAAAGGTCTCTTTTGCTGTCTTTTCTGCAATCACAGCAAGACGAGCTGCACGAGATGCCACAATTTCATCGGTTAAAGGAATTGGATCATCAGCACAAGACATACTGCAATCAAGGTGGATTTTTTTAAAACCTGCGGCAACATAATGTGCAATCAACACATCTGCATTTGCCATCGCTTCTTCAGCGTTAAGATGTTGCCAACGATTAGGCCCTAAATGGTCGCCACCAAGAATAAGCTTCTCGATAGGAAAACCCACATTTTCAGCTTGTTCAATGACATATTGGTAGAAGTCAGCGGGAGTCATTCCCGTATAACCACCAAACTGATCAACCTGATTAGAGGTGGCCTCAATTAGCAGAAAGGAATCATTATCCAGCGCCTGTAATAGAGCTGCTTCTATTACTAAAGGGTGAGCAGAACAAACAGAATAAATGCCATTCTGTTTGCCTGATTTGTGTTGCTGAACAATCTTTTCTAAAGGATGCATTAAATACTAACTCCATAATCAACACCGGCGGTGTTGCTAATGGAGTTAGCAAATTACGATGCCTTATCGTCGACGATAATCACTTCGATTTTGTGCTCTTTCAGTTCCTGAATATATTCTTCAGGGATACCCGAATCGGTCACTAAAATATCAATATCACCAAATTCTCTGATCATATGACAGCTGCGTTTACTGAATTTCGTAGAATCTGCAACCGCAATAATCGTTTCTGAGATATCACACATTAAACGGTTAAGACTAGCTTCCTGTTCATTGTGTGTGGTAATACCAACACGTAAATCGAATCCGTCAACACCTAGAAAAACCTTATCAAACCGGTAATTTCTAAGGCTATTTTCAGCTTGTGAGCCTGAAAAAGACAACGCACTTTTTCGCAATACACCACCGGTCATTAATACTTCCACGCCTGAGGTATTTGCTAACTCCATTGCGACATCCAGACCGTTAGTCATGACCACTACATTTTCGCGCGACTTTAAATGTGTCGCGATTTCGCGAGTAGTTGTCCCCGAGTCAAGAATGACGGTGTCTCCATCCTTTATCAGCGTTGCGGCAGCTTTCCCGATTAATGTTTTTATGCCCGCGTTTTGTCCACGTTTTTCGTGGATACTCAATTCGGCAATAAATCCTGTATTAGGAATTGCTGCACCATGAGAACGAACGATATAACCATTTTTCTCAAGAAAACTTAGATCGCTGCGGATAGTGACACTTGAGACTTTAAATAATTCAGCGAGATCTTCGACTCTGGCTTTACCTTGTTGGTTTACCATATCGAGGATTTCCATACGCCTCTCAACTGCCGCTTTCACTTTCGTCTCCTTACGAAACCAAAAGACTCTCTTTCGATTGGTTTCGAATGTAGTTTACTACGCCAATTTTTACCGACAATGCAAAAAAACAAAACTTTTGATCTCTTTCACAAAGTTTCGAATCATCATCGAATACTTACGATTATTTTCGTGTCATTTCAATAATAGCCTTCAGGCCATCAGTTTCCAATAAATAAAATGATATAACGCAACACTATACTTATGATCACACCATATACGGCTAGATAAAACACAATAATATGGATTTAACTTCGCCTTATCTCACAAAATAAAGATTAAAGCTTCAATACATTCATTTATTTTCGAAAAACAAATCCAACTAAATAGCTCAAATAGTCAATAGAATATGAAATAGTATCGAATCAAAAGTATTTTATCGAAAATAACTATATTTATCTTTCGAAAAAACCTTTCATTTACTTTCGTTATTTCGTATTTGTGATTTTAATCTCTTTTGTTTTGATAAATTTTACGTAATGTAACAGGATAAAGAAGAAACTCAGGAAACGACTAATGGCATTAAATCAACCTGCTTATTTTCATATGATGGCAAAACCTACAAGCTACCACTGTAATATTAAGTGTGAATACTGCTTTTATCTTGAAAAAGAAAATATTTTTCAAGATGAAGAAAAAGAGACAGGCCATACAGTGATGCCAGATGGTGTACTTCGTCGTTATATTAAAGACTATATACAGTCACACGGTGGCGATCAGGTTGATTTCTCTTGGCAAGGTGGAGAGCCAACGCTTGCAGGATTGGCTTTCTTTGAAAAGGTAGTCAAATACCAAAAGCAATTTGCTAACGGCAAGACAATTACAAATAGTGTACAAACCAATGCAATTGCTATTAATCGCCAATGGGCACAATTCTTTGCTGATAATCACTTTCTATTAGGCGTTTCAATTGATGGTATTGAAGCTGTTCACGATAAATATCGTATTTCAGTCAATGGAAGCCCTACTTTTGAACGAGTAAAACGTGCAATTAAGTTACTCAATGAGTATGGCGTCGAATTTAACACACTCACTGTCGTTAATGACCAAAACTGGAATAAAGGAAAAGAAACTTATCAAGCCTTAAAAGAATTAGGTTCCACTTTCTTTCAATTTATTCCCATTGTCGAAGTCGATAGACGCTTTCCTCATACTCACGGAGGACATTATGCGCCGGGCCCTAATGCACAATTAGCACCATTTTCTGTTCCGGCTGAAGGCTATGGGCAATTTATGGCTGAAGTATTTGATGAATGGGTACGGCAAGGCGATATTGGGAAAATATATATCCGCTTATTTGATAGTTTATTAGGTACATGGATGGGATATCCTGCATCAACCTGTATTCAATCTAAAACCTGTGGTCAGGCATTAATCATTGAAGCCAATGGTGATGTTTACTCTTGCGATCACTATGTCTATCCCGCCAATAATTTGGGCAATATTCATCAAAATAGTCTTGCTCATTTAGCCACATCAAAACAGCAACAGCGCTTTGGTCAAAATAAATATGATAAACAAACTAGCCTTTGCAAACAGTGTGAAGTGCAAAGCTTATGTTATGGCGGTTGCCCTAAACATCGCATTATTGCTATTGAAGGCGAAAAACATCGCCATAACTACCTATGTCGCTCTTATAAAAAAATATTTCACCATACCGCGATAGGCATGCAATTAATGCAACAAGCTATTTCGCGCGGAGGCCTTGCTAGTGATGCACTTCCTGCGATGAAAAAAAACTACTTAAAGTAACTCTTTTTATTTTATCTTGTTTATTCTGGAGACAATCCGTGATCTTACCTTCTGTTAAAAAAAGCTTACTCGCTGGGCTGATTGCTACATCATGTTTAAGCATCCCAATATCAGCCAATGCAGGTGGTACACCTGAAAAGCCGAATATTTTACTGATAGTGATGGATGATTTAGGTACAGGACAACTTGATTTTGTCCTGGATACCTTAGATGTTGATGCATTAGCGCAAAGATCCACACCGCCACGTTATGAAGGCGATATAAATAAAATGGTAGAAGCGGCGCGCATTGCTATGCCTAACGTCAGTGAAATGGCCACAAATGGCGCTAAAATGACCAATGCCTTTGTTGCCCATCCTGTTTGTGGCCCTTCCCGAGCGGGTATCTTTACTGGGCGCTCTCCAGCAAGCTTTGGTACTTACAGTAATGACGATGCCATTTTAGGTATTCCCCAAGATATCAAACTATTACCTTCACTTTTCCAAGAAAATGGCTATGCCACCGCCAGTATTGGTAAATGGCATAATGCAAAAGTTATTCGCAAACCGAAAATTAATGAAAGTAAGCAAACTCGTGATTATCACGACAACATGATTTCAACGCCAGAAGCAGGTTATGCTCCTCATGAGCGTGGTTTTGATTATGACTTTAGCTATTACGCATCGGGTGTAGCTTTATGGAATTCGCCTGCATTTTGGCGTAATGGTGTCAATGTCCCAGCTCCGGGCTATACCACGCATCTTTTAACAGATGAAACATTAAAATTTATTGATGAACATAAAGATAAACCTTTCTTTATTAATCTCTCCTACAGTGTTCCTCATATTCCGCTAGAACAAGCTTCACCCGCTAAATATATGGAGAAATTTGATACTGGTAATGTTGAAGCAGACAAATACTTCGCAGCCTTAAATGCAGCTGATGAAGGAATTGGTCAAATTATTGCAAAGTTAAAAGAAAACGGTGAGTTAGAAAACACGCTGATCTTTTTCTTATCAGATAATGGTGCAGTTAATGAATCACCAATGCCAATGAATGCAATGGATAGAGGCTTTAAAGGGCAAATGTTTAATGGTGGTGTTAGAGTGCCTTTTATTGCCTATCAGCCCGGTACTATTCCAGCCGGAATGAAAAGTGATGAGATGATCTCCGCACTTGATATTTTACCGACTGCGCTACAAACAGCAGGTATTACTATTCCTGGCAATCTAAATGTTGAAGGGAAAAACATCATGCCTTTACTGAAAGGAGAAACAACAAAATCCCCTCACAGCTATCTTTATTGGGCAGGCCCTGGCACTAAACATTACAGCGAAGAAAACCAAGAGTTTTGGCATGGATATCACCAATGGATAACCTATCAACGTAAAACACCGCCTACAAATCCTAATTTAGAAAAACTCTCTAAAGGTGCTTGGGCTGTACGTGACGGTGAATGGGCACTCTATTTTTATGATGATGGGAAAAATCAGCCTCAACTTTTTAACGATAAAAACGATCCATCCGAATCAATTGATCTTGCCAAACAAAATCCACAAAAAGTGACAGAGCTAAAAAATGCGTATTACCAGTGGATCAAAGATAAGCCAAAGCCTGTTCTTTGGGGACAAGATCACTATCAAATATTAGTGGATTCTGCAAAACCTTAATATTCAACCTCCGTTTTGTTTCGCAAGGATGCGTCTTTTTTCTGAGATACGAAAATGGCTATTAAAATTGCATCTTCAGCACGTCCAAAACTCCCTTATGAGCACCCAAACATAGAAATTTACCAACGCTTATTTAAGGAAAATATCATTCGACGATTAGTCAGAAAATCGGCTTATCGTCGCTATGATAAAACGATCACTGACTTTTTTAGTGATGAAAATCGGTCACTTTTCTCTTTATGTGAAATGCTGACACAGTATGTCACACAGGCTTTTCATCATTACCAAGTCTGGGGTTACTCTCATGCTTATTATCCAGGAAGTCCGGGGCAACAAACGGCAAGAACTGATGCTCTTGAAGGTGTTAGCAGAGTACTTCCTCTACTTGCTGCATGGACTGTTAGTAGCAAAAAAAGTACGTTGATGGGATTAAATCAGCAATCTTTCAACTTACCTTTAATGATCAAACAAAGCTTTATTCATGGCACTGATCCATTTCATAAAGGATATTGGGGAAAACTTGAAGATTACGATCAACGAATTTGTGAAGCATCTGATTTAGCGCTTACTCTTTGGATAAGCCGTGAATGGGTTTGGGATACATTAACACCCGCCTCACAACAACAAATTATGACTTGGTTCGAACAAGTTAATCACTGTGAAATTGTCGATAATAACTGGCATTTCTTTCCTCTTACTGTCCAATTTGTCATTAAAGCACTTACAGGAAAAGACACAATTGCCCATTGGCGCTATGAAAGATTAAAAGAATTTTATGTTGGTGATGGATGGTTTCGTGATGGTGCAAAAGGTAATTATGATTACTACAATGCGTGGGGTTTTTACTATTCGCTGTATTGGTTAACGAAAATTGATCCTCAATTTGATACGGCATTCATTACTCAATCACTTAATACCTTTAATCAGCACTACCTTTATTTTATGACACCAAAAGGTATTCCTTTTTTTGGTCGAAGTGCTTGCTACCGTCTTGCGGTTTCTGCTCCATTGTTAGCAGGTGTCGATTTACACTGTCCGTCAGTGAAAGTAGGTGAGGCAAAACGCGCTTTTGAAAGTAGTCTACGTTATTTTATTTCTCAAGGTGCATTAAAAAATGGCGCTCCGACTCAAGGCTTATTTACTCACGATCCCCGTTTAGTTGATAACTACAGTGGTCCTGCTAGTAGTTTTTGGTCATTACGCGCCGTGATTATCGCGCTTTATTGTGCTGATCGTATCAATTTATGGCAAACGCCTTCACTTCCTTTGCCTATCGAAAAAGATAACTTTCGTTTTGAAATTCCATCTATCCAAGCTTTAGTAACTGGAGTGAAAGCAACACAAGAAGTAAGTGTCATTTTTTGTGAGGATTATACGGAGAAACAAACACCGTTAACTCGCCGTTTAGAAAAACAGACCTTAGTACAAAAAGTCGCTGAAACCGTGATAGGGCAGTCAAGACGACCGAAAAACAACTTATTACGCAAAGGGATCACCTGTTATAGTTCTAAAATGGCCCATTTTTTCTAGTTACCTTTCATTTGCTTTCAGTGCGAAGGCAATAAAAATGTGATTTAGATCTTTTACCTTTCTATTTCTTTCGTTTATTATGATTCGTAATTAAACGAAAGGTGAGAGGCAAACATGTATCTGGTTTCTACTCGTAATATGCTCAATAAAGCACAGCGTGAAAATTATGCTGTGCCTGCTTTTAATATTCATAACTTGGAAACAATTCAAGTTGTGATGGAAACGGCTGCTGAGATGGCATCACCTGTTATCTTAGCTGGTACACCAAGCACGTTTGCTTATGCAGGTAGTGATTATTTAATCTCTATTTGTCAGCAAGCTGCAGAACAATATCGTATCCCTGTTGCCCTACATTTAGATCACCATGAAGATATTCCTGATATCTGCCATAAAGTCATCTCAGGTGTGCGATCCGCAATGATCGATGCCTCTCATTTTCATTTTGAAGAAAACATTCGCATCGTCAAAGAAGTGGTCAATTTCTGCCACCATTGGGATTGCACTGTAGAAGCTGAATTAGGTCGTCTTGGAGGACAGGAAGATGATCTTATCGTTGATACAAAAGATGCCTTATTCACCGATCCTGATTCAGCGGTACAATTTATCAAAGCAACAGGAATTGACTCATTAGCTGTTGCAATCGGTACTGCACATGGGATGTACAAACATGAACCTCATCTCGACTTTGATCGCTTAGAAATTATTCGTCAAAAAACAGACATCCCTTTAGTTCTTCATGGTGCATCCGGTATTCCTGATGAAGATGTGCGCCGTTGTATTGACTTGGGTATTTGCAAAGTTAACGTCGCAACTGAACTGAAAATAGCTTTCTCTAACGCAATCAAGCAGTACTTCTTGGATAACCCTGATGCAAGTGATCCTCGTCATTACCTTGTGCCAGGTAAAGCTGCAATGAAAGCAGTGGTTGCAGATAAAATTCGTGTCTGTAAAAGTGATGGGAAACTGTGAAAAAAAATAGAGCTGTCGCCATTATTGGCGAATGTATGATAGAGCTGAGTGGTCAACCTTTTTTACCACAACAACAGCGCTTTGGTGGTGATACGCTAAATACAGCGCTGTACTTAGCGCGACTTATCCCTACATTATATCCTCGCTATATGACAGGTTTAGGCACTGATACTTACAGTGCCTTAATGCAAAAAGCATGGGAAGAAGAAGGAATTAACTGCCAGTCTGTTATTACTATTCCCGAAAAACTTCCCGGCCTATATGCCATTGAAATCGATATTTATGGTGAGCGTAGCTTCCACTATTGGCGTAATGATGCAGCGGCACGTTATATTGCCACTGATAGCCGCTTTGTAGCACATCTCAATGCTCTTCCTGATAATAGTGTGATTTATCTCAGTGGAATTTCTCTTGCTATTTTAACGCCGGAGGGAAAAGAGTCTCTACTCACACAATTAATCCACCTTAAACAGCGTGGGATCACTTTAATTGTGGATTCAAATTATCGACCTCGCTTATGGGATTCAATACCTCGTGCACAAGAGTGGTTTGAAAAATTGTACAGACTTAGCGATATCGCTTTAGTTACGGGTGATGATGAGCAAATGCTTTGGCAACAACCCATTTTGACAGAACAAGATATTGCACAACGCCTTCATCAATGGGGCAATCAAAACGTGATTGTCAAACTCGGTGCTCATGGCGCTTTCTGGTCTAATAGAAAAGATACTGGTTATGTCTCTCCGAAACCGATTGATTCTATTGTTGATACAACTGCAGCAGGCGATTCGTTTAATGCTGGTTTTATTGCTGCTTGGCTACAAAATCACAGCTTACCAACTTGCTGTTTATGGGGAAATACATTAGCCGGGCTCGTTATTCAACATCACGGAGCCATCATTCCTCACAAAGTCACCGATTCATTCTATACATTAATCAAGGATAACCATGACACAGTCAATTGTTGATACACTTTCCTCACTGAAAGTGATCCCCGTGATCCAAATTAATCGCGCTGAAGATGCAATCTGGCTGGGTGAAATTCTAACCCAAAATCAATTACCTGTTGCTGAAATCACCTTTCGTACACCTGCAGCAGTTAAAGCGATTAAGCTAATGCACGAGCATTTTCCTGAGCTTATTTTATGCGCAGGAACAGTATTAACAGCACAACAAGCAGATATGGCAAAAGAAGCCGGAGCAAGCTTTGTCATTTCGCCAGGTTATAACCCAAGTACAGTTGATTATTGTCTTAATAATGGCATCGACATTGTGCCGGGAATTAACAGTCCAAGCCAAATAGAAGTTGCCCTTGAAAGAGGCCTAACCTTAGTTAAATTCTTTCCAGCAGAAGCCTCTGGCGGTGTAAAAATGCTAAAAGCACTTGCGGCACCTTATGCACAAATGCAATTTATGCCAACAGGTGGAATTAGTTTAAATAACGTAAGTGATTACCTTGCTATTCCACAAGTTGTTGCTTGCGGAGGAAGCTGGATTGCCACAGCTGATACGATTGATAAACAAGATAAAGAAACCATTGTTAATCATATTCAGAATATCCACTCATTACTAAAAACACATAAGGGATAAATAAAATGAAACAGGTTGCCGTTTTATTAGCTGATGGATTTGAAGAAGGTGAAGCTGTTGTTTTTATTGATATCATGCGCCGTCTTGATATTCATGTTGATGTGCTTTCTTGCATGGATACCTTGGTATTAAATACTTATTTTGAAACTAAAATCAGTGCTGATTTTCTATTAACTGAAAAACTGACACACAGTTATGACGCAATAATGATGCCGGGTGGCCCTAAAGGCACCGATCGTTTATGCGCTAACGAGCACGTTATTCAATTTATTAAACGTCATATTGCCGAAGATAAATATATTTGTGCGTTATGCTCTTCTGGAGCAAAAGTATTAGCAGCACATCATCTTCTTGAAGGTCGTAATTACAGCACAGGTGATAAATTAGCAGATAAATATGACGATGGTCATTATCTTGATCAAGATGTTGTTGTAGATGGTAAATTTATCAGTGCAAAAGGATTAGGCGTAAGTTTTGAATTTGCTTTTACAGTAGCTCGCCATTTATTAAGCGACAATACAGAAAAAGTAGACTGGCAAGCTAATCATATTTACTTTAAACACTGGCCGTTAGACTACCTAAAATAGCTAAATTAATTATTATTAACGATATAAGGGGGATTAACTCCCCTTTTTATACCTATAAAAGTCATTGTCTATCACACTAAAAACACTAATCTAGTCATTAATTATCCTCTGCTTATTTCTCTCTATGTATACATAAAAAAAGCTGTATATTAATCCATCAAAAAAAGACTATTAACACTTATTTTGTTTCATTTAATGGAAGAAAATACTGTCATAAAGAGATTTATAAATTATTTTTAATTTTATAAATCAGAAATAAAAAATTAAATGAATAATTTTAATTTATGCTTATAAAAAATAGTTATTAATTATAAAAAACAGATAAAACAGTAACAATTCGAGATCAATATATTTTAATAATAGTACAAGTAAAAACTTTTTATTCTGATTATTAATACTTAATAAAATAAGTATTAATCACTATAAAATAATAAGTGTAAAATATTACGCTTATTTTAATTCACTCTCTTCATTTCTATTTCCTTTAACCTTGAGTTCTTAAAAGCCTTAGATAAACTAAGCTACTTAGGTGATGTCGTTTTTGCGAATGGTGAAGCGCGTCTTTACTTTAAGTTACGCCCAGGTACATCACCAGACATCATGCAAACCCATCTAATGATAGATAAACAGTCTCTTATCTATGATAACCAACAACCTCAATGGCAACGCTTTATTTGGCCGGCTGATACCGTTGCCTCTGGTGCATCACTCAGTTGGATCACCACTAACACAGGTACACGTATTTATGGTGATTATCGTGGCGTCTGGGGCATTATTCGTTTATTAGAAGATGCCAAAATTGCCCCTTATGCCGGTAGCACCAGTAGTTATTCTGTCAGTTGGAAAACCTTAAATGGCCAGTCACTCAATTACACTTTAAGAACAGAAATGGGCGAGGGCCCAATCGCACTCTTACAACTACGTAATTTTGTTTTACCGGAAAAGATCTTTTTAGATTAAATAAAAATCACATTCCCTATTATCTCAAAAGGAAATACGCTCACTATGTCCTTATTGGATACCTTAATTTCATCATATTTTGCTGATGATACAAACAAAGTGCAACAATTTGCTCAACAACAAATCGATTTATGGGATCGTTGGTTATTACCAATTACTCCTAATCAACCTGTGGGTGATGATCCCAATTATGAAGATGACTTTGAGCGAATGAAAGAAGAAGTCAATAAGCTCTCTGGTGCAGATACTGAACTGATTTGCTTATTGGCTGAAAACTTATTGCTCAATTCCTGCAAAGATGTACGAGTTGTGACTTATTATATTTGGGCACGCTTGCACAAAGAAGGTGAACACGGACTTGCCGATTCTTTAGGGCTTTTAAGTGGATTGCTTATTCGCTATCACGACACGCTATTACCTAGCCGAGCCACGAGTAGGAAGTCTGCTTTAGAGTGGTTATCAGGACAACGCGTTTTAGATAGCTTATCACTTTATCCTGAAGTCGATCGTCAGGAGTTTTCTCGTATTATCGCCTTATTAGCCACCATTGAAACGGAGCTTGAAACATGGAATGAAGCTGAAAGACCACAGCTTGCAGGATTATATCAAGCTCTCGAAAAACGCCTTGCTCAATCTGGTGGCACAAGCTCATTAGTTCCTCAAAATATCAGCAGAAATGAATCCACTTATAACTCATCTTCAACGCCACCTTCTTTATCACAAAGTACGCCAATAGAGACAATACAATCAGGTCGTGAATTATTAGATCAATCTAAAATGCTTGCTAACTACTTACGCAATCAACCTAATGGCTGGTTAGCAGGACATAGATTAATGAAAGTAGTGAGATGGGATACGCTTCATCAACTTCCCCCACAAGATCAACAAGGTTGTACTCGCCTTTCTCCCCCAAGAACAGATGCAAGATCACAACTTAAACGCCTTTATTTACAACAAAGTTGGGGAGAGCTTGCAGAACAAGCTGATAAGCTTTTTGCAGAAGGTGTTAACCATTTTTGGTTAGATGTGCAGTGGTATCTCTATCAAGCACTCAGTAAATCACCTGCTCCTTGGAATGCATGGTCTGATGTTATAAAAAACGATTTAAAACAGTTTCTTACTCGTCTTCCTGATTTAGAAAAACTGTCATGGGAAGACGGCACTCCCTTTGCCGATGAAGTAACATTAAGTTGGATAAAACAACATGTTATGGAAGAAAACTTTGATGCTATGCAAGGTTTATCAAATAGTTACTCTCATCAATCTGAAGATGAACCAATATTGGCATTAGAAACTGAAGCCATCACACAAGCGGATAATGAAGGTATAGAGATTGCATTAAAATGGCTACAACATCGTCCTGATATCAGCACTTCAAGGCAGAAATGGTTATTAAACCTCGTTATGGACCGAGTAGCAGAACAATTTGCTCGTCATGATTTAGCATTAAATTTATTACGAGAGCTTGATAAAAAAGCGCTTTCGATGTCATTAACACAATGGGAGCCTGACTATATTTTTGAAGTGAAAGCACGACAACTTCATCTTTGCCGAGCAAAAATCCAACGTAACACCTCAGATAAGCCCCACATAGAACAACAAATGGCGCGGCTACTCAGTGAACTAACCGCTATCGATCCCGTTCGCTCTGCGATTTTATATTTCTAATCTTTTACTCGACAAATCAAGGTATCAAATTAATGGATGATTTAACCCTTCGCTATTTTGATGCAGAAATGCGCTATCTTAGAGAAGCTGCCAAAGAATTTGCACAAGCACACCCCGATAGAGCTGCAATGCTCGATTTAGATAAAGCAGGTACGCCCGATCCTTTTGTTGAACGCTTATTTGAAGGCTTTGCTTTTTCAATGGGGCAATTGAGGCAAAAAATTGATGATGATTTACCTGAATTAACAGAAGGACTTGTTAGTTTATTGTGGCCTCATTATTTACAAACAATTCCTTCATTATCAATCATTGAATTAACGCCAGATATTCAGAAAATGAAAATGACCGATAAAATATCGGCTCAATTTGAGGTACTTTCTCGTCCTATTGGTCCGAAAAAAACAATTTGTCACTATCGAACAACGCAAGATTTAACGCTAAATCCAATAAAAATAGATACCGTTAATTTAACAACTGAGCCTGATGGACGTTCAGTTATTCAGCTAAAATTTACATGCAGTGAAATAATTAACTGGTCTGAAGTTAATCTTCATAAACTTTCATTTTACTTATCTGGTGATATTCCAACAACCAATGCACTGCATTTAGCATTAACTAAACAAGTTTCAAAAATTTATTTAAAACTTCCTCAATCAAAAGACAGAATAGCGGTACCTCTCTATTTTTCACCGGGGGGATTTAAGGATACGGATGCCCTTTGGCCTAAAGGTGATGCCACATTTAGTGGCTATCAATTGCTACTGGAATATTTTTCTTTCCGTGAAAAGTTTATGTTTGTGTCACTTAATGGATTAGGTGATATCCGTTTTCCTGAAGAAACATCAAAATTTGAGTTAAATATCGTTCTAAATACTTTATGGGATAGCTCGCTCGCACTAAGTGATGAAAATATCCGTTTACATTGTGTTCCTGTTATTAATCTTTTCAATATAGAAGCAGATCCCCTCACAGTAAATGGATTGGAAAGCGAATATTTATTACGTCCACGTCGTATTCAAGATGGGCATACCGAAATTTATAGTGTGGATAGCGTACATGGCTCTCAACGAACAAATGAATCTATTTATGTGCCATTTACTAGCTTTCGTCATCGTGGTGGCATGCTACGCCATAATGCGCCAGAACGTTATTATCATACCCGCGTTAAACGTAGTGTTGCGGGACTTCATGATACTTGGCTTATTTTTGGGGGGGAAAAACAAGATCTTAATTTGACTACTGAAACAGAAACACTTTCATTACAACTCACTGGCACTAATGGGCAATTACCTCGTAAAGCACTACAAAGCACGTTGCTTGATAGAACAGAACAAACCTCACAAATACCATTAACTGTACGTAATTTATGTAAACCCACTTTACCGCTTTATCCACCTTCAGAAGATCGCTTTCATTGGCGAGTGCTCAGCCACCTTGGTTCAAGCTTTCTTAACATGATGGACAATGCGGAAGTACTTCGAGGCACACTCGCACTCTACGATTGGCGAGATGATGATATGAATCATCGAAAACTTGATGCCATTATTCATGTTGAACATCATTTAATTGAGCGTTTTGAGAAAGGCTTTTTACAACGAGGCATTGATATTGAAGTGACATTAGACAGTAATGGTTTTAATGGTGAAGGAGATATGCATTTATTTGGTGAAATGCTTAATCGCTTTTTTGCACTTTATGCCGATGTACATCTCTTTAATCAATTAACACTGATTATCTTACCAACAGGAAAACGCATTCAATGGAAAGAGATCCACAATCCACAGCTACCCCGTTAATTGAGGCTTTAGGCGAAAAATTACCTTATGTTAATTTCTATCGCTTTTGTCAATTACTTGAAAAAACCAGCCCCGGATCACCTGAATTAGGAAGTTCTCATGATCCGAAAACCGATCCCATTCGCTTTCGTCCACATCGTGGTATGGGTTTTCCTGCGACAGAGATCAAAGGGACTGATCCTCTAGATAAATACCGAAAAAGCACAATACCAAGTTTACATACTACCTTTTTGGGACTTTATGGTATCACATCACCACTTCCAACATCTTACCTTGACGATATTGCACAATATCGAGATGGTACAGATTCACTAACTGATTTTTTAGATATTTTTAACCATCGCCTTACGACTCAGTTTTATCGGATCTGGCGCAAATACTCTTATCCAGCCACGTTTGGGAAAGGTGGATCAGATAAAACATCACAATATCTTTATGGTTTAATTGGTTTAGGTATTCCGGGCTGTGCTAATCAGGTGCAATCCCCCCCTATCTCGCTTTCTAGCATTATTAGGAATATTACGCCTACCTACACGCACGGCGGAAGGAATTAGTGCATTAGTAAAATTATTAGCACCATCGACAAAGGTCAATATTATTCCTCATGATCCACGAAGAATAGCACTAGAGACTCCCACCGCAATGTCATGTTCATCCCCTATTACATTAGAAAACAAACCCGTTTTAGGCAGTTATGCCATAGACGTAAATAGCCAAGTATTAATAAAGTTACATACTGGAAATAAAGATGAAGCAAAAGGTTGGCTACCTGATGGCAGTATTTATCACGATTTTATGGCATTGCTTCGTGTTTATTTAGGTTCTCGCGTTAATGCACGGTTACGCTTAACACTACCAAGAGATTTATTACCTGATGCAACACTAAGCACCTCTAAAAGCCAAGGAGTGCAACTGGGTAGAACTGCAGTTATGCGACCTTATAACATTATTGAAAGGCCGCCAACTCCCTCTTTTATCACCATCACCCTTGGTTCTTATCAACATCTAACACTTCGCACTCAACATTATAAAAGTGATGAATATGGCAATTATCAATTTTAAATCGCAAATATTTCTTTCTCGCACTCTCCAATTGGCACTGTTATTTATAGCAATATTTGCAATCGCAGGTTGTGGTTTAACTCAAACCATCAGTGATGGTACTGTCTCTTTAACTAAATCTATTTTCTATAAGCAGATAAAAGTACTGCATTTAGATTTTACCGCACGAGAAGCACTTAATACTGACGATAACGGCTCTTCACTTTCCGTTATTGTTAGAGTATTCCAACTAAAGTCAGCAGATACTTTTAATGATAGTGATTACCTCTCACTATTTAATCAAAATAACGATGTTTTAAAATCCTCTTTATTAGCACAAAAAGATTTACGCATTCGCCCAGGTGAATCTATTTCTTTAGATATGCCAATGGAAAAAGAAGCAGAATTTGTTGCAATTGCGGTAATGTTTCATACTCCTGATGAGGCTAAAAATAATTGGCGGATTGTTATTCCTAAAAACAAACTCGATCCTGATAAAGCACGTAAAATTGAACTTGCTGAGAATACACTTACATTACAAACTTTGGATAAAAAATAACGATGCCATAACCCTCTCTCTATGAAATGCTAACGGGTTATTTTTCTGGAGGATTGCCTGTTGACACTATCTCCGAAGAAGACCAAGTTATTTTGTCTGTTATGGATAATATTCGTCGAATATTAAACTCACGTGCAGGAACCTTAAAACATTTGCCTGATTATGGCTTACCTGATATGAGTAAACTTATTCAAGGATTACCAGGAAGCTCACATAAAGTAATGGGAATATTATCAAAAACATTACTCAAGTATGAGCCTAGAATAAAATCAGTAACACTAGGTATATTACCTGAAAATGAATTTGGAAAATTATGTTATTCTTTAGATATTGAATTACACGAAAAAGGACTTATACGTTATGGTACTGAGTTTTCTCCTGATGGACGAATATTTCTCCATCATTTGAAAAAACAATTTAAATTATCACAAATATAATCTTATTTATTCTTAGTCTGTTTTTCTTTGTTTAACTTGATTCTATAAAATTTAGACCTTAAATTAACTTGAGGCTTCTATGAACTCTTATTTAGATTCACTTCCTATTGGGGGTGATCCTCGTGTATTTAATCAATTTCTTGCTATTAAAGAAGAGCTTGATAAACGTTTTCATCCAGCACGCCCTGATATTAATTGGCAATATATCCATGAATTATGTATCTCTTTATTTAATCAAAATGGGGTTGATCTTCAAACCGCCTCTTGGTTTGTCGTATGCCGTCAACACCAAGCTGGACTTGATGGCCTAAATGAAGGGCTTTACCTTATTCATAATATATTAACTCAACATTGGCAAACATTATGGCCAATACAAACACATACTCGTATCAATATTCTTTCATCCTTAAGCCAGCAGTTAGTCTCTGGTATTCGTGGTACAACTTTTATTTATTCCGACTTATCTATTCTTTATCAAATTGAAGAATTATTAAAGAATATCAATCATCACCTTCAAACATTAGAAATTAAACATCTTGTTCAATTTGATTATTTAGAGAACTTAGTTTTTGCTCAAGCGCGGCAATTAGAGAATGCAGACACATTAGATAGTAATTTTAACGTTCCTGAATTATCCTCCACAGTCAATAAAGAAGAAAAGCCATCTGAAATTATCGATACGACTTTATCTACATCTTCTACACCCCCAAATATTAATGAAAGTATTACACCACCCAAAACCTATATATCTTCATCCATCTCATTACAGCCTCCCATAAAAAAGACATATCGACAAGAGTTATGGCGAGGGATTTTAATTGGTACACTAACCAGTAGTTTATTTTTTGTTATCCTATTTTATTTTTGGTTATCTGAATTAAAAAATAACAATCTAACAGATGCATTTCCTTATATTCCAACCATTAACGCCCATGCAGGCTCTCTTATTGAACAACAAACCGCAAATGGTAGAAACATAATAAGAACGCTCAATTCTGAACAGATTGATGTGATACAACAACGTTTAGATGAACTCGCATTACTTTCTCCCACATGGGCACAGAGTTATGGACTTGAAGTAATCAGTTATTTGAATGCGCAGTATGAAGATAATCCAGAGCTTTTATCATTTACGCAGCTTTGGAAAAATAATCTAAAAATAAATGCCACCACGGATGAACAACTCAATCAATGGTCTAAAGGTATGGCTGAACTCGACGGATTAAGCCAAAGGCTAGATAGTTTTGATGGTAATCCTAAAAACTACATAACAGGCTCTGAATTAAAATCGATCATTTTTAAAGCTCGTCAACATTTCAATCAAGCCAAACCCTTAGAAGAAGAGCTACGCTTACTTGAAAAGCAGCCAACACAAAATACAGTTTCAGATTATGAATATCAACAAATAGATAATCACTTTAAACAACTATTAAATCGATATTCGTTATTGCGCTCTAAATAAGGAAAATAATATGTACTTTATAAGAAGCTTAATCCTTATTACCACTGTTAGTTTATTAAGTGGTTGTATTATGGGGTCACCTTATGGAGGGGTTATCTTTGTTGGTCCTATAGATTTAATTAGAATAAATCAAGAAAGGAGTAAAGAAGTAAATGATTATTACCAAAATAGAAAAACTATAATAATGAAAACAGAAATTACATTAACACAAGAAAATCTTCTACTCTCCAAAAAAAATATTGGTGTGATTGAGTTTATATTACCTGATGATAAAGAATATACCACATCATTAAATCTTGATTATCGTGATAATACCATGTACAAAATAATATCCAAGGTCCCCGTAACTATTAGTAATGAAAAAAACAGACTACCATTAATAGATTATGGGAAAATAGATAAACGCTATTCAGATTACCAGTTATACTCTGCAAATTTTAGAATTTCCTCCCGTGGAAAAGGCTATTTTTATATAGAGATATTTTTTAATAAAGAAAATTACTTCCCTTCATGTACATTCCATAGCAAAATTAAAAATGATCTTGAAATCCCAATATTAAAAATGAAATTTAAGGTAGGGAATAGTAAATATCAAGATAAAGAGATTATCTGTACTCAATCTGAGTTATAATTAAAGAACTCAATCTTATATTAATAAATTAAAGATAATCATTAAATAGATGGTAAAAATATAATAAAAGTAACGATTTATTACAAAATAACTTTTAAATTAAGAATTAAAAAGGTAGGTAATAATAAAATCACAATATTAAGTCATCAGTATATAACATGATTAAACTGTCACATAATGACTAAAAAGGAATGGTTATCATTATAATCAAGAAAATACAAGTAAAAATACGTATTTTTAATCACTAAAGCAAGAAAACAATTAATAAGATTTATCTTTATTATAAATACGTATTACTAAAACACACCTTAATTACATTCTGTTTCAATTATCAACACTAATAAATATTAATTTTTAATAAACTAATTGTAATAAGTTTTGTTAATTATTTAGATTGTAAGGTGTTTAAATGAATATAAAAATGTTTGTTATTTCATTGCTATTGGTTTCTTTTGGCGCACAAGCATTGATTATTAATGAAAATAACCCACCCGAGTATCAATCTTTTAAATCAAATTATTCTGATATGATTGAGTTGGCTAATAAATCACGTTTACCACATAGGGTATTCTATACTTCACCAAGTACAGGTAGAAATGCACTATGGTTTGATGCTGTAAAACATGGTGATTTAAATGAAGTCAAAAAGATGCTTGCCAATGGGCAAAACATTGAAGCAAAAGACACGGGAAGCCTAGAACAAACAGCGCTAGGATGGGCAGCGTTTATTGGTGATGAAGAGATGGTAGAATACCTCATCTCTCAAGGTGCAAGCCTTTGGGCTACGGATAAAGACGATGTTTATAATGTTTTTAAATCAGCAGTTTTAGGAAATAATGTCAATGTGGTAAAAAAAATTCATGACCTAATGAGAAGCGATATCGAGCTCAATAACCAAAGAGTAGAAGGCGATGGTGAAACATTTATTATGATTGCAGCCAGAAATAATCGTCTTGATACCGTAAGATACCTTATTTCTAAAGGTGCAGATATTAATCTTGTTACTACTACACAAGATAAATCTTTATTTTCTTATAACCACAGTGCGTTAAGTTATGCTTGCCAAAATAATCTTAAAGATATGCAGAGACTGTTGATCAGAAACGGCGCTATAAATCATATAACAGGTACAACATCTTGCCATTAAATACACAAAAGCCATCCTATAATAAGATGGCTTTTGTGCTATTAATCATTGAGTTTTGAGAAATAGAATCTTAATTAAAACAACTAAAAAACGATTAAATATATTTATCAGAACTCAATATAAACAATATTCCAACAATATATTTAAACTACTTTTTTCTTTCTAAATATAACTATCTCACTTGGCTGTGTTATCGACTGCTTATCCTCAAAAACCATAAAATCTGTTTTCTTAGCTTCTAAGATAAGACTTTGAGGTTTGACACCAAGTATATAAGAAATAGCAATCAATTGATCTACTGTTATTTTTAAATGCCCATCTTCTAATTGAGAATAATGTAGCATACTTATTCCCAATCTTTCAGACATCTCATTTTCTGTTATTTTCAATTGTCTTCTTATCATTTTTATTCTATTCCCAACTTTGGTGTTAATCATCCCTTTACTCTCCTTCTTTCATTAGATGATTACATCGATAAAACACCGAATTATAGTTTATAAACCATCAAAGCATAAACTGAAAATACTTAATCATTAGCTGTTGGATAACCGTAACATTACTTACTTTTACTAATTCTGTTAATAAGGTTATTCCGATATTTTAAATTTAAAATAATTTACATTTCTATATGTTATTTTAATATAAATCAGATTTGGAGTAACACAATAGTATTAAATATCGAATATGTAATTAATAGATATCAATAAGTTAGATGATTTTTAGTTGTGATTTTATAGAAGAAGAGAGATTTACTCTGAAAACCATAGATATAATCAATGATTTTTTTATGTGGGTATACTTATTATTAATTAATAATAAATATTATGAAAATATATATTGGTTATTTATTAGATACAATAAATTTAACATTTATAATGTTTTTATTCTTTAAGTTTTATAAAAATAGAATTTAAAACTGGTATCTATCTGCGGTTTAAAATAAAACTGCAGATGTTTTATTTTTTCTTTAATTCAATTTCTTCATCATAAAAACGCAATTTTACGGGTTCACCTTCTGCATCTTTAAAAATTAATCGCAATTTTATCGCTGTTTTACTTGGAATATTTACATCTTCCTGAATACCACCTAAATATGCTACAAAATCATCAGCATCTATAGCATAAATATTTTTCTTTTCATTTAAGTTTGTTAAACGGATAAGAGAGTCAGAGTTATTTTTAACAGCAAGAGTGACTAAATAATTATTTCCACCCGTAGACTCAACAGAAAGCACTCTAACTGTTGTGTATTTTTTCAGATTATCTTTATCATAAATAATGACTGCACCGTCTACACTGCTACCAGATTGACGTCCTTCGTCAATTCCATCCTTTAATCCAGATAGTGCATCTTTACTTACAATAGTTAAACTAGATGTGAAAGGTTTTACTCCCTCTTTTATTGCACTTGTTTCTTGGGTTTCTGTCGCTAATGCTGCTGATGAAAAAAGTAATATTATGCCTACTAAATGTGTTTTCCTCATTATGTCCCACCTATCAAATTAGGACTTACTTATAAAAATAAATATAAACTTATTTTTCCTTCTATGAATTAATGTAATATAAATAAATCATAATCGTGAATTAGATATATCCTAAGTACAAAAACACGCCTTTTATTTAAATAATAATTTTATAAAAAATAAAAAGCCTGATTTCGATAAAATATCGAAATCAGGCTTTTTAATCTACTGAATAAACGCCCCCAATTTTATGGAGCCCCTTCAAATTTGAAGGTTTTTTCTAAACTAGAACGATTAGAATCTGTAAAGGCTAAATGGTTTTGGATCTAAAACAGGTTTTTTACCAAGTAATAAATCGGCTGTTAACTCTGCTGATACTGGGCTTTCTGTCATACCCCAACCTGTTGCAGTATTAATCACTAAACCTGGGTACTCTTTAACTTCTGAAATAATTGGATTCTCATCTGGTGCGATAGCCATTGCACCACTCCATTGATCAATTAATTTCGATTCTTTAAAGGCAGGGAATTCTGCTTTTAATTTTTCTAATGAAGCATTTAACTCAGGTAAATCAGGCAATGCAGTCATATTTCTAAATTGTTCAAACGGAGAAACTTCATCTAAGTTCCAATGTGTCGATTGCATAAATGAATTGATTAATTGTTCATTTAAAGAAATATGCACAGGGAAATCAGGTAGAGCTAATAATGGCAGATATTTATAACCGTAAGTGAAAGATTCTTTCACTACTGGTGCCACAATAACACGAGGAGAAGTTGCATAAGTACCATCAGCTTGTTCACGGAAGAAAATACCACCCGGTAAAGCGACGTTACCACCCGGTGCCGTTGGTGAACCACTGATTAACTGTTGAGACTGATATGCAGGCAGGGTTGGAACATCAACATTGAGATTTTGCATAAATAGGCGTGACCAAACACCACCAGCAACAACAACTTGAGAAGTTTTAATTGCCCCTTTCTCTGTTACAACATCAGAGATCACACCTGCTTGTGTTTCTAAGCCACGAGCCGCACATTGAGTGTAAATTCTAACGCCCATTTTTTTGGCGTATTCAGCCATAACGAAGGTTGCAACTTCTGGATCGAAGCTACCTGAATCTTCTTCAAAGCCTGCAATTTTCCAATCTGTTGTCGCGCCACGAAGACGTTGATTTAATTCAGCCCCTTCAATAATTCTGGTTTTAAATGGAATATCTGAGCCAACATTCTTACTTCTTTCATCAATCCATTTTCTTACGTTAACTAAATCTTCTTCATCAAGAGGAACTTCAACGCGACCTTGTGTACGATAAGTAGTATCAACACCTACTTTTGCATTCATTTCACGCCAGCGATGTTTGCCCAAATGGTGTAATAAGAACGTTTCATCAGGCATTTTATAGCTAATCGCTTGACCATAGAATCTTGAAGATTGCTCACCAGCGATGTTACCTTTCTCAACGATCACAACAGATAAACCACGTTCTACAAGATTAATCGCTGTCATAATACCAAGAATACCAGCGCCAATAACAACAACATCAGCTTGTTTTGGTAAAGCGCCTTCAGTACCTTCAACAAAGCCATGTCTTGGCGTACCCGGAACAAAACGCCCTTCGCGAGTTAACATTGGTGTCAAAATACCCGCACCAGCAGCGACAGCCACTACTGTTCCACCAATGATAAATTTTCTTCTAGATATCGCCATTTTACACGTTCCTTTTACTCAATGAATTATTAGCATTAAAACAATAACGATATCTTATTTCATTTGTAAACTATTAGTAAAGTATTTGTAAATCTTTTCATCTATTTTTTTCTTGAAAGTCCGTACTATTTAATTTACTTATACAAAGAAGGGGATTAATTATCATTTTGTTTTTTATCGATTATTTAAGTGTATTAAGTAAAATAAAAGCATATCAAACTAGTTGTTTTCTTGGTTTTTTCATCAAAATATAAAATTTTTCACTATTAAAGACCTACAAACCTTTTGTTAAACATCAATTGATTACACATTTAAATTACAAATAAACAAGCTGGGTAAAATAAATTGATTAACAAATAATCCACAAAATCACTGATGTTACTAAAACAATAAGTTGAGTACATAACAAGGGACTGGTTATTCGAGAGTGACTCAGAAGAAAATAAGGAGCAAAAGAATGGCTAATATGAACTAAAACACAAAACAACCCACTAATATAAAAAATAATTTTCAGAATAAGTTATATGCAAACAATTATCATATTTATAAACCTCAAGATATTATTCACTATCTCTTACTTTTGAATTTCCATAATAAACTGGAAAATCTAATTTATCGGTATACTCTCTTAATTGTTGATATGCCTTATTCCAATCATTAATAAAACAAAATGTCACACTGCCATCTCTAAATCCTCTATCAATAATTCCATCACTAGTAAAAAAATAATCATTTGATATTCTAGGTACTGATTTAATCACAGAGGAAGTATTAAGATAATAAGAAAAGATGTTATATTCAGTGTAGGTGTAACCTCTTTCTTTTGTATTTTTAATATCTTTTAATATCCAAAAAATAAGAATGGAAAATAAAGTCAGTAGAAATAATGTAATCCAATATCCTTTTTTCATATTTTCTTCCTACTGTCTTGGTATTCTTAATATTCTATTTAAAACCTTATCACAGTAGCTCTATAAATACTGAAATACTGTGGCTTTTTGTGCTTAAACAGAATGGTATTCTCTAAATACATTGAACGATAACGATCAAGAATATAAATTCTATCAAAACGCATATCTCATTGAATGGATGTAAGATCACTAAATTTATATGAAAAATAAAATACTCGTTAGTGCTTGCCTGATGGGATTTAAGGTTCGTTATAACGGCACAGAAAAAGCACGATTAAATACAGTACTTAAACAATGGCAACAAGAGCAACGATTAGTGATCCACTGCCCTGAACTTGCAGCTGGGTTACCAACGCCCAGAGCCTCAGCTGAAATATTAGGATCTGATGGTTATCAAGTTATGCAAAATAACGCAAAAGTGATTGAAAACACGGGTAATGATGTTACTGCACATTACCAACTTGCAGCATGGCTTGCTTTGCTCACAGCTTTAGATTCTAACTGTATCGTTGCCCTATTAACCGATAAAAGCCCAACCTGTGGTAGCCAATATATCTACGATGGCAATTTTTCTGGTGTGACAAAGCAAGGTGAAGGTGTTGCAACAACCTTATTACGTCAACATGGTATAAAGGTATTTTCTGAAAATCAGTTGGATGAATTAATTGGTTGGATGGAAAACAGGGATAAAGAAAACACTATTTTATGATAAAAATCTGAATAGCTAATAGCTTTAATCAAATAACCATTTGAAAAACATTAAGTTATTCTTATCGAATACGGATCGTCATCCATCGTTTCAAACAGGCTCTGCAAAATGGAGTCTTCCATTCTCGCTAACCTCCAATTAACTCATATTATTCTTAATTAACACTCTTATTTCGTCATTAACAAACAAAAATACTACTAAATACTAATGTAATTTATCTAATTATTTGATTTAGGTAAAACGGTTTAAATCTTTTAATAAATAAAAATTAATAGGTAACAGCTATTAATAATCTATTTTTGATCGTTCATATCGATCTTTAAGTGTTTTTACGGTAATCTCTTTTAAAAAGAGGGATTAATATGAGTTCAATTAATATTGTTGTAGGTCAGAGAATTAAACAGAAAAGAAAGCAACTAAAAATAACAGGTATCGAGATGGCAAGAAGGCTTGGTATCAGTCAGCAACACTATTCGCGTTTGGAAAATGGGCATCTTAAGATAACCGTCGATCAGCTTATTGCTATTGCTTTAATATTAGGAATATCGCCACAAAGTTTGTTGATTACACCCGAAATAATGTCACCAATGCTAAATGCTTGGGCTGAAACAACTTTGTCATCGAATGAGATTGTTGTTTCAAGAAATAAGAAACGCCGTAATCTTAGATAAGAATGCAATAATATTGTTTAACGCTATCTAACTTAATATTTAAACTACTTTAGTTAAAAAAATCGTAATTTTTTATCTTTTTTTATTTTAAAAAATTTCATCTATTTATAAAATCAATCGCTTGATTTGTTGTTAAAATAAATAATCAATTGTTAATATCTTTCGGAATTGAATATTTTAATCGAAATTCTGGAGCATTAGATAATTTTCGATTAGATCCTTTCATCAAATAAGCCGCTATTTCTTCTGATGATAAATCATCGACCTCTTCAATATTAAAATACTCATCTGGCCAATAAATAAGATCTGAAGAAAAGGATTTGAAGTTTGCTTTGAGTAACTTCATTGCATAGGAATGTTCAGATTCACTGCCTTCAGCTAAACATATAAAATCAATAATATTAATTAACTCTTCATAAGTCAGGTCATCTAAATATTTGACCTGATTAAACGCCATTTTTGTAAACTCTTTTGCGCTTGTCCAAGAATTATAATCACGAAAATCTGAAAATTCACAAGGTGTTACTACTTGTGTGTTCCAATTTTTCATCATGGTTTTAATATCAGGATCGTCTTCAGTTGCACCATTATCAATTTTATTAGTTATCTTCCGTAGTAAATCGATCAACTCATTAAGTTTAGCTTTACTTCTTTTTATTGGTTTCAATCTGTTAGGTAAAGGCATATTTTATTCCATTTATACTTTTTTTATTGAATTAGTATATCTTAATATGGTTTTTATTAGCTATTCTTTAACTGTTTAGTTTAACCTATTATTATTTAATCCTCTATTCCAACTATTTTTCTCTAAAATATTTTTACTATTTAAATATTACATTCCGTTATTAGTATATCTATTAATTACATCTCATATCAGTAAAATAGAGATTAATTAAATCAACATTCCATTAATAATACCACAAAGAATAAGGAGATGGAAAATATAGAAATGGTAATTTTATTACAGATAATGAAATATCGACTAGAAAAAACAAACGCATTATTGCTGAACGGATTAATGAGGCAGGCTAGAAGGTATGCTCACTTAGCACCCAATCATTTAACTGAACATGCAAAGCAAATAGACACCATTTCCGGAACTTGCGTCCCAAATACGTCCCACTTAAGAAAAGTAGAGAATTTTAAATGATGGTAACTCATTGAGTTTAAATGGTACGCCCTACAGGATTCGAACCTGTGACCTACGGCTTAGAAGGGCGTTACATACTGATTTCATTGAGTTTTATATAATTTCATAAGATTTCATCTTTTTGATTTATAAGGATTTATATACCTTGCATGATTTCAGCTAGTTTCATATCATTTCTTCGTTACTTGACCCGTTACTTGACCCGCAAACAACCCGTAAATGGAAATTAGTTATGGCTAGCGTATTACTGACTGATAGTAAAATACGAGGACTGAAACCAAAGAAATCTGCGTATTATACTTGGCAAGCATCAGCGACTAGAGGAACCGGACGCCTTGGTGTAAAAACATATCCATCTGGAAGAAAAGTTTTCGTCTACCGCTACTTCAAAGATGGAAAAGAGAAATTTATATCGCTTGGTGATTACCCTAATTTATCACTAGCAGATGCAGCAGTAAAATCCGTAGCTGCAGCTACAGAATCATCATCCCCTGAGAAAATTAAATATGAACACGCCACTGTAAAACAGCTCTTTGATGATTACATTGAAGATCAGAAACGACAAGGCAAGCGCTCATATGATAAAACTCAAAACAGACTAAATCAGGTTCTAGATAGTAAACACATTGATGCGTCTATGCCTGCAAAAGATGTGACTCCAGATCATATAAAAAGAATACTTTCTGAGTTTATCTCCCGAGGTGCTTTAGCTGGCTCAAATAAGGTAAGAGCAAACCTACATGCGGTATTCAATTTCGGTTTATTTGCCGATAATGATCCAGCAAAAATAAACGAGCGCGTTATTTATGGGTTGGAGCGAAATCCTGTCACTGTGGTTCCTAGACAAAAAGGTGCAGATAAAGCGTTAGATAGGTTTTTATCATGGGATGAGCTGAAGCTATTATTAAAGCTATTCAATAAGCCCACCATAGAATGTCCTATTAACTCAGATTATGCGCGCCTATTTCTATTTTGCGTTTATTCTGCAGGACAAAGACCATGGGAGATTCTGGCTAATACTCGCGACAATTGGGATAAAAAGAACAATACATTAACGGTTCCGCCCCACATTTCAAAAACAGGCGATTTTCATGTAATCCCTTTGGTTCAACCTGCTATTGATATTCTGAATATCCAAGAGCTATTGTATCCAACATCAAATTATCTTTTCCCCGCTGATACTAAAGAAGGACATCTATTAACATCTGAATATGCTAAACAATTAAATAAATTTTGTAAGAAAAATGAGTTTGATAAATTCACGCCTAGAGATGTAAGAAGAACATTTAAAACATTGGCTGGAGAAATGGGAATAAGTTCTGAGTTAAGGGATATGGTACAAAACCATAAAAGGCCAGGAGTTTCCCAAAAACATTATGATAGATATGATTATTTAAGAGAAAAACGAGAAACACTTGATGCATGGTGTGAAAAGCTATCGTCGCTAAAAGAAGTATAGTATTTATATATCATTTAAATTCCTTATTGTAGGATAGATGTAACCTACAATAAGGAACACTAAAAATGAGAATGACCTCACGCAAAAAAGAGATAATGGAATTATTTAAACCTGACAATATTGAATGGGTAACAAGTGAAATTGGCGCCCCACCTTTCGACGTTTCAGGTGTAGCTTATATGCTTAAAGGAATGGATTCTTTTGACAAGAAAAGCATTCTTGAATCTACCCGTAGAACATTAGATAGCATGGTAAAAGATGGTTTGTTAGAAAAAATATCCAGCTATGAGAGACGACAAAACAAACACCAAGGCTCAAGTTCATCACCTGGTGTTCGCTGTGTCGTTAGTCGGTATGGCTTGCGTGGAAAGTGTCGTCTTATGAAATACGAAAATGACGGGGAGGTCTTTATTGAAGGTAAGTACATCAGAATTGATTAATCCAAACAGCCCATTACAAAAGACACAAAGAACTTATAATATTACGGCCACTATATACAAAGCTCTTTTCTCAAATGATAAGTTTGTAATAATAAAAAATCTTATCAGGCGCGCCGTAAAACCCCGTCCTTCAGAGCGGGGAGGATGTCAAATCAATACTAATATTAACCAGTAGCTGTTTGAATTTAAAAATACAATACCATGTCATTTTCCTCTAACCTTCGTTCCCCTTCATATTCTTCTAGCACATACAGATGTAGTGTATGCCTACCATATAAAAAGTTTTATTTTAATAGATAAAAAAATATTTTTATCTATTATAGAATAGCCTTGTAACTCTTTGCGTTATAAAAGCTAATTACAAATTATCTATAACGGAGATAAAAAATCATGGGTACGCTAGATTTCATCATCGGGCATAAAATAAAACAAAAAAGGATGGAGCTAAAATTAACAGGTAAACAAATGAGCTACAAGCTCGGAATAAGCCAACAACATTACTCTCGGGTAGAAAATGGAGGCGTGAAAATTACCGTTGAACATTTATTCTCTATCGCGTTTGTTTTAGGAGTCAAACCTCAAGAACTATTACCTAATTATAATTTTTCAAATGAAAAAGAGATAATTAAAGCAAAACAATCATTATCAGCAGAAATCATTATGCCAATAAAGAAAAACGACATGTATCCTACATAAATATAGACAGGTATTTATTTTATTAAAAATAATGTGAACCATTAAGGATATAAAAGGAAATACGTTGCTCTACATGATGTTGCCGATGAACATCACGTATCCATTCGCTCACAAAAATCTGTTTTCCCCCGAAAACGTATCCCCGTATTGCTCTTTCATCTCCTCTTCTTTTTGTCTACGTTCCTCTTCCGCTTTCTGCGCATCTTCCATCTCACGCATTCTCACGTTATAGATTGATTGCTCTGGCATCTGTACACGAACGGAAATAAAGCGACCGGCTGGAATATCAATCGGAGCACCATCGCTGTAACCGTCAATATCATTACGGGCGAATTTAGGTGCGTTAGGGTGAGTACGGTGATAGGTTTTGATGAGAATAGAACCGTCCTCCATAACTTCAGAGTCTACCCATATCAACGGTTGTTTATTAACATCAAGTGGAATTTCAATACCACCATCGACACCGCCCCAGCCTGCATCGGCATTAAAGCCCAGTACCCCTTCAATGAGATATTCACCTTGTCCTACTCGAGTAACAGTTGCACCTTCTGATTCATCATTAGTAGTGAATGTGCCGTCTGGATTGATGTCGATGATTGGGGAGGCTTTTTTGATGAAACCATTACTATCTACTGTTGTGTTACTATCTCCCCATGTAGCCAACCATTTTGAGTAATTTCCTGTGTTGCGGATTCTATATGCTAACGCTCGAGAGTTTGCTTGTATGTACAGCATCTGACCCGTTCCATCCGCTCCGCCAGACCTAGCTGATGAAATTATAGGCCCAAAGGGGTCATAAAAATTTAACCCTGCACCACCACTGCCTGAGAAAAAACCACTTTCATCTATATCATCCGCATTGTTAATGGTCGGTGGGTATGGCATTTTTTTTGAGTTAGCGCCAACACCATAATCACCAGCAAGCATCATCATTCCGTTTTTATTGGGAATTTCAACGCTAAAATAAGAAAGACCTCTTTTATAACTCAACCACGCCCTATCTTCTGATTTATTAACTCTCAACCCAAGGTGTCGATCATCACCATCGACCGCTGTTATAAATTTAGACTCCACTGCTCCTTGGAATAATTGACTTGAATAAGATGTTTTATCAGCTCGATTACCAATATCCTCCTGCATCTTTTTAATACTATCGAGAGTGACAATCTCACCATTTGGCATTTCAACTTTTGTCTGCCCGGTCTGAGTCATCCATGTGTTCATTGCATCAAGGAAATACTCAACATAACTATTAATAGCGACCATTGTTCTTGCTGCATCACTATTATTATCTGGCTCAGTAATATGAATTGAGAATGTTGTATTCGTTGCTGTGGCTAATGCAGGTTGCGCTAATACTAATTCAGTGTCGGAATTAACGGATTTAATCATATACGGAATATTTGTTGTTCCCGATTTAATTAAAATAGTCATTCCGATATTAATAGCTGGATTATTATTTTTAAATTTAGTGCCAGTTCCGCGGACAATAGCAGACCCTGACACAGTAGAGACTGTGCCTGTTGTGTATATCATGAATAAGTTTCCTAGAGGTATAAATAAAGGGTTAATTAAATATTGAAGTAGTCGCTGAGTTCGATGCCGTATATGTCAAATTCTATTTTAAACGCATTACCGCCATCAGCCCCCCATGGCCCGCCATATTCTGATCTGATACTGTATATGTCATCCCAATAGACATTATTCCCGTCATTTCTAAAACCAAATCCTGTCCGCATATAAATAACATCATCTCTATTGCTTCCCTGTATTCTCCAGTTAACGAATTGTGCATCTGGAATAATCATTGGTTTTTTGAGTTTAGAAAACGAAGCTCCATTTCGATTACTAAATCGCGTTGTCTCTCCGAGCTTCATGGGTTTGTAGTTAGATGAAAATGTAATTTCTTTTTTATCGTTATAAATCACAATGCCATATTTTGGAGGAGTTAAAGTAAAGTTAGTGCAAAATATAACAACATACATTTCACATGAACTACTAACAACTAAACCCCTTGCTTTATTATATGAGAAGACAGTACCTGAATTTTTCGGTCGCACGAAAATAATGGGGTTCATTTCATCAGTAATATTTGATGGCATTCTCCAGCCATTATTTTTACCTGCATTTATTTGTACGATGTCAGCAAATACACAATACCCTCGCATTGAGGGCGTTAATTCACTAATACCATTCATTCCATGTAGACGTATTCCGTATGATTCACTATTTGATTTTGGGTAACCATAAAAATCAAACATGAATTCTGGGTCTCTTTCGTCATCTTCTGAATCTACTCGCGATCCCGCTGGCCTTTCATCAACATAAAAATTAAAATTATCACCGGATATATTATACGCTGTTACATTTGATGAGAACCAATAATAGGAACCGGGTATTTTGTATGTACGAGATACCACTCTTGGGATAATAATAATATTGTACTTTTCATATTCAGGAATATTGTGCTTCATTGTATTCCACCCTTCATTTATTGGGTAGAAATGGTTATTGTACCACCCTATTTTTGCTGAACCTAAATACCCCATAACCTGATTATCATCAGCATCTAAATAATATTCGTTGCCTATATCTGGTTTAACATAAACACCATACATGGTTATCTCCCTTCTATTTTTCCTATTTCAATCCTAATTTCTCCTTGAGCACCGTAAACCGCAATCCGTTCATTGGTGATAACGGTATGCGCACCCGTTTTATTTGTCCCTATATCTAATTCACCCCGGAACGTTCCTTTATTCATTTCAATATTGCTAGTTTTACCGTCAATCAAAAAACCATCCTTAGCGGGTACATAATCACCAGATTTAATATATTCGGTAACAACAACGGAATTAAGCCATGCCTCGTTAATAAAGGCCTCACGCATAAACAATTGCCCATTCTTGGCATACATGAATAATTCCATCTTGCCGTTTACTGGGTTATACCATGCGAAATTATTAGCGTTATAGCCTATAAAACTTTCAAGCTTGCCATTTTTAACTTGAGCACTAATAACTTGTCCTGCTGCGTTATATTTCACGTTGTTATGAACAATCGTGATATTGATTGAGTGTGTGACAACACCGTCACCAGCCTGATTGAAGGTGGCTTGCATTTTCTCCTGTATCATTCCCTCCTGTTCATCAAACTTAGCTTGAACTTGCGTTTTGCTTTCAGCAAATGCCTTGTTTGTGTTAGAGATGGCTTGAGAATTTGAAGCAATATCAGCCTGAGCCTTATCCATTTCTGTGCGAATTTCAGTAAAGCGCTGACCAAAAGCCTCGTCAAGTTTGGTAATTGAAGTTTGAGTTTCTTTAATTGCAGACGTGTTATCACCCACAGCGGAGTAAATTTCTTTAACTTCCTGTGCCCATGCTTCGTTATCCGTTGCACGAACTTGCCATAGCTCACTAATGCCAGCTTGAGATTCAGCATGTTTTATTAGCAACTGTCTGAAATTACGATGACTTGCGTTACTTAAAATAATTGCGGTCTCAGCATTCCAATCAAGCTTATTATCCAGCTCTTTAAACGCATCCGTTTCTCTAACCGTGTTATCTAAATCATCAAATATGTCGTCTGGCAATGAAACTGGAATACCTGAAGCTTCTACAAATGCAGATTTACCATAACTATTGATCGTTCGGATATAGAAATAGTAAGTGTGGCCAACTTTTAAATTCTCTTGCGTCCAGAAATTTCCTTGACCAACTTTGTTTGTTTTGGTGATCACTTCATTTTCAGAGAGATTAGCGAGTTTTTTCTCACTAAACCAAAACTCAAAGGTATAACCAAAAACAGCACTATCACCCTGTTTAGGTGACGCCGTTAAACTAAACATACCTGGCGTTATTTCAACACCGATTGGTGACGGAGGTGCTTGAATTGCAAAATCACTGATAGCCGGTGCAGACATAGCGCCAGCAACATTAATAGCTCTCACTTCGACACGATAAGTACCTCTCGTTAAACCGTTAATATCAACACGCTCACCCGGTACCTGAATAGACTGTATAACCTTGCCATTCTGGAGAATATTAACCGTGTTATAGCGAATATCAGATGCCACGTTCTGCCATGATATGTAACCTTGAACGATATCGGTGACAGCAAGAGGAACAAAAGCCAGATTGATCGGTGCTGGTACGCCACCAGTGGGTAGTTTAGTGAATGGAGGTCTAACAAAAGGTTTACTGGCTAAGTCTTCATAGATATAAGGACCATCTTCTTCGAGAGTAATCTCTACCCCCTCTGATGGGTGAAATTTCCAATCAGCAATGCGAAATTCTAAATCGCTAATCCCCAGCGAAGGTAATTCGAGTTTTACAACATCACCAGGGCGATAAGCATAACCATCTAAATTCATGTGCAATTGAATACGACGACCTGCGCGTTTTTTACGTAAATAGAGATTGGCTAGTCGATTGGCTTGGTATGGGCTAGTAACAAAACGATAGTCCATATTTTCTTTAATTTCTAAGCCATCTTCTTCTATCCATTCATCAATAACCACTGGCTCAAAATCGGTTTTGTTATACTGTTGTTCTGCGTCAACAAAAGTGCCATAAATCGCATTAGTTGCATCACGTAATGAAAGTTCGGGTGTCACCGTCACTGTATCGATAATTTGTGACTCATCAATCGTCAGTAGTGCTGGCCCATTATAGACTTGCATCATAATGCCATGCTTACCCGCTATATAAGTGGGCTCTCCAGCAATACATTTATGCATCATCTCTAATACAGAGGCAGGACTTTCTTCAAGTTCATAAGCGCCATTTAAAGTGTATCTAGGCTCACTTTTTCCATCTGGCGTTTGTACGGTTTCATCACAAATATCTGCTGCACTTTTAAATGCATCCCAATCAATATCGGAGTCTGGAACACCTAAGTAATGCCGATAGTAATCTAATATGATCAAAGCACCGTTATTTGACCATACTGTTTTTTCATTGCGAGGATCGTAAATTTCTTTTCCCCATAGTTCACTTTTAACATTAGGCACACCATAAGGGAACTTTTCTTGATCAAAGCGTAATGTTAAGCGTAACCATGCAAGCCCTCGACCAATCATATCCTCTTTCCATGAAGGGGCATGTTTTAATAGGTATGGATCCGCCTCAGTTCTACTGTTATGAAATTCGTATTGTGCGTTGTCGCCTAAATCTTCAATTTTGTCATCATTGAAATAAATTTGACCTAATTTATGGATAGGGTGGGATGCTATGGCTAATGCCATGTAGAGTTCTTCATTTTCGTCTTGCTCACCTTCCTCTTCTTCGGCAAAGAAAAGCAACCCTGACATCATTGTTTTACCTACAACCACCGTCTCAGGTGCAGAGGCAGAACGTAGCATCTGTTTACGTTCAGATTGGTCACGATAACCGGAACCAGGCACTTTATCTTTAAAAATAAACGCACTCGCCGCTTGAACAGCAATACCAGCAACAATCAATGCGGTACCCAACCCACCTGTAGCAATAACCCCTGCTATCATTAAGCCCGCAGAGACAACGCTTGTGACTGTCTTACCCATTTATTGTACTCTCCATGCTTTAATCGGTTTATTGCTCACAGCGCGAACTCCATCCGTTGAAACTGCCCACAATTTACCCGCCCACAAAACACCTAATGTATTTCCCTCATCCCCCTCAAACATCACAATGTCACCACGCCCTGCTTCGTTTGTTGGAACTTCATCAAAAAAACGGCTCACAGCGCCGTCCAATGTTCCAAACTCTTTTTGTAATACTCTGAATGCGCCTATCTTTGTTTTATAGCGCCCACGAATGCTTTCGCAGGGGTCAAAATCACAAACAGCAATGACGCAATCAGATGCAAACAAACAGCAATCATGTTCCCCCCATGCAAAAGGGTGATTTATGGCATTCTTTAAGGTTTCAGGAAGGCGAGTGGTCCATTGTGGGTGTCTCATGGTTTTCTCCAGACAATAAAAAACCCGCCGAAGCGGGTGTTTATATTCATTTTCTTTTACAGAGGATTTCTTTCTTTTTTACATTCTAAATTTAACTTTTCTACGGCTTGATCTATGGTATTTTTATTTTCTTTTGGCAAGAATGCTTGCAACATCCAAATCGTGTACCCGTACTCTGTTTTATGTCCAGCTAAAATAATGTTCTTATTTTCCAAATCAAAATAATAAACATATTTAAATAATTTATCGTCTTCTTTTTTTCTAGTTGGTTCCCCGTATTTTAATTCAAGATTATTTAGCATTTTTTTAAAGTCTATATCATATATTTCTTTATTTTTTATGAAGTAAAAATAGTCCACACCCATAAGTCCGTTAAAATTAATTACTTTATTTTCTGGTAAAAATATAAGTGTGTAGGTTTCATTTTTATTATTTAAACCATTAGGTAGACTTTCAGATTTAACTTTAACAAATGGACAATTTTCTTGATTATTTAAAATTTCAATATCGTTCCCTATTTCTTTTTTAAGTTTATTTATAGACATACCCCACTCTAGGCCAAAAGGAGCACTATATTTATTTTTATCTGAGTCGGATTTATCACATGAAGCTAAATTAGGTAAAATTAAAAGTATGGATAATAAAATAATAATATTTTTTTTCATTTAATCGACACCAATAATCAGAGTTATTTATAAATAAACGCAGGTGCACTTTTCTTGCTACCCCAATAAATAGCCCGATCAGCCATCTGCGCAACATAACGAAATATCCTATCGCCATTTTTACGTTTAGACCATGACTCATCAGTAAATCTGTCTGGTAATCCATAAGACCAACGTTCAAATCGATTAGAAACAGTAACTGCTATTTCATTCTCTTCACCCGTTGTAACACCAATGGTTGATATTTGGCCTGCAAATAAAACCTCAGCAAGCGCAGGTTTTCCTTCTTCATTTAATGCAACTAACATCAATTGTGCATTTCGCCCACGAACCCGCTCGTTCATCACTTCGCCAATCAAGGAAGAATCAAAACCCGAGAGTTTCATAATAAGTTGTTGTGGGCTAGTGGTCATATTTTCACCCACAGACTCAATGGCACCAAATTGTCCTACACCTTGGTAAACTTCACCTGCAATAATGATATTGCCCACACCAGTATGTGCTCTTACAACACCTGATTTGAGATCTAAACGAGAGGCAACAACCAAATAATACCCCTCGTTAATTGCCTTAACCATGTCATTACTAAAGGGATGATATTTCATGTTAAGGCCTCCTCGAATGACAAAGAAGTGCTAGTAAGTATGCCCGGTTTACGCTGGAAATTACCTTGATCGTTACTGGTTAGTTTAAAAATACCGTATGGCGTTTCATTTTCTATCAAATCATTTACTGCCGGTGCATAACGTAATATAGGGGCAATAGGAATTGTTGCGTTTCCTTGTGCATCACTAATCACATTAGCCGTCACTCTCTTTAGTTCATCATTTACAGTGATATAATCACCAATGCGTAAAACAATGCTATTGGGTAACCAGTCTTTACTCTCTAATAATTTTCCAGATTGATTGGGTTGGCTAACTTTAGGTTTACCGCGTTGAGTTAAACCAGAACGCGCCCAATCACTAATTTTCACTCGACCACTTTCACCATCTAACTCGGCAACAAACGCCTCTAAAACCCTTGCTTGCTCATCAGTCAAATTATTAAATGACATACTGCAACGCCAACGTGAGCCGGGAAAGCGTACGGTCTGTACACTTCCCGTAAAGGTTGATGTGAAGGTTTTGCTGTTACTCACGAGTTGCCAGCTTAATGTGGCTGGCACGATGTATTGTGGCCACGATAATATCATTGCCATTTATCGTAGATTCCTTCTTAACGTTCCATTGGTTTGAAAGTCTCGCATAATGTCAAATTTAGCTTTTGATGCACCTTGTTCTGCCCCCATTCTTGCTGCTTCCTGTATAGCTTGATAAAGCGCCTCATCACCATTGCCTGTTACATGAAACGTTTGATGAATAATAGTATCACCTGAAGCAGTAGAGTTACTTCCGGTTGCTCTAACGCCTAAAGAGCCATCAGGTCCACGTTTTAAGGGCATGATCGCCTCGCTTCCAGCTTCCCCCATCAGACCAAGATTAGGTGTACCACCTTTAGCAAAAGCAAATAACGTTGGCGAACTGATAACCTGATTACTGTACTGACTAAGGCTTGGTGAATTATAAGCTCCACCTTTTGCGTTTGCTTTTACACCAACTTTTCCCGTAGTTTTTGCACCCGCAGCGGCTTCGCCACCACCAAACACGCCACCAAATAACCCTGTTAACGCATTAGTAATTTGAGCTTGAATGGCGATACGGATCAAATCCGAAATAATAGAACTAGCAATAGAAGCTGAAAAATCCTTAATACCTTCAGAAAATGACTTTGTACGCATTAAAATACCAGTCATTGAATTCGCAGTTCTTTGTTCAATAGTATCAACCAAATTCATTTGCATACGTTGCCACATACCTTGAGAAGCATATAACTCTTTGCTAGCCTGATATTGAGCTTCCTTTGATTTATTGGTTGCTGCGACCATCAATTGCTCATAGCGCTCTTTGCTGATCATGCCATCGTTATAATAAGCCTGATAAAGCGCCTTTTGTTCTTCCAGTTGGTTTCTGAGTTGAATAACGGGATCTATTTCGCCAAGAATGCTGATATTAGGGAGAGAAATCCCTTTTGCTTGCTCTGATAATCGATACTTTGTCGTATCTTGTGCCATTTGGCGCCGTGCATACTGATATTCTTTTTCAGTTAATAACTGCTGATCAAAGAGTGATTTAAGCTCTTTTGTCATCTCTTGTTCATTGCGAATTGATGCACGCATAGGTGAGTATTTTTCCGCCAACTCTGCGCGCTGTTTCATGTGGTTTTCAGCATTGAGTGTTTTTAATCGCTCATACTCTTCTTGCTTCATGCCACCAGCTTTTAAGTTTTCTTGGAGCTTGCGCATCGTTTCAGATTCACTTAACGATATGCGTTCTAGGCTTGTTGCGTGTTCTTGCTCTATTTGCATTCGTAATTGATGATATTGGCTAACTTTTTGTGTAGAACCTGAAGCTAGGTCATTCCCTCCATCATTTCCACCGCCTCCGCTATCTCCCAGTGGCTTATCTTCTTTAGTCGGTTGACTAAAAACACCTTTTTCTATGGCTTCTTTTGTTCTTGTTTGTCGTTGATATTGAGTCTCTAAATCCTTATTTATATCTTCTAATTTTCCTAACGCACTTCGCCTATTTCGAAGCACCTCTTCAGGATCATCCCCAAAAGCACTGACCATGGCGTTACCAAACCAACCGCTGTCTTTTATTTCTGACATCGAGGTTTGTCTATCTTCAGAATATCTAGCTAACTCACCATAGATTCGAGATCTCTCAGCTTCTAATAAAGAAATATTTTCTGCGATTTCATCAGCCTGTATTTCTAATTTGACTCTAGATAAACGCTGAAGCTCTTCTATTGTTTCAGCAACTGAGCCCCGTAAACCATCAACCTTCAACTTAGCTTCATCAGCTTTAGTTGCAAAATAATAAATAGCTGAACCTGCTAAAGCCAAGACACCAACTGGTCCACCTAAGGCAGAAACAACACTTCGGAGTCCTAAGCTAGATGCTCGCAATGCCCTTTGACTATAAGACAGCTGATTGTTGGCTGCAGCAAGTTGTTGCTTACCTAACATTTCTAGTCGATTGGCTTCTCGAATCTGCCTATTTAATGCCAGATACTCTTTTTGATAATTAGCATTGATACCATGTTGCCTATTCAATATGGATTGAGTTGCTAGCCTTCTTGACTCTTGTTGGGCTAACTCTCTAGATGCTTTTGCTGAATCAATGGTTCTTTGAGCCGTTTCTCTCATTTGTTTGACATTATTTCTTACTGCAACTTCATTTTTCACCCACTCTTTGGTTTGATCTTGAAGTCCTCTCGTCATTCTGGCGCCAATGACGGGTAAGACAGCGTAAGTCGCAATATTGGCTAACGTAGAGAAATTGTTATTTAATGCATTCACAGCGGAAGTAACATTCTGAACACCTGTACGTAAAGGACCATCGGCACTGGTACCGACTTTAATCGCCAAGCCTTCAAACGACTTTTCCATTAATTCTAAATCAGCATTTAGATTTTGCGCTCGTTTTCCCGCTTGTTCATACGCTGTTTCTGTATCAGTGAGTGCCTTAGTTAAATCGACTAGCTGATCCCTGTTCTTAACTAAAATAGTACCCGCACTGACATTGGCGCGACCAAATATCTTTGTTGATGCAGTAGTAGAATAGTTTTTCTTGTCGAGGTTCTCTAATGCTGTGGCTAGGCCAACAACAGATGGACGCAAGTTTTTATCAGCTGAACGCTCCAAAGCCAATAGAACGTTACGCAACATCGTACCGGCAACTTCGGCCTTGATCCCTTTTCCTGCTAAAACTTGAATAGACGCATTAAGTTGTTCAAATGAAACACCAGCTTGAGAAGCAACGGTGCCACTTTTCACAATCGCTTGTGCTGTTTCGTTAATTTCAGATGCACCGTATTTCGCACCTGCTGCTAACACATTAATGTAACGCTCAGATGAGACAGCGGACTCACCAAACTGATTAAGACTTAAGGTAAGAGATTTCGCCGCATCGGCTAACTCAATACCTGAAGCTTGCGCCAAGGTAATCGATTTAGCCGTTACATCTTCTAAGGCTCCCGCTGTCTGCAGTAATGACGGTTTTGCTGACGCAATAAGTTTCATGGCATCCGCGACTTTTATTGCGCCAAATTCCGTTGTTCGCCCCATTTCTTGAGAAGCAATACTGTACTCTTTCATGCGCTCAATAGACGCACCCGTAATCGCACTCAGATCAGAAATTGCCTGACTATACTTGCGAGAAATATTTAAAATGCTACCAATGGATAAACTCACTCCACCTAACATCGCCAGTCGTCCTGCAACATTCGTCACTTGATGACTGATTGAATAAAAACCATCTGCAACCGCTTTTGTTTCACGCTTTGCTTTATTAGAAAAACGCTCTGTTTCACGCCCTGCATGGTTTAATGCGCCTGTAATATTGCTTCTAAAACTGGCGTCATTCAGCAATAGCCCAACCCGTAAATCGGCTAAATTAGTGGCCATAATATTATCTTCCTATCATTTTCATTACGTCAGAACATTGCTGTTCAACAGATTTAGATGTGCCTGTTGGTTGATGTGCACTTTCAGGAGAGGGAGGTATATCTGATAGTGGTATTACACCTGGTTTTTCTGATTTGAGCGCAAAATAAGCCTGCCAACCCAGTAGTGTATTGGCAGGCAAATTGAGAACGCGATAGGGATCAATTTCACCCAACTCTTCAGAAAGTTGATAAGCAAAATAGAGTAACGGGCTATCCGTTAGTTTTTTTTTGCCTCGTCTAATGTGCCAATGGAGTGTTGCTTCACGACGTTAATCGCTTCGATGAGGATCGCATTATCATGGACGTTAACCAATTCTTCTGGTTTGGGTAGTAACGATTTACTTATCGGTTTACCTTCATCATCAACCAAGCAATTCAGCAACATACCTACGTTTCGTAATGATGCCTCACGTAATTTGCCATGTTGATTTAATTCAGAAACCTCAAGTTCCAAATTCATCAACTCGTTAGCCGTCATACGACGAATGTTTACCTTTACTCCACATAGAATATCGACTTCGATAATTTGAGGTTTCGCTGTAAGTAAAGAGGCTTTTAATCCTTTCATTAACCCTGATCTCCTGTTGATGTTGCAGAAGAAGTTCCCCATACAAGGTTATTTTGTTTTCCTTTTACGGTGATCTGGATGGCTTCATTAGCAGGCGCTGAGATGTCATTTAATTCCCAGCCTGACAATGAAAGGATCATGGTTGCGGTACGTTTATTAGGAAGCTCGCAGTAAAACTGCACCGTTTCACGCTTTTCTGCTGCATTCAAGAACGCAACAAAGTTTTCATTTTCTGGATCATCAATGAAGCCTAACGACTTTTCAGGTCCTTCCGGTAAGTCAGAAATAAATTGTTTGTTTTTATCGATGAGTGTCGTGACGTCAACAAAGCTCCCTGATTGTCCTGTGGCACCTAATGCCTTACAGTTAACCAGTGGCTTCATTTGTTCAACGGTATCACCCGCTTTACCAAATTTCACAATAGTGCCCGCGGGAAGCATGGCGTATTCTGGCGATGTTTTTTGATCTGCCATTATTTTCACTCCTAAGTATATAAAGAAAGGGCATGGCGAATATGCTCAGTTAAGGTATTGAGCACCGCACGTTGGTTGTAATCGAGGGCTGGACGAATAAAAGGACGAGCAACTTGTTTGATGGTGCCGAACTCTTGAGCGCGAGCTTTCATATAATGAGGTTTTGTCGGTCCTACGGTGACCATAACAGCCCCATTCGTATTTTTTACTCGTGTCGTTTTGATGGTGATATTGTCTCGCATATGAGGTTCAGTGCTTTTTGCATCAAACCCTGCATGCGCTTCCATATCATCTTTCACAACTTGCATGGCTTCTCGCCCTGCATCGCGTAATATCTTGGTTTTTAACTCAACTTCTAACTGTTTTAATTTCCGACCTAATTCATCCAACCCTGTCACGCTAAGGTTGGTTATCACGTTGCATCCTCGGGATAAGTGATAATAAAATCGCGATAAATACGATAGATTTTGCGATTTTCCGTTTGCTCAATCATGTCCTGCAGAAAGTTACCCCGCTGAACGGTTTGAACAGGATAGTTGCCAATATAACCATGTTGGATGGACTCCCACTCACGACAGAGAGTCGATTCCAGTTTTAAGGCTTTTGGGTAGTCATCAGGTATTTGAATAACGATTTGGAAACGAGCTTGAACCAGTGATGTTCGGGCTAGCCCTGTGTTTATCTTGGGATCACTAATCCGTTGATAGATAATCCCTTCCAATTTATCTGAAGGAAGTTTTAGCGGATAAGCTAATAGCTCCGTAATACGCTCCAGATCGGCTTTAATATCAGCTTCTATCATGTTGAATATTCGCCTCTGTGGTAATAATTGCTCTATCTGACTGATTACGATCAACAGCCCGAACGGTAAATAATCGCCCCTGATAGCCCACCAGCCACCCCAGATCAACATCAGAGCGAGGGCGAACAGTGAAATGATAGGTTTCAATTACCTGATCTTGGTCAGCTGTACGAATCTTACGGTTCGACATCGATTCTGCTTTGCCCCATACCTCAGCCACTTTTTTTGGAACGACTTTTTCACTCCCTAAATCATCACGTTCAGTAACATAGTGAGAAAGAGAGATGCGTTTATTTAGTTCACCGGCTTTCATCATTCCTCACAGATTAATATGACGATAGGGATCGAGTAGTAATTTAAATCCTGCTGGTAATATGGCTGTTTCTCTATTTTCATAGAAATTACCAACGGCCAGCATAAGAGCTAATTCAATATCATCAGTGATCAATAAACCGTCAGGATCTTCCTCTGGAATATCCTTTTCGTAGAGATGTCGATTGATATACCCTTCAGCTCGTTGCTTTGCCGCCATCAGATAAGTTTTCAGTAATTCATCTTCTAAGGTATTACCCTCATCCAATCGACATTGCTGCTTCAATTTTTCTAGTGTGGGTAGTGGCATAAATCCCCCAATACCTGCGACCATCCAGATCGTAGGCACAAAAAAACCGCAATTAAGCGGTACTTGATTGATTCAGTGTTATTTAAAACTATTTTGTCGCACTTTTACCCACCAGCGCTTTAATTGCAGAAGTATCTTCAAGTATGCAATCAAAACGATGGAAAGCTAAGAACGCAGTTTGGTCATATTCTGCGTAACGTTCAACTAAACGCTTCAGGGTCATGTAGGTCACACGACGTAAAATGAAGCGGTCAAAGTCACCACAGAAGATGAATTTTTTACCCGCTTCCATTTTGTCGATCGCCTGATCAACTACATACTGCATACCTAAAATTTGTGCAGGGGCAACACCTGAAATGGACGGAAGCCATAAAGGGCGTTTTTGCGCATCTTCCATTAGTTTTAGGTTTTTCAGTGTGTCATCATTAAAAGCAAGACGGAATTTAGGGCTATTACGGTACGCAGGGTCAATCGCATGTTCTAACTCGGTAATATCTTTCCAACTTAATGAGGCGCCGGCGACATCAACAGTATTAGTCACCGCTGTTTCTAAGCCTAATGGTTGTACAGGTGATCCCTTGCCAGTGCCTTTAATCAAGTATTTAGCTTCACCACGACCAATGCGCTGAGCAATACGTGAAGCCAGATACGCTTGAATATCTACACCACTGTCTTGCAATAATTCATTGGAAACGCGGATAATTTTTGATGTAAGTTTTTTAGCCCCTAAAATGGCAGTACCAAACTCAACATCTTGTTCACCTGCTGCGGTATTTTCGCCCAACAATTCCCCTTCTTCATCAGTACCATCGGATGTTGACCAGGTAATATCTTGACCGGTGGCAGTTGATAAAATTTGAGCCACACTGGCAATACCGCCATAGGCTTTCATTTGATCAACAATTTTATTCAACATCTGAGTAGGAACGGTATAGCCCCCTTTCTCATCAGGCGAAGTACCCTGTGCACGAAGTTCTTTGACCGCTTGGCGTTCTTCAGCAGTGAGTTCACCAAAACCACAACGCAGGAAGCGATCAAACGCTTGATTGCGACGCTCTGCTTGCTCTGTTTCAGGGTTATTCGGTTGTTGACCACGCTGTTCTTTCTCTTTGTCATCAACCAAATCTTGATCTAATGAGCGTAGTTGCTCTTCACGCTGAATCTGAGCATCTAAATTTTCAAGTTCAGTTTGCGCTTTATTCCATTGAGTGCGTTGCTCTTCAGTCATCACACCATCACCCACTTTTTCGTGAATGGCGCGCATATCAATCGCGATAGTGTTACGTTTTTGTTTTAATTCATGAAGCTTCATAGTCATAGTATTACCTTATGCATTGAGTAAAGTCATAAGACGCTCACGCGCCAATTTTTGATTAATTGCTTTTTGGAGATCGCCACTGTCTCTGGCTTCTTTCCATGCATTCATTGAACGAACCGCGGAGTCTGCATCTTGATACGCCGGATAGGTGACGGGGCTGACATCATAGAGTCGAGAAAATCGGGTTATTTCACGAATAACGACACCCTCATCATCTTGGTACCAGTCTTCACCATCCCGCGCGACACGAAAGGCAAAAGAACTTTGATTGATATCGCCACGTTGCATTGGTGCCAACACTAAATCACGAATGGTTTGTGTATCAGGTGCCGTAATATCGTAAATAAGCCCACGTTCATTGACGCTAAGCGACAAGGTTCCTGCGGTTGTTCGCCCTAAAATATAATTTGGATCGTGATTAAATAACCCGCGCACATCATCATTGAGTACATCATCAAATGCGCCCGGCTTAATGATTTCACGGAACCCATAAATCAGCTCAGATCGGGAATCGAAAACAGAGCCTAAACCCACGATATGTGTCAGTTTATTTTCTTCTCCTGCTTCCGCCCGAACCTCACCGACATAACATCGTGTTTCTTTTTCACTGCTCATCGTTATCCCCTTTCGGTTCTTCTGTTTTTCCCCCTGCGAACTGAGTCGCATTGACGCTCACTAGCATTTCATCAAGACCATCAACAGGATTCATATCCTCAAAGGCACGCGCCTCATTACGGCTCATCCAACCATCCGTAATCGCAAAGTGGTAGAAATCAGCACGTTCTTTTGGTGTTCCACGTAGTAATCCCGCTAAATTAAATCGCACATAAAATCCGGCTGTTCTCTCTTGTCGAGTGAATAAGCGTCGATTTAACTCCTGCTCCCAGTTCACCACCCACGGCATGATGGTATGTCGTACAAACTGGATGGATTGCTCTGAGATGTTTGAGAAAGTAGCTTTTTCGAGGTCGTTAATCATGTGAGCCGGCACATTGAAGATCCCTGCAATCATTGAGCGATTCAGTTTCAACATATCAATCAGTTGTGCATCAACAGGAGAAACAGTCAGCGCCTTGTAATCCAGATCGGCAGGTAAAAGCATGGTTTTATTTTCTTGACTTCGTAACATTCGGGAAGCTTTTTGCCACATATCTTTCAGTCGCTCCCAGCCGTCTTTCTGTAAATCACCCTTCACTGAGACGATACCTGCCGGACGAGCATTACCACCGAAAAACGAACTTGTGTATTTTTGCCCGGACATACCCATGCCGATGGTTTCCGCATGTTGAATGATTGGGCTGATCCCCATTCTTTGATTATTCCCTAACGCCCGAATATGGATCATGTCATCGGGGCTAATAGCAAAGTTACCCAATTCGTTATAAACGCCGTAAGTGTATCGACCACCGGTATTAAGCAGTGTGGTTTCCCACGGCATACAGGCTTCTAGGTTTGTCACCTCGCCTTTTCGGTCACGAATAACTTGGGTATAACCATTTCCCCAACCCAACACATGACGCTCTTTTGTTTCGCGCCACTTATAACTGGTTTGCCACTCGTTAGGCTCATCATGAACTAAATAAAACAAAGGATGATCACGCGCAGTTTCTACCCTATTACCCGACTTTCGCATTACATGCAGTGGCATCTGGGCAATAGACGATGAAAGCACATAAATACAGGCATAGACTGCTGCTAATTTCATGGATGTTTCAGGGCTAACATATACATCAGCCGTAAATAATCCGTCATTATCAATAGAGTCAGCCGTAATCGGTGTGTTAGGATTCTCTAAACTGGATGAGTCGTTGCGAAATAGAGCATCAATTAACACGTTTCCCCCTCATAGCTACCGCCAAGGCATAGGTTATTGCAATGCAACCACCGATAATCAGCGTGTTAGCAACACCATATTTTAGATAACACCCCGCCATAACCGCACCAACACCAGCCAGTGCAGTGATATCAAGTAATAAGTTTTTCATAGGAATAAAAGGTCTTCGTTAGGATCTAAAGAGGAAAGGAAGTCACGCTCTTCATGTAGCATTGCTCGCCCAATTGCCATAATTAATGCAACTGCACCGTCAATTTTGTTCTCGTTCTGCTCTTTAATGGGCCTCACCACATCGTCATTACCTGGTAGATATTTACCAACCACATTCCCCATACACCATGTCATAATCGGATTACCATCATGATGAAAGCGCCCAGAAGCAATTGCAGCTTCAAGCTCTTTCATTGGATCCGACATATTTGTGTAGTTTTGAACGATTGTGATAGGGTTTAGCCCTTCATCGGCTAACTGATGCGATAAGTTAGTTGCTCCATGAGGGTCAATTGGGCTTTCACTAATGGGTGTATTGAGGTTATCTGCTATTGCATCTTCCAAAATAACGCGGTAATCAATCTCCGCGCCATCAGTGAGGGTTAAATGTTTTGTTTCTACCCATTTTTTAAATCGCTCTGCAGTACGCTGATTTTCAATATCAGCACTAAAAACTGCATTGTAGGGCACATAAAAACTGGGTGAAATGCAGTAATAATGACGTTTGCCTTCTATTTCACGAGTAAACAACTTTACCCGCGAATTCATATCGATTTTTCTAGCTAAGTCAAGAGCTTGATAGCAAGACTGACCTTCAAACATCTCTAACGTGAGTGTTTTATCTTCACACGCTCGCCAACTCAACATATTAAAGAAAGCCGAACGAGCAGAAACCCAAATATTTAAATGTTTAGTTTTGAAAATACTGGCTAATCGAGGGTTATTTTTAGCTCTATTTTGCTGACTAATAAGAAACTCACTATAAACAGAAACCCCCATATTGGGATTAGCTTTCTTCAGTGTATTCGGATCAGTCCAATCATCTTTTTCATCAACGGTATAAATGACACCAAATAATTCATCATTAGGCACTGTTCCATTGAGCATTTCGATCACTTCACGGCGCTTATCGTAACAAGGCCCTTCGATATTATAACCCGCCGTTGTGATAGCCCACATCAACGGCTGACGTCTTGCCCCCATTCCGGTTAGCATTGTTGTGTAAAGGGAGTCAGTATCATGCTCATGGTATTCATCCACAATTGCACAATGTGGAGACTGACCATCACCCGGGTCACCAATCAGCGGTTCAAAGCGCGCCCCATCTTCAGGGCGATTCATGTTTTTTGCATTAACCTCAATGCCAAATGCCTCGGTTAACAACGGAGTGCGCTTACACATCAACTTAGCTGGTCTAAATACTTCCCATGCTTGTTTTTCTGTCGTAGCACCAGAATAAACCTCTGCACCAAATTCGTTATCACAAGTAAAGCAATACAGCGCAACGCCTGCGGAAATAGCTGATTTCCCATTTTTACGCGGAATTTCGGTATACACCTCACGAAAGCGACGAAGTTTTGTTCCTTTTTGAACCCACCCAAATGCACTGCAAACAATAAAGAGTTGCCAAGGTTCAAGCGTAATAGGCATTCGTTTAAATGCCCACTCACCTTTGGTGTGGGGCAATAACTGAATAAACTTTGCAGCTTGCTCGGCTAAATCCTTATCAAATCGATAGCGAAATTTTCGCGATTTCTCTTGTGCCATATCATCAATATGTCGCTGACAGGCATCAATCACATACTGACATGCCACAATCTTGCCACGCACCACATCACGCGCATATTGATTTGCCGCATTGACGTTCGGGTAAGATTTACGGCTCATGATGAAATAATCCTCATAAAGGGGTTATCTTGCTTTTTTTGCCCCGCAAGGCCAATTAATCGCTGACGACTACTCGGATCTAAACCCAACATTGCGCCCGTGCGATCCATTTCACTTTCTTGTTCTTTTTTTGTCGTTAAATCAGGGTTTTTTATTGGCCCTCCCGTGGCGCCAATTAAGCGAGTACCATCACGCATGATCGCAATTACCGCATTACGCCAAATATGATAGGCGACACACCAACGCTCAAGCACAGCGAGATCGGTAATACATAATATGCCTTGACCACAAAGCTCCTTGATTGTGACTTCCCACATAACAACAGCAAGCTCTAGTTTGTTTTCGGTAAACCAATCTGGTGGCGTCACGCCTTTTAGTGGTGTGAATACCGGCTCGTCTTTATTGAGTGCTCGTTTTCCCGGATTACCGGCCAATTCTTTTCTGGCGGTAGGCTTCGGGCGACGACCAGATTTGCCCGGAGTGCCAGCCATAAATAAACCTCCAAATAATTCAGGATCCGATGCATAAATATGGCTAAACAATTAGCCAGTTTTAATTTCATTTTTCGCGGGTATAAAAATTGACTTAAGGGGGCGGTCCTAGGTGGCGAGAGTGGTAGGGATTTGACCCGCCCCTCCCCTATGAGGAATGGCACTGTTATCCTTGACCAAGATTACCTTTCATCTGCTGTTCTGCACCGATATAGCCCACAGCAAGCAATGCTTCACCATCAGGGTATTTAGTCAGTAACTTTTTTATTTCAGTAATACAATGTTCAACCTTCACTTTGCTTTGTTCGGGAAGTTCAGCAACCAACCCTTTAAACATAAGTAAGGTCTGCTCATCTTGCGTCATTTTATTCTTTCCTTTGCTGTCTTAGCTCTATGACAGGACCAGCACAGGCTTTGCAGGTTACTATCATCATCGGTACCCCCATGTGCTTTAGCAGTGATGTGGTCAACTGTTTTGGCTTCGGTGGCTTGTCCTACTCTTAAGCATTCCTGACACAGATACTTATCACGCTTGAGTATACGGACTCGCAGTTTATCCCACTTGGTACCATAACCACGTTGGTGGCGAGACTTACCACGCTGGTGGGTTTCCCATCCTAAGTTCTGATGGTCTTCACAGTAACCGTTACGTTCTGTTGTTGTCTTCGCGCATCCCTGTTTACGACATGCTCTTGGTATGCGAGGTGGCATGTGATCTCCTATAACCTAAAGAGGAGAATAATCCTCATTGATTTTAAAGGCGGGATTTCTCACCTTTACTTCTGACTACACCATGTTCGATTAATAGCATCAGACCATGCCTGTTGATCTGCCTGTCTTAATCTAGTGAGTTCAGCTATAGCAACATCTTGTCGATCTGCTCGCATATGTAAATCTGCTAGTTGAGCATTGATGTCTAGTTCTGACTTATTACTGACAAGCACACCTTTGAATTCAGCAGAATTAATAAAGGCATCTTTAATAAAGAATTCACCAGAAGACTGAAAGAAGAATGGTGGGATTGATTTAGGCTTCACGCCTACATCTTGTATTAGTTGCTTAATACGATTGAGTTGTTCTTCTAACTTATTTAACTCACTTGTATCCACTGAGACTTTTAATTGAATAGTGTTATCTGACATAATGTTCTCCAATAAAAAAGCCACCAGTGATTAACTGATGGCTATCTAAATAAACTCTATCAACGCCACTCAATGAATGACGTTTGTAGAATTAAATAGGTTTATGTCTCTCCATAGTCACGCCGTTTCTTCTACCTACAGCTGACGTTGCTGATAATGACCGAAAAATAACAAAATGGTGGTATTCATTGTTTTTGATTCTCACTATGCGCTATCTGTCGAGAATAAAACAGGTCATGGCTAACATAGGAGACAACGACAACGCTACGTCTTCTTCTATTGGCACGAAATAAAAATAGCAGTATGATTAATATGTATTTATTTTTTGCTTAAATTCAGCCACCCTGTGAAATCAAACTCACAGGGTTATTTTTATATTGTGCTGTTTATTTAAGTGGGAGATAGATAAGAATAATCAATCTGGTATATATATTTACCTAAGCTATACTAAGTAAACATCGCTATACTTTAATTGATATCTTGTTAGTTTGCCCTCGTACCCTACGTAGGGCTTTTTTTTAGTTCACACACTCCGTCCTAATGTAATCCTGTAATCCCAATATCACTTGCTCTGATTCTGCAATTCGCTCTCTGAGTAACCAATAATTTCTGATAGCGGTGTCAGTAGGTCGGGCGGTGGTTGCATCATCCATGCTGGTGGTGGGATTACTGGTGCTCTTTGGACACTCGGCTTTGATGTACACCCTGTCAGGATTACGCCCAGCACTAACGCGCAACCTATCAATTTCAGCTTTTGCATTTGTAAGTTCCGTCGCGTGTTTTGTATCAAGTTCATGAAGTGAGTTAATGCGCTTTTCGTAGTCGGCCATTTCAGCCACGAGAGAGTCGTTTGTTTTCTTTAGCTCTTTATTCTCTTTACCAAGTTCAATCATTTCTTTGGTTGAAAAGAATAGAGCAACACACAAAGCTCCCCATAATAAAATGGGAAACCAGGGCTTTAACTTATTCACAACTACCCCTCGTTATTTTACCTTTACCCGTTTCCATCAAAATAAAATCAAGTACCATTTCCCCTGCTTTTTCTTTTAGGCTCTGAATTTTATTTTCATGTTGAGGCTTAACATCCTTCCAAGCGTTTAACCCTTTGCCAAACTTACTCGCAATCGCTTCATCTCTTTTAAAATCAGCACAAGCTTCATTGAGTTGTTCCATCACGCTTAACTTGCGAGGGTTAACAACCACCCCTTCTGTCCAATATTGATAAAGGACATCATCGCATTCATCCTGAAATCGAATAACGTTACCTCTAATTTCAGGTTTAACTTTGTTAGGGTAAATAGTCAGCATCCAAGCTGAAAGTTTTCTAAGTTGTAGGCAAATCATTGATTGCTCACCACCCTTAGAAGGTATTGCGATTTCCACAATACCTTTACTAAAGCGTTTTTTTAACTTAGTAAACTGTGATGCCCAATTTAATCCCATACCTTCAATTATTGGCTTCATGGGAACATACGGCTCATTGTTATGCTCAACAACATAAAGCTCGTTATCATAAAATGGAACAGTAATTGTATTAGTCATAGTGTCTACCTTATTTAGTAATGAACCTTTGCCGAAATAGGAAATCAGCCCATCGAAGCGACACCAGCTTTAACTGATCCCCTCAAAGGCTCATTACCTAAATATTGGCTCGATGTGATTTGCACTTTCGGTGTGCGTAAAACGTGGATACAAAAAAGCCCCGCAAATGCGAGGCTATGAGATAGGATTAATTATTGAGTTAAAGTAACAACCAAGCATCTTCAAAGACTTTTTGTGAATACGGTTGATAGCCCAACTCAACGCCCACGATTGCTTTTGCTAAAGAGATAGCAACTGACTTTGATTGAGTATCTATCTTGTCATTAATACCAACACCAATCTCTTTTGATGCACGGCTAACATAACCATTCGTGTTGTTCTCAACTGGCGGTGCATACTTATTAATAATTGCTGATACTGAGTTCAAACCATATTTACGTTGATATGTTTGAGTTAGTTTATAAATTGCTCTGATGCCATACTCAGGCGACTCAAAGACACAGAATCGAGGGTTAGGAACTCCCGTTTCAATTCCGACTAAACCTTTCCATTTATTACGTGGGTTATAGTCAATGTTGCCTGGGTTGTTATTGCGTTCACCGCGTGCGGGTCTAGTCATCTTTCAGCCCTGCCTTACCCTTAATGAGTTTACTTAATCCATCCACACCGACATACCCAATGAATACACTAGCCAGATATGCCAATTCATGATTAAGTCCAAGTAGCGTTAAGAGGTCCTTTACAAACCATGCAAACAACGCACACATGGCACCATCAAATAACGTTTTCCTCCAGCCACCTCCGTTGTATTTACCACGTAGAATAGCCATGCTAGTTGCTAGCGCTGCGCTAATGCCTTGTTCCTTATGGGCGTCGATAACTTGGAATACTTGATCCCAAAACTCAGGGGTTTCTTTCATATGACTCATACTCACCCCCTATTTGGAGGAATTAGTTAATAGGATGCCACGCACAGCTCTTGTGTGAAGTGATTAGTGTGTGATTGATACTGTGGTCTGCATAAGTGAGGCTCCTTTCGGGATTCGAACCCAAGCCGTCCATCCGAAGATAGCCGTTCTACCATATTGAAACTAAAGGAGCATATACGAAACCATTTCGGTGATATCAACAAAATGGTAGAAATAAAAAAAGCCACCGAAATGACCTTACTGGCAAGCTTTTCTGCCTCTGGAAATAACCCGAACAGTATCACCTGTTACTGTCGTAATGTAAGCATGATCTGTACGCTTAATATCAAATGAAGGGATAGCATCTTTCTTTGTGTGTTCAACCCGCGCCACGATATCTTTATTTTCTGATTCTGGGTAAAACTCTAGGCGGTACATTTCTCCTAAGCAGTGGACTTCTTCCACTTTACGACCTTCACGTTCAGTAATTAATTTAAGTGCGTACATAATTTCGTTCCTTATTTTAGATAATAAAAAAGACCGCCTAGGCGATCTTTAATTAACTCACACACTTTTATTTATGATCTATGGCATGCCTGACAGCACCAATAACAACCATCCGCAGTTTTATAACCTTTAGCCTTTGCTTGAGCAACAGCCTGTGTGCAATTAGAAAATAATCCTAAATACTCTCTATTTAATATAGTAGGTAAATGACTACAACCTTCTTTATGCACTTCATAATCTCCATGGTTGTCAGTGGATGTGTGAACATAATAACGATACATAAATACCTCCTGTTTTTGTGTACACAAAGAGATAATATGTTAATTATACTTACTATTAGATCACATACTACTGAGCCATTCGAGTTCATAGTGGTTTTATTGTGGTTTTTTCATGCATTCAGAGCAAAGAACCACCATACCAGAAGTGACTCTTTTTGCTTCTTGGATAGCATTATATTCTCCAAAATAGTATCCAAGATAAAATCGTCTCTCGGTTAAAAGAACTTTTTTACAAGCGTCTTTATGTAATGTGAACCCTATACCATTTATTGCGTTTGTTAAATAGTAGTCCATCGCTCATTCCATGTTTAGTTTCATTATTATGTTTTTTAAAATTAGCAAAAGAATTATAACGATACAACCGATAACACCATTAATACTTACCCACAAAGATAAGTATTACACAAATAACAAAAACCTCGCCAAACGAGGTTTTGAAAAAACTATCAATAATCTCACGATATATAGAGTCTTATGAGTAATAACGTTTTCAGTCTGTGGGATTAATATTTCCAGACTTCTTGAGCAATCTCTTTTACTAATGCAATTTTATCCCATTGTTGCTCTTCAGTTAATGCATTCCCTTCTTCAGTTGATGCAAATCCACATTGAGTACTTAAACATAGTCGATCTAATGGTACGAACTTACTAGCTTCATAGATTCGCTCTATTACTTTTTGTTTACTCTCTAACTCTCCAGTTTTTGAAGAAATTAATCCCAGAACAACTTTTTTATTGCCTGAAACATAAGATAACGGGGAGAAATCACCAGCTCTATCTGTATCAAACTCTAAATAATATGCTGATACATTTTCTCTTCCAAAAAGGATCTCAGCAATCGGTCCATAGCCACCACTAGCTGCCCATGTAGAGCGATAATTACCTCGGCAAACATGCGTTGTTAACACTAAATCTGATGGTGCGTTTTTAATAGCTTCATTATTCAAATAAACAAGCGTTTCCGCTAATGAGTTTATATCATTGCTTATTACAGTATGATCTGAATGGCATGAGCAACTATTTACACTTTCGCTCTCAGCAATACCTGAGTTGTGATATCGAGAATCAACCATCATGCCCCAAGTACAATCATCTAATTGCAAATTACGACACCCTACAAGATATAACTCTTTTATGAACTCTTGATAAGCACCAATAATATCGTTAATTAACTCATCTTTTGAAGAATAAATTACATTAGTGCTATCTAAATTCTCTGGCCGATAAAGCTCTTTGAAAAATTGAGCTGGTGCTGGGATCGTTAAACGAGGAACAATATTATCTTCAGCAAATTTCAACAAAAATGAAAAATGTTCAATAAAAGGGTGGTTATTTCCAGAGATTTTCCCTGTTAATCGAGCCGTCTCTGGACGAGTTTCAATACCATCGAATGAATATCCTTTAGATAAAAAGGCTTTTTCAACGCCGTTTAATCCCCACATAAAGTCTAAATGCCACCAGCTACGACGAAACTCACCATCGGTAATAACATGTAATCCGGCTTTTTTCTGCTTTTCTACTAACTCAATGATTGCTTTATCTTCTATTTTTTTTAATTCATGGCTAGAAATAGTGCCATTAGCATAATCGCTACGCGCTTTATGTAGATATTCAGGTCGAAGGTAACTACCAACGACATCAGCTTTAAATGGAGGGATGTTAGTGCTCATTCAATATATCCTATATTTTCTTATTAAGAATTTTGCTACCAAACATAGCATTAATAAAAAAAATGGATATTGAAACTATTTCATATTTAATATGAAGCTATTTCATTTTAAAAATTAAAAGCGCAGACAAAGAGAATAACCAATATAAAAACACAAAACCTCACTTTAAATGAGGTTCATAAGCTAGTTGACCTTGATGTCAGTCTTATCACAATATCATCATTTTTACGTACGTAAAGTTTTTATATGATTTTTTCTACATATCGATCCATCTCTAATGGAACATCTAGCATCATTAACATACCTTCTATTATTCCTTCTGCCTTTTGTAATTTTTTACCTATATGCCCATCAGAACAATTGTGCTTGTTAGCAAGTTGCATAAATGTCATTCCGAATAAGTAATAATCAAGCAATAGATCATGCATATCACTATTCTTTTTATTCAATTGCGCCATACAACTAGAAATAATTATTGCATCGTCTTCACAGCATTGAGGACGAGCTTTAACCTTGCTTGGTATTAATCCACTAAATCCCGCAGCAATCGAATACCATTGAACCGACTCTGTATTATCTGCCGACCATGCACCCCATCTTTCTAATACCTGTTGTATATCACGCATTACGCCACTTCCTTATGTTGTCTTGAAAATACTAACTCTCTTACCTCACAAGCTTCTGTTAGCATGTCATTAAAATCACCATTATCAGGCCATCTCACACTGACCGTTTCTACATCATTATTAGAAAGTAGGTTTTTATGTGCGCACTCCATAGCTGCAGCATGACCTGCCGCATTCCAATCCATATCTGTAAAGATAACAAGGTGGATAACACCTTTTGGTGCTTTGAACTTTTTCATGAAGTTAGTATTGATGACCGACCAAGTATTTACACCATAGAGTTGCTTACAGGAAAGTGCCGTCTCGATACCTTCAGCTATGCCAAGTGTGGTATCGACAGGAAACATTCTTATCGCGACAGATTCTGCATACTCTAAATAGTTATCTTCCTGCACCGCGGTCATTTTCTTCACAACATCAAGAGGGGCTTTTTTGTCTCCTTGTAAATATGTTCTATGTAAATAACAAAGTTGCCCTTTAGCATCAGTAGCTAGTGACCAAATAGCTTGAAATTTGTCAAAACTATTACGAACAGGTTGATGATCACAATAACGGACATTATCTGCTGGTAATTCAAAAACTCCTCGATTCTGCAAATACTGCATGGCGGGTGTGTTTTTCAGTATGGGTAGTTTGGAATAACAGCCAGTGATGCGTTGGAATAAATTATTCTTATTTATTTTAGTTGGCAAAATAGCTTCTTTTTCTCGCTGATTACCAATCAATACATCAATTTCATCTGCTAATGTTTTAAAGTCTTTACCTTGTGTTCTTTCCAGTAATTGAAAGCCATTACCCGAACCACATGTACAGATGTAAGTTCCTCGCCCGTCTTTATCATCAATACGGAATTTTCCTTTTTGTCCGCAGATAGGGCACTTTCCTTTAAAGTGCTTACGCCCCGTTATAGGAGGTAATCCATAATGTGCAAATATTTTTGCCCATAGCCCTTTTACGGCATCAATTGTATTCACAGTAAACCTCCTTGCTGTGGCTGGTGGCTAATTTGAGTGCGTAATTTTTGAATATTGACTTGCGCCTTCTTGCGAGATTTAGCAAAGGCGATTTGTTTATATTTAATAAAGTTGCTCACTTCAGGTGTGATTTCTTGTGGCGTGTTGTGAAAACCTTGTGGCCATACACCAAATTTATCTTTGAAGGTATTGGAGACCCAACCATCACTGATGGGCTTGCCCTGTGTCGCACGTTGATTCTGGTAGTATTTCAATTGAGACCACCAGCTTTGCTTGTCTTCTCGGGTGTAAGTGCGCTCTTTCTTATTCAGTTTTTTGATGTTTCGACTAGTATCAACATCAATATCTTCACCGACTAAAGGTTTAAACCCACATTTAGGGCAAACATAAACACCTGCAGGCTTCATGTAGTGGCAAGAGGAACATTCTTTGGGTTTCTTCTCTTGTTTTTCTTGCTCTCGGATAGATGAAGATTCACTCATGCCGTCGTTTTTGGTAGGCAGTTCGTCATATTCAATGTCATCTGGATAACCTAAGCGGTGAACAGAACCGGAGTGATCGAAAATAAGGCAAGTTTCTTTCCCTGGCGCAGTACGCAATCCTCTACCAATCGCCTGACACCAACGAATTTCTGATTTAGTTGGACGGGCATAAATAATGCAACGAACATCACTATCAAAGCCGGCAATCAATGTTCCCACGCTCACAAGTATCTTAGTCGCGCCTTGCTCAAACCGATGAATAATGATCTGACGCTCATCATGTGGCGTATCTGCGGTGATCACCTCTGCATTCACACCTGCGCGGTTAAATTCGACAGTGACAAAATTGGCATGACTGACCGTGACACAAAAGCAAATCGTCGGTAGGTTTCGACCATTCACAAGCCAGTTATCAACAATATCTCCCACCAAATCAGCACCACTCATAATTTCAGCTATCTCAGCTTCTTTGTAATCACTACCGAACTCTGCGTTGCTGGACGATTTCACTTTTGATAAATCGGGTTTAGTCGGCGCATAGAACTCGTATGAGCTTAAATCGCCACGTTTGATTAACTCTTTCATGGTGGTAGGTTTGATTAATGTTTCGTAGTAATGTCCAAGGAATGAGGCAAAAGGCGTACCAGACAAACCAATTACCTTGAATTCACACTCACTGATCACTTCTAATATTTTCTTACGGCGTAAATGCGCCTCATCGATAATGAGTAAATCGATATTGTCTGGAAAGTCTCGACGAATAACGGTATCTGCTGATGCGATTTGAATTAAACGAGTCGGATCATAATTAGGGTGATCACGCCATACATAGCTAATCTCTTCAGCTGGCAAGCCATACTCAATAAAACGACTAGCTGTTTGATCAATCAAAATTGTGTAAGGAACAAGAAACATCACTCTCATTCCACGCTGAATATGTCCGTCAGTAATAAACGCAGCTAATGCCGTTTTTCCGCTTCCTGTTGGGCTATAAATCATGAATGTTCTATTTTGCTTCCATGCCTGACGTAACATCGTCAATCCGCGTTCCTGTGCAAAATTTGGTGTGATTGTTAACATCGGTTTCCTCATCTGAAAATTAGCACTGCCAAAGGAAGGGGTTTATTTTTATCTGGACGTCTAAACGGCTGTTGGTCTTTTAACTCCTATAGAGATCTATATTTAAGATCTACTCACTCCCTTGGCTGTGCCTTCCCTAACACCCCTTTCAAAGATCACCCCCCTTTCCCCCCTAGAAAGTTTTCCCCTCTTCCCCAGAAAACAATCTAGACGGCTAAACGTCTTAACTTCCAATGCCTCCTAAATTTAATTACTGCTAAATCGATAACGGCTTTGCTGTGTACCCTTGCATTGCCCTCTGATAACGCTTTATGAACTCTCTTAATCTGACGTTAGCTTCATGGCGAGCTTTGTTGTCTTTACGGTAGGGAACTTGTTCTCGTTCCCATTCCGTTTGATACACTTCTGAATATTTAACTAATGCCTTTTGCCTCATGCTTGGGCTTAACTTCGTAAGTTGTTCCTGAATCCACTTAGCATCATCAGGGAAGTAGTGATCAGGCATCGGCATGTTGATTTGGTGCACCTAATTGCTCCTTGATTTTGTTTGGAAATGGCTTTATTTCTTCAGCTTCATACCCTCCTAAGCCATTAGTGGAAATGTAAATAATTCGCCCTTTTCGTAAAGCTTGGCTAATTGCAGTTTGATGTACGCCAAGTAGCTCTGCAGTTCTTCCTTGCCCATTTTTTCTAACAAACTCGGATAAAAGTTCTTTTTGCATTTAATACCTCCACAAACAGAATAATACTATAGATATTATTATAATCAATACCTACAGTATTGGAATGTTAATATTAATAGTATTAGGATGTATTCATGAAATTAGAGAAAAAACTGACGACAGAACAGCTTGAAGACTGCTATAGGTTGAAAGCTTTGTATGAGTTAAAGAAAAAAGAGCTTAATCTAACTCAGCAGCAAATAGCTGATGAACTAGATATTAGTCAAGGAGCCGTTGGCCATTATCTTAATGGGCGAAATGCTCTTAACTTACAAATTGCCTCTGTTTTTGCTAAAAAACTACAAGTATCAATATCTGAGTTTAGCCCATCCTTAGCTAAAGAAATAACAGAGTTATCAAAAGGATTTGATGCAAATGTTAGCAACCCAAGGCCTTATCGACCAGCCCCCAAATACCCCGTTATTAGCTTTGTTCAGGCAGGGAATTGGACTGAAGCCTGTGAACCATATACGTTGAGTGAGATTGACGAATGGTACGAGTCTGAAGTTGCTGTTCAGGGATCTGCTTTTTGGCTTAAGGTTGAGGGTGATTCAATGACAGCGCCAACGGGTATCAGTATTCCTGAAGGATCATTGGTTCTAGTTGATACAGGAAGAGAGCCTATAAATGGAAGTTTGGTGATAGCTAAACTGACTGAAACAAATGAAGCAACATTCAAAAAACTTGTCTTGGATGGTGCTAAATATCTTAAAGCACTAAATCCTGCTTACCCAGTTATTACGATCAATGGCAACTGTAAGATCATTGGTGTTGTTGTTCAGATGATGATGCGTTTTGTGTAACACAATGGCCTGACGACACGTTTTAGGGTGTGGTATCTAAGTTTGATATAAAATAATTTAAAAAGTTGTTGACATAGGGTTGGCAACTGGAATAGTCTAAGAGCGTCAAGCCCAGCCCCGTTCGTAGACAATAGTTAATATCTACATAACGGCTCTGGGCATTTTTTATTTCAACATGAAAAAGACAGCTATTCTTATTGATGCAGGATTCTTTATCTCCCGAGTTAGCGCTGTAAAGCGAAAGCATTTTAAAGATCATGATTTAAATGCATCTCATCTAATGAAATTAATATGGGGACTTGTTCAGTATCACTTGAACAAAAGACATGGCTCTCATGAGCATAGAGCTCCATTGGAATTATACCGAATTTACTTCTACGATTGCCCACCACTTGATATACAAACAAGGTACCCTTTACCAGCAGAAAAAGGGCACACATCACCACCAAGGAAAAATTTTAAACTAGAGCCATCTTATATTCTAAGAACAGAACTTCATGAAGAATTAAGGAAGAGTAGAAAAACAGCTCTCAGGATGGGAACACTAGTTGATAGTAAGCGTTGGCAAATAAATGAACACACACTCAAAGATCTTCTTGCTGGCAGAAAAAAATGGGAACAACTAACCAATGATGATTTTCATTACGATATAAAACAAAAAGCTGTAGACATTAAGCTAGGCATGGATATAACTATGCTTGCATATGAAAAATTAGTGGATGTAATGGTTCTGGTAGCTGGTGACTCAGATTTCGTTCCAGCAGCTAAACACGCAAGAACAAAAGGAATAGACTTCATCTTAGACCCATTAAGGCAAGACGTATCACCAACTTTATCTGAACATATAGATGGAATCCAATCTTATGGTTTAATATCTGCAATTGCAGACATACTACAAGTAACTCCAGACCCTGTACCAGATTGGTGGGAAGATAAAGTAGCCAGATCAGAGGCTAGGAAAAAAACAAGTCAGCGTAGAACAAGACCTAAAAGAAGCTAACCACAGCCCTCACCGCGAGGGCTTTTTTTGTGCCCTCTCCCCTCCAAAGAAGTGATCTGCATTCCAATCTGAGATTTATTTGAAAATAAATTATCTGAAATATCAATAGCTTTTATACTAAAAACAACATTCAATACCTTAAGTATTGAAATAAAATAATACTTAAACTATTATTTATGGCGTCGATTGAAAATAAAGGTGTAAATATGACCACTATACATTCTACCTCAACCCCTAATTTACCGAAACCTGACATACATACAGCCGTAATATTACCTATGTTCTTGTTTCGTTTCTGGACTAAAACTGAGAATCCAGAGAAAAAAGAAGTTATGGCTACCAGTGCTGAACAAGCTAAAGAGTTACTCGGTAGCAATGTTGTTTTCTCTGCTCAATTTCCTTGCGAGGCTTAATTATGGCTCACGAACTCAACTTAGAATCTGTTGCAAAAAAAAGCTCTCAATTAAATGCACTGTTATTTCAACTAAATAATCTTCGAATTCCTGAAAGCCCTGATGTTGAAACTTTAATAGAACTAGCGCATGAATTATCTGGTGATGTTGTTAACTGGATTCTTGAAGAAAATGCACAGAGAGATAATGATCATGATAAAAGAAATAATTAATGTAGATAGCGGAAAAATGCTAGATACATTACATCGAGTAAAAGCATTTTTAATCTCAGCTCAGTTTCTTTCTCGCAATGGTGAAGAACAAGAAATTCAACTTAGTTTATTATCTCAAGCAGAAGATGAAATTAATGAGGTTTTAAATGATGAATAACACTGAATTAAAACAATCCGCTTGTGATGAATTACTTTATGCGACTTCTATTTTAAATCTCATTATCAACGATAACGTAACACCTAGTGATAATATGTTTAATGCTATTGAGTCAGCAGTAGCTAATATAGAAAGAGCAAAAGAAAATGTATCAATTATTAATACTGATAAATTACCAAAGCCTATCGGTGAAATTAAAATCAGTGATAACGATACAATTGAAACGGCTGTCGGGTGTATTTTAAATACATTAGAAACTGCAATCAATTTAAAAGTTGCCGAAGAAAGCGGTCATATTAAAAATTACGACATTCAAATTACAAATTTAATCCAGTCAGCCAAATTAAATTTAAAAATTGTTTATGAAAAAATCAGTTTCACGGAGGCGTAATGAATATTGATGAATTAATTACCCTTCCTGATTTGAAAGTTCTATCGGAAAAAGAACTTGGGAAATTAAGAGCAAATTTAGACTTATCTATTGATTCACTCATTACAGGAATGAATATATTCGGTGAGTTTATGTTTTGGGCTGATGCTAATGAAAATTATCCAGATGGAAAAGATCATCTTGGTGATGTGGGATTATTTTTAAGCCAACTGTCATTATTGATATCAATACTAAATGACAGACTTGGTGGAATTGAATACGAAATATCAAATCGAAAAATAAAAGGAGCACGGAAATGAATAACCAACACGAAGCTATTGAGAAAGCAACTGATAATCAAATTACTATTGCCATGCGCCCTGTTTATATTATTGCAGGTGCCAACCGTGCTTACTTAAGTGAGCGTTCAGCATTAAATAAGCTAGCAAATATTCTCACCGAGCGTGAATTTCATAAAGAAGGCATTGAGACTAACTATGAAGGTGAACAATGCGAACTTGAAAATGGCACAGTCGCTTTCAAGCGTGGCGAACCTACCGAACACTTTATGGATCGCAAGGAAGCTAAACTAACCGAACTCCAAGAGCGATTAAAGCATGTGCGTAATATTGAACGCTTACAAAAAGAATATGCTAAAGCTGTCGCTAAATATGATGATGCAGAAAAAGAAGCTGATAGATTATATTACGAATTAAATAATGCTTTAACCAATAAATAAATCATCCATTAAATAAAAATTAATTATAGCGTTCATGCTAGGGATTGCTGCGCTCTGAATCAGGAGTAAGCAACATGGATAAAGTTAATTTACTTGAAATAAGAAGAAAGCGATTTATCAACTCAGTGCTTATTTACATTAAACAAAATGGAAAGAAAGCTGAGTTTAAATCAAAGGTAAATAGTAAAACTGTTATTACAGAAATTAGCTTTGAAAATTTAAATAATTTCTTCCGTGATGTCTATGAAGAAAAGGATTGCCGTCAACGTTGTAAGTGGAGAGATAAAGATATCTATAACACCTATGAGCAATTATACAAATCTAACGGTTCAATTTCTGAAATGGGTAAATTCATGATTGATTATATCGTTGAGTATTTACCGCCTTACTTAAATGGAGAGGAATATAAATATCATGACGTATTCTGAATTCATGAAAAAAGGTAAGCAATTAGAGAGTAAATGATTTTATAGACGCGCAATAGAGCAATACAACCAAGCTTTTATTATTGCAGATCCACCAGCCAAAGGTGCAATGAGTTATCAACAAAAAATAAGTAATCAATCATCTAAGCGTTGCCTAGATAAAGCAAAAATTAAAATACCGGGTGGCATGTTATGAGTAAGAAAATAAAAAGTAGAAGAGGCGGAAGTAAAACTAAACAAGGACATAAAGGCACAGATTTTGACTGTTGGTTGAGAATGAAGCAAGAAGACAATCTCTTTCATCCAAACATATCTAAATACGTATCAACATTTCAATCCAATATTGATTTCGTAGAAATGCCACTAAATAGATCTATGCGGCGACATATAAACAAAATAAATAAGGACATTTAATTATGCAATATTTAATCAATACAGAATTATCAATGACCTCAAAAGAAATCGCTGATTTAGTCGGCGCTCGTGAAGACAATGTAAAAAGAACCATTGAAAGACTAACTAATAGCGGTGTGATTTCCCACCCTCCATTGGAGGATGGAGCTAAATCAGCTAACGGAGTAATACCAAAACACTATTTATTTTCAGGTGAAGAAGGTAAGCGTGACAGCATTATTGTAGTTGCTCAATTATCACCTGAATTTACAGCTCGGTTAGTTGATCGCTGGAAAGAACTTGAAGATGAACGAGTCAAACCTAAATCACAGGCAGAAATTATTGCTGCTATGGCACTAGCTAACTTAGAAAGTGAACGCCGAATATCTCATGTAGAGCAAAAAGTTGAACAAGTAAATGAAGTCGTTGAGCAAATAAAACAAGGAACCATCCCTACTGGCTGGATCGGGTACTCTCTGGCTAGAACTAAATCAGGTATGACGGTGGATAAGTGCAAAACACTCACCAAACAGTTCAATGTTCGCAAAAATACAATAACTATTCTTACGCCCGAAGGTATGCCTAGACCGATGGCCATTATTCATGAGGCTGATTTTATATCTGCATTCAAGACAATGATGAATGAAGCCGAGAAACGTGGCACTCGCTGGCATCATCCTAAAATGGGATTATTTCAGGCAATTGGCTGGGAGGATAAATGATGGCTTATTTTACTGATACTAGTAATGGCGTTATTTCTGATGATGGTGCTTTAATTTCTTACTCTGAAGCTGTAACAGCTCTTGAATCAGGTAAATACGATAAAGAGTTATTGAAAGGTTTATATTTAGCCGCTGCAGTCATGGGTAAGTTAGCTGATGAACCTGAAACATTAACACCTGAACAGCGAATTTCTGTATGGCGCTGGGTGGTAGCAACTTGCTTTATCCGCGAACTGCAAGAAAAAAATGGCACCACTGAAATTCGTAATGAAGAAGGCGGTGTTGATCTTGCCACTATTTACAGTAACGGAGAAAACGCTTTAACCATTTACCCAGCTTCTTTGCGCCTTTGTCTTGCAAGACATTTTGAAAGCATTTTTATCGAAGAGTTAGGGGGTATCTATAAAGATTATTGTCCTGACTTCATCATAAAAGCCTATATCGGCTTTCTAGATATCTCTCTTGAGCATGGCCCTCGCCTATCAGAAAAAGGACGTGAAGGACTTTGTATTCTTCATGATGATTATATTCGCGAGTTAGAAGCTAATAACGGATTTCTAGCTATGCCAACTATGCACTAAGGACGGTAAAAAATGACAACTAAATTACCTTACATCGAGACAAGCCAATTAAGAGCTGCACTTACATTATTAAAAATGAGTGATGATGTTCGTCTTATTACTAATTGCATCCACATCAACGCTGAATATATCGAAGTATCTAATGGGCATGCAGTATTGCGCATGAAACACAATTCTGAATTCAGTGATGATATTGTTATTCAATTTGATGAAGCAATTCCTAGAGATGCTGAATATACACATATTAAATCATATGACGATGGTTCTTATGTCGCTATTCATTATAAACAAGAGAAGGATGAAAATTTCTATCCCTCCTATAAAACAAAGCTCACTTTAATTAAAGATAAGTACCCATCATTTAATTGTCTTTTTGAGCAGGAATTTATTAAAGGTGAAGCACCCTTAATACAGGCCATGTACTTAGCTTTACCTTATTTATTATTTGGTCGTGTTATTACAGGAATACTAAAAACAAAAAATAACAAGAATGTGCTTTTTAATTTTTCATCTATGACAAAAGACGCATTTGGAGATCCTAAATTACTTGTACTAACAGTGTCTGATAATGCTTTTGATATTACCGATAAAGTTTACAACTTAATTAAGGATGATGATTAATGACAACTTTAGATTTAAATCTCGTTAGTGTCATCAAAAATGCAGGTGGTGATCCTGGTGATATGACAGATGCTGTATGGAAAGCCGGTTATCGTAAAACAAATTTTACCATTGAACAGATCATTGATATCACGGTGAGCATGACGGGTGATTCTATTTATTTAAAATTACCTCATGACAATTTGCCTAAGACATTGGATGACATTAGCAAATATTATTTAAACAATATCATTTTTGATGCTCATTGGGATAACCCACCAACAGTTGTTGCACAGGTCATTATGGAGAACGGGTATAGGAAGGGAGACAAAAAGTGACAACTACAACTCGATATATTAAGTGGAAGGAAATGATCCAGTTAACAGGGAAAAGCAAACCTACAATTTGGAGAATGTACGCAAAGCGAAATGAGTTCCCCAAACCAGAAAGAACAAAAGGCGGTACGTTTTTAGGTTGGCCAGAACATGTCTATGAAGAGTGGGTTAGAAGTGAAAAGCTATAATGCTAACTTGACCCGTTACTTGACCCGCATCTCTTGCGGGTTTCTTTTTAAAATCTCGTAACTCATTGATTTTAAATGGTACGCCCTACAGGATTCGAACCTGTGACCTACGGCTTAGAAGGCCGTTGCTCTATCCAACTGAGCTAAGGGCGCCTAGAGGAACTTAGACGTCAGCAATCACTGCTGATAACGGGTGTGAATTATACGTTCAACATTCTGAGAGTCAACGCTTTTTCAACGATATCAAACTATATGGTCAAAATATGGCAAGTATTCGACTGACAGATTGCTCTTGATCTGACAAAATAGACCAATACCGTAATTGAATAATTTGGATGTATAGATGTCAGCAAGAATTATAGATGGGAAATCGATTGCGCAGACCATCAGAAGCGAAGTTGCAGAAAAAGTAAAACAACGTATTAATGCAGGAAAACGAGCGCCTGGCTTAGCTGTTATTTTAGTGGGGGATAACCCGGCATCACAGATTTATGTTGGAAGTAAACGCCGTGCTTGTGAAGAAGTTGGCTTTATTTCTCGCTCTTATGATTTACCAGATACTACCAGTGAAGCTGATTTATTAAATCTTATCGACCAGCTTAATGCAGACAACACCATTGATGGTATCCTCGTTCAGCTCCCCTTACCTGCCGGAATTGATAATGTTAAGGTTTTAGAACGCATTCATCCTGATAAAGATGTGGATGGCTTTCACCCTTACAATATCGGCCGCCTATGCCAGCGAGCACCTAAATTACGCCCTTGCACACCTCGTGGTATTGTCACACTTCTAGAGCGTTGTAATATTCCTATGAATGGCTTAAATGCCGTTATTATTGGTGCATCAAATATTGTTGGTCGCCCGATGAGCTTAGAACTATTACTTGCAGGTTGTACAACAACAGTTACTCACCGTTTTACTAAAGATCTGCGCTTTCATGTTGAGCACGCGGATTTAGTTGTTGTGGCGGTAGGTAAACCTAACTTTATTCCTGGTGAGTGGATTAAACCAGGTGCAATCGTGATTGATGTCGGTATAAACCGTCTTGAAAGTGGTAAAGTTGTCGGGGATGTTGATTTTGAGGCAGCATCTCAACGTGCGGGCTGGATTTCTCCTGTCCCTGGTGGTGTAGGTCCAATGACCGTAGCCACACTTATTCAAAATACTTTGCAAGCATGCGAAGAGTACCACGATCCTGAAACAGGAAATAATTAATCGATGGAAACATTTCAATTAGATGGGCACGACTATGTCGAGCTTTGTGATTTATTAAAACTTCAAGGTTGGACTGAAAGCGGAGCTTCTGCTAAAAGTGTCATTGCAGAAGGTTTAGTGAGTGTTGACGGCGAAGTTGAAACCCGTAAACGCTGTAAAATTGTTGCAGGGAAAGTGGTCACCTTTAGTGAGTTTTCCGTTAGCGTCAGCAAATAATCAGCAAATTAATTAATATTGAAAAAGCGTCGCTATCTCAGCTTCGCTTTTTTTCTTTTTAATCCTTTTTTACCTTTAATTCGCATTTTCTCCCTCTTTTTTCTTATTTAGTCATATTCTAAAAAAGAAAATAAATATAACTCATTGAATTAAAATAAAATCATACAATTTAATTTAATATATTTAAATCTAGATCATCATTTTTAAGCCGATCTATGGTTATAATCTCCTTTCACAGTTCAGCAAATTGTACATTTTATAAAAAAATAGATAAAAAGAAGTGCTATAAGTTATTATTTTATATGTAGATAACACTTTTTAACCAATACTGTAAAACTTCAGCAACAACCCTTTTTATTGATATTTTTATCCGTTTATTCATGTTTAAATGCCCTTAAATGTGATTTAGATCTAATTTATTTCTACTTTTATTAGGCAAAAGAACATTGTTTGTACTAAATTACAGGTTATAATTTGAAACGATTCAGCCCAGTGATGCTATTTTAGCTGTTATTTTGTGATATTTAAGTCTTTCTTGCCCTTTATCTAACAGGAGATTTTATGCTCGACTTACCCACTCAAGGTATCTTTATCTTTGCTAAATTACAGCAAAAATCGATGCCTGTTCTTTTATTTAAGGTAAGGAACTAGCATGAAACGCAGAGTAGCAACCATCACACTTAACCCTGCATATGATCTTGTTGGTTTAAGTAATCCCATTGAACTTGGTGAAGTTAATCGTGTTAAAACGGCTGGCTTCCATGCTGCTGGTAAAGGCATCAATGTGGCTAAGGTTTTAAAAAGCCTTGGCGTTGATGTTACTGTTGGCGGTTTTTTAGGCAAAGAAAACCAAGATGGATTCCAAAAAGAGTTCAGTGACTCCGGTATCGCTAACCGTTTTCAAATGGTTGAAGGCCGTACTCGTATTAATGTCAAACTCACAGAACCTAATGGCAAAGTAACTGACTTCAATTTTTCAGGTTTTGAAATCACAAAACAAGACTGGACTCGCTTTGTTAACGACACACTAAGTTGGGCGGGTCAATTTGATATGATTTGTGTCAGCGGTAGTGTTCCCCCGAGTGTTGATCTCAATGATTTCACTGCGTGGATGACACGCTTACGTAGCGAATGTATGTGCTTGATCTTCGACAGTAGCAGAGATGCTTTTGTCGCAGGATTAAAAGCCTCTCCTTGGTTAGTTAAACCTAATCATCATGAATTAGAGATTTGGGCAGGCAGACCTTTACCTGAACTTTCTGATATTGTACAAGCAGCACAAACATTGCGTCAGCAAGGTATTGCTCATGTCGTTATTTCATTAGGTGAACAAGGTGCTATGTGGGTAAACGCATCTGGCGCATGGATGGCAAAACCACCTAAATGTGATGTTGTAAGTACAGTAGGTGCTGGTGATTCAATGGTGGGTGGTTTAATTTATGGTTTAATGATGCGACAAACCAGTGAGCACACCTTACGTCTTGCTACTGCTGTTTCTGCACTTGCGGTAAGTCAAACCAATGTTGGTATTCACGATCGTGAACAATTAGCAAAAATGATGGCAGAAGTAGAATTAACTCCCCTAAAATTATAACTAATAGCATAGTGGTAAATTGAATAATAATAAGTAGAGTTACCACTTTTTTATTCAATATATTAACGCTATGTTATAAAAACTCTAAAATAGAATCTCTTTAATTGATTAATATTTATTATTAAATCAAACTTTATTTTTTCCATTTATCCGATAAACTTCACTTTAATAAATTTTAACAAAGATATTCTAAAACCAATAAAAACTTATTTCTGTTTTTAGGAGAAATTATGGAAAGGCCCATAGTACTTTTATGGATCCAAGTTATTTCAGTATTATTTTTAGGTATCAGTTTATTTATATTAGTTGCTGGGGCGCCAATTTATTTATTAGCAATGGCAATGGGTGGTGGCCAAACAATACTAGTGGGTTTTTTCATCATGCTGTGTCTAGTTATAACAATGATAATGCAAGTTACAGCATGGATAAAACTAGCTAGAAATAGTAGAAATGCTTACTCTTTTTTGAAAATTTCATGGGTATGTTTATCTATTTCGCTCTTTTTTATGCTTAGTATTTCGATGTCATTAACAAATATGTCAGAGATTAGCTTTGTTGTTTTTTCTATTATCGTTATCTTAACGCATCGGCTTTTTTTCTCTGAAAATGTGATTTCTTATTTTGAAGATAAACAAAAAGATAACGAAAGAAAAACGAGTATTATTAGTCAATAAATTAATCATCAGACAAAAAAATATCGGATATTTAATATCCGATATTTTTATATTAAACATGTATTAAGTGTAACTACTCAATCATTGTATTAATTATTACGACGCCAAACTGTTCCTTGAGGGCCATCTTCTAAAACAATCCCCATCGCTGTTAATGCGTCACGAGCGACATCAGCTGCAGCCCAATCTTTATTTTTACGAGCATCATTACGCTGTTGAATTAACGATTCAATTTTTTCAACTTCACCAGCATCATCTGCTTTAGCACTACTTTGTAAGAAACTTTCAGGTTCTTGCTCTAATAACCCTAATACTTTAGCCAGTTTACGTAATACTGCGGCTAAGCCATTTGCCGCATTCATATCAACTGATTTTAGACGATTCACTTCACGCGCTAAATCAAACAAGACTGAATAAGCTTCTGGTGTATTGAAATCATCGTTCATTGCGTCAATAAATTGTGCTTCAAACGTTTCGCCACCCACAGGTTGTGCATCTGCATCAGTGCCGCGTAATGAAGTATAGAGGCGTTCTAATGCCGTACGAGCCTGTTTTAAGTTTTCTTCAGTGTAGTTAAGTTGACTACGATAATGGCCTGATAATAAGAAATAACGCACAGTCTCAGCATCGTAATAAGCCAATACATCACGAATAGTAAAAAAGTTATTAAGTGATTTAGACATTTTTTCTTTGTCTACCATCACCATACCCGAGTGCATCCAGTAATTAACGTAAGGGCCATCATGGGCACAAGTTGACTGTGCAATCTCATTTTCATGATGAGGGAACATTAAGTCTGAACCGCCACCATGAATATCAAAATGATGTCCTAATTCTTTACCATTCATCGCAGAACATTCGATATGCCAACCGGGGCGACCTTCTCCCCATGGAGACGCCCAGCTTGGTTCACCAGGTTTAGACATTTTCCATAAGACGAAATCCATTGGATTGCGTTTTACGTTAGCCACTTCAACACGAGCACCGGCTTGTAGTTGCTCTAAATCTTGGCGAGAAAGTAAGCCATAATCAGGATCAGTATCAATCGCAAACATCACATCGCCATTGTCGGCAACGTAAGCATGCCCACGTTTAATTAATGCTTCTGTTAATTCAATAATTTCAGCAATATGGTGTGTTGCACGTGGTTCTGAATCAGGGCGAGCAATATTTAATGCATCAAAATCTTTATGCATTTCAGCTAACATACGAGTCGTTAATTGCTCACATGTTTCATTATTTTCAATCGCACGTTTGATGATTTTATCATCTACATCCGTTACGTTGCGCACATAGTTAACATCGTATCCCAAGTAACGCAGATAACGGGTTATGGCGTCAAACGCCACAAATGTACGTCCATGACCAATATGGCATAAGTCATAAATAGTGATGCCACACACGTACATACCTATTTTTCCTGCATGGATAGGTTTAAATTCTTCTTTTTGGCGAGTGAGAGTATTAAAAATCTTTAGCATCAGTGGACGTTCCCGTTTTCAACTGTACGTGTTTATTACGTTTTTATATAAAAGAAAATAACAACTACTATAGCATGATATTAATAAGGATATTGGATCTTGCAGTCAAAGCAAACGCAAGATTAGAGCTTTTATCTTACTCTGCTTAACGCTTATTTTCACTGTTCAATCGTTGATAGTGAACAATCAAACTTCTATTATTTGGCTAAATTTTGGCGAAAAGTGTTTTTTCTTTCTATTACTGATTTATTTGGCAAGAAAAAGTAGAGCGAGAAAAAGATGCATACTGACTAAATTAGGCAACTGTGATATAAAAACGGGACTGTTGTTTATGCCCAAATCTGGGTAAAGCTAAAATTATATTAGGATCTGAATATGGTTACTTTTCATACCAATTACGGCGATATCGTGATTAATACATTTGCAGACAAAGCACCTGCAACCGTAGAAAATTTTTTAGACTACTGTAAAGAAGGATTCTACGATAACACTATTTTCCACCGTGTCATCAATGGTTTTATGATCCAAGGTGGTGGCTTTGAACCAGGTATGAACCAAAAAGCGACCAAAGCACCTGTAAGAAACGAAGCAAACAATGGCCTAGCAAACAACCTCGGTACATTAGCAATGGCTCGTACGAACGATCCACATTCTGCTACTGCTCAGTTCTTTATCAACGTTGCAGACAACGATTTCTTAAATTTCCGTGCTGAAAATGCAAATGGTTGGGGATATTGTGTCTTTGCTGAAGTTGTCGAAGGCATGGACGTTGTTGATAAAATTAAAGCTGTTTCTACAGGCCGTAGCGGTTTCCACCAAGACGTTCCTCGCGAAGATATCATCATTAAAAGTGTAACGGTTAGCGAATAAGCCTCACTTTTTATGTGTACGCTTTTTATTGCAGACCTGCATTTAAGTGAACATGAACCGGCAATCACTGCCGGTTTTCTTCGCTTTTTAAAAGAACAAGCTATTCATGCAAAAGCACTTTATATCTTAGGTGATTTTTTTGATTTTTGGATAGGTGATGATGATCCTAATCCTTTACATCAACAAATTGCTCAAGCTCTGATGACGCTAAAAAATGCAGGAGTACCTTGTTATTTTATTCATGGAAACCGTGATTTTTTAATTGGCTCTCGTTTTGCAAAAGAGAGTGGTATCACCTTACTTCCACAAGAAAAAGTGCTCGAAATTGAGAAGCATCGCATCCTAATTTTGCATGGTGATACACTTTGTACAGATGATGAAGCGTATCAACGTTACCGCAAAAAAGTACATAATAAATTTATTCAGCGTTTATTCTTGTTGTTGCCTCTATTTATTCGACTGCGTATTGCTGACAAAATGCGTTCACGTAGCCAGCATGAAAATCAATATAAGTCTGATGCCATCATGGATGTTAACCCGCAGGCTGTGATTGATACTTTTAAGCATTTCAATACAGAATGGATGATCCATGGTCATACTCATCGCCCGGCAATTCATACTGTTAATATTGATGATAAAATACATTATCGTGGTGTATTAGGTGCTTGGCATACTGAAGGTTCTATGTTTAAAGTGACAGCTGAAAAAATAGAACTTATTCATTTTCCCTTCTAAGTTGTTTTGCTTATTTTCTTCATAAAAAGGCTTTTTTTTCTTTACGCAAACGTTTTCCTGTGCGTGTTAGCGTGATACTATCATGCTCAGTTTATTAGGCTATATCCGTTTATGCTTACAGGAGCAGTTAAGTAATGTCTTCTCAAGTTGGTCTAAATACCTCTTCCGCTCGTATCGCTATTGTAATGGGTTCTAAAAGTGACTGGGCAACAATGTCTCATGCCACTGATGTACTAGACGCACTACAACTTCCTTATCATGTTGAGATTGTCTCTGCACACCGTACCCCTGATAAGTTATTTAGCTTTGCAGAACAAGCCAAAAGTAATGGTTTTGATGTCATTATTGCAGGAGCAGGCGGTGCTGCCCACTTACCAGGTATGCTCGCAGCAAAAACACTCGTCCCTGTATTAGGTGTTCCTGTTCAAAGTGCTGCATTAAGCGGTGTTGATAGCCTTTACTCTATTGTGCAAATGCCGAAAGGTATTCCTGTGGGAACCTTAGCGATTGGTAAAGCAGGTGCCGCCAATGCGGCTTTATTAGCCGCTCAAATTTTAGCATTACACTCCCCTACTATTTTTGAAGCACTAACAGCATGGCGTACAGCACAAACTGATGATGTCTTAAATAACCCTGATCCAAGGGAGGCACTATGAAGCCAGTTTGTGTTCTTGGAAATGGCCAACTAGGGCGAATGCTAAGACAAGCCGGTGAGCCTTTAGGAATTGCAGTTTATCCAGTAGGATTAGATGCAGAGCCTGAAGCCGTTCCTTATCAAAAAAGCATAATCACAGCTGAAATTGAACGCTGGCCTGAAACCGCACTCACCAAAGAATTAGAACGTCATACTAACTTTGTAAACCGTGACATTTTCCCATTGCTTGCCGATAGATTGCCTCAAAAACAACTTCTTGATGAGCTAGGTTTAGCAACAGCACCTTGGCAACCATTAACATCACCAACACAATGGTCTGATATCTTCGCTCAATTGGGTGATTTTATTATTGTGAAGCGCCGTGTTGGTGGGTATGACGGTCGTGGCCAATGGCGCATTCATCCCGGTGAAGAACAACAATTACCCGCTGAAATTTATGGTGAGTGTATTGTTGAGCAAGGTATTCCTTTTTCAGGTGAAGTGTCATTAGTAGGTGCGAGAGATAGTAACGGAAATTGTGTTTTCTATCCTTTGACTCACAACCTGCATCAAGATGGCATTTTACGCATGAGTGTTGCATTACCAACGCCTGCATCAAAACTACAACAATCAGCGGAAAAAATGCTGACCGCCATCCTTAATAAGCTCAATTATGTGGGTGTAATGGCGATGGAGTGCTTTATCGTTGGTGATAAATTACTTATTAACGAATTAGCCCCTCGAGTTCATAACAGTGGTCATTGGACACAAAATGGTGCCTCAATTAGCCAGTTTGAGTTACATCTACGTGCAATTTTAGATTTACCTATGCCAAAACCTGAAGTTTGCCAATCGGCAGTAATGGTTAATTTGATTGGTACTGATGTCAACCCTCAATGGCTTTCATTACCATTAGTTCATTTACATTGGTATGAAAAAGAAGTTCGCCCTGTCCGCAAAGTGGGTCATCTCAATCTTGTACATCGCGATAATCAACCACTGAAAGAGACACTCAAATCATTAAGCTTGATGCTTGATGATGCCTATCAGTACCCTATCAAATGGGCTTTAGAAAAATTAAGCTAGCAGTCCGACTCATAAAGTTAGAGAATAATAGCCTTTAAACGAACAGACCTTAGATAAAGAGGTCTGTTATTCGCTATTTTCTCCTGATTATTCAGGTTACTGCACCCATTTGATGGAGTCAGGATGCAAGCCACGCAAGAGATTTTTGGGCCCGTTTATCAGTGGAGTATGCTGATATTATTAGGCTTTGTGTATTTTTTAGCTACCGCAACCACATTTACTTCTTTAGGCGTTGTTCTTCCCAGTATGATAAACGAGCTAGAGTGGAACTGGACTCAAGCAGGCCTTGGCTTTACGTTATTAGGATTAACCTGCGGTCTTGCGAGTTTTTTACCCACATTGCTGATCCGTAAATTAAGTGTTCGCCTTACACTACTTATCGGATTAATCATTTTTGTCAGCGGTTTCTATTTTCTTTATGAAACATACACCATTGCACGTTATTTTCTCGGTACCGCACTGCTAGGTATTGGTTTTACGCTACTGGCTACTGTACCTGGTACTTATGTTATTTCCCGCTTATTTGAAAAACAGTCCTTTGCCTTTGGTGTTTATTTTACCATTGGTGGATTAGGTGGTGTTGCTGGGCCTTGGATCTATTTTTTAGCAACCCATTTATGGCATACATGGCGAATGCACTGGCTTATCTCAGCGATCACACTTACTCTCGTTACTCTTCTCACTATTTTATTTTTACGCGAAGGCACAAAAGAACAAGAGCACGCAAAAAAAATTAGCCAACTTCAAACCACAAAACGTATCTATCAAACTAAAGAGATTTGGACGGCTCGTCATGCTTTAAGAACATGGCAATTTTATGTTATTGCTGCGACTTATACGGCCTTTTTATGGTGTGGGATCACGGTCAATAGTTTTGCTGTTGCGCATATTATTGAAAATGGTTTTGGTGAAACTATTGCCGCAACACTATTGAGTAGTATGGCATTTATTAATGCTTTCTCGCGCCTAGCAGGTGGGGCTATTGGTGAATGGTTAGAACCTAAAAAATTACTTATCGCAAGTTTAAGTATTATTATCATTGGGTTGCTCGCGCTAAGTATGGCGAATTCTTGGGTTTACCTGATCTTATTTACGGTTTGTGTCGGTATCGGTTATGGCATGACGTTTTTAGCATCAAGTATTTTGCTTGCTAACTATTTTGGTCGCTCTCCTTACCTTGAGCTGTTTTCAGTGATGAATTTAATTTCAACACTGGCTTGTTTAGCACCTTTCTTTGCTGGAGCAATCAAAGATATTTCAGGTAGTTTTACACCTGCGTTCTTGATTTTAACCATCCCTGTTTTACTGATTTTAGCGATAACACTGTTTATGAAACCACCAGTCTATCCTAAATTTCAGCATGCAAGTGAGCAAGAAAAGTAACCATTAAATAAGCAAGATAGTGAGTTTCGTATTATAAGAACGCATTTTCTAAGGAGATATTAAGCTGATGAATGATGCATTAATAATAAAATACTCAATAGGTGTTGGCATTGCTTTAGCCTGTTTTGTTGGTTTTGTCGTCGTATCTCTTTTTCATGATAAAAAGAAAAAACGCCGTAGAAATATTATTATTCATATCAGTCAAGCTATCTTGCTTTGTAGTTTAGTGCTTATCTTAAGCCAATATTGTGAAATGGCTGTAGTCGATTTTAATCTTCACTTTATCTCCTTTAGGATGATTAACTTCTTTACTTACGTCGGCATAGCCTTAGTTTTAATGCGTAAGTTTTTTCTGCTTATTAATAGATTAGAACAATCTCAGATTAAAAAAGGTAGTGACCCTACTTCTGCTCGTATTATTTCTCGTATATTTAAAATCACTCTATTTGTCATTATCATTTTATTGTTCGGTGAGCATTTTGGTATGAGCTTATCCGGCTTAATGACATTTGGCGGATTAGGTGGTATCGCAATTGGCATGGCAAGTAAAGATGTATTAAGTAATCTTTTCTCGGGTGTCATGCTCTATTTCGATCGTCCTTTTAATATTGGTGATTGGGTTCGATCTCCTGATCGTAATATTGAAGGCACAGTAGTTGAAATTGGCTGGCGTATTACCAAAATCATCACGTTTGATCATCGACCACTTTATATTCCTAACTCAATTTTTTCCTCTATTAGTGTGGAAAACCCCGGAAGAATGACTAATCGACGTATTGAAACTGAACTCGGTTTACGTTATGAAGATTCAGATAAAATTGGCGTGATCGTTGAAGATATTCGCACCATGCTGATGCAAAATGACAAAATCGATACACAACAAACGTTGTTAGTCTATTTTAATCAGTTTGCAGACTCTTCACTCAATATCATGGTGTATTGTTTTACTAAAACAACGGTATGGGCACAGTGGCTTGAAGCTCAGCAAGAAGTCTATTTAAAGATAATTGAAATTGTGCATAAACATGGCGCTGATTTTGCCTTTCCATCTCAAACGGTCTATATCGAAAAACCGTCTCCAATTACCCAATAATGCAAAATGGATAAGTTTATTCTCTCATAAACTTATCCATTCCCCCACTTATCGATTTACTGATTTATGCATTTTAAATGCATAAAAAAATTAATTTATCTTTTTAATTTATTTCAATCACATTCACAACCAAGTATATTGTTCGCCAATTCTTCTATTGATAAAAATGCGAGTATAATGAAAAAAATGAAGTTGGCGTGTCACCCTACTCTTTCACACTATTTTTATTGTGAACGCCCAATTGTTGATATTGTTGATGCAAATTTAACGCAAGTGTCAACAGTAGTATTGTCGTTGTCAGATATTGAGTCTGGCGAACTATATCGCATTCATCAAACAGGCTTTCAACTCCCCGTGTTTATTGCAGTTAATCTTAATGATACAGTCAGTGCTGAATTACTTAATCAAGTTTCAGGGATTGTGATTACAGATAAAAGCGCGCATCAAAAAAATAGTGCGTTGATTAATGAAGCTGCACAGCAATATGAAAAGAGTCTGACAACACCATTTTTTTCACGCTTAGTGAATTATGTTGCCGAAAAGAACGTTGCTTTTGATTGTCCCGGCCATCAAGGCGGAGAGTTTTTCCGTCGTCATCCCGCAGGCGAACAGTTTTATCAATATTTTGGTGAGAATCTATTTCGCTCTGATCTCTGTAATGCTGATGTAGAAATGGGTGATTTACTTATTCATGAAGGTGCGCCTTATGATGCCCAAACTTTTGCAGCACAAGTGTTTAATGCCGATAAAACCTATTTTGTTTTAAATGGGACATCCTCTTCTAATAAAGTTGCTTTAAATGCCTTATTGGCACCAAATGATTTAGTGCTATTTGATAGGAATAACCATAAATCCAATCATCATGGCGCGTTAATTCAAGCGGGAGCAACACCTATTTATTTAGAAACGGCTCGTAATCCTTTTGGCTTTATCGGGGGTATAGATGCTCATTGTTTTGAGGAAAGCTATTTACGCCAACAAATCGCAGAGATTACGCCAGAACGCCAATTCGATAAACGCCCTTTCCGCTTAGCCGTTATTCAACTAGGCACTTATGACGGTACGATTTACAACGCAAGACAAGTTGTCGATAAAATTGGTCATCTTTGTGATTACATTTTATTTGATTCTGCATGGGTTGGTTATGAACAATTCATTCCGATGATGAAACAGTGTTCCCCTTTATTACTAACGCTTAATAAAGACGATCCCGGTATTTTGGTTACTCAATCCGTTCATAAGCAATTAGCGGGCTTTTCACAAACCTCGCAGATACATAAAAAAGATGCGCACCTTAAAGGGCAATCACGTTATGTTAATCATAAACGTATGAATAATGCTTTTATGATGCATGCGTCCACCAGCCCATTTTACCCCCTTTTTGCGGCTCTCGATGTCAATGCAAAAATGCATTCGGGTAAAAGTGGTGAAGCAATGTGGATGAGTTGTGTAAAACAAGGCATCGAAGCTCGTAAATCATTACTAAAACAGTGTCAGTTTATTAAGCCATTTATTCCTGAAGTAGTTGATGGACTTGCTTGGCAAGATCACGACACAAATGAAATCGCTCACGATCAACGTTTTTTCAATTTTATTCCTAATGATAATTGGCACTCCTTTGAAGGTTACGCTACCAATCAATACTTTGTTGATCCTTGCAAATTAATGCTAACAACGCCGGGGATCGATCCTCATACAGGGGAATATGAATCCTTTGGTGTGCCAGCCTCTATTTTGGCAAATTATCTACGTGAGCATGGTGTAATTCCTGAAAAAAGTGACCTTAATTCAATCTTATTTTTGCTGACTCCTGCAGAGCATCAAGCGAAATTTGATCGTTTAATCTCTTTGATTGTTCAATTTGAAAAGCACTTAGTTGAAGATGTGCCATTAGAACAAATATTGCCTTCTGTTTATCGTCGCTATCAATCTCGTTATCAAGGTTATACATTGCGTCAACTCTGTCAGGAAATGCATGATATTTGTGTCACATATAATATCAAGTTGCTGCAAAAACAGATGTTTAGAAAAAGTCATTTCCCTAAGCGAGCACTAAGTCCGCAACAAGCTAATATTGAGTTTGTTCGTGGTAATGTTGAGTTTTTACCTTTAAATAAATTAGCGGGCAGAATTGCCGCGGAAGGTGCTTTACCTTATCCACCAGGTGTCTTATGTGCTGTGCCCGGTGAAATTTGGGATGGTGCTGTTTTACGTTATTTTCAGGCACTTGAAGTCACTATTAACCAACTACCAGGTTTTTCAACTGAACTTCAAGGGGTTTATATTTATGATGAAGATGATGGCAGCAAGCGCATTTATGCTTATGTTATAAAAGAATAATTGTCTTATCTTTTCCCATAAAAATGCTGATGTTTAATAACATCAGCATTTTTATTTAACTCTATTGATAAGTCCAACTTATTTCAACTATTCACCTTGAATTCGTCGATACTGCCCTTTATCTTGCAACAGTCTGATCCCTAAGATACTGCCACATAATGAAAGTAATAGTGCAGCAACAATAGGTACGATGATCCACATTCCCCATTGCGGTTGCCAAGGGAAATTAAACACCGATATTTGTAATAAACTTAATGCAACCTCCGCACCAATCGCCGCAGCTAATCCCGCCATTAAACCTAATAATGCAAATTCAGCCCAAAGAGTCCGTCTTAATAATGACTTACCTGCGCCTAATGTTCGATATACCACTAGCTCAATACGTCGCTGTGTCATTCCTACCTGAATTTGGGCAACTAACAATAACGCACCACAGATCATTACCAATCCAACCATAATCTCCAATGCTCGACTGACTTGCTGTAAGATTTGTTGAACTTGCTGAATTAATGCGCCTGTATCTAATACGCTTACAGTTGGAAATTGCCGATTAAGTGCCGTAATTAACGTCCCTTCACCATTGTAATAAAAACTACTCATCCATTTTTCTGGCTGATTACTTAACCCTTCTTCAGAGAAGATAAAGAAGAAGTTAGGACTCATATTTTCCCAATCAACATGGCGAATGCTAGTAACAATCGACTTAAATTCACGAGTATCACCAACAAATGTTAATTCATCACCCAATTTAATTTCGAGTTGTTCAGCAACACCTTGATCAAGAGAAACACCATTTCCCACTGGAGGCCATGTTCCCTCAACAATCACGTTATCTTTTGGCAACTCGCTATGCCACGTTAAGTTAAGCTCTCGACGAACAGTGTTATTACCAGCATCACGTTTATCAGCCCACTCTTTAGCATTATTCTCATTAATCTGCGTTAAGCGCGCTAATACCACAGGAAATGCATCCGTTGGTTCAACGTTATACTTTGCCAACAAGGTATTAACTTCTTGAACTTGAGGTGCAGACATATTGATCAGAAAGTAATTAGGGCTATCTTCGGGTAACTGTTTTTGCCATTTATCTAATAAATCACCTTGGATCAGCACCAATAGTGTTAACAACATAAATGAAAGTGCAAAAGCAGCCAATTGAGTCATGGTCTGAAAAGGCTGTCGCAACAAGCGAGTTACTGCTAAGCGCGCACTGAGTTGGCGAAATTTAAACTGCTTTAACACCCACAATCCAAGCCAACCAATCCCCCCCAATAAAAAAGCAATAACAACAACACCAAATAGAATTGACCAGAGTAAAACGCCCGTTCCCGCAAAAAGCGTCAAAGCACCAACAATAATTAAGCCTACAATCGGTAAATAGTAACGAAGAGGCCAGATAGGTGCCGTGGTATCACTTCTTAATACACGAGAAGGTTGTGTCGCCATTAGTTGATAATAAGGTCTTAATCCTGTTAATAAAGCTATTAACAACAAGGAACCCACTGACCATACCCATGGTAAGAAACTCGCTTCAGGTAAACTTTTAGGTAACACTGGTGCTAAAATTTGTAGCAATATTGCCTCAAAAACAAGCCCGACTAATGAGCCTACAACAATAGCACCAATTAAGATCACCCCCCACTGCCCAACGATCCACTTTCTCAATGCCCGTTTATCTGCACCTAGTGTTTTTAATACCGCGATTAAGGTATGACGAGTCCGGCAATAATGAGCCATTGAAACAGCAACCGCTGATATAGCAAGCAATAATGTCAATAGAGCTGATAGCAAAAGAAAGTTTTTTGCACGCTCCATTGATTGTGAAAGTGCCCCGCTATCTTGTTTTAAACTATTCCAACGCTGATCTGGCTTTAATAGTGGGTCGAAGCGTTGCTGATAACTATCAATCACCGCTTCATCGCCCGCAAACATATAGCGATAAGTCAGGCGGCTTCCGGGTTGCACAGCTCCAGTTGCTTCCACATCATCAAGATTAATTAAAATACGGGGGGCGATTTGAAAAGGATTAAACCCACTGTCTGGCTCTTGAATTAATACACCACTGATAGTAAATGAAGCATCGCCTACATCAATATTATCGCCGACTTTTATATCAAGTAATTCAAGTAATCTAGCACCAACAAGGGCCGTCCCTTTTTCAGGCTTTAAGCCTGCTGGCTCTGTTTCTAACTCACCATACAATGGATATAAATTATCTGCGGCTTTCACCAACGCAAGCTGAGGTGTATCACCTTCAGGCGCATAAGACATGGTAGTAAATTGCATTTGACGGCTGAGGGTTAACCCTTCCTTCTTCGCCTCAGCAAGCCAGTTTTCATCAACAGGATAAGATGCACGTAAGACTAAATCACCAGCGATCAAATCGCGGCTTTGAGCATAAATGCTTTTATCGATGCGATCACCTATCCGCCCTAAAGCGAGCACACAAGCAACTGCCAGCGCTAAAGAAAGCCAAACAATTAATAATGCAGGAGAACGCCATTCACGCCAAAACCAACGCCAAATCATGACTCCTCCTTAAGTTGTCCATCAACTAATCGTAATCGTCTTTGACAACGAGCAGCTAGCTCATTGTCATGAGTCACTAAAATCAAGGTTGTTGCATAATCTCGGTTAAGAGAGAACAACAAGTCAGCAATTTTATCACCAGTTTTACGATCAAGGTTCCCTGTTGGTTCATCCGCAAAAAGAATGGCAGGTTGAGTACAAAATGCTCTTGCTAATGCAACGCGCTGTTGCTCACCGCCAGAAAGTTGTGCTGGCATATGGTATAAACGTTCACCTAATCCTAATAGCTTAAGTAAATCAACTGCACGCGCATGGCTGTGCTTTTCTGACTCACCTTTTAATAATGCAGGCAACTGCACATTTTCGAGTGCATTCAATGTTGGGATCAACATAAATGATTGAAAAACAAAACCAACATGTTGAGCACGCAATTTGGCACGCGCTTCTTCATTCATTTTTGTGAGATCTTCACCCATCAAATGCACACTGCCAGAGGTGCCATCATCTAATCCAGCGATGATCCCTAGCAATGTCGATTTACCTGATCCTGACTCACCAATTAACGCAATTGTTTGTGCAGGCTCGACAACTAACTCAACACCCTGCAATATAGAGATCTGACTATCACCTTGTCCTACTTGTTTGGTTAACTGATGAACTTCAAGAACCTTTTCCGTCGACATACATTTTTCCTTATCGTTATGATGATGTTTAGCTTTAAGGCAATTGCTGCTGATACCTTTTTGATCTTTGGTGACAGCTTGAGTGCAGGATACCGTCTTCCAATTGAAAGCGCATGGCCACAACGCCTTGCTGATAAATGGAAAACAACCTACCCTGATATTAATGTTATTAATGCAAGCATTAGTGGTGAAACAGCCTTTCAGGGACAAAATAGGCTTCCTGATTTATTAAAACAGCATCAACCACGCTGGGTTTTAATTGAATTAGGTGCAAATGATGGTTTACAGGGATACCCTGTTGCACAAACAAAAGAGGCATTACAAAACATCATTACACAAGTGAAAGATGCCGGTGCAACGCCACTTTTTATGCAAATAATGATTTCACCTAATTACGGTAAACGTTATACACAATCATTTTCAGCTATCTATCCAAAACTCGCTGAAGATAATGCGCTTCCTCTGCTTCCTTTTTATATGGAGAAAATCGCTGATAAGCCTGAGTGGATGCAAAATGACAGCATACACCCCAATGAAGATGCTCAGCCTTTTATTACGCAGTGGATGGATGAAACATTATCCCCTTACCTAACACGTTAGACTATTCTGACAGTAGTTGACGTAGATTAAACGAGATTAATTGTAAAATTATGCAAAAAACGGTATTGATTACAGGAAGTTCCAGTGGAATAGGACTCTGTGCAGCAAAAGCACTACAGAAAAGAGGCTATCGAGTTCTTGCTGCTTGCCGTAAAGGTGAAGACCTTGAACGCATGGAAACACTGGGATTAGAACCTATTCATCTTGACCTTGATGATCCAAAAAGTGTTGAAAATGCAGCACTAGAAGTTATTCGCCTGACAAACGGTCGTTTATATGGATTATTTAATAATGGCGGATTTGGTGTTTATGGCCCATTAGATGCCATTACTCGCCAACAAATGGAAAAACAGTTTTCGACTAACTTTTTTGGTTTACATCAGCTTACTACATTACTTCTACCTGCAATGTTACCTCATGGAGAAGGACGCATTATTCAAACGAGTTCTGTAATGGGGATTATCTCAACGCCAGGTCGAGGTGCTTATGCAGCCAGTAAATATGCTGTAGAAGCATGGTCTGATGCGCTAAGAATGGAAATAGCGCATACTGGAGTCAAGGTGAGTTTAATAGAGCCAGGCCCAATACGAACTTGTTTCACTGAGAATGTCGCTCAAGCTGAAAAAGATAAACCTGTAAAAAATCCGGGGATTGCGAGTCGTTTCACATTAACGCCTGAAGATGTCGTGAAAAAGCTCATTCATGCTTTAGAAAGCCCAAAACCTAAGATACGTTATCCCGTAACCTTATTAACTTACGCTGTCAGAATACTAAAGCGCTTTCTACCTGATATTTTAATGGATACAATTCTCAGTCGCCAGAGTGGCAAGGCTTGATTTTTCAGTATCCACCCTTACTTATTAATAAAATAGCTTTATAAATCGCATCTATATTTAAAACTCTCAAAAAGGGACAAGCTAATGTTAGCAACTGCACATATTGTTGATGTAAATGAATCAAATATTCAACAAATTATAGAACAATCCATGACGAAACCGGTCATGATGTACTTCTATTCAGAACGTAGCCCTCATTGTGCAGAGCTTGGCGCAACATTAGATAAACTGGCAGCCGAATTTGCTGATCAATTTATTTTGGCAAAATTGGATTGTGATGTTGAACAAATGATTGCCTCACAGTTTGGTCTACGTGCTATTCCAACAGTTTATATATTGCAAGAAGGTCGCCCAGTTGATGGTTTCCAAGGCCCTCAACCTGAAGAAGCAATTCGCCAAGTTTTAGCCAATGTATTACCTAAACCAGAAGAGTTGAAAGCGGCACAAGCCGCACAATTACTTTCTGAAGGAAAAGCAGAAGATGCTTTACCTCTGCTAAAAGAAGCGCATCAACTCGCACCTAAAAATAGTGAAATTACGCTTGCGCTAGCAGGTGCTTTAATTTCTTTAAATAAAAATGAAGAAGCTCAAACCTTGTTAACGACTATCCCATTACAAGATCAAGATAGTTACTACCACAGTTTGTTAGCGCAAATTGAATTACAAAAACAGGCTGCTGATACGCCTGAAATTCAACAGTTACAAAACGATTTTAATCAACAGCCTGAAAATACCGATCTTGCTATTCAGCTTGCACTAAAATTACATGAAGTTGCTCGTAATGAAGAAGCGTTAGAATTGCTATTTAGCTTTATCAAAAAAGATCTAAATGCAGGTGACGGGCAAGTTAAGAAAACCCTGATGGATATTTTATCAGCATTAGGTACTAATGATAATTTGGCGTCTAAATATCGTCGCATGGTGTATTCTTTACTTTATTAATTTTATTTTCTTATTAGAGCAGATTTAGGACAGGTATATGGAAATAGGCATTGGTATTATCATCTTATTCGCTATTATTTTAGTTTTATGTGGTGTTAAAACCGTTCCACAGGGTTATCAGTGGACTGTCGAACGTTTTGGTCGTTACACTCGTACTCTGGCCCCTGGTCTTCAAATCCTTATACCTTTTGTCGATCGTATTGGGCGCCGTATCAACATGATGGAGCAAGTGCTTGATATTCCTTCTCAAGAAGTCATTTCTCGTGATAACGCCAACGTCAGCATCGATGCCGTCTGCTTTATTCAAGTGATCGACCCTGTAAAAGCTGCTTATGAAGTCAATAATCTTGAGCTTGCCATTATTAATTTAACACTCACTAATATTCGTACAGTGTTAGGTTCAATGGAGCTTGATGAAATTCTTTCTCAGCGTGACCAAATCAATAGTCGCCTGTTACTGATTGTCGATGATGCAACAAACCCTTGGGGTATCAAAATTACCCGTATCGAAATTCGTGATGTCCGCCCACCAAAAGAATTGATTTCTGCAATGAATGCGCAGATGAAAGCTGAGCGAACTAAACGTGCCGACATTCTTGAAGCTGAAGGTATTCGTCAAGCTGCTATCTTGAAAGCTGAAGGTGAGAAACAAGGGCAAATTCTGAAGGCTGAAGGTGAGCGTCAATCTGCATTCTTACAAGCAGAAGCCCGTGAACGTGCAGCAGAAGCTGAAGCTAAGGCAACACAAATGGTATCTGAGGCCATCGCAAAAGGTGATATGCAAGCAATTAACTACTTTGTTGCTCAAAAATATACTGATGCGCTGTCTCAAATTGGTTCAGCTAATAACAGTAAAGTTATTATGATGCCACTAGAAGCAAGTAATCTTATGGGTGCTATTGGCGGTATTTCTGAATTACTCAATACCAAAAAAAGTGACTCAGGCAACAAGAGCAATTAATTATGATTGAATGGATTAGTGCTCAACCTGCACTTTTCTGGCTTTGTCTTGGTGGTTTGCTGTTAATTACAGAAATGTTAGGAACAGCAGGATACCTTTTATGGTCAGGAATGGCTGCTCTATGTGTATCGTTGATCACATGGATATTGCCTATTAGCTGGCCTATTCAAGGTGTTTTATTTGCGATATTAACAGTTATTAGTGCTATTTTTTGGCACCTTTGGCTTAAACGCAGAAAACAATCAAAAGAAGCCGAGAACTTAAATCAGAAAAGTCATCAACTAATTGGTGTTCATGCTGTTTTATTATCAGATACGGAAAACGGTTTTAGTCGCGTTAAATTAGCTGATGGTAGTTGGCGTGTTTATTCAGACACGCCATTACTTGCAGGCGATAAGGTAACAGTAACCGAGATTGATGGTATTACCTTACGAGTGATTGCACTTAAACCGGCTGTTTCTGGTGATGACATCCCCCCGACAAATGATTGATGATCGGGCAATCTGCTCCATCATCACCGGGACATTCGCTGGCCAACAAAAGTAATCGCTGGCGAATGGCATTAAGCTCATTAATTGTTTTCTCAATTTCAGCCACTTTTTTTAAGGTGGCTTCTTTCACGTCTGAACTATGACGAGAAGGATTTCTTAGCAACATTAATAAAGCTCGGCACTCTTCTAAACTAAAGCCAACTTCTCTTGCTTGGCGCAATAATGTTAATTCTTCAATATGTTGAGCCTGATAATAACGATAACCGTTTTCACCTCTTCCCGGTGGGGTTATCAAATCTTTTTCTTCATAAAACCGAATAGCTTTAGCCGTTAATCCTGTTTTACTTGCGATTTCACTAATATTCAAAATTCCCCCTTGACCTTCCCCTTGCGGAAAGGTTTAGCCTTTATCTCTGATAAGAAAAAACCTTTAAAGAAAGCAAGTTACCGAATATTGCGCAATAATAGAGGTAACGCTTTTATGACGGAGATAATTAACATGGCAAAAACTATAATACTCTCATTGAAAGGACTTTCATGCTCTCACTGTGTCAACAGTGTAAAAAAAGCACTTGATGCTCGCAATGACATAGAGCAGGCAATTGTGACTATTCAATACGCTAAAATTGACAGCGATGCAACTGCTGAAAGCTTAATCAAAACAATTGAAGATGCAGGATATGAAGCAAGTGTTGCAACACAACCTGATGTAAAATTAAGCCTAAGCGGACTTAACTGCATGAAGTGTGTTGGTAAAACTGAAAAAGCATTATTAGCTGTTGAAGGTGTTGCAGCCGTTAATGTAACAAAAGAGTCAGCTGAAATCTTTGGTGACGCAGATGCGGATACTTTAATTTCAGCGATTACGGCTGAAGGTTTTCAAGCAAGTTTAGCGCCTGCTGATAACATAATTCACTTAACTCTATCGGGCTTAAATTGTGGTCACTGTGTCGGTTCAGTTAAAAAAGCACTAGAAAATACTGCGGGTGTTGAAACAGCTGAAGTTGAATTAACACATGCTAAAGTGACTGGTTCTGCAACCGCTGAAACCTTAATTACCGCTATTACAGAAGCGGGTTTTGAAGCTCAACTAGCTGGTACTGATTTCCCAAAAACTGAGCCGCTGACGCAAACGCATGCACAACTGGAAGCATCGTCAGCGGCTGTTTGTGATATTCCAGTTGAGAATGCTGATATTGATAATAACGTTGAAATCGATACTAACGATGACGACAGTGTTCAGCTTTTAATTGATGGTATGACTTGTGCGAGTTGCGTAAACAAGGTTCATAAAGCATTACAATCCGTTGATGGCGTTGAAAATGTGCGAGTGAATCTAGCTGAACGTAGTGCATTAGTAACGGGTGACATCGACCATGATGCACTTGTGACTGCCATTGAAAAAGCAGGTTATGGCGCTGAAATTATTCAAGACGATGTAAAACGCAGAGAACGTCAGCAAGAAGTTGCTGTTGCTAATATGAAGCGTTTTCGCTGGCAAGCTGCGTTGGCCTTAGCTGTTGGTATTCCTGTCATGATTTGGGGAATGATCGGCGATAATATGATGCTAACAGAGGCCAATCACAGCATCTGGTTAGGTATTGGTATTGCGACACTGTTTGTTATGGTTGTTGCTGGTGGTCATTTCTATCGTAGCGCATGGCAGAGTTTAAAAAACCGCAGTGCAACAATGGATACTCTCGTTGCATTAGGAACAGGAACAGCCTGGCTCTATTCCATTACCGTAAACCTATGGCCAGAAGTGTTCCCGGCTCAAGCTCGACATCTCTATTATGAAGCTAGTGCGATGATTATCGGGTTAATCAATCTGGGACATATGCTTGAGCAAAGAGCGCGCCAGCGTTCATCTAAAGCGCTAGAACGACTATTAGATTTAACTCCACCAACAGCAAGAGTGATAACTGAAAACGGTGAAGTCGAAATGCCATTGGCTGATGTTAAACAAGGAATGACTTTACGTTTAGCAACAGGTGATAAAGTACCCGTTGATGGTGAAATTATCCAAGGTGAAGTGTGGATGGATGAGGCTATGCTAACAGGCGAGCCAATTCCACAGCAAAAAACAGTGGGTGACACTATTCATGCCGGAACAACCGTACAAGATGGCTCTGTTCTTTTTAAAGCTGCAGCAGTGGGAAGTAAAACAACACTGGCTCGTATTATTAAATTAGTTCGTCAAGCGCAAAGCAGTAAACCTGAAATAGGTCAATTAGCGGATAAAATCTCGGGTGTATTTGTACCTGTCGTTGTCGCTATTGCGCTTGTTGCAGGAGCTATTTGGTATTTCTTTGGCCCTTCTCCACAAATTACCTATGCACTTGTGATTATCACAACTGTTCTTATCATCGCTTGCCCTTGTGCTTTAGGTCTAGCGACACCTATGTCCATTATTTCGGGTGTCGGTCGTGCTGCTGAATATGGTGTGTTAGTTCGTGATGCAGATGCACTACAACAAGCCAGTAATCTAGATACTTTAGTCTTTGATAAAACAGGAACACTGACAGAAGGTATGCCTCAGGTCACTGAAATTCATACTTTCAATCAAGTAGATGACACTCAAGCACTTGCATTGGCGGCATCACTGGAAAATGGTTCTAATCACCCATTAGCTAAAGCCATTTTAACGCGCGCTGAATGTATTGATTTACCAGAAGTAAACAATTTCCGTACATTAGCTGGTATGGGATTAAGTGGTGAAATCAAGGGTAAAACAGTACTTTTAGGTAACCCTAAATTGATGCTCGAATCAGGTGTTAATATTAATGAAGTTAATTCTCTGATTGATACACAAGCAGCTAAAGGTGTTACACCGGTTTTATTAGCACTAGATGGCAAAATTGCGGCATTACTTTCTATTCGTGATCCTCTTAGAGATGATACCGTAAGTGCATTACAGCGTTTACATAATCAAGGTTATCGACTCGTGATGTTAACGGGAGATAATCCAATTACTGCCAATGCAATTGCAAAAGAAGCGGGTATTGATCAGGTTATTGCGGGAGTGATGCCAGAAGGTAAAGCTCAAGCGATTACTGAGCTTCAAGCTGAAGGACGTCGTGTTGCAATGGTTGGAGATGGTATTAACGATGCCCCAGCATTAGCCAAAGCGGATGTCGGTATTGCAATGGGAGGTGGTAGTGATATTGCCATTGAAACAGCAGCAATCACGTTGATGCGTCACAGTTTACATGGTGTTGCTGATGCTGTTGAAATTTCAAAAGGTACACTACGTAATATGAAACAAAACCTTTTTGGTGCCTTTGTCTATAATAGCTTAGGTATTCCTATTGCAGCGGGCGTTCTCTATCCCTTCACCGGCACGCTGTTAAATCCAGTTGTTGCAGGTGCAGCAATGGCATTGTCTTCAATTACCGTTGTGAGTAATGCGAATCGCTTGTTACGATTCAAACCCAAGCAATAATACTTAATAATATATTAAGCATTTCCCTGAAACCTCTTTTACTTATTAGCTAAAGAGGTTTTTTATTATCTTATTTTTGACTTCTTATTTAATGATTTTTAACTTTATCAAAAGGTTAAAAAAAAGCCGATATTACTATCGGCCAGTCAAAGAGGAATTTCTCATTATACAAGAGAGTCATCACTCCGCCCTCTTAGCGCTAGAATAGCAATATATTATAATTTTTTCATTAACTTTATTATTCATATATAAAATTAAATATTTATATAAAATAGCCATAAAAATATTTTAAAAGATATTATTATTGCCAGTGTGTTTTTCTGAATTTAAAATTAAAAAGTAACAAAGGAATATATATCAAAAGGAATTAATCATGAAATTAAAAAACACCACCCTATTTTGCTTATCTTTAATTTATTCTATAAATGCTTTTTCTGTTTCAGAAACAACAACCGATAAAAACATTATTTTACTTGAAAACAGCCATCTTGCAAATAATCACCCTAACAACACCGATTCTAATTCTACATATCTAAACTCACATCCCATGAAAAATGACATTACTAGACCTATTTTTGATGAATTTGTAAGTGATATATATATCTATCATGATGTCGAAGCATCTTCAAAAAAACATATTGAAGTCATCAAAATCACAGATGAAATAATAAAGATGATGAATGAAGAAATAAAAAAAAACGTATCTCAAGAAAATACAAATATAAATATAGAGAAAGTTCTCATCACAGATAACCAAAGAGGTAATAACTCACTAAAGTTAGATAGTATGTCGCCTGATTTTAAAACAGCGATATTGAATTATCTTTCTAACTTTTCAGAACAAAAAGAAAATATATATTCCGGATTAAAAGAAACGATTTCTTTTAATAAAAATAAAATAGATGACATCATTAAGAAACCTATTGAAATCCAAAGACATTACCAACCAAGCTCGAAACTTAGTGAGCTAAATGCAAATATAGAAAGAGGAATGAAAGTTCCACCTCATTCAAAAGAAATAATTTTCAAACTAGAAGAGAGTGTTGTAGAAAAGTTTGCAAATGTTGAGAAAAAAAGAACCGAAGACAATCGAGAAAGACAAAAAACTGATAATGAATTAAATGAAAAAATACATCATACAATAGCTAAACTAGATCAACATGCAAATGAAATCAATGATAACAAAAATAGAATAGAGACTAAAAATAATACTATTCAAAGTAATATTGAAAACAATAAAACCCAAATCGACAATAACAAAAGCAACATCAGCATCAATAAAAACAATATTGCCACTAATAAAAATGACATTATTACCAACAAAACTGACATTGACATTAACAAAGATAATATTACCAGCAATAGAAACAAAATAAACACCAACTCGAGCGATATCAAAGCTAATAAAGAAAATATCGAAACCAACAAAGAAGGTATTGATAATATTAAAGAAAAATATATTGATAATCTAAATATTAATGGGAGTAATCTTTCATTAAAAAATCATTTTTCTACTCTTTATATTGAGCAATCAGTAGCAAGAAATGAATTTAAAGATCTAAAAACTAATTTTGAACATTTTAAATCAGATACTCAAAACCGCTTTTATAAAGTTGAGAAACGTGCCAATCAAGGTATTGCTTCTGTAGCCGCAATGAGTAATTTACCTTTTACTGATTCTGCCACATTTAGTACTGCTATTGGCATTGGTAATTATCGTAATGCAACAGCGCTTGCTTGGGGTATGCAATACCGTATTAACGAAAATATTAAAGTGAGAGCCTCTACCGCATGGAATGAATCAAATTGGGTCTCAGCAGGTGGTGTTGGCATAAGCTGGTAAATAACGTAAAAACAGCGAAAGCTAAGTAAAGCTTAGTTTTCGTTGTTTCATTCCAGTTCAAATCCGTTATGCTAAAACTTTGCGATTCTATACTCAAAGGAGCATATCAATGACGGGTATTTTTCAGAAAATCAAACATTGGGTAGGAATAAAAAATACGGTCCATTACCCTTATCCCGCTGTTGATATTACGTTGCCTAATAATATCTCTTTACACCTTGTGGGTAGTATCCATATGGGTGTTCCTACAATGTCACCGCTCTCCAACGTGCTTATCAACGAAATAAAAAATGCAGATGCTATTATTGTTGAAGCTGATATTTCAACTGACGTTCAACCTTTTGACCAAGCATCCCTTTTTAGAGAGTCACTAGAAACACGCTTAAATACTCCTCTATTTTCTCAAGTGACACGCCATTGTGAAGATCTCTCCCTCTCGCTTTATCAACTTGAGAATAAACCTCTTTGGCAAATTGCTTTGATTTTACAATCTACCCAAGCGATGCAACTTGGATTACAACCACAATACGGCGTTGATTATCAAGTTATCCAACATGCTAATGAACACAAAAAAAAGATTATTGAACTCGAAGGCATTGAGAGTCAGGTCGCATTATTATTGAGTTTTCCTGAGGATGGTCAGCAATTACTCGAAGACACATTAAAAAATTGGCACGAAAACGCACGTACATTGCAAATCATGATCAATTGGTGGTTAAATTATAATAGTAGAGAAAAACAACCGCCTTTACCGAATACCTTTAGTAAAGCTGTATTTGATATTTTAATGGAAAGCCGTAACCAAAAATGGGTAAGCATATTATCAAAATTACCGGCTGGTCGTTATGTAGTGACTGTAGGTGCCCTTCATTTATTTGGTGAAGAGAATTTGATCGATTTATTAACGCACCAAGAATAAAAATATTGTTCTAACCTTATAAGTAGGAATAGCTATGACTCCCGCTGTAAATTTACTGGAAAAACAAAAAATCAAATTTACCCTTCATCCTTATGAGCATGATGCTAATGTCCATAATTTTGGTGATGAAGCTGTTGAAAAATTAGGTTTAGATAATCGCCAAGTATTCAAAACACTGTTAGTTTCTTTAAATGGTGATGCTAAGAATCTTGCTGTTGCAGTAACACCGATTTCTGGTCAGTTAGACTTAAAACTCGTTGCTAAGTGCTTTAAGGCAAAAAAAGCAGATATGGCAGATCCACAGATTGCACAAAAAGTAACGGGTTATTTAGTGGGCGGAATAAGCCCATTAGGTCAGAAAAAACGCCTACCGACAGTAATTGATGAACAAGCCCTTGAATTTAACACTATCTTTGTTTCTGGTGGCAAACGTGGTTTAGATATTGAATTATCAGCAAAAGATTTAGGTTCTGTATTAGGTGCTCAATTTGCACTTATTCGTAAAGAATCATAATGATTAATGATTAATGATTAATGATTTTTTATTTTAAGGCACATCCTCAAAATAAGAAATTAACGTAATTTAAACCTAAAATAAAAGGCGACATTAATGCCGCCTTTTTCTATATCAGCAAGATTTACTGAGCTTATTTTTTATAAACGATCTCACCTTTAGGTTCGAAATCAGCAGCTTTCAATGGAGAATGTGCTTCGATATAACCTTTTAATACTTCAGCATCAACAAAACCAGTATTTACATATGCAGGGTGAACATCAATCTTAGGATAACCATCACCACCAATACCGTTAAAGTTTAATGTCGCCATGCGGTAAGACTTAGTTTTATCTAATGGTTTACCAGCAATTTTAACATCGCTAACTTTGCAGTCTGCGTCTACAGTTAAGCTAACATTGTAGAATTGTGCGTAAGCACCAGAGTCTACTTTCATACATGCAACAGCTGACAGATAAGGCTCGACTTCTTCACCTTTAAAATCAACATAAACCAGTTCGTTCGCAAATGGTTGTACTTTCAGTACATCTTTATAAGTAATATCACCAGATTCAATAGAATCACGGACACCACCACCACTCATAATGGCAAAGTCTGCATTTGCACGTTCAGCTTGAGCTGATAATAATAGACGTGCCATATTAGTTTGAACAAAGCGAACTTTACTACGATCACCCTCTAATTTACCAACAACCTCACCCACTTTAACATTCAATTGCTCGCCACCTTTTTCTTGGTAAGGCGTCAGCAGTTTCATCATTTCAGGGTTGTGAGGAATTTCTTTTGTATAGTAAACAAGCTCAGTTGTACCGTCGTCTTTCTTCACTTTTTGATTTAAGTTGATTGGGATTAATTGGTAATGTTTTAACGTGAATTCACCATTACGGAATTCGAAGTCTGCACGACCAACATATTTACCCCATTCATGAGCCTGAACAATCCATGTACCATTTTGGTTATCTGGTGCACAAGGTGTTCCTGGCACATAATCAGCTTGTTTGTAGTTTTTGTTCTCTTGAGACATACAAACTGGATCTTGTGAGTGACCACCCACAATCATATCAAGGTAACCTTTTGGTAATGCACGAGCCATTTCCACATCACCCGGTGCATTAGAGCCATGATTACCATCATCGTAGTGACCCATATGAGTTGCTGCAATAATAATGTCTGGCTTTTCCGTTGTACGCAGCTCTTCTACCACTTTTTTAGCTTCATCAGAAGGTTTGCGGAATTCGGTATCAGGAAAGTTCGCTGGGTTACCAATACGTACGGTATCATCCGTTGTTAAACCTAATACTGCAATTTTGACACCTTGCTTATCAAAAATGGTGTAAGGCTTGAATAAACGCTCACCCGTACTTTTTTGATAAATATTTGCAGATAAGAATGGGAATGTTGCCCATTTCTCTTGTTGGCGTAAAACATCTAATGGATTGTCGAATTCATGGTTACCCAGTGCCATTGCATCATAACCCACAAGATTCATACCTTTAAAATCAGGTTCTGCATCTTGTAAATCAGATTCTGGGACACCGGTATTGATATCACCACCAGATAACAGCAGTACGCTACCGCCTTTTTTAGCCACTTCATTACGAATATCATCAACAACCGTTTTTTGTGCCGCTAAACCATATTCGCCACGATCGTTATGCCAGAAATGTCCATGGTGATCATTGGTATGCAAAATAGTAATTTCGTAGGTTTTATCCTTTTCCCATGCCTGAGACATCGCAGGCGCCATCGCTAAAGAAACTGTTAATGCGCATGCTGATAATTTAAAAGATAAGCTCATGGTATATCCCCATGTATATTATTTATTGAGAAGGTTCTGCCATGGTTCTACTGTAGAAAAAGAAGACAGAAGTTAAATACTTTTGCTGTATTTTATGACGTAGGTTATATAATTTTTTTATTATTTCATTGATCCAATAGTTTTTTTGAGACATGAATCAAACTCTATTTCTCACAAAAGCACTCAACTCTAAATAGATGTAAACTAGACCAATAAAAATAGAAACAATTCATTAACAAAATAATGTGACAGGGAACTAAAATGAGCAATGCCGATCCAACGCTTCCCATAGAAGAAACCGATGTTTTACAACGAAAAGCCAATAAGCGTAATACCGTTTTTAGTATTTTAACTGCTATTAGTTTTTCACATCTTCTCAATGATATGATCCAATCATTGATATTAGCTATTTACCCAATGTTGCAATCTGAGTTTTCCTTAAGCTTTGTGCAAATTGGGATGATCACCTTAACCTATCAAATTACAGCGTCTTTATTACAACCTTTTATTGGACTCTATACTGATAAATATCCTAAGCCTTACTCATTGCCTATTGGTATGGGTTTTACGCTGACAGGGCTTATTCTCCTCGCCTTTGCTGATACATTCCCAATGTTATTACTAGCTGCGGGGTTAGTAGGTACTGGCTCATCCGTTTTTCATCCTGAATCATCTCGCGTTGCAAGAATGGCATCAGGTGGAAGACACGGACTTGCACAATCACTCTTTCAAGTAGGCGGTAATTTAGGCAGCTCTTTAGGTCCTCTTTTGGCAGCTTTATTGATTGCGCCTTATGGCAAAGGAAATGTCGGTTGGTTCTCTCTTGCTGCGTTATTGGCCATAGTGGTGCTCTTACAAGTTAGTCGTTGGTATAAAATTCAACAAGAAGCACATAAAAAACAACCTAAGGCACTAAACAACAAAGCAATATTGCCACGTAAAATCCTCTTTGGTTCTTTAGCTATTTTGCTTATTCTGATTTTTTCTAAGTATTTTTATCTTGCAAGCATTAGTAGCTACTATACTTTCTATTTAATACATAAATTTGGCGTTTCAGTACAAAATGCACAAATTCACCTGTTTGTTTTCCTCTTTGCTGTTGCTGCTGGTACTATGATTGGTGGCCCCGTAGGCGATAAAATTGGCAGAAAATACGTAATTTGGGGATCTATTCTTGGTGTTGCACCTTTTACGCTGATACTCCCTTATGCCAGCCTTTATTGGACTGGCGTACTCACTGTATTCATTGGTGTGATTTTGGCTTCAGCATTTTCTGCTATCTTAGTTTATGCTCAAGAGTTAATTCCGGGTAAAACAGGCATGGTTTCAGGGCTTTTCTTCGGACTTGCTTTTGGGATGGGAGGTATTGGTGCCGCTGTCTTAGGATATATTGCAGATCAGAAGAGTATTGAATATGTTTATCATATTTGTGCTTATTTACCACTGTTAGGCATTTTCACCATTTTTCTCCCTAACATTGGGGTAGATAAAACCGAATAACTTGTAATTCTCCCTGTTATCTAAATGAACCGATAACAGGGTATTTCTTACTTTAAAAGGTAAGACTGATTAAAATAACATAAAAAAGTGCATTTGCATCAAAAAACTCAATCAACTTGCTATTTTTATAAATAATCAATAATTTTTAGCGAATTTATTGCATGAATACGTTAAACTATCAGCCTGCTATATTACTCGCCCCCCGATACATGTAGTTTTATAAAAAGAAGGAGAATTGATGCCGCATTCAACACCCCTCATTACCACCATTGTTGGTGGGTTAGCACTTGCTTACATTTTAGGCATGATTGCTCAACGGCTAAAAATCTCACCTTTAGTAGGATATCTTGCTGCGGGTGTACTCGCTGGTCCATTTACTCCCGGCTTTGTTGCCGATACCTCTCTCGCTCCTGAACTCGCTGAAATTGGCGTTATTCTGCTAATGTTTGGCGTGGGTTTACACTTTTCGTTAAAAGATCTGATGGCGGTAAAAGCCATCGCTATTCCAGGTGCTATTGCTCAAATTGCAGTCGCAACATTATTAGGACTGGGATTATCGGCATTTTTTGGCTGGGGTTTATTTAGTGGCATAGTATTCGGCTTGTGTCTATCAACAGCAAGTACCGTTGTGCTTTTACGAGCACTTGAAGAAAGAGGCTTAATTGATAGCCAACGAGGTCAAATTGCTATTGGTTGGTTGATTGTTGAAGACTTAGCCATGGTGTTAGCCCTTGTACTACTTCCCGCTGTTGCCAATATGCTGGAAAGTAGCGATCAAACCAGTATTTCTGAACTGATGATCAATTTAGGTATTACAATCGGTAAAGTTGTTGCCTTTATCTTAATCATGATGGTTGTTGGTCGTAAACTTATTCCTTGGATTTTAGCTAAAACCGCGGCAACGGGCTCTCGTGAGCTATTTACACTGAGTGTACTCGCTCTTGCTTTAGGTATCGCTTATGGCGCTGTAACCTTATTTGATGCTTCCTTCGCATTAGGCGCATTCTTTGCAGGTATGGTGCTTAATGAATCTGAGTTAAGCCACAGAGCGGCTCAAGATACTTTACCGCTGCGTGATGCTTTTGCTGTACTGTTCTTTGTTTCTGTCGGTATGCTATTTGATCCAATGGTATTAATTGAGCATCCACTAGGTATCTTAGCGACACTGGCTATCATTATTATTGGTAAATCAGCCGCGGCATTGGTCCTTGTGCGAATGTTTGGACATTCCAGACGCACTGCCTTAACCATTTCAGCCAGCCTTGCTCAAATTGGTGAATTTGCCTTTATTCTTGCTGGTCTTGGTGTGGCACTGAACGTTTTAGAACCCGATGCGCGCAACCTTGTTTTAGCCGGTGCTTTAGTCTCTATTATGCTAAACCCTGTATTGTTCTCTTTATTAGACCGTTATCTGGCAAAAACAGAGACCAAAGAAGAAGTGGAGCAACTACAACAAGAAGAGCTGGAAGAAGAGATGCCGGTACCTGTTGATATTTGTGGCCACGCCATTATCGTCGGTTATGGACGTGCAGGAAGCATGCTTTCGGAGAAATTATTAGCTCAATCTATTCCATTAGTTATTATCGAAAATAGCCGTAATAAATTCGCTGAATTAAAAGAGAAAAGCTTAAACACAGTACTGGGTAATGCATCAACTAAAGAGTCTCTTGCTTTAGCCCGAATTGATTGTGCTAAATCTTTATTACTGACGATACCTAATGGTTATGAAGCAGCCGATATCGCGGAAACAGCAAGAAGTATGAACCCTGATTTAAATATCATTGTTCGTGCTCATTTTGACGATATTATCGTGCGCGCTAACTATGATGAAGAAGCTTCTTTTATCCTTGAAAAAGGAGCAAATCACGTCATTATCGATGAAGATCAAACTGCATCTGCAATGGCAGATATGCTAATTAAAGAAGTCGAGTTTGGTTGTGCTATTGATGATACACCTGAAAATGGTCAACAAATCATTGCACCTAGTGCAGCGCAATAACCAAACACAATAACCACTTAACCCCATATAATTTAAGTCAATAAAAAACCTATCAATAAATGTTGATAGGTTTTTTTATTTCACTCGGATAAAACAAGACTTAGAAACAATATAAACTCAACGTTCCCAATAAGCTTCTTCTAAGCTGTCTTCTTTTTCAGGTAAACCGCGGGTCAAGCGTGGAGAATGCTGGCTTAGCACTTGATAACTTACTCGGTTAGCATATTTACACACTTGCGCTAATGATGAATAAGTTAAATAAGTCCGAGGATGCTTACTTGAATTTGGCACATTAATACGATGATAGCTATTCGCTGTAATATCATGTAGTAATGCTGACAATGCTGCGTCACCCGCACCATTTGTATTCATGATTTTTTCTGGGCCACCCATATAAGGCTCAATATGAGAATAGACTTTTTCTGGCTCATCACAATCTTTACGGCGCATAGCACGACTAAATTCATATCGATTAAATTCAGCAATCGCTCCCGGTAATAAAGGATGTGTGGTTTGGCGCTTAAAGCTATGCTCTGTATAACCGCCCATATAAAGCCCTGCAGGCCCAGCGGTACAAAGCACTAAATCAACCCATTCTAAAGCGACATCAGAAGCCAAAAGAGGATCAGAATGCCCCGTTAATTCAAAGGCTTCATCTTCATTCATTGCGACAACAGAAACGTGCTCTTTTAAGAAATCACGCCACCATTGTGGATCATCTGCAATAACATATTTTGTGCCAAGGGTGAGAACAACTGGAACATCATATTTTTTCGCGTATTCAATTGCTTTCATGGTTGCTAACGGCATCGGTTCACCGGGTTTACAGCGAACTAAATATGCTGTTAATACCAATGCAGAAGCTTCTGCGATCACCTCTTCCGGAATACTTTCAGGTTTAAGCTGATTCATTTGACCTGGACTAATAGCAAATGTGCGTTCGCCATTTTCCGTGATCAACGTAAAACAGCGCCCAATGGCACCATCAACACCTTGGAGGTAATTAAGATCAGTACGGCTAGATGTGTTACATAAATAACGATAAGCATAGCTACCAATCTGAATGTTATTACACATAGTACCTAATAACACAGATCGATCGTCAGCCAATACAGAGTAATTATGTAGCGTATTGCCAATGGTGCCACCAGCAAATTCGTGTGTTATCAGATTATTGTCTGTTAATTCACGATAAAGTGCCTCTGCGACATCATCTTCAATAACAAGAGAGTGTCCCTGACTCAAGTTATAACGGTTAATAAACGCTTCATCAACTTTCGCTTCAATATCAACCAATGTTTGGTCAATACCCACGATATAAGCGCGAGAGGATTCGCTCTCCGTCATATTGATGATGGGTTGTAATAGAGGATCTCGTAAACTAACGGGAAAATAGTGTTTGGATTTTCGTTTGCCAGGGAATTTCATTGTGAAAGATGCTACACAGCTAAAAAAGATGCGCAATGTTAACACAATATTATAGGAGAGACAGTAGGTGTACGTCCGTACACCTACTTATTTAAAGATATTTTTATGCAGTTTTACGACGGCTTCTTGCCATGTAGCTCAGTAAAACACCCATTACAGAAAGAATGAAACCAACAAAAGCGGCGCCAACTAAAATCAGAGCGCGTTTAGGTGCATCTTTTTTAGTCGGTTCGTAAGGTTTCAACATATATTTGAACGGTACAAATTGAAGATCATCTAATTTGACTTTCTCTAATTGCTTCATATTGTATAAACGGTTTTTCAGATCAGCACTCACCGTTGTAGGATCAGTGATAGCTTCAGTAATGGCTAATTTACTGCTTAATGCATCAGAACCCATAGCAATAGAATAATCAGGGTCATCTTTAATCTGTGCGCCTTCACTGGAAATTGGTTTTTTAACCCCAGCTGCATTTGCGATTTCTAATGCATACTTTAAGCGTTGCACATTAACGTTACGCGCATTAGCGATACGCTCTAAATCCATGTCATAGGCTTTTTGCGCGAAACTTAATTTACGCTCAATTTGATCATCAATTTCGTCTTTTACTTCTACACGTACTTTGGTAGAGATAAAGCGAATATAACCAGAAAGTAAATCGTAAGCTTCTTCAGGGGTTGGCGCTGTAAAGCTTAAATTAATTTCACCACTAAACTCGTCTTCACTCTTTTTATCATCTGAAGCTTTTAAATTAATATCTTTCGTTACGATTTCTTCAATTAATTTACGTTTATCCAGTGGTGTTGGATCTTCCATTTTAGCCAGCAAACTTTTGTAATAATCCGTACTGACCAAATACTCTTCACGTAAAACACGAGAGTTATAGTTATTGATAAATTTTTGATAAACAGATGAACCATTCACACCTGTATCAACATCCACTAAGCTAAGCTCAGTTAGAGTTGCTCTTAACTGTTTCATTTCCTCTAACATTGGCTTAGTAATTGCAGCTTGGCTTGTCCATTTCTGTGGCAAAAAGCTTGCAACAGTAAAGCCAACGATAGCAAATAATAAAGTGATACCAATAATGACAAATTTTGATTTATAAATAACAGAAAATAATTCAAAAAGATCGATTTCATCATTCTGTTTTAGATAGAAATCGTCAAAATGTCCTTTATCAATTTCTGAAGATTGTGGTTTTGAAAGCTTACTATTCATTTTCCTGCCTAAATTTATGTAATGCAGTGTCCGTTTATCAGCACTTTTAGTGATTTCCACTAAAAGACTTAAAAAATGAGAAAAGATAAGTTTATATATAACTGAAATATGTTCAAATTAATATATCATCAAATCCGATAATTTTATTTATAGAATTCAGTAATTATTTTTCGCATACCTCACGGATCATCGCTTCTAGCAAGTCAATATGCTCTGGATCATCATTTAATGCTGGAATATATTCGTACTGTTTGCCACCACCATGAATAAAGAACTCTCGGTTCTGTTCGTTAATTTCTTCTAATGTTTCCAAGCAATCAGATGAAAATCCCGGACATACAACCTGCACATGTTCAACCCCCTCACTTCCCAGCTTTTCCATCGTTTTATCCGTATAAGGCGATAACCAAGGTTCACGACCAAAGCGTGACTGGAATGTCAGCATGACTTGCTCTTTAGGATAACCTAACTGTTCTTCTAATTGCTGTTTTAGTTTTTCTGTTGTGAGGCAACACTCATCATAATAAATATCGCCTGTTTTGATAAAGCGCTCAGGAATACCATGAAAAGAGAGAATTAAACGATCGGGTTTGCCATATTGCTGAAAACTTTTCTCAATAGAGGTGACAAGCGCTTTGATATAAAGCGGATGAGTAGGATAACTGCGAATAAAATGAAGAGAGGGTATTGTACGCATACCTTTAAAAATGCGACTAACACCATCAAATACCGCAGCAGAAGTGGAGCAAGAGTATTGAGGATACAGCGGTAACAAAATAATCTTTTCAACACCTTGTTGTAATAACTTTTCAACCCCTTCATTTAACGATGGATTGCCATAACACATCCCTAACTCTATGGGGATATTAGGTAATCGCTCAGCGACAGCACGTTGTTGCGCTCTGCTATAAACTAACAGAGGTGACCCCTCATCCATCCAAATCTGTTGGTATAACTTAGCCACTTTAGGTGAGCGAAACGGCAATATCGCCCCCTGTAATATTGGTTTCCAAATCAAAGGAGAAACATCAACAACACGAGGATCGCTAAGAAATTGAGCTAAATAACGTCGAACAGCACCTGTTGTCGGCGCATCAGGTGTGCCAAGATTAACCAAAAGAACACCATACTTAGCATCATTCATACTATGACTCCTTAGAGTTATTTTATTAGGATAACCAAAGAGTAGAAGAATAAAGGAAAATAATAGATTGTGCTTGTCAATTTATTGGATTGTTCTTTTCCCCTATTTTGTTTAGATAAAAAAAATCCCGGCTCAACCGGGATTAGTCATCACAATGACGAAATTAGCCAAGGATACTTTTTAATTCAGCGTTAATTTCGCTTACTTTTTGTGTACCATCAACTTTGAAGTATTTCGCATTGCCTGCTTTAGCTTCATTTTGGTAATAAGAAACTAATGGTGCAGTTTGAGTATGGTACTCAACTAAACGTTTACGAACAGTTTCTTCTTGGTCATCTTTACGTGTTGTTAACTCTTCACCTGTCACGTCATCACGATTTTCCACTTTAGGTGGATTAAATTTCACATGATAAACACGACCTGATGGTGCGTGAACACGACGGCCAATAATACGTTCAACAATGATTTCATCAGGTACAGCGAATTCCAGTACGAAATCCACGTTGATACCCGCTTCTTTCATTGCATCAGCTTGTGGAATTGTTCTTGGGAACCCATCCAACAAGAAACCATTACGGCAATCGTCTTGTTTGATGCGCTCTTTAACTAACGCAATAACTAATTCATCAGTAACTAACTGACCATTGTCCATCAGTGCTTTTGCTTTCAGTCCTAGTTCTGTACCTGCACTTACTGCTGCACGTAACATATCACCAGTTGAAATCTGTGGGATACCATAGTTTTCTTTAATGAATTGAGCCTGAGTGCCTTTACCAGCGCCTGGAGCGCCTAGCAGAATGATACGCATCGCGTAAATCCCCTTGCATTTAATTTTTTATATTTAAACTCGAAAACGCATTACCATACCATTTTGTGAGGTCATCGCTCAAGAAATCACGGTAGCGATTGCATTTTATTTTTATCGAAAAAGAAAAAACCACGCTATCTTTTCAGATAAACGTGGTTTAAATGTTTGAAAACGAAAACAGTTACGCTTTTTGAACTAAAAGTTGATTCACTAAGCGAATAAACTGGTTTGGATCCTCTAAAGAGCCTCTTTCAGCAAATAATGCCTGATCGAGTAACAAATTTACCCAATCTGCAAATAATGCTTCATCCGTTAGCTCGGCTGTTTGCTTTACTAATGGGTGATTTGGATTCAGCTCAAAGTTATATTTCACTTCTGGCACTTCTTGTCCTGCAGCAGCAAACAATTTAGCCATTTGTGTTGTCATTTCATCAGCACTGGTTGTCACGATTGCTGGAGTATCTGTTAAACGATGCGTTAATTTCACATCTTTAACTTTATCTCCTAGCAAGGTTTTAATACGTTCGACGAACGGTGCTAATTGTTTATCTGTTTCTTCTTGCTCAGCCTGTTTCTCTTCATCAGCAAGTTTATCAAGAGATTCATCCGCTTTACTGACAGACTGGAATGATTTGCCATCAAACTCAGTCAGGTAATTCATCATCCACTCATCTATACGATCAGATAACAGCAGTACCTCGATACCTTTTTTGCGGAACAGCTCTAAATGAGGACTGTTTTTTGCTGCGGCATAGCTATCTGCGGTGATGTAGTAGATTTTTTCCTGACCATCGACCATACGACCAACATAATCTTCCAGAGAAACTGTTTGAGCATCACTATCGTTATGCGTTGATGCAAAACGTAGTAATTTAGCAATTGTTTCAATATTAGATGAGTCTTCTGCTGGGCCTTCTTTTAATACTAAGCCAAACTCTTTCCAGAATGCTTGATACTCTTCCGGCTTGTTTTCTGCCAGTTTTTGTAACATCTGTAATGCACGTTTAGTTAATGCACTGCGTAAGTTACGTGTAACAGAGCTGTCTTGTAAAATTTCACGAGAAACGTTTAGCGGTAAATCATTAGAATCCACTAATCCACGGATAAAACGCAAGTAATTAGGCATAAACTGCTCAGCTTCATCCATAATAAAGACACGCTGTACATACAGTTTTAAACCATGACGTTGTTCACGATTCCATAAATCCCAAGGCGCTTTTGAAGGCACATATAATAAGCTTGTATACTCTTGCTTACCTTCTACACGGTTATGTACCCAGCTTAATGGATCGGCAAAGTCATGAGAGATATGTTTATAAAACTCTTTATACTCTTCATCACTCACTTCAGCTTTGTTACGAGTCCAAAGGGCTTGCGCTTTATTAATTTTTTCCCATGTTACAGTGCCGTCTTCTTCATTTTTTGTTTCAATTTCAACAGGCAAAGAAATATGGTCGGAATATTTACTAATAATGCTACGTAGACGCCAATCATCTAAATACTCATCTTCACCTTCACGTAAATGAAGCGTAATCTCAGTACCGCGATCTGCTTTTTCAATATCAGCAACGGTGTAATCACCTTCGCCTTCAGACTCCCAAAAAACACCTTTATCTACACTTTCGCCAGCTGCACGAGTGCGTACTGTCACTTTATCTGCAACGATAAACGCAGAATAGAATCCGACACCAAACTGACCAATTAGTTGGCTATCTTTAGCTTGATCTTGCCCGATAGATTCTAAGAATGATTTGGTACCTGATTTTGCAATAGTACCGAGGTTATCAATGACTTCATCGCGAGTCATACCAATACCATTATCACTGATAGTCAGAGTACGAGCTTCTTTATCAGTGGAAATGCGCACATGCAACTCACCATTATTCTCATAAAGCGCTACATCTGATAATGCACGGAAACGCAATTTATCAGCCGCATCTGATGCGTTCGAAATCAATTCGCGAAGGAAAATTTCTTTATTGGAGTAAAGAGAATGGATCATTAATTGAAGAAGTTGTTTAACTTCTGACTGAAATCCTCTTGTTTCCTGACCTTTCATACTCATTTTTACCTCAATTAATCCTAATTTGGCGAAAAAAATCAATATGAGTAAAAAGTGGGGATAGTTAAGCTAGTTTCAAGGGTCGAGTAAAAAATTAAGCGAATAAAAGTGATTAAGCACCTTATATGATTAAATTTTGAGCCCAAACAACATCCTTGTGTGTTTTATTACATAATAGTATTGTTTGGGCTTATCACTCTGAAAGCTTTATTAAAGCAGGAACCTTAACGGTAATCGCTATTTTTGGGCATCATTTACAATGATAGCGTTAGCACCTGCGTTTGCTTCATCTAATGCATGTTTTATTGTATCTGCATGAGCGAGTACAACACCTAAACGGCGAGTGCCGGCAATTTCAGGTTTAGCAAAAAGGCGAATTTGGCGATCCGCCTTCAACGCTTTTTCAATACCAGAATAAACGATATTTGTACTATAAAGCTCCGGTAAAATAACAGCTGATGCACAAGGGCCTAATTGGCGAATACCACCAATGGGATAACCTAAAAAAGCACGAACATGAAGCGCGAACTCTGATAAGTCTTGAGAGATTAATGTCACGAGCCCTGTATCATGAGGACGAGGGGAAACTTCATTAAAGAATACCTCATCACCTTGAACAAATAACTCGACACCAAATAAGCCATAGCCCCCTAAGTTCTCAACCACTTTACTCGCAATATGTTCTGCTTTAGCAAGTGCGATATCACTCATCTTTTGAGGCTGCCACGAACTTCGATAATCCCCTTTTTCTTGTCGATGACCAATAGGGGCACAAAAATGGATACCGTCAACAGCATGAATAGTCAGTAAAGTGATCTCAAAATCAAACGGGATCATTTTTTCAACAATAACGCGTCCTTTTCCTGCTCTCCCCCCCATTTGCGAGTAAGTCCAAGCCTGAGCCAAATCGTTTTCATTACGAATAACACTTTGCCCTTTTCCGGATGAACTCATGACGGGTTTTACAATACAAGGGAAGCCTATTTCTAAAGCGGCTTTTTTAAAACTCACTTCATCATCAACAAATTGATAGTTTGATGTAGGTAAATGTAATGTTTCTGAGGCTAATCGACGAATGCCTTCTCTATCCATCGTCAGCTTTACCGCACGAGCGCAAGGAACAACTTTTTGCCCCGCCTGTTCTAATTCAACCAGTAACGTTGTTGCAATAGCTTCAATTTCTGGAACGATAAAATCAGGTCGCTCTTGTTCAATAACTTGCTTTAATGCATCACTATCAAGCATATTTACAACATGATGGCGATGAGCAACATGCATAGCAGGAGCATTCAGATAGCGATCAACAGCAATCACTTCAATGCCTAAGCGTTGGCATTCAATCGCGACTTCTTTGCCTAATTCACCAGCACCCAATAACATCACTTTTGTTGCATTTGCTGTAAGAGCCGTACCCAGCACTGTCATTTTTTATCCTCACCATTAATAAAAACACAATCACGCAAACGATTGCTTTTCGTATAGCATAGCGGATTTAACTTGATAGAAAAATAGCCAGACAAAAAAATAATCAAACAGGGAAATAATACAATTACACCGTTTGGCTACGTTTTCCTTTTTGGATTTTTAGATAATTCAGGCGTTTTCGGATAAGTGCTAAGATACAACATAAAAGCCCTAACCAAATTAGAGAGAAACTCACGCCTTTTACTTCATCAAAAGCTTCATGGAATAAGAAAACAGCCAGTAAAAATTGAATAGTAGGCTCAATATATTGAGCTAATCCAATTACAGTTAATGTGGTTCGTTTGACTGCAGCGGTAAAGAACAATAACGGAAGTATAGTGACTGGTGCGGTTAGAATATAATAAAAACGAGTCAGATTATCTGCAGAAGGTAGTGCGCTTTTATCTGTTATAAACAACCAAATAGTAGCGCCTATTGCTAATGGCATTAACCAAAGTGTTTCCATAAATAAAGAGGTGATCACATCAAAACGAATAAACTTACGGATTAAGCCATATACAGCAAATGCGCCCCCCATCATGATAGCCAATACAGGTAATTCACCGTACATCCACAATTGATAGCCTACACCCGCACAAATTAAGGTAACAGCCCATTTTTCTGCTGAATTAAGCTTTTCTTTAAGAAATATCACACCTAATAAAATAGAGAAAAGCGGATTAATAAAATACCCCAAGCTAGCTTCTAATACTTGTTGATGTGTTAACGCATAAGTAAACGTACACCAAGAAACAGCCATAGCCATTGAGCTAAATAGACACATAAAAACAGAGCGCTTATCTTGTAAAACCGCGCGCCATCGTGTTCTATTTTTAATAAAGAGTCGTACGAGTAATAAAAGAGGGATAGACCAGATCAAACGCTGAGCCAACATCTCTAATGGTTGTGCTCCGGGTAACAGCCAATAAAACAGAGGGGTTATTCCCCAAAGAATATAAGAAAAAATGGCTAATACCGCGCCCGATTGAGCCCACATTTAATGTTCCATCAATAAAAGTCAATAAGATTTAATATCATACGCTTAAAACAGACAGAACAATATGATCAGCATCGCTGATTGATCAAACATCAATACAACCAAATAGACGGGATAAAAAAATCTCCATAAATAACCACTCCGAGAAAAGTAGTTATAAATGGAGAATAGGAAAATACCATTAAGGGAAAACCGTGGTAAAAACCACAACCAGAAAAAAATGGGTAAATTGTTAGAAAATCTCCCTAACATGTAAAGGTGGCTGTTGCTGAACAAAATCATGTAATTTTTTACGACTTGGTGCCGCAGCTATCGCCCCTTTTTGAGTGGTGGCTAAAGCACCACAAGCAGCTGCTTGTGTTACTATTTTTGATAGATATTGCTCATCTTCAGCAAAACCATATTCAGCAAGCGCGGCTAACAAACCGGACATAAAGGCATCACCGGCACCTGTTGTATCAATGCATTCAACAGTAAAGGCACTAAATGCAACTTGAGTATTTGGTGTTAAAACTAAACAGCCTTTAGAGCCTTGAGTGATCACTTTTAAACGAGCGGGATAACTTTCTAATTTTTTAAGTGCATTATTCAATGTCACTTCTTGTGTCATCCACGTGAGCTCATCTTCTGATAATTTTAATATGTCTGCTTTATGCGCATAATTATCGATAATTTCACGCATTTCTTCATGATCACGCCACATTTGAGGTCGTAAATTAATATCAAAACTCAATAGTGAATCACTTTCTTTAATGCTTTTGATTGCACAATCTAAAGTCGAGCGACAAATAGGATTCACCAATGCTAAGGAGCAAAAATGCAAAATATCTTTTTCGAATGCAGGTAAAGATTTTTCTGTTAAAAATTGATCAGCAGACTCTGCAACTAAGAAAGTAAAATCACGCTCACCATTTTCTTGTAAAGAGACAAGTACAGTACTGGTACGGTGAAACTCATCAAATTCCATTGCACGAGTATCGACACCCAGATCAAACAGTGTTTTTTGCATAAAATGGCCGAACGCATCTTCACCTACACGTCCAATAAAACCACTTTGTTGACCAAGCTTGGCAACGCCTGCAGCAACATTGACTGGCGCACCACCAGCACATGCTTCATATTGCATGTTTTGCAATGGGATCAAGTCAACAACAGCGTCACCTAAAGACCAGACTTTCATAATCTCTCCTGAAGATAAGCAATTATTTTTCTTAACTATATTCTGTTTTTATGGCTATTCATAACGAATAAATCAAGATATTGCTCGTAAATCCACACTGATAACGTTAACATAATAAGATAATATGATAAAGTCAATCTCATACATCGTATTTTTTTTTACTCAACATGTTATCGTTAACAATAAGAGTAATAGTGTGATTACATCTGTTCTTTACCCTTTCTATGCTCTTAAAAACACACTAATAACTCTGATATATAATAAGGATAATGATATGAAACACCGCTTAGAACAATCAACAAAAGCCTTAAGTACTTTGATTGAAAAACGAGGCAATAAATTTTATCCCCAGTTTCATTTGGCCGCACCTGCGGGTTGGTTAAATGATCCTAATGGTCTTATTTATCATGATGGTTTATATCATGCCTTTTATCAGCATCACCCTTATTCTCAAGATTGGGGGCCAATGCATTGGGGACATGCCACAAGTACAGATATGATCCACTGGCAACATCAACCTATTGCGTTAGCACCAGGGGATGACTACGACAAAAGTGGTTGTTTCTCAGGATCAGCAATTAGTCATGAAGGCAAGCTCTATCTTTTCTATACAGGACACAACTGGTTAGCAGACGAAGGTGATGATAGCCAAATCTATGAAGCGCAATGTGTTGCTATCAGTGAAGATGGCATTCATTTTGAGAAAAAAGGGATCGTCTTAGAACCCCCTAAAGGTTATATGCATTTTCGTGATCCTAAAGTTTGGTATCAAGAAGGCAAATGGTGGATGGTTGTTGGTGCTCGTGATGAAAAAGATCAAGGACAAGTTCTGCTCTTCTCTAGCGACACCTTATTTGTGGAAGGCCAGCAGTGGAACAACGATTACACTGTTTTAGGGAAAACGGATGATAAAAATGTCTATATGTGGGAGTGCCCTGATTTCTTCCCTATTAGCCAAGAAAACGAATTTGCAATCGTCTTCTCACCACAAGGAAAACGAGCCGAAGGATATCAATATCGCAATCTCTTTCAATCAGGTGCATTAATCGGTAAATGGGCACCAAATCAGCCCTTTAAACTACAAGGACACTTTATTGAACTTGATAATGGCCATGACTATTATGCGCCACAATCATTTACAACACCGGATGGTCGTCGCGTTTCTATGGGATGGATGGATATGTGGAATTCGCCCATGCCTTCAAAATCCGAATTTTGGTCTGGTTGTTTTACACTCCCTCGTGAAATCACTTTTGATAAATCCAAAAATCGCTTACGCATGATCCCCGTTAAAGAAGTCGAATCATTACGCCAAGAAAAACAGACTATCCAACCATTAACACTCAGTAATCAATCCATAGAACTAATCAATAATACTTCAGCTATCGAACTCAACTTAACGTTATCTTTAGACAGCCTCGCTGAAAAATTTGGCCTATGGCTAGGCGAAGGGCTTGAGCTCTTTGTTGATAATCAATCACACCGTTTAGTTCTTAATCGTCATTATCCTCAGCACAATATAAGTGGCGCTCGAAGTATTCCATTACCTGAAGGTTGTGAATTGAATTTACGTATTTTTATTGATCGCTCATCAATTGAAATCTTTGTAAACAAAGGCGAATTCACCTTTAGCAGCCGATATTATGATCAACAAGATATTCAAACTTTACGTCTTTTCGCCATTAATGGTGATGCAACACTGATTAATGGTGAATATTGGCAGTTAAATAGTATTTACTGATATTGATAAGATAAGTAAGACGTGAGTCTTTAAATAGACTCACGTTCAACTAATTGGCAAGGTACGTGTACCGTATCTCTATGGTTCCGTTCTTGAATGATATGCAACGTTGCTTCTTTACCTAATTCATAATGAGGCAATTGTACCGTTGTTAATGGTGGATAAAACAACTCTCCTGTACCAATCATATTGTCGTATCCCAAAACAGCCACTTGCTCTGGAATGCGTAACCCCATAGAAAGTAAAACTTGATACGCTAGAAATGCAATACGGTCATTACCACAAATGAGAATATCGAAATCTGCTTTTTGCTGAATACAATGCTTTTTCAATATTTCAATCACATCACGGTAATGTTCATCTCCAAACATCATCGTATATTGTTGTAGATCCGACAATGGTAACCCCGCCTCTTGCCAAGCATCCTCAACAGCTTTACGACGAATAGGGCCTGCTACAGACTCTTCAGGTATATAGAAGCACAAAGGGCGACGATACCCCTTTTCGATGACTTTTTTCATCGCAAAATACTGCCCATGATAATCATCGGGAATATAAGTTGGAAAAGTGTGCGTTTTATCCAAGCAGTTTGCTAACACTAAATTCTTATCAAGCAACTTTTCATGCACGGTGATTTCACGCAACCCCATCGTGGTATAAATAATACCATCTGGACGTTGAGCCAAAAGTTGCCAAATGGCATTTTCATAACAATCTTGTGCAGTCAAATTGACAACAAATGAACTCCAGCCAAATTCTCTTGCAGTTTGTTCTATGGATAAAATCATTTCCACAGAAAATGGTGTCGTTGCGGTATCAATTGCCAGAACACCAATTGATGATACTTTTGTTCCTTGACCACGAATTTTTCGTGCAGAATAATCTGGAACATAGTTAAGTTGATCAATCGCATTTTGGACTTGTTTCAGTGTTTCTGGTTTTAATAACTCAGGGTTATTAATCGCTCTTGAGACTGTCATCAAAGAAACGGATGCAAGTCGAGCTACATCTTTCAGTGACGCCATAGCATTGGCTCGATTGGTTTATTAAAAAGGAACGATAGAAATAAAGTGCTATTTTACAAGAAGTAAAGTCAAAAAGCCACAAAGGGAATTGTATTGTAACTAAATGCAACTATTAATTGCCTCATAGAAAGAGGCCTAAATATATTATTTTTTTACTTATTAAATGGGTTTAATATAGTTAAAATCACTTACGAGAAAAAACTTAGTTACAATTAATAATAGTTATCTCCTTCCTTCAATATAGAAATAAATTATTCTTATCTATAAAATACAAATATTGAAACAAAACAAAGTTCTGATATTTTATCTATAATATAATACAGAAGTATTAATCATTTTTAATTTGATATATTCTGAATATGGCTCCGTTACGTGAATGTCACCCTACACAAAAAAACTTATAAATTAGTCAAATTTCGTTACTCATTCACTTTTAGTGAAAGAGCAGAGTAAAACCAGGAGCAACATATGGAATCAATAATCCACTTAATCACTTTTGAAGATGACAGTACAAAAGTTCAGCTTAAAGCCGTTCTTTCTTCTTTAGCGGCTAACGTGAAAACCTATTCAAATGAACAGGCTTTCTTGAAATACTATTTTTCATCAACAAAAGGGGCTCATAAAGAGTGCATCATAATTAATACAAAAAACAGTGCGGCGCCATCAATTGCACTGATTAAAGAACTCAATAAATTGAGAAACATCATCCCTGTTATTATTATTTCAGGGGATAGTTCCATTGAGAGTTGTCGTAGTGCATTTAAATCAGGGGCTTTTGAATATTTAACTCGCCCTCTAAATGTGAATGAACTTCTTAATATTGTCTCGGAATCTTTCCTACATTATGAAAGTGAAGTTGAGCAATTCCGAACATATATATCTCTAAAAGATAAATTTGGTAAGTTATCTAATAGAGAAAAAGAGGTTATGGAGATGATCCTTGAGGGAAATACGAGCAAAGAAGCGGCAGAAAAACTTTCTCTATCGCCTCGTACTGTAGAAGTACATCGTTCAAATATGTATACAAAATTGAAAATAAGATCACTACCACAATTAGTTCAAGAATATGATTTCTTTAAGAAATATGATTTAAGAGCAAATTAATTCACAACGTGATTTCTATTTATCAATGGGTTGTATTATCTAGCGATATAACAATATGACCTGTTTAATTTTCATTATATTTTATTAGTGAGAGAAAACTATACTTCTAAAAATATTCTATTTTGGATGAATTACACCTAATATGGGAATAATTAATACGTTAAACACCATTCTACTATAGGAAGGGTGGCAACTTATTTTGATGCCTCCCTTTCATTAGTGTTCGTCTAATTTCAATTTAAGACACTTGTATATATTATTTTCATAATCGCTATTATTAATAACTATTATGATTGTTTTTTATTAATAATAGCAATATAAGAATAGATGAAGCTCTTCATTTGATATAAATCATTTTTTACTTATTATAAATATGAATATTCTCATTTTTAATTCCCCATTTCCTTTATTCTTATTTCACGAAGAAAATTATTAATGATTAAAAAATAATACAAAAGAAATTCTTGTCTCTTTTTTTTATGCCTATTTAAAGACTGTTTATGCGTTTTGATTTTTGATTTAAACAAAAAATTCCTTATAAGAATATTCTAATCGAAGTGTTTTAATTGCGATTATTTAAACAGTAAAATAAGAAATAACAATAAGTATTTCCCTTTACACTCCCTTTTACTTAAGAAATTTACTCTCTTCATAGTTTAATTAATGTAATACATCATTTATCATCTCTACTCAATATCACTCAAATAAAGATCATCATTAAATGACACAAACATGTAAGTATAATACACTAGCCATAAATAGGTATTAACACCTAGAAAAATAAATAATTATTAATATTTGATTTATAGTCTTAATATGAGCATAACAAAAAGGCATCAATCGTTATAAAAAAAACATAAGATAAATTTATACGTTTATTCTTATTCTCACTTTGTACAAATGCCCTTATGCTATCCCCTTCTAACTAGCCTTTTACAAAGAAAAATGAACTCTCAAGATAAAAACCGTCGTCCTATAAAAGCAAGACAAACAAACTGGGCCACAAAGTGCAGTCGCTATTTACAACAAAAAGGGGCAACCCCTAATGCTATTTCTGTGTTTAGCGTCGTATTTGCATTACTTGCAGGCTTATCACTCTTTTGTGCTCTCTTTTACACATCTGGATTATTACGCTCAATTTTATTGATCCTTGGAGCTATCATGATCCAAGGTCGCCTAATTTGTAATTTATTAGATGGTATGGTTGCCGTCGAAGGAGGCATGGAAAGCCCTGTAGGTGCTGTCTATAATGAATTACCTGACAGAATTGCCGATACTCTAATTATTTTGGGTGTCGGTTATGGACTCTCTTCTGACTTTTCTATCGCCATTACATTAAGTTGGGTGGGCGCTTTTTTTGCGGTAATGACCGCTTATGTTCGTGTCTTAGGCGGTGCTTGTGGATTAGATCAACAATTTACAGGCCCAATGGCAAAACAACACCGAATGGCATTATTAACCTCTGTTGCCGTTATTGCTACATTTATTCCTAGTCTTTGGGGAATATGGCTCTTTTTTATTTCATTATGGATTATTATTTTAGGCTCAATACTGACCACAATTTTCAGAACCCGTCGAATTTTACGGGATTTAGCACAAGGTGTCTGATTAATGAAAAATGGAAAACTTGCTTTAGATGCAAAAGTGGTATCATCCGTCTTAGTCTCTATTTGTCGATTCTTAACAGGTATTCGCGCTAAACAAACCTCTCCTATTGCGAAAGATACGCCTTGTATTTATTACGCTAACCATTCTAGTCATCTTGATGGCTTAGTTATTTGGTCTTGTCTTTCCCCCAATATTCGCCCTTATGTTCATCCGGTTGCCGCTGAAGATTATTGGAATAAAAACCGCTTACGCCGTTATTTATCTCGTCGTATCTTTAGAGCTATTCTTATTCCTCGTCATGCTGCCAAAATGAATTTTCCACAAGAAGAAAATTCTTGCGAAGAGATCGTAGAACAACACACTAATAACTCGGCATCATCGACACCAAATAAAGTCAACGCACTTGCTCTGATGCAAGAAATTTTAGACCAAGGTGATTCTTTAATTATTTTTCCTGAGGGTACTCGAGGTAATGGCGAATCTATTCAAGATTTTAAAGCAGGTCTTTGGCATCTTTCTCGTAAAAATCCGAATGTGCAATTAGTCCCTATTTATCTGGAAAACTTAAATAGAGTCCTTCCTAAAGGTTCTCGCTTAGTTGTTCCCGTTATTTGCAGTGCGATTTTTGGTGCTCCGATTAGTTCCACCCATGAAAATGAAAGCAAACAAGAATTTTTGGTAAGAGCAAAAAGTGCGTTAGAGGAGCTACACAATGGAACGTATTAATAATGAAGTCCTCTGGATCTTTATCGGGCTCTTCTCTTTCTTAATTATTGCTAGCATTATTGGTGCTATTTTAGCCGCCATAAAAGGCCCTACCTCCACTATCACGAATCTTAATTCAAGGATCAACGCGTGGTGGGTAATGTGTATTATCGCGGGTGTTGCCATAGGAATTGGGGCAATTGGATCTGTCGTCCTATTTACCATTATCTCATGGCTTGCATTACGTGAACTGATCACCTTAACACCCACACATCGTGGCGATCATGAAGCGCTCTTCTGGTGCTTCTTCGTTATATTGCCTATTCAATACATTCTTGTTGGCGTGCAATGGTATAACTTAATGGCAGTATTTATCCCAGTTTACGCCTTCTTATTAATACCAACACGTATGGCACTTTCAGGTGATACTCGCCACTTCTTAGAACGTATGGCAAAAGTACAGTGGAGCGTGATGATAGCAATTTATTGCCTAAGCTATGCACCAGCACTTTTAATGTTACCAATAGAAGGTTTTGAAGGTCGTAATATCAATTTACTGCTCTTTTTAATGATAGTGGTGCAAGTTTCTGACGTACTTCAATATGTGTTTGGTAAATTATTTGGCAAACATCCTATCGTACCTAAATTAAGCCCAAATAAAACAGTGGAAGGTTTTTTTGGTGGAATTATCTCCGCCAGTCTGATTGGCATGATGTTGTGGTGGGCGACACCTTTCTCATGGTGGGCGGCATTTTTACTCTCTTTAGTAATTACATTGGCAGGTTTTGCTGGTGGTTTATGCATGTCTGCAATCAAAAGAGACAGTGGTGTAAAAGATTTTGGTACGATGATAGAAGGTCATGGTGGCATGATGGATAGAATGGATTCTCTCTGTTTTGCAGCGCCAATTTTCTTCCATGTTATTCGCTATTTTTACGTTTAGTTTTACTTTGTTTAATCAAATGTAAACTAGCTCGATGTAGACTCAAATGCCGATATTAAAACCATCGGCATTTTTATACGCCTGATTTCGCTCATGCTAATTTAATATCATGAATTGACTATCATTATATAAATTAAACATTTATTTTAATTTTAGATTAAAAATCAAAAATAACTGTTTTATATATAAATCAGATAATTAAATAAAGACATGACGAATAAAGAGGTCTGATTTCTCTACATTTTTATTTATAATGATAGCCTAGAAGGCCACTATCTTTTACCCTAGCGCTCCTTTTTATTTTAGATCCTTTACAATTATGATCACTTGGCTACTTCTTGCTTTTTCTTTGTTATTTCTGGGTTTCAATCGTACGCTTGCGTTTATTACATTGATATTTACAGCACTTAGCGCATTTATAACGGGTGTTATTACATGGCAAACCTTGCCAGTTATTTTTAGTATTCTCTTACTTGCATTCGCCTATTCTCGCTATCAAAAACAGCCTTTACTTAGAGCTATTATTATTCTCGCACTTGTCATTATTGCCAGTGGATTAACTTTTCACCTTATTCCTGGTTTTAACAATTTACGCTACCTTTCACACGCCATTATAGGCATGAAAAGCGCCCCTTTTTCTTTTTATTTCAATGCAGATAAAGCATTATTACCTTTTATTTTTCTGATTTTTATTCCCACACTTTTTGTCTGCGATCCATTAAAAAAAGCAAATAAATTACATTGGGCAATGCTAATTATTGCCATTCCTGCATTATTATTGATCGCTGTAAAGCTGGGGGGATTGGCAATTGAATTGCATTTACCATCGTGGCTACCTGCATTTATTCTCGCGAATCTCTTTTTTGTATCACTTGCTGAAGAAGCGTTATTTAGAGGTGTGATTCAACAAACATTATCACGTTACCTACCCCCTTATGTTGCGCTATTAATAGCAGCCATTATCTTTGGTTTAGCACATTCTGCAGGTGGATTACTGTTGATCATATTTGCTTCACTGGCGGGTATTATTTATGGATTAGCGTGGATGTGGAGTGGTCGACTTTGGGTTTCAACGCTATTTCACTTTGCACTTAATCTGACTCACCTTCTCTTCTTTACTTACCCATTTAAAATCGCGTGATCTCTATTTATCATCATTTAATACTGGCCTAATTTTTATTCTGATCTTCACTGCCTTTTACTGATATCTTAACTTCGTCAGTAAAAGGATGAGTGAAACGTGAAAGTAATCACACAAATAGAATACAGATATTCTTATTTGCGCCCATCATCTAATGAAATTTTTGTTAGTATGCTTTATTGCTTATCTATAAATAATCAAAACTTCATACGGCGAACAACAATAAGCCAAAAATAATAACATCCATTAACACGATAAGAAGTTGTCTTACTTTGCGGTATAGACCTCAGAAAAAATAGGTAAGCTTTGCTCTGTTTGCTTTTTTTAGTTCAGCATTATCTGCTGATATTTTGCCTCTCTTATTACCAGGACAAAAAATATGTTAGACCAAGAAATGATCCGTACTTTTATACAGGTCGCCGATTGCCAAAGCTTTACCAAAGCAGCCGATGTGCTTCATAAAACATCGGCAGCAATTAGTTACCGTATTAAAACATTAGAAGAAAATATCGGTACCCAACTTTTTAATCGCACCACAAGAACCGTCACACTGACACCGGCGGGCGAATATCTATTAGAAAAATGTCGTCAATGGATTGTATGGTTAGAGTCAATGCCTGTAGAACTTCAGCAGATGAACGCGGGTGTCGAACATCAGGTCAACATTGTGATCAATAATCTGCTCTATGATCGTACCGCGGTTGCCAGTATGTTGGCTTGTCTTCATCAGCGCTTTCCTTCTACCCAGTTTCATATTACTCGTCAAGTCTATATGGGAGTTTGGGATGCGCTTATTAACGAAGATTATCATTTTGCTATTGGCGTTACCGGTAATGAATCCCTTAAGAATAATATCAACATTTGTGCGATGGGAGAAATTCAATGGCAATTTGTTGTCGCGCCTAATCATCCTTTAGCCAATATCAGTGGTGTATTAAGCGATGATCAAATGCGTATGTATTCTGCTGTAAACGTCGAAGATACCTCTCGCCATCTTTCTAAACGTACAGCATGGCGTTTATCGGGTCAGCATGAGATCCGTGTGCCTGATTTACACACCAAATTAGCCTGCCATTTAAAAGGCGTAGGAATAGGATTTTTGCCATTAAGTTTATGCAAACCACTTATTGATAGCGGACAGTTAATTGCGAAAGAAGTGAAAAACCGTCGTCATAATTCCCCTCTTTCACTAGCATGGTGTGAAGATAAAAAAGGTGCTGTAGTGAGTTATTTAGTGGAGTTGTTTAAGCAAAATCATCCTAGCGTACAATCGTTTTACGATCCTTTAAATTAAAAAGGCAAACCGAAGTTTGCCCTTTAACTGTTTATTCAATGACTACCTGAATAATGTACTACGCTTTTGCTTCTTCATTATTGTTGTTGCTTTCTTTAATAAAGAGGCTCGCCACAATACCGATACAAATCAGAATAGCGGCAAAGTAGAAACCTGAGTCCATGCTACCTGTTTTGTCTGATAAGAAACCCGTTAATGTTGGAGCAAAAACAGAACCTAACATACCGATACAGTTGTAAACACCAAACGATGTACCTAGTGCATGTCGCGGTGAGTTATCAGCAACTACAGCAACAAGAACTGGGTTTGTACTGATTTTACCTACAATACCGTAAAGGATCAGAGCACCAATTAACACCGGCATTGATTCTGACATTGGTACGGCAAGAATAGCGATTAATGACAGCGGTAACATGATTAATAATACAGGTTTACGACGACCAATTTTATCTGAAACCCAGCTAAAAATAAGCGAACCAGGAATAGCAAACCAAGGCATTAATGATGCGATAGTTGAAATTTGAGTTCCTGTAATTCCACGTTCAGTTTCTAAGTAGTACGGTAACCAAGTGACTAATACAAAGAAGCCATAGATTGAACAGAAGATAGTGACATATGCAAGGTTGATATTGCGATTACCAAATAAATCTTTAAATGTCAGTTTAACTTTCTGTTTTGGAGCGCCATTTTCTGCCGCCGGTTGTGCTTTTGGCTTATCTTTGATGATCCATAACATCACCAAACCAATGATAATAATTGGTACACCAATGATATAGAACGGAGCACGCCAGCTCATTCCCATCTCACCGACAGAAATACTTGAAATGTAGTAACCAATAGACAGACCAAATGCCATACCACTATTGATAATCGCACTACCTAATGTAATACGATGCTTCGGTATTGCTTCTGAAGATAAGCCATACTGAGGGCCATAATAGAAGCCTTGGAATATCCCCACCATGACCCATGCAAACATAAAGGTCACGTAAGTTGGCATCATCCCCGCAATAATGGTAAATCCACCAAAGAGAACAACCCCTGTTACTAATACTTTTTTCTTCCCTAAATAGTCACCTATCATTCCTGATGGAATATTAAGTGCAGTATATCCGATAAAGAAAATACTCATGATAGAACCGAGTTGAGCTTTAGTAAGATCAAACTCAGCACCAATATTTACCATTAAAGGACCAACAATGGCACGGCTACCATACAGCGCAATCCAGCCAAAGAAGAAGATAATGGTCAGTTTGACCCAATAAGGGACTTTGCCTTTCTCATTCACTTGTGCATCGTTCATAATGACGCTCCTGAAAGAATTTTTATTAAGACTTATAAATTAAAGTGCCAGACTGACCTTCAATAACTTGTTGAATATTTTGTAATGCACCAATATGAGCTTGTTGCCCTGTTGCATTAACAAAATCACTCACTGCCATAATTTTTGGTCCCATTGCGCCATCAGCGACAGCCATTGGTGCAAGTTCTTCTGGTGTTGCTTCACGAATTGCAGCTTGTTCTGGTGTACCCCAATTTTTATAAATAGCATCTGCCTCTGTTAAAATAACAAAGTGCTCTGCATTTAATTCACGAGAAATTAAAGCTGCCGTTAAATCTTTATCAATAACCGCTTCACTACCAATAAATTCATTATTTGTATTGTTGACTGGAATACCACCACCGCCACCACAAATAACAATATGGCCTTTATCTAATAAAAGTCTTACTGCCTCGATATCAATAATCTTTTTCGGTGTTGGTGATGGAACAACACGGCGATAATGTTTACCATCTTGTTTAAATGTCCATTGATACTTCGCAATTAATTCTTCTTTATCAGCTTCATCATAAATAGGGCCAATAAACTTACTTGGATCGTTAAATGCTTCATCATTAATATCAACTGAAACTCGAGTCATTACCGTTGTAATAGCTTGTTCAGGATGATTTTGATTAATTTTCTGCATCATCATATAACCAATCATACCTTGGCTTTCTGCCACCAAGACATCTAACGGGTATGCAGGAACATCTTGATATGCAAGGTTTTGCAGTGCAAGCAATCCAACTTGAGGCCCATTACCGTGTACTAATACAACACGATACTCTTTGGCTAATTTATTAATTGTCTCTGACATCAATTCAATATTTTTATATTGATTTTCAGCAGACAAAACTTCTCCGCGTTGCAATAATGCATTTCCGCCTAAAGCAATAACAATTGTTTTCATAATTATCCGTATCCGAATGTTTATATAAATTCTTTTATTAAAGAAATTTAATCAATATGCTGTTGTTGTTTTTTAGTTTGGTAACCAATCCATAATCCCAGTAATGTATCTGCTCCGGAATGATGACCAATAGAGAGTATTTCCAACATATCCTTAAAAATAATCTCTTTATTCTTTATTTTTTTACCTAGTTGAATGAGATAGGTAGAAAATATTCCCTGTGTGGCATATTCCAAATAATGCTTACTGACAATAGTGGTCAACTCAGATAAAGGTGGTGTGTTATTAAAAAAATGATTAAGTTTCTTTTCAGGCTCTGCTAGATAATGCGCAAATAACATTCCCACCAGCATATCATCTGAACTTGGCGTTAATCCGGGGCCTTTCCCTGTAAAAATAGCCCAGTTAACAGCATTGCCTAATAGCTGGTTATGAAACAGCTTAGTTAATAACTTAATTTCACTAAGTTGCGCGATTTGACGGTAATTTTTCAATGATCCATATAACCCCGTTGCAATCGCGGGTGATAACAGAGAAAAAAAACTTTCTAACCAACGTAAATCTAAATCCGCTTTTTCTTGTAAACGCAAATTCTCACTTTGACCTGCATTCAATGTGAGCTTATTTGCGAGTGTTGCTTGATGATTTTTAAGGTTCATCACAATCGAGGGATGGCACTGTTTTGCAAAATAATCAAAATCATCTTGCTTCAGTAACCACCCCATCGGGCTTAATCCTCTTCCTTCACGATGAAAAGTCATTAAGCGTTGCTGAGGGCAAATGAAATTCAAAGCATGATCATAAATGCCCACACATTTAATCTCACCTTCAAAGTCAGTGATATGCTGGCTGGTTTGAAGTGCTTGAATTTGCATAATGCCCCCTTTATTGCTGTACTTTGTCGTTAGAAAACGAGATTAAGCGTCGATACCTAGCTCTTCAGCGAGTGCAACAATCGCTTTTTCAAAGCAACCTAAAGGTGCGCGCACAGTACCCGCACCAATCTGACCAACACCCGGCTCTTTATGTGCAATACCAGTGTTAATCAGTGGAGTGATCCCTGTTTCAACAACGCGACGTGCATCTAAGCCTAAACATGCACCTTGGAAATCCCAAGTTGGAATTTGCAACATCATGTTACGAGCAAGATAGATCTCAGCCATTTCTTCAGTCACTTCACGCGCTGCATCCATACCGCCAGATGCGCCAACAAAACGTGTTACACCAGGAGCTGCAACCATTGCTGCGCCACCAATACCGAAAGTTTCAGTGATTGCACTGTCACCAATATCTGGGTTTGCATCTGCTTGGCTAAAGCCAGAGAAGAATAGACCTTGCGGCGTATTGACTGGAGCGGTAAACCATTGATCACCCATTCCGCTGATTTTGATACCAAAGTTGCTACCATTACGCGTCATCACAGTGACGATAGTACCTTGCTTGATTTGAGCACCTGCATCCATCGCCGCTTTACAGTAAGCCATTGCTAAGTTCAGGAAGAATTGGTCTGTAATGCTCAGGAATTTAGTCACTTTTGTGATTTCAGCTTCTTCGAAATCTAAAGTGCCTAATACTGGTGCCAGTTGGCGCAGTAGCAGAGCAGATGCAGCGATGTTACGTTGGTGGAATTCATCACCCATCGTAATTGCTTGCCCCATAATTGCAGTTAGATCGATACCGTTTTCAAACGTTGCAATCGCAGCTTTTAATACTGGTGCTAAGCTATTTTTCATCCAATGTAAACGCTCTTGCACATCTGGGCCGTAAGCACCAAAGCGCATCACTTTACCGATACCTTCGTTCATGTTGCAGTAAGCATAGTTACCATGAATGTGGTTTTTGATAACCAGCATTGGCATATGAGCAGAAGTAATACCGCCCATTGGGCCTACTGCATTTACGTTATGGCAAGGAATAAACTCAATTTCGCCTGCTTCTAACATGGCTAATGCTTGCTCTTCAGTTTCTGCCCAGCCTTCAAATAAAGAAGCACCGATACATGCACCGCGAACAGGACCGCTCATTTCTCCCCAAGTTACTGGTGGACCTGCATGAAGTAGTTTTTTACCTGTCTCTAAAGTAGGAACGACTTCTTTTGCTAAGCTAACATCACACCAGTGAGGACGGGCTTCACGGATACGTTCGATAACTGCTTCATTCGCTTGTTCGATAGTTGAGTACATATCTGCAATTCCTTATTTCAATTTCTTTAATATTTCAGCCAGTTTCTTATTACCACCTGCGACAGGTGCCCACTGATAATGAACAACAGGGGTGCCACTTGATTGCAGATCGTCTGCAAAGCTACGTAATCCTGCGTTGATCACAGAGATCCCGTTAAGCAGTGGTGATACTTCAGCATGTACTTCTGCTGGATGTGGCTGGATTAATTCTTTTGCTAATAAAACGGCTTCTGGCAACGTGTCCATCACAATAATGCCCGCTTCTTTCAGCTGTTTTTGCTGTTCGCTACGGTTTTGTGGATCGTCTTCAGTACCAGTGATTGTTGCGATAGTGATCAGTGGATTAGCTTCGCCACGTTTCTCATTCAGTTTTTTGATTTCTTGAATTAACGCGCCGGCTGGATCTTGAGTTGCACCATAACCAATAACAAAATCAACCAGTAACACGCCCGTTTCTGTTTTATTGCTTAGCTCACTGATAAATTTGTTACGTGTAGATGGGTCAATCATTGGGTGTGGTTTACCCTGTGTATAGAAATCATCACCCATATCGATAATTTTGTGGCCGTCTGCATCTAGCATCGTGCCTTGTTTATGTTCGTTATCGACTTCAACATTGAGTTTTTCAGATAACAACATGGCGCACTCAGCCGCTAACGTACCGCCAGCATAAAGACCAATGATTTTCTTACCTGCAACTTTTGGTAACTCTGCTGCGATATCTTCAACACGCGCTAATTCAGCCGCAATACGTGCAGTTTCATCTAAAGTACGAGTGAAGTAGATATTGTCGTCTTGGAATTTCTCAGGTGTTGTTCCTAAGAATTGAGCCACAATCGGTTTATTATGGCGCTTCATTTCTGCAATGATTTTTTGACGAACAGCTGGTGCTGGTGGCTTAGAAACAAAGGCAATGACACGAGTATTAGGATCAGCAGCTAGCATATTGATAGCAGTGATCGCACTGATACCACCAATTTGCTCTGTTAAATCACGACCACCTAAACCAATTGAGTGAGAAATACCTTGGCGTTGTAAAACGATTTGAGAGGTAATTTCTTGAATACCTGTACCTGATGCCCCAACAATACCAATCGAGCCTTTCGGTGCAATGTTAGCGAAAGCAAGAGGTGCACCAGCAATATTTGCCGTACCGCAGTCTGGCCCCATAACAATCAGACCTTTAGCGGCTGCTTTTTCTTTTAGTGCTTTTTCATCTGCGATAGATACGTTGTCAGAGAACAGCATAACGTTACAGCCATCATCTAACCCCGTATCCGCTAGCTCAGCAGCATATTCACCGGCAATAGAGATAAGCAACATATTGGCATTAGTGCTTTTTTGTTTAGCAGTACGCCAGCTACGGACTGTCGTTAATTTGTTACCGCCTTTTTGACCACTTGCAATTTCTGCTAATGCTTCTTCTAACGCAGTAGAAATCATGTCGACAATGGCAGGATCATCTGATTCCGCTTTAATCGAAACACAAATGTCATTCGGTGTTGCTTCGTTAAACATGTCATGCCAGAAACCGGTGACATCGAGAAGAGATTTATTCGCTGGTGTACCCATCATGACGGAAATTTCTTCCACCTCTGGGGCTTCACTTAATTTTCGGGAAATAATCATCAGGCTTACTGAATCCTGAAAGCTCCCTTTTTTAATAAAAGCATGGATCATTATGATATCCTTAACGCATTTAATATATGTAACAGCACATATCTATTTGCATTTCGTTTTTTTGATAATAAGAAGCCTATTTGCTTAAGTTATTAAGCAATATAAATAAATGTCTGATTTATTAATTTCTAATCTCTGCGTATAAACATACTGAAGAAATATCAAAATGTAGAGTGATAGAAGTCACACTTATTTATTGTAAAAAATTTTTATTTAATCGAACGATATTTATTAAATAAATTATGATGAGAAAAGTTTATTGATTTTTGAATAAAACCAAAAACTTTATAGGAAGATTTAACGAATGACAAACAATTACCAACCTATAAATATCAAATAAAACAAAGACAAATGATTTACAGGTTACAATTTCATAACATACAACAATAAATAATTATTATCAACAAATAAAAAAATCTATTTTTATTTGTTGGATTTTCAAATTAGCCTTTATTTTTAATTGTATTTTATTTTATAAAATAGCAAAAAAGCCTTGTATTTAATAAGGCTTTTAAAATAGAAAGAATATTTAATATATGACTTAAGTTACTGCTTAATTGCTTCTACTTGGATTTTTAATGTCATATTATCAGTCATCCCTTCTTTAACTAAAAAGTCCACACCCCAATCTGAACGTTTAATGGTTGTTTCAAAATCACCACCACAAACAGGTGCATTAAATACAGGGCTTTCATAACAATTAAATTTAGTTGCTGTTAATTTAATTGGCAATGTTTTTCCTTTCATGGTTAATAACCCTTCAATAGATGTGGGCTTATTATTAGAGAAATGCCATTGTGTTGAAGAAAATTGAATTGTTGGATATTTATCTGCATCCAATATATCGGCACTTTTTATATGATTATCAAATGCTGTTAATCCCGTATTTAATGTTTTAACCGGAATAGTAACGTTTATTTTCCCTATATTCTTCTCTGGAGAATAAGTTAAATCCCCTTCAATTTCATAAAAACCACCACTATTAGTAGAAGTACCAAAGTGATCAATATAAAACATGGCCTTAGTGTGTGTTGGTTCAAGTTTATATTCATTTGCTTGTACTGCTGGCACAAGTAATAATGATGATAATATGGTAGATAAAATAAATTTCATTATTGTTTCCTAATATATTTTTGTAACAGAATGCCCATAAAGAAAAAGTTTTATAGGCATTTTTAAACACAGAAAATACAAATTGCAAAGAGAGTTAAAAATTAATTAACGCTGAGAATCTAAAGCTTCGTTATTTTTTAATACATCTTGAGCTTTGCTATAACTTTCAATTAATAGCTGATAAGCAGGGAAAATCTGGGTATACGCTTGCGCCCATTCTGCTGCGTCAGCACGGTTCCATGTTTTTTGAATTTCAGAAGCAACTGCTGCGGTATCCATCGGTACTACGCCAGCTTGAACAATACGAGCTAAGGTAATTTCTTCCGCCATTTTACTGTAAGTACCTGATGCATCAATCACTGCAAAGACTTGATAACCCTCAGCAATGGCACTAATTGCAGGGAATGCCATACAAACACTCGTAATAGTACCCGCAATAATTAATTGCTTTTTACCTGTGGCTTTAACGGCTTCAACAAACTCAGGATTATCCCAAGCATTAATTTCACCTTTACGTGCAACATATTTTGCGTGAGGAGCATTTTGATGAATTTCAGGAATTAATGGGCCATTAGGACCTTGTGGTACAGAAGCCGTTGTAATAACAGGCATGTTAGCTAATGTTGCTATTTTTGCTAATACTGAAGCACGAGCTCGTAATTCAGTCATTGGCATATCACCCACGGTTTGGAATAAACCACTTTGATGATCAATTAATAACATAACCGCATCTTCTGGATTAATTACAGGGCGCTGACCATTAAAATTTGCTGGAGTGCTCATTTATTTATTCCTTTTAATTAATAAAGTTGATCATTAACATGATTTAAGAAAAATATTTTTATATCGTTTCTCTTTCGTTGTAATAAACAATAATCAATTAATTAAAATCTCGGTAGTAGCAATTCTGATAAACACTATTCTAAAAATAGAACACTGAAACATTTTATTATTGTTCTATTTTTAGGATGATGAAATCTATTTTTGGCACTACTTAAATATATTAGTCGCTCTAAAATAGGCCCTATAGAAATCTTATAGGAACATTTTATGAAAAAAATCATAGGTATTTATAAAGCACCTCGTCAACATTGGGTTGGCGATGGTTTTCATGTTCGCTCACTCTTTAGTTATGGTAATCATGGTAAATATTTAAACCCATTTTTACTTTTAGATAGAGCCGGGCCTACCGATTTTCCTGCATCTCAAGGACATAATCGTGGTGTCGGGGAACACCCACATCGTGGATTTGAAACAGTCACTATCGTTTATAAAGGTGAAGTTGCACACCATGATTCCACAGGAGAAGGGGGCGTAATCGGCCCGGGTGACGTGCAATGGATGACCGCTGCGTCAGGTATTTTACATCAAGAATATCATTCTGATGAATTTACCAAAGAAGGTGGTGTGTTAGATATGGTGCAATTGTGGGTTAATCTTCCATCTGAGGCTAAATCGGCACCTGCTGGCTATCAATTGCTAAAAGAAAGCGCGATCCCTGTACTTCCTTTAGCAGATAATGCCGGAAAAATGCGCATTATTGCCGGTGATTATCACGACACACATGGCGCTGCAAAAACTTTTTCACCTGTAGATGTGTGGGATCTTCAATTAAAAAGCACAAAATCAGTGACGTTGCCGACCAAGAAAGATCGTTATGTAGGGTTAGTGATATTGCACGGTAGTGTTTATCTTGATAATCAAACTCAACTACAAACAGGTGATTTGGTGATTTTAGATAATGAAGGTGGTTCTGTTAATCTTGAAGCTATTGAAGATGCAATAATCTTGTATCTCAGTGGAGAGCCTATTAATGAGCCAGTTGTTGGTTATGGCCCTTTTGTCATGAATAGCGAAGCTCAAATCAAACAAGCTATTGATGATTTTAACCAAGGTAAATTCGGTCGTATTCCTAACGAGTAACACTTTTATTTCATACAACAAACAATAGAAACCAAACGGCTCCCTTTAATATTCGGAGCCGTTTTTATATTGCACTTACTCTTTCAATGGCGACATATTATCAGCAAGGTATTCCAGCAATACTTGAATCGCAGGTAATAAGCCTTTTCTTGACGGGTAAACTGCATGAATAACATCTTTAGGAAAACGCCAATTTGGCAACACTTCAATTAACGAGCCGTCTTGTAGTTCATTTTCAACCACACTCAGTGGTAATCGAGTTATTCCTAATCCTTTTAATGTTGCTTTATAAAGTGTAATAACATCGGTTGTCGCTAGTTTCGGAGTCACATGTTGTGTGGAAACCGTACCATTTTCATGAGTCAAGGTTAGTGTGTATTGTTGTGAATGTTCGCTATTTGCCAAAATAGGATAGTCTGCAAGTTGTTCTGGTGAATCAGGGATCTCTTGTCCTTTAAATAACAAAGGGCTGGCGACTAGAACACGTCGAGAATAACCTAGGATTTTCATTGTTAGACCTGAGTCATCTAATGGTAATGCTCTTACTCGCAAGGCTAAATCAAGACCTTCACTAATTACATCAACAGGACGATTAATAGCTAATATCTGGATATTAATATCCGGGTATTTCTCCATAAAATCGACCAAAATATCTTGAATATAAATTTGCAATAATGCGACAGGACACGAGAGTTTAATTGTGCCATGTGGGTGCCCTTGCGCTGAACAAATAACTTCTTCTGCAATTTCAGCTTCTGAGACTACATTTTTACACTGCTGATAAAATGTCTGCCCGATTTTAGTGACATGAAATTGACGTGTAGAACGATAAATCAAAGAGACATTGAGCTTCTGTTCTAAATCAGCGATACGACGACTTAGTTTAGATTTAGGTATACCTAATGTTTCTGCTGCTTGAGAAAAACCGCCAAACTCAACGACTTTCACAAAATAGTAGAGATCATTTAAATCGTACTTCATTGTGTATCACCTATTAGGTTATTTTCAATATTTAGCTGAATTTTTTCAGGCGCCAATATTATAGCAAAAAATAATTGTAAATATTTTTTCCATTATTCAACTATTGTTAATAATATTATAATCACATAGGTTAATAAGATAAAGACGATCAGAAATAATAACACAATTTATTCTAACTCTATTAAATTAATATTATAAATGTGATATAAGATGAATTCACATATCATAAATATATTTTATTTCCACCTATTATTGAAATTGACTTTTATTATTAATAAATCAGTTAAAATACAAAAAACCAATAAAAACATAAAGATAAAAACCACTCTATATTTCAATAACATTAAGTTATATAAAATGTATTTTTTTAAAATTAAGTTAATAAATAATTTTATTTTTATGACACCAATCAATGAATCTTTAATAATATGTTAATAAGATCGTTCTCAATAAAAACACTTATTCGCTTTATTTTTTTACTTCCGATTATTTATTTAACCTGCAACCTAATGGAATAACCTGATGAATAAATTAACTCCATTACGCCCCATACCTACATTAATCGCCGTTTCTATTACCCTTATTATCTGGTTTCTTATTCCCGTACCACAGGGAGTTGATCCCAATGCTTGGCATTTATTAGCGCTCTTTGTCGGGACTATCGCCGCCATTATTGGTAAAGCTCTTCCTATCGGAGCTGTTTCTATTATTGCTATCGCATTAGTCGCTGTTACAGGGGTCACTAACCCTAATTCAACCAAAGCCGCTATCGGTGATGCATTAAGTGGATTTTCCAATGATCTTATCTGGTTAATTGGTATTTCCATTATGGTGTCAATGAGTCTGAATAAAACCGGGCTCGGCGCTAGAATTGGTTATTATTTTATTTCCCTATTTGGCAAAAAAACCATTGGGATAGCCTATTCATTGGCTATTGCTGAAACAATATTAGCCCCTGTAACACCGAGTAATACCGCGCGTGGTGGTGGGATTATTCACCCAATTATGCGTTCAATATCAGATAGTTTTAACTCTAAAGCAGAAGATGGTACAAGTGGTAAAATAGGCCGTTATCTCTCTTTAGTGAACTACAATATAAACCCAATTACTTCTGCCATGTTTATTACGGCAACAGCTCCTAACCCACTCATTGTGAGTTTAATTATCAGTGAAACCGATCCTACACATGAGCTTAGTTGGTCTATGTGGGCAATTGCGGCTTTTGTACCCGCTATCGTTTCATTAATTTTAATGCCTATTGTTATTTATCTACTTTATAAACCTGAAATAACCAGCACCCCGAATGCACCACATTTTGCTAAAGAGCGTTTAGCACAATTAGGGCCTATTTCATTGCCTGAAAAAATAACCCTTGCCGTCTTCGCATTATTATTAATTATGTGGGCAGGCGTCCCTGCACTGTTATTTGGTGATGGATTTAGCGTTAATGCGACAACAGCGGCATTTATTGGCTTATCTATTTTATTATGTACAGGCGTTTTGAATTGGGATGATATTTTAAAAAACAAAGGTGCATGGGATACCGTAGTTTGGTTCTCTGCATTAGTAATGATGGCATCCTTCTTAGGAAAATTAGGACTAATTAAATGGTTGTCACTCAGTGTTGGGGCAAGTATTGATAGCATGGGAATAAGTTGGGTCAGTGGCATGATATTACTGGTATTAATTTATGTTTATTCTCACTATTTCTTTGCCAGTACTACCGCCCATATTACCGCTATGTTTGCTGCTTTCTATGCCGCAGGTTTAGCCCTTGGCGCCCCACCAATGTTATTAGGACTTATCTTGGCATTCTCATCTTCATTAATGATGTCATTAACCCATTACGGTACTGGTACTGCACCCATTATTTTCGGTTCTGGCTACGCCACATTGGGCGAATGGTGGAAAACCGGATTTGTGATGAGCGTAGTTAACCTTATCGTTTGGATAACCTTGGGTAGTGTATGGTGGAAGGTACTGGGATATTGGTAAGGTTTTAAAAATATCGCCTTAAATAAAACAAATATAAGATGCCTAGTTTATTATTAGGCATCTTATAAAATTAACGCCAAATATCGTTACTTGCGATAATTGACTCTGATTGATAATGACTTTTTTTATTCTCTATTTTATCTTTATCAACAACATGTTGAACATCATCAAAAAAGTAATTTAAATCGACATCAAAAAGATAGGATAAAATATAAATACTTTCTGCATGGATGTTTGACTCACCATTTTCAAAACGAGATTGATGTTGCTGGCTTATTCCCAATAAAGCACCAAACTCACTGCCACTCATACTGTGTGTTATTCTTAACTCTCTAATTTTAGCGCCAACTAATCTTGATATTTCTTTATTCATAACATCTCCGAAAAATAAAATTGATAATATCAAAAATACACTCATTAATTATTCGTACAAAATATTTACCGTAGCAATTGAGTTAGCACTTCCTGGTGTTATAGTACTTCCTGTTTTTATATAACGTGCTTTCCAACCAAAAATATAATCGCCTGATGCAACCTGATTTTGTAAACTATTTTTAGTATTTAATTTAATAGGATTATTATTTTTATCTAATAACTGAATTCCAATTCCTGTTGCTGAATTTGTACCTGATAACTTTAATTTGCCTGTATTTACATCAATATATCCAGCACTACTCGTCACAGTGGCTTTAATATTGGTACCTGCAGCACAACTTAGCGTAATGGGAATATCAACATTTTTACTTACATCACCAATATTTTTAAATTGGGTATCATACCAAGTGCCCATATTAACATTGTAACTAGATGATTTGGTTGAACATTTTAAAGAGTTTATTCTTATTGCATTTAACGGTAGAAATAACGATGTTAAATTCCAAGTAGTATTGCGAGGTGCAGTATTATTCTGCACAGCTTTAGCAACCTCTCCCAATTTTAAGCTTCCTGACTGTGTTACTTGGCCTGTTTTTATTATCTGCACTCTCCAATAAGGATTGGGCATATGATATGTTTTACCAACTTCAGTAGACTTACTAACCCAGTCAAAATTAATAGCACCTATATTATTAAAATAAACTTTCACTCCAATTCCAGGAATATTTGTCTGTACAATTTTATTCGCATTAGGCACCCATCCATTAGTATATTTCGCAGAAATTGATGCATTACCACATTGCCCATCAGTACCTGAGTAGGTATTTATAGGTCCATTTTTATAATTGATCTGAATTTCTTCTAATACACGAGTTCCCATATCATCATATTGAATTGAATAGACTCTATTCGGTATATCAGCCCTAATATTTCTGAGATTTGGATTTTGAATACAAGCAGAAAAAGTATACGTGGAATAAAATAAAGCCCCACTTAATAAAAAAATAGATTTAGTGCTTATATGGCGCATTTTTATCTCCTAACTTATCTATTATTTTAGTTTTCATCTCTTTTTGCTCTTCTTCATCTAAAATAAAAAATTGGCTTAAACAAATATCAAAAGCACGAGCATATTGATAAAGTCTATCTAAACTAACTCTATTAATACCTCGTTCATATCTTGATTGCTGTTGTTGACTGATACCAATTATTTCCGCCAGTTCACTTAAAGTGTACCCATTCATAGCTCTATAATAAGCTATTTTTTTTCCAATCATTTTTGATGCCGGGTAAATATGACTCATTTTTATTTCCTTTATTACTCATTAATTATAAAGAAGCGTGAATTCAAGATGACTTTTAAATGAACCCACTGTGATATTACTTCCATAACCTATAATTCTTGCCGATAAAGGAAATTCAGCATTGTGTGTCTGCTGATTAACGTTCACTATTAATTTTTCATTATTTTTTATAATACTTTTATTTAATTGTGCTGCGATATTTAATGCCGTATTTTTTGCTGTGCCACTATTAATAAAATACTCTGGATAATTAGGATCAACAATCCCTTTTAAGGTCATTGTGACTTTATTCGTTGTTATTGGGCAATTTTTTAACTTTATAGAAAAATTAACCCAATCTGAATTTTGATTGTTTTTAATATTTCTAATATTTATTTTATTAAGATCAATCAAGTAATTTTTTGTTTCTAATTCACAAGGTGATGCAATCACAGAGCCATAAACATTAATATTAACAACACTTGCTACTGCAAAAGGAGAACATAAAAACAATAGGGATAATGGTATGATTTTATACATAATATTCTGCCTCTACCTATAGATTATGGTTGCTGTAATTTTTGCAGATACCGTACCTGGAGTGGCATTTCCAAGTTTACTAAATGCCCGTGTTCTTAAAGGAATATTCACTGATGACTGGCCATTAACCGCGATATACAGTGATTTTTGATTACCTAATGGTATTAATCCATTACTATTTTCATTCTGCAATTGCACGGCAATATTCTTTGCAGTTCCTTCATTTTTATATAAATTATTGACATCAGCATTATCTGGTGTACCAGTAAATGTTAGCTTTACTTGATTTATTGTGGGTGAACAATCAATTAATTTAATCGTAAAATTATTCCACACCGAACTCGAATTTGTTGTCTTAAATAAATTTGCAGGCATTTCCTTTAAATCAATATTAATATTACTTCCTCCAGAAATATTACAAGTTGCAGCTCTAATATTTCCAGAAAAATTAACAGTAACCGTATTCCCAGCGAGTAAAGGAAAACTTATTATTACACTGGTTATTAAAATAAAAAATCTTATTAATATAGTCATTTCACTTTCCTACGCGTAGCAAATATCGACAGCTATAAAAGAAATAACTGGGTTTAATATATTAGCTTTAATGCTATTTAAATTTACTACTGACAAGTCACAGCGACTTTATAGAGTCCTAAATAATCAAGAACACCTGATAAATCATAATTTACATGACATGTTTCATTGTTGTATTTAATAGTTAAGTTTCCGCGTTGTTCTAACCCCGATAAATAAACCTCTCCATCATTACCAACAATACTATTCAATTGGCTGTTATCTTTAAAAATAACTTGAGCACCAAATGGAACTGGTTTTTTATTTGCAAGATTAACCGTCATTAATACGCGATGACCTACGTTAGCAGAAAAATCAGCTTTAACTAAAGCCCCTCGACTAGGCGAAATCGTTTGGCTCGTCAATTCCATTTCTGTATTTTCAGGTAACATTAATGTATCAACTTCTAAAGTATTCTTTCGATACGGCGTAACATAAGGCACTAATGCATAACCACGACTATTGGTTTTGACCCCCGCTTGATTTAGTATCGCAATATCTTTAGCATTTGGAATATCAACAATTGCAGAAGTTTCACCCAGTTGTTGTCCAAGGACTATTCCTCCAGAGTGAGCAACTACGCTACCATTGACCCCATAGTAAAGATTATGGTTGTCTTTGCTATAGCTATACCCCCCAGTAATATCACCTAGTTGACCTTTATAGGATGCATTGATATTTCCAGAAGATCCTTGATCTTGATTGGTAAATCCCTGTTGTGCACTCCAATTTAATCTATTATTGAGTTGAGATGCAGAAATTCCCACACTGCCTGTGCTGGTATTATGATTACTACTATTGGTATTAAAGTTATAATAAAAAGTATCATCAAAAACACTAAAGGGCACACTCACCGAAAATGCAAATAAGTGTTCGTTTTCACTTTGTGTTTTCTCTCCTGAAATATAAGAGTAACGATTTGTATTCTTATTATAAGTATAATTCATTCCATAGCTGATCCCTTGCCAACTATTGTTATAACCTAACGTAGCAGACTGTGTCTTTTTATTACTATTCCAATAATCTTCTTTTATATAACCAATTGCTAAAGAACCATTCCCTTCACCTAGATTTTGGTTAATCGTAATTTCAGCACGATTACGGCGACGTTCAACTTCTGGGCTATAGTTTGTACGTCGAAAACTATCGAATACTTCTGATAAACTATAAAAGCCGTTTGTAGAATAACGATAACCTGCTAATGCTATATTCGTTCCTATATTATTCAGATTTTTATTATATCTAAAACGATAGGATTGACCTTGCTGCTTAGTACCATCATTAAAGGTTGAGTTTGCATGTGTGATATCAACAGAAATTGCACCAAAAACACCTAAGTTTTTTCCTGCTCCCAATGAATAAGATTGATAATCTTGGCTTAACTGGCTACCACCATAAGTTGTCACTCCATAAGGTAGGCCATAAATTAATGTAAATTGCCCAAACTTAGTTTTATCCACATTCTTATCATAAGAGCGATATTCGCCTCCCGTCACACTATAAGATAAATAGCCTTCACGCTGTAAAACAGGTAAAGAAGCAAATGGTACGATTTGATGTTGTTCACTCCCATTAGATTCTTTTATTGTGACGTATAAATCCCCACTACTCCCAGTGGGATATAAATCATTAATCTCAAAAGGCCCTGCGGCGACTTCTGTCTGATAAATAATATATCCATTTTGCTTAATAGTAATTTGGGCATTACTGCGCGCAATACCACGTACTACAGGCGCATATCCGCGTACACTTTCAGGATACATATCATCATCAGTACCAAGTTGTATACCTCTAAAAGGTACGCTATCAAAAACAGAAGAAAGTGATACACCATCCCCTAAAATTAATTGGCTTTTCAGTTGATTAATACTACGCGATAAATACGTATAAACAGTATCCCACTTACTAGATTTATCATCACTATTAGACCAAGTTGTATAATTTCTCAAACGCCAAGGACCTATATTTACTCCAGGTCTTAAATTAATATAGTTTGATGTTGTATTTGAGCCATCACTCTTACGATCATAATTTTTCGAACCGCTATAACTGTAATTTAATAACAGTGCAGTAATACCATTATCTATATTATTTAAATCAACAAATCCTCTAGGATCATTATTCATCGCTATTTGAGGAATACTTAAATATAAGCGTTGAGAATTAAATTGAAATTCACTTTTTGCATTAGGGATCGCTGACAAATTAATACAGTTATTTCCTTTTGTTTCTAATTCCTTGTATTCGCTTGTTTTAACACCAAATTTAGTGAGATCAGATATTGATAAGCAGGGGATTAACTTGCCATTATCTATCTTCTCAAATTTAATATTTTTAGTACCAATTAAATTAGTATTAACATAAATATCAACATAATATTTACCTGGTAACTGCTCATTATTTTCAAACTGAGATAAATCAATTGAGCTTTTATTGGGTAATTCTAAAAAATCAGGATCAAAGTAGATATTATCTGATTTGTCATTTTCCGCATATGATAAAGCCGTATAGCCCAAATATAAAATTAGGCTAATACATATTTTTCTAATTTTCATATTAAAACCTAAATTTATAATTTATTATATTTTCACTTCTGATAAATTCACGCTAGCACCATAGTCATTAATAACTTCCCAATTTATCGTGCCATGTTCATTACCATCATTTATATCAAATGATTTTGTTGAAAAAGGTTCAACATAAGAGACATCATTGACTGATTTCCCATTAAAATTAATTATCTGAAAATTAAAATAATAGGGTGTTGGATTATTCACACTAATTTTTTTTCCAACTTTTGACCATATTAATTTTTTCTGCTCTTCCTCAAAATTTACCTTTTTTAAATTTTCAGGTCGGTAAATTAATTTCATTTGAGTCTTAAAAGCAATCTGCAATGAATTTTCTGTTTTTTCTGTTGCAGGTATTGTTTTTATATTTAGCCAAAATAGAGACTCTTTATCACTAGGTAAATCCCCTTCAGTTAAAAATATCCTCAGCGTATTCGCCTTATCTGGGTTTAGTCTAAATAAAGGTGGAGTAATGGTAAATTTTGACTGTTTATTTTCATTAACATCATCTATCCAAGACTGGATTAAATAGGGAATTTTATCTGGATTTTCAACATTAATACTAACGTTCTTATTCCCTTCTGTATAAATAACTCTAGTTCCGCCAATAATAACACCAGCAGAAGATTGATTAATAAAAAAAAGAATAGAAATTAAAAAGACAATAATAGACTTCATATTATCACCACTATGTTTTTATAATAAGGTTCAAGTCCTTTTAAACCTTAATTTATATTTAATCTTATTTAGTTATAGTTAATAGTAAACGTTGCATTACCATTTGCTAAACCCGCAGTAACAGAATCTGTTTTAGCAATATAACGAGCTCTAAAATCTAAATTATTTTCAATATTTTCTTTTAATGGATAGGCTTTAGATGCTGTAAATAAAGGTACTACAACATTTGCATCATCCGTAATTTGAATACCCACTCCAGTTGCTACACCCGACTCTTTTTTCAGGGCAATAACACTGTCATCACCTACATATGAATCTGCGTCAAATTTAACAGATGCAGTGGTCACTGTTTTAGGGCAATTAATTAATTTAATTGTGAATTTTGTCGCTGCAGCAGTACTTCCTGTACTTGGTAATGCTTTTTTAGAGACAGTACCTAAATTAACTTTTAAAGCATCAGAACCCGCTGCTAATTCACATGCGTTGTCTATAATTTCACCTGTAAAATCAATAGTACCATCTGCTGCTAATGCATTATTAGTGACAAAGATAGTCGCCGCAGCAATTAATGTTGCAAGTAAATTTTTTCTCATTTTTTCTCCGATTAATTTTTATTAATAAAACAAAATTAATTAAAAAATACTTAATTAACTCAGTATGTGAGTATTATCTAATTGTTTTTTACAATAAACAAGTTTTGGTTATAGCGGTATAATATTCATTATTTTTGATTTTAATCAGGATTTAAAACCAAGTGAACTCTTTATTAGTTAACTAATAAAGTTTATTTTTAATTATTTTAAATTTTCATATATTGATACAACATTGTTAAATCAAAATAAAAGTTAAATACTATTTTTTATTAATAAATAAATTTTTATTTCATTTTATAACGCATATGGTGTGAGTAAAAAAAAGTATTATTTTCTCTTAATAATAAAAGCTACTTTTTACTCTATTTGATTAAATTAAACCCACCACATGTTACTTTTGAATGAAATTCGACTTAATCTATTAGTTACAAATTGTATAAAAAAGAATAAAAAACATTATTTACAAAATGTATTCTTTTATTTTCATAGACAAAAAAAAGAGCAAGGTTTCCCTTGCTCTGATTTAATATCGGAGTGCTTTTTAAATAGTTATATAAATTAAATTACTACGATTAATTTGAAAACCACTACTTATTAATCTTAATCAGCGACATTCTTATCTGGCATATAAGAGCCAATATTATAGGCTTCTAATTTTGGTGCTTTGTCAGAATTAAGATCAAAATTAAATATCGTTATTGTGCCTGGTGTTGCTGGTAATAAAAACTCAGGAGATAAATTTAAAAATACTTTGCAGGCGGCACGAATAACTCCACTATGCACAACCGCTAATAAATCGCTGTCTTCTTTATGCACCCATCCTTGTAATGCCGCACCAATGCGATCACAAAAATCAAACCAATTTTCGCCTTTAGGTGGCGTATATGTTCCTGCTCGCCAATTTTTGTATTTATCTGCATGGTGTCTTATAAGTTCTGGTTTTCGTTGTCCCGTCCACTCTCCCATATTTAACTCACGCAATAACGGCTCTTTAACTGCTTCTGGATGACCAACAATTTCTGCGGTTTGTACTGTTCTGCCTAAATCTGACGTAATAATCCTAGCAGGTGATAATAATTTAATACTCTCTTTTATCGCCATTGCTTGATTAATACCTTTTGGTGATAAACATGAATTAGCATGTCCTTGTAAGCGCGATTCCATATTCCATAAGGTTTCACCGTGTCTTAATAAAATTAGTCTCATTATTATTCCTTAATTTAATGGTTTAAAGACCATATCCAAGAATTTGGAACCAAGTAAATATCGCAATAGAAATTACCGATGCCCCAACAAAACAAGTAATTAATCCATATTTCATTTGCTCTAATACACTAAAGTAGCCACTTGAGAAATAGATAGTATTTACTTTCGAATGTGGTGGTAAGGTAATGGTATAAGTCAGTGTAAATGACGCAGCTAATGCCAATGTAACCGGATCCATGCCCAATGTTTTAGCAAGTGCAATAATGGCCGGAATTAAGATGGTTGTTTTTACTGTTTTACTGGTAAAAATTAAATGGCTATACATGCAGATAAAGACAACTACAATATAAACCATTGTAGTGCTCATATTTTCTAGCCCGAGCCCATAAACCATTTTACCAATTAACCATTGTGCTCCTTCTGTAGATTCTAAGGTGTTACCAGCCGCATAAGCACCTGCTGCAAATATCATTAGATCCCATTTGATATTGGCTTCATTCCACGTTAATAAGCCAATACGAGGCATCAGGCAAAGAATGGCAGCAATAACAGCAGTCATATAAACACTAATCTTGAAGCCAAACATATCTTGGTGATAGCTTTCGGTTGCCCATAAGAACACTGCCATTAAAAAGATATACATGGCTTTTTTCTCATTCTTAGTTAATGCACCAAGTTGAGAACGTTCTTTTTTCAATTTCTCTAGCGAGCCTTCAAAATCCACTTCCCCTTTAAAAGAGAATAATTTTAATCCAATAAAAAAGGAGATAGTCATGCCAACAATAGCTAATGGGAAAGAGGCAATTAGCCAATCCATATAACCAATAGAACCGCCAGCTTGTGAATTGATAAATCCAACTGCAATAATATTAGCGGCAGTACCCGTCATTACGCCGGATGTTGCCAAGGCATCAGCTTGTACACCTTGCAACATCATTAATTTCCCGTAATTGCTTTTTCCGGGAATTGCCTTATGTATCTCTAATAAGATCATACAAATAGGCACCATTAATGTTGCGCGTGCAGTCGTTGAAGGAACAAAGAAAACTAAACTAAAGTTAATTAAAATAAGAACAAATAACGCTTTTTTGGGGGTTTGCCCAAATTTGGTGATCATCCATAAAGCAAAGCGTCTGGCAATATTCGATTTGATCATGGCGGACGTTAAAACAAATGCTGAAACCATCAGCCAAATAACGTCATAACCTAATGTACCGAAAACCACTTTCTCTTTTGCGACAGTTCCCGTTATTGGAAGCAAAACAATAACGAGCATTGAAGTTAAATAAATGGGTAAAGAACCACACACCCATAAAATTAACGCAGCACAAAAAATAGCAATGGCTTTTTGCCCTTCAATACTTAATCCATCTGGTGTTGGTATAAAAAATAAAACAAGCAATACCAATAAAGCTAAAGGTATTCCTATTGTTTTTAAGGTTATTTTCTTACCGTTTTGTTTTGGTGATGATGGCGCTGGTTTAGCGATGTCATCTCGCTTCGCAGTCTTTTCCATAACCGATTCCTCTTAATGTGTAGGGTAGGAAGTCCAGTATAGAAATATTGAGGTATAAAGATAATTGTATTAATATATTATAACTATAAAAATAATTTATGGTGTTGATATGAATTTAAGCCAACTTGATGCTTTTTTACTACTTGCCAACGGTTTTAATGTCACTGAAACTGCAGAACGCCTATTTTGCACTCAACCCAGTGTGAGTATTAAAATCAGAAAGCTAGAAGAAGAGTTGCAAACAACATTGTTTGAAAGGATCAATAATCGGCTTTATTTAACTCCCCAAGGTAAGGTTTATCAGCAGTACGCAACTCAGATTATTAATTTAGTAAAATCCTCTTCTGAGCATATGCGACAATTTGATGATCCCTCTAAAGGTGAAATTAAGTTTGGCGCTAGCCATTTTGTTGGCGTTTACCTATTGCCTCAAATTATGGCGCAGTTTAGAGAGCAATATCCTGATGTGAAATTAAGCATGGATATTTCAAGTTCAACCCAACTTATCCGTAAGCTTGATACCCAAGAATTAGAATTTTTGATCATGTCAGATCATATCTATTTAGATCCGACGGAATATCATCTTGATACTTTTCTTATCGATCCCTTAGTGCTTATTTGTTCACCTGAACATTGGTTGGCAAAAAAGAAACATTGCAGATTTTCTGATATTGTATCAGAAGTTTTTCTGATCAAACCCGAGCACTCTGCTACCCGTGACTTTTTATTAGATAGGATCCAAGAAAATAATAAAGAACTCAAAAATGTAATGGAAATAAATAGTTTAGAAGGAATAAAACAGGGGGTTATTCACGGTTTAGGGATCTCAATTTTATCCCGTTTATCTATCATGCAAGAATTAAAATCTGGTCTTTTATGTGAAATTGCATTTGATGATATTCAATTTAGCCGAGGCATTCGTTACTTTTATCATAAAGAAAAATATATCTCCCCAGCCACTAAGAATTTTTTATCTATCTTACAATCTCAAGCTCAAATTTTAACGAAAGATATCAATAAATAAATTTAGCAGCTAAATTCTTAGTCCTATTATTTTAAGGATATCAGCGTATCAATATCCTCATTAAATCGTTATCATACTCCCGTTTATTCCTTTCTATTTGTTATTGTTTAAAAGGATTTTATGCGTAGAACACTCTCGTCTTATCACCCTATTCTTTATACTTTGAGAGTGGCGCAACGTCGTTTCTTCCGTTCTCTTAGTTGGTATTTTTCAGGTCGAAAATACAGCAGAGACGTTCAACCAGAACAACGACTTTCTTACCGTTATTTAAAACATACATCTAAATTGATTAGTCGCCGTGGCGAAAGTGATATTCAATTACAATACAATAAAATAACGAATCTTAAATTAGTCGAAAAAGCGTTAGATGGCGTAGTGATCAAACCGGGTGAGTATTTCTCTTTTTGTTATTTAGTCGGTAAACCTAGCTATAAAAGAGGTTTTATTGATGGTATGCAACTCTCCTATGGCGAAGCACGAAAAGGTGTAGGCGGTGGAATTTGTCAGGCGAGTAATTTAATACATTGGTTAGCATTACACTCTGAATTAAAAGTGATTGAAAAGGCAAATCATAGTTTTGATCCTTTTCCTGATGAAGGACGAGTACTTCCTTTTGGCTCTGGAGCCGCAATTTTTTATAACTATGTAGATTTAGTCTTATATAATCCAACACCTTATGATTACCAAATTAGATTACATGTTGCTGAACATCAGTTAGAAGGTGAGCTCCTTTGTAGTGAAGCAAGGGAATATCGTTATCATATTTATGAGAAGTCTTCTTCTTTTATCAAAAAGGGAGAGCATGTATATCGCTGTAATGAAATTTGGCGAGATATTTACACTAAGAACAATGTAGGTGCTTTTCCTCAATTAATTACATCAGAGTTACTTTATGAAAATAGCGTGGTCGTAAAATATGATATTTCAAATGAGAGACTAAGTTAATTTACTTAAATATATATTTATTACTCAATTAAAATATTAATTTAATATTCTAATTTTATCTTCTTATTCTGAATAAATAATGATTTTCCTCTTAAAATTAAGAACATCTTAAATCCGAGCGTTCTTTTTATCTTAAGATCATTGAGTTATCAAATAGAAACCTTATCTACTTATTATGGTCAAAGAATGGTGATTATATTTCTATTTAATAGGTCATATAATGATGATAAAAATTGATTATCCAAAAAAATTAGAAGTTGGTGATATCGTATTTACGTGTATTGGTACCTCTTTATTTCGTCAAATTTCCTCAGCTTCTTTATGCTGGAGTAATCATGTTGGCATTATTATTGGTCATAATGGTGAGGATTATTTAGTTGCCGAAAGTCGAGTTCCGCTCTCAACCACAACCACATTAACCCGCTTTATTAACCGCTCTGCGGACAAACGTTATGCAATACGCCGGCTATCAACACAACTCTCTGACGAACAAAAAAATGCACTTGTTGCACAAGTACCTGAAAGATTAAATAAGCTTTACCACACAGGTTTTAAATACGACTCTTCCCGCCAGTTTTGCTCTAAATTTGTTTTTGATATTTATAAATCAGCACTCTCTATTCGTGTAGGTGAAATAGAAACATTCCAAGAGTTATTAAGCAAAAATCCTAATGCCAAATTACAATTTTGGAAATTATGGTTTATTGGGCAAATACCGTGGGAAAGAACTACTGTCACTCCAGCTAGTTTATGGGAACATCCGCACCTATCTTTAGTTTATCAAAGTCATGAGAATATTAATTAATACAGTGTATTAGCATTATAAAAAATAGAGAAAACAATAGCATTTCTGATAATGTTTATTGATAAAAATCTGAATAAAACTCAAACCCTCTCTTTGTAATAGGGAGTTTTTTGGTGTAAAACTAAAAAAACAATGTTTTGTAAATATAACTTAATTACTATTCATCTATTATTCGTCATTTAGGGATCACCATGAAATACCAAGATGTTACGAAATCACCCTGTGAGAATGCTTATTTTTTAGTTTTTAACCTCACCCATTCACCTGAAAACCGCGATATACTGATCGATTTTTGTAATAATTTTTCTGGCCTGATACGTAGTATGAGAACACGTTTTCCTGAATTGGAAACAAGTTGTGTAATGGGATTCGGGGCAAATGCATGGGCTACATTATTTCCCAATCAGCCTAAACCCAAAGAGCTAAATACCTTTAAAGAAATTAAAGGTGATACTTATACCGCGGTTTCAACTCCAGGCGATCTTTTTTTCCATATTCGAGCTCTCAAAGTTTCAGCCTGTTACGAATTAGCATCTATCATCAGCCAAAAGCTAAAGAATATTGTTACGCCTGTTGATGAAGTACATGGGTTTAGATATTTTGATGGGCGCTCTATTATTGGTTTTGTCGATGGAACTGAAAACCCAGAATATGAAGATGAACGAGCTTCTTATGCCGTTATTGGTGATGAAGATCCTGAGTTTGCAGGTGGCAGTTACGCTTTTGTACAAAAATATATTCACGATATGGAAGCATGGGAAAAACAGCCTCTTATCGAACAAGAAAAAGTCATTGGTAGACATAAATTTAATGATGTGGAATTAACTGATGAAGAAAAAGAGCCTGGTTCACACAATGTTGTCACCAATATTCAAGATGAGAACGGCGAAGATTTAAAAATTGTCAGAGCCAATATGCCTTTTTCCAATCCATCCCAAAATGAATATGGTACTTACTTTATTGGTTATGCACGTTATTTTTCAACAACTAACCGTATGTTAGAAAATATGTTTACAGGTACACCTGAGGGCCATACGGATAAATTGCTTAAATTCAGTACCCCTGTAACGGGTACATTATTCTTTGTTCCATCACCAGAATTTCTGGATGATCTAGCATAATTTCTATTACAAGTAGATATATAGGCTTGTTACTTATATATCTACTTTCTATTCTGGTTTTTTCTGGATCAACTACAAACCAAATACATTAACGTAAAACTCTTTGCCGTCATCTGTACTTTCAATGGTATAAGTAATTGGAATAGAGTTTTTGCCACCTTTACCTTCAAAAGAAAGTTCAGCAGCACATGAGTAAGTATCTCTCTTCTCATCATGTTCACGAGTACGTACGCTTTCTACTTTGATCTTAATTTGATCGATCACAGCCGCCATTTTTTGATCACGTAATTCATCTTTTGTTATATCAACCACTAAGTTTTTTGCTTCAGTGCTATCACAATTAGGTGTTGCATCACCACATCCCACTAACGGTAACGCTAATGCACCTAATAAAGCTAATTTTAGAATACTAGTTTTCATACTGGTTATTTCTTCCTTGCTCACGAGATAAAATAAATTTTTCAATATTTTACCTAATAATTATCTCGCAACAATATAGGGTAATAACAGTTAGAGTAAGATAACGATAGAGATTAATATTTTGGCGTTAAGAAAAACATTAAGTAAAACCTACCGACTTTAACTTCAATATTAATGTGCTTCAATTTCTTGTTTGTTAATCACACCAATAATATCAACACGAATATTTCGCGTATCCGCTCTTCCTTTATCGTCTACTGCACGAATACGATAGCGACCACTCTCTTTGGGATACCACTCTATTGAACGCTGATTTGTACTATTCCCTAGATAAGCATCATCTATAAACCAATAAATAATATTGCTGTCATTATCCGTTGTTGCATTAAATACAATTGACGTATTTGGTGATGAAGCACGTCTTAAAGTATAAGTGGTTATAGATAGTCCTATATTGCACCGATAAAAACGCATTTTCTTATCAGTAAAATTAAGCCAAAGAGCAAAATAAATAGCGCAACTATAATAAAGTAAGAATGTAAAATAAGAATGAATACTTATCATTAATTTAAAATTTTATTATATAAAAACAGATTACATTCTTAATATTTTTTTCCTAGCATTCCACTCTATTTCAAGACTCTTCTGAGCATTAGTTTGGATCATCTTTTTCTAACAATCATTTAATGTTTAATAAAACACAGTAAAAAAGGTGAATTTTGCGAAAGAAATCGCACTATTAAAGTGCAATTTACATTTTTATGGCGTAAATATTACTTCGCTATTAGAGAATTATAATTCTCTATTAAATATTTATATTCATTTGAAATCGTATTTATGCTACCTGATATATCTTTATTCTCATTGAGTTTTTTTTCTAACACTTTTAACTCAATAACAAGTTGTTGGTATAATTCTAAATATTTTTTAACTGAATAATCAGTACCTTTCATATTTTCTTTATTTAGCAATGCTTCATCACCAAATACTTTTCCTAACTCAATTGATTGTTCCTCAATTTTTGTAATCGCAGCAGAGAGTGCAGTCACATCAATTTTATCTGGGTTCATTGAATCAAGAGTATTAGTTACTGTATCCAATGATTGCATAATTTGATAACGAACAACTAAGCCTTCTTTTTTCACTAATTCAAGCTCTTCAATATGCATTGCTTGGTAATAGTTTTCATATGCCTCAGCGGCTTTTTCTTTCTCATCGATTAGTTTGGCATAAGCATTTTTCACATCTTCATACAAAGTACTTGCTTGTGCAAAATCATCTAAGCGATAAGTCTCTTTTACAACAAGATAATCGCCTAATTTCAGCAGTTTCTTATATAGATCAACATAGCTTTCACCATAAGCATTCCCCACAGCATCTAGCTCTGGGAGTGTAGGCGAAAATGTTTTCATAAATTCAAAAGATTCTTGAGCGCGTTCAGCACCTGCTCCACTCAAATACATAGAGAAAGCACTTCTAACAGGCATTAGCGCACTGTTCGCTTTCATTCTTTTTATTTGATCGGTCTCTGCTTCATTTTCGAGTATTTTGAAAGGTGTTAGATCAAGAGTTTTGCCATTATCAGAACTTAAACTTGTTAAAACTTTTTTCGTATTATCTAAAAGATTAACGTTAATTGTGCCCGAAAGTCTGCCGGTTTTTTTCTGAATGATGGTGCCAAAATCTTCGTTAAACGTTGCTAACCATAAGTTACCTTTTTCAATTTTCTGACTAAATTGAACTTCATCAGATTGCGTATTTTTTGAATCAGGCTTAGATTGTGTTGTTTGCTCTGTCTTATTTTTATCTTGCAAAGGTGTTCCTGTATTCGAATTTTCATTTGAATTATCACAACCTACTGCTGATATTAATAAAAGACTTATTATCGATGCCAATATGCTCTTTTTCATAATCCCTCATTATATTATTAAGTAATTAACCCGCTATAAACTATAATGAGTTTAATAATTAATGACTATTTTTTATTACATTAATTTTAAGCATCTTAATAATACTCTTGATGAGAGTATCGAGCTTTGATTAATAACGTATATTTACTTAAATATAATATTATATATTTATAAGTATTTTTTAAAGAATTTATAGATATCCTATATTAGCTATTTTCAATTCCTTCCTTTAATGCCTGAGCAATAAGCTTTAATATAAAATCAATAAAGCAGGTACTATCACTTTATTTATCAATGTAATAAAATATCATTTAAATCAATACGTAATAAATTAAAAACAAAGAGTTTCCAGGTAAGTGTAGATTGTCATTAATGGTGAATCAACGATATCATAGACTTAAAATTATTTGGCTTTTAGTCTAAAAAGATATTTGGATCATTAAAACAATGAACTGAAACCTTGTGATATGATCACACAATGCTTGTGAAATAGAACGATATGTGGTGTAACAATAGATTTTCACAAATAACTTAAAATTCAATACGTTAAGACAGACAACAACATGACTGACATTCAACACTTAGACTCCCACACACCAATGATGCATGGGTGTGTTAACGTTGAAATGTAACGATATTTATTAATTTTCCAGAAAAACCTATAATTTAACCCACACTTAATTAATTCTTTGATTTATAGGTAGTTATTATTTTATTTAATCTAGCCAGCGCTTATACTCTAAATAATTCGAGGTGTAGCTAGGCGACAAGTAAATGAGTCGCTAGGAGCATACATAAGTATGTGACTAGTGCGAATTGACGTAGTCAACAACGCTGCCAACTTGAAGTATGACGAGTATAAAATGAATAGATATGATGTATCTAACAGCGAAGGAAAATTTGCTGATGGTCCTGATGAAGAAGTGCTAGCTAATAAGCTAGGGCTTTCAAACGTTGATGATATCAATGATGCAGAGCTTGTCCTGTTAGAAAAACTGTATCAAGTCATTTTTGAAGAACAATTTCCCACTGAGCAAATTACCGTATCACTTATTCAGCGTTGGCACCGCCAATGGTTAGGGAATGTTTACGAGTGGGCTGGTCAGTTACGTACGGTGAATATTAGCAAGGGTGGCTTTATGTTTGCCCCTGCCGGTCGAGTTGCAAAGTTACTTGCTCAATTTGAAAAAGAGTTTCTAGCAGAGTACACCCCCTGCACCGATATGAGCCGAGAACAAGTCATAGAAGCTATAGCAACAGTACATGTGGAATTAATTCTGATACACCCGTTTAGGGAGGGTAATGGGCGCTTATCGCGTTTACTCGCGGATGTGATGGCAGTACAAGCTGGTTTCCAGCCGTTGGATTATGAAAGTTGGACTCAACACCCCGAGCAGTATATTGCAGCAATCCACGCAGGGTTAAACCTTAACTATGACCCCATGAAATATTGGGTTAGCGAAGCCTTAAAAGAAAGCTAAATCGCCAGTTTCAAATGACCAAACTTCTCACGCTTTGTTTTCATTTCTTCTTCAAGGCGACGAGACTCCTGCCCTGTTTCAATAGCTGTAGAGGTTGCTACCGAACGAATAAGTTGAGTACGAGTTGGTCTTGTTGCTTGAATTAATTCATTCTTTTTCATGGTAGTCTCACTTCAAACTGACGATAGTGCATTTTATCACCGTTAATTTATATGACAACATAGAACACCTTTCTAGTTAAAAATTTTGCAGCACAATGTTGTTTCATTTCCGTCTTCTTTGAGCGAAAAGCGGAAGTTCAGAATGTATACTTACTTCGATGCTTGTTAAGCAATGGGGAGTAGGTCAGCAATTTATTGTGAAAGCAATAACACTAATAGTATTAGTGAAGAGGCTAAAGATTTGTTTAGAATCCCCCCCTTAAGAGGCGGTATTCTTGGCAAACATCTTATTTACTGTTTATCAATTGCAATAATGGGATCTCAGTTACATCATTAGGAATATAGGGGTCATCTTCTTTTAAATTAACCCCAATACAATCAACATCATTTAACCCAATTTCCCAAGCCCACCTAACATCTAACGTACTCATTTCTATCCCTAAACTATCTCTTTGTGGATGCTCAGGAACAATATTTTTTAACATCGCATCACATCCAAGATAGAATTTTCCACAGGCCTGATACGCAGTAAGAAATCTTTCTAGATTGACATTGCTATCAGGAGTCATCGTATTAATTCTACTGATCATTGTCATTCTTTTAGTTAATGGAGTTGTCATCATATTTTCAGATATTAGTACTCTATAATGAGTTGGGTTTTTAACTGAGATGCCCTTGACAATACAAACCCGTAATCTGGCTTTACTATCTACCAAGCCTACTGATGATATAAGATCTTTAAAAATATCCTCACCTATATCGGGGTGTTTAAATAATAGATATAATCCTGGATAACACGATTTTAATTGAGCGAAACCTACTCCTTGCCAGCGTGTTCTATCCCATAGACGAGGTTTGATTAGACTTTGTATGGAATAATCTTTATGTGTTATATTTTCGAAATTAAGTTCCTCTTCAGGCATTCTTCCTTTACCGGGTGTTGGAGCTTTTATATCCTCGATCTCCAACACTTTCGAAAATTCACTATCCCAGGATTTATCTCTTAAAAGAGGGTAAGTTTTCTTTTCAGAACTGGCGGAATAAATTTTCTTAATTTGTTGATCAATATCATTACCAAGAACATTTTCAATAGATTTGATACAGGCACCAAAACTAATTGCTCTGTCGAATGCAGCATCTTCGAAGATCATTTTTTCAATGTATTCTGTATTTTTTATAAAAAATAACTCGGGGAGAAGATTGAATACTAATCCTTTGAATTCATTAGTGATTTCTTGTTGCGCCTCGATTCTAAAATCACTTACATCAAAACCAGCGCAATTTATTGTAAGATTTAGTTTTCCACTATTGCTATTTATTTCATGTGATAAGGATAAGTCATCATCGTCATCTGCTATTACTTCAATAATTAGAAATGCTTCTTTAAGATAGATGTTGTCAATCGTACAGGTTGCAAAAGCCCCCTCTAAAAGTGATAAGACATTAGTTGAAAACTCTATAAATGGTGACCGATTCGGAAAGTTAATTTCTATAGTGCATCCAAAAATAAAAGATGTATGTACTCCTCGTTTGTCATGGTTATCTTTTATGCCCTTACTATTAAATCCTGTATCAAAGTCACGTATTTTTTGCAAGAAATCATTATGATCTTTATCGGCAGTAACTCCGTACTCACGTTCAAAATCTTCAATATAACCTAAAGCATATTTAAGACATCCCGATGATACAAAAAGGCCTAATCTATCGAGTTCATCGGGGATATTACTCTGTCGATTTATTCCCTTTAGATCAGTGTTCAAAATGAGTTGACTTATGTAAAAATCGACTTGCTGATTTTCTTTATCGCCGAACGAGCTATCACTGATATTCTCGTTAATTATTAAAAACAGTTCATACCATAAAAGAGCATGTGCTAATTTCCCTAGTTTTATTTCTGTTAGACATAAATTATAATAAATTTCAGCCTGCTTTAAAGATATCTCATCATACTTCCAGAAGTTATCTGTAATCAAAGAAGCGGATAGAAGCAAGCATGAACGTGAACTCCATAGCAATCCAATGGATTCGTAAGCATAAGCAATAGCTTTTGATGCTAATATAAATTTATCTCGTGATTCCTCTTTATAGAGTGGAATAAAAGATTTTCCTAAATACTTGATTGCCTGATAAGGGTGACCATTTTGAAGCCTCTTTATACCTCTTCGCAGATTTAATAATGCCCCTTTAACTTCACCACCTCTAACAGCAGATTGCTCAGTCATATAGTCTAATAAATTTTCATATGCATCTACATTGAAAAAAATGTCATCTAGTTCGTTCAAAAGTTGGAAGTTTTTCTCAAACGGATAGCCTATTAAATTCCCACTATTTTTAAAAATTTCATATAACTCTTCAAATACAACCGAAGCATCTTCTACATCTGAAAACGTTATCAGTTTATAAATGGCTTTGTGAGTTCTCGCTGTGAGCGCATTACTGGGACGTGAATCATCGTCAGCTATCTCATCTAGTTTGGCGAGCATGTTACGTTCAATATTCTCAATGTCGATTGTATATGTTGCGTTGTTAAGTCTAATATAACTTTTATGAACGGTTATTAAATTTAAAACTTTTTCCCATTTTGAGGAATTAGTTGATGATGCTATACTTTCATACGCTAATTGAAGATTTTCTTCGAAGAGATTAAAATCTTCCATCCAAAAATGGGACTTCCAGGCGTATTGATAATACGCATCTAGCAATTGTTGATTAGTCCCGAATTTTTTTGAGATTTTTATAGCTCTTTCAAATAGACCTTGTGTTTCAATTAGTGGTTTCTCAAGTTCAGCGCTTAACTCTGCAATTACTAAAAATATATCTACTTGTTCATATGAAATTTCAGCAGGGTTTATTTTCTCTCTAATATACTCGGTTAATTCTTCATATTTTTTATGCTTCTTATAATCATTTTCTCCAAAAATAACTTCTCTTTTATATTGTGTTGGAACTGACAATGAATCAATAACCAATTGCTCAAAATGGTTTTTGTAAATTTGATCTAATAGCCAATTAATATCTAATATACGGACATCTATTCCAGTTTTTGTTTTTAGTGTATCCTCGGCCTCTGAACGAATATTGGACTTTGCAGATTGATTCGTTATGCAAAATACTTTAGTATACCCACGCTTTGTTTCTTTTATCTTAAGTACATCTTCATGACATTTTTTCTTCCAGTCTTTACGTGTACTTACCGCAAAGGCCCAACGTTCTTTATTTGATGTATCATTAACACCTTCGAACCAAAGAAGCTTATTCTGTTCCGAAACAGGGTATGTTTGTGTGTCAGTTTTACCATCCCCCCCTGCTACAGGACCAGTCTGTTCAAGGAGATTAGGGCAAATTATTTTTTCACATATTTTTTTTGCAAAATCCTCGAATTGTAATTCTTGATTTCTTGTATTTAGCGTAGAGAGGAAGTGTTCCAGTACAACTCTATCTAAAGTACCAGTCTCTCTGATTGTTGAATCAGAAAATTTTTCAGGGCGACGGCGCCTTAGGAATTCTTTAGATGAAAATTTGGTTTTCTGTACATTCACGATTGTGGCGCTCCTCTTGCTATCAACAATAAACCTTTGTATGCATCAACTAGATTTATTGTTCATACTGCTTTTTTTGAAGAAAAAATTGCGGAAGTTTATTTCTAGACAAGCTATCTATGTAATCACTATACCACTGCATCATCTGTTGTCTCCCTTCCAAATACTGTGCATGATTGTAAGCCCCGTGTAATAGCGTTCTGATCCACATGTGCAAGCTGTGTTTCGATCCATGCAGAGTTGAATCCTTCTTCGTGCAGAATGGTACTCAATGTGTGACGAAAACCATTCCCCCGTCAGCCTTCCTTTTTATCCTAATAGCTCAATTACCTGATTAATGCTTTCCTTTGAGATCGGCTTAGTACGATCATTACGTCCAATGAATGCGATCGGAGATATGCACCTAATCTTATAACATCGTGTTTTCTATGTCCGTTTCTGGCACAAAACGAACATTCCTTGACGCCCTGTCAGGGAAACTCAACTGGACGTTCAGGTGATTCTGTCCATTATAGTCATAAAAAAGCCCCCCCCCGGAGGGACGGCTATAAACTCGCCAGTTAACAAGCTGATTTTACCGCTTACGCGGTTCTGTCGTTGCGGTGTTCGCTGACTCACTGCGCCTTTACAGTTTATCGCTTATGAATCCATGAGCCTTAAATGTCCTGACAAAATCCTCATAACGCGCAATCATCACCCCCGATGTTTCACGCACATTTTGCTGATGAAAGCGGAAGTTTGCCTCCGATTCAACACTCTTACTCTTCCAGTCATGGGGAAGGCTTAGCATCACTGGCTTTCTGTTCGGGTAATCAACACTCATAAACGGTAGCGTACTATCTACGTATGCGGTCATAGCGTCCAAAAAAGCGTCCTTCGCACCATTCACTTCAGTATTGAATAACCGATACTTTTCACCGCTAAATTTTTCAGCTTTTTCAATGTTTAAGCAAACATCTTGCCGTATACCGCTCAGGTAGCTCTGCTCAACCCATTGAGTAGTATCCTCATAAGGCAGCAATTCAAGAATCTGGTCGATGATCTTCAGATCATGTTCATCTTGCTTTTTTTTTACAAGGTCCTCAGCAGATTCATTGGATGTGTGGTAAACGTTGGTGGTCTGATTAATATCCCGCCCAGCCTGGTTCACATCACCCTCGGTTTTCTTTGCCTTCTGTTTGATGTTGTTTTGCTGTCTGATTCTATATGTAACACCGCCCCCAATACCAAACAGTGCCAGTACGCCGACTAATAAGCTAAAATAGGTAGCTGCGTCTGTACCAAAATGTGCATTAAGCCATTCAGTCATTTGAACTATGTCCTTACAGTGTGAGTAAGGATTATAATAACAGAGCTAACTTGCGCAGTAACGAAAAAAGGCAGGGGAGGTAACCCCCCTGCCTTTAATCAAGGTCCTTCATCCCTTACGGGCGTCCGGTCAGTTGCTTGATGGCAACGATAATCTGCAAACCAGCTAGCATTATCTGCATCACCAGTAAGACTGTTGTTAGCGTTATCACTTCGACGTCTCCTCTTCCAGGAGAGCACCACACGTAGTAAGTGCTTTTGGTTCTCCCCCCTCACTCCGCATACCATTAGTTAGCAGGTACAAGCAGCACTCTTTTGTGTGGTCAGCAAACAGGACAGCACTGGACTGACGCCTTGAGCTTTAATATTTCTTTCCGATCCATACAACTAGGTCTGTTAAAAGCCCCTAGAACGAATTCTACAGAGATGGCTATGGTGCAGGTTTAGGCTATAGGGCTCTTTGATGTAATCGAAGATATCCTAACGGGTCATAACGTTGGCAATGTCTGCTCCTGGCACAGAGCTGCCTGTCAGATTAAGTTTGGCTCTGTACAATAGATATATCAGGTCAAATCTGAGCTAATTTTTCTAACCTCTCTTTCTGATTATTATATTAATGTCTGGGCAACAGATATAAATCCGTTGGCTCGAAACCCTTAAATAGAGGTTATTCTGGCTATACGGCAACATCCCACTTTATTAAATAGATTAAATGAGCATACCTATGATTACAACATGCAATTTTACAAAAAATCAAATTAAATTCAATGAGATATCTAAAAAATCACGGATTGATGTGTTAAACTAAGTTGCCCATATGATCCGCCCATTTCTGCAACCACACCTTACATTCACTATCATACTTGTATAAATTATACGTTCCTTCAATGCCGCCACGTATATGACCAAGTATCGCCTCAGCCACTTCATTAGGGCAACCTAGTTTAGCCAAACCAGTACGCATGGTACGGCGTAAATCATGAGGTGACCAATCGGGGATATCCAACATCTTGCCTTCTTTACGTAAACGCCATGCACATTCTGTTAGATACTTTTGCTGAATGGGTAACTTGGTTACTTGAGATGGAAAAAGGTATTTATCGGAGTTCATGCGCATTGATTTCAAGTAGGTGACTGCTTGCTCAGGTAATTGCACGTAGCGTTCAATGCCTGTTTTAGTTTCTTTCAAATGAATAGTACCTTTTTCTAGGTCCACATCATCCCAAGCCATTGCGCACACTTCTCCTGTTCGGCAACCTGTCCAAAGTGTTAAACGGAAAACATTTTTCACGACATTGGTATAAGCAGAACTTGGTAACCACGCTAAAAATTTCTGAAGTTCATTATCATCAAGGTAACGAGTGCCTTTATTACTCGTTAGTTTAAACTTAGCTTGCTACAAGCTCGATTTTGCCAATAAAGCTGGATTAGCGAAATTATCTTCGAAATACTCTAGACCGATTGCAAACTCATAGGCTGCCGACAGTTCACGCAATACATTACCGGCTTGAACCTTAGCGCCTCGTCCATCAATTTCACGCACAAGCTCTATCACATTTTTTCAGGTTACTTCATGAGCCATAAGCTCACCTAAAACACGAACAACATCGGCTTCAAGCATACGACGAACTTCTATTTGCCCTTTCTTCTTTCTTGAGCCAGAAATAATTCTACCGTCTTTGCCTATACGATCTTCGATACGATCAACTAAATGAAGCTCAACAAGTTCTTTTACTGTTAACTGTGTTTTTTGCGGCTGGAGTTGTTCCTGTTTTTTGTATTGCTTTTCTTCTTTCATCTCAGTCGCGGGGCATCGGCCTAATTGACGTAACTGTTTCAACTCTTATAACTTAACTCTCGCTTCACTTAATGAAGTTTGAGGGAAATTACCGATCTTTAGCTGTACAAGTTTATGTGTAACTGGGCTACTATAACGGTAGAAAAATGTCTTAATGCCTGTTGCGCCACAAAATACACGTAAACCTGTATTTTCACCTGTATCAGACCTATCTTTACTGGCAGGTTTCATTGCCTCAATGGCTTTCGTTGATAAGGGTTTTGCTGGCTGCTTTTGGCTCATCAGTGTTACCTTGTTTAGCGCTGACTATAAGATAATTAAAGATTTTTAGTGAAAAGTGTAGGTTGTCAGTTTTGTTATGCCCATTATACCATATCACCATCAACAACCTACACTTTAACCTACACTTATATATGGGATTCTGTGATATTTTATAAGATATAATGAGATCTTATGAGACAATAAAAAAACACAGAATCAAGTTAATTCAATAAGTTAATATAGATAACCCCATGACTGACAGCCAAAATTTCGAATCCCACACACCAATGATGCAGCAGTATCTTAAGATTAAAGCAGAGCATCCTGAAATCTTACTGTTCTATCGTATGGGTGACTTTTATGAACTGTTTTTTGATGATGCTAAAAAAGCCTCTCGCTTATTAGATATTTCATTAACAAAACGGGGTCAGTCCGCAGGCCAACCTATTCCTATGGCAGGTGTTCCGCATCATGCTGTTGAAAACTATCTCGCTAAATTAGTTCAACTAGGGGAATCTGTCGCTATTTGTGAACAAATTGGTGATCCTGCAACAAGTAAAGGCCCTGTTGAGCGCAAAGTTATTCGTATTGTAACGCCGGGTACTGTTACTGATGAAGCCTTACTTGAAGAGCGCCAAGACAACCTTTTAGCGGCTATTTGGCAAGATAAAAATGGCGCATTTGGTTATGCAACATTAGATATCACATCAGGGCGCTTTCGTGTTACTGAAATGCCAGATAGTGAAAGCATGATTGCCGAATTACAACGGACTCATCCCGCTGAATTACTCTATCCAGAAACTTTTGAGTCGATGGCACTAATTGAGCGCCAGCAAGGCTTGCGCCGTCGTCCTATTTGGGAATTTGAACCAGAAACAGCAAAACAACAACTGAACCTGCAATTTGGTACTCGTGATTTAACAGGCTTCGGTGTTGAAAATGCACATTTGGCACTCTGTGCTGCTGGATGCTTATTACAATATGTGAAAGATACACAACGCACAGCATTGCCCCATATTCGTAATATCACTATGGAACGCCCTCAAGATTCAATTATTTTAGATGCGGCGACTCGTCGTAATCTTGAATTAACACAGAATCTTGCAGGTGGTACCGATAACACACTCGCATCCGTACTTGATCTCTGTGTTACCCCTATGGGAAGCCGCATGCTAAAACGTTGGATACACACCCCATTACGCCAACGTGAACAACTCGTTAAACGTCAAGATGCAATTAGTGCATTACAGCCCCTCTATTTTGAACTGCAACCTTTTTTACGACAAATAGGTGATCTAGAGCGAGTCTTAGCGCGTTTAGCTCTACGCTCCGCACGTCCTCGCGATCTTTCTCGTATGCGCCATGCTTTCCAGCAATATCACGATATTCATCAAGTGCTTGAACAAGCTGATATGCCTTACATCAAAGAATTACAAAAGCGTATTAGTCAGTTCGATGAATTATGTGAATTACTCGAACATGCTATTGTTGAAACACCGCCAGTATTAGTACGTGACGGTGGTGTTATTGCCTCTGGGTATAATGCCGAATTAGATGAATGGCGTGCATTAGCCGATGGCGCAAGTGATTACCTTGATAAACTTGAAATCCGTGAACGTGAAAAATGGGGTATTGATACTCTAAAAGTTGGCTTTAATGGTGTACATGGCTATTACATCCAAGTCAGTCGCGGGCAAAGCAATTTAGTGCCTATGCACTATGTTCGTCGTCAAACATTGAAAAATGCTGAACGTTATATTATTCCTGAATTAAAAGAGTATGAAGACAAGGTATTAACTTCTAAAGGTAAAGCATTAGCTATCGAAAAAATGCTTTATGAAGAGATTTTTGAAAAGCTATTACCTCACCTGACAGCATTACAGATTAGTGCTGAGGCTTTAGCTGAAACAGATGTTCTTTCTAACCTTGCAGAGCGCGCTGAGTCATTAAATTATACTCGCCCAGAGTTGAGTGAAAAAACAGGCATTCAAATCACTGGAGGACGTCACCCAGTTGTTGAACAAGTCCTTAGTGAACCGTTTATTTCAAATCCATTACAATTAGCACCTCAACGTCGCTTATTGATCATTACAGGCCCTAATATGGGGGGTAAAAGTACTTATATGCGCCAAGCCGCATTAATTACTTTACTTGCTTATATTGGTAGCTTTGTACCTGCTGAAAAAGCCTTAATTGGCCCAGTCGATCGCATCTTTACGCGTGTCGGTGCTTCTGATGATCTTGCTTCTGGACGTTCTACTTTTATGGTTGAAATGACAGAAACCGCTAATATTTTGCACAATGCGACTGAAAATAGCTTAGTTTTAATGGATGAAATTGGTCGGGGTACATCCACTTATGACGGGTTATCTCTGGCTTGGGCTTGTGCTGAAAATTTAGCAAACCGCATTAAAGCGATGACTCTCTTTGCAACTCACTATTTTGAATTAACTACACTGCCTGAAAAACTTGAAGGCACTGCAAACATTCATTTAGATGCAGTTGAACATGGCGATACTATTGCCTTTATGCACAGCGTCCAAGAAGGCGCTGCAAGTAAAAGTTATGGTTTAGCCGTAGCATCATTAGCAGGCGTGCCCAAAGAGGTGATCCGTCGCGCTAAGCAGAAGCTAAAAGAGCTTGAAATGCTATCAGGTCATACTGGCTCTGGTCATGTTGAAACGTCACAACTGATGTTATTAACAGAAGCTGAGCCTTCTGCCATTGAATTAGCGTTAGATAAAATCGATCCTGATGCATTAACACCTCGACAAGCATTAGAACAACTCTATCGTTTAAAAGAGATGGCAAAATAAGTCATAACAAATACTAAATATTGATAGCAAAAAGGCTCTGTTTGATTTTTCAGAGCCTTTTTTATGGCTTACTTTCTAATTTTTCAAATGAAGATAATCAAAGATAAATACAACATTAATTAATTGAAGCATGGCTATATTTCAGCCGCTCACCCAATAACAATAAAGTGTCTTTATCACCATAGTTGTCAAATAAGCGAACAAATGATGATAAAGCAGGATTAAACATCATATCGTCAGTAGTTTTCTCATAAAATGTATAATCTTTTGTTTTCAATGAAAAGACTAACGTAATTTCATCATCATTACGGCCTTTATTTAAAATCAAATTATCATTACTTGCCATTAACTGATTTATATATTTATAACCACTTTCATAGAAAATCACTAAATTTCCATCAGCTTGACGTTGAACAACAGAATAGAGATCACGATAAGCATGTTGAGCAATAAAATAGATATCACCTTTAGCATTTTGGGCAACTTCTTTAACACGCAAAGGAAGCCAGCGTGTTTTTGTCACTTCTTTATTCACTAAATTTAACGTGATTTCTAACGTATTTGTTGTGTAATGGTGGTTATAAAAAATAATGAGGGAATCACCTGATAGAGCGTAATGAAATTGAGTAAACTCACCAAAATCTTCAGCGTAATATTGCTTCACCAAATCTTCTGTATTAACTGAATATTCCCAGCTTTCGCCTTCATCTAAACTTGTTAATATTGTCTTATTATCAACTAGTACTAGTTGCGATGTTGTTTGTGAAAAGAGTAATTTTCCACCAATTAGCGCTAAAGGAAAACGATAATAACCATTGTTAGTCTCTTGCCAAGGAATTAAATCTGCTACTGTAAACTCTGTTAAATCTATAGTTTGTCGTCCCTGCTCTGTAAATAAAACACATTTATCGGCAACACAATAAGCGTTATAAAAGCTACCTTGACCTTGCGATACAAAGCGCATGCCTTCTTTATCAGAAAAGTACAGTGTATATTTTCTCTGGTTATCTTGGCGATGAAGTCTGCCATAAATATCTACATCATATCGGCCACTATCAGATTCAGTTTTAATTAACATTCCGCTAGAAGCATAAAAAGTATTACGCCAATCATAGTGAGAATATGGGTATGAAGATAATTCGGAAGAGTTTTCATTTTTCCATTGCCACTTAGAGGCGAATCCATGAAAAAGTACGCCATAAAAAAGCAGTAAGCTTAAAATAAATAAACTTGTGATAATGATAAAAGGCTTACGGAAAAAAGGATTCATTGGCGCAACTCCGTAATATACAGGGGTTGTTTGCTTTCAATACATTGCTGCTGAAGTAAAAAATGGGTTTGATAACTGCTATTGCCTTTTTCTGATAACAAAATATAAAGATTTGAAAACAAGGCAGTTAAAAAAGCAATGCCACTCATAATTAAGCCATAGATAATTCCCATTCCTAAAAAACTATCACCAATAGAATACCAATCCCATTTATCCCAATAATTGCCATTATCATAAACATCAGAAATAGAGAAACTTGCAACCATTGAGAAAATAAAAACACTAATTAATGCGACTATTAACAGTGATAAACGATATGTACGCTGGTGACCAATATACATTTGTCCTGATATTGTATAAGCACCATTATCTGTATGATTATAAACCCCCAAAATAACAGGCCCTGAGTTCTTATCTTCAGCTTGCCAAAAGAACAGTTCAACATCATCACCATCAGCAAGAAACAGATTATGATCAGAATAAAATAAGCGCTCTCTATAACTTAATACGAAAGGATGATTATCAATCAGGCAGGATACTTGCATTATCACCGTCTCGCCGTTGCGGTGATGCATTTTAATTCTATTACTACTATGAATTTGTATTATTCCTCGAACTCGTTGTACTTTACTTTGCTTTATTTGAGGAAACGATTTTTTAATCACAGTCAATGAAGGTAATGGTGCTGATTTTATTCCAGTAATAATGAGGCGCTCGCCATCTGGCGCTATCAACACTTGCTTGGCGATAACTTTATCTAACGCCTTTATTCTCTTTCTATGTTTGGGTCTGGTGCGCTGAAAATAGCGATAAGCTTTTTCTCCGATATAACTGATCCCCGCCATCACTGCACCACATGCAATAACCATAGAAACAACGATAAAGAAATTCACTTCAAGATAGAGGATCGAAAAATAGCTCCAATAACCGCCAACAAGCGTCAGAATAAATGCAAGCAATAACCATTTTTGTTGTTTTGCTGTTAGCGTGAATTTTCTTTCAGGCTCAAGCCTTCCTTTTGTATCATGATAAATCCATTGCACCCAAAAACTGCCATCTTTCAATAATTCAGCACAGATTTTAAGTTCATCACCTTGTTTTAATCGTTTAAGAAAATCTTGAGAATTAGAAAAATCCTCTTCATTAAGATAGAAGTTTTTACCTGATGCTATTAATCTCACCATTCCATTCGGGGAGATTTTACTTTGGTTAAAATCGCAACGTTCTAATTTAACGTTTAAAAAATAATCTTTCATATCTTCCTTTATTACTTTCATCAGGCTAATAAGGTGCAAGACTGCATTCTTGTTTTATCGTTTTAAGTCGCATAATACAAGATAAAGAAAAGCCGATTAGTAAATCCACTAATCGGCTTTGGTAATAACAATTTGTCAATTAAAGCTATAAATAGAACAAGGATGGCTAACTATGCTTTGAAAAGTGCTTCAATACATAATCCCTGACTTTGTAGAATGTCTTTTAAGCGACGCAGTCCTTCAACTTGAATTTGACGAACTCTTTCTCTTGTTAGACCAATTTCTCTACCAACATCTTCTAAAGTTTCTGCTTCATAGCCTAATAACCCAAAACGACGTGCTAATACTTCACGTTGCTTAGGATTCAATTCAAATAACCACTTTATGATATTTTCCTTGAGGTTATTATTTTGAATTGTTACTTCCGGCCCTTCTTCATTTTCGTCAGAGATAATATCGAGTAATGCTTTATCTGAATCACCACCAATTGGGGTATCAACAGAAGTAATACGTTCGTTTAAACGTAGCATCTTACTCACATCTTCAACTGGTTTATCAAGTGTTTGTGCAATTTCTTCAACACTAGGCTCATGATCGAGTTTATGTGCTAATTCTCTTGCTGTTCTTAAATAAACATTCAGCTCTTTAACGATATGAATAGGAAGGCGGATAGTACGAGTCTGGTTCATAATGGCACGTTCAATAGTTTGACGTATCCACCATGTCGCATAAGTTGAAAAACGGAAACCTTTTTCAGGATCAAATTTTTCAACAGCACGAATAAGTCCTAAGTTCCCTTCTTCAATCAAATCAAGCAGGGCAAGACCTCGGTTTGTATAACGACGAGAGATCTTAACAACTAAACGTAGGTTACTTTCTATCATTCGTTGTCTTGAAGGAATATCGCCTCGCAACGCTCTACGGGCAAAAAAAACTTCCTCTTCAGCGGTCAGCAACGGAGAATAACCAATTTCTCCTAAATAAAGCTGAGTTGCATCGAGCGCACGCTGGTTGACTCCTTCAATAAGTTCAATTTCATCTTGAGCATCAGACTCATTTTCTGCCTCTTTTGCAGCAACTTCATCGAACTCTTCCATGTTCTCTTCAATTTCATCTGTATATAACTCGTCTACTCTTAGCGTACTTTGGCTCATCAGCTGCTCCTACCCTTGATAATTTAGGTAAACGACTCCTAATTAAAGTCTATTTACCAGTTTATCGCTGTGTCACGACACAACGGGTTTACTGATTTTCCCTTGTAACGAATTACAAAATAAAAGATAACATAATCTATTTTACTGTTAATTTTATTCTTTCTTTATTCAATATATAACTTAACTATTGAGTGCAGGTTATTAACAGTTTTTTTATTATATTTTACGTATATCTATCTATGCGTAAAATTACTCTATTTGATGTACTATTTGTGACTATTTACATCTAAAAAAACAAATAAAAATCCATAATACTAAAATAATATCCAATAATTTATATTACGTACTATTATTAAAAAGATAATCTAATAAAGAAAATACCTACCTAAACAATAGGTTGTTTTATAGTTCATCTTTTCATAACAACGAATCTTTATTCATTTTTTATATAACAATTTTTAGCATACGCATTCATTGGTTGAGAATCAACCGTCTAATTTAACGTTATCTATAATTTTATATTGACCTCTCATTTTTAATAACCTTTAAATAAGCACTTATACTTAGGTAAAATTTATTTTGTTTCAATATTTTAATTAATTACAGATAAGAAAAAGCCCTCTTCTTTTTGTAAAGGAAAGGGCTTAACTTTAGGATTATTCACTATACGTGTAAAAAATCACTTACCTATTTCTTAGGCAAATAGCTCATTGGGTTGAGTGATTTTTCTTTATAACGGATCTCAAAGTGTAGTCGGACAGAACTAGTTCCAGAGCTACCCATTGTGGCAATTTGCTGGCCTGCATTCACATTTTGTTGTTCGCGCACTAAAATGGTGTCGTTATGTGCGTATGCGCTGAGGTATTCGTCATTATGCTTAATGATAACGAGGTTACCATAACCACGTAATGCGCTACCGGCATAAACCACTTTACCCGCTGCGGTTGCAACAATTGGTGAACCTTTTGTACCACCGATATCGATACCTTTATTACCACCTGGCGCACTCGAATAGCTTTCGATGATATTACCTTGCGCAGGCCAAATCCACTTACCAGAAACCGTTGTTGGTGCTGATTTCGCTGTCGTTGTGGTATTCGTGTTGGTTGTTGGTGGCGGAGTCGTTGTTTTCGGCGGTGTTGTTGCCGGTTTAGTGATCAATGGCCCCATTGATGTGTTATTTGTCGGTTTCGTTTGAGCCGTTTGAACACCTGCACTACTTGGTTGATTGATAACAGATGTGTTCACATTTGTATTGGTTCCCGTATTAACTTGACGGTTACCAATATTCAGCACCTGCCCCACATTCAAACTATAAGGCTCTGGAATATTATTCATTGATGCCAGCTCTTTTACATCGCTATCTGTTATCCACGCGATATAGAACATGGTATCACCACGTTTTACTGTATAGGTATTACCGCTGTAATTTCCTTTAGGAATACTGTCATAATTGCGGTTGTACACAATCCGTCCAGAGCCATCAGTACTTACATTTTGCGCTGCAACAGATGTTTGAGGACGAGATTGGTTTTGAGACTGAACCATGCCTCCATTAGACGAAGCGGAGTTCACCTTAATTGAAGGAGGAGGTGACGATTGTAAGGGGGTAGTTCTTTCAATAGGCGTCGCATTACTGTTAGTCACTACAGGTGCGGTTGATACCGTATTATTTGAAGAGCTATCATTTACAGAGGTAATGGGTGCAGGACGATAAGGTGTATCTGCACAGCCTGTTAATGCAAATCCAATTACCGAACACATGATTGCCCAGCGGACATGCTTAATTGGGCTTTCTGAATTCATACTTCCTTCTCCCTTTAAAAAGGCATTAGCATCTAGCAATTTGTCGAGTTAAACAAAAAGACTGCAATTTTTTGAAAATGTTTCATTTATTAGTGCAGATTACGACAAGCTATTAAAAAGCAGTAATAAAAAACGGTCAGATTTATCTGGAAGTTATGCTAACTCGCCTGCAATTAAAGGTACAAATCTAACTGTTTCTATAGATTGGTAGTGAAAATCATTACCTAAACGTCGGATAAACTTCAGTATTTGTTGTTGTTCACCGACAGGTATTATCATCCTGCCACCATCGGCTAACTGCATCAATAACTGTTGTGGTACTTCTGTTGCACATGCTGTCACTATTATGGCATTAAACGGCGCTTTTGATGACCACCCCTCCCATCCATCACCGTGGCGTGTCGAGATGTTATGTAAATCAAGATGTTTAAAACGTCGTTTAGCTTGCCATTGCAATATCTTTATACGCTCAACAGAACTAACATGATGGACTAAATTTGCTAATACTGCAGTTTGATATCCCGAGCCTGTACCAATTTCTAATACAGAATCGGTACTTTGTAATTCTAGTAGTGTTGTCATTTTGGCAACAATATAAGGCTGTGAAATAGTTTGCCCATTGCCAATAGGCAAAGCTGTATTTTCGTAAGCCTTATGAGAAAGCGCTTCATCAATAAAAAGCTCTCTAGGTACTTTACTCATTGCTTCCAACAGGCTCTCATCCTTGATGCCATGCTGTTTTAACATTGTCAGTAAGTCTTTCATTGACCGACTTAACATGTTTTTTTGACCTCTGCTTTATTTAACCAATTTTGTAGTAAATCAAGTGCTTTATACGCTGTTAAATCAACATGCAATGGAGTTATCGAAACATAACCTTCATCAACAGCAGCAAAATCTGTATCAGGACCTACATCATTTTTTTCACCTGGAGGCCCAATCCAATAAAGACTATTTCCTCTAGGATCGGTATGCGTATAAACATGTTGTGATGCATGACGACTACCACAGCGTGTAATACGGAAACCTTTTACTTCATCAATAGGAATATCAGGTACGTTAATATTGAGAATATTTCCGGCTCTTAAAGGTACTTGTTGTAACATTGCCAAGACTTCACAAGTTACTTGAGCAGCTGTCTCAAAGTGCGTTTCACCATCAAGTGAAACAGCAATGGCTGGTAAACCTAAAAAACGCCCTTCTGTTGCTGCAGCAACCGTACCTGAATAAATAACATCATCACCCAAATTAGGGCCATGATTAATACCAGAAACCACAATATCAGGACGAGGACGCACTAAATGATTTACACCAAGATAAACACAATCTGTTGGTGTACCCTCAACAATCGCAATATCCCCGTTCTCAAGCTCTTGTTTGCGTAGAGGTCTGTCGATTGTTAAAGAGTTAGATGCAGCACTACGATTGCGATCGGGTGCAACAATTTGTACATCATAACGCTGGCGCAATGCTTTAGCGAGGGTCTGTATCCCCTTCGCCATCACACCATCGTCATTACTCACCAATATTTTCAGCATCATCATTCCCTAATAAAATTAATTCACGTACAACGCTAGTTGCAAAGCTTCCTGCAGGTAAAAAGAATGACAGAGAAACAGTGGTGTCGTCTACCCAATTCCATGACATATTTTCTGGTAATACATTGATAGCACGTCTTGTATTATCAACGCGTTCTTGTCGAGCCAACGACCAGAAGGCTTCATATTCTGCCAGATTTTTCGTTTCAAAATCTAATGCTTGTGATTGTGTACCTAAATCACCTTTACCTGGTAAAGGTGCAGTAATATGAACATCATGCTCTTCATAACGAGTTTGTGTTTGAGCCAGTTCAGCTTCATCAACAACAAACCAGCTACCTCGCCCATGAAGTTGCATTGCATCACCGAGTACCACTTTTGAATATAAATCACATTCTAATCTTTTGCTGACAATATGATTAAACATCGCACTACGGGCCGCGGAGAGATAAAAGCTACGCTTTCCTCGTTCTTTTACGCGGATTTCGTCTGTTGCCCAACGCATGGCTTGTCGTAAATTATCACCATTACGACCAAATCGTTGAGCACCAAAATAGTTAGGGATACCTTTTGCTTTTATTTGCGCCAAACGAGCATCAACAAAATTGCGATCAGAAATATCTCGTAGCACTAATGTAAAGTGATTACCTTTTAGTGTTCCTATACGTAATTTACGTTGCTGGCGAGTCGTTTCTAGAATTTCACAACCTTCTAAAGCGAGCTGGCTGAAATCAGGCATCTCTTTACCCGGCATACGCAGACAAAACCATTGTTCAGTCACTGCATTTCTGTCTTTTAGACCGGCGTAACTGGCATCACGAGGATGGATCCCAACAAATTTTGCTAATTTTTCAGCAACAAAAGCTGTATTACAACCTGTTTTTCTGATTTTCACCATGACATGCTCGCCTTCACCATCCAGGGTGAAGCCAAGATCTTCACAGACAATAAAATCTTCAGGAATTGACTTTAATAAACCTGTTGCTTGTGGTTTTCCATGTAACCAATGGAGTTCGGGTAAATCACTCATTCAGGTAATAACTCTTTCATTAGTAAAACAACGGCTTCACAGGCAATGCCTTCTTTTCTACCGACAAATCCAAGCTTTTCTGTTGTGGTCGCTTTCACATTGATGTCATCAACGTGACAATGAAGATCTTCTGCGATATTGACGCGCATTTGTGGTGTATGAGGTAGCATTTTTGGTGCCTGAGCAATGATTGTGACATCTAAATTACCAATTCGGTAACCTTTTGCTCTTACGCGTGAGAAGGCTTCACGAAGGAGTACGCGACTATCTGCACCTTTGTATGCAGGGTCGGTATCAGGAAACAATGTGCCAATATCACCCATTGCCATTGCACCTAAAATAGCATCGGTAACCGCATGTAAAACTACATCACCATCAGAGTGAGCTAATAGCCCTTGTTCATAAGGAACTCTGACACCGCCAATAATAATAGGGCCTTCACCGCCAAATTTATGTACGTCGTAACCGTGTCCAATTCTCATTTATTATGTGTTCCTTATACTGGTGATTTGGCGTGAGAGGAAAAACTCTGCAAGCGCTAAATCTTCTGGCTGAGTAACTTTGATATTATCTGCACGACCTTTAACCAATAAAGGTTCATATCCAGCAAACTCCATCGCTGAGGCTTCATCAGTGATCGTTGCTTTTTGAGAGAGTGCATTTTCTATATTTTGTTTTAATAACAATGCAGGAAAGAATTGTGGCGTTAAAGCATGCCATAGCGTTGTTCTTTCTACTGTTTGTTCAATATGGTTATCTTGGTGATAACTACGTTTCATTGTATCGCGAACCGGTGTCGCAAGAATGCCACCACAAAAGTGGGGTTCCATCACGTTTTCATCAATGAGTTTAATTAGATGGTCAAGATCGCCAAAATGTAGGCAAGGTCTTGCTGCATCGTGAACTAATGCCCATGTGTTTTCAGGAAAATGTTGAGTGACATATTCTAAACCTGACAATACGGAGTCAGCGCGTTCACCACCACCATCAACCGTAATTATTCTTTTATCTTGTGCTAAAGATAAAGTGTGAAAGTAGCTGTCATTAGGGCTGATTGCCACGATAATTTGCGTTATACGTGGGTGTTTCAATAAGGCATTAATGGTATGTTCAAGAATAGTCAATCCACCAATCTTCAAATATTGTTTTGGGCAGACTGATTGCATTCGACTTCCGATGCCGGCTGCCGGAATAACGGCAACAATAGGAAGAGTAGAGTTTGTTATATTCATTATGATATTTGTATCAGGACACACTATTAATTCAATAAATTAACGACGTGGTTGAGATTTATCGCTCACAATACGGAAAAATGTCTCATTAGGCTTTATCATTCCTAATTCACTACGAGCACGCTCTTCTAACGCTTCTTGCCCGCCATTGAGGTCATCAATCTCTGCAAATAGACGATCATTACGCTCTTTTAACTGCGTATTTTGCGCCAATGCAGATTCAACTTCTTGAGTTACTTTGTTGTAATCATGGATACCATTTTTACCTAACCACAATGAATATTGTAGCCAGCCAAGTAAAATCAGAAGTAAGACTGTTAATTTCCCCATTACCACCCCCAAGATTAATGGGCTAATCATCCCACAACTCAACCACAGACGCCACAAAAGTGCTGGAATATATTACATTATTATTCCCATTATCCTCACTAGAAACGTGGATAACTTCTATAAAATTCAGATTAAGGTTTAATTTTTTCTTATTCAGATGAAGTGCTATGGGGGTTATTTATAAATAAATGGGCTCTTAATTAATGCGTAAGTCGCATTTGAAATAGTATGGCGTAATATGCATATTTTACTTTAAATACATACATTATCTCTACACATCCACCCTTTTTGTGTGTGGGGTGTGTAGAGATAATTTAATACCATCATAAAATTAACAGTAAATTTTTTTTTGCCGTAAGTATGTGATGATTTGTTGGATAAGGGTATTTATAGGAAGTGTGCCGTCTAAATGTAATTCGGGATCAATGGGCCGTTCATAAGGCGAATCGATACCTGAAAATTCCTTTATCTCACCTCGTCTTGCTTTTTGATAAAGTCCTTTCGGATCACGAGCTTCACAAATAGAAAGTGGCGTATCAACGAAGATCTCAATAAATCTTCCTTGCTCAAAACGCTCTCTAACTTGTTGTCTGTCTTTTTGGTAAGGCGAGATAAAAGCCGTTAAGACGATCAGTCCCGCATCTACCATCAATTTAGCCACTTCACCCACACGGCGGATATTTTCGTGCCTATCTTCTGCACTAAATCCAAGATCACGACATAATCCATAACGTAAGTTATCTCCATCTAATAGATAGGTATGGATGAGTGAATACTTTTGTGAGTAATGATAAAGCGCTTGCTCTAGCGCATCAGCAAGCGTGGATTTACCAGAACCAGATAAACCTGTAAACCAAAGCACACATCCTTTGTGTGTTTGTTGTGATTCGCGTTCATTTAATCCAATTTTATGAGGATGCCAAACAATATCGTTGCTTATCACCACTATTTTCCTCCAAGAAGATCTCTTGCTCCCCAATGGGGAAAATGGCGACGGATAAGCTGGTTTAACTCGACTTCAAAAGCATCATATTGTGTCGTAGTTTGTATCGCGTTATCTCTTGTTTCTCGAATAAGTCCAGCACCAACAGTGACATTGCTTAGTCGATCAATAAAAATAAGCCCGCCCATATCGCTATTGATTTGATAGTTATCCAACACTAATGGCTCTTCAAATGAGACTTCAACACTACCTATTGCATTTAAACTTAAGTTATCTGTTACTTGTTGAGTAAGCTTATTCACATCCACTTGATAATGAATATTCTCTATTTTGGCGCGGCTTTTTTTGCCTGCAATCTTAATGTCTAGAGTATGCCCTTGTACTAAAGGTTGCTCTGACATCCACACCACGTCGATTAATGCATGAGTACTAATATTGGTGGTTGTATCGTTATCATCAACGATAATATCCCCACGACTAATATCAATTTCATCCGCCAAAACCAGTGTAATGGCTTGCCCTACTTTGGCTTGTGTTAAATCACCGTCAAAAGTGACAATACGTTTAATCGTTGTCTGTTTTCCTGAAGGTAGTACTTTGATTTGTTGCCCTTGATAAAGCACGCCCGAAGATACCGTACCGCTGTATCCTCTAAAATCTAAATCTGGACGATTCACATATTGCACAGGGAAACGCAGAGGTTGCGCGTCTGAACCTAATTTAACCGGCGCATCTTCCAATAATGAAAGCAACGTTTTTCCTTGATACCAAGGCATATTCAATGAGGGAGAAACCACATTATCACCATCAAGGGCAGAAATAGGAACAAACTCAATGGTTAGATCCGTTGGGAGCTGATCAGCAAAATGAAGATAATCTTGTTGGATCGAGTTAAAAATTGCTTGCTGATAATCCACTAGATCCATTTTATTGATTGCAACGATTAAGTGACGGATCCCAAGGAGTGTACTGATAAAACTGTGTCGCCGTGTTTGTTCTTGTACGCCTTTTCGAGCATCGATCAACAAAATAGAAAGTGAACTTGTTGATGCACCTGTCGCCATATTGCGGGTATATTGAGCATGCCCTGGTGTATCAGCAATAATAAATTTACGCTTTGAAGTTGAAAAATAGCGGTACGCTACATCAATAGTGATCCCTTGTTCTCTTTCTGCCGCCAATCCATCCACCAGCAAAGCAAGGTCGAGTTTTTCACCTTGAGTACCGATCTTTTTACTTTCATTTTGTAATGTGGAAAGCTGATCTTCATAGATCTGCCTTGTGTCATGAAGTAAACGCCCTATTAATGTGCTTTTTCCATCATCGACATTGCCACAGGTTAGAAATCGGAGTAATCCTTTATTCTGTTGAGTTTTGAGATAGCGCTCTACACCTCCCTGTTGTGCGATTTCACCTGCGACAAGCTGATTCGTTTTTACGGCTAAAAGTCCCATATTTCCTCCGATTAAAAATAACCTTGGCGTTTTTTCAGTTCCATTGAAGCGGACTGATCACTATCAATTAAACGCCCTTGTCGTTCACTGCTGGTGGAAATCAGCATTTCTTCAATAATGGCGGGGAGTGTTTCTGCTTGAGAAGGGATCGCCCCCGTTAATGGCCAGCATCCCAACGTTCTAAATCTTACTTTTTGCTGTGAGATCACTTCACCAGGTTTTAGATCGATCCTGTCGTCATCTACCATAATTAGAGTGCCATCACGTTCAATAACTGGTCTATTTTTTGCAAAATAGAGCGGAACAATGTCGATATTTTCTAAATAGATATATTGCCAAATATCGAGCTCTGTCCAATTAGATAACGGAAATACACGAATACTTTCACCTTTATTAATCTGTCCGTTATAGTTTTTCCATAATTCAGGGCGTTGATTTTTCGGATCCCAGCGGTGCTTTCTATCTCTAAACGAATAGATACGTTCTTTAGCACGTGATTTTTCTTCGTCACGGCGCGCACCACCAAATGCCGCATCAAACCCATATTTGTCTAAAGCTTGCTTTAACCCTTCGGTTTTCATGATATCTGTGTGTTTTGCACTACCATGAATAAACGGATTGATCCCAAGCTCTACCCCTTGTGGATTTCGATAAACTTTAAGATCAAAGTCATATTCTTTAGCCGTTTTATCTCGAAATTCATACATTTCTCGAAACTTCCAGCCAGTATCAACATGCAACAAAGGAAAAGGTAATTTCGCGGGATAAAACGCCTTGCGAGCTAAATGCAACATCACCGAGGAATCTTTACCTATTGAATAAAGCATGACGGGATTTTCAAATTCAGCGACAACCTCACGCAGAATATAAATACTTTCTGCTTCTAATTGCTGAAGATGGGTTAGCTGTGTTTCATTCATAACAACCTCATTTAGGCAAAATGAACCAAAGGTGAATGGAGTGACGGTAAGGATTGATAAGCGTACCTATCACCAAACCACGCAAGTTGGTGATGTAGTGCAACAACTTCTCCCACAATTAATAAAGCGGGAGTCGGTGCTTTTTCAGCTAACTGCGCTAATTGTGTTAGATCCCCCGTGAAGACTTGCTGATCACGACGAGTGCCACAACTAATCACCGCGATAGGCGTTAATGGAGAACGTCCTAGTTTGATTAAACGCTGGCTAATAAGCTCTGCTTTTGCTGTTCCCATATAAATAGCGAGTGTGTGATTAGCTTGCGCTAACGATGCCCAATCCGGCTCGATCCCATCGGCTTTACAATGCCCTGTCATAAAGGTGACACTTTGAGCATATTGTCGGTGGGTTAATGGGATCCCCGCATAGGCACTCGCTCCGCTCGCTGCAGTGATCCCCGGTATAACTTGAAAAGAGATCCCATGCGCGATAGCAACTTCAATTTCTTCACCACCACGTCCAAAAATAAAGGGGTCACCACCTTTTAATCGAACAACGCGTTTACCAAGTTGCGCATATTTCACGATAAGTGCATTGGTTTCTTCTTGAGAAACACTATGATGTCCCGCTCTTTTACCTACACAAATAGTGTCAGCATCACGGCGAACAAGTTCTAAAACCTCTGGGCTCACTAAACTGTCGTAGAGCACAACTTCAGCTTGTTGAATAACCTGCAAACCACGCAGTGTTAATAGCCCTGCATCACCGGGGCCAGCTCCAACCAATGCAAGTTCGCCTTGTTGGCACTCTTTTTGTTTCAATTGTTGTTCAAGCAGGGCCTCTGCTTGTGCTAATTGATCGCTTGCCACTAAAGAAGCAAATTTACCGCTGAAAGCTTGCTCCCAAAAACGGCAACGAGCTTGAAAAGTCTCTAAGTGCTGTTTCACTTTGTTGCGCCATTTTCCGGCTATTGTCGCCATTGCGCCTAATGAACTTGGCAATAAGGCTTCTAACTTTTCACGGATCATTCGCACTAAAACAGGCGCTTTTCCCGCCGATGAAATGGCAATCAAAATAGGATTTCTATCGATAATGGCAGGAAAAATAAATGAGCATTGAGGTTGTGAATCCACTACATTGACAAAAATATGCCGTGCTTGTGCATCAAGATAAACTTGCTGATTAAGCACACTGTCATCAGTGGCTACAATCACAAGCATCATTCCTAATAGATGTTCAGATTGATACTTTGCTGATACCCATTCAATTTTATCTTGCTGGTAAGCAAGGTGTAATTCATCACACAACTGAGGTGCAATCACTCTTAAGCGAGCGCCAGCTCTTAACAACAGCAAAGCTTTACGCGCAGCAACATGACCACCACCAACCAATAACACTGGGCGTTCTTTTAATTCCACAAATAAGGGTAGGTAATCCATACGCGTATTTCACCTTCGTTGTTCACTTTATAACTAACGACTATAAAAGGTGCTTTAGAGGTTATGAAATGACAAAAAGCTATGTGATGGAACAGAAAGGAATAAGGAAAAACAAAGTGTTTTCAAATAGTTATAATTTTATAAATGACAAAAAGGGCAATAGATAAGCTCTATTCCCCAAATTATTTATTGGCAGATAATGGCGTTATTCGTGTAATCCACACTCACGTTTTAAGCCGAAAAATCGTGTTTCTTCTTCACTCATACCGTCTTCCCATTTTCGGGTTGTGTGAGTATCTCCCACAGAGAGATAGCCTTGTTCCCATAAAGGATGATAAGGTAAGTCGTTATCTTTAAGATATTGATAGATCTGCTTATTATCCCAATCAACGATAGGTAAAAACTTAAATATCCCTTTTGCGATTGACAGCACGGGTAAATGTTCACGACTTTTAGCTTGTTGTCGGCGAAGACCTGCAAACCATGTTTGAGCCTGTAATGTTTTTAACGCTCTTTCCATCGGCTCTACTTTATTTATCTGGTTATAACGTTCAATACCATCAATGCCTTCTAACCAAAGTTTGCCATAGCGCGCTTCTTGCCAAGATGAAGATATTTCAGCTCGATATACCTTCAAGTTAAGTTGTAACTGCAGAGTCAACGTATCAATAAATTGATAGGTTTCAGGAAATAGGTAACCTGTATCAGTCAAAATCACCGGAATTTCAGGATATTGCCGAGTGATTAAATGCAGACATACCGCAGCTTGAATACCAAAACTAGAGCTTAATACATAGGCTTTAGGCAAATGTTCTAAAGCCCAAGTAACCCGTTCAATGGCACTTAATTGCTCTAACTGTTGATTAATCTCGCTCAAAGCATGTGTTTGCTCTTTAACAGGTAACTGTTTTAGCGAAGCAAGCTGAAATAGGCTCATACTGCCTCCTGCACTTCATAAAAATCAATCGCTGAATTCAATACAGGTTTAACAACATCAGTACGGATAAGAAAATCACCGAAACCTTCATTGTTATGACGAGAAATTGCCCATTCACCAATCAGTGGATCCAGTATTGCAATGATTTCTTGCGAGGTAATATTTTCACGATACATTCTAGGAATACGTGTCCCAATGCGATTTCCCCCTAAATGCAAGTTGTAGCGATCAGGAGCTTTACCCACCAGCCCAACTTCTGCCAACATAGCACGACCACAGCCATTCGGGCATCCCGTTACACGCACAACAATATGCTCATCACTCACACCATGTTTTGTCATCAAGTTATCAAGGGTATCGGTGAATGAAGGTAAAAAGCGCTCAGCTTCCGCCATTGCCAATGGGCAAGTTGGGAAAGAAACACACGCCATTGCATGTTCACGCAGTGGTGTAATTTGGCTATTCATCAAACCATATCGACGAGCGATCGCTTCAATATTGGCTTTTTCACTCTCTGGTACACCTGCCACAATTAGGTTTTGATTAGCAGTCAGTCGGAAATCACCCTGATGAATTTTGGCAATTTCTGCCACTCCCGTTTTTAATGGAACATCAGGTGTATCAATCAATCGACCACTTTCAATAAATAAAGTAAGGTGCCATTTATCATCAACACCTTTTAACCAGCCGATTTGATCGCCTCGATGGGTAAATTTATAAGGTCGAATAGCCTCAAAAGTTACTCCAGAACGACGTTCAACCTCTTGTTTAAATGTCTCTACGCCAACACGTTCCAGTGTGTATTTTGTTTTTGCATTTTTACGTTCAGTTCGATTTCCCCAATCACGTTGAGTCGTCACAATAGCTTCTGCAATTGCCAATGTATTCTCAATAGGGATATAACCAAACTCGCTGGCTAAGCGAGGAAAGGTATTTTTATCGCCATGTGTCATTGCAAGACCGCCACCTACAAGCACGTTAAAGCCAACTAAATGCCCATTCTCAGCAATCGCGATAAAATTCATATCATTAGCATGGAGATCAACATCATTATGAGGCGGGATCACCACCGAGGTTTTAAATTTCCGCGGTAAATAGGTTTCTCCTAAAATAGGCTCTTCATCAGTTGTGGCAACTTTCTCTTTGTCTAACCAAATTTCCGCATAAGCATGGGTGCGAGGTAACAGATGTTCTGATATTTTTTTCGCCCACTCATACGCTTCTTGGTGTAATGAAGATTGCACTGGGTTTGAAGTACATAACACGTTACGGTTAACATCGTTCGCGGTCGCTAAAGCATCCAGACCTGTTGCTACCAGCATTTGATGTGCCGGTTTTACATTGCCTTTTAAAATGCCATGAAATTGAAATGTTTGACGATTGGTAATACGAATACTGCCATAAAGCGTATTTTCAGTCGCAAATTTATCAATGCTAAGCCACTGTTTAGGCGAAATAATGCCTCCGGGCAAACGGCAACGTAACATCATTGCATGACGAGGCTCTAACATTTGTTCCGCACGTTCAGCACGAATATCTCTGTCATCTTGTTGATACATGCCATGAAAGCGGATCAATAGAAAGTTATCGCCTTCAAAACCACCCGTTAAACCATTTTGTAAGTCTTCTGTAATAGTGCCGCGTAAAAAGTGACTCTCTTTTTTCATGCGTTCACTATCAGCCAGTTTTCCTTCAACCACTAAGGGCGCTTGAGTGTGTGATTTCATTTAATAGACATCCCTCTGATAACGCCGTTCTAGGCGTAGCTCACTTAAGTATTCATCTGCTTCTTCAATATTTTTATTGCCATACTCCATCACAATATCTAACAACGTCTGTTCAACATCTTTTGCCATCCGTGACGCATCGCCACAGACATAAAGATAAGCGCCTTGTTGTAACCATTGCCAAATCTCACTACCACGTTCACGTAATTTATCTTGTACATAAATTTTATGCGCTTGATCTCGTGACCATGCTAAATCGATATGAGTTAGCAGACCGCTTTTGACATAACGTTGCCATTCTACTTGATAGAGAAAATCTTCTACAAAATGAGGATTACCAAAAAATAACCAGTTTTTACCTGTTGCTACGTCATTTTCGCGCTGTTGCATAAAACCTCGAAAAGGTGCAATACCTGTGCCTGGGCCAATCATAATGATGGGGGCGGTGTTATCTTCAGGTAGGCGAAAATGCGCATTTTTTTCGATAAAAACATTGATACTATCGCCTTCTTTCAAGCTATCCGCTAAAAAGCCAGAAGCCCCACCGGTATAAGCGCGAGAGTTAACGTCGTAACGCACAACCCCTAAAGTAAGGTGTACTTCGTCTTCGACTTCTTGTTGTGACGATGCAATAGAGTAAAGACGAGGAGTCAGTGGACGTAAAATATCAACAAAATCTTGTGCTGTAGGTTGAGCACAATATTGGCGTACCATCTCATTAATAGGATGTTTGTCTGCATATTGCTGAAGTTTGGTTTTATCAGCCACTAATGACAATAGATCTTCATGACGCGTCAATTGGGCGTAGGCTTTTACGATAGGTGCACTATTTTGGGTTAGCTCACAATGGTGCAGTAACGCTTCTTTTAAGGTGAATGTTTGAGATTTTAACGTGACAGGTTCATCCCCCTTTAGCCACAACAAAGTAATAAGTTCATCAACTTTTTCAGGTGAGTTATTAAACCAAACGCCCAGTGCATCGCCTGGTTGATATTGCAAATTAGAACCTTCAAGGCTGATTTCAATATGGCGAATATCTCTATCTGAATTTCTGCCTGTAATTTTTTGATTAGTCAGTAATGTGGCAGTAAAAGGGGCATCTCGATGATAAATAGATGACTCAATCGTATCTGTCGTACCTGACTGTGTTTGTTGTAAGACTTGCGTAGTTTGTGTCGGAACTTTTGCCTTTAAGATCTCTGTAAGCTGTTCTATCCATTCAGCCGCAATGGCTTGATATTCAACATCAGCATCAACTCTTGGTAATAAGCGTGTTGCACCTAGTTGTGCAATTCGCTCATCAAAGTCTTTTCCTGCCTTACAAAAATGCTCATACGATGTATCACCTAAGCTAAATACAGCATAAGACGTTTCTTTCATTTCAGTCGCTTTTTTAGAATTCAGATATTTATAAAAAGCGATTGCTTCTTCAGGAGGGTCACCTTCACCTTGCGTAGATGCAATGATGATCAAGGTTGTTGTTTTATGGATCTGCTTAAACTTGTATTCACCTGCGGAATATAGTTCTACATTTAATTTGTGAGCAATCAGATTATCTCGTAACTGTTCGGCAAGATGACGCGCATTACCCGTTTGAGAAGCAGAGATCAATGTAATGGTTTCCTGCTCAGGTACGTGTACTGAGGTAACCACTGTCGATGCCGATACAACAGAAGGATCAAGCTGCCCCCACAAATAGCCAGATAACCATGCAATCTGCGCTGTTGAGAGATCTTTTGTTGCATCCTGTAATTTATTCAATTGTTCCTGTGTTAATGGAAGCATTGATAATAATGGAGGTTGATTGCTCATTTATCTAGCCTTAAAAAGCGAAGCACTTATTTGTGCTTTATTGTTCTTTGATAATATTTCTAATATTGAGAGGGTATCCCACGACTAGAAGATGAATTAAAGACCTGTTGGCTCTATCTAATAACCTTAAATGCTAAATTTATTTATCGGTTTCCTTTACCAATATAATTAATAAGCAAAAAGGAACATAACAAGTCATTAAGATTAAGGGAGATTAGGCGTGATACGCTAAATCGGCTACACTGGTAGACTTCGTACTATTTGTGTCTTTTTTTTACTAATTAAGTCAAGAGAGTTTTGATGACAACCACCATCTTTAAAGATTTTCAATTTGAAGCAGCCCATCATTTGCCACATGTTCCTAAAGGCCACAAATGTGGACGTCTTCATGGGCACTCATTTCTTGTTAGATTAGAGCTAACAGGTGAAGTTGATGCACATTCAGGTTGGCTTATTGATTTTGCTGATGTGAAAGCCGCATTTAAACCTACTCTTGAGCGTCTAGATCACTACTATCTTAATGAAATTGAAGGCCTAGAAAATCCGACCAGCGAAGTGCTGGCAAAATGGATTTGGCAGCAAGTAAAACCGTCATTGCCATTATTATCTGCGGTGATGGTGAAAGAGACGTGTACAGCAGGATGTATTTACCGCGGTGAGTAAATCGGGTTTAACATTAAACCGTTATCACCTAAAAGAAAATCAGCCTTTATTGGCTGATTTCTTATATTAAAAACGCGATCACGCAATATTTAAATATTTATGTGTTTGCATTGAGAAACGCCAATTACGCTCTATGCAGGTTTTAATACATAGTGCCGTCGCACTCTCTTTACAACTAATAGGTTGTAAAGCAACAACAGGTACAGGGTGCTCTGTGCGTAATGTCAGTAAGGCATCCAACGCTTCAATATCTTTTTCACGTCCAACAGGATGTTTTATCTCATTAGCACGATTGATTGCGCTGGTTAATACCTTAAAGCCCCCTTTCATGCCCACTTTTGGGGAAAGTGTCACCCATGTCTTCTCACTACATAAAATATCGTGAGTACCACTGGTTTCTATCTGACAGGAAAAACCTGCTTGCTCAAGCCCTTCTGTTAAAGGGCGTAAATCATATAAGCAAGGCTCGCCTCCTGTGATAACCACGTGTTTTGCACTATAACTTTGTTGTTGGAAAAGTGATAAAATCTGAGTAACGCTGGCTTCTCCCCAAGCATCGCTTTCTTGCGTTTTAATAGGAATATCACCAAGAGGAACTTTTTTTTGGTCTTCTTTTTCCCAAGTATGTTTGGTATCACACCAACTACAACCTACAGGACAACCCTGTAATCGAACAAAAAGTGCAGGAACGCCAGTAAAAACACCTTCACCCTGTAAGGTTTGAAACACTTCATTAATGGGGTATTGCATAAGAAACTCTGATATCCAATGAATGCTGATGATTATTACAGATAACTATCTCACCGTAAGAGGCTTTATGATAAGGTACATGGTTTGTTTTGAATAGCTAACGTGCGAGAAGACACTGAAAAAGAGGATAGAGATCCTCCATTGGACAGAGATGGGAATACTTTAGATGCAAAAAGAGAATCAACTTTCACGAGGATTATCAGGGCGGCACATTCGTTTCATGGCGCTAGGCTCTGCAATCGGTACAGGTTTATTTTATGGCTCTGCGGCTGCCATTGAGAAAGCGGGTCCAGCTGTATTGCTTGCTTACCTTATTGGTGGTGCAGCAGTATTTATGGTTATGCGTGCATTAGGGGAAATGGCAGTTCATCATCCTGTTGCGGGCTCTTTTTCACAATATGCAAGCCATTATATGGGGCCTTTAGCTGGCTTCTTAACGGGCTGGAACTACGTTTTTGAAATGCTGATTGTCTGTTTAGCTGACGTCACGGCATTTGGTTTCTATATGAAACTCTGGTTCCCAGATGTTGATCAATGGATATGGGTATTAGGGATAGTTTGTTTTATTGGCGCATTAAACCTTTGCCATGTGAAGATATTTGGTGAAATGGAATTTTGGCTTTCTATTGTTAAAGTAACTGCAATTATCGCCATGATAATTGGTGGTGTTGTCATTATGATGTATGGCTTTGGGCAACAAACTGAACACCCTATTGGTATTTCTAACTTATGGGAGTTTGGTGGCTTTATGCCAAATGGTATTGAAGGGGTTATCGCCTCACTTGCCATTGTCATGTTTGCGTTTGGTGGAATTGAAGTGATTGGTATTACTGCCAGTGAAGCTAAAGATCCTGAAAAAACCATTCCTAAAGCTATCAATGCCGTACCGTTTCGTATCTTATTATTCTATGTACTGACAATTTTCATTCTAATGTGTATTTTCCCTTGGCAACAAATCGGCCATAACGGTAGCCCATTTGTACAGATTTTCTCAAATCTAGGGATCAATTCAGCAGCAAATATCTTAAACCTTGTGGTTATCACGGCCGCAATCTCTGCGATTAACAGTGATATCTTTGGTGCTGGTCGAATGATGTACGGAATGGCTCAAGAAGGACAAGCACCAAAATCCTTTATGAAGCTCACTCGTAATGGTGTGCCTTGGATGACTGTGCTAGTGATGTCTGTTGTCTTGTTACTGGGCGTAGTACTTAACTACCTAATCCCAGAGCAAATCTTCGTTTTAATCGCCTCTATTGCGACATTTGCAACAGTTTGGGTATGGTTAATGATTTTACTTTCTCAAGTCGCGATGCGTCGTAAGATGAGCGCAGATGAAGTGAAAACACTGAAATTCCCAGTACCACTATGGCCTATTGCTCCAGCACTGACTATCGTCTTTATGGCGTTTGTTATCGCAATCTTAGGCTATTTTGAGTCAACCAGAATGGCATTGATTGTCGGTATGGTATGGGTAGCTATTTTAACTATTGGTTACTATGTAGGTATCAAACCAAGAATGAACCAGAAATAAATCATATTTCTGAGTCAACAATTCTGAGTTAAACAATAAAGGCTGTGGATTAATTCACAGCCTTTTTCTTTATTATGCGATCTTCACTAAGCCAGTGCTTGTTTTAAATCAGCAATTAAATCATTCACATCTTCAAGACCAATTGATAATCGAATTAAACCATCACTAATACCATGCCTTTGTCGTTCTTCTGCACTATAAGTAGCATGGGTCATTGTGGCGGGATGTTGAGCTAAAGACTCACAGTCTCCTAAACTTACCGCTCGACTAAAGAGATTTAAGCGATTCAAAAACTCTCGGCCTGCTTTTATTCCTCCCTTTAACTCAATGGCGATCATACCTCCAGCTAAACGCATTTGACGCTTAGCAAGTTCGTATTGAGGAAATGAAACTAGCCCAGGGTAATAAATAGTTTCGACTTTAGGATTATCTTCAAGATATTGTGCAATACGCTGTGCATTTTGGCAGATCTGTTCCATTCTTATGCCTAACGTTTTTATGCCTCGTAAAATTAATGAGGCATCATGAGGGGACAGACAAGCACCAGTCATATCCTTTAAACCTTCAACTCGTATTTTATCTGCTAGGGCATGTGTAGTAATAATTGCACCTGCTGTTACATCACCATGACCTGATAAATATTTAGTCATAGAATGCACTACAATATCAGCGCCAAGCTCTAAAGGTTGCTGTAAATAAGGCGAGCAATAAGTGCTATCTACCATGACTAATATATTATGCTGATGCGCAATTTCTGATATTTTTGCGATATCACTCACTCGCATATTAGGATTAGCCGGAGTCTCAAAGAAAATAAGTTTTGTTTTCTCCGTGATCGCCTCTTTTAATTTTTCGAGGTTAGTTAAATCAACATGCTTTATTTTAACGCCGAATTTAGCGAGCCCATGATTGAAAAACGTAAAAGTACAGCCATAAACTGTCATATCAGCAATAAGTTCATCACCAGGTTTAAGCAATGACCAACAACTAGAAGTAATTGCTCCTATACCAGATGAAAATACAACAGCACCTTCACCATTTTCTAATTGAGCTAAACGCTTTTCTAATAACTCTAATGTAGGGTTTGAGATCCGAGAATAAAAATGCCCTTTTTGTTTTCCTGAAAAACAATCAGCACCATATTGTGCAGTTGGAAAAACAAAAGTAGATGTTTGAAAAACAGGAGGCACTAATGCCCCCTGAGAATCTAACGGAGAATAACCATAATGTATTGCTTGAGTATTAAAATGTTTATTACTTTGCGTCATTATATCTCCCAAATATTAATTAATTTTCTATTCGTTTGTTATTTTCCCCGATAATCTGAACTGTTCTTAGAATAATTGAAATTCCTTTAAGGGTATCAGGGTTTCTTAATAATGCAAAAGTTGAACCTAATGTATATTTTTTATCTTGATAAATAGATTCTTTCTTTGCCATATTATAAGCAGCACTTAATTCCCAAACTGGAATTAATGTTTCTTCAAATGCAACCGAAAGTTTTTCAACTGTTGCATTATCCATAATATCTATTGAATCTGATATTAAAGATAATAAATCGACGATATTATCAAACCGTTTTAATGCCAATAATGGTCTTGCTTTTTCTAATAAATGTTGAAGATGTAATTTATCTTCATCAGATAAAAGTTGAATATCTGCTGGGCTTAAATTATTTTCACTCATTATTGTATCCCCTATAATAATCCTCTAACGGTTGCCCAATATAAGCCTCGGTTATAACTATTACGCAATAACCCACCCAACTTTGTTGGTGGTGTAGGAATTACGTCATGTTTATAGTCATACTGTAATGGCATACCTGCAGATAATCCCATTTGTGCGACAGCTTGCACTCGACCATCATAAATTGCAGCAGGATAACCATAGCGAAGCTCACCACAGATATTATTTGCAATCACACCAGCTTGGTTATGGCAACTACCACCGGCTTTACTAATCGGTAAATCAACCGTATCACCAAGAACATACACTTGATTTAACCCATAAACTTGCAATGTTTCAGGATCAGTAGGTAACCAGCCTTCACCATTATTATGTTCACTTAAGCCTGTGTTACGGATCGCCTCAACCGCAGTAATTGGCGGTGTGCTCATAAGGATATCAAACGGCTCTGCCTCACCCTCTTTTGAATAAGCGATTTTCTTATCAGGATCAACATGGCTTAACGTAAAGCCTCGTTTAGCTTTAATATCTCGCTCAGAGAATACTGCTGGAAGAACTTCACAAACTTCTTGTTGCATAAACAGACAGTTTCTTAGTAGTTGAGCAACTGTAGGATAGGTATAAACAATCTCAATATTATTCCTCACCCGACGTTGGCGAAGAAGTTCATCCAGCATCAATGTAGTCTCCATAGGAGCAATACCACATTGATGAGGCACATTAGGTGTTTCAGGGAAACTAACAGTAATAAACACTCTACCTTTTTCAATTTTAGCTAATTTATCAGCGAGTATTCTAGCTGCTTCATATTGGTAGAAATGATTTCCTGCTTCTTTTAAGCCTTCAATTCTATGAGGACTAGGAACACAACCTGTTGCTAATACTAAAAAATCATAGTTATATTTTTTATTAGACTCGCAATAAATAACTTTATTATTAAAGTCAAAACGTTCTGCTTTATCGATAACAAATTCAATTTCAGGTCTTAATAAACTTCTTTCTGACCGCATTAGTTCTTCTTTTAAAAAAAGATTAAATGCAATATACATAAATGCAGGTTTGTAATAATGGTTAGGATTATCTGAAATAAGCGTTATTTTGATTTTATTTGAAAATATTTCGTCATTTAACTTTTTAGCTAGGATATTTGCAAGAATAGTTCCGCCTGTACCGCCGCCAATAATAACTATATTTTTTGTTGGCATTTTATTTCCTATACTCAGTGACATTAGATAGACAGGAAAATTATAGTAAAAGTTATTAACATAACAAATATATTAAATAGATAGATAAAGCACTCATGAAATAATATATCTAATCAATAGATAATATAATCACATTAAATTCAAATATTAAAACTTTAATATTAACTAATATTATAATCACTCACTAATAAAATGTCGCAATTAAAGGATGATGATCAGATGCATCTGTGATTAATACTTCAGCTTTATTCAATGATAATCCGCGATAAAAAATATAATCCAAGGGTTTACCAAAGGCTTTTGTACGCCAATCGTTATCAAAAATAACTTCTTTAAGTTTTAATGTTCTCGCAAAACGTTTTAATACATTGACTCTTGGGCGACTCCACGCATTAAAATCACCTGCTAAAATAACAGGCCCTTTATGATGCATGATGTGAACAAATAAATTACTTAACTGACGCTGATAAACATCAACACCAAAACTAAAATTAATCGCATGAACATTAATGACCATTAAATGATCACCCGTAATTAGCGGATATACCGTAATTAATGCTGATTTCGGTAGTCTTAAAAAGGGCTCTTTCTCCCTGAGAGGACAACAATAGATAGGATGAGAACTTGATAATGTCATCACACCTGCAGGGTGTTGTTGAAAAGCCAAGGCAGGAACTTGATCTGCAATTAAATGATGAGTGCCAGCAAAGCGGACAAGCTCTGGTGTGGTTTGCGCTTCTTGTAACAAAAGCAAATGTGTATCTGTTGAAAGCGTTTCTAACATATTACGCCAATTGGGTCGCTGCTGTTTATAAATATTCCAAACCGCAATTTTTAGAGAGCCTTCTGTATAAAGAGGCATTCCAATAGGCAGAGTATCCTCTCTTTCACTTAGAGGCGGGCTAGGCTCAATCCTTTCAACAGGTTGACCTGCCACAAAACGCACTGAATAAGTCGGTTTTTTCGCCATTAGCAGCCTCAGATAAACAGCAAGATTTCTTGCTATAACTGAAGTATACCAAAGGCAAGCTTCGCTCTCACCCTTTTAAAGGACACTATAATCAACAAAGTAATTATTTTTATACATAATAGTTATATTTACTTAAAAATTTCTGATTAATTTTTGGTTTATTCTAATTTTTAAGCAAAAAAAAACCTAAGTCTAACGACTTAGGTTTCTTAATGTTGGCGGAACGGACGGGACTCGAACCCGCGACCCCCTGCGTGACAGGCAGGTATTCTAACCAACTGAACTACCGCTCCGCGTATTCTTTGTGCGACTAATGTTATTAAACACTAACGCTTTAATTGATGCCTGGCAGTTCCCTACTCTCACATGGGGAGGCCCCACACTACCATCGGCGCTACAACGTTTCACTTCTGAGTTCGGCATGGATTCAGGTGGGTCCGCTGCGCTATGGCCGCCAAGCAAATTCTG